>NZ_CP071696.1:0-2400000 GCF_018024495.1 Agromyces archimandritae
GGCTCTTCGGAGATCTGGTGGGGGTGAGGTGTCCGGGGCGTGACTGGCGTGTAGGGGTCGAGGTCCCCGAGGATCAGAAGCGCTAACCACCTGATTCCGACCGAGGACCTCGACGTGCTTCACCTTACTTCGGGGCGCGTTGACGCGCGTCCGGCTGCTGATCCCTGTGACCGTTGTGACCTGCTGCTGGGCCTGGACGGGGTCCACGTCGAGCATGTCGATCGCCGTGACGGCCTGCTGACGGTCACGGTCTCCAGCCCGCCGGGACCTGCCGGGTGCCCATCGTGCGGGGTGATCGCGACCGGTCGTGGCCGCCGACGCCGGGTGCTGCGGGACGTGCCTGGCGCTGACCGGGTGCGCCTGGTATGGCGGCAACGCGTCTTCCGCTGCGAGGACACCGACTGCGGCCGGAAGACGTTCATGGAACAGCTCCCGTCGTTGGTCGCCCCACGCGGATCGATCACGGCCCGTGCCGTGGTCTGGGCGATCGGGCAGTTGCGTCGCGAACACGCCACCGTCCAAGGCTTGGCTCGTCAGCTCGACACGTCGTGGAAGACGCTCTGGCGGGCCGTCGAACCCGAACTCGAGCAGCTTGCCGCCGACGAGTCCCGGTTCGACGGGGTCAGCACCCTCGGTGTCGATGAACACATCTGGCACCACGTCGATCCCGCATGCGCGGCCCGAAGGAGTTGACCGGGATGGTCGACCTGACCCGCGACGAGCACGGCAAGACGCACGCCAGGCTGCTGGACCTCGTGCCCGGCCGTTCCGGGCGCGTCTACAAGGCCTGGCTGGACCAACGCGGCGAGGACTTCCGTCGGAACGTGAAAGTGGCCGCCTTGGATCCCTTCGCCGGCTACAAGGCCGCCATCGACGACAAGCTCCACGACGCGATCGCCGTGCTGGACGCGTTCCACGTTGTGAAGCTCGCTACCGCCGCCGTCGACGAGGTCCGCCGCCGGGTCCAACAGGACACCCTCGGCCATCGCGGCCGGAAGGGCGACCCGCTCTACGGGATCCAGACCATCCTCCGCGCCGGGGCCGAGCACCTCACCGACAAGCAACGAGCACGTCTGGTCGCCGCGATCAACGCCGACCCCGCCCACGAGGAAGTCTTCATCGCCTGGCAGTGTGCACAGCAACTCCGCGCCGCCTACCACGCGAAGGATCTGGCCCAAGGACGACGGATCGCCGTCACCGTCGTCGACACGTTCCACACCTGCCCGATCCCCGAGATCGCCCGCTTGGGCCGCACCCTGAGACGGTGGCGCGACGCGTTCCTGGCCTACTTCACCACCGGCCGCTCATCCAACGGCGGCACCGAGGCCGTGAACGGCATCATCGAACTCCACCGCCGCCTCGCCAGAGGCTTCCGCAACCGCCACAACTACCGCCTCCGCATGCTCCTCGCCGCCGGCGGCCTCACCCCATGACCCCCACCGGATGTCCGAAGAGCCCCTTTGCGGGCTCTTCTGACTTTAGGTGGGGTCGAGTCCGCCAGCGATGAGGAGCATTCTGAGTCTGTAGTTGTCGTAGTTGCGGAACCCGCGCGCGATGCGGCGGGCGAGTTCGATGAGGCCGTTCACGGCTTCGGTGCCGCCGTTGGATGAGCGGTCCGTGGACCAGTAGGCCAGGAACGCGTCGCGCCACTGGGTCAGGGTGCGACCCAGGCGGGCGATCTCGGGGATCGGGCACGAGGGGAATGAGTCGAGGACCTGTTCGGCGATCTTTCGACCGGCGGTCAGGTCGGGGTCCCGGTAGGCGTCGCGGAGTTGCTGTGCGCACTGCCAGGCGACTTCGACCTCGACGTGCTCCTCCCGCTGCGTGAACGCGTCCGTGAGGCGTTGCTTCTGCCGGTCGGTGAGGTTCTCCCGTCCGGCGCGGAGGGTGTTGCGGATCCCGTAGAGCGGGTCGCCCCTGCGACCGCGGTGGCCGAGGGTGGCCTGCTGAACGCGACGACGGACCTCATCGACTGCGGCTGTGCCGAGCTTTATGGGCTCTTCGGACATCCGGTGGGGGTCATGGGGTGAGGCCGCCGGCGGCGAGGAGCATGCGGAGGCGGTAGTTGTGGCGGTTGCGGAAGCCTCTGGCGAGGCGGCGGTGGAGTTCGATGATGCCGTTCACGGCCTCGGTGCCGCCGTTGGATGAGCGGCCGGTGGTGAAGTAGGCCAGGAACGCGTCGCGCCACCGTCTCAGGGTGCGGCCCAAGCGGGCGATCTCGGGGATCGGGCAGGTGTGGAACGTGTCGACGACGGTGACGGCGATCCGTCGTCCTTGGGCCAGATCCTTCGCGTGGTAGGCGGCGCGGAGTTGCTGTGCACACTGCCAGGCGATGAAGACTTCCTCGTGGGCGGGGTCGGCGTTGATCGCGGCGACCAGACGTGCTCGTTGCTTGTCGGTGAGGTGCTCGGCCCCGGCGCGGAGGATGGTCTGGATCCCGTAGAGCGGGTCGCCCTTCCGGCCGCGATGGCCGAGGGTGTCCTGTTGGACCCGGCGGCGGACCTCGTCGACGGCGGCGGTAGCGAGCTTCACAACGTGGAACGCGTCCAGCACGGCGATCGCGTCGTGGAGCTTGTCGTCGATGGCGGCCTTGTAGCCGGCGAAGGGATCCAAGGCGGCCACTTTCACGTTCCGACGGAAGTCCTCGCCGCGTTGGTCCAGCCAGGCCTTGTAGACGCGCCCGGAACGGCCGGGCACGAGGTCCAGCAGCCTGGCGTGCGTCTTGCCGTGCTCGTCGCGGGTCAGGTCGACCATCCCGGTCAACTCCTTCGGGCCGCGCATGCGGGGATCGACGTGGTGCCAGATGTGTTCATCGACACCGAGGGTGCTGACCCCGTCGAACCGGGACTCGTCGGCGGCAAGCTGCTCGAGTTCGGGTTCGACGGCCCGCCAGAGCGTCTTCCACGACGTGTCGAGCTGACGAGCCAAGCCTTGGACGGTGGCGTGTTCGCGACGCAACTGCCCGATCGCCCAGACCACGGCACGGGCCGTGATCGATCCGCGTGGGGCGACCAACGACGGGAGCTGTTCCATGAACGTCTTCCGGCCGCAGTCGGTGTCCTCGCAGCGGAAGACGCGTTGCCGCCATACCAGGCGCACCCGGTCAGCGCCAGGCACGTCCCGCAGCACCCGGCGTCGGCGGCCACGACCGGTCGCGATCACCCCGCACGATGGGCACCCGGCAGGTCCCGGCGGGCTGGAGACCGTGACCGTCAGCAGGCCGTCACGGCGATCGACATGCTCGACGTGGACCCCGTCCAGGCCCAGCAGCAGGTCACAACGGTCACAGGGATCAGCAGCCGGACGCGCGTCAACGCGCCCCGAAGTAAGGTGAAGCACGTCGAGGTCCTCGGTCGGAATCAGGTGGTTAGCGCTTCTGATCCTCGGGGACCTCGACCCCTACACGCCAGTCACGCCCCGGACACCTCACCCCCACCAGATCTCCGAAGAGCCGCTTTATGACGTGGAACGCGTCGAGCACCGCTGTCGCGTCGTCGAGTTCGTCATCGAGGGCCTTCTTGTATCCGGCGAACGGGGCCAACGTCGCGATCTGCACCTGGTCACGGAACTGCTCGCCGCGCTCGTGCAACCAGTCGGCATAGGCTCTCGCGGACCGGCCGGGCACGAGGTCGAGCAGCCTGGCACGCACACGCCCGGACGCGTCGCGGGTCAGGTCGACCATCCCGGTCAGCTCCTTCGGCCCGCGTCCGCCGTCTTCGACGGGCTTGGTGGAAACGTGGTGCCACAGGTGCTCGTCGACGCCCAGGGTGGTGACCCCGGCGAAGCGGGACTCGTCCGCCGCCAGGCGCTCCAGCACCGGTTTGAGGTGCCGCCACACCGTCTTCCACGACACCCCGAGCTGCCGAGCGATGCCCTGCACCGACGCGTTCTCACGACGCATCTGAGCGACCGCCCACGAGATGGCTCGGACCGTGAGCTGCGCACGCGGGGCGGCCACGGCGGTGTCCTGCTCGGTGAACGACTTCTGCGCGCACGCGTCATCGACGCACCGGAACCGGCGCTTGCGCCACCGGACACGCACCGGGGCGGCGCCCATCGGCGCATCGATCAACGAGATCTGCTTACGGCCCCGGGACTCGGCTACCCGCCCGCACCGCGGGCACCCGGCAGGCCCCGGAGGTGACTCGAGGTCGATGACGAGCACGCCGTCAGCGTGGCGGCAGGCGCCTGTCACGCGCAGCCCGCCAAGGCCGACGAGCACGTCACAACGGTCGCAGTAGCTGGCAGAGGATGGGCGCGCGCAAGCGCACCCCGTAACATCGGGCACGGGTCGAGGACTCCTGGGGAAGGGTTGCTTGGTCGCTACCGATCCTCGGGGCCTCGACCCACCTCACACCACCACGCCATCGCCCGGCGTGTCACCCCGACCCCCACCCAAAGTCAGAAGAGCCCCTTTGCGGCCCCGATGCCCGAGGGTGTCCTGCTGAACACGACGGCGGACCTCGTCGACGGCGGCGGTGCCGAGCTTGACAACATGGAACGCGTCCAGCACCGCGACGGCGTCGTCGAGCGTGTCCTCGATCGCGGTCTTGTATCCGGCGAACGGATCCAGCGCGGCGATCTTCACCTGCTTCCGGAATGCGTCGCCGCGTTCACCGAGCCAGCCCGCGTACGCCTTCCCGGACCGGCCGGGTACCAGATCCAGGAGCCTGGCCCGTGTGTTTCCGCTGCTGTCGCGGGTGAGGTCGACCATCCCGGTCAGCTCCTTCGGTCCCCGCCGGCGCGGGTCGACGTGATGCCAGACATGCTCATCGATACCGAGGATCGTGACGCCCTCGAACCGGGACTCGTCCTCGGCGAGCTTGATCAGTTCGGGTTCGACGGCCCGCCACACCGTCTTCCACGATGTCCCGAGCTGACGGGCGAGCCCCGCGATGGTCGCGTGCTCGCGTCGCAGCTGCCCGATCGCCCAAGCGATGGCGCGGGTCGTGATCGACCCGCGCGGCGCGACCAGGCCCGGGAGTTGCTCGACGAACGTCTTCCTGGCGCAGTCGGCATCGCCGCAGCGGAACACGCGTTGCCGCCACACGATCCGAACCCGTGTGATGCCGGGCACGTCATGCAGCACCCGGCGGCGACGCCCACGACCGATGGCGACGACCCCGCATCCCGGGCATCCGGTCGGTGCCGGCGGGCTCGAGACCGTCACGACCAGCAGCCCGTCGCGGCGATCGACGTGCTCGACATGCACGCCGTTGAGACCGACCAGCAGGTCGCAGCGCGGGCACGGACAGGCGGCAGGGAGCACGGCAGAGCGCGCCGAAGTAGGGTGAAGCACGTCGAGGTCCTCGTGGTCGATCGGAGAGTTAGCGCTTCTGATCCTCGGGGACCTCGACCCCTACCCGCCAACCATCACCCGGCGACCCTCACCCCACAGATGTCCGAAGAGCCCGTTTCGGCGTGCCCGTCCTATCGAGTACCTCGCTGACCGTGACACGATGAATACCGTGCTTCGTCGCGATCGCTCTCATCGTCTGCCCGGCCTGGTACTCGGCCACAATGGCCCGCTCCGTTTCAGTAGGCAAGTGCTTCCCTTTGCGCGCCGATCGCGGGGGCCGCAACGCGCGTAGGGGCGCTACACCCCTGATCTGACCTCGGGCTTCTGCCATCAGTCCATCGATTTGACGGGTTGTCTCGTTTCGATTGCAGTGGGGTGTGACACTTTCTGTTGACGGTTGTTACCAGGAAGTAGTTTCACGAGATGTCGTCGAGTCGTAGGAAGTTCACGGATGAGTTCAAGGCCGACGCGGTCCAGCTCGTCGTGCAGGGCAAGCGTGCGGTGGCGCAGGTCGCCAGGGAGTTGGGTATCAACGAGTCCTCGCTGGGGTACTGGGTCAAGGCATACCGGCAGCAGCATCCTGATCCGCAGACCGCGCCGATGCCGGTCGATGCAGCACGGATCGCTCGTCTGGAGGCTGAGAATCGCCGGTTGATCGAGGAGAACGCGTTCTTGAAAAAAGCCGCGGCCTTCTTCGCCCGGGAACAGCGGTGAGCGTGAAGTTCACGCTGATCCACGCGGAGAAGGCCAACCACACGGTCGAGTTCATGGCCTCGATGCTCGGCGTTACTCGCGCCGGCTACTACGCGTGGGCGCGGCGGCAGGGCACGGCCTCGCCGGCGGCGACGCGACGAGCGGCCCTGTCAGAACTGATCATGCAGATCCATCACGACTCGGCCCAGACCAGCGGGTTCCGGCGAGTAGTGGCCGAACTGGGCCGCCGCGGCATCCACGCGTCGGAAGGCCTGGTCCGGAAACTCATGCGTGAGGCGGGACTATTCGGCGTTCAGCCGCGTACGAGGAAGCGAACCACGATCCCCGCCGCTGACGCCGCCGAACGCCCCGATCTGCTCTGCCGCGACTTCACCGCCGATCACCCCGGGACCCGGTTGGTGGGCGATATCACCTACCTGCGTACCGGGCAGGGATGGCTGTACCTGGCCACCGTCATCGACTTGTTCAACCGTGAGGTCGTGGGTTGGTCGATGGCCGATCACATGCGCACCGAACTCGTCGCCGACGCCCTTCGCATGGCCCACGCGCACGGGCGTGTCGAGCACGGGGCGATCTTCCACAGCGACCGCGGCAGCGTCTACACCTCGCAGGCTTACGCCGACATCGCCGACAGTCTCGGAGTGCGCCTATCGGTCGGACGCACCGGGGTTTGCTGGGACAACGCCGTGGCCGAATCGTTCTTCAGCATGCTGAAGAACGAGATGTACCACCGGTACCACTTCACGACCCGAGCGCAGGCACGGTTCCACGTCATGCAGTACATCGAAGTGTTCTACAACCGTCGCAGATTGCACTCGAGCCTCGGATACCGCACCCCGGCCGAAGTCCGAGCCCAGCACGACCCTCAGACCGCGATCGCGGCCTGAACACCAAACAGACCGTCCACCGAACTTGACACAGCCCACAGTAAGTATTTAGGAGCCCCACCGAATAGTCGAACGGGAACACGCGACACGAAGGTGTCACGGTGACGGCGCTCACTGAAATTCCTCGGTTCTGCTCATCGATATTCCCCACCCTGGGTCGCTCCGTCGCATGAGGCGGGCCTTCCTCGATGCTGGAGGTCTCTGACCACGCACCAGCCCGAGGAAGGCCCTGTTTCTCATGCTCTCAGAGAGGAGCAGCGTGGACATCCACGCTCTGAAACGGCAGGGGTTCACGATCAGCGAGATCGCCCGCCGCACCCACCACGACCGCAAGACGATCCGCGCATACCTGGCCGGTGAACGCAAACCTGGGGTCCGTAAACGCGCGGCGCCAGACGGGTTCGACGTGTTCGTCGACTATGTCACCGCACGGCTGGTAGAGGATCCGCATCTGTGGGCGGTGACACTGCTGGACGAGCTGCGTCCACTCGGCTACGACGGGTCGTATCCGACGCTGACCCGGCAGATCCGCGACCGTGGGCTGCGGCCGGCATGCGTCGCGTGCGCGCATGTCACGAAACGCGCGAACGCCGTGATCGAGCACCCGCCCGGGGAGGAGACTCAGTTCGACTGGGTCGAGATGCCCGACCCGCCCGCCCATTGGGGATTCGGTCGCAAGACCGCATACGTCCTCGTCGGCTCTCTCGCGCACTCCGGTGTTTGGCGGGCGGTGATCTCGCCGTCGATGGACACCCCGCACCTGCTCGCCGCGATGACAGCACTGCTCGGCCTGTTGGGCGGGCTGACCCGGAGTCTGGCGCTTCGATCGGATGCGCACCGTCCTGGACCCGGGGACCGGGGATCTCACGGCGATGTTCGCGGGGTTCGCGAAGCACCATGGCGTCACCGCGGTGGTCTGCCGACCACGGTCAGGTAACCGCAAGGGCGTCGTCGAGAAGAACAACCACACCGCCGCGCAACGCTGGTGGCGCACACTGCCCGACGACCTCACCCTCGAGCAGGCGCAGGCCAGCCTGAACGCCTTCGCGGTCGGTCAGGATGCCCGGCGCCGTGAGGGCGAGCAGGGGTCGAGCACCGCGGTGGCCATGTTCGCGAACGAGCGACTCAGACCGCTGCCCACAGCAGCGTTCCCGGTGATCGTGACCGAGGAGCGCACCGCGACACGGCAGGCGCTGATCGACTGGCGCGGGAACCGCTACTCCGTCCCACCCGAACTCGCCGCCGCGAAGGTGACCGTCTCCCAGCGCCTCGGCGCCGACATCATCGACATTGCCACCCTCTCGGGCGCGGTCATCGCCCGTCACCGGGTCGCTGAGCCCGGACTCGGAGTCACCGTCCGCGACACCGGGCACGTCACCGCGCTCGAGGCCGTCGCTCTGGCCTCGGCGCCACCGGGCCGCCCGCACCGACGCAAGGAACGCATCCCACCCGGCACGGCAGCACTCCGCGCTGCAGCCCTCCTCACCGGGCCTGCCGCGCCCGTCTCGACCGTGATCGATCTGGCCGCTTACGAGCAGGCCGCGAAGAACAGGAACACCCTCCGATGACCACCACCACACCCGCCCCGACCAAGACGGACGCGTCCGTCTATCAGCAGCTGCGCGGCCACCTCGCCGAACTGAAACTCGCCGACGCCGCTGACGCGCTCCCCACGGTCCTCGACCAGGCCGCCGCGGAGGGCTGGTCGCTCACCCATGCGCTCGAACGGCTCCTGCAGATCGAGGTCACCGCGACCGAAGCCCGCCGCCTCACCGGCCGGTTCCGCTTCGCGAACCTGCCCACCGGCGCCACCCTCGACGACTTCGACCACGACCACGCCTCCGGCATCGACAAGTCCCTACTCGCCGAGCTCGGCACCTGCCGATTCATCGATACCGCCACGAACGTGTTGTTGATCGGCCCGCCCGGAGTCGGGAAGACGCACATCGCGACCGGCCTCGGGCACGCCGCCGTCACCGCCGGCTACCGCGTCTACTTCACCTCCGCCGCAGACCTCGCCGCCCGCTGCCACCGCGCCGCGATCGAGGGAAATGGTCCACGATGATGCGGTTCTTCGCCGGACCCACGCTCCTCATCATCGACGAGCTCGGCTACTTGCCAGTGCCCGCAGAAGCCGCGTCCGCCCTGTTCCAAGTCATCAACCAGCGCTACCTGAAGACCTCGATCGTGATCACCACGAACCGGCCCGTCGGCGCCTGGGGCGAGGTCCTCGGCGACACCACCGTGGCCGCAGCCATGCTCGACCGACTCCTACACCGATCCGTCGTCGTCACACTCGACGGGCCCTCCTACCGGCTCCGCCACCACGCCACCGCAGCCGACGAACTCCGCCGCGCCACGACCGGCACAAACCTGCACTAACCTGACCTCGCGACCTGGGGAACTTCGGTGAGCAACTCTGGGGAAAACCGGCGAGCGCAATCAACGGGTTCCCGTTCTTCGTTTCCGGACGTGCCGGACGCCTCGCGATGCGCCGCTCACACGGGGGAGCGGCGTGCGATCGCCGCAAGACGCGCCGCGGTATGCTGCAGCAGCCTCCGGAGTTCGGCGGGTTCGTCGACGTGCACCGCGCACGGCAGTGCGGCGATCACCGGCGGGATCCACTCGAGGCGCTCGGCCTGGATCTCGACGCGATGCCAGCCGGCCTCGTCCCCGTCGAGCGCGGAGATCACGGCGACGCTCGCCGGGAACCCCGCACGGATCGTCGCCTCGTCGGCCTGTGCGCGGAGCGTGATGCGCCATCGCCGTTCGGCGCGTGCGAACCCGTCGACCAGTTCGGCGACCGCCCGGGCGGCATCGCTCCGATCGGCCGGCGGGAGCTCTCCGGGTATTCGTCGTGCCTCCTGGATCCGATCCACCCGGAAGGTCCGGCCGGCCGCGGCGTCGACATCGTGCGCGACCAGATACCAGCGCCCGGCGTACGAGACGAGGTCCTCCGGCTCGACCGATCTCGCCGGACCCGTGCCGCGAGTCCCGCGGTATCGGAGGGCGAGCGGGTATCGCCTCGCGACCGCATCGGCGACGGTGAGCAGGATGTCGGCGTCCGGCACCGTCCGGTCGTCGACGGTGTCGATCGCTGCGGTGTCGAGCAGCGCGCCCAGTCGTCGCGCGGTTTCCTCCGGCAGCACCCGTCGTGTTTTCGACGTCGCCGTGAGCATCGCGGCGTGCGAGACACCCGGCGCTGCGCGGGCGTTGAGGAGTCCGAGGACCACGGCGAGGGCTTCCTCGCTCGAGAGCATGAGCGGCGGCATGCGGATCCCCGAGGCGAGGCGGTACCCGCCGTAGCGGCCGCGGAGCGACTTGACGGGCCTGACCGCCGTCCGCGTCCACCCGCTGTTCGCCGAGCTGCGCACGCCGGGGGACACCCTGGCGATCGCGAGCACGAAGACCGTCCCGATGCTCGGAGACGGGGCGGCCGAGTCCGTGTCGAACCGTTCGGTCGCCCTCGACTTCCTGGTCGACGACGTCGATACGAGCTACGAACAGCTCGCCGGCTCCATCGAGAGCTTCGTGAACGAACCGACCGACATGCCTTGGGGCAACCGGTCGCTGCTGTTCTGCGACCCCGACGGCAATCTAGTCCGCTTCTTCACGCCGACGTCCGCGGAAGCCGCGGCGCGCTTCGAGAGCTGAGCGCGATCACCGGCGATCGAGGTAGGCCGCCAGATTCGCCAGCGACGAGGTGAGGCCGGCCGCGTGGTCGCGGGCGAGGACCCCGTCCGGCACGCCGCGCGCCTCGATCTGCACTTCGGCTCCGCCGTCGGCGGGATCGACCGTCCACGTCATCCGCATCGTGCCCTGGAACGCCGGGTCCTCGGCGTCGAAGACGATCTCCTGCTCGACGAGACGGCCCGGGACGATCCGCACGATGCGGACATCCGAGGCATCGGAATCGTCGGTCGTCTTGCCCGGTGCGCCGGCGGCGTCCTCGTAGCTCAGGATCAGCCGGTACGAGCCGCCCTCGCGCAGATCGACGTGCTCGAAGCGGCCGTGCATCCCGGCCGGCGGCAGCCAGGCGAGCAGTGCTTCGGGAGTCGTGAGCGCCTCGAAGAGGAGCTCGGGGTCGGCATGGATGAGAAGCGATGCGCGGTCCGTTCTGGCCATGGCTCAACCTTGACATGTTCGACTATGTAGGGACACAATCTAGTCGTGCACGAGAATAGTGATCCCGCCGCGGCCGCTCCCGAGGGGGAATGGCCGAAAGACTGGATGCGCGCGGCTCTCGGCATCCTCGTCCTTCGCGCCCTCGAGGCCGGGCCGTCGTACGGCTATGCGATCATCTCCGACCTCGCCGCCCACGGGCTCGGCACGGTCAAGGGCGGCACCCTGTACCCGCTCCTCACCCGGTACGAACGCGCCGGGTACGTCACCGCCGAATGGCGTGCGGGCGACGGCGGCCCAGGGCGCAAATACTTCTCGCTCACCGAGAGCGGGCGCGAGGCGCTCGAGCGCCTGCGTGGATCCTGGCGGCTGTTCGCGTCGAACGCCGACGACTATTTGACCGGAACGGCCGGGAAGGACCTCGGATGAACACGACCACCATGACCGACGAGCTTTGGATCGAGCTCTTCACCGTCGAACTCCGCATGCGCCGGGTGCCCGGTCCCGTGATCGGCGACGCGCTCGCGAGCGTGACGGAGCTGCTCGCCGACAGCGGCCAGAGCGCCGAAGAGGCTTTCGGCGCCCCGCGGGAGTACGCGGACTCGCTCGACCTTCCCGCAGAGGGAGGCCGCCGGCAGGCCGTGCGCACCGTCGTGCAGCCGGTGATCGGCCTGATCGCGTTCATCACCTTCGCGCTGGCGAGCACCGCCATGATCGAGGGCGAGCCGATCATGCTCTCCGCGCTGCAGGCTGCGGTGCTTGCGATCCCGGTCGTCCTGACCCTGATGTTCATCTGGCCCCTCTACATCCGCTCCATGGCACGACTGCGCTGGATGCCCGCGGTCGTGGTGGCGATCGCGGCGGTCTCCGGCGCGGTGTCGGCGCTGTTGGCGCCCGCCTCAGACGCGGATGCCTGGCTCGTGTTCTCCGCGGTGCCGGTCGTCGTGGTCACGGCCGCCGTGCTCGTGCTGATCGCCGTGATCGGCACCGTGCAGAACGTGCGGAGCCGGCACAGCGATGCGATCGTCGACCCGATTCGCGGCGCCGCTCCGGCGAACCCGCGCCGGCTGCTGTTCCTCATCGCGACCGCGTGGATCTTCCCGATCTTCGCCGCCCTCATGTTCGGGATGATCTGGCTCCTCGACGCGTTCGCCGGCTGAGCGCGGGGCCTCAGGCCCCCACTTCGGGGTCCGCGTCGGCCGGGTAGGTGATGCGGTCGCCGTCGACGCGGGCGAAGGGGGTGAGGTCGGCCGTCGTCGTGCGGATGGGGGAGATGATGTGGCGGACACGCACGCCGCGCACGAGCAGCGCGTCGGTGATGAGGCGCCGGTGGCAACGCCACGGGACGGCCTCGCTGCACATGATCGCCGGCGTACCCTCGGCGGCGATCGCGAGCAGCTCCCGGAGTCCGTGCCGGAACGCATCGCCGGCCATGTAGTCGGCGTAGTCGCGGAAGGCCTTGACCCGCCATCCGTCGTTCGGTGAGGGGGTCCCCGCAGGCGTGTGGCGACGCCCGCCGAGCTCGCGGATCCAGTGGTAGCGGACGTCGGACGGCAGTGAGGTCTCGATCTCGGAGCGGTTCCACTGCGGGTGCTTCCGCGAGCTCGGGAACGACCGCACGTCGACGAGATCCGTGACGTCGTGCGCACGGAGCATGGCGACGACCTCCTCGAGGGAACGGGTCGAGTGGCCGATCGTGTAGACGACCCGGGCGCCGCCGGTCGGCGTGCCCCGGTTTTCGGAGCCCGTCATCCGCCGAGGAGGTGCAGGGCGGTGCCCTTGTGCAGGGCGATATGGGTGGTCGTGTCGCTCCGGATCTCGTACTGCGGATGCTCCGGCGTACAGTGATGCGTGTAGCCGTGGAAGTCGACGTCGCTCGTGTGCACGGCGATGATCGTGCCGGCGACG
Organism: Agromyces archimandritae; assembly: GCF_018024495.1. Taxonomy (NCBI): domain Bacteria; kingdom Bacillati; phylum Actinomycetota; class Actinomycetes; order Micrococcales; family Microbacteriaceae; genus Agromyces; species Agromyces archimandritae. The sequence goes on from NZ_CP071696.1 coordinate 12,931, forward strand.
TGGCCGGCCTCGGAGTTCCAGCCGACGTGATCGCCGACCCGGAACGCTGGTTCGCGGTTCGTCATGATGGCCCCGCTTCCACGCTATCGCGCGGTCCGCGGCGGGAGCCGCCGATCACCAGGCTTCGGCGCCCTCGAAGTTCGTCTCGCGGGGCCGGTAGCCGAGTCGTTCGCGCGCCGCGGTGAGGTCGAAGGTGCGCTCGTAGCCGAGGCGGCTCACGGCGTGCCGGGTGACGGGCGGGCGGCGCCCGGAGATGCGAGCGGCCCGTTCGAGGGCGTGCGCCCCGCGCATCGCGGCGGCCGTCGGCACCCCGGAGATCCGCACCTTCGTGCCGCGCCGTTCGAGCAGTTCGGCGACGGCGTGCGAAAGGCGAACGGGTTCGGCGTCGGTCACGTTGAAGACCCCGCGGGGCCCGTGCGCGTGGATGCCGAGGCGCACGGCATCCACGAGGTTGTCGATATGGGTCAGGGAGTGCTGCACCGCCCCGGCATCCGGCAGCACCAGGCGGCCGGCGCGCACCGCGTCGACGAGGCTCGGCAGGAACAGCGGATCGCCCGGACCGTAGACGGCGTGCGGGCGGAGCACCGCGGCGTCCCGCCCGCCGAGTTCGGCCTCGGCGAGCGCCATGGTCGCCGCATACGCGCTCAGGTATCGGCGGGGCGGCCGGGCGTCCTCGCGTTCGTCGACGTTCGGCCCGAAGGCGTCGTAGACGCTCGACGTCGACACCTGGACGATGCGTGCGCCCGGGAAGGTGCGGATGACCGCGCGCGTGCCGTCGCGGTTGACCCGCAGGGCGTCTTCGTAGCGCGCCCAGTCGTCGCTCAGGGCCGCGCAGTGCACCACGGCATCCACCCGCTCGGGGTCTCGCAGGGGGCCCCGCCCGATGTTCCACACCCGGTACGTGCCGCGCGGATGCGACCACCCGCCGACCCGGCGACCGTAGCCGGTCACGCGGTGTCCGTCGTCGGCGAGAGCGGTGGCGACGGCTCCTCCGATGAACCCGCTCGCACCCGTGACGGCGACCCTCATCCCGGCTCCTTCCCGGCGCCTCGGGCGGCGCGCAGTGTGGATGCGCCCCGTTCGGGGCGACCCGATCGAGCCTACGGTGTGCGGGCGACCGCATCGCACCCGGGATGCGGCCGGCGGCGCCGATTCAGAACCCGGCGAGCAGCTGCGCGGGGTCGTAGCCGAACCCGCGCAGCACCTCGTAGCCGATGCCGATCGTGCAGTAGACGGCGAGGGCGGTGCCGAGGAGCTTCTCGCGCGCCGACCCGGCATCGCCCAGGAGCGGGAGGGCGAAATAGCCGTTCGGCAGCCAGATCGCGCTCACGATCGGCAGGCGCCGCCAGAACCGCGGCGGCTTCGGCACCCAGGGCCACAGGGCGCCGGGCAGCCCCGCCGAGGTCAGGAAGTCGCCGGCGAGGTGGGTGACGTAGCCGAGGACGATCGCCAGCGGGAACCAGTCGAAGGACTCCGGGGCGAAGAAGACGACGAGCACCCCGGCGACGAGCCCGACGAGCCACGCGAGCGGCCACGACGGCACGAGTTCGCGTGCCTTGACGGCGAACGCGACGAGGGCGACGGTCGCGATCGCCGGCCCCGGGGCGAGCTCGCCGACCCACTCGGTGGCGACGGTGAACTGCCCGAGCACGTATGCGGCGACCGCGACCACGATGACGGCCAGCAGCGAATGCGCACCCTGCCGGTGGCCTCCGGTGACCTCGCCGATGAAGCCGGTGAGCATACGGCCGAGCACGGGCACCGACTGCGAGATCGTCGCACTGTGGTGATCGGCGTCGGGCAGGAGTGCGGCGCCGGCGCAGACGGCGGCACCGACGAGCACGCCCGTGGCCTCGAGGGGGAACATGCCGGTGGCGGCATACGGCATGGCGGTGGTCGCGGCGATCCAGACGGCTGCGCCGCTCGTCGCGTGGTTGACGCCCATCATCGGCGGTGGAGGCTCCTCGGTTCGGGTTCGGGATGCCGCGCGCCGGTGAGGAGTGCGGGCGGCGTGACGACGATACCGGCATCCACCGACGCGGGCGGGCGGCGCCAGCGGCCTGCGAGGCGCTGCCGCCCGAAGCCGCTTCGCGGCCGCGCGCCTAGGATGCAGGCATGCGCATCGCGATCCTCGACGACTACCAGAACGCCGCACGCGGATTCGCCGACTGGGACCGGCTCGAACGCGACCACGGCGCCGAGATCACCGTGTTCGACGAATACCTGGGGGCCGGCGACGACGAGGTGGTCGCCGCGCTCGACGGCTTCGACGCCGTCGTCGCGATGCGCGAGCGTACCCCGTTCACCGCAGCCCGGCTCGCACGCCTGCCGAAGCTCGGCCTCATCGTCTCGACCGGGCGACGGAACGCATCCATCGACCTCGCCGCGGCGCACGAGCACGGCGTCGTCGTGAGCCACACGGGCTACCTGCCGTCGCCGGCCGCCGAGCACACCTGGGCGCTCATCCTCGCGGCCGTCCGCCGCCTCGACGTCGAGCTCGGCTCGGCGGGGCGCGGCTGGACGGCGGATGCCGGCTGGCAGCGCACCGTCGGCCGCGGCCTCGAGGGCCGCACCCTCGGCGTGCTCGGCCTCGGCAACCTCGGCGCGCGCGTCGCCCGCGTCGGCCTCGCCTTCGGCATGGACGTCATCGCCTGGAGCGAGCACCTCACCGCAGAGCGCGCATCCGAGCACGGCGTGCGCCGCGTCGAGAAGGAGGAACTGTTCGCCGCCGCCGACATCCTCACCGTCCACCTCGTGCTCTCACGCCGCACCCGCGGCCTCGTCGGCGAACGGGAGTTCGCGCTCATGAAACCCGACGCGATCTTCGTGAACACCTCGCGGGGGCCGATCGCCGACGAGCACGCCCTCATCGCCGCGCTCGAGGAGGACCGCATCGGCATGGCCGCACTCGACGTGTTCGACACCGAACCGCTTCCGGCCGGCCACCCCCTGCGGCTGGCGCCGCGCACCGTGCTGACCCCCCACATCGGCTATGTCACGCGCGAGCAGTACGAGGTCTTCTACCGAGACGCCGTCGAGGGCATCGCGGCGTGGGCGGCGGGCCGGCCGATCCGGGTCATGGAAGGCTGAGGCCGTGTGCGGATGCCGGACGGCATCCGCGAGGGCGGGATCTCGACACCCCGCGCGGCGTCTTGACCCCCCGAGCGGGGGCAGCGTTGAATGAGACCACGTGCGCGAGCCGAGCAACGGAAGCGAGTGATCGAGCCAATGACAGACGCAGGATACCGAGCGACGCCGAACGAAGACGCCGACCCCATCGACCGCGCGGTCGAGCCGCTCGGCGACGAGGACGCCGCCAGCATCGCCGCTCCCGACCGGAACCGGCACACCACCGACTTCCGGTTCATGATCGTCGTGCTCGCCGCGATCCTCGCGCTCTTCCTCGCCTTCGGGCTGCTCATCGCCTTCAGCCCGACCGGGGCGGCGATCAGTGCCCTCGCCGTGATCGCGGCCCCGATCGCGACGGTCGTCGTCGCCTACTACGGGCTCACCCTCGCGGTGCGGCAGGTGCGCGAGGCGCGCACGGCCGCCGCGACCGCCGAGGCGCGTGCGCGTGCGGCCGAGACCGCCGTGCGGGAGTCGGACAACTGGGCCGCGCAGATGGAATCCGGCCTGCGGGTCGCCGTTGCGCGTCTGCGCGGGGCGAACATCGACACAACCGACGTGGAACGCGCCGCGGGCACCCCGGGCGACTTCTTCTGATCGACGAAACGACTGCGGGGTGGATGCGGTCTCGATACGGCCGCAAGCGGCCTCCTCGACCGCCGGGGTGCCGCCGGTCGAGGAGCGAGCGCCAGCGAGCGTATCGAGACGGCATCCACCCCCGCAGTCGTCGCCTCAGAGTTCGGCGAGCAGCCGCATCGGGCGTTCGATGCACCCGGCGACGAAGGTGAGGAACGCCGCCGCCTCGGCGCCGTCGCAGACCCGGTGGTCGAAGGAGAGGGTGAGCTCGGTGACCGTGCGCGCTTCGATGCGGCCGTCGACGACCCAGGGCCGCTCGATGAACCGGCCGACGCCGAGCATGGCGACCTCGGGATGGTTGATGATCGCCGCCGACCCGTCGACGCCGAGCGTGCCGTAGTTGTTCAGCGTGAAGGTGCCGCCGGCCAGCGCATCGGGCGGGAAGGCGCCCTCGCCGGCCTGATGGGTGCGGTCGGCGATCGCATCGCGCAGGCCCCGGAGGTCGAGGCCGCCGGCGCCGTGCACGACGGGGACCATGAGGCCGCGCGGGGTCTGGGCGGCGAGGCCGAGGTGCACCTCGTCGTGGAGGACGAGTTCGGAGCGTTCGGCGTCGAAGCTCGCGTTCAGCGCGGGGTGGCGGGCCAGGCCGGCGATCGCGAAACGCGCGAGCAGCGCGGTGAAGCCGAAGCGCTCGCCCGTCGCCTCCTGCAGTTCGCGGCGGGCGGCGACGAGGCCGCTCGCATCGACGTCGACCCAAACCGTCGCCTCGGGGATCTCGCGGCGGGAACGGGTGAACTGCGCGGCGGCGGCACGGGCGGCCGGGCCGAGCGGCTGCCGGCGGACACCGCCGGATGCGACGGCCGGCGCGGCGGGGGCGGCGGCCGGAGCCTCGGCGCCGACGTGCGAGCCGCGACCCGAGCGGATGTACGCCTCGACGTCCCGGCGCACGACGAGCCGGTCGGGGCCGCTGCCGATGAGCCGGCTCGCATCGAAGCCGTTCTCGCGTGCGAGACGGCGGACGATCGGGGAGACGACGGGTGAGCGGCGCGCGGGGTCGAGGCTCGGGGCGGCCTCGCCGGTGGATGCCGGTGCGGCAGCCGATGCGGCGGGCCCCGAAGCGGCAGGCTCCGATGCGGACGCCGTCGTCGCGGTGCGGCCGAACCGCGAACCGGCCCCCGCGGCGCGCTTCGTCGCCCGTGAGGCGCGCGTGCCGTAGCCGATCAGCACCGCGCCCGACTCTTCGCCGGGCTGCGACTCCGTGGACGCACGGCCGGCATCCGCTCCTGCGGCGTCGTCGGGGGCGGCGGGCGCGGCATCCGCACCCGAGAGCGTCAGCAGCACCGCACCGGCGTGCAGCACCTCGCCGACCTCGCCGCCGAGGGAGACGACCGTGCCGGCATGCGGCGTCGGCAGCTGCACGACCGACTTCGCGGATTCGAGCTCGACGACGGGCTGGTCGACGGCGACCTCGTCGCCGGGGGCGACGAGCCAGGCGACGATCTCGGCCTCGGTGAGGCCCTCGCCGAGATCGGGGAGGATGAATTCGTGCGTCATGCCAGCTCCCATTCCCAGCTCGCGAGCGCCTCGAGCACCCGGTCGGGCGTCGGCAGATGGTGTTCCTCGAGCTTCGGCGACGGGTAGGGGATGTCGAAGCCGGTGATGCGGAGCACCGGTGCGGCCAGATGGAAGAAGTTCCGTTCGGTGATGCGGGCGGCGACCTCGGCGCCGTAGCCGCCGAACTTCGCGGCCTCGTGGATGACGGCGGCCCGGCCGGTCTTCCGCACCGAGGCGTCGAGCGTCGCATCGTCGAAGGGCGAGAGGCTGCGCAGGTCGATCACCTCGACCGAGAGGCCCTCGTCGACGGCGGCGTCTGCGGCCTCGAGCGCGGTGCGCACGGTCGGGCCGTAGCCGATCAGGGTGACGTCGGTGCCCTCGCGGACCACGACGGCGCGGTCGGCGGGCGCCGTGCGCACCGGCAGGACGAGTTCGTCCTTCGCCCAGTAGCGGCTCTTGGGCTCCATGAAGATCACCGGGTCGTCGCCGGCGATCGCCTCGCGGAGCATCGAGTAGGCGTCGGCGGGGTTCGAGGGCATCATGACCGTCAGGCCCGGCGTCGACGCCCAATACGACTCGGAGGAATCGGAGTGGTGCTCGACGCCGCCGATCGCGCCGGCGCAGGGGATGCGGATGACCATCGGCAGGCTGAGGCGCCCCTTCGTGCGGTTCCGCATCTTGGCGACGTGCGAGACGATCTGCTCGAAGGCCGGATAGCTGAAGGCGTCGAACTGCATCTCGACGACCGGGCGCAGCCCGTACACGGCCATGCCGATCGCCGTGCCGACGATGCCGGATTCGGCCAGCGGCGCGTCCCAGGCGCGGTCGGCGCCGAACGCGGCCTGCAGCCCGTCGGTGACGCGGAACACGCCGCCGAGCGGGCCGATGTCCTCGCCGAAGACGACGACCGTGTCGTCGTCGGCCATCGCATCGTGCAGAGCCCGGTTCAGGGCGCCGGCCATCGTGACGGGGGCGGCGGATGCCGTGGCGCCGGCGGATGCGGCGGGCGCGGCATCCACTGCGGCCTCGGTCTTCGTCTCGGTCTCGTGAGCGGTGGTCATCGCTCGCCTCCTTCGCTGCGGGCGGCGAGCTCGGCCGCCAGGGCGTCGCGCTGCTCGCGGAGCGCCGGCCGTTCGGCGGCGTAGACGTGGTCGAAGAGTTCGAGCGGGTCGAGCTCGGCCTCCTCGTTCATGGCCTCGCGGGTGGCGGCGGCGAGGGCCTCGGCGGCAGCGGCGATCTCCTCGCGGATCGACTCGGTGAGCACCCCCTCCGAGACGAGGTACTTCTCGAGCCGTTCGATCGGGTCGCGCCGGCGCCAGTGCTCGACTTCGCGCTGGTCGCGGTAGCGGCTCGGGTCGTCGGAGTTCGTGTGGGCCTCGATGCGGTAGGTGAAGCCTTCGATGAGGGTCGGCCCGCCGCCGGTGCGTGCGCGCTCCACGGCGGCCTTGGTGACGGCGTACATCGCGGCGACGTCGTTGCCGTCGACGAAGTAGCCGGGCATGCCGTAGCCGACGGCCTTGTCGGCGAGGGTCGCCGCGTTCGTCTGCCGTTCGAGTGGCACGCTGATCGCGTACTGGTTGTTCAGCACGACGAACACGGTCGGCGTCTGCCAGACGGCGCCGAAGTTGAACGCCTCGTGCGCGTCCCCCTCGCTCGTGGCGCCGTCGCCGAGGAAGGTGAGGGCGACGATCGGCTCGCCGCGGAGGCGTGCGGCGTGCGCGAGGCCGACGGCGTGCAGCGTCTGGGTCGCCAGCGGCGTCGCCTGGGCCGCGGTGCGGTGCTCGCGCTGGTCGTAGCCGTTGTGCCATTCGCCGCGGAAGGAGGCGAGGATGTCGGCCGGGCGGATGCCGCGGGTCAGCAGTGCGACGCTGTCGCGGTACGTCGGGAAGAACCAGTCCTCGGGGCGGATCGCGCTGACCGCGCCGATCTCGCAGGCCTCCTCGCCGAGCGCGGAGGGGTAGGTCGCCAGGCGTCCCTGGCGGGTCAGGGCCGTGACCTGCACGTCGAATCGCCGGGCGACGACCATGCGGCGGTACAGCTCGAGGAGGGTGTCGGCATCCGGCAGCTCGAAGCCGCCGGTGACCTCGCCCTCGAGGGCGTGACCGGCGTTGTCGAGAAGGCGGAGCGGTTTCTCGGAGGGGAGCGCGCGTAGCGTTCCCGGCTCGACGTTGAGGCTCATAGGGCCATGCTGGAGCACCGCCGGCCGCCGCGTGGGGCGCTTTCGGCAATCGTGAACGAACGGCCCCGGGCCGCCGGAAGGCGTGCCGTGCGTCCGCCGCGGAGCGCCTCAGTGACGCCAGATGTCCAGGGCCTGCGCGGGCGGGCGGCCGGGGATCTCGGCCAGGATCAGGTGCGAGCGCGTCGAGACGACCCCGGGCATCTCGTGGATGTCGCGGAGGATCGCCTGGCTCAGCTGCTCGTGGTCGGGGGCGCTGACGGTGAGGATGATGTCGATATCGCCCGAGACGGCCTGCACCTTCTCGACGAACGGCAGGGTGGCGAGCTTGGCGGCGATGGCCTCCCACGACACCTCGGCGATGCGCACGACGACGAGTGCCGAGATGTTCAGCCCGATCGCCTTGCGGTCGATCTGCGCACCGAAGCCGGTGATCACCCCGCGCCGCACGAGCGCTTGCACCCGGTTGTGCGCGGCGGTGCGCGACACGTGCACGCGCTCGGCGAGCGTGCGCACGCTGAGCCGCCCGTCGCGGCTCAGTTCGGCGACGATCTTGCGGTCGATGCTGTCGAGCGCCTCGTGCGGATGTGCTGGCGAATCGTGCGTCATGGCCGTCCTCGGTGGTCATCTCCAGCGTACTGGAGCACGGCCCGCGAGCGGGGGAGCCGGTTCAGTACCAGTTGACGGCTTCGGAATGCGCCCACGCTCCGCACGGCGCCCCGTAGCGGCCGGAGATGTACGCGAGGCCCCAGTCGATCTGGGTCTCGGGGTTGGTGAGCCAGTCGGGCCCGGCCGAGGCCATCTTGCCGGCCGGCAGGGATTGCGGGATGCCGTAGGCGCCGCTCTCCGGGTTCAGGGCGTCGGCCCGCCAGCTCGATTCGCGATTCCACAGCAGCACCAGACACGTGTACTCGTTCTCTCCCCATCCGTAGCTCCCGATCGCCGCCGCCGCGTAGGCACGCGCCCCGTCGGGGTCGACGAGCACCCCGGCCGGTGCGGATGCCCAGGTCTCCGGCTCCCGGCCCGCCGCTGCGGGCGCGGCGCGCTCGCGTTCGGCGGCGGCTTCGGCCGCGGCGACGCCGGCCCGGTAGCGGCGTTCCAGATCGACGCTGCGGTCGCGAAGCGAGGCGAGCTGTGCGACGAGCGTGTCGGCCTGCTCTCCCGTGCGTGCCGCGTCGGCTTCGGCGGCGGCGCGCTCGCGCTCGGCGTCGGCGGCACGGGCCTCGGCCTCTCCGGCCAGGCGTTCGCGTTCGGCGGCGGCGATATCGGCCTGCGCGCGCAGCGAGTCGGCCTCGGCCGCCTGCGCCCGGGCGCGTTCGCTCATCCCGCTGAGGCGTTCGGCGATCCGGGATGCCGAGGTGAGCCCGTCCAGCAGCTCGGCGGCATCCTCGCCGGCCCCGGTGCCGAGCAGGAGCCGCATCGAAGGGTCGACGCTGCCCGAGCGGGCGAGTCGGGCGACGACGCGCGAGAGCCGTTCGCGGTCTTCGCGTGCGGCGGCGGCCGCGGCATCCGCCCGGGTGCCGAGCGCCGACGCCCGGGCGGCGGCTTCGTCATGCGCCCGCCTGGTCTCCTCGGCCGCCCCGGCCGCGGCGACGGCGCGTTCGCCGAGTTCGGCCGCGCGATCCGTCAGCTCCGAGAGCAGCGATTCGATCCGCACGACCTCGGCGGCGCGGGCATCGGCGTCCTGCTTCGCGGCCTCGACCTCGTCCCAGCTCGGGGCGTCTTCGTCGGCGGAGGCCGCGGGGGTCGGCACCGCGAGCAGGGCGGTCAGCAGCAGGCCGGCCGCGAGCGCGACGACGCGTCCTCGCACGAGCATCCCCCCTTCATACGCGCCGCGAGTCTAGCCGTGCGGCGCCCCGGCCGTTCGGGGGACACGCGTAGGCTGGAGCGATGCGACGGTCCTCCGCTTCGGTCCTCATCGCCGCTGCGACCCTGATGCTGCTGGCCGCGTGCGCCCCGTCGGGCGGTGCCCCGGCGGCCGCGCCGACTCCGACCGAAACGCCGACGCCGACGCTCGATCCCATCGCTGCGGAGGTCGAGGAGCGCCTGTCTGACATGTCGATCGAGCAGCGCGCCGCGCAACTCTTCATGCTGCACGCCCCGGGCACCGATCCGGCGCCGCTGGCCGCGCTGGCCGATCTCGGCATCGGCGGACTCATCCTCATGGGCGACAACGTGCCGGCGACCCCGGCCGAGCTCGCCGCGCTCGTCGACGCCGTCGACGGCGACCCCGATTTCCCGCTGCTCATCGGCATCGACGAGGAGGGCGGCGATGTGCAACGGCTTCCGTGGGACGATGCGGCCGCGGCCCCGACACTGCGGGATGCGCCGCCGGAGGCGACGGAGGAGGCCTTCGCCCGCAGGGCCTCCCTGCTGGCCGAGGCCGGCGTCTCGGTGAACTTCGGCATCATCGCCGATGTCACGGCCGACCCGGACTCCTTCATCTTCGACCGGGTGCTCGGCACCGATCCCCGGGCTGCGGCCGAGCGGGCGGCGGCGGCCGTCGAGGGAGAGCACGGCGTCGTCGCATCGACGCTCAAGCACTTCCCGGGCCACGGTGCCGCGCCGGGCGACTCGCACACGAGCATCCCCGCCGCCGATCTGAGCCTCGAGGAATGGCGTGCGGGGCCCGCGCTGCCGTTCGCGGCCGGTATCGACGCCGGTGCGGAACTCGTCATGACGGGGCATCTCGCCTACCCGGCGGTGGACGAGGAGCCGGCGACGTTGTCGCGGGCGTGGCACGAGATGCTCCGCGACGAGCTCGGGTTCGACGGCGTCGTCGTCACCGACGACATGACCATGCTGCAGAACAGCGGCCTGCCCGAGTATCAGGATCCCGTCGAGAATGCGGTTCGCGCCGTCGTCGCCGGCGGGGACCTGCTGCTGTACGTGCTGCCGGCCGACCCTGCCGACGTCGGCATCGACCCGGCGGCGCTCATCTCCGGTCTCGTCACGGCGGTCGAGGAGGGCCGGATCCCGCCCGAGCGGCTCGAGGACGCGGCTCGGCACGTGCTGACCCTGCGCCTGGCCCTGGCAGATCGTTGAGCGGCTTCGTCACATATCTTCATGCAGGGGAATAGACCTCACCGGTGGATGCGTTTGAATCGTCATGGGCATGACCGGCCCATCCGTTCGACCATCAGGAGACAACACCCATGACGACGACCTCTTCGAGCATCGAGATCCCCGGCTACCGCGTCGGCACCTGGAACATCGACCCCACCCACAGCGAGGTCGGCTTCAGCATCCGCCACCTCATGATCAGCAAGGTCAAGGGCAAGTTCGAGCGCTTCACCGCGACGTTCACCACCGCCGAGGACCCGCTCGACTCGAGCGTCACGGCATCCGCCGAGGTCGCCTCGGTCGACACGAACGAGCCGAACCGCGACGCGCACCTGCGCACCGGCGACTTCTTCGAGGCCGAGACCTACCCGACGATCGACTTCGTCTCCACCGGCGTGCGCGTCGAGGACGGCGACTTCAAGGTCGACGGCGACCTCACGATCCGCGGCATCACCAAGCCCGTCACCTTCGACTTCGAGTTCGGCGGTTTCGGCGGCGACCCGTACGGCAACTACAAGGCCGGCGCCACCGCCAAGACCCGGATCAACCGCGAGGACTTCGGGCTGAGCTACAACGCGGCCCTCGAGACCGGCGGCGTGCTCCTCGGCGACACCGTCACGATCACGATCGAACTGCAGGCCGCGCTCCAGCAGTAAGCATTCGATGCGCCCGGAGGCGGGGCGGAACCACCGAACCGGTTCCGCCCCGCCTCCGCCGTTCCATCCGGCGACTATGCGGCCGGGCGCACCTCGCCGAGCTGGGTGCCGGCGAAGGCCGCCCACCGGGCCAGCGACGGGGCGAAGCGCTCGGGCATGGCCGCCCCATCGCCGTCGAACGCACGCACCTCGACATCGGTGCCGGCCTTGCCGCGCGGCACGCGTCGCCAGGTGCCGACGACCCGTCCGCCGTGCACGAGGATCGGCAGGAACATGCCGTTCCGCCCCGGCACGATGAGATCCATCGCCCCGGCCGGCGCGACCCGATCCCGCGCCGAATAGCCCAGGTAGTACTCGTCGAAGCCGGCGAGCGCATACGACCCGCCCGGGCGGGCGGAGGCCTCGGGACCGTCGGCGGGGGAGAGCAGCCCCGCCTCCTCGACGAGGGCCGCGCCGGCGATCTCGCGAGCGCGCCGTGCGTCGTGCTTCGTGAGACCGGCCCACCAGGCGAAGTCCTCGACGGATGCCGGTGCGTGGCCGCGCACGTAACTCGTGAGGGCGAGGGCGAGCGCCTCGTCGTGCGAACGAGGCGGCGCCTTCGGCATCCACTCCTCGGTGAGCACGTAGCGCTGCCGGTTGCCGCTGACCGGGCCGAGGCAGATCAGCCCCGTGACGGCGAAGCCGTACAGCAGGTGCGAGCCGCGCTCGCGTTCCGCTTCGAGGCCGGCCGCCCGCCACGCCTCCCGGATCTCCTCGCGCGAACGCGAGCCGCCGGCCAGCTCGTGCTCGAGCACCGCGCGCGCCCGGTGCTCCAACCCGTCGTCGATGCCGAGGGCTCGGCGCCGGCCGGCCATCTGCCGCAGCACCCGTTCGCCGGTGAGCGAGACGAGGGGGTGGAAGAGCGCCGGATCGACCGCGTGCAGGGTGCCGCGCATCGGCCACCCGCGGACGATCAGGCGCGCCTCGAGGGCCCGGTCGATGTCTGCGGCACGGGCGCCCCGCGGCATCCGCGCCCCGATCGCCCAGCGCAACGCCCCGAAATCCTGCCCCTGCACAGCGCCGAGACGCCCGACGACGTCGGCCGCGCCGCCGACCGGCCGGCTCAAGCCGTGCGAGGCGAGACGTGCGGACCTGAGCGCGGTGGTCGTCATACCGTCATCCTCCCGGATACCGCCGACACGGGGCCCGCCCGGCGCGGCCCGCCCGACACGACCCCGCGCGGCGAGCATGCACGAAGCGGGCGTTAGAGTGGAAAGCTGTGCCGTTCGGCGCCGACCCCCGACTTCCGACCTGCGAAGGATGATGCCCCGTGCTCGCCGTCCACGACCTCGAGATCCGCGTCGGTGCGCGCCTGCTCATGGAGCACGTCTCGTTCCGGGTCGCGCCCGGCGACAAGATCGGCCTCGTCGGCCGCAACGGCGCCGGCAAGACGACCCTCACGAAGACCCTCGCCGGCGAGACCCTGCCGACCGACGGCCGCATCGACCGCTCCGGCGAGATCGGCTACCTGCCGCAGGATCCGCGCTCCGGCGACCCCGAGATGCTCGCGCGCACGCGCATCCTCGACGCCCGCGGACTCGGATCCATCGCCCTCGGCATGCGCGAGGCCTCCGAGCTCATGGCCAGCGACGATCCGGCCGTTGCCGAGAAGGCCATGAAACGCTACGGAACGCTCACCGACCGTTTCCAGGCCCTCGGCGGCTATGCGGCCGAGGCCGAGGCGGCATCCATCGCCTCGAACCTGAACCTGCCCGACCGCATCCTCGACCAGCCGCTGAAGACGCTCTCGGGCGGGCAGCGACGCCGCATCGAGCTCGCGCGCATCCTGTTCTCGGACGCCGACACGATGATCCTCGACGAGCCCACGAACCACCTCGATGCCGACTCGGTCGTGTGGCTCCGCGAATTCCTGAAGGCGTACCAGGGCGGCGTCATCGTCATCACGCACGACGAGGAACTCGTCGGCGAGGTCGTCAACCGCGTCTTCTACCTCGACGCGAACCGTTCGCTCATCGACATCTACAACATGGGCTGGAAGCATTACCAGCGCCAGCGCGCCGCCGACGAGGAACGCCGCAAGAAGGAACGCGTCAACGCCGAGAAGAAGGCCGACGCCCTGCGCACCCAGGCCGCGAAGTTCGGCGCGAAGGCCACGAAGGCCGCCGCAGCCCACCAGATGGTCGCACGCGCCGAGAAGCTGCTGTCGGGCCTGGAGGAGGTGCGGGCCGTCGATCGGGTCGCCAAGCTCCGCTTCCCGACGCCCGCACCGTGCGGACGCACCCCGATCACCGCGAGCGGTCTGTCGAAGTCGTACGGTTCGCTGGAGATCTTCACGGCCGTCGACCTCGCGATCGACCGCGGCTCGAAGGTCGTCATCATCGGCCTGAACGGCGCCGGCAAGACGACGCTGCTGCGGATCCTCGCGGGAGTGGATGCCCCCGACACCGGCTCCGTCGAGGCCGGCCACGGCCTCCGCATCGGCTACTACGCCCAGGAGCACGAGACGATCGACGTGGCCCGTTCGGTGCTGGACAACATGGTGAGCGCTTCGCCGAATCTCACCGAGACCGAGGCCCGCAAGGTCCTCGGCTCCTTCCTCTTCACCGGCGACGACGTGCACAAGCCGGCCGGGGTGCTCTCCGGCGGCGAGAAGACGCGCCTGGCGCTTGCGATGATCGTCGTCAGCGGGGCGAACGTGCTGCTGCTGGACGAGCCGACGAACAACCTCGACCCGGCCAGCCGCGCCGAGATCCTCGACGCGCTCGCGCACTACGAGGGTTCCGTCGTGCTCGTCTCGCACGATCCGGGCGCGGTCGAGGCGCTGAACCCGGAGCGGGTCCTCATCATGCCCGACGGCGTCGAGGACCACTGGAGCCGCGAGTACCAGGAGCTCATCGAGCTGGCTTAGCGCCGATCCAGGATCTCGTCCTCGACGTCGGCGTCGTTCGGTTTCGTGCGGGCCCGCTTGGAGGCCTTCGGGCGGCGGGCGTAGCGCGTCTCCGCGTCGAAGGCGGCGGGTGCGGATGCCGGGTCGCGCCCATCGGGGCCGGCACCGGCATCCGCCGCGCCCTGTCGGCCTTCGGCCGCCTCTTCGATGCCGCGCTTCTCCTGCCTGGCGGCCCAGACGAGGCCGATGAAGGCGAGCAGCGCGAACACGTACCACTGCAGCGCATAGGAGAGGTGCGGGCCTTCGTCGCGTTCGGGCCGTGCGGACGGGTAGGGGAGTTCGCCGTCCGCCTGGGAGACGAGGAGTCCGTATGCGCCGGTGTACGTCGGTTCGCCGACGCGCTCGGCGAGTTCGTCGAGGTTGATGGTCGCGAGCACCTCGGCGGTCGAGGTGCGCCCGTCGATGGTGCCTTCGCCGGCCTTCAGCCGCGCGGCGACCGTCACATGGCCGTCGGGGGCGGCCGGCACCTCGCCGATGCCGCCGTCGGAGGCCGGCGGGACCCATCCGCGATCCACGGCGAAGACGAGACCGTCGTCGGTGCGGAACGGGGTGAGGATCTCATAGCCGACCGAGCCGCCGTAGGGGCGGTTGCGCACGAGGACCTCCTCGTCCGTGAGGTACCGGCCGGTGAGCTCGACGGGCAGCCACTTGTCGTCGGCGTCGAAGCCGTCGGGGTCGGGGAGCGCTTCGGCGACCGGGACGGGGTCGGCATCGTAGTTCGCATCGATGCGGGCGACCTCGGTGAGGGCTTCGGCACGACGATTCAGCTGCCAGGTGCCGAGCCCCGAACACACGATCGCGAAGACGATGACGAGCGCGAGATAGCCGGCCCAGCGGCCGCTCACGAGGAAGCGCCACCCCGGGTTCACGATGCCGCCCCGTCGCCGAAGGCGCGCACCTCGAGCGGGAAGTCGCGGGCGGCGAGGAACTCGCGGAGGAAGCCGAGGTGCTCGTCGCAGGCGAGCCAGGTCTTCACACGCGTCTCCTCGTGGATCTTGGGGTTGCGCCAGTCGATGCGCCAGGCGGCGGGTTCGCCGCATCCGGCGCGGGAGCATGCGTCGGCGGCCGGGCCGCTGCCGAGTCCGAGCATCAACGTCCGTCCTCGCCGGTGGATGCACCGTCTCGCCCGGATGCCCCGTCATTCCCGGAGGCTCCGTCGTTCCCGGTCGCCCCGTCGCGCGGAACGTGCAGCACGTTGCCCGGCCGCAGCACCGCGCTTTGCTTGCCGCCCGTGACGTTGGCGACGACGACGGCGAAGTAGGGCAGGAACACGGCGCCGAGGGCGAACAGCAGGATCCACCAGCCCTGCACGAACATCATCGCGAAGATGCAGGCGACGCGCACCGACATCATGACGGTGTACTTGATCATGCGGCTGCGCCGCTCGTCCTCGGGGGAGGGCGGCAGGGCCGTGATCGACTGGTGTGCGTTCATTCCGTCGCCGCCGTTCGCGGCGCTCCTCTTCCCTTAAGCCTACGTCGCCCGAGCGGGCTCGGGCCCCATCCGCGGCCCCCGTATGCTGGGACGGGCCGCCCGCCGGGGCAGGCCGACGCGACCCGCGAGAGGACGATCGAATGCCCGAGGCACGCACTGTTCTGGTCACCGGCGGAAACCGGGGGATCGGACGCGCCATCGCGGAGGAGTTCCTCCGTGCCGGACACCGGGTGGCCGTCACGGCGCGCTCGGGCGAGGGGCCCGACGGCGCGCTCACGGTGCGGGCCGACGTGACGGACGCCGGATCGGTCGACCGGGCCTTCGCCGAGGTCGAGGCCGCGCTCGGGCCGGTCGAGGTCGTCGTCGCGAACGCGGGCGTCACGAAAGACACCCTGCTCATGCGGATGAGCGACGAGGACTTCACGAGCGTCGTCGACACGAACCTCGCCGGTGCCTTCCGCGTCGCCAAGCGCGCCTCGAAGGGCATGCTGAAGGCGAGGTTCGGCCGGATCGTGTTCATCTCGAGCGTCGTGGGCCTCTACGGCTCGCCCGGGCAGGTCAACTACGCCGCCTCGAAGGCCGGGCTCGTCGGCATGGCGCGTTCGATCACCCGCGAGCTCGGTGCCCGCGGCATCACGGCGAACGTCGTCGCCCCCGGCTTCATCCGCACCGATATGACCGACGCCCTGCCCGAGGCGCAGCAGGCCGAATACCTGCGCTCGATCCCGGCCGGCCGTTTCGCCGAGCCCTCCGAGGTCGCACGCGTGGTCGCCTGGGTCGCCGGCGACGACGCCGGCTACATCTCGGGCGCCGTCATCCCCGTCGACGGCGGGCTCGGCATGGGGCACTGAGGCTCGACCGAACTGAGGCTCAACCGAGCAGGGCGATCGCGTTCGACAGGTCGCGGTCGACGATCGCGAGGTCGGCGCGTTCGCGCACGACGGGCTTCGCGCAGAAGGCGACGCCGAGGCCGGCCGCCTCGAGCATGAGCAGGTCATTGGCGCCGTCGCCGACGGCGATCGTGTTCCGCGGGTGGATGCCGGAGGCCGCCGCCCATTCGGCCAGCGCCTCGCGCTTGGCCGCGGCGTCGATGATCGGCCCGTCGACCAGGCCGGTGAGGCGCCCGTCTGCGACTTCGAGCCGGTTCGCGCGCACATGGTCGAGCCCGAGTTCGGCGGCCAGGGGGTCCAGGAGTTCGTGGAAGCCTCCGGAGACGACCCCGGTGCGGCCGCCCCGCGATCGCACGGCCGCGATGAGCTCGCGCGCGCCGCGGGTCGGCGTCATCCGCTCGCGAACCTCGGCGAAGACCTCGACGGGCAGGCCGGCGAGGGTCGCGACGCGTTCGCGCAGGCTCGCGGCGAAATCGAGCTCGCCGCGCATGGCGCGTCCGGTGACCTCGGCGACGCGTTCGAGGCTTCCGGCCCGCTCGGCGAGGAGCTCGATGGCCTCCTGGTCGATGAGCGTGGAGTCGGCGTCGAAGACGAGGAGGGGACCGGGCATCCACCCAGGGTAGCGAGTGGCCGGAGCGTGTCTGAGCGCCCTCTCCGAGACGGCTAGCATGGTGGGCATGGCGAGCACGGTTCTGCAGTTCGATGACGTCTCAGTGGTGCGCGACGGCAACACGATCCTCGACTCGGTGAGCTGGACCGTCGCATCCGATGAGCGCTGGGCGATCCTCGGCCCCAACGGAGCCGGCAAGACGACGATGCTCCAGCTCGCCGCGGCCGCCATGCACCCCACGAAGGGCACGGTGGAGGTGCTGCAGGAGCGCCTCGGCAAGGTCGACGTGTTCGAACTGCGCCCCATGATCGGCTTCGCCTCGACCGCGATGGCCCGCCGCATTCCCGCGAACGAGACCGTGAAGGACGCGGTGCTGACCGCCGCGTACTCGGTGACCGGCCGCTGGAACGAGGAGTACGAGGGCATCGACGACCGCCGCGCCAAGCGCGTGCTCGAGGAGTGGGGGCTCGAAGCCCTCGCCGACCGCCGATTCGGCAACCTCTCCGACGGCGAGCAGAAGCGCGTGCAGATCGCACGCGCCGTCATGACCGACCCGGAGCTGCTGCTGCTCGACGAGCCGGCCGCGAGCCTCGACCTCGGCGCCCGCGAAGAACTCGTCGGCCTGCTCGGCGGCTACGCGTCCTCCCCGTCGTCGCCGGCGATCGTCATGGTCACCCACCATGTCGAAGAGATCCCGAGGGGCTTCACGCACGCCCTCCTGCTCCGCGAGGGCCGGATCGTCGCCGAAGGCCCCTTCGCGGAGGCCCTGACCTCAGATACCCTGAGCGACGCGTTCGGCATTCCGATCGAGCTCACCGAGGCCGACGGGCGGTATGCCGCTCGCGCCGCCTCCGCCTGAGCATCCGGCCGCTGATCTGCTAGACTCGACAGCTGGCCCCCGGCCTTCCGGCTGCGGTGCCGACATGCGTGCGCCGAGCAGCGATTCCGATCCGGCCCGGCGATCCCCATCCAGCCACGAACCAGCAAGGAAGTCTTCATGAAGACCGACATCCACCCCGCATACGCTCCCGTCGTCTTCCGCGACCTCGCCTCGGGCGAAACCTTCCTCACCCGCTCGACCGCGACGAGCGAGAAGACGATCGACCTCGACGGCACCACCTACCCCGTCATCGACGTCGAGATCTCCTCGGCCTCGCACCCGTTCTACACGGGCAAGCAGCGCATCCTCGACTCGGCCGGCCGAGTCGAGAAGTTCAACCAGCGCTTCAAGGCCTTCGGCAAGTAAGCCGTTCCGGCAGGCGGGCGTCCCGAGGGGCGCCCGCCTTCGTCGTGCATGCGGACCGGCGCGCGGGCGAGCCCTGCACCGGCTCAGCGAACCGGCCAGACGCCCGAGGCCGTGAAGTCCGGGCTGCCGTTCGCCCGCCGCCACGCCTGGTAGCTCTCGGCCTGCTCGCGGCTCCACGCGATCTGCCGGGCGTGCATGGCGGCAGCGTCCAGCTCGGCGAGCTCGGGGAAGGCGCGCGCGATCGCCTGCGCCACGAGACCGGCGGCCAGGGCATCCGCCCCGGCGTCGTGGGCCGTCTCGAGTTCGACCCCGTAGTGGGCCGACGTCGCCGCGAGGGTGCGCTTGCCGCGACGATAACGGTCGACGGCCTTGTCGATGATGTAGGGGTCGACGACCGGAGCCGGGTCGCCGAGGCCCGCAAGGCCGTAGCGAGCGGCCTCCCGGTCGAGGATCGTGAGGTCGTAGGCGGCGTTGTAGGCCGTGATCGCCGCCCCGTCGGCCCGCGCCTGCCCGAGCACACCGAGGATCTCGGCGACGGCGGCCGGCGGCGGCATGCCTTCGGCCCGCGCGCGCTCGGTCGTGATGCCGTGCACGGCGGTTGCTCCCGGCGGGATCTCCACGCCCGGGTCGATCAGCCAGCCGTGCTGATGCGCGACGCGGCCGGCGGCATCGAGCACGCCCACGTGGGCGGTGACGATACGGCTGGTCTCGTGGTCGATGCCGGTGGTCTCGAGATCGAAGACGGCGAGACTCGCGGCCCAGGGGGCGGTGACGATGAGATCCATGCCGGCGACTGTACCGGGGCCCGGCGACACGGTCGTTCCACGGAGGCGGCGCGGCGGCCGGCATCGCCCCGGCGAATCGTCGGGCGGGCGCAGGGGCCGGTCAGGCTGCTGCCCGTACACTGGAGCCGATGATCGCCTCCCCCTACGCCGACGCCCTCGGTCGCATCCCCGTGCGCTCCCATTCGGCGGACGTGCTCGGTTCCGACACCTGGTGGTGGGAGTACGGCGATTCGGATGCGCCGACGACGATGGTCTTCGTGCACGGCTTCCGCGGCGACCACCACGGCCTCGAGCCGATCGTGGCCGGCCTGCCGGGCGTGCGCGTGCTGATGCCGGACCTGCCGGGCTTCGGCCGTTCCGGCCCGCTGCCGGAGGGCGGCCACGGCATCACCGGCTACTCCGCGTGGCTCGCGGCGTTCGTCGCCGGCCTCGGCCTGGCCGAACCGCCCGTCGTCCTCGGCCACTCCTTCGGCTCGATCATCGTCTCGGCCGCCGTCTCGGCCGGCATGCCGGTTTCGCGCGTCGTGCTCGTCAACCCGATCGGCGCCCCCGCGTTGGAGGGTCCGCGCGGCATCATGACGCGGCTCGCGGTGCTCTATTACCGGGCCGGGGCCGCGCTTCCGGAGCGGGCCGGGTTCGGGCTGCTGCGCAATCGCATCGTCGTGCGCATCATGAGCATGGTGATGGCCAAGACCCGCGACCCCGCGCTGCGGCGCTGGATCCACGACCAGCACGACCGGTACTTCTCCGCCTTCCGCGACCGCGACGTCGTGCTGCAGGCCTTCCGCGCCTCGGTCTCGCACGATGTGCGCGAGTACGCCGCCGACATCCGCACGCCCGTGCTGCTCGTCGCCGCCGCACGCGACGACATCACCCCCATCGCCGCCCAGCACGCCCTGCAGCGCCGCTTCGCCGACGCCCGCCTCGAGGTCGTGCCCGAGGTCGGCCACCTGATCCACTACGAAGCCCCCGAGCGGGCGGCCCGCGCCGTCCGCACGTTCCTGGAGGAAGATCCCGCGTGAAGATCGTCGTCGACTGCCGCTACACCCGGATCGGCCGGCACGACGGCATCAGCCGCTTCACGGCGGGCATCGTCGAGGCCCTGGCCGAACGGCACCCGGTCACCATGCTGATCAGCGACCACCGCCAGCTCGAACTGCTGCCGCAGCTGCCGTGGCAGCTGGTCGGCGCCCCCACGAGCATCCTCGAACCGTTCGTCGGCTTCCGCGTGCGCCGGCTGAAGCCCGATGTCGTGTTCTCGCCCATGCAGACGATGGGATCCTGGGGTCGCACGTACCGGCTCATCCTCACCCTGCACGACCTCATCTACTACGAGCACCGCACGCCGCCGCGCGACCTGCCGGCGCCGATCCGCCTGCTGTGGCGCCTATACCACCTCGCATGGTGGCCGCAGCGGCTGCTGCTGAACCGGGCCGACGCCGTCGTCACGGTCTCGGAGACGACCGCAGGGCTCATCAGCGAGCACGAGTTGACGCGCCGAGAGGTCTCGGTCGTGCCGAACGCGGCGGATGCCCTGGCGCCCGTCACCCTGCCGCGCACCCGGCCGACCCGCAAACGCCTCGTCTACATGGGCTCGTACATGCCGTACAAGAACGTCGAGACCCTCGTGCGCGCCGCAGCGCTCATGCCCGACTACGAGCTGCACCTGCTCGGCAAGGTCGGCGACGCCGACCGTCGACGCCTGCACGCGCTCGGCCCGCAGGGGTACGTGGTGTTCCACAACGGGGTGAGCGACGCCGACTACGGGTCGATGCTCGCGAACGCGACCGCGCTCGTGCATGCCTCCAAGGCCGAGGGCTTCGGCATCCCGCTCGTCGAAGCGATGCGCCTGGGCACCCCCGTCGTCGTCAGCGACACCCCGATCTTCCGAGAGATCGGCGGCGAGGCCGCCCGCTACTTCGACGCCGACTCGCCCGAGGCGCTCGTCGCCCGAATCCGCGAACTCGAGGAACCGGGGCAGTGGGAGGCGGCGAGCGAGGCGGGCCTGGCCGAATCCGAACGCTTCACCTGGGCGGCCTCGGCCGACCGGCTGCTCGAGGTCATCGGCCGCACGATGACGATGCCGCCCGGGATGCCGCTGCCGAAGCGCCGGCCGGCGAAGCGAACGGACTGAGCGAACGGACTGTGCCGGCGGACCGAGGCGGAGAGCTCACCCGGCGAGCGCGTCGGCGAGGGCCAGGAGCGTCTCGGTCGTGCCCGCGTCGATCTTCACGCTCGCGCGCGCGTCGCCGCGGGTCTCGCCGCGGTTCACGATGACGATCGGCATCCGCCGGCGCCTGGCCTGCTCGAGCAGGCGGATGCCGGAGTTCACGACGAGCGAGGAGCCGGCCACGAGCAGCACATCGCTCGCGGAGACGAGCGAGGCCGCCGTGCGGAAGACCTCGACGGGCACGAACTCGCCGAAGAAGACCACATCGGGCTTCAGCATGCCGCCGCACACGGTGCAGTCGGGCACGATCATCTCGTCGATGCGGTCGACCTCGACGTCGCCGTCGGGGCGCTGCCGCACCTCCTGGTCCAGGTCGAACCAGGGGTTCAGGTCTTCGAGGCGGGTCGCGACCGACTGCCTGGCGAAGGACTGCCCGCAGGCGAGGCATACGACCCGGTCCATGCTGCCGTGCAGTTCGACGACGTGCCGGCTGCCGGCGCGTCGGTGCAGGCCGTCGACGTTCTGCGTGACGACGCCGGTGACGGCGCCGGCCGACTCGAGGCGCGCGAGGGCCTCGTGCCCCGCGTTCGGGCGGGCGCTGCCGAAGCTCCGCCAGCCGAGGTGGCTGCCGGCCCAGTAGCGGCGCCTCGCGGCATCCGAGGAGCGGAAGGTCTGGAAGGTCATCGGCGTGCGCACCGGGGCACCCTCGCCGCGGTAATCGGGGATGCCCGAGTCGGTCGAGACGCCCGCGCCGGTCAGCACCGCGGTGCGCGCGCCCGTCATGAGCGCGCGCGCCTCGTCGATGCCGGCGGTCTGGGTCAGGATGTTCATGGCGGATCCCCTCACTGCTCCCGAGTGTAAACGCGCTCGTTTTCCGGTTTGTTTCCGAGCGGGCCACACTTGGAGGGAAGGGAGCACGGATGCGCATCGAACGAGTCCGCGACACGGCGGGCGAGGAGGTCGCCGACTACGCGCGGCTGACCGACGTCGCGCTCCGTCAGACGCTCGAGCCCGAGCGCGGCCTGTACATCGCCGAGTCGGCCAAGGTCATCCGGCGCGCCCTCGCCGCCGGCCACGAACCGCGCTCGCTCCTCATGGAGGAGAAGTGGCTGCCGGGCCTGGCCGAGGACCTCGAAGCCCACGACGTCGTCGTGCACCTCGCCGACCCCGCCGAGCTCGAAGCGATCACCGGCTACCGGGTGCACCGCGGCGCACTCGCGGCGATGCACCGGCCGGTGCTGCCGGAGCCGGCCGAGCTCCTCGCCGACGCCCGCCGCGTCGTCGTGCTCGAAGACATCGTCGACCACACCAACGTCGGCGCGATCTTCCGCAGCGTCGCAGCACTCGGCGCCGATGCGGTGCTCGTCACGCCCCGCTGCGCCGATCCGCTCTACCGGCGCAGCATCCGCGTCAGCATGGGCACCGTCTTCCAGGTGCCCTGGACCCGGGCCCCGGAATGGGGAGAGCTCGGCGGCATCCTGCACGGCGCCGGCTTCGAGATCGCCGCCCTCGCCCTCGCCGACGACGCGGTGAGCCTGCGCGAACTGGCGGCGAACGCCCCCGAGCGTCTCGCGGTCGTCTTCGGCACCGAGGGCGACGGGCTGAGCCGGCGCGCCCTGGCATCCGCCGATCGCGTCGTCACGATCCCCATGCGACACGGCGTCGACTCGCTGAACGTCGCGGCCGCGGCGGCCGTCGTCCTCTACGCTCTGACGGGGGAGGAACCATGACCGATCCGAGACAGGACCGCGATGCGATCTACCGCCGGCGCCGCATCGTCGTCGGCACCGCGGCGGCCGCCGTCGTCGCACTGGCCACGACCGCCGGGGTGTACACGGGCAACGCGCTCGGCGCCGAAGTGCCCGACTACGCCGCCGTCCTCCAGGCGCCCGCAGCGCACGTCGGCGAACCGGCAGCCCTGGCCGAACCCGGCTTCGGCGCGTACGCGGTCGGTGCCGTCGGCTTCGACGAGCCATTGCTCGTCAAGGAGGCGCCCGCCCCGTTGGAGACCGCCTCGATCACGAAGGTCATCACCGCGCTCGTCGTGCTGGAGGCCGAGCCCGTCGCCGAGGGCGAGGCCGGTCCGTCGATCCAGTACACGGACGCAGACGTCGACATCTACTGGGACATGATCGCGCAGAACGGCTCAGTCGCCCCGGTCGCAGCCGGTTCGAGCCTGAGCCTCGTCGAAAGCCTCGAAGCGATGCTGCTGCCATCCGGCAACAACTACGCGATCTCCATCACGAACTGGGCCTTCGGTTCGCCCGGCGCCTTCCTCGAGCGGGCGCGGGCGTGGCTGGCCGAGCAGGGCTTCGAACACACGACGATCACCGACTCGAGCGGTCTGGACGCCGGAAACACGAGCACGGCGACCGAGCTGGTCAGGCTCGGCGAGCTCGCCCTCGACAACCCGGTGCTGGCGAAGATCGTCGCCACGCAGCGCGTCGACGTCCCCGAGCTCGGCACCCTCGAGAACTCGAACAAGCTCCTCGGCAGGCACGGCGTCGACGGTATCAAGACGGGTACGACCGACTTCGCGGCGAACCTGCTGTTCTCGGCCGACCTCGAGGTGGGCTCGCGGACCATCACGCTCGTCGGCGTGCTCCTCGGCGCCGCCGACCACGAGGTGCTCCGGGATGCCGTCGCGGCCCTCCTCGACAGCGTCGCCCCCGGCTTCCACGAGGTCACCGCCGTCACCGCCGGCGATGTGCTCGCCGAGTACGACACGCCGTGGGGCGACACCGCCCGCGCGCGAGCCTCGAAGACGGCCACGATGCTCGTCTGGGGCGACACGCCCGTCGAGGTCGCCGTCGAGGCGGATCCGCTCGGGCTCGCCGCCCGCGGCGAGCCGGCCGGCACGGCGACGGTGACCGCCGGCGATCAGCGCGTCGAGGTGCCGATCACGATCGATGCGACGATCGACGACCCCGGCTTCTGGTGGCGCCTCACGAATCCCGGGGCGCTGGGGGAGTAGCGTCCTCGAACGGCCCGGCCTCGGGGCGCTTGGGCGTCACATGGTCGCCGGAGGACTGGTGGCGGATGCGCCGCAGCACCCACGGCACGAGGTATTCGCGCGCCCAGGAAAGGTCTTCGGCGCGGGCCTGCCGCCAGCTGGTGTGCGGCAGCGGTTCGGGCCGCAGCGGTTGCAGATCGTTGTCGACGTTCAGGGCGGCGAGCACCATGCGGGCAACGGTGTGGTGGCCGAGCGGGTTCAGGTGCAGACGGTCGGGGGCCCACATGCGCTGGTCCTGGATCTCGGTGAGGGCCCACTGGTCGGCCACGATGCAGTCGTGCTTCTGCGCGACCCGCCGCACGTTCTCGTTGTAGATCGCGACCTTGCCGCGGATGCCGCGGAACACGGGCGAGAAGCCGACATCCACTCCGGTGAACACGACGATCGTCGCCCGGTCGCGCGAGAGCCGCTCGATCATGTACTCGAAGCGCGCGCCGATCTCGTCGGGGTCGGTGCCGGGCCGGATGACGTCGTTGCCGCCGGCCGAGATCGTGATGAGGTCGGGGCGGAGCTCGAGCGCCGGTTCGATCTGCTCGTCGATGATCTGCTGGATGAGCTTGCCGCGGACGGCGAGGTTCGCGTACGCGAAATCGTGATCGCCTCGGGCGAGCACCTCGGCCGCACGGTCGGCCCAGCCGCGGTGGCCGCCGGGCACGCCGGGCTCGGGGTCGCCGATGCCCTCCGTGAACGAGTCGCCGAGTGCGACGTAGCGGGACCAGGGATGGGCATGCTCGGTGGACATCCCCCCATTCTGCCCCCGTGACGGGGGTGGTCGGGGTCGCCCGCACGACCTGCCCGACCGTGTCGGAGGGAGCGGGTACAGTGCTGCAGAGTGAGTACCGCGATCCCACCCGGAAGCCTGCCGGGCACGTCAGCGGCCGAACACCTCTCGCCGTCCTTCCCCGAGCGTGCCGCCTGGGGCACCGCCGGCAAGCTGCGAGCGTGGCAGGCCGAAGCCCTCGAACTGTACCTGCGCACCATGCCGCGAGACTTCCTCGCCGCGGCGACCCCGGGCGCCGGCAAGACGACCTTCGCGCTGCGCCTGGCCGCCGAGCTCCGAGCTCGCCACGAGATCGACCGCATCACCGTCGTCGCCCCGACCGACCACCTGAAACGGCAGTGGGCGGATGCCGCGGCGCGCGCCGGCATCCGCCTCGACCCGGGGTTCCGCAACGCGCACGGCCGCACCGCCCGCCACTACCACGGCGTCGCCGTCACTTACGCGCAGGTCGCGATGCGCCCCGCGCTGCACCGCGAGCTCACCCTCTCGGGCCGAAGCCTCGTCATCCTCGACGAGGTGCACCACGGCGGCGACACGCTCTCGTGGGGCGATGCGATCCGCGAGGCATTCGAGCACGCGGCCAAACGCCTCTCGCTGACCGGCACCCCGTTCCGCAGCGACACGGCGCCCATCCCGTTCGTGCACTACGAGCCCGATGCGCAGGGCATCCGCGTCTCCAAGACCGACTACGACTACGGCTACGGCCGGGCCCTGGCCGACGGAGTCGTGCGGCCCGTGCTGTTCATGGTCTACGCCGGCCACATGCGCTGGCGCACGAAGGCCGGCGACGAGATGGAGGCCAAGCTCGGCGAGGACAACACGAAGGACATCACGTCCTCGGCCTGGCGCACGGCCCTCGAACCGAGCGGCGAATGGATCCCGGCGGTGCTGCGCGCCGCCGACCGGCGTCTCGGCGAGGTGCGCCAGTCGATCCCCGACGCCGGCGGCCTCGTCATCGCCACCGACCAGACCGTCGCGCGCGAGTACGCGAGGATCCTCGAGTCGATCTGCCGCGAGCCGGTCACCGTCGTCCTCTCGGACGAGAAGGAGGCCAGCGCCCGCATCGAGGAGTTCTCCGAGAACACCAGGCGGTGGATGGTCGCGGTGCGGATGGTTTCCGAGGGTGTGGACGTGCCGCGCCTCGCGGTCGGGGTGTATGCGACGAGCGCGTCGACCCCGCTGTTCTTCGCCCAGGCAGTCGGGCGCTTCGTGCGTGCACGGCGCCGTGGCGAGACGGCCTCGGTGTTCCTGCCGAACGTGCCGGTGCTGATGAACCTCGCCGCCCAGCTCGAACTCGAACGAGACCATGCCCTCGACCGGCGCGGGGGCGACGACGACGACGGCGACGGGCTTCTCGACGACGAGGCGCTCGCGGCGGCCAACCGCGAAGAACGCGCCTCCGAGGAGGGACTCGGCACCTGGGAGGCGATCGGCTCCGACGCCTCATTCGACCGAGTGCTCTACGACGGCACCGAGTTCGGCACCCTCGCCGAGCCCGGCAGCGACGAGGAGCTCGACTTCATCGGCATCCCCGGGCTGCTGGAGCCCGAACAGGTCTCCGAGCTCCTCAGGCACCGGCAGGCCAGACAGGCGCGCCGGGCCGGCGAGCGCCGCAAGCACGATGTCGAGCATCCGCCCGAGGAGCCCGTCGCCCTCTACCGCACGCTGAAGGAGCAGCGCACGCTGCTGAACAGCCTCGTCGGCCTCTGGGCGCGCATGTCGGGCGAACCGCACTCGCTCGTGCACGCCGAACTGCGCCGCGCGTGCGGCGGGCCGGCGGTGGGGCAGGCGACGGTCACGCAGCTGCAGTCGCGCATCGAGCTGCTGCGGAAACGGCTCGCGCAGCACTGACGTCCGGTGAGCGGATGCCGTGGGGCGCCCGGCGGGCCGCAGCGACGCTGTGGCATCCACCCCGCGGCATCCACCCCGCGTAGCATGGCGGATATGCGCCAGCGCACGCGTGTGCTCGTCGTCGCGATCGTCGTCTCGTTCATCGCGTTCCTCGACGGCGCCGTCATCAACGTCGCACTCCCCGCGATCGAACGCGAGCTCGGCGGCGGCCTCACCCTGCAGCAGTGGGCGGTCGACGCCTATCTGCTGACGCTCGGCTCGCTGATCCTGCTGGCCGGCAGCCTCTCCGACTCGTTCGGACGTGTGCGCATCATCGTCGCCGGTCTCGCCGTGTTCGGCATCGCCTCCGTGGCGGCAGCGCTCGCCCCCGACGGGGTGCTGTTCGTCCTCGCCCGCGGCGTGCAGGGCATCGGCGGGGCACTGCTCGTGCCGAGTTCGCTGGCGCTCATCATCTCGACGTTCCCGCAGGCCGAGCAGTCTCGGGCGATCGGGCGGTGGACGGCGTGGACGACGGCCGCGTTCCTCATCGGGCCGCTGCTCGGCGGCGTCCTCGTCGACCTCGTGTCGTGGCGGCTCGTGTTCTGGATCAACGTGCTGCCGATCGCCGCGGCGTTCTGGCTCGTCCGGGGCCTGGATGCCGAGGCACGGCCCGAAGCGCGCGCTCGCATCGACTGGGTGGGCGCCGTGCTCGGGGTGGTCGGGCTCGGCGGCACCGTGTTCGCCCTCATCGAGCAAGGCCGCTGGGGCTGGGCTTCACCGGGTGTCTGGGTGCCGCTCGTGGTCGGCGTCGCCGGTCTCGCCGCGTTCCTATGGTGGGAGGCGCGCAGCCCGGCGCCGATGCTGCCGCTCTCGCTCTTCCGTGCCCGCAACTTCGTCGTCGGAAACCTGTCGACCTTCTTCGTGTACGCGGGTTTCTCGCTCGGGCCGTTCGCGATCACGATCTTCCTGCAGGAGGTCGCCGGGTTCTCGGCGACTGCTGCGGGGCTTGCGACGCTGCCGCCGACGGTGCTGATGGTGCTCCTCGGTTCGGTGTTCGGCTCCTGGGCCGGGCGCATCGGTCCGCGCCTGTTCATGTTCGCCGGGCCGTTGCTGTTCGCCGCCGGGTTCCTGTGGACGCTGCAGGTGCACGAACCCGTCGACTACTGGGTGCAGTTCCTCCCGGGCATCGTGCTCTTCGGGCTCGGGATGTCGGTGACGGTCGCACCGCTGACCGCGGCGATCCTCGGCGCCGTCGACCCGGCACGTGCGGGCATCGGCTCAGCGGTGAACAACGCGATCTCGCGGATCGCGGGGCTCCTGGCGATCGCCGGCATCGGCCTCGTCGCCGGCACGGGCCTCGACGTCGGCGGGTACCAGCGCACGGCCGTCGCGACGGCGGTGCTCCTCACGATCGGGGGCATCGTCTCGGGGATCGGGATCCGCAATCCTCCGCGGGAGCGACTCAGCGAGCCCGGCTGAGCGCGACGGGCCGCTCCGAGCCGGCGGCATCCAGCGCGCCGAACAGATCGTCGAGCAGGTCGTCGACGTGCTCGAGCCCGATCGAGAGGCGCACGAGCCCGGCATCGGGTTTCGCGTCGCCGGCGACCGGGCGGTGCGTGAGGGAGGTCGGATGCTGCACGAGCGTGTCGACGCCGCCGAGCGAGACGGCGTGGGTGATGAGCCGGCACGACTCGATGAAGCGGATCGCGGCGGCTTCGCCGCCGGCCAGTTCGAGCGAGACGATCGATCCGGGGCCGGCGAGCTGGCGGGGAATGAGGCCGGCCGGGTCCTGCCCGGGGAGCCCGGGGTAGCGGACGCGTGCGATCTCGGGGCGGCCCTCGAGGCCGGCGGCGATGACGCCGGCGGTCTCCTGCTGCGCCCGGACCCGGATCGGCAGGGTGCGTAGGCCCCGGTGCAGCAGATACGAGCCGAGCGGATGCAGCACGGCACCCGTCAGCGCCCGCACCCGCCGCAGGCGGCCGACCCAGTCCGCGTCCGCGGCGACGACGCCGCCGAGCACGTCGCCGTGCCCGCCGAGGTACTTCGTGGCACTATGCAGCACGAGGGTCGCGCCGTGCTCGACGGGGCGTTGCAGCACGGGCGTCGCGAAGGTGTTGTCGACGAGGACCGGCACGTCGCCGGCCTGCCGGGCGAGCTGGCGGAGATCGAGGAGTTCGAGGCTCGGGTTCGCCGGGGTCTCGACGACGACGAGGCCCGTGTCGGGGCGGATCGCCTCGCCGACGGCATCGGCTTCGGCCCAGGTGACGCGGGTGCCGAGCATCCCGGAGTCGAGTACGTGGTCGGTGCCGCCGTACAGCGGGCGCACGGCGACCACGTGCGGGCGCCCGGACTGCACGACGGCGATGAGCACGGCGGTCAGGGCCGCCATCCCGGAGGCGAAGGAGACGGCGCCGCTCGTGCCTTCGAGCCCGGCGAGGGCCTCTTCGAAGCGGGCGGCGCCGGGCTGCCAGAGTCGCTGGTAGACCGCCGAGCGGTCCTCGCCGAGGTCGGCCCCGCCGGCGAGTTCCTCGTAGGCGAGGCCGCCGTTCTCGACGTCCGGCAGCGGGAACGTCGTGGACAGGTCGATGGGCGGCACATGGGACCCGGATGCGCGCAGGCCTGCGGTGCCGCCGTGCACGGCGCGGGTCTCGAGACGGGACGACGATGTCTGCATCCCTCGACGCAAGCAGATCCTCCGCATATGCTCAAGTAGCGTCGTACGAACGACGGATTCGTCGTGAATGGTCGAATATCCTGCATCCACCCCCGGGGAGGCCCCAGTCATGCCGAAGAAGTCCGACCTCGACCGGATCGACCGGGCGCTGCTCAAAGCGCTCTCGGTGAACGCCCGGGCCTCGGGGGCGGCCCTGGCCGCAGAGGTCAACGTCGCCGAATCTACGGTCTCGCTGCGGCTGCGCCGCCTGCAGGCCAGCGGCTTCATCAAGGGCTTCAACGTCGAGGTCGACCTGCCGGCCCTCGGCGTCACCATCCAGGCGCTCATCGCCGTGCGCCTCGTCAAACACGACCGCAGCGAGATCGACGCATTCCGCGCCGCCGCCCCGCACCTGCCCGGCGTCCTCGGCCTCTTCCACATGGCCGGCGCCGACGACTACCTGCTCCACGTCGCCGCCCGCGACTCCGAGGAGCTCCGCGAGTTCGTCGTCACCCACCTCACCGGGCATCCCGCCGTCGCGCACACCGAGACCAACCTCATCTTCGAATACGCCTCCGGCGACGGCTGGTACGGGCTCGTCACCTGAACGTCGCCGAGCGGATGCCCGAGCCCGCCCGACATCCGCTTCGGCACTCCGAAATGCTGCCAATCCCCGCCCGGGCCGGGCCGGCCGGCCGCCGCGGGCGCTACGCTGGCCTGCGCCCCGAACGGGGCGAACGCGATGCGGCGGGCCCGCGCACGCGCCCGCGAAGGGAAGCCGGTGCCACAGGAACCCGGAAACAGCAGGCCCGGCGAAGCCGCGAGCGGCGCCGACCGCGCCAGGTGGCGCCGCTACCTCGCCGACGAACGCGCCGAGGCTGCCGTCTACCGCGAACTCGCCGAACGCCGCGGCGGCGAGGAACGCGAGATCCTCCTCGCCCTCGCCTCCGCCGAGGGACGCCACGAAGCGCACTGGCTCGCGCTCCTCGGCGGCGACGACACCCGGCTGCCGAAGGCCGACATCCGTACCCGGATGCTCGGGGGCCTCGCCCGCCGCTTCGGCTCCATCTTCGTCCTCGCCCTCGCCCAGCGCGCCGAAGCCCGTTCGCCCTACGCCGACGACCCCGACGCGACGCCCGCGATGGCCGCCGACGAACGCATCCACGGCGAGGTCGTGCGAGGGCTCGCCTCCCGCGGCCGAAGACGCCTGTCGGGCACCTTCCGTGCCGCCGTCTTCGGCGCCAACGACGGCCTCGTCTCCAACCTCGCCCTCGTCCTCGGCATCGGCGCGACCGGGGTGCCGGCCCCCGTCGTCCTCTTCACCGGCATCGCCGGGCTCCTGGCCGGCGCCCTGTCGATGGGCGCCGGCGAATACGTCTCGGTGCGCTCGCAGCGGGAGCTCCTGGCGGCATCCGCACCCGACCCAGACGCCGACCGCGCCGTGCACGACCTCGACGTCGACGCGAACGAGCTCGCCCTCGTCTACCGCGCCCGCGGCATGAGCGAAACCGATGCCGCCGCGCATGCCGGCCGCGTCATCGCCCGCATGCGCGCCCGCACCCCGGCGACCGGCTCCCTCGCCGCCGTCGAAGACCCCGACGAGGCCGTCGGGCAGGGCATGACGGCCGCACTGTCGAGCTTCTGCTTCTTCGCCTCGGGCGCACTCATCCCCGTACTGCCGTACCTGTTCGGCATGAGCGGGATCGGCGCCGTCGTCCTTGCGAGCGTGCTCGTCGGCATCGCCCTGCTCGTCACCGGCGCGATCGTCGGGCTGCTCTCGGGGGCCTCACCGCTGAAACGCGCCCTGCGCCAGCTGGCGATCGGCCTCGGGGCCGCCGCCGTCACCTACCTGCTCGGCCTCGCCTTCGGCACGACGATCGGGTAGCCGTCCGCAGCCGGGGCTGTCGTCGGCACCGGGCACCCCGTACACTCGGCGGCATGACCGACGCCGATGCCGCCGTCCGCACCGCTCGTTCCGATGCCCGCCTGGCCTGGACCGTCGGCGGCGGCCTGCTCGTCGCCGCCGTCGCGATCCCGCCGGCACTCGCGTACGCCCTCCCCGGTTCAGGGGTCGTCGGCGCGGTGTGCCTGGCCGCGGCGTTCCTCCTCTTCGCACTCGGCATCCGCGGTGCCGGCAGCGTGAGCGCGAACCGGCCGCTCGGCACCGGTGCGCTCATCGCGCTCGGCGTCCTGGTGCTCGCCCGGATGATCCTCGACCCCGTGCTCACCGAAGCGCTCGTCTCGAGCGGGCAGTCCGGGCTCGTCACGGCGCTCTCACTCGCCGGCGACCTCGTCGCCCTCGCGCTGGCGCTCATCGCATCCGTGCAGATCCTCCGCGCCGGCATGCTTCCGGCCCCCTGGCACCGGGCGCCGTTCATCGTCGTCCTGGGACTCGCCGGCCTCGGTCTCATCGAAGCGCTCCTCGGTGCGGCCGGCAGCGCCCTCTCCGCGGCACCGGTGCTCGCCGCGTGGATGGTCGGCCTCGACGTGCTGGCGAGGACGTCGGCGGCCGTGTTCCTCGGCGTGCTCGCGATCGTCCTCGCCGACCGGCTGGCCGCCGCACGGCCGGCGCCCCTCGTCGGCGGCCGGGCAGGCTGAAGGCGCCGCCCGACGGGCCGGCCGGTGCCGCGGCGCCCTACGCCGTGACGAAGTCGATGAGCTCCTCGACGCGGCCGAGGAGGGCCGGCTCCAGGTCCCCGTACCCGCGGACCCGGCCGAGGATCCGCTGCCAGGCCCGGGCGATATCGGCCTGCTCCTCGTGCGGCCAGCCGAAGGCCTCGCACACGCCGTGCTTCCAGTCGATGCCGCGCGGCACCACCGGCCACGCCTCCCGGCCGAGGCGGACGGGCTTGACCGCCTGCCAGATGTCGATGAACGGGTGGCCGACGACGAGGGTGGATGCGCCGTGGGGGCCGCGGGCCACGGCATCCGCGATGCGGGCCTCCTTCGACCCCGGCACGAGGTGGTCGACGAGCACCCCGGCCTTGCGGCCCGGCCCCGGCCGGAAGTCGTCCAGCATGGGCCCGAGTACGTCCACACCCTCGAGGTACTCGACGACGACGCCCTCGGCGCGCAGGTCGGCGCCCCAGATCTTCTCGACGAGTTCGGCGTCGTGGCGGCCCTCGACGAAGATGCGGCTCGGCAGGGCCGTCTTCGCCGGGCCCGCCGGTGCCGCGAACGACCCGGATGCGGTCCGAAGCCGCCCGGCCGGCTTCGGTGTGGGCCTGATGAGGGTCACCGGTTCGCCGTCCAGCAGGAAGCCCGTGCCGAGGGGGAACATTCGGCGCCTGCGATGCCGGTCTTCGAGCACCACGGCCTGCTGCTCGATGCCGACGACGGCACCGCAGAATCCGTCGCCGACGAGTTCGACGACGAGGCCCGGCTCGGCTTCGACCCGCGGTGTCGCCTTGCGACCGGCACTCCGCCAGTCGCCTGCGAGCACATCGCTTCCGTATCGGTCCCAGGCGTCGAGCGTGTTCGTCACCCGCTCGACGCTAACGGATTCCCGTGCCCACCGTGGCCGCGGATCGCGCGTGCCGTCGATGCGTCACCGGGATGACCGGAGATCGCCTCGACGCGGCCCGCGCGGCCGCCTCACCGGAAGTCCCGCGAACGCACCGGCGCACCGAGCTCCAGACGCTCGAACCGATCGGCGACGAGATTGATCACCCCCTCCCGGGTGCGCTCCAGGATGCCGCGCACGACGAGCGCCGGCGCTTCCCGGGCCGTGCGCCGGAAACGCTGCCACACCCCCTGGCTCGCGATGACGTTCAGGATGCCCGACTCGTCCTCGAGGTTCAGGAACGTCACCCCGCCGGCCGTCGCCGGCCGCTGCCGGTGCGTGACGACCCCGCCGACCTCGATCCGCCGCCCCGATTCGGCCTCTCGCAGCAGGTCGATCCGCAGCGCTCCGCGGGCATCGAGGCCCGACCGGGCGTAGCGGATCGGATGGTCGTCGGGGGAGAGGCCCGTCGTCCACAGGTCGTACACGAGCTGCTCCTGCGGGCTCAGCAGCGGCAGCAACGGCGGCTGCACCGCGACGACCGTGCCCGGCAGGAACTCCTCGCGGTCCGCAGCCGCCTCGCCGGCGATCCACAGCGCCTCGCGGCGCTCGAGCCCGAAGTCCTCGAAGGCGCCGGCCGCGGCGAGCGCCTCGAGCTGCTCGGCGTTCAGCCCGGCCCGGCGCGACAGATCGTGCAGATCGCGGTACGGGCCGCCCCGCTCCCGTTCGGAGACGATGCGTTCGGCGGCCTTCCGCCCGATCTTCGCGACCCCCGACAGCCCCTGCCGCACGGCGAAGGCGCCGTCGCGGCGATGCTCGCGGCCGCGATCCGGGGCGTCCTGGTCGAAGGGTCCGACGGGCGGCTGCTCGCCGAGGCACGCATCGAGCCCGGTCGCGGCGGTGCGATCCGGCGCGAGGGCTTCCAGCCCGGCATCCACCCCCGAACACGCCAGGTTCGGCCTGAGCACCCGCACCCCGTGCCGGCGCGCATCGGCGACGAGGGTGCGCGGCGAATAGAAGCCCATCGGCTGGGCCCGCAGCAGACCGGCGAGGAACGCCGCCGGGTAGTGCAGCTTCAGCCACGAGCTGGCGTACACGAGCAGCGCGAACGCGATCGCATGGCTCTCGGCGAAGCCGAAGTTCGCGAAGGCGTTGATCTTCTCGTAGATCGAATCGGCATCCGCGCCCGTGATGCCGTTGGCGGCCATGCCCGCATACAGATCGCCCTTCAACCGGTCGATGCGTTCGACGCCGCGTTTGGATCCCATCGCCCGCCGCAGCCGGTCGGCCTGCTCGGCGTCGAAGCCGCCGACGGCCACGGCCATCTGC
The DNA here is from genome assembly GCF_018024495.1 of Agromyces archimandritae. Classification (NCBI taxonomy): domain Bacteria; kingdom Bacillati; phylum Actinomycetota; class Actinomycetes; order Micrococcales; family Microbacteriaceae; genus Agromyces; species Agromyces archimandritae. The sequence continues at coordinate 47,272 of NZ_CP071696.1, forward strand.
ATGAGCTGCTCCTGGAACAGCGGAACGCCGAGGGTGCGCTCCAGCACCGGCTCCAGTTTCGGATGCAGGTAGGTGATCTTCTCCTCACCCGTGCGGCGGCGGATGTACGGGTGCACGGCACCGCCCTGCACCGGGCCGGGGCGGATGAGGGCGATCTCGACGGCGAGCTCGTAGAAGTCGCGCGGCCGCAGCCTCGGCAGCGTCGCCATCTGCGCCCGCGACTCGACCTGGAACACGCCCACCGAATCGCCGCGGGCGAGCATGTCGTACACGCCGGGCTCCTCGGCGGGGATCGTCGCGAGCTCCCACACCTCGCCCGTCGACTCGCGCACGAGGTCGAAGGTGTGCTGCAGCGCCCCGAGCATCCCGAGCCCGAGCAGGTCGAACTTGACGAGCCCCATCCACTTGCAATCGTCTTTGTCCCACTGCAGCACCGTGCGGCCGTCCATGCGGGCGTGCTCGATGGGGCACACCTCGCCGACGGGCCGGTCGGTGAGCACCATGCCGCCGGAGTGGATGCCGAGGTGGCGCGGGAAGCTCAGCACCCGTTCGGCGAGTTCGACGACCGGCGCGGGGATGTCGTGGTCGTCGCTGGCGATCTCGGCGCCCCAGCGTTCGACCTGCTTCGTCCACGCATCCTGCTGCCCGGTCGAATAGCCGAGCGCCTTGGCCATATCGCGTACGGCACCCTTCGGCCGGTAGCTGATGACGTTGGCGACCTGCGCGGCGTTCTGCCTCCCGTACTTCTCGTAGACGTACTGGATGATCTCCTCGCGCCGGTCGGAGTCGAAGTCGACGTCGATATCGGGCGGTTCGTCGCGCAGGCTCGACAGGAACCGTTCGAACGGCAACCGGTAGCGGATCGAGTCGACCGCGGTGATGCCGAGCACGAAGCACACGGCGCTGCCGGCCGCGGAGCCTCGGCCCTGGCAGAGGATGCCGCGGCGCTTCGCCTCCTGCACGATGTCGTGCACGATGAGGAAGTAGCCGGGGAAGTCGAGCTGCTCGATGACCCGCAGCTCCTGCTCCAGACGATCCCGATGGCCCGCCGGCAGCGGATCCCCGTACCGTTCGGCGGCGCCCCGCCGGGTGAGCTCGGCCAGCCACGACATCGGCGTATGCCCCGCGGGCACCTCCTGCTTCGGCAGATGCGGCCGGGCGCTCCGCAGAGTGAACGCGTGCGAGGCGGCCACCTCGACCGAGAACGCCACCGCACCGGGGTGGTCGCGGAAGCGCTCGGCCATCTCGGCCCCCGAGCGCAGATGGGCGCTGTTCGCCGCCGGCAGCCAGCCGTCGAGTTCGTCGAGGCTGCGGCGGGCCCGTACGGCCGCGAGCGCCGACGCGAGCCGGTATTCGCCGGGCGTCGCATAGTGCACCGCGTTCGTCGCGACGATCGGCAGGCCGGCGTCGCGGGCGAGCCCGGCGAGCGCGTCATTCGCATCCTGATCGCCCGGATGCCCGTGGTCGAAGAGTTCGACGACGACGTGCTCGCGCCCGAAGACCGCGGCGAGCCGGTCGAGTTCGAGCCGCGCCGCCGCCGGCCCGGCCTCGGCGAGCGCGGCGCGGACGCTGCCCTTGCGGCACCCCGTCAGCACCGTCCAGGCGCCGCCGGCGCGTTCGCCGAGCTCCTCGACGTCGTAGACGGGCCGCCCCTTCTCGCCGCCGGCGAGCTGAGCGGCCGTGATCGCCGACGCCAGCCGGTGGTAGCCCTCTTCGCCGCGGGCGAGCACGAGCAGATGCGTGCCCTCGGGGTCGGCCGCGCCGTTCTGCGGGCCGCTCAGCCCGAGCGAGAGTTCGGCGCCGAAGACCGTCTGCAACTCCGGATACGACTCGGCGGCCTCGGCGAAGCGCACGACCCCGTAGAAGCCGTCGTGATCGGTCGCGGCGAGGCCGGTGAGGCCCAACCGGTTCGCCTCCTCCACGAGCCGCTCGGGCGGGGAGGCCCCGTCGAGGAAGCTGAAGTTCGTGTGCGCGTGCAGTTCCGCATAGGGCACGACGGGCCCGGCGACCGCGGCCGGCGGCTCCTCGGGCGGGCGGTATGGATGCCGGGTCCGGCTCCACGCGGGCGAGTCGCCGCCGTCGGCGGGCACCGCCGGCCCGCCCGGGCGCCGCCGCTCCGAGAGGGTGCGTTCGAGTTCCGACCAGGGGATCGGCGGATTGTTCCAGCCCATCAGATGCCTCCCGCCATCAGTCGTACCTCGCTTCGGCCCGCCACCCGGTCTCGTCGAGCACGAGCAGCCATGCCTGTCCGGCGTCGTCGACGAGCTGGAAGCGGTACAGGCGCCTGGCCGCCTCGGCGTCCCACCAGCGTTCGACGACGGGCCACGGCCCCGCCCAGGCCTGCACGCGGCGCTCGCCGCCGTGCGCCTCGTGCGCCCCCTTCGGCCCGTGCTTCCCGGCGGATGCCGGCGGGGCGAAGCGTTCGGGCGGCGCGCTGATGGCGCCGCGCTCGTCGACGCGCACGGGTTCGCCGGCGGCGTCGAGGACCAGCACCGGGGCGCGGTCGCGGAACACGCTCGACGGCGCCTGCCCGGGCAGGCTTCCGGGCCAGGGGCGCTCGCGTGTGGAGGGCGGCAGCCGGTCGCCCCACGGCACGAACACCTGCCGGTCGGCGAGCATGCGGCCGCCGCCGACGGAGCCGGTGACGACGGCGTCGTGGCCGAGCATGCTCTGCACACGGGTGAGGCCGTGGTGCACGCGTTCGTCGGGGCCGCCGCCCCAGAGCCCGGTCTCGTGCGCGGCGGCGTCGTCGACGCGGGCGGGGGCGATGCGCACGTGCGCGATGGGTGCGGCGAGGCCCCGGTCGGCGCTGCCGCCGCCCTGCAGCTGCCAGCGCACCCGGTCGACGACGTCGGCGGCGGTGAACCAGCGGGGGTGCAGCCATTCGCGTTCGGATCGGCCGCCGCGGTCGTCGACGATCTCGACGCGCAGGGCGGTGCAGACGAGTTTCGCCGCCCGCAGCCGGTTCTCGAATTCCTCGGCCCGGGTGCGGAAGGCGAAGGCGAGGGCGTCGATGCGGTCGAGCGGGGGTTCGTAGCGGGCTTCGACCTCATGGTCGGGCGGCGGGGTGCGTGCCCGCACACGGGCGTCTTCGCGAGCGGATGCGCGGGCGTGGGCGAACGCGCCGGCCGCGCCGAAGCGGCGTCGCACATCGGCTTCGGGCAGGGCGGCGAGTTCGCCGAGGGTGCGGATGCCGAGGCGGTGCAGCAGGGTCGCGGTGCGCTCGTCGACGAGGAGGCCGACGGGCAGCGGGGCGATGAAGGCGGCGGCCTCCCCGGCGGGCACGATGCCGGTGCGGCCCGCTGCGCCGCTCGCCCGCGCCGCCTGCTCGGCGGCGAAGGCGCCGTCGGCGATGCCGATGCGGGAGCCCTGGACGCCGGCGCGTTCCGCGGTCGCGAGCAGGGCTTCGGCGGCGGCCTCCTCACCGCCGTAATAGCGGGCCGGCCCGCGGGCGCGCATCGCGAGCGTGCCGGGGCGGATGATCTGCACGCCGGGCACGGTGGCCTCGACGAGTCGGATGACGGGTTCGAAGACGCGGGCGTCGAGGGCGGCGTCGTAGTCGAGCACGGTGAGTGCGGGGGAGCGGAGCTGCGCTTCGCGGAGCTTCAGCCCGCGGCGCACGCCTTCACTGCGGGCGGCGGCCGAGCACGCGTAGACGAGGCCGCGGTCGATGAGGGCGACGGCGGCGTCCGCGTCGAGGCCGGCCTGACTGCTCGCGGCGTGCACGGGCCAGTCGGGGCACCAGAGCACGATCGTGCGTTCGCCGCTCATCCGGCCGCCCGCCGATCCGCGGTCGGGGCGCCGCCGGCGGCGGATGCCGGGCCGCCCCCGTCGATGAGCGCGAGCCGCGCCCCGGCCTCCGGCATCCCCGCCTCCGGCATCCCTGCTTCCGGCATCCCCGCTTCCGGCGCATCGCGGCCGCCCGACCCGGGCAGCGGCATCCCGGGCATCGCCACGGTCGTCCGCCGCACCCGGGCGTCGCGGCCGATGCCGGTGACGACGGCGTCGCGTCCGGCGATCCGCCCGCGCCCGGCGCCGAGCCCCGACCAGTCGCTGCGTTCGAGCCGCAGCCGCGCGTCGGCCTGCGGCCAGTCCCCGGTGGAGAAGAGGACCGTGCCGCGCTGGCGGAGCCTGGCGGCGAATCTCGCGGCGTCGGCCGGGGCGATGCGTGCGGCGGGTCGCACGGCGACGAGCGGGATGACGTCGGCGAGCGCGGCGGTCGCCTGGAACCAGTGCCGCCCGGGTTCGGGCACGAGCACGAGCCGGTCGAGGGCGAGCCCGGCCTGTTCGGCGGCTTCGACGCCGAATTCGGGCAGGCCGACGATCGCGGCCCAGCTTCCTGCGGCGGATGCCGCCGAGAGCGCCGTCATGAGCAGCGCGACCGAGCCCTCCACGACGTAGACCGAGCCCTCGCGCAGGCTTCCGCCGGGCAGCACGGGGGCGAGGGCGGCCGGTGTCGGCACGGCGCGCCCTTCGAGCTTGCGGGCCTCCATGCCGCGGATGCGCGACTGCAGCTCGGCGACCCTGGCACCGGCCGCGCGCGCCGCATCGCCCCGCGGGGCGGGGTCGATGGTGCGGAGCGGAGCGATCACGGTCATACTCCAGTTTCGAACACTTGTTCGATGCTTGCAAGTCGCCGCGCTCGTCACCTCGAACACCTCACGCAGCGCGCCGCAACGCAGCCCCTCGATGCATCAGGAGATTAATAACAAAACTATAACGATAGACGAGCGCGCAGTGCATGTTCCCTTACCATCGGCTGTCAAATACCTGAAAGACAAACCGGACTATCGCAAAGGTGAGTCGTGAAATTCAGCATCGGAATCTATATAGCTGTTCCCATTCTCATGGGAAGCATAGCGACAGCCACGCCGGTGCTTGCTACAGTCTCGGACTGCGGGAACGGTTCCATCACATTGGACCAGATCGAAGATAGTTGCACCGTTCAGTCTGGGATGCACATCAGCCTTCCAGATGGCCGATTGATTGCAGTTCCTGCCGTTGGTGAGACCGTGGTGGCTCAAGCATCAACTACTCACGAAGCCATAGCAGTATCTGAGGTTCAGATCACCAACACCATCACCAGTGGAATTGCCATTCTTTACAATGATGAATGGTACGGCTCAGACGACGCGATCGTAGAGCAGAAGGCCTGGATGGAATCTCGCACGGATACCATTCAGTCATGGTTTACAACAGACCCTCTCAAGTACGAAACTCTTGCAAGCTGCTCGAGCTCCGATTACGAAATCGGCGGCTGGCGATGGCCGAACGATTACAACTGGTACTACAATTCTAGCGATGCTCGTGCGTCCAGTCTTGCCGCCTTCCAAGCGGCAGCAACCGCATGGACCGGAACAATATCCGTATGCAATTACACTGAGTTGTCGAGCGCAGGCGAATACTATGTAGGAGCTACGACAGAAGCTCCGAATCTAACCAAGGACGGTGGATGTTCCACTCGAAGCACTCGAAACGTTGTCGGTTGGGGGGAGCTGCCATCCGGAACACTTGCCGTCACCTGCACTTGGTACAACAGCTATGGCGACGCGCTTGAATCCGACCAGCGCTACAATACCTCATACTCGTGGTCCTCAGCGTCGAGCTGTTCAGGATCAAACTATGACGTGCGAGGAGTCGGAACGCACGAATTTGGGCACGTTTTTGGTCTTGGACACGTAGCGCAAAGCACTGCGTTGGTCATGAAGCCCGCCTCGAGTACATGCGACGTCGCTCAGCGCACTCTAGGCAGAGGTGATCAACTCGGGATAATCACGCTGTACTGACGAGATGAGAAAGACGCGGTGAAACACAGCATCACGGCAGTAGTAATCGGAGCGCTCTGCCTATTGACTGGAATGGTTGGCTGTAGTGACGGGAGAGGCGACCGCAGCGCCGCTTGCTTCGCTTATGTGCACTACGAGACGATTCAAGACGCTGCCAGAGAATCTGAACTCATCGGCCGCGCCACTATTCCCGCAAACGATGATGACAGACAGGACAATGTCATTCAAGTCGTAGTCGAAGATGTGAGGAAGGGCTCACCACAGGTTATTGGGATGAGTGTTTCGATTCATTTGAAGGACGACTGCACCCAGTCTTCAACCATGAAAATGCCTAGTATCCCAGGTGGGGAAGTGATTCTTCTGCTTGTGCCGACTCGTGATGGAGAGTGGAGACCCATCAATCCGACTCAAGGGATCCTTTCTTTCAACTCATCTCTCTATGAATCTCTCGTCCCCTGAATCCTGCAATATTGACGCGCCCGCCGCCGACGCGGTTGCTGCGTTCGGCGAGGGCGACGAGGGCGAGGTAGCGGTCGGCCGTCCAGCAGATCAGCCGGCCCCGCTGGTCTTTCGTGCGCCCGAGGATGCCGGCCTCGGCGAGTTCGACGAGGGCCCGGTGGGCGGCCTGCGGTGAGACGGCCAGCCGCGAGCTGACGGATTCGGCGGTGAGCACGGGCTCTGCGGCGAGGGTGCCGAGGATGCGGCGCACGACGGCATCCCGCCTCGGTTCGGCCGGGTTCGCGCCGCGCGCGCGCCGCACCTCCACGAGCCGCTCGAAGGTATCGCGGTCGAGGGCGGTGATGTCTTCGGCGAGCTCGGCGGCGTTGCCGGCGGCCCGTTCTGCGGCGCGGGCGAAGCCGATGACCCAGTCGTCGATCGCGGGCGGCGCGGCGCGGTAGCCGGTGAGCCCGGCGAGGTAGGAATCGGTGTCGCCGGCGAAGACGGTGCTGATCGGGATGAGCGTGTTCCGCACGGCGTCGGCGCGGCGCAGGATCGTGTGGATGAGCGCGCGGCCGGTGCGCCCGTTGCCGTCGATGAAGGGGTGGATCGTCTCGAATTGGGCGTGTGCGATCGCGGCCCGCACGACGGGATTGCCGCCGGTGTCGGTGACGAAGCCGGCGAGGTCGTCGACGAGCCTCGGCACCTCGGTCTCGGGCGGCGGCACGAACGCGGCGCGCAGCGGCGACCAGCCGGGCCCGCCGACCCAGTTCTGCTCCTGCCGGAGGCCGCGTGCGAGGCGGGGTTCGATGACGTGCTGGAGGTCGACGATGTCGCCTGCGGTGATCGGGCGTGCGCGGTCGGCGAGGCCGGCGATGGCTTCTTCGGTCGCCCGCACGTTCGCGACGACGTCGAGCGCCTGACGCGAGCCCTGCCGGAGCACCTCGGCGATGGCGAGCCGCTTGGGCGTGATGCGATTGCCTTCGATCCACGAGGAGGAGATGGATTCGGATCGGATCAGCAGGTGGTTCAGGTAGCTGCCGCGCGCCCCGACCCGTTCGTCTGCGCGGGCGAGCACGGCCAGGGCGTCCTCGGCCGCCTCCTGCGCTTCGGCGCCGAGGGCCGGCAGCCGGGTGCCGAGTTCGCGCGGAACGTAGGCGCGGTATCGGCCCGGGGCGCGGTCGCGGCGACTGAGCCCGCCGGCGTCCTCGGGATGCCAGAGCCGTTCGACGTAGTCGCCCATGCGCCCCTCCTCTCACCGACATTTCCACTTTAGACCATCTAACAGTGAAATAGCGAGGTCCCGCATCCCTCGGACGAGGGGAGCGGAGGCCGAGGCGCGATCCGGCGAATAGCGGCCGGTCTTCACCGTGCACCGCGCCGACCGTGGCTAGCGTGGAGCCGGTTGCACCTCATCGACAGGGCGGCACGGAAGCGCCCGGACAGGGGATGGACGTGGCGGACGAGCAGCGGCCCCGGCATTCGGCACGACACGCCTCCGAGACCCCGGCGCGATCCGAAGGCCGGGTGAAGAAGGCGCTGAAGCGTGCGGTGGATGCCCCGGTCACCCCGCACCCGGGGCTCATCCCCGGGATCGGCGTCGAGCAGACCGGCACGACGTTCCCCACGAACACGGCGGTGTTCATCGGGGCGGTGGTCGTCACCCTCGGCGTCATCGCCTGGGCGTTCATCTGGCCCGACAACCTCGCCGCGGTCGGTGCGGTCTCCCTCGACTGGGTGACGGTCAACTTCGGCTGGCTGTTCACCGCCCTGGCGATCGCGATCGGGCTCTTCATGCTCGTCGTCGGCTACGGCCGCACCGGCGGCATCCGCCTCGGCGCCGACGACGAGAAACCCGAGTTCTCCACGGGGTCCTGGGTCGCGATGCTGTTCGCCGCCGGCCTCGGCATCGGCCTGCTGTTCTACGGGCCGTTGGAACCCCTGACGTACTTCTTGAGCCCGTCGCCGAGTCAGAGCGTCGACGGCGGGACGAGCGAGGCGGTCCTGCCGGCGATGGCGCAGACCGTGCTGCACTGGGGCCCGATGGCGTGGGCCTTCTACGCCCTCGTCGGCGGCGCCATCGCCTACAACGCCTACCGTCGCGGGCGCGCGCCGCTGATCTCCGCGCTCTTCGAGCCGGTCTTCCCGGGGGCGACGCATCGGGTGCTCGGGCGCATCATCGACTTCTTCGCGATCATCGTCACCCTGTTCGGCACCGCGGTCTCGCTCGGCATCGGCGCGCTGCAGATCCAGAGCGGGTTCGTGATCGTCACCGGCATCGGGCCGCTCGGCAACGCCTTCCTCGTCGGCACGATCGCCGTGCTGACGGCCCTGTTCGTGGGGTCGGCCGTCTCGGGCGTGAAGCGCGGCATCCGCCTGCTGTCGAACACGAACATGATCCTGACCGGCCTCCTCGGCCTGTTCCTCCTCGTCGTGGGGCCGACGGTGTTCCTCCTGAACATCATGCCGGGCAGCCTCGTCGAGTTCGTGGATCAGCTGGGGCGGATGCTCACCCTGAACGCGAACGACGGGGAGGAGGCCGTGGCCTTCCTCGGCTCGTGGACGACGTACTACTGGGCGTGGTGGGTGTCGTGGGCGCCGTTCGTCGGCATGTTCATCGCGAAGATCTCGCGCGGGCGTACGCTCCGCGAGTTCGTCACGACCGTCGTGCTCGTCCCTTCCGCGATCGTGATCGCGTGGTTCGTCGTCTACGGCGGCACCGCGATCTGGATGACGATGCAGGGTGAGGACCTGCAGAGCGGCGGCACGAGCGAGGAGGTGCTGTTCCAGATCCTGCAACGGCTGCCGGTGGGCATGATCACCTCGGTGGTCGCCATGGTCGCCGTCGTCATCTTCTTCGTCACGGCCGCCGATTCGGCCTCGATCGTGATGGGGTCGATGTCGCAGGGCGGGCGGCCCGAGCCGGCGAAGTGGGTGACGATCACCTGGGGCGGGCTGCTCGGCCTCATCGCGATCGCCCTGCTCCTGGCCGGCGGACAGTCGACGCTGTCGGGGCTGCAGGCGCTCATGGTGGTCTCGGCGCTGCCGTTCGCGATCATCATCATCGGGATGATGTTCTCCTGGGCGAAGGATCTGCGCACCGACCCGTACATCATCCGTCGCAAGTACGCGCGTGCGGCGATCGCGCAGGGCGTGCGCCGCGGCATCGACGAGTACGGCGACGACTTCGTGTTCGGTGCGAGCGAGGTGCCGGCCGACGAGGGTGCCGGTGCCGGTTTCGACAGCGAGGACCCTGCGCTGACCGAATGGTATGTGGATGCCACGACCGGCGCCATCGAGACGGTCACGCCCGAGGACGTGCAGCGGACGCTGGAGCCCGGTCACATCCAGCCGCGGGGTGTGGATGTGCCGGAGCGCGCCGCATCGGGCGAGGCGTCGCAGGTCGTCGGCGAGCACCGCAAGAAGCGCCGGAAGCCCGGCGACGCGGCGCCCGGCGAAGACGTGCCCGGCGAAGACGTGCCCGAAGACGGCACCGGCGACGGCGAAGCCGGCGGCACGGGCGACGGCACGGACCGCGAGGAGTGACCTCCGGAAAGCAGAAGAGCCGGACCCGAAGGTCCGGCTCTTCTCCACGTGCGCGAGGGGGGACTTGAACCCCCACGCCCTAATACGGGCACTAGCACCTCAAGCTAGCGCGTCTGCCAATTCCGCCACCCGCGCGTGGTTTCGGGCCCTTCGGTTTCCCTCAGGCCCGAGAGAAGACACTACCACGGATTCCGGGCGCCTCCGACCACGGGCGGGCCCCGGCATCCACCCCGCCGGCCGGCGGCAGCCGATAGCGTGATGGGCATGCCCGAACGCAGCGACGAGACCCCCGAACTCGAGGCCACGGCCCGCATCGCACGCGACCTCATCCGCTTCGATACGACGAACTGGGGCGGCGGCCGCTCCAACGGCGAGGCCGAGGCGGCCGGCTACGTCGAGGCCGAGCTGCAGAAGCTCGGCCTCGCCACGCGCATGTTCGAGTCGGAGCCGGGCCGGGCGAGCGTTCTGGCCCGGGTGCCGGGCGCGGATCCGGCCAAGCCCGCGCTCGTGCTGCACGGCCACCTCGACGTCGTGCCGGCCGACCCGGCGAACTGGAGCGTCGACCCCTTCGCCGGCGAGATCCGAGACGGAATGCTGTGGGGCCGCGGCGCGGTCGACATGAAGGACATGGACGCCATGATCCTCACCGCGCTCGGCGACATCCTCGGCTCCGGTCGGCAGCCCGCCCGCGACGTGATCGTCGGCTTCTTCGCGGACGAGGAGGCCGGCGGGCTGCTCGGTGCCCACTGGCTCGTCGATCACCATCCGGAGGTCTTCGACGGCGCCGCCGAGGCGATCAGCGAGGTCGGCGGCTATTCGATCACGGTCGGCGGGCGCCGCGCCTACCTGCTGCAGACGGGGGAGAAGTCGCTGCTGTGGCTGCGCCTCGTCGCGACGGGGGAGGCGGCGCACGGCTCGCGCCTGATCCACGACAACGCGATCACGCGCCTTGCGGAGGCGGTCGCGCGCATCGGCCGCACGGAGTGGCCGGTGCGTCTGACGGGCACCACGCGCGAGCTCCTCGCGGGCATCGCCGGGGTGCTCGGGGTCGATCCCGTGCGGGTCTCGGCCGACGAGCTGGCCCTGGCGACGTCGGCGTCGGGGTTCATCACCGCGACCCTGCGCACCACGAGCAACCCGACGGGCCTGGCCGCAGGCTACAAGCACAACGTCATCCCCGACCGCGCCGAGGCCCTCATCGACGTCCGCACCCTGCCGGGCGAGGAGGAGGCGGTGCTCGCCGAGCTCCGCGGCATCGTCGGCGACGAGATCCGGATCGAGGTCGTGCACCGCGACGTCGGCCTCGAGTCGCCGACGTCGGGTCCGCTGGTGGATGCCGCCCGCGCCGCCCTGGCCGTGCACGACCCCGGTGCGCCCGTCTTCCCGTATCTGATGAGCGGCGGCACCGACAACAAGGCCCTGAGCCGCCTCGGCATCGCCGGCTACGGCTTCGCGCCGTTGCGGCTGCCGGCCGAACTCGACTTCCCGGGCATGTTCCACGGCGTCGACGAGCGGGTGCCGCTGGACGCACTAGTCTTCGGAAGGCAGGTCCTCCGCGACCTGCTCCTGGAGTACTGACACACCCTCGCGTACCGCACGTACGACCCGACCGGAAGGCGCGGATCCCCACCCGTGTTCGAAGCATTCATCCTCGGCCTCGTCCAAGGCCTCACCGAGTTCCTGCCGATCTCCTCGAGTGCGCATCTGCGCATCGTCGGGGAGCTGTTCCCGAGCGCCGCCGACCCGGGCGCGGCGTTCACGGCGATCGTGCAGATCGGCACCGAGGCGGCCGTCGTCGTCTTCTTCTGGCGCGATATCGTGCGGATCGTCTCCCGCTGGTGGCTCGCGCTGTGGGGCCGCGCCCCGCGGAACGACCCCGATGCCCGCATGGGCTGGCTGATCATCATCGGCTCGATCCCGATCGTGGTGCTCGGCCTCCTCTTCCAGGATCAGATCGAGACGACGCTCAGATCGCTGTGGATCGTCGCGATCATGCTCATCGCATTCGGCGTCCTCCTCGGCGTGGCCGACTACATCGGCGCGAAGCGGCGCGAGCTGAAGGACCTCACGGTCGGTCACGGCGTGATCTACGGTTTCGCGCAGGCCCTTGCCCTCATCCCGGGCGTTTCGCGTTCGGGCGGCACGATCACGGCGGGGCTGCTCATGGGCTACAAGCGGGCGGATGCCGCACGCTACGCCTTCCTGCTCGCGATCCCCGCGGTGTTCGGTTCGGGCTTCTTCCAGCTGTTCAAGAGCTGGGGGCAGCCCTCGGTCTACGGGCCGGTCGAGACGGCGGTCGCCACGGTCGTCGCCTTCGGCGTCGCGATCGTCGTCATCGCGTTCTTCATGAGCTACATCTCCAAGCGCAGCTTCCTGCCGTTCGTGATCTACCGCATCCTCCTCGGCGGCACCCTCATCGTGCTGCTGTCGACGGGCGTGCTGCAGCCGTAGCCTTCGGGTGCGGATGCCGGTGCGTCACGGCATCCGCACCGCTGCGTCGCCTGCGCACGGCCTTCAGCTGCCGGGCTGCGGCCCCCGCCACGGTTCGCCGGCAGTACCGCCGTCGCCGCGGCGCCGCAGGTACTGCTCGAATTCCTGCGCGATGGCGTCGCCGCTGGCCTGCGGCGAGTCGGCCGTGTCCCGGGCCTGCTCGAGCTGGCGGATGTAGTCGCCCATCTCCTCGTCGTCGGCGGCGATGGCATCCACCCCCGCCTCCCAGCCGGCGGCCTCCTCTTCGAGGTCGCCGCGCGAGATCGTCAGGCCGGTCAGCTGCTCGAGCTTGCCGAGCAGGGCGAGCACGGCCTTCGGGCTGGGGGACTGGTGGATGTAGTGGGGCACCGACCCCCAGAGCGTGACCGTGGGGATGCCGGCCTCTTCGGCGGCATCGGAAAGCACGGTGAGGATGCCGACGGGGCCCTCGTAGGTGCTGCGTTCGAGCCCGAGGCTCTGGCGCACCTCGTCGTTGTCGCTCGAGGCGAACACCGTCAGGGGCCGGGTGTGCGGGGCGTCGGCGAGCATCGCGCCGAGCATGATCATGCCGTCGATGCCGGCGGTCAGGGCGGCGTCGACGAGCTCCTGGGCGAAGGCCTTCCAGCTGCGCGCCGGCTCCTGGCCGACGAGGATGTGCAGCTCCTCGGCACCGGGACCGGTGACGGCCTGCGGAGTCTCGCCGGATGCGGGCTTCGGCCCGAGGAGTTTGGCACCGGGCCAGTTCAGGCGCCGCCGCCCGTCGACGGTCTCGACCATGGGCCGGGTGAACTGGTAGTCGAAGTAGAGCTCGGGGTCGATCGAGGCGACCTCGTCGAGATCCAGGCGTTCGATGAGGGCGCGTGCGGCGCCGCTGGCCGCCTCGCCGGCGTCGTTCCAGCCTTCGAAGGCGACGACGAGCAGCCGCCCGCCTCCGAACCCGCCGCTCTGATCCACTCCTGGGTCCTTTCCCGGCCCGGTCGTCCCGGGCATCCCTCCAGAATAGGCCCGCCGCCCGTGGGCGCGGCCCGTAGACTTGCACGTTGTGAGCACCAGCCTTCCCGCCGCGGTCCTGTGGGACATGGACGGCACCCTCGTCGACACCGAGCCGTACTGGTTCGCCGCCGAAACCGAGCTCGTGGAGTCGTTCGGCGGCACCTGGGGCCATGAGGACGCGCTCGGCCTGATTGGCTCGGGCCTCTGGGAGTCGGCCGCGGTGTTCCGGGATCTCGGCGTCGCCCTCGACGACGATGCGATCGTCGAACGGCTGACGGCCGGCGTCCGCGCTCAGTTCGCCCGGCACGGCGCCCCGTGGCGGCCGGGCGCCCGCGAGCTCCTCGAGGCCCTGCGCGCGGCCGGTGTGCCGACGGCGCTCGTGACGATGTCGATCCGTTCGATGGCCGACGACGTCGTCTCCGCGATCGGCTTCGACGCGTTCGACGCGATCGTCACCGGCGATGCCGTCGAGCGTCCGAAGCCCTTCCCCGACCCCTATCTCGAGGGCGCGCGTCTGCTGGGCGTCGACATCGCCGCCTGCGTGGCGATCGAGGACTCGCGGCACGGGGTGGCCTCCGGCGTCGCATCCGGGGCGCTCACGCTCGGCGTGCCGAACATCGTGCCGCTCGACGGCTCGGGTGCGCACGCCCTGTGGCCGACCCTCGCCGGCCGCGGCGTCGAAGACCTCGCCGCCCTCCTCGCCGATCGTGCGGGGGCTCGCGCATGAGCGCCCGCGAGCACGGCGGCCCGTTCCGCGCGGGCGACCGCGTGCAGCTGACCGGCCCGAAGGGGCGCATGCACACGATCGGCCTCGAGCCGGGCGCGGTCTTCCATTCGCACCGCGGCCCGATCCGCCACGACGACATCATCGGGCTGCCCGACGGCTCCGTCGTCGAGAACGCCGCCGGCGTCAAGTACCTCGCGCTGCGCCCGCTGCTCAGCGACTTCGTCATGTCGATGCCGCGGGGTGCGGCGATCGTGTACCCGAAGGATGCGGCGCAGATCCTCGCGCAGGCCGACGTCTTCCCGGGCGCCACGGTCGTCGAAGCCGGCGTCGGCTCGGGGGCCCTGTCGCTCTGGCTGCTGCGCGCGATCGGTCCCGAGGGCCGACTCATGTCGTTCGAGCGGCGCGAGGAGTTCGCCGACGTCGCCCGCGGCAACGTCGCGACCTTCCACGGCGAGGTGCCCGAGAACTGGTCGATCACCCTCGGCGACCTCGCCGAGGCCCTGCCGGAGCAGACCGGGCGGGCCTCGGTCGACCGGGTCGTGCTCGACATGCTCGCCCCCTGGGAGTGCATCGACGAGGTCGCGACGGCCCTGAAGCCGGGCGGCGTGCTGCTCTGCTACGTAGCGACCGTGACGCAGCTCTCGCGCGTGGCCGAGACGATCCGGGATGCCGGCTGCTTCACCGATCCCGTCTCCACCGAGACCCTCGTTCGCGGGTGGCACGTCGAGGGCCTGGCCGTCCGCCCCGACCACCGCATGATCGCCCACACGGGCTTCCTCATCACAGCCCGGCGGCTCGCGCCGGGAACCGAGCTGCCGCAGTTGAAGCGGCGCCCCTCGAAGGGCGAGTTCAGCGATGAGGACGTCGAGATCTGGACGCCGGGGGCCCTCGGCGAACGCCAGGTGAGCGCGAAGAGCCTCCGCAAGCGCGCCCGGGCCGCCTCCGCGGCCGCCGCACAGGTCGAGCACGGCCGGGACGAGGCGTCGCCCTCCGATGAGGCGCGTTAGGCTGTGCTGGGTCCGTTCCCATCCGTCCGAACGAAGAATCGAGGATCTGTGCGCTCGAAGATCGCCGCGCTCGCCGGCATCGGCCTGATCGCCGCCGCTCTCACGGGGTGTGCGACCGCTTCCGCAGACTCCGCGCCGGGTTCCTCGTCCGAGGCCGTCACGGCCACCGGCGAGTTCGGCACCGCGCCCGAGGTCGAGTTCCCGACGCCGCTCATGTCGAGCCGCACCGAGTGCAGCGTCCTCATCGAGGGCGACGGGGAGCCGATCACGGGCACGCAGTACGTGCAGGGCGCGGTGACGTTCCTGAACGGTGCGACGGGGCAGGTCATCCAGGCCGCCGGCTACGACGACGCCCCGGTCGAGCTGCCGCTCGGGCAGTTCCCGCCCGGAGTCGCCGACGGCATCTCCTGCGGCAGCGAGGGCGGCCGCGTCGCGATCGTGATCCCGCCGGACGAGGGCTACGGCCCGCAGGGCATGCAGCTCGGCCTCGACACGGAGGATCGCCTCGTCCTCGTCGTCGACATCGTCCAGGCGTTCCCGCCGCGGGCCGACGGCGCCGTGCAGCTTTCGAAGGACGGCTTCCCGGCGGTCGTGCTCGCGCCCGACGGGCGCCCGGGCATCACGGTGCCGAAGAAGGATGCGCCGGAGGAGTTCGACTCCGAGGTGCTGAAGGCCGGCGACGGCGAGACCGTGCAGGACGGCGACCGCGTCGTCGTGCACTACACGGGTGTGCTGTGGGACGACAACACGGTCTTCGACTCCTCGTGGGAGGACGGTGCGCCGGTCGCGTTCCAGGTCGGCGAGAACGGCGAGGTCGTCCCGGGGTTCTCGAAGGCGATCGTCGGGCAGCAGGTCGGTTCGCAGGTCGTGGCGATCATCCCGCCCGAAGACGGCTACGGCGATCAGGTCGCCGGATCCATCCCGGCCGGCTCGACGCTCGTCTTCGTCATCGACATCCTCGGCATCGCCTGATTCCCACCTCGCCCGGGGCTTTCGGGCCGCAGACGGCCGCGGTTCAGTAGGATCGCTGCTGTGTCGGAGTCCAGGTCCGCCGAGCCTCGCATCGCCGTCGAGGATCGGCTCTTCAGCCTCGTGCTCGCGCTGCTCGCGACCGAGTCGGGGCTCGTGAAGTCCGAGATCCTCCGCACCGTGCGCGGCTACGCGGAGCGTTACGACGAGCGCGGCCGCAATGAGAGCCTCGAGCGGCAGTTCGAGCGCGACAAGGACGATCTGCGCGAGCTCGGCATCCCCCTCGAGACGGTCGAGGCTCCCGACCGGCCGGGCGACAACCAGGCGCTCAGGTACCGCATCCCGAAGCGCCTCTACGATCTGCCCGAGTCGCTGACGTTCACCCCCGAGGAGTTCGCCCTGCTCGGCCTGGCCGCCGAAGTGTGGCGCGAGGCCTCCCTCTCGGCGGACTCGCAGCGCGCCCTGACCAAGCTGCGTTCGCTCGGCGTCGAGCCGCGCGAGCCCGTGATCGGCTACGCGCCGCGCCTGCGGGTGCGCGAGGCGTCGTTCGAACCGTTGCGGCAGGCCCTCGACCGTCGCCAGGCGGTGCGCTTCGACTATCTGAAGCCGGGGGAGGCTCAGCCGCGCCGCCGCACGGTGGAGCCGCATGCGCTGGTGCTGCACGAGGGTCGCTGGCACCTGCACGGTCTGGACCGCGAGGCGAAGGCGCCGCGCACCTTCCTCCTGTCCCGCATCGTGGATGCCGTCCATCCGGTGCCCGGTCAGGCGGCCGGGTTCGACGCCCCGCCGGCCGGCGTCGAGCGCCGCGTGATCGACGAGCTCGAGGAGATCCGCCTCGGCAACGTCGCCGAGCTCGAGGTGGAGGCGGGCAGCGATGCGGCCGTGCGCCTCGGCAAGCGTGCGGGGGCGGATGCCGGGGCGGATGCGATCAGCCTGCACTACACGGACGAGGCGATCCTCGCCGACGAGCTCGCCGGCTTCGGCCCCGAGGTGCGGGTGGTGTCGCCGGCGAGCCTGCGGGATGCGGTCGTGGAGCGGCTGCGTGCGGTCGCGACCGCCGCGGACGGGGGCGGCGTATGAACCGGCGGCCGGCGAAGGCGGCCGACAAGCTCGTCTTCGTGCTCTCCCTCGTGCCGTACCTCCTCGAGCAAGGGGTGGTCGACGTCGCCGAGGCCGCCGAGCATTTCGGCGTCGCCGAGGAGGAGATCCGCGACGCCGTGCGCCTGATCGCGACCTCGGGGCTGCCGGGGGAGACGAGCACCTACCTGCCGAACGACCTCTTCGACATCGACTGGGATTCCTTCCTCGACGACGATGTGATCGTGATCGTGCACCATGTCGCGATCGACGACACGCCGCGGCTGTCGGCGCGCGAGGCGGCGGCGCTCATCGCGGGCCTGCAGTACCTGTCGGCGCTGCCGGAGAACGTGGGGCATGCCGGGCTCGGCTCGCTCATGGCGAAGCTCACCGAGGGGGCTTCTGCGGCCCCGTCGCGCCTCGCGGTCGCCGAGACCGCGTCGGATGCGGGGCTCGGGATCATCCGCGAGGCGGTCGGGCGCGGCCGGCAGATCGAGTTCGACTACGTCAACGGCGTCGGCGAGCGGATGCGGCGGCGCGCCGATCCCGTGCACATCGCCTCGCTGGGGCAGGACTGGTACGTGCAGGCGTACTGCCATCTGCGCGAGGACTTCCGGGTCTTCCGGCTCGATCGGATGAGCGGTCTGGCGCTCACCGACGAGCCGATCGGCGACCATACGGATCGCCCGCCGCTGCCGGAGGCGATCTTCCGGGGCTCCGACAGCGACCTCCGGGTCGTGGTGGACGTCGCGCCGGGGGCGCTCACGCTCTTGTCGGATTATCGGGCGGATCGCAGCGCCGAACAGGTCGACGGCCTCACCCGCGTCACGCTCCGCGTCGCCCACTACCACGGGCTGAAGCGGCTGGTGGCGGGGCTGCCGGGGCTCGTGACGGTGGTCGCGCCCGAGGAGGCGCGGCGAGCCGTCGCGGAGTGGGCGCGGGCCGGACTCGAGCGCTACGGCTTGCCCGGTGCCTCGCACGGGTCGAGCGGGTAGACTGGCCCAAACCTCCCCGAGCATTGGACGGACCTCATGTTGCAAGGCTTTACCGGTTTGCATGCGCTGATCATCCTCGTGGTGATCCTGCTGCTCTTCGGCGCGCCGAAGCTCCCCGCGCTCGCCCGCAGCCTCGGGCAATCGATGAAGATCCTGAAGAACGAGGTGCGCTCCGACGGCGGCGACGACGCGGCCGCGGAGGGCGAGCCCGGCGCCGAGGCCGGCACCGGCTCGAAGAAGCTCGCGAACGGGTCCGCATCGGCGACCGACGCGAAGAAGCCCGGCGGCGAGCCGGGCTCGAACGCCTGACCCCGTGACGGCCACGCGTGCGCGCGGGGCGAAGAATCCCGAGCGGCGGATGTCGCTCGGCGACCACCTGCGCGAACTCCGCAAGCGGCTGTTCATCGCCGCGGCCGCGATCCTCGTCGGTGCCGGCGTCGGCATCTGGCAGGCCGATCTCATCCTCGATGCGATCCGCGCACCGCTCGAGAGGATCGCGGCGACCCATCCCGACGCCGACGTCGACTTCTCGCTGTTCTACGGCACGATCACCGGATCCTTCGACCTGCGCATGCAGGTCGGCCTGACCGTCGGCGTCGTCATCACGAGCCCCGTCTGGCTCTACCAGGTCTTCGCCTTCCTCGTCCCCGGGCTGAAGCGGCGGGAGCGTCGCTTCACGCTCGCCTTCTTCATCTCGGCGGTCCCGTTGTTCATCGCCGGATGCGCGGCCGGCTGGTTCGTGCTTCCGAACATCGTGCGGCTCATGCTCGGCTTCGTGCCGGCCCAAGACATCCCGCTGCTCGACGCCAAGCTCTACTACGACTTCGTGCTGAAGCTCGTGCTGGCCGTCGGCATCGCCTTCGTCGTGCCGGTGTTCATCGTGCTGCTGAACTTCGCCGGCATCCTGAGCGCGGCCGCGATCATCAAGGGCTGGCGCGTCGCGGTGCTCACGATCACGCTCTTCACCGCGATCGCGACGCCCGCCGCCGATGTGATGTCGATGTTCCTGCTGGCCGTGCCCATGGTGGTGCTGTACTTCGCGGCCTGGTTCATCGCCTGGTTGCACGACCGCCGGGTCGCCAAACGCCAGCGCGCCGAATTCGGCACCGCCTTCGCCGAGGGATGACCGCGGCGGGCGCCGCATCGCGGCGCATGCCCCGTAGGCTGGAGGCGTGACGAGCCTTTCGCCGGCCGAACGGTACGCCCTATCGAAGCAGCGGTCGCGGCAACCGCGCGTGCAGGACTTCGCGGCCGGCCTCCGCTTCGACCTGGACCCCTTCCAGCGAGCGGCGTGCACCGCGCTCGACGAGGGCCGCAGCGTCCTCGTCGCCGCCCCGACGGGCGCCGGCAAGACGATCGTGGCCGAGTTCTCCGTGTACCTCGCGATGCAGACGACGAACGACAAGGTCTTCTACACGACGCCCATCAAGGCCCTGTCGAACCAGAAGTACCAGGAGTTCGTCGAGGCGTGGGGGGCGGATGCCGTGGGGCTCCTCACGGGCGACACGAACATCAACTCGGGTGCCCGCATCGTCGTCATGACGACCGAGGTGCTGCGCAACATGCTCTACGCCGATTCGCCGCTGCTCGACCGCCTCGCCTACGTCGTCATGGACGAGGTGCATTACCTCGCCGACCGCTTCCGCGGTGCGGTGTGGGAGGAGGTCATCATCCACCTCCCCGAGGCGGTGCGGCTCGTCTCCCTGTCGGCGACCGTCTCCAACGCGGAGGAGTTCGGCGACTGGCTGCAGGCCGTCCGCGGCGACACCGACGTCATCGTCTCCGAGGATCGCCCGGTGCCGCTCGAGCAGCACGTGCTCGTGCAGGAGAAGCTGCTGGACCTCTTCGACGGCTCGGGTGCGAATGCCGCGAACCGGGTGAATCCCGAACTGCAGCGCCTGGCGCGCACCACGCGCTCCCTCGGCCAGCGTTCCCAGCGCGGCCGCCGCGGCAGCGACCGCGGGCGTTCGCACCGCGTCGAGGGCCGGCGCCGCATCGACCGGCCGGAGGTCGTCGCCCTGCTGCAGGGCAAGAACCTGCTGCCGGCGATCGTGTTCATCTTCTCGCGGGCCGGATGCGATCAGGCCGTGCGCCAGGTGCTGCGCAGCGGCATCCGCCTCACCGACACCGCCGAGCGGGAGGAGATCCGCGGCATCGTCGAGGAACGGGCGCGCCTGCTCCGCGATGAGGATCTCGCCGTCCTCGGGTACTGGGACTGGCTCGAAGCGCTCATGCGCGGCGTCGCCGCCCATCACGCCGGTATGCTGCCGGCGTTCAAGGAGGTCGTCGAGGAGCTCTTCCAGAAGAAGCTCTTGAAGGTGGTCTTCGCGACCGAGACGCTCGCCCTCGGCGTCAACATGCCGGCGCGCAGCGTCATGCTCGAAAAGCTCGAGAAGTTCAACGGCGAGGCGCGGGTGCCGATCACGCCGGGGGAGTACACGCAGCTGACCGGCCGCGCCGGTCGGCGCGGCATCGATGTCGAGGGGCACTCGGTCATCCAGTGGGTCGACGGGCTCGACCCCGAGGCCGTCGCCGCCCTCGCCTCGCGGCGCAGCTACCCGATGAACTCGAGCTTCCGGCCGACGTACAACATGGCCGTGAACCTCATCGAGCAGTTCGGGCGCGAACGCACCCGGCAGGTCCTCGAACAGTCCTTCGCGCAGTTCCAGGCCGACCGGGCCGTCGTCGACCTGGCCCGAACCCTCCGCAAGCAGGAGGATTCGCTCGCCGGCTACGAGCAGGCTATGCAGTGCCATCTCGGCGACTTCGGCGAGTACGCCGCGATCCGCCGCCGCATCGGCTCGCTCGAACGCGAGCATTCGAAGGGGAACACGAGCCACGCCAAGCGGGAGCGTCTGCAGCGCGAGCTCGGCGCCGAGCGCAAACGCATGCGGGCCCACCCGTGCCACGGCTGCGCCGAACGCGAGGCGCATGCCCGCTGGGCCGAACGGTGGTGGCGCCTGAAGCAGGAGCACGATGCCCTCGCCGGGCAGATCCGTTCGCGCACCGGCCAGGTCGCGAAGGTCTTCGACCGCGTCACCGAGGTGCTGCAGGAGCTCGGCTACCTGCAGCGCGCCGACGACGGCGCCCTCGCGCCGACGGCGGCCGGCCGCACCCTGCGACGTATCTACGGCGACCGCGACCTGCTCGTGGCCGAATGCCTGCGCCGCGGCATCTGGAACGGGCTCGACACGGCATCCGTCGCCGCCATGGCCGCCGCACTCGTCTACGAACCGCGCCGCGAAGACGCCCATGTCGACCCCCGGAGCCTGCCGCGCGGCCGCTTCCGCGAGGCGTTCGACCGCACCCTCGACGCCTGGGTCGAGCTCGACGACGTCGAGCATGCGCACCGGCTGCCGGGCACCGAGCAGCCCTCGCCGGCGCTGGCGGGCCCGATGCACTCGTGGGCGAGCGGAGCCGGGCTCGGCGCCGTGCTCGACGAGGCCGAACTGGCGGCCGGAGACTTCGTGCGCTGGACGAAACAGGTCATCGACCTGCTCGATCAGATCTCGATCGTCGCCGATGCCGAGCTCGGTGCGACCGCCCGCGCCGTGATCGACGCGGTGCGGCGCGGCGTCGTCGTCGACCTCGTCGCAAGCTGACGGCGACCGCTCCGGATCCACCCGGTAGGTGCCCGATCCGACGCACAGCGTTCCCCGTCTACGCTGGATCCGTGCCCCTCACCCCCTCCCCGTTCCCCGGCCCGCGGCTGCCGCTCTGGGTCGCCCTCGTGCTCGCCGCAGGCTCCGGCGTCGCCTTCGACGCGGCCTTCCCCGATCGGGCCTGGTGGGCGCTCGCGCCCCTCGCGCTCGTGGGGTTCTTCGTCGCGCTCACGGGTCGCGGTTTCTGGTCGGGGGCGCTGACCGGTCTCGTCGGCGCCGGGGCCTTCTGGCTCGTGCACATCGAGTGGCTGACCCTGTACCTCGGGCTCGTGCCGTGGCTGGCCCTGGCCGTCGTGCAGACCCTCTTCTACGCGGTCGGCTTCGGCCTGATCGCCCTGCTGCTCACGCGCGGGCAGCTCGTGTTCTCGGGCCGCGGCGGCCGGCTGCTGCTCCTGCCGGTGCTCGTCGCCGGGCTCTGGACGGGCATCGAGGGGCTCACGGCGGTCTGGCCGTACGACGGCTTCGCATGGGGCCGGGTGGCCGCCTCGCAGACCGAGGGGGCGTTCGCCTCGCTCCTCGGGTGGATCGGCCCGGCCGGTACGGGCTTCGTGCTCGCCTGGGTCGCGGCGTTCGCGGTGCAGCTCGGCCGCGAGACGATCCGCGAGCGGATGCCGTCGCTCGCTGCGACCGAAGCGCCGGCCGGGGCGTTGCGCGGCCGGCATCCGTTCACGGGCACTCCCGGCACCCGTGGGCGACTGCTGGTGCGTCTCACGGGGCTCACCGCGGCGGTGGCCGTGCTCGCGGTGTTCCCGGCGTGGCCTGCGCCGACCGAGGGCACCCTGAAGCTCGCCGCCGTGCAGGGCGGCGTCGACGCCTCGCTGTTCAGCGCGACGCCGTCGAACGAGATCATGCAGGCGCACATCGATGAGACCGTGCGCGGCGTCGACGAGGACGTCGAGCTCGTCGTGTGGCCCGAGAACGGCGTCGCCCTCGACCCCGAACGCGTGCCGGCATCCGCCGAGGTGCTCGACTCGCTCACCGAGCGCTACGGCGCCGCGTTCACGGGCGGCACCATCCAGGAGCGCGACGGCGAGTTCTTCAACACCTCGCTGCTGTGGGAGGAGGGCGCGGGCCTCACGGACCGCTACGACAAGGCGCATCCCGTGCCGTTCGCGGAATATATGCCGGATCGGGCATTCTGGCGGCCCTTCGCGCCCGAGCTCATCGACATGGTCACGCGCGACTACACGAAGGGCACGCGCGACAACGTCTTCGACGTCGCCGGCATCGTCGCCGGCGTCGCGATCTGCTTCGATATCGCAGACGACCACCTCGTGCACACGATGATCGACGACGGCGCGGAACTCATCCTCGCGCAGACGAACAACGCCGATTTCGGGCACACGGACGAGAGCCTGCAGCAGCTGGCGATCGCGCGCATGCGGGCGATCGAGACCGGTCGTTCGGTCGTGAACATCTCGACGGTCGGCACGAGCGCGATCATCCGCCCCGACGGGTCGACGATGGCGGATCTGCCGACGTGGCAGCCGGGCACCATGATCGAGGCGGTTCCGTTGGCGACCACCGTGACGCCGGCGAGCCTGCTCGGCCGTCAGATCGAGCAGCTCGTCTCGTTCTTCGCCCTCGCCGGCGCCCTCATCGTCATGCTGCGGCGGAACCCCGGCGCGGAGCGGGGCTCCCGCTGACACGGGGCGCCGCCGAAGGCGCCGGAAGCCTCCGCCGACACGACGAAGCCGGGCGGTGCCTTCGCAACCGTCCGGCTTCGGGGGGGTCTCGGTGTCAGGCGCCGATCTTCTCGCGCCCGTTCGAACTCTTCTTCGCGGGCTTCTGACCGCGGCGGGCCCGCAGGTACTGCAGGCGCTCTTCGAGGAGTTCTTCGAGCTCGGGGATCGTGCGGCGCTCGAGCAGCATGTCCCAGTGGGTGCGGGCGATCTTGTCGCCGGAGTGGTCGACGGCCAGCGGCTTCGAGTCGACGATGAGCGATGCGGTGCCGCCGCAGTGGCGGCATTCCCAGGTCTCGGGGATCTCGGCTTCGCTCGAGAAGACCATCGAGGTGTCGCGCCCGCAGACCTCGCAGCGGTAGGTGTATTCGGCGCGTTCGGCGAATACCACGCCCTCTTCACTCTGCAGGCTCTGCGCACCGATCCGCATGCCCCGAAGGCTCCGATCTGCCATGGCCTTCTCCTCTCGACTCGTCCTCATGTATAAACGATCAAGCTGGGCATTCCCTTGCCGGCGCCTCGGTTGTTGTCGGGGGATTCTCAGTTTCGCTCGGGCGTGCTCCGACCGGAGGCGGCGCGGTGCTCAGCCGCGCACGAGGGGGAGGGCGAGATCCGCGCGATCCGTCACGAGCCCGTCGACCCCGAGGCCAAGCAGGCGGCGCATGTCGGCCGGCTCGTTCACCGTCCAGACGTGGACCTCCACGCCGGCGGCATGCGCGGCACGGATGAGACGGGGCGTGACGACGCGCAGGGAGCCGGCGTGCTCCGGCACCTGCAGGGCGGATGCCCCGCGCACCGCCCGGCGGAGGGCCCGGCCGCCGAACGGGGCGGCGAGGATCGACCCGATCACGCCGGCGCGTCCGGCCGAAGTGGCCACGCCCGGCAATGCCGCCGCGATCCGGCGCCGGCGCGCATCGGAGAAGGAGGTGAGCAGCACCCGTTCCTCGGCACGGACGGCGCGCACGGCATCCACGGCGGGCCCGAGGGCAGCCTCGTGCTTGACGTCGATGTTGAACCGCGTCTCGCCGAAGGCGTCGAGCGCCTCCGCGAGCGTCGGGAACGACTGCCCGGCGCCGAGGTCGACGCGCGCCAGCTCATCCCGGGTGAAATCGCCGACCCGACCCGCGAGGCCGGCGACGCGGTCGAGCTCCTCGTCATGGCTCACGATCGCGACGCCGTCGCGCGAGGCGTGCACATCGGTCTCGATGTAGTCGGCGCCGGCGGCGATCGCATGCACGAACGCGAGCATCGTGTTCTCGGGGGCTTCGAGCGCGAGGCCGCGGTGCGCGAGCACACGCGGCCGCGGCGCGTCGAAGTATGCCGAGACGCTCACCGGGTCCGGGTCAGCTCGCCGGGGTGGGTGCCGAACCGCCGGCGCTGCCCGCGGCATCCGCACCCGGAACGACGGCCGTATGCGCACCCGCCTGGCCCGGCGTGAAAGCCCGGCCGATGCCCTTCAGGGCCTCGGTGAGCTCGCTCGGCACGATCCAGAGCTTGTTGGCCTGGCCGTCGGCGAGCTTCGGCAGCATCTGCAGGTACTGGTAGCCGAGCAGCTTCGGGTCCGCATCGCCCTTGTGGATGGCGTCGAAGACCGTGAGGATCGCCTCCGCCTCGCCCTGGGCGCGGAGCACCGCGGCCTTCGCATCGCCCTCGGCCTCGAGGATCGCCGCCTGCCGGGCGCCCTCGGCGGTGAGGATCGCGGACTGCTTCGTGCCCTCGGCGGTGAGGATGAGCGCGCGACGGTCACGCTCGGCGCGCATCTGCTTCTCCATCGAGTCCTGGATGGACACGGGCGGGTCGATCGCCTTCAGCTCGACGCGGCTCACGCGGATGCCCCATTTGCCGGTCGCCTCGTCGAGGACGATGCGGAGCTGCCCATTGATGTTGTCGCGGCTCGTGAGGGCCTCTTCGAGGTTCATGCCGCCGACCACGTTGCGGAGGGTCGTCGTCGTCAGCTGCTCGACGGCGCCCAGGTAGTTCGCGATCTCGTAGGTGGCCGCACGGGCATCCGTCACCTGGAAGTAGACGACCGTGTCGATCGAGACGACGAGGTTGTCCTCGGTGATCACCGGCTGCGGCGGGAACGAGACGACCTGCTCGCGCATGTCGACGAGGGGGCGCAGCCGGTCGATGAACGGCACCAGGATGTTCAGCCCCGGCGAGAGGGTCTTGTGGTAGCGGCCGAGGCGTTCCACGATGCCCGCATAGGCCTGCGGGATGATGCGGATCGACCTCGCGATCACCACGATCACGAAGATGACGATCGCGATGATCACGATCGTCAGGACGATGGCGCCGATATCGACGTTCATTCGGGCTTCCTCTCGAGGGGGACGACGACGGCGGTGGCTCCGTCGATACCGGTGACGAGCACGGCCTCGCCGACCGGCACGTCGCGCTGTTCGGTGATGGGGGACAATCGCGCGGTCCAGACCTCGCCGTTGCTCAGGCGTACCTGGCCGCCGACGGAGGAGACCGTGCGCACCACGCTGCCGTCGGCGCCGATCAGGGCGTCGATATTGCTGCGCGTCGGATCGCCGCCTTTGCGGAGGGCTTTCAGCAGCGGCGGCCGGAGGGTCATGATGAGGGCGACGGCGATGACGGCGGCGACGATGAACTGCGCCCACCACGGGATGCCGAAGAGCCCCGAAAGCAGGCCGCCGACGCTTCCGAGCGCGAGCATCAGGAAGGTCATCTCGAGCGTGAAGATCTCGATCGTCGCGAACAGGAGGATGAGCACGATCCAGCCGATCCACGCGTACTGCGTCAGCACATCCACGGGCACTCCCTCGTTCGTCCCTTGAAAACTAGCAGGAACGCGCGGGCGTCGGGACTGGTTGATAGTCTCGGTGCGCGCGACCGCGCGCCATCCGCACCCCCGAGGAGCCGAACCACGTGACCACCCCCCTCGCCCCGTCCTCGCTCGCCGGCCGCACCGCCCTCGTCACCGGGTCCTCCCGCGGCATCGGCGCCGACACGGCCCGCTCCCTCGCCGCGGCCGGCGCGAACGTCGTCGTGAACTACCGCAGCAAGGCGCCCCGCGCCGACAAGGTCGTCGCCGAGATCACCGAGGCCGGCGGCAGCGCGATCGCCGTCGGTGCCGACCTCACGAACCCCGACTCGGTCGAGGCCATGTTCATCGGCGCCGAGGCCGCCTTCGACAAGATCGACATCCTCGTGCTGAACGCCTCGGGCGGCATGGAGACCGGCATGGGCGAGGACTACGCGATGCGGCTGAACCGCGACGCGCAGCTGAACGTCGTCGAACGCGCGCTTCCGCACCTCGCCGAGGGGGCGCGCATCGTCTTCGTCACGAGCCACCAGGCACACTTCATCCGCACCACCCCGACCATGCCCGAGTACGAGCCCGTCGCCCTCTCCAAGCGGGCCGGCGAGGACGCGTTGCGGGCGCTCGTGCCCGAGTTCGACGCCGCCGGCATCGGCTTCGTCGTCGTCTCGGGCGACATGATCGAGGGCACCATCACCGCGACCCTGCTCGAGCGGGCGAACCCCGGCGCCATCGCCCAGCGCAAGGAGGAGGCGGGCAAGCTCTACAACGTCGCCGAGTTCGCCGCCGAGGTCGCCCGCGCCGCCGTCGACCCGATCCCGGCCGACCGCACCCGCTACGTCGGCGACGTCACCGGCTTCGCCGCCGAGTAGGCGCACGCACGGAGCGGGGCGGGATGGCATCCATCCCACCCCGCTCGTGCGTTCGGCCGCGGCCGGCGCGCGAGGCCGTCAGGCCGTGACGCCCCGCCCGAAGGTGAAGGCGCGCACGATCTGCACGATGCCGAGCACGATCAGCGAGATCCCCGCGACGAGGAAGAGCACGACGGCCCCCCACAGCGGCGAGAACAGCAGGATGATGCCGGCGATGAGGCTCAGGATGCCGAAGAAGATCGTCCACCCCTTCGACCCCGAGTCGCCGGACTGGACGAGCGCGACGATGCCCTCGACGATCCACAGGATGCCGATGAACACGCCGAGGAAGATGCCGAGCACGAGGGCCGAGGCGCGCGGATCCATGAACACGATCACGCCGGCGATGACGAACAGGATGCCGAGGATGATGTCCAGCGCCCTGGCCCCGCCGCCGATGCCCTTCGCGAAGATGCCGATCCCGACATACGCGATGCCCGCGATGATGAAGTAGATCCCGAGCAGGATCACGATGACCTGCGCGGATTCGCGCGGCCAGAACGAGATCAGGATCCCGAAGATCAGCGCGGCCGCACCCGAGAGCCCGAGGCCGACCCGGATGCTGTTGATCGTCGACTTCGCGAGCCCGCGGGAATCGAGCGTGAACGCGGCGAATCCGCCGCCCGAGGGTGTGTCGGACATTGCCGTCTCCTCACCGGGCCGGCGAGCACGCCCCACCCGTGTCTCAACCGCGGCGCCCCCTGCACCGCTTGCTCCGATTCTGGCCCGGTCCTGGGCCGGGGGCAAGGGCCGCGGGCTCCGGCGTGTCGACGGGCACGGCCGGAGGCGCGCGCGCTGCCATGCTGGGGGCATGACCACCGCACGCATCGCGATCCTCTTCGTCCTCGCCGCGATCGCCGAGATCGGCGGCGCCTGGCTCGTCTGGCAGGCGGTGCGCGAAGCGCGGCCATGGTGGATCGCGGGCCTCGGCGTGCTCGCGCTCGGCGCGTACGGCTTCCTCGCCGCGATGCAGCCCGATGCGAACTTCGGTCGCGTGCTTGCCGCGTACGGCGGCGTGTTCATCGCCGGCTCGCTCGCCTGGGGCGTGATCGTCGACGGCTTCACGCCGACGACATGGGACGTGGTGGGCGCGTCGGTCGCGCTCGTCGGCGCGGCGATCATCATCCTCGCGCCGGGCGGCGGTGCCTCCGACCCGGCGTGAGCCGGGGCCCGGGCGGAGGCCGCTGGACAGCGACCGCGCGGCCGTGGCACGATCGCGGCGTGGGGAGTGCTTCAGCGGACGAGCGGCGCCTGCGCGATCTCGCGGTGCTGCGCCGGGTCCGCGACCGGATCGACCGGGAGTACGCGCAGCCGCTCGATGTCGAGGCGCTCGCGCGCGGGGCGAACATGTCGTCGGGGCACCTCAGTCGGCAGTTCCGGCAGGCGTTCGGCGAGTCGCCGTACTCCTATCTGATGACGCGTCGCATCGAACGGGCGATGGCGTTGCTGCGCCGCGGCGACCTGAGCGTCACGGAGGTGTGCTTCGAGGTCGGCTGCTCCTCGCTCGGCACCTTCAGCACGCGCTTCACCGAGCTCGTCGGGATGCCGCCGAGCGCTTACCGCGAGCTGCCCGACGACCCCACGGCGGGTGTGCCGACGGCGCTGTGGAAGTACGCCACGAGACCGGTCAGGAATCGAGAAGCCACCGGTCGGCGGGGCCAATAGCGTGGGCGGCATGGACATCACGATTCAGTACACCTTCCTTCCGCACACCGACCCCGAGGCCTCGCTCGCGTTCTACCGCGACCGCCTCGGCTTCGAGCTGCGCAACGACGTCGGCCAGGGCGAGATGCGCTGGCTGACCATCGGCCCGGCCGGCCAGCCCGACACCGCGGTGGTGCTGACGCCGCCGTTCGCCGACCCGGGCATCACCGAGGGCGAACGGCGCACGGTCTCCGAGATGATGGCGAAGGGCACCTATGCGGGCATCGTCCTCGCCACCGAGGATGTCGACGGCGCGTTCGCGGCGCTGCAGGGCGGCGACGTCGAGGTCGTGCAGGAACCCATCGATCAGCCGTACGGGGTGCGCGACTGCGCCTTCCGCGACCCGGCGGGCAACATGGTCCGCATCCAGCAGCAGCGCTGAGCGGATGCCGTGGGGGCGCCGAACCGGCCGGGCGCCCCGCGGCATCCACACCCGAACCCGAACCCGAACCCCGAGAATCGGAGCCACGATGAGCACCCCGCACGCCGCCGACGCCCACGAGCTGATCCGGGTGCGCGGCGCCCGCGAGAACAATCTGAAGAACGTCGACGCGGATCTGCCGAAGCGGCGGCTGACGGTGTTCACGGGGGTGTCGGGGTCGGGCAAGAGTTCGCTCGTGTTCGACACGATCGCCGCCGAGTCGCGCCGCCTCATCGACGAGACCTACAGCGCGTTCGTGCAGGGGTTCATGCCGTCGGTGCCGCGGCCCGACGTCGACGTGCTCGAGGGGCTGACGACGGCGATCATCGTCGACCAGGAGCGGCTGGGGGCGAATCCGCGGTCGACGGTCGGCACCGTCACGGATGCGAACGCAATGCTGCGCATCCTGTTCTCGAAGCTCGGGGAGCCCTACATCGGCGGGCCGACGGCGTTCTCGTTCAACATCCCGACCCAGAAGGCGAGCGGGGTGATGACGGGCCCGAAGGGCGAGAAGAAGATCGTGAAGGATGCGATCTACCTCGGCGGCATGTGCCCGCGCTGCGAGGGGCGGGGCACGGTCTCCGAACTCGACCTCGCGCAGATCGTCGACGAGTCGAAGTCGCTCGAGGAGGGCGCGATCATGGTGCCCGGGTACACGGCCGACGGCTGGATGGTGAAGGGCTTCTCGGCATCCGGCTTCTACCCGGCCGACCGGCCGATCGCCTCGTTCACCGAGAAGCAGCGGCACATGTTCCTGTACGGCGAGGTCACGAAGGTCAAGATCTCCGGCATCAACATGACGTACGAGGGGCTCATCCCGAAGATCACGAAGGCGATGCTCTCGAAGGATCCGGCGGCGTTGCAGCCGCACATCCGCGCCTTCGTCGAACGCGTCGCGACCTTCGCGACGTGCCCCGAATGCGACGGCACCCGTCTCACCGAGGGCGCGCGTTCGTCGAAGATCGGCGGCGTCGGCATCGCGGACGCCTGCCGCATGCAGGTCACGGATCTCGCCGAGTGGATCCACACCCTCGACCGGCCCGAAGCCGGCCCGCTGCTGGCGGCCCTCGGTGCGAATCTCGACGCCTTCGTCACGCTCGGCCTCGGGTACCTCTCGCTGGAACGCCCGTCGGGCACCCTGTCGGGCGGGGAGGCGCAGCGCATCAAGATGCTCCGCCATCTCGGCTCCTCGCTCACCGACGTCACCTACGTCTTCGACGAGCCGACGATCGGCCTGCACCCGCACGACATCCAGCGCATGAACACGCTGCTCGAACAGCTGCGCGACAAGGGCAATACGGTCCTCGTCGTCGAGCACAAGCCCGAGACGATCGAGATCGCCGACCATGTCGTGGATCTCGGACCGGGCGCCGGGCAGGGCGGCGGGGAGATCACCTTCGAGGGCACCGTCGAGGGGCTGCGGAAGAGCGACACGCTCACGGGGCGTCACCTCGGGGACCGTGCCCGGCTCAAGGAGACGCTGCGCGAGCCGACCGGCGCGATCGAGGTGCGCGGGGCGTCGGCGCACAATCTGCAGGATGTGGATGTCGACATCCCGCTCGGGGTGCTGACGGTCGTCACGGGGGTCGCCGGCTCGGGCAAGAGCTCCCTCATCCACGGGTCGGTCGCCCCGCGCGAGGGTGTCGTGGCGATCGATCAGGGGGCGATCAAGGGGTCGCGGCGCAGCAACCCGGCGACGTACACGGGCCTGCTGGAGCCGATCCGCAAGGCGTTCGCGAAGGCGAACGGGGTGAAGCCGGCCCTGTTCAGCGCGAATTCCGAGGGCGCGTGCCCGACGTGCAAGGGTTCGGGGGTGATCGTCACCGAGCTCGGTTTCATGGACACGATCGAGACGCCGTGCGAGGACTGCGGCGGCAAACGGTTCCAGGCGGCGGTGCTGGAGTACAAGCTGGCCGGCCTCGATATCACGGAGGTGCTCGAGTTGCCGGTGGCCCGTGCGCGCGGGTTCTTCTCCGAGGGCGAGGCGAGCATCCCGGCGGCTGCGGAGATCCTCGGCAGGCTGGAGGACGTCGGGCTCGGCTATCTCACGCTCGGGCAGCCGCTTTCGACCCTGTCGGGCGGTGAACGTCAGCGCCTGAAGCTCGCGATCGCGATGGGGGAGGACGGGGAGGTGTACGTGCTCGACGAGCCCACGACGGGCCTGCACCTGGCGGATGTCGAGCACCTTCTCGGGCTTCTGGATCGCCTGGTGGACGCGGGAAAATCGGTGATCGTCATCGAGCACCACCAGGCCGTGATGGCCCACGCCGACCGGATCATCGACCTCGGGCCCGGCGCCGGCCACGACGGCGGCCGGGTCGTGTTCGAGGGCACCCCGGCCGAGCTCGTGGATGCCGCGTCCACCCTCACCGGGCAGCACCTGGCGGAGTACGTGCGGGGGTGAGGGCCTGCAGCGGCCCGGTCGGGTCGCTCGTTCGACGTCGATCCGGCTCGGGGTAGCCTCGGTGACGTGGCCGATACTCCTCGAATCGAGACACTCGACGTACTCACCGACGCCGACGCCGCAGCGATCGAGCATCTGCTCGGGCAGCTGTCTTCATCGGCCGTCTACGATCGGGCCCGGATCGAGCTGATGCTCCGCCACGATGCGACCGAGCTGCTGGTGTCACGTCTGAACGGGCGGATCGTGGGGATGGCGACCCTGGTTTCGTTTCCGCTGCCCACGGGGCTCCGCGGATTCGTCGAGGATGTGGTCTCGCACGAATCGGTTCGCGGACAGGGCGTCGGGCGAGGCCTGCTGACGGCGATGATCGATATCGCCGTGGCACGCGGCTTCCGCTCGTTGGAGCTGACATCGCGGCCGTCCCGCGAGGCGGCGCTGCGACTCTACGAGTCGGTCGGTTTCGTCCGCAGGGACACCAACGTGCTGCGATTCACCCCCTGACCAGCTCTTGAAATTTCCTGATCAGAGCACTTTTTATCGATCTAGCGCTTTTAAGCATCGCGGAGCGACGGCTCCACGGCTCAGATCGGCGCTGAACGCGGGGGAGAGGTGGATGCGGGCCGGCGACGGGCCGCGGAGCCGACATGATGGGTGGATGCCGATCGATCGCTCGTACATCCGCGTCAAAGCCATGCTGATCGCCCCGAACGAGGATCGCTCGCATCATCTGGTCAGCGTGAACGCGCCGAGCCGCGAGAATCCGCACGGTTTCCATCGTCTGATCGGCGGCGGCGTCGAACTGGGGGAGACGCACCGGGAGGCCATCGTCCGCGAGATCGACGAGGAGCTCGGCGCGCACATCCACGACCTCGCGCACCTCGGGATCGTCGAGAGCATCTTCCGCTTCGACGGGGGGCTCGGGCACGAGATCGTCGCCCTGTACACGGGACGCCCGGATCCTGCACCCGGACGCGGGGGAGGAACGCTCATCGAGTCGAACGGTACCGTCGTGCCCGTCGTCTGGCGCCCGTTCGACGATGCTCATCTCGACGTGCCGCTCTATCCGTCGGCTGCGAACGACTGGATCCGCCGACTCGCGACTGCGCCGTCGGCGGTTGAGCCTTCACCGGGCGCAGCATTATGACAATACGAGGTTCGCTGCGTTGAGAAGCGACAGGAGCGGCCCGATATTGCCGAACGAATTCTTCGACCACCGGTACCACTGCGAACATCAGGACGTCGCAACCGGCATCCACTGCGACACTCGACGAAGGGCAACGGCGTGACTGCACGAACGCCAAACTGCGCGGTGAAAATGCCTCCGCATCAGCCATTTCCTACTTGGCCGATAATGCGCATTATGTCAATATGAGAAGCGCGGACCCGTGGGTACGACTCCCCTCGGGGGGCGCGGCCCATTCTGCGGCCCCGCCATTTCATCCGCGGACCCCTACGTTCATTCCCCGGCTGCCGGAATCGCATCGGCATCGGCCAGGATGCGTGCGACGTACGGCTGGGTGTCGAGCGCCGCGATCTCGGCCGCGGTGAACCACGCCGCTTCGCGCAGTTCCTCCGCTTCGAGGGCGAAGGCGCCAGGCGCGAGCCGGCACTCGTAGGCCACCGTCACGTAGGCGCAGCGGTCGCCGTTCGGGTAGGTGATCAACATCCCTTCGCCGCCGTATGCGCCGATGATGCGACCGATATCCGCCTCGACACCGAGTTCCTCGCGGATCTCGCGGGCGATCGCGGATGCCGGCTCCTCCCCCGGCTCGAGTCCGCCGCCGATGAGCGCCCACTGCTCGTCGTCCTGGGATCGCGCGAGCAGGATCCGCCCATTCTCGTCGCGGATCACGGCGGAGACGGCGGGGAGCAGCAGCAGGTCGTGACCGATGCGCTCGCGCAGGGAGGTGAGGTACGGCGACATCGGCATGCGCACCAGCGTACGTGGCGATCGCGCCCGCGCGGGCGATCCGTTCTGCCGCTTCCGGGGTCTAGTCTGACCGCAGGCGGGCGAAGGAGGCCGGTATGGATGCGGGCGATGCGGTGATCCGGGTCGAGGGGCTGAAGAAGTCGTACGGCCGGTTCCACGCGTTGAAAGGGCTGGATCTCACGGTCGAACGCGGCCATGTGCACGGCTTCCTCGGTCCGAACGGCGCTGGCAAGTCGACCGCGATCCGAGTGCTGCTCGGCCTCCTCCGAGCGGACGGCGGCACGGCGACGGTGCTCGGCGCCGATCCGTGGAAGGACGTCGTCGAACTGCACCGGCGGCTCGCGTACGTGCCGGGCGACGTCTCCCTCTGGCCGGGCATGACGGGCGGCGAAGCCATCGACCTGCTGGGTTCGCTGCGCGGCGGACTCGACGAGCGGCGCCGGGCCGAACTCGTCGAACGGTTCGAGCTCGACCCCACCAAGCGGGGCCGGCAGTATTCGAAGGGCAATCGTCAGAAGGTCGCCATCGTCGCCGCGCTCTCCTCCGACGTCGAGCTGCTGGTGCTCGACGAGCCGACGAGCGGCCTGGATCCGCTCATGGAGAACGTGTTCCAGGAGGTGATCGGCGAAGCGCAGGCCCGCGGAACCTCGGTGCTGCTCTCCAGTCACATCCTCGCCGAGCTCGAGACTCTCGCCGACCGGCTTTCGATCATCCGCGACGGTCGAATCGTGCAGACCGGCAGCCTGATCGAACTACGCGGGGAGGCCCGAACCGCCGTCCACGCCACGTTCGCGACCCCGCCGGCAGCCGAATCGCTGACGGCGTTCCACGACGTGCATCTCGACGGCGCCCGGCTCACCGCGACCGTCGAGTCGTCCCACATCGGCGAGGCGATGGGCCTGCTGACGCCGCACGGCATCACGTCCCTCACCGTCGAACCGCCTTCACTCGAGTCCCTCTTCCTGCGACTGTATGGCTCCGATGGGGAGCCCGCGGCGTGAGCGCGATCACCGGCGCCCCTCCCCTGTTGCGCGCGACCGTCAGGCACGACGGGCGCCGCTTCGCGCCCTGGATCCTCATTACGGCGGCCCTGTCGACGTCTTCGGTGCTGGTGTACCCGTGGATCTTCCCCAGTGAAGAGGATCGCCTGGCGCTCGCCGCGGCCATCGGCGCGAACCCCGCCCTCGGCCTCATCTTCGGGCCCGCATACGACCTGTCGACGGTCGACGGTTTCAACGCGTGGCGTTCACTCGCGCTCGGCGGCTTCCTCACCGCCCTCGGCGTCGTCTTCCTCGTGACCCGCGCGACCCGCGCGCAGGAGGACTCGGGGCAGGCCGAACTCCTCGCATCCGGCGTCATGGGCCGTGCCGCACGCCTCATGGTCGCGGTGTGGATGGGGCTCGCGCTCTCCGTACTGCTCGGCATCGTCGTCGGCGTCGCGACCGCGCTCTGCGGCGGCGAGTGGATCGCGTCGATGCTGTTGGCGGCGACGATGACGGCGACGGGGTGGATGTTCACGGGCATCGCCGCGATCACCGCCCAGCTCGGCTCGGAGGCCCGCACGGCGAACTCGATCGCGATCGGCACGCTCGGCGTGCTGTACCTGCTGCGCGGGGTCGCGTTCGCCATGGAAGCGCCCGCATGGCTGGTGTGGATCAATCCGCTCGGGTGGATGACCGAGACGCGTCCGGCCGTCGATGACGACTGGTGGCCGCTCCTGCTCGCCGTCGCCCTCACGATCGTGCTGCTCGTCGTCGCCTTCCTGCTGCAGGCCCGGCGGGACTTCGGCGTCGGCGCGATCGCCCCGCGGCCCGGGCCGGCCCGCGGCCGCGACCGTTCGGTCTGGCGGCTGGCGGTCCGCGTGAACCGTGCGCCGCTCATCACCTGGGCGCTCGCGTTCGTCGTGCTCGGTTTCGTCTTCGGATACTTCGCGACCTCCGTGAAGGACCTCCTCGCCGGCGACTCTGGCGTGCAGCAGGTCCTGGCCGCCGGGGCGACATCCGCCGACGACCTCGTCGCGGCGTTCATCGTCACGATCCTCTCCCTCGTCGGCATCCTCGCATCCGTTCCGGGCGTGCAGGTCATGCTGAAGCTGCGCGCCGAGGAGCTGGAGGACCGCCTGGAACCCGTCATCGCCACCGCCGCGACGCGTCCGCGCACCTTCGCGAGCTCCGTCGTCATCGCGCTCCTCGCATCCGCCGTCTCCGTCCTCATCGCCGGCACGCTCATCGCCGCCCTGGCCGCTGCCGCCGACATCGGCGTCTCGTTCGGCGACACCCTGCTGCAGGCCGTGGTGACGGTTCCGGCGGTGTGGACGGTGGTGGCGCTCGCCGTCTTCGTCGTCGGCGCCCGGCCCCTCGTGAGCCTCGCCGCCTGGGCGGGGGTGTTGATCTCCTTCGCGCTCACCATCCTCGGGCCGACGTTCAAGCTCTGGGAGTGGATCCTCGCGATCAGTCCGTTCTGGCACGTCCCCGACGTCGGCGTGGCCGACCCGGACTGGATGGGCCTGGTGTGGATCGGATTGGTCGCCCTGTTCTTCGTCGCCCTCGGCTTCGTCGGCTTCCGCCGCCGCGATCTCGCGCGGTAGCGCAGTGCCGACTGCGTTCCGGGGAGACCACCGACGCACGAGTTCCACCGTGAGTTGAAGCTCGCGAGATTCATGCCCAACGTCCGGTATACGAACTGGTACGCGCGTCTGATGCAGCGCATCCATCACCGGCAGTCGTGCTCCGGAGGGCATGAGCATCCGGAACGTCGAGGTCCCCGGGACCGCCGGCTCGCCGCCGGTGCGGCTGCGCGTGTTCCTCGGCGGGTCGCGCTCCCCCGCACATCGCCGAGATCCTCCGGCTCACGTGGGACACGCCGGGTTTGTGCATCGCGCCTCGACCGGCCCCCGACGGAAGACGCCGGCTTCGTCGATGCGTTGCGGTCGCAGCGTCAGGCGTTCGGTCACCTGCGCACCGCCCCGTCAGTCCCCGTCGCCGGACCCGTCCGCGTCGCCCGCTTCCACCGCGGAGGGTTCGCAGTCCTCCAAGATGACGGCACTCGTGCCGCCGAGCGCATCGCCGGCGCGCAGCTGTGCCGCCTCGAGCGCGCGCTGGATCGTGAGATCCACCTCTTCTTCGACGCCGTTCCCGTTCGACATGGCACACCTCCGAGCGTCACGTTAGCCCGGCGTCGACAGCCTGTCCAGGCTTCAGAGCCCGGCGATGCAGTGATGTCCGGGTGCGACCGGCCGCGCATGAACCCGACGAAGGCGGGCACGTCGCGGGTGAGGATCGACATGTCCGTGTCCTCGTGCTCGCGTCTGAGGCCGGTGGCCGCTTCGACAGCCCAGCCGCCGACGATCCACCACGGCCGCTCGAAGCCCCGCATCTCGTCGGGGGGGGGTGAGCGGCGCCCACGCCCCGTACCGGGAGAGGAATGCATCCTCGTCCGCCTGCTCCTCGCGGTCCTTCGGATCGGCTGCCGTGCGTCCGCACTCGGAGCCCTGCACACCTGCGAGCCTGGCACATCCCGGCTGCGGTCGGCGCACGGCGTGTGGTTCGATGGCCGGGTGCTGCATATCGAACAGACCGGCGACGGCCCGGAAACCGTGGTGCTGCTGCACGGCATGATGGGCTCGGCCGAGGGCTGGTGGCGGGTCGCGTCGCTGCTCGCGGAACGTGGATGCCGGGTGCTGGCCCTCGATCTGCCGGGTCACGGCCGCTCTGGCCCCGACCACGGGCTGACCGTCGAGCGTGCGGCGGATGCCGTCGCGCGCACCCTCGAGGCGGCGTCGGCCATGCGGCCGGCGGTCGCGATGGGCCATTCGTTCGGCGGCACCGTGCTGGCCGCCGCGGCCGGCCGCATCGAGCCCGGGCTCGCGGTCTTCGTCGACCCGCCGTTCACGATCGAGGGCGGGGAGGATCGTGAGCCGGCGCTCGCCGAGTACGCCTCCGGCAGCGCCGCGCGCACCGTCGAGGGGTTGCGCGTCTCGCGCCCGCACTACGGCGAGCGGGATCTCGTGGCGGAGGCGACCGCGGCCGAGCGATTCGACCCGGCGACCGCGGCGGCGCTCGCCGCCGGGCCGGGCGGGACATGGCTGCCGGCCCCGGGGGCGATCGTGCTCCGGGCGGATCCGAGCGCGTTCGTCGATGACGAGCAGGCAGCCGCGCTCGTGCGCCGGGGGGTCGAGGTGCGCAGCATCCCGGGTGCGGCGCATTCGGTCTGGTACAGCCATTTCGACGGATTCGTCGCCGCGTTGCCGGAGGTGTTCGCCCCGGCATCCGCCCGCGCATGAGCAGCGCCCCGGGATCGGCACCAGGATGGACGGGTGAGCGAACCCGGGACCCTGCATCATGTCGAACTGCGCGTGCGCGACCTCGCGGCCGCCGTCGAGGATTGGGGGTGGCTGCTCGGCGAGCTCGGCTACGAACCGTTCCAGGAGTGGCCCGACGGCCGGAGTTGGCGGCTCGGCCCGAGCTACCTCGTCGTCGAGTCCACACCCCTCGGCGGTGGCCACGACCGCCGGATGCCGGGGCTCAGCCACCTCGCGTTCCACGCCGGCACCCGCGCCGAGGTCGACCGCCTCTGGCAGGCTGCACCCGCTCACGGCTGGTCGCAGCTCTACTCCGATCGCCACCCCTTCGCCGGCGGCGAGGAGCACTACGCAGCCTTCCTCGAGAACGCGGAGCGCTTCAAGGTCGAGCTGGTCGCCGAAGGGTGAAGTGGGCATGGTTCATTAGAACATACATTCGAATCTCATGCTAGGATCGAGGCATGTCCCCCACCGATGCCGAGCTCGCCGTCGCAGAGATGCCGTCGCCGTATGCGATGGCGCACGACGATCTCGGAGTGCTGGTGGATGCCGTGGCGCGGTCGCGTCGGATGAAGGCCATGCAGTACTCGATCGAGGTCCTGATGGTGCACACCGCCGTCGCGTTCACGGTGCAGAACGCGGATGCGTTCACGTCACCGACGCTGTCGCCGGAGCGGCGCCACGAAATGGCCCGCCGCACGGTGACGGCCGAACTCGGAACGACGCTTCGGATCGCCGAGCAGACGATGTCGCGTCTCATCGATGAGGCCGAGATGCTCTGCACGGTCCTCCCGGCGACTCTGGCAGCGCTCCGCGACGGGGAGATCGACGAGGCGCACGTTCGCGTCATCGTCTCGGCCACCGTCGACCTCGGCGATGAGCCCGAGACCCTGGCTTCCCTCGACGAGAAGCTCGCAGAACGCGCCCGGGAGCTGAGCCCCGCCCGACTGCGTCGGGTCGCACACCGCCTCCGCGAGGAGACGCGTGCCGAAACCCTCGCCGAACGACACGCGCGCGCTCTGGCCGAACGGCGCGTCGAACTGGAACCCGCCGAAGACGGCATGGCATGGCTCCACCTCTACCTCGAAGCATCCGACGCCCTGCTCATCCACGATCGTCTCAGCGGCATCGCTCGTGCCGACGCCCAGGGCGCCTGCGCCGCGCGCACCGATCTCGAACGCACCGATCTCGAACGTACCGATCTCGAACGTACCGATCTCGAACGTACCGATCTCGAACGTACCGATCTCGAACGCACCGAACTCGAACACACCGGGCGCGCCGAATCCGACGGCACCGACTCCGGCACTGGCACCGACATCGGCATCCGCACGCCGGCGCAGCGACGTGCGGATGCTGCGCGCGACCTGCTCCTCGAGGGCACGACGACCGACGGCGCCGCGGCATCCATCCGGCCGACCGTGCATGTGACCGTCCCAGTGCTCACCCTGCTCGGGCACGATGAAGGGTCGCGCGAGGAACCTGGCGAACTCGACGGATATGGCCCGATCCCCGCCGCGACGGCTCGCCGACTCGCCGCGCACGCGCCGTCGTTCACCCGTCTCCTCACGCACCCGGTGTCCGGTACGGTGCTCGATGTCGATCGCACCGTGTACCGCCCGCCGGCCGATCTCACCGCCTGGCTCCGCGTTCGCGATGAGACATGCCGGTTCCCCGGCTGCAACCGCCGCGCCTCCGGCTGCGACCTCGATCACACCCGCGCCTTCGCGGACGGTGGCACGACCTCTTTCGACAACCTCGCGCACCTCTGCCGCAAGCACCACACGCTCAAGCACGAGAGCACCTGGCGCGTCCGCGCCCACCGCGACGGCGAACTCAGCTGGACGTCGCCGACCGGCCGCATCCACCGCACCACGCCCGCCCGCGCGATGCAGCACCCCGAGG
Organism: Agromyces archimandritae; assembly: GCF_018024495.1. Lineage (NCBI taxonomy): Bacteria > Bacillati > Actinomycetota > Actinomycetes > Micrococcales > Microbacteriaceae > Agromyces > Agromyces archimandritae. Next base: position 86,986 of record NZ_CP071696.1, read on the forward strand.
CCTCGGCGCGTGCGGCCGTCTCACCCGGTCATCTCCACGACGACGATCCGCCGCCCTGGTGACCGCGTGGTGACCGTGGTGACCGGCCTTCGCTACTCCGCCCCGCCCACGAGCCCGGCGGCGCGGAACGCCCGACCGTAGATCTCCCGGATCAGGGCTTCCTTGCGGGCGTTGTACTGCATGACCGTTTCACCCCGCTCGGTCGCGGCAGCCGCCGCTTCTCGTTTCAGCTCCGCGTAGCGTTCGCGATCCGCCCGATCGGCCCGCAGGCGGTCTCGGAAGATCCGGTGCCGCCACGGCTCGGGGCGGTCCGGCCCGAAGACGTGCAGGTTCGCGCGCGGCGAGGCCAGTTGCAGACAGCGATGCTCGTGCCACCAGGATTCCCGCACCGTCAGCACGAATCCGGCCTGCTCGAGCGGCGGCAGCCATCCCGCCTCATCGGCGGGATCGGCGACGATCAGATCGAGGTCGATGACGGGTTTCGCCGGCAGGCCCGGCACCGAGGTCGAACCCACATGCTCCAGCTGCAAGGCGCGAGTACCGAGCACGTCCTGCACCATCCCCGTGATCGCCGCGGCCGTCGTCGGCCAACGCTCGTCGGCGGGCACGACCTCGATCGCTTGCACCCGCGGGCGGACCACCCACGGCGACGCCCCCGCCGGCGGCGCGTCCGAGAAGCTCATGATGTCATGGGCCGTCGGCATGCGGTCAGGATACCGGCGGGCACGGCGCCGGACAGCACCGACGCCGCCCCCTCACCCGCGGACGATGAGCTCGACGAGCGACTCCGGGTAGAACGGCTCCGCCGAGGTCCGCAGCTCCTCGATCGACCACCACCGCGATTCGACCATGACCTCGCGCTCCAACTCGGTCCAGCCGTCGTCGACGACGGCGAACGTGCTCGTCCGCACCACGAAGAAATGCTCGTGCTGCCGGTGCAGCACCCCGCCGAAACTGAACTCGATGTCCTGCTCGTACACGGGCCCGGCGAGCTCGGTCGGCACGAGCCCCGTCTCCTCGCGCAGTTCGCGGCGCGCGGCATCCACCGGCGACTCGTCGCCCTCGATCCCGCCGCCGGGTGTGAACCACCATGTGCCCGCCTCGGGTCGGGCCGGGTCGCCGCCGCGGAACAGCAGCACCCGCCCCGCCTCATCGATCACGAGCACACGTGCGGCACGGCGAAGCAGGACATCCACCCCGGAATCCTCGCGCGCATGGCGGGCGCCGGTCAAGGCGCCGGTCGAGACGCGCGGCTCGAGGCGCGCCGAGGACGCGGGCGCCCCGTCACCGCCAGCGGTGGCAGGTTCGAAGGGAGCCCGGGGAACGGCAGCCGGCACGGGGGCGGATGTGGAACTCGGGGTCGCCGACGTCGCCCGGCACGCCGACCGGCTGCCTCTCGACGAGGCCGGCGCGAGCCCGACCGAGCCCGACCGAGGCCGAGGCGGCGGTGCGGATCAACACCGACACCCGCCTCGGCGCCCTGAAGATCTGGCTTCTGATCCTCGCCGGCGTGAGCGCGATCGCGATCCTTCCGGCGACGCGGCTGCCCGCGTACCGGCCGGAGGAGATCCCCGACCCCTCGCCGGAGGATGCCGCCTGATCAGGCCTTCTGCACCGTGATGGTCCAGGATGCGTCGCCGACGCGATCGAAATGGGTCACCGGATAGCCCTGTTCGGCCGCCCAGAGCGGCAGCGATTCGGTCGCCTGCGTGCAGTCGAATCCGATGACGAGTTCGTCGCCGGGCGCGAGTCCGTCCATCGCGGCCTTCGCCTCGACGAGCGGGAACGGGCACACCTGGCCCTCGGTCTCGAGCACCTTCGTGGCCATGCTGATCTCCTTCGTTCGGGGGTGAGGGGGTGGGGATCGGTTCGGGTGCGGATGCCGCGGGGCGCCGACATCGCGCGCACGCCTCGCGGCGGCGCGGCGGCGCGGCGACTCAGCCGACGGTGCTTCGCGCGCCCGGGGCGCCCGCTGCGGCCGCGGCGGCGAGCCTGCGGCCGCCGGTGCGGATGGTGAGTTTCACCGCGATGCCGGCGCCGAGGAGCATGAACGCGGTCGATACCCAGCCCTGGTAGCTGAACTGGGCAGTGGCGACCATGCTGTTGCCGACGGTGCAGCCGCCGGCGATGGCCGCGCCGACGCCCATGAGGGCGCCGCCGGCGATCGACTTCAGGATCGTGGCCGCGTCGGGCACGCGGACCCGGAACTCGTGGGAGGCGAGGGCGGAGAGGAACGAGCCGAGGAGGATCCCGAGCACGAGGAACACGCCCCAGTCGACGAGTTCGACGTCGCCCGTGACGAGGTAGCTCGCGATGTTGGCCGACGGGGTGGTGATGCCGAGGCCGGCGTTCCGGCCGGTCGCCGCCGACAGCGGCCAGGCGATGACGCCGACGACGCCGATGAGGGCGGCGACGAGGAACGGGTTCAGGCGCTTCTCGAAGAGCACGTGCGCGAGGCCCGTGCGGCGTGCCGGCAGGGTCGCGACGGGCGCCTTCAGCCTCCGCCGGTCGCGCACGATCAGCCAGACGGCGACGGCGGCCAGCACGGCGACGAGCACCCAGGGCGACACGTTCAGCGTCTCGTAGACGGTGCCGTCGGGGATCGTGACGCCACGGATGCCGGCGGTGAACTCGGCGAGCGGGCCGGTCTTGGAGATCGCAGCGAACAAGGCGTAGAAGACGAGCGCGAACCAGCTGCCGACGAGCCCCTCGCCGGCACGGTAGTAGGTGCCGGTCGCGCAGCCGCCGGCGAGGATGATCGCGAACCCGAACACGAGCCCGCCGACGATCGATGCGAGCCACGGGAACGGCCCGGTGCCGAGCTGGATGACCCCGGCCGACTGCAGGGCGAACAGCCCGACGGCGTGCACGGCGATGACGACGACGAGGGCCGACAGCATCCGCGTGCTGCCCGACAACCACACGTCGCGGAACGCGCCGGTCACGCAGAACCGCCCGCGCTGGAACAGGTAGCCGAGGATGACGCCGATCACGAGACCGGACACGAGCATGGGGGAACCTCCGTCGCGTAGGACGGCCCCGTTCAGGGGCCGCCCGCCACGCTAGGGGACGGTGGATGCCGCCCGCAGCCGTATGACGCACATGGTCACCGTGCGACGCCGTGTGACGGCGCCGTGCCTGTGGCGGTGCCGACGGGCAGGCTGCTGCTCAGCGCGCCCGCGCCGCCTCGTAGCGTTCGAGGCGGCGGCCGGAGGCGGGCATCCCGAGCTCGTTGAGGGGCCCGACCTCGCTGCGTTCGGCGAGCCGGTCGGGAACGGGGCAGACGAGCACGGAGTCGGAGCTCGTGCGTTGCACGCTGTGCTCGAACATGGGGCGCCCGCAGACGGGGCAGGGCGCGGCGTCGATGGGGCCGCTCCGCCCCTCCCCTTCGGTGATCGGCGGCGGGCCGAACACGGGCTCGAGCGCCCGGTCGATCCGGTCGAAGAATCTGACGAATGCGTTGTGGTCCGCGGCCCGGCCCGCGCTCTGACGTGCCATGTTCGTCACGCTACCGCGGGTCTTCCGCCCGCGCCAGCATTCAGTGACGACCGCTCATGTTTCGCCGAAGCCCGACTCGGTGAGCTCGGCCAGCGCATCCACCGCCGCCCGCCCCTCCGGATCCTCGCTCGCGATCGTGACCTCGGCCCCCTTCGTGAGCCCGAGCGACATGATCCCGAGCAGGCTCTTCGCATCCTTGCCGTTGACGGTCACCTTCGGCGTGAACGTGCTCGCGAGCTTCACGAAGTCCGCGGCGGGCCGCGCGTGCAGGCCGGCCGGGTTCACGAGCCGCACGGTGCGCGAGTATCCCGCAGTGGATGCCCCGGCGCCCTGCCCCCGGCGGTCGCCGCCGCCCCCGAGCCGCCCGCGACCGCGTCCCCGCCGCCGCCGTCCCCGCTGCCTTCGTCCCGGGCCGCGCCCCGCGCCGACTCGGCCGCCGCGAGCACCTCCTCGAGCGGGGCCCCCGACTCCGCGGCGACCGCGCCGGCCACCCCGCCCTCCACGAGCGGAGCGTCCGCGATCCGCACCCGCGCGCGCACCTCGTCGTCGAGGAAGTCGAGCGCCGTCTCCGCTGTGAGGATCGCGGACCCCAGGTCGCAGCACACCACGACGCCGGCGCCGGCGTCCGCCTTCGCGATCCCCGCGCTGACCAGCTCGAAACTCGTGCCGATCCGGCCATCGTCGGTGCCGCCGGCGGCCACCAGTGTCGTGTTCCCGGCCATCTGCCCGGCGAGTTCCACGAGCCCCTCGGCGATCTTCGCCGAGTGCGAGACGAAGACGAGGCCCACCCGGGCCCCGCCGGCAGCGCCGCTCACGATCCGGTCGCCGCTGCGGCGGAATCGGCGGCGGCCCGCAGCAGCAGCGCACTCGACTCGGCGCCCGGGTCGCGATGCCCGACCGCACGCTCACCGAGGTAGCTCGCCCGCCCCTTCCGGGCCACGAGCGGTTCGGTCGCGACCGCACCGCGCTCGGCCGCGTCGGCGGCGGCGTCGAGCACCGTCGCGGCGTCCTCGCCGGCCTCGGCGGCGTCGCGGGCGGCATCCACCGCCGGCGTCCACGCATCCACCATCGTCTTGTCGCCGGGCTCCGCCTTGCCGCGGGCGACGATGCCGTCGCGGGCGGCCGCGAGCACGTCGGCCAGCTCCTCCGGCCCGAGCGAGACCGCCGGGCCCGCCGCCGTCGCCGCACGCAGGTACGCGGTGCCGTACAGCGGGCCCGCCGCACCGCCGACGGTGGAGATGAGGGTCGTCGCCACGAGCTTCAGCACGTCGCCGGGAGTCGACCCCGCCGGCAGGTCGTCGAGCTTCGGCAGCACCGCCTGGAAACCGCGGTCCATGTTCTCGCCGTGGTCTCCGTCGCCGATCGCACGGTCGAGCTCGATGAGCTCCATCCGGTGCTCGGCGATGACCTGCGCGCTCCGACGCACCCAGTCGACGGCCCAGGTGATGTCCAATCCCACCGTTGCCCCTCCCTACCGGCCCCAGCGCAGCGACGGCGTCTGCACGGGTGCGTCCCACAGCTCGATCATCTCGTCGTCGAGCTTCACGAGCGTGATCGACATGCCCTGCATCTCGAGCGAGGTGATGTAGTTGCCGACGAGGTCGCGTTCGACCGCGATGCCGCGCCCGTCGAGCACGGCGGCGGCGTGCCGATAGGCGATGTAGAGCTCCATGAGCGGGGTGCCGCCCATGCCGTTGACGAAGAGCAGCACGCGGTCGCCGGATGCGTACGGCAGGTCTTCGAGGATCGGGTCGAGCAGGCGCTCCACGAGCGCGTCGGCCGGCTCGAGTTTGATGCGTTCGCGGCCGGGTTCGCCGTGGATGCCGATGCCGATCTCGACCTCGTCGTCGGCGAGCTCGAAACTCGGCTCCCCCGCATGGGGGACGGTGCACGGGGTGAGGGCCAGGCCCATCGAGCGGGCGTTCGCGTTCACACGCTCCGCGATCGCGGCGACCTCGTCGAGCGAATCGCCGCGTTCGGCGGCCGCACCGGCGATCTTCTCGACGATGACCGTTCCGCCGACGCCGCGGCGGCCGGCGGTGTAGAGCGAGTCCTTCACGGCGACGTCGTCGTTCGTGACGACCGCCTTGACCTCTATGCCGTCGGCGGCGGCGAGTTCGGCGGCGGTCTCGAAGTTCAGCACGTCGCCCGTGTAGTTCTTCACGATGTGCAGCACGCCGGCACCGCCGTCGACGGCTTTGGTCGCTGCGAGGATCGGATCGGGCGTGGGCGAGGTGAACACGGCCCCGGGCACGGCAGCGTCGAGCATCCCGAAGCCGACGTAGCCGGCGTGCAGCGGTTCGTGCCCCGACCCGCCGCCGGAGACGAGCCCGACCTTGCCTGCGATCGGCGCATCCGCCCGCACCACGTACAGCGGATCCGTCTCCACCCGCACGAGATCCGCATGCGCCCGGCCGAAGCCGTCGACGGACTCGCCGACGACGTCTTTGGGATCGTTGATGATCTTCTTCACGACTTCCCCTTCCCCTCGAGCTGCGAGAGCCGTGCGCCCCATGCGCGTCCGCTCCGACGCAGCACCCCCGCCCAAGCTACGCCCTCGGCACGGCCGAAGGTAAGGGGGCACGGCGGCTTTCGCGTCGGACGATTGCCCGCGCGCCCATTTCCCGCGAGGCCGTTGGTCGGTATCGTGAGCAATGATCCGCCCGGGGGGCGCGGCCCGTCGGGCATGGCGAAGGGGGTAGTCCAAGTGAATCTCGGTACCGTGTTCGTTTCCGAGCTCGTGGGCACGGCGATGCTCGTGCTCCTCGGGTGCGGGGTCGTGGCGAACGTCGCGCTCATCAAGACCAAGGGCTACGAGGGCGGCTTCCTCATGGTCAACGTCGGCTGGGGCCTCGCGGTCTTCGCCGGTGTGATCGTGTCGTACGCCTCCGGCGCCCACATCAACCCGGCCGTCACCCTCGGCCTCGCGCTGAACGGCGGCGTCGCCGGCAACACCGAGTTCGTGCCCGGGATCCCGATCGATTTCCTGTCGATCCTCGTGTACATCCTCGCGCAGATGATCGGCGCGATCCTCGGCGCCGTCTTCGTCTGGCTCGCCTACAAGCAGCACTTCGACCAGGAGCCCGACCCGGGCGCCAAGCTCGGCGTGTTCTCGACGGGCCCCGCGATCCGCTCCTACGGCTGGAACTTCGTCACCGAGGTCATCGGCACCTTCGTCCTCGTGTTCGTCATCATCGGCTTCACGAACGGCGGCACGCCGGCCGAGCTCGGTGCGATCCCGGTCGCCTTCCTCGTGCTCGTCATCGGCACGTCCCTCGGCGGGCCGACCGGCTATGCGATCAACCCGGCCCGCGACCTGGGTCCGCGCATCGCGCACGCATTCCTGCCGATCCACGGCAAGGGGTCCAGCGACTGGGCCTACTCGTGGGTGCCGGTCTTCGGGCCGGTCGCGGGCGGCCTCCTCGCGGGCCTGGCAGCCGTGCCGCTGCTGCCGATCCTCGCCTGACGCCGGTGGATGCCGGGGGTCGCCGCCCACGGCGCTTCCGGCATCCCGGCGTACCATCATCCACCACCACGCCGACGTGGACGTCGGCATCCACTCCGTGAGAGGACGACATGGCCGACTACATCCTGGCGATCGACCAGGGCACCACATCCACCCGCTCCATCATCTTCGACAAGGCCGGCTCGATCGTCGCGACCGGGCAGATGGAGCACGAGCAGATCTTCCCCAAGGCCGGCTGGGTCGAGCACGACCCCGCCGAGATCTGGCGGAACACGCGGGAGGTCATCGGCCTCGCGCTGGGGCGGGCGAACCTGACCCGCCACGAGATCGCCGCGGTCGGCATCACGAATCAGCGCGAGACCGCCGTCGTCTGGGACAAGACGACGGGCGAGCCCGTCTACAACGCGATCGTCTGGCAGGACACGCGCACCCAGCCGATCGTCGACCGCCTCGCCGCCGACGGAGGCGTCGAGCGGTTCAAGGACATCGTCGGGCTGCCGCTGGCCACGTACTTCTCCGGCACGAAGATCGTGTGGATCCTCGAGAACGTCCCGGGCGCGCGCGAGAAGGCCGAGGCCGGCGAACTGCTGTTCGGCACGACCGACACCTGGGTGCTCTGGAACCTCACCGGCGGCCCGGAGGGCGGCGTGCACGTCACCGACGTCACGAACGCCAGCCGCACCATGTTCATGGATCTCGAGACCCTCACGTGGCGCGACGACATCCTCGAGGCCTTCGGCGTTCCCAAATCGATGCTGCCCGAGATCCGCTCCTCGTCCGAGGTGTACGGCACCGTCGAACCGTCCAGCCTGCTGCGCGAGACGCCCGTGGCCGGCATCCTCGGCGACCAGCAGGCCGCCACCTTCGGGCAGGCCGCGTTCGAGACCGGCGAGTCGAAGAACACGTACGGCACCGGCAACTTCCTGATCTTCAACACGGGCGAGGAGATCATCCACTCGAAGAACGGGCTGCTCACGACCCTCGGCTACAAGCTCGGCGATGCGAAACCGCACTACGCCCTCGAGGGTTCGATCGCGGTCACCGGTTCGCTCGTGCAGTGGATCCGCGACAATCTCGGGCTGATCTCCTCCGCCCCCGAGATCGAGACGCTCGCCAAAACCGTCGACGACAACGGCGGCGCATACTTCGTGCCGGCGTTCTCGGGCCTCTTCGCGCCGTACTGGCGACCGGACGCGCGCGGGGCGCTCGTCGGCCTCACCCGCTACGTGAACAAGGGGCACATCGCCCGTGCGGTGCTCGAGGCGACCGCGTTCCAGACCCGCGAGGTGCTGGATGCCGTCAACGCCGACTCGGGGGTGGATCTCACCGAGCTCAAGGTCGACGGCGGCATGATCGCCAACAACACGCTCATGCAGTTCCAGGCCGACATCCTCGGCGTGCCGGTCGTCCGGCCGGTCGTCGCCGAGACGACGGCCCTCGGCGCCGCCTACGCGGCCGGGCTCGCGGTCGGATTCTGGTCGGACCTCGAAGAGCTCCGTCGCAACTGGCAGGAGGATTCCCGCTGGGAGCCGGAGATGGACGAGGCCGAGCGGGCGCGTCAGCTGCGCCTTTGGAAGAAGGCGGTCACGAAGACCTTCGACTGGGTCGACGACGACGTGCGGTGATCGCGTCATCCGCGAGTGGATGCCCCGCGCCGGCAGGCGGTGCGGGGCATCCGTGCGCTCAGGCCTTCGTGGCTGCGAGCTCGGCCGTCGGCGACGGCCGGCGCTTCGCGGACCGGAGCGCGGACGTCGGGGATCAGCGCTTCGTGGCCGAGATCCATTCGGCGAGCTTGGCGGCGGCGGCGCCGCTGTCGATCGCCTCGGCGGCGACGGCCATCTTCTCGCGGAAGCGCTCGAGGATGTTCCGCTGGAACTCCTCGGGATCCTCGGCGAGGGCGTAGGAGACGAGTCCGGCGGCGGCGTTCAGGACGACGATGTCGCGCACCGGCCCCGGTTCGCCGGCCAGGGTGCGGTGCACGATCTCGGCGTTGTGGGGGGCATCGCCGCCGATGAGATCGTCGATCTTCGCGCGGGCGAGACCGAGATCGCGCGGATCGAGGTCGTGCTCGCGCACGGTGCCGCCCGAGACCTCCCACATGTGGCTGTGGCCGGTCGTCGACAGCTCGTCGAGGCCGTCGTCGCCGCGGAAGACGAGCGCCGTGGCGCCACGGGTCTGGAAGACGCCCACGATGAGGGGCACGCGATCCAGGTGCGCGACGCCGACCGCGGAGGCTTCGGGGCGGGCCGGGTTGCAGAGCGGGCCGAGGAAGTTGAAGACCGTCGGCACGCCGAGGGCGGATCGGACGCCGGCCGCGTGGCGGAATCCCGGGTGGAACGCGCCGGCGAACGCGAAGGTGATGCCGGTCTCGTCGAGCACGCCCGCGACGCGCTCGGGGGGCAGCGCGAGGTCGATCCCGAGCGCGGCGAGCACGTCGGAGGAGCCGCTGGCCGAACTTGCGGCGCGGTTGCCGTGCTTGACGACCGGCACGCCCGAGGCCGCGGCGATCACCGAGGCCATGGTGGAGACGTTGACGGTGCCGAAGCGGTCGCCGCCGGTGCCGACGATGTCGAGCGCCATGGGATCCACCGGCAGCGCGACGGCGTGGTCCAGCACCGCGTCGCGGAAGCCGACGATCTCATCGACGGTCTCGCCCTTCATCCGCAAGGCCACGAGGAATCCGGCCAGTTCGGCGTCGCCGGCCTCGCCCGTCATGACCCGTTCCATGGCCCAGGCGGCATCGGCGACGGAGAGGTCTTCGCCGTCCATGAGCGCGGAGATGAGGGTCGGCCAACGGGTCTGCTCGGGCATGGATCGATCCTAGTCGTTGGATTCACGGTGGATTCGCGGGCGAAACTCGGCGGCGATTAGGCTTGCATCAGCATCCGCAGTGGCGGCACACGTTCCGCCTGATCAAAAACCGCTGGGAGTTTCGGCCATAATGGGAAACGTGACGAGCACCTCAATCACTCATCAGGCGAGTGCGCCCCTGATCAATCGACCGAACACCGTCGCGGTGGGAACGATCGTCTGGCTCGGCAGCGAGGTGATGTTCTTCGCCGGTCTGTTCGCGATCTACTTCACCCTGCGCGCCATGTCGCCGGAGCTCTGGACCTTCGAGGCCAACCGTCTGAACGTCACGTTCGCGGCGATCAACACCACGGTCCTGGTGCTCTCCTCCTTCACCGCGCAGTTCGGCGTCTTCGCGGCGGAGAAGATGAAGCCGTACGCCTCGGGCTGGAAGCCGACCCAGTGGGGCATGGTCGAGTGGTTCTTCCTGAGCTTCGCGATGGGCGCCGTCTTCGTCGCCGGCCAGGTCATGGAGTACGCGCAGCTCGTCGGCGAGGGCATCGCGATCGACTCCAACAGCTACGGCTCCGCGTTCTACCTGACGACCGGCTTCCACGGCCTGCACGTCACAGGCGGTCTGCTCGCGTTCCTCTTCGTCATCGGCCGCGCCTTCGCCGTCAAGACCTTCGGCCACAAGGAGGCGACGAGCGCGATCGTCGTCTCGTACTACTGGCACTTCGTCGACGTCGTGTGGATCGGCCTGTTCGTCGTCATCTACATCCTCAGATAACCCGGGAGCGAGCAACACAGCATGACTGCGAACAGGAAGAGATCTATGACCCGCTCGAAGCGCCGCACCGGACGCCGGCATCCGCTCGCCACCGTCGCGCTCCTCGCGCTCGGGCTCGTCTTCACGGGCGGCGCGTACGCCGCCTTCAGCACCGGCACCGCTCAGGCCGAGGCCGACCTCAGCTCCCAGCAGACGATCGAAGAGGGCAAGAAGCTCTTCCAGGCGAACTGTGCGACCTGCCACGGGCTCGAGGCCCAGGGCACCGGCGACGGCCCGAGCCTCGTCGGCGTCGGCGCCGCATCCGTCGACTTCCAGGTCGGCACCGGCCGCATGCCGATGCAGATGCAGGGACCTCAGGCCGAGCAGAAGCCGGTGCAGTTCACCGACGACCAGGTCAAGCAGCTGGCCGCCTACGTCGCCTCGCTCGGCCCCGGCCCCGAGATCCCCGAGGAGCACCTCGTCAACGGCGGCGGCGATGCCGCGAACGGCGCCGAGCTCTTCCGCATCAACTGCGCCATGTGCCACAACGTCGCCGGTGCCGGCGGTGCCCTGACCGAGGGCAAGTACGCGCCGGCCCTCACCGACGTCTCGGGCGTGCACATCTACGAGGCCATGGTCACCGGCCCGCAGAACATGCCGGTCTTCAACGACCTGAACATCAGCCCGGAAGACAAGCGCGACATCATCACGTACCTGAAGTACGTGCAGGACAACCGCTCCCCCGGCGGGTTCGAGCTCGGTTCGCTCGGCCCGGTCGCGGAGGGTCTGTTCATCTGGATCTTCGGTCTCGGCGCCATCGTGGCGATCACCGTGTGGATCACGGCGAAGTCGAACTGACCGCGTCCGCACCGAAGCAGCAGCTCTAACAGAGGAGAACCATGGCACAGGACGACAACAGCGGCGCTGAACTCGCCGCCGTCGACCCGTCGCACGCCGCGAACGAACTCGTCCCGTCCGGGACCGCGGTCATCGATCCGGATGCGTTCGAGAACCCCGGCTTCCCGCCGCACCGCCCCCGCGTCACGGACGAGAACCCGAAGCGCGAGAAGCGCGCGCAGCGCACCGTCTACACGCTCTTCTACCTGTCGATCCTCGGCAGCGTGTGGGCGATCGCGGCATACATGCTGTTCCCGATCGAGTCGAACGACGTCGGCGCCGTCCGGCTGAACAACCTCTTCATCGGCATCGGTTCGGCCCTGGCCCTCCTCGCGCTCGGCTTCGGCATCGTGCACTGGGGCAAGGCCGTCATGAAGGACGTCGAAGTCGTCGACGAGCGCCACCCGGTCGGCGGCAACGTCGACAACCGCGAGGCCGCGATCAAGGTGTTCAAGGATGCCGACGAGGAGTCGGGCTTCACCCGGCGTTCGGTCATCCGCAACAGCCTCATCGGCGCACTCGTGGTCTTCCCGCTGCCGGCCCTCGTGCTCTTCCGCGGGTTCGCCCCGCAGGACCAGCTGCCGGCCGAACTGCTCAGCCACACCATGTGGAAGAAGGGTTCGAGGCTCGCCCTCGACCCGTCCGGCGTGCCGATCAAGGCCTCCGATGTCACGATCGGCAGCGCCTTCCACGTCATCCCCGAAGAGCTGAAGGACGTCAGCCACTCGCACGGCTACCTCGAGGAGAAGGCCAAGGCCGCAGTCCTCCTCATGCGTCTGAACCCCGAGGACCTCACGGAGCAGGCCGACCGCAAGGACTGGTCCTACAACGGCATCGTCGCCTACTCGAAGATCTGCACCCACGTCGGCTGCCCGGTCGCCCTGTACGAGCAGCACACGCACCACCTGCTCTGCCCCTGCCACCAGTCGCAGTTCGACGTCACGAACCACTGCGAGGTCATCTTCGGCCCGGCGAAGCGGCCGCTGCCGCAGCTGCCCATCACCGTCGACGACGAGGGTTACCTCGTCGCGCAGAGCGACTTCACCGAACCCGTCGGCCCGAGCTTCTGGGAGCGCCATTGAGCACCGCAACGTCCACTGCGCCGAAGAAGCGCTCGTTCACCGCGGCGGCGTCGAGCTACATCGACGAACGCACGAGCGTCTCGACCTTCGTCAAGGAGCTCGGCCGTAAGGCCTTCCCCGATCACTGGTCGTTCCTGCTCGGCGAGGTCGCGCTCTACAGCTTCGTCGTCATCCTCATCTCGGGCACGTTCCTGACCTTCTTCTTCCAGGCCTCCATGGCCGAAGTCCACTACGAAGGCTCGTACGTCCCGCTCAAGGGCGTCGAGATGTCGGCGGCCATGGCCTCGACCCTCGACATCTCCTTCGACATCCGCGGCGGCCTCTTCGTCCGTCAGATGCACCACTGGGCCGCCCTGCTGTTCGTGGCCTCCATCGGCCTGCACATGCTGCGCATCTTCTTCACGGGTGCGTTCCGGAAGCCGCGCGAGCTGAACTGGGTGATCGGCTTCACGCTCTTCATCCTGGCCATGGCCGAGGGTTTCACGGGCTATTCGCTCCCCGACGACCTGCTCTCGGGCAACGGCCTTCGCATCATCGACGGCATGGTCAAGGGCATCCCGCTCATCGGCACCTGGACCTCGTTCCTGCTCTTCGGCGGCGAGTTCCCGGGCACGGCGATCGTCGGCCGCCTCTACTCGCTGCACATCCTGCTGCTGCCCGCCATCATCGTCGCGCTCATCGCGCTGCACCTGCTGTTCGTCGTCGTGCACAAGCACACGCAGTACGCCGGGCCCGGCAAGACCGAGAAGAACGCGGTCGGCCCGCCCGTCCTGCCCGTATACGCGGCCAAGGCCGGTGGCTTCTTCTTCATCGTCTTCGGCGTCATCGCGCTGATCGCGTCCCTGTTCACGATCAACCCGATCTGGAACTACGGACCGTACGACCCCTCCCCCGTGTCGGCCGGTACGCAGCCGGACTGGTACATCGGCTTCGCCGACGGTGCGCTGCGCCTCGTGCCCCCGGGCTGGGAGTTCGTGTGGCTGGACCGCACTTGGTCGTTCAACATCATCGCGCCGATCCTGGTGCTCGGCGGGTTCATCGTCACCGTGCTCCTGTACCCCTTCATCGAGGCGTGGATCACCGGCGACAAGCGCGAGCACCACATCGCCGACCGCCCCCGCAACGCCCCGACGCGCACCGCGATCGGCGCCGCCGGCGTCACGTTCTACGCCGTGCTGTGGGCCGCTGCGAGCTCCGACCTCATCGCGACGCACTTCCGCCTCACGATGGAGGGGGTCATCCACTCCCTGCAGGCGCTGCTCATCCTCGGCCCGATCATCGCGTACTTCGTCACGAAACGCGTCGCCATCGCGCTGCAGAAGAAGGATCGCGAGATCGTGCTCCACGGGTACGAGTCGGGTCGCATCGTGCGTCTGCCCGGCGGCGAGTTCATCGAAGTGCACCAGCCGCTTGACGAGTACGACCGCTGGCGCCTGGTGAGCTACGTGGATCACCAGCCCGTCATGCTCCGCCCCAACGAGCAGGGCAAGATCACCGGTCGCATGCGTTTCCGCGCAGCACTCACCCGCTGGTTCTTCGAGGACCGCATCGCCCCGGTCAGCCGCGGCGAACTCGAGCAAGGCGAGCACGGGCACCACTGATCGACGCAGCCGAATCCGGGCACCGCACCCTCTCCGACCTCTCGGAATGGGTGCGGTGCCCGAACTGCTTCCTGGATCTCGAGCCGCTGGGCGAACGCACCCTCGGATGCGCGAACGGGCACCGCTTCGATCTCCATCGCCACGGATACGCCACGCTGCTCCCGCCACGGGCACCCGCGCATCGCGGTGACACCCGTGACATGCTCGTCGCCCGCGACGCCGTCCTCGCGTCCGGGCTCTACGCTCCGATCGCGGATGCGGTGGCGGAGGCCGCCTCCCCGGCGCTCCACGGCCCCTCTGCGGCGCTCATAGACCTCGGGTCGGGTACGGGGCATTATTCGGGAGTCGTCGCCGCACACGCCCGCTCGCGGCCGCGCATGCTCATGGCCGACCGATCCCCCGCCGCAGTGCGCTGGAGCATGCTCGCCGAGCGCGGCTCCGACGGTGTCGTCCTCGACACCTGGGCACCGCTTCCGATCCGGGATGCGGTCGCCGACGTCGTCCTCGACGTCTTCGCACCGCGGAACCCGCCCGAGTTCGCCCGAATCCTCCGCCCCGGCGGCAGGCTCATCGTCGTCGTCCCCCGCCCTGAGCACCTCCGGGAGCTCCGCACGGGCGGCAGGATGCTCGATGTCCCCGGCGGCAAGGCCACGGCCGTGCTCGAGCAGTTCTCGGGTCTTCTGCACGCCCTCGAGCCCCGCCACATCCATGCCATCGTCCGGCCCACGCCCGCGCAGGCGGCCGCCCTGCACGACATGGGCCCGTCAGCGCATCACGGCAGCCCCGAAGACGGCCATTCCGGAGCCGACGACACGAACGGCACCGATCACGCGAACGGTACCGCCCGCACCGTCGATGGCATCACCGTCTCCGTAGACGTCCTGACGTTCGTCGCACGGTAAGAACGCAGAAGGCCGGCTCCCGAAGGAGCCGGCCCTGTGCCTGCGTGCGGTATTCGCTCAGCGCGCGAAGTTGCCGCGGTAGTACTCGTACACCCAGCCGACGAGGCAGATGATCCCGAGGACGGCACCGATGAAGGCGATCCAAACGCCGACCGCGAGACCGAGCATCAGGAGAGCGGCAGCACCGGCGAGCGCAATCGGCCACCAGCTCCACGGGCTGAAGAAGCCGAGCTCGGGGTCCCCGTCATCGATGTTCGCATCGAGGCGGTCCTCAGGCAGTTCAGCGCCTTGCGCCCGGTGAACTCGCCCCAGGTAGAAGGCGATGAATCCACAGAGAACCGCACTCAGCGCAACTGCGAGCGAGCCCGCCCACTCAGGGTGCGTCCAGTTGTTCTCGGCCAGGGTCCACACCGCATATACAACGGCGACCGCTGCCATGAAGACCGCAATGATCCAGAAGATAACGACATTGGCGCGCATGGCTTACTTGACCTCTTCCGTCGACGCGTCGTAGGTGAGGGCATCGGGCGCGTCCTTGACCGGGCCGACGCCGACCGGCATCCCGGCCTCGGGATGGTTCAGGTCGAACGCCGGGCGCTCCGAGCGGATGCGCGGGATCGACGTGAAGTTGTGCCGCGGCGGCGGGCAGCTCGTCGCCCACTCCAGCGATCCGCCGTAGCCCCACGGGTCGTTGACCGTGACCTTCGGCGCCTTGCGGGCCGTGATGTACACGTTCAGGAAGAACGGGATGAGCGAGACGGCGAGGATCGCCGCACCGATCGTCGAGAGCTGATTCATCCAGGTCACGCCGTCTTCGGGCAGGTACGAGTAGTAGCGGCGGGGCATGCCGACGACGCCGATCCAGTGCTGGATGAGGAAGGTCATGTGGAACCCGATGAACAACAGCCAGAAGTGCCACATGCCGAGCTTCTCGTTCAGCATCTTGCCCGTCCACTTCGGCCACCAGAAATAGAAGCCGGCGAACATCGCGAAGACGACCGTGCCGAAGACCACGTAATGGAAGTGCGCGACGACGAAGTACGTGTCGGAGACGTGGAAGTCGAGCGGAGGGGAGGCGAGGATGACGCCGGTGAGGCCGCCGAAGACGAAGGTGATGAGGAAGCCGAGCGACCACACCAGCGGTGTCTCGAAGGTCAGCGAGCCGCGCCACATGGTGCCGATCCAGTTGAAGATCTTCACACCCGTCGGAACGGCGATGAGCATCGTCATGAGCGCGAAGAACGGCAACAGCACCGAACCGGTCACGTACATGTGGTGCGCCCACACCGTGACCGACAGGGCCGCGATCGCGATCGTCGCGTAAATGAGGGTCTTGTACCCGAAGATCGGCTTGCGGCTGAAGACGGGGAAGATCTCGGAGACGACGCCGAAGAACGGCAGGGCGAGGATGTAGACCTCGGGGTGGCCGAAGAACCAGAAGAGGTGCTGCCAGAGGATCACTCCGCCATTGGCGGGATCGTAGATGTGCGCGCCGAAGACGCGGTCGGCAGCCGCGGCGAGCATCGCGGCCGCCAGCACGGGGAACGCCATCAGCACGAGGATCGACGTCACGAGGGTGTTCCACGTGAAGATCGGCATGCGGAACATCGTCATGCCGGGCGCACGCATCGTGATGATCGTCGTGATGAAGTTCACGCCGCCGAGGATCGTGCCGAAGCCCGAGAGACCGAGTCCGAGCATCCACAGATTGCCGCCGACGCCCGGTGAGAAGGTCGTAGACGCAAGCGGTTGATAGGCGAACCAGCCGAACGAGGCTGCACCCTGCGGCGTGAGGAAGCCGGCGACGGCCATGAGCGAACCGAAGTTGAACAGCCAGTAGGAGAACGCGTTCAGTCGCGGGAATGCGACGTCGGGCGCGCCGATCTGCAGCGGCATGAGCGTGTTCGCGAAGCCGAAGAAGAGCGGCGTCGCGAACATGAGCAGCATGATCGTGCCGTGCATGGTGAACAGCTGGTTGTACTGCTCACGCGTCTGCACGATCTCCAGCCCGGGCTCGAAGAGCTGGGCGCGGATGACGAGCGCCATCACGCCCGCGATGCAGAAGTAGATGAACGAGGTGATCAGGTACATGTACCCGATGACCTTGTGGTCGGTGGAGGTGATCCACTTGACCAGGATGTTGCCCTTGCGCTCCACCTTCGAGGAGCCGAGCGGCGAAGTGCGGGGCGGCCGAGCTGGTGCGGTCGTGGTGCTCATTCGGCTTCGTGCTCCTCTTTCAGTTCCGGCTCGCCGGTGCCGGGCAGGTTCTGGTTGCGGTCGAACTCGTCGGAGAGCTGGCCCTCCTGACCGGCGGCGCGCAGCGACTCGATGTAGTCCTCGTACTCGGCCTGCGAGACGACCTCGACGTTGAAAAGCATGAGCGAGTGGTACTCGCCGCAGAGCTCGGCGCACTTGCCGGCGTAGGTGCCTTCGCGCTCGGGCACGAACGACATGTAGTTGTCCTTGCCCGGGTACATGTCCTTCTTGTACAGGAAGTCGACGACCCAGAAGGAGTGGATCACATCGCGCGACTTCAGCTCGAGCTCGACGTTCGCGCCCACCGGGAGGACGAGGGTCGGCAGCTGCGACTGGTCGACGGCACCCGGCTCGCCGCCCTCGTCGAGCTGGCCCTGGATGCCCGGCTCGTAGACGTCCTCATCGACGTAGTTGAAGTCCCACGCCCACTGTTTGGCGATGACCTCGACGTGCACGTCGACCTCGTCGGCGGCGAAGCGCTCCTCGATCGCGGCCTGGTCGCGCGCTGTGAAGGCGAAGAAACCGAGGACGAGGATGAGGGGCACGACCGTGTAGAAGATCTCGATCGGCATGTTGTACCGCAGCTGAACCGGCAGGCCGGTCTGGCCCTTGCGACGGCGGTAGGCGATGACAGCCCAGATCGTCAGCCCCCAGGTGATGACGCCGACGACGAGGAGCACGATCCAGGAGGTGACCCACAGGCCGGAGATGCGCTCCGTGTGGTTCGTCACCGGGGACTCGCCTTCGACGAATCCCGGAAGGAATCCGTTCAGCTGAGCCTGAGTGCAGCCTGCGAGGACGAGGCTGAGTGTCGCTGCAATCGGAATAGCAGCCCATCGGAGACGGCGATTGTGGCGCACCGGTGACCTTTCGGGAGACTCGAAGACGCTTCACGGAGAAGCGCGTTGATCGTCACTTAGCCTACTCCCACTCCCCCGCCGGGATGTGCAACGGGCACGCGCTTCGTCCCCGTTCGACGACGGATCCGCGCCGTCATCTGGGGAAAGAAAACGGGGAGCCTGCATGTTGCAGGCCCCCCGTCGACGGGTTCTCGGCTCAGTGGAACGAGTCGCCGCACGCGCACGAACCCTGCGCGTTGGGGTTGTCGATCGTGAAACCCTGCTTCTGGATGGTGTCCTCGAAGTCGATCGCGGCGCCGTCGAGGTAGGGCACGCTCATCTTGTCGACCACGACCTCGACGCCGTCGAAGTCCGCGACCGCGTCGCCGTCGAGCAGCCGCTCGTCGAAGTACAGCTGGTAGATGAGACCCGAGCATCCGCCGGGCTGCACGGCCACGCGCAGGCGCAGGTCGTCGCGACCCTCCTGGTCGAGCAGGCTCTTCACCTTCGCGGCCGCCGTGTCGCTCAGGAGCACGCCATGGGTGGCTTCGCTGATCGTCTGGGTCATCTCACTCCTCGATGCGATCGAAATCGGTATGGACGGTCGCCGATGGCACCGTCTTGGCCGAGTCTAACCCCGTTCCCCGGGCGGTTGCTCGGAGAACGGCGGGCGGGGCGGATCAGGCCCCGCGGGCCTCGAGGCGCGCGAAGAGCAGTGCCTCGGCCAGCAGTGCCTTCTTGAAGACGCCGAGGTGCAGCGACTCGTTCGGGCTGTGCGCCCGCGTGTCGGGGTCCTCGACGCCGGTCACAAGGATCTGGGCGCCGGGGAACTCCTCGACGAGCTCGGCGATGAACGGGATCGACCCGCCCACCCCGGTGTCGACGGGATCCACACCCCAGGCCTCGGCCATGGCCGCACGCGTCTCGGCGACCGCCCAGCCGCTCGTGTCCACGAGGAACGGCTGGCCGAGATCCACTCCTTCGAAGCCCAGGTGCGCCCCGAACGGGGCATTCGCCTCGAGATGCGCGCGCAGTGCCTCGAACGCCTCGCCGGCGTCCTGGCCGGGCGCGATGCGCGCGCTGATGCGCACGCGGACGCTCGGCAGCAGGGTGTTGGAGGCGTTGGCGACGTCGGGGGCGTCGATGCCGGTCACGGTGATCGACGGCTGCGCCCACACGCGGGAGAGCAGGCTGCCCCGCCCGATGAGGCCGACGCCGTCGAGCACGCCGGCTTCCTCGCGCATACGGGCCGTGTCGTAGTCGGGGGTGTCGAGGGCGGCCGTCTCGAGACCGGCGACGGCCACGGTGCCCGCCTCGTCCCACATCGTGCCGAGCAGACGCACGGCCGCGAGCATCGCGTCGGGCACGACACCGCCGTATGCGCCCGAATGCGAGGCGTGGTCGAGGGTGTCGATGCGGAGGTTGAAGGCGACCGCGCCGCGCAGGGCGACGGTGATCGCCGGGGTCTCCACATCCCAGTTGTGGGAATCGGCGACGATGATGGCGTCGGCCTCCAGCACGTCGCGGTTCTCGCGGAGGAAGTTGCCGAACGAGCGCGACGCCCACTCCTCCTCCCCCTCGATGAAGACGGCGAGCCCCAGATCGAAGTCGCCGGCCGCCTCGGCGAACGCGCGGATCGCCCCGACGTGGGCCATGACGCCGGCCTTGTCGTCTGCGGCGCCGCGGCCGAAGAGCCGATCGCCGCGCTGCGTCGGCTCGAACGGGTTCGTCTCCCAGTCCTCGTCCTTGCCGGGGGGCTGCACGTCGTGGTGCGCATACAGCAGCACGGTCGGCCGCCCGTTGCGCGCGGCGCGTTTGGCGACGACCGCCGGCTGACCGAGCTCGGAGCCGTCCTCGACGGCCGCCCGGCGCACGTCGACGAGTTCGAACACGCCCGTCTCGCGGAGCAGGGCCGCCACGGCCTCGGCGCTCTCGGAGACATGCGCCGGGTCGAAGGCCGGCCACGAGACGGACGGGATCCGCACGAGCCGGGAGAGCTCGGCCACGGCGGCCGGGAACCCTTCGTCGACGGCGGAGCGGACGCTGGTGGCGAGGGATGCGCTCCCCGGGGCGGGTGTCGGGTCGGTCATGCGGGTAATCTTAAGGGGATCCCGACTGCAAGGAACCCCGTGGCCAAGAACGCGAACAACACCGAACCGAGCGGCGAATCCCTCGAGGAGACCCAGGCTCGACTGAAGGAGTCCGGCAAAGGCGCCCCGACCCCGAGCCGGGCCGCCCAGGAGGCCGCCCGCAAGCGGCCGCTCGTGCCGAACGACCGCAAGGAAGCGGCCAAGCAGGCCAGGGCGCAGGCGCAGACCGCGCGGGAGCGCGCCCGGGTCGGCATGGCCAACGGCGAGGAGAAGTACCTGCCGGTGCGCGACCGCGGCCCGCAGAAGAAGTACGTGCGCGATTACGTCGACGCGCGCTTCGGCATCGGCGAGTTCCTCGTTCCGGTCATGTTCCTCGTCATCATCCTGACGCTCGTGCCGAGCTACGAGGTGCAGTCGCTGGCGATCCTCGTGCTCTGGGCCTTCTTCCTCATCGCCGTCGTGGACGTCATCGTCCTCGGCTTCAGCGTCCGCCGCCGCCTGGCGGCGAAGTACGGCGCCGACAAGGTCGAGCGCGTGCGCTGGTACGCGGCCATGCGCGCCCTGCAGATGCGCTTCCTCCGCCTGCCGAAGCCGCAGGTCAAGCGCGGCCAATACCCGCAGTAAGGCAGTACCCGCAGGAGCCGGCGCCGCTCAGCCGCGTGCGAACGCGCCGAGCCGGATGAGGGGCACGCGTCGCTCCTCATCGGAGAGCGATCCGTGCTGGCCGATCATGGCCTGCGCCTTCGGATCGACCGCCGGGCTCTCGTAGTACGCGACGCCCGAGCGCACGGCGATCAGGATGTCGCCGATCCGCTCCTCGGCCGCAGGCGTCACGACGGGGCCGTACAGTCCGGCGTCGATCGCCTCGGCGCGCGAGAGCACCCAGGCCCGGGACCCCTCCGCCTCCCGCCAGCCGTCGAGCAGGCGCTCGCGCTCGGCCGGGCCGAGGCCGGGTTCGAGATAGAGGGCGATGCAGCGCGGCTCGCCGCCGACGTGGCGCACGCCGGAACGCAGCTCCGGGCGGCCGGAGAGGAACACATGCCGGTGCTCCGGCACGTCGACGACGCCGTGGTCGGCCGTGACGACGAGGCCGGTGGATCGCGGCATCCGCCGCCGCAGCTCGCCGATCGCCCGGTCGGCCTCCTCGAGGCGGGCGAGCCACCGATCCGACTCCCAGCCGTCCTTGTGGGCGGCCTGATCGAGCTCCGGGATGTACAGGTAGCAGAGCGACGGGCTCGCCGAGACCCGCTCGAGCGCGGCGTCGACGCGCGCCTCCATCGCATCGGCGGCCACGTACTCCGCACCGCGCAGCACCGCGCGGGTGAAGCCGCTCGTCGCGTACTTGCCCTGCCCGATCGCGTATACGGGCACGCCGGCCGCCCGTGCCTCCTCGAACACCGTCGGCACGGGCTGCCAGCTCTCCGGCCGCATCCCGGCATCCCATCCCGAGAGCTGGTTGACCATGCGATCGTGGGCCGCGTCGAGGACGCGGTAGCCCACGAGGCCGTGCTCTCCGGGCATCCGCCCCGTCGTGAACGAGGCGAGGGCCGCGGCCGTCGTCGACGGGAACGTCGTCAGCGCGACGTCGCGCCGACCGTGGGCTGCCGAAAGCGTGCGGGCGTGGCCGGCCCGCGCGCGGAGGTTCGCGGATCCGAGGCCGTCGACGAGGACGACGACGACGGATGCCGCGGCCGGGAACCCGAGCGGATTCGCCGCCCCGGAGAGGGCCGCGAGGGCCGACGGCATCACCTCGGTGAGCCGCGCCGCGCCGTCGGGGGCGACGGGTAGCATGGCAGACATCGCGCCAAGTCTCGCACAGGCCGGGCGCACTCGACTCCCGGCGGCACGCGCCGCACGACCCGATCCCTTCGACAGAGACGACGGATGACCCGAGCACGCACCCAGCCCGACGACGATTTCGCAGAGCGCATCGAAGACGTCGATGTCTCGACCGAGATGCAGGGGTCATACCTCGAATACGCGTACTCGGTGATCTACTCGCGCGCGATCCCCGACGCCCGCGACGGGCTGAAGCCCGTGCAGCGCCGCATCCTCTTCGGCATGTCGGAGATGGGGCTTCGGCCCGACCGCGGCCATGTGAAGTCCTCGCGCGTCGTCGGCGAGGTCATGGGCAAGTTCCACCCGCACGGCGACAGCGCCATCTACGACGCGCTCGTGCGCATGGCGCAGGCCTTCACGCTGCGCGTGCCCCTCGTCGACGGGCACGGCAACTTCGGCTCCCTCGACGACGGCCCGGCCGCATCCCGGTACACCGAGGCGCGCCTCGCCCCGCCGGCCCTGGCGATGACCGAGAGCCTGGACGAGGACGTCGTCGACTTCGTCCCGAACTACGACAACTCCTTCCAGCAGCCCGAGGTGCTGCCCTCCGCGTTCCCGAACCTGCTCGTCAACGGCGCGAGCGGCATCGCCGTCGGCATGGCCACGAACATGGCCCCGCACAACCTGATCGAGGTCGTGCAGGCGGCGCGCCACCTGATCCACCACCCCGACGCATCCCTCGACGAGCTCATGGAGTTCGTGCCCGGCCCCGACTTCCCCTCCGGCGGCACCATCGTCGGCCTGGCCGGCGTGCGCGACGCCTACGCGACCGGCCGCGGATCCTTCAAGACCCGCGCCAAGGTCTCCGTCGAGCAGATCACCGCCCGCAAGGCCGGCCTCGTCGTCACCGAACTGCCCTACCTCGTCGGCCCCGAGAAGATCATCGAGAAGATCAAGGACGGTGTCCAGGCCAAGCGCATCACGGGCATCTCCGACGTCACCGACCTCACCGACCGCAAGCACGGCCTCCGCCTCGTCATCGGCATCAAGACCGGCTTCAACCCGCAGGCCGTGCTCGAGCAGCTCTACAAGCTCACCCCGCTCGAGGACTCCTTCAACATCAACAATGTCACCCTCGTCGACGGCCAGCCGCAGACCCTCGGGCTGCGCGAACTGCTCTCGGTCTACATCGGCCACCGGGTGCGCGTCGTCACCCGTCGCAGCACCTACCGCCTGCAGCGCAAGCGCGAACGCCTCCACCTCGTCGAGGGGCTCCTCATCGCCATCCTCGACATCGACGAGGTCATCCAGGTGATCCGCTCGAGCGACGACGCCGAGACCGCGCGCACGCGCCTGCAGGACGTCTTCGATCTCAGCACCGTGCAGGCCGAGTACATCCTCGAACTGCGCCTGCGCCGTCTCACGAGGTTCTCGCGCATCGAGCTCGAGACCGAGCGCGACGAGCTCCTCGCCGACATCGCAGCCCTCGAGACCCTCCTCGCCAGCGACGAGCGGATCCGCGAACTCGTCTCCGACGAACTCGGCTCGGTCGCCGAACGCCACGGCACCCCGCGCCGCACCCTGCTCACCGAGGCCAAGGCGCTGCCGGCCGGCTCCAAGAAGCGGACCATCGCGACCATCTCCCTCGAGCACGCCGACACCCCCTGCCGGGTGTTCCTCAGCACGAGCGGCCGCATCGCCCGCGTCGACCGCCCCGCGGATGCGGAGGCGCTGCAGATCGCCGTGCCGTCGCGGCGCAGCACACACGACGCCGTGGCCTCCTCGCTCGACACCACGAGCCGCAGCGAGATCGGCGCCGTCACGAGCCGGGGCCGGCTGATCCGCTTCTCCCCCGTCGATCTGCCCGTGCTTCCGCCGAACTCGGTGCAGCTCGGCGCAGGCGTGCGGATCCACGACTATCTGGCGCTCGGCGACCGCGGAGAGGCGATCCTCGCCCTCGTCTCGCTGACCGCCGATGCCCCGATCGTGCTCGGCACCGCCCAGGGCGTGGTCAAGCGCGTCGCGCCCGGCGGCTACCCGAACCGCCCCGACTTCGAGGTCATCTCCCTGAAACCCGGGGACGAGGTCGTCGGCGCCGCCCAGGGCGGGGACGATGACGAACTCGTCTTCATCGCCGGCGACGCGCAGCTGCTCCACTTCTCCGCCTCGCAGGTGCGGCCGCAGGGCTGCTCGGCCGGCGGCATGGCCGGGATCAAGCTCGGCGCAGGGGTGCGCGTCGTCTCGTTCACGGCGATCCCGGCGTCCGCGGTCGACGGCGCGGTCGTGGTGACCATCGCATCCGGCGGGGCGACGCTCGCCGGAACCGACCCGGGCACCGGCAAGGTCTCCGCCTTCGCCGAGTTCCCGGCCAAGGGCCGCGCGACGGGCGGTGTCCGCGCGCAGCGCTTCCTGAAGGGCGAGGACGCCCTGGCCGTCGCCTGGGCCGGCCCGGCCCCCGCGCTCGCCCTCGGAGCCGACGGCACGCCCCGGGCGCTGCCGGACTCGGATGCGAAACGCGACGCCTCGGGTCAGCCGCTCGACGCCGTGGTCGCGACGATCGGCCGACGCGTCGCCTGAGCCCGGCGGGCCGCCCGGGCCCGGCCGGAGATCCGGCTATGCGTCGATGCGGTCCCGTGAGAGCCCGGCGGCGCTCTCGACGATGAACTCCTTGCGCGGGGCGACCTCGTTGCCCATGAGGAGCTCGAAGACCCGTCCGGCCTGCTCCGCGTCCTCGACCCTGACGCGCCGCAGCGTCCGATGCCGTCGATCCATCGTCGTCACCGCGAGCTGTTCCGCATCCATCTCGCCGAGGCCCTTGTACCGCTGGATCGGATCCTGGTACTTGCGGCCGCGCTTCTTCAGATCGGCGAGCACGGCGTTCAGCTCCGCCTCCGAGTACGTGTAGATCGTCTCGTTCGGCTTCGAACCCGGGTGCTGGACGACGACCCGGTGCAGCGGGGGCACCGCGGCGAACACCCGCCCGTCCTCGATCATCGGACGCATGTAGCGGAAGAAGAGCGTCAGCAGCAACGTGCGGATGTGAGCGCCGTCGACATCGGCGTCGCTCATGATGATGACCTTGCCGTAGCGAGCCGTCGACAAGTCGAAGGTGCGACCGGAGCCGCCGCCGACGACCTGGATGATCGAGGCGCACTCGGCGTTGCCGAGCATGTCGGGCAGACTCGCCTTCTGCACGTTCAGGATCTTGCCGCGGATCGGCAGGAGCGCCTGGTGTTCGCTGTCGCGGGCGAGCTTGGCCGTGCCGAGCGCCGAGTCGCCCTCCACGATGAACAGCTCGGAGTCGGCGACGTCGTTCGACCGGCAGTCGACCAGCTTCGCGGGCAGGGTCGAGGACTCGAGGGCGTTCTTGCGCCGCTGCGTCTCCTTGTGCGTGCGTGCGGAGATGCGCGCCTTCATCTCGGCGACGATCTTCTCGAGGACGAGCGAAGTCTGGGCCTTGTCGTCGCGCTTCGTCGACGAGAAGCGCTCGCCGAGCGCCTTCGCGACGACCTTCGTCACGATCGCGCGCACCGCCGGGGTTCCGAGGACCTCCTTCGTCTGCCCTTCGAACTGCGGCTCCGGCAGGCGGACGGTGAGCACGGCGGTGAGACCGGCGAGCACATCGTCCTTGTCGATCTTGTCGGTGCCGGCCTTCAGGCGCCGGGCGTTCTGCTCGACTTGGGCGCGCATGAACTTCAGCAGGCCCTGCTCGAAGCCGGCGAGGTGCGTGCCGCCCTTCGGCGTCGCGATGATGTTCACGAAGCTCTTCACGATCGTGTCGTAGCCCGTGCCCCAGCGCAGGGCGATATCGACCTCGCATGTGCGCTCGACCTCGGTCGAGATCATCGCCCCGCCCTCGGTGAGCACGGGGACGTTCTCCGTGAAGGTGCCCGAGCCGGTGAGGCGCCAGACGTCGGTGACCGGGCTGTCCATCGAGAGATGCTCGACGAACTCGGAGATGCCGCCCTCGAAGTGGAAGCGGTGCTCCTCGGGTTCGTCGCCGCGCTCGTCCACGATCGTGATCGCGAGCCCCGGCACGAGGAAGGCCGTCTGCCGGGCGCGCCCGACGAGCTCCTCCAGTTGGAACTCGGCGCCCTTCGTGAAGATCTGCCGGTCGGCCCAGTAGCGCACGCGGGTGCCGGTGACGCCCTTGGCGACCTTGCCGGCGACGGCGAGCTCGCTCGAGCGTTCGAAGGGCGCGAACGGGGCATCCGGGCTCGGAGCCCCCTCGTCGGCGAAGCGGCCCGGCTCGCCCCGGTGGAACGACATCGCCCACGTCTTGCCGCCCCGGTCGACCTCGACGTCGAGGCGCTCCGAGAGGGCATTGACGACCGAGGCGCCGACGCCGTGCAGGCCGCCGGAGGCCGCGTAGGAGCCCGAGCCGAACTTGCCGCCGGCGTGCAGCTTCGTGAACACGACCTCCACGCCGCTGAGGCCCGTCTTCGGCTCGACGTCGACCGGGATCCCGCGGGCGTGGTCGCGGACCTCGACGCTGCCGTCGGCGTGCAGCACGACCTCGATCTCCGAGCCGTGGCCGGCGAGGGCCTCGTCGACGGAGTTGTCGATGATCTCCCACAGGCAGTGCATGAGCCCGCGCGAGTCGGTCGAGCCGATGTACATGCCGGGTCGTTTGCGGACGGCCTCGAGCCCCTCGAGGACGGAGAGATGCCGGGCGGAATAGTCACTGCTCACGTCGGTCAAGCCTACTGAGCACCGGCGACGTCCGCGGCCCGGCGCTACGCGCTGAGCGAAATGCTCCGCCGCACGGCATAGGACCGGCCCGCACCGTGTTTACATTGATGAACAGTCACACGCGACGGAGGAGGAGCAATGACCCAGTTCGCCGAGACCACCGGAACCGCAGTCGAGACCGAGACCGCCTACGAGTTGACCGCCCTCGACCGCTGCGATGCCTGCGGTGCGCAGGCGTACATCCGGGTGCAGGTCGCCAACGGCGAACTCCTGTTCTGCGCCCACCACGGCCGGAAGCACCAGGAGAAGCTCTCCCAGATCGCCCACAGCTGGCACGACGAGTCCGCCAGGCTGCTCGCCGATACCGCGCGCTGACCTCCGAACGCCCTGCCCCGCAAGGGACGGGGCGTTTCGCATGCGGCCCCGGCTATTCGCCGAGCGACTCGGCGGCCAGGATGGCGGCGCGAGCCTGCCGTGCATGGATATCCGCCCGAAGGGCCTCCTCGCCCGGCTCGTAGACGAGACCCGCCCGGGCCGCCATCGTGCCGAGCAGGGCGTCGGCGAACGCAGGGTTCTTGGCCAGCACCGGCCCGTGCAGATGCGTGCCGAACGTTTCGCCCATGACGACGCCCTCCTGCGCCGATCCACGGCCGTTGCCGACCCCGGCGAGCACCCGGCCGAGCGGCGAGCCCTCGGCCTGAACGTAGTCGCGGTGCCGGTTCTCGAAGCCGACGAGGGTGCCGAAGCGCGGGCTCTTCACGACGAGATCACCCGTCGTGCGGGCGCTGCGAGGCACCGCGCGCCCGGGAAGGATCCCCAGCCCCTCGACGACGGAGCCGTCGGCGAGCTCGATGCCCCACGACAGCAGTTCCCAGCCGGTGCCGATCGCGAGGATCGGCACGCCGACGGTCGACCACTCACGGAGTCGCTGCTGCATGCCGTGCAGCACTTCGGCGCACGCGGCGAGCGATGCATCGCTGCCCGATCCGATCACTACCGCGTCCGCATGCTCCGGCAGCGCGGTCGCATCCGACACCCGCACGACGGCCGCGTCGAGCCCGGCCCAGCGTGCACGTGCCGCGAGGACCTTCGCATTCTGCGCGTCGCCGTTCGCGTCGAGCAGCTCCGGCAGGATCGAGACGATCTCGAGGGTCATTCCGCTCCCGTCAATCCGAGGTGGGCGCGCGTGCGGCGCATGGAGTCGGCGGTGAAGACGATCGTCTTGACGCCGCGCGACGGCGCCGGCAGCGCGAGGAAGTCATCGATCGCGCGCCCGAGATCCGGCTCAACCCGGTCGATGCGCACGCCGTCGTAGGCGAGCATGAGGGCCGCCTCGGCCGACTTGGATCCGGTGACGATCGCGACTCGGCCGAGCGAGGAAGCATCCACCGGCCAGAAATAGCTCGGGTCGCGCACGTCGGAGCCGATCGCGAAGAGCACCTGCTCGGTTCCAGGCTCGAGGCCGTCGATGTTCAGCTGATAGCTCGCCGGGTTCTGCACGAGCACGAACTCGACCTCGTGGCCGCGCACGGTGCGCCGCTCGCCGCGGCCGAACACGGCCGGAATGGCGCTCAGGGCGTCGGCGGCCCGCGGCCGGTCGAAGCGGTCGCCGAGCACGGCCCGGGCCGTCGCATAGGCGGCCGCGGCATCGACCGCGTAGTGGATGCCGCGCGCCGGCAGACCGACCTCGACGAGCGTCCCGCGATCGTCGAGCACCGCATCGCGGCCGGCGGTGCGGACGACGCGGACCCCCTCGCGCTCGGGCAGACGCGTCGCGGCCGTCCTCGCGTAGCCGAGCCCTCGCGGCGCCGCGGCGAGCACCTGTTCGGAGACGCCGTAACGACCCGTCCTGACGCCCTCGGCCAGCCCGGCCGCGAGCTCCTCGAGATACGCGTCGTCGGCGTTCACGATGACCTTCTCGGTGGCCCGGGCGGCGATCTTCGCCAGCATCCCGGCTACCATCTCGGAATCGTGGAAGCGGTCGATCTGATCGACCATGACGTTGGTCAGACAGACGATGCGCGCATCCACACCCTGCATCACGAGCGCGCCGTGACCCTCGTCCATCTCGAGCACGGCGACGTCGCCCGGCACCCGGCCGCGCCAATCGGCCTGCTCGAGCAGCGCGGAGGTGAGCCCCTGGCTGATGTTCGCCGTCGACGGGTTCGTGAAGACGTCGACGCCGTGCGCGCGCAGGATCGCGACGAGCATCTTCGTCGTCGTCGACTTGCCGCTCGAGCCCGACACCACGACCAGGCCCTGCGGGAAGCCGGAGAGGGTCTTCCGCAGGTATCCGGGCGCGATCTTGTTCACGACGAGGCCCGGAACGGCCGAACCGCCGCCGGGCTTCCGGAGCCGGGCGAGGAACCTGACGAATCTGCCGACGGCGATCGCCGGCGCGTAGCGCACCGGCGGCCTACTCGAGGTAGTCGCGCAGCGACTGCGAACGGGACGGGTGGCGGAGCTTGGCCATCGTCTTCGACTCGATCTGGCGGATCCGCTCGCGCGTCACCCCGAAGGTGTCGCCGATCTGGTCGAGGGTCTTCGGCATCCCGTCGCCGAGGCCGAAGCGCATGCGGATCACGCCCGCCTCGCGCTCGGAGAGCGAGTCGAGCAGGCTCTCGAGTTGCTTCTGCAGCATCGTGAACCCGACCGCGTCGGCCGGCACGACCGCCTCGGTGTCCTCGATGAGATCGCCGAACTCGCTGTCGCCGTCCTCGCCGAGCGGGGTGTGCAGCGAGATCGGCTCGCGGCCGTACTTCTGCACTTCGACGACCTTCTCGGGCGTCATGTCGAGTTCCTTCGACAGCTCCTCGGGCGTGGGCTCGCGGCCCAGGTCCTGCAGCATCTGCCGCTGCACGCGGGCGAGCTTGTTGATGACCTCGACCATGTGCACGGGGATGCGGATCGTGCGCGCCTGGTCGGCCATCGCACGCGTGATCGCCTGGCGGATCCACCACGTCGCGTACGTGGAGAACTTGAAGCCCTTGGTGTAGTCGAACTTCTCGACCGCGCGGATGAGGCCGAGGTTGCCCTCCTGGATGAGATCGAGGAACTGCATGCCGCGACCCGTGTAGCGCTTGGCGAGGCTCACCACGAGGCGGAGGTTCGCACCGAGCAGGTGGCTCTTGGCGCGCTGGCCGTCGCGGGCCACCCACTGCAGCTCGCGACCGAGCTTCGTCCGCTTCTCGGAGTCGGCCATGTGCGAGAGCTTCTCTTCGGCGAAGAGACCCGCCTCGATACGCATCGCGAGCTCGACCTCTTCGGCCGCGTTCAGCAGCGCGACCTTGCCGATCTGCTTCAGGTAGTCCTTGACGGGGTCGGCCGTGGCGCCCGTGATCGTCGTCGAGTAGACGGGGACGTCGTCGTCCTCGTCGACCGCGCGCAGCACGAGCGCACCGGTCGGATGCGGCTCGACGGCCGGCTTCGTCTTGTCGTCGTCGCCCGAGTCTGCCGCGTCGTCGGAGTCCGTGTCGATGTCGACCTCGACCTCTTCCTCCTCGGCAGCCTCGTCGGCCTGCTTGCCCTTGGCCTTCGTGGAGGTGCGCTTGGCGCCCTCCTTCGCCGTGCCGGCCGTCTTCTTCGCGGCGGGCTTGGCCGCAGGCTTGGCGGCGGCCTTCGCGGTCGACTTCGCGGGCGCCGCCTTCGCGGCAGCCGACTTCGCGGCCGCGGTGCCCTTCGCCGCCTCGGTCTTGGTCTCTTCGGCCTTCGTACTCGTCCGACTCGCCATCGCTGCACCCTCTCATCGCCGCCGTCGGGCGG
Organism: Agromyces archimandritae; assembly: GCF_018024495.1. Lineage (NCBI taxonomy): Bacteria > Bacillati > Actinomycetota > Actinomycetes > Micrococcales > Microbacteriaceae > Agromyces > Agromyces archimandritae. The sequence continues at coordinate 117,409 of NZ_CP071696.1, forward strand.
CTGTCGCGACCGCGCCGCGGCCGTCGATCCGATCGTTTTCGGACATTGCAAGGACCCATGTCAAGTCGGAAGCGCCGGTCGATGCGATCGACCTGGCCGACGAGAACGGGTCCGGTCCCCCAATTATACCGCGACACGCCGCACCGGCGTGCGCGGAACAGGGCGATCCGTCGTCTTCACGAATGTGAAACGCCGGGTCGGCCGCGAGAATTCCCGCTCAACCCGTGGGCGGCTGCTCGCCCTGGCCCCGCCGGTACGCGAGGAACTTCTCGAGTTCGGCCGCGATGTCGTCGGCGCTCGGCAGTTCCCCGTCCTCGTCCGTCAGCGGCGAGCGGAGCGAGGTGCCGGCCATGTAGTCGTCGTGGCGGGCCTCGAGCGTGCCGACGAGCTTCTGCAACTCGGCGTTGCCGGCCACCTGCTCTTCGATCTTCGCCATGAACTCGCGCCCCTGCTCGCGCAGTTCGTCGGTCGGGAAGATGAGCCCCGTCGCCGCGCTCACGCACTCGAGAGCCGCGATCGCCGCCTGCGGATACTCGGTATCGGCCAGATAGTGCGGGATCAGGAGGACGAAGCCCGTGGAGGGATGCTCGCTCTCCTGCAGCCGGTACTCGACGAGATGCAGCGCATTGCCCGGCACCTGCGTCGTCGGCCGCCACACCGACATCGAATCGATGAGCTCCGAACGGTTGCCGCTGACGGTCACGCTGATCGGCCTGGTGTGCGGCACCGGCATCGGAATCGCGTGCAGCCAGGTCGTCGAGGCCACCTCGAAGCGCTCGATGAGGTCGAGCACCGCCCGCCCGAAGCGCTCCCACTGGAAGTCGGGCTCGAAGCCGGACAGCAGCAGGAACGGCCGGCCGAGCTCGTCGCGGGCCAGATCGATCGTCAGCTTCGCCGGCTTGTACTCGGCGAGGTGGTCGCCGTCGAAGAGCACGATCGGGCGTCTGGCCCGATAATCGAGCAGTTCGTCCGCATCGAACTCGACGACGGTGCGGGCATCCATCGTCGTGCGCAGATACTCGGTGAACTGTGCGACCGCCGATCCGGCGTCGGCGAAGCCGGTGATGCCGGCCACGAGAGGCAGCCCGGCGGGCACCTCGACCTGCTCGTCGACGGTGTACAGATCACGTGGATCGCGCATGCTTCCATGCTAATCAGCGGGCGCGGCGGCCCCGCCGGTGCGAGCATCCCGGCTCGACGCCCAGAGCGAACAGCGCCGGGCCACGTACGATCCTGTGCATGGCCATCGCAGATCTCTCCCTGTCGCACGCACCCGCCCACGAGGCGGAAGCCGACGTCCTCGTCCTCGCCGCAGTGAAGGCCCCCGACGGCCCCGCCGTCGAAGCCCCCGACGGCTACGAGTGGGTCGAGGACGACCTCATCGCCGTCGGCGCCAGCGGTGCGGCAGAAGAACTCACGCGCCTGCCCGCACGCAACGGCGGGCCGCGCATCGTCGCCGTCGTCGGCCTCGGATCCGGGATCGACGCCGCCTCCCTGCGCCGCGGCGCCGGGACCGCGGCCCGGCGGCTGGCCGGAACCGCCTCCGCGGCGTTCGCCCTGCCGCACGACAGCGCCGAGGAGGCTGCCGCGATCCTCGAAGGCGCCGCACTCGGCGCCTACGCCTTCTCGGAGTTCCGATCCGCACCCGGCAAGGTCCCGCTGGCCGGCATCACCCTCCTCACCGCGTTCGATGCCGAAGCCGTCGACGTCGACCGCGTACGCGCGGTCGCCGAGGCGGTCACGCTGGTCAAAGACCTCGTGAACACCCCGCCGGCCGAGCTCTCGCCGGCCGCGTTCGCCGAGCGCGCGCTCGCCGAGACCTCCGGACTCGGGATCGAGGCCACCGTGTGGGACGAGGCCGCCCTCGCCGAAGACGGCTTCGGCGGCATCCTCGGCGTCGGCAGCGGCTCCTCCCGGCCTCCGCGCCTCGTCAAGGTCGACTACGCGCCCGCCGACGGCGGATTCCACCTCGCGATCGTCGGCAAGGGCATCACCTTCGACTCCGGGGGGCTCTCGCTGAAGCCGATGATCTCGATGGCCGGCATGAAGAGCGACATGGCCGGCGCGGCCGCCGCCCTGGCCGCCGTCGTCGCCGTCGCGCGGCTCGGCCTGCCCATCCGCGTCACCGCCTGGCTCTGCATGGCCGAGAACCTGCCCTCCGGAACCGCCGTGCGGCCGAACGACGTGCTCCGCATCCACGGCGGCAAAACCGTCGAAGTGCTGAATACCGACGCCGAAGGGCGTCTCGTGCTCGCCGACGGGCTCGTCGCCGCGAGCGAGGAACGGCCCGATGCCATCGTCGACATCGCGACCCTCACCGGAGCGCAGATCGTCGCGCTCGGCAACCGGACGGGCGGCGTCATGGGCGACCCCGCCTTCGGGCGCGTCGTGCTCGACGCGGCGGATGCCGCCGGAGAACCGTTCTGGCCCATGCCGATGCCCGAGGAGATCCGCCCGCTGCTCGACTCGGACGTGGCCGATCTCGCCAACGCGAAGCTCGGCAACACGGCCGGCGGGATGCTCTTGGCCGCGATCTTCCTCCGCGAGTTCGTCGGCGACACCGCCCAGGGCGAGCCCATCCCGTGGGCCCACCTCGACATCGCCGGCCCCTCGTTCAACAGCGGGAGCGCCTGGGGGTTCACGGGTTCGGGCGGCACGGGCGCGGGCGTACGCACCCTCATCCGACTGAGTCAGCAGCTCTCCGGCAGGTAGTAAGGTCGTAGGGGCGAAGCGTTCGCCCCTACAGCCTGCCCCGAAGACCCTCGCGGGCGGCTCGGCCGCAGATCCAGCGCGCAAGGGAGATTCCGGTTGTCCGAGCAGAACTTCGACATTGTCATCCTCGGTGGCGGGAGCGGCGGGTACGCGGCGGCATTGCGTGCCGTCGAACTCGGCTTCACCGTCGGCCTCATCGAGAAGGACAAGCTCGGCGGCACGTGCCTGCACCGCGGCTGCATCCCCACGAAGGCGCTCCTGCACGCCGCCGAGGTCGCCGACACCGCCAAGGAGTCGGCGAAGTTCGGCGTCCAGGCCGCGTTCCAGGGCATCGACATCAACGCGGTCACCGCATACCGCGAAGAGGTCGTCACCAGCAAGTGGAAGGGCCTGCAGGGTCTCATCAAGGCCCGCGGCATCACCGTCATCCAGGGCGAGGGCCGCCTCGTCGCGCCGAACGCCGTGCAGGTCGGCGACGACCGCATCGTCGGCAAGAACGTCATCCTCGCGACGGGTTCCTACTCCCGCTCGCTGCCCGGCCTCGAGATCGGCGGCCGCGTCATCACGAGCGAGCAGGCCCTCCAGCTCGACTTCGTGCCGAAGAAGGTCGCCGTGCTCGGCGGCGGCGTCATCGGCGTCGAGTTCGCGAGCGTGTGGCGCTCCTTCGGCGCCGAGGTCACGATCATCGAGGCCCTGCCCCACCTCGTGCCCAACGAGGAGGAGTCCGTCTCCAAGCAGCTCGAGCGCGCGTTCCGCAAGCGCGGCATCGACTACAAGCTCGGCATCCGCTTCCAGAGCGTGACGCAGAACGACGAGGGCGTGACCGTCACCCTCGAGAACGGCGACACCGTCGAGGCGGAGCTGCTGCTCGTCGCCGTCGGTCGCGGCCCGGCCACCCAGGGCCTCGGCTACGAAGAAGTCGGCATCACGATGGATCGCGGATTCGTCATCACCGACGAGCGCCTCGCCACGAACGTCCCCGGCGTGTACGCCGTCGGCGACATCGTCCCCGGCCTGCAGCTTGCCCACCGCGGATTCCAGCAGGGCATCTTCGTCGCCGAGGAGATCGCAGGCCTCGAGCCGATCGTCGTCGAGGACGTCAACATCCCCAAGGTCACCTACTGCGAGCCCGAGGTCGCCTCGATCGGCTACACGCAGGCCAAGGCCGGCGAGAAGTACGGCGCCGACCGCGTCGAGAGCTACGAGTTCAACCTCGCCGGAAACGGCAAGAGCCACATCCTCGGCACCTCCGGCTCGATCAAGGTCGTCCGCGTGACCGACGGACCTGTCGTCGGCGTGCACATGATCGGCGGCCGTGTCGGAGAGCTCATCGGGGAGGCGCAGCTCGCCGTGAACTGGGAGGCGTACCCCGAGGACATCGCCCCCTTCATCCACGCCCACCCCACGCAGAACGAGGCGTTCGGCGAGGCGATGCTGAAGCTCGCCGGCAAGCCGCTGCACGCCATCTGACCGGGCCCACGAACGCACACAAGCTCAGATCACGTTCCACGAAGGAGACAAGCCCATGAGCGAATCCGTCAGCCTGCCGGCACTCGGCGAGAGTGTCACGGAGGGCACGGTCACCCGCTGGCTCAAGAACGTCGGCGACCGCGTCGAGGTCGACGAGCCCCTGCTCGAGGTCTCGACCGACAAGGTCGACACCGAGATCCCCTCCCCGGTCGCCGGGGTCATCGAGGCGATCCTCGTCCCCGAGGACGAGACCGTCGAGGTCGGCACCGCGCTCGTGACCATCGGCGACGGGTCGGGTGCCGCTGCCGCCGCGCCTGCAGCGCCGGCCCAGGAAGCCCCGGCCGCCCCGGCTCCCGAGGCACCTGCTGCTCCGGCTCCCGCACCTGCCGCCCCGGCGGCTCCGGCATCCGAGCCTGCGGTCCCGGCCGCGCCTGCTCCTGCACCCGCGGCTCCGGCTGCCCCCGCCCCTGCAGCCCCGGCCGCACCTGCGGCCCCGGCCGCCCCGACCGCACCCGCGGCCCCGGCCCCCGCTCCGGCGGCACCGGCGGCTCCCGCAGCTCCGGTCCAGCCCGCTGCGCCGAGCCGCGGCAGCCACGCCGGCTCCGGGTATGTCACGCCGATCGTCCGCAAGCTCGCCAACGAGCAGGGCGTCGACCTTTCGAAGGTGACCGGCTCCGGCGTCGGCGGCCGCATCCGCAAGCAGGACGTGCTCTCGGCCCAGGGCGGCACCGCGGCGGCGCCGGCGCGCGTCGCGCTCGAGGACTCGCCGCTGCGCGGGACCACGGCCCAGATGACGCGCCTGCGCAAGGTCGTCGCCGAGCGCGCCGTCGTCTCGCTGCAGTCGACCGCGCAGCTCACCACCGTCGTCGAGGTCGACGTCACGAAGGTCGCGCAGCTGCGCGACCGTGTGAAGGCCGACTTCCTCGCCAAGACCGGCACGAAGCTCTCCTTCCTGCCGTTCTTCACCCTCGCGGCCGCCGAGGCGCTCCGCGCCTTCCCGGTCATCAACGCGACCGTGGACGGCGACGCGATCGTCTACCCGCCGACCGAGAACGTCAGCATCGCCGTCGACACCGAGCGCGGACTGCTCACGCCGGTGATCCGGAACGCGAGCGAGCTCGACATCGCCGGCATCGCCCTGCAGACCGCCGATCTCGCCGAGCGCACGCGGAACAACCAGCTGAAGCCCGACGAGCTCTCCGGCGGCACCTTCACCGTCACGAACACCGGCTCGCGCGGCGCGCTCTTCGACACGCCGCTCGTGTTCCTGCCGCAGTCGGCGATCCTCGGAACCGGTATCGTCGCGAAGCGCCCCGTCGTCGTCGGCACCGACGGCAGCGACGCGATCGCGATCCGCTCCATGGTCTACCTCGCCCTCTCGTACGATCACCGCATCGTCGACGGCGCGGACGCGGCCCGCTTCCTCACTGCCGTCAAGGCCCGCCTCGAGGAGGGCGCGTTCGAGTCGGACCTCGGCATCTGAGCAGCTCACGCGAATGAGGAAGGCCCCGCCACCGGCGGGGCCTTCCTCATTCCCGGAAGCACTCGTCGCGGCTCACGCCGCTCCGAAGATCTCGCGGAGCCGCCACTGCCCGTCCGCTCCGCGGACGACGAGGGCATTGCCCTGCGCCTCCCCCTCCGCCGAAACGAGCCCGACGAGCACCGCGTCGCCCATCGATCCCGAAACCCGTCCGGCGACGGCATCGCGCCCGGCGACCGGGCGCTCCGCCCCCTGCTGCGCGGCCGCGATCGCGGCGATGTCGTCGGCCTCGAGTGCGGACCCCGGTTGATCGGTCTCGGCGAGGCACGACGCCTGCAGCGCTTCGAAGCACTCGGCGCGGCGCGCGAGGAGCACCGCGGTCGCGGCGGCCGGGTCCTCGACGGCGGCGGCCGCAAGGGTTCCGCCGGCGGCCGCGGCCGGTCGAACGGAGCCGTCACCGGCTGCGACGTCGCCGGGTGCGGTTCCGCCCGCCGCGGCCCCCTCGGCCGTCACGGCCTCCCGCACCTCTCCCGCGCGCTCGTCCGCGCGCGCCCCGCCCGCGTCCGTCGGCGGCGGGGCGAAGGCGAGCACGGCGGCGATCAGAGCGGCCAGGAGTCCGCCGCCGAAGAGCAGCGGTCGGCGCTTGGCGGCGATGAACCCGCGGAACCGAGCGGCGATGCCGCTCCGCCCGCCCTCCTCGACGGCACGGAGCACGCGGTCGGCGAGCCCGGCCGGCACGAAGTTCAGGGCGAGCAGCGGATGCGTCGGGCGCGGCTCCGGCTCGGCGATCGCATCGGACGGCTCGGCCGGCAGCACGGGCATCCGCCCCGGCAGCGCGGATGCGGTGCGTCGCGGCCGCCCGGGCGCCGAGGCGCCGGCGACGGGCAACGGGTCCGCCCAGTCGAAGAGCGCCCGTTCGAGTTCGGTGCCCGGCACCGTGAACGGGCGTGCCTCGAGCCGGGCCGCGAGGAAGCGCACCGGCTCGGGATCCTCGGCGCCGGGCACGGCGGCGAATACTGTGCGGAAGACGGCGAGCAGGCGTTCGTACCCGGTGCGGAGCAGCTCCGTCCTGCGCGGGTCCGCGTGCTCCGGCAGCCGGACGAGGGACCCGAGGCCGAGGATCCTCGGCATCCCGCGTTCGTCGAAGACGACGTCGGCGGCCTGGAGCCCGGGATGGGCGAAGCCGGCACGGGCGAGCCGAGCGATGCCGTCGATGAGCGGGGCGAGGATCGTGACGGCTTCGCCGGCATCCAGACGCCGCTCCCCGAGGATGCGTGCGAGGCCGACGGGTCCGAGGCGCTCGACGGCCAGGCACACCCGGCCGTCGGCCAGCGCGGCGACGTCGTACAGGCGGGGCAGGGTGGCCGCCCCTGCCTCGCTCATGGCCTCGATCTCCGCGCCGATCGAGGCAGGTGAGACGCCCGCCTCGTAGACGCGGACGACGACGAGGCCGGGTTCGCCCTCCGGTTCGCGCTCTCCGGCGGCGAGGTAGACGTCGGCGCGATCGCCGCTCGCGATCCGGCGCAGCAGTCGGTAGCCGGCCAGTCTGGTCTCGTGCAGCGGGGGTGATGGTTCGGTCGAGCGGTCCATGCCCGACAGGATGCCGCGCCCCCACGGCATCCACGGGGCGATGCCGCCGATCTGTGCAGAACGACCTCGCCGCCCGCCCCTGTGGAGGAGGAGTGCACCGCGTCGAATCGCACCCGCCGTCGCCGGTATCCTTGAGGCATGGCACGCAGCAAGGACGCCCCCGCTCAGAAGGAGCCGGGCCGGCTCAAGCAGATGTGGCAGGTCTTCCAGATGACCCGCCGCTACGACAAAGCGGCGCAGTGGCTCATGCTGGGCGGGTTCCTCGCCCCGATCGCCGTCGCGGTCGTGCTGGCGATCTTCGTCTCGGGCGGTCACTGGCTCTCGTTGATCCTGTGGGTGCTCGCCGGCGTCCTCTTCGGTGTGCTGCTCGCGATGATCATCCTCGGCCGCCGCGCCGAGCACGCCGCCTACAAGCAGATCGAGGGCCAGCCAGGAGCCGTCGGCGCGGTGCTCCGAAGCGGCCTGCGCCGCGGATGGGTCGGCAACGAGATGCCGGTGGCCGTGAACCCCAAGACCCAGGACGCCGTGTATCGCGCCGTCGGCCGCGGCGGGGTCGCCCTCGTCTCCGAAGGTCCCGCATCGCGCACCAAGCGGATGCTCGACGACGAGCGCCGCAAGGTCTCCCGCGTGCTGCCGAACGTCCCGATCACGATCCTCGCCGTCGGCCGCGATGAGGGCGAGGTGCCGCTCGACTCGCTCGCGAAGTCGCTCAAGCAGATCAAGCGCACGCTCACCAAGCCCGAGGTCGCCGCGGTCAACAATCGTCTGAACTCGCTGCAGACGCAGCTGCCGATCCCCAAGGGCGTCGACCCGATGAAGGTCCGCCCGCAGCGCGGCAAGATGCGCTGAGCCTCCGCCGGCTCGGGTCCGCAGGCTCGACCCGCCGGGCCCGAGCCGCCCGCGTTCAGCGGCGGATGAGGACGGTGCCGGCGACCTTGTCGTGGAAGCCGCGCTGGTCCGAATCCCAGACGAGCGCCGGCACGACGATCACGAGCAGTACCGTCCGCACGACCGGGCGCCAGAGACCCACCCATCCCCCGGCGATCGGCACCAGCTGCATCCCGAGCAGACGATGGCCGATGCTGCCGCCGATGGTGGGGATGAACACGATCTGCATGACCGCGAACACCGCGAGCGTCACGAGCGAATGCGTGGGCGAAGAGTAGGGCGCCCAGAGCAGCGCGATGAGCACGGCGAAGGCGTAGTCGACGAAGAGCGCGGCGATGCGCCGGCCCACCCGACCGACCGACGAGGGGCCGGAATCCGGCAGGCCGAGCCGCTCCCCCGGCCACTTGCTCGGTTCGAGTTCTCCGAAGGTCCGGGGGTTCGCATCAGGCACCCGCTGATTCTACCGGGCGTCGAAGCGCGTAACATGGGCGAAACATTCATGTCACGGCTGGGAAACCGCCTACGCGTACCGTCTTCAACGGCTGCGAACGTCCGTCCGGTCACCCCGCCCCCTTGGAGTCTCGTCACATGTTCAGTGATTCTTCCGAAGTCCTCACGTTCATCAAGGAGACGGATGTCAAGTTCCTCGACATCCGGTTCACCGACCTGCCGGGTGTGCAGCAGCACTTCAACATCCCGGCTTCGACCGTCGACGAGGAGTTCTTCACCGTCGGCCAGCTCTTCGACGGCTCCTCGATCCGCGGCTTCGCGTCGATCCACGAGTCCGACATGCAGCTGATCCCCGATGTGTCGACCGCGTACATCGACCCGTTCCGGGCCGAGCGCACGCTCATCATGGTCTTCGACATCTACAACCCGCGCAACGGCGAGATCTACGCGAAGGACCCGCGTCAGGTCGCCAAGAAGGCCGAGAAGTACCTCGCCTCCACGGGCATCGCCGACACCGCGTTCTTCGCCCCCGAGGCCGAGTTCTACATCTTCGACGACGTGCGCTACGACGTGAAGCAGAACGCGAGCTTCTACTCGGTCGACTCCGAGGAAGCCGCGTGGAACACGGGTCGCACCGAAGAGGGCGGCAACCTCGCCAACAAGACCCCGTACAAGGGCGGCTACTTCCCGGTCAGCCCCGTCGACAAGCAGGCCGACCTGCGCGACGACATCTCGCTGAAGCTCATCGACGCGGGCCTGGAGCTCGAGCGCGCCCACCACGAGGTCGGCACGGCGGGCCAGGCCGAGATCAACTACAAGTTCGACACGATGGTGCATGCCGCCGACGACATCCTGAAGTTCAAGTACATCGTCAAGAACACGGCCGAGGAGTGGGGCAAGACGGCGACCTTCATGCCGAAGCCCCTCTTCGGCGACAACGGTTCGGGCATGCACACCCACCAGTCGCTCTGGAGCGACGGCAAGCCGCTGTTCTACGACGAGGCCGGCTACGGCGGCCTCTCCGACGTCGCCCGGTGGTACATCGGGGGCCTCCTGAAGCACGCCCCCGCCGTCCTCGCGTTCACCAACCCGACGGTGAACTCCTACCACCGCCTCGTGCCGGGCTTCGAAGCCCCGGTGAACCTCGTCTACTCGGCGGGCAACCGTTCGGCCTCGATCCGCATCCCGATCACGGGCACGAATCCGAAGGCCAAGCGCATCGAGTTCCGTGCACCGGATGCCTCGGGCAACCCCTACCTCGCGTTCGCCGCGCAGCTGATGGCCGGCATCGACGGCATCCGCAACCGCATCGAGCCGCACGAGCCCGTCGACAAGGACCTCTACGAGCTGCCGCCCGAGGAGGCCAAGGGCATCCCGCAGGTGCCGGGCTCGCTCGGCGAGGCGCTTGCGGCGCTCGAGGCCGACCACGACTTCCTCCTCGAGGGCGGCGTGTTCAGCAAGGAGCTCATCGAGACCTGGATCGACTACAAACGCGAGAAGGAGCTGAAGCCGCTCGCTCAGCGACCGCACCCCTTCGAGTTCGAGCTGTACTACGGCGTCTGAGCCGACGGCCGATCGGAACCGCCCGGTTCCCGCGAACATGCGGGGCCGGGCGGTTTCGCGTTCGCAGGCGGATGCCGCCGCGCGCTCGTCAGGCGCGCGGCGTGTGCTTCGGCTCCTCGCCGTAGAAACCCTGCTCGAAGACGCGGCGTGCCCGCCGGGTGAGCTGCAGATAGTCGTGCTCGAGCGCCGACGCCGACCCGCGCGGGTAGCCCATGATGCGGGCCACGCCTTCGAGCTGGGTGCGCTCCACGGGCAGCACGTCGGTCGTCCGGTCGAGCCAGAGGGTGAGCGCCGAACGCGCCCGCGAGGCCATGATCCAGGCCTGGCGCAGGGTGTCGGCGTCGTCCGGATCGACGAGCCTGGCATCCACCGCGGCCGCGAGGGCCTCGAGGGTCGAGGTCGTGCGGAGCGCCGGAACCCGGGCGCCGTGTTCGAGCTGCAGGAGCTGCACGAACCATTCGACGTCGGAGAGCGAACCGCGACCGAGCTTCAGGTGACGGGACGGATCGGCCCCCTGCGGCAGTCGTTCGTCTTCGACGCGCGCCTTGATGCGTTTGACCTCGCGCACGTCGCGGTCGGAGATCTCGGCCGGGTAGCGGATCTCGTCGGCGAGGGCCGTGAAGTCCGCCTGCAGCGATGCGTCGCCGGCCACAGGGCGGGCCCGCAGCAACGCCTGCGCCTCCCAGGTGAGCGACCAGCGCGCGTAGTAGGCGCGGTACGCGTCGAGGGATCGGGCGACGACGCCGTTGCGCCCCTCGGGGCGGAGATCGGCGTCGAGTTCGAGCGGCAGGCGCGGATCCTCGCTGAGGCGCACGAGTTCGGCGACGAGCCGGAGGGCCCTGCGGTGGGCGGCCTCGGGTTCGGCGCCGATCGCGCGGGAGACGTAGACGACGTCCGCATCGGATCCGAAGCCGAGCTCCTGGCCGCCGAAGCGGCCCATGCCGATGATCGCGAACTCGATGCCGTCCTCCTCCGGGCCCCGGATGGCGGCGAGGAGGCCGGCGAGGTGGTTCTCGGTGACGTCGGAGAGGCCCCGGCCGAGCTCCTCGACGCCGAAGACGCCGAGGATCGCGCCGAGGGCGAGTCGCAGCACCTCGCGGCGGCGCATGCTGCGGAGGACGCGGGCGGCGCCGTCGGCGTCCGGGTAGCGGGCGAGGATCGCCCGGCGCTCTTCGGCGAGCTCGGCGAGGCTGCGCGGTCGGAGGTCCGCATCGCTCTCGAGCCAGGCGACCGACTCCGGCTGGCGTTCGACGAGTTCGCCCACGAAACGGGATTCCGAGAGCACTCGCGTGAGATGCCGGGCGGCGTCGGAGGAGTCGCGCAGGAGCCCCAGATACCAGTGGGTCGAGCCGAGCGCATCGCTGATGCGGCGGAAGGCGAGCAGCCCGTAGTCGGGATCCGTGCCCTCGGCGAGCCAGCTGATGAGCACGGGCATGAGGTGCCGCTGGATGCTGGCGCGTCGCGACAGGCCGCTCGTGAGGGCCCCGATGTGGCCGAGCGCGCCGGCCGGGTCCCGGAAGCCGATCGCGGCGAGGCGTGCTTCCGCCTGGCTGCTGGAGAGCATCCGACCGGCCTCGGGCAGGGCGGCGACGGCGGCGAGCAGGGGCCGGTAGAAGAGGCGCTCGTGCAGACCCCGGACGCGCCGGCGGGTGCGCTGCCATACGTCGGTCAGTTCGTCGGCGTCGCGTGCCAGGCCCGAGGCGCGGGCGAGCACCCTGAGCGCGGCGGCGTCGGAGGGCATCAGGTGCGTGCGCCGTAGTCGCTCGAGCTGCAGGCGGTGCTCGAGCACACGCAGCACCTGGTAGTCCCGCCCGAACTCGGCGGCCTCCTCGCGGCCGATGTATCCCTCGCGGGCGAGCGCCTCGAGGGCGTCGAGGGTGCCGCGCTGACGGATCCGCTCGTCGCCGGCGCCGTGCACGAGCTGCAGCAACTGCACGGTGAACTCGATGTCGCGCAGGCCCCCCGGCCCGAGCTTCAGCTGCCGGGCCACCTCGTCGGCGGGGATGTTCTCGGTGACGCGCTCGCGCATCCGCTGCACGGATTCGACGAAGCCCTCACGCGAGGAACTCGCCCACACGAACGGCGAGATCCCGGCGAGGTACGCGTCGCCGAGCTCGCGGTCGCCGGCGAGGGGGCGCGCCTTCAGCAGCGCCTGGAACTCCCAGCCCTTCGCCCAGCGCTCGTAATACTGCAGATGCGACTCGAGGGTGCGCACGAGGGCGCCGTCCTTGCCCTCCGGCCGGAGGTTCGGATCGACCTCCCACAGGGGCGGTTCGATGCCCGGCTCCTGGATGACCCGCATGAGGGTCATCGCCAGGCGGGTGCCGATCTCGACCGCACGGGCTGCGCCGACCGCCTCGGGGTCGAGGGTGCGTGCGACGAAGATGACGTCGACGTCGCTGACGTAGTTCAGCTCGCGGGCTCCGGCCTTGCCCATGCCGATGACGGCGAGGCCGGTGGCTTCGACTTCGACGGCCGGGAAGCGGCCGAAGACGGCCGGCCCGCCCGCCGGTGTCGAGATCGCGCGCCGCGCCGCCGTGAGGGCGGCGTCGAGGGCGGCCCCGGCGAGGTCGGCGAGGGCCGCGGACACCTCCGGCTGCACCTCGACGGCATCGTGGGCGAGGTCGTAGTCGGCGATGCGGGCGAGTTCGCGCCGATACGCGGTGCGGATGCCGGCCGCCGCGACCTCCGGGTCGCCGCCGGCCTCAGCGGGCCCGGCCGCGGCCGTCAGCAGTTCGCGGAGCTGCCCCGCATCGCGCAGGGCCGAGCCGGGCACCTCGAAGAGCTCGAGCTGCTCGGGGTGCCGCAGGAAGAACTCCCCGAGCCCCTGCGAGGCTCCGAGCACGCGGGCGAGGCGGACGGCGGCATCGGGGCGGGCGATGAGCACGGATACGCGCTCGGGCGCTCGCCGGTGCAGCTCTTCGAGCGCGTCGAGGGCGGCGTCGGGATCGGCAGCGTGCGCCAGGGCATCCACGAGCCCCGCCTCGTCGGCACCGGTCGCGGCGACGAGCGCCGCGATCCGCTCCCGGGCGGCGGACAGCTCCGCGAAACCGGCGCGCGCGAGCGACGACAGGCCGGCCGAACGCTCCGCCATGCCTCAGAGGATCTCGAGGTTGCGTTCGAGCTCGAAGGCCGTGACCTGGGAACGGTACCCGCTCCACTCCTCGCGCTTGTTCGCGAGGACGTAGGAGAAGACCTGCTCGCCGAGCGTCTCGGCGACGAGCTCGGACTCCTCCATGTACTGGATCGCGTGATCCAGGCTGGTCGGCAGCGGCGCGTAGCCGAGGGCGCGGCGTTCGCCGTCGGTGAGGGCCCAGACGTCGTCCTGGGCCTCCGCGGGCAACTCGTAGCCCTCCTCGATGCCCTTCATACCGGCGGCCAGCAGCAGCGCGAACGCGAGATACGGATTCGCGGCCGAGTCCATGCCGCGGTACTCGACGCGCGCGCTCTGCCCCTTCGTGGGCTTGTAGAGCGGAACGCGCACGAGCGCCGAACGGTTGTTGTGGCCCCAGGAGACGAAGCTCGGCGCCTCGCCGCCGCCCCAGATGCGCTTGTACGAGTTCACGAACTGGTTCGTGACCGCCGAGATCTCATTCGCGTGCCGCAGCAGACCCGCGATGAACTGCCGGCCGATCTTGGAGAGCTGGTACTGGGCGCCGGGCTCGTAGAACGCGTTCTCCTCGCCCTCGAAGAGCGAGAGGTGGGTGTGCATGCCGCTGCCGGGATGCTCGGCGAACGGCTTCGGCATGAACGTCGCGTACACGCCCTGCTCGATCGCGACCTCCTTGACGACGGTGCGGAACGTCATGACGTTGTCGGCCATCGTCAGCGCATCGGCGTAGCGCAGGTCGATCTCGTTCTGGCCCGGACCCGCCTCGTGGTGGCTGAATTCGACCGAGATGCCGAGGTCCTCGAGCATCCGCACCGAGCGGCGGCGGAAGTCGTGCGCCGTGCCGCCGGGCACGTTGTCGAAGTAGCCGGCCGCATCCACCGGCTGCGGGCCGGACTTGCCGATCTTCGAGGACTTCAGCAGATAGAACTCGATCTCGGGATGCGTGTAGAAGGTGAACCCGCGGTCGGCGGCGTGCTCGAGGGTGCGCTTCAGGACGTTGCGGGGATCGGCCACGGCCGGCTCGCCGTCGGGCGTCGTGATATCGCAGAACATCCGCGCCGTCGGATCGACGTCGCCGCGCCACGGCAGCAGCTGGAACGTCGTCGGATCGGGATAGGCCAGCAGATCCGACTCCGAGGTGCGGGTGAGGCCCTCGATCGCCGACCCGTCGAAGCCGATCCCCTCGCCGAAGGCCCCCTCGACCTCGGCCGGCGCGATCGCCACCGATTTCAGGGTGCCGACCACATCGGTGAACCAGAGCCTGATGAACTTGACTCCCCGTTCCTCGATGGTCCGGAGAACGAAGTCGCGCTGCTTATCCATCCACTCCCTCTCTCGCCCCTCAAGCGTAGCGGCAGCGGCCCCGACCGACACGCCCTAGACTCCCGCTATGTCAGAGGAGCGACCCTACGGCCGGAGCGCCGGCGACGGCCCCAAGCGCGTGCGCACCCGGCACTTCGCCAACGCCAAACGCGACGGCGTGAAGATCACCGGGCTCACGAGCTACGACACCCTCACGGCGGGCATCTTCGACCGGGCCGGGATCGACTTCCTGCTCGTCGGCGACTCGGCCGGCAACACCGTCTTCGGCTACGACACGACCCTGCCCGTCACGGTCGACGAGCTCATCCCCCTCACGCGGGCCGTCGCCCGATCCGTCCGCCGCGCCTTCGTCGTCGCCGATCTGCCGTTCGGCTCCTACGAGGCCGGGGCCGAGGAGGCCCTGCACACCGCCATCCGCTTCATGAAGGAGACCGGCGCGCACGCCGTGAAGCTCGAGGGCGGGCGGCGCAGCAGCGAGCAGATCGCCCGCATCGTGCAGGCCGGCGTGCCCGTGATGGGGCACATCGGCTTCACGCCGCAGAGCGAGCACGGCCTCGGCGGACACCTCATCCAGGGCCGCGGCGACGCCGTCGACGAGCTCATCGCCGACGCCCTGGCCGTGCAGGAGGCCGGCGCCTTCGCCGTCGTGCTCGAGATGGTGCCGGCGGATGCCGCGGCGCAGGTCACCGCGCGGCTCCGGATCCCGACGATCTCGGTCGGCGCCGGGCCGCACTGCGACGGGCAACTGCTCGTCTGGACCGACTGGGCCGGGCTCACGAGCGGGCGGATCCCGAAGTTCGTGAAGCAGTACGCCGACCTGGCCGGAACCCTCGACACGGCAGCGAAAGCCTGGCAGGCCGATGTCGCCTCAGGCGCGTATCCGGGGCCCGAGCACTCGTATTGAACCCGGATCCCCCGAGCCGCCGCTCAGTCTTCCGCCTCGTCCTCCTCGGCCCACTTCGCGCTGTTCGCACGCAGGATCTCGAGCGCCCGCTCGGCCTCGGCCCGCGTCTCGAACGGGCCGACCCGATCCACGGCCGGCGATTGGAAACCCTGCTCGACCTCGCCGGTGCGCAGGTTGTACCAGTACATCCGCTCGACATCGTCAGACATAGGCTGATCCTATGCCCAAGGACTCCTCCGGCCTGCTGATCCCCGGCCGCCTGTCGCCGGCCCGCCCCGTGCCGGCATCCATCCCGCGCCCCGAATACGTGGGCCGGTCCGCACCGGCGCCGAACACGGGCGGCGACCGCTATTCGCCCGGCGAGGTCGAGCTGATCCGTGCCGCCGGCCGCATCGCCGCGCAGTCGATCGAAGCCGCCGCCGGCATCATCCGCCCCGGCACCACGACCGACGAGATCGACCGCGTCGTGCACGAGCACCTCCTCGCCCACGACGCCTACCCGTCGACGCTCGGCTACCGGGGCTACCCGAAGTCGAGCTGCACCTCGGTCAACGAGGTCGTCTGCCACGGCATCCCCGACGACACCGTGCTCGAGGACGGCGACCTCGTGAACCTCGACGTGACGGCGTTCAAGGACGGCTACCACGGCGATCTCAACGCGACGTTCCTCGTCGGCGACGCCGACGAGGCCACGCGCCTGCTCGTCGAGCGAACGAAGGAAGCCCTCGCCCGCGGCATCAAGGCCGTCGCCCCCGGCCGGCAGGTCAACGTCATCGGCCGCGCGATCGAGTCCTACGCCAAACGCTTCGGCTACGGCGTCGTCCGCGACTACACGGGCCACGGGGTCGGCCGTGCCTTCCACACGGGCCTCGTCATCCCCCACTACGACGAGCCGGCCGCCGACACCGTCATGGAGCCCGGCATGGTCTTCACGATCGAGCCCATGCTCACGGCCGGCGGCGGCGCCGACTGGGAGCTGTGGGCCGACGACTGGACGGTCGTCACCGCCGACCGCAGCCGGACCGCGCAGTTCGAGCACACCCTCGTCGTCACCGAGCGCGGCGCGGACATCCTCACCCTGCCGTAGGCGCCTCCTCGCGCACGGTAGGGTGACGGAGTGGTCAGCGATCTCGCCATCGGCATCGACATCGGCGGCACGGGCATCAAGGGGGCGCTCGTCGACCTGGGTTCGGGCGGACTCGCCGGCGAACGCGTGAAGCTCGCCACCCCGCCGGGCGGCCGCCCCCGCGACATCCTGCGCACCACCGGCGCGCTGCTCGAGGCGATCACCCCGCCGGGTGCCGGGAACCTGCCGCTCGGCATCTGCTTTCCCACCATCGTCAAGCGCGGGCGCACCATGTCGGCCGCCAACGTCTCCGACGAGTGGATCGGCCTGCCCGCCGAGGCGATGTTCGAAGAGGCCCTCGAGCGCGAGATCCACTTCGTGAACGACGCCGACGCGGCCGGGTACGCGGAGCTGCGCTTCGGTGCCGCGGTGGATGCCGAGGGGCTGTCGATCCTGACGACGCTCGGCACCGGCATCGGTTCGGCGTTCATCTACGACGGCGTCGTCGTGCCGAACACCGAGCTCGGGCATCTGGAGGTCGACGGGGCGCAGGCCGAGAAGCGCGCGGCCTACTCGGCGATGAAGCGCGAAGGCCTCGGCTGGGCCGAATGGGCCGCCCGCCTGCAGCGCTTCTACCGCGCGGTCGAGTTCCTCTTCTCCCCCGACCTCTTCATCGTCGGCGGGGGCGTCTCGAAGCACCACGCGGAATTCCTGCCGCTGCTCGACCTCGGCACGCCGATCGTGCCGGCCGCGCACCGCAACGACGCGGGCATCCTCGGCGCCGCCTCCCTCGCCGCGACGTTCTGAGCGCGCCGCCCCGGCATCCACCGGCGGCACCGGAGGTGGCGAACGGGCCGGCTGATACGCCGGGTTCTGTCCCCCGTGCACCCGGGGGTGCGACGGCTGGACGGCCATCTCTCTCGGCGACACGTTGCCGTGCCGCTCCAGCGGTCTACCCGGGAACGGGGCGGGCCGCCCCATGGTTCCCTGTCTGACCTTGCTCCGGACGAGGTTTGCCGAGCCGACCGCGTCACCGCGGCCGCTGGTGGGCTCTTACCCCACCGTTTCACCCTTACCGCAGTCGCCTGCGGCGGTTTGCTTTCTGTGGCACTGTCTCGCGGGTCGCCCCGGGTGGGTGTTACCCACCGTCCTGCCCTGCGGAGCCCGGACGTTCCTCGGCACCCGTCTCCGGGTGACGCGACCGTCTTGCCGGCCCGTTCGCCCTCCAGTCTAGAGGCCGGATTCGTCGGTGCGGACGAGGATGCGATCGCACTCGGGGCAGAACAGCACCTCATCGGCCGGCGCCCGGCGCACCGCGTCCAGGTCGGTGCCCGTGAGGGTCATCGTGCATCCGCCGCAGGCGCGCTGCTGCAGGAGGGCCGCGCCGACGCCGCCGCCGGCGACGCGCTTGCGCCCGTAAAGGGCGAGGAGCTCGGCCGGAACCGTCCCGGCGACCGCCGTGCGATCGCGCTCGGCCTGTCCGCGTTCGACGGCGAGGTCGCCGGCCGCCGCATCCCGTTCCTGCTCCTGGCCGGCCTTCGACTCGGCGATCCGAGCCCGCTCGGCGTCCTGCCCAGCGACGACGCGCTCGGCATCCTCGACGCGCTGCATGACGATCAGCTCCGCCTCCTCGAGCTCGGCGAGTCGATTGCGCAGCGAGACGAGCTCCGCCTCGAGGGCCTGCACGTCCTTGACCGAGCTCGTCGCCTGCAGACGATCGACGTCGCGCTGGATGCGCGCCTCGACCACCTGCACATCGGACTCGACGCGAGCGAGCTCGGTGCGGGCGTCCTCGAGGGTGCCGAGGGACTCGACGCGTGTGCGGCGGATGCCCGCATCCTCAGCGTCGAGCTCGGCGATACGGGCCGTCTGCGGCAGCGCGCCGAGACGATGGGCGAGCTGCTGCAGCCGGGTGTCGACGGCCTGGAGCCGCAGAAGGTCCTGCTGCTCGGCGGGGGTGGCCTTCACGTGGTGCTCCTCGGGTCGGTGTTCGTGCGGGTTCGGGGCGGGCGCGGGGCGCTCATTGGACGATCTGGAAGTCCCACGGGTCGGTGCGGAGTTCGGAGACGCGGACGTCGACGCCCGGCAGTGCGGCGCGCAGCTGCTCGGCCGCGGTGTCGAGCCAGAGCCACTCGCTCGCCCAGTGCGAGGTGTCGATGAGGGCCGGGCCGCCGGCGACGGCCGCCTGCTCGACGGCCTCGGACGCCGGATGGTGGCGCAGGTCGCTCGTGACGTACGCATCGGCCGCGCGCACGGCCGGATCCGCGAGCAGCGAATCGCCCGCGCCCGCGCAGAGCGCGACGGTCGACACCGGCCGGTCGTAGTCGCCCGCGGCGCGCACCCCGCTCGCCGTCGGCGGCAGGATGGCGGCCAGGGTGCGGGCGAGGCGGCCGAGCGTCGTCGGCTCCGACAGACGGCCCACACGGCCGAGGCCGGCGGCCCCGCCCGCATCCGGCACGATCGGGCGCTGCTCCAGGAGGCCGAGGCGATCCGCGATCACGGCCGAGGTGCCGGCATCCACCACGTCGGCGTTCGTGTGCGCGGCCAGCAGCGCGCAGCCGCCGCGGATGAGGCGGGCGATGAGGGCCCCCTTGTAGCGGTCCTCGGCGACGGTCGTCACCCCGCGGAGCAGCAGCGGATGGTGCGTGAGGAGGAGGTCGGCGCCTGCGGCGAGGGCCTCGTCGACGGTGGCGCCCACGGCATCCACCGCGAGGATGATGCGTTCGACCCCGGCGCCGGGATCGCCCGTCACGAGCCCCGGCGCATCCCAGGCCTCGGCACCCGCGGCGGGCCAGAGGTCTTCGGTGATGCGCATCACGTCGGCAAGGCTCGGCACGCCGACCAGCCTACCGGTCAGGCCGGGCGCCGAGCTGATCCGGTGGGCCCGGCCGGGATCGAACCGACGACATCCACGGTGTAAACGTGGCGCTCTACCAGCTGAGCTACAGGCCCGCGCGCCGCAGCGCACCGCGAGTCTACCGGGCGCGGCGCCGGAGCATCCGCACCCACGACGTGCCAGACTCGGCCCATGGGGGAACCGGGCGAAGGCGACCAGACGAGACGCACGCATCCCGAGCACCGCTGGCCTGCGGTCGCCGGCCTGCTCGGCGCGCTCGCGCTCTACGTGTTCCTGCCGAACGAGCTGCTCGGCATCCAGCGCTACGTCGTCGTGATCATCGGGCTCGCGCTCATCGTGCCGCTCATCGTCATCAACCCGCGGCACCTCACGAAGGAGACGCTGTGGTCGCGGGCGCTCTCGGTCATCCTCGCGCTCCTGCTCGTCATCGCCAACCAGGTCACGCTCGTCATCCTGCTCTTCCAGCTCATCTCGGCGCAGCCCGAGGCGCTCTGGCTGCTGCTGGCGGCCCTGCAGGTGTGGGTCGCGAACGTCATCGGCTTCGCGCTGCTCTACTGGGAGCTGGATCGCGGCGGGCCGGTCGTGCGCACGAGCGTCGCCCGCGCGAAGCTGCCGGTCGCCGACTTCCGCTTCCCGCAGGACGAGGACGACGATGCCGTCGAGGAGGTCGCCAGGCGATCCTCGGCCGTGCACGACTGGACGCCGAGGTTCAACGACTACCTGTACAGCTCACTGTCGAACTCGATGGCCTTTTCGGCGACGGATGCCATGCCGCTCTCGCCCCGGGCGAAGCTGCTCATGGGGGTGCAGGCCTTCGGCTGTTTCGTCATCCTCGCGCTCGTGATCGCACGCTCGGTCGGCATCATCGGAGCGTGAGCCGAGCCGGCGAGCCGGTCGCGGCCGAGTCCGGCGCCGGCCCGGGTCGGCGCGCTCAGAGCGCGGCGATCGCCTCGCGGTAGGCCGACAGCGGCCGCGTTTCGCCCGGCGAGGTCTCGAACACCTCGCGCACCACGCCCTCGGCGTCGATGACGATCGTGGCACGCGTGGCGATGCCGGCCTCTTCGAGGAAGACGCCGTACTCCCGGGCGACCGCCCCGTGCGGCCAGAAGTCGGCGAGGAGGCGGAAGTCGTAGCCCTCCTGCTCGGCCCAGGCGCGCAGCGCCCACTTCGAGTCGACCGAGATGCCGATGAGCTGCACCCCGGCATCCCGGAACAGCGAGATGTTGTCGCGCAACTCGCAGAGCTCGCCCGTGCACCGGCCCGAGAAGGCGAGCGGGAAGAACACGAGCGTCACCGGCGCCCCGCGCAGCTCCGAGAGACGGACGGGTTCGCCGAACTGGTCGGACAGCTCGAAATCGGGGGCCGGCAGGCCTGCCTTGATCGTCATCGGTGACTCCTCATCGCTCGCGGTTTCCGGCCCGATCCTAGCCACTCCCGCATGCCGCCCGGGGCGGCCGCCCGCGTGCGCGGAGCCGGGCATAGACTCACTAGTATGGCGACGTGCCACGAGACCGAGACCCGGTCTCTTCGTCGTGCGCACATCCCGATGCAGCCATGATCTGCAGGAGAGAAAGGTCGACTGTGACTGTCAACGACCAGGATCCGTACTCCGTCGAGGCGCTTGACGCAGACCCCGAGGAGACCGCCGAATGGGGTGAATCGCTCGACGCGCTCGTCGCCGAGAAGGGCCACCAGCGCGGGCGGGAGATCATGCTGAGCCTGCTCAAGCGTTCCAAGGAACTGCACCTCGGCGTGCCCATGGTGCCGACGACGGACTACCTGAACACCATCGCGCCCGAGAACGAGCCCGACTTCCCCGGCGACGAGGACATCGAGCGCCGCTACCGGGCGTGGATCCGCTGGAACGCGGCGATCATGGTGCACCGGGCGCAGCGCCCCGGCATCGCCGTCGGCGGCCACATCTCCACCTACGCCTCGAGCGCCTCGCTCTACGAGGTCGGCTTCAACCACTTCTTCCGCGGCAAGGACCACCCCGGCGGCGGCGACCAGATCTTCATCCAGGGGCACGCCTCCCCCGGCCCGTACGCGCGCGCCTTCCTCGAGGGCCGCCTCTCCGAGGACGACCTCGACGGGTTCCGGCAGGAGAAGTCGCACGCCCCGCACGGCCTGTCCTCCTACCCGCACCCGCGGCTCATGCCCGAGTTCTGGGAGTTCCCGACCGTGTCGATGGGCCTCGGCCCGATCAACGCGATCTACCAGGCGCAGCTGAACAAGTACCTCACCAACCGCGGCATCAAGGATGCCAGCGACCAGCACGTCTGGGCCTTCCTCGGCGACGGCGAGATGGACGAGGTCGAGAGCCGCGGCCAGTTGCAGGTCGCCGCCAACGAGGGCCTGGACAACCTGACCTTCGTCGTCAACTGCAACCTGCAGCGCCTCGACGGCCCCGTGCGCGGCAACGGCAAGATCATCCAGGAGCTCGAGAGCTTCTTCCGCGGCGCCGGCTGGAACGTCATCAAGGTCGTCTGGGGCCGCGAGTGGGACGACCTGCTCGCCCGCGACCACGACGGGGCGCTCCGCAACCTCATGAACGTCACGCCCGACGGCGACTACCAGACGTACAAGGCCGAGAACGGCGCTTTCGTGCGCGAGAACTTCTTCGGCCGCGACCCGCGCGCCCTCGAACTCGTCAAGGACTACAGCGACGACCAGGTGTGGGGTCTGAAGCGCGGCGGCCACGACTACCGCAAGGTGTACGCGGCGTTCAAGGCGGCGATGGCGCACAAGGGGCAGCCGACTGTCATCCTCGCGAAGACGATCAAGGGCTACGGCCTCGGACCGAGCTTCGAGGGTCGCAACGCGACCCACCAGATGAAGAAGCTCACGCTCGACAACCTGAAGACGTTCCGGGATGCCATGCGCATCCCCGTGACCGACGCGCAGCTCGAGGAGAACCCCTACCTGCCCCCGTACTACCACCCGGGCGAGCAGGACGAGGCGATCCAGTACCTGCACGAGCGTCGCCGTGCGCTCGGCGGCTACATCCCCGAGCGCCGTTCGAAGCACGTGGACATCAAGCTGCCGGACGACAAGGCCTACGCGATCGCGAAGAAGGGCTCGGGCACGCAGGAGATCGCCACGACGATGGCCTTCGTCCGACTGCTGAAGGACCTCATGCGCGCCGAGGACATCGGCGGGCGGATCGTGCCGATCATCCCGGACGAGGCCCGCACCTTCGGCATCGACGCCTTCTTCCCGAACGCGAAGATCTACAACCCGAACGGCCAGCACTACACCTCGGTCGACCGCGAGTTGCTGCTGGCGTACAAGGAGAGCCCGCAGGGCCACATCCTCCACGTCGGCATCAACGAGGCCGGGGCCATGGCGGCCTTCACCGCCGTCGGCACCTCGTACGCCACGCACGGCCAGCCGCTCATCCCGATCTACGTCTTCTACTCGATGTTCGGGTTCCAGCGCACCGGCGACGCCCTGTGGGCGGCCGGCGACCAGATGGCGCGCGGCTTCCTCATCGGCGCGACCGCCGGCCGCACGACGCTCACCGGCGAGGGCCTGCAGCACGCCGACGGGCACTCGCTGCTCCTGGCATCCACGAACCCGGCCGTCGTCGCCTACGACCCGGCCTACGGCTACGAGATCGGGCACATCGTCCGCGCAGGCCTGCAGCGGATGTACGGCGGCGAGCACCCCGACCCGAACGTCATGTACTACCTGACGGCCTACAACGAGCCCCTCGTGCAGCCGGCCGAGCCCGACGGGGCCGACGTCGACGGCATCCTCCGCGGCATGCACCGCATCTCGGAGTCGGCCGCGGCCGGCCCGAAGGCGCAGCTGCTGGCCTCGGGCGTCGGTGTGCCGTGGGCGCTCGAAGCGCAGCAGCTCCTCGCCGAGGACTGGGGCGTGTCGGCCGATGTGTGGTCGGTCACCAGCTGGGGCGAACTCCGCCGCGACGGCCTCGCCGCCGACGAGCACAACCTGCTGAACCCGGGCGCCCAGCGCCTCGTGCCCTACGTCACCGAACGCCTCTCGCAGACCTCGGGCCCGGTCTTGGCCGTCTCGGACTACATGCACGCGGTGCCCGACCAGATCCGTGCCTGGGTTCCGGGAGACTTCGCGACGCTCGGCGCCGACGACTTCGGGTTCTCCGACACCCGCGCCGCCGCCCGGCGCTACTTCAAGATCGACGGCCCGTCGCTCGTCGTGCGTACGCTCGCTTCCCTCGCCGCCCGCGGTGAGGTGGATGCCTCGCTCACGGCCTCCGCGATCGAGAAGTACCGCCTGCACGACGTCAATGCCGGCACGTCGGGCACGGCCGGAGGCGAGGCCTGATCCGAGGTGGCGAAATCCAGGACGAAGGAAGAGACGCTCGCGTGGTTGCGGACCATCTCGGGTGAGCTCGCGACGCAGACGCTGAACCGGCTCGAAGAGACCCTGCCCTGGTATCGCGAGATGCCGCCTGGACGACGCAGTGCCGTCGGCCTGGTCGCCCAGGCGGGCATCACCTCCTTCATCGCCTGGTTCGACGACCCGCGGTCCACGCCGTGGATCGCCGCCGACGTGTTCGGCGCCGCCCCCCGGGAGCTGCTGCGTTCGGTGAGCCTGCAGCAGACGCTGCAGCTCATCCGCGTGACCGTCGAGGTCGTCGAGGATCGCGTCAAGGACGGCGGAGAGGATCTGCGCGAGGCCATCCTGCTGTACTCGCGCGAAATCGCCTTCGCCGCGGCGGACGTCTACGCCCGGGCGGCCGAGGCGCGCGGCCTCTGGGATGCACGCCTCGAAGCGCTCGTGGTCGACTCGATCCTCTCGGGCGAGTACGACGACGAGCTGCCGAGCCGGATCGCGGCCCTCGGCTGGCACGGCCACGGCGAGGTGGCCGTCCTCGTGGGCACCGCCCCCAAGCAGCTCGACGTCGACCAGGTGCGCCGCACCGCTCGCCACATGCGCGCCGATGTGCTCATCGGGGTGCAGGGCAACCGCCTCGTGCTCGTCATCGGACGTGCCGAGGCGCGCGGCCCCGAGGGCGAGGAGACCATCGGCACGGCCGGGGCGATGAGCTTCATGGACATCGCCACGCAGCTGGAGCCCTTCTTCGGTTCGGGGCATCTGGTGCTCGGGCACGAAGTGCCGAACCTCGTGGACGCCTCCAAGAGCGCCAAGGCCGCGCTCGCCGGATTCGCGGTCGCGCGCTCCTGGCGGCACGCGCCGCGGCCCGTGCACGCCGACGATCTGCTGCCCGAGCGCGCACTCGCCGGCGATCCGCTCGCCCGTGCGACGCTCGTGCACCGGATCTACCGGCCGCTGCAGGCGCATTCGACCGAGCTGCTGACGACGCTGTGGAGCTACCTCGACAACGGACGCTCGCTGGAGGCGACGGCCCGCGAACTGTTCGTGCATCCGAACACGGTGCGCTACCGCCTGAAGCGCGTCTCGGATGTCATCGGCTGGGATGCGACGGGCGCCCGTGAGGCGCTCATCCTGCAGTCGGCGCTCATCATCGGGTCGATGAGCGACCACGAGCATCCGCCCCGGCGACGCCCGAGCAAGTGACTGGTGCACACGCACAAAGCTTCTGCGAATAGCTTGTCGGATCGGCACACTCCCCCGTTCCGTCGGATTGGCAGACTGGAGCGGTGATCGTCGTCGTCTGCCCCGGACAGGGCTCGCAAACCCCCGGCTTCCTCACCCCCTGGCTCGCCTCGGATGCGGCGCGCGAACGCGTCGCCGAGCTGTCGGCAGCCGCCGGCATCGACCTCGCCGAAGCCGGCACCTTGAGCGATGCGGACACCATCCGGGATACGGCCGTCGCCCAGCCGCTCATCGTGGCCGCCGGCCTCATCACGCTCGACGCCCTCCTGGCCGACGGCCGCGCCGAACGCATCGGCGGCATCGCCGGGCACTCGGTCGGCGAGATCACCGCGGCGGCCGGCGCCGGCGTGCTCGCCGGCGACGAGGCGATGCGCTTCGTCGCCGAACGCGGCCGGGCGATGGCCGAGGCCGCAGCGGCGACCCCCACGGGCATGAGCGCCGTGCTCGGCGCCGACGAGGAGACCCTCGCCCCACGCCTGGCCGAGCTCGGCCTGGAGGCGGCGAACTTCAACGGCGGTGGGCAGATCGTCGTCGCCGGCGCCCTCGACGCGCTCGACGCGCTGAAGGCCGATCCGCTGCCCGGCACGCGCGTCATGCCGCTGCAGGTCGCCGGCGCGTTCCACACCCGCTACATGGCACCCGCCCGTGAGCGGCTCGCCGCGGTCGCCGCGAATCTCGAACCGGCCGACCCCGGCATCCGCCTCTGGACGAACCGAGACGGCAGCGAGGTCGACTCGGGCGAACGCTTCGTCGAGCTGCTCGTCGGCCAGGTCGCCTCCCCCGTGCGGTGGGACCGCTGCATGGAGTCCTTCGCGGCCGCAGGCGTCACCGGCATCATCGAACTCGCCCCGGCCGGCGCCCTCGTCGGCCTCGCGAAGCGCGCGCTGAAGGGCGTGCCCGCCGTGGCGGTGAAGACCCCCGACGATCTGACCGCCGCGATCCAGCTCATCGAGCAGGCCGCTTGACCTCCGGAGACCCACGAATGACGACACATCCCACCCTCCAGCAGGCGCACGGCCCCGCGTACACGCGCATCTACGCGATCGGTGCCGCACGCGGCGAGATGAGCGTGCCGAACGAGGATCTGATCGGCCCGATCGATTCGTCCGACGAGTGGATCCGCCAGCGCACCGGGATCGTCACCCGCAGCCGCGCGGGCGACGGCGTGCTCGCCGTGGACCTCGCGACCGAGGCTGCCCGCGAGGCGATCGAGCGCAGCGGGGTCTCCCCCGAGCTCATCGACCTCGTCATCATCGCGACGATCTCGAACGTGCAGCAGACCCCGTCGATGGCGGCCGTCGTCGCCGACCGCGTCGGCGCGAACCCCGCGGCCGCCTACGACGAGAACGCCGCATGCGCCGGCTACGCGTATGCCGTCGCGCAGGCCGACTCGCTCATCCGCACCGGGCTCGCCCACTACGCGCTCGTCATCGGCGCCGAGAAGCTCTCCGACGTCGTCGACCCGACCGACCGCTCCATCTCGTTCCTCCTCGGCGACGGCGCCGGCGCCGTCGTGATCGGCCCGAGCGAGTTCCCCGGCATCTCGAAGACGATCTGGGGCTCCGACGGTTCGAAGGCCGGCGCCGTCGGCATGAACCGCACTCTCGTCGACTACCGCGACGGCCGCGGCGAATGGCCCACGCTTCGCCAGGAGGGCCAGACGGTCTTCCGCTGGGCGGTGTGGGACATGGCCAAGGTCGCCAAGCAGGCGCTCGACGCCGCCGGGATCTCGGCATCCGACCTGGCCGCGTTCATCCCGCACCAGGCCAATATGCGCATCGTCGACGAGTTCGCGAAGCAGCTGAAGCTGCCGGAAACCGTCGCGATCGCCCGCGACATCGAGACGACCGGCAACACCTCGGCGGCATCCATCCCGCTGGCCACCCACCGGCTGCTCGCCGAGCATCCCGAGCTCTCGGGAGGCCTCGCCCTCCAGATCGGCTTCGGCGCCGGCCTCGTCTTCGGCGCCCAAGTCGTGGTTCTTCCCTGAACCGCGAATACCCGTCCCCCTAGACTGTCTCTCGGTCACGAGAGACATACCCCCACCCGCAAGGAGAAGAACACATGGCCCAGTCCACCGAAGAAGTCCTCGCCGGCCTGGCCGAGCTCATCAACGACGAGACCGGCATCGCCACCGACACGGTCGAGCTGGACAAGTCGTTCACCGACGACCTCGACATCGACTCGATCTCCATGATGACGATCGTCGTCAACGCCGAGGAGAAGTTCGACGTGAAGATCCCCGACGAAGAGGTCAAGAACCTCAAGTCCGTCGGCGACGCCGTCGAGTTCATCGTCAAGGCTCAGGCCTGACCGTTTCCGGGCGGGCCGGGAAACCGGCCTGCCCGGCCTGTGTCCATTCATCCGGAGTGTTTCTCGCATGACCAAGAAGATCGTCATCACCGGCGTCGGCGCCACCTCGCCGCTCGGCGGTACCGTCGCCGAAAGCTGGGCCGCACTGCTCGCCGGCGAGTCCGGTGCCCGCAGCCTCGAGCACGAATGGGTGTCGAAGTACGAGCTGCCGGTCACCTTCGCCGCCGAGGCGAAGGTGCGCCCCGAAGAGGTGCTCGAGCGCCCCGTGGCCAAGCGCCTCGACCCGTCGAGCCAGTTCGCCCTGATCTCGGCGATGGAGGCCTGGGCGGATGCCGGGGCCCCCGAAGTGGCGCCGGAACGGCTCGGCGTCGACTTCGCGACCGGCATCGGCGGCGTGTGGACGCTGCTGGACGCCTGGGACACGCTGCGCGAGCGCGGGCCGCGCCGCGTCATGCCCATGACCGTGCCGATGCTCATGCCGAACGCGGCAGCGGCAGCGGTCTCCATGCACTTCCACGCCCGCGCCTTCGCACGGACCGTGGCCTCGGCGTGCGCCTCGAGCACCGAGTCGCTCGTCTCCGCCTACGAGCACCTGCAGCTGGGCCTCGCCGACGTCATCATCGCCGGGGGCACCGAGTCGGCGATCCACCCCATCACCGTCGCCGCGTTCTCCTCGATGCAGGCCCTCTCGCGCCGCAACGACGACCCGGCGACCGCATCGCGCCCCTACAGCGTCGACCGCGACGGCTTCGTCATGGGCGAAGGGGCGGCGAGCCTCGTGCTCGAGACCGAGGAGCACGCCCGCGCCCGCGGCGCCCGCATCTACGCGGAGCTCGCCGGCGGCGGCGTCAGCGCCGACTCGTACCACATCACCGCGAACGACCCCGAGGGCCGCGGCGCCTCGCGGGCGGTGCAGCAGGCCCTCGCGGCCGCCGGGGCGGTGCCCGACGACGTCACCCACATCAACGCGCATGCGACCAGCACCCCGGTCGGCGACATCGCCGAGTTCACGGCCCTGAAGACCGTGTTCGGCGACCGCATCACCGAGATCCCGGTGTCGGCGACGAAGGCCTCGACCGGGCACCTGCTCGGCGGCACCGGGGCGCTCGAGGCGGTGTTCTCGATCCTCGCGATCCGCGACCGCATCGCTCCCCCGACGATCAACCTGACGACGCAGGATCCCGAGATCCCGCTGCGCGTCTCGGGCGAGGCGCAGCCCCTCGGCGACGGCGCGCAGCTCGTCGTGTCGAACTCCTTCGGGTTCGGCGGGCACAACGCCGTCGCGGCGTTCCGCTCGGTCTGAGCACGGCGGCGCCTCGGCCGGCGGCGCCTCAGCCGACCCGGTGCAGCCAGACGACGGGGGCGAAGTCGCTCGCGTGCCGGAACGGCTCCAGTTCGTCGTCCCACGCCTGCCCGAGGGCGAGGCGGAGTTCGCGGTGCAGTTCGAGGGGGTCGGCACCGCCGACCTCCATCGCCATGCGGATGCGGTCCTCGGGCACGAGCGTGTTGCCGGCGGAGTCGATGACGGCGTGGAAGATCCCGAGCTGCGGAGTGTGCGACCACCGGGAACCGTCGGCGGCGGCCGACGGGTCTTCGCTCACCTCGAACCGCAGCTGCTCCCAGCCGTGCAGGGCCGAGGCGATGCGCGCGCCCGTGCCCGTCGCGCCCTCCCAGGTGTATTCGGTGCGCATGGCGCCCCGCAGCACCGGCTGCTCGGTCCAGTCGAAGTTGACCGCTTCACCGAGCGCCGTGCCGACCGCCCATTCGACGTGCGGGCACAGCGCCTTCGGCGCGGAGTGCACATACAGCACTCCCCGCGCGGCGCGCATGGGCCGCGTGGCTCGCTCCGCCATGATGTTCTCCGTTCTCCCCGAGGTGCGTCTTCCCCTACGACCTCACGAACGGTGCCCTGGCGGCGTCTTCGATTGTGCGGGCTGGCCCGCAGGCCCGATTATGCCGCGGATCCGGGGTGCTGGCAAGAGTCGGTCTCGAAACCATATACTCGGTGAATCGATCGGAGGTGGCGGTGGCGGTACGAGATGCGATGCTCGTGATCCTCTCCCTCGGCCCGGCATACGGTTTCCAGGTGCACGGCGAACTCGCGCGGCGCACGGGCGGTCGGCGCGCCGTGAACGTCGGCCAGAGCTATGCGACGATCGAACGCCTCGCGAGGCAGGGCCTCGTGGAGGCCGCCGGCACGACCGATGACGGACTGCCCCTGCACCGCCTGACGGATGCGGGTCGCCGGGCAGCCGAGCGCTGGCTCGGCGGTGTGGATGCCGTAGGCGCCGACCCGTGGGACGAAACCGTCGACCGGGTGCTGCTCGCCCGTTCCCTGCCGGGGCGCGACGCGGCACGCGTCATCGCCGCCGAACGCGCCCGGTGGACGGAACGCCTGGATGCGGGCGGTGCCCGCGCTCCCGGGCCCCCGGCAGGCGGAGCGAGTCCCGAGCTGCAGTTGGCGACGGCGGGCGCCGTCGCCGTCGCCGAGCGCGCCCGCGCCGCATTGCGTTGGCTCGAGACGATGGCCGCCGCCGAAGACGACGCCCCGGGCGGCGCCGAGCTCGCGCCCCGGAGCGACCGGCCGAGGCGCGGCCGCCCTGCAGCGGCCCGCGCGGCCGGCGGGTCTCAGCCGGCCTGATCGTAGCTTTCGACGATCGCGAGATCGAGCGGGAACTCGACCGGGAAGTCGCCGAACAGCAGTCGCCCCGCCTCGGCGGCGGATTCGCGCACATGCCCGGCAACCTCGTCGGCGAGCTCCGCCGGCGAGTGCACGATGATCTCGTCATGCAGGAAGAACACGAGATGCGGAACGCCGGCGAATGCCGGACCCGATGCATCCGCCCTGGCCGACGGCGCCCCGGCATCCATCGCCATGAGGCGCTTGCGCAACTCCCCCATCCAGCACAGCGCCCATTCGGCCGCCGAGCCCTGCACGACGAAGTTGCGGGTGAAACGCCCCCAGTCGCGCGCCGAGCTGCGCGCCCGGCGTTCGTCGGCGGCGGATGCGCCCGGCTGGCTCGCCGCGGACTGCAATGCCCGCCAACCCGCCGACGGAGACGGCGAGGACCGCCCGAGGAAGGTCGTCACGACCCCGCCGCGCTCGCCCTCGCGAGCCGCGGTATCCACATGCGCCATCGCCCGCGGGTAGGCGCGGGCGAGCCGAGGCACGAGCCGGCCGCTCTCACCGCTCGTCGCACCGTAGAGCGCACCGAGGATCGCGACCTTCGCGGCGTCGCGGTGCTCGACCACACCGCGATCGACGAGGCCGGCGTAGAAGTCCCGTCCGCGACCGGCGGCGGCCATCGCCGGGTCGCGCGCGATCGCCGAGAGCACCCGGGGTTCGAGCTGTGCGGCGTCGGCGACGACGAGACGCCAGCCGGGGTCGGCGACGAGGGCGCGCCGCACCTGCTTGGGCAGCTGCAGGGCGCCGCCGCCGTTCGTCGCCCATCGGCCGGTCGCCGCACCGCCCGGCACGTACTCGGGCCTGAACCGGCCGCCCTGCACCCATTCGGCCAGCCACGCCCAGCCGTTGGCCGTGAGCAGGCGTGAGAGCTTCTTGTAGGCGATCAGGGGTTCGATCGCCGGGTGCTCGTGCTCGCGCAGCTCCCAGCGCCTCGTCGTGGCCACGGCGATGCCGGCTCGCTGCAGGGCCCGCAGCAGATCGGCCTGCGAATCGAGGTTCACACCGGGCTGCTCGAGCGCCGTGCGGACTTCGGCGGCGAGCTCGGCCATGCGCTCGGGTTTGCCGCCGTGCGCCGGGCGTGGACCGAGGGCCTCTTCGAGGACGCGTTCGTGCAATCCGGGATCCCAGGGCAGCCCGGCCGACTCCATCTCGACGCCGATGAGCCCGCCGACCGACTCCGCGGCGAGCAGGAGCCGGAGCGCTCCCGGCGCAGCCGAGTCGCGCACGATCGCCTGCTGCCGGCCGAACTCGGTGAACACCCGTGCGGCGGTCGCCGGTTCGTCGGGTGCCCGCTCGGCCGGGGCTTCGCCGTCGAGCTCGAAGAGCGCAGCCGCAGCCGGTACGCGTTCGGCGCCGCCGCGAGGCGCCGACACCCACGCCGGCGCGGGCGGATGCACCCGGCGGGCGAGCTCGGCCGCAGCAGACCCAGCGAGGATCGCCGCGCACAAGCGCAGATCGTGGGCGCGGCCGATGCGCACGCCGGCGCCGAGCAGTCCAGGGTACCAGCGGCGCGCATCCGCCCACACCCAGTGCGGCGACTCCGCCGCCTCGAGCGCGGCGACGGCCGCCGGCAGCGCGCCCGCGTCGAGCTCGGGCAGCGCGTCGACCGCCCCGCCGGCATCCACACGCAGCATGGAGACGCGCCCGCCGGGGGCCTCGCCGACGAAGATCTGCACGCATCCATTCTCGGCCGACCCACCGACACCCGCCGGACGCGCGATTCACCGATGTCGGAGGGTGGCCGCATCATGGATGCGGGCGCCGGACGACGGCGCCGGAACGGAACCCGAGATGCCCGAGATCGCCTTCGCCTGCGGCCACGGCGGCGACGTCGCCCGCGGCGCGCACCTGCTGCGGCGCGTGTGCCCGCTGTGCATGCTCATCGACGAGACGCAGCGATCCCGCAGCGAACTGCTCGCGAAGGTCGCCCCGGCCCAGCGCGCCGCGCTCGCCGCCGAGACGCGCGTCGGCGCCCGCTACGACTGGCGCTGCACGCGCGGGCACGACCGCTACGAGGCGAGCGTGCGCGAGGTGCTCACGGGGCCCTCGTGCGAGAAATGCAGGCGCAACGCCCTCGCCCCCGGCGCCGTGCGCGACGCCGGCGTGCCGTTCATGAAGCCGGGGCTCCGCACCGGCACCTCGCAGATCGAGCAGCGGCTGCGCACGCTGCTCGGCGAACGCATCCGCCTGCACCACCGGGTGAACGCGATCCGCATCGCCCGCATGTTCTACGGCCGGCAGGAGGTCTGGCCCGACATCATCGTGCCCCAGCTGCGCATCGCGGTCGAGTACGACGACCCCGGCCGCAGCCGGCGTGCCCACCGCGGGCTGAAGGAGGCCTCGGATCGCGAGAAGGACGAAGCGCTGCGCGAGGTCGGCTGGGAGGTCATCCGCATCCGTGCCGGCGGCCTCGAATCCCTCGGGCCGACGAGCGTCGTCTGCAAGGGGCTCACGATCGAAGCGGTCGACGAGGTCGTGGGGCTCATGCGGCGGATCCGCGGCGATACGGCGGTGGATGCGATCGCGGTGACGGCCGAAGCCGTCTCGTGATGCATCGAGACGCCTCGTGACGCTTCGTGGCGCTTCGAGCGCGAGTCAGTCCCGGTCGGGGCCGTCGCCCGGATCGTCGCGCGTATCAGGCTTGTCGTTATGGCCGTGGCGCCGTTCGTCATCGTCCAGCGAACGGTACTGCCGGATCGACAGCACGATGACCGCGATGAGCGAAGCCACCGAGAGCACACCGAGCAGAACCATCGCGACACCATCGCTCATCATGTCCGCTGCTCCTCCTGGGTTCCGATCTCGTCCCGGCCCGCGCCCGGCCGGCCGCGGCGCGCCCAGAACAGCACCGGGATGAGCAGGAGCGAGAGGATCCCGCCCGACAGGCCGAGCACGGCGAAGCTGGATCCGGCGACGACGACGCCCGACATGGCGCCACCGCCGGCGCCGGCGAGCGAGACGAGGACGTCGATGGTGCCCTGCACCTTGGCCCGGCCGGCCGGCTCGGTCGCGTCGACGACGAGGGCGGTGCCGGCGATGAGGCCGAAGTTCCAGCCGAGGCCGAGCAGGGCGAGGGCGATGATGAGGCCCGCGAGCGAATCGCCCGGCGCGAAGGCCGCCGTGAGACCGGCCGCCAGCAGGGTGAGGCCCGAGGCGACGGCCATGGGCGTGCGGCCGATGCGGTCGACGAGCCAGCCGGTGAGCAGCGACGGCAGGTACATGGCGCCGATGTGGATGCCGATGACGAGACCGACCTCGCCGAGCCCGTGGTGATGGGCGCGCATGTGCACGGGGGTCATCGTCATGATCGCGACCATTGCGATCTGGGTGAGCACCATCACCGTCGCTCCGACGTAGGCACCGCTGCCGGTGCGCGGGGCGGGTTTCGGGCCGGGAGCCGGGGTCGCGGCATCCACCGCGGCGTCATCGGACGTGCTCGTCTCGCTCGTCTCGTCCCGCGTTTCGCGTGCGGCCGCGTCCGCCGCGCGCTCGGCCTCGAGACGGCGCGCGAGCAGGAACGGGTCGGGGCGGAGGAAGACGACAAGCACGAGCCCGGCGGCGAGGAACGCGGTGCCGGCGAGGAGGAACGGGCCGGCGAGGGCGGGAATGCCGAGACCCGTCGCGAACTCGCCGAGCGGCTCGACGAGATTCGGGCCGGCGACCGCGCCGAGCGTCGTCGAGACCATCGCGGTGCTCGCCGCGAGCCCGCGGCGCTCCGGGCGGGCGAGGTCGGTGCCGGCATACCGGGCCTGCAGGTTCGTTGCCGAGCCCGCCCCGTAGACGAAGAGCGCGACGAACAGCAACGGGATGCTGCCGGTCACCGCCGCCATGACGACGCCGGCCGCGCCCGCGGCGCCCGCCAGGAAGCCCGCCGCGAGGCCGGTGCGTCGCCCGAAGCGCTGGGTAGTACGCCCCACGAGGAATGCCGTGAGCGCCGCACCCAGCGTGAACAGCGCCGTCGGCAGCCCCGCCAGCCCGTCCGAGCCGAGCATCTCCTGCGCGAGCAGCGCCCCCACCGTGATGCCCGCGGCCAGCCCCGCCCCGCCGAGCACCTGGCTCGCCACGACGACCGTCAGCGTGCGACGCTGCACCCGCGCGGCCTCGACCTCGCGGCCCCCGTAAGACACAGTAGACATCTCGTGAACCTTATCGAACAGGACGTCCTGCCTCAGCATGCGAGGGCCCGAGCCCCCAGAACACGGTTCAACGGGGTAGAAATCCATGCTGGTGGTTGACCCGTGCCCAGTGGGCCGCGATGCTTGGTCAGCGATCCAGAAGAGACCGGAGTACAGATGAACTATCAGGAACGGCCCCGCGTAACGGGGTACTCCACCGAGGAGACGTTGTTCGCCACGCGCTATAAGTGGGCTGTGTCAAGTTCGGTGGACGGTCTGTTTGGTGTTCAGGCCGCGATCGCGGTCTGAGGGTCGTGCTGGGCTCGGACTTCGGCCGGGGTGCGGTATCCGAGGCTCGAGTGCAATCTGCGACGGTTGTAGAACACTTCGATGTACTGCATGACGTGGAACCGTGCCTGCGCTCGGGTCGTGAAGTGGTACCGGTGGTACATCTCGTTCTTCAGCATGCTGAAGAACGATTCGGCCACGGCGTTGTCCCAGCAAACCCCGGTGCGTCCGACCGATAGGCGCACTCCGAGACTGTCGGCGATGTCGGCGTAAGCGGCTCTTCGGAGATCTGGTGGGGGTGAGGTGTCCGGGGCGTGACTGGCGTGTAGGGGTCGAGGTCCCCGAGGATCAGAAGCGCTAACCACCTGATTCCGACCGAGGACCTCGACGTGCTTCACCTTACTTCGGGGCGCGTTGACGCGCGTCCGGCTGCTGATCCCTGTGACCGTTGTGACCTGCTGCTGGGCCTGGACGGGGTCCACGTCGAGCATGTCGATCGCCGTGACGGCCTGCTGACGGTCACGGTCTCCAGCCCGCCGGGACCTGCCGGGTGCCCATCGTGCGGGGTGATCGCGACCGGTCGTGGCCGCCGACGCCGGGTGCTGCGGGACGTGCCTGGCGCTGACCGGGTGCGCCTGGTATGGCGGCAACGCGTCTTCCGCTGCGAGGACACCGACTGCGGCCGGAAGACGTTCATGGAACAGCTCCCGTCGTTGGTCGCCCCACGCGGATCGATCACGGCCCGTGCCGTGGTCTGGGCGATCGGGCAGTTGCGTCGCGAACACGCCACCGTCCAAGGCTTGGCTCGTCAGCTCGACACGTCGTGGAAGACGCTCTGGCGGGCCGTCGAACCCGAACTCGAGCAGCTTGCCGCCGACGAGTCCCGGTTCGACGGGGTCAGCACCCTCGGTGTCGATGAACACATCTGGCACCACGTCGATCCCCGCATGCGCGGCCCGAAGGAGTTGACCGGGATGGTCGACCTGACCCGCGACGAGCACGGCAAGACGCACGCCAGGCTGCTGGACCTCGTGCCCGGCCGTTCCGGGCGCGTCTACAAGGCCTGGCTGGACCAACGCGGCGAGGACTTCCGTCGGAACGTGAAAGTGGCCGCCTTGGATCCCTTCGCCGGCTACAAGGCCGCCATCGACGACAAGCTCCACGACGCGATCGCCGTGCTGGACGCGTTCCACGTTGTGAAGCTCGCTACCGCCGCCGTCGACGAGGTCCGCCGCCGGGTCCAACAGGACACCCTCGGCCATCGCGGCCGGAAGGGCGACCCGCTCTACGGGATCCAGACCATCCTCCGCGCCGGGGCCGAGCACCTCACCGACAAGCAACGAGCACGTCTGGTCGCCGCGATCAACGCCGACCCCGCCCACGAGGAAGTCTTCATCGCCTGGCAGTGTGCACAGCAACTCCGCGCCGCCTACCACGCGAAGGATCTGGCCCAAGGACGACGGATCGCCGTCACCGTCGTCGACACGTTCCACACCTGCCCGATCCCCGAGATCGCCCGCTTGGGCCGCACCCTGAGACGGTGGCGCGACGCGTTCCTGGCCTACTTCACCACCGGCCGCTCATCCAACGGCGGCACCGAGGCCGTGAACGGCATCATCGAACTCCACCGCCGCCTCGCCAGAGGCTTCCGCAACCGCCACAACTACCGCCTCCGCATGCTCCTCGCCGCCGGCGGCCTCACCCCATGACCCCCACCGGATGTCCGAAGAGCCGCGTAAGCCTGCGAGGTGTAGACGCTGCCGCGGTCGCTGTGGAAGATCGCCCCGTGCTCGACACGCCCGTGCGCGTGGGCCATGCGAAGGGCGTCGGCGACGAGTTCGGTGCGCATGTGATCGGCCATCGACCAACCCACGACCTCACGGTTGAACAAGTCGATGACGGTGGCCAGGTACAGCCATCCCTGCCCGGTACGCAGGTAGGTGATATCGCCCACCAACCGGGTCCCGGGGTGATCGGCGGTGAAGTCGCGGCAGAGCAGATCGGGGCGTTCGGCGGCGTCAGCGGCGGGGATCGTGGTTCGCTTCCTCGTACGCGGCTGAACGCCGAATAGTCCCGCCTCACGCATGAGTTTCCGGACCAGGCCTTCCGACGCGTGGATGCCGCGGCGGCCCAGTTCGGCCACTACTCGCCGGAACCCGCTGGTCTGGGCCGAGTCGTGATGGATCTGCATGATCAGTTCTGACAGGGCCGCTCGTCGCGTCGCCGCCGGCGAGGCCGTGCCCTGCCGCCGCGCCCACGCGTAGTAGCCGGCGCGAGTAACGCCGAGCATCGAGGCCATGAACTCGACCGTGTGGTTGGCCTTCTCCGCGTGGATCAGCGTGAACTTCACGCTCACCGCTGTTCCCGGGCGAAGAAGGCCGCGGCTTTTTTCAAGAACGCGTTCTCCTCGATCAACCGGCGATTCTCAGCCTCCAGACGAGCGATCCGTGCTGCATCGACCGGCATCGGCGCGGTCTGCGGATCAGGATGCTGCTGCCGGTACGCCTTGACCCAGTACCCCAGCGAGGACTCGTTGATACCCAACTCCCTGGCGACCTGCGCCACCGCACGCTTGCCCTGCACGACGAGCTGGACCGCGTCGGCCTTGAACTCATCCGTGAACTTCCTACGACTCGACGACATCTCGTGAAACTACTTCCTGGTAACAACCGTCAACAGAAAGTGTCACACCCCACTCCTCGCCGCCGGCGGCCTCACCCCATGACCCCCACCGGATGTCCGAAGAGCCCCACAAGGTCCGCTGCGAACTGCGTTTCGGAGACGAGATTCGACCACCGCCGGGGCCCCCTGCCGTGGCCGCTCATGCCTGTGCTCCAATCAGTCCCCGCACCTCAAACAGCAAGATGTCATTAATGCTCGCCGCCTCCAGCGCCTCAAGTAGTCCCGGACGCAGCTCGATCGTGTTGGCGGCGATATCCGCGCCCACGAACTCGCGATAAGACTCCGCGATGAGGTGCGCAAGTTCAAATGACATGCCATTGCGCAGCAGCGCAATCACGTAGCGATCTGCAGTGCCGTATTTCAGCTTGAGGTAGAACGTCTCTTCGACCAAGTCCAGCGAGAACAGAATCTCCAGGTACTTCATGAGGTTGTAGTCGAGGAAGTCGAGCTCAGCCTTTATCCGCACGATTGCGAGGTTTACGAGCGCACCGCGTGATTTCGTCGACCGTCTCACGTAAGCGCTCGTGTGTTCGGTCGCGAAGCGCTTGACCTCGCCCCACTTCGACCCCACCCAAATCAGATCGTCCTTCTGACGTCTCCAGTGCGTCAGGTAGCGCCCGATCATGAGTTTCAGGGGATCGCCTTCTGCCCGCCAGCTGAGGAACATGGCGTAGAAGTTTCGCGCTCCCTGCTCGTCTCGAAGGCGTTCGAGGTCATCAGTGTCGCGGCCAAGCTCGACACCCGCGAGGAAGATATCGACGATCAATGCAATCAGGTCGTCAGCCGTCGAGACTGCGCTGCCGGTGCGATCAGTCGCCCGATCCTGCATCAGTAGCTCGTAACGGAACACGTCGAAGTCGTAGGCGCCGTGCCGGAAGCAGAGACGGCCGAGCTCGGTCTGAGCAAGCCGAGCGCCCTCAAGTCCGGACGCACCCGACTCGATGTTCTCAAGCCGCTCGAGCGCTTCGATGCGCGGCTGATCAACTGGGCCAGACTCAAGCAGTGGATTCTCCACCGGATCGGACGCTGACTTCGAAGGGTCAGCTCGGTCCTCGAGCCAGCTCAACGGGTTCCAGCGCTTCGGCGCGTAGGAGCTCTTGAGGACGTAGATCTTCGGAACCAGCAGCTCGAGCTTCGGTGTGTCCGACGAGAAGATCTGGCTGAACCGCGCCGCGCGACCAACCAGATTCCTGAAGGCCGAACGTGCCAGGTAGCCACGTCCCCGATCGGGCGACAACAGAACCATCGTGTCCGCTGGAGTGTTTACTCCTTCGAGCAAGGTCGATGTCGTCACTAGGTAGCGATTGTCCGAGGACCGATCTTCCCGGAAGAGGTTCTCGACATACTGCCGCAGCACTTCGGGGATTTGTCCGTGATGGAAGAGGACGCCGCTTCGGATCACGTCGACGAGGAGGTAGTCCTTGTCGACGAGGTCGCTGATTGCCTCGATCGCTTTGGCGGCCGCGGGAGCAATCGCGTCGTTCGACGAGCCAACCTTGCTTGCGATGCGACGTGCCAGGTCCTGAGCATCGCGAGGCTTGTTCAAGTAGACGATGGTGCGGGGGCCAGCGAACGCGATGACCGCGTCCGCATCATCGTCCGGAACCGTCAGTGACGACTCAAACGAACGAGCCAAGAACTGGTCGAAGACCCGGAGGGCTTCCCCGGGCACCCCCACGAAGAACTGCTCAACCTTGACCTGCTCATTCACCGTGCAGGCGCGTACCTGCCGATCCGCGCCGTTGACGTGTCGGAGAGCTTCCGGGTTCTCGAGGAACGGAGTGTAGTAGGCGACCTGCATGTCGCCCTTGCGGGAACGAGCAACAAGGATCACCTGAGAAAGCTCAATAGCACGGGCATCGTCTGACAGGACGTTCTGGGCCTCGTCAATCAGGAGCTGATTGATCTCGAGTTCTGGATTATCGACGAAGAGCTTATGCAGCCGTTCCTGCGTGAGGATCGCAATGAAAGATGACTCGCCGTTGTACGCCTCTGGATGCGAGATGACGCGCGCGGAGACTTCTCGC
The DNA here is from genome assembly GCF_018024495.1 of Agromyces archimandritae. Taxonomy (NCBI): domain Bacteria; kingdom Bacillati; phylum Actinomycetota; class Actinomycetes; order Micrococcales; family Microbacteriaceae; genus Agromyces; species Agromyces archimandritae. Next base: position 156,500 of record NZ_CP071696.1, read on the forward strand.
TGGCGCATAAGACGAACGAGTTCAGCCTTCGTCTGCGCGATGAGCGCCTTCGACGGCACCACAATGCAAACGGCGCCGGGCAACGACGCAAGTGCGCGGTCGGTCATCATCTCCGATTTGCCGTACGAGGTCGGCGCGATAATGGCCGCGTGCGAATTGATCGTGTTAAACGCGCGCAGCGCCAACTGTTCGCGCGTACGGGTGATCCCGTCCGACGTGAAGTTCTTGCCATGAGCGACTCCGAGCACCCGGTGCAACGAGTTGTCTTCAAGCACGTCGGGATGGGCTGTGTGGATCGCGGCGATGACGGGCATCAGCTCACGGTGATCCGCGATGTCCAGTAGCGGCTCGAAGTCTGCGGTGTCCAGTGAGTACTGCAGTGCGATTCGATAACCAAGCCGCTCGACCGTCGTGTCACCTTGGCGCAGGAAAATCACGGCATATGAAAGCAGTTCCTGGTACTCGTCGTCCGAGATCTCCCGTCCGAGGGACATGCTCGTGTAAAGCTCGAGGAAGCGCGAGTCGTCGAGGTTCGCCTGATTTCGCAACTTCCGGTAGGTGATGTCAACGGCCATCAGACGGGCGCTCCGATCGAGTGCGCAACTCTTTGATCAGATCTTCAAGATCCGATTGTTGGATGAGCAGCAACCGGAGGTCTGCAAAGCGACCGCGACTCTTCACGCTCTCGATGAGTGCCTTGCCTGTCTCTGAGTCGATCTCGTCGAGCATCAGGTCACGCATTACGACGCCGCACAGGAGCGCGCGCACCTTCGCGGTTCCGCCGCCGTGGACAGTCTTGAAGTCCGCGCGAAGTAGCTTCTTGACGCTCGATGCTTGGGCGCTATGCAGTGTCGCGTCTGCGTCGAGCAACGCCGCATCCCAGCGCTTCTTGCGGACATCAGACGTAAACATCTCGTGGAGGCTCCGCTCGGCCACGCCGATGAGATCGCGAACCTTACTGTCCGCTGTCTGGCTGTCAGATACTTTCCCCGCTTTGACCTCGCCGTACCAGAGGCCGCCATCGTGGTCGTCGTAAAAGGTGAGATCGAACCCTTTCTTGATCGCACGCTCCTCCTTGTTGAGATAGAGCGCGGCGGACACGAGCTTCTCGTGACCGTGCGGCACGAGAAGGTGCACAACCAGTTCGCCAGCGATGCCGAGCTGGGTCTGCTCACCCTTGGTGTCATAGAGCTTGAAGAACTCATCGAGTGTCGTTTCGAGGGAGTAATAGTCGGAGTCCTCAGCGGCCTTGGCGCGTCCGTAGCAGTATTCGACGATCCTCGTGTTGAGCGTGTCCTTTATCTCCTGTGTGACTTTCTCGAGCACCAAAATGCTGGCGTCGTCGACGGCGACAACTCTCACGCCGTCCATGAGATCCCCCAAGCCCGGACGCTGCTCCCGCAACGATTCATGGCCCACGCAGTCTCCTCGCGCGCCAACACTTCGGCCTGCTCGAGGACCAGCTCGATGGCCACAGCACTCTCCACACGCTGAGCCTAACCTCGATCTTTCGTCGGTTCGGTGAGTGCCCCTCGTTTGGGCGTCGTCGAGCCCGCTCGGCAAATCGAGCTTGAGCGCAGTGATGGCGGCGTTGCGGCTCGACGCCGTCGCGAGGACCTGCCTTGTCATCTCGTCCCAGTCACGGGATCTGGTCTGCGCGCGGAACCGGCCCTTGCCGAGGTCCACCGTGTTGATGGCACCGTACGTGCCGATCGACAGCCGAGGTCTGCCAGCCATTAGCCTTCACCCCCACCGACCGTGACGGCTTTGGGTTCATGCAGGCTATCGAGCCAGCGGATGACGTCGGAAACCCGGTACCGCATCTCGCGGCCGACACGCATGCCGGTCGGCCCTCGCCCGTCGGTGCGCAGGTCGTAGATCGCCTGCACGTGCACGCCGAGGTACTCGGCGAGCTCGCTCTTGGTCAACATCGGCTCGAGGCCGAGCCTGGAGAGGTGTTCGCTGTTCATGCCACGAAGGTGTTCGAGGGGAACCCAGCTTCTCCCAACCGGGTCGACCACCATCCCCCGCAGTTCCGCGAAACGGCGTGAACGAACGAATAAACGTTGAATAAACGTGAACGACATCAAGTCCTTGCCAATGGTTGTGGCAAGAAATCCTGATCAGGTCGATTTCCAGTAGGGCGGACGGGACTTGAACCCGTGACCGATGGATTATGAGTCCACTGCTCTGACCGGCTGAGCTACCGCCCCTGAACGCCTACTCCGGCAGGGATGCCGGGGCCGCGTCGGTGACCGGGTCGACCACCGGTTCCCCACGATACAGGCTCTCGAACGTCGAAATCGTGCGCTGGATGTCGTGTGCGGCGATGAGACGGATCGAGCCCTCTTTGAGCGCCCGGTACTCCTCCGGGGATGCTTCGAGGACCCGGCGGAGCTTCGCGGCGAGGTCTTCGGCGCTTCCCGGTTCGAAGAGGAAGCCGTTCTCGCCGTCGTGCACGAGATGCGGCAACGCCATGGCGTCGGCGGCGACGACCGGCAGCGCGGAGGCCATGGCCTCCATCGTGACGATCGATTGCAGTTCGGCGATCGAGGGCATCGCGAGCACGGAGGCCCGGTGGTAGGCGTCGCGCAGCTGCTCGTCGGTGACGTAGCCCGTGAAGGTCACGCGGTCGGCGATGCCGAGTTCGGCCGCGAGGTTCTGCAGGTTCTTCAGCTGGTCGCCGCCGCCGACGACCTCGAGGGTGGCGTGGAGCGAGGCCGGCAGCAGTTTCAGTGCCTTCAGGAGGACGTCGATCTGCTTCTCGCCCGTGACGCGGCCGACGAAGATGATGCGGTTGCCGGTGCGCGGCTCCCAATCGGGCCGGTAGTTGGCCGCATCGATGCCGCAGGAGATCGCGTGCACCTCCGACAGCCCCGTGTACTTCTCGAGGAACTCGGCGGCCCGCTTCGTGGGCGTCGTCACGGCCTCGGCGCGGCCGAAGGTGCGGCGCGCGGCCTTCCAGGCGAGGCCCACGGCCCAGTCCTGCCAGGCCTTCGGGATGAGGGTGAACTCGAGCATGTTCTCAGGCATGAAGTGATTCGTGCCGATGACGCGGATCCCGCGCTTCTCGGCCTCGATCGACAGGCCGCGGCCGACGACGATGTGCGACTGGAAGTGCACGACGTCGGGCTTCACCTCGTCGATGATGCGCGCCGAGTTCTGCTTGATGCGCCACGGCAGGGCGAAGCGCAGCCAGTCGTGCGGGTACCAGCGCCAGCTGTAGAGGCGGTGCGCGGTGATCTCCTGCCCCTCGTGCACCTCCTTCCAGGTGCCGTGCTTGCCGCTGGCCGCCGGCGCGATGACGTGCACGTCGTGGCCGCGTTCGGCGAGGCCGGCTGCGAGGCGTTCGGCGAAGCGGGCGGCTCCGTTCACGTTCGGGGCGAAGGTATCGGCGCCGATCAGGACGCGCAGCGGCCGCTTGGCAGAGCCGGGATCGCCGGCCTTGACACCGGAAGAGTCAGACACGTGGTGTGGGTTCCTCACAGTTCGTGGGGCGGATGCTCGCTCCGCCGGGCCGTGCCGCAGGTGGATTCGGGTGTGCGAGCACTGCCGCATAGTCTAGCGAGCCGCCCTGGTCCCGCGATCGAGGGGCGTGCCCGGGCGCGTCGCGGGCCGCCGCCGGGCGCCTCGCGGCATCCACTGCGGGGTATGGATGCCGTCAGAGCCGCGTCTGCGGGTGGTGCCGCGACAGCATGAAGACGCCCCACACCGCGACGATGCCGGAGACGATGAACACCGGGATCGCCCAGCCCGGCGCCTGCGCCGCCTCGCCGAGCACGATCGTGCCGATGGCGACGGCGACCATGGGGTCGACGACGGTGAGGCCGGCGATCACGAGATCCGGCGGGCCGGAGGCGTAGGCGTTCTGCACGAAGTACGCGCCGAGGCCCGTTGCGGCCAGCAGCGCCACGACGCAGACGATCGTCAGCCATTCGAACTCGCCCTGCTGCACGCGGCCGAGCACCACCTTCGCGAGCGTCGCGACGAAGCCGTAGACGACCCCGGCGCCGAGCACGTAGAACAGGGCCCGCATGCGATGCCGAAGCGCGGCGAAGGCGATGCCGAGCACGCCGAGGACGACGGCGAGGACGATGAGGATCGTCACGAGGTCGTCGTCGGTGACCGGCCGGTCGGTGGCCGTGAACGCGGCCACGCCGACGAAGAGGAACACGCCGCCGACGCACATCACGATCGCGATGACGGAGAGGCGGTTCAGGCGCACATGGTTCACCCGCGAGTTCAGCACCGCCGTGATGACGAGGGCGATGACGCCGAGCGGCTGCACGACGATGATCGGCGAGAAGTACAGGCTCGACAGCTGGAACACGACCGCGAGACCGAGCATGAGGGTGCCCACGACCCACGAAGGGCGTGCGAGCAGCAGCAGCAGCTGCCTGGGGCTCAGACCCTTGCCGATCGAGTCGACGGTGCGCGCCTCGACCTTCGCGACGCCGCGGTGCTGGAACTGGGCGCCGAGCGAGAGGAACACCGCGCCCACGAGCGCGATCGGAATGCCGATGAACTGCCGGGGATCGAGCTGGGCGATCTCGGTCGCGACGGCGAGGTCGGAATGCACCTTCCGACAGTACCCGTTCCGCCCCCGATATCCTTGCCGAATGGCCGTCCTCCCCATCCGCATCAGCGGAGACCCCGTGCTGCACGCCCCCGCCTCGGATATCGAGGAGATCGACGACGAGCTCCGCACCCTCGTCGCCGACATGTTCGAGACGATGGATGCCGCACCCGGCGTGGGCCTGGCCGGACCGCAGGTGGGGGTGCCGCTGCGTCTCTTCGTGTTCGGCTGGACGGATGACGACGGCCGCGAATGGCGCGACGTCGCGATCAACCCCGAGCTGTGGATCACACCGGTGCCGCCCGGGCTGCCCGATCCCGACACCGAGTCGGAGGGCTGCCTGTCGTTCCCCGGCGAGCGGTTCGGGCTGCGCCGCGCCGAGCGGGCAACGCTGCGGGCCGTGGGCCTCGACGGGGTCGGCTACGAGATCGTCGCCGAGGGCTGGCTCGCCCGCATCTTCCAGCACGAGTACGACCATCTCGACGGCGTGCTGTACCTCGACCGCCTCGACGACGACGATCAGCGCCTCGTGCACAAGATCGCGAAGAAGGCCGGATGGGGCAAGCCCGGCAAGAGCTGGCTGCCCGGGGTGGATCGCCTGGAGGGCTGAGCGGGCCGGTCCGGCTCCGGGCACCCAACAGCATGACGGTTATGTTAGCCTACCCTCACTTCCGTCTCGAAGCCGTGGCGGTATCCCCTCGCAGCCCCGCTCACGCATCCCGGGCGGCGGCAGCCATGCCCGATGAAGGAGTCCCGATGGCCCATGCCGCCGGCACCGCGCCCGTAGCGGGCCACACCCACGTTCCCATCCGTATCCGCGAGCTGCAGATCCTCGGCCGCAGCTACGTCACCCCCCGCATGGTGCGGCTGACGCTCGGCGGCCCCGGCATCGCCGGATTCGAGTCGCACACGCCCGACGAACACGTCAAGATCGTCTTCCCCGACGCCGCGACGGGTCGGACCCGGGCGCCAGAGCCCGACGGCGACCACCTCGACTGGCCGCGGCCGTTCCCGCCGACGCGCGAGTACACGGTGCGGCGCTTCGACGAGGCCGCCGGCGAGGTCGACTTCGACTTCGTCGTGCACGACGGCGGGCTCGCATCGGAGTGGGCGCAGGCCGCCGAACTCGGCAGCTCGATCTGGATCGCCGGGCCGCGGCCGGGGCCCGTCATCACGCCCGAGTTCGGCTTCCAGGTTCTCCTCGGCGACGAGACCGCACTGCCGGCCATCGCCCGCAGGCTCGAAGAGCTGCCCGCCGACGCCCGCGGCATCGCAGCTATCGAGATCGCCGACGACGACGAGCGGCAGGACGTCCGCGTGCCCGACGGCGTCGAACTGCACTGGCTTTCGCGGCACGGCCGCCCGGCCGGGTCGACGAGCCTGCTCGGCGACTTCGTCGCGGGCATCCGCCTGCCCGACGACGTCTGGAGCTACGTCTTCGCCTACGCCGAGGCCGGCTGCATCAAGCCCGTGCGCAGGTGGGCGCGCTCGAACGGGATCGGCAAGGCCCAATCCGACATCGGCGGCTACTGGAAGCTCGGGCGCACCAACTCGGTGCAGGACCAGGCGGGCATGATCCGGCGCGTGCGCATGGCTCTGCACCACTGATCGCAGCCAGATCCATCGGCCCGCAACCAACGCCGACGGCAATCGGTCTATAGGCCTGGCAATCAACGCGAACGCCCCGCTCCAGCATCGTGGAGCGGGGCGTTCGCGTCGTGGAACTCGGCTCCCCCACTTGGACTCGAACCAAGAACCTGCCGGTTAACAGCCGGCTGCTCTGCCAATTGAGCTATGGAGGATCGCTTTTGCAGCAGAGGCCACTCTAGCAAACTGCGGCGCGCTCTCCCAATCGAGGTCGGCTCAGCTCTCGCCGCGGCTACCCGCCGCGACGCGGCTACCCGGCGCGGCTCAGTAGCCGGCCGCCGGATCCACGACGCCGAGGAAGCCGCCCTCCCCCAGGAAGGCGCGTACATTCGCCTCCACGCGGGCCGCGAGCAGCGGACGCACCATCTCCTCGGTGTCGGCGACGTGCGGCGTCACGATGACGTTCGGGGCCGACCACAGCGGATGCCCGTCCGGCAGCGGCTCCGGGTCGGTCACGTCGACGCCGGCACCGGCGATCTCGCCCGCGGTCAGCGCATCCACGAGCGCGTCGGTGTCCACCAGTCCGCCGCGGGCGATGTTCACGAGCACCGCACCGGCCGGCATCGCACGGAACTCCTCGACGCCGATGAGCTTCGAGGTGCCCGAGGTCAGGGCCGCGGCGACGAAGACGACGTCGGCCTCCGGCAGCACCTCGCCCAGGCGGTCGCTCGTCACCGTGCGCTCGGCGCCCGGAACGGGCTCGGGGCTGCGGCGGACGATCGTCGCATGCGTGCCGAAGGGCTCGAGCAGGCGCAGCAGTTCGAGGGCGATGCCGCCGGCACCGAGGATCACGACACGCAGGCCGAAGAGGGAGCGACCGTCTTCGCGACCCTCCCAGTGCTTGACGGCGAGCCGGCGCGGCAGCAGCCGGAGCGAGGCGAGGGCGAGCATCAGGGCGTGCTCGGCGACCGGCTGCGCGTAGGCGCCCTTCGCGCTCGTCCACACCCGCGACGCACCGGCGTTCGCCGCGAGCAGCGGGGCGAAGGCATCCACACCCGCCCACGGCAGCTGCACCCACCCGATGCGGGGGTGCCCGTCGAGCACCCGCTGCAGCTCGTCCGGGTGCTTCGAGGAGAGCCACACGAGCCCACGCGTGTCATCGCCGAGCGGGGCGACCGTGCCGCCGGCCGACTCGATCGCCCGCACGAACGCCTCCTCCGGCTCCGGCAGGACCGCGATCGGGCCCGGCTCCGGGCGGGCGCCTTCGGGCGGGGTCCACGCCGGCACGGCGAGCACGGCGGCATGCTGGGCGGTCGGGCTCGCGGCGTCGGATGTCACGTGGCGGGTCTCCGTTCGAGGTCGTCGGTGATCGCGTGGCCGCGGTCGAGCGCGCCGGCCAGTTTGGCCACGAATGGATGCCGGGGGTCGCCGAGCACCTCGTCCATCGTACCGATGGCCACGAGCCGCCCCTGGTCGAGCACCGCGATGCGGTCGGCGATGCGGCGCAGCACCGGCAGATCGTGGCAAATCACGATGCCCGAGAACGTCAGCTGCTTGCGCATGTCGTTGATGAGGGTCGCGACCGAGTCGCGCACCGTGAGGTCGATGCCGGCCATCGGCTCGTCGGCGATGAGCAGCTTCGGGCCGAGCACGATCGAGCGGGCGAGGGCGACGCGCTGCCGCTGCCCGCCCGAGAGTTCGTACGGGTAGGCGTTCAGGAACCGGAGCGGCAGGCTCACGGCATCCACCGTCGTCGCCACGAGGCCCGCGAGCTGGCGCTCGGGGAACTTGCGGTCGCGCCGGAGGATCGGTTCGGCGACGATCTCGGCGACCGTGCGGTCGGCCGGCAGCTTGGACGCCGCCTCCTGTTCCAGGTAGCCGACCGAGAAGGTGTACTCGGCGAGCCGTCGGCGCCGAAGCCGCCGCAGGCTGGTGCCCTCGACGACCGCCTCGCCGCCCGTGATCACCGGGCGCGGCGAGGGCGAGTCGGGGTCGAGGAAGTCGCCCGAGAGCACCCGGGCGAGCGTGCTCTTGCCGCTGCCGGCGCTGCCGAGCAGGCCGAGCACCTCCCCGGGCGCGACGCGCAGGCTCACCCCCCTGAGCGCCACGGCCGCAGCGCTCGCGCCCCGCGGCGGATACTCGAGCGACAGATCGCTCAGCATGATCGGGTAGCCGTGCGCGGCTGCACGCGTCATGTCACTTCCCCTCCCGAAGTCGCCGGAGCTCCTCCCGTCGCTTCTCCTGCTCGACGGGGTCGGGCACCGGCAGCGAGGCCAGCAGGCGCTTCGTGTACGGTTCGCGCGGCGAACCGAGCACCTCCGCGCCTGTGCCCTCTTCAACGAGTGTGCCACGATGCAGCACCGCGATGCGATCGGACAGCAGATCCACCACCGCCAGATCGTGGCTGATGAACAGCGCCGCGAAGCCGAACTCCCGCTGCAGTTCGCTGAAGAGCTCCAGCACGCGTGCCTGCACCGAGACGTCCAGGGCGCTCGTCGGCTCGTCGGCGATGAGCAGTTCCGGCTGCAGCGCGAGGGCGCGGGCGAGGCTCGCGCGCTGCCGCTGACCGCCCGAGAGCTCGTGCGGGTAGCGGTCGCCGTACGAGCGGGGCAGCTGCACCGCTTCGAGCAGCTCGTTCACACGCTGCCGGGCGTCGGCGGCGCTTTCGGCACGGCCGTGGATGACGAAGGGCTCGGCGACGCATTCCGCGATCGACAGCAGCGGGTTGAAGCTCGACGCCGGATCCTGGAACACGAATCCGATGCGGTGCCGCAGGCGCTTGAAGTCGCGCTCGCGGACCCCGTTCATCTCCATCCCGAGCACCTCGAGCGAGCCTCCGGTGACCTTCGTCAGCCCGGCGATGGCCCGGCCGATGGTCGTCTTGCCGGAACCCGACTCCCCGACGAGGCCGAGGACCTCCCCGGGGCGGATCGCGAAGTCGACGCCGTCGACCGCACGGAAACCCGCCCGGCCGAACCGGCCAGGGTACTCGATGGAGAGACCCTGCGCGCGGACGACCGGAGTCGTGTCCGCCCAGTCGTCGCCGCGGCCCGACGCTCGCGCCTCGGCGCTCGCCCGCCCGTGTCCGACGTACGGCACTGCTGCGAGAAGCGCCTTCGTGTACTCCTCCTGCGGGGCACTGAAGAGCGCCTCGACATCGGCCTCCTCGACGAGCTCGCCCTGGTACATGACGGCGACGCGATCGGCGAGGTCGGCGACGACGCCCATGTTGTGGGTGATGAGCACGATCGCCGTGCCGAACTCGTCGCGGCAGCGGCGGAGCAGGTCGAGGATCTCGGCCTGCACCGTCACGTCGAGGGCCGTCGTCGGCTCGTCGGCGACGATGAGGCCCGGGTCGAGCACGAGCGCCATCGCGATGACGACGCGCTGCTTCTGCCCGCCCGAGAACTGGTGCGGGTAGTAGTCGATGCGACGCTCCGGCTCGGGGATGCCGACCCTGCGGAGCATCTCGATCGCCTTGGCGCGGGCCTCCTTCTTGGAGACCTTGCCGTGGGCGCGGATGCCCTCCATAATCTGCCAGCCGACCGTGTAGACGGGGTTCAGCGCCGTCGAGGGCTCCTGGAACACCATCGCGACGTCGGTGCCGCGCACCTGCCGCAGACGCTTCTTCGGAAGCGACACGATGTCGTGCTCGCCCGTGCCCTCGCGGTTGCTGAGGATCACGGCGCCCGAGGCGGTCGCCGTCTCGGGCAGCAGCCCGAGGATGGTCTTGGCCGTCACGGTCTTGCCGCTGCCGGACTCGCCGACGATCGCGAGGACCTCGCCGCGGGCGACCGACAGGCTCACGCCGTCGACGGCCTTGACCGGCCCGGCGTCGGTCGCGAACGAGACGCCGAGGTTCCGGATCTCCACCACATTGCTCATCGCTTGACCTCGATCCCATCGTCGCCGAACGTCTCGCCGCTCTCGAGCCCGTCGACCCCGCCGGGGCCGGCCTCGAGCGTGCCGCCGGGCACGACCGAGGTCTCGGCGACCGTGCCGGAGGCCTGGGCCACCCGGCGGCGGCTGCGGAGACGCGGATCGGCCAGGTCGTTCAGGCTCTCGCCGACGAGGGTGATGCCGAGGACGACGAGCACGATCGCCACGCCGGGGAAGACCGCCGTCCACCAGATGCCGCTCGACACGTCGGAAAGCGCCTTGTTCAGGTCGTAGCCCCATTCGGCGGCCGCGGTCGGCTCGATGCCGAAGCCGAGGAAGCCGAGGCCGGCCAGGGTGAGGATCGCCTCCGAGGAGTTCAGCGTGAAGATGAGCGGAAGGGTGCGGGTCGCGTTCCGCAGCACGTGCCGGAACATGATTCGCCCGTTCGAGGCGCCGAGCACCTTCGCGGCCTCCACGTACGCCTCGGCCTTGATGCGGACCGTCTCGGCGCGGATGACGCGGAAGTACTGCGGGATGAAGACGACCGTGATCGAGATCGCGGCGGCGAAGATGCCGGCCCACAGGCTCGACTGGCCGCCGGAGATCACGATCGACATGACGATCGCGAGCAGCAGGCTCGGGAAGGCGTAGATCGCGTCGCAGACGACGACGAGCACCCGGTCGATCCACCCGCCGAGGTACCCCGAGACGAGCCCGAGGAACACACCGAGGAAGATCGAGAGCACGACGGCGATGACGATCACGAAGAGCGCCGTCTGGGCGCCCCAGATCACGCGCGAGAGCACGTCGAAGCCGCCGACCGTGGTTCCGAGGAGGTGCTCGCCGCCGGGCGGCTGCTGCGCGCCGAAGGCCACCCCGTCGGCGCGGAGCTGGTTGTAGCCGTACGGGGCGAGGACGGGTGCGAGGACGGCGACGAGGATGAAAACGCCGGTGATCACGAGGCCCGTGACGAGCATCCCGCGCTGCAGACCCATGGACTGGCGCAGCTGGTGGACGACGGGCAGCCGCGACCACAGCGACGGCTTGCGGAGGGCGAGGGTCTCGCTCATGTCAGTACCTCACCCTCGGGTCGATGAGCGCCGCGATGATGTCGACGATGAAGTTGGTCACGGCGACGATCACCGCCAGGAGGGCGACGATGCCCTGCACGGCGACGAAGTCGCGCGCCTGCAGGTACTCGGAGAGCATGAAGCCGAGGCCCTTCCACTCGAAGGTCGTCTCGGTGAGCACGGCGCCGCCGAGCAGCAGCGCGATCTGCAGGCCGATGACGGTGATGATCGGGATGAGCGCCGGCCGATAGGCGTGTTTGCTCACGAGCCGGAACTCGCTGACCCCGCGGGAGCGGGCCGCATCCACGTAGTCGGTCGAGAGGGTGCCGATCATGTTCGTCCGCACGAGCCGCAGGAAGACGCCGGCCGTCAGCAGACCGAGCGCGACCGCCGGCAGCACGGCGTGCTCGAGCACGTCGGCGAGCACGTTCGGATTGCCCGTCATGATCGCGTCGATCGTGTAGATGCCCGTCTTGTTCGGCAGCACCTGCATCTGCAGTTCGGAGCCGGTGGATGCCCGGCCGGCCACCGGCAGGACCTTCAGCCACACCGAGAAGACGAGCTTCAGCAGCAGGCCCGCGAAGAACACGGGCGTCGCGTAGCAGAGGATCGCGAAGACGCGCAGCGCCGCATCCTGGCCGCGGTCGCGGAAGCGCGCGGCGAGCATGCCGAGCGGGATGCCGACGATGAAGGCGACGATCAGGGCGTAGAAGGCCAGCTCCAGGGTGGCCCCGCCGTAAGTGAGGAGGATCTGGGTGACCGGGCGGTGGTCGGAGAACGTCGTGCCGAAGTCGCCCGTGAAGATCTGCCCGAGGTATTCGAAGTACTGCACGATGAGCGGCCGGTCGTACCCGTACTCCGTGCGCAGTTCCGCGAGCTGGGCCGCGGTGAGCTTGTCGCCGCGGGCCGCCGTGATCGGGTCGCCCGTGGCCCGCATGAGCAGGAAGACGAGGGTGACGAGGATGAACACCGTCGGGATGATCAGGAGGAACCTGACCAGGATGTAGCGCCCGAGGCCGCCGCCGGAGGGGCGTCGTGCCGGTTTCTTCGCGTTGGACCCGTCGGGCACGGGGGGCGCGGCTGCTGTGGTCGTCATGCTCGCATTCCTGACGATCCGGGCGGCCCCCTCCGTGGAGCGGGCCGCCCGGTCGATGTGTTCAGTGCTGGGTGATCAGATCATTCCAGACGGATCAGCCCTTGGCGAGGGCGCCGTAACGGAACTTGAAGGACGCGTCGAGCGTGTCCTCAGTGCCGGTGACGTCCGTGCCGGTGACGGCGACCTGGGCGCCCTGCAGGTAAGGCACCGTCGACAGGTCGGCGGCGACCTTCTCCTGGATCTGCTCGATGAGCGCGGTGCGCTCGTCGGCGTCGGCCGTGGTGGCCTGCTCGAGGATGAGGTCGTCGACCTCCTGGTTCGAGTAGTGGTTCAACAGGAAGTTGTCCGTGAGGAAGAACGGCGTCAGGTAGTTGTCCGCGTCCGAGTAGTCGGGGAACCAGCCGAGCTGGTAGGCCGGGTAGACGTCGGAGGAGCGGTCCTCGGAGTACTGGACCCATTCGGTCGTCTGCAGGTTCACCGTGAACAGGCCCGACTCCTCGAGCTGGTCCTTGATGAGCGCGTACTCCTCGGCCGAGGACGGGCCGTAGTGGTCGTTCGAGTACTGCAGGTCGAGCTTGACCGGCACCTCGACGCCCGCCTTCTTCAGACGGTCGGCGGCCTTGTCGGCGTCGGGGCCGCCCTCGCCGTCGCCGTAGAGGTCCTTCAGCACCGTGGTGGCGCCGGTCAGACCCTCGGGGATGAACGAGTACAGCGGCGTGTAGGTGTCCTTGTAGACCTGCGAGGCGATCGCCTCGCGGTCGATCAGGTCGGCCACCGCCTGGCGGACGGCGAGCGCCTTGGCCGGGTCTGCGCCCTCGGCCTGGGCACCGTACGGCTGCGTGTCGAAATTGAACACGATGTAGCGGATCTCGCCGCCGGGGCCGTCGACGACCGTCACCTTGTCGGTCTGCTCGCGCAGATCGTCGATGTCGGTCGCGGACAGACTGCGGAACGCCACGTCGATGTTGCCCTCCTGCACGTCGAGCTTCAGGTTCGACGATTCGGAGTAGTACTTCGTGTTGATGACGTCGGTCTTCGCCGCGCCGAGCATGCCCTGGTAGTCGGGATTGGCCTTGTAGGCGATCAGCGTGTTGAAGTCGTAGCTCGTGATCGTGTACTGGCCGGCGAAGGCGTTGCCGTCGACGATGTCCTCATCGGCGGTGAGGGAGTCGGCCGAGAACACGTCCTCGTCCACGATCGGGCCGGCGGGGCTCGAGAGGATGAGCGGGAAGATCTGGTCGTTCTCGGTGAGGAGGTGGAAGACGACGGTCTCATCGTCGACGGCCTCGACCGACTCGAGGTTGTACAGCAGCGGCCACGGCCCGTTGGGGTCTTTGATCGCGAGCTGGCGGTCGAAGGTGAACTTGACGTCCGAGGAGGTCAGGTCGTTGCCGTTGGCCCACTTCAGACCCGGCTTCAGCTTGACCGTGTATTCGGTCGGCGCCGTGAACTCGGCGGACTCCGCGATGTCGGGCTCGACGTCGGGGCTGCCGTACGGGGTGTTCATGAGGAACGGGAAGACCTGGTTCATGACGGCGAACGAACCGTTGTCGTACGAACCGGCCGGGTCGAGCGAGGTGATCTTGTCGGTCGTGCCGACGATCAGCTCGCCCGAGGCGTCGCCGTTTCCGTCGCCGCCGGCTGAACAACCGACGAGGGCGAGCGCCGTGGCCGACAGGCCGGCGACCGCGAGGAGACCGCGGCGGCGGTACTTGGATGCGGATGACATATCCGTCTACCTCTTCCTTAGGGGGTCGCGCGCACGACTATTGGGACATCGTGCGCGGGTATACATCCAGACCTAGCACACGGGTCGGCGAATCGACCGGCCGGTGTTTCAGGACGTGGGGAAAGTTTATCGTTCTGCAACGTTGCATCCCATTCGGGCGGCCCACGACCCCCTATTCGGGCCGCAGCGCCCGGCGATCCCTCTCGATGCCCACGAGCGCCTGCTGCAGCGCCCGGAAGGCCTCCGCATCGCTCCGATCGCTGCGCTGCAGGCGGCCGAGCAGCTCCTGCTTCTGCCGAAGCAGCTCCCGGTCCACGACCGAGGTGAGCACGCCCCGCACGTAGCCGGCGGGGTCGGCCTCGCCGCGCTGCGGGATGGGCGCCACGGCCAGTTGGGTGACGAGCCCTGCGAAGGGCTGCGGCACCTCGGCGATGACCCGGTCGACGGTGACGGGGGCCCCGGATGCCGTCAGCGAGGCGATCCCGTCGCGCACGACGGCCAGCGACGCCTGCCCGAAGCGGGCGTCGAGCGCCTGCCGCACGAGGTCGTCGCCGGCGGCGTCCGGATACTGGAGCAGCGCCTGCAGCGCGTCGCGCTCGAGTCTTGCAGCCGGATCGTTCGGCAGGTCAGCGAGCGAGAACGGTCGTTCGGCCGGCTCGGCGGATGCGTCGGCGGGCCGGCCGGGCGGGCGCGGCTGCTCGACCGGCCTGCCACGGCCGCCGGCCGCACGGACGGCTCGCGTCACATCGCCGAGCTCGACCCCGAGCATCCGCGCGAGCTCGCGCGTGTACCCGGGCCGAAGCGCCGGATCACGGATGTCTGCGACGACCGGAGCGGCCGCGCGCAGCGCCCCCACCCGGCCCTCGACCGTCTCGAGGTCGAAGCGCGAGATCGTCTGGCGGATCGCGAACTCGAACATCGGCGTCTTCGTCTCGACGAGGCGGCGCACCGCCGCATCCCCCTTCGCCAGGCGCAGATCGCACGGGTCGAGGCCGTCGGGGGCGACCGCGACGAAGGTCTGCGCCGCGAAGCGCTGCTCCTCGCCGAAGGCGCGCATCGCCGCCTGCTGGCCGGCCGCATCGCCGTCGAAGGTGAACACGACCTCGCCGACGCCCGAGTCGTCGCCGAGCACCCGGCGCAGCAGCTTGATGTGCTCGGCGCCGAACGCGGTGCCGCACGTCGCGATCGCCGTCGTCACGCCCGCGAGATGGCACGCCATGACGTCCGTGTAGCCCTCGACGACGACGACGCGACGCTGCTTGGAGATCTCCCGTTTGGCCAGATCCAGCCCGTACAGCACCTGGGCCTTGTGATACACCGCCGTTTCGGGCGTGTTCAGGTATTTCGGGCCCTGATCGTCGTCCAGCAGACGCCTGGCGCCGAAGCCGACGGTCTGCCCGGTGACGTCGCGGATCGGCCACACCAGCCGGCCGCGGAAACGGTCGTAGACGCCGCGGTCGCCCTGCGAGACGAGGCCCGCGGCGGCGAGCTCCTCGGTGACGAAGCCGCGCGCGGTGAGGTGCTTGGTCAGCGCATCCCAGCTCTTCGGGGCGAAGCCGACGCCGAAACGGTCGGCGGCGGCCGGATCGAAGCCGCGCTCGCCGAGGAAGCGGCGGGCCGGTTCGGCGTCGGGGGCCGCAAGCCGCTCGACGAAGAACTCCGCTGCCGCCTGATTGGCCGCGAGGATGCGTGCCCGGTTGCCGAGGTTCTTGCCCGGACCGCCGTCCTCGTAGTGGAGCTCGAAGGCGATCCGCCCCGCCAGGCGCTCGACGGCTTCGGAGAAGGTGACGTGATCCATCCGCTGCAGGAAGGTGTAGACGTCGCCGGACTCCCCGCAGCCGAAGCAGTGGTAGTAGCCGAGCTGAGGGCGGACGTGGAAGCTGGGGCTGCGCTCGTCGTGGAAGGGGCACAGGCCCTTCATGGAACCGACGCCCGCCGATTTCAGGGCCACATGCTCGCCGACGATATCGGCGATGTTCGTGCGGGCTTTGACCTCTTCGACATCGCTCTGTCGAATCCGGCCTGCCATGGCGTTCATCCTATCCTCGCGCGGGGGTCGGGATGCCGCGCGCCGCGGCTCGGTGCCGGACGAAACCCCGTGCCGGACGAGGCTCAGTGCCGGACGAGGCTCAGTGCCGGACGAGGCGTTCGTACCAGGCGAGCGCCGACTGGTCGGTGAGGCTGGCGACCTGATCGACGATGACGCGTGTGCGGGCGGCATCGTCGGCGGCGGCACGCCAGTCGGCCGCGAAACCGGGGTCGAGGTGCGCGGCGCCGGTCTCGGAGAGCACCTCGGCCAGGCCCGCCAGCACCACGCGCTGCTCGGCGTAGATCGGCTGGCGGGTGTTGCGCGACATCACATGCGTGGCGACGATCCCCTTCAGCACGGCGATCTCGGCGGAGACCTCGGGCGGAACGACGATCGACGCGCCGAAGCGGGCCAGCTGCGTCTGCGGATACGCCTCGCGGGTCGCGGCCTCGGCGCCGTGCACGAAGCGGCCGATCAGCTGGCTCGTCAGGTTCTTCAGCGCGGCGAGCTCCTCGCGCGACCCCGACCAGCCGCCGAGCCAGCCGTCGAGTCCGTCGAGGCGGTCGAAGGCGGCCAGCAGCTCGTCCTCGGGCACCTCGTCGCCGATCCAGTCGAGCATGCCGCGAACGAGGGCGTCGTGGTCGCTGCGCGCCGTCAGCGCCGCCGGGTCGATGTAGCCGTTCACGATCGCGTCCTCGAAGTCGTGCACCGAGTAGGCGATGTCGTCGGAGAGGTCCATGACCTGCGCCTCGATGCAGCGCACCCGGGGCGGGGCGCCCCGCCGCATCCACTCGAATACCTCGACGTCGTCGCGGAAGAAGCCGTACTTGGCGCGCCCGCTCGGGTCGGCCACCGACGAATCGGCCGGCCACGGGTACTTGCAGCTGGCGTCGAGGCTCGCCCGGGTGAGGTTCAGGCCGTAGCTCGTGCCGTCGGGCCCGAAGACCTTCGGTTCGAGGCGGGTGAGGAGGCGGAGCGTCTGCGCATTGCCCTCGAAGCCGCCGATATCGGCGGCCCACTCGTTCAGCGCCCGCTCGCCGTTGTGCCCGAACGGCGGATGCCCGAGGTCGTGCGCGAGGCAGGCAGTATCGACCACGTCCGGGTCGAGGCCGAGGCTCTCGCCGAGCTCACGGCCCACCTGAGCGACCTCGAGCGAGTGCGTGAGCCGGTTGCGGGCGAAATCGAGGCCCGCGGTCGGGCTCAGCACCTGCGTCTTCGCCGCGAGACGCCGGAGGGCGCTCGAATGCAGCAGGCGGCCGCGGTCGCGCGCGAAGTCGCTCCGGGGTGTGAAGTGCTCCTCGGGCAGCCGGCGCTCGGCGTCGAAGCCCGTGTAGGCCGACGCGCGCGCTTCAGCCGCCACTGGTGTCCAGCTCCGCGTCGACGAGCGTCGTCCGGTCGCCGCCGGCGAGTTCGCGGGAGGCGAGCCAGCCCTCCGGCAGCGCCGGCGTCTTCGGGGTGCCCGCGCGACCGCGCGGGCCCTCGGCACCCTCCCCCGGGTACGGCGTCGAACGGTCGAGCGTACCGAGCAGCTCGTCGAGCTCGGCGAGCGACTCGACCGTGGCGAGCCGGGCCCGCAGCTCGCCGCCGACCGGATAGCCCTTGAAATACCAGGCGACGTGCTTGCGGATGTCGCGACACCCGCGGATCTCCGAATCGAAGAACTCCACGAGCAGCTCCGCATGCCGCCGGAACGCATCGGCGACCTCGCCGAGCGTCGGCTCCGCCTTCCGCGGCTCGCCCGTGAACGCCCCCGCGAGATCGCCGAACAGCCACGGCCGCCCGAGGCATCCACGCCCCACCACGACCCCGTCGGCGCCCGTCTCGGCCAGCATGCGCAAGGCGTCGTCGGCCGACCAGATGTCGCCGTTGCCGAGCACCGGGATGCTCGTGACCGTCTCCTTGAGCGCCCGGATCGCCGACCAGTCGGCCTGGCCCGAATAGAACTCGCTCGCCGTGCGCGCGTGCAGCGCGACTGCGGCGGCCCCGGCGCCCTCGGCGATGCGGCCCGCCTCCAGATACGTCAGATGGTCGGCGTCGATGCCCTTGCGCATCTTCACCGTGAGCGGAATGTCGCCGGCGGCACGCACGGCGCCCTCGACGATGCCGCGGAACAGCTCCGTCTTCCACGGCAGGGCCGCTCCCCCGCCCTTGCGCGTCACCTTCGGCACCGGGCACCCGAAGTTCAGATCGATATGATCGGCGCGATCCTCGGCGACGAGCAGCGTCACCGCATCGGCCACCGTCTTCGGGTCGACCCCGTACAACTGGATCGAACGCGGCGTCTCCGACTCGTGATGCGTGATCAGCCGCATCGACTCCGGGGTGCGCTCGACGAGGGCCCGGCTCGTGATCATCTCGCTCACGTACAGGCCCGCGCCGTACTCGCGGCACAGGCGCCGGAACGCCGTGTTCGTGATCCCCGCCATCGGGGCGAGCACGACGGGCACGTCGAGGGAGAGCCCGCCGATCGAGATCGGGCTCACGGGTCGGGTCATGGTCTCTGGCATATCCCCTCGATTCTCCCAGATTCCGGCCGAGTGCGGGCCGTGCGCGGTTAGTCTTTCCCTGTCGAAGGAGGCGTGGATGGCCGAGGAGCAGCCGAGCGGCGTCGAACGGGTGCGGGCGGATGCCGCCTCGCGCGGCCTCGAGATCGAAATCGTCGAACGGCCGGCAGCGGGAAGCCTCGCCGAAGCGGCGGCCCTGCTCGGCATCGAACCGGCCGACATCGTGAAGTCCCTCGTGCTGAAACGCAGCGACGACACCTTCGTGTTCGCCCTCGTGCCCGGCGGGCGGAAGATCAGCTGGCCGAAGCTGCGAACCCTGCTCGGCGTCAACAAGCTGCAGCTGCCCGACGCCGCCCTCGCGCTGGCCGCCACCGGCTACGAACGCGGCACGATCACCCCGCTCGGTTCGACGACCGCCTGGCCCGTCGTCGCCGACGTGTCGATCGCCGGCCGTCGCGTCTCGATGGGCGCAGGCGCCCACGGCTACAGCGCGTTCGTCGACGCAGGCCGGCTGATCGCCGCGCTCGAAGCGACCGTCGCCGACATCAGCGAGCCGGAGTAGCGGCCCCCGACCGCCCGGCGGGCGGCTCCGGGATGAAGCAGACGTCGCCCTCGCAGACCATCGCCTGCGGGTCGCCGGCGAGCACCGTGAACGGTGCGGGGGCCGCGGCCGGCGCTGCGGCATCCACCGCGGGGCCCTGCTCGGCGCTCACGCGGCCTCACCGCTGCGCTCGGCGCCGACCTGCGTGATGACCTGGCCGAAGACCTCGGCCGGCTGGGCGCCCGAGACGCCGTACTTGCCGTCGAAGACGAAGAACGGCACACCCTGGATGCCGTACGCGCCGGCCTGGGCGATATCGGCCTGCACGGCGGCGGCGTAACGACCGGATTCGAGGGCCTCGCGTGCGGCATCCGCATCGAGCCCGACCTCGGCCGCGAAGCCGACGAGCTCGTCGATGCGGCCGACGTGACCGCCCTCGGTGAAGTAGGCGCTGAGCAGCCGCTCCTTCAGCGCGAGCTGGGCGCCGTGCTCCTTCGCGAAGTGCAGCAGTTCGTGGGCCTTCAGCGTCTTCGTGTGCTTCAGCGCATCGAAGTCGTAGTCGAGGCCGGCGGCCTTCGCGACGCCCGACACATGACCGAGCATCTGGCGCACCTGCTCCTCGGGCATGCCCTTGTGCGCGGCGAGGAAGTCGATCTCGCTGCCCTCGAAGTCCACCGGGGTGTCGGGGGCGAGCTCGAAGGAGTGGTACTCGATCTCGATGTCGGGGGCGTTCTCGCCGAGGCCGGCGATGCCCGCCTCGAGGTGGCGCTTGCCGATGTAGCACCACGGGCAGGCGATATCGGACCAGATGTCGATCTTGATGGGGTCAGTCACGCCTGTGTCCAACGGCGATCCATGCGAACGTATTCCCGGCTCATCCAACGGCCGCGATCGAGGTCGACTCGCTTTCCGCTACTCGGCGATCGTCACGGCCCACCGCTGCTCCGGACTCCCTTCGACACGAAGTGTGAACTCGGGGATCGAAGAAACTTCGAACTGGTTCGCGGACGCTACACCCGTTGCAGCGCAGTCGAGCGGGAAGACTCCAATAGGGTCTATCTCGATCCGGATCTCACCTTCGCCCACACATGTCAGATAGACATGGACGATGTCTTTTTGGACGGGGTA
Organism: Agromyces archimandritae; assembly: GCF_018024495.1. NCBI lineage: Bacteria > Bacillati > Actinomycetota > Actinomycetes > Micrococcales > Microbacteriaceae > Agromyces > Agromyces archimandritae. Next base: position 176,639 of record NZ_CP071696.1, read on the forward strand.
CTGGCCTACTATCGCACTTCCAACGACATCATCCAGAAAGCCGCGAACGCGCTGCCCTTCGAGATCCGGCTGGTAATGGGTCACGCCTCCAACTGAACTCGGTGCCGCCGAAAGGCGTCCCGAATCACGCGATTCCTGAGGTTCTTGCGACGGCGATGTGCATCCGACCAATAGTACCGAACCGGCCATCACCGCTGCTACGCACCCCCAGGCTCGAGAATTCATCCGAGCCAAGTCTTCCAGCCAACCGATGTAGGTGCCGTGAGTGTCCCCGTGGAGAGCGTTTGCTTCACACAGTTCGCGTTGTACCGCGTGTTCTTGAAGCGCACGGTATAGGCGTTCGTCCCGATCTGCGCATACCCTGTCCGGCCAGCGGCAACCGTATAGGTAGTGGAGAAGGACGTGCTGTAGGAGACGCTCGTCGTGATCGAGGATGAGACGGAAGCCTTGGCGGTGATGAGTGCACCGCTCACGCCGCCCTCAACCGGACCTGACACGCTTGCCGACATCGATCCACCGGCCGATGCCTTGAAGGTTACCGTGTTGGGCACATTTGTATTGTTGATCGAATGGTACGTCGGGCTCAGCCCTTTCCACGCACTCGAACTTGAAGTGACTTCTCGATAGATGCCGCTGGTATCGCAGGCTCCCAATGGCGACATATCTTCGGCATGTGCACGGCTCGGTCCGACAATGAGTGCCGTGAGCGAGAGCAGTCCTCCCGCAAGGATGATCGCAGACACCTTCATGCCGGCCCGACTCGCCCGTGAACCTGAAAGCATGATTGCCGCTCTTGGAGTTGCATGAATCGATCTTCTGATCGGCGAAGCAATACTCCCCCCCTGGCCCGAAGGTGTCAACCGGTATTCCGACAGCGACGCGTTTACGTCACGCGACGCGGATGCGTCACACCGCCGGGGCGTCCACCGCTCCCCCGAAGCGGCGGTTGCGCGAGGCGTACACGCCGATCGCCTCCCACAGGTCCTCGCGGGTGAAATCGGGCCAGAGGGTGTCGAGGAAGACCATCTCGGCGTACGCCGACTGCCACAGCATGAAGTTCGAGGTGCGCTGCTCGCCCGAGCTGCGCACGAAGAGATCCACATCCGGCAGCTCCGGCACGTACAGGCGGCGCGCGATGAGCTTCTCCGAGACCGCCGAGGGCTTCAGGCGCCCGGCGGCGACGTCGTCGGCGATCGAGCGCACCGCGTCCGTGATCTCGTTCCGGCCGCCGTAGTTCACGCACATCGTGAGGGTCAGGGTGCTGTTGCCGGCCGTCAGGCGTTCGGCGAAGCGCAGCTCGTCGATCACCGACTTCCAGAGCCTGGGGCGCCGCCCGGCCCAGCGGATCCGCACCCCCCACTCGTTCAGCTGATCGCGGCGGCGGTGCAGCACGTCGCGGTTGTAGCCCATGAGGAAGCGCACCTCCTCGGGGCTGCGCTTCCAGTTCTCGGTCGAGAACGCGTACACCGACAGATGCTTCACGCCGATCTGGATCGCGCCGGCGACGACGTCGAGCAGGGCCGCCTCGCCCGCCTTGTGCCCTTCGATGCGGGTCAGGCCCTTGCGGTTCGCCCAGCGCCCGTTGCCGTCCATGACGACGGCGACATGCTGGGGTACGGCGCCTTTCGGAAGCTTCGGGGGGTGGATGCCCGTCCAGTCGAGGGGGCGGAACGGCACCGCATCCGGGTGGGTGTAGGGGCTCACGCAGGGGTCTCTCTCGGAACGTGCGGCAGCGAGCGGAGGCCCCGCTCGAGGTGCCACTGGGTGTAGGCGGCGACGATGCCCGACGCCTGGTCGCGGTCGCGCTTCGCGGCCGCCTCGGCGAAGCCCCAGTCGCCGGCGAGCAGCGCCCCCAGCAGGGCGACCGTTCCGCGGTCGATGCGGGGCGAGCCGGGCGGGGCGCACTCGGCGCAGACGATGCCGCCGAGCTGCACGACGACCGCCTCGTGCTCCCCCGGCCGGCCGCAGCGGGCGCAGTCCTGGAACGACGGCGCCCAGCCGGCGAGGGCGAGGGAGCGCAGCAGATAGGAGTCGAGGGTGAGCGTCGGCCCGTGCTCGCCGCGCGCGAGGGAACGCAGGGCGCCGACGAGCAGCAGATACTGCTGCAGCGAACCTTCCGCCTCGGTGACGCGGTCGGCGGCCTCGACCATCGCGTTCGCGGCCGCATACGCCGCGTAGTCCTGCGTGATCGCCGCCCCGTAGGAGCCGAGCGACTCGGCCTGCGTCACCACGTCGAGGCTGCGGCCCTCGTACAGCTGCAGGTCGGCGACCATGAACGGTTCGAGCCTCGCGCCGAACTTCGAGCCCGTGCGGCGCACCCCCTTGGCCACCGCGCGCACCTTGCCGTGGCGCCGGGTGAGGAGCGTGAGGATGCGATCGGCTTCGCCCAGCTTGTGGGTGCGCAGCACGACGGCTTCATCTCGGTACACGGGCACCCTTCGATTCTCCCACCGGCATCCGGGTGTGGATGCCGGGCCGCGCCCGCCCCGCGTGGTTCACTGGTGCCGTGGAATCCTCCGCGCTCTTCACGATCCCGCTGTGGCTCGAGCTCACCGCGGTCGCCGTCGGCGGCATCCAGGGCGCCATGTTCGCCGCACGGCTCACGGAACGGCAGATCGACCTGCTCGGCATCGGCCTCATCGGCGTGCTCGTCGCCCTCGGCGGCGGCCTGCTGCGCGACCTCCTCATCAACCAGCTGCCGGCGATGGTGCAGAACAACTGGTACCTGCCGACGGCGACCGGCGCCGCCCTCTTCGGCATGCTCCTGTTCCGGATCTTCAACCGGCTGAACGGCCTCATCATCGTGCTCGACGCGCTCACGATCGGCGCCTTCGGCGCGATCGGCACGACGAAAGCGCTCGCCTGGGGCGTGCCCGTGGTGCCGGCCGTGTTCGTCGGCGTCGCCTCCGCAGTCGGCGGATCCATCCTGCGCGACATCGCGCTGAACCTGCCGATCGCGCTCATGCACGTCGGCTCGCTCTACGCCGTCGCGGCCGCCGTCGGCACGATCCTCATCGTCGTGCTCGTCGCCTTCGGCGTGCCGATGCTCATCGCCGGCATCGCCTGCGTCGTCGTGACCACGCTCATCCGGCTCGGTTCGGTGCGCTGGGGGTGGAGCCTGCCCGAACAACGGGCGATCTCGGGGTGGCGCGTGTGGCGCCGCGCGTGACCGCCCGTCGTCCGGGCCGGCGCCTCAGGCGCCGACGGCCTCGAACGCCGGCTCGGCGCCCCGCGCCGTGCGGCGGGCGCGATTGACGGCCGACACGATCGCCTTCAGCGATGCGGTCGCGATGTCGGCATCCACCCCCACACCCCAGAGGGTGCGGCCCTCGACCTGGCATTCGACGTAGGCGGCGGCGACCGCGTCGCCTCCGGCCGAGAGCGCGTGCTCGGCGTAGTCGAGCACGCGCACATCCACCCCGGCCCCGTTCAGCACCGCCACGAAGGCGGCGATCGGCCCGTTGCCGGTGCCCACGGCATCCACCGAGACCTCCCCGTCGCGCAGGCCCACGTCGACGCGCACCTCGCCGGTCAGCTCGTTCTCGGTCTTCAGCGACAACAGTTCGAAGCGGCCCCACTTCTCGTCGGGGCGCTCGGCGGGAGCCGGCAGGTACTCGTCGGTGAAGACGCGCCAGATCTCCTCGCTCGTGACCTCGCCGCCCTCCGCGTCGGTCTTGGCCTGCACGACGCCCGAGAACTCGATCTGCAGACGCCGCGGCAGCTCGAGGGCGTGATCGGCCTTCAGCAGGTAGGCGACGCCGCCCTTGCCGGACTGCGAGTTGACCCGGATGACGGCCTCGTAGCTGCGCCCCAGATCCTTCGGGTCGACGGGCAGGTACGGCACCGCCCACTCGGCCTGGTCGACGGGCACGCCCGTCTCGGCCGCACGGGCCTCCATCGCCTCGAAGCCCTTCTTGATCGCATCCTGATGCGATCCCGAGAACGCCGTGTAGACGAGGTCGCCGGCCCAGGGGCTCCGCTCGGGCACCGGCAGCTGATTGCAGTACTCGGCGGTGCGCTTGATTTCGTCGAGGTTCGAGAAGTCGATCTGCGGGTCGATGCCCTGCGTGAACAGGTTGATGCCGAGCGCGACGAGGTCGACGTTGCCGGTGCGCTCGCCGTTGCCGAAGAGGCACCCCTCGATGCGGTCGGCCCCGGCCTGGTAGCCGAGCTCGGCTGCCGCGACCGCCGTGCCGCGGTCGTTGTGCGGGTGCAGCGAGAGGATGACGTTCTCGCGGTGGGCGAGATGACGGTTCATCCACTCGATGGAGTCGGCGTACACGTTCGGCGTGGCCATCTCGACGGTGGCCGGCAGGTTGATGATGACCTTGCGTTCGGGAGTGGGCTCGAAGACCTCGAGCACCTGGTTGCAGATGTCGACGGCGAACTCGAGCTCGGTGCCCGTATAGCTCTCGGGCGAGTACTCGTAGTAGACGGTCGTGCCGGGCACGCTCGCCTCCATCTCGCGGCACTTCCGGGCGCCGTGCAGGGCGATGTCGACGATGCCCTGCCGATCGCTGCGGAAGACGACCTCCCGCTGCAGGATGCTCGTCGAGTTGTAGAGATGCACGATCGCCTGCTTGGCGCCGCGGATCGCCTCGTAGGTGCGCTCGATGAGGTGGTCGCGGGCCTGAGTGAGCACCTGGATGGTGACGTCGTCGGGGATCAGCCCGTCGTCGATGAGGGTGCGGACGAAGTCGAAGTCGGTCTGGCTCGCGCTCGGGAAGCCGACCTCGATCTCCTTGTAGCCCATCTTCACGAGCAGTTCGAACATGATGCGCTTGCGCTCGGGGCTCATCGGGTCGATGAGGGCCTGGTTGCCGTCTCGGAGGTCGACGGCGCACCAGCGCGGGGCGACCTCGATGCGGCGGTCGGGCCAGGTGCGGTCCGGCAGCTCGACGCGGATCTGCTCGTGGAACGGACGGTACCGGTGCACGGGCATCGGGGACGGCTTCTGGGTGTTCTGCATGTGCTCTTCTCGCTTCAGTCGAAAAATGTCAGCCGACGGCGGAACTCCGCAGCGAGGGAGGCCTTAGAACGAGGACTCGCTGCGGCAGCGAAGGAGAAGCAGGCCGTGAAGCACGAGGTCAGGCTACCACCATCGGCCGGGATGCCGACGCCGGCCGGCACCGCCGTGCGGCCCGCGGCCGCTCAGCGCGGCACGGCCTGGGCCCGCAGCCGGCGCTCGAGATCGTCCAGCCGCTCGATCACGATCCGGCGGAGCGCCCGGGGCGCCTCGCGGCTCGCGGCCAGCCAGCCCCGCGCGGCGACGGCGAATGGATGCGTCGCCGCATCGCCGTCGGCGAGTTCGGCATCCGCCGGGAAGAGGCCCGTGACCACCCGCGTCGCCTGACCCTGGCTCTGCGCGGCCCACACCCCCTCGATGCGCTGCCAGTACTCGGCCTCGTGGCCGGCGCCGACTCCGCCCGGATCGATGCGGAGACCGTCGATCGTCGCCTGCAGCCCGTCGTTCGAGAGGACCGAGCCGTCGGCCGCGCGCCCTGTGTACGCGGCCTCGCGGGCGGCATCCTTCACGGCGGCGTCGGGGCGTGCGGCCAGGGCCCGCGTGAGCTCCACGGTCGAAACCGCGGTGGGTGCTGACGCCTGCGCCTCGCGCAGGGCGGCCTCGCCGAGGCGCCCGTGGGCGCTGAGGACGACGCGGGCGCTCCAGGCGAGCTCCTCCCCGAGCCCGAAGCCCGGGTCCTCGAGCCGACGTTCGACACGGTCGAGCAGGGACGCGGACGGGGTTCGCACCTCCCCGAGCACGTCGAACAGGGTGCGCAGCAGCACCGTGCGCCGGTCGGAGGGCTCCGGGCGCTCGGCCACGGCATCGGCGAGGAAGCCGGCCAGGTGTTCGAGCCGGCCCTGCCGCGTCTCAGCGGGGGTGTATGCGGCCAGGCCGGATCCGGCCTGCTGCAGCAGCTGCGCGAACACCCCGGGATCGGTCACGAGGTGCCCGGTGGCGATCACCCCGTCCGCGAAGCGCTCGACGGCCAGCTCCCCGTCGCGCACCATGTTCCAGACCCCGGCGAACGCCGTGGCGCGCGCCAGTTCGCCCTCGAGGCCCGCCGTGAGCACGACCTCAAGGGCGTGCGTATCGGGCACGATCTTCGCGTAGCTCAGGTCGCCGTCGTTCGGCAGCAGCACCCGGTCGACCGGCAGGCCCGAAAGGGCGGGCAGGGCGAGTTCGGCGCCCTCGATGCGGGCGTCGATCGCGACCTCGAAGCCGGCCGGCGCCTCCCCCTCCGGCCGGTAGACGCCGATGCGGAGCACGTGCGGGCGCAGCACCGTCTCACCGGTGCGCGGATCGACGCCGTCCTGCCGCAGCAGCGCCGAAGCGATGACGCCGCCCTCGCGCACCGTCTCGACGCGCAGCCGGTTCACGCCCGCGGTGGTGAGCCAGGCATCCGCCCAGCCCTGCATGTCGCGCCCGGATGCCTCGCTGAGCGCCGCGAGGAAGTCGTCGAGCGTCGTGTTGCCCCACGCATGCCGCGCGAAGTACGTGCGCGCTGCGGCGAAGAACGCCTCGGCGCCGACGAAGGCCGACAGCTGCCGCAGCACCGACGCGCCCTTCGCATAGGTGATGCCGTCGAAGTTCTGGTCGGCCGCTTCGAGGTCGACGATGTCGGCGACGATGGGATGCGTCGTCGGATACTGGTCCTGCCGGTACGCCCACGCCTTGCGCTTCGAGGCGAACGCCGTCCATGCCGTCGTGAAGCGGGTCGCCTCGTCGACGGCGAGCGTGCCCACGTAGTCGGCGAACGATTCCTTCAGCCACAGGTCGTCCCACCAGCGCATCGTGACGAGGTCGCCGAACCACATGTGGCACATCTCGTGCAGGATCGTGTTGGCGCGCTGCTCGTGCTGCGACTGCGTCGCCGGCGAGGTGAACACGTAGTTCTCCGTGAACGTCACCAGCCCCGGGTTCTCCATCGCACCGAGGTTGTACTCGGGCACGAACACCTGGTCGTACTTGCCCCAGGGGTATGCGGAGTCGAAACGGTCGTGGAACCAGTCCAGGCCCTGCCTGGTGATCTCGAACACCTCGTCGGCGTCCATGCTCGGCGCCAGCGACGCGCGCGTCGAGATGCGCAGCGGCACGCTCACCTCCTCGCCGGAGGCGGTACGGCCGGTGTACTCGTCGTGCCACACCGCGTACGGGCCGGCGAGGAAGGTCGTGATGTACGTCGACATCGGCAGGGTCTCGGCGAACACGCGCCGGGAAGCGCCCGCCCCTGCAGGCTCCTCGGAGGCCAGCGCGCCGTTCGCAGCGACATGCCAGGACGTATCGGCGGTGATCGCGACCCGGAACCGGGCCTTCAGATCGGGCTGGTCGAAGCACGGATAGATCCGCCGGCAGTCGACGGGCTCGTTCTGCGAGTACAGGTAGACGGCCCCGTCGGCCGGGTCGACGAAGCGGTGCACGCCCTCCCCCGAACGCGAATAGATCGACGCGGAGACGATGTCGACCTCGTTGTGCTCCGCGAGCGGGCCGATCACGATCCGCGCCCCGTCGAGGATCGACGCGACATCCTGCTCGACCCCGTTCAGGGTCACGGAGTCGACGCGCGCGCCGAGGTAGTCGAGGAAGGTGCTTGCGCCCGTCTCCGCATCGAAACGCACGCGCGTGCGCACCGGGAAGGTGTCGACCGCGGGGTCTGCGGCGGCCGAGAAGTCGACGTCGATGTCGTAGTCGCGGGTGCGCACGATGCGCGCCCGGGCGGCGGCCTCATCGCGGCGCAGGTTCTCGTTGTACGGGCGCGGGAGCTCGGTCATCCACACAGTCAATCACCGACGGCGGGTGCGGGGTGCGGATGCCGGAGCGCACCGGCATCCGCACCCCGCACGCCCGTCAGTCGACGGCGAGCGCCACGACCGGCGAGACGCGGCCGGCCCGGCGCGCCGGCGCGAGCGAGGCGACGGCGGTGAGCACGACCGCCGCGCCGACCACGACCCAGATGATGGGCCATGGGATGCCCGGGGCGATGAGCTCGGGGGATCCGTTCATCGACCCGAGCATCGCCTGCGCACCGGCCCAGCCGTAGACGAACCCGAGCACGAGGCCCGTCGCCGTGGCCGCGACGGTGAGTGCGGCCGCCTCGGCGAGGATCATCAGCCGCACCTGCGCCCGGTCGAAGCCGAGGGCGCGCAGCAGCCCGATCTCGCGGGTGCGCTGCAGGACGCTGACGGAGAGGGTGTTCACGAGGCCGACGGCGGCGATGACCGCGCTGAAGCCGATGAGGGCCGAGAAGACCGCGACGGTGCCGTCGATCATGGGGCCGATCGCCTCGCGCAGGATCTCCTGGTCGTCCATCGCGAGGTACAGAGCCTGCCGGTACGACTCCATCGTGACGCCGAACATCGTGACGAGGGTGACGCCGATCACGAGGCCGATCGTCATGCGCGTGGCCCGCTCGGGGTGGCGCACCGCGTTCTCGGCGGCGAGCCTGGCCGACGGCGAACGGCCGAACCAGCGGCCGACCGCGCGCAGCACGGGCGGCATGATGCGGTCGGCGACGAGGACGATGCCGGTGAACGAGAGGATGCCGCCGACGACGCCGATGAGCACGCCACCCGGGTGCAGGAGGCCGGCGAGCACGCCGCCGGCCAGCGCGAGGACGCCGAGGACGATGAGCGCGATGCCGGTGGCCGTGCGGCCGGTGCGGCGGCCGAGCTCCTCCCCCGAGGCCTCGGTCGCGTTGCCGAGCGCCTCCGCGGGCCGCACGGCCAGCACCCGACGCGACCCCGTCCACGCCGCCAGCCACGTCGTCGCCGCGACGGCGACCATCGGCACGACGAGGATCGGCTGCAGATAGGCGTACTCGTAGGCCGGGATCGCCTCGGCGGCCACCCCCGCCTGCCCGATCCCCCACGCCGCCGCCGTGCCGATCAGCGCGCCGGCGACCGCCCCGGCGACGCCGACGATGAGCCCCTCGCGGGCCAGCACGTTGCGCTGGTCGCGTGCGCTCGACCCGATGAGGCGCAGCAACGCGATCACGCGGGTGCGGCCGGCCACGACCGTCGCGACCGTGTTCGCGGTGGTGACGGCGGCGACGTAGACGGCGATGGCGATGAACACGAAGGCGATGACGTTCAGCATGGTCGCCACCGTCGCGCTCGAACCGGTGACATCGTCGGCGGCCATGATGGCCGCGAGGATGCCGGTCACCTGCAGCAGCGCGACGCCGAAGCCCGCCGAGAGGGTCGCGACGAGGAAGGTGGGGCCGTGGTCCTGCAGCCGGGTCTTCACGCCGCCGCCTCCATCGCGAGCATGTACGCCGAGATCTCCTCGGGCGCAGAGCGGGGCGCATCGCGCACGATCCGCCCGTCGGAGAGGTACAGGATGCGGTCGGCGTGGCTGGCGGCGATGGGGTCGTGGGTGACCATCGCGATCGACTGCCCGTGCAGGCTCGCCGCCGAGGCGAGCAGCGCGAGGACCTCGCGGCCCGTGCGCGAATCGAGGTTGCCCGTCGGCTCGTCGGCGAAGACGAGGTCGGGCTTGGTCGCGAGGGCCCGGGCGATCGCCACGCGCTGCTGCTGGCCGCCGGAGAGCTCGTGCGGGCGGTGTCCGAGGCGCTCCCGCAGGCCGAGGGTGTCGACGAGCTCGTCGATCCACGCCCGCTCGATGCCGGAGGGTTTGCGGCCGTCGAGCTCGAACGGCAGCCGGATGTTGCCGGCGATGTCGAGGGTGGGCACGAGGTTGAACGACTGGAAGACGAAGCCGATGCGACGGCGGCGCAGCACCGTCAGCGCGCTGTCGGAGAGCCGGGTGATGTCGGTGTCGCCGAGCCAGACCTCGCCCGCGGTGGCCTGGTCGAGGCCGGCGAGCAGGTGCATGAGCGTCGACTTGCCGGAGCCCGACGGGCCCATGATCGCGGTGAACTCGCCGCGGCGGAGACCGAGGGAGACGTCGTCGAGGGCGGTGACGGGGTTCGCGGCGGTGCCGTAGCGCTTCGTGAGGCCGACGGCGCGGGCGATGAGGCCGAGGTCGGAGGGTTGGATCTGCATGCTTCCGACGGTATGCGGCTCGTCCGGCGTCGCGCGTCGGCCGCGAGGCGGCATCCGCGTCATCCTGCAGGATGACCCGCGCTCAGTCGGCGGCCGGCAGCTCGTGCTCGTAGGCGAAGACGACGAGCTGCACACGGTCGCGGAGCCCGAGCTTGGCGAGGATGCGGCTCACATGCGTCTTCACGGTCGCTTCGCTCAGGAACTCGGTGGCGGCGATCTCGCCGTTGGAGAGACCGCGCGCCGCGAGGCGGAAGATCTCGCGCTCGCGGGGCGTGAGATCCGCCCACGATGCCGGCGCGGGTGCCCGGCCCGAGCCGCGCGAGGCGTGCGCGATGAGCTCGCGCGTCGCGTTCGCGGCGATGACCGCGTTGCCGCGGTGCACGGTGCGGATCGCGGCGAGCAGGAACTCGGGGTCGGCGTCCTTCAGCACGAAACCGCTCGCGCCGGCGCGGATCGCGCGCGCCGCGTTCTCGTCCAGGTCGAAGGTCGTGAGCACGAGGATCCGCGGCGGGGTCCGGCCGGCTGCGGCGGCGTCCGCCAGGATCGCCTCGGTCGCCTGGATGCCGTCGCGCACCGGCATCCGCACGTCCATGAGCATGACGTCGGGCCGGCCGCGTACGGCCAGGCCGATCGCCTCCTGACCGTCGCCGGCCTCACCGGCGAACTCGAGGTCGGGCTGCGACTCGACGAGCATGCGGACACCGGCGCGGAAGAGCGCCTGGTCGTCGACGAGGGCGACGCGGATCATGCGGGCTGCCTTCCGGATCTGGCGGGGATGCGGGCGCGGACGACGAAACGCCCGCCGGCGGGTTCGGCGTGCAGGGTGCCGCCGGTCAGCTGCGCTCGTTCTCGCATGCCCGGGATGCCGTGGCGCAACGCCCCCGGCGGTCCCGGCTGCCGTCCGTCCTCCTTCAGCGCGCTCGCCACGGTCACCGACACCCCTGCGCCGTCCCAGTCGAAGCGGAGTTCGACCGGTTCCTCGGTGTCGCCGTGGCGGAGCGCGTTCGTGAGGGCCTCCTGCACGATGCGGTAGACGGCGATCTGGTGGCCGGTCGGCAGTTCCACGGGATCGCCGTGCGTTTCGGCCCGCACGTCGAGGCCGGCGGCGCGCAGCTGGTCGAGCAGGAGCTCGAGGTCCTCGATGACGGGCTGCGGTGCACCCCCTTCGTCGTGGCGGAGTTCGGCGAGCAGCATCCGCACGTCGCCGAGGGCGCCGCGGGCGACACCGGCGATCGTGCCGAGGGCGTCGACGGCTGCTTCGGGTTTGGCCGCCGCCGCGAAGCGGGCCCCGTCGGCCTGGGCGATGACGACGGCGAGCGAATGGGCCACGACATCGTGCATGTCGCGTGCGATGCGCGAACGCTCCTGTTCGACGACCATGCGGTATTCGGCGAGGGTCCGGTCGCGGCGCGCCAGTTCCTCGTTGCGTTTGGCGGCGCGCGAGGCGCGGACGGTGCGCACCACGAGGCCCGCCGTCCAGGCCAGGGCGAAGAGGGAGACCGAGGCGATGAAGACGAGGGTGCCCCACATGAGCATCCCGAGCCCCGACTGCGGGGCGCCGTCGGTGACGAGGCCGAGCTGGACGACGCCGAGGTACACGGCGGCGGCGACGGCGCCGAGCACCGCCGAGGCGAGGCCCGCCCAGCGCACGCGGCGGGATCCGTGCGCCGAACTGGCGTACAGCACGCCGAGCACGGCGGAATCGGCGAGGGCCGGCGGCAGCATGAGCCCCATCGTGAGCAGCGCTCCGGCCCAGGCCAGGGCGAGCGAGAGGTCCGGCCGCAGGCGGCGGACGCCGAGGGCGGCCGTATAGGCGACCAGGGGCAGCAGGCCCGCGGCCGAGGCGTGCAGCGAGAACGGCAGGCAGACGAGCGCGAACACGCCCGCGAGGACGAGGTCGACCACGAGCTGCGATCGCGGGATCCGCCCGGCCGGCTCCGAAGGCACGCTCACCCTCCCACCGTACGCGGCCGCTCCTGCGCGGCGGCCGCTCCGGCCCGGGAATCATCCTCCGGTCGTATGCGGGATCCGCCGCCCCTGCCGGCCGCCCGGGCCCGTCTCAGAACCCGAGCCGGCCGAGCTGCTTCGGGTCGCGCTGCCAGTCTTTGGCGACCTTCACGCGGATCGAGAGGAAGACCTTCCGGCCGAGCAGCGCCTCGATCTGGGCGCGCGCCGCGCTGCCGACCTCGCGGAGGCGCACACCGCCCTTGCCGATGATGATGCCCTTCTGGCTGTCGCGTTCGACGAAGAGGTTCGCGTACACCTCCAGCAGGTCCTTGTCCTCGCGCTCGACGAGGTCGTCGATCGTGACGGCGATCGAGTGCGGCAGTTCGTCGGAGACGCCTTCGAGGGCGGCCTCGCGCACGAGTTCGGCGATGCGTTCCTCGGTCTGCTCGTCCGTCAGGGTCTCGGCCGGGTACAGCGGCTGCTCGGACGGGGGCAGCAGCGCGATGAGCTCGTCGGCGAGCACGTCGAGCTGCTCGCCGCGCGGCGCCGACACGGGGATGATCGCATCCCACTCCCGCAGCTCGGAGACGGCGAGCAGCTGCTCGGCGACGCGGGCTTTGCCGGCCAGGTCGGTCTTCGTGACGACGGCGACCTTCTTGGCCCGCGGGAAATCGTCGAGCTGCTCGTTGATGAAGCGGTCGCCGGGGCCGATCTTCTCGTCGGCGGGCACGCAGAGCGCGATGACGTCGACGTCGCCGAGGGTGGACTGCACGAGGGTGTTCAGCCGTTCGCCGAGCAGCGTGCGGGGGCGGTGGATGCCGGGGGTGTCGACGAGGATGAGCTGGCCCTGCGGGCGGTGGACGATGCCGCGGATCGCCCGTCGGGTCGTCTGCGGTTTCGAGCTCGTGATCGCGACCTTCTCGCCCACGAGGGCGTTGGTCAGGGTCGATTTGCCGACGTTCGGGCGGCCCACGAACGAGGCGAATCCGGCACGGTACTCGGGCACGGACGATTCGGGGGATTCAGGCATGGCGGCGCTCCTCGCGACGGGCGGGTCGATCTTCGGGGTCGTCGGGCGTTTCGGCGGCGAAGGCGCGCTGCACGTCGATGAGCGCCTGGTCGCGCCAGGCGATCACGGTCGACAGGCGTTTGCGGCGGCCCTCGGTGCGTTCGGCTTCGAGCACGAGGCCGCTCGCTGGGACCCGGTCGCCGCTCTGCGGCAGCCGGCCGAGCTCCTTGGCGACGAGTCCGCCGACCGAATCGACGTCCTCGTCGTCGAGTTCGATGCCGAAGAGCTCTCCGAGCTCGTCGATCGCGAGCCGGGCGCTGACCCGGTACCGGCCGTCGCCGAGGGCCTCGATCTCGGGCGCCTCGCGGTCGTACTCGTCGGAGATGTCGCCGACGAGCTCCTCGATGAGGTCTTCGAGGGTGACGAGACCGGCGATGCCGCCGTATTCGTCGACGACCATCGCGAGATGGTTGGACTGCTGCTGCATCTGCCGGAGCAGGGCGTCGGCCTTCATCGACTCGGGCACGAACACGGCCTCGCGCACGAGGTCGCCGACGGTGATGGTCTCGGCGGCGAGGGGCCGCTCGAACCCGAGTTTGGCGAGGTCGCGCAGGTAGAGGATGCCGGCGATCTCGTCGGCGTCGCCGTCGTCGATGACGGGGATGCGTGAGAAGCCCTCCTTCAGGAACAGCGCCATCGCCGGCACGAGCCCTTCGGTGCGGTCGATGGTGATCATGTCGGTGCGCGGCACCATCACCTCGCGCACGACGGTCTCGTTGAATTCGAAGATCGAGTGGATGAGTTCGCGGTCGTCCTCCTCGAGCACCTCGAGCTCGGTCGCCTCGTCGACCATGCTGAGCAGCTGCGCCTCGCTCGAGACGCCGGCGAAGCGGATCCGGCCGGGCGTGACCCGGTTGCCGAGGGCGACGAGCGCGTTGGCGAGCGGGCCGATGATGACACGGAGGAAGTGCACAACGGGCGCCGAGAGCCGGAGCACGGTCGCGGCGTGCGCCCGGCCGACGCTGCGCGGGCTCGCGCCGACGAGCACGAAGGAGACGGCCGTCATGATGAGGGCGGAGGCCAGCAGCACGAGCCAGACGTTCTCGATGAGCGAGGAGAACGCGATCGTGACGAGCACGGCGGCGGTCGTCTCGACGACGATGCGCACGAAGTTCACGGCGTTCACATGCGCGCCGGCGTCTTCGGCGATCATGCGGAGGGAGCGTTTGGCCCGGGATCGCTCGGCGAGCTCGACGAGGTCGGCACGGCTGGCCTGCCCGATCGCCGAATCCACGGCAGCCATGAGGCCGCCGAACGCGACGAGCACGAAGGCGACCCCGAAGAACCACCAGGCGAGCATCAGCGTCGTCGCTCCTGCATGGCGAAGCCGACGAGGATGTCGCGCTGGATGCCGAACATCTCCTTCTCCTCGGCGGGTTCGGCGTGGTCGAAGCCGAGCAGGTGCAGGATGCCGTGCGTGGTGAGCAGCAGCAGCTCCTCGGTGAGGGAGTGCTTGGCGGTCTCGGCCTGGCTCTGGGCGACCTGCGGGCACAGCACGATGTCGCCGAGGAGGCCTGCCGGGGCCGGCTCCTCCTCGGTGCCGGGGCGCAGTTCGTCCATCGGGAAGCTCAGCACGTCGGTCGGGCCCGGCTCGTCCATCCACTGCACGTGCAGCTGCTCCATCGCACCCTCGTCGACGAGCACGATCGCCAGCTCGGCGTCGGGGTGGACGTGCATGGCGTCGAGGGCGTAGACGGCGAGACGCTGCAGGGCGGCCTCGTCGACCTCCATCGACGATTCGTTGTTGATCTCGATGCTCACGAGCTCGTCCCTCTTCTCGGCAGGTGGTCGCGCGTGCCCTTGCCGCGCCGTTCGGCGCGGTTGGCGAACTCGCGCGCCTGTTCGCGTTCGTAGCGCACCGCCTGCTGGCGCTGGTCGTAGTCGGTGTAGGCGTCGACGATGCGGCCGACGAGGCTGTGCCGGACGACGTCCTCGCTCGTGAGCCGGGCGAAGTGGATGTCGTCGACATGGTCGAGGATGCGCGTCACGAGCCGGAGGCCGGACGCCCCGCCGGGCAGGTCGATCTGGGTCACATCGCCGGTGACGACCATCTTCGAGCCGAAGCCGAGGCGGGTGAGGAACATCTTCATCTGTTCTGGCGTCGTGTTCTGCGCTTCGTCGAGGATGACGAAGGCGTCGTTGATGGTGCGCCCGCGCATATAGGCCAGGGGCGCGACCTCGACGGTGCCGGTGGCCAGGAGCTTCGGGACGAGCTCGGGATCCATCATCTCGTTGAGGGCGTCGTAGAGCGGCCTGAGATAGGGGTCGATCTTGTCGGTGAGGGTGCCGGGCAGGAAGCCGAGGCGTTCGCCGGCCTCGACCGCCGGGCGGGTGAGGATGATGCGGGTGACCTCTTTGCGCTGCAGCGCCTGCACGGCCTTGGCCATCGCCAGGTAGGTCTTGCCGGTGCCGGCCGGGCCGATGCCGAAGACGATGGTGTGCTCGTCGATCGCGTCGACGTAGTCGCGCTGCCCGGCGGTCTGCGGTCGGATGCTCTTGCCGCGGCTGGAGAGGATGACCTGCCCGAGCACCTCGGACGGCTTCGCCCGGGGGTCGGCGTCGAGGATGCGGTCGCTGGAGACGACCTCGGTCGGCGTCGGATCCTGCCCGCTGCGGACGAGCTCGAGCAGCTCCTCGACGAGCCGGCGCACCCGTTCCACTTCGCCGGCCTCGCCGCGCAGGGCGATCTCGTTGCCGCGCACGTGCACCTCGACGCCGGGGTGCTCGCGTTCGATCGTGGTCAGCAGCCGGTCCTGCGGCCCGAGCAGCCGCACCATCTGCACGCCGTCGACGTGCAGGCGGACCTCGGACCCCGGAATCTCAGACTCCGCCAAGCGAGGCCTCCTCGAGCCCGCCGGCGAGCACATGCGCGTGCACGTGGAACACCGTCTGGCCGGCGCCGGCGCCGGAGTTGAACACGAGCCGGAAGTCGCCGTCGGCCTGCTCGTCGGCGATCCGCTTCGCCGCGGCGACCATCTCGGCCAGCAGCGCCGGGTCGGCGGCGGCGAGTTCGACGACGTCGCGGTACGCCTCGGTCTTCGGCGTCACGACGATGTGCACGGGAGCCTTCGGCGCGATGTCGCGGAACGCGATCAACCGCTCGTCCTCGAAGACGATGTCGGCTGGGATCTCGCGGGCGATGATGCGGCTGAACACCGAGGGTTCTGACATGCCTTCCATCCTATGGCCGGGGGCCCGCCTCACCAGCGGCCGAGCCGCGCGGCGAGCACCGCGATCGCGGCCGGCCCGGCCGTGGAGGTGCGCAGCACCTCCGGCCCGAGCCGCACCGCTTCGGCGCCGGCCGCGCCGAGCGCCTCGAGCTCGCCCGGGTCGATGCCTCCCTCGGGGCCGACGACGAGGACGAGCTCGCGCCCGTCGGGCTCGAGCCCCGCCAGGGGGGCGGATGCGGTCGGTTCGAGCAGCAGCACGCGGCGGCCGGCGAGGAGCGCGGGCAGTTCGTGCGTCGAGGCGACCGGGTGCACCTCCGGCATCCACGCCCGCATCGACTGCTTCGTCGCCTCGCGGGCGATGGATGCCCAGCGCTCCCGGCCCTTGGCGGCCTTCGGCCCCTCCCAGCGCGAGACGGAGCGCCTGGCCGCCCACGGCACGATCTCGTCGACGCCGAGCTCGGTGGCCGCCTGCACGGCGAGCTCGTCGCGGCCGCCCTTGGCCAGGGCCTGCACGAGCACGATGCGGGTGCCCGGGGCATCCACCCGCCGCACCGAGACGACGCGGACCGTGAGGCGTTTCGGCTCGACGGATTCGACGACGCCGTCCACGATGGTGCCCCGGCCGTCGCCGATCGCGACCTGCTCGCCGACGCGGATGCGCGCGACGGTCGCCGCATGCCGCGCCTCGTCGCCGGCGAGCTCGACCGCGTCGCCCGGGCGGATGCCGTCGCCGAGCGATTCGTCGAGGTAGAGGTTCGCCATGCGCGCCCCGTTCAGGCCCGGAACTTGTCGCGGAGCTTGGCGAACAGCCCCTGCTGGAAATGCGCGAGCTTCGGCGCGGGCGCCTTCTGCGCACGGCGGAACTGCTCGATGAGCTCGCGCTCCTTGCCCGACAGCTTCGACGGCGTGACGACGTGCACGCCGATGCGGAGGTCGCCGCGGCCGGAGCCGCGGAGCTTGGTGATGCCGCGATCGCGCACCGTGATGATCTCGCCCGACTGCACGCCCGGCTTCACCTCGACCTCGACGTCGCCGTCGAGGGCCTCGATCGTCGCCGTGGCGCCGAGCACCGCATCCGGCATCGAGACCTCGAGGGTGGCGAGGAGGTCGTCGCCGTTGCGACTGAAGACCTCGTGGCCGCGCACCTTGATCTCCAGGTACAGGTCGCCGTTCGGGCCGCCGGCCGGGCCCGCCTCGCCCGAACCGGGCATCTGGATGCGGTTGCCCGTGTCGACGCCCGCGGGGATGTCGACGGGCACCGTGCGACGCGCACGCACGCGGCCCTGACCCTGGCAGGTGACGCACGGGGTGGCGATGATCGTGCCGTAGCCGCGGCAGGTGCCGCACGGGCTCGACGTCATCACATTGCCGAGCAGCGAACGCACCGAACGCTGGATGGAGCCGGTGCCGTGGCAGATGTCGCAGGTGACGGGCGCGGTGCCGGGTTGGCAGCAGGAGCCGTGGCAGGTGTCGCACACGATCGCCGTGTCGACCTCCAGGTCGCGGTGGGTGCCGAAGATCACCTCGTCGAGGTCGACCTCGACGCGCAGCAGCGCATCCTGTCCGCGTTCGCGCCGGCTCTTCGGCCCCCGCGTCTGCCCCCGCCCCCGCCGAAGAAGGTCTCGAAGATGTCGCCGAAGCCGCCGAAGCCGCCCTGGCTGAACCCGCCCTGGCCGCCCAGGTCGTACTGCTCGCGCTGACGCGGGTCCGAGAGCACGTCGTAGGCGTGGGTGACGAGCTTGAAGCGTTCGGCCGCATCCGCCCCCGGGTTCACATCGGGGTGCAGTTCGCGCGCAAGCCGGCGGTAGGCCTTCTTGATCTCGTCGGGGGTGGCCTCGCGGGAGACGCCGAGGACCTCGTAGTGGTCAGCCAAGAGCGGCAAGTCCTTTCATGGGGTGGTGCGTGCGGGCGCTTCGCGGGCCCGCGTCAGCTGTCGCCGAGCAGCCGGGACAGATACCGGGCGACGGCCCGGACGGCGGCCATGTTGGTCGAGTAGTCCATGCGGGTCGGCCCGAGCACGCCGAGGCGTGCGAGCTCGCGACCCGGCGCGGCGAAACTGCTCGCGACGACGGAGGTCTCGCCGAGCCCGAACGGCGCGTTCTCGCGGCCGATCGAGACGGTCACGCCGCCCTGCTCCTCGGCCATCTCGCCGAAGAGGCGCAGCACGACCGCCTGCTCCTCGATGGCCTCGAGGATGTCGAGGATGCTGCCGCCGAAGTCCTGTTCGGTGCGCACGAGGTTCGCCGCACCGGCCACGACGAGCTTCTCGGCTCGCTGGCCGCGGGCCTGGACGGCGAGGGAGGCCCGCACGCGTGCGATGAGCCCGGCGTGCTCGGGGAGGCCGAGGTCGTCGTCGGCGCCGAGGGCGCGTTCAGCGTCGCGGACCTCGAGGCCGCCGAGCAGGCGGTTCAGGCGTTCGCGGATGCGGCCGAGCGCCTCGGCATCCACCGTCGCGTCATCCGTCGCCTCCGGCTCGGCGAGGTCGACGATGCGCTGGTCGACATGCCCGGCATCGGTGATCAGCATGACGAGCAGCCGGCCGCCGCCGAGGTCGATGAGCTCGACGTGGCGCACATGCGAGACGCCGAAGAGCGGCACCTGCACGACCGCGAGCTGACGGGTCAGCTGCGACATGAGCCGCACGGTGCGGGCGAGGAGCTCGTCGAGGTCGGCAGAGCCGCCGAGGAAGGCCTCGATCGCGTGCCGCTGCACCGGGCTCAGCGGGCGGACGTCGGCGAGCCGGTCGACGAAGAGGCGGTAGCCCTTGTCGGTGGGGATGCGGCCGGAGGAGGTGTGCGGCGCCTCGATGAGCGCCTCTTCTTCGAGCAGCGCCATGTCGTTGCGGATCGTCGCCGCCGAGACCCCGAAGGAGTGGCGGTCGACGATCGTCTTCGAGCCGACCGGTTCGCGGGAGGCGACGTAGTCCTGCACGATCGCGCGAAGCACGGCGAGCCGACGTTCCGAGACCATCGCCCAGGCTCCCTCCGTTAGCACTCCGCACGACTGAGTGCCAATCCTATCGCGTCCGGCGGGCCGCGCGGGCTACGCTCGACACTCGCGCCGCGTCGTGCGCCATCCTTCGCGTTTTCGAAAGGTACTCCTCCATGTCCGATCACGGCCAACCGGCATCCGGCGCCCCGCTCACGCGCGAGCAGGATGTGCAGTGGGGCTCGCTCGCGCACCTCGGCGGCATCCTCAGCTTCCTGCCGAGCCTCATCATCTGGCTCGTCTTCAAGGATCGCGGCCCCTTCACCGACCGGGAGGCGAAAGAGGCCCTGAACTTCCAGATCACCCTCCTCATCGCCATGATCGTGCTGAACATCGCCGTCGGCATCCTCACCGTCGTGAGCTTCGGGATCCTCGGCTTCCTCGGCTTCCTGACGTGGATCCCGTGGGCGATCGGCGTCGTCTTCTCGATCCTCGCGTTCATGCGCACCCGCGACGGCGCTCCCTACCGCTACCCGTTCGCGTTCCGCTTCATCCGCTGACGCGCACACCACCCCTCGCGGCGGGGCGGGGTGCTGTGCCAGCATGAACGGAGGAGCACTCGCCGCACCGGCGAGCCGATAGGAGAGATCGACATGTCGAACACACCGCCTCCTCCCCCGCCGCCGTCGGCACCGCCGCCTCCGCCGCAGAACCCCTATCAGCAGAGCCAGCCGCTCAGCCCGGCCGACGAGAAGCTGTGGGCGACGCTCATCCACATCGGCGGCATCCTCTTCGGATTCCTGCCGGCGCTCATCGGCTACCTCGTGCTGAAGGATCGGGGGCCGTTCATCCGCGGCCACTCCGCGACGGCCCTGAACTTCCAGATCACGCTGCTCATCGCATACGTGGTCGGGTGGATCACCACGTTCATCGTCATCGGGTTCATCATCCTGGCCGCGGCCTGGGTGTGCTCGATCGTGTTCGGCATCATCGCCGCCGTCAAGGCCAACCAGGGCCAGCCATACGTCTACCCCATCGCGATCCGGTTCGTGAGCTGAGCGAACGGCCGATCGGGTCGAAGCCCGCCGCCCAGCAGGGCCGGCGGGCTTCGTCGTGCAAGGCGGCCGTTCAGTCGCCGAGCAGGCGCCGTACGACCGCGTCGGCGAGCAGCCGGCCGCGGAGCGTCAGGGTGAGCCGCCCGCCGAGGGCGGGGCGGGCGTCGACGAGCCCGTCGGCGATGAGGCCGGCCACCGCATGCCGGCCCGCCTCGGCGAGCGAGGCGATCTCCAGCCCCTCGCGGATCCGGCTCTGCAGCAGCACCCGCTCCGTCTCGCGGGTCGCCACGTCGAGCGTCTCGCGCCCCACGGCCGGCGACACGCCTGCGGCGAGCCGTTCGGCGTAGGCGGCGGGATGCTTCGCGTTCCACCACCGAACGCCGCCGACGTGGCTGTGGGCGCCCGGGCCGACGCCCCACCAGTCGTCGCCGCGCCAGTAGCCGAGGTTGTGCCGCGAGCGGTGCTCTCGCCCGCGCGCCCAGTTGCTGACCTCGTACCAGTCGTAGCCGGCACCGTCGAGACGTTCGTCGGCGAGCTCGTACATGTCGGCCTCGAGGTCGTCATCGGGGGTGGCGACCTCGCCGCGGCGGATCTGCCGGGCGAGCTTCGTGCCGTCTTCGACGATCAGGGCGTAGGCGCTCAGGTGATCGGGTTCGGCCGCGAGTGCCGCGTCGAGGCTCGCCCGCCAGTCCTCCAGCGTCTCGCCGGGGGTGCCGTAGATGAGGTCGAGGCTGACGTCGAGGCCGGCATCCCGCGCCCAGCGGACGACCTCGGGCACGCGCTCGGGGTCGTGCGTGCGGTCGAGGGTGGCCAGCACCCTCGGCACCGCCGACTGCATCCCGAACGAGACACGGGTGAAGCCGCCCTCGCGCAGACGCACGAGGTCGTCCGGGCCGACGGAGTCGGGGTTCGCCTCGGTCGTGACCTCGGCGCCGTCGGCGAGGCCGAACTCGTCCCGCACCGCCCCGAGCATCCGCACGAGGTCGCCGGCCGGCAGCAGGGTCGGCGTACCGCCGCCGAAGAACACCGTCGACGCGGCCCGGGCGGGCAGACCCGAACGCTCCAGCACGCCCGCCGACATCCGCACCTCGGAGATCGCGTGGTCGGCGTAATCGGCCTGCCGCGCCCCGCGCAGTTCGCTCGCCGTGTACGTGTTGAAGTCGCAGTATCCGCAGCGCACGATGCAGAACGGCACGTGCAGGTACACGCCGAAGGCGCGATCGGCGGCACCCTCGGCCGCCTGGCCGGGCAGCAGGCCGTCCGCGGGCGCCGGGTCGCCGAGCGGCAGGGGCCCGGCCATGCCTAGAGCCCGCCGGCCGGATGCAGGGCGCGCAGCTGGCGTTTCGTGAGCTCCTCGCGGCGGCGGCGGAGCACCGGGCCGAGTCCGCCGCGGCCCCCGGCCCGACGGTAGATCGACCGGATCGTGAGCCACACCGTGTCGTCTTCGCGATGCTCGAGCACGAAGGACTCCTCGCCGCGCTCGGGGCCGGCCATCGTGCCGTAGGCGTAGCCGACGCGGTCGGGCTCGTCGACGACGTAGACGACGAGCACCGGCACCTGGTGACGACGGTGCAGGCCCTGGCGCGGATGCCGCAGCTTCGCCGTCATGCCGGGGGCGATGAACGGAACACCCCGGGCGTCGTAGCGCGGCCCGGAGCGGTCGGGCCGTTCCATGGACGGCGTGCCGTCGGCCGCGTAGGCGACGCCGACGTACTCGGTGCCGCTGCCCTCGGAGATGTCGGTGATGAGCAGGCCCGCGCCCTCCTGCACCCCCCACGTCATGAGCGCTTCGGAGGTGCGCTCGAACCGCTCCCGGCCGCTGCCGATGCGCACGGACTGCTCGTTGGGGCGGAAGCCGGCCGGCGGGTAGCGCAGCAGATCGGGGTCGAGGGTCGCCCCGATGGCCCCGTAGTTCACGGACTGATCGGTGAAGGTGCTGCGTCGCACGTGCCGCCTCCTGTCTACTTCTTCTCTTTCTTCGTTTCGGTCTCGCCGCTCAGGGCGGCGATGAAGGCCTCTTGCGGCACCTCGACGCGACCGACCATCTTCATGCGCTTCTTGCCCTCCTTCTGCTTCTCGAGCAGCTTGCGCTTGCGGGTGATGTCGCCGCCGTAGCACTTGGCCAGGACGTCCTTCCGCATCGCGCGGATGTTCTCGCGAGCGATGATGCGGGCGCCGATCGCCGCCTGGATGGGCACTTCGAACTGCTGGCGCGGGATGAGCTTGCGGAGCCGCTCGGCCATCATCGTGCCGTACGCGTACGCCTTGTCGCGGTGCACGATCGCGCTGAACGCGTCGACCTGCTCGCCCTGCAGCAGGATGTCGACCTTGACGAGGTCGCTGGCCTGCTCGCCGGCGGGCTCGTAATCGAGGCTCGCATAGCCGGCCGTCTTCGACTTCAGCTGGTCGAAGAAGTCGAAGACGATCTCGCCGAGCGGGATCGTGTAGCGGATCTCGACCCGGTCCTCGCCGAGGTACTCCATGCCGAGCAGGGTGCCGCGGCGCGACTGGCAGAGTTCCATGATCGTGCCGACGTAATCCTTCGGGGCGAGGATCGCCGCCTTCACGACGGGCTCGCTCACCTCGACGATCTTCGCGCCCGTCGGGAACTCGCTCGGGTTGGTGACGGTGACCTGCTTGCCGTCCTCGGTGGTGACCTCGTAGGGCACGCTCGGTGCCGTCGCGATGATGTCGAGGCCGAACTCGCGCTGCAGGCGCTCGGTGACGATCTCGAGGTGCAGCAGGCCGAGGAAGCCGCAGCGGAAGCCGAAGCCGAGGGCGACGGAGGTCTCCGGCTCGTAGACGAGCGCCGCATCCGAGAGCTTCAGCTTGTCGAGGGCCTCGCGGAGCTCCGGGTAGTCGCTCGCGTCGATCGGATAGATGCCGGAGAACACCATCGGCAACGGTTCGGTGTAGCCCGGCAGCGCCTCGTCCGCCGGCTTCGCCGCGGTCGTCACGGTGTCGCCGACCTTGGACTGACGCACGTCCTTCACCCCGGTGATGAGGTAGCCGACCTCGCCGACGCCGAGCCCCTTCGACGGGGTCGGTTCCGGCGAGGAGACGCCGATCTCGAGGATCTCGTGGGTGGCCTTGGTCGACATCATCTGGATGCGTTCGCGCGGGCCGAGGGCGCCGTCGACCATGCGCACGTAGGTGACGACGCCGCGGTAGGCGTCGTAGACGGAGTCGAAGATCATCGCCCGGGCGGGTGCACCGGCGTCGCCGGTCGGTGCCGGGATCCGCTCGACGACGCGGTCGAGCAGCTCTTCGACGCCGATGCCCGTCTTGCCGGAGACGCGCAGCACGTCGTCGGGGCTGCCGCCGATGAGGTCGGCGAGCTCGCGCGCGTACTTGTCGGGGTCGGCGGCGGGCAGGTCGATCTTGTTCAGCACCGGGATGATCTCGAGGTCGTTCTCGAGGGCGAGGTAGAGGTTCGCGAGGGTCTGCGCCTCGATGCCCTGCGCGGCATCCACGAGCAGGATCGCTCCCTCGCACGCGGCGAGCGAGCGGGAGACCTCGTAGGAGAAGTCGACGTGCCCGGGGGTGTCGATCATGTTCAGGGCGTACGCGGTGCCGTCCAGCTGCCACGGCATCCGCACCGCCTGGCTCTTGATCGTGATGCCGCGCTCGCGCTCGATGTCCATGCGATCGAGGTACTGGGCGCGCATGTCGCGATCGGCGACGACGCCCGTGACGCCGAGCATGCGGTCGGCGAGCGTCGACTTGCCGTGGTCGATGTGCGCGATGATGCAGAAGTTGCGGATCAGCGCAGGGTCGGTGGCGGCTGGCACCGGCGGATTGGCGGCTCTCGGAGACATCCCGTCGATTCTCCCATGAAGCGCGGCGGCGTCCACTCCCGTCCATCCTTCGGATGCCCCGCGCCGGACCGCCGGGCTACGCTCGGGATCATGGCCGCCTTCGACGCCGCGCCGGCCCCGGCGAGCGGGCACACCGGCCGCTCAGCCCTGCATCCCGTGTTCGTGTCGATGCGGGCGGGTCTGCACCTGCTGCTCGTCGGCCTCGCGGTCTTCGTCGTCGTGCGCGCCGTGCTCGGCCGCGGGCCGGAGATGTGGGCGATTGTGGGGTTCTCTGCGGCGTTCCTCGCCTGGTACCTCGTGGGAGTGCAGGTCGCCAGGCGGGCCAGGCCGGCGTGGGTTCGGGCGGGGTGGATGCTCGTGCTCCTCGCCCTGTGGGCCGCGCTCGGCCTCCTCACGCCCGATGCGGCGTTCCTGGCCTTCCCCCTCTTCTTCCTCGAACTGCACGTGCTGCCGGTGCGGGCGGGCGTGCCGCTCGTGCTGCTGACGTTCCTGCTGTCGATCTGGAGCTCCGGCCACCACCTCGGCTACGAACCCGGCAGCGTCCTCGGCCCCCTCATCAGCGCGGGCGTCGCGATCGTCATCGGCCTCGGGTATCGGGCGATGTCGCGCGAGGCCGCCGAACGCCAGGCCCTCATCCTCGACCTCGTCGCCACCCGCGAGGAGCTGCAGGCGGCGTCGCGGGAGGCCGGCAGCCTCGCCGAACGGGAGCGCCTGGCCCGCGAGATCCACGACACCGTCGCGCAGGGCCTGTCGAGCATCCAGATGCTGCTGCACGCCGCCGAACGCGACGTCGCCGACGCATCCACCCGCCAGCGTCTCGCACTCGCCCGCGAGCAAGCGGCCGTGAACCTCGCCGAGACGCGCCGTTTCATCGCCGAGCTCACCCCGCCCTCGCTCGACGAGCACACGCTGCCGAATGCGCTCGCGCGGCTCGTGCGGGTCACGAACGAGCAGTCGGAGCAGTCGGGCGGCGGGGCGCTCGTCGTCTTCCGCACCGACGGCGAACCGGTCGCGCTGCCGATGACGATCGAGGCGACGCTGCTGCGGATCGCACAGGGATCGCTGGCGAACGTCGTGCAGCATGCCGAGGCGGGCCGGGCCGTCGTCACCCTCGGGTACGAGGACGATGCGGTGGCGCTCGACGTGCGCGACGACGGGGCCGGCTTCGACGGTTCGCGGGCGGATGCCGGTGCGGGCCCGTCGTTCGGGCTCCGCGCCATCCGGCAGCGCGCCGAAGCCCTCGGCGGCCGCTTCGCCCTCGAGACGGCACCCGGCGAGGGCACCGCCGTCTCGGTCCGTATCCCGCTCGGGGGGCGGCCGTGATCCGCATCCTGCTCGCCGACGACCACCCGGTGGTGCGCGCCGGTATCCGCGCCATGCTCGAAACCGAGACCGACGTCCAGGTCGTCGGCGAGGCGGCGACCGCCGAAGACGCCGTCGCGCGTGCCGCAGCCGGCGGCATCGACCTCGTGCTCATGGATCTGCAGTTCCCGGGCGCGATGCAGGGCGCCGAGGCGACCCGCCGCATCCGCCGCGACGGGTCGGCACGCGTGCTCGTGCTCACGAACTACGACACCGACGCCGACATCCTCGGCGCCATCGAGGCCGGCGCGAGCGGCTACCTGCTGAAGGACGCCCCGCCCGGCGAACTCGCCGCGGCCGTGCGCGCCGCCGCGGCCGGCGAGTCGGCCCTCGCCCCCGGCATCGCCTCGCGCCTCGGCGCCTCGGCCGCCGAACCGCGGCTCACGGCACGGGAAGCGGAGGTGCTCGCCCTCGTCGCCGAGGGCCGCAGCAACCGTGACATCGGCCGTGTCCTCTTCCTCAGCGAGGCGACCGTGAAGTCGCATCTCGTGCACACCTTCACGAAGCTCGGCGTCGGCTCGCGCACCGCCGCCGTCGCGCGCGGCCGCGAACTCGGCGCGATCCGGGGAGGCTGAGGCGTGATCCGCACCCGCGTCGTGTTCGTCCACGGCATCCGCACCTCCGCGACGATGTGGCGCGGCCAGCTCGCCGCCCTCGACCGGCACGGCGTCGACGCACGCGCCGTTGACCTGCCCGGCCACGGCGCACGCCTCGGCGAGGAGTTCACGATCGATGCCGCGATGGATGCCGTGGGCGCCGCCGTCTCGGCCGCGCACGGCGACGACCGCGCACCCGTGCTGCTCGTCGGGCTCTCGCTCGGCGGCTACCTCGCGATGGAGTACGCAGGGCGCGAACCGGCATCGATCGACGGCCTCGTCGCCGCCGCCTGCGGAACCCTGCCCCGCGGCGGCGGCCTCGCCGCCTACCGGGCCGCCGCCGGCCTCGTGCACCGGCTGCCCGACCACGGCCTCGCCCTGAACCGCCGCATGGCCGGACTCTTCCTGCCGCCCGCGGCCGCCGTCGACATCGAAGCCGGCGGCGTCGCCCTCGAGGTCATGTCACCAGCCCTCACCGCCGTCGGCGGCCTCGACCCGCTCGCCTCCCTCGCCCGCTACCCCGGACCGGTGTGGTTCGTGAACGGCGCCCTCGACCACTTCCGCGCCGACGAACGCACCCTGCTCCGCGCCGCCGCCGACGCCCGCCTCGTCATCGTGCCCGGCGCCACCCACCTCGTCAGCCTCACCCACCCCGAGGCGTTCACCGACACCGTCCTCGGCGCCGTCGCCGAGGTCGAGCGGCGCGCGGCGCTGCGATAGCCGCGCTGGCGAGGCGGGCCGGGGCCTGGTATCGTTGCCTGTTGGCTTGCGTGTGGGTCCCACCCCGCACGAAACGCCGGCCCGGCGCCCCTCTACCGTCGGCCGGCAGACCGGTACCCGCACGAGAACGAAAGAACACCACGTGGCAAACATCAAGTCGCAGATCAAGCGCATCCGCACCAACCAGAAGGCGCAGGAGCGCAACAAGGCCGTCAAGAGCGAGCTCAAGACGGTCGTCCGCTCGGCTCGCGAGGCCATCGCCTCGGGCGACAAGGAGAAGGCAACCGCCGCCGTGCGCGTCGCCTCCCGCAAGCTCGACAAGGCCGTGAGCAAGGGCGTCATCCACCAGAACCAGGCCGCGAACCGCAAGTCGGCGATCGCGAAGCAGGCCGCCGCGCTCTGACGCGCAGCACCGTCGAACGGCCCCGTCCTCGGACGGGGCCGTTTCACGTTCCCGGGGCGGATGAGCGGGGTGGATGCTTGGACGGCCGGCCCGGCGAAGACGCCGATTAGGCGCGGGTCGTGCCCTTGGCGGCGATCACGCCGATGAGGCGCTCCACGGCGAACACGGGGTCGCGGCCGGCGCCCTTCACCTGCGCGTCCGCCTCCGCGAGGGCCTCGACGGCGGCGGCGAGGCCCCGATCTGTCCAGCCCGACAGGTCGCGCTTGGCGCGATCCACCTGCCACGGGGCGAGCCCGAGGCTCGAAGCGATCTGACCCGAGGGGCCCCGCGAGCCCGACACCTTCGCCATCGTGCGGATCTTCATCGCGAACGCCGCGACGATCGGCACCGGCTCGGCACCCGTATCCAGCGCCTGGCGGAGCGCGATGAGCGCGTCGCCGCGTCGGCCGGCGATCGCCGCATCCGCCACCGTGAACGCCGTCGTCTCGACCCGGCCCGCGTAGTAGCGATCGACGATCGCCTCGGTGATCTCACCGCTCGTGTCGGCCACGAGCTGCCGGCACGCCGACGACAGTTCGGCCAGATCGTCGCCGAACGCCGAGACGAGTGCCCGCACGGCGCCCGGCGTCGCCCGCCGGTTCTCGCCGCGGAACTCGGCGCGCACGAAATCCTGCTTCTCGGCGTCCTTCTTCAGTTCGGCGCAAACGATCTCGATGCCGCCGCCGGCACCGCCGCGGATCGCATCCAGCAGCTTCTTGCCGCGCTGCCCGCCGCCATGCCGCAGCACGAGCGTCGTCGAATCGTCGGGCGCCTCGAGGTAGGCGAGGGCGTCTTCGAGGAAGTCGTCGCTCGCTTTCTCCACCCGGGCCACCCGGATGAGACGCGGCTCGCCGAACAGGGATGGGCTCGCGAGGGTCAGCAGCTCGCCGCGACCGTAGCCGTCGGCCTCGAGGTCGCTGACCTCCAGGGACGCATCCTCGCTGCGGAGGAAGTCGCGCAGCCGCCCGATGGCCTGCTCGGCCAGGAACGATTCGGGGCCGCTCACGAGTACGACGGGGGCCGGGCGCACCTCGTTCCAGGTGAGCTGCGGGATCTTCGCGGCGCTCTTGGCCCCGGTCTTCGCCCCGCCGCGTGCACCACCCCTGCCGCTCGTCCGTCCCGCCACGGCGCCTCCCTCCTCGCGGGCCGCCGCATGCGATCCGCCGCATCAAGTGTACGAGCGACCGCCGACCCGGCCGGGCCCTCCTGCGATGCCCGCTCCGTCCACACCTCGAAACCGGTGTCGGCGGCGGCGGCGAGGGCGATCGTGCCGGAGCGGTCCGTGCGGAGCACGCGCGTGCCCGCGTCGGCGAGCATCCCGAGGGCGGATGCCGTGGGGTGCCCGTACCCGTTGTCGGCGCCGACCCCGACGAGCCCGATGCCGGCGCCCGCCTCACGGTACAGTTCGGCGGACTGATCGGCCGAGCCGTGATGGGCGACCTTCACGATGTCGTACGGGCCGCCGACGCCCTCGCGGAGCAGCCGCCGTTGCGCCTGCTCGCCGAGGTCGCCGAGCAGCAGCATGCGGATGCCGGCGACGTCCGCGGCGAGGACGATGCTCGCATCGTTGCCCGGCTCCGCACCGGCATCGGCCGGCCAGAGCACCCGCCAGGTCACGCCGCCGGCCGCACCCTGATCGCCGCGCACGGCATGCTCGACGCGCGCGCCGCCGCGTTCGAGCGGCTCGAGGGCATCGGCGGACCGCGAACCGTCCGGCGGCCCGGCGAGCACGACCCCGACATCGCCCGCGAGCGCGCTCGTGCCGCCGACATGGTCGTGATCCCAATGGGTGAGGACGAGGACGTCGACGCGGTCGATGCCGAGCAGCCGCCGGCAACGGTCGAGGGCGGCCGGATCGGGGCCGGTGTCGACCATCACGACGGCGTCGGCGCGGAGCACGACGGCATCGCCCTGCCCGACGTCGCACATCGCCACCGACCAGTCCGCCGGCCGCGACGCGCCGACGACGATGGGGCCGAGCCAGGCGCCGCCGAGCGGCACCGCGAGGGCCAGGGCGCCCGCGGTCGCCGCGGCGATCGTCGCCCGCCGGCTCCGCGCCCCGGCGAGCACCCAGCCGAGCGCGAGGGCCGCGACCCCCGCGAGGATCGCGCCGGCCGGACCCGGCAGCCACGGCATCCGCGCGCCCGGCAACTCGGCCGTGTATCTCGCGATCGCCGCGATCCACGCCGCCGGAACCCACGCGAGCTGCAGCAGCCACGCCCCGAGATGACCCGGCAGCGGCAGGAGGAGCGCCGCGACGAGCCCGACGACCGTGCCGATGGGCGCGGCCGGTGCGGCGAGGAGGTTCGCAGCGACGCCGACGAGCGCGAGCTCGGGTGCGAGCAGCACGAGCACGGGCTGGCAGGCGAGCTGGGCCGCCGCGGGGATCGCGAGGGCGGCGGCGAGCGGCACCGGCATCCACCGCGCGAGGCGCTCGGCCAGCGGGGTCGCGAGCAGCAGCAACCCGCCCGTCGCGAGCACCGAGAGGGCGAAGCCGTAGTCGCGCGACAGCCACGGATCGACGGCCAGCAAGCCGACCACGGCCAGGGCGAGGGCCGCGAGCCCACCGGCGCCGCGCCCGCTCGCAAGCCCGACGAGCACGATCGCGGCCATGACCGCGGCACGCACGACGCTCGCCTCGGGGGTGACGAGCACCACGAACGCGCCGAGCGCCGCAAGCGCGAACACGACCCTGGCGCCGCGCGGCAGCCGGAGCAGGGCGCCGAAAGCGAAGGCGGCGGCGGTCACAATTGTGCAGTTCGCGCCCGAAACTGCGGTGAGGTGACTGAGCGAGGACTGCTTCATCGCCTGATCGAGGGAATCGGAGACCAGCGAAGTGTCTCCGATCGCGAGGCCCGGCACGAGGGCGCCGCCGTCGCCGGCGAGCGTCGCGGCGGCGTCGTGCAGCCCGGCCCGGAGGGGTGCGGCCCAGGCGATCCAGAGCGGTGCGGATGCCGCCTGCCGAACCACCCCCGAAACACGGTACGCGGCCCGCTCCCCCGGCTCCTCGGCGCTCACCCGGCCCTCGACGGCGATGCGATCGCCGAGGCCCAGACGCGGCGCGCCAGAAAGCCCGCCCATCGCGACGACCGGGACCGGGGCGATCGGCCGGCCGTCGACGGCGACCGCGCGGCCCTCGGCGCGCACCGTCGTCTCGCCGCCGAAGCCGGCGAACGTCGACGGGGCGCCGTCGAGCTCGACGAGGAGCTCGGCGCGATCGGCACCGGCCAGCGGGGAGGCCTCGCGTGCGGCGAGGCCGGCGGCCGCCGCACTCGCGGTGAGCGCGGCCCCGGCGACGGCGACGGCGAGCACGGCCGCAAGGCGCACGAGGGGCGACTGCCCGCCATGCGGGTGCCGGGCGGCGCGCGCCCACCCGTCTCGCGGTGACCCGCCGCGCTCGAGCCCGCCGTGCGGGTGCCCGCCGCGCGCCCGCACCCGCGCGACGACGCCGATGGCGAGCAGCACGGCCACGAGCAGCCAGCAGCCGAGCGCCACCACCCACGCTGCCCCCGCTGCAAGCCCCGTCGCCGCCCAGGCGGCCGCCCAAGCGGCGACCGCGGGCGGCGCCAGGCCGGCGCGCTGACGCGGCAAGCCGGGGCGCGCGCGTTCGGCCGCCTGCTCCGGGGCGGCCCGCTCCCCCGTCGTCACACCCGCACGAGGCCCTCGAGGCCGGCGAGCACGGCCTCGCCGATCCCGGAGACCTCGTCGAGCTGGTCGACGCTCGTGAAGGGGCCGTTCGCCTCCCGCCAGGCGATGATGCGTTCAGCGAGCGCGGGGCCGATGCGCGGCAGGGTCTCGAGTGCGGCGGCATCCGCCCGGTTCAGGTCGACGACGCCGTCGGCGCCCCCGGCACCCGCGCCTCCGGCACCCGCACCGCCGGCCGCCGGGGCCTCGCCGACGACCGGCACCCGCAGCTGCTCGCCGTCCGCGACGGGGCCGGCGAGGTTCACCGCCTCCGCATCGGCGTCGTCGGCGAGCCCGCCGGCGGCGGCGACGGCATCCACGACCCGCGAGCCCGGTGCGAGCTCGACGATGCCGGGCGCGCGCACCGCGCCCGTGACGTGCACGAGCAGGGCGGGTGAGTCCGTCTCGGGCGCGGTCTCGGCAGGCGGTGAGCCCACGGCATCCACACCCGGCAGATGCTGCGTACCCCCGCCGCTCGCCGTCGCCGACACGACCGCCGAGACGCCGAGGGCCGCCAGGCACAGGACGATCGCGGCGCCGATGCCGAGCCGCACCCGCGGCGACGCCCGCCGGGCCGACGGCGCGAGTCGTTCGAAGACGTCGGGCTCTGCCTCAAGGGGCTCGTCGGCTGCGGGCGGCGGATCGTGAAGCGGCATTCCGGCAGGCTACGGCGCGGCCTCCGCCCCGCCCGGCCGCCGAAGCGGATCCGTGGGATGCGAGGGCCGCCGACCGGCCTGTGGAGGAACGGTCAGCGCCGCGTGACGATGTTCACGAGCTTCGGCGCGCGCACGACGACGTTCGCGATCTCGCGCCCGTCGATCGAGCGGACGACGGCCGCCGAACCCTTCGCGAGGGCCTCGAGCTCCTCGGGTGCGATCTTCGGGGCGACGTCGGCGCGGTCGCGCACCTTGCCGTCGACCTGGAAGACGGCCGTCACCGACTCCTCGACGAGGAGCGCCGGGTCGGCCTTGCGCCACTGCGCGAGGGCCACGGTCGGTTCGTAGCCGAGGCGCTGCCACATGTCCTCCGCCGTGTACGGCGCGAACAGGTTCAGGATCATCGCGATGACCTCGGCGGACTCGCGGACGGCCGCATCCGCCGCCCCCGGGCCCTGGTCGATGGTCTTGCGGGTGGCGTTCACGAGCTCCATGAGGCGCGCGATGACGACGTTGAACTTGTACGCCTCGACGAGACCGGGCGCGTCGGCGAGCAGGCGATGCGTGACGCGCCGGAGGGCGGGATCGCCCGTCTTCCACTCGACGTCCGGGCTCGAGGTCACCTCGCCCGAGATGCGCCACGCGCGGGCGAGGAACTTCGCCGCACCGGCCTGCGAGACATCCGCCCAGTCCACATCGTCCTCGGGCGGGCCGGCGAAGGCCATCGTGACCCGCAGCGCATCCGCGCCGTGCTCGCGCAGCTGGTCGGCGAACTCGACGAGGTTGCCCTTGCTCTTGCTCATCGCCGAACCGTCCATGAGCACCTGCCCCTGGTTCAGGAGGCTCGTGAAGGGCTCGGTGAAGCTGATGTAGCCGAGGTCGAAGAGCACCTTCGTGATGAACCGCGAGTACAGCAGGTGCAGGATCGCGTGCTCGACGCCGCCGACGTACTGGTCGACGGGCGCCCACTTCTCGGCCTCGGCCGGGTCGAAGGCACGCGTGTCGTCGTTCGGGTTCAGGAAGCGCAGCGGGTACCACGAGCTGTCGACGAAGGTGTCCATCGTGTCGGAGTCGCGCCGGGCCTCGCCGCCGCACTGCGGGCAGGAGACGGTCGACCACTCCTCGGCGGCGGCGAGCGGGCTCTTGCCCTTCGGCCGCAGGTCGAGGCCTTCGGCATCGGGCAGCCGCACGGGCAGCTGCTCCTGGGGCACGGGCACCTCGCCGCAGGCCGGGCAGTGGATGATCGGGATCGGGGTGCCCCAGTAGCGCTGCCGGGAGATGAGCCAGTCGCGCAGACGGAAGTTCTTGGCGGCTCGGCCGGTGCCGCGCGACTCGAGCAGCTCGATCATCCGCTTGATCGCGTTGACCTTGCTGAGCCCGTCGAGGGGGCCGGAGTTGACCATGCGGCCCTCGCCGGCGAGGGCGACGCCCGTCGAGGCGGGGTCCAAGGCCGGCGGCTCCTCGGGCAGGATCGGCACACCCTGCTCGTCGAGCTGGATGACGGGGATGACGCCGGTGACGGGCGCGTTCGTGTCGACGACGACGCGGATCGGCAGGTCGAAGGCGCGGGCGAAGTCGAGGTCGCGCTGGTCGTGCGCGGGCACGGCCATGATCGCGCCGTGGCCGTAGTCGGCGAGCACGTAGTCGCTCGCCCAGATCGGCAGCCGTTCACCGCTGACCGGGTTCACCGCATAGCGCTCGAGGAACACGCCGGTCTTCGGCCGCTCCTGGTTCAGGCGATCCATCTCGGTCGTGCCGCGCACCGTGTCCAGGTAGTCCTGGAAGCGCATCCGCACATCCGGCCCGGCGCCGGACGCGAGTTCGGCGGCGAGGTCGGAGTCGGGGGCGACGACCATGAACGTCGCGCCGAAGAGCGTGTCGGGGCGCGTCGTGAAGACCGAGATGCGCTCTTCGCGCCCCTCGATCTCGAACTCGACGTCGGCGCCCGAGGAGCGGCCGATCCAGTTGCGCTGCATCGACAGCACCCGCTGCGGCCAGTGGCCCTCGAGCTGGTTCAGGTCGTCGAGCAGGCGGTCGGCGTAGTCGGTGACCTTGAAGAACCACTGCGTGAGGGCCTTCTTCGTGACGAGGGCGCCGCAGCGTTCGCAGTGCCCGTCGACGACCTGCTCGTTGGCGAGCACGGTCTGGTCGTTCGGGCACCAGTTGACCTGGCCGGCCTTGCGGTATGCGAGGCCGCGCTTGTAGAGCTCCAGGAACAGCCACTGGTTCCACTTGTAGTACTCGGGGTCGCTGGTGTGCAGTTCGCGCGACCAGTCGAACGACGGCGCGTACTGCCGGAACGAGGCCTTCTGCTGGGCGATGTTCGCGTAGGTCCACTCGCGTGGGTCGGTGCCGCGCTTGATCGCCGCGTTCTCGGCGGGCAGGCCGAAGCTGTCCCAGCCGATGGGGTGCAGCACGTCGAAGCCCTGCTGGCGCCAGTAGCGGGCGACGATATCGCCGAAGCCGAACGCCTCCGCGTGGCCCATGTGCAGGTCGCCGGAGGGGTAGGGGAACATGTCGAGCACGTACTTGCGGGGGCGGGTGTCGCCCGGCAGGCCGGCGCGGAACGGCTGGAGCTCGTCCCACACCGGAAGCCACTTCGCCTGGATGGCCGCGAAGTCGTAGACGGCGTCGGCCGTCGTGTGGGGGTCGTGCTCGTTCGCCAACGGGTTCTCCATCGTCGTCTGGGATCGGGGGCGGCCTCGGGCGGGGCCGCGGAGCGTGCGCGGGCGGATGCCGCGGCATCCGCGCTCGGAGGTGCGCGCACAGCATGGCACGCGCGGGGCTCAAGCCTCCAGCTTACTGAACGCGGCCGGCAGCGGCGTCCAGGCATCCGCTCACGCCGGCGCGGCGCCGAGCGCCGCCAGCAGCGCCCTGGCCTTCACCCGGGTCTCCTCGATCTCCTCCGCGGCGACCGAGAGGGCGGTGATGCCGCCGCCGGTGCCGATCGTCGCGCCCGCCGGGGTGAGCACGATGGAGCGGATGCCCATCGCGAGATCGGCCGTGCCGTCGAAGCCGAGCACGCCGAACGCGCCGGCGTACGGCCCGCGCGGGGAGGATTCGAGGCCGTGCAGGATCGTCATCGCCGAACGCTTCGGCGCGCCCGTCATCGACCCGGCCGGGAAGCAGGCCGCGATCGCCTCGCCCAGGCCGATGCCGTTGCCGAGGCGGGCGGCGACGGTGGAGACGAGCTGGTGGACCTGCGGGTACGACTCGACGAGGTGCAGTTCGGGCACGTGCACCGTGCCGAGGGCCGCGATGCGGCCGAGGTCGTTGCGCATGAGGTCGACGATCATGATGTTCTCGGCCCGCTCCTTCTCGCTCGCGAGGAGTTCGGCGGCCAGCCGTGCGTCCTCGCCGGGGTCGGCGGAGCGGGGCCGGGTGCCCTTCATCGGCGTCGTGCGGATGCGCCGGCCGCCGTCGACCGCGAGGAAGCGTTCGGGCGAGGCGCTGACGAGCGCCGTGCCGCCGAAGCGCAGCAGACCGCCGTGGTGGCTCGGGCTCGTGCGCCGCAGGCGCCGGTGCACGGCGACCGGGTCGAACGCGCCGGGCACCTCGATGCGGGTCGTGAGGCAGAGCTGGTACGCGTCGCCGGCGGCGATGCGGGCCAGGCATGCGTCGATCATCTCCGCGTAGCCCGCCTCGTCGTCGTGGATGCGCGCGCTCGCGGGCCGGGCGGCTTCGGGTGCGGGTGCGGATGCCGCACGCATCGCCTCCGCGAGGGTGCGCCGTGCCCACGCCTCCCCCGCCTCCCGGCCTTCCTCGCCCGGCTCGTCGCGCCAGTGCGCCTCAACCGCCCCGGTGGCGTGGTCGAAGACGAGCGCGCGATCCACCCTGAGGAAGGCGGCATCGGGCACGCCGGACGGGCGGAACGGCACCCCCATGTGCCGGGCGCCGGCCTCGTAGCCGAACCAGCCGATCCACCCGAGCGGCGACGCCTCGACGCCGCCTGCCGCACCGAACTCCGGCACGTCGAAGATCGACCCCGGGCTCGTCTCGGGGCGGCGGGCGGGGTCGAGGGGCCGGGACCTCGTGATCGTGCCCGCGGCGGCATCGGCGGTGAGGAGGATGCTCCCGGCATCCGCCGCGGCCATGATGCTGCGCCCGCCCAGCGTGTCGCGCCCCGCCCCGCCCCAGCCGCCGTCGAGCCACACCGCATACGGGGCGTCGCCGAAGCAGCGGAGGAACACGGTCTCGGGGTCGAGGGGCGCGGGGGCCGCGAGCCGGCCGGTCGACGTCACCCGGTCAGCATAGCCAGACCCTGCCGCGCGGACCCCGCTCACGCGAGGAGGCGCCCGCCCTCGATCCGCACCACGCGGTCGAAGCGGGACTCGTCGACCTCGGCATGGGCGATCAGCACGAGGGTGCGGCCGGGCGCCTCCGCGGCGGTCAGCAGCTCGTCCACGAGGGCGTCGGCGCGGGCCCGGTCGACGTTCGCGGTCGGTTCGTCGAGGACGAGCACGGGGAAGCCGGCGAGCATCGCCCGGGCCAGCGCGATGCGCTGCGCCTGCCCGCCCGAGACGAGGGATCCGCGCTCGCCGACCGGCGCATCCAGCCCGCCGCGTTCGGCGACCCAGCCGGCCAGGCCCACACGGCCCAGCACGTCGAGCAGTTCGGCGTCGCCGGCGCCCTCGCGCGCGAACAGCAGGTTCTGGCGGATCGATTCGTCGAAGAGCCACGGGCGCTGCTCGACGATGCCGACGAGGCGGTGCACGTCGCCGATCGCGAGGCGCTTCGCCTGGGCCCCGCCGATGCGGTACGAGCCGTCGTAGTCGAGGAAGCGGACGAGCACATGCGCGAGCGTCGTCTTGCCCGCGCCCGAGGCCCCGCGCACGAGCACGCGTTCGCCGGGTGCGATGGCGAGGTCGAACCCGGCGATGGATGCCGCCGGCGCGCCCGCCCCGTCGCCGAGCTCCGGCCAGGACGCCGACACCCCCTCGAGTTCGAGGGCCGGCGCAGGTGCGGCCGGCGGGGCGGCGATGGGTTCGGCCGGCTCGGCGGGAACGCCCGCGGGCGGCTCGGCCGGCACCGCCCGGTCGACACGACGGGCGCTCGCGCGCGCCGTGCGCCAGGCCGATGCGGCCGCCGGGATCGCCCCGGCGACCTCGGCGATCGCGAGCGGCACCAGGCAGACGACGGCGAACGCCGGCCCGTCGATACGGCCGTCGACGACGAGCGGTGCGGCCAGGGCGATCGCCGCCGCCGCGCCGAGCCCTCCGAGGGCGGTGGACGCGGCCTGCACGAGCCCGCCGGCGACGGCGCGACGGCGGGCGGCCCGCGCGAGCTCGCGGTCGATGCCGGCGATCCGGCCACGGTCGGCGTCGGCCGCATCGAAGGCGATGAGCACGTCGAGGGCCTGCACATGGTCGAGCACCGCCGCCTGCAGCCGGCCCCGCAGCGGGCCGATGCGACGATCGGCGCGGGCGCCGATCCACGCCTGGGCGACGAGGGCGAGGGCGATGCCCGCGACGAGCACGACGGCCAGGCCTCCGGCGGCGGCCGGGGCGATGAGGGCGATGCCGGCGACGGCGGCCGCGACCACCACGACGGCGCTCACCACGGGCTGCACGGCCTTCAGCGGCACGTTCTGCAGTTCGTCGACGTCGCGCGTGAACCGCGCGAGCAGATCCCCGCGGCGGCTCGCGGCCAGCCCGTCGGGCGCGAGCGGCAGCATCCGCCGGAACACCCCGGTGCGGATGCCGGCGAGCTGCCGGAACGAGGCGTCGTGCCCGCTCAGCCGTTCGAGGTAGCGGAACACGCCGCGGCCGAGCGCGAACGCCCGCACCCCGACGACGGCGATGTTCAGGTACATGATCGGCGGCTGCTCGGCCGCCCGGGTGATGAGCCACGCGCTCGCGGCGAGGAGGGCGACGGTGCTGCCGGCGGAGAGGATGCCGAAGAGCACCGACGGCAGCAGGCGCCGGATGCCGGGGACGGCCGCGCGCATCGACGCGCTCCGCTCAGGCATGCGCGTGCTCCAGGGTGACGATGCGGTCTGCGGCGGCCAGGAGCGCCGGCCGGTGCGTGGCGACGAGGACGACGGTGCCGCCTGCGGCGAGCTCGGCGAGGGATGCGGCCAGCCGGGCCTCGTACGCCTCGTCGAGCGCGGAACTCGGTTCGTCGAGGAGCAGCAGGCCGAGCCCGCGGGCGAGCAGACGGTGGATGGCGCGCGCGGTCGCGACGCGCTGCGCCTGGCCGCCGGAGAGCCCCTGCCCGCCGGTGCCGACGCTGCGGCCGGGCTCCAGGTCGACGCCTGCGAGGCGCATGGCGCGTTCGAGGACGGCCGGGCCTGCGCCCTCGTCGCCGAGGCGGATGTTGCCGGCGACGGTTCCGGCGATGAGGCCGGGCGTCTGGCCCGCCCAGGCGAGCCGGTCGCGGCCGAGGGGCCGCCCGCCCAGGCGCACGAGGCCCTCGGCGGGTGCGAAGCCGAGGATCGCGGCGAGCACGCTCGATTTGCCGGCGCCGCTCTCACCGGCCAGGGCGACGATCTCGCCGGGCCGCGCCGCGAGGTCCAGGCCCGCCACGACCTCGCGGTCGCCGCGGCGCACGGCGAGCCCCGAGATCTCGAGCCCGTCGCCCGGGCCGTGTGCGGCGGTGGATGCGTCGGGCTCGCGCGCCCCGCCGGCATCCGCCGCCTCGGCCTCCTCGAGCACGGCGAAGGCCTCGCCCGAGGCCGTCATGCCCTCCGCGGAGGCGTGGAAGGCGGCCCCGACGTTCCGCACCGGCAGGAACACCTCCGGTGCGAGCACGAGCACGAACAGCCCGACGCCGAGCTCCATGTCGCCGGCCACGAGCCGGAGCCCGATCGCGACCGCGACCAGCGCGACCGAGAGGCTCGCGGCGATCTCGAGCGTGAAGCCGGACAGGAACGTCACCCGGAGCACCCGCATCGTGCGGGCCCGGTACTCCTCGGTCACCGCACCGATGCGGCCGATCTGCCGTTCGGCGCGGCCGTAGGCCACGAGCGTCGACAGCCCGCCGACGACCTCCACGAAGCCGCGCGAGAGCGACTGCAGGCTCTCCCACTGCCGGCGCTGCACGCGCTCGGTGGCCATGCCGATGAGCGCCATGAACACGGGCACGAGCGGCAGCACGATCACGAGGATGAGCCCCGAGAGCGGATCGGCGACCCAGATCATCGCGACGAGCACCGGCGTCACGATCGCCGTCGATACGAGCTGCGGCAGGTACCGGCCGAAGTACTCGTCGAGGGCGTCGAGGCCGGGGCCGGCGATCGTCGCGAGTTCCGCCGAGGAGCGCCGGCCGAGACCGCCGGGACCGGCCCGGTCGACGGCGGCGAGCAGCTCGGCGCGGAGCTCGGCCTTCACGCGCATCGCGCCGGCCGAACCGACCGCCTCCCACGCCCAGGACGCCGCCGCACGCACGAGGGCCGCACCGGCGAGCACCGCGAGGAGGGCCGCCGGGGCGAGGGCGAAGCCGGCATCCGCACCCGGCGCATCCGCACCCCCGGCACCCGAGCCGCCGG
The DNA here is from genome assembly GCF_018024495.1 of Agromyces archimandritae. Lineage (NCBI taxonomy): Bacteria > Bacillati > Actinomycetota > Actinomycetes > Micrococcales > Microbacteriaceae > Agromyces > Agromyces archimandritae. Next base: position 215,580 of record NZ_CP071696.1, read on the forward strand.
CCTCGGCGAGGAAGCCCGTCACGAGCTCCGCGAGCGCCCAGGCGAAGGCGAGCATGGCGCCTGCCTGCACGAGCGCGAGGCACCCGCCCTGCCAGAGGGCCGCGCGGGCGGCTCGCGACCGCTTCAGCAGGCGCGGGTCGAGCGGGCGCACCTCAGGTCCCGGATGCCGGCGCGGGCTCGGCCGGCTCGGTGCCCTCGATGTGGCTGCGCGAGACGCGCTTCCGGAACGTCCAGTACGTCCACCCCTGGTAGGCGAGCACGAGCGGCAGGAAGATCAGCGCCGTCCAGCTCATCACCTCGAGCGTGTACGGCGAGCTCGACGCATTCTCGATTGTGAGGCTGTTGGCCGGATCGTTCGAGGCCGGCATGACCGCCGGGAACAGCGCTGCGAAGAGCGCGAACACCGCAGTGCCGATCGTGATCGCCCCGAGGGTGAACGAGACGCCCTCCGCGCCGCGGAAGTTCGCCAGCCACGAGCCGATCAGGGCGAGGGCGGCGACGACGGCGAGGATCCAGAACCAGAGGTCGCCGAACGCCAGACCCGTCCAGACGAGGAAGGAAGCGGCGACGACGATGGTGAGGATGCCGCTGCGCACCGCGAGACGACGGGCGCGTTCGCGGATCTCGCCCTCCGTCTTCAGCGAGACGAACACGACGCCGTGCGTGAAGAACAGCAGGAGGGTCGTCAACCCGCCGAGCAGGGCGTACGGGTTCAGCAGCTCGAAGAAGGTGCCGATGTAGTTGTGCCCCTCGTCGAGCGGCACCCCCTGCACGATGTTCGCGAACGCGACGCCCCAGAGCAGCGCCGGCACGGCCGAGCCGATCACGATCATCCAGTCGAAGCTGCGCTTCCACCGTTGATCGTCGGGCCGCTGATGCCGGTACTCGAACGAGACGCCGCGGGCGATCAGGGCGAGCAGGATCACGAGGAGGGCCAGATAGAAGCCGCTGAACAGCGTCGCGTACCACTCGGGGAACGCGGCGAACAGGGATGCGCCGGCCACGATCACCCATGTCTCGTTGAGATCCCAGACGGGGCCGATCGTGTTGATGAGCACGCGCTTGTCGACGTCGTCCTTGCCGAGGAACGGCAACGACATCCCGACGCCGAAGTCGAAGCCGTCGAGCACGAAGTAGCCGACGAACAGGAAGGCGACGATCCAGAACCAGAGCTGAGCGAGATCCATGTGTCGGTCCTCCTAATACACCGTCGAGTGGGTCTCGACGCGGCCGGTCTCGGGGTCGGGGGGAGCGATCTCGGGCGGGCCCTTCTTGATCGCGCGGACGACGAGGCGCACCTCGACGACGGCGAGGATGCCGTAGATCAGCGTGAACGCGACGAGCGAGATGAGCACGTCGAGCCCGCTCACATTCGGCGAGACCGCCGCCTCGGTCTTCAGCAGGCTGAAGACGATCCAGGGCTGGCGGCCCATCTCGGTGAAGATCCAGCCGACGATCATCGCGGCCAGCGAGAGCGGGAACGACCAGATCGCGACGCCCCACACCCACTTCTGCTTCGGGTGGCGGCCCTTGCGGGTCACCCAGAGGCCGACGACGGCGATGACGATGTGCAGGACGCCGAGGCCGATCATCCAGCGGAACGCCCAGTACGTCACCCAGATGACGGGCATGTAGTCACCGGGGCCGAAGAGCGCCTCGTACTCGTGCTGCAGGTCGTTCAGGCCCTCGACGCAGCCGTCGAAGCTGTGCGTTGAGAGCAGCGAGAGCAGGTACGGCACGCGGATCGAGAACAGTTCGGTCTTGCCGTCGGGTGTGCCGAGCGTGAAGAGCGAGAAGCTCGCATCCGCCCCGCAGACGGTGACGTAGGTCGCCTCGGCGGCGGCCATCTTCATCGGCTGGGCGGCGACCATCGCGAGCGTGAGCTGATCGCCGAAGAAGGTCGTCGCGATGCCGGAGACGATCATGCCCCACAGGCCGAACTTCAGCGCCCGGCGCATCGCATAGAGGTGCTGGCCCCGCTTCAGGTGCCATGCGGCGGCGGCGATGACGAGACCGGAGCTCACCATGAAGGCCGCGGCGATCGTGTGCGGGAAGGCGGCGAGGGCGACCGGGTTGGCCAGCAGCTCCCAGATGTCGACGAGTTCGGCGCGGCCGCGCTCCTGGTTCATCTGGAACGCGACCGGGTTCTGCATGAACGCGTTCGCGGCGATGATGAAGTACGCCGAGAGGACGGATCCGACCGCGGTCGCCCAGATCGTGGCGAGGTGCAGACCCTTCGGCAGCCGGTTCCAGCCGAAGATCCACAGGCCGATGAACGTGGCCTCGAGGAAGAAGGCGAGCAGTCCCTCGAGGGCGAGCGGGGCGCCGAAGACGTCGCCGACGAAGCGCGAGTACTCCGACCAGTTCATGCCGAACTGGAACTCCTGCACGATGCCGGTGACCACGCCCATCGCGAAGTTGATGAGGAAGATCGTGCCGAAGAACCGGGTGAGCTGCAACCACGCGACGTTGCCGCTCTTCGTCCACACCGTCTGGAAGATCGCGACGGTGGTCGCCAGGCCGATCGTGATCGGCACGAACAGAAAGTGGTAGACGGTGGTGAGCCCGAATTGCCAGCGTGCGAGCAACAGCGGGTCGAGCCATTCGTTCACGAGTCCCCCTCGAGGCTCCGTTTGGTCTTTTCTACAGAGCGTAGAACATATTGTCCCAGAGCGGTATTCTGCTTTTATGGCGACACTCGGAGCACTTGAGCGATCGGTGATGGACCTCCTCTGGTCCGCTGGCGCGCCCATGAGCGCCTCCGAACTGCGCGCCCGGCTCGTCGAGCGCAGCGCCGGCGGCAAGAACGTCGCCGCCACCACCGTCCTCACGGTGCTCTCCCGCCTCGAGGCGAAGGGTTTCGTGCTGCGCTCGCGGCACCAGCGCCCCCACCTCTACGAGGCGAGCCTCAGCCGCGCCGAGCACACCGCCGACCTCATGCTCGAGGTGCTCGACACCTCCAGCGACCGCGACGCCGCGCTCGCCCGCTTCGTCGGCACCGTGAGCACCGGCGAAGCCGCCACCCTCCGCCGCCTGCTCGACGAGCGCCGGCTCGCGTGAGATGACCCAGATCGCCGCCGTCCTCGGCGTGATCGCCATCGCGCTGGCCTGGCCGGCGCCGATCCTGCTCGCCCGCGCCGAATGGCCCGCACGCGCGCCGGCGACCGCCCTCGCCCTCTGGCAGGCGATCGCCGTCGCCGGCGGGCTCTCGATGCTCGGCTCGCTCCTGGCCTTCGCCCTCTCCGCCGCCGGCACCGGCCTCGGCGGCCTCCTCACCCTCGGCCCCGAACTCTGGGCCGGCCCCATCCCCGAGGGCTTCGGCGTCTTCCACCTCGCCGCCCTCACCCTCGCCGTCGTCCTCGGCGGCCACCTGCTGCTGAACCTCGCGACCACGGCCGTCGCCGCCGAACGCCAGCGCCGCCGCCAGCACCGCCTCCTCGGCCTGCTCTCCGACCCGCTGCCCGGGCCCGGCCGCGCGCGGGTGCTGGCGCATCCGGCCCCCGTGGCCTACTGCGTGCCCGGCATGCGCACCGCGACCGTGCTCACCGACGGGCTCGTCGCCCTCCTCGAACCCCGCGAACTGGCCGCCGTCATCGCGCACGAGCGCATGCACCTGACCGGGCTGCACCACCTCATCCTGCTCGCGTTCCGCGCCTGGCACGGTGCGCTGCCGTGGTTCCCCATCGCCAACCGCGCCGAGCGGGCCGTGACCCTCCTCACGGAATACCTCGCCGACGACGCGGCCGCCCGTCGCGTCGGCGCCGCCACCATCCGGCAGGCTCTCGCCCGCGTCGGTGCCGACGGCGAACCCGGCGCCTACTCCGAGCACGGCGGCGTCGCCCTCGACACCGAGATGCTCGGCCGCCGGCTCGCCCGCCTCGGCGACGAACCCCGGACCGAGCTCGACGCCGGCGCCAGAGGGGCGATCTTCGCCGGCTCGCTCCTGCTCGTCGCCGTCCCGACCTTCCTCATCGCGCTCAGCGTCATCTGAGGGCGATTGCCACGCCCTTCCCAGCCGCGGCCGCCCCGCGCCCCGTAGTGTCGATCGGGTGAACGAGGTCGTCGACTGGATCCTCGACGCCGTGCAGGGCGTCGACCCCGTGCTCCGCATCCTGCTCGCCGGCCTCGGCATCATGCTCGAGACCTCCGTGCTCATCGGCCTCATCGTCCCGGGCGACACCATCGTGCTCGTCGCCTCGACGGGCATCGAGAACGTCGTGCAGTACGCGGCGACCGCCCTCGTCGTCATCGCAGGCGCCCTCGCCGGCGAGTCGATCGGCTTCGCCCTCGGCCGCCTCTTCGGCCCCCGGATCCGCGCCTCGCGCCTCGGGCGCCGCCTCGGCGAGGCGAACTGGGAACGCGCCGAAGCCTACCTCGACCGCCGCGGCGGTCCGGCCGTCTTCCTCTCCCGCTTCCTGCCCGTGCTGCACTCGCTCATCCCGCTCACCGTCGGCATGAGCCGCATGAGCTACCGCCGCTTCCTCGCCTGGACGGTGCCGGCGTGCATCATCTGGGCCTCCGGCTACGTCACGGTCGGCTGGCTCGCCGCCGACGGATACCGCGAGCTCTCCCGCGAGCTGCACTGGGCCGGCTACCTCTTCGTCGCCGCGATCGTCGTCTTCCTCGGCCTCGTCTGGCTCGTCAAGCGCCTCGTGTTCCGCTCCGAGCGCAAGTACCTCGCGGCCGCCCGCTCATCCTCCGAGGCCGAGTCCGCCCCGCCGGTCGAGTAGGCCGCCCCGCCGGTCGAGTAGGCCGCTTGCGGCCGTATCGAGACCCAGCGCCCGAGGTCTCGATACGCTCGCTGCGCTCGCTAATCGACCGACGCCCCCGCCGGTCGAGTAGGCCGCTTGCGGCCGTATCGAGACCCGTACCCGCTCCCCCGAGGTCTCGATACGCTCGCTGCGCTCGCTACTCGACCGATGCCCCCGCCGGTCGAGTAGGCCGCTTGCGGCCGTATCGAGACCCCGGACCGACGTCAGACCAGGCCCTGTTCCTCGAGCCAGGCCGCGGCGATATCCGCCGCCGACTCCTGATCGTCCACGCTCCTGGCGTTCAGGGCGATCAGATCGTCGGCGGTGAGCGCGGCGCTCACCGCATCGATGACCTCGGCCATCTCGTCCGTGATGCGGTCCGAAGCGATCGGCACGACGTTCGAGGAGAGGAAGAGCCCCTCCGGGTCCTCGAGCGTGACGAAGTCGTTCGCCGCGATCGACGGGTCCGCGCTGTAGATGTCGGCGAGCTGCACCTGCCCGTCGACGAGCGCCTTGACGGTGAGCGGCCCGCCGCTGTCCTCGATCGGGGTGAAGGAGACCTCCACGCCGTACACCGACTTCAGCCCCTCCGGACCGTAGGGCCGCGTCTCGAGCTCGGAGTTGCCGCCGAGCACGAGCGGCACACCGGCGTCGGCGAGGTCGCCGATCTCGGTGAGGCCGTGCTCCTTCGCGAACTCGGCTGTGACGTTGTACGAGTCCTGGTCGCTCGCCTCCGACTGGTCGAGCACGCGCACGCCGTCTGGCAGCGCCTCGGTGAGCGCCTCGTACACCTCGTCGGACTTCGTCGCCGTCGCCTCGGCGTCGAGGGCCTGCAACAGATTGCCCGTGTACTCGGGGAACAGGTCGATGTTGCCGGCCTCGATCTCCGGCAGATAGACCTCGCGCTGGCCGATGCGCAGCTGGCGGTCGACCTCGAAGCCCTTCGCCTCGAGCGCCTGGGCGTAGAGCTCGGCGATGATCTCGTTCGAGTAGTAGTCCTGCGAGCCGATGACGATGGATCCGCCGCCGCTCTCGGTCGAACCTCCGTCGAGCGGATCGCCCGTGCCGCAGCCGGCGAGGGCGAGGGCCGCCGCGGCCGAGACCGCGAGGGCCGTGAGTCGCTGCTTCGCTGTGGTCATGTCCGGTTCCCTTCATCGGTGGGTGATCCCACGTTCGTGTGCGTGCGGTTGCGCGCCCGCATCCCCCGGGTCTCGCGCACCCCGGCCGGCACGACGAGGCGTTGCAGGAGCGCGAAAAGCCCGTCGATCACGAGGGCGAGCACGATCACGAGGATCGCCCCGCCCAGGATCTCGTCGTAGCTGGCGGTACGCAGGCCCAGGAAGATGAATCGGCCGAGGCCGACGTCGGAGAGGTAGGCGGCCAGCGTCGCCGTCGCGATGATCTGCAGCGTCGCGGAGCGGATCCCGCCGACGAGGATCGGCAGTCCGAGCGGCAGTTCGACGCGCCCGGCGAGCTGCCAGCCGGTCATCCCCATGGCCCGGGCGGCGTCGATCGTGGTGCGCGAGACCGACTCGAAACCCGCGTACGCTCCCGCGAGCAGCGGTGGGAGGGCGAGCACGACGAGGGCGATGACGGGGGCACCGACGCCGATGCCGATCCAGAGGCCGACGATCGAGAGCAGACCGAGCGTCGGCAGTGCGCGCAGGCCGCCGCTCACGCCGATCGCGATGGCTTTGCCGCGGCCGGTGTGGCCGATGAAGGCACCGATCGGCAGGGCGATGACGGCGGCGATGACGAGCACGACGACCGAGAGCACGAGGTGCTGCACGAGGCGTTCGGGGATGGATCCCGGCCCCGACCAGTTGGCGGCGTCGGCGAGCCAGGCGATGGCCTCCAGGAAGGCGTTCATGCCGCCCCCGCCGCGCGGGCCTCGGTGCGCGCGTCGGGGCGGCGCGTGCGGCCGGCGGGCGCCGCCCAGGGCATGAGCAGGCGGCCGCCGGCGACGGCGAGCCCGTCGAGCACGAGCGCGACGGCGACCGTCATGACGATGCCCGCGATGATCTCCGCCGGGATGCTGCGCTGCAGTCCGTCGGTGAAGAGGCTGCCGAGGCTCTGCACGCCGATGACGGCGCCGACGGTCGCGAGGCTCACAGTGCTCACGATGACCACGCGCAGGCCCGAGAGGAGGACGGGGCCGGCCAGCGGCAGATCCACCTGCCAGAAGCGGCCCGCCGGAGCGAAGCCCATCGCGACGGCCGACTGCCGCACATCGCGGTCGACCGAGTCGAAGGCGTCGGTGGCGGTGCGCACGATCACCGCGATGCCGTACAGCGTGAGGGCGATGACGAGGTTCACGGGTGAGCGCAGCGGGATGCCGGTGATGGGCGGCAGGATGACGAACACCGCGAGCGACGGGATGGCATAGAGCAGTCCGCAGAGGCCGAGCAGCACGCCGCGCGACCAGCGGTAGCGGTGGGCGATCCACCCGATCGGCACCGAGATCGCGAAGGCGAGCACGATCGCCGGCACGCTCAGCGCGAGGTGCACGAGCGTGAGCTCCCAGACGAGGTCGAGGTTCGACTGGATCCAGTTCACGTGACGAGCACTCCCGCCGGGCGGCCGTCGCCGTCGACGACGATCTCGCGGCCGTCGCGCTCTTCGAGGTGCAGGGCGCGCCGGCCGCGATCGGCACCGACGAATCCTTCGACGAAGGCGTCGGCCGGTGCGGCGAGGATCTCCTCGGGCGAGCCGATCTGCACGACCTCGCCGCCGGTGCGGAGGATCACGACCTGATCGCCGAGGAGGAAGGCCTCGTCGACGTCGTGGGTGACGAAGAGGACGGTCTTGCCGAGCTGCCGCTGCAGGCGCAGGAGCTCTTGCTGGAGTTCGGCGCGCACGAGCGGGTCGACGGCGCCGAAGGGTTCGTCCATCAGCAGGATGTTCGGGTCGACGGCCAGGCCGCGGGCGACGCCGACGCGCTGCTGCTGCCCGCCGGAGAGCTGGCCCGGGTACCTGCCGGCCAGCTCGCGGTCGAGCCCGACGGTATCGAGGAGCTCGAGGGCGCGCGCCCGTGCGGCGCGCTTGGATTCGCCTCGGAGCATCGGCACCGTCGCGACGTTGTCGATGACGGTGCGATGCGGCAGCAGCCCTGAGTTCTGCATGACGTAGCCGATGCCGCGGCGAAGCCGCACCGGGTCGGCGGCGGCGACGTCTTCGCCGTCGATGAGGACGCTGCCCGAGCTCGGGTCGACCATGCGATTGACCATGCGCAGCAGCGTCGTCTTGCCGGAGCCCGAGGAGCCGACGAGCACGGTCGTACGATGCGAGGGCACCTCGAAGGAGACGTCGCGGACCGCGACGGTGCCGTCGGGGAACTCCTTCGTCACCGCACGGAACTCGATCATGCTCCCCGCCCCTCGCCGCCTGCGCGCCGGATCCCGGCCATTCCGGCGCGTTCGCGCCGGGTCCCAGCCAAACACGCTTCGAGCCGCCTGGCAACGGTGGCGCGCGGGTTGTCCGGCGAGGGATGCCGTGGCGGCTCCGCCCGGCCGTCTAGGGAGTGTTGCGGAACTCCGTGCGCGGCGAGGACGTGCGACGGGCGACCGGATGCAAGGCGGAGGAGGAGGGCCTCACTGGAGGCGAGGCCGACGACGACAACGCAGCAAACGGCCGCCCGTCGCACGCCGCAGCGCGTGCGGAGTTCCGCAACACACCCTAGGCGGCCGAGGCGCGCCTTGTCTGCCCCAGGGAGTCGGCGAGGGTGTCGTGGGCGATGCGGCGGCATTCGTCGAGCACTCGGTCGTCGACGATGTCGCCGTCGACGGCGCGCGCGACGAGGCCGTCGACGACCTCGACGACGACGTCGAGCCGCAGCCGCAGCTCGTCGGGGTCGACCTCGGCGACGTCGAACTCGGTCTCGATGAGCTGCGCGAGCCGGTCGGCGATGACGGCCGTGCCGGCCTCGCCGCGTTCACGGACCGTCGTGCGGACGATGCGGAAGCCGGGCTCGCGCCGGTAGCACTCGATGCTCGTGAGGATCGCGAGATCGATGACGTCCCACCAGTTCGCGAGCTCGGCATCGCCGACGGCGTCCGCGAGGCGTTCGCGGTAGCGGCGGACGCTGCGGTCGCGGAGCCCGTCGAGCACGGCGACCCGGTCGGGGAAGTAGCGGTAGACGGTGCCGATGGATGCTCCGGCGCGCTCGGCCACGAGCTGCGTCGTGAGTCGCTCCGAGCCGATCTCGTCGATCACCGCCGCGGCGGCGTCGAGCAGCGCATCGAGGCGCTGGGCGCTGCGCCGCTGCGCCGGCTCGGTCCGGACGATCGACCGGCGACCATCCGCCGATCCTAGGATCAGGTCACCTCTCGGCACGGTACCTCCTCGCAAACACCGTCCCCACTCTAGCGGCGGCCGGAGGGTGCTTCGAGCCACTCGAGGAACACGAGAGTAGTTCAGCGTTCAGTCAGCGTGCATTATACATATCTTCAGCTGAGACTCAGCTTTACGGGGTTCGGTGCGAGGACCGCACGCGAACCCCAAGCCCGGCGAGTCGCCGGTTCCATGCCAGAATTGAGGGATGCCGGCGACGCCTCCTGCCACGCCCGAGCCGCCGAATCGGGCTGCCCGGCACCGGGCGGCGCGCATCGAGGACTGGTTCCACGGGCTCCGGGCACGCTGGGCGCGCGCACGCGGCCAGGTGCCCACCATCGTTCCGTACACCGGCTATGGATCCACTGACTGGGTGCGCGTCTTCTGCCGGGTCCTCCTGGTGAAGCCCGAGCTCGCTCGCCGCACACGGCGTCGCCGCGACGGCCGGCCCGAACGCGAAGCCGTCCTCCGGGGCTGGCGCAGCTTCCTCAGCGTCCCGGTCGGCGATGTCCCCGTCACCGTGGAGATCGAGGGTCGCCGCTACGACGTCCGGGCCGACCGCGGCGGCGTCGTCGACACCCGCATCCCCGCCGAGCTCGGCCCCGGCTGGCATCGCGCGAAGCTCTCCACCCCCGGCGGCGCCGACGTCGAAGCCCCCTTGCACATCATCTCCCCCGACGAGACCTTCGGCGTCATCTCCGACGTCGACGACACCGTCATGGTCACCGCCCTGCCTCGCCCCCTCGTCGCCGCATGGAACACCTTCGTGCTCGACGAGCACGCGCGCATCCCCACCCCCGGCATGGGCGTGCTCTTCGAACGCCTCGTGCGGGCCCACCCCGGCGCCCCGGTCATCTACCTCTCCACCGGGGCGTGGAACGTCGCGCCGGCCCTCAGGCGCTTCCTCTCGCGCAATATGTTCCCCGACGGCCCGCTCCTGCTGACCGACTGGGGGCCGACGCATGACCGCTGGTTCCGCAGCGGCCGAGAGCACAAGGAGGACAATCTCCGCCGCCTCGCCGACGAGTTCCCGAACATCCGCTGGCTGCTCATCGGCGACGACGGCCAGCATGACGAGGAGCTCTACGCCGACTTCGCCGCAGAGCGCCCCGCATCCGTCGCCGCCGTCGCCATCCGCCGCCTCTCCCCCGGTGAGGCCGTGCTCGCCGGCGGCCGCGCGAACGCGCCCCACGGCGACGAGGTGCCATGGGTCTCCGCGAGCGACGGGTCGACCATCGCCGACCGCCTCGCCGACGTCGGGCTGCTCTGACCGCGTGCCCGGCCGCCGCCCGGCGCCGATGCCGCCCCGAGTGGACGTGCCGGTGCGGCAGGCCGCGTCAGCGCCCGTCGAGCGCGGCCGCCAGCCCCCGGTTGATCTCGCGCGCCCAGCCCGGGCCGCGATAGATGAACGCCGAGTAGCCCTGCACGAGCGTCGCCCCGGCATCCAGCCGCCCCCGCACATCGGCGGCCGTCTCGACCCCGCCGACCGAGATCACACACAGTTCGGCCGGCACGACCTCGCGGATGAGACGGAGCACCTCGAGCGATCTGGCCGCGAGCGGCGCCCCGAGAGCCCACCGCCCCCGGCCGCCTCCACGAGCTTCGGGCTCGAGGCGAGCCCTGCGCGCGAGATCGTCGTATTGGTCGCGATGATGCCGTCGAGGCCGAGCTCGGCGACGAGTCCGGCGATGCGGCGCACCTCCTCGTCGGCGAGATCGGGGGCGATCTTCACGAGCAACGGGGTGCGCCCGGCCGCGGCCTTCGTCTCGGCCAGCAGCGGCGTGAGCTGTTCGAGCTCCTGCAGGCCGCGCAGGCCCGGCGTGTTCGGCGAGCTCACGTTGACGGCCAGGTAGTCGGCGTAGGGGCCGAGCACGCGGGCAGCGCGCACATAGTCGTCGGCGGCTTGCTCGACCGGCGTGATGCGGTTCTTGCCGATGTTCACGCCGATCACCGGCCGATGCCGGCGACGGCGGAGGCGCGAGAGGCGGCCGGCGGCGGCATCCGCTCCCCCGTTGTTGAAGCCCATCCGGTTCACGAGCGCACGGTCGGGGATGAGCCTGGCCAGCCGCGGCTTGTCGTTGCCCGGTTGCGGAAGCGGTGTGAGGGTGCCGACCTCGACATGTCCGAAACCGAGATCGCCGAGACCGGCGACGCCGAGGGCGTCCTTGTCGAAGCCGGCCGCGATGCCGAACGGCGAGGGGAAGCGGAGTCCGAGCGTGTCGACGGCCAGGCGCGGATCGGGGCGTGTGAACCGGCGCACGAGGCCGCCGGATGCCCCGACCGCCCGGATCGCGCGGAACGCGAGATGGTGGGCAGCCTCGGCATCCATCCGCGTGAAGACGAGCCTGAACGCGAGGCCGTAGAGCCGGCTCATTCGGCCGACCGCGCGGGCAGACGCCCGTGTTCGGCGCGGAGCTGTGCGATGGCCGACTCGAAGTCGTCGAGCGATTCGAAGGCCTGATAGACGCTCGCGAAGCGCAGATAGGCGACCTCGTCGAGTTCGCGCAGCGGCGGCAGGATGGCCAGGCCGATGTCGTTCGCCTCGATCTGCGAGGCGCCGGTCGAGCGGATCGTCTCCTCGACCTTCTGGGCGAGCACCGCGAGATCCGAGTCGGTCACCGGTCGCCCCTGGCAGGCCTTCCGTACGCCCGAGACGACCTTCTCACGGCTGAACGGCTCGACGACGCCCGAGCGTTTGATGACGACCAGGCTCGCCGTCTCGGTCGTCGAGAAGCGGCGACCGCATGCGGGGCATTGCCGGCGTCGGCGGATGGACAGGCCGTCGTCGCTCGTGCGCGAATCGATGACCCTCGAGTCCGGGTGGCGGCAGAAAGGGCAGAACATGGCTCGTCAAGCCTAGCGAGTCAGCGGCCCGTGCCGTGCGCATCGTCGGCGAACCGCGCGCGCACCGCCTCGCCGTGCGCCGGCAGGTCTTCTTCGGCCGAGAGCGCGGCCACGACCGGCGCGACCTGTTCGAGGGCGTCGCGTTCGTAGCGGACGATCTGCTGGGGCCGGAGGAAGGTCGCCGCCGACAGCCCCGCCGAGGAGCGCGCGGTGCCGCCCGTCGGCAGCACGTGGTTGGAGCCGGCCGCGTAGTCGCCGAGGCTCACCGGCGAATACGCTCCGAGGAAGATCGCCCCGGCGTTCTCGATGCCCGCGAGCACGGCTTCGTCGTCGCGGGTCTGGATCTCGAGGTGCTCGGGCCCGAAGGCGTTCGCGAACGCGGCGGCCTGCGCGAGATCGTCGACGAGCACGAGGGCGGACTGCGCCCCGCCGATGGATGCCGCCACGCGCTCGCGGTGAGGGGTGGCATCCGCCCTGGCGCGCACCCGCGCGAGCACGGCCTCGCCGAACGCGGCGGAGTCGGTCACGAGCACGGCGGCGGCCAGCTCGTCGTGCTCGGCCTGGCTCACCAGGTCGGCGGCGACGAGGTCTGCGTCGGCGCCGTCGTCGGCGATCACGAGGATGTCGGTCGGCCCGGCCTCGGCGTCGATGCCGACGACACCCTGCACGGCGCGCTTGGCGGCGGCGACGTAGACGTTGCCGGGCCCCGTGACGAGCTGGACGGGCTCCAGCGCGATCCCGGGCACTCCGTAGGCGAAGGCGCCGATCGCGCCGGCCCCGCCCATGGCGTACACCTCGGTGACGCCGAGCAAGCGGGCCACGGCCGCGATGGTCGGGTGGATGCGGCCGCCGTGTTCGCGCTGCGCCGGCGAGGCCAGGGCGATCGAGGCGACGCCGGCGACCTGGGCCGGCACGACGTTCATCACGACGCTGGACGGGTAGACCGCTTTGCCGCCGGGCACGTACAGGCCGACGCGGCCGACCGGCTGCCAGCGCTGTCGCACGACGGCGCCGGGGGCGAGCACGGTCTCGCGCGGCTCGGGCACCTGAGCCCGGCTCGCGGCGCGCACCCGCTCGACGGTGCCTTCGATCGCCGCGCGGAGTTCGGGTGCGAGCGCCGCCAGTGCGGCGTCGAGCTCGGTCTCGGGCACGCGGACGGCGGCCGGGCGGATGCCGTCGAAACGCTCGGCCTGTTCGAGGAGCGCGGCTTCGCCATGCTCTCGCACCTCCTCGATGAGGCCGGTGACGGTGCCGAGGGCACCGGACACATCGGTGCCGGCGCGCGGCACGAGGGCGAGCAGTTCGGTCTGGGTGGGGCGCGTTCCGCGCAGGTCGATCGTTCGCAGCATGGCCCGTTCAGCATATGCCGTGCGGCGGGCCGGTCGCGCGCGGGCCGCCGACGGGGTCAGGTGAGGCAGTTGGGCCCGAGCAGGCTCTTCAGCTCCCCGTAGAAGTCGGCCGTCACGCGCACCGGGTACGGCAGTTCGAAGACGCGGGCGATGCCGCCGCGCACGAGTTTCAGGCGCACCTCGGTGTCGCCGACGTGGCGCGTCAGCACATCGCCGAGCGCGGTGACGGTGTCGGTCGTCGCCCGTTGCTCGGGCATGCTGATCATCACCGGACCGTGATCGTCGCCCTGGCCGAGCTCGGGCTGGAAGACGCTGAACGCGTGCAGGTTCATGCCGTCGTCGCGCATGCTGACGCGGCCGCGCACGACGACGATCGAGTCGGCCTGCAGGGTCGGGGCGAATTCCTGGTACGCCTTGCCCATGAACATCACGGTGATCTCGCCGGCGAAGTCCTCGACCTGGATCATGCCGTACTGGTTGCCCGACTGTCTGGCGACGCGGTGCTGCACGCTCGTGACGAGCCCGGCGATGGTGACCGTGTCGCCGTCCTGGGTCGACTCGGATGAGAGGAGCTCGGTGATGGAGGTCGAGGCGTGCTTGGCGAGCGGAACCTCGAGGCCGGCGAGCGGATGGTCGGAGACGTAGAGCCCGAGCATCTCGCGTTCGAAGGCGAGCTTGTCCTTCTTCGACCATTCCGGGCGATCCGGCACCGCCGACACGGGCTCCTGCGCGTCCTCGGCGAAGAGGCTGTCGAAGTCGAAGCCGGCCTGACCGGTCGCCTCGACGCGCTTCTCCGAGACGGCCGATTCGACGGCGCCCTCGTGGATCTCGACGAGCGAGCGCCGGGTATGGCCGAGCGAATCGAAGGCACCGGCCTTCACGAGCGATTCGACGGTGCGCTTGTTGGCGACCTGGATCGGCACCTTCTTCAGGAAGTCGTGGAAGTGCTCGAAGCGGCCCTTCTCCTCGCGGGCGCCGCGGATGGCCTCGACGACGTTGAAGCCGACGTTGCGCACCGCGCCGAGGCCGAAGCGGATGTCGTCGCCGACGGCCGAGAAGAAGCCGATCGACTCGTTCACATCGGGCGCGAGCACCGTGATGCCCATACGGCGGCACTCGTTCAGGTACAGCGCGAGCTTGTCGCGGGCGTCGCCGACGCTCGTGAGCAGGGCGGCCATGTACTCGGCCGGGTAGTGCGCCTTCAGATAGGCCGTCCAGTAGCTCAGCACCCCGTACGCGGCCGAGTGGGCCTTGTTGAAGGCGTAGTCGGAGAAGGGCAGCAGGATGTCCCACAGGGTCTTGATCGCCGCATCGGAGTAGCCGTTGGCCTTCATACCGGCTTCGAAGCCGGCGTACTGCTTGTCGAGCTCCGACTTCTTCTTCTTGCCCATCGCGCGGCGGAGGATGTCCGCCTGGCCGAGCGAGAAGCCGGCGACGCGCTGGGCGATGGCCATCACCTGCTCCTGGTAGATGATGAGGCCGTAGGTGGTGTCGAGGATGTCGGCGAGCGACTCGGTGAACTCCGGGTGGATCGGCGTGATCTCCTGCAGGCCGTTCTTGCGGAGCGCGTAGTTGATATGCGAGTTGGCGCCCATCGGGCCGGGGCGGTACAGGGCGATGACGGCCGAGATGTCCTCGAAGTTGTCGGGCTTCATCTGCCGGAGCAGCCCGCGCATCGGCCCGCCGTCGAGCTGGAACACGCCGAGCGTCTCGCCCGAGCCGAGCAGGCGGTAGGCGTCGGCGTCGTCGAGGGCGAGGTCTTCGAGCACGGGTCGGAAGCCCCGGTTCAATTCGATGTTGTCGAGGGCGTCGTCGATGATGGTGAGGTTGCGCAGCCCCAGGAAGTCCATCTTGATGAGCCCGAGCGATTCGCACGCCGGGTAGTCGAACTGCGTGACGATCTGCCCGTCCTGCTCCCGCTTCATGATCGGGATGATGTCGATGAGCGGCTCGCTCGACATGATGACGCCGGCCGCGTGCACGCCCCACTGCCGCTTCAGGTTCTCCAGCCCCGTCGCCGTCTCGAAGACGGTGCGCGCCTCGGGGTCGGTCTCGATGACCGCGCGGATGTCCCCGGCCTCTTTGTAGCGCGGGTGGTCCTTGTCGAAGATTCCCGAGAGCGGGATGTCCTTGCCCATGACGGCCTGCGGCATCGCCTTCGTGAGCTTCTCGCCCATCCCGAACGGGAAGCCGAGCACGCGGCTCGAGTCCTTGAGGGCCTGCTTGGCCTTGATCGTGCCGTAGGTGACGATCTGGGCGACGCGCTCGGCGCCGTACTTGGCGGTCACGTACTTGATGACCTCGCCCCGACGACGTTCGTCGAAGTCCACGTCGAAGTCGGGCATCGAGACGCGGTCGGGGTTCAGGAAGCGCTCGAAGATGAGCCCGTGCTCGAGCGGGTCGAGGTCGGTGATCTTCATGGCGTACGCCGCCATCGACCCGGCGCCCGAGCCGCGGCCCGGGCCGACCCGGATGCCGTTCTCCTTCGACCAGTTGATGAAGTCGGAGACGACGAGGAAGTATCCCGGGAAGCCCATCTGGCTGATGACGCCGACCTCGTAGTCGGCCTGCTCGCGCACGCGCTGCGGGATCCCCTCGGGGTAGCGCAGGTGCAGCCCTTTCTCGACCTCCTTGACGAACCAGCTCTCCTCGTTCTCCCCGGCGGGCACCGGGTAGCGCGGCATGTAGTTCGCCTTGGTGTTGAACTCGACGTTGCAGCGCTCGGCGATCGCGAGCGTGTTGTCGCAGGCGTCGGGGTGGTCGCGGAAGAGGTGGCGCATCTCCTCGGCCGACTTCAGGTAGAAGTCCTCGGAGTCGAACTTGAAGCGGTTCGGATCGTCGAGGGTGGAGCCGGACTGCACGCAGAGCAGCGCGGCGTGGCTCTTGGCATCGGCCGCATGCGTGTAGTGCAGGTCGTTCGTCGCGACGAGCGGGAGCGAGAGCTCCTCGGCCAGGCGCAGCAGATCCGTCATGATCCGCTTCTCGATCCCGAGCCCGTGGTCCATGATCTCGCAGAAGAAGTTCTCGGCGCCGAAGATGTCGCGGAACTCAGCGGCCGCCTTCACGGCCTCGTCGTACTGACCGAGCCGTAGGCGCGTCTGCACCTCGCCGGAGGGGCATCCGGTCGTCGCGATGAGCCCTTTGGCGTACGTCTGCAGGATCTCGCGGTCCATGCGCGGCTTGAAGTAGTAGCCCTCGATCGAGGCGAGGCTCGAGAGGCGGAACAGGTTGTGCATACCCTCGGTCGTCTCGGCCAGCAGGGTCATATGCGTGTACGCGCCGGACCCCGAGACGTCGTCGCCGCCGCCGTTGCCCCAGCGCACCCGGGTCTTGTCGCTGCGGTGGGTGCGGGGCGTCAGGTACGCCTCGGTGCCGATGATGGGCTTCACGCCCTGGTCGGTCGCCTGCTTCCAGAAGTCGAACGCCCCGAAGACGTTGCCGTGGTCCGTGACGGCGACCGCCGGCATCCCCTCGCCCTTGGCGGCCTGGACGAGCTCCCCGATCCGGGCCGCGCCGTCGAGCATCGAGTACTCGCTGTGGACGTGCAGATGGACGAAGGAATCGCCGGACACGCAGGCTCCTCACCAGGTTCGTTCGGGGGTTTCAGTCTACGGGCGACCGCCGACGTTCAGTCCTCTCGGAGGATCTCGAGCGCGTGGGCGAGCTCGGCCGGGTAGGCGGACTCGAAGACGACCGCGCGCCCGTCGGCCGGGTGAGCGAACGAGAGCCGCACGGCGTGCAGCCACTGCCGGCCGAGGCCGAGCCGTGACGAGAGGCTCGGGTCGGCCCCGTACATCGCGTCGCCCGCGCACGGATGCCGCTGCGCCGCCATGTGCACGCGGATCTGATGCGTCCGGCCCGTCTCGAGACGGATCTCGAGGAGGGAGGCGTACGGGAACGCCTCGATCGTCTCGTAGTGGGTGACGGCGTGCTTGCCGCCGGCGGTGACCGCGAACTTCCACTCCGAGCGCGGGTGCCGGCCGATCGGGGCGTCGATCGTGCCAGCGAGCGGATCGGGGTGGCCCTGCACGACCGTGTGGTAGATCTTGCCGACCTCCCGGTCGTGGAACTGCCGCTTCAGCTCGGTGTAGGCCCGCTCCGATTTCGCGACGACCATGAGGCCCGAGGTGCCCGCGTCGAGGCGGTGCACGACGCCCTGGCGTTCGGGCGCACCGGAGGTCGAGATCCGGTAGCCGGCCGCCGCGAGGGCCCCGACGACCGTCGGCCCGCTCCACCCGATCGAGGGATGGGCGGCGACGCCGGCGGGCTTGTCGACGACGACGAGATCGTCGTCGTCGTGGACGATGCCGAGCTCGGGCACGGGGATGGCCTCGACGACCGGCCCGCGCGGCTCCTCCCAGCTCACCTCGAGCCAGGCGCCGGCCCGCAGGCGGTCGGACTTGCCGGCCTCACGACCGTCGAGCAGCACGCCGCCGGACTCGGCGATGTCGGCCGCGAGGGTGCGCGAGAAGCCGAGGAGCTTCGCGAGCCCGGCGTCGATGCGTGTGCCGTCGAGGCCGTCCGGCACGGGGAGGGCGCGGCTGGGCATTCGGCTACGGCTCCGGGTTCGGGTGGGGTTCGTCCCCCTCGGCGCGCTTGGCGCCGATCGGTTCGCCGTCCTTGCCGAGGCGCACGCCGTCGAGTCCGATCCCGAGGATCGTCAGGAGCAGGAAGAGCACCATGCTCGACACGATGCAGATGTCGGCGACGTTGTAGATCGCCGGGATCATCCACGGGGTCGAGATGAAGTCGATCACGTGCCCGAGTCCGAAGCTCGGTTCGCGGAAGAGACGGTCGGTGAGGTTGCCGAGGACGCCGCCGAGCAGCAGGCCGAAGACGACGGCCCACCATATCGAGCGGATGCGCCGCGCGAACCAGACGATGACCGTGAGCACCACGGTCGCGAGGATCGTGAAGATCCACGTCATGCCGCTCGCGAGCGAGAAGGCCGCCCCGGAGTTGCGGACGAACTGCCACTGCAGCACGCCGTCGATGACCGGGACGACCTCCCCCTCGGTGAGATTCGTGACGACGAGGTGCTTCGTCAGCTGGTCGAGGCCGTACGCGCCCGCGGCGATGAGCACGATGACGGCGATGGCCGTCGCGCTGACCTTCGACCGGGATCGGGCCTCGGGGCGATCAGGCTCCAAAGCCCTGGTAGCTCGGCGTCTGCTGCTCGACGCCCGAGCCCACGGCGTATCCGGAGCCCGAGCTCACGGGAGCGGAGGTGTCGAGCTCACGCAGGTGGCCCTCGATGTAGCTCTTGAGCTTCTGGCGGTAGTCGCGCTCGAAGTCGCGCAGTTCGTCGATGCGCTTCTCGAGGGCGACGCGCTCCTGGTCGAGGATGCCGATCTGCTGGCGCTGCTTGGCCTCGGCCTCGGCGACGACGCGGGCCGCGGTCGCGTGCCCTTCGGCGATCAGCGCGTCGCGCTTCTCGATGCCCTCGCGGACATGCTCCTCGTGGAGGCGGCGGGCCAGCTGCAGGAGGTTCGTGGTGCTCGTCTGCTCGTCGAGGTCGGAGACGGGCGCCGGTGCCGGCGTCGGTGCGGGCATCGCGACGGCGACCGTGGGCGGAGGCGAAGCCGGAGCCTCGTACGCGGTGGCCTGCGCGGCGGACTGCTGCGCCTCGTTCGCGCGGGCCTCGGCGGCCTGGACGCGCTGGCGCAGCTCGTCGTTCTCCTGGTTCAACCGGCGCAGTTCGACCACGACTTCATCGAGGAAGTCGTCGACCTCGTCCTGGTCGTACCCCTCTCGGAACTTCGTCGCCTGAAAGCGCTTATTGACCACGTCTTCCGGAGTTAGCGCCATGGCTTCTCACCCTCGAATCTGTCGAACTGGTTGATCACGTTCACGTTACGGTACCAAAGGCGGCCACGCACCACCTGAGAGATCGTCACCCGGCGACGCCGGGTGACGACGACGGCCGCGCTCACCCCTGCGCGCCGGCGGAGAGCGCCTGCACGATGGTCATCGCGACGATGACGACGAGCATGGCGAGCGTCCAGCCGAGATCGAGCGAGACCTGGCCGATGCGGATGGGCGGCACGATCCGCCGGAAGAGCTTCACGAGGGGATCGGTCACCGTGTAGACGGCCTCGACCGCCACGAGCCAACCGCCCCTGGGGCGCCAGGAGCGGTTGAAGGTTCGGACGAGGTCGATGATGAACCTCGCCCACATGATGAAGAAGTACAGCAGCAGCAGCGTGTAGAGGATGCCCCAGACGACGGCGAAGACTCCCACAGCGGACTACGAGCGCGCGAAGAACGATGCGTCGACGTCCCCGTCGTCGGCGCCGGACTCCCCCGAGATGGCCACGTGCGCGGGCGAGAGCAGGAAGACCTTGCTCGTGACGCGCTCGATCTTGCCGTACAGGCCCTGAGACAGGCCGCTCGCGAAGTCGATCAGCCGACGCGCGTCGGAGTCGGACATCTGCGAGAGGTTGATGATGACCGGCACGCCCTCGCGGAACGACTCGGCGATGACCTGGGCGTCGCGGTACTGCCGCGGGTGCACGGTGAGGATCTCGTTCATATCTGCTTGCGGCACCGCTTGCACGGGCTGCCGGCGCAGCGGCGTGACGGGCGCGCCGGCCTTGGGGGCCGGGGCGGCGTGCACGACGGGCGCGGGAGCCGGCTTCGGCGTCTCCTCCTCGAGCTCTTCGTCGGCGAGGCCGAGATAGACCATCGTCTTCTTCAGCGGGTTCGACATCGCTGCCTCCGTCCGTGTTCCTTCACACCGAGGCTAACCGGCCCCGGGGCGATTCCCCGTGATTGCGGTTCCGATTCTGAGGTGTGTCGCACCCTCCAGGATCGCATCGGGATAATCGTGGCTCATACCCATGGACAGGGCGCGGGCATCCGGTGCAAGCCGCTGCAGGCGCTCGGAGAGGGCGCGCACGCGGGCGAAGGCCGGCCGCGCCGGCTCGCCGAGCGGGGCGACGGCCATGAGGCCGCGCAGGCGGATGCCCTCGGCTGCCAGAACGGCTTCGGCGAGCGGATCCAGCTCCTCCGGCTGCACGCCGCCGCGGCCCGGGTCCTCGGTGAGGTTCACCTGGATGAAGCCGTCGATCGTGCGGCCGTCGTCCACGCCGAGCGCGGTCACGAGCGATACCCGGTCGATGGAGTGCACCGCGTGGGCGTACTCGCGGACCTGCCGGGCCTTCTTGGACTGCAGCTGACCGACGAAGTGCCAGCGCAGGCCGAGCTCGGCGAGCTCGACGGCCTTGGCGCGCGCCTCCTGGTGGCGGTTCTCGCCGACGTCCTGCACGCCGGCCTCGGCGAGGCCGCGCACGAGGGAGGCCGGGTGGAACTTCGTCACGACGATGAGCTCGACGCCTTCCGGGTCTCGGCCGGCCGCATCCGCCGCCTCGGCGATGCCCGCCCGGACGGCCGCGAGGCGGCCGGCGAGCGTCTCGTCGCTCACTTCAGGAAGTCGGGGATGTCGAGGTCCTCGCCGTCGTCGTCGAACGCGGGGTCGCCGACGGTCGGGTCCTTCGGGGTGGCCTCGACCTGGCCCCAATCGGCACCGCCGAGCACCTCGTCGAGGCCGAGCGAGGGCTGCGGGGCGTCCTCGCGCGGAGCGGAGGCGGACGCCGAGAGCGACGCCGATCCGCCCAGCGCGCCGACGCCGACGGGCTCGGGCACCGGGGCGGCCGCGGCGAAGCTCGGGCGGCGCGCCTCGGCATCCGCACTCGTCGACGTCGGCTCGCCGCCGTCGAAGCCGGCCGCGATGACCGTCACGCGCACCTCGTCGCCGAGGGTGTCGTCGATGACCGCGCCGAAGATGATGTTCGCCTCGGGGTGCACGGCCTCCTGCACGAGCCGGGCGGCGTCGTTGATCTCGAAGATGCCGAGGTTCGAGCCGCCCTGGATCGACAGCAGCACGCCGTGCGCGCCGTCGATCGAGGCTTCCAGAAGAGGGCTCGCCACGGCGAGCTCGGCCGCCTTGATCGCGCGATCCGCCCCACGCGAGGAGCCGATGCCCATGAGCGCGGAGCCCGCGCCCTGCATGACCGACTTGACGTCGGCGAAGTCGAGGTTGATGAGACCGGGGGTGGTGATCAGGTCGGTGATGCCCTGCACACCGGCCAGCAGCACCTGGTCGGCGGTCGAGAAGGCCTCGAGCATCGAGATGCCGCGGTCGCTGATCTCCAGCAGCCGGTCGTTCGGCACGACGATGAGGGTGTCGACCTCTTCCTTCAGGCGTGCGACGCCCTGCTCGGCCTGGGTCTGGCGGCGCTTGCCCTCGAAGCTGAACGGCTTCGTGACGACACCGATGGTCAGCGCGCCGATCGACTTCGCGATGCGCGCGACGACGGGGGCGCCGCCCGTGCCGGTGCCGCCGCCCTCGCCGGCCGTGACGAAGACCATGTCGGCGCCCGCGAGGGCTTCTTCGATCTCTTCCGCGTGATCTTCGGCGGCACGGCGGCCGACCTCGGGATCCGCGCCGGCGCCGAGGCCGCGCGTGAGGTCGCGGCCGACGTCGAGCTTCACATCGGCATCCGACATGAGGAGGGCCTGCGCGTCGGTGTTGATGGCGATGAACTCCACGCCGCGGAGGCCGAGCTCGATCATGCGGTTGACGGCGTTGACGCCGCCCCCGCCGATTCCGACGACCTTGATGACGGCGAGGTAGTTCTGGTTTGTCGACATGATTCCGGCCTCCGTCGCGAACTCTAAACCTCAAGTCGAAGGTTAAAGTTTTGCTGAGTATGCAATTCCTGGTGAAGACGCTAAGCGCCGCGCGGGCGCACGGGTCGAAAGGATACCCGCGTGTCGCGATCCCGACTCCCCCATCCGGGTACGGATGTCGCCGTGCGACGCCTCAGCCCGTCACCGGACTCGACGGCGAGGAGACGTCGTAGCTCGAGACCGTGTCGGGCGGAGCCGCGCGCATGAGGGCCGCGAGCACCTCCGCCTTCACCTCCGAGTCCTCCGGCGAGCCCCAGACGACCTCCGCACCGCCGCCGAGCTCCAGCCGCACATCGTCGGCGGTCTCCGCGCTCGCCTGCACGAGCGCCGCACGCACATCCTCGGGAAGCGCGCGCACCACCGCGGTCGCCGCCAGGAATCCGTCGTCGGCGATGCCGCCCGGCGCGACGAGCAACGGCATGCCCTCGGGCCGTGCATCGAGGTGCTCGATGACGACGCCCGCGGCATCCACCACGTCGTAGCCGCCCGAACCCTCGAGCACGCCCACCGGCTGCCGTTCGACGATGCGCACGACGAGGGTGCCCGGCGGGATCGACTCGGTCGTGTACCGCTCGATGAGGCTGAAGCCCGACAGCGCCCGATGCACCTCGGCACCGTCGACGAGCGGCAGCGGAGTGCCGAGCTCCCCGTCGATCGCCTCGACGATCGCTCCGGCGTCCAGGCGCGACGCCCCCTCGACGCGGATGTCGCGAAGCGCCATGATCGGCGAATACGCGATCGCGGCGACGAGCCCGGCCAGCAGCGCGACCGAGCCGAACGCCGTGATGAGCAGGGTCCGCCGGCGCCGGCTCCGTTTCGTGAAGCGGCGCACCTCGGCCCGCTCGTACGCGCGGCGGGCGCGTTCGGCACGACGGAGATCCCGTTCGGCCGCATCCCGCGACCCCGATGCGTCGCCGGCCGATGCTGCCGCGGCCCTCTGCCTCGCCGACGCGGCGGCCGGACGGCTCTTCGCCGGGGCGGCCGCGGCCCTCGCGGCGGCCGGTTCGGCCGCGGTCGTGCCGGAAGCGCCCTTCGCGGTCCGGGAACCGGGCCCGCCCGCGGACGCCTTCCCGGCGGATGCCTTCGCCGCCGGTCCCTTGGCCGCGGATATCTTCGCCGCCGATGCCTTGGCGGCCGACGGCTTGGCCGCAGGCGCGGTCTTCGCCGCAGGGGTCTTCGCGGCGGCCGCCTCGGGTCGCCGGTCGAAGCCCTGGGGCCGCTTCACGAGCGGTCCGGACCGCCGGCCCCGTCGCCCGCCTGCACGCCCGGGCGCTCCTCGAGCGCACCGAGCAGCTGCGGCACGATCCGGTACACATCCCCGCAGCCGAGCGTGATGACGAAGTCGCCCGGGCGGGAGATCTCCGCGGTGTGCCGAGCGGCCGCCGCCCAGTCGGCGATGAACGCCACATGCTCCGGATGCGCGAAACGCTCCGAGACGAGGGCGCCGGTCACCCCCGGCTCCGGGTCCTCCCGCGCCCCGTACACGTCGAGCACGACGGTCTCGTCGGCATAGGTCTCCAGCACGTCCGCGAACTCCTTCGCGAACAGGCGCGTGCGGCTGTAGAGGTGGGGCTGGTGCACGGCGATGATGCGGCCGTCGCCGACGACGGTGCGCGCCGCTGAAAGCGCCGCGGCGACCTCGGTCGGGTGATGCGCGTAGTCGTCGTAGACGCTCACGCCGCCGACCGTGCCGTGCAGTTCGAAGCGCCTGCCGGTGCCGGCGAAGTGCGAGATCGCCTCGAGCGACGCGGCCGGGTCGAAGCCGAGACCCGTGAGCACGGCGAAGGCGCCGGCGGCGTTGATCGCGTTGTGCCGGCCCGGGATGCGGAGGGTCGTGCGGTACTCCTGCCCCTGGTACGAGACGGCGAAGGAGACGGGACCCTCGGTGCGGATATCGGTGACCCGCACCGCCGCATCCGCGGCCTCGCCGAACGTCACGACCCGCTCGTGCTCGAGCCGGGCCGTCACCTGCTTCGCACCCGGATCGTCGGCGGAGATCACGACGAGCTCGCGCGCGCGCTCGGCGAAGGTCACGAAGGCGTCCTCGAAGGCCTCGAGGGAGCCGTAGTGGTCGAGATGGTCGGCGTCGACGTTCGTGATGAGGGCGACGGCCGTGTCGTAGAGCAGGAAGGAGCCGTCCGACTCGTCGGCCTCGACGACGTAGAGCTCGCCGTCGCCGGCGCCGGCGCTCACGCCGAGCTCTTCGATGACGCCGCCGTTCACGAAGCTCGGGTCGGCGCCGAGGCGCTGCAGGGCGGTGACGATCATGCCCGTCGAGGTGGTCTTGCCGTGAGCGCCGGCCACCGCCACGAGGCGTGAGCCGGCGGTCAGCCAGGCCAGCGCCTGCGAACGGTGCAGCACCGGGATGCCGTGCTCGAGCGCGTACCGGTACTCGGGGTTGTCGTCCCACAGCGCGCCGGTCACGACCAGCGTGTCGGCATCGCCGACGTTGCCGGCATCATGCCCGATCGCGACCTCGGCACCGAGCTCGCGGAGGGCGTCGATATTGGCCGACTCGCGCACGTCCGAGCCCGTCACCCGGTGGCCGGCGCCGAGGAAGAGCCGGGCGATGCCGCTCATGCCCGAACCGCCGATGCCGACGAAATGCACGGCGCCGAGCTCGGCGGGGATCTGGGCTGACGGGTCCGGTTTGATGGTCACGGTGCGGTCGGTTTCCTCTGGTCGGGTGTTCGGGGGGCGGATGCGGGTGTGCGGCGCGTCCTCAGTGCAACGTTACGCGCCCCCGCCCGTGTTCCCCGGGAGGGCGAGCGCCTCGTCGATCAGCCCGATCATGCGTTCGGTGCCGTCGAGCACGCCGACCGAGGCGGCCGCGGCGGCCATCCGCTCCACGGCGGCGCGGTCGGCGAGGATCGGCGCGAGCCGATCGGCGACGGCGTCGGGCAGGAAGGCGTCGTCGTCGATGAGGATGCCGCCGCCGGCATCCACGACCCCGGCCGCGTTGAAGCGCTGCTCGCCGTTGCCGACGGCGTACGGCACGTAGATCGCGGGGATGCCGAGCGCGGTCAGTTCGCTGACCGTCGACGCCCCGGCCCGCGAGACGGCGAAGTCCGCGAGACGGAGGGCGAGATCCATCCGGTCGGCGTAGGCGACCATGCGGTAGCCGGGAAGGCCGGGATCCTCGACCTCGGAGCGCTCCCCCGTGACGTGCAGCACCTGCCAGCCGGTCGAGAGGATGCGCTCGGCGCTGTCGACCATCGTGCGGTTGATGCGGCGCGCGCCGAGCGAGCCGCCCGTGGCCAGCAGCACCGGCCGGCCGGCGTCGAGGCCGAAGAACGCGGCGGCCTCCTCCCGGCCGCTCGTGCGATCGAGGGTCTCGATCTCGCGGCGCAGCGGCATGCCGACGAGCTGGGCGGCCGGCAGCGGCGTGCCCGCGAAGGCGACGCCGACGCGCGCCGCGAACCGTGCGCCGAGCCGGTTCGCCAGGCCCGGCCGCGCGTTCGCCTCGTGGATCACGACGGGCGTGCCGGTGCGACGTGCGGCCAGATACGCGGGGGTGGCGACGTAGCCGCCGAAGCCGACGACGACATCCACGCCCCGGCTCCGGATGATCTCGGCCGTCTCGCCGATGGATCGCGCGAAGCGGCCGGGGAAGGCGACGGCGGCCCGGTTCGGGCGGCGCGGGAAGGGCACCTTGTCGATCGTGAGCAGCTCGTAGCCGCGGGCCGGCACGAGGCGTGCCTCGAGGCCCTCGCGCGTGCCGAGCACGAGCACCTCGGCGCCCGGATCGCGATCGCGCAGGCCGTCGGCGACGGCCAGCAGCGGGTTCACATGGCCGGCCGTTCCGCCGCCGGCGAGCAGGTACACCGTCATCGGGCCGCCGCCTTCCGCTTGCGGGTCTTCGCCGGGGCGAACCACGCCCCCGACTCGCGCGCGAAGGAGAGCACGATGCCGATCGCGACGAGCGTCGTGATGAGGGCGGATCCGCCCGCCGAGACGAGTGGAAGGGGGACGCCGAGGACGGGGAGGATTCCGAGCACGACACCGATGTTGACACATGCCTGGCCGATGACCCACACCAGCACGAACGCGGTGGCCCCCCGCGCGAACGGCGTCGAGGCCTGCCGGAGCACCCGCACGAAGGCGTAGGCGAGCACGACGATGAGCAGCAGCACCACGACGGCGCCGATGAGACCCATCTCCTCGCCGATGATCGCGAAGATGTAGTCGCTCTCGGCCGCCGGCAGCCACGACCACTTGCCCTGCGAGTTGCCGAGGCCGACGCCGAAGACGCCGCCGTTGGCGAGGGAGAACAACGCCTGCTGCGGTTGGAAGCACGACTCGAGGTCGTAGGAGGTGCAGTGCTGCTCGAAGAACGAGGTCAGGCGTTTCAACCGGTTCTCGCTCGAGATCGCGAACAGCACGAAGAGCACCGCTGCGGCCAGCACCGGCAGCATGAGCAACCGCAGGCGCACGCCGATGAGGAAGAGCGCGCCGATCAGCGACAGGCCCATCACCATCACGGTGCCCAGGTCGTCGCCGACGAGCACGAGACCGATCGCGGCGCCGCCCACGAGGATGATCGGCAGCACCCCGCGGCGGAAGTCGTCGAGCACCGCCTGCTTCTTCGTGACGACCACTCCGAGCCACAGCACCAGCGCGAGCTTGACGAGCTCGGACGGCTGGAACTGGAACCCGCCGACGACGAGCCAGTTCTGATTGCCCCCGACCTCCTTGCCGAGCGGCGTGGCGACCACGAGCAGCTGCAGCACGCACGCGAAGACGAGCAGCGGCCACGCCAGGCGCATCCAGAACCGTTCGGGGAACCGGCTGGCGATGAGCATCAGCACGACGCCGATGGCCGCATACGCTCCGCGGGTCAGGAAGTCGGCGCCCGTCGCATCCGCGGCGAGCGAAGAGAACACCATGATGACGCCGAAGGCGACGAGGAAGAGCGTCGTGCCGAGCAGCAGGAAATAGTTCATCGACTCGGCGCGCAGCGCCTTGCCGAGTTTGATGCGCGCCGCCTGCGCGGGCTCAGTCGCCCGGTTGCGCGTCGTCCGCGAGCTTGCCGCCACCCGCGCCCCCCAATTCGTCGACCGCCCGATGGAACCGCTGCCCGCGGTCCGCATAGCTCGCGAACTGATCCATGGATGCCGCCGCCGGCGCGAGCAGCACCGTGTCCCCCGGCCGGGCGAGCGAGGCTGCGAGGGCGACCGCGTCCGGCATCACCCTCTCAGTGTCGTCCGCGGTGACCTCCGCCACCGGCAGCCCGGGTGCGTGTCGGGCGAAGGCGGCCAGCAGCGCGGCACGATCCTCGCCGATCACGACGGCCGCGCGCAGCCGGGAGACGTGCCGGCCGACGAGCTCGTCGACGTCGACGCCCTTCAGCAGGCCGCCGACGATCCAGACCACCGGCGCGAAGGCCGCGAGCGACGCCTCGGCGGCGTGCGGATTCGTCGCCTTCGAGTCGTCGATCCAGCGGATGCCGCCCGCGCTGGAGACCAGTTCGATGCGATGCTCGTCGAGGCGGAAGCCGGTCAGGGCGCTGCGGATCGCCTCGACGGGCGTGCCGAACGAACGGGCAAGTGCGCTTGCCGCCAGCACGTTCTGCACGACGTGCGGCGCGTCGAGGCCGCGTGCGGCGAGATCCTCGAGCGTCGTGATCTCCAGGGCCGCCGTGCGGCGCTCCTCGAGGAAGGCGCGGTCGCAGAGGATGCCGTCGACGATGCCGAAATCGCTCGGCCCCGGCACGTCGAGGCCGAAGCCGATCGCACGGGCGCCCTCGGCGACCTCGGCGTCCTCGACCATGCGACGGGTCGCCTCGTCGGCGCGGTTGTAGACGCACGCCGTGCGGGTGTTCCAGTAGACGGTCGCCTTCGCGTCGCGGTACGCCTCGGCCGAACCGTGCCAGTCGAGGTGGTCGTCGGCGAGGTTCAGGCAGACGCTCGCCCAGGGCTCCAGCCGGCCCGGCCCCACGCGGCGGATCCGCTGCAGCTGATAGCTCGAGAGCTCCACGACCAGGACGTCGAAGCCGGCCGGATCGCGCACGGCGTCCAGCACCGGGATGCCGATGTTGCCGGCCGGGGCGACGCGCGTGCCGCCGGCGGCGAGCAGGGCCGCGGTCAGCTGCACCGTCGTCGTCTTGCCGTTCGTGCCGGTGACCACGATCCACTCGGCCGGGTTCACCTTGTCGCGCACGCGCCAGGCGAGCTCGATGTCGCCCCAGACCTCGATGCCCCGGGCCTCGGCCCACGCGATCACGGGGTGGTCGGGGTGGAAGCCGGGCGAGACGACGACGAGCTCGGGCGGATCGGCCGCCAGGGCCTCGGGCACCACGTCGAGCGGATGCCGCACGAACCCCGCCCCGATGACCTCGAGGATCCGCTCCCGGTCCTCGTCGGTGCCGGCCGCGTACACGGTGACCCGCGCGCCGAGCTCGGCGAGCGTATCGGCGACCGAGAAGCCCGTCATCCCGAGCCCGAGGACGGCGACCCTGAGGCCCGACCAGTCGGCATGCCAGCTCGTCAGCGCGTCGAGCCGCTCGCTCACTGCGAGATCCACTGGAAGTAGAAGGACCCGACGCCGACCGCCGCGAGCAGGCCCGCGATGATCCAGAAACGCACCACGATCGTCACCTCGGCCCAGCCTTTGAGCTCGAAGTGGTGATGGATCGGGCTCATGAGGAAGATGCGCCGGCCGCGCGTGATCTTGAAGTAGGCCCGCTGCACGATGACCGAGCCCGCCTCGATGACGAACAGGCCGCCGACGAGCAGGAGGAGCAGCTCGGTGCGGCTGAGGATCGCCAGCGCGGCGAGGGCGCCGCCGAGCGCGAGGGAGCCCGTGTCGCCCATGATGATCTTCGCCGGGTTCGTGTTCCACCACAGGAAGCCGAGCACGGCGCCCACGATCGCCGTCGCGACGATCGCGAGGTCCAGCGGGTCGCGCACCTCGTAGCAGCGATACGCATCGGCCGGGTTCAGGCTCGCGCCGAAGCACGACTGGTTGAACTGCCAGAAGCCCATGATCACGAAGGAGCCGATCGCGACGACCGAGGCGCCCGAGGCGAGACCGTCGAGGCCGTCGGTGACGTTCACCGCGTTCGAGGTCGCGGTCGTGATGAGGCTGATCCAGACGACGACGAGCACGATGCCGAATCCGCCGAAGACCATGAAGTCCAGCGGCAGGTCGCGGATGAACGAGATGCTCGTGGATGCCGGGGTGACACCGGCCCGGTTCGGGAACTGCAGGGCCATGATGCCGAAGGCGGCCGCGACGATCACCTGCCCGGCGATCTTCGCCCACCCGCCGAGGCCGAGGTTCTGCTTCTTGCGGGTCTTCAGGAAGTCGTCGACGAAGCCGACGACGCCGAGGCCGACCATCATGAACAGCACGAGCAGACCCGTCGCCGTCGGCCGTTCGCGCGAGACGAGCAGCGTCGCGACGAAATAGCCGAACAGCGTGCCGAGGATGAAGATGATGCCGCCCATGGTCGGCGTTCCGCGCTTCAGGTGGTGGCTCTCGGGCCCGTCCTCGCGGATGAACTGCCCCCAGCCGAGCCTCCGGAAGAGCCGGATGAACAGCGGCGTCAGGAACAGGGTGAAGGCCAGCGACAGCCCTCCTGCGGTGAGCAGTGCAATCACGCGAACCATTCTCCCAGTCGGTCGCCGAGCAGGCGAAGACCCGCCGCATTCGACGATTTCACGAGCACCGTGTCACCCGGGCGGGCGGATGCCACGACGAGCCGGAACGCCTCCTCGGCGTCCTCGACGTAGGCCGACTCGCCGTCCCACGAGCCTTCGTTGATCGCGGAGATGTGCAATCTCCGCGCCCCCTCCCCCACGACGACGAGCTGGGAGATCCCGAGCCGCACGGCCATGAGGCCGATCCGGTCGTGCTCCTCGCCCGAGAACTCGCCGAGTTCGCTCATCTCTCCGAGCACGGCGATCGTGCGCGCCCCGGGCCGCTTGACCTGGGCGAGCGTCTTCAGCGCCGCCGCCATCGAGTCGGGGCTCGCGTTGTAGGCGTCGTTGATGACGGTGATGTCGTCGCGGCCGCCCATGAGCTGCATGCGCCACCGTTCGGCGAGGGCGACCTCGCCGAGGGCGGCGGCGATGCGCTCGAGGGGCACGCCGAGTTCGAGGGCGGCCGCGGCGGCCGCAAGCGCGTTCATGACGTGGTGCTCGCCGAGCACGCCGAAGTGCACCTCGGCGGTTTCGCCGCCCGCTTCGATCGTGAAGTCGGTGCCGCGGGCGTGGGCGTGGATGCCGCTCGCGCGCACCTCGGCGCCGGGGCCGAGGCCGAACCGGACCACCCGCGCCTTCGTGAGCGGAGCCATCCCCGCCACGCGCGGGTCGTCGGCGTTCAGCACGGCCACGTCGCCGGGCAGGAGGTCGGTGACCATCTCCGACTTCGCGCGCACGGTCTGCTCGATGCCGCCGAACTCGCCGGCGTGGGCGAGGCCGACCTTCAGCACGATGCCGACGTCGGGCCGGGCCATGCGCACGAGCCGGGCGATCTCGCCGATGCCGGATGCGCCCATCTCGGCCACCAGGAACTCGGTGTCCTCGGTGAGCTCGAGCATCGTCACCGGCGCGCCGACCTCGTTGTTGTACGAGGCGCGGGCGGCGACGGTCGGGCCGACGTGGCCGAGGATCGTGCGCAGCAGGTTCTTCGTCGTGGTCTTGCCGTTGGATCCGGTCACCCCGACGATCTTCAGCCGCCCGAGCGCGCGCACGCGGGCGACGACCTCGGTCGCCAGCGCTCCGAGCGCCTCGACCGAGTCGGGCACGACGATCTGGGCGACGGCGGGGTCGGTCTCGACCTCGTGCTCGACGACGAGCAGCGCGGCGCCTCGCTCGACGGCCTTCGGGGCGAAGCGGTGGCCGTCGTCGAACTCGCCGGGCTTGGCGACGAAGATGCCGCCCCGCTCGATCTCGCGCGAGTCGGTGGTGACCGCGCCGCTCACCGCGGCATCGGCGCCGGTGCCGGCCGGCAGCACGAGCCGGCCGCCGACGATGCGGGCGATCTCTTCGAGGGTGAGGGCGATCATGCGAGCCACCCCGCTTCGCGCAGGGCGTTCTTGGCGTCTTCCCGGGCCGAGTACGGGATCTTCTGCCCGGCGACCTCCTGGTAGTCCTCGTGGCCGGGGCCGGCGTAGAGGATCGCGTCGCCCTCGCGGGCGAGCTCCAGCGCCCGGCGGAACGCGGCCCGCGGGTCGGCGACCTCGTACAGCTCGACGCCGGGCACCGCTGCGCGGGCGCCCGCGATGAGCTGGGCGCGGATGGCCGCCGGGTCTTCGAAGCGGGGGTGGAAATCGGTGATGACGACGACGTCGGCCTCACGGGCGGCGATCGCGCCCATCTCGGCGCGTTTGGTCGTGTCGCGGTCGCCGTCGGCGCCGAAGAGCATGACGATCCGCCCCTCGGTCGTCCGGCGGATCGCGCCGAGGGTCTGCACGAAGGCGTCCGGCGTGTGACCGTAGTCGATGTAGACGACCGGGCCCCGCTCGCCCGAGATCCGCTCGGCGCGGCCGGGGATGTACGCATCGATGGTGCCGTGCTCGCCGAGGGCGTGCTCGATCTGGCCGAGGTCGAATCCGCTTTCCACGAGCATGACGATCGCGAGGGCTGCGTTGGCGGCCATGTACCGGCCGAGCAGCGGCACCCTGGCCTCGAGCGTGCGCCCGCCGGGCCCGTCGAGGCGGAAGGCCGTGAAGTGCGCCGATTCCTCGACGAGCGTCATGCGCCAGTCGGCGTCGCCTGCGGCGTCCTCGGTCGCGAGCGTCGTGACCGGGATGCGGGATTCGTCGACGAGGCGGCGGCCCCACTCCGAGTCGACCGTGACGACGCCGCGCTTGGCGCGTTCGGGCTGGAAGAGCTCGAGCTTCGCACGGAAGTACTCGTCGAAATCGCGGTAGTCGTCGAAGTGGTCGTGGCTGAGGTTCGTGAAGCCGACGACGTCGAAGACGAGGCCGTCGACGCGGTGGCGGCTGAGCGCCTGGGCGGAGACCTCGACGCCGACGGCGCGGACGCCGGCCTCGCGCATGCGGGCCAGCAGGGCGTGCAGTTCGCTGGCCTCCGGCGTCGTCAGCGAGCTCGTGACGGCTTCGTCGCCGATGCGGCGCTCGGCCGTGGAGCTGAGGCCCGAGACGACGCCGAGCCTGCGCAGCAGCGCATCGAGCAGGTAGACGACGCTCGTCTTGCCGTTGGTGCCGGTCACGGCGAAGAGCGTGGCCGGGTTCTCCCCGGTGCGGTGGATCCACGCGGCCACGTCGCCGAGGGCGGCCCGCGCGTCGGGGGTGACGAGGACGGGCAGCTCGTACCCTGCGGCGGCGAGGGAGCCGGCGGCGAGTTCGGCGCCGGCCGGATCGGTGAGCACCGCGACCGCGCCGTGCTCGGCCGCGTCTGCGGCGTAGGCGGCGCCGTGGACGCGGCGGCCGGGCACGCCGACGTACAGGTCTCCGGGTTCGACCTGGCCCGATGCCAGGGAGGCACCCGTGATCTCCAGTCCGGCGACGTCGCCGCGGGCGTCGAAGCCGAAGGCCTCGGCGAGCCCGCCGAGGGATCTGGGACTCGGATGCTGGGGTCGGAGGGCTTGTCGAGCCGAACCGGTCACAGCGCCAACTTTCTCACCAGGTGCCTGGCAGCTCGGGCGCCTCGGCGCCGGATGGAACGGTCCGATGCGTCTTCAGCACCTGGCTCATCACTTGCTGGAACACGGGCGCCGACGCGGCGGACGAATTCATCTTAACGGGATCCATGATGCTCACGGAAACGACGAACTCGGGGTCGTCGACCGGCGCGAACCCCGATACCGATACCAGGTATCCGGGTAGGTAGTGCCCGTCGGGGCCCGGCACCTGCGCGGTGCCGGTCTTCGCGGCGACCCGGTATCCGGGGATCTCCCAGTCGCCGGCGAGCCAGCCGTGCTCGTAGACCTGCTCGAGCATGAGGCTCGTCTGCTCGGCGGCCTGCTCCGACACCACGCGGGTGCCCGACCGCTCGGGCACCTCGGTCATGGTGCCGTCGGGCAGCTCGCAGCCGTCCGAGAGCGTCACCGGCATCCGCACCCCGCCGTTGGCGATCGCCTGGTAGGCGCTGGCGACCTGCACGGCCGTGGTCGTCAGGCCCTGGCCGAACATGGTGGCGTACTTCGTCTGCGGATCCCAGTCGCCGGGATCGCCGTGCAGATCGCCGGGCTCCTCGCCGGGGAAGCCGACCTCGGTCTCCTGCCCGAAGCCGAACTTCCGCATGTCCTCGTAACGCTGCGCGTCGCTCATCCGCTCGCCGAACTGCGACATGCCCGTGTTCGAGGACTCGATGAGCACGCCCGTCAGCGTCAGCCGCATGTCCTCATGCCCGGAGCTGTCGTTGATGTCGGCGCCGTTCGGCGGGAGGTAGCGGAAGGGCGCGACGATCTGATCGAGCGGGGTCGCCTTGCCGGCGTCGAGCACGGATGCCGCGGTGACGGCCTTGAAGGTCGAGCCGGGTTCGAAGGGCGCCGTGAAGGTGCGCGAACCGCGGTCTTCGGAGTCGGTCGCTGCCGGGTCGTTCGGGTCGACCGTCGGCACGTCGGCGACGGCGAGGAGACGGCCGGTCTTGGCCTCCATGACCGTCACCGTCGCCCACTTCGCGCCGGTCTCCTGCACGCGCTGGGCGGCGACGGACTGCACGAACCACTGCAGATCGGTCTCGACCGTCAGGTGCAGGCTGCCGCCCTCGCGCGCCGGCTCGATGGTCGTGGCGCTGCCGGGGATCTCGACCCAGTCGTTGCGCGAGGCGAGGTAGCGCTCGAGGCCGTCCTCGCCGGCGATGCATCGGTCGGCGCCGAGTTCGAGACCCGCCAGCGGGTTGCCGTCGACGTCGGTGAAGCCGAGCAGGTTGCCGGCGACCGCGCCGTTCGGGTACACCCGCATCGGGTGCTGGCTGACGGTGAGCCAGGGCAGTTCGAGGGCCCGCACCCGGTCGCGGGCGTCGTTGTCGACCCGTTTGGCGACCTGCGCCCAGTCGGAGTCGGGGTCGTCCTCGAGCGCGGTGCGGATCAGCTCGAGGATCTCGGCCTTCTTCTTACCGACGGCCTCGGCGATCGCGGCGGCGTCGCGGTCGAGCTCCTCGTCGACGGTTCCGGCGGCGAGTCTCGTCGGCTTCGAGCCGGCCGGGTCGTCCGGATCCGGGGTTTGGCGGGTGACCGCCTTCGACGGCGAGAGCGCGACGTCCCAGCGCATGACCGAGCCGGCGAGCACCTCGCCGTTCGCGTCGAGGATCTCGCCGCGGGTGCCGGGCACGACCCGTTCGCTCGAGCGCACCTCGTCGGCGGCCCGGCTGAGCTCCTCGGCGCGGACGACCTGGATGTCGACGAGGCGCACCACGAAGACGGCGACGAAGGCGATGAGGACGAGGCCGAAGACGAAGACCCGGCGGATGCCACGTCGGTTGCTCATGCGGTTCCTCCCGGGTCGGCGGTCGGCGGTGGATCAGTGCGTGGCCGGCGTGGGCAGACCGTCGGGCGCGGCGGGCGCCTCGGGCCTCGCCCCGGTGGATGCCGGGTCGCCGGCTCCCCCGGCGCCGCCCTCGCCCGTCTCGCTCCCGCCGGCTGCGTCCCCTCCGCCCGCCGGAGGCACGATCGGCTGCCGCGCGGCGTCGCCCTTCGCCCCCTCTGCGGTGACGAGCGGCACGCCGGCGATGAGCGCGTTGGAGACGTCGGCGCCGGTGGCGGCGGCCGGCCCGGCCGGCGTCGGCTCGCCGAGCACGGCGCCGTCCGAGAGCCGGAGGTAGACCGGGTTCGTGTTCGGCACCATGCCGAGCGCCTCGGCGTTGGCCGCCAGGTACTGGGGCGACTGCACGCGCTCGAGGTCCTCCTGCAGGCTCTGGCTCTGCCGGTCGAGGTCGGCATGCTCGGCGCGCAGCGCGTCGAGTTCGTACGCTCCCTGCGCCAGGCCGATGCTCAGCACGAGCTGCGCCGCGATGATCCCGAGGAAGACGACGACGGCGATGACCGCGTACCCGAGCGACGGCTTCGTCCGGTCGTGCGGGCGCGGCGCGGGCCTGAGACGCGGGCTCCCGCCGCGGGTGCCGCCCCTCGGGGCGGTCTGGGCGTGGATCGCGCTCATGACGGCCTCCTCACACGTTCGGCGGCGCGCAAGCGCACCGGTTTGGCTCTGGGGTTCTCGGCCTGCTCGGCCTCGCTAGCGAGTTCGGCGCCGCGGACGAGCAGGCGGAACTCCGGTTTGTGCTCCGGCAATTCCATGGGCAGCCCGGCCGGGGCGCTCGAACTCGTGGCGCGGGCCAGGGAGCGCTTGACGATGCGGTCTTCCAGCGACTGGTAGGCCAGCACGACGATGCGGCCGCCGACGCCGAGCGCCCCGAGGGCGGCGGGCATCGTGCGTTCCAGCACGGACAGCTCTTCGTTGACCTCGATGCGCAGCGCCTGGAAGACGCGTTTGGCCGGGTGCCCCTGGCGTTGCACGGCGACGGGCGTGGCCTCCTGCAGCACGTCGACGAGCTGCCCGGAGCGGAGGATCGGCGCGGCATCCCGCGCCTTCACGATCGCCCGTGCGTAACGGCCGGCGAGCTTCTCCTCGCCGTATTCGGCGAAGATCCGCCGGAGCTCGGCCTCGCTCGCGTCGCGGACGACGTCGGCGGCGGTCGGCCCGGTGGTCGGGTCCATCCGCATGTCGAGCGGCGCGTCCTTCGCGTAGGCGAAGCCGCGTTCGGCGCGGTCGAGCTGCATGGAGGAGACGCCGAGGTCGAGCAGCACGCCCTGCACCTCGTCGAAGCCCTCGCCGGCGACGGCGTCGGCGATGCCGTCGTAGACGGTGTGCACGAAGCGCGCACGGTCGCCGAAGGGCGCGAGGCGCTCCCGGGCGATCGCGAGGGCCTCGGTGTCTCGGTCGAGGCCGATGATCGTGAGCCCCGGGAATCGTTCGAGGAGCGCGGCACTGTGCCCGCCCATGCCGAGGGTGCCGTCGACGAGGACCGCCCCCTCGCGTTCGACGGCGGGGGCGAGCAGCTCGACGGTGCGTTCGAGCATGACGGGGGTGTGGATGCGTTCGATGTCCATGTTCCTTCGGGCCCTGACCTCGGGTTCCGATCCCCATCCGGTGGCCTGACCTCGGGGAAGTGAGGTCAGGAGCCGGCTGGGAGTCGGAGCCAGCGGTCAGAAGAGGCCCGGGATCACCTCCTCCGCCGTTTCCGCGAAGGCCGCCTCCTGCTCGGCGAGGTACGTCTGCCAGGCCGTCGCGTCCCAGATCTCCACGCGCGATCCGGCGCCGATGACGGCGAGGTCGCGGTCGAGCCCCGCATACGCGCGGAGCGCGGGCGGGATGGTGACGCGGTGCTGTTTGTCGGGGGTCTCCGCGGTGGCCCCCGACAGGAAGACGCGCAGATAGTCGCGCGCTTGCTTGCTCGTGACGGGGGCTTGGCGGATCTTGTCGTGCATGTCCTC
Organism: Agromyces archimandritae; assembly: GCF_018024495.1. Lineage (NCBI taxonomy): Bacteria > Bacillati > Actinomycetota > Actinomycetes > Micrococcales > Microbacteriaceae > Agromyces > Agromyces archimandritae. The sequence continues at coordinate 251,947 of NZ_CP071696.1, forward strand.
GAACTCGGCGTTCGCGAACACGTAGACGCAGCGCTCCTGACCGCGCGTCATGACGAGTCCGTGGGCGAGTTCGTCCCGGAATTTGGCCGGAAGAATGATGCGACCCTTCTCGTCCAGCTTCGGCTCATACGTCCCGAGGAACATCGCACACCCCCTTTTCCTCCGGCCCGGATTCCAGGTGTCTCCACTTTACTCCACTCCCCACCACCGAACAACGACATTCGCTCGCCTTTTCGCGAGTGTCGGATCGAGATCCGCGGAATTCCGCGGGAGATCGTGGTGGAGGGGAGGATTCCCCATGTCGCCCCTACGGGCGCGCCGGGGCGCATTCCCACCCCGTTCGGGTGACATTCCGACCCGTTCGATACGTGTGGATCGAGTCGCGGGGAGGAAGGTGGAGGAATGCCCTCAGGGCACAGAAAAACGGACCGGTCTCGCCGGTCCGTTCATCGAGTTCCGCGCGGCCGCCCGCGCGGGATGCTCAGTCGCGCCCCTCCTGGCGACGGTCCCACCGGTCGTTCAGACGATCCATGAAGCCGCCCGAGGCGGCACGGCGCGATCCGGTCGCACGCGGCTCGGCCGCGGCAGCGGCGGCCGTCGAGCGGCGCGACGGCGTGATCGCGAGCAGCACCCCGCCGAACATGAGCGCGAAGCCCACGATCCCGACGATGAGCAGCTGCAGGGCGACGCCTGCGATGAGCACGCCGATGCCGACGACGGCGAGCAGGATCCCGAGCACGATCGCCCGGTAGTCGACCCGACCCCGGCGACCGCGGACGGCCTGCACGAAATCGGCATCGTTCCGATAGAGGCTTCGCTCCATCTCATCGAGAAGGCGCTGTTCCTGTTCTGAAAGCGGCATCTCATTCCCCTCAGGCTCAGGACCGACGCATCAACGTCATTCTAGCGCTCGGCACCGCCGGTAGGCTAGGCGAGTGGCCCACCCCTTCCGCCTGGTCGACCTCGTGCAGGAGCGCATCGAGGGCTTCCTCGCCGAACGTGCTTCGATTCTCCTCCCCGTCAGCGGGGATCTGGATGCCCTCATCGGGTTCTCCCGGCGCTTTCTCAGCGGCGGCAAGCGCTTCCGGGCGCAGTTCTGCTATCGCGGCTGGGAGGCCGTGATCGACGGCGAGGCGGCATCCATGCCCCGCGGCTCGCGCGAGGCCATCGTCTCGGCCGCCGCCGCCCTCGAGCTCTTCCACGCCGCGGCCCTCGTGCACGACGACCTCATCGACAATTCGGACACGCGCCGGGGCGCCCCGAGCGCCCACCGCCTCTTCGAGTCGGAGCACACCGCATCCGACTGGGCGGGCGATGCCGGTGCCTTCGGCCGCTCCGCGGCGATCCTGCTCGGCGACCTGCTGCTCGGCTGGAGCGACGAACTGCTCGACGAGGGCCTGACCGCCCTCGGCGATCCCGAGCGGGCCCGCGCCGCACGCGCCGCCTTCACGACGATGCGCACCGAGGTCACCGCCGGGCAATACCTCGACATCCTCGAAGAACAGGCCTGGCCCGTGCGAAACGAGGCCGAACGCCGCGACGTCGCCCTGCGCGTCGTCGTCTACAAGTCGGCGAAATACTCCGTCGAGGCCCCGCTCGCGATCGGCGCGGCCATCGGCGGCGCGACGCCCGAGCAGCTCGCGGCCCTCCGCGGCTACGGCCTGCCGCTCGGGATCGCCTATCAGCTGCGCGACGACCTGCTCGGCGTCTTCGGCGACCCGGCCGTGACCGGAAAGCCGGCCGGCGACGATCTGCGCGAGGGCAAGCGGACCCTGCTCATCGCCGCCGCGCGCGAGCGCCTGCCCGAGAGCGCACGCCGCCTCCTCGACGAACTCCTCGGAGACCCCGGCCTCGATACCGAGCAGATCGCCATGCTGCAGCGCACCATCGCCGACTCGGGCGCGGTCGACGAGCTCGAGCAGATGATCGCCGAGCGCGTCGACGAAGCGCGCGGAGCCCTCGACGGGGCGCCCGTCGCGGCATCCGCCGCCGCGTCGCTCGACGCGCTCGCGACCTCCGTCTCGCGCCGCAGCCGCTGAGACGGCGCCGGTCAGGCGAGGGCCTGGGCGACCCGTCTGACCTCGGCCTTGCGACCGGCCAGCAAGGCCTCGATCGGCGAGGCCCCGAGGCTCTCCTCTTCGGCGATCAGCCAATCGAGGGCCTCTTCGTCGCCGAAGCCGTTGTCGCCGAGCACCATGATCGTGCCGCGGAGTTCCGGCAACGGCGCGCCGTCGCGCACGAAGGCCGCCGGCACCTTCAGCACGCCGTCGATGCGGACGCCGAGCAGCTGACGGTCCTCGATGAGGCGCCGGATGCGGCCCGGACTCTCGCCGAGCAGCTCGACGAGCTCGGGAACGGTCAGCCAGTCAATCGCTTCGCGCGCGTCGTTCACCCCTCAAGCCTGCCATGCCCGAGGCCCTCCCCGGGTCGGAACCCGGGAATCGCACACACGGGACGCGGTGATTGACTCGACTCCGGCCCTGTGCGACGGTGGCCCCGAAGCGAGCGACCCGCCGCGGGTCGGATGGGGGAACGCGGATGTCGAAGCACACGCCCGAGCACGACGAAGAGCCCGTACGGCGGCGCGGCATCCTCGCGGCGCCGATCGGCCTGGTCTCGGCCCTCGCCGTCGCCCTGGGCATCGCCACGCCCGCCCAGGCGGCCGCGCCGGAACCGCCGAAGCGCCAGCCCCTGCCGAAGCCCCCGACGGCGGCACCGCCGGCTCCGGCGACCGTCGCGGTGCCCGCTGCCGCGCCGGCGCCCACCGTGTATCGCGTCGCCGACGGCGACACCGTCAGCGGCATCGCCGAACGATTCGGCCTGCCCACCGCCGAAGTCCTCGCCCTCAACGGCCTCGGCTGGTCGACGCTCATCTTCCCCGGGCAAGAGCTGCGCCTGCGCACCGGCGCCGCCCCGGTCCCCGCCGCTGCGGCGCGGACGACCGACGACATCCGCCGTCACACCGTCGCCGCCGGCGATACCATCGGCGGCATCGCCGCGCAGTACGGCGCGAGCACCGACGCCGTGCTGCGGGCGAACGGGCTCGGCCGCGACAGCCTGATCTTCCCCGGCCAGGCGATCATCATCCCGGGCCCGGCCGGCACCGCAGCGCCGGCGGACGCACCCGCGCCGCCGCCCGCCCAGCCGCCCGCCCCGCCCGCGGCGCCGGCCGCGGCGGACAGCATCGTCGTCCGCGACGGCGACACCGTCTGGGATCTCGCCGCCGAGCACGGCGTCTCGGTGCAATCGCTCCTCGACGCCAACGGCCTCGGCGGCAGCGCCGTCATCCGCCCGGGCGAACGCCTCAGCATCCCCAGGCCCGTCGCGATCGAGACGGCCGCCTCCGTGCGGCCGGCCCTCACCGAGGAGATGCGGGGCAACGCCCGCCTCATCATCGACGTCGGCCGTTCCCTCGGCGTGCCCGACGACGGCATCGTCGTCGCGATCACGGCAGCCGCCCAGGAGTCCGGGCTGAAGAACGTCGTCCACGGCGACCGCGACTCGCTCGGCCTGTTCCAGCAGCGACCGAGCCAGGGCTGGGGCACGGCAGCCGAGGTGCTGGACCCCGTGCGCGCCGCGACCGCCTTCTACGGCGGCGACGCCAACCCCAATCCGGGGCGGACGCGAGGCCTCCTCGACATCCCCCGCTGGCAGGAGATGACCGTCGCCCAGGCCGCCCAGGCCGTGCAGAACTCCGCGTTCCCCAACCACTACGCGAAATGGGAGCAGGCCGCCAGGCAGTGGCTCGCCGAGCTCGGCTGAACCGTCACGATGCGGTCTCGATCGGCGCGCCTTCAGCGTGTGGCCAGACTCGGGCATATGGCCGTTCGTAGACTCGGACCGTGACCAACGCGCCCGCAGATCCCATGATCGGCCGTCTCATCGACGGCCGCTATCAGGTGCGCTCGCGGATCGCCCGCGGCGGCATGGCGACCGTCTACCTCGCCACCGACCTCCGCCTCGAGCGCCGTGTCGCGATCAAGATCATGCACGGGCACCTGGCCGACGACAACACCTTCAAGACCCGCTTCGTGCAGGAGGCCCGTTCGGCTGCCCGCCTGGCCCATCCCAACGTCGTGAACGTCTACGACCAGGGGCAGGACGCCGACTCCGCCTACCTCGTGATGGAGTACCTGCCGGGCATCACGCTCCGCGAACTCCTGAAGGACTACCAGAAGCTCACCCCCGAGCAGACGACCGACATCATGGACGCCGTGCTCGCCGGCCTGGCCGCCGCGCACCAGTCCGGCATCGTCCACCGCGACGTGAAGCCCGAGAACGTGCTGCTCGCCGACGACGGCCGCATCAAGCTCGGCGACTTCGGCCTCGCCCGGGCCGCCTCCGCCAACACCGCGACCGGCCAGGCCCTGCTCGGCACCATCGCCTACCTCTCCCCCGAGCTCGTCACCCGCGGCGTCGCCGACGCCCGCAGCGACCTCTACGCCGTCGGCATCATGATGTACGAGATGCTCACCGGCGAGCAGCCCTTCGTGGGCGAAGCTCCCATGCAGATCGCCTACCAGCACGCGAACGAGCAGGTGCCGCCGCCGAGCGCGAAAGACCCGTCGCTGCCGATCGAGTTCGACGAACTCGTGCTGTGGGCCACCGCACGCGACCCGGAGGACCGCCCGGCCGACGCCCGACAACTGCTCGAGCGGCTGCGCGAGATCGAAGGCTCCGTCCGCGGCGGCGAGCCCGCCGGCTCGACCCGTGTGCTCGAGCGGCTTCCCGAGGGGGCGGCCGCGCCCACGGCATCCATCGCCGAGACCGCCGTGCTCGGCACCCGCAGCGCGGCGCCGGCCGCCGAACCCGAAGACGACGCCGCCCGGCTCACCCGCACCGCCGAACGCCGCACGCGCCGCGGCACCTGGATCTTCGCGCTCGTCGTGCTGCTCATCGCCCTGGCCGGCGGCACCGGCTGGTACTTCGGCGCCGGACCGGGCGCCTTCGCAGAAGTCCCGAAGGTCACGGGGCTGCCCGCGAACGCCGAACAGCAGCTCGTAGATGCCGGATTCGTCGTGCAGAATGGCGAACGCCACGACCCCAAGGTGCCCGAAGGGCAGGTGTCCGGCACCGATCCGGCCGCTGGCGAGCAGGCCCGCCGCGGCGGAACCGTGCAGCTGTTCGTCTCGCTCGGCGCGCGCATCCTGCCCGTGCCCGACGCCGTCGGCATGACCGAGGAACAGGCGCGCGACACCCTCTCCGACTTCGCCGTCGCCGAGAAGCCCGACCGGCGGTTCACCGACGATGTCGAAGCGGGCAACGTCATTGCCGTGCTCGACGAGAACGGCGAGCCGCTCGGCGCCGAATACCCCGAACTCGGGGCGATCACCCTCGCCGTCTCGGCCGGCCCCATCCCCGACACCTGGAACGAGAGCGCCGACTCCGCCGCAGCGATCCTCGACGAGGCCGGCCTGAAGAGCGCCGTCGTCGACGAGGTCTTCGACAACTCCGGCAAGGTCGCAGCGGGCGCCGTGCTCGAATGGTGGCCCGAGAACGACGGCGTCGTACGCCCCGGCGACACGATCGACCTGCGCCTCTCGAAGGGCCAGAACCTCGTGCCGCTGCCCGATGTCGTCGGCAAGAAGATGCAGGACGCGGTCGCCGAGCTCCGCGAGGCCGGGTTCAACCCCGTCTACCAGTTCCCCGACGCCCTCCTCGGCATCGCCAACGTCAAATCGATGGACCCGGCCGGCGGCGGCGACCAGACCGCCGTCGAAGGCAGCGATGTGACGCTCGTGGGCACGCTCGACCTCTGAACGAGGCCCGCGAGGCCGCCGCCGACCGTGCGGCGCTCAGGCCGAGAGCTCCTCGGCGACGAGGAAGGCCAGCTCGAGCGACTGGACGTGGTTCAGGCGCGGATCGCACAGCGACTCGTAGCGCGTCGCGAGCGTCTCCTCATCGATGTGCTCCGAGCCGCCGAGGCACTCGGTGACGTCGTCGCCCGTGAGCTCCACGTGGATACCGCCGGGATGCGTGCCGGCGGCCCGATGCGCCTCGAAGAAGCCCTTGACCTCGTCGACGACGTCGTCGAAACGGCGCGTCTTGTAGCCGGTCGGCGTCGTGATGCCGTTGCCGTGCATCGGGTCGGTGATCCACACCGGATTCGCGTCGGAGGCCTTGATCGCCTCGAGCAGGGGCGGCAGCGCCTCGCGGATGCGCCCGGAGCCCATCCGCGTGATGAACGTCAGCCGGCCGGGCTCGCGTTCGGGGTCGAGCTTCTCGACGAGTTCGAGCATCGTCTCGGGCGTGGTCGTCGGCCCGAGCTTGACGCCGATCGGGTTGCGCACGCGCGAGAGGAAGTCGACGTGCGCACCGTCGAGATCGCGGGTGCGCTCGCCGATCCAGATGAAGTGGCTCGAGGTGTCGTACGGGGTGCCCGTGCGCGAGTCGATGCGGGTCATCGGCCGCTCGTAGTCCATGAGCAGACCCTCATGGGCGGTGTAGAACTCGGTGTGCTTCAGCGCCTCGAAGTCTGCGCCACAGGCGTCCATGAAGCGCACCGCGCGGTCGATCTCGCGCGCCATCGCCTCGTACCGGTGGTTCGCCGGGTTCTGAGCGAAGCCCTTGTTCCAGGCGTGCACCTGACGGAGGTCGGCGAAGCCGCCCTGGGTGAAGGCGCGGATGAGGTTCAGGGTCGAGGCGGCCGTGTGGTAGCCGCGGATGAGCCGCGACGGATCGGCCGCACGGGACTCGGGGGTGAAGTCGTAGCCGTTGACGATGTCGCCGCGGTAGGCCGGCAGGGTCGCCTCGCCCCGCGTCTCGGTGTCGGAGGAACGGGGCTTGGCGAACTGACCGGCCATCCGCCCCATCTTCACGACGGGCAGCGAGGCGCCATAGGTGAGCACGACGGCCATCTGCAGCACGGTCTTCACGCGGTTGCGGATCTTGTCGGCGGTGGCGCCGGCGAAGGTCTCGGCGCAGTCGCCGCCCTGCAGGGCGAAGGCGCGACCGGCGGCGACCTCCGCGAGGCGCTCGCGCAGTCGATCCACTTCGCCGGCGAAGACGAGCGGCGGCAGCGTCGCGAGTTCTGCCGCGGCTGCCTGGGCGAGCTCGGGATCGGGCCAGGCGGGCTGCTGCTTGATCGGCAGCGTGCGCCAATAGTCGAGACCGGCGAGCACAGCGGGATCTGCGTTGACGACGGGTTCGACCGGAATGACCACTGGATGTCCTGAGGTTCGAGCGCTGGTGCGCATGCGGATACGGACGCGGCGCCGCGAATCGCGGCGCCGACGTTCCAGCCTAGCGCGAAAGCGAGGCGCGCTGCTCCTTCACGGAGCTCGCATAGACGTCCACGTATTCCTGGCCGCTCAGGGCCCGGAGACGGTAGACGAGTTCGTCCGTCACGGAACGCAACACGAAGCGATCCTGCTCGAATCCGTCGAAGCGCGAGAAGTCGACGGGCTCGCCGACGACGACCCCGATGCGACGGATGCGCGGCATCCGCTTGCCGATCGGCATGACCTTCTCGGTGCCGATCATCGCGACCGGCACGACGGGCACGCCCGATTCGAGCACCATGCGCGCCACGCCCGTGCGCCCGCGGTAGAGCTTGCCGTCGGGGCTGCGGGTGCCCTCGGGGTAGATCCCGAGCAGACGCTGCTCGCCGAGCACTCGGAGCCCCGTGTTCAGCGAGGCCTCCGAGGCCTTGCCGCCCGAGCGGTCGATCGGCAGCTGGCCGGACGCCTGGAAGAACAGGCGCGTCGCCCAGCCCTTCAGCCCCTTGCCCGTGAAGTACTCGCTCTTGGCGAGGAAGGCGACCGGGCGGTCGACGACGAGCGGCAGGAAGATCGAGTCGATGAACGACAGGTGGTTCGAGGCGAGGATCGCTCCCCCGGACTTCGGAATGTTCTCCAGGCCCGTCACCCACGGGCGGAAGAGGGCGAGCACGATCGGGCCGACCACGATGTGCTTCATGATCCAGTAGAAGACGGCGGACCCGCCGGTGCTCCTCTTCTCGCTCACCCGTCCAACCCTACGCCGAGGCTCATGCACGCTCTGCGACCCAGACGCGCGCGAGGTCGGCGGCGCCGACGATCCCGGCGTCGTTCACGAACTCCGCGATCACGAAGTCGGGCTCGGGGTGGAAGCCGCGGGCCGGCAGATGCGCGGCGAACGCTTCGCGGATCGGGGCTAGCAGCAGCTCCCCGGCGATCGAGACGCCGCCGCCGAAGACGAAGCGCTGCGGATCGAGCACGGCCGAGAGCGTCGCGCAGGCCTCGCCGAGGTTTCGGCCGAGGCGGCCCAGCGCCTCGAGCGCGCCCGGATCGCCCGCCTGGATGAGCGCGCCGACCGATTCGCCGTCGAGCGGCCGCTCCGCCCGCGCGGCGGCCAGCGCCCGGCCGATGCCGGCAGCCTCCTCGTCGGCGATCCCGCCGGCGATGCGCAGCAGCGCACGACCCGATCCGTACTGCTCGATGCAACCGCGCTGCCCGCAACCGCACGGCAGCCCGTCCGGCACGAGGCGGAGGTGGCCGAGCTCGCCGCCCGAGCCGAAGCCGCCGCGGAAGAGCCGGTCGCCGCTGACGATCGCCCCGCCGACGCCCGTGCCGATCGTGAGCATGCACATGTCGCTGACGAGCCGGCCGGCACCGAACCGGAACTCGGCCCATCCGGCCGCGTTCGCGTCGTTGTCGACCACGATCGGCAGGCCGAGCCTGGCCTCGAGCCGCTCCCGCAACGGTTCGTTGCGCCAGTCGAGGTTCGGGGCGTAATACACCGTCGACTGCGCCGAATCCACGAAGCCGGCCGCCGCGACGCCCGCGGCGATCACCGGCTCGTCGCCGGCGAGCTCCTCGATCATCTCGGCGACGGTCTCGACGATGCGCTCGCCGTCCCCGGCCGGCGAGGGGCGGCGGTTGCGCCGCACGATCCCGCCGAGCTCATCCACGACCGCGCCGGCGATCTTCGTCCCGCCGATGTCGATGCCGATCGCGTGCACGCGCCCGTCCTCTCCGGCTGCCCGGCGCCGGCCGGGCGGCCGGGGCATCTCGAGCAACGACTAGAGTGTAATGAACCCCACCACCAATCGAGCATCGGCCGTGCACGCCGGCGTGCGCCCGCTGGACCGGTGCCGAAGGAGCTACCGTGATCGAATTCGAAACCCCTCGCATCGTGGAACCCGACCCCGATGCGAACACCGCAGATCTCCTGGAGGCCCGCGTCGCGGCGACTCCGGACACCGAGCTCTTCGCGATCCCCACCCCCGACGGCGGCTGGAGCCCCGTCACCGCCCGCGAGTTCCGCGATCAGGTCGTCGCCCTCGCCAAGGGCTTCGCCGCGGCCGGCATCCAGCCCGGCGACAAGATCGGCCTCATGTGCCGCACCCGCTACGAGTGGACGCTCATCGACTTCGCCGCCTGGTACGCCGGCGCGATCCTCGTCCCGATCTACGAGACCAACTCCCCCGCCCAGGTGCGCTGGAGCATGAGCGACTCGGGCGCCACCGCCGTCATCCTCGAGACCGCCGACCACTTCGCGCGTTTCGACGAGGTGCACCCCGAACTGCCCGGCATCCGCAACGTGTGGCAGATCGACCTCGGCGACCTCGACAAGATCGTCGCCGGCGGCACCGACATCGACGACGCCGAGATCGAGCGCCGCCGCAAGATCGCGGTCGGCTCCGACATGGCGACCCTCATCTACACCTCGGGCTCCATGGGCCGGCCCAAGGGCTGCGTGCTCACCCACTCGAACTTCGTGGAGCTCTCGCGCAACACCGCGATCGCCCTCGACGAGGTCATCCTCGACCGCGGCGGCGCCTCGACGCTGCTCTTCATCACCCTCGGGCACGTCTTCGCCCGCTTCATCTCGGTGCTCTGCGTGCACGGCGGCGTTCGCGTCGGCCACCAGCCCGACACGAAGAACCTGATGCCGGCCATGCAGTCGTTCAAGCCGACGTTCCTCCTCGCCGTGCCGCGCGTCTTCGAGAAGGTCTACAACGTCGCCGAGCAGAAGGCCGAGAGCGGCGGCAAGGGCAAGATCTTCCGCAAGGCCGCCGAGACGGCCGTCGCCTACTCCTCGGCGCTCGACTCCGGCCGTGTGCCGCTCGGCCTGAAGCTCAAGTTCAAGCTCTTCGACGCCCTCGTCTTCGCACAGCTCCGCGAAGCCATGGGCGGTCGCGTCAAGTACGCCGTCTCGGGGTCCGCACCGCTCGGTACGCGCCTCGGCCACTTCTACCGCGCCCTCGGCGTGAACATCCTCGAGGGCTACGGCCTGACCGAGACGACCGCCCCCGCCAGCGTCAACCTGCCGCAGAAGTCGAAGATCGGCACCGTCGGCCCGGCCCTCCCGGGCATCGGCTTCCGTCTGGCCGACGACGGCGAGATCGAGATCCGCGGCGTCAACGTGTTCAAGGAGTACTGGAACAACCCCGAGGCGACCGCGGCCGCCTTCGACGGCGACTGGTTCAAGACCGGCGACCTCGGCTCCCTCGACGCCGACGGCTACCTCACCATCACCGGCCGCAAGAAGGAGATCATCGTCACCGCCGGCGGCAAGAACGTCTCGCCGGCCGCACTCGAAGACCCGATCCGCGCGAACCCGCTCATCAGCCAGGTCGTCGTCGTCGGGGACCAGAAGCCCTTCATCGCCGCCCTCGTCACCCTCGACGAGGAGATGCTGCCGACGTGGCTGGGCAACAACGGCGAAGACGCCGGCATGAGCGTCGCCGAGGCGGCGGTGCACCCCCGCGTGCTCGCCGAGGTGCAGCGGGCGATCGACCAGGCCAACGAGCTCGTCTCGCGCGCCGAGTCGATCCGCAAGTTCACCATCCTCGACCACGACCTCACCGAGGACGGAGGCCACCTCACGCCGAAGCTGTCGATTAAGCGCAAGGTCATCCTCGAAGACTTCGCCGAGGTCGTCGAGGGCATGTACTCCGGCGCGCCGATGACCGAGGGCCACACGGTCGTGCGCTGATCCTCACGTGCGGGCGGGCCCGCGGCTCAGAACCAGTCCGACTCGCGGATCTGCTTCATCGCCTCACGTCGCTCGGGCTTGTCGAGGCGGTCGATGTAGAGCATCCCGTCGAGGTGATCGCACTCGTGCTGCAGCGCCTGCGCCATGAGCCTCTCCCCCTCGATCACGATCTCATTGCCGTCGAGATCGGTGCCGCGCGCGGTCACCTTCGGGTAGCGAGGCGTCGGAAACCAGAGGCCCGGCACCGAGAGGCATCCCTCGTCGATCTTCACGGGCTCGCCGCTCCGCTCGAGGATCTCGGGGTTCAAGAGATACCCGACCTCGCCGTCGACGTTGTAGCTGAATGCGCGCAGTGCGACGCCGATCTGCGAGGCCGCGACCCCCGCGCGCCCGGGAAGGCGCACGCTGTCGACGAGGTCCTCGACGAGCGAGCGGATGCGGCCGTCGACCTGCTCGATGGGAGCCGAGACGGACTTCAGGACGGGGTCGCCGAACAGGCGAATGGGGCGATCGGTCAATCCAGCTCCAGCTCAGTGCCCGCGCTCTGCGGGGATGCCTTCGACGACGAGCGCGGCCAGTTCACGCGCCGATTCGCGCGTGACGGGCCGAAGCTCCTTCCAGTTCACCACGGAACCGGCGGCCAGCTGCGGGTCGTACGGGATCCTGACGATCTCGCGGACACGGGACTGGAAGTGCGCCTCGATCTCCTCGACCTTGACGAGATGCGTGCCCTGGGTGGCGAGGTTGATCGCGACGACCGCGTTGCGGACGAGCTCGCCGTAGCCGTTGGCCTCGAGCCACGTGAGGGTCTCCGAGGCGAGCCGGGCCTCGTCGACGCTGCCGCCCGAGACGATCACGATCGAGTCGGCCCGTTGCAGGGTCGCCCGCATCACGGAGTGGACGATGCCGGTGCCGCAGTCGGTGAGCACGAGCGAGTAGTAGCGGGCCGCGAGCTGGGCGACGACGTTGTAGTCGTCGGCGTCGAAGGCCTCGGAGAGCATCGGGTCGGTGTCGGAGGCGAGGATGTCCAGCCTCGTCGTGTCACGGGAGACGTAGCGCGAGAAGTCGGTGTAGCCGCCGATGGAGGACGCGCGCTCGACGACGTCGCGCACGGTCTCGCGGGTCTGGCGCTCGACGCGCTCGGCGAGGGTGCCGCGGTCGGGGTTGGCGTCGATGGCGATCACCCGGTCGTCGCGGGCATCGGCCAGGGCCATGCCGAGCAGGGCCGTCACCGTCGTCTTGCCGACGCCGCCCTTGCGGGTGAGCACCGGCACGAAGCGCGCCCCGCCCTCGAAGCGCTTGCCGATGCGCTCGTTCAGCGCCTGATACGCGCGCGCCTTCGCCGAATCGCCGAGGTTCACGAGGTGGAGCGAGGCCTCGTAGACGAAACGCTGCAGTCCACCCCGCGGCGCCCGGCGGGTCGTGCGGTTGACGTCGATGAGGCGGTCGGCCGTGAGCGATTCGCTCGGCTCGGGCATCTCGGCGGGCACCAGCTCGTCGCCGGCCTGCTCGGGCACGGCGATCTGGCCGGTGTCGGCGCGGAGCCGGTCGCGGCGCAACTGCTGGGTGCGGTCGGCGGCGAGCAACGCGCTGTACGGCGACGGGTCGCGGCGGTAGGCACGACCGATCGCCGGACCGACCACCTCGACGGACGTCGTCGACGGCCCGGAGGACTCGAAGCCGCCCGGATCGACGGCGACGTCGTCGATCGCGACGGCGACCTCGTCGTCGGGCGCCTCACGGACGGGTGCCGGCGGCAGGTCAACCCGGAGCTTCAGCCGGTCTGCGGCCGAGGCCGATTGCAGCGCCGTCCGTTCACCGCGTGGCGCCTCGGCATCCCGAGCCGCGTCCCTCCGAAGCCGTTCCCCGATCTGCTTCTCAGCCACGATCACCCCTCCTGGCCTGTGCGAATTGCATGTAGCTTAGCGTGGCCGGACCACCACGAGGAGGTCCCCCGCCTCGACCTGCTGGGTCTTCGGGATCGCGAGTCGTTCGATGACCCCGCCGACCGGCGTCGTGATGGCCGCCTCCATCTTCATGGCCTCGATCGAGGCGACGGCATGGCCCGGCCGGACCTCGTCGCCGACCTCGAGCTGCAGGGTCACCACGCCTGAGAACGGCGCCGGCACGTGACCCGGCTGCGAGGCGTCGGCCTTCTCGGCGGCCTTGGCCTCGACCTCGATCGAGCGGTCGCGCACGTAGACGGGCCGCAGCTGGCCGTTCAGCACGGTCATGACGGTGCGGATGCCCTTGGTGTCTGCCTCGCTGATCGCCTCGAGTCCGGCGTAGAGCCGGACGCCCTTGTCGATCTCGATGACGTGCTCGGACGCCGCGCCCATGCCGTAGAGGTAGTCGGCGGTGTCGAGCACCGAGAGATCGCCGAAGAGCTCGCGCATCTGCTCGAACTGCCGCGTGGGCGCCGGGAAGAGCAGCGTGTTGAGGGTGTGCCGTCGGGTCGCGCTGTCGGCTTCGAGGGCCTCACGCTCCTCAGGGGCCAGTTCGGTGACGCCGGTGCGCACGTTCCTGCCGGCGAGCACCTTCGACCGGAACGGCTCGGGCCATCCGCCGGGCAGCTCGCCGAGCTCGCCCGCGAGGAAGCCGATGACCGAGTCGGGCACGTCGTATCGCTCGGGGTTGGCGGCGAAGTCGGCCGGGTCGGCCTTCACCGCGGCCAGGTGCAGCGCGAGGTCGCCGACGACCTTCGACGAAGGGGTCACCTTCGGCACGCGGCCGAGGATGTCGTTCGCGGCGGCGTACATGTCCTCGATGAGCTCGAAGTCGTCGGCGAGGCCGAGCGCGATGGCCTGCTGGCGCAGGTTGGAGAGCTGACCGCCGGGGATCTCGTGCTTGTAGACGCGGCCCGTGGGGCCGGGCAGCCCGGACTCGAAGGGGCGGTAGAGGTGCCGCACCGCCTCCCAGTAGGGCTCGAGGTCGCTGACGGCCTCGAGGGAGATGCCGGTGTCGCGCTCGGTGTGGGCGAGGGCTGCGACGAGGGCGGATGCCGAGGGCTGGCTCGTGGTGCCGGCCATCGGCGCGCTCGCGACGTCGACGGCGTCGACGCCCGCACGGCTGGCGGCGAGCAGCGTCGCCAGCTGCCCGCCGGCGGTGTCGTGCGTGTGCAGATGCACCGGCAGGTCGAAGCGATCGCGAAGGGCGCCCACGAGCCGCTCGGCGGCGGCCGGCCGCAGGAGCCCGGCCATGTCCTTGACCGCGATGATGTGGGCGCCGGCGTCGACGATCTGCTCGGCCAGCCGCAGGTAGTAGTCGAGCGTGTAGAGCTTTTCGGCGGGATCGAGGAGGTCGGCCGTGTAGCAGAGGGCGACCTCGGCGACGGCGTTGCCGGTCTCCAGCACGGCGTCGATCGCCGGGCGCATCTGCGAGACGTCGTTCAGCGCGTCGAAGATGCGGAAGACGTCGACGCCGGTGGATGCCGCCTCGCGCACGAACGCGTCGGTGACCTCGGTCGGGTACGGGGTGTACCCGACGGTGTTGCGGCCGCGCAGCAGCATCTGGATGTTGATGTTCGGCAGGGCTTCGCGGAGCGCGGCGAGGCGGTCCCACGGGTCTTCGCCGAGGAAGCGGAGCGCGACGTCGTAGGTCGCGCCGCCCCACGCCTCGACCGAGAGCAGCTCCGGGGTCATCCGGGCCACGTACGGCGCGACGGCCAGCAGATCCTTCGTACGCACGCGGGTCGCCAGCAGCGACTGGTGCGCGTCGCGGAAGGTGGTCTCGGTGACGGCCAGGGGGGTCTGCTCGCGGAGCGCCGCAGCGAAGCCGACGGGCCCGAGTTCCAGCAGGCGCTGCCGGGAACCGGCCGGCGCGGGCGCCGACAGGTCGATCTCGGGGAGCTTCTCGATGGGGTCGGGCCCGGCCGGGCGGGCGCCGTTCGGCTGGTTGACGGTGACGTCGGCGAGCCAGTTCAGGATCTTCGTGCCGCGGTCTTTCGAGACGCGGCCGCGGAAGAGGCCCGGGCGCTCCTCGATGAACGAGGTGCTGAGATCGCCGGCCTCGAACGACGGGTCGTCGAGCACCGCCTGCAGGAACGGGATGTTCGTCGAGACGCCGCGGATGCGGAACTCGGCCAGGGCGCGCTTGGCTCGGGAGACGGCGGCCGCGAAGTCGCGCCCGCGGCAGGTGAGCTTGGCGAGCATCGAGTCGAAGTGCGGGCTGATCTGGGCACCGGGGTTGATGGTGCCGCCGTCGAGGCGGATGCCGGCGCCGCCGGGCGAGCGGTAGGTGGTGATCTTGCCCGTGTCGGGACGGAAACCGGCGGTCGGGTCCTCGGTCGTGATGCGGCACTGCAGAGCCGCGCCGCGCAGGCGGATCGCGTCCTGCCGCAGGCCGAGCTCGGCGAGGGTCTCGCCGGCGGCGATGCGCATCTGCGAGACGACGAGGTCGACGTCGGTGACCTCTTCGGTGACGGTGTGCTCGACCTGGATACGCGGGTTCATCTCGATGAAGACGTGCTGGCCCGCGCGCTCGCCGGCGGTGTCGAGCAGGAACTCGACCGTGCCGGCGTTGACGTAGCCGATCGACTTCGCGAAGGCGATCGCGTCGCGGTAGAGCGCCTGCCGGGTCTCGTCGGAGAGGTTCGGCGCCGGAGCGATCTCGATGACCTTCTGGTGGCGGCGCTGCACCGAGCAGTCGCGTTCGAAGAGGTGGACGGTCTCACCCGTGGCGTCGGCGAGCACCTGCACCTCGATGTGGCGCGGGCGGAGGACGGCCTGCTCGAGGAACATCGTCGGGTCGCCGAAGGCGCTGTCGGCCTCGCGCATCGCCTCTTCGAGCGCCGGACGGAGCTCCTCGAAGGTGTTGACGCGCCGCATGCCGCGGCCGCCGCCGCCGGCGACGGCCTTCGCGAAGATCGGGAAGCCGATCGCTTCGGCGCCGGAGAGGAGTTCGTCGATGTCGCGCGAGGGCGGCGTGGACTTCAGCACGGGCACGCCGGCGGCGATCGCGTGCTCCTTGGCGGTGACCTTGTTGCCGGCCATCTCGAGCACTTCGGCCTTCGGGCCGATGAAGGTGATTCCGGCGGCCTCGGCGGCGCGGGCGAGCTCGGGGTTCTCGGAGAGGAAGCCGTAGCCCGGGTAGATCGCGTCGGCTCCGGATTCGACGGCGACGCGGATGATCTCGTCGATGTCGAGGTATGCGCGGACGGGATGCCCGGGCTCGCCGATCTGGTACGCCTCGTCGGCCTTCAGCCGATGCAGGGAGTTGCGGTCTTCGTAGGGGTAGACGGCGACGGTCGCGGCCCCCACCTCGTTTGCCGCCCGGAAGGCCCGGATGGCGATCTCTCCGCGATTGGCGACCAGGATCTTCGTGAACATGCAGGCCTTTCGGGTCGGCTTTCCGCACAGCGAATGTGGAGCTAGGGACAGAGCACTAACGGTAACGTATCTACTCGTGCACGTATTGAGCGTCAGTTCCCTCAAGGGCGGGGTCGGCAAGACCACGGTCACCCTCGGTCTGGCATCCGCCGCCTTCGCCCGCGGCATCCGGACGCTCGTCGTGGACCTCGACCCGCAGTCCGACGTCTCGACGGGCATGGACATCCAGGTCGGCGGCCATCTGAACGTGGCGGACGTCCTCGCCTCGCCGAAGGAGAAGATCGTCCGTTCGGCGATCGCCCCGAGCGGCTGGGCCCGTTCGACGCCGCAGTCGACGATCGACGTCATGATCGGCAGCCCGTCGGCGATCAACTACGACGGCCCGCACCCCTCGATCCGCGACATCTGGAAGCTCGAGGAGGCCCTGGCCAACGTCGAGGCCGACTACGAACTCGTCCTCATCGACTGCGCGCCGTCGCTGAACGCCCTGACCCGCACGGCGTGGGCGGCGAGCGACCGGGTCGCCGTCGTCACCGAGCCCGGCCTGTTCTCGGTCGCCGCCGCCGACCGCGCCCTGCGCGCGATCGAGGAGATCCGCCGCGGTCTCTCCCCCCGCCTCCAGCCGCTCGGCATCATCGTGAACCGTGCACGCGTGCAGTCGCTCGAGCACCAGTTCCGCATCAAGGAGCTGCGCGACATGTTCGGCCCGCTCGTGCTCTCGCCGCAGCTGCCCGAGCGCACCTCGCTGCAGCAGGCGCAGGGTGCCGCCAAGCCGCTGCACATGTGGCCCGGCGAGAGCGCGCAGGAGATGGCGCGCAACTTCGACCAGCTGCTCGAGCGCGTGCTGCGCACGGCCCGTCTCGGCGACTACGCCGACATGCCCGAGATCGAGGGCGCCCGCCGCTGATTCCGGCCGCCGGGGCGGCCCGGCCGCGTCAGGAGATCTTGCGGGACTTCGCGGCGCGACGGGCTGCGAGCTCGTCCATCGGGTCCGCCGGTTCGATGTCGAGCTGCACGAGCGTCGACTCGACCTCCCGCAGCACCTTGCCGACGGCGATGCCGAAGACGCCCTGGCCGCGCCCGACGAGATCGATGACCTCGTCGTCCGAGGTGCACAGGTACACGCTCGCGCCGTCGCTCATGAGCGTCGTCTGCGCGAGGTCGTCGATGCCGGCCTCGCGGAGCTGATTGACGGCGATGCGGATCTGCTGGAGCGAGATGCCCGTATCGAGCAGGCGCTTGACGAGCTTCAGCACGAGGATGTCGCGGAAGCCGTAGAGCCGCTGCGAGCCGCTGCCGGCGGCGCCGCGCACCGTGGGCTCGACGAGGCCGGTGCGGGCCCAGTAGTCGAGCTGCCGGTAGCTGATGCCGGCGGCACGCGCCGCGACGGCGCCGCGATAGCCGCTGGCCTCGTCGTGCATCGGGAGCCCGTCGGTGAAGAGCAGACCGAGGTCGTACCGGGATCGATCGCGCTCATCGAGCTCGCTCATGCGGTCCCCCTCGTGTTGCCGGTGTCGTACCTCTCAACGCTACCGAGCCGGGCGGGCACGGCCAAACACATCGAGCCGATCGTCACGGCGTGTCGCCCGTTCACCTCGCCCGGCGCCCGAGCGCGCTGCGCAGCAGCCCCGCATGGATCACCTCGATGTGCCCGGCGAGCCCGAGGGCGCGCTCGGCGGTGCGCGCCTGGTCGGCGGCGTCGTTGCGCCGCGACATGGGTGCGATCGCGTTCTGGATGAGGGTCGCCTCGCGTTCGGCGGCGCTCCGGAGACCGCGCAGGTGTCGCGGCTCGATGCCCACCGAACGCAGCCCGACGAGCGCACGGAGCATCGCGAGCGCCTCTTCGCCGTAGTGCTCGCCGGCCGGGATGACGGATGCGGCGACCGCGTCGTCGAGCAGCGCCGGGCTCGCGCCGGCCTCCTCGATGAGCTGATCGCGGTGGAGGCGCCGGGGCGCCGGTGCCGTGGTCGCGCCCGGCAGCGCCGGCGTGTCGCCGGCGTCGAGCGCATCGAGGTGGGCCCGGATGACCTTCAGCGGAAGATAGTGGTCGCGCTGCATCGAGAGGATGAAGGTGATGCGCTCGACATCGGCCGTGCTGAACTTTCGATAGCCCGACTCGGATCTGGCCGGCGAGATGAGCCCCTGCTCCTCGAGGAAGCGCAGCTTCGACGGGGTGAGTTCGGGGAACTCGGGCTGCAGCCGCGCGAGCACCTGCCCGATGCTGAGCAGCGAGAGCTGCCCGGTGGCACGTGCCGCGGTCTGGGGCACTAGGCGCTCGCCAGCGGAGCCAGGTCGCGTCGCGACGCGTAGAAGGTGAGCCGGTACTTGCCGACCTGCACCTCCGCGCCATCGGAGAGGAGTGCGGTCTCGATGCGCACGCCGTCGAAGTAGGTGCCGTTCAACGATCCGAGGTCTTTGACCTCGAACGCCGTGCGATGCCGAAGGAATTCGGCGTGCTTTCGCGAGACGGTCACATCGTCGAGGAAGATCTCGGCGTCGGGATGCCGGCCGACGGTCGTCACATCGCTGTCGAGCAGGAACCTCGCACCCGTGTTCGGCCCGCGGCGCACGATGAGCAACGCCGAGCCGCTCGGCAGCGCCGCGATCGCCTCTTGCTCCTCGGCCGAGACGGCGTTGCCCGTCACGGCGAGTTGCGAAGCCGTATCCCGGCTGAAGCCCATGGTGGAGTCGGTGCCCCCCTGCTGGACCGCTGCCGTCGCCGGCGCGCTCGTGTCCGGCTCCGCGGGCCATGCACGGGGCCGGTCGGGTTGGATCTTGTCGGATTCCGCCACGGCAAACCTCCCTAGTTCTCCAGCGTATCCGATCCGGGCCCCGGATCCACCCGGGGAATGCGGATGACACGCGCAGTTTCTATGGCATAGATGATCCCGGCCCACCAGTACAGGAAGGCGCCCCAGATCGTGATCGCCCAGCCGAGCGGTTCGGCGGCCGCCGAGGTCTCGGGGAACGCGAGGCCGAGCAGGATGACCGGCAGCCCGAAGAAGAGGGCGAAGGTCGCGATCTTGCCGAGCATGTGCACCGGCAACGGCCCGTAGCCGTGATTGGCGAGGATCACCCCGAGCACGAGCAGGAAGACGTCGCGCGAGACGATCACGACGACGATCCACCACGGCACGAGCCCCTGCGCGGCCAGGCCGACGAGCGCCGCGAAGATGTAGAGCCGGTCGGCGGCGGGATCCAGGAGCTTGCCGAGGCGCGTCACCTGGTTCAGCCGACGGGCGAGGTAGCCGTCGAGCAGGTCGCTGAGGCTCGCGACCACGAGCACGCCGAGGGCCCACACGTACTCGCCGGCGACGATGAGGATCAGGAAGACCGGGACGAGCGCCAGCCGCAGCATGCTGAGGACGTTCGGAATCGTCCACACCCTCGATTCGAGCGCCCCGCCGCCAGCCCCTGCCACGCGTTCGAGTCTAGCGAGCCGTACAATGCGGAACATGGGTGCGCTCATCGTGTGTCTGCTCGTGTGCGCCGCGATCACCGCGGCGACCTGGGTGCTGTCGCTCATCACGAACGAGCATTCGTGGGTGGATCGCATCTGGTCGATCGCCCCGATCGCCTACGTCGGAATCTTCGCGGGGTATGCCGGGCTGGCCGATCCGCGACTGAACCTCATGACGGTGCTGGTCTTCCTCTGGGGGGTGCGGCTGACCTTCAACTTCGCCCGGAAGGGCGGCTACCGGATGCGCAGCGGCGAGGACTACCGCTGGGCGATCCTGCGCGGTCGGATGAAGCGCTGGCAGTTCGAGGTGTTCAACCTGCTGTTCATCTCGATCTACCAGAACCTGCTGATCCTGGCGATCTGCCTGCCGGCGTTCACGGTGTACGAGGCCGGCCGCTCCCCCATCGGCATCGCCGACGTCGTGATCGCGCTCGTCTTCCTCGCCTTCCTCGCCGGGGAGACCATCGCCGATCAGCAGCAGTGGGAGTTCCATCGCTGGAAGGCGCGCGAGATCGCCTCGGGCCGCACACCGAGCCCGCGCTTCCTGCAGAAGGGCCTGTTCCGCTACTCGCGGCACCCCAACTTCTTCTTCGAGCAGGCCCAATGGTGGATCTTTTACGGCTTCGCGATCACCGCGACGGGCGTCTGGCTGCACTGGACCCTCGGCGGCGCGGTGCTGCTGACCGTCCTCTTCATCGGGTCGACCGCCTTCACCGAGTCGATCTCGCGCTCGCGCTACCCCGAGTACGCCGACTATCAGGCCGCGACCTCGGCGATGGTGCCGTGGTTCCCGGAACGCGGGCGGGCCATCACGCAGCCGTGACGTCCAGCCGCGCCTTGAGCCCCGGCCATGCCTCGGCGAAGCGCGGATGCAACGGCAGTGCGGCGACCTCGTCGATCGGGACCCAGGCGACCTCGATGCTCTCCGGGTCGGTGACGGCCGCGCGCACCTCGCCGCGGGCGACCGCGCCGACCGTCGTGTACGACCAGTAACCGAGGTCGAGGACGTGCTCGAAACGCACCTCGACGGCGCCGGCGGCGACACCCGCCTCCTCGCCGGCCTCGCGCACGGCTGCCTCGACGGCGCTCTCGCCCTCGTGCCGGGCGCCGCCGGGAAGCGCCCAGGTGCCGCCGAAGTGGCTCCAGGCGACCCGGTGCTGCATGAGCACGCTCCGCTCGGCGTCCATGAGCAGCAGGCCCGCGGCTCCGAAACGGCCCCAGTACCGTTCCCCGCCCGGTCCGAACACCCAGCCGTCGCCGCTTCGCCCGCTCATCCATCCAGCATGCCGCATGCGGGCACCCGCCGCCCGGCCGCCTAGGCTTGGCGCATGGGCGAGAGCGTTCGGGTGGATGCGTGGCTGTGGGCCGTGCGCCGCTTCAAGACCCGGTCGGCGGCGACCGCGGCCTGCCGCGCCGGCCACGTGCGCGTGAACGGCGAACGGGCCAAGGCCGCCCAGCCGGTGCGGGTCGGCGACGAACTGCGGGTGCGCGTCGACGGGTTCGACCAGGTGCTGGAGGTCAAGCGCCTGCTCGTCAAACGCGTCGGCGCCCAGATCGCCGCCGAAGCCGTCGTCGACCGCTCCCCCGCACGCCCGCCGCGGGAGCTCGTCGCGGCCGTGCCGGTGCGCGACCGCGGCGCCGGGAGGCCGACCAAACGCGAGCGCCGCGAGCTCGAACACTTGCGGGGCCGCTCGGCGTAGCCTGGAGGCGTGACCACCGAACTCGCCCACGAACCGGACGCGCAGCGGTACACCCTGCGCGTCGACGGCGCGCTCGCGAGCGTGCTCGACTACCGCGTGCTCGGCGATGCGATCGCCTTCACCCGCACCTTCACGACCCCGCCGTACCGCGGCGGCGGCCTCGCCGGCGAGCTCGTCGCCTACGCCGTCGACGACGTGGAGAACACGAGCGAGCGGCGCATCGTGCCCAGCTGCTGGTACGTCGCCGAATGGTTCGACCGCCACCCCGACCGGCGCGAACTGCTCGACCCCCGGACCGTGTGATGGTCGCCGGCTACACCGCCGCTCAGGTGCGCGCCGCCGAGGCGCCGCACCTCGAACGCGGCGAGCCGCTCATGGCGATGGCCGCCGCCGCGCTCGCGGAAGCGGTGCGCGAGGAACTCGTCGGGCAGACCGGCGGCGTGGTGCTCCTCGTCGGCTCGGGCGACAACGGCGGCGATGCGCTGTTCGCCGGCGCCGAACTGGCCGCCGAGGGCGTGCCGGTCGTGATCGTGCCCACGGCATCCACGATGCACGAGACCGGCCGACGGGCCGCCCTCGAAGCCGGCGCGAGCGAACGCGCCTGGCACCCCGACCCCGACGGCGTGCGGGCCGCCGTGCTCGCGGCCGCCGTCGTCGTCGACGGCATCCTCGGCACCGGCGCGAGCGGTGCCCTGCGCGGCACCGCGAAGGAGATCGTCGCCGGCATCCGCCCCCTGCTGGAAGCGGGCGCCCGCCCGCGCGTCGTCGCCTGCGACCTGCCGAGCGGCATCGACCCCGACGACGGCCGGGTCGACGCGCCCGAAGTGCTCCGCGCCGACACGACGGTCACGTTCGGCGCCGCCAAAGCGGGCCTGCTCATCGAGCCCGGCTCCGACTACGTCGGCCGGCTGCGCGTCGTGGACCTCGGACTCGCGCCCGAGCTGGCCGTATACACGCCGGCCGTCGAACGCGGGTAGCGTCCGACGGCCGGGGCGTCTGGATGTCGCGGGTCGATCAGTACCAGTCGACGGCCTGCGAGTGCGACCACGCGGCGCACGGCGTGCCGTAGGCGGCCTGGATGTAGCCGAGGCCCCAGGCGACCTGCGTGCCGGCGTTCGTCTGCCAGTCGGCACCGACGGTGGCCATCTTGTCGCCCGGAAGCGACTGCGGGATGCCCCAGGCACCGGAGGAGGCGTTCACGGCCTGGTAGTTCCAGCCCGATTCCTTGTTCCAGAGGCTGTCGAGGCAGGAGAACTGGTCGGCGCCCCAGCCGTATTGGGAGGCGGCGAGCTCGGCGGCGTACGCACGTGCGCCGTCGGGCGTGTTCAGCGCGGCCTGCGCCTCGGCGGCGGCCTGCGCGGCGGCAGCGGCCTCTTCGGCCTTCTTGCGGTCGAACTCGGCGGCACCGGCCCGAGCGGATGCGACGGCGGCCTTGGCCTTCGCGGTGAGCTCGGTCACCTCGCCGATCGGCAGCGTCTTGTAGTCGCCGAGGGAGGCGACGGAGGCCTTCAGCTCGCCTGCGTCGACCTTGCCGTCGACCGAGGAGAGGGTGTCGTTCGCGACCGTCAGCGTGTCGGCGGCGGCCTTCTTGGCATGGGCCGCGCCGATGGCGCCGTAGGCGCCGAGCTGGCTCGCGTCGCGGCCGCCGAGGTCGGCGAGCGACTCGGTCATCGCGACCGACTCGGCCGTGGCGACGGACGCCTGGACGGTGAAACCGGTGCCGACGAGGGCGCCGACGGCGGCGACCGCCGCGGCGCCGATGAGGAGGCGCTTGCGGTCGCGGATGCCGCGACGTTCGCGGCGGGAAACGGGTGGATCGGGGATTTCGGGCGTGCGAATGGATTCGTTCTGCATAGTGTGCGCCTGGGCTTCGGGTTGATTCGGGTTTCCGGGCACGCCACCGACTTCGGGTCTGTCGCCGGCGAGCTCGGGATGATCGGGCGATCCGTGCCTCCAGACGTCGGCACGAACAACCAGCCTGACTCCCCGCCCTGAAAACTTCCTCAGTTCATGCTGGACACCGATCGGCCCGACCCCCGCCGATCCCCGGAATCACGCGGTGGTCGCGCTCCCAGGAAACTCCTCGGATCCACCCTCGACGAGCCTCGCGAACGCCGTCGAAGCCCCCAGTATCCCCGCCCCCAGCCGCCGGTGCATGACCTCGACGGCCGCCTCGTTCGAATCCACCATCACGAAGCGGCGATCCATCGCCTGCGCCACCGCGGCCGTCGTGCCACTGCCGGCGAAGGCATCCAGCACCCAGTCGCCCGGCTCGCTGGCCGCCTGCACGATGCGGCGCAGCACCCCGACCGGCTTCTGCGTCGGATAGCCCGTCTTCTCCCGCCCCGTCGTCGAGACGATCGTGTGCCACCACACATCGCTCGGCAGCCCCGCGGCCTCGCGTTCGGCCGGCGACGCGCCGGGAACCGTGCCGGCCTCCCCGGCGAGCGCGCGCACGTCGAAGCGCAACCGCGACGGATCCTTCGCGTACACGAGGATGTTGTCGTGCTTCGCGGGCCACCGCCGGCGCGACCTCGCGCCGTAGTCGTAGGCCCAGACGAGTTCGTTCACGAAGGCGTCCGCCCCGAAGAGGGCGTCGAGCGCGACCCGCGCGTAGTGCACCTCGCCGGCGTCCAGGTGCAGGAACAGGGCCCCGTCGTCGGCGAGCACCCGGCGGGTCTCGGCCAGGCGCGGTTCGAGGAAGGCCCAGTAGTCCTCGAAGCGGTCGGCATAGCTGAGGGCTCGGCCCTTGACGGTCTCGTAGCTGCGGCCCTGGAAGCCGATGCGGCCGCCGGAGGCCGAGCGGATCGCCTTCACCGACTGTCGGGTCTGCCGGCGGCCGGAGTTGAACGGGGGGTCGAGGTACGCGAGGCGGAACACGCCGTCGGGGATGCCGCGGAGCGCTTCGAGGGCGTCGCCGTGGACGACCAGGTCGTCGCCGTCTGGCTGCCAGAGCCCATCGGGCGTAGTCGGTCGGAGGGCGGGCGTCACAGCGTTCGAGCCTATCGCCCGTGCCGGGTTCGGCCGGCAGCGAACGCACGGCCGGAACGCGGCCGGAACGGAGGCCGCGCCGAGCTTGCCCGGATAGTCTGCCCGCGTGACCGACCAGAAGACCGCGCAGCCGGCATCCACTGCGGGACGCCCGCTCATCACCGCGCATACGCAACGCGCCCTCGAGACCCTCGACGGCGCGGCCCTCGACGAGGTGCGCGCGTTGCGCACCGAGACGGAACGCTTCATGCAGCGGTACAAGTTCGGCATGGACGAGGTCACGACGAAACTCTCGATCCTGCGCGAGGAGTTCAGCCAGGCCCACGACTACAACCCGATCGAGCACATCTCGAGCCGGCTGAAGTCCATGGACAGCGTGCTCGAGAAGATGGAGCGCAAGGGCGTCACTCCGACCTTCGACGCCATCGGCGAGACCATCACCGATATCGCCGGGGTGCGTGTGACCTGCAGCTTCGTCTCGGACGCGTATCGGATCTTCGAGCTGCTCACCGCACAGGAGGACCTCACCGTCCTGCAGGTCAAGGACTATATCGCCGATCCGAAGCCCAACGGCTACCAGAGCCTGCATGCGATCGTCCAGGTGCCCGTGTTCCTGTCGACCGGCACCCACCCCGTCGTCGTCGAGGTGCAGTTCCGTACGATCGCGATGGATTTCTGGGCGAGCCTCGAGCACAAGATCTACTACAAGTACGACCGTCAGGTGCCCGCCGGGATGCTCGAGGAGCTCACCAGCGCGGCGCGGACCGCTTCGGAGCTCGACGCCCGCATGGAGCGGCTGCACCGGCAGTTGCACCCGCGGCCCGAGATGCCCCTTCCGCCCGCCGAGCACGCGTCGTAGCGTGGAAGGGCAGGGCGCCGCAGCCCGCGGTGCCGCCGTCCATCAGGGGGAATCATGACGGACCATCCCGGAGAGTACACGGATTCCGAGCTGCCGGAGAGCGCCGAGGAATCCAAGAACCACGACACCGACGACGAGGAGATCGAGGTCGACATCGTCGAGATCGACGGCGATGAGAGCGACCTCGACATCCCCGACGAGGAGCGGTAGGGGTCACTCGCGGGGTTCGCCCGCGCGCCCCTCGGCGCGGTCGAACGCCTCGCGGGCGGCCGCGAGCTCGCCGGCCGCCGAGGTCGCCCGGCGTTCGGCCCGCTGCAGCCGGCGCAGTTCGAGCGTCGACGCCCCGTAACGGGCGGCCACGCGGTCGTGCTCCTCTTCGACGCCCGTGACGATGTAGGCGCCGGCGATGAGGATCACCTGGCACGAGAAGTCGAACCAGATGAGCAGCGCGACGAGCGAGGCGAAGGAGGCCAGCAGCGGATTGCTCGTCGCCCCGCCGACGAAGAGCCCCGAGAGCACCTGCAGCACCGTCAGGCCGAGGCCGCCGAGCAGGGCGCCGGCCCAGAGCGACCGTGCCCGCGGCCGCAGCCCCGCGAGGACGCGGAACATGACCGCGACGACGAGGGTGTCGATCGCGAAGGTCACGAGGATCGAGATCGCCCGCGTGCCCGTGTCGAACAAGCCGCTGCGCGTCGACATCCCGAGCCAGTCGAAGACGATGCCGAGCGCGGCGGTGCCCGCGACCGTGACCAGCGCGGCCACGGCGAGCGCCGCCCCGAACCCGACGGCGAGGAGGAGGTCGCGGAGCATCGTCCAGAGGAAGAAGCCCTTCGGATCGGGCTGGTCGGCGATGGTGCGCAGCGCGGTGCGGAGGGAGGAGACGGCGCCGATGGCGGTGCCGATGAGGCCGGCGAGGGCGATGGCGCCGGCGATGCTCAGGCTGATCGGGCGGACGAGGGAGTCGGGGTCGAGGAGTCCGTCGCCGCCGACGAGGCCGGGGACGGCGGCGTCGAGCGCGTCGGTGAGGGCACGCATGGCGCCGGGGTTGCCGGCGAGCCAGACGCCGGCGATCGCGAAGCCGAGGAAGACGCCGGCGAACACGGAGAACAGGGCGCGGTAGGCGACGCTGTCGGCGAGCATGGCGCCGTGGTGCTCCTGGTAGAGGAGGTAGGCGCGGACGGGTTTGCGGGCCAGCAGCCAGCGTGTCGCGGTGCGGATGCCGCGTGCGAGCGCGTTCGGCTGCCTCTCCCCCATGTGCTCAGGCTAACCCGGGCGGCGGTGCGGTGGGAGGGGGACGGCGAACGGCCCGGCTTCCGCTGGGAGCCGGGCCGTTCGCGGCGTGGTGCGGGCGTGCGCCCGTGCCGGTCAGGCCGCCTGCGGGACGGTCACGGTCGCCCGGGGCACGGGGTGCACGGTGATGCGGCCGTCTTCGGCATCCACTCGCACGCCTTCGCCGTCGCCGAGGCCGCCGCCGACGAAGAGGTCGGCGATGCGGTCGTCGACTTCGCGCTGGATGACGCGGCGGAGGGGTCGGGCGCCGTATTCGGGCTCGTAGCCGAGTTCGGCCAGGAGCTCGATGGCGGCATCGGTGACCTCGAAGGCGACCTCGCGGGCGGCCAGGCGCGCTTCGGTGGCGCCGAGCATGAGATGCACGATGCGGCCGAGTTCGTCTTCGCCGAGCTTCTGGAACAGGACGATCTCGTCGATCCGGTTCAGGAACTCGGGGCGCATGGCCTCGCGGAGCTTGCCCATGACGCGGGCGCGCACCTCGTCGGAGCCGAAGCCCGAGGCATCCGCCCCGGCGACGAAGCCCATCGCGCCCGAGCGGGACGCGAGGAACTCGCTGCCGAGGTTCGAGGTCATGATGACGACGGTGTTGCGGAAGTCGACCGTGCGGCCCTGGCCGTCGGTGAGGCGCCCGTCGTCGAGGACCTGCAGGAGCAGGTTGAAGACGTCGGGGTGGGCCTTCTCGATCTCGTCGAACAGCACGATCGAGTACGGGTTGCGGCGTACGCGTTCGGTGAGCTGGCCGGCCTCGTCGTAGCCGACGTACCCGGGAGGGGCGCCGACGAGACGGGAGACGGTGTGGCGTTCGCCGAACTCCGACATGTCGAAGCGGATGATGGCGCCTTCGTCGTCGAACAGGCGTTCGGCCAGGGCCCGGGCCGTTTCGGTCTTGCCGACGCCGGTGGGGCCGAGGAAGAGGAAGGAGCCGACGGGCCGGTTCGCGTCGCCCATGCCGGTGCGGCTGCGGCGCACCGCCTTGGCGACGGCGGTGACGGCGTCGTCCTGGGCGATGACGCGGGCGTGCAGTTCCTGTTCGAGGTCGGCGAGGCGTTCGCGTTCGGTCTCGGTGAGGCGGCTGGCCGGGATGCCGGTGGCGCGCGAGATCACGGCGGCGATCTCGGCTTCGCCGACGACGGCCGCCGGGGTGTCGGAGCCTTCGCCGGCGGTGGGGGTCTCGAGACGCTCCTGCGGAGCTCCTCGACCGGCGGAGAGGGTCGCGTCGGTCGCTCCTCGACCGGCGGGGGCGGTCGCGTCGTCGAGCTTGGTCTGCACCTTGCGGATCTCGTCGCGGATGCGGGAGGCCTCTTCGTAGCGTTCGGCCGAGACGGCGGCGTTCTTGTCGGCCTCGAGGGTGGCGAGGCGTTCGATGAGCGCGGAGACGTCGACGGCGGCGCCGAGCTTCAGGCGCAGGCGTGCGCCGGCCTGGTCGATGAGGTCGATCGCCTTGTCGGGCAGGACCCGGTCGGTGAGGTAGCGGGCGCTGAGCTCGACGGAGGCGCGGATGGCGGCGTCCGTGTAGTGGATGCCGTGGTGCGCCTCGTAGGCGGGCTTCAGGCCCTGGAGGATGAGGACGGCGTCTTCGATGGAGGGCTCGCCGACCTTGACGGGCTGGAAGCGGCGTTCCAGGGCCGGATCCTTCTCGATCTGCCGGTACTCCTTCAGGGTCGTCGCGCCGACGAGGTGGAGTTCGCCGCGGGCCAGGCGCGGTTTCAGGATGTTGCCGGCGTCCATGCCGCCGTCTCCGGCGCCGCCGGCACCGACGACGGTGTGCACCTCGTCGATGAAGACGATGAGTTCGCCGCGGTGTTCGGCGATCTCGTCCATGGTCTTCGTGAGGCGCTCTTCGAAGTCGCCGCGGTAGCGGGTGCCGGCGAGCATGGCGGGCAGGTCGAGGGCGATGACGCGTTTGCCGAGCAGCTGCTCGGGCACGTGCTGTTCGATGATGGCGCTTGCGAGGCCTTCGACGATGGCGGTCTTGCCGACGCCGGCTTCGCCGATGAGCACGGGGTTGTTCTTCGTGCGGCGGCTGAGGATCTCGATGGTCTGCTCGATCTCGTCGGCGCGGCCGATGACGGGGTCGAGTTCGCCGGCTTCGGCCAGCGCGGTGAGGTCGGTGCCGAACTTGTCGAGCATGGGGGTGGCGGATGCCGCCTCGGGCTCGGCCGGGGTCTCTTCGCCGCCTGCGGCGGTCACGGTTTCGCGGACGCCCTGAGTGAGGGCTTCGGCGGTGACGCCGGCGCGGGCGAGGACCTGGCCGGCGGGTGCGTCCTGCCCGAGGACGAGCGCGAAGAAGAGGTGTTCGGGGTCGATGTAGGTCGAGCCGCTGGAGCGGGCGACCTGGTAGGCGTGGAAGAGCGCGCGGGAGGCGCTCGGGGTGATCGTCGCCGCATTGATGTCGGCCTTGTCGCCGGCTGCGGGCAGGCGGGCCTCGGTGGCGGTGATGATGCGTTCGTGGCTCGCGCCGGTGCGTGCGACGGCCTGTTTCACGCTGTCGTCTTCGACGATGACGCGCAGGATGTGCAGGGCGTCGAGTTCGGTCTGGCCGCGGTCGAGCGCGAATTTGCCGGCGCGCTGCAGGATGCCCTGCGTGCGGGCGGTCAGGAATCGGCTGAGGTCGATCGAACGCGCCTGACGCGCCCGCTCGCCCTCGAGGTATCGGCTGAGGAACTCGTCGAACGAATTCTGGCCGTCCTGGGGGGTGAAGTCTTCAGGCACCAAGTCCTCCTATTGGTCTATTGGTGAAACTTGAGTTGGGTACGCTCAAGTTCAACGCGTGGGGCGTCGGAGTATTCCCGGTGGCCGTGCGTCCTGCAACCGCGACCGGCGCGAGCCCGTGCGCCTAGCGTGGGAGGGAACGGACGAGGAGGTCGTCATGGCCGGGCTCTCACCCATCCAGCCGTGCCTGTGGTTCCACGATCGGGCGCGCGAGGCGATGGAGTACTACGTCGGGGTGTTCCCCGATTCCCGCATCACCGCGATCCAGGACTACCCCGACGAATCGCTCGACGAGCATTTCGCAGGCATGTCGGGCAAGGTGCTGAACGGCGAGTTCACGCTGAACGGGGTGGATTTCGTCTGCCTCGACGGCGGACCGGAGTTCACGATGACCGAGGCGGTCTCGTTCGTGGTGAGCTGCGACGATCAGGCCGAGATCGACCGGTACTGGGCGGCGCTGTCGCATGTGCCCGAGTCGGAGCAGTGCGGCTGGTGCAAGGATCGCTTCGGCGTCAGCTGGCAGATCGTGCCGGCGCGCATGGGCGAACTGCTGCAGACGCCGGCGCAGATCCAGGTGATGATGGCGCAGAAGAAGATCGTCATCGCCGAACTCGAGAACGCCTGACGAACGGCAGGCACGGGGTCAGCCGGGAAGCATCGCCCGCAGGGCGCCGATGGTGTCGGCATCCGCCGGCGGCTTGTCGTCGCGGTAGCGTTTGACGCGCGCGAAGCGCAGGGCGACGCCGCCCGGGTATCGCGTCGAGCGCTGCACGCCGTCGATGGCGATCTCTGCGACGGTGACGGGTTCGACGAAGACGGTGGATGCCGTGCGCGACGTCTCGATCTCGCCGAACCGCTGCGTCTGCCACGCGAGCATCGCATCGGTGAGGCCCTTGAAGGTCTTGCCGACCATCGCGAATCCTCCGGGCTCGCCGAACTCGCCTGCCGGATCCCGCGCCCCGAGGTGCAGGTTCGACAGGGTGCCCGTGCGACGGCCGTAGCCCCGCTCGGCGGCGAGCACGACGAGGTCGAAGGTGTGCACGGGTTTCACCTTCACCCATGCGCCGCCGCGACGGCCCGCCGCATAGGGCGAGCCGATCGCCTTGACGACGACGCCCTCATGGCCGGCGGCCAGCGCCGCCTCGGAGACGCGTTCGGCTGCGGCCGGGTCGGCGGTGACCTCGCCCGGCACGCGGAGGCCGGGCGCGAGGCGTTCGAGGGCTGCCAGGCGTTCGGCCAGCGGCAGGTCGATGAGGTCGCGGCCGTCGAGGTGGAGGAGGTCGAAGAAGCGCGGCGCGAGCCGGGCCTCGCGTGCGGCATCCGCTCCGAACCGCGACATCGTGTCCTGGAAGGGTCTCGGGGCGGCCGACGAGGAGGCCGACCTCTTCGAGGGCCGCGGGCGGGCCGCTCAGGGCGATCACCGCGGTCTCGCCGAGGTCGCCGGAGAGCATCGCGGCCCGTCGCACGAGGTCGCCCGGCCGGTCGGCGGCGCGGGCGAGCGCGTCGAGGAGGACGCCTTCGAGGGCGCCGGTGCGCACCTCGCCGAGGATCGCGCGGGCGAGGAAGCCCTGTTCGCCGGCGGTGGCGCGGCCGGTGAGCTCTGCGACGAGGCGGCTGCGTGCTGCCGCGGACCCCGGTCCGCCTGCGGCGGCGAGGCCCAGTAGCACGTTCCCAGTCTGCCACCGGCCTCCGACACCGGCCGTGCCGGGCCCGGGGACGCCGAACGCCCGACTCCTTCGGGTATGGAGCCGGGCGTTCGGCGATGGTTCGGCCGGGTCAGTACCAGCCGGTGGCGCCGGAGTGGTCCCAGGCCGCGCACGGCGAACCGTAGCGGTCCGCGATGTAGCCGAGGCCCCAGGCGATCTGGGTGGCCGGGTTGGTCTGCCAGTCGGCGCCGGCGGAGGCCATCTTGCTGCCGGGCAGCGCCTGCGGGATGCCGGTGGCACCGCTGGAGGCGTTGTAGGCGTTGACGTTCCAGCCGGACTCCTTGTCCCACAGGGCGACGAGGCAGCCGAACTGGTCGTCGCCCCAGCCGTAGGAGGCGAGCATGCCCTGGGCGATGGCCTGGGCGCCGCTCGGGTCGGTCGGAGCCGACGGGTAGGAGACGGCGGCCTCCTCGGCGGCTGCGGCCTCTTCGGCCGCGGCCTGTTCGGCGGCGGCGCGCTCGGCGGCGGCCTGCTCTTCGGCGGCCTTCTTGGCGGCCTCCTCGGCGGCCTTCTTCTCGGCGGCGGCCTTGTCGAAGGCGGCGACGGCATCCGTCACCTTCTTCGTCTCGGCCTTGGTGTCGGCCGTGAGGTCGATGGTGTCGCGTGCGTCGAGCTTCTGGTACCCGCCGAGCTTGTCGACGAGGCCCTGCAGCTTCGCGGCGTCGGCCTTGCCCTTCGCGGCGGCGACCGCCTTCGTGCCGGCGTCGATCGCGGCCTTGGCGCCGCGTTCGGCGTGGGCGGCGAGCACGTTGCCGTACGCGCCGAACTCGGCCGCGCCGCGCATCTCGGTCGCGCTCGTCAGCGCCGCCGTCTGGGCGATGCTGTCGCGCTGCGCGGCGACGGAGGACTGCACGACGAATCCGGTGCCGACGCTCGCGGCGACGGCCACGGCGGCCCCGATCATGAGGCTGCGCTTGCGCGCCGTCTTGCGGCGGCGTTCGTTTGCGCGCGGGGTTTCTGAACTGGACTTCTTGGGGGAGATGAGATCAATCGGGTTCTGCATAGTTGTTCGTGTTGTGAACCACCGGTGCGCGCACGCAGAGGCGATTACGATTCTCGGGTTGCGCCCGCACTCGGGTTCTGCGCGGACGAAGGCCCCAGTCTGCGCGCGGGTTCTGCATGAATCCTCACGTCTGCCTGGCAAAGTCCTCAAAAAGGGGGACCCGCGGGAGCCCCGACATCCGCTCACGGGCGACGTTCAGGCGGCACTCGGCGAGCCCCGTATCCTTGGTCGGATGGAAACGAGCGAGACCCTCGGCGGGATCGCCCAGTGGGCGGTCGATCTCATGGACGCCCTCGGCGCCCCCGGCGCGGCGATCGCCATCGCCGCCGAGAACCTCTTCCCGCCCCTGCCGAGCGAGATCATCCTCCCGCTCGCCGGGTTCGCCGCCAGCCGCGGCAGCCTCGGCCTCGTCGAGGTCATCATCTGGACGACGATCGGCTCGATCGTCGGCGCCCTCGCCCTCTACGGCCTTGGCCGCTGGCTCGGCGCCGAACGCCTGAAGCGCATCGCCGACCGGATGCCGCTCGTGCAGGTCTCCGACGTCGATCGAGCCGAGGCCTGGTTCGCCAAGCACGGCGGCAAAGCCGTCTTCTTCGGCCGTATGATCCCCATCTTCCGCAGCCTCATCTCGATCCCGGCCGGCCTCGAGCGGATGCCGGTATGGCGCTTCCTGCTGCTCAGCGCAGCCGGCAGCGCCATTTGGAACACCGTCTTCGTCGTCGCCGGCTTCCAGCTCGGCGAGCACTGGCACATCGTCGAGGACTACGCCGGCGTCTTCCAGAAGATCGTCATCGCCGTCGTCGTCATCGCCGTCGCCGTCTGGATCGCGCTGCGGGTGCGGCGCATCCGCCGCGAACGACGCGACACGGCACCCACCGGCCGATGATGCGGGCACGCCCCGCGAAGCGCTAACTTTGGGGGCGGCGTCACCCCGGACGCCGATGAGAGGAGCCCCCATGGACCAGCAGCAGATCGACCTCGTGCAGACGAGCTTCGCGAAAGTCGCCCCGATCGCCGACACCGCCTCGGCCCTGTTCTACGACGACCTCTTCGAGCGGGCCCCGGGCGTGCGCCCGCTGTTCTCCGAGGACCTCACCGAGCAGCGCCGCAAGCTCATGCAGATGCTCGGTTTCGCCGTCGCCGGCCTCAGCGACTGGGAGCAGGCCGTGCCGGCCGTCCGCGAGCTCGGCGCCCGTCACTCCTCCTACGGGGCCGAGCCGGCCCACTTCGCCGCGGTCGGCGCGTCGCTGCTCGCCACCCTCGAGAAGGGCCTCGGCGACGACTTCACCCCCGAGGTGCGCGAGGCGTGGACGACGGCGTTCGGGATCATCGCCGCGGAGATGCAGGCCGGAATGGAGTCGCAGGCGGCCTGACGCCCGCCCGCGGAGACCGGGAGGCCGCATGGACGAGGCGACGCCGATCCTCTTCGACCTCCCGCTCCGCGGCCGCATGCTCGTGCAGAACAGCCCGGCCCGGCGCATCCCGAGCCACGGCACGACCCTGTTCGGCACGAGCCACGCCGTCGACCTCGTCCCCGTCGACGAACACGGGCGATCCGCGCCCCGCGACGTCCGCAGCCTCGTCGCGCTCGAACCGCCCGAACGCTTCCTCGGGTTCGGGATGCCGGTGCTCGCCCCTGCGGCCGGCTCCGTCGTCGCCGCCCACGACGCCGAAGCCGATCACGAGGCGCGCCGTTCGCCGTTCGTGCTCGTGCCGTACGCGCTCACGCAGGCCGAGCGCGTTCGCGAGGGCATCACCGGGCTCGCCGGCAACCACGTGGTCGTCGCGCTCGGCCCGGCCGGCCCGTTCGCGCTGATCGCGCATCTGCGCCGCGGCACGCTGCGGGTCGGGATCGGGGAGACGATCGCGGCCGGCGATGCGATCGGCGAATGCGGCAATTCGGGCAACAGCACCGAGCCGCACGTGCACGTGCAGCTGAGCGACACGGACGACTGGGCGAGAGCCCGCGGGGTGCCGTTCGCGTTCCGGCGGTACCGTGATGCCGGCGGCGCCGTGATCCGGGGCGGGATGCCCGGCGAGCGGGAGGTCGTCGAGGCCGTCTGAGCCGGGTGCGCCGCCCGCATCCGCCGACCGGATTTGACCTCAACCTGGCTTGAGGTCGTAGGGTCGCAGCATGCTCCACCCCGAGACCGCCCGATGACCTACGTCATCGCTCTTCCCTGTGTCGACGTCAAAGACCGTGCGTGCGTCGATGAATGCCCCGTGGACTGCATCTACGAGGGCGAGCGTTCGCTCTACATCCACCCCGACGAATGCGTCGACTGCGGCGCATGCGAGCCGGTCTGCCCGGTCGAGGCGATCTCCTACGAGGACGACCTGCCCGAGGAATGGGCCGACTACTACAAGGCCAACGTCGAGTTCTTCGACGAGATCGGCTCGCCCGGCGGCGCCGCGAAGCTCGGGGTCGTGCCGAAGGACCACCCGCTCGTCGCCGCTCTTCCGCCCCAGGGCGACGCCTCGTGAGCGGCAGTGCCGCGGCATCCGGGGTGCGGGTGCCGGCCGCGCCGGCCGGCACCCCCGAAGCCGTCGACGCCTTCAAACTCGCCTTCCGCGCCCACCCCGCCGGCATCGCGCTCATCACCGCCGAGGGCGATGACGGGCCGGTCGGCCTCACGGCATCCAGCGTCGCCTCGGTCGCCGTCGACCCGCTCGCGCTCGCGTTCTCGGTCACCCGCGCCACCGGCAGCGCCGGCGGCATCCTCCGCGCCCCGGGATTCGTCGTGCACCTCCTCGGCGCCGACCACATCGCCCTGGCCGAGACCTTCGCCCGCTCCGGCACCGAACGCTTCACGCCCGAGCAGGGCTGGCGGCGCCTGCCGACGGGCGAACCGCATCTGCCGGGCGCCCGTGTCGCCTTCCGTTGCCGGAGCCTCGCGGTCACCCCCGTCGGCTCCTCGTCCCTCGTGCTCGCCGAGGTGCTCGAGGTACTGCCGGGCGAGGCCGGCGCGGCGGTCGTCTACCACGATCGGCGCTTCGTGCCCCTCGAGTGAGACCACGGCCGAAGTGCGTCAGGGCATCTTGCCCGGCGGCACCTTCTCGGGCGCCTCGAAGTCGGTCGCCCGGCCCACGCGCCGGTTCACGATCCACGTCACGATCCAGAGCACGACGCCGATCGCGAGCAGCACGAGCGCGATCCGGTACTCCCCCGGGTTCCGGCCCGAGAACGGCAGCACGAGGTACAGGCACGCCAGTGAGGCGATGACGGCGATGACGCGATTCGTGCGGAAATGGCGGTGCTTCACGGGGTTCTTCCGCAGCACGAGGACGGCGAGGTTCACGATGCAGAAGACCGCGAGCAGCAGCAGCGAGGTCGTGCCCCCGAGCAGGGCGACGACGGTGGTGCCCTGCGCGAGCGAGACGTAGGCGATGAGGCCGATCGCGATCGCGGTGGTGAAGAGCACGGCCAGCCACGGGGTGCGGCGCCGCTTCAGCACGAGCGCGAGCACGTCCGGCACGACTTGCTGCTTGGCCATGCCGTAGATGAGCCGAGAGGCCATGAGCATGTTGATGAGGGCCGAGTTGGCGACGGCGAACATCGAGATCCACGGCAGGAGCTCGTTGATCGGGAAGCCGGGGGCGGCGGTCTCGACGACGACCACGAGCGGCGCCTCGCTGGCGGCCAGTTCGCCGACGGGCACGATCGCGACCGACAGCACGGCGATCGCGACGTAGACGACGCCCGTGATCGACAGGCCGGTGATCATGATCTTCGGGAACACGCGGGTGGGATGCCTGGTCTCCTCGGCCATGTTGACCGCGTCTTCGAAGCCGACCATCGCGAAGAAGGCGAGCGAGGTCGCCGCGGTCACGGCGACGAAGGCCCCGCGTTCGTCGGTCGATTCGAAGGCGACGACGCGCGACCAGTCGCCCTGCCCGCCGACGACGGCCCACAGGGCGATGAAGATGACCAGGAGCAGGCCGGACACCTCGATGAGGGTGAGCACGACGTTCGTGCGCACGCCGGCGGCGACGCCGCGGAGGTTGATCAGCATGAGCACGACCATGAACACGATCGCCAGCACGAGCAGCAAGGGATCGGCCGGGTCGGGTGCGGCGCCGCTGAAGGCGCGCACCATGTTCACGGCGAAGGCGCGGGCGGCGGTGGATGCCGAGGTGATGCCCGAGCACATGACGGCGAACATCACCATGAAGGTCACGAAGTGGATGCCGAAGGCCTTGTGCACGTAGAGGGCGGCGCCGGCGGCCTCGGGGTACTTCGTGACGAGTTCGAGGTAGGAGAAGGCGGTGAGCATCGCGACCGCGAAGGCGATGAGGAACGGCAGCCAGGCGGCGCCGCCGACCTCGCCGGCGACCTGCCCGGTGAGGGCGTAGACGCCGGTGCCGAGGATGTCGCCGACGACGAAGAGGAGCAGGAGCCGGGGCCCCATGACCCGTCGCAGCGCGGGCGACCCGGTGGGGTTCGGGTCGATCTGCACCTCACCGGTGTCGGCGGGCGGTTCGGCGGGCCCCTGCGCGGCGCGCCCCGGTTCGGGTGTCATGGATGTCCCCCTCCACAGCGCCGCGGTTCTGCATACGGCGGTGCCGGCAGCGTACGGCCGCCGTGCGCCGGCGAGCGGGTGCGGGCACGGCGCGTCGTGTGGATGCCGGGAGTCGCGGCATCCACACCCACCCGTCGCCCCTCGTCGCCCGGCGAACGATTCGCCGACGCAGCGCAGGTTAGGCTAACCTAAGCGGCGGGCGGCGACGAGTCGCCCGTGCCACCGCAGCCCCGCGTAGGCCGCCGAGCGTGCCGCAGCGGCACCACGTCCTGGAAGGAACCATGACCGCCTCATCCCTCACCCGCACACGGCTGGCCGGCATCGCCGCGCTCGCCGTCGCCGGCATCGTCGCCCTTGCGGGCTGCTCCTCCTCCGCCGCCGAGCCGAAGGCCGACGACGACACCACCGCATCCGCCGGCTGGCCCCGCACCTTCGAGAACGCCGACGGCACCGAGACCGAGATCCCCGCCCAGCCCGAGCGCATCCTCTCCACCTCCGTCTCCGTCACCGGCACCCTGCTCACCATCGATGCCCCCGTCGTCGCGAGCTCCGGGGCCGCGAACGGCGCCTTCTTCGCGCAGTGGGCCGACATCGCCGACGAGCGCGGCGTCGCACCCCTCTGGGGCGCCGGCAGCTTCGACCCCGAATCGGTCATCGCCGAAGACCCCGACCTCATCGTCGTCTCCACGACCGGCGCCGACTCCGTCGTCGACCGGCTCGAAGCGCTGCAGGACATCGCGCCGACCATCGTCGTCGACTACGGCGGGCAGACATGGCAGGAACTCGCCGCCCGGCTCGGCGAAGCGACCGGCCTCGAGGCCGAGGCCGAGGCGGCCGTCGCCGACTTCGACGCGCTCGTGTCCGAGACCGCCGACGCCATCGAGATCCCGGCGGGCACCGCGAACATCGTCTCCTTCAACGGCCCGGGCCAGGACAACCCGATCGCGCGCATCGGCGGCGCGCACGCCGACCTCCTCTCCGCCCTCGGCTTCGAGATCGAGGACCCGGACGTGGCCTGGCACACGCAGCCCCAGGAGCGCGCCGACTTCGTCTTCGCCCCCTACGAGAAGCTCACCGAGCTCGCCGGCGAGACGACCTTCATCCTGAGCGCCGACGACGAGACCGCCCGTGCGGGCTTCGCGGCCGACCCGGTCCTCGCCAACGTGCCGTCGGTCGCAGCCGGCCAGGTCTACGGCCTCGGTGCGAACTCGTTCCGCATGGACAGCTTCAGCGCCGCCGAGATCGTCGAGGGCATCGCCGCCTCCTTCTCCTCGGAAGGCTGAGCCGTGACGTCGACGCCGATCGCGACGGCGGCGGCCGCACCCGATGCGCCGCCCGCCGCCCCGGCACCGCCCCGGCCGCTCGCGCGGCCCGGGGCGGCCGCCATCGCGATCGGCGTCGGCGTGCTCGCCGTCGCCGCCAGCATCGCCCTCGCGGTGCTCAGCACCACCGTCGGTACCACCCTCTACTCCCCCGCCACCGTCTGGCAGGCCATCATGGCCTTCGACCCCACCGACGACGCGCACCTGCTCATCGTCCTCCGGCGCCTGCCCCGCGCCTTCCTCGCCCTCATCGTCGGCGCCGCGCTCGGCGCCGCCGGCGTCCTCATGCAGTCGATCACCCGCAACGCCCTCGCCGAACCCGGGCTGCTCGGCGTGAACGCCGGCGCCGCGGCGGCCGTCGCGATCGCCATCACCGCCTTCGGCGTCACGGCACCGGCCGGCTACCTCGTCTTCGCCGTCGCCGGCGCGGCCGTCGCCGGCGCGGCCGTGCTCGTGCTCGGCGGCGCGAGGCGCGGCATGGATCCCATCCGCCTCGTCCTCGCCGGCGCCGCGACCAGCGTCGTCCTCGGCGCCCTCATGCACATCATCGTCGTCAACGCCGACGAACACCTCTTCGACCGCTACCGCAATTGGATGATCGGATCGCTGCAGGGCCGCGACCTCGACGTCCTCGTGCCGGCCGGGCTGCTCGTGGCCGCCGGCCTCGTGATCGCCGTGATCCTGGCCCGCTCGCTCGACGCCGCCGCTCTCGGGCCCGACGTCGCCCGCGCCCTCGGCGTCCGCCCCGGCCTGCTGTGGACGGCCGCCGGCCTCGGCATCGTGCTGCTGGCCGGCGGGGCCACCGCCGCCGCCGGCCCCGTCGCCTTCATCGGGCTCACCGCCCCGCACGTCGCCCGCGCCCTCGTCGGGTCCGGCCACCGGCGGATGCTGCCGGCCGCCGCGCTCATCGCCGCCCTCTTCCTGCTCGTCGCCGACGTCCTCGGCCGAGTCGTCGCCCTCCCCGGCGAAGTCGGCGTCGGCATCATGGCCGCCATCCTCGGCGGGCCCTTCTTCATCGCCCTCGTGCGCCGGCGGAAGCTGGTGCTCGGATGAGCACCGCAGGTACCCGGCCCGCATCCCCGGCCGCCGATTCCCCGGCCGCCCGGCCCCGCCGCGCCCCCGGCGGCCGTATCGTCGTCCGCATCGGCCGCGCCGCGATCCTCGTCCACCCCCGCTCGGCGATCGTGACGGCCGCCCTCGCCGCCGCCGCGATCCTCGCCGCCGCCGCAGGCCTCGCCGTCGGCACCCTCGGCATCCCGCTCGCCGAGGTGCCGGCCGCCGTCCTCGGCTTCGCCGACGACGCCCGCCAGGTGCGCGTCGCCCAGGGCATCCGCCTGCCGCGAGCGGTCACCGCCCTCGCCGCCGGAGCCGCACTCGGCGTCGCCGGCGCCGTCTTCCAGTCGCTCTCGCGCAACGCCCTCGGCTCCCCCGACGTCATCGGCTTCACCACCGGCGCCGCCACCGGCGCCATCGCCCAGATCGTCCTCTTCGACGGCGACGCCGTGCAGGTCGCCCTCGGCGCCGCCGTCGGCGGCATCGCCACCGCCGGCGTCGTCGTGCTGCTCTCCAGCCGCG
This sequence comes from Agromyces archimandritae, assembly GCF_018024495.1. Lineage (NCBI taxonomy): Bacteria > Bacillati > Actinomycetota > Actinomycetes > Micrococcales > Microbacteriaceae > Agromyces > Agromyces archimandritae. Next base: position 291,332 of record NZ_CP071696.1, read on the forward strand.
GCGGCAGCATGGGCGGCAGCCGCCTCGTGCTCGTCGGCATCGGCGTGGGCGCGATCATGGCTGCCGTGAACGACCTCCTCCTCGTCAAGGGCGACCTCGAACGGGCCGTCGAAGCGAACCTGTGGCGTTCCGGATCCCTCGACGCCCGCACCTGGGAGCACGCCGTGCCCGTGCTCATCGCCGTCATCGTGCTGCTGCCGGCGATCGCCGCGCTGATCCGCCGCGCGAACCTCATGGAGCTCGGCGACGACCTCGCCAGCCAGCTCGGCGTGCCCGTCGAACGCACCCGCCTGCTCCTCGTCGCCCTCGCCGTGCTCCTGACCGCCGCCGCGACCGCCGCCGTCGGCCCCATCGCCTTCGTCGCCCTCGCCGCCCCGCAACTCGTCCGGCGCCTGAACCGTTCGGCGGGCGTGCCCGTCTGGGGGTCCGCGGCGATGGGCGCCCTGCTGCTGACGATCGCCGACGTCGTGACCCGGCTGCTGCCGGTCGCCTTCCAGGTGCCCATCGGGCGCATGACGGGCATCGTCGGCGGCCTCTACCTCATCTGGCTGCTGCTGCCCGGGCGGAATCGGGCGAAGGTATGAGCCGCACCGCCGCCCGCGCCCGACGCGCCTCCCACGCGCCACGCGCATCCCGAAAGGACGCCATGCCCACCGCCGATACCGCATCCACCGACGCGCAAGCCGTGCACGCACGGCCCGGGCTCGCCCTCACCGCCGAGTCCCTCGAACTGCGCTACGAACAGCGCACCGTCGCCACGGATCTCAGCGTCGCCCTCCCGGCCGGCAAGGTCACCGCGATCGTCGGCCCGAACGCCTGCGGCAAGTCCACGCTGCTGCGGGCGATGGCCCGCCTCCTCGCCCCGAAAGCCGGCCGGGTGCTGCTCGACGACCGGGATGTGCGCCGCCTCTCGCCGAAGGAGCTCGCCAAACGCGTCGGCCTGCTGCCGCAGAGCTCGACGGCCCCCGGCGGCCTCACCGTCGCCGAACTCGTCGCCCGCGGCCGGCACCCCCACCAGCGGATGCTCCAGCAATGGTCGGCCGAAGACGCCGCAGCCGTCGACCGCGCCCTCGCCGCCACCTCGACCGCCGAACTGGCCGACCGGCCCCTCGCCGAACTCTCCGGCGGGCAGCGGCAGCGGGCCTGGCTCGCGCTCCTGCTCGCACAGGACACCCCCGTGCTCCTCCTCGACGAGCCGACCACCTACCTCGACATCGCCCACCAGCTCGAAGTGCTCGAACTCTGCCACCGCCTGAACCGCGAGCAGGGCCGCACGGTCGCCCTCGTGCTGCACGACCTCGAGCAGGCCTGCCGCTACGCCGACCACCTCGTCGTCATGCGCGACGGCACCGTGCTCGCAGCCGGCGCACCCCGCGAGATCATGACCGAGGAGCTCATCGCCCGGGCCTTCGGCGTGCGCGCCCTCGTGCAGGAGAACCCCGTCACGGGCACGCCGCTCATCGTCCCGATCGCGAGCCTCGACGAGGCGGCCGGGGCCGCTGCCGGGGCCGCTTCCGGGACCGCGGCTGCGGCCGCGGCGGATGCCGGCCGGGGCGCCGCATGACGGCATCCGCACCCCTCACGACCGCCTTCGGCCTCGCCCCGACATGGCTGCGCGGGCACGCCTGGCGGCGGCCCGGCAGCGGCGTCGAGGAGCTCTTCGCCGGAGGCGCCGTCGCCGACGCCGTCCGGGCCGCAGACGCCGCGGGTTTCGATCTCGCCTTCCGGCCCGACGCGCTCGCCGTCGACCCGGTGCGGGCGGCGACCGCACCCGACCGGCTCGGCCTCGACCCCGTCGTGCAGGCCGCCTCGCTCGCGGCGGCGACGACGCGCATCCGCTTCGTGCCCACCGTGTCGGCGACCTTCGCCGAGCCCTTCGATGCCGCCCGCAGGCTCGTCTCGCTCGAGCAGCTGACCGGCGGCCGCGTCGGCTGGAACATCGTGACCTCGCTCGACGGCGACGGCAACTTCCACACCCCGCGCACGGCCGACTCCGAGGGGCGATGGCGGCGCGCAGCCGAGTTCGTCGACGTCGTCGAAGCCCTACGGGCGTCCTTCCCCGCCGACGCCGTCGTCGCGGATCGCGAGGCGGGCGTCTTCGTCGACCCCGAGCGGATGCGGCCGATCGACCACGAGGGCGAGTTCTTCCGCGTCGCCGGGCCGCTGCCGACGCCGAGCGTGCAGCCGGGGCGGCTGCCGCTGCTGCAGGCCGGCGCCTCTCCCGCCGGGCTCGCCTTCGCGGCCGAGCGGGCAGACTACGTGTTCACGGCCGCCCCGGATGCGGACGCGGCCGTCGCCGAACGGTCCCGGCTCCGCGAACTCGCCACCGCCGCCGGCCGGGCGGGCGCCGTGCGCGTCCTCGCCGGTCTCAGCCTCGTGCTCGCCGAGTCGCGCCGCGATGCCGTGGAGGCCGCCCGCGGCATCCGCTCGCCGTTCGACGGGGCCCGTCGTCGCGAACGACTCGCATCCGCCGCCCCGCCCGAGCTGCACTGGAGCGTCGTCGGCACGCCCGACGACGCCGCGGCCTCGATCGCCGAACGCGTCGAGGCCGGCGCGATCGACGGCTTCGTCGCCTTCCCCGGCGACACGACCTCGGTCCGTCTCGTCTGCGAGCGCGTGATGCCGCTGCTCGCGGCACGCGGACTCGTCGCACCGGCCGCTGACTGACACCGGCGACGAGGCATGCTCTAGCCTCGCCGTATGCGAACGAGGGTCGCGTCGCGGTCGGCCGGTGCGGCCGCGCCGATCTCGCCGAACGCCTCGACCGCGCTCGCGGAATTCGCGCGGGCCCTCCGGCCCGGCGGCAGCGTCGCGCTCGGCTTCTTCGAAGGGCTCGAGCTCGTACCGTTCGACCATGCCGTCGCCACCGCCGGTTTCTGGCCGCTGGGCGCCCTGGCCGCGCGGGTCGAAGCGGCCGGTTTCGCGGTGACGCACGCCGACGCACGCACCGATCCGGGGGCCCGCAGGCAGGGGTTCATCGTCGCGGAGCGGACGAAGCGACGGCCTCGGTCCCAGCGCCGCCGGCGTCCTTCGGACGCCTCGGCCGGTCTGCACGGGCCCGCCAACGGCCGTCCTCGTGCGTGATGCGGATCGGGGAGGCGAAGCATCCGCTCACCAGCTCGGTCGTCAGCACCTCCTGCGCGGGCCCGGCGGCGAGGATCCGCCCGCCGGAGACGAGCACCGCGTGCGTCGTCGTCTCCGGCAGCTCTTCGAGGTGGTGCGTGACGAGGATGCTCGCGAGTTCGGGTTCGGCACGGTGCAGGCCGTCGACGGTGTCCAGAAGCTGCTCGCGGGCGGCGACATCGAGCCCGGTGGAAGGTTCGTCGAGCAACAGCAGGGGCGGATCGGCGAGCAGGGCGCGGGCGATGAGCGTGCGGCCGCGCTCCCCCTGCGACATCGTCGGCCAGGCGGCATCGGCGAGCGCGCCGAGCCCGAGGCGTTCGAGGAGCTCGTCGGCCCGGGCGATGAGCGCGGCATCCGGCTCCCAGCGGAGCATGCGTTCGCTCGTGCCGGTCGCGCCGGTGAGGACGACGTCGCGGGCGGTGAGCGCCGAACGCACGGCGTGGCGCGGATCGACGTGCCCGATGGATTCGCGGAGGGTGCGGATGTCGACGCGGCCGAGCCGGTGGCCGAGCACGGCGACCGTTCCCCGGGTGGGGTGCTGTACGGCGCCGCACAGGCTGAGGATCGTGCTCTTGCCGGCGCCGTTCGGGCCGATGAGGGCCCAATGCTCCCCCGCATGCACGGCGAGTTCGACGCCGGAGAGTATCGCCCGCCCGTTCCGCACGACGTCGACAGCGTTCAGGCGCAGAATCTCTCCGGCGCTCACGGCGCTCCTCTCCGCGGCCGGCGGCCGTGCCGCAGGGGTGGTTCGTGCCCCGGCCCGCGCGACGATCGTAGTGCGTTTCCGCGTTCCGGATTCGCCTCTCTCGCGCGGCTCAGCGACCGCGACGCGGGCTCACGCGTCCCGCGACCGCCAGAGCAACCAGACGAAGTAGGGCGCGCCGAGCATGGCGACGACGAGGCCCGCCGGCAACTGCGCCGGAGCGAGGACGGTCCGCCCGACGGCATCCGCGACGCCGACGAGCGCTGCGCCGAGCAGCACCGCCACCGGAACGACGCGGGCATGCCTCGCCCCGACGAGGGCTCGCGCGGCGTGCGGGGCGACCAGGCCGACGAACCCGATCACGCCGACGGCCGCGACGCTGAGGGCCGCGAGGAGCGCCGCACCGGTGAGCAGGGCGAGCCTGGTGCGTTCCAGCCGGATGCCGACGAGACGCGGCGTGTCCTCGTCCATGGCGACGATGTCGAGTTCGCGGCGCCGCGAGATCACGAACGGGAGCACGATGAGCAGCACGATCGCCACGGGGATGACCTGCTCCCAGATGCGACCGTAGGTCGTGCCCGACAGCCAGGTGTAGATCTTCGGCGTGTCCCAGGGGTTGGAGCGCAGCAGCACGAACGTGGTCAGCGCCGTGGCGCCGTACGAGACGCCGATGCCGATCAGGATGAAGCGATCGGCGCTGAGCCCGCCGCGCCACGCCAGACCGTACACGAGGACGAAGGAGGCCAGCGCGCCGACGATGGCGGCGACCACCATGCCGAAGGTGCTGGCCGCCGCGCTCGTGACAACGAGCACCGCGCCGAGACCGGCCCCGCCGGTGATGCCGAGGAGGCCCGGTTCGGCGAGCGGATTGCGGCTGACCGCCTGGGTGACGGTGCCGGCCAGGGCGAGCGCGGCGCCCGCCAGCACGGCCGCGATCACCCGGGGGCTGCGCTCGTCGAGGGCGAACGCCACCAGCGGCGGTGCCTCGTGCCGCATCCACAGCAGGATGTCGCCGGTCAGCAGCGGGGTGCTGCCGACCAGCAGGCCGACGATCACGACGGCGACGACGGCCGCAGCCCCGGCGACGAGCACGATCACGAAGCGGCGGGTGCTGCGCACCCCGAAGCGGATGGTCGGCGGGCGCCGGGTCGGGCCCGCGTCCCGCAGGCGTCTGGCCATCGCGATCAGCACGATCGCCCCGAGGATCGTCGTGGCCACGCCCGTCGGCACCGAAAGCGCCCCCTCGGGCCCGATGACGGCACGCAGCACGGCATCGGAGAGGATCACGACGACGGCGCCCACGAGCCCCGATGCGGGGATCAGCAGCGCGTGCCGGCCGAGCGCGGGCACCACGCGCGAGAGCAGTCGCGTGAGCACGGGCGCGCAGAGGCCGACGAATCCCACCGGGCCGGCGAGGGTCACGGCGGCGGCGGTGAGCAGCACGGACAGGAGGATGCCGAGGATGCGGGTCGAGCGGATCGGCACGCCGAGCGAGGCCGCCGTGTCGTCGCCGAGCGCGAGGACGTCGAAGCGGCGGGCGAGGAGGATGACGAGCACCACGGCGACGAGCACGACCGGCGCCGCCCGCAGAAAGCTTTCGATCCCGAGCTGGGAGAGGCTGCCGCTCCCCCAGGCGAAGAGGCCCTTCGTCTCCTCGTCGAACAGCACGAGCAGGGTGGATGTGCCGGCCTGCAGCGCCATGGCCAGTGCGGAGCCGGCGAGCACGAGCCGTGTCGTGGACGAGGCCGCCCCGCCGGCCAGGCCGAGGACGAGGGCCGCGGCGAACAGCCCGCCGAGGAACGCCACGAGCCCCGACGCCCAGAACGGCACGGTCGCCCCGAACGCGGTGATCGCGGTGACGGCGAAGTACGATCCGGCGGTCACGCCGAGCGTGTCGGGCGAGGCGAGCGGGTTCCGGGAGAGCGACTGCATGACGAGCCCGGCGACCCCGAGCCCGATGCCGACGGCGACGCCGGCCGCGAGCCGGGGCAGGCGGGAGCCGAAGAGGATCTCGGGGTCGGCGAGCAGCGCACCGCTCGTGCCCTGGGTCAGATGCCAGGCACCGGATGCGACGAGCACGACGAGCAGGGCGCCGAGCACGCCGACGGCGGAGGCGGTGCCGCCGCGCGCGTCGCGGGCGGGGCCGGTGGATGCCGGGGGCGCGACCGCATCTTGCCCGATCACCGACTCCTCCGCGTCACTTCGTGATGACGTCGACGTAGGCGTCGATGATCTGCTCCGCGGAACGCGGGCCGCCGAAGGTCCAGATCCCGGGCGGGAACGGCTTGATCCGCCCCTCCGAAACGGCCGGGATCGAGGCCCACGCGGGGTTCTTCGCGGCGGCGTCGACGAAGCTCTCGGAATCGGGATCCGCCGTCCCGGTGTAGTAGAGGTTCGCGTCGCCGATGGTGGTCATGCCTTCGATGTCGGTCTGGCCGAGGCCGTATGCGGCATCGACCTCGCCGGTCCAGGCGTTGGTCAGGCCGAGCTCCTCGCCGAGTTCGCCGATCAGGGATCCCTGGCCGAACGGCCGGAGCGAGACGTTCCCGCCGTCGACCCAGCCGTCGAAGAAGACGAACTCGGTCACCTCGGGGTTCGCGTCGGCGACGGCGGCCTTGGCGTCGGCGAGGTACTGCTCGAATTCGTCCGTGACGACCGCGGCGCGCTCTTCGCGTCCCGTCGCCTGGGCGATCAGGTCGAAGGTGCCGAGCATCTGCGCGATGGGGTCTTCGGCGTCGGCGCCGATGGTCGCCATCACGGGCACCCCGTACTCCTCCAGCTGCCCGATGATCGCGTCGTCGCGGGTGCCCGCCTCGACGATCACCAGGTCGGGCTCGGCTGCGAACAGGGCGTCGAGGTTCGGCTCCTGCCGGGTGCCGACGTCCTTCACGCTCGCAGGGAGTTCCTCGGCCGTGTCCCAGGTGCGGTACCCGTCGGCGTCGGCGACGGCCACCGGGGTGAGGCAGAGAGTGAGGACGTCTTCGATCTGCTGCCATTCGAGGACGGCGACCTTCGCGGCCGGCTCGTCGAGTTCGACGGTGCGGCCGAAGTCGTCTTCGAGCACGACCGGGCCGGTAGAGGTCGCGGTCGTGTCGTCCGCGCAGCCGGCGCTCGGCGACCCGGGCGCCGGGGCGGCGGACTCGGATGAGGAGGTCTGCGTGGTGCCGCACGCCGTGAGGGCGAGCGCGAGGGCGCCGCAGGCGGCGAGGGAGGCGAGGGGCTTCTTCATCGGGGGGCTCCAGGGTTCGGGTCGCCGGGTTCGCCCGGCGACATGGGGGGGTCAGACGGTCGCGGCGTGCCGGAGGCGTGCGCGCTCGTGGTGCCGGCCTCGCGGGGCGACGCGCACGCGACCCGTGTCAGGGTCGGAGGCGACGTCGATCGGCAGGCCGTACACCTCGGTCAGGTGCGAGGTGGTGAGCACGTCGGCGGGGTTGCCGGCTGCGCGCACACGACCGTGATGCATGAGCACGACTTCGTCGGCGATGGATGCGGCGTGGTCGAGGTCGTGCAGGACGACTCCGACCGCGGTGCCGCGATCGGCGAGATCGCAGACGAGGTCGAGCGTTTCGACCTGATATCGGAGGTCGAGGTGGTTGGTGGGTTCGTCGAGCAGCAGGATGCCCGTGCTCTGGGCCAGGGCGGTGGCCAGCCACACGCGTTGCAGCTCGCCGCCCGACAGCTCGTCGACGGCGCGGTGGGCCATGTCGACGAGGCCGGTGAGCTCGAGGGCGTCGTCGATGGCGGTGCGATCCGTGTCGCTGAGGCCGGCGAAGCGCCCGCGGTGCGGGTGGCGGCCGTATGCGACGACGTCGCGGACTTCGAGCCCCGACGGGTGCGGGCGGGACTGCGAGAGCATCGCCACGGTGCGGGCGAACTCCTTCGCCGTGAGGGATGCCGCATCCCGCTGGGCGTCGGAGCCGCCGACGCGGACGGTTCCGGCGTCGATCCGGTGCAGGCGGGCGAGGGCTCGAAGCGCGGTGGATTTGCCGCTGCCGTTCGGCCCGACGAGGGCGGTGACCACGCCGGGGCGCAGGTGCAGCGAGACCTCGTGGACGACACGGGTGCGGCCGTAGCTCAGCGCGAGGGATTCGCCGTGCAGTTCGTCGGCGAGGGCGGTGGCAGTGGTCACGTTAGGAGAGCCTAACCTACATTCGACGGTTGGGCCATCACCATCCGGCACGTGCGGCAGATCGCGTGCCGCCGTCGGCATCGCGGAGCGGACATCACGAATATGTTGCAGTGATAGACAAACATCCCGAATCGCTATATGTTGTCGGAGCCGTCATAATTGCGGGCGGCACCGCACACAGGAGCCGGGACGACGACGAACCCGACCGCCGGCGCCGGCATCGGCCGCCGGGCCCCTCGGGCACAGTCCCTGCGATTCAGAGAGGAAACGCAGATCACGATGAAGAAGAAGCTCATCACGGCCGTCGCCGTGACGGCGATGGCCCTGAGCCTCGCCGCTTGTTCGTCCACCAAGAGCGGCGGCGGCAGCGAAGCCGGCAGCGCCGACTGCAACGTCGGCATCACGATGCCCACCCGCAGCCTCGAGCGCTGGATCAACGACGGCGAGCAGCTCCAGGCCGAGCTGAAGGAGGCCGGCTGCACGGTCGACCTGCAGTACGCCGACAACAAGACCGACCAGCAGATCAGCCAGATCCAGAACCAGATCGCCGGCGGGGCCAAGATCCTCGTGATCGCCGCCATCGACGGCTCGACCCTCGGCCCGGTCCTCGAAGAGGCCAAGGCGCAGGACGCGACCGTCATCGCCTACGACCGCCTCATCAACGGCAGCGAGAACGTCGACTACTACGCCACCTTCGACAACTACGAGGTCGGCCAGCTCCAAGGCCAGTTCATCGAGGAGCAGCTCGGTCTCGCCGACGGCGCCGGCCCGTTCAACCTCGAGCCCTTCGCCGGCAGCCCCGACGACAACAACGCGAAGTTCTTCTTCGCCGGCGCCTGGGACGTGCTCCAGCCCTACATCGAAGGCGGCAAGCTCGTCGTGCCCAGCGGCAAGGCACCGGCGAACGACGACGACTGGGCGAGCATCGGCATCCAGGGCTGGGCCTCCGACAAGTCGCAGGCCGAGATGGACAACCGCCTGTCCTCCTTCTACGGCGACGGCACGAAGGTCGACGTCGTCCTCTCCCCCAACGACAGCCTCGCCATCGGCATCGAGGCCTCGCTGAAGTCGGCCGGCTACGCCGCCGGCGACGGGTACCCGATCATCACCGGTCAGGACGCGGACAAGGCCAACGTCAAGGCCATCCTCGACGGCCTGCAGGCCATGACCGTCTGGAAGGACACCCGTGCGCTCGGCGAGCGGGTCTTCGAGATGATCCAGTCGATCACCGCCGGCGAGGAGGTCGAGGTCAACGACACCGAGAGCTACGACAACGGCAAGAAGGTCGTGCCCTCCTACCTGCTGACGCCCGAGGTCGTGACCGCGGACACCGTGCAGGAGAAGCTGATCGACTCCGGGTTCCTCAAGGCATCCGACGTCGGGCTCTGATCCGATCGCGGCGGGTGGGCACGGGATCGCGCCCGCCCGCCGCTCGACCGTCGCGGACCGCGACGAGAAGAGGCAGCAATGACCGAACCGATCCTTCGGATGAACGGGATCTCGAAGTCGTTCAACGGTATCCCCGCGCTCTCGAACGTCTCGATCGCGGTGCAGCCCGGCGAAGTGCACGCGATCTGCGGCGAGAACGGCGCCGGCAAATCCACCCTCATGAAAGTGCTCTCGGGGGTCTACCCCGCAGGCGACTTCGAGGGCAGCATCGAACTGGAGGGCGAAGAGGTCGCCTTCCGTTCGATCAACGACAGCGAAGCGGCCGGCGTCGTCATCATCCACCAGGAGCTGGCCCTCAGCCCCTACCTGTCGATCGCCGAGAACATCTTCCTCGGCAACGAGGTCGCCACCCGCGGCATCGTCGACTGGAACCGCACCAACAGCCGCGCCGCCGAACTCCTGAAACGCGTCGGCCTCGACGAGAACCCGGCGACGAAGATCTACGAACTCGGCGTCGGCAAGCAGCAGCTCGTCGAGATCGCCAAGGCCCTCGCCAAAGACGTGAAGCTGCTGATCCTCGACGAACCGACCGCGGCTCTGAACGACGGCGACTCCGCCCACCTGCTCGACCTCATCGCGCAGCTGCGCGAGCAGGGCATCACGAGCATCATCATCTCCCACAAGCTCAAGGAGGTGCTGCGGATCGCCGACCGGATCACGGTCATCCGCGACGGGCGCACCATCGAGACGATGGATCGCGACGACCCGGCCACCGACGAGGGCCGCATCATCCGCGCCATGGTCGGGCGCGACCTGAACAGCCTGTTCCCGCCGCGCGAACCCGACATCGGCGAGGAACTGTTCCGCGTCGAGCACTGGACGGTGCACCACCCGGTCGACACCGAGCGAATCGTCATCGACGACGCGAGCTTCTCGGTACGCGCCGGAGAGATCGTCGGCTTCGCCGGCCTCATGGGCGCCGGGCGCACCGAACTCGCCATGAGCATCTTCGGCCGCATGTACGGCACGGGCATCTCCGGCACCGCCTACAAGAACGGCGAGGCGATCGACGTGCGCACCGTCGACTCGGCGGTCCGGAACGGCATCGCCTACGCCACCGAAGACCGCAAACGCTACGGCCTGAACCTCATCGGCGACATCCAGATGAACGTGTCGGCCGCCGCTCTGGCCCGGCTCGCACGGCTCGGCGTCGTCGACCGGTTCCGGGAGTACAAGGTCGCCGACTCGTACCGCTACAAAATGAACGTCAAAGCCCCCAGCGTCGCCGCGATCACCGGAAAACTCTCCGGCGGCAACCAGCAGAAGGTCGTGCTCTCGAAGTGGATGTTCACCGGGCCCGACATCCTGATCCTCGACGAACCCACCCGCGGCATCGACGTCGGCGCGAAGTACGAGATCTACGGCATCATCAACGAGCTCGCCGCCCAGGGCAAAGCCGTCATCGTCATCTCGTCGGAGCTGCCCGAGGTCATCGGGCTCTCCGACCGCATCTACACCATCTCGGAGGGACGCATCACCCGCGAAGTGAGCCGCGAAGACGCGACCCAGGAAACGCTCATGCGGTACATGACCGCCGGAAGGAGCTGAAGTCCCATGACCACCGCATCCACCCAGACCGTGGACACGCCGCCGCCGGCGAAGAAGAAGCGCAGCCTCCTCTCCCGCATCAACTTCCGGCAGTACGGCATCCTCGCGGCCCTCGTCATCATCATCGTGCTGTTCCAGGTGCTCACCGGCGGCCGGCTGCTCCTGCCCGGCAACGTCAACAACCTCATCCAGCAGAACGCCTACGTGCTGATCCTCGCGATCGGCATGGTCATGGTCATCATCGCCGGCCACATCGACCTGTCGGTCGGTTCCGTGGTCGCCATGGTCGGCGCGATCGCGGCGATCTCGATGAACGACTGGGGCCTGCCCTGGTGGGCGGCCGTCGTGCTCGCCCTCGTCGTGGGCGCCGCCGTCGGCGCCTGGCAGGGCTTCTGGGTCGCCTTCATCGGCATCCCCGCGTTCATCGTCACCCTCGCCGGCATGCTGCTCTTCCGCGGCCTCACCCTGGTGCTGCTCACGGGCGGCACCATCAGCGGCCTGCCCGACGGGTTCACCGCGATCGGCGCCGGCTGGCTGCCCGCCGTCTTCGGCTACATCGTGGACCGCGACGCCCTGACCCTCGTGATCGGCCTGCTCGCAAGCGTCGCGCTCCTCGCCCAGCAGCTGCGCACCCGCTCCCAGCTGCGCCGCCTCGAGCTGCCCCGCGAGGTCGCCGGCTCGTTCTGGCTGAAGAACGCGATCGCCGTCGTGGCGATCATGGCCACGGCGTGGACCCTCGCCGGCTACAACGGCACCCCGATCGTGCTCATCATCCTCGCCGTGCTCGTGCTGGCGTACACCTTCGTGCTGAACCGCACCGTGTTCGGCCGCCACGTGTACGCCATGGGCGGCAACATGTTCGCCGCCGTGATGAGCGGGGTGAAGACCAAGTGGGTCAACTTCTTCGTCTTCGTGAACATGGGCGTGCTCGCGGGCCTGGCCGCCGTGGTGAGCACCGCCCGCGCCGGCAGCGCCGTCGCCTCGGCCGGCCAGAACTACGAACTCGACGCGATCGCCGCCGTCTTCATCGGCGGCGCGGCGGTGCAGGGCGGCATCGGCACCGTCGTCGGCGCCGTCATCGGCGGTCTCGTCATGGGCGTGCTGAACATGGGCCTGTCGATCCTCAGCGTCGACGCCGCCTGGCAGATGGCGATCAAGGGCATCGTGCTGCTGCTCGCGGTCGCGTTCGACATCTTCAACAAGCGCCGCAACGGCGGTCTCTGAGGAACGCATGCCACCGACCGCCTTCGACACGGCGAGCCCCGGCACGCCGCAGGCGGCGCGCACGACGAACGACGTCATCCGGCGGCAGAATCTCTCGGCCGTGCTCACGCTGCTCCACTCGGAGGGAACCCACTCGCGAGCGCAGCTGGGCACGGCCACGCGGCTGAACCGCTCGACCATCACCAACCTCGTCGCCGACCTCATGGAACTCGGTCTGGTTCGGGAACTGCCCGCCGGCGCCCCGACCGGCCGCGTCGGCCGCCCCACCGTCGAGCTGCAGGTCGACGACCGGGTCGCCGCCCTCGGCATCCGCATCGAACCGCAGGCGGTCACCGTCGCCCTGGTGGGGCTCGGCGGCACGGTGCACGCCAGGCGCCGGCACGATATCGCCAAGCCGCCGGGCCCCCGCCGCGCCGTGCAGATCGCCGCCTCGTCGGTGGATGCCATGCGCGCCGACATGGATCGCCACTACCGCGTCGTCGGCGCCGGGCTCGCGGTGCCCGGGCTCGTCAACGCCAACGGCTCCGTGCTCGTGGCGCCGACCATGGGATGGAAACGCGATCCCGTCGCAGCACGTCTGAGCGACGAACTGGGCCTGCCGGTCGTCGCCGGCAACGACGCCAGCATCGGCGCCCTGGCCGAATCACGGTTCGGGGTCGCGCGCGGCGCCCGCAACCTGCTCTACCTCGGCGGGGCGCTGCGCGGCATCGGCGGGGGGCTCATCATGGACGGCACCATGCTCCGCGGCACCTCGGGGTATGCCGGCGAGCTCGGGCACACCGTGATCGACCCGCGCGGGCGCACCTGCCTCTGCGGCCGGCGCGGATGCCTGGAAGCCGAGGTCACCCCCGACCTGCTGGAGCCGCTCCTCGGCCGCCGCAAACTCGACGAGGACGAGCTGGACGTCGAGCTCGGCGTCGTCCGCGACCCGGCCGTGCTGCGCGAGGTCGCCCGGCAGGTCGAGGTGCTCTCGACCGCGCTGACGAACTTCGTGAACGCGTTCAGCCCCGAGACGGTCGTGCTCGCCGGCTACCTCGGCGTCCTGCTCTCGGTCAGCCGCGAGCGGCTCGCCGAGGCGGTACGCGTGCACCCCCTCGGCGCCGAGGGCCGCACCATCCGGCTCGAACGCGCCCACCTGCGCTCGCGCCTCATGCTCGTCGGCCCCGCCGAGCTCGCCTTCGGAGAACTACTCGCCGACCCTGCGGGAGTTCGGGTCTGACGGTTCGGGAAGGAGGATCGTGGCGAGGTTCACGCGCCTCCTGCCGTCGGCCCGTTCCGTCAGGTAGGGGGCGAGGAGCTCTGCGAGGCCTGCCTGGATGGCGGCGAGATCCTCGGTGTTCACGTAGAGCGGCGTTCTGGCGAAGCCCACCAGTTCGCGCGACTGCTCGGTATCGGCGCCGAGGAATCGGTCGAAGTCGCCGGTGATGTCCCCCAGGAAGTTCAGAAAGGCCGTGCGGAGCTGAGCGCCGCCCATGGCGAGCAGTTCGGCCTGGTCGACGGCGGCCATGCGCTCCCCCAGCGCCAGGGTTCGTTCGACGCCGCCTCGGGAGCGGCGCTCATCGACGACGGTGACGACGCCGGCATCCAGCAGCGCGGCGACGTGGCGATAGAGCGTGGCCTGCGCGATATCCGGGAGCGCGTCGCGCAGCTGCGCGGTCGTGCGGTCGCGCCCGCCGAGCTGCTGGATGATCCGCAGCCGAACCGGGTGCAGCACGACATCCGCCAGCGCGGGTTCGTCCGACACCTTGACTCCTTATTGTTCTCACACTGATAATGTTCTCAATACGATTCCAATCCTAGCGACCGAGGAGAGCACGATGACGAACGTCGCATGCGACCGAGCGGGAGTGCACGTGCAGTTCCCCGGCTGGGAAGCGCTCATGACGGGCCGGCGCGAGTTCATGATCCCGAGGGCGGCGATCCGCCAGGTCTCGATCGGGCCGGGCTGGACCTCGGAGATCCTCGGCATCCGATCCGGCCTCGTCGTCTCCGGATACCGCAAGCTGGGAACCTTCACGCACCCCTCGGGAATGCGGCGCCTCGTGTCGATGGAACGCGGGCACCCGCTGCTGCGGATCGCCGTCGACCGGGCCATGGTCGGCTTCGACGAGATCCTGCTGAGCACCCGCGATGCGGAAACCATCGCGGCCACGCTGCGATCCGAGGTGCGCCCGTGAGCGCGGCGATCGAGGTCAGAGGCCTGTCCAAGCGCTTCGGCACGGTCGTCGCCCTGGAGGATGTGGGCGTGCGGGTCGAGTTCGGGCGCGTCGTCGGCTTCCTCGGCCCGAACGGAGCCGGCAAATCCACCCTGATGCGCGCGCTGCTCGGCCTGATCCGCCCGGACGCCGGCGAGGCGCTCATCGCCGGCCGGCCCTACGCGCGTCTCTACGCACCCGGAACGAGGGTCGGTGCCGTGCTGGACATCGCCTCGGCGCACCCGCGCATGACCGCACGCGCTCACCTGTGCACCAATGCGGCGCTCGGCGGGGCGGCACGATCCCGAGTCGACGACGTGCTCGCGCTCGTGGGAGCAGAACCCTATGCCGATCGACGGATCGGCACGTTCTCCACCGGAATGCGCCAGCGCCTTGCACTCGCCACGGCCATGCTCGGCGACCCCGACATCCTCGTCCTCGATGAACCGTCGAACGGCCTCGACCCGGGCGGCATCGCCTGGCTTCGCTCGTTCCTCCGCGGGTTCGCGGACGCCGGCGGCGCGGTGCTGCTCTCCAGCCATGTGCTCCACGACGTCCAGCACACGGTCGACGACGTCACCCTCATCGACCGCGGCCGCACCGTCTGGGCGGGCCGGCTCGAAGACCTCGTGACGCATGACGCACCCCTCGAGGACGCCTTCCTGCGTCTGACGCAGAACGGAGGCCGCCCGTGAACGTCATCCGCGGAGAATTCATACGATTGCGCGCCACCGGCGTGCTGCTGTGGTCGACGCTCATCGCACTCGCCTGCGGAGGAGGAACGACCCTCCTCCTCGCGCTCACCGGACCGCAGAACGCCCAACCGCCGATGCCGGACATCGACACCCCCGAAGGCGTCGGATTCGTGCTCGGCATCGGAACCGTCCTGCTCTTCGTCCCCGCCCTGATCGGCACCGTCGCGATCACGAGCGAGTACCGGCACCGCACGATCGGCACGACGTTCCTGGCCGTGCCGCGCCGCGGCCGAGTCCTCACCGCCAAGCTCGCCGTCTACACCATGCTGGGACTCGTATACGGGGCGGTGCTCTCGTCATCCGCCCTGCTCGCCCTGACCGTCGCAACATGGATGCGCGGGGTGCCGTTGGGAGTCGCCCCGGCCGATCTGGCACCGGCACTCGCCCAGCTCGCGCTCGCCGCGACCGCCTACATGCTGCTCGGCGTCGGCATCGGCGCGCTGGCGCGCTCGCCGCTCGTCGCGATCGGAGTCGTGGTCGGCTACTTCCTGTTCGCGGAATACCTCCTGATGCTGATCCCCGGGGTCAATGCGTTCTATCCGTTCCTGCCCGGCGGGGCAACGGCCTCGCTGACGAGGTTCGACTTCCTCACGGATGCGATCGCACACCAGACCGCCCTGGCACAGGCACCGATGGCCTCGCCGGCGCTGGGCGCCGCGATCCTCGTGGGGTATGCGGCGGCCGCGGCGCTCGTCGCCGTGTTCGCACCACTGCGGCGGGATCTCACGTGACGGCTTCAGGGCGGTCGCCCGGCCGGCGGGCGGGAGATCCAACTCCTGCCGATACCGCCCGACCACACGGACACCGACCTCGCCGTAGGCTCGTTGCGTGCCTACGATACTGCCGCGGTCACATGGCTCGTGCGGTGAGAGCCTGCGGGTCGAGCGATGACCGGGTACCGTCGTCCGATCCTCCCCGAGCTCGACTATCGCGACGAGCACGGCGAGCCCATTCCGTACGGCAGCCGTTGGCATGGCGGGTCTCCGCCGGAGGACGCATACTCGCGCACCAGCAATCTCGACCGCTTCGAGCCGCTCCACTCGATCGCAACGGCACTCATCGCGTGGCTGCAGGAGACCTTCGACGTCGACATCCTCGACGACGTCGAAGCCGCCTCGGACATGCGCCTCGATCCCGGGGAAGCGACCCGGACGGTGCGGCTGATGCCGCGCTGCCCCGACGCTGCGCCGCTGACGTTCGTGCTGACCGCATACCCGGGTACGTACCTGCACGCCGGCGTGCTTCACGACTTCTCCTTCCCGGTGTGTGCGTGCGATGCCTGCGACGAGGATGTCGCGGGGCTCGCCGAAGAGCTGGAGTGGACGGTACGGATGGTGGTCAGCGGCGGGTACTCCGAGCACGTCGACAGCTTCTCTCGATGGATCGAATACCGAGTCGAGGAACCCGGCGTCGGCATGCGGTCCGGCCGCAGTCGCGCGAACGACCTCCCGAGCGAACGGTTGCGCGCGGCCAAGAAGCGGCTCCCGAAAGGCGGCCGGTGGGTTCCGTGGCCGGTCCAGCGCCGTCAGCGTGGAGGGCCCGGCACCTTCATTGCTCGACCACGAGCGCCGCATCCACCCACTTCCAGTCGATGAGTTCCTGCTCGAGCCTGACAGCTGCACCGAACCGGTCGGTCACAAGGTCCTCGTAGAGTGCCGACTCGGCGTCGGTCAGGGTCGGGAGTGCCGCAGTGATGGGTGCAGGTTCCCGCCCCCACCGGTCCTCGTGGGTCAGCAGCGTCCCGCGGTCCATGAGGAGCGACGTCGTCTGCGGCAGGTGCGTGCGCACCCGGTTCAGGATCGCGAAACCGTGGGTGTCGAGGTCACCCCAGTAGGAGACGGGCGTCCGCCGCAGCCAGCCGAGGCTCGCAGGCTCGTGCACGTCGTACCCCTTGCCCCAGAGCACCACGCCGCCCGGCGGAACGGGCATGCTCAGGAACGTGACCTCGTTCTCGATGATGAGCGCCCGTTCGGGTGCGAGGTCGAGCCGGTCGAGCTCGCCCGTGCGCAGCGAGAGGTCGGTGAGGCCCGCAGGGAAGCCGAAGGCGCCGTCGCAGATGCGCAGTCGCACGAACGTCGGCTTGGGTGCGAGCCCCAGATCGTCGAGGAACCCGTTCGCCGAGGTCGTCACCCCGAGGATCGCGCCGATCACGGCGCGCCGCGACTCGATGAGCTTCGTGTGCACGCCGGGCCCGCCGAGTTGGCGGAGGAAGGCCCCCGAACCGCGGGCCGAGTCGAGTCGTGCGACGGCGACGAGGATGGCCGCCCAGTCGTCGGCGACGGCTAGGGCGCGCAGCGGATGCTCGAGCGCCCACTGCTGCGCACGGGAGCCGGCCCCCGCCTCTTCCACGAGTGACCGGTAGCGCTCCGAATCGGCAGCCGTGCCGAGCAGCGCGAACGCCTGGGCGTACGAGACGACGCGTGCACGAACGGGCAACCGGGTGCGCGCGATCTCCCGTCCGCCGACGGTTCCGGTGACGAGCTCGAAGGCGCGGCCGCCGCGAGCCGCCCGTTCTAGGGCCGCCGCCCACTCCCGCGCCCGTTCGACGTCGTCGCCGAGGGTGCGGGCGGTGGGGCCGGAAAGCGGCAGGTCGATCTCGGGAAACGGGGCATCGGCGGCGTAGGCGCACAGCAGCGTGCCGTCGTTCCAGCGGCGACGGACCGCGGCCACGACGTCGGTCGGGGTGCTCCACCGCTTCGCGCTCATGCGGAGACCGGCGCGCTCTGGCGCTGCCGGTACTCCTCGATCGTCAGCGAACGCACGCGCGAGGCCGAGCCGGTCGGGTTGTCGACGAATCCGATCGAGTCGACGTACGGCTCGATGATGTGCACCTTCTGCAACGGGGTGACGACGAGCAGTTGCAGCCCGAGCTTGGCGAACAGTTCGAGGGCATACCTCGTCGAGGCGTCGGATCCGCGCCCGAACGCTTCGTCGATCACCGCGAAGCGGAAGTCGCGGGACTTCGACACGCCCCACTCCAGCCCGAACTGGTAGGCGAGCGAGGCCGCAAGGATCGTGTAGGCGAGTTTCTCCTTCTGGCCGCCCGACTTGCCGTCGGAGTCGGTATAGTGCTCGAACTCGGCGTGGGTCTGCCGGTCCTGTTCGCTCGCGGCGAAGGTGAACCAGACGCGTACGTCGGTCACGCGTTTCGTCCAGGCGCGATCCGCATCGGCGTGGCCTACACGCCCCTTGAGCCGTTCGACGATCGCTCGCACCTGCTCGAATCTGGCCTCGAGGTCGAGGTCGGACCCGTCGAGCACGTCGGTCGTCGCCTCCCGCAGGTCGGCACGGAACTGCCGTACCTCCTGGTTGACGGTGGGTTCGGCCATCAGCACGATGATCCGGCCCGGGTTGTAGTCGATCGCGGCGAGCGCCTCGTTGATGCGATCGACGCGGGCGTGGATCTCCTCGGCCTGCCGGCGCAGCCACGACGAGAACTGCGCGAGCTCGCCGACCGCGTTGGTGTTGAGCTGGGTGCGGAACTCCGCCTCGAAACGGGGCAGGTCGTCGCGGAGCACCCGGGCGTGGAACTCGCGGAACGCCCCGATCGACTGGATGCTCGCATCCAGGTCGGTGCGCAGGACCGGCCAGGTCCGCAGCACCTCCCCCATCTGGCTCTGGATGCTGGTCGTATAGCCGTTCATCTCCTTCTGCGCCTGCTCGACGGCGGCGGTGAGGTCGGCGACGAGCCGCTGCCGCAGGGCATCGCACTCCTCCACCGTCCGCAGCGCGGCGCCGGCCGTGCGGGCGTCGAGGGCGGAGCCGCGCTCGCGGGCCCGTGCGAGGACGACGTCGCCGAGCAACGCGAGGGTGGCGCGTTCCTGCTCGAGTCGCCGTTCGTGCGATGTACGGCCCACCTCGACCGCGCTGCGCTGTCCGATGATCCGCTCAAACTCGATGCCCAGCTCGGCATCGCGGCGCTCGAGCGCCTCGAGCTGCCGATCGATCTCGGCGAGTTCGGACGAGCCGGCGACCAGCGCGTCGCGCTCTCGCTCGAGCGCGTGCAGGGTCTGCTCGGCGGCCGCCGAATCGACCTCCGCCCAGGCGGAGTACGCTGCCAGCGCCGCGAGGGCCTGCTGCAGCGCCCGGAGTCGATCGTCCTCCTGATCGAGTGCGGTGAGGGCCGCTTCCACCTGGTCGAGGTCGTGCTCGAACTCCGCGATCGCGGCGTCGAGTGCGGCGATCTTCGCTTCGCTGCCGCGCCCGAGCACCCATGCACGGGGCCCCGTCGAGGCGCGCCGGTCGTCCTTCTCGTGCCGGTCGCGGTCGCGCACGAGCCCCTCACGGGTGACCGCCCGGTCTTCGCGGCGGAGCTCAGCGACCGAGTCGACCAGCCGGTGGTCGGCGCGCCGGGCGAGCTCGGAGCGCAGGTAGTCCGTGAAACGGCCCGATTCGACCTCCAGGATGTCTCGCAGCCGCAGGCCGGCCCCGGTGTCGGTCTCGATGGTGCGGATGCGACGCTCGGGCACGCGCAGGTAGACGAGGTGCGCATCCAGGCGGTGGTCGTTGACCCACTGCGAGACCGCGCCGTAGTGCTCATCGGCGACGAGCATCGTAAGGGCGAAGCCGCGCAGTACGCGCTCGGCCGCACCGCGCCACCCCGCGTGCGCGTCGGCCACGTCGAGCAGTTCTCCGGCGAACGGCAGGTCGTCGCCGTCGAGTCCGAGCGCCTCGGTCATCCGCCGCCGCACGGCGTCGAGTTCGGCGGGGAGGTTGTTACGGCGAAGCTCCAGGCCGTCGCGTTCGTCGGCGAGCGACTTCCTGCCTCGACGCAGCTCGGCGCGCTGCTCGAAGAGCGGGTCGCGCCGCTGCTTGAGCGAAGCGGCTGCGGCCGCAGCGTCGTCCTCGGCGCGGGCTGCATCCGCCCGACGTTCCCGGAACTCCTCGCCCGTCTCGACCGGTGCGAGGCCTGCGTCCGTCAGCCGCAGCGCGAAGATCCGTCGGCGTTCGACGCGCTCGTCGTGGAGGTCGGCGGCGCGCGGGATGTCGCGTTCGAGTTCCCGCAGGCGGTCCCCGCCGACGCCGACTCGGGCCAGCGTGAGCCGGGTGCGTTCGGGGACGAGTGCCTCGCGCGCCGCGACGGACTCGCTTCGGCGCACGTCGAGCTCGTCGAGTGCGGCCGTCTCTTCGTCGATCGCCGACGTGAGCAGGTCGACGAGTCGCTCCGACACGTAGGGCACCACGCTGTCGCGATCGAGCAGGTGCTCGCCGTGTCGCGCCGCTGCGTCGTCGAAGCGGTCGGCCGCGGCGATCAGCGGGCCGAGCAGCTCGAGCTGCTGGCCGGCCCGCCGTACCGACTCGTGCGAGGCCACCAGGTCGTCGAAGTGGGCGACGACGCCCTCGATCTTGGCGGCGGCGTCGGCCGGTTCGAGCATGTGGTCGCGCACGAAGTCGTTGAGGTTGCCGACCGACTTCATCGAGACCGTCTGGTGGAAGAGCTCCATCGCCTGTTCGGAACGGATGCCGAGCAGGCGCCGCATCTTGCGCTGATACTCGGGGAAGGTGGTGTCCAGGTCGGCGCCCGTGCCGCGCAGCTTCGCCCGGAGCGCCTTCAGGTCGCTGCCGAAATCGCTGAAGTCGCCGGCGATCGTCAGCTCATGCGCGGCGGTCACGAAGAAGCGATCGGGCTGGCCGGCCCGGTCCTGCTGGTGAAAGACCTGGGCGACCGAGACCGTCTCGTCGAAACCGTCGTTGCCGAACACGCCGAGGATGACCGAGTAGCTGCGGTGGTCGCGCAGTCCGACCGGCCGCGATGCGCCCGTCGTCTCGTTGCGTTCGGAACGGTAGTGGCCCTCGACGTAACTGCGCAGCGTACGCTCCTTCGAGTCGGCGCCGGCGGCCTTGTTGTAGGCGATCCGATGCGCCGGCAGCAGCAGCGTCGAGATCGCGTCGACGAGCGTCGACTTGCCGCTGCCGATGTCGCCCGTGAGCAGCGACGTGCTGCCGTCCGGAGTGATCGTCCAGACCTGCCCGTCGAATGTGCCCCAGTTGAGCACCTCGACGCGGCGCAGCCGGTAGCCGGTTCGACGTGACGCGCCGTCGTCGACCTCGAGGGCGGAGAAGAGCGTGTCAGTCATCGGCATCCTTCGCTTCGGAGCCCGCCCCGGCGGACGGTCCGCCCGCGTAAACCGCCAGACGGGCGGAGAAATCGGCGAGCGTCTGCGCATCCACGTACGCCTTGAGGATGCGCCGCACCTCCCAACCGCCGGCCTGCCCGCGGAGCTCCCGCAGGAACCCGAGTGCGGCCGCCTGTTTGATCGTCGCGTCGACCTGGTCGACGAGCCGCGCCTCGTTGGTCGTGTCGGCCTGGAACACGCGCAGCAGTTCCACGATCTGGTCGCGGCCGAGCACGAGCTTGCCCTCGCCGCCGCCGGCTTCGAACTCGACGAGACGCTTGCGCAGCAGCACGAGCAGCAGGCTGACGTTGTAGGTGAGGGTGCGGCGCCGGATGAGGCGCGGCAGCTCCGCTTCGCCGTCGACGGCGTCGCGGGTGCGGAGGTACGCGTAGCCCTCGGTCTCGTCGACGACGAGGTCGATGCCGATCGTCTCGAAGTGGTCGGCGACGTCGGCCCGGTGTCGTTGCAGGCTCTCCCACACCGTTTCGTGCGACGGCTGGTCCCGGTAGACGACCTCGCGCATGAGCACGATGATCGCCGCGGCGACCGCGTGCTGCTCGGGGGTTCTCATCGGCGGGTGACCGTCACTTTCGGCATCCTCACTCGTCGGGCGACGCCGGCCGCGTCGCGGTAGTCGATGACCGACTCGCCCTCGCCCGTGCCGACCTCGATGTCGTCGAGATCGAGGGAGAGGTAGCCGAGCACCTCGGCGACGCCCTGCTCGATCGGGTAGAACTCGATCACCGCCTCGAGCGCGACGCTCGATCGGCGCGGCACGATCGCCCGGATGTTCTCGGCCAGTCGGCCCGTGTCGACGATGTGCTGCGAGAGCAGCGCGTCGAGTTCGAGTTCGTGCGCATCGGCGGGCCCGATCAGGCTGTCGACCTCGACGGCGGGCTTCGCGTCGTACAGCGGCCGCTCGAACGGCAGGGCGATCGGCAGTCCCGCCTCGTCGACGTCGAGGCCGATAACCTCGCCCCGCGGCGGATCGGCACGGACCGCGATCGCGGATGCCTCGATGCCGCGCACCAGGTCGAGCACCCGACGATTCTCGACCCAGACCTGCTCGTCGAGGAAGCGCCGGAACTGCTCGGAGAGGCTGCGCACCGTCGCCTGTGTGCGCTCGGCGGCCTCGGCCCAGTCGTGATGCACCCGCCCGATGCGCCGGTCGGCGCCGACGTCGGCCATCGACTGCACCTCGGCGAGCAGGTCGACCAGTTCGTCCTGGCGCGCCTCCGAGCGCAGGAAATCGCTGAATGCCTGGAAGCTGCGCCCCTGGTCGGACGAGGCGATGTCGCTTCGGCCGCCGACCAGTTCGTCGAGCAGTTCGCCCTTGCCGCCCTCCCACCGGGCGATGCGTTCCCGCGCGGAGCGATCGAGCCTCCGGAAGTTGTCTTCGACCTCGCGGAAGTCGGAGAGCAGTTCGCGCGCCGTGCCCGAGAACTGCTGGTAGCGCTCGCGACGCGCCGTCGCGTCGAGCACCGGGAACCGGCCCACGCGGGCCTCGGCGAGTTCGGCCTCGATCGCCTCGCGGCGCCGTTCGAGTTCGGCGATGCGCGCTTCGGGGTCGGTCTCGGAACCGTGCACGAGCTGCCGCAGCAGTTCGACGAGCGTCTGCAGTCGCGACTCGGTGCCGACGAACGCGCGCGCCTGCAGTCCTTCGACCCACCGGTACGCCTTCTCGAACGCCGGCGTCGCATCGTAGTGCACCTCTTCGGAACCGACCGGGTAGAACCGGCGCAGGATGCCGCGTTCCGGCGCCGACCATTCGTCGAGATACTCGCCGGGCGTGCTCGGGTAGCGGTTGGGCTCGCTTCGGCGCACCGCGTAGAGCACGTCATCGAGTTCGGCGACGAGTTCGCTCGCGGGCGTCGCCCCACGATTGGCCTCGATGAAGTGGGCGCCGAGGAAGGACAGCACGAGCGGCGCGTTCCGCATGCGCACCAGGCGCCAAGCAGGATGCCGCTCCCGCAGCCGTTCGAGTTCGTGAAGATCCATGTGGGTACCAGCGTAGGCAGTTCCGCCGACGCTCAGGAGTGCCGGGGCATCGCGGACCGCTCGCACGACGCCGCGCGCGCCGACTCCGGTTCACCGCGGCCATTCATCCGTGCGCCGCCGGGACCCAGGAGAACGAAAACACCCCAGCGAGAAACACCTTCTCGCCGGGACTTTTTCGCTCATCCCCATCGAGGGTGCAGTTGCGGCGTGAAGCCGCCGGTCTCAAGCAGGGATCTGACTGGAGCGACGTTTCTCCGGTCGACATCTTGTGCGGCGGATTCGCCTGCCTCAATGTCAACCTGAGGATGGTTTCTGTCGACCGTGGTGCCTCGTGGTGTCAGTCCTCCGTGGCGTAGCGATCGCGATGGGTCTGGACAGCCTCCATGTGGTCTTGCGCCCAGGCTCTGAGCTGGCGCGTGGTGCGATGGAGCGAGAGACCGAGGTCGGTGAGCGCGTAGTCGACGGTGACCGGCACGGTCGGAGTGACGGTGCGGGCGATCAGCCCGTCGCGTTGCAGCGACCTGACCCGCTTCGGATACGGGTCCATGCAGCTCGCCGGCCCCTGGGTCATGGGGCCCCCTGCCGACCGGGATGGTGCGATCGCGGTGCTGCGTGAGGCCGTCTCACGGGGCATCACCCACATCGACACCAGCGAGGCATACGGCCCACGGGTCACCAACGAGCTGATTCGCGAGGCGCTGCACCCGCATCCCGAGTCGGTACAGGTCGCGACCAAGGTCGGCGCGAACCGCGACGCCGAGGGCGGCTGGCCGACCGCCCGCACCCCCGACGATCTGCGCCGGCAGGTCCACAGCAACCTCGAATCTCTCGGAGTCGAGCGCCTCGATCTGGTGAACATGCGGATGGGAGACGCCACCGGGCCGCAGCCCGGCTCGATCACCGAAGCGATGGAGACGCTCGTCGACCTGCAGCGGGAAGGACTGATCGCGCAGCTCGGGGTCAGCAACGTCACCGCCGAGCAGGTCACCGAAGCCCGCAAGGCCGCCCCGATCGTCTGCGTGCAGAACCTGTACAACCTTGCCAACCGTTGGGACGACGCCCTGATCGACGAGCTGGCCGCCGACGGCATCGCCTACGTACCGTTCTTCCCCCTCGGCGGGTTCACGCCGCTCCAGGCCGATGCCCTCACCGCTGTGGCAACCCGGCTGGCAGCCACCCCGATGGCTGTCGCCCTCGCGTGGCTCCTGCAACGCTCCGACAACATCCTCCTGATCCCCGGCACCTCCCGAGTCGCCCACCTGCGTGAGAACATCGCCGGCGCAGCCATCTCTCTCACGGAGCACGACGTCGCAGTCCTCGACAGCATCGGCGTCTGATCACCTGATCGGGTTGCGGGCCAACATCACGCCGCCCGCAGCCCGTCCGCGGCGGGCGCCTCACACCGATCGCACAAAACAGAAGAGCCCGGCGAGAAATAGCTTCTCACCGGGACTCTTTCACATGGTCGGGCTGACAGGATTTGAACCTGCGACCCCTTGACCCCCAGTCAAGTGCGCTACCAAGCTGCGCCACAGCCCGATACCTCCGCGTTCGCGAAGGCAACTCGACCATCATAGCGGCTCGCGGGGCCCGCTCAGACCACGCTCGCCCCCGCCTGCGGCGCGCCCGCCCTTGACGCGGCGGCGAACCCCGCCAGACTGGAATCACACGGACCGAGGGGGGCATCGTGGCCAAGACCATCGCGGAACAGCTCGTCGAGCAGCTCATCGACGCGGGCGTGCGGCACATCTACGGCATCGTGGGCGACTCGCTGAATCCGATCGTGGATGCCGTGCGCCGCTCGGGCGGGTCGAAAGCCGGCGGCATCGACTGGGTCCACGTGCGGCATGAGGAGGCTGCGGCGTTCATGGCGGGCGCCGAGGCGCAGCTGACGGGCGAGCTCGCGGTGTGCGCAGGCAGTTGCGGCCCCGGCAACCTGCATCTCATCAACGGGCTCTACGACGCGCATCGCACGGGTGCGCCGGTGCTGGCGATCGCGAGCCACGTCCCGTCGAAGCAGATCGGTTCCTCCTATTTCCAGGAGACGCATCCGGAGCGGCTGTTCGTCGAATGCTCGGAGTATTGCGAGCTCGTCTCGACGGCCGAGCAGGCGCCGCGGGTCGTGAACTCGGCCCTCCGGCATGCGGTGGCCGGCCCCGGCGTCGCGGTCGTCGTGATCCCGGGCGATATCGCCGAACTGGATGCCACGGCATCCGCTCCCCCGTTCGTGCGCACCGAGACGCCGTCCCTGGTGCCGGCCGAGGCGGATCTCGCCCGGCTCGCACAGGCGATCGACGAGGCGGGCACGGTCGCGATCTTCGCCGGGGCGGGCGTCGCCGGAGCCCACGACGAGGTCGTCGCGCTCGCCGAACACCTGTCGGCGCCGGTCGGGCACAGCCTGCGCGGCAAGGAGTGGATCCAGTACGACAACCCCTTCGACGTCGGCATGACGGGGCTGCTCGGCTACGGGGCGGCGCATGCCGGCATCCACGACGCGGATCTGCTGCTGATGCTCGGCACGGACTTCCCGTACGAGCAGTTCCTGCCCGACGACCGCAAGGTGCGGATCGCGCAGGTCGACCGGGATGCGGCCAAGCTCGGACGGCGCGCCGGCGTGACCCTTCCGGTGCACGGCGATGTGCGACCGGTGGTCGAGGCCCTCGTAGCCCGCACGCGTGCGAAGACCGATAAGGGGTTCCTGGATCGCACCCTGCAGCGTCACCGCAAACTCCTCGATTCGGTCGTCGGCACGTACACCGACGTCGGGCACGAGCCGCCGATCCACCCGGAATTCGCGATCAGCACGATCGACGACGCGGCCGCCGACGACGCCGTGTTCACCGCCGACACCGGCATGGGCGACGTGTGGCAGGCCCGCTACGTCACCCCGAACGGGCGGCGGCGCATCATCGGTTCGTACCTGCACGGGTCGATGGCGAACGCCGTGCCGCAAGCCCTCGGCGCCCAGTACGCGTATCCGGGCCGGCAGGTCGTCGCGATCGCCGGCGACGGCGGGCTGTCGATGCTGCTCGGCGACCTCATCACGGCGGTCATGTACGAGCTGCCGGTGAAGGTCATGGTGTTCAACAATTCGACGCTCGGCATGGTCAAGCTCGAGATGCTCGTCGACGGACTGCCCGATTTCGGCACCGATGTGCCGCCGGTCGACTATGCGGCGATCGCGGCCGCGATCGGCTTCCATGCGGAGCGGGTCGAAGAGCCGGCGAAGCTGCAGGCCGCGGTGGATGCCGCCCTCGCCGCCCCCGGCCCGGCGCTCGTCGACATCGTCACCGACCCGCACGCGCTTTCCTTGCCGCCGGCGATCACGGGCGGGCAGGTGGCCGGGTTCGCCCTGGCGATGTCGAAGATCGTGCTGACGGGCGGCGCGGGCGAGGCGGTGAAGCTCGCCCGATCCAACATCCGGCATCTCCGCGGCCGCTGAGACCCCCGGGCGGGAATGGATCAGCCCCCGCCGGGCTTGTCTTCTTCGTGACTGAGAACACCGCCGTCGGTTTCCGCTCCGAGCGCGGGCCCGTGCTCATCGCCCTCATGCTCGCGACCGGGCTCATCGCGATCGATGCGACGATCCTCGCCACCGCGGTGCCGGCGGTCGTCAGGGATCTCGGCGCGTTCGAGCAGTTCCCGTGGCTGTTCTCGATCTACCTGCTCGCCCAGGCCGTGTCGGTGCCGATCTATTCGAAGCTCGCCGACACCTTCGGCCGCAAGCCGGTGATCCTCGCAGGCGTCGGCCTGTTCCTGCTCGGGTCGATCCTCTGCGGGTTCGCGTGGAGCATGACGAGCCTCATCCTGTTCCGCCTCGTGCAGGGCTTGGGGGCCGGGGCGATCGCGCCGATGAGCATGACGATCGTCGGCGACATCTACACGGTCGCCGAACGTGCGAAGGTGCAGGGGTACATCGCGAGCGTATGGGCGATCTCCTCGGTCGTAGGGCCTGCGCTCGGCGGCGTCTTCTCGCAGTTCGCGGACTGGCGGTGGATCTTCTTCGTGAACATCCCGCTGTGCCTCATCGCGGCGTGGGCGCTCACCCGCCGCTACCACGAGCATCTCGAACCGCGCCGGCACCGCATCGACTATGCGGGTGCGGTGCTGCTGACGATCGGGCTCGCGGCGGTCATCCTCGGCGTCCTGGAAGGCGGCAACGCCTGGGCGTGGTGGTCGCTGCCGAGCGTGCTCTGCTTCGGGATCGGCGCCGCGGCGCTCGCCGGCTTCGCGGCCGTGGAGCGGCGTGCGGCCGAACCGGTGCTTGACCTCGGCATCTTCCGCCGCCGACTGGTGGCGTCCACGACGCTGGTTTCGTTCGCGATCGGTGCGCTGCTGACGGGCGTGACGAGTTTCGTGCCGACGTATCTTGAGGTCTCGATCGGGGTCGTGCCGCTCCTGTCTGGGCTCGCGGTGGCCGGTCTCACGCTCGGCTGGCCGATCTCCGCATCGCTGGCCGGCCGCCTCTACCTGCGGATCGGTTTCCGTTCGACGGTGCTGATCGGCTCGCTCATCGCGCTCGCGGGGGCGGCGGCGCTCGCGGCCAGCGCGCCGTTCCCGAACCCGTGGACGGTCACGGCGATCGCGTTCGTCATCGGTTTCGGCCTCGGCTGGGTGGCCGCGCCGAGCCTCATCGCCGTGCAGGCCTCGGTCGGCTGGGGCGAACGGGGCGTGGTGACGGGCGCGAACGTGTTCGCCCGTTCGGCGGGTTCGGCGATCGGCGTCGCCGTCTACGGGGCGATCGCGAACAACGTCATCGCGGCCGGCGCCGGCGACCACGACCCGGCGACGATGATCCACGCGTCCGGGTCGGTGTTCATCGCGGCGGCCGTGACGGGCGTGCTGCTGCTGGCGTCGGGGGCGTGGATGCCGCGGGGCCCGGTCGCCGAGCATCCCCGAGTGGATGCCGCGGGCGCCCCGGCCGGCGACCCGGCGTAACCGCGGGCTCCCCCCGGCGCGTGCGGGCCGTCGTGTCGGCGGGCGGCGTTAGCGTGTGGGCATGAGCAGCGTCGACGCCCCCGCCCTCCGCATCGTCTCGGCAGTGGAGGTGCCGTTCTCCGATGTCGAGGCGGTGTTCGGCACGCGCGGCGACCCGGCGGGGTGCTGGTGCCAGTGGTTCAAGCTCACGGGTGCGGCGATGGATGCCACGCCCGTCGCCGAACTCCGCGGCGCCCTCGAAGCCCAGATCCGGAGCGGCGGCGATCACGGCCCGGGCCTCATCGCCTACGACGGCGGCACCCCGGTCGGCTGGTGCGCGATCGAGCCGCGCCCGCAGCTGCCGAGCGCCGCTCGTACCCGCATCGTGAAGGCGGGCACCGCGAACCCCGACTTCGCCGACGAGGGCGTGTGGGTGCTCAGCTGCTTCGTCGTGCCGCGCGAGCATCGCCGCCGCGGCATCGGCGCCGCCCTCGCCCGCGCGGCCGGCGACTACGCCCGCGAGCGCGGCGCCCGCGTGATCGAGGGCTACGCGGTCGATCCCGGCGCGCGGGCGAAGACCTCGGCGGCGGAGCTGTTCCACGGCAGCGTGTCGATGTTCGCCGGCGCCGGCTACGAGGAGGTCGCCCGCCCGAAACCCGACCGGGCGATCATGCAGCTCGTGCTCTAGCGAGCCGGGGCGGTGGCACGGCGCGCGACGACGACCCGCACGCCGGCCTCCTTCAGCCGTTCGACATGCCGAGCGCTGGTGCCGGCGTCCACGACGACGGCGTCGAAGTCGGCGAGGGGGAGCATGGCGTGCAGCGCCCGCTTGTCGAATTTCGTGTGGTCGGCGAGCAGGATGCGGGTTCCCGCCGCCTCGAACATCGCCCGTTTCACATCCACCGTTTCCTGCGTCTGGTGGAAGGCGATGTCGTCGGAGATCGCCGAGGTCGACATCAGCAGCACGTCCGCGCGCAGTTTCGCGAGCGTCGTCGTCGTGATCCGGCCCATGAAGGCGCTGCACCAGTTGTAATACTGGCCGCCGAGGCCGAGCAGGGTGATGCCGTTCGTGGCGCGCAGCTCGGCCATGATCGTGAGCGTGTTGGTGATGACCGTCAGCGGTTTCTTGGCCTGCAGATGGGGTACGAGCTGCAGGGTCGTCGTCGAGTCGTCGAGGATGATCGCCTGGCCGGGTTCGATGAAGTCGGCCGCGGCCTGCGCGATCGCCTCCTTCTCGGCGAGCTGCCGACTCGAACGGTACACGTCGCTCGACTCGACGAGCGCAGAGGAGAGCGCCGTCGCGACCCCGCGGCTCTTGCGCAGCAGACCGCGGCCCTCGAGCTCGTCGAGGTCGCGATGCACGGTCATGATGCTGATGCCGAACCGTTCGGCGAGGTCCTCGATGCGTACCGCGCCCTCGGCCATCACGGCCTCGGTGATGGCCCGCTGCCGCGACGCCTGCCGGCTCTGACGAGAACCGGCGGTGCCCGCCGGGTCGATCTTCGACGAGACTTCCATCCGCCGTTCCTTCCTCGTCAGTTTCCAGGCGTCGTCGCTTCGTCGACGATGCGCGCAAGCTCGGCCGGATCGTGCGCGAAGCGGCCGAGGAACAGCCCGTCGACGATCCCCCCGAGGGCGCTCAGCGAACCGTGCTGCGCGCTTCCTCCATAGAGTACCGAGACCGATGCGAAGCGGCGGTCTCCGTCGAGTCCGTGCCGCAGGGCGGCCACGACCTCCGCGATGTGTTCGGCGGGGGCCGGATCGGGCATCCCGATCGCCCATACCGGCTCGTAGGCGACGATGAGCTCGGCCGGTTCGGAGGCGCGGAGGCCGTCGAGCGCGGAGGCGAGTTGCGCGGTGGATGCCGCGGCGGCATCCACCGGCGAGACCCGCTCGTGTTCGCCGACGCACAGCACGGGGGTCAGGCCGTTGCGCACGGCGGCCTGCAGCTTGGCGCGCACCGTGTCCTCGTCCTCGCCGAAGCCGAGGCGTCGTTCGACGTGTCCGACCTCCACGAGGCGGCAGCCGGCGGCGGCGAGGTCGGCACCGCTGATCTCGCCCGTGTAGGCTCCCCGGTCATGCATCGAGAGGTCTTGCGCACCGAGTTCGACACGGGTGCCCGCGAGGGCTTCGCGCACCGCCGGAAGGGCCGGCAGCGACGGCAGTGCGAAGAGACGCACGCGGCCGTCGGCGACGGCGGGATGCCGGCGGGCGACGTCGGCGACGCCCCTGGCCCATGCGGCGCTGCGGTCGAGGTCGAGATAGAGCTTCAGGCTGACGCCGAGGAGGGTCGGCCGGTTCGGTGCAGTGGTGGGGCGAAGATCACTCACTGCGACCGGTCTGTTCGTATTGCGTGAGCACCGCGACCTTGCCCGCCGAGGCCGATCCGTCGTCGAACTCGTAGCCGAGCCACTCCCCCGCCAGGCGCCGTGCGAGTTCGAGGCCGATGACCCGCTGGCCGAAGGTGAGCACTTGGGCGTCGTTGCTCATCACGGCGCGTTCGACGCTGTAGCTGTCGTGCGCGGTGACGGCACGGATGCCGGGCACCTTGTTCGCGGAGATCGCCACCCCGAGCCCGGTGCCGCAGACGAGCAGCGCCCGGTCGGCTTTGCCGTCGCGGATGAGTTCGGCGGCCGCGATCGCGACGCGCGGGTATGGTGCGTGGCCGTCCGCGTCGACGCCGACGTCGATGAGCTCGACGACGCGGTCGTCGCCTTCCAGGTCGGCCTTCAGGGCCTCCTTGTAGGCGTATCCGGCGTCGTCGGATCCGACGGCGATCCTCCATGCGAGGCTCATGTTTCCTCCTTGTCGGCGAGCACACGGGCGGCGAGCACGCGAGCTGCGGCGTTCATCGCGAGCGCGAACGAGATCGCGCCCGGGTCCGGGGTGCCGACGCTCTTGGCGGCGTGGGGCCGTGCCCGCCCGAGGCGCGGTACGAGCAGGGCGGTGGCGTCGGCGGCGGTCTGCGCGTCCTGCGCGGCGCCGTCCCAGGCGGCGGCGAGGGTCTCGCCGGCGTCGATGCGGCGGCGGAGCGATTCCGCGAAGGGCACGAGCGCGTCGACGAGGGTCTTGTCGCCGGGCTCGGCCTTGCCGGCGCTCTGCACGACGGCGCGGGCGGCATCGACGGCGGCGGCGACGGCGGATGCGTCGGGCGCCTCCGCATCGCCGATACGCAGCCCTGCGGCACGGAGGCCTGCGCCCCAGAGCGCACCGGAGGTGCCGCCGCCCTGGTCGGCCCATGCGTCGCCCGCACGGGCGAGCACCGTGCCGGCGCCGGCGATCGCGAGCTGCCCGTGCCCTGCGGCGGCCGCGGCGGCGCGCGAACCGCGCTGCATGCCGATGCCGTGGTCGCCGTCGCCGGCGATCGCGTCGAGGCGCCCGAGGGCGTCGGCTTCGGCGTCGAGGGTCTCGCGGAGCGCGTCGAGAATGCGGCGCACGGTGCCGGCTGCGGCGATGGATGCCTCGCTTCCGGCTGCGACGATGAGCGGCTCGTCCTCGTCGAGGGCCTCGGCGGTGTCCGCGTCGAGGGCCTCGGTGGCCGCGGCGGCCGCGGCATCCACGACCCCCTTCCGGTATGCAGGCGCGTACGCGGGCGACGACCAGGCCCGTTCGAGTTCGTCGTCGAGCCAGAATAGGGTGAGCGAGACGCCGGCCATCTCGAAGCTCGTCGCATACTCCCCCACCTCGGGGTCGACGATCACGACGCCGGCGGCCTCGAGTTCGCGCGCCACGGTGCCGTAGATGACGAACAGTTCCTCCGACTTCACGGCGCCGAGACCGTTCAGCACGACCGCGACGCGGGCACCGCGGGCATCCGGCACGTCATCGGGCCGTTCGGCGAGGAGCTCTGCGACGAACATGCGGCCGAGCTCGTCGGCGCTCGGCCGCGGCCGGATGTCGATGCCGGGTTCGCCGTGGATGCCCATGCCGACGCCCATCTGCCCGGCCGGAACGGTGAAGAGCGGTTCGCCAGCGCCCGGCAGGGTGCAGCCTGAGAAGGCGACGCCGAGCGAGCGGGTGCGTTCGTTGGCGTGCGAGGCGAGGTCGAAGACGCCATCGAGATCGTGGCCGGCCTCCGCCGCCCAGGACGCGGCACGGAACACGGTGAGATCACCGGCGATGCCCCGGCGCTTCTCGCGCTCCTCGCGACCGGCGCTGAAGATGTCGTCCGTGACACGCACGGTGCGGCATGGGATGCCCTCGGCATGCAGTTGCGCCTCCGCCGCATCGAAGTTCAGCACGTCGCCGGCGTAGTTGCCGTAGCTCAGCAGTACGCCCGCGTCGGATGCGACGGCCCGTGCGACGCCGTGCACGCGGTGGGCGCTCGGTGAGGCGAAGACGTCGCCCATCGCGGCGCCGTGCGCGAGGCCGGGGCCGACGAGGCCCGCGAAGGCCGGATAGTGGCCCGATCCGCCGCCGATGACGACCGCGACCTGGCCGGCCGGCGTCGCGCCGGCCCGGGCGACGCCGCCGGGTACCCGGCGCACGAGCGAACGGTGCGCGGCGACGAAGCCGGCCGCGGCCTCCTCGGCGAAGTCCGTCGGGTCGTTGATGACGTAACTCATGATCTCTCCTGGGGGATGGTCGGGCGGGCGGATGCCGGGCACCCGCCCGCCCGTGCGGCGGGCCGGCTCAGCCGGAGAAGGTGAAGTCCGCCGTCATCCCGTCGACGTTGTCCTTCGTGATGAGCACGCAGTCGAAGGACTGCTTCTCGGTTTCGGGCGCCGTGCCGGTGCGGATGAACTCGTCGGCGAGCTTGACGGCTTCCTCCGAGAACACGGCGACGGGCTGCAGCACCGTGTATGCGAGCTCGCCCGATCTGACGGCCTCGACCGCGTCGGGCGAGCCGTCGAAGCCGCCGACGACGACGCCGTCGAGCTTCTTCGACTCCTTGAGCGCGGCGATCGCGCCGAGGGCCATCTCGTCGTTGCCGGACATGACGCCGGCGATGTCGGCGTTGGCCTGCAGCAGCGACTGCATCTTGTCGTGGCCCTTGGTGCGATCCCAGTCGGCGACCTCCTTGCCGACCTGTTGCAGCTCGGGGTACTGGCCGAGCACGGTGGTGAAGCCGTTCGAGCGGGTCTGCGCGTTGTTGTCGGACGGAGCGCCGAAGAGCTCGACGTAGTTGCCGGCCTCGCCCATCTGCGTGACCCATTCCTGCGCGCCGATCGCGGCGCCCTGGGCGTTGTTGGAGACGAGCTGCGCCTTCGCGAGGCCTGCCTCGTTGATCTCGGCGTTCACGAGGAACACCGGGATGCCGGCGGCATCGGCCTTCTTGACGGCCGCGATCGAGCCGTCGGCGTTGGCCGGGTCGAGGATGATGGCCTTCGACTTGCTGGAGATCGCGGTGTCGATGAGGGTGTTCTCGGTGTTGGCGTCGCCCTTGTGGGCGGCGACCTTCGTCTCGTAGCCGAGGTCCTTCGCGGCGGCCGCCGCAACGTCGCCCTCGGTCTTCCAGTACGGGTTCGACGGGTCGTTGACGATGATCGTGATGAGGCCGCCGGCCTCGCCGTCGCCTGCGTCGCTCCCGTCGGCGCTCCCACCGGAGCAGGCGGTGAGGCCGAGGACGAGCGCGCCGGCCGCGGCGAGCGTCGCGAACGCCTTGTTGCGCATCATGGTTGGATCCTTTCTGCGTGGTTCGGCAGCGGTCTTCGATGCCGATGTGGTCAGCGGGTCTCGGCGGGCGCCGGGGCCTCCTGAACCGGGGTGGGGTCGGTGGATGCCGGCCCGCCCGGCGCGGGCGGCGCCGGCGGTGCGGCCGGGCGCTTGCGGCGGCCGTACTGCAGGGTGTTCAGCAGCACGGCGACGACGATCACGGCACCCATGAACACCATCTGCCAGTAGGCGGAGACGCCGACGATCACGAGCCCGTCGGAGAGGAAGCCGATGACGAAGGCGCCGAGCAGGGTGCCGCGCACGTTGCCGCGGCCACCGGTGAGGGCCGCGCCGCCGATGACGACGGCGGCGATCGCGGTGAGTTCGTAGCTGTCGCCGGCGGTGGGGCTTGCGCTCGTCAGCGTCGAGGCGAGGATGAGCCCGGCGATCGCGGCGCAGATCCCGGAGCCGACGTAGACCCACACCTTGACCCGCTTCACGGGCACGCCCGAAAGCTCGGCGGCCCGTTCGTTGCCGCCGGAGGCGTACAGCCAGCGGCCCCATTTGGTGCGGCCGAGCACGAAGCCGAGCACGAGCGCGACGACGATCATGATGATGACGCCGATCGGGATGTTCAGGATGCGGTTGAAGCCGAGCCATTCGAAGCCCGTGTTGCCGAGGGCCTCCTCGCCGGCGAGGTCGTTGATGGTCAGCCCGTCGGTCATGAGCAGGGCGAGCCCGCGGACGGCGTAGAGCATCCCGAGCGTCGCGACGAAGGGCGCCACCTTGAACCGGGCGACGAGGATGCCGTTGACGAGGCCGACAAGGGCGCCGATGCCGACCGAGAGCAGCACGACGACCGGCACGCTCGGCACGAGCGTGATCCCGAGGAGGTGGATGGGCACTCCCTGCAGCAGGAAGCCGGCGATGATCGCCGAGAAGCCGAGCGTCGAGCCGACCGAGAGGTCGATGCCGCCGTTCAGGATCACCAGCAGCATCCCCATGCCGAGCATGGCGTAGATGGCCACATGCGAGGCCATGATGAGGAGGTTCTCGACCGTCAGGTAGTTCGGGGAGAGGATCGAGAACACCACGATGATGAGGATGAGTGCGAGGAAGGCGCGGCCTTCGACGAGGAGTTTCGCGGCCGAGAACCGCTTCTTGCGTTCGATGACGGTGGTCGTCGTCGTCGTCGTCGTTGTCGTCATTGTCGTCGGATCCGTTCTGGGCTCAGGCCGCCACGGCCTCGCCGGAGGCCGCCATGATCATGTCCTTGCTCGCCTCGGGCGTGAACTCGGCCGAGATCCGACCGCGTCGCATCACGATGATCCGGTGGGCGATGCTCAGGCACTCGCCGACCTCCGAGGTGGAGTAGACGACGGCGAGGCCCTGCCGGGCACGGGCGGCGAGCAGGCGGAAGACCTCCGCCTTCGCACCGACGTCGATGCCGCGGCTGGGTTCGTCCAGCAGCATGACCCGCGGCGAGGTGCCGACGATCTTGCCGATGACGACCTTCTGCTGGTTGCCGCCCGAAAGGGCGCCGACGGGCAGCTCCGGCCCGGGCGTCTTGACGGTGACGGCGGTGATGAGTTCCCGGGCGCGCCCGCGTTCGCGGCGGCGGGAGACCATGCCGTGTTCGAGGTCGTCGTCGAGGCTCGCGAGGGTCAGGTTGGTGCCGACATCGAAGGTCTGCACGAGGCCGTCCTGCTGACGGTCCTCGGGCACGAGGCCGACGCCGGCGGCGAGGCGTTCGGCGATCGTGTCGCCGAGGATCGAGCGGCCGTCGAGCCGGATGCTTCCGCCGGCGACGGCTTCGCGCCCGGCGATCGCCTCGAGCAGTTCGGTGCGGCCGGCGCCCATGAGCCCGTAGATGCAGACGATCTCCCCGGCGCGAACCTCGAGGTCGAGGCCGTCGACGACGGCGCGTTCGGGGTTCTCGCGGTCGAGCACGGTGACGCCCTCGACGCTCAGCACCGGCTCGCCGAACGCGTAGCCGGTCGGCGGCGAGCCGAGGTCGAAATCGTCGCCGACCATGTTCCGCACGATCCATTCGAGGTCGATGTCGGCGCGTTCGCCGCGGGCGGTCATGGTGCCGTCGCGCAGCACCACGGCGTGGTCGGTGATCTCGAGGGCTTCCTCGAGGTGGTGCGAGATGTAGACGATCGCGACTCCGCGAGCCAGCAGCTCGCGGATGATGCCGAAGAGCACCTCGACCTCGACCGCGGCGAGGGCGGAGGTCGGCTCGTCCATGATGAGGATGCGGGAGTCGACCGAGAGCGCGCGAGCGATCTCGACGATCTGCTGCTGGCCGACGCGGAGGTCGGAGACGAGTGCGTCGGCGGGGATCGGCAGTCGCATCTCGGCGAGCAGCGCCTCGGCCTGCCGGGTCTCCTCGGCGTAGTCGATGCCGAACGGGCCTCCGATCTCGCGCCCCATGAAGATGTTGTCCCGCACGGTGAGGTTGGGGGCGAGGCTCAGCTCCTGGTGGATGATCGAGATCCCGCGATCGCGTGCCTCGCTCGTGCTGGCGAGCACGACGGGTTCGCCGTCGAGGAGGATCTCGCCCGAGCTCGGCTGTTCGACGCCGGAGAGGATCTTCATGAGCGTCGACTTGCCGGCGCCGTTCTCGCCGAACAGGGTCGTGACGGTGCCGGGCCGGATGGCGAAGGTGACGCCTTTCAGGGCGCGCGTGCCGCCGTAGTCCTTCACGATGTCGCGGCCCTCGAGCACCGGGGCCTCGTGCTCGGCGCTCATCCCTGCTCGAGTTCCGTCGGGGTGACGAGCCACGCATCCGGGTTCACGAGGGTGAACGCGCCGGTGACCTCGACGGTCCGCCCGGTGAGGGATGCCGTGTCGATGCCGGCGAGCACGGCCGTCTTGAGTTCTTCGTTCAGGGCGCTCGCAGCGTTCTGGTACTCGATCTGGTTCGTGAACTGGCCGAAGGCGATGTCGCCGGTGGCGTCGCGCAGCTCGGTGCCGTTGATGGCGGGCCCGGTCTGCATGCGGACGGTGAGGCCGGCGGGCAGCCCATCGACGGCGACATCGTAGATGCCGGAGGCTCCCTCGCCGACGACGCCGGTGAAGGTCACACTGTAGACCGGGCCGCCGGAGCTCTCGACGGCGAACTCCTCGGCGGCGGCGTCGGGGTCGGCGGCGATGGCCTCGGCGAGGCTCGCGGCGTCCTCGGCGCGTTCGGCGACTGCGGCCTGCACCTTCGGGAAGGTCTCGGCGCCGAAGGTCGCCGGGTCGAAGGCGTCCGCACCGGCGGATGCCCGCGCATCCCCGTCGGGCACGACCTTGGTGCCGAGGACGACGCCGGCCACCACGAGCACGAGGATACCGATCCGGATGCCGCGCCGTACCGCGGGGCTCGTCCCGCGCCGCGGTGCGCGGGCGGCGGTCGCCGTCACCGCAGCACCCGGGATTCGGTGTCGTTCGGTCGGATCTGGAGCTTGCGGCCCTCGCCCCGGCGGAACAGCTCGAGGGCCTCGGCGTAGTCGTCGAGGGTGAAGGAGTGGCTGATCATGGCTTTCGCGTTGATGGCGCCGGCCTCGAAGAGTTCGACGGCGCGGCCGAAGGAGTTCAGCACGGCCATGGTGCCGACGAAGGTGATCTCGTCGCGGTACACGCGGAACGGCGAGAACTTCGCGGTGCGGTCGGCCGGGGCGACCCCGAAGTCCTGGAAGTAGCCGGCGGGCTTGACGCGGGTGACCGCGTCTTCGATCGCGTTGATGTTGCCGGTGCAGTCGATGACGACGTCCCACTTCTCACGGTCGGCGTCGTCGGCGCTCGTGTAGCGCAGCTCGATGCCGCACTCGGCGGCGGTCTGCAGGCGGTCGGCGTTCAGGTCGACGATCGTGACGCTGACGGCCCCGGCCCGCGTGGCGAGCTGGGCCATGAGCAGGCCCATGGTGCCGGCGCCGAAGACGAGCACGTGGTCGCCGATGCGGCGCGGCAGCATGTCCCAGCCGCGGATGGCGCACGCCAGGGGTTCGATGAGTGCGGCCTCGTAGAGGTCGGTGTCGGGGCGGAGCTTGTAGACGTTCCGCGAGGGGGCCGTGAAGTACTGCTGCGATGCGCCGTCGGAGGCGACGACGCCGAGGCCGTTCCACTGCGGGCAGAGGTTCTGGTGGCCGTTGATGCAGAACTCGCATTCGCCGCAGGTCGTCGAGGGGTTGACGGCGACGTGGTCGCCGACCTCGAAGTCGTAGGAGCCGTCGTTGACGCCCTCGCCGAGGGCGACGATCGTGCCGGTTGCTTCGTGGCCGGGCACCAGCGGGTAGACGGTGCCCTCGAACTCGCCGTCGAAGACGTGGGTGTCGGTTCCGCAGATGCCGACGGCCGCCGTCTCGATCAGGATCTCCTTGTACCCCGGTTCCGGCATCGGCCGCTCCTGCAGGGCCAGGCGGCCTTCCGATTCGAATACCACTGCGCGCATCTTCGCTCCCGTCAGCCGGGGCCGGTCGCCCCGCGGGTCCCGCATCATCCCGTCGCGGCCGTCGCCGGCATCCACTGCGATGTCGGCGATCGGATCGGCCGCGGTCGGGGTCGAGACCCCATGTTAGATTCATGTGATCTTGTAACTCGATCACGTTAGATTTCACCATAGGTTCGGGCGGCAGGGAATGTCAAACGGCTCGCAGAAGTCGACGTCGACCGCGGATCCCGAGCCGTCGCGGCGCCGCCTCAGAGCCCGGCCCGCTCCAGCAGATCCCCGTCGGCGCCGAGCCGAGCGAGCACCTCGGCGGGCCCGAGCTGCCGGATGCCGGGCTCGAGTTCCTCCCACTCGCGCGGGGCCGCCGCGGTCGGCGAAGCCCCCTTGCCGCGCAGCGTGTACGGGGTCGCGGTCGAACGCGCGGGGTGGTTCTGGCTCCAGTCGAGGAACACCCGCCCCACCCGATGCTCCTTGCCGACCTGCGCGACCAGCTCGCCCGGGTGGGCTGCGGCCAGCTCACGCGCGATGCGCCCGACGAACGCGTGCACGCTGCGGCCCGTCGCCCGCCCCGGCAGCGGCGCGTACAGGTGCAGACCCTTGCCGCCGCTCGTCACCGGCGTGGTCTCGAAGCCCTCCTCGGCCAGGCGCGCACGAATCAGGTGCGCGGCGGCCGCGCATTCGGCGAGGCCGGCGCCTTCGCCGGGGTCGAGGTCGATGACGAGCCGGTCGGGGCGGTGGATGCCGCCGCGCGGCCCCGTGCGCCACTGCGGCGTATGCAGCTCGATCGCCGCCTGGTTCGCCATCCACATGAGGCCGTCGAGGTCGTCGATGAACGGGTAGACGACGGTCTTGGCGGGCTTGTCGCTGCCGGGGTTCGCCGTCAGCGGCAACCGCCGCAGCCATTCGGGGGCGTATCGCGGGGTGTTCTTCTCGAAGAATCGGGTGCCGCCGACGCCGTCGGGGAAGCGGATGCGGGTCACCGGCCGGTTCGCGAGCTGCCGGAGGATGACGGGCGCGACGGCCGCGTAGTAGTCGGCGAGGTCGCGTTTGGCGAAGCCGTCCTCGAAGAGCGCCTTGTCGGGCCTGGTGATGCGCACACGCGCGGCGGCGCCCGTGCGCCCCGCTCCCCCGTTCGCGGCCATGCCTCCACGCTACCGCGCAGGCCCCCTACGCGATCCCGTCGACGCGGATCCGTTTGATGCGCGAACCCGCCCCGCGCAGCAGGTGCACGTTCGACGGTGCGATGCCGAAGTGGGCGGCGATCGCACGCAGCGTCCCCGCGTTGGCGGCGCCGTCGACGGCACGCTCGCGCACGAACACCACGAAGTCGACGGACGGGTCGTCCGGTGCCTCCTCGACGGCCGGCCCCTTCCGGCTGCCGGGCTTCACGCGGACGGTGAAGTCCACCTCAGCGCTGCCGCCGCTCGCGCACGCGCATGTTCACGACGATCGGCGTGCCCGCGAAGCCGTACAGTTCGCGCAGGCGCCGCTGGATGTATCGGCGGTACCCGGGGTCGAGGAACCCGGTCGTGAACAGCACGAAGGTCGGCGGCCGGGTCGCCGCCTGCGTGCCGAACAGGATGCGCGGCTGCTTGCCGCCGCGGACGGGGTGCGGATGCTCCTGGGTGAGCTCCGTGAGGAAGGCGTTGAACTTGCCCGTCGGGATGCGGGTGTCCCACGACTCGAGGGCGAGCTCGAGGGCGGGCACGAGCTTCTCGAGGTGCCGGCCGGTGCGCGCGGAGATGTTCACGCGCGGCGCCCAGGCGACGTGGGCGAGGTCCTGCTCGATCTCCCGTTCGAGGTACCGTCGGCGATCATCGTCGAGCAGGTCCCACTTGTTGTAGGCGATCACGAGCGCCCGGCCCGATTCGAGCACGAGGTCGATGATGCGCACGTCCTGCTCAGAGATCGGCTGGCTGACGTCGATGACGACGACGGCGACCTCTGCTTTCTCGAGCGCGGCCTGGGTGCGCAGCGACGCGTAGAAGTCGGCGCCCTGCTGCAGGTGCACGCGGCGGCGGATGCCGGCGGTGTCGACGAAGCGCCACACCTTGCCGCCGAGCTCGATCTGTTCGTCGACGGGGTCGCGGGTGGTGCCGGCGAGCTCGTTGACGACGACCCGCTCCTCGCGAGCGGCCTTGTTCAGCAGGCTCGACTTGCCGACGTTCGGCCGTCCGACGATCGCGACGCGGCGGGGGCCGCCGACCTCCTGCTTGGCGACGGCCGAGACCTCCGGCAGCACTTTGAAGACCTCGTCGAGCATGTCGGCGACGCCGCGGCCGTGCAGGGCGGAGACGGGGTACGGTTCGCCGAGGCCGAGGTTCCAGAGCGCGGCCGCCTCAGGCTCCTGCCGGGTGTCGTCGATCTTGTTGGCGAGCAGGAACACGGGCTTCTTCGTCTTGCGGAGCAGCCGGACGACGTGCTCGTCGGTCGACGTGGCGCCCACGACGGCATCCACGACGAACAGCACGACGTCGGCGAGGTCGATGGCGACCTCCGCCTGCGCGGCGACCGAAGCGTCGATGCCTTTCGCGTCCGGCTCCCAGCCGCCCGTGTCGACGAGCGTGAAGCGGCGGCCGAGCCATTCGCCGCGGTACGAAACGCGGTCGCGGGTGACGCCCGGGGTGTCTTCGACGACCGCCTCGCGGCGGCCGAGGATGCGGTTGACGAGTGCCGATTTGCCGACGTTCGGCCGGCCGACGATCGCGATGACGGGCAGCGCCGGTTCGTAGCGCACGCCCTCCTCGCCGTCGCCGGCGCCCTCGAGCATCTCGAGGTCGTCGCCCTCGAGCTCGTAGTCGTCGAGGCCGCGCCGGAGCACGGCGGCCCGCTGCTCGGCGAGCTCGTCGTCGACGCCGGCGAGGCGCTCGGCGAGGTTGTCGTCTTCGGCCGGATCGAACTCGCGGTCGGTCATGAGGTGCTCCTCGTGGTCTGTGCGCGGCCGTCGTCGATGACGCCCACCACGGCGTCGACGGTCTCGCCGAAGTCGAGCTCGGTGGAGTCGACGGTGGTGACGCCCGCTGCGGCGTTCATGAAATCGACGACCTTGCCGTCGGCGCGGTCGCGTCGCTTGAGCGACGCGCCGGCGCCGGCCGCCGCGTCGCCGAGTTCGGCGGTGCGGCGGGCGATGCGCGCCTCCTCGCTCGCGGTGAGCAGGATCCGCACCGGCGCATCGGGGGCGACGACGGTGGTGATGTCGCGGCCCTCGACGATGATGCCGGGGCGTTCGGTCGCGAGCATGATCGAACGGAACAGTTCGGTGAGGCGGGCGCGCACCTCGGGCACGCGGGCGACGCGGCTGACGGCGGCCGAGACGACGGGCTCGCGGATGGCGTCCGTCACCTCCTCGTCGCCGACGCGAACCCGCACCTCGTCGGGATCGGTGCCGATCTCGTAGGCGAAGCTCGGCAGGAGTTCCACGATCGAGGCGCTCACATCCTCGGGGGCGTCGGCCGACAGGTCGAGCCCGCTCGCCAGTGCATGCCAGGCGAGGGCGCGGTAGGCGGCTCCCGTGTCGAGGTAGGCGAAGCCGAGTCGGCGGGCTGCGGCCTTCGACACGCTCGACTTCCCGCTTCCGGCGGGGCCGTCGACGGCGACGATGAATGGCAGCTCGATGGTCATGTTCACCCGGCGATCCGCCAACCGCGGGCGGTCAGCTCTTCGGTGAGGCGTTCCTGCGCCTCGGGGACGGTGGAGATCTCGGCGAGGCCGATCTGGGCCTCGGGCGAGTGCTCGAGGCGCAGGTCCTCGATGTTGACGCCGGCCTCGCCGACGTCCTGGAAGAGGCGAGCGAGCTGCCCAGGCCGGTCGTCGACCATGACGATGAGGCTCGTGTAGCGACGGTCGACGCCGTGCTTGCCGGGGATGCGGCTCTCGCCGGTGTTGCCGCCGGCGAGCTCTTCGGCGATGCGGCGGCGCGCACCGGGGGCCTCGATGTCGTCGAGGGCGCGGATGAAGCGGTCGAGGTCTTCGCGGAAGGCGCGCAGCACCTGGGCGACGGGTGCAGCGTTCGCGCCGAGGATCTGCACCCACAGTTCCGGATCGCTCGCCGCCACCCGCGTCATATCGCGCAGTCCCTGGCCGGCGAGGTTCAGCGCCGCATGCGGGGCGTCGGTCAGCCGTCTGGCGAGCACCGAGGAGACGACCTGCGGCACATGCGAGACGAGCGCGACGGCGCGGTCGTGCTGTT
This sequence comes from Agromyces archimandritae, assembly GCF_018024495.1. Lineage (NCBI taxonomy): Bacteria > Bacillati > Actinomycetota > Actinomycetes > Micrococcales > Microbacteriaceae > Agromyces > Agromyces archimandritae. The sequence goes on from NZ_CP071696.1 coordinate 333,708, forward strand.
CGGGGGTCATCTCGACGAGGATGCCGCCGAGGTCGAGGATGAGGTCGTCGACGATGCCGCCCTTGCGGTACGTGATCGCCTCGTGGGCCGCGACGACCCACGGCCGCCCGGCGAAGAGATCCGCGCGCCCCGCCATGGGGCCGCCGCGTTCCCGGCCGGCCATGGGGTGCGAGCCGATGTAGCGGGTGACGTCGGCGCCGCGCTCGATGAGCTCGTGCAGGATCTGCAGTTTCACGCTCGCGACGTCGGTGACGATCGCCTCGGGGTAGCGGGCCAGTTCGGCGGCGACCACATCGGCGGTCACATCCGGCGGCGTGCACACGACGACGAGTTCCGGGCGGTCGTCGTCGGCGGTCGCCCGGCCGGCGCCGTAGTCGACGGCGATGCCGAGGTTCGTCGGCGAAGCGTCGTCGAGCACCACCTCGATGCCGCGCGCGCGCAGACCGAGGCCGATGCTCGCTCCCAGCAGTCCGACGCCGACGATGCGCACCGGGCCCGCAAGCCGCGATTCGACCACTCAGTTCCCCTCTCGATCGGCCCCCGCCCGACGCGAGATCGTGAGCAAACGGCCGAGTTCAACCTTAGTCAACTCCCGCATCGCCCCCGACCGGAGGGTTCCCAGGTGCAACGGCCCGAAGCTGCGGCGCACGAGGTCGACGACGGGGTAGCCGGCCGCGGCGAGCATCCGCCGCACGATGCGGTTGCGACCGGAGTGCAGGGTGACCTCGACGAGCGAATGCCCGGCATCCGCACCCCGCTGCTGCAGGATGCGGCCCGAGTCGATCGCGATCGGGCCGTCCTCGAGCTCGATGCCGTGCTTCAGACTCTGCAACGCCTGCGGGCTCATCCGCCCGCGCACCTTCGCGATGTACGTCTTCTCGACGCCGAAGGAGGGATGGGCCAGCACATGCGCGAGTTCGCCGTCGTTCGTGAGCACGAGCAGGCCGCTCGTCTCGGCGTCGAGACGGCCGACGTTGAAGACGCGTTCCTCGAGCTCGGCGGTGAAGCCCGAGAGGTCGGGCCGGCCGTGCTCATCGCGCATCGACGAGACGACGCCGCGCGGCTTGTTCAGCATGTAGTAGCGCTTGCCGGCATCCAGCTGCACGGCCGTGCCGTCGACGTCGACGAGATCGTGCTCCGGGTCGATGCGGGTGCCGAGTTCGGTGACGACGCGGCCGTTGACGCGCACGCGGCCGGCGACGATGAGCTCCTCCGAGGCGCGGCGCGAGGCGACGCCGGCGGCGGCGAGCACCTTCTGCAGGCGCACGCCCTCGGCTGCAGGTTCAGCGGACATCGAGTTCGAATCCGTCCTGTCCGTCGTCGAGCAGCGGCGAGATCGGCGGCAGCTCGTCGAGCGAGGTGATGCCGAGGTTCACGAGCAGCTGCTCGGTCGTGCCGTAGAGGATGGCGCCCGTCTCGGCGTCGGTGCCGACCTCGGTGACGAGTCCGCGCCCGAGCAGGGTGCGCACCACCGAGTCGACGTTCACGGCGCGGATCGAGGCCACCTGCCCGCGCGAGACGGGCTGCTTGTAGGCGATCACCGAGAGCGTCTCGAGGGCCGCCTGCGAGAGCTTCGGGGGCGTCTGCGACTGCACGAAGGCGCCGACGAGTCGGTCGTACTCGCCGCGCACGTAGAAGCGCCAGCCGCCGCCGACCTCGCGCAGTTCGAAGGCGCGGCGGATGCCGGCGCCCGCGGCATCCACCGGGGCATCGGTGCGCGGCTCGCCCGAAGTGCCCTGGCCGTCGTAGTCGCGGACGAGCCGGGCGACGGATGCCCGCACCTCGGCGATGGGCCGCGCGACCGCCGTGGCCAGGCTCACGTACGACTGCGGTTCGTCGGCGATGAAGAGGATCGCCTCGAGGGCGCGGTCGAGGTCGAGGCGCGGCTGCCCGGGCACGTCGAGCGGCGTCGCGATCGAGATCTCGGGCGACTCCGGCTCCTCGCCGTCCGCGCCGAGCTCGATCACCGCCTCCACGTCATTCGTCATAGTCCGCTCCCAGGGTCGCCAGCTTCGCATCCGACCACTCCTCGGCGGTCCAGCGCAGGGTCAGCTCGCCGAGCGGCTCGAGCTGCTCGAAGGCGATCGCCGCGTGGCGGTAGAGCTCGAGCACGGCGAGGAACCTCGCTACGACGATACCCGGCCGGTCGACGCCGGCGATCAGCTGCCGGAAGCTCGTCTCGCCTCGCCGCAGCACCGCGACGACGTGCGCGGCCTGCTCGCGGATCGACACGAGCGGCGCATGCAGGTGGTCGAGGCCGACGACGGGGATCTCGCGCGGGGCGAAGGCGAGGGTGGCGATGGCGGCGAAATCGGCGAGGCTCGTCGTCCAGCGCAGCTCGACGGGCTGCTTGCGGAAGCGTTCCTCCAGTCGCACGCTGCGTGCGTGCCGCGAGCCCTCCGCCTCGAGCCGCGACGCGAACCATCCCGAGGCCTCCTTGAAGGCGCGGTACTGCAGGAGCCTGGCGAACAGCAGGTCGCGGGCCTCGAGCAGGGCGACGTCTTCGGCGTCGACGAGCTCGCCCTGCGGCAGGAGTCCTGCGACCTTCAGGTCGAGCAGCGTCGCGGCGACGACGAGGAACTCGCTGGCCTGGTCGAGCTCGGCCGGCCCCGCATCGTCGAGCCCGCGCAGGTAGGCGATGAACTCGTCGGTCACCTGCGAGAGCGAGACCTCGGTGACGTCGAGTTCGCGTTTCGTGATGAGCGAGAGCAGCAGATCGAACGGGCCCTCGAAGTTCGAGAGGGCGACGCGGAACGAACGATCCTCCCCCGCCGACTCGGTCACCGGCTCGGTCGGGGTGACCGTCGCGACGGCCTCAGGCGGCGGCGCCACGGAAGACCAGCTCCCTGGCGAGCTGCCGGTACGCGTTCGCCGCCGGGTGCTCGGGGGCGAATTCGGTGATCGGGGTGCCGCTGACGGTGGCGTCGGGGAACTTCACGGTGCGCGAGATCACCGTCTCGAGCACGGTGTCGCCGAAGGCCTCGACGACGCGCTCCAGCACCTCCCGCGAGTGCAGGGTGCGCGAGTCGAACATGGTCGCCAGGATCCCGTCGAGCTTGATCGCCGGGTTCAGCCGGTCGCGCACCTTGTCGATCGTCTCGATGAGCAGGGCGACGCCGCGCAGTGCGAAGTATTCGCATTCGAGCGGGATGAGCACGCCGTGGCTGGCCGTCAGCGCGTTCACGGTGAGCAGGCCGAGCGAGGGCTGGCAGTCGATGAGGATGACGTCGTAGTCGCCGGCGACTCGGCGCAGCACCCCGGCGAGGATCTGCTCGCGCGCGACCTCGCTGACCAGGTGCACCTCGGCCGCCGACAGGTCGATGTTCGCCGGGATCACGTCGAGGCCGGCCACATTGGTGTGCTGGATGGCGTCGGCGACGGGCATCTTGTTCGACAGCAGCAGGTCGTAGATCGTCGGCACGTCGTGGGTGCGCACGGCCAGGCCCGCCGAGAGGGCGCCCTGCGGGTCGAAGTCGATGGCGAGCACGCGCCGGCCGTAGTCGGCGAGCGTCGCGCCGAGGTTGATGGTCGTCGTCGTCTTGCCGACGCCGCCCTTCTGGTTGCAGAGCGCGATGATGCGGGCGGGGCCGTGCGAGGCCAGCGGCTCGGGCTCGGGGAAGTCGCGCCGGGGTCTGCCCGTGGGCCCGAGCTCCGACTCGAGGGTGACGGTGCCGTCCGCCTGGTCGTGCTGGGGAGTGGTCACGAGAGGTCTCTTCCTGATTCCGCCGGGTGCGTTGCTCCGAGCATTCTAGGGCGTGTTGCGGGCGTCCGCGCGGAGCCCCGGCGCGTGGCGGCCCGCCGCAGCTCAGCGGGCACGCGGGTGCGCGGCCGTGTACATGTCCCGCAGGGTGTCGACGGTGACCATCGTGTAGATCTGCGTCGTGGCGACGGATGCGTGCCCGAGCAGCTCCTGGACGACGCGGACGTCGGCACCGCCGGCGAGCAGGTGCGTCGCGAAGGAGTGGCGCAGGGTGTGCGGGGAGACGTGCGCGGCGAGGCCGGCGCGTTCGGCGGCGTCCTGGATGACCCACCAGGCGCTCTGCCGCGAGAGGCGCGCACCGCGCACCCCGAGGAAGAGCGCGGGCGTCGCTTTCCCTCGCGCCGAGAACACGGGTCGCGCACGCACGAGGTAGGCGTCGATCGCACGCCTGGCGTAGCTGCCGACGGGCACGATCCGCTGCTTGCCGCCCTTGCCGAGGAGTCGTACGACCTCGCCGTCGATGAGGTCGTCGACGTTCAGGGCGACCGCCTCCGAGACGCGCGCCCCGGTCGCGTAGAGCAGTTCGAGGAGGGCCTTGTCGCGCACACGCTCGGGCTCATCGCCGTCGGTGGCGGCGAGCAGGCGCTGCACGTCTTCGATCGGGATCGCCTTGGGCAGGCGCGACGGCGGTTTCGGGGGGCGGATGCCGCGAGCCGCGTCATCGTCGAGTTCGCCCTCCTCGACGAGGAATCGGTGCAGGCCGCGCACGGCCGACAGGATCCGGGCGACGGAGCTCGGCGCGAGCCCGGCCTCCCCCGACATCCACCGTGAGAAGGCCGCGACGTCCGCCTCCCGCACGGCCGCGAGCGAGCCCGGCCCGGAGCCGTCGAGCCAGCCGAGGTAGCGCTCGAGGTCGCGGCGATAGGCGGCCGTCGTGTTCCGGGCCAGTCCTCGCTCGATCGCGAGATGCCTGAGGTACGACTCGGCGGCGGCCCGGTCGTTCATCCCCGCCCGCGCTCCGTGCGGCCCGGCCATGGCGCGTCGCCGGGTGCGAGGCCGTCCCAGCCGCGGCTTCGCGCCGCATGTGCGGCCAGCACGCCGAGGCAGAGCGAGGGATTGTGCACGCGCCGTGCGAGCACCGCATCGACGCAGTCGTCGAGGGCGACGGACCGGCGCTCCATGTCGGCCTCTTCGCCCTCGCGCGCGAAGGCGGGCAGGGGGCTGAGCCCCCTGGCGAGGTAGATGCGGATGGTCTCGTCGCTGCCGCCGGGAGTGGTCGCGTAGTCGGCGAGCACCTGCCAGGTGGATGCCGCGAGGTCGACCTCCTCGGCGAGCTCGCGCTTCGCGGCGGCGAGCGGATCCTCCCCGGCCACGTCGAGCAGTCCGGCCGGGATCTCCCATTCGCGCATGCGGACGGGGTGCCGGTACTGCTTGACGAGCTGGACGCGCTCTTCGTCGTCGAGGGCGAGGATCGCCACGGCGCCGGTGTGGTCGACGAACTCGCGCACGAGGGTCTCGCCGCCGTAGTCGAACGCCTCGCGGCGCACGTCCCAGATCCGCCCGGTGAAGACGCGTTCGCTCGAGGCGATCGTCACCTCGGCGGGCTCGTCGGCGAGGGGCGCCGCAGCCTGTTCAGTCATGGTTGACGTCGAAGAGCAGGCTCGTGCGCTGCCGTTCGAGGGCCGCGCCCACGAGCCCGCGGAAGAGCGGGTGGGCCGCCGTCGGCCGGCTGCGCAGTTCGGGGTGCGCCTGGGTGCCGATGTAGAACGGGTGCACCTCGCGGGGCAGTTCGACGTACTCGACGAGCTGACGGTCGGGCGAGACGCCCGAGAACACGAGGCCGGCGTCGGCGATCTGCTCACGGTAGGCGTTGTTGACCTCGTAGCGGTGACGGTGGCGCTCGGAGACCTCTTCGGAGCCGTAGAGTTCGGCGGCCAGCGAGCCCTGCTCGAGGCGTGCCGGGTAGAGGCCGAGGCGCATGGTGCCGCCGAGGTCGCCGCCGGCGATGATCTCGACCTGCTCCTCCATCGTCGCGATGACGGGGAACGCGGTGTCGGGGTCGAACTCGGTCGAGGAGGCGCCGGGCAGGCCGGCGACGTCGCGCGAGTACTCGATGACCATGCACTGCAGGCCGAGGCAGAGGCCGAGGGTCGGGATGCCGTTCTCGCGCGCGAAGCGGAGCGCGCCGAGCTTGCCTTCGATGCCGCGCACGCCGAAGCCGCCGGGCACGCAGATCGCGTCGAGCGAGGAGAGGTGCGTGGCCGCCCCCTCCGGCGTCTCGCAGTCGTCGGAGGGGATCCACTGGATGTGCACGCGCGTGTTGTGCGCGAAGCCGCCGGCCCGCAGCGCCTCCGTGACCGAGAGGTAGGCGTCGGGCAGGTCGATGTACTTGCCGACGAGGCCGATCGTGACCTCGTGCTCGGGGTCGTGCACGGCGTCCAGCAGCCCGCTCCAGTTCGACCAGTCGACCTGTGCGGCGTCGAGGCCGAGCTCCTTGATGAGGTACGAGTCGAGGCCCTGCTCGTGCAGCATCGTCGGGATGTCGTAGATCGACGGCACGTCGACGGCGTTCACGACGGCCCGTTCGTCGACGTCGCACATGAGGGCGATCTTGCGCTTGTTCGATTCGGTGACGGGCCGGTCGCTGCGGAGCACGAGCGCGTCGGGCTGGATGCCGATGGAGCGCAGGGTCGCGACCGAGTGCTGGGTCGGCTTCGTCTTCTGCTCCCCCGACGCGCCCATGTAGGGCACGAGGGAGACGTGCACGAAGAACACGTTGTCGCGGCCGAGCTCGTGGCGCACCTGGCGGGCCGACTCGAGGAAGGGCTGCGACTCGATGTCGCCGACCGTGCCGCCGATCTCGGTGATGATGACGTCGGGCTTCGGGTCCTCATGGGCCTGCAGCCGCATGCGCCGCTTGATCTCGTCGGTGATGTGCGGGATGACCTGCACCGTGTCGCCGAGGTATTCGCCGCGGCGTTCCTTGGCGATGACGCTCGAGTAGATCTGGCCCGTGGTGACGTTGGCCGCCTGGCTCAGATTGATGTCGAGGAACCGCTCGTAGTGCCCGATGTCGAGGTCGGTCTCGGCGCCGTCGTCGGTGACGAAGACCTCGCCGTGCTGGAACGGGTTCATCGTTCCGGGATCGACGTTCAGGTACGGGTCCAGCTTTTGCATGACGACGCGCAGACCCCGCGCCGTGAGGAGGTTGCCGAGGCTCGCCGCCGTCAGGCCCTTCCCCAATGAGGAAACGACACCACCGGTCACGAAAATGTGCTTGGTCGTGTCGTTCGAATTGTCCGTGTTCCCGCGCTCTTCCACCACGGGCTTACAGCCTATCCCACTTCACTGCGGATCCCCCGTCATCCCGTCCAGCCCCTCCTTCTTCTCGGCGGATTCCCGGCGAAGACCGCCGGTGCGGGCGGATGCCCGAGCGCATCGCCGCCGCCCGGCGATGGATGCCGTGCCTCATCCTCGCATCGCGGTGCCGCCCGCCGGCGGCGCCCCGCCGCGCCGTGCTCGGGCGCCGTGCGCAGGCGGCATGACAGGCGGCGTGCTCAGGCGGCGACCGAGGCGAGTCCGAGCAGCTCGCGGGCGTGCGCGAGCCCGGACTCGGAGTCGGGGAGTCCGGAGAGCAGCCGGGCCATCTCGGCCTCGCGCTCGCCGCCGGAGAGTTGCCGAACGCTCGACTCGGTGACGCTCCCGTCGGTGTCCTTCACGACGTTCAGGTGGTTCGTCGCGAATGCGGCCACCTGGGCGAGGTGGGTGACGACGATGACCTGGGATCGTTCGGCCAGGCGCGCGAGCCGGCGGCCGATCTCGATCGCGGCGGCGCCGCCGACGCCTGCGTCGACCTCGTCGAAGACGAAGGTCGGCACGGGGTCGGTACCGGCGATGACGACCTCGATCGCGAGCATGACGCGAGACAGTTCACCGCCCGACGCGCCCTTCGAGACGGATCGCGGCGCCGCCCCGGGGTGCGGGGCGAGCAGGATCTGCACGCCGTCTCGGCCGTCGGCCGTGTAGTCGGCGAGCTCTTCGACGCCGACCTCGAGCCGGGCGTCGGGCATCGCCAGGGCGGCGAGCTCGGCGGTGACCTCCTCGGCGAGGCGGACGGCGGCCGCGCGCCGAAGCTCGGTGACGCGCCCGCCGAGCGCCTCCAGCTCCGCGGCGGCAGCCGCCACCGAGGCATCGAGGGCGTCGATCCGCTCGTCGTCGCCGTCGAGCTCGAGGAGCCGCAGCCCGCCCTGCTCGCGGAACGCGAGCACCGCACCGAGGTCGCCTCCGCGCTGCCGCACGAGCCCGCCGAGCACCGCACGCCGTTCCTGCACGAGTTCGAGTTCGCGGGCGCCGTCGGCGTCGAGGCCGGCGAGGTAGCTGGAGAGTTCCGCAGCGGCGTCGTTCAGCTGGAATCCGGCGTTCCCGAGCGTCTCGGCGATGGGTGTGAGCGCCGGATCGTGGGCGGCCATCCGCTCGAGGTGGCGTCTGGCGCCCTCGACGAGGGCGACGGCGTCGGGCACGTCCTCACCCTCCTCCGCCGAGACGAGCTCGCGTGCCGAGGCCGCTGCGAGCCGCAGTTCTTCGAGGTTCGAGAGGCGTTCGGCACGCTCCTGCAGTTCGACGTCTTCGCCGGGCTGCGGATCGGCCGTTTCGATCTCCTCGAGGGCCGCACGGAGCTCCTCGGCCTCCTGCGCGCGCCGTTCGTGCTCATCGCGCAGGCGTACGAGTTCTGCGGTCTCCTCGCGCCAGCTGCCGTAGACCTCGCGGTATGCGGTGAGCGCCTCGGAGAGCTCGGCCCCTGCGAAGCGGTCGAGGGCATCGCGCTGTGCGGTCTGGGAACGCAGCCGTTGCTGATCGGCCTGCCCGTGCACGACGACGAGTTCGGCGCCGAGCTCGGCGAGCACGCCCACGGGGGCGCTGCGCCCGCCGACGACGGCCCGGCTGCGCCCTTCGGAGGACACCGAGCGGCCGAGCAGCAGTTCGGGTCCGTCGAGCTGGCCGCCGGCCTCAGCGACACGGTCGGCGACCGCGCCATGCTCGGGCACGATCCACCGACCCTCGACCCACGCCTGCGAGGCGCCGGATCGCACCCCACCGGCATCCGCCCGCTCCCCGAGCAGCAGGCCGAGCGCGGTGACGACCATCGTCTTGCCGGCGCCGGTCTCGCCCGTCACGGCCGTGAACCCCGGCCCGAGCGGAAGCGTGGCGTCGGCGATGACGCCGAGATCGCGGATTCCGAGTTCTTCAATCACGAGCGATCGGCCCCCTCCATCCCGTCACCGGCAGCTGGAACTTGTTGACGAGCCGATCCGTGAACGGCGCCTCGTGCAGTCGCGCGAGCCGCACCGGCACGGGCGAGCGCCGCACGACGACCCGCGCGCCCGGCTCGAGGTCGAAGGCCCGCCGTCCGTCGCACCAGATCACCGCTGCTGCTTCGGTGCGCGGCACGATCTCGACGACGAGGCTCGACTCGGGGCCGACGACGATCGGCCGGGCGAAGAGCGCGTGGGCGCTGAGCGGCACGAGCAGGAGCGCCTCGACGCTCGGCCACACCACGGGCCCGCCGGCGGAGAAGGAGTAGGCGGTCGACCCGGTCGGCGTCGACATGACGACCCCGTCGCAGCCGAACGACGACAGGGGCCGGCGGTCGACCTCGATGACGACCTCGAGCATGCGCTCCCGCTCGGCCTTCTCGACGGTGACGTCGTTCAACGCCCAGCCCTCGTAGACGACGGCGGCGTGCTGGAAGACGCGCACCTCGATCGTCATGCGCTCTTCGACGCGGTAGTCGCGCGCGAGAGCCCGCTGCACCGTGTATCCGAGGTCGTCCCGCTCGCTCTCGGCGAGGAAACCGACGTGGCCGAGGTTCACCCCGAACAGCGGCACCGAGGGGTGGTCGCGCATCAGCTCTGCGGCGCGGAGGATCGTGCCGTCCCCGCCGAGGACGATGACGAGCTCGATGCCGGAGGGGTCGACCTCTTCGAGCCGGCGGGCGTTGCCGTTCAGCTCCGGTTCGACCTCGTGCAGCTCATCCCATTGTTCGCCGGCGATGACGGGGGTGGCGCCGGCGGCCGTCAGCTGCGTGCACACCTCGATCGTGGCCTCGAGCGCGGCACGGCGCGTGCCATGCGAGACGACGAGGAACCGGCGGTCGTTCACCCTGCGCCTCCTCGTGAAATGTCTCGGATCCGACCCGTCCATTCTGACGGATCCGCCGCGCCGCCCGGCACCAGATGCACGAGAACCTCGAGATTCCCGTGCGATCCGGGCATTGGGGAGGAGATGACGCCGGCGGTGCCGAGCCCCTGGTCGAAGCCGGCCCACAGCACGCGTTCGACGGCGTCGGCGCGGAGGTCGGGATCGGTCACGATCCCCTCGCGAACGCCGCCCCGACCGACCTCGAACTGCGGCTTCACGAGGAGCACGAAGTCGGCGTCGTCCGCTGCGCTCGCGCGGAGGGCGGGCAGCACGGTCGTCAGCGAGATGAACGACAGGTCGGCGACGACGAGGGTCGGGCCTTCGGCCACTCCCGTGAGTTCGGCCAGGCGCGCCGCGTCGAGCTCGCGCACGTTGCAGCCCTCGACGAGCACGAGCCCGTCCGCGCCGGCGAGATCCGGGGAAAGCTGGCCGTGCCCGACGTCGACGGCGAGCACCGTGCGAGCGCCGCGTTCGAGGAGCACCTGCGTGAATCCGCCGGTGGATGCGCCGGCGTCGAGCACGACCCGGCCGGCCGGGTCCACGCCGAAGGCGTCGAGGGCGGCGATGAGCTTGTGGGCAGCGCGGCTCACATAGTGGTCGGCGGCGTGCACGTCGAGCCGCTGCCCCTCGGCGACGCGCACGGAGGGCTTCAGCACGATCGCCCCGTCGACGGCGACCGCACCGTCGGCGATGAGCCGTGCCGCGTGCGTGCGGGAGCGTGCGAGCCCGCGCGCGGCCAACGCGCTGTCGAGCCGCTCGCCGGAGCCGCTCACGAGCCCTCTGGGTCCGCGCCTTCGAGGGCGGCGCGTAGTTCCTCGGCGACGCCGCCGTACGCAGCGGCACGCTCCTCGAGCGGTCTCGCTTCGATCCCGGCGACCCGCGCGGTCATGGCGTCGAACTCGCCCTCGGCATCGGTTGCGGTGCCTTCGGACAACACGGTGCCTTCGGTCGACATGGCGCCGTCGGTCGCAGCGGGCTCGGTCGGGGCGGGCTCGGTCGAGGCGGGTTGGGCGTCGGTCATCGCACCACGCTATCGCGCACGACCGACATCCGCCGTGGTCAGGTCCCGCTCCCGTAGAGTTCCGGCGGCACCTCGAGCGTGTGGATCGGCCGACCCGATTCCCAGATCACGGTGCAGGCCGCGCGCAGACGGTCGAGCGGATCCCCGTCTGCCACGACGGCGATCCGGGATCCCTCGAGGCGGACTCGTGCGTCGCCGACGCGGACCTCGCCGTTCCGTCCGGCACGCGCGAGCGGGTACGGCTCGTGCAAGCCGCGCAGGTCGGCGAGGATGAAGTCGGGCCGCATGCCGGCCTCGGCGGCGAGGAGCTGTTTGGCGCGGTCGATACCGGTGAGCACGACGGCCGAGCGGATGCCGGCGCGCGACGCGCCGAGGATGTCGGTGTCGAGGCGGTCGCCGATCATGAGCGGGGTACGCGCGCCGAACCGTTCGGCGGCCTCAGCGAAGATCGGCGTTTCGGGCTTGCCGGCGACCTCCGGAAAACGGCCGACGGCGGTGTGCACGGCCGAGACGAGGGTGCCGTTGCCCGGTGCGATGCCGCGGGCGACGGGGATCGTCCAGTCCATGTTCGTCGCGATCCACGGGATTCCGGTGCCGTTCTCGGATCCGGGCCGCAGGGCGAACGACGCTTCGGCGAGTTGCGTCCAGGCGACGTCGGGTGCGAAGCCCTGTACGACCGCTGCCGGGCCGTCGTCGGCGGATCGCGTCGGCCGGTAGCCGGCCCGCTCGAGCTCGACGACGATGCCTTCGCCGCCGACGACGAGCACCGTCGCTCCTTCCGGAACGGCGGCCCGCAGCAATCGCATGGCCGCCTGCGGCGAGGTCACGACGTCGCGGGGTTCGGTGCGGAGCCCGAGTTCGACGAGGTGGGCCGCGACGGAGGCGTCGCTTCTGGCCGCATTGTTCGTGAGGTAGCCGACGGGCATGGCGGCCGCGGCCCGGTTCAGGCTCGCCACCGCGAAGGGGATGGCACCGGCACCGCGGTAGACGACTCCGTCGAGGTCGGCGAGGATCGCGTCGGCGCCCGCGATGGGCGCCTCGCCCTCAGTCTTCGTCCGGAAGAGGGCCATCGGCCTCCCCCTCGCCTGCGGCTTCGGTCGCGCCCTCGGACTCCTCGCCGCTCTCGCTCGCGAGCTCGGGCTCCGGGTCCGCCTCGTCCTCGGGCTCTGCGCCGAGCTCGGGCTCCTCTTCGGCGATCTCGATGACCGTGATGAGCTCGGACTCGGCGTAGGGAGCCTCGAGCGCGGCCTCGGCGCGGAGCGCCCGGGCTCGCCACTCCTCCGCCGCCCGATCGCGCCCGAGCTCTTCGAGCACTTCGGCGTAGGCCGAGAAGAGGGCGGGGCTGTACGAGAACGCGCGATCGGGGTCCAGCTGCGGGATCTCGAGTTCTGCCAGGGCTTCCTCGGCCTGCCCCAGGTCGAGACGAGCGCCGGACATGGCGATCGCGAGGTCGACCTGGACGGACGCCGGGAGCGTCGCACGGTCCACGGAACGCCCGAGTTCGAGGGCGCGGTCCGGGCGGCCGATGCCGCGTTCGCTGTCGACCATGAGCGGCAGCTGGTCGTCGCGACCGGAGATCCTCCGGTAGGTCCGCAGCTCGCGGAGCGCGAGCGGGAAGTCGCCGTTCGTGTAGGCGGTGATCGCGAGCGTTTCGCGTACGACGCCGACGCGGCCGGCACGACGCGAGGCCGAAAGCGCATGCCGGTGGGCGAGCTCGGGGTCGTCCTCGAGGAAGCGCGCGGCCGCCACGAGGTGCCGGGCGACATCGTCGGCATTGTCCTTGCTCAGGGTCTTCAGTTCGGCGCGAGCGGCCCGATCGAGGTCTTTCGCCTGAATGGATGCCGGGATCTCCGGGTCGTCGTGACGCGGCCGCACCGCGCGAGGCGCGTCGCTGTGCTCGAAGCGCCGTGCGCGCTCGTCGCGCCCGGACTGGCCGCCGCGATACCCGGCGCGCTGGCCGGCCCCGCTCCGGCCCCCGGAGGCACCGCGGTCACGGTCGCCGCTATACGGCTTCCGGTCACGGTCGCCCGCGGGCCGACGGTCACGATCGCGGTCACCGTACGGCTTGCGATCACGGTCTCCCGCAGGCCGACGATCACGGTCTCGATCACCAGAGGGCTTTCGGTCCCGATCGCCATACGGCTTCCGGTCACGGTCGCCCGTAGGACGACGATCACGGTCGCGATCACCGTAGGGCTTCCGATCACGGTCTCCGTACGGCTTGCGATCACGGTCGCCCGCAGGACGGCGATCACGGTCGCGGTCACCGTAGGGCTTCCGGTCCCGATCGCCGTACGGCTTCCGATCCCGGTCACCGTACGGCCTGCGGTCACGATCGCCGGCGGGACTGCGATCACCATAGGGCTTGCGATCACGCTCACCATATGGCTTGCGGTCGCGGTCCCCGTACGCCTTCCGGCCGCCTCGGTCGTCACGGCGGCCGCCCGTCTGAGCGGGATCGCTCCCTCGGCGGGGCCGGGCATCGTCACCGCGATTCCTGCCCTCGCCTCGTCGGGCCTCGTCGGGGGTGTCGCGTTCGCTCACGGTGTTCCTGCCATCTCCGGACCCTCCGAACTCAACCGTACGACACGGGCCTGGAGGGCGACACGTAACGGAGCTGTTAAATGCGTCGAGGCCACCCGTCTTCGGGTGACCTCGACACTGAATGGTTGTCCGGCGGTGTCCTACTCTCCCACAGGGTCCCCCCTGCAGTACCATCGGCGCTGTGAGTCTTAGCTTCCGGGTTCGGAATGTGACCGGGCGTTTCCCTCACGCTATGACCGCCGTAACTCTTGCCACCACCACACGTGTGTGTAGGGTGAAACTTTCGTTACCACACCCACCCGGACCTGGTCCGGTATGAGTGTTTCACTGTTCTCTTGTATTCAACACTATTGTGTTGTTCCCTGTTCGTCTATCGGGAACCACAGAGTGGACGCGAGCAACCAATGCCACCCATCAAGCCTTTTGCAAACACTGATGAATGTAATGATTATCAAGTTATCGGCATATTAGTACCAGTCAGCTGCACACCTTGCGGTGCTTCCACATCTGGCCTATCAACCCAGTCGTCTGGCTGGGAGCCTCTCACCCCGAAGGGTATGGAAATCTCATCTCGAGGCCGGCTTCCCGCTTAGATGCTTTCAGCGGTTATCCATCCCGAACGTAGCTAACCAGCGGTGCTCCTGGCGGAACAACTGGCACACCAGAGGTTCGTCCAACCCGGTCCTCTCGTACTAGGGTCAGATCCTCTCAAATTTCCTACGCGCGCAGCGGATAGGGACCGAACTGTCTCACGACGTTCTAAACCCAGCTCGCGTACCGCTTTAATGGGCGAACAGCCCAACCCTTGGGACCTACTCCAGCCCCAGGATGCGACGAGCCGACATCGAGGTGCCAAACCATGCCGTCGATATGGACTCTTGGGCAAGATCAGCCTGTTATCCCCGAGGTACCTTTTATCCGTTGAGCGACAGCGCTTCCACAAGCCACTGCCGGATCACTAGTCCCGACTTTCGTCCCTGCTCGACCTGTCAGTCTCACAGTCAAGCTCCCTTGTGCACTTACACTCGCCACCTGATTGCCAACCAGGTTGAGGGAACCTTTGGGCGCCTCCGTTACTCTTTAGGAGGCAACCGCCCCAGTTAAACTACCCACCAGGCACTGTCCCTGAACCGGATCACGGTTCGAAGTTAGATATCCAGAGTGACCAGAGTGGTATTTCAACAATGACTCCACCGACACTAGCGTGCCGACTTCACAGTCTCCCACCTATCCTACACAAGCCACACCGAACACCAATACCAAGCTGTAGTAAAGGTCACGGGGTCTTTCCGTCCTGCTGCGCGTAACGAGCATCTTTACTCGTAATGCAATTTCGCCGAGTTCGCGGTTGAGACAGCTGGGAAGTCGTTACGCCATTCGTGCAGGTCGGAACTTACCCGACAAGGAATTTCGCTACCTTAGGATGGTTATAGTTACCACCGCCGTTTACTGGGGCTTAACTTCTCAGCTTCGCTCCGAAGAGCTAACCGTTCCGCTTAACCTTCCAGCACCGGGCAGGCGTCAGTCCGTATACATCGTCTTGCGACTTCGCACGGACCTGTGTTTTTAGTAAACAGTCGCTTCCCACTGGTCTCTGCGGCCTTCACGCCTTCGGCAGCAAGTGCCTACAACGATCCGGCCCCCCTTCTCCCGAAGTTACGGGGGCATTTTGCCGAGTTCCTTAACCACGATTCTCTCGATCTCCTCGGTATTCTCTACCTGACCACCTGAGTCGGTTTGGGGTACGGGCGGCTAGAACCTCGCGTCGATGCTTTTCTCGGCAGCATAGGATCACCCACTTTTCATCCGCGTCACGTCTCAGCCTGTATGAGTCGCGGATTTGCCTACGACTCGGCCTACACGCTTGCCCCGGGACAACCATCGCCCGGGCTGGGCTACCTTCCTGCGTCACACCTGTTAATACGCTCACTCCACCAGACTCGGGTCCCACGCTCCCCACACGGTGCCCTCCCGAAGGAGAACGGTGCATGGTTCGGATGGTTAGCATTGCTGGATTCATGTGGGCGGTTCTTCGCCGGTACGGGAATATCAACCCGTTGTCCATCGACTACGCCTGTCGGCCTCGCCTTAGGTCCCGACTTACCCAGGGAAGATGAGCTTGACCCTGGAACCCTTGGTCTTCCGGAGGACGGGTTTCTCACCCGTCTTTCGCTACTCATGCCTGCATTCTCACTCGTGTGCCGTCCACGGCTGGATCACTCCGCCGCTTCACCCGGCACACGACGCTCTCCTACCCATCACCACGACTGGACCACGAAGGCCTATCGATAATGGTAATGCCACGACTTCGGTGGCGTGCTTGAGCCCCGTTACATTGTCGGCGCGGAATCACTTGACCAGTGAGCTATTACGCACTCTTTCAAGGGTGGCTGCTTCTAAGCCAACCTCCTGGTTGTCTGTGCAACTCCACATCCTTTCCCACTTAGCACGCGCTTAGGGACCTTAGTCGGTGGTCTGGGTTGTTTCCCTCTCGACGATGAAGCTTATCCCCCACCGTCTCACTGCTGCGCTCTCACTTACCGGCATTCGGAGTTTGGCTGACGTCAGTAACCTGTTGAGGCCCATCGGCCATCCAGTAGCTCTACCTCCGGCAAGAAACACGCAACGCTGCACCTAAATGCATTTCGGAGAGAACCAGCTATCACGAAGTTTGATTGGCCTTTCACCCCTATCCACAGCTCATCCCCTCCATTTTCAACTGAAGTGGGTTCGGTCCTCCACGACGTCTTACCGTCGCTTCAACCTGGCCATGGATAGATCACTTCGCTTCGGGTCTAGGACCTGCGACTGAATCGCCCTATTCAGACTCGCTTTCGCTCCGGCTCCCCCACACGGGTTAACCTCGCCACAGATCACTAACTCGCAGGCTCATTCTTCAAAAGGCACGCTGTCACCCCAACAAGGAGGCTCCAACGGTTTGTAAGCAAACGGTTTCAGGTACTATTTCACTCCCCTCCCGGGGTACTTTTCACCTTTCCCTCACGGTACTTGTCCGCTATCGGTCATCTGGGAGTATTTAGGCTTATCAGGTGGTCCTGACAGATTCACACGGGATTTCTCGGGCCCCGTGCTACTTGGGATACCTCTCCGGGCCGCCAGGCATTTCGACTACGGGACTCACACCCACTCCGGTTCGGCTTTCAATCCGATTCGTCTATACCCGACGCGTCACCGTGGCTGTCCGGCAGAACAGCCCGAAAGGTCCCACAACCCCGACCATGCAACCCCTGCCGGGTATCACACATGACCGGTTTAGCCTCATCCGCTTTCGCTCGCCACTACTCACGGAATCACGGTTGTTTTCTCTTCCTGTGGGTACTGAGATGTTTCACTTCCCCACGTTCCCTCTACCCGCCCTATATATTCAGGCGGGAGTCACCAGGTCACTCGAAAGGCCTGGCGGGGTTTCCCCATTCGGAAATCCTCGGATCACAGCTCGTTTATCAACTCCCCGAGGCTTATCGCAGATTACGACGTCCTTCTTCGGCTCCAGATGCCAAGGCATCCACCGTTTGCTCTTAGAAACTTGAAAATCACATGAGTTTTCAGAAACCACCAACCCCGAAGGGCCGGCGGTGACCAATGATTAGTCCAGACACCCAAACCCCGAAAGGCTCAGGCATCCAAGAACAAATCTTGTGACCAACACCCCAAAAAAGGGCGTCAATCTAAGATGCTCGCGTCCACTATGTAGTTCTCAACAGACGAACAGCACCCCCGCACCACCAACCAAACCAGTCAGCACCACGAAGGCCTGCAAGAAACCAACCCACACCCGAAGATGCGGCGTCCGGTCCCTCAGGACCCAACAGCGTGCACGCACCACCCCCGCAGAACCCCACCGTTCCAACCGTTCCCGGCGTACTAAATGCTGTCCCTCGAAGACGATGCCTATGTCAATGTTCCACCCATGAGCCACCGGCAGACACGTTCGGTCTGACCCGGCACTCCTGGAAGACCCGAAGATCTCCAGTGCTCCTTAGAAAGGAGGTGATCCAGCCGCACCTTCCGGTACGGCTACCTTGTTACGACTTAGTCCTAATCACCGATCCCACCTTCGACGGCTCCCTCCAAAAGGTTGGGCCACCGGCTTCGGGTGTTACCGACTTTCATGACTTGACGGGCGGTGTGTACAAGGCCCGGGAACGTATTCACCGCAGCGTTGCTGATCTGCGATTACTAGCGACTCCGACTTCATGAGGTCGAGTTGCAGACCTCAATCCGAACTGAGACCGGCTTTTTGGGATTCGCTCCGCCTTACGACATCGCAGCCCTTTGTACCGGCCATTGTAGCATGCGTGAAGCCCAAGACATAAGGGGCATGATGATTTGACGTCATCCCCACCTTCCTCCGAGTTGACCCCGGCAGTCTCACATGAGTTCCCACCATAACGTGCTGGCAACATGCGACGAGGGTTGCGCTCGTTGCGGGACTTAACCCAACATCTCACGACACGAGCTGACGACAACCATGCACCACCTGTAACCGAGTGTCCAAAGAGTCCCCTGTTTCCAGAGTGTTCTCGGTCATGTCAAGCCTTGGTAAGGTTCTTCGCGTTGCATCGAATTAATCCGCATGCTCCGCCGCTTGTGCGGGCCCCCGTCAATTCCTTTGAGTTTTAGCCTTGCGGCCGTACTCCCCAGGCGGGGCGCTTAATGCGTTAGCTACGACACGGAAACCGTGGAAAGGTCCCCACATCTAGCGCCCAACGTTTACGGCGTGGACTACCAGGGTATCTAATCCTGTTCGCTCCCCACGCTTTCGCTCCTCAGCGTCAGTAAGTGCCCAGAGACCTGCCTTCGCCATCGGTGTTCCTCCTGATATCTGCGCATTCCACCGCTACACCAGGAATTCCAGTCTCCCCTACACCACTCAAGTCTGCCCGTACCCACTGCAGGCGCGAGGTTGAGCCTCGCGTTTTCACAGCAGACGCGACAAACCGCCTACGAGCTCTTTACGCCCAATAATTCCGGACAACGCTCGGACCCTACGTATTACCGCGGCTGCTGGCACGTAGTTAGCCGGTCCTTTTTCTCCAGGTACCGTCACCTTGCGGCTTCTTCCCTGACAAAAGCGGTTTACAACCCGAAGGCCGTCATCCCGCACGCGGCGTTGCTGCATCAGGCTTGCGCCCATTGTGCAATATTCCCCACTGCTGCCTCCCGTAGGAGTCTGGGCCGTGTCTCAGTCCCAGTGTGGCCGGTCACCCTCTCAGGCCGGCTACCCGTCGACGCCTTGGTGAGCCATTACCTCACCAACAAGCTGATAGGCCGCGAGTCCATCCCAAACCGAAAAAACTTTCCACCCCGCACCATGCGGTGCAAGGTCCTATCCGGTATTAGACGTCGTTTCCAACGCTTATCCCAGAGTCCAGGGCAGGTTACTCACGTGTTACTCACCCGTTCGCCACTAATCCCCCAAGTGCAAGCACCCGGGATCATCGTTCGACTTGCATGTGTTAAGCACGCCGCCAGCGTTCGTCCTGAGCCAGGATCAAACTCTCCAAAAAAAAATGGTTCCAGACACCCCCGAAGAGGCATCCAGGAGTTCAATCTCCGACAGAGAAACAACTGACTAAAAAATCAAATTGTCCATCAATCAAAGGAATCCCACCAACCAAAAAGGCTGGTCAGGGTTCAAAAAATTGGCATTGAACATAGTGCACGCTGTTGAGTTCTCAAGAAACGGACGCTTCCGGTGCAGCCTCGTCAGAGGTTGCATGTCGGTGGGGCTTCGTTCTCACCCGGTCATCCTGCGAGAGGACGTGTCCGAGTGCTTCGGATCGATCGGAGCGAGATCGCTTCGAGATCCGGGAGATGTTTCCGCTTGAGGCCGGTGAGCGTTTCGCTCTTCCGTTCCTGTGGGGCAACGAGTAGATACTCTACGTCGGATCCTGGGGCCGTGCAAACCGGCCCTGCATCCCGGGCGTGTCGCAGGTCAGCGCGGCGCTTCGCGACGCGCTTCCTGCGACAAGGCGGCCGTAGGAGCGGCGCGACGCAACGCGTCGCGCCGCGTCGTCCCCAGCCGCAGACCACTGCCGATTCGCAACCCGATCACCCTTCGACGAAGATGCCCGCGAGGGTCTTCTTGCCGCGCCGGAGCACGGCGAGACCGCCGGCGGCGACCCGGCCTTCGAGGGTCGCGTACTCGTCATCGATGCGGGCGTTGTCGAGCGACACCCCGCCCTGCTTGATCGCGCGCCGGCCTTCGGAGAGGCTCACGACGAGCCCGGTGTCGACGAGGAGCTGGGCGAGCGGGGCATCCACCGCCGCGGTCGTGTTCGGCAGCTCCTGCAGCGCCTGCCGCAGGGTGCCGGGGTCGAGGGCCGACAGGTCGCCTTGACCGAAGAGCGCTTCGCTCGCCGCGATGACGGCGCGTGCGGCCTCCTCGCCGTGCACGAGTTCGGTGACCTCGACGGCGAGGCGCTTCTGCGCCTCCCGTCGGAAGGGCTCGCTCTCGACCTTGCGCCCGTACTCCTCGATCTCGGCGCGCGAGAGGAAGGTGAAGATCTTCAGGCGCGAGACGACGTCGGCATCGTCGGTGTTGAGCCAGAACTGGTAGAACGCGTACGGGCTGCACATCTCGGCGTCGAGCCAGATCGCATTGCCCTCGCTCTTGCCGAACTTCGAGCCGTCGCTGTTCGTGATGAGCGGGGTGCCGATGGCATGGAGCGAGGCGCCCTCGACGCGATGGATCAGGTCGGTGCCGCTCGTGAGGTTGCCCCACTGGTCGCTGCCGCCCGTCTGCAGCACGCAGTCGTACTGGCGGTACAGCTCGAGGTAGTCGAAGCCCTGCAGGATCTGGTAGCTGAACTCGGTGTACGAGATCCCGGCATCGGAGTTCAGCCGGCTGGCGACCGCATCCTTCTTCAGCATCGTGCCGACGCGGAAGTGCTTGCCGACGTCGCGGAGGAAGTCGATCGCGCTGAGCCCGGCCGTCCAGTCGAGGTTGTTGACGAGGCGCACCGCGTTCTCGCCCTCGTCCGAGAGGAAACGGGAGACCTGCCGTTGCAGCCGTGCGACCCACTCGGCGACGGTCTCCTTGGTGTTCAGGGTGCGCTCGGCCGTGGGGCGGGGGTCGCCGATGAGGCCCGTGGACCCGCCGACGAGTCCGAGGGGGCGATGCCCGGCCAGCTGGATGCGCCGGAGCGTCAGCAGTTGGACGAGGTTGCCGAGGTGCAGGCTCGGCGCCGTCGGGTCGAAGCCGCAGTAATAGGTGACCGGGGGCCCTGCGAGGAGCTCCTTCAGCGCAGCTGCGTCCGTCGAGACGTGCACGAGCCCGCGCCAGTTGAGCTCTTCCCAGACATCGTCGAACGACGGATCGTTCCGCTGCGTGCTGAGGATCTCGGATTCTGACACGCACTCAGGCTAGCAGCGGGCGCGCGAGGGCCTGCATGGCTCGATTCAGCTTGACGCTTGATGTTCTAGAACTTCAGGATAGGATCTTATGTAGATCGAATCCAGCTTGACGGCTGAAGGAGGATCATGTTCGTCATCACCGCCGACCAGGTCGGCAGCCGCACCGGGGACGACCTCGGTCGAGCCCTCGTCGAACGCCTCGACGCCCGCTTCGCCGGCGCCCTGCTGCTCCCCGCCGATCAGACGGCCGGCGACGAGGTGCAGTTCGCCCTCGCCGACCCCGGGGCCGCACTCGACGCGGTGCTCGAGCTCGCCCGGACCGGCCGATGGAGCACGGGCCTCGGCGTCGGCGGCATCCGCACGCCGCTGCCGGACGCCACCCGCAAAGCGACCGGCGGGGCGTTCATCGCCGCGCGAGAAGCCGTCGGCGAGGCCAAGCGCGCGGACGGGCGGTTCGCCCTCCGCGCCGAACCGGGGCCAGCGTCCGGCGCTGCCGCAGCCGAGCCGGACGCGGACGGCGCCGCACCCGACACCGACACCGGCATCGCGGCGGCGGACGCCGAAGCGCTCGTCCGGGTCCTCCTCGTGCTGCGCGAGCGGCGCACCGCGCAGGGCTGGGAGGTCGTCGACCTCATGGAGACCGGCATCAGCCAGAAGGACGCCGCCGCCGCCCTCGGCATCACCCCCTCTGCCGTGAGCATGCGCCTCGCAACAGCCGCATGGCGCACCGACCGTGCCGCACGCGAGGCGCTCGTGCGCATCCTCGACGCCCTCGACCGGGCCGCGGGCGGCGCATCCGCCTCCCCCGGCGGCGATCCGGAGACCACGACGGGTGCGAAGGCCGGCGCCACCCCATAGGCTGCACGTGGCGCCCGCACCCGGCGGGCCCGGAAAGGTGCACGGTGTACGAGTTCGGTATCGCTTCCCTCCTCGTCTGGGCCGCGCTCGTGCTCTCGCTCGTCGCTGCGGCGGTGCTCTCCGTGCTCGCCTTCCTGAAGCCGAAATCGCACCTCATCTGGTTCGCCGCAGGCACCCTCGGCATCGCCGTCGTCGCGGCCGCCGCCGTGCCCGCGCCGGACCCGGTCGGCGGTGCGACCCTCATCGCCCTCCTCGGCCTCGTCGTCGCCGTCTTCGGCGGCAGCCCCGCCGCGATCACGGCGCTCGACCTCGCGATGGGCGCCTCGAGCGTTCCCGGCCTGCACGGCGGCATCCTCGTCGAGGGGCCCGCCACCCGCGCCGAGGCCCGCGCCGACGCCGCCGGCGGGGCGCCCGCGGAACCCCGCCGGCGCGAAGTGCTGCGCGGCGGGATCACGATCGGCGTGCTCGAACGCTTCGCGGCCGCCGGCAGCATCGCCGCCGGCCTCCCCGAAGGCCTCGCCCTCGTCATCGCCGTCAAGGGCGTCGGCCGCTTCACCGAGCTCGAAGCCCCCGAAGCCCGCGAGCGCTTCATCATCGGCACCTTCGCGAGCCTCATCTGGGCGACCGTCGCCGGGCTCGTCGTGCATCTCGCGATCCGCTGACCGCAGCCGCGTCGAGGCCGCCCTCAGTCGTCGGCGTTCGCGTGCCGTTTGTACGGCGAGACGCCCGGGTCGCCCGGGATCCAGAACCGCCACGGGAACGCCGTACCGCCGCCCGGTCCGCTCACCCCCGTGCGCGGACCGGCGGCATGCGGCACCGGCCGCACCGGGACGCGGAGGTCGAAGGGCGGGGCGAGCAGATCGGATCCCTTCGCCGAGAGCGGCACCCCGAGCGCCTTCGAGAGGCGCCCCGGGCCGCGCGCCAGATCGCGGTCCTTCGCGCCCGGCCGCCGTGAGCGCGCGAGCTCGATGCCCTCGACGACCGTCGCACCGCGCATCAGGATGCCGGACGCAGTGCCCTTCGGCCGCGTCACGATGTTCAGGCAGGTGTGCATGCCGTACGAGAAGTACGCGTACAGGTGCGCCGGGTCGCCGAACATGGTGATGTTGCGCGGCGTCGGCCCCCGGAAGGTATGCGAGCCCGGGTCCTCCCCCGGGCCACGGTAGGCCTCGAGCTCCGACAGGCGGACGGCGACGCGGCCGTCCGGGGCGTCGTAGACGAGCACCGCGCCGAGCAGGAGCGGGGCCAGCAGCACCGGGTCGCGGTCGAAGAATCCGCGCCCCGGTGCCACGAGCTCGTCGTTCAGACCGGCTCCCCGTTCAGGCCGGCCAGCGAGGCGCGCACGCGCTCGGCGAGGCGGCCGAACTGCAGCTCGACCTGCTCGGGTGCGGTGCCTCCGGCGCTGCGACGGCTCGCGACCGAGCCCTCGACCGTGAGCACCTCGCGCACCTCGGGGGTGAGCTCCGGCGAGATCGCCGCGAGGGCCGCATCGTCGACCTCCTCGAGGCCGAGACCCCGCTCCTCCGCATAGCGGACGAGGGCGCCCGTGATCTCGTGGGCGTCGCGGAACGGCACGCGCCGCTTCACCAGCCACTCGGCCACATCGGTCGCGAGCGAGAAGCCCTGCGGGGCGAGCTCGGCCATCCGCTCGGTGTGGAAGGTCAGCGTCGCGATCATGCCCGTGAAGGCGGGCAGCAGCACTTCGAGCGTCTCGACCGAGTCGAAGACGGGCTCCTTGTCCTCCTGAAGATCGCGGTTGTAGGCCAGCGGCAGGCCCTTCAGGGTCGCCAGGAGCCCGGAGAGGTTGCCGATCAGCCGGCCCGACTTGCCGCGTGCGAGCTCGGCGATATCGGGGTTCTTCTTCTGCGGCATGATCGACGACCCCGTCGAGTACGCGTCGTCGAGGGTGACGAAACCGAACTCGCGCGTATTCCAGAGGATGACCTCCTCCGCCAGACGCGAGACGTCGACGCCGATCTGGGCCGCCACGAACGCGAACTCCGCGGTCTGGTCGCGGCTCGCGGTGCCGTCGATCGAATTCTCGGTGACCGCCGCGAAGCCGAGCTCGCGGGCCACGAGGTGGGCGTCGAGTCCGAGCGTCGAGCCGGCGAGCGCCCCCGACCCGTACGGGGAGGCGTCGGTGCGCCGCCACCAGTCGGCGAGCCGGTCGAGGTCGCGCGAGAGCGCCCAGGCGTGGGCGAGGAGGTGGTGGGCGAGGAGGACGGGCTGGGCGTGCTGCAGATGCGTGCGCCCCGGCATGATCGCGGTGCGGTGCGCGTCGGCCTGCGCGGCGATCGCGTCGATGAGGTGGACGAGCTGCGCGCCGATCGCACGGGCGTGGTCGCGGAGATACATGCGCCCGAGAGTCGCGATCTGGTCGTTGCGGCTGCGGCCGGCACGGAGCTTGCCGCCGAGCTCGGGCCCGACGGCGGCGATGAGTGCCGCCTCGAGGGCGCCGTGCACGTCCTCGTCGGAGTCGGCGGGCACGAGGCGCCCCTCGGCGACGTCGGCGCGGAGCCGTTCGAGGCCGGCGAGCATGGCGGCCAGCTCCTCATCGCTCAGGTACCCGGCCGCGGCGAGCGCCCGGGCGTGCGCCGCGGAGCCGTCGAGGTCGTAGGGGGCGAGCTGCCAGTCGAAGTGGGTCGAGCGGCTGAGGGCCGCGAGCTCGGGCGAGGGCCCGGAGGCGAAGCGAGCTCCCCAGAGCGAGCCCTCGTTGGTCGTGCCGCCGCCGCTCATGCCGCCGCCCCCGCGTTCTGCGCGAGCAGCCAGACGAGCAGCGCCTTCTGGGCGTGCAGGCGGTTCTCCGCCTCGTCCCAGATGATCGACTGCGCCCCGTCGATGACGTCGGCGGTGACCTCGTAGCCGCGGTCGGCGGGCAGGCAGTGCATGAAGACGGCGTCGGGCGCCGCGAGGGCCATGAGCGCGGCATCCACCCGGTAGGAGCCGAACGTCGCGACGCGGTGCGCCTTCTCGTCCTCCTTGCCCATCGAGACCCAGGTGTCGGTGACGACGACGTCGGCGCCGGCGACGGCCGCCTGCGCGTCGGTGAAGAGCGTCACGCTGCCGCCGGTGGATGCGCCGAGCGCCTGCCCGTCGGCGACGACGGCGGCGTCGGGCGCGAATTCCTCGGGTGAGGCGATCCGCACGTGCATGCCCGCCAGGGCCCCGGCGAGCACATAGGACTGTGCCATGTTGCTCGCGCCGTCGCCGAGGAAGGCGACGGTGAGGCCGGCCAGTTCGCCCTTGTGCTCGCGGATCGTGAGGAGGTCGGCGAGCAGCTGGCAGGGGTGGAAGTCGTCGGAGAGGGCGTTGACGACGGGCACCGTGGTGCCGGCGGCCATCTCCTCGAGACCGGACTGGGCGTAGGTGCGCCACACGATCGCCGAGACCATGCGCTCGAGGACGCGGGCCGTGTCGGCGGGGGTCTCCTTGCCGCCGAGCTGGCTGTTGGCCGTGGAGATGATGAGCGGGCTGCCGCCGAGGTCGGCGATGCCGACGGCGAAGGAGACCCGGGTGCGCGTGGAGGACTTGTCGAAGATGACGGCGACGGTCTGCGGGCCGGCGAGGGGCTGGGCGGCCCAGCGCTCCTGCTTGAGGCGGACGGCGAGGTCGAGGATCTCGGCCTGTTCGGCGGCGGTGAGGTCGTCGTCGCGGAGGAAGTGGCGGGTCATACGGTGTCCGTTCTGGTGGATGCGAGCCGGTGGAGGGCACGGCCGAAGCGGTCGGCGAACTCCTCGAGTTCGGCGTCGCCTGCGATGAGCGGCGGCGCGAGGCGGATGGTCGACGGGTTCGCGGCGTTCACGATGAGGCCCTCGGCGAGGGCGGCGTGCATGAGTTCGACGGCGCGCGGCTCGGCGAGGCCGACGCCGACGAGGAGGCCGAGGCCGCTGGTGCCCGTCACGAGCGGCGAGTCGAGACCGGCGACGATCTCGCGCAGGCGGATGCCGGTGCGCGCCGCATGTTCGACGAGGCCGGCGCGTTCGATCTCGCCGAGGACGGCGTTCGAGACGGCCGTGGCGAGCGGATTGCCGCCGTAGGTCGTGCCGTGCTGACCGGCGGTGAAGAGCTCGGCCGCGTCGCCGAAGGCGACGAGGGCGCCGATCGGGAAGCCGCCGCCCATGCCCTTGGCGACGGTGATCGCGTCGGGGCGGATGCCGGCGTGCTGGAAGCCGAACCATTCGCCGGTGCGGCCGGCGCCGGTCTGGATCTCGTCGACGATGAGCAGGGCGCCGTGCTGCTCGGTGAGCTCTCGGGCACGGGCGAGGTAGCCCGCGGGCAGGTCGACGACGCCGGCCTCGCCCTGCACGGGTTCGACGAAGAGCGCGGCGACCCGCTCGTCGATCGCCGCCTCGAGGG
This sequence comes from Agromyces archimandritae, assembly GCF_018024495.1. Lineage (NCBI taxonomy): Bacteria > Bacillati > Actinomycetota > Actinomycetes > Micrococcales > Microbacteriaceae > Agromyces > Agromyces archimandritae. The sequence continues at coordinate 359,765 of NZ_CP071696.1, forward strand.
CCTCGATCGTCGCGGGGATGTGCTCGACCCCGCCCGGCATGGGTTCGAAGGGCGTGCGCATCGCGGGTTTGCCGGTGAGGGCGAGCGCCCCCATCGTGCGGCCGTGGAACGCGTTCTCGAGGGCGAGGATGCGGGGCCTGGCCTCGCCGCCGTTCAGGCGGGCGAGTTTGAACGCGGCCTCGTTGGCCTCGGTGCCGGAGTTGCCGAACAGCACGCGTCCGCTGCCGGCGCCCGCCAGGCGCAGGAGGCGTTCGGCGAGCTCGAGCTGCGGGGCCGTGGCGAAGTAGTTCGACACGTGGGCGAGCCTGGCGGCCTGGGTGCTCACGGCCTCGACGAACACCGGATGCGCATGCCCGAGCGAGTTCACCGCGATGCCGGCGAGGAAGTCGAGGTACCAGCGCCCCTCGGCATCCCGGACCCGACACCCCTGGCCGCGCTCGAGCTCGGCGAGCGGCATCGCCAGGGCGTGCATGATGTCGCGGTCGAAGCGTTCCTGCCAGCTCACGCGGCACCTCCCTCGAGTCGGGCTCCGGGGCCGGGGACGACCTCGGTGCCGATGCCCTGCGTCGTGAAGACCTCGAGCAGGATGGAATGCGGCACCCGGCCGTCGATGATCGCCGCCTTCGCGACGCCGCCCTCGACGGCCTCGAGGCAGGCGGTCATCTTCGGGATCATGCCCGATTCGAGGCTCGGCAGCAGTTCGATGAGCTCGGGCACGTCGATGACCGAGACGAGCGACTCGCGGTTCGGCCAGTCGCGGTAGAGGCCGGCGACATCGGTGAGGATGACGAGCTTCGCGGCGCCGAGTGCGACGGCCAGCGCCGCCGCAGCCGAGTCCGCGTTGACGTTCAGGGACTGGCCGGGCCGGTCGCCGTCGGGCGCGATCGAGGACACCACGGGGATGCGTTCGGCCGCGAGTTCGGCGAGCACCGCGCTCGGATCGACGCGCACGACGTCGCCGACCTGGCCGAGGTCCACCTCGGCTCCGTCGACGAGCGCACCGCGGCGACGGCCCGTGAACAGGCCCGCGTCCTCCCCCGAGACGGCCGAGGCGAGCGGTCCGTGCTCGTTGATGAGGGAGACGAGCTCGCGGCTCACCTGACCCGACAGCACCATCCGAACGACGTCCATCGTCTCGGCCGTGGTGACGCGGTATCCGCCGCGGAACTCGCTCTCGATGCCGAGCCGGCCGAGCATCGCGGAGATCTGCGGGCCGCCGCCGTGCACGACGACCGGTTTGATGCCGGCGTAGCGGAGGTAGACCATGTCTTCGGCGAAGGAGCGCTGCAGTTCGGGGCTCACCATCGCGTTGCCGCCGAACTTCACGACGATGGTCTCGCCGTGGAAGCGCTTCAGCCAGGGCATGGACTCGATGAGGACGGCCGCCTTCGCGGCCGCATCGGAGGAGATCGTGTCGTCCATCGCCGCCTCAGCTCGAGTACGCGCTGTTCTCGTGCACGTAGTCGTGCGTGAGATCGTTCGTGAGGATCGTCGCCGTCGCATCGCCCGCATGCAGCTCGATGAGCACATGCGTGTCGCGAGGGGTCAGGTCGACCTCTTCGCGGGGCCGGTCGGGCTGGCCGGCATGGCAGATGCGGACGCCGTTCATCGTGACGTCGACCTCGTAGGGGTCGAATGCGGCCCGGGTGGTGCCGATCGCGGCCAGCACGCGGCCCCAGTTCGGGTCGTTGCCGAACACGGCGGTCTTGAACAGGGTGCTGCGGGCGACGGCGCGGCCGACCTCGACCGCCTCGTCCTCGCTGACGGCCCCCTGCACCTCGACCGCGATCGCGTGGCCGGCGCCCTCGGCGTCGTCCTGCAGCTGACGGGCGAGATCGGCGCAGGCGCGCGTGAGGGCGTCGGCGAAGTCCTCGTGGTCCGGGTGGATGCCGCTGGCGCCGGATGCCAGCAGGGTGACCTGATCGTTGGTCGACATGCAGCCGTCGGAGTCGAGCCGGTCGAAGGTGACCCGCGTCGCCCGGCGGAGCGCGGCATCCAGCACCTCGGCCGGGAGTTCGGCGTCGGTGGTGAGGACGACGAGCATCGTCGCCAGGCCCGGCGCGAGCATCCCGGCGCCCTTGGCGATGCCGCCGATGCGCCAGCCGGCGCCGTCGACGACGACCGTCTTGGGGCGGGTGTCGGTCGTCATGATGGCGCGGGCGGCATCCGCTCCGCCGTCGGCCGCGAGCCCCGACGCGGCCAGGCGCACGCCGGCCTCGAGGACGTCGCCGTCGAGCTGCTCGCCGATGAGACCGGTCGAGCAGACGAGCACGTCGCCGGCGGAGACGCCGAGCACGGCGCCCGCGGCCTCGGCGGTGCGGTGGACGACCTGGAAGCCGGCGGGGCCGGTGAAGCAGTTCGCTCCCCCGGAGTTCAGGACGACCGCGGCGACCGTGCCGTCGACGATCGCCTGCTCCGACCACAGGATCGGGTTGGCCTTGGCGCGGTTGCTCGTGAAGACGGCCGCGGCGGCCTGCTTCGGGCCGCGGTTGACGACGAGGGCGAGGTCGGCGGCGCCGGATGCCTTGATGCCGGCTGCGACGCCGGCCGCTTCGAACCCGGCGGGTGCGGTGACGGTCACGGGGCGACTCCGTTCACGGGAAGGCCGAGACCCTCGGGCAGGCCGAGGGCGATGTTCGCGGACTGCACGGCGGCGCCGGCGGTGCCCTTGGCGAGGTTGTCGACGGCAGTGACGACGACGACGCGGCCGGCGTGCAGGTCGACGGCGAGCCCCATGAGGGCCGTGTTGGCGCCGAGCACGTCGGCGGTGCGCGGGAACTGCCCCTCGGGCAGCAGCTGCACGAACGTCTCCCCCGCGTACGCGTCCTCCCAGGCGGCGCGGACGCTCTCAGGCGTCGCGCCGGGGGCGAGTTTCGCGCTGGAGGTCGCGAGGATGCCGCGCGACATGGGCACGAGCACAGGGGTGAACGACAGCCGCGGGTCCTCGGCGCCGGCCCAGCGGAGCGCCTGGGCGATCTCGGGCAGGTGGCGGTGCGTGCCGCCGACGGCATACGGGTTCGCCGAGCCGAGGATCTCGGAGGCGAGCAGGTGCGCCTTCAGGCTCTTGCCGGCGCCGGACGGGCCGACGGCGAGCACGGAGACGAGGTCGCCGGCGCCGATGACGCCGGCGCGGATACCGGGGGCCAGCGAGAGGGAGACCGTCGAGGCGTTGCAGCCGGGTGCGGCGATGCGCCGCGTGCCGACGAGGCGGTCCCGCTGCCGGCCGTCGGCGCGGGGCAGTTCGGGCACTCCGTAGCTCCAGGCGCCGTGGAAGTCGCCGCCGTAGAACGCCGCCCAGTCATCCGCACCCTCGAGGCGGTGATCGGCGCCGCAGTCGACGACCAGGACGTCGTCCGGCAGAGCCGCGGCGATCGCGCCGGACGCGCCGTGCGGCAGGGCGAGGAAGACGATGTCGTGCCCCGAGAGGATCTCGGGGGTCGTCTCCTGCAGGGTGAGGTGCGCGTAGCCGCGCAGATGCGGTTGCACCGCGATGAGGGCCTGCCCCGCGTTCGCGTGCGCGGTGACGGTGCGCACCTCGAATTCGGGATGATCGGCCAGGAGGCGAAGGAGTTCGCCGCCCGCGTAGCCGGATGCACCGGCGATCGCGACCGAATACGTCATGGATCCACCTTAAGGGTCGAAGCTGCCAGGAACGGAGGCGGCGACACCCGCGGAACGGCCCCGGGCCGCTCGAACGCAGGGTCGCCTAGCTTCGGCGCTGCGCGAGGCCTCGGCGCACGCGGACCACGGCACGGCGGAGGCGTGCATCGGTGATCTGGCGGCGCGGGGACATGCAACGACCGTATCCCCGCGGTACGGGCCGGCGCAAACCGGGATCCCCCGAACGGACGACCCCGGACCGTACCGCAGGCCGATGCCCCGGCGGATGCCGCCCGTCTACCGTGACGAACATGGACGCTCTCGCCGATCTGCTCGTCTCCCTCGCGGCCTCGCCGTGGGTGCCCCTCGTGGTCTTCGCCGTCTGCCTCGTCGACGCCTTCTTCCCGCCCGTGCCGAGCGAATCGGTCGTCGTCGGGGTGGCGGCCATCGCCGGCGGCGGCACGTGGATCGTCGTCGTCGCGGCGGCGCTCGGTGCGATCGTCGGCGACAGCATCGCCTATGCGATCGGGCGCCGGATAGGGCGGGCACGATTCGCCTGGATGCAGCGGCCGCGGGTGCGCCGGGCGGTCGTCCGGGCGGCCCGTTCGCTCCGCCGCCGGGGAGCGCTGGCGATCTTCACGGCCCGCTACATCCCGGTCGGGCGGATCGCCGTCAACGCGACGGCCGGTGCGACCCGGTACCCGTACCGGCGCTTCCTGCCGCTCAGCATCCTCGCCGGGGTCAGCTGGGCCCTGTACTCGACGTTCATCGGCGTCGCCGTCGGTCGCCTCTTCGCCGGGCAGCCGCTCGTGGCCGTCGTCGTCGCGATCGTCATCGCCGCCGGCATCGGCTGGGCGGTGGATGCCGCAGCACGCGCGGTCCGGGGCCGCAACGCCCGACGCCGCGCTGCCGGGCGTCTCGCCGAGCGGCACGGAGCAGCCGGGCAGGGAGTCACCGGCCAGGGGGCCGCCGCGGCGGCGAGCCCCCTGTCGGCGCTCAGTCGCGGATCGTCGCGCCCGTGAGCGTCTCGGCGAGGGTCGCACCGGCGATCTTCGCCTCGCTCGCCTCCGCCGCGGTCAGGGTGCGGTCGGCAGCACGGAAGCGCAGTGCGAACAGCACCGACTTCTTGCCCTCGGGGATGCCGGCGCCGCGGTAGACGTCGACGAGCCGCAGCTCTTCGAGCAGGGGCCCGGCGCCCGTGCGGACGGCCTCGGCGACGTCTGCGGCCGGCACCGTCTCGTCGACGAGCATCGACAGGTCCTGCGTCGCCGCAGGGTACGTCGACAAGGCGGCGGCCTCGATCGTGCGGGCCGCGAGCTCGATGACCCGATCGAGGTCGAGTTCGGCGACCGCGACGACGCGCGGGAGGTCGGCCTCCTCGGCGAGTTCCGGCAGGAGCTCGCCGGCGAAGCCGACGGGGACGTCTGCGACCCGGAGTTCCGCGGTGCGGCCCGGGTGCATGGCCCGGTGGCCGCCTTGCACGATCTCGATCTCGGCGCCGACGGCACGGCCGATGGTGCGCACGGCCTCGAGGGCGTCGGCGATGCCGGCCGGAACGGCGGCGATGCCGGGCTGCTTCGGCGTCCGCTCGCCCGTGAGCAGCACGCCGATGCGGCGCGGCTGCGGCGGGATCGACGCCTCGAGCTCGGCGATCGTCTCGTCGGAGGGGCGGACGGCGGCCGGCGGCACGGTCGCCGTGCCGTACTCGCGGCCGGCCTCGGGCCGGAACACGAGGCCGGTCTCGAAGATCGCCAGGTCCGTGAAGCCGCGCGAACGGTTGCGGCGTGCGACCTCGATGAGCCCCGGCAGCAGGGAGGTGCGCAGCCACGCCGCCTGCGCGTCGAGCGCGTTGGCGAGCTTCACCTGGCCGATCGGCGAGCCGTCCGGCGACCCGAACCGGGCGTTGACCGCCTCGGTGAAGAACGGGTACGAGATGGTCTCGACGAAACCGCTCGCCGCGAGCGCGTTCGAGGTTCCGCGACGCAGGCGCTGCGCGCGCGTCAGGCCCCGCTGCGGGGGTGCGACCGGCAACTCGGAGGGGATGCGGTCGTAGCCGACGATGCGCGCGATCTCTTCGACGAGCGTCCACTTGTCGGTGAGGTCGGACCGCCAGCTCGGCGGCGTCACGCTCAGGGCGCCCGCGGCATCCGCCACCTGCGCCCCGATCATCTCGAGGGCGTTGCGCTCCTCCTCGGGCGTGTAGGCGATGCCGACGACGCGCTCGGCGAACCCGGCGGGCAAGAGGATCGGCTCGGGCCGGGCGGCCGTCACGAGGGTCGAGCCGAGGGCATCCACCGTGCCGCCGGCGAGTTCGACCATGAGCTCGGCGACCCGGTTGGCCGCGGCGATCGCGACATGCGGGTCGACGCCGCGCTCGAAACGCTTGGACGCCTCGCTCGGCAGCTTGTGCCGGCGCGCCGTGCGCGCGATCGACACCGGGTCGAAGGTCGCCGCCTCGATGAGCACGTTGCGGGTTTCGCCCGACAGCTCGGTGGGGCCGCCGCCCATGACGCCGGCGAGGCCGATGGGGCCGGAGTCGTCGGTGATGAGCAGGTCTTCGGGGTCGAGCGTGCGGGTGACGCCGTCGAGGGTTTCGAGGGTCTCGCCGGGGTTCGCGCGTCGCACGGTGATGCCGCCGGCGAGCTTGTCGAGGTCGTAGCCGTGGATCGGCTGCCCCAGCTCGAACATGACGTAGTTCGTGATGTCGACGAGGAGCGAGATCGAACGGACGCCGGCGAGCTTCAGCCGTGCGGTCATCCACGGCGGCGTCGGACGGGCGGCATCCACACCCCGGACGACGCGCGTGACGAACCCGGGCGCGCCGATGTTGCCCCGGATCGGGCGCTCGTCGGCGATCTCGACACGGAAGCCCTCCGCCTCGTATGCCGGGACGCGGCCCGCGGGATCGGCGAAGGCGCGGCCGGTGGCGTGCGAGTACTCGCGCGCGATGCCGCGGATCGAGAAGGCGTAGCCGCGGTCGGGCGTGACGTTCACCTCGACGGCGGCGTCATCGAGGCCGAGGAGCGCGATCGCGTCGCTGCCGACCTCCGGGTCGAGGCCGAGGCTCGCCAGGCGCAGGATGCCGTCGTGCTCGTCGCCGAGGCCGAGCTCGCGCACGGAGGCGATCATGCCGTCGGAGAGGTGCCCGTAGGTCTTGCGGGCGGCGATCGGGAACGGCCCGGGCAGCACGGCGCCCGGCAACGTCACCACGACTTTGTCGCCGGCGAAGAAGTTGCCGGCGCCGCACACGACCCCGTGCACGGCGGGCCCGCCGTCGGCCGCGGTCTCGCCCTCGGGCGCGACCTGAACCTGGCACCAGCGGATCGTCTTGCCGTTCTTCTGCGGCTCCTCGACGAACTCGAGCACCTGGCCGACCACGATCGGGCCGGACAGTTCGAAGCGGTGCAGATCCTCCTCCTCGAGCCCGACCGAGACGAGGGCGGCGTGCACCCCCTCCGGCGTGGCGCCCTCGAGGGGCGTGAACTCGTCGATCCAGCTGAGCGGCGCGCGCATCAGACCACCATCCCGAACTGCTCGCTGAAGCGGATATCGCCCTCGATCATGTCGCGCATGTCGGCGACGTCGTTGCGAAACATGAGGGTCCGCTCGAAGCCCATGCCGAACGCGAAGCCCGAGTACACCTCGGGGTCGATGCCCGCCGAACGCAGCACGTTCGGGTTGACCATGCCGCAGCCGCCCCACTCGATCCAGCGCGCCCCGCCGCGGAAGGTGGGGTGCCAGATATCGAACTCGGCGCTCGGCTCGGTGAACGGGAAGTAGTTCGGGCGCAGGCGGATCTTCGTGCCCTCGCCGAACATGATGCGGGCGACGTGCTCCAGGGTGCCGCGCAGATGCGCCATCGTGATGCCCTTATCCACGACGAGGCCCTCGAACTGGCTGAACACGGGCGTGTGCGTCGCGTCGAGCTCATCGGTGCGGTACGTCTTGCCCGGCGCGAGGATGTAGATCGGCACGTCGCGGCCGAGCATCGAACGCACCTGCACGGGGCTCGTGTGCGTGCGCATCACGAGGTGACGCTCGGGCGGGTCGACGAAGAAGGTGTCCTGCATCGCACGGGCCGGATGGTCCTCGTCGAAGTTCAGGGCATCGAAGTTCATCCACTCGTGCTCGAGCTCGGGGCCGTCGGCGATCTCCCAGCCCATCCCGACGAAGATGTCCGCGATCTCCTCCTGCAGGACCGAGAGCGGATGCCGGGAGCCCGGCCGGCGCACGGTGCCGAGCTCGGTGACGTCGACCCGTTCGGCTTCGAGGCGCGCCTCGGCCTCGGCGGCGACGATCTCCGCCTCGCGGGCGGCGAACGCCTGGTTCACCCGGCCGCGTGCACCGCCGACGAGCTTGCCGAGCGCGGCCTTCTGCTCGTTCGGCACCGAGCGCAGCAGGCCGTTCAACCTGGCGAGGGGCGACTTCTCGCCCGTGTGCTCGGTGCGGACCTGCTTGAGGGCCGCGGAGTCGCCGGCGGCGTCGATCGCGGCGAGGGCCGCCGTGACGGCCGCCTCGACCGCGGATTCGGAGATTTCAGAGGGCTCGGACACGAAGAACGAGTCTACCCGGGTGGGTTTCGGTAAGCGGCACGACCGGTGCGCCCGGGCCGATGGAGCCTATGGCCAACGCTGAGTCACACGGCGCATAGGCATGAACAGTGAGGCTCATCTCAGGGCTGCGGAAGATTCTGCACATGCCATTCACTCAGGTGATTCGTCAACGACCCTGACAGACAGAAGGCTGAGGATACCGTCCGAGCGCCAACCCAAGGCCCCTCGACACGAACCACCGAGTCGGAGCGGCGGCACTGAATCACCACTCTGTGCTCGATACCGAACTCGTTGATGCCACAGATGCTTTCCGCCCTGTAGTCATCAACCTTCTGAGACCAGCATGACGCAGCGACCGCGATAGCCTCTTGCTCCGCGGAGATCGGGCCGACGGAGAGGTCTGCAGCTACTGCGGAGGTGGGAGCGACGGAGATCTCTTCTGCGGAGGCGGGAGCGACAGAAAGCGCGAGGATAGCGACCGCCGCAGCCCAAGATGCAGTCATCGTGCGTCGGAAAGTTCTCATCGTGTTCTCCTCTTCGTTGAGTTGCTTGATAACGGGCTCTTCGGATTTTAGGTGGGGGCGGGGGTATCGAGGCCGCCGGCGATGAGGAGCATTCTGAGTCTGTAGTTGTCGTAGTTGCGGAATCCGCGGGCGACCCGGCGGGCGAGCTCGATGAGTCCGTTCACGGCTTCGGTGCCACCGTTGGATGACCGGTTCGTCGCCCAGTACGCGAGGAATGCGTCACGCCACTGGTTCAGTGTCTTCCCGAGCCGGGCGATCTCCGGGATCGGGCACGAGGGGAATGATCCGAGAACGGCCAGCGCGATCTTGCGTCCCTCCGTGAGGTCTGGGTGCTTGTAGGCGTCGCGGAGTTGCTGAGCGGCGTGCCAGGCGACTTCGACCTCGATGTGCTCTTCCTGTCGGGCGAACGCGGTTTCGAGTCGGCTCCTTTGCTTGTCGGTGAGTCGGTCTCTTCCGGCGCGGAGGATGTTGCGGATCCCGTAGAGCGGGTCGCCCTTGCGGCCGCGGTGTCCGAGGGTGTCCTGCTGGACTCGGCGGCGGACCTCGTCAACCGCAGCGGTGCCGAGCTTGACGACGTGGAACGCATCCAGCACAGCGGTGGCATCGTCGAGCTCGTCGTCGAGGGCCTTCTTGTATCCGGCGAACGGGTCAAGAGCGGCGATCTTGACGCCGGTCCGGAACTCCGGCGTGCGTTCCTTGATCCAGTCGGCGTATGCCTTCGAGGACCGGCCCGGCACCAGATCGAGCAGCCGCGCCCTGACGTGACCGGACGCGTCGCGGGTGAGATCGACCATCCCGGTCAGTTCTTTCGGGCCTCGGCCGCCCTCGGCGACGGGCTTGGTGGAGACGTGGTGCCAGAGGTGCTCGTCCACGCCGAGCACCTCGACGCCATCGAACCGGCCCGGGTCTTTCTCGCGCCGCTGCAACTCGGCTTCCACGTGCGTCCAGACGGTGCCCCACGCGACCCGCAGCTGCCGAGCGACACCGCGCACCGACGCGTTCTCACGTCGCATCTGCGTCACCGCCCAGGCCACCGCGCGGGCCGTCAAGATCGCGTTCGGGGCGGCAACAGCCGGGTTCTGCTCCGTGAACGCGCGCACCTCGCATCCGTCCTGGCGACACCGCCAGCGGCGCTTTCGCCACCTCACCCGCACCGGCCGAGTGCCCATCGGGGCGTCCTTCAGAACAAGTGCCTTCCGTCCCGCCGATTCCGCGACCACCCCGCACCCCGGGCAGCCCACCGGCCCCGGCGGCGACTCGACATCGATGACGAGTACACCGTCACTGCGGTGCTCGACCCCGGTGACGCGGAGCCCGTCGAGCCCGACGAGCAGGTCGCAACGATCACAGTAAGCAGCAGAGGAACCTGGGCGCGCATCAGCGCAGTGGGTAGCATCGGGCACGGGTCGAGGTCTCCGGACAGACAGGCAGTTTGGTCGCTACCGATCCTCCGGACCTCGACCCGCCTCACCACGCCACAACACGCCCGCCAAACTCACCCGCCCCCACCCAGACTGCGCAGAGCCTGATAACGCAAATCTATGAAGCATCCCTGATTCGTATCAACACCGACACCAGATGTGGCCAACTTGGCGAGTAGCCGACAACACGGTGAGCCAAAGCCGCTTCCCATGATCTTCCTGCTATCCGCCGCGGGACCCGTCGCTCTCGGTCGGGCACGTAGCTGCAGGGGGTCCTCAGAATCGGCGGTGCCACACTTCAAAGCGTGTCCCGGACCCACGGCAACTGTTCGCGGATGCTCAGACGAGAGTGACGGGCATCAGCTTCCTGTATCCATGCGGAGCCGCCTGCCGAATCTGCCTCCGACCCGTGGCAGACGGTATGGCGTGGGCATAGCCGGATAGCCGGCTATGCCCAGGGATCCAGTCCTGGACGTGTTGACGATTCGGACCGATGCGGTCGAAGCACTCAACTGGTCCGTGTCGGTGGATTCCACGAACACCCGGACGGATCACCCTAGCTGTACGTGACCGGCAGTGCCGATACTGCTTCATTGCCCGAAGCCAGCATGACACTGCAATCGCGCACTCAACGTGACATAGGCGCCGGTAGCCATGCGCATCGCCCCGCCAAGCCACAATCGCCCTCTGACATTGGGCCGAACCCGTTTGCTCGGCGCTCGAGAGCCCTCAGCGCTGCGTCCCGCCGCCGGGGAGGTAACTCCCGCCACCCGTGGTGTCGGCCTGGTGGGCTGCGGCGTTCGCCTGCGCGACGATCATCATCTGGTTCGGATCGTTCAGGCTTGGAGCGCCGGCAGCACCGGACCGAGACTGGCCGCGGCGGGCGAGCCAGCGCGCCAACCAGGACAGGAGCAGATTCATGGCGAGGTAGATCACGAACGTGACGAGCCAGAACGAGAACTGATACCGGTTGCCGTAGAACGCCGACAAGTTGTTGAGCGTCGCTCGCAGCAGCTCCGGGTACCCGACGATGTAGCCGAGCGAGGTGTCCTTCAGGAGCACGACGAGCTGGGCGACGATGATCGGCAGCATCTGCCGGAACGCCTGTGGGAATTCGACGAGCAGCTTCGACTGCAGCGAGCGCATGCCGAGGCTGAGCCCCGCCTCGCGCTGCCCCTTTGGAAGGGCAGCGAGGCCCGCACGAAGAGCCTCGCCGATGAGCGCGCCGTTGTAAACCGCGAGAGCTGCGACAACCGCCCAATACTCCCCGGTCGAAAAGACCAGCAGGATGAAGAGCATCATGAGCAGCACGGGCATGCCACGGAAGAACTCGATGACGACCGTGGTCGGGATCCGCACCCAGCGCGACTCTGCACTGCGCAAGAGCGAGAACACCACGCCGAGAGCGACCGCGAGAACGGCTGCCATTGCCGCCGCCCGCAGGGTGTTAATCACGCCCTGCCCGATGAAACTCCAAACCTCGGGGTCCGCGAAGATATCCCACCGAGCCTCGTCGAACATCCCCGGAAGCGTGATACCGCCGGACTCGCGGGGCGCGTTCAGGGTGATGAACATCCAGAACAGCAGGCCGATGACCGCTGCCCCGGTGATGACTGAGAGCACCCGGGAAAAGACCCGGGCGCGCGGCCCGGGAGCATCGAAGAGCACGCTGGTCATCGCTGCACCACCCACTTGCGCTCGAGCTGGTTCGCGATCAGGCCGAGCGGCACCGTGATCACAAGATAGAAGAAAGCGATACCTAGCAGAATCGGTATTACTGCGCTGCCATTGTTATTCGCGAGTTTGCTTCCGATCGCGAATAGCTCGACGACGAAGAATGCGCTCGCAACTGAGGTGTTCTTCGTGAGCGCGATGAAGACGTTGATGAGCGGCGGGATCGTCATGCGGAAGGCCTGCGGCAGGATGACGAGCGTCACCGACTGGCGGAAGCCGAGGCCGAGGCTGCGGGCAGCCTCGGCCTGCCCGATCGCCACGCCGTTGATGCCGCTGCGCAGCGCCTCTGCGACGAACGGCGAGGTGTACACCGCGAGCCCGATGAGGGCAGCAACCATGTACGGCAGCTTCGAGCCGAGCAACGGCAATACGAGCGCACAGAAGAACAGCACGATCGTCAGCGGGGTATTCCGCACGATCTCGGTGTACACCGTACCGATCACACGTAGCGTCGCCACGGGCGAAATACGCATGGCCGCGACGACCGTGCCGAGCACGAGCGCAGCTACGCCGCTCACGACGAGCAGGAACAGCGTCTGCCCGAAGCCCTGCAGGTAGAGCGGCAGATTGGCGATGATGACGTCCACGCCGAATCCCTTCTCAGGATGGGGACAGGCTCGACCCGGGCCGGATCACTCCGGCCCGGGTCGAGCCTGGATGATCAGTTCTCGTAGCGGTCGGGAGCCGGCGGCTCGACGAAGGGCAGAACCGTTCCCGCCGTGGCGTCCCACGCCTCCTTATAGCTGCCGTCTTCGTACGACTCCTCGAGGACGTCGTTGATCCAGTTGCGGAAGTCGGTGTCGTCCTTGGCGAGGCCGATGCCGTAGGGCTCCTCGGTGAAGGGCTTGCCGACGACCTTGAACTCTCCCTCGTTTTGGGCGGCGAGGCCCGCGAGGATGACGTTGTCGGTCGAGACCGCGACGACCTGGCCCGAACGCAGGGGGTCGAGGCACTTCGAGTAGGCGTCGGTGAGCACCGGCTCGGCGCCGATGGCTTCGAGGTTGTCGGCCGGGGTCGAGCCCGTGACCGAGCAAACCTTCTTGCCGACGAGGTCTTCCTCGCTCTTGATCGAGTCGTCGTCGGCGAGCGTCAGGATCGACTGACCGGCCATGTAGTACGGGCCGGCGAACGAGACGACTTCCTTGCGCTCGTCGTTGATCGTGTACGTCGCGACGACGATGTCGACGGTGCCGTTCTCGATGAAGGGCTCGCGGTTCGCGGAAACCGTCTCCTTCCACTCGATGTCTTCCTCGGGGTCGAGACCGAGGTGCTCGGCGATGATCTTCGCGACCTCGACGTCGAAGCCCTCCGGCGTGCCCGACGGGCCCATGAGCCCGAAGAGCGCCTGGTCGAACTTGGTGCCGACGGTGATCTTGCCGGCCTCCTGCAGCTTCGCCATCGTCGAACCGGCCTCGAAGGACGGCTTCTCGCCGCCGTCGCCCGAGCCGCCGTCTCCGCCGTCGCTCGCACAGCCGGCGAGCACGAGCGCAGCCGCCGCGGCGACCGCAGCGAGCGCGTACTTCCTGCGCTTCATAGTGATTCTCCTCTTGGTGTAGGTGATACCCGATCGCCGTGGGGGACGGCGACGCGGTCTAGTGGGCGAGGATCTTCGAGAGGAAGTCCTGCGCGCGGTGCGACTTCGGGCGGCTGAAGAACTCGGCCGGGGTCGCCTCTTCGACGATCTGGCCGTCGGCCATGAAGAGCACCCGGTCGGCGGCCTTGCGGGCGAAGCCCATCTCGTGGGTGACGACGATCATGGTCATGCCCTGCTCGGCGAGGCCGACCATGACGTCCAGCACCTCGTTGATCATCTCGGGGTCGAGCGCCGAGGTCGGCTCGTCCATGAGGATGAGCTTCGGGTTCATCGCGAGCGAACGGGCGATCGCGACGCGCTGCTGCTGGCCGCCCGAGAGCTGTGCGGGCATCTTCTGCGCCTGATTGGCGACGCCGACGCGGTCGAGCAGCTCCATCGCAAGGCGCTCGGCCTCGGCCTTCTTCATGCCCTTGACCTTGATCGGTGCGAGCGTGACGTTCTCGAGCACCGTCTTGTGGGCGAACAGGTTGAAGGACTGGAAGACCATGCCGACGTCGGCACGGAGCTGCGCGAGCTCCTTGCCCTCCTCGGGGAGCACCTCGCCGTCGATCGCGATCGTGCCCGAGTCGATGGTCTCGAGCCGGTTGATCGCGCGGCACAGCGTCGACTTGCCGGACCCGGAGGGACCGATGACGACGACGACCTCGCCGCGGTTGACGACGGTGTTGATGTCGTTCAGCACGTGCAGGTCGCCGTAGTGCTTTTCGACGTGGTCGATGACGACGAGCGGCTCACCGCGACGAACGGAGATGTTCGACGTGGAAGGCGCCGAGAAGGTGGGCTGCATGCACACCAGAATAGGGGACGCCGGGCCCCTCACCGGAACCGGGAGCCGAATCGGTTATCGGATCGGGATGAAGCGCGCCTCAGCCGCGGTGCGCGAACGCGCTCTCGTACAGGCAGACGGAAGCCGCCGTGGCCAGGTTCATCGATTCGGCGTGCCCGTAGATCGGCACCGTCAGCACCCGGTCGACGAGCGCGAGATCCTCGTCGGCGAGCCCGCGCGCCTCGTTGCCGAAGACCCACGCGGTCGGGGCGGCCAGCTGCCCGTCGCGGCGTGCGGCGAGCAGGTCCTCCCCCTTCACATCCGCGGCGAGGACGGCGAGGCCGGCGGCGCGGGCGCGAGCGAGGACGTCCTCCAGGTTCGCGCCGACGGCGACCGGGAGGTGGAAGATCGACCCGGTCGAAGCGCGCACGACCTTGGGGTTGTAGAGATCGACCGCACGGCCGGTGAAGACCACGGCGTCGGCACCCGCGGCATCCGCCGCACGCACGATCGTGCCCGCATTGCCCGGGTCGCGCACCTCTTCGAGGATCGCCACGAGACGGGGGCCGGACGCGAAGACGTCCTTGACCGCCGTCGGGAACTGATGGCAGACCGCGACGAAGCCCTGCGGGGTCACGGTGTCGGCCATCGACTCGAGGACCTCCTCGGTGACGTACTCGACATCCACCCCCGCATCCACGGCCGTCTGCGCGATGTCGGTGTAGCGCTCGAGCGCCGTCGGCGTCGCATAGAGCTCGACGAGGAGTTCGGGCCGGAAGGTCAGCGCCTCGGCGACCGCCTGCGGGCCCTCGAGCAGGAAGAGGCCCGTCTCGGCGCGCGAGGGCTTCTTGGCGAGCTTCGCGACGGCACGCACACGCGGTGAGCGAGGGTTCTCGAGCATGCCGCCAGTCTACGGCGGGCAGCAGAACGGCCCGGCATCGCGTGGATGCCGGGCCGTTCGGAGTGCGGAGATTACGCCGCGGACTTCGGAGCCGAGGTGTCGGCCGGAAGCGCCTGCTTGGCGCTCTCGACGAGGGCCGCGAAGGTCGCCGGCTCGTTCACCGCGAGCTCGGCGAGGATGCGACGGTCGACCTCGATGCCCGCGAGGCCGAGGCCCTGGATGAAGCGGTTGTAGGTGAGGCCGTTCTGACGGGACGCCGCGTTGATGCGCTGGATCCAGAGGCGACGGAAGTCGCCCTTCTTCTGGCGGCGGTCGCGGTACGAGTAGACGAGGGAGTGGGTGACCTGCTCCTTCGCCTTGCGGTAGAGGCGCGACCGCTGACCGCGGTAGCCCTCGGCGCGCTCGAGGATGACCCGACGCTTCTTGTGCGCGTTGACCGCGCGCTTGACTCTAGCCATTGCTCTGTTTCTTCCTTACGCGTCGCGCGGCTCAGCGGCCGAGCAGCTTCTTGATGACCTTGGCGTCGGGGGCCGACACGACCTTGTCCTGGTTCAGACGGGCCTTGCGCGTCGAGGACTTGACCTCGAGGTTGTGCCGCATGCCGGCCTGCTGCTTCTTGATCTTGCCGGTGCCGGTCACCTTGAAGCGCTTCTTGGACCCGGAGTGGGTCTTCTGCTTCGGCATCTCGTGTTTCTCCTTGCTTCTGCCGCCACGGGTGGCGGACGGATGGGCTGGCCTACGCCTCGTCGGCGGCGGCCGTCTGCGACCCGGCGTCGTCGGCATCCGCCGGACGCGCCTTCGCCGCAGCACGCTGTGCATTCGCCTCGGCCTTGGCCTCGGACTTGTTCTTGAGGGGGGCGATGACCATGACCATGTTGCGGCCGTCGATCGTGGGGTTGTGCTCGACCGTGCCGTACTCGGCCACGTCCTCCGCGAAGCGCTGCAGCAGGCGCACGCCCATCTCGGGCCGCGACTGCTCGCGGCCGCGGAAGAGGATCATCGCCTTGACCTTGTCGCCGGCCTTCAGGAAGCCGACGGCGCGCTTCATCTTGGTCTCGTAGTCGTGCTTGTCGATCTTGAGACGGAACCGCACCTCTTTGAGGATGGTGTTCGCCTGGTTGCGCCGGGCTTCCTTCGCCTTCTGCGCAGCCTCGTACTTGTACTTGCCGTAGTCCATGATCTTGACGACCGGCGGACGGGAGTTCGGCGCGACTTCGACCAGGTCGAGGTCTGCCTCCTGCGCGAGCCGCATGGCCACCTCGATCTTCACGACGCCGACCTGTTCTCCTCCGGGGCCCACGAGGCGGACCTCGGGGACGCGGATACGGTCGTTGGTACGCGGATCGCTGATGCGTGTCTCCTCTACTCGAACGGTGCTGTGCCCGTCGGGAGGCGGATGCCGCCCGACGACGAGAGCGAGATCCACGCATGCGGACCGCCGGTACGGCGGCCTCTTCATACGGCACCCTGTCTACCCCGCCGCGTTCGCGCGGCGAAGCGGAGTGCAATGACCCGGTAACCTTGATGAAGCGGTATGCGCGGGTGGGAGAATCTCCACTTTCGTACCGGGGATCAGGCCCCGGAGCCTGCAGTAGTCTACCAGAGGAAATCCGTGACCAACAGTTCATCCGTGCCCGACGCCACCCCCGACGACCTCCCCGAGTCGCACGACGAGCACGAAGCGGTCGCGCAGGCGACGCGCGACATCGCCGACGTCGCCGCCGTCGAGGTCATCACGACCGCCGCCGTGCACCTCATGAGCGCCGCCGCAGTCAAAACCGGCCTCGCCGACGACCCCGAAGGCCAGATCGACCTCGACGAGGCGCGCAAGCTCATCAACGCCCTCGCCGGCCTCATCACCGCCGGGGCCCCCGAGATCAGCGACATGCACGCCAGGTCACTGCGCGACGGACTGCGCTCCCTCCAGCTCGCCTTCCGCGAGGCCTCGGCCATTCCCGACGCCATCGGCCAGGGCCCGGGCGAGAAGTGGACCGGGCCGGTCTCCTGAGGCCGCCCGCCTCCTGAGCCGGGCGATCCCCCGAGTCGACCGCCTTCCCGGGTGCGGATGCCCGGCTCACGCCGGGACGGGGCGCAGCGCGAGCCCCCGCGGCGTCTCCCGGAACCCCGCCCGGGCCAGCGCCGCCCCGGCCGCCGTGCCGATCACGAAGTCGCCGTTGACCGTCTCGACGCGCACCCGGTCCATGCCCCCGCGCCGCACGAGCACCGCGAGCGCCTCGGCCGCCCGGCCGAGCACCACGGGGTCATCGTCGAACACGAGCAGGCTGCGGCCGCCGCGCTCCAGATAGGCGGCGAGCACTCCGTCGCAGATCACGACGATGGCCCCGGCCTTCCGCGCCGGGCGATGCGAGCCGTCGCCGGCCGGCCACGGCAGCGCCGCGCCGAAAGGATTCGCCGGGTCGGTCGCCGCGAGCGCGACGGCCCCGGTCTCCGGCTGCGCGCGGAGGCGGTCCACGACCGCCGGGGTCGCGAACTGGGCGGCACCGAGCCCCTCGACGAAATAGCCCCGGCGAGCGCGGCCCGCGTCCTCGAACGCGGCGAGGGTGCGGTAGGCGAGGGCGAAGCCGCCCGGGACGCCCTCGGCGGCGACGGATCCGCGGGTGACGACCCCGTAGCGTTCGAGGAGCGTCTCGCCGAGCGCCTGCGCCCGGGCGGGGCCGTCGTCGGAGGGCAGCGGCAGCGCCGACCAGCGGCCGGCGACGTTCGGTGGACCGCCGCGCGACGGGAGCGGGGCCCGCGGCATCCGCCGCGCCCCGCTTCGGACCCGGGGCGGCGGGCGCCTGGACCGATGCGCCCCGCCCTCGAGGAGTGCGCGCACGGGCGCGAGGGTGTCGCCGCCGACGAGCCCAGCCCAGACGAGCCGCCACAACGCCGCGGTCAGGGCGTCGTCGTCGGTGCTGCCGATCGCGCCGGCGAGCTGGCGGAAGAAGTAGCCGCCGCCCGTGCCGAGCGTGGCCAGCACGTCCTGCTCCAGCGCCGAGAGTTCGATCGGCTCGGCGGCCGCGAGGGTGAGCGGTGCCGTGTCGGCCGGGTGCAGGCTCACCCAGCCGTCCCCGGCGAGCTCGCCGGCGCCGGCCCACAGCACCTCCCCCGTCGACGTCAGCTCGTCGAGCATCGCCGGCCGGTAGTCGGCGATGCGGGCGGGCAGCACGAGCGATTCGAGAGCGGATGCCGGTACGCGCGCCCCCTCGAGCTGCTCCACGACCGAGGCGACGCCGTCCACGCCGCGGAGCCGACCGCCGACATGCTGCCAACCCGGCAGGAAACGGGCGAAGCCGCGCTGCGGCACCGGCTCGACCTCGCGCCGGAGGGCGGCGAGCGAGCGACGGCGGATGCGGGCGAGCACCTCGGCGTCGCACCACTCGAGCCCGGTTCCGTCGGGGCGGAACTCGCCCTCGGCGAGCCGGTGCTGCTGGGCGAGGCGCCGCAGGGTCGCCGCGATATCGCCGGCGGTCAGCCCGAAGCCGGCGGCCGCCTCGGCGGCGCTGAACGGCCCGTGGGTGCGCGCGTAGCGGGAGACGAGATCGCCGAGCGGGTCGTCGACGGGATCCGCAAACACGGTCGGCACACCGGGCGGCACCGGGATGCCGAGGGCCGCCGACAGCCGGCCCGCATCCTCGACGGCGGCGAGCCGCTGCGTGCCCGCGAGCCGGACGCGGATCGCGCGGCCGGCGGCCACCAGTTCGGCGGCCGCGCCGGCGACGTCGGTCCCGGCATCCACCCGGTCGGCCAGCTCCTCGTCGTCGAGCGGACCGAGCTCGCGGATGAGGTCGGCCACCCCCTCGACGCCGCGGGCGTGCCGCTCCGGCGCGAGGCGCTGCAGCTCGCGTTCGGCGGCGGCGAGGACCCCGGGGTCGAGGAGCTCGCGGAGCTCCACCGTGCCGAGGAGCTCGGCGAGCATCCCCGTATCCAGGGCGAGGGCCGCCGCGCGCCGCTCGGCGAGGGGCTGATCGCCCTCGTACATGAACTCGCCGACGTAGCCGAAGAGCAGGCTCTGCGCGTACGGGCTCGCCGTCGCCGTGCGGGTCTCCACGATCCGCACCTCGCGGGCGTCGATGCGTTCGGCGAGCTCCCGCAGGGCATCAAGGTCGTAGACGTCCTGCAGACACTCGCGGGCCGCCTCCAGGATGATCGGGAAGTCCGGGTAGTCGCGGGCGACGTCCAGCAGCTGCGAGGCGCGGCGACGCTGCTGCCACAGCGGCGAACGCCGGGCCGGGTTCTGCTTCGGCAGCAGCAGGGCGCGCGCCGCGCACTCCCGGAAGCGGGAGGCGAAGAGCGAGGAATCAGCCAGGCTCGCCGTGACCCGCGCGGTCAGGTCGCCCGGGTCGACGGCGAACAGCTCGGCACCGGGCGGCTCGGCGCCCGTATCGGGGATCCGCAGCACGATGCCGTCGTCGGCGGCCACCGCGTTCGCATCGAGGCCGAACTCCTCGCGCACCCGTGCGCCGACGGCGAGCGCCCACGGCGCGTGCACGCGCATGCCGTACGGCGAATGCAGCACCACCCGCCAGTCGCCGAGCTCGTCGGGGAAGCGTTCGACGAGGAGCGTCCGGTCGTCGGGGACGACGCCGGTGGCCTGCCGCTGATCGGCGAGGAGCGCGATGAGGTTCGCCGCGGCGAGCGCGTCGAGCCCGCCGTCACGGAGCCGCCGCTCGGCATCCGCCGGGTCCGCATCGCCGAGCTCGCGCGTGAAGGCGCCGATGGCCCGCCCGAGCTCCGCGGGCCGGCCGATGCCGTCGCCCTTCCAGAACGGCATCCGCCCCGGCTGCCCGAACGCGGGGGTGACGGTGACGCGGTCGTAGCCGATCTCCTGGATGCGCCAGCTCGTCGTGCCGAGGGCGAAGACGTCGCCGACGCGCGACTCGTACACCATCTCCTCGTCGAGCTCGCCGACGCGGCGGCCCGCGCCCTCCCCCGCCATGAAGACGCCGAACAGGCCGCGGTCGGGGATCGTGCCGCCGCTCGTGACCGCCAGCCGTTGCGCCCCCGGCCGGCCGGTGACGGTGTTCGCCTCCCGGTCCCAGACGACCCGCGGGCGCAGTTCCCCGAAACGGTCGGAGGGGTAGCGGCCGGCGATGAGGTCGAGGGTCGCCTCGTAGGCGCTGCGCGGCAGCTCGGCGAACGGCGCCGAACGGCGGAGCAGGGCGAACCACTCCTCGACGTCCAGCACTTCCATCGCCGATGCGGCGATCGTGTGCTGGGCGAGCAGGTCGAGCGGGTTCTGCGGCACCCGGGTCGCCTCGATCGCCCCGGCGATCATGCGGTCGGCGACGACCGTGGCATGCAGGAGGTCCGCGCGATGCTTCGGGAAGAGCACGCCGCGGCTCACCTCGCCGACGCCGTGGCCGGCGCGCCCCACGCGCTGCAGGCCGCTCGCCACCGACGGCGGGGCCTCGACCTGGACGACGAGGTCGACGGCGCCCATGTCGATGCCGAGTTCGAGGCTGGAGGTCGCGACCACGCAGCGGAGCTCCCCGTGCTTCAGCTGATCCTCGATGACGGCCCGCTCCTCCCGGCTGACCGAACCGTGGTGGGCGCGGGCGAGCACGGGCGCGGCGCCGCTCGTGCTGTTCGCGGTGGATGCCAGGAGCGCCGGCATGCCGCCGGGGGTGGAAGGAGGCCCGACGCCGGGGGTGGATGGAGGCCCCGCCTCGGGGGTGGTGGATGCCGGCCCGGCATCCACACCCTCGCGCTCGGCGACGATCTCGTTCAAGCGCGCCGTCAGCCGTTCGGCGAGGCGTCGGGAGTTCGCGAACACGATCGAGGAGCGGTGCGCGAGCACCTCGTCGACGATCGCCTCCTCGACGTGCGGCCAGATCGTGCCGCCCTCTGCGGCGAGGTCGCCGAGATCCTCGAGCGGGACGACGACGCGCAGATCGAAGCGTTTGCCGGCCGGCGGCGCCACGATCGACACCGGGCGATCGCCGGCGAGGAAGCGCGCGACCTCCTCCGGCGGCCGCACCGTCGCCGACAGGCCGATTCGCTGCGCCGGGGCGGGCAGGCGTGCGTCGAGGCGTTCGAGGCTCACCGCGAGATGCGCGCCGCGTTTCGTGCCGGCGAGCGAGTGGATCTCGTCGACGATGACGGTCTCGACCGTGTCGAGGGTCTCGCGGGCGCGCGAGGTCAGCATGAGGAAGAGCGACTCGGGGGTCGTGATGAGGATCTCGGGTGGCCGGCTCACGAGCGCCCGGCGCTCGGCCGGGCCCGTGTCGCCCGTGCGGACGCCGACCGAGATCTCCGGCACCGGGGCTCCGAGCTCGCGGGCGGCCGCCGCGATGCCCTCGAGCGGACGCCGGAGGTTCCGCTCGACGTCGACGCCGAGGGCCTTCAGCGGGGAGAGGTAGAGCACGCGGACGCCCCGTCGCGGCTTCCCGGCGTTCTTCTCGGCGTGCTCGGCGCCCTGGGTGCGCTGGGCCTGCTCGGCGTGCTCGCTCGCCAGCCGGTCGATGGCCGAGAGGAAGGCCGCGAGGGTCTTGCCGGAGCCCGTCGGCGCGATCACGAGCGCATGTTCGCCGCGGCCGATCGCCGCCCACGCCTCGCGCTGCACGGGCGTCGGCGCCTCGAACGCCGAGGCGAACCAGTGCCGCGTCGACTCGGAGAATCCCTCGAACCCCTCCCCCATGCCTCCATTCAACCCGATGCGTGCGACACGCACACGGGCCGGCTATTCGGCGGCGGCCTGGACGAGCTTGACGGTCAGCGAATCGACCAGGGTCGCGATGGCGTCATCGGCCGCCCAGCGCTTGGCGAGACGGGCGAGGACGGCGTCGAGCTCCTCGCGGCCCAGGCCCGCGATCAGGCGGAGCCGGACGACGAGCTCCGGCCCCGCCAGCCGAGCGCCCGGATCGCCGGCGGCGAGCTCCACGTCGACCACGGCGAGCTCCGAGGCGATCGAACGCAAGAAGCCCTCGCGCACGGCCGGCTCCGCCCAGGCCGGCTTCCACGGCTTCTGCTGCGCCACGGCCCACACCGCCGGGCGCCTCAGCACGAACTCCGTCGGCGAACCCGGATCGAGCACGACGAGCTCGGTGCCGTCGTCGGCCGCGGCGAGCGCGACCCGAACCCCGTCGGCCGGGACGGGGCGGGCCGACCGGTTCCAGCGGCCCATGGCATCCACCGAGGCGAACACCGGCAGCACGCGCCGGCCGTCGGGGCCGTCGACCGTGACGATCGACAGCTCCTGGCTCTTGTCGACCGCGAGACCGCCGACGCCCGTCTCCGTGCCCCCGTCGCCGAGTTCGGCCATCAGCGGGATCAGCAGGCGCGCCTCGCGGAACGCGTCGACGACGGCATCCGCACCCGCCTCGCCCGCCCCGAAGCCCTCGAGCGCGAGTCTCAGCGCCTCGGGAGCGCGGCCGTCGTCGCCGGCGAACGGGTTCGCCTCGAACGCGCGGCCCGCCCACGGGCGGCCGGCGGAATCGGCGGTGTTGCCGTCGTTACTGGGATGCGACATCCAGCGCCTCGGGGAGGGTGAACGCTCCCGCGTACAGGGCCTTGCCGACGATCGCACCCTCGAGACCCGAGGGCACGAGTTCGCGCAGCGCCGCGATGTCGTCGAGGCTCGAGATGCCGCCGGAGGCGACCACGGGACGCTCGGTGCGTTCGGTGACGGCCCGCAGGAGATCCACGTTCGGGCCCTGGAGCGTTCCGTCCTTGGCGACGTCGGTGACGACGTAGCGGGCGGCCCCGGCATCCTCGAGACGGTCGAGCACCTCCCAGAGGTCGCCGCCGTCCTCCGTCCAGCCGCGCGCGGCCAGCGTCGTGCCGCGCACGTCGAGGCCGATCGCGATCGCCTCGCCGTACTGGGCGATGACGGACGCCGCCCATTCCGGGTTCTCGAGGGCCGCGGTGCCGAGGTTGATGCGCTTCGCACCGAGCTCGAGGGCCCGTTCGAGGGAACGGTCGTCGCGGATGCCGCCGGAGAGCTCGACGCTCACCCCGCGGACCTGGCGGATGACCCGCTTCAGGACTCCGGTGTTGCTGCCGCGGCCGAACGCCGCGTCCAGATCCACGAGGTGGATCCACTCCGCCCCCTGATCGGCCCACTCCTCGGCGGCCTGCACGGGGTCGCCGTAGCTCGTCTCGGTTCCGGCCTCGCCTTTCGTCAGGCGGACGGCCTTGCCGCCTGCGACGTCGACTGCCGGAAGCAGCACCAGTCGCGGCGAACTGCTGAACTCACTCATCACTGTCCTCGGGTCGTGGCCGTCGCATCCGACGACCGGCACAGTCACAGGATCCTACCCCCGAGCGCGCCCGATCCCCGATCCGGCGTCGCAACGCGGCGTCAGAACGTGCCGAGCCAGTTGCCGAGCAGGCGGATACCGGCACGATCCGACTTCTCCGGATGGAACTGCGTCGCCGAGAGCGGACCGTTCTCGACGGCGGCGAGGAAGGGGCCGCCGTAGTCGGCCCAGGTCAGCTTCGGGGCCGCAAGCGGCCCGTCGGCGTCGAGCTCCCACTCCTGCGCGGCATAGCTGTGCACGAAATAGAAGCGTTCGTCGCGGATGCCCGCGAACAGCCGGGAATCCTCGGGGGCGTCGACCGTGTTCCAGCCGATGTGCGGCAGGATCTCGGCCGGAAGCCCGCGTACCGTGCCCGGCCATTCGCCGAGCCCTTCGACCTCGGCCCCGCGCTCGACGCCGCGTGCGAAGAGCACCTGCATGCCGACGCAGATCCCGAGCACGGGCCGGCCGCCAGCCAGCCGCTTGTCGATGATCTCGCCGCCGCGGACGGCGTTCAGCTGTTCGACGACCGCGCTGAACGCGCCGACGCCGGGCACCAGCAGCCCGTCGGCCTCGAGGGCGGCGACGCGGTCGTCGGTGACCCGCACCGAGGCGCCGGCCGCCTCGAGCGCCTTGGCCGCCGAGTGGACGTTGCCCGAGCCGTAGTCGAGGACGACGACCTTCGGCGCGGTCACAGGCTGCCCTTCGTCGACGGGATGCCGGTGACGAGCGGATCTCGCGCCTTGGCCTGCCGGAAGGCGCGCGCGAAGGCCTTGAACTCGGCCTCGGCGATGTGGTGCGGGTCGCGGCCGCCGAGCACGGTGACATGCACAGTGAGGCCCGCGTTGAAGGCGATCGCCTCGAAGACGTGCCGCACCATCGAGCCCGTGAAGTGCCCCCCGACGAGGTGGAACTCGAAGCCGGCGGGCTCGCCCGTGTGCACGAGGTACGGCCGCCCCGAGATGTCGACGACGGCCTGTGCGAGCGCCTCGTCGAGCGGGACGAGGGCGTCACCGTAGCGGGAGATGCCGTGCTTGTCGCCGAGCGCCTCGCGGATCGCCTGCCCCAGGCAGATGCCCGTGTCCTCGACCGTGTGATGCACGTCGATGTCGGTGTCGCCGCTCGCGCGCACCCGGAGGTCGGTCAGCGAATGCTTCGCGAACGCCGTGAGCATGTGGTCGAAGAACGGGACCGTCGTGGCCACGTCGGCGACTCCGGTGCCGTCGAGGTCGAGTTCGAGCTCGATGCTCGACTCGCTCGTCTCGCGGACCACTCGGGCGGTGCGGTGTGCGCTCGTCATCCCTCGATTCTACGGGCGACGGGCATCACGCCCCCCCGATCGCGGCGAGCGCCTCGAGGAAGGCCGTCGTCTCGGCCTCGGTGCCGGCGCTGACGCGCATCGTGCCCGGCAGCCCGATGTCGCGGATCAGCACCCCGCGCTCCAGAAGCGCCCGGAACAGGGCTTGCGGGTCGTCGACCCCGCCGAAGAGCACGAAGTTCGACCCCGAACGGTAGGGGCGGTACCCGAGGCGGGCGAGTTCGACGCCGATGCGTTCGCGCTGCAGCCGGATCTCACCGACGGTCGCGAGCATCTCCGGCGCGTGCGCGAGGGCCCCCAGGGCTGCGGCCTGGGTGATCGCCGACAGGTGGTACGGCAGCCGCACGAGGCGGAGCGCGTCGGTGACGGCCGGATCGGCGGCGAGGTAGCCGACGCGGGCCCCGGCGAAGGCGAAGGCCTTGCTCATCGTGCGCGACACGATCAGGCGGGGGCGCCCGGGTAGCAGCGTCAGGGCGCTCGGTGTGCCGGGCTCGGCGAACTCGGCGTAGGCCTCGTCGACGACGACGATGCCGCGGGCCGCGTCGGCGACGGCCGTGATCGTCTCGATCGACAGGGGCGTGCCGGTCGGATTATTCGGCGAGCAGAGGAAGACGACGTCCGGGTCGTGCTCGCGGATCGCGGCGAGCGCCGTCTCGGGGCCGAGCTCGTAGTCCTCGTCGCGGGTCGCCTCGATCCACCGGGTGCCCGTGCCGTCGGCCAGGATGCGGTACATCGAGTACGTCGGGCCGAAGCCGAGGAGGGAACGGCCCGGGCCGCCGAAGGCCTGCAGGATCTGCTGGAGCACCTCGTTCGAGCCGTTCGCCGCCCAGATCTGCTCGGCCGACAGGCCGTGCCCGAGGTAGCCGGCGAGGGCCTCGCGCAGTTCGGTGAATTCGCGGTCGGGGTAACGGTTCAGGCCGATGACGGCGGCGGCCACGCGGGCGACGATGTCGTGCGCCACATCCTCGGGGATGGGATGCGTGTTCTCGTTGACGTTCAGCGCGACGGGCACGCGCTGCTGAGGGGCCCCGTAGGCGGACTTGCCGCGAAGATCGTCGCGGATCGGGAGGTCGTCGAGCTGGGTCACCTCCCCATGTTACGGCCCGCCTCGGCGGCGCCGGCTGCGGGCACCGCGGCCGCTCAGAGCCCGAGCGGGAGCGCCAGGAGCTGCCCGGCCTGCAGCACGACGTCGTCGAGGCCGTTCAGGCGGACGATCTCGTCGACCACGACCCGGGGGTCGGCATCGGGGGCTGCGGTTTCGGCGATGGCCCAGAGCGACGCACCGGGTTCGACCGTGACGTAGCGGACCTCGGGCGCCCCGCCCGGCACCTCGGCGATCGCACCGCCGGAGGCGATCATCCAGACGAAGGCGAGCGCGGCGAGCGGTGCCGCCGCGAGCCCCGTGAAGACCGCTCGACCGCGCCTGGTGAGCCTGAGCCTCGTGCGCGGCGCCGGATCCGGGCGCCGCGGCATGCGGGCGGATGCCGTGGCCGGGAATGCCATCGTGCTCATGCTCGTCTCCATTCCGCTTCGGGTTCCGAGTCGCATCGGGCCCTCGGCCGGGAGGACCCGATGCGAAACTCTGTACCGAAGATATCTTCGATTCGGTTTTCGATCAAGCACCCGCTCCCCGGCGTGTCTCCCCGGGGAATCGGGCAACACGCTCGAATGAATGTTTGCCGCGAGCCGCCTGTACGGATACAGTTTCGAATATCCGAATCCATGCAAGCGGATACCACCGACATCCGGCCGCCAGGCCTGAAGGGGCGAGCGACGTGACCACCGAGATCGACGAGGCGCAGAAGCCGGCGAAGGCACGGCGGCGGCGCTCGCTGACCCCCAAACAGCAGGCCATCCTCGCCGCCATCCAGGATTCGGTCGCCACCCGCGGCTACCCGCCGAGCATGCGCGAGATCGGCGACGCCGTCGGGCTCTCCTCGCTCTCGAGCGTGACCCACCAGCTCGGCCAGCTCGAACTCGCCGGCTACCTGCGCCGCGACCCGAACCGTCCGCGGGCGCTCGAGGTGCTCATCGAACTGCCCGGCCGGGAGCGCACGGCGCCCGACAGCGCCGCGCCCGCGGCCGTGCCGGCCCCCGTCGGCGACGCGACCATGGTGCCGCTCGTCGGCCGCATCGCCGCCGGCGTGCCGATCACCGCCGAGCAGCAGATCGAGGAGATCTTCCCCCTGCCGCGCCAGCTCGTCGGCAAGGGCGAACTGTTCATGCTGAAGGTCATCGGCGACTCGATGATCGACGCCGCCATCTGCGACGGCGACTGGGTCGTCGTCCGCCAGCAGCCGACCGCCGAGAACGGCGAGATCGTCGCCGCCATGCTCGACGGCGAGGCGACCGTGAAGGTCTTCCGCCAGCGCGACGGTCACACCTGGTTGCTGCCGCGCAACTCGGCGTTCGAGCCGATCATGGGCGACGAGGCCGAGGTGCTCGGCAAGGTCGTCGCGGTGCTCCGCACGGTCTGAAGCGGCCCCGCCCCCTCCCCGGCGGTTCGCGGGCGCCGGCGGTCCGAGCGTCAGTCGCGGATCGGCACCGTCGCTCGGATCGGCACCGTCGCGAGCGCCGGCTCGGGCTGCAGGGCGAGCGAAGCGACCCACGTTCGGATCGTCTCCATGAACCCGGCGTGATCATCGCGGAAGACGGTGTGGCCCGTGCCGGGCACCGTCGCGACCGTGAGGCCATCGGCGCGCATCTGCGCCGCGACCTTCTTCGTGATGAGCAGGCTCTTCTCGGCGAGCACCACCAGGCTCGGCATCGCCGGCTGCGACGGCGGCACGAGCGCCCGCGAATCGGCCAGGCCGAGGATCGTGCGCTTATCCCAGTCGCGGAGGGTCGCCAGCTCGATGTCGACGTCGTCCGCATGCCACTTCGGATTCATCCGGACCAGCGCCGAGCGCTTCGGCCGCGGCATGAGCGCGAAGGCGAGCTTCATGAGCCAGCCGTACGGGCCCTTCGGGAACGAGAACGCGGGGTCGATGTAGATCGCCGCACGCGGCGCGAGACGATCGGCGACGAGCGAGGCGACGAGCCCGCCGAGCGAATGCCCCATCACCACGTCCGGCGCCCCGGTCAACAGCGGCTCGACGGTCTCGACGACGTCATCGGCCCACGCCTTCGGCGAGTACCGGGCGGAACGTGCGCTCTTGCCGTGGCCGGCGAGATCCACCGCGATCACCCGCACGTCCTTGGCCACGAGCTCGGCGACCACACGGTGCCACGCACGCGAATCCGACATGATGCCGTGGATCAGAATCGCCGTGCGAGGCCCGTGCCCCGTCTCATGTACCGCTAGCTGCATGCCCACGACCATACGCGGCCGATCTGTGCGAGTGCCCGGCGACGCCCGGGAGGACGCACAACGGCATCCGCCCGGGCGAGGCGGGACGCGCCTCAGTCGGCCGCGGCGACGAGCCCGGCCCGCACCTGACGGGCGGCCTCGACGATGTGCTCCAGGCTCGCGACGGTCTCCTCGTAGCCGCGGGTCTTCAGCCCGCAGTCCGGGTTCACCCACAGCCGCTCGCGCGGAACACCGCCGGCGGCACGCTCGAGCAGGCCGCGCACCTCCTCGACGCTCGGCACGCGCGGCGAATGGATGTCGTACACCCCCGGCCCGATGCCGTGGTCGAAGCCGGAAGCGCTGATGTCGTCGACGACTTCCATGCGGCTGCGGGCCGCCTCGATCGACGTGACGTCGGCATCCAGGGCGCGGATCGCGTCGATGACCTGGCCGAACTCCGAGTAGCAGAGGTGCGTGTGCACCTGCGTGTCGGGGCCGGCACCGGCCGTCGCGAGACGGAACGCATCCACCGACCAGTCGAGGTAGGCGGGCTGGTCGGCACGCTTCAGCGGCAGCAGTTCGCGCAACGCCGGCTCGTCGACCTGGATGACGCGGATGCCGGCGGCCTGGAGGTCGGCGACCTCGTCGCGGAGAGCGAGGGCGACCTGCTTCGCCGTGTCGGCCAGCGGCTGGTCGTCGCGGACGAACGACCACGCGAGGATCGTCACCGGCCCCGTCAGCATGCCCTTGACGGGCTTGTCGGTGAGGGACTGCGCGAAACCCGACCAGGCGACCGTCATCGGCTCGGGCCGCGACACGTCGCCCCACAGGATCGACGGGCGCGTGCAGCGCGAACCGTAGGACTGCACCCAGCCGTGCTGCGTCACCGCGAAGCCGTCGAGCTGCTCGGCGAAGTACTGCACCATGTCGTTGCGCTCGGGCTCTCCGTGCACGAGGACGTCGAGGCCGAGCTCCTCCTGCAGGCGGATCACGCGCTCGATCTCCTCGCGCATGAGGGCCGTGTAGCCGGCCTCGTCGAGTTCGCCGCGGAGCAGCCGGGCGCGGGCGCGACGGATGTCGGCGGTCTGCGGGAAGGAGCCGATCGTCGTCGTCGGCAGCTCGGGCAGACCGAGCGACGCCTGTGCGGCCACGCGCGCGGCGTAGTCGATGCGGGCGGCATCCGCCGGCGTCAGGGCTGCGATGCGCTCGCGCACCTCCGGCACCCGCACCCCCGGTGCGGCCGCGCGGTCGGCGAGCGAGGCCGTCGCGGCGGCGAGCTCGGCGGCGACGGCAGCCTCGCCCTCGACGAGGCCCCGGGCCAGGGTCGCGACCTGTGCGACCTTCTGGTCGGCGAAGGCGAGCCAGGAGCGCAGCCGCTCGTCGAGTTCGGTCTCGTCGTCGACGTCGTGCGGAACGTGCAGGAGCGACGTCGAGGTCGACACGGCGACCTCGCCCGTGAGTCGGCCGACGGCGTCCAGCTGAGCGAAGGCCGCGGCCAGGTCGCCGCGCCAGATGTTGTGTCCGTCGATGACGCCCGCGACGAGGGTCTTCGCGGCGAGCGCGGCCTCGGTCGCCGGATCGAGCCCCTCCGGGAGGGTGCCGCGCACGAGGTCGAGGCCGATCGCTTCGACCGGTGTCGCCGCAAGCGCCGGCAGGGCATCGCCGAGGGATGCGTACGGGGCGGCGACGAAGATCGCCGGTCGGTCCTCGGCGGCGCCGAGCGCGTCGTAGGCCGCACCGATCGCCTGGAGGGTGCGTGCACGGTCGATGTCGATCGACTCGCTGACGAGCGCGGGCTCGTCGAGCTGGACCCATTCGGCGCCGGCTGCGGCCAGCTCGGCGAGGAGCTCCGCGTACACCGGCACGAGATCGGCCAGGCGATCGAGCGGCGTGAAGCCCTCCGGCGTCCCGTCCGCCGCCTTGGCCAGCAGCAGGAAGGTCACCGGGCCGACGATCACCGGCCGGGTGAGGAAGCCGGCATCCCGCGCCTCGACGAACTCGCGCACGATGCGTCGGCACGCCACGCGGAACGAGGTCTCCGGGCCGATCTCGGGCACGAGGTAGTGGTAGTTCGAGTCGAACCACTTCGTCATCTCGAGCGGGGCGACCTCGCCCTCGCCGCGTGCGATGCGGAACGCCGTCGCGAGGTCGATCTCGCCGTCGGCCGGCGCCTCGAAGCGCTCGGGCACGGCGCCCACGGCGAGCGCC
This sequence comes from Agromyces archimandritae, assembly GCF_018024495.1. Lineage (NCBI taxonomy): Bacteria > Bacillati > Actinomycetota > Actinomycetes > Micrococcales > Microbacteriaceae > Agromyces > Agromyces archimandritae. The sequence continues at coordinate 389,913 of NZ_CP071696.1, forward strand.
GCATCGAGCACCTGGTCGTAGTACGAGAACGATTCGGGGATGGCCGAGTCGCCCCGGCCGAGGCCGGCGAGCCGCTCTCGGGTCGCGGCACGCAGCTCTGCCGCGCGGCGCTCGAGTTCGGCCTCGTCGATCGAGCCCGCCCAGAATGCCTCGACGGCCTTCTTGAGCTCGCGGCGGCGGCCGATGCGCGGGTACCCGAGGATCGTGCCCTTCGGGAAAGCTGGAGTGGTCATCGTCGGTTCCTGATCCTCTCGGTGGTGGCTGGTGCCGGGGCGAAGCGATCGATGCGCCGAAGCACCTCGAGCACCGCCTCGTGCCGGTTGTACGTGTACAGGTGGATGCCGGGGGCGCCGCCTGCGACGACGGCGCGGGCGAGATCGGCGGCCCAGGCGACGCCGAGCTCGAACTGCCCGGACGCATCCGGCTCGATCTCGAGATCGATCGACAGTTCGGCCGGCGGTTCGACGCCGGTCAGCTCGGCGAGCCGTCTGAGACGCGCGGGCGTGGTCGTGGGCATGATGCCCGGCAGGATCGGGATGCTCACCCCGCCCGCACGGGCTCGCTCGACGAAACCGAGGTACTCCTCGGGGCGCCAGAACAGCTGCGTGATCGCGAGCGTCGCCCCCGCGACCTCCTTGGCGAGCAGCGAGTCCACCTCGTCGCCGATCGTACGCGCGCGCGGATGCCCGCCCGGGAAGGCGGCGACCGCGACGCGCTCCGGCCGCGGCCGCGAGCGGATCACGCTCGCCCCCGGCATGCCCGGGATGAGCTGCTGGCCGAACGGCTCGCGCTCCTCCTGCACCCGGTGGATGAGCTGGACGAGCTCGGCGGCGCTGCCGAGGTCGCCGAGCACGACCTCGTCCTCAGGGGTGCCCTTCGGCGGGTCGCCGCGGAGCGCGAGGAAGCTCGTGACCCCGGCATCCAGGAACTGGCGGACGAGCCGGTTCGCATCCTCGTGAGAGGAGCCGACGCACGTCAGATGCGCCATCGGCTCGACCCGGGTGTTCGCGAGCATGTACCGCAGCACCGTCAAGGAGCGTTCTCGGGAAGTGCCGCCGGCGCCGAAGGTCACCGAGATGAACTCGGGATCCGCCTCGGCGAGACGGTCGATCGTCCGCCCGAGGGCGATCGCCGCCGCGTCGCTGCGCGGCGGATACAGTTCGAACGAGACGGGAACGTCCCGACAGTCGCTCCCCGGATCAGCGGACGCGGTCATGCACTGGCTCCTGCGACGGGCCCGGCGCAGGCACGGCATGCCGCGCTCCACACCAGGCCGGTGGAGGTCGCGGGCGGGTGCCGGGCTCGGCGGTCGCTCCTCGCGGGCGGCATCGGGCCGCTCGCTACGATCTCCTCCGAAGATACGACGGCCGAGACCGGAACTCCAGGAATGTGACTCGGCGTGACGCGGACCGGGCCTCGTCGGAACGGCTCGGCGCGCGGCCGGCTACGCCCCGAAGGGCCGCCTCAGCGCGCCGCCGGTGCCGCCTCGAACTCCGCGAGCTGCCCGGCCAGCTCCGGCGAAACCATCGCCCGCACCTGCGTGCCGTCCTCCAGGTATTCGAGGTGCAGCACGCGGCCCGCCTCGTGCAACGTCGAGACGACGTCGCCCCGGTCATACGGTACGAGCAGTTCGACCTCGACCGTCGGGTCGGGCAGCATCCGCCCGATCCGTTCGAGGATCTCGGCGACCCCCTCGCCCGTGCGCGCGCTCGCGAAGACCGCATCGGGCACGAGACCGGCCAGCACGAGGCGCTCGTCCGCGGAGACGAGATCGGACTTGTTGAAGACGACGAGCTCGGGGATGTCGCGTGCGCCGACCTCGCCGATGACATCGCGCACGGTCGCGATCTGGCTCGCCGGGTCGGGATGCGAGGCATCCACCACATGCACCACGAGGTCGGAGTCGGCGACCTCTTCGAGCGTCGACCGGAACGCCTCGACGAGCTGATGCGGCAGGTTCCGCACGAAGCCGACGGTGTCGGCGATCGTGTACACGCGGCCGTCGGCGGTGGTGTTGCGGCGCACCGTCGCATCCAGGGTCGCGAAGAGGGCGTTCTCGACGAGGACGCCTGCGCCCGTGATCCGGTTCAGCAGGCTCGACTTGCCCGCGTTGGTGTACCCGGCGATCGCGACCGAGGGCACCGCGTTGCGCTTGCGGTTGGCGCGCTTGGCCTCGCGGGCCGGTTTCATGCCGGCGATCTGCTTGCGCAGCTTCGCCATCCGCGAGTGGATGCGGCGGCGGTCGAGTTCGATCTTCGTCTCGCCGGGGCCGCGGGATCCCATGCCGGCGCCCGCGCCGCCGACCTGGCCGCCGGCCTGACGCGACATCGACTCGCCCCAGCCGCGCAGGCGGGGAAGCAGGTACTCGAGCTGGGCCAGTTCGACCTGCGCCTTGCCCTCGCGGCTCTTGGCGTGCTGGCTGAAGATGTCGAGGATGACCGCGGTGCGGTCGATGACCTTGACCTTCACGATGTCCTCGAGGGCTCGCCGCTGGCTCGGGGCGAGCTCGGAGTCGGCGATGACGGTGTCGGCGCCGAGCGAGGCCACGACGGCGGCGAGCTCCTCCGCCTTGCCGCGGCCGAGGTAGGTGCTGGGGTCGGGGTGCGGGCGGCGCTGCAGGAGGCCGTCGAGCACGCGTGCGCCGGCCGTCTCGGCGAGCGCGGAGAGCTCGCGGAGGGAGTTCTCGGCATCGTCGAGGGAGCCCTGCGGGTACACGCCGATGAGCACGACGTTCTCGAGCCGGAGCTGCCGGTATTCGACCTCGGTGACGTCTTCGAGCTCCGTCGACAGGCCGCTGACGCGGCGCAGCGCCTGGCGCTCCTCGCGGTCGAGCTGTTCGCCGTCGTAGCCGCCGTTCGCGGTGGATGCGTCGGAGCCGTCGGCCATGAGCGCCTCGGCCGAGGAGGCGAACAGCGACGAACCCGCCGAGCGCGACTCCGCGTTCCGGAGAATGCGGTCCACATCGGCGTGTTCGCGTGAATTCATGCCGGGTTCAGTCATCTCGTCCAGCCTACTTCCTCCCCATGTCTGGTGTACCTTCGCCTGTATGCCGTCGGATCACTACTTCTCGCAGCGGCCCTCGAGTCCGGCGGAGCAGCGCCCGCTCGAGGTGCATCTCGCGGGCCGCGACGTCTCGCTCGTGACGGCATCCGGCATCTTCAGCCCCGATCACGTCGACCAGGGCACCCGGGTGCTGCTCGGTGCGATGCCCGCCCCGCCTGCCGGAGACCTGCTCGACCTCGGATGCGGGTGGGGGCCGATCGCCCTCTCGCTCGCGCTCCAGGCGCCGGGATCGCGCGTCTGGGCCGTCGACGTGAACGACCGGGCCATCGACCTGGTGCGGGTCAACGCCGAACGGCTCGGCCTCACGAATGTGAACGCCTGCCGCCCCGAGGATGTTCCCGCCGACGTGCGGTTCGCCTCGATCCGCTCGAATCCGCCGATCCGCGTCGGCAAGGAGGTGCTGCACGGAATGCTCGAGCAGTGGCTGCCGCGCCTGGCCGACGGCGGCGACGCCTGGCTCGTCGTGCAGCGCAATCTCGGCTCCGACTCCCTGCACCGCTGGCTGGCGGACGCCGGCTGGGACGTCGAGCGGGTCACCTCGGAGAAGGGCTTCCGCGTGCTGCGCGTCCGCGCGCCGGGCTGACCGTTCCGCAGTGGATGCCGGGCGCGGTGGATGCCGGGCCGCGCCGCGCCGAGCGTTCAGCCGAGAGCGAGGACGCCGTCGTAGACGAGCACGGCCGGCCCCGAGAGCATGACGTGCTCGCCGTCGTCGGCATCGAACATCCGCACGCCGAGCACGCCGCCGGGCACCTGCACGCGCCAATCGTCGGGTGCCGCCGCGCCGGCCCAGTGCCGGACCGCGAGGGCCGCGGCGACCGCGCCCGTGCCGCAGGAGAGCGTCTCGCCCGAGCCGCGCTCGTGCACGCGCATGCGGATGCGGCCCACGCCGTCGCGGGCGAGCGGCTCGGCCGGCACGACGAACTCGACGTTCGCCCCATCGGCCGGTTCGGGGTCGAGCACCGGGATGTAGGCGAGATCGACGGCGTCGAGTTCCGCGTCGTCGGCGACGGCGACGACGACGTGCGGGTTGCCGACGTCGATGCCGAGGCCGGGGCGCGCGACCGGCAGCTGCTTCGCGCGCACGAGCGGTTCGCCGCCGGCGAGGGACCAGCGGCCCATATCGGTCTGGAAGCCGTCGGCGGAACGGCTCACGCGCTTCACGCCGGCACGGGTGGCGATCGCGAGGGTCTCGCCCGGCCCGAGGGAGGCCAGGCCCTGGTCGAGGAGGTACTGCACGAACACGCGCACGCCGTTGCCGCACATCTCGGCGACGGAGCCGTCGGCGTTGCGGTAGTCCATGAACCAGGCGGCCGCGGCATCCTCCTCGAGCGAGGCGGCCCCGTCGGCGACGGCGGCGCTGCGCACGGCCCGGATGACCCCGTCGGCGCCCACGCCCATATGGCGGTCGCAGATGAGCCGCACCTGCTCCGGCGTCACATCGTGCGTGTCGTCGGGGTCGTGGAAGAGCACGAAGTCATTGCCCGTGCCGTGGCCTTTGGTGAACTGGAGGTCGTGCGGCATGCGGATCAGTCTAAAGCGCCGTGCCGGGTGCAGATTCCGCCGCGAGACCGGCGATCGCCTCGGCACGCCCCGCTTCGTCGCCCGCACCCGTGCCGCCCGAATCGACGTCGAGGGCGTCGTAACGTTTGAACCAGCTGACCTGGCGCCTGGCGTACACGCGGGTGAGCCGCTGCGTCTCGGCGATCGCCTCCGCCCGGCTCATCCGGCCGTCGAGCTCGGCGAGGGCCTGCGCGTAGCCGATCGCCTTGCGAGCGGTGACCCCCCGTTCGATGCCCTGCGGGATGAGGCCGCGCACCTCGTCGAGCAGACCGTCGCGCCACATCCCCAGCACCCGTTCGTCGAGCCGTTCGACGAGTGCGGCCCGTGGCGTGACGAGCCTGACGATACGGTGCGGCCGCCAGGCCTCGGGCACCGCCGGCAGCCGTGCCGCCTTGGGTTCACCGGTGAGTTCGATGACCTCGAGCGCGCGGACGAGGCGGCGGCCGTTGGCGGCATCCACGCTCGCAGCCGTCTCGGGGTCGAGCTCGCGGAGCCGCAGGTGCAGAGCTCCGGGCCCGGAAGCCGCGAGCTCCGCCTCGAGCCGGCGCCGGATGCCCGGGTCGGTGCCGGGGAACTCGAGGGTGTGGATGACTGCGGACACGTACAGGCCCGAACCGCCCGTGAGGAGCGCGACCCCGCCGCGCGCCTCGATGTCGTCGATCGCACGTCGCGCTTCGGCCTGGTAGCGGGCGACGGAGGCTTCGTCGGTGACCTCGAGCACGTCGAGCAGATGGTGCGGGATGCCCTGGCGCTCTGCGGGCGCGAGCTTGGCGGTACCGATGTCCATGCCGCGGTAGAGCTGCATGGCGTCGGCGTTGACGACCTCGGCGAAGCCGCCGCGCTCGGCGATCGCCCGAGCGAGGTCGAGCGCGAACGCCGACTTTCCCGTGCCCGTGGCACCGACGATCGCGACGATCACGCGGTCAGCGTTCGCCGTCGCTCGGGTCGTAGATCGGCATCGTGCCGACGCCGGGCGAGGTGAGCGGCTCGCGCGTGGACGGCAGCACGCGGATCGACGGGAGCCCGAGCGAGACCTTCGCCGCACCGGATACGCCGGCCGCGCCGACGGGGGTCGCGCAGCTGTCGGCCTGCTCCCGGTCCCAGGCGTCGCCGGCGCGCGTGCGCCGGATCGGCAGGGGTGCGTCGTCGATGCGGTCGGCGAGCAGATGGAACGGTGCGGCCTGCGTGATGGTCACGGTCACGACATCGCCCGGCCGCGGCAGGGGCGAGCCCTCCGGCACCTCGAAGTGCACGAGCCGGCTGTCTTCGGCGCGGCCCGAGAGGCGGTGCGTCTCGGCATCCTTCTTGCCCTCGCCGGTGGAGACGAGCACCTCGACCTCGCGACCGACGAGCTGCTGGTTCTCCTCCCAGGAGATCCGCTCCTGCAGGGCGATGAGGCGCTCGTAGCGCTCCTGCACGACCTCTTTCGGCACCTGCTCGTCCATCGTGGCCGCCGGTGTGCCGGGGCGGATGGAGTATTGGAAGGTGAACGCGCTCGCGAACCGGGCCGCCTCGACGACGCGCAGCGTCTCCTGGAAGTCCTCCTCGGTCTCACCGGGGAAGCCGACGATGATGTCGGTCGAGATCGCCGCGTGCGGGATCTTCGCGCGCACCCGGTCGAGGATGCCGAGGAACTTCGCCGAACGGTAGGAGCGGCGCATCGACTTCAGGATGCGGTCGGAGCCCGATTGCAGCGGCATGTGCAGCTGCGGCATGACGCTCGGCGTCTCGGCCATCGCGTCGATGACGTCGTCGGTGAAGGCGGCCGGGTGCGGGCTCGTGAAGCGGATGCGTTCGAGGCCCTCGATCTCGCCGGCGGCGCGGAGCAGCTTGCCGAAGGCCTGGCGGTCGCCGAACTCGACGCCGTAGGAGTTCACGTTCTGCCCGAGCAGGGTGACCTCGACGGCTCCGTCGTCGACGAGCGCCTGGATCTCGGCGAGGATCTCGCCCGGGCGGCGGTCCTTCTCCTTGCCGCGGAGGCTCGGGACGATGCAGAAGGTGCAGGTGTTGTTGCAGCCGACCGAGATCGACACCCAGCCCGAGTAGCTCGAGTCTCGTTTGGTCGGCAGGGTCGACGGGAAGACCTCGAGGGCGTCGAGGATCTCGAGCTGCGCCTCGTCATTGTGCCGCGCACGCTCCAGCAGGCTCGGCAGGGAGCCCATGTTGTGCGTGCCGAAGACGACGTCGACCCAGGGCGCCTTCTCGAGGATGACGTTCTTGTCCTTCTGCGCGAGGCACCCGCCGACGGCGATCTGCATGCCCTCGTGTCGGCGCTTGACCCCGGCGAGGTGGCCGAGGTTTCCGTAGAGCTTGTTGTCGGCGTTCTCGCGCACCGCGCAGGTGTTGATGACGACGACGTCCGGCTCGGCCCCGCCGGCCGGAACGTAGCCGGCCGCTTCGAGCGAACCGGAGAGCCGCTCGGAGTCGTGGACGTTCATCTGGCACCCGAAAGTGCGGACTTCGTAAGTGCGCGGCCGGCCGGGCGCGTCGAACGCGGCAGCCTGACCCGCGATGATCGGGGACGCGGTGATCGGAGGCACGGTGCTCATGGTGAGCACCAGTCTACGAGTCGGCGCCCGGATCCTCGCCGTCGAGCGCGGTGCGCACGGCCTGGCGCACCACCTCTCCCCCGAACCCGCGACGCTGCAGGAATGCGCTGAGCCGTCGCTCGGCGGTACGGGCGTCGAGCCCCCGCAACTGCCCCGCACGCCGCACGGCGACCTCGGTCGCATGGGCGAGCTCGGATTCCTCGTCGATCTCCTCGACGGCCGCCCGTGCGGCGGACGCCTCGACGCCGCGCCGAGCGAGCTCCTGCAGGATCGCGCCGCTGCCCCGCCCGCGCCGTTCGTGCTGGATGCGCACGATCTGCTCGGCCATGCGCGCATCGTCGAGATATCCGAGCCGGCGGTACCGGTCCAGCCACTCCTCGACCTCGTCGACGCTCAGTCCGTGCTCGACGAGCACGGCGCGCACCTCGAACTCGGACAGCGAGGCCCGGCGCAGCTTGCCCAGCACGAGCCGGTCGAGCCGGTCGTCGCGCTCGGGGCCGGGCGTCTCCTCGTCGTCACCTTCGGTTCCACCGCGCGGGGAGAACCGCGCGACCGGCGCCGGAGTACGCCGGCTCGTGGCGCTTCCGGCCGGGTGCACGCCGCGACGACGCCCGGACGCGACTGCCGGAGAGCCCTCCGCAGGGGCATCGGCCGCCGGGCCGGTGCCCGGCAGGTACGAAACCGGAGCCAGACCCGAGGTGCGCGCCTCACCGCGCCGCCGGCCGGCGCCCCACTCCGGTTCCGTCGCCATGCGTTATGCGCCCTTCCGCGCGCTCAGCTTGCCCTCGATCGAGTCGACCTTCGCGACCGGTTCCGCCGCGACCGCGCCGTTCTTGCCGATGCCGAGCTTCACGAGGATCTTCTGCTCGATGTCGGCGGCGATATCGGGGTTCTGCAGCAGGAAGTTGCGGGCGTTCTCCTTGCCCTGCCCGAGCTGGTCGCCGTCGTAGGTGTACCAGGCGCCCGACTTCTTGACGATCGCCTGCTCCACCCCGTAGTCGATGAGGCTGCCCTCGCGCGAGATGCCGACGCCGTAGAGGATGTCGAACTCCGCCTGCTTGAAAGGCGGGGCCATCTTGTTCTTCACGACCTTCACCCGGGTGCGGTTGCCGACCGCCTCGGTGCCGTCTTTCAGGGTCTCGATACGGCGGATGTCGAGACGCACCGAGGCGTAGAACTTCAGCGCCTTGCCGCCCGCGGTCGTCTCGGGGCTGCCGAAGAACACGCCGATCTTCTCGCGCAGCTGGTTGATGAAGATCGCCGTCGTCTTCGTCTGGTTCAGACCGCCCGTGAGCTTGCGGAGCGCCTGCGACATCAGTCGGGCCTGGAGGCCCACGTGGGAGTCGCCCATCTCGCCCTCGATCTCGGCGCGCGGCACCAGGGCCGCGACCGAGTCGATGACGACGAGGTCGATCGAGCCGGAGCGGATCAGCATGTCGGCGATCTCGAGCGCCTGCTCACCGGTGTCGGGCTGGGAGACGAGGAGCGAGTCGATGTCGACGCCGAGCTTCTTCGCGTACTCGGGGTCGAGGGCGTGCTCGGCGTCGATGAACGCCGCGATGCCGCCGGCGCGCTGCACGTTCGCGATGGCGTGGAGCGTGAGCGTGGTCTTGCCCGAGGACTCCGGGCCGTAGATCTCGATGATGCGCCCGCGCGGCAGGCCGCCGACGCCGAGGGCCACATCCAGGGCGATGGACCCGGTGGGGATGACGTCGACCGGTGCGCGTTCCTCACTGCCGAGGCGCATCACCGACCCCTTGCCGAACTGCCGGTCGATCTGGGCGAGTGCCGTTTCGAGTGCTTTCTCGCGGTCTGCGGGTGATGGCATTGCGGGCTCCTTCATGCTCGATGCTGCTGCCTCTAGGCTGTCGTTCCGCGCGCCGGGCCGGTTCAGGCCCGACCCGATGCGCCTTGCGACAAGGCGGTTGCGGTGCGATTCCGTTTCGTCTTCGACGCTAGGCCGAACCACCGACACCCGAACGCGTTCTCGGAAATCGGTGGATGACGTGGCCGGAGCCGCTCCCTGTTGAGGAGCATATCGGAGCATCCGAACAGATGTTCGGCCGGGCCCGCGGCGTGTCGAACCCTTCTTCGATCGACCCACGGCATCCGGAGCCGATCAGCGGCGCTTCGGATCCAGCCGGCCCACACCGTAACGGCGCGATTCGGGCACCTCCGTGGCCTCGCAGAGGGCCAGCCACACCTCGCGCGCCGGCACCCCCGCGGCCAGCGCATCGTCCGCCGTGCACCCGATACCGGGCAGCACGAGATCGCCGAGCACGACCCGGCCGTACGACTCGCCGAACTCGTCGGCGACCGCCTGCCGGAACTCGCTGAGCTTCATCCGCGCCTCCTTCTGCGCGCATCCATCATCCACGACGATGCCGCGCATGACGAAGGCCGGTCTTCCGACCGGCCTTCGATCCACGTTCTCCGGGGTTAGCGCACCATCATGTCCGCGTCGAACTCGGCCACGAGCTCGTCGGGCAAGCTGTCCGGCACGGCACTGAGGCCCTCGACGACCGCCAGGCGATCGCCCACCTCGTGCATGATGACCGAGATCGGCGTATCGAGGGCTTCGGCCACCGATGCGAGGATCTCGGACGACGCTTCCTTCTGGCCGCGCTCGACCTCGCTCAGATACCCGAGGGCGACGCTGGCCTTGCTGGCGACCTGACGGAGCGTGCGCCCCTTCTGCAGGCGGAAGTCCCTCAGCACATCGCCGATTTCCTGACGAACCAGAACCATCGGAACCTCCTCATCTCCGCCAGCCGCGACCGTTTCGAACCGGTAGCGGGGGGACAATCCTATCCCGTCCCCCATGCTCCGACACTAGTGGCGCGAACTGGGCCTTTCGTGTGAACCTGCCACCTGTAACACGCTGTTCACGAAGACTATTCCGCCCGCTCCACCGACGACTCCGACACGCTCGGGCCGAGCTCCGAACGGGCCTCTTCGATCGCCCGGCGCACCGTCTCGCGCCGAATCGCGTCCCGGTCGCCGGCGAGCTCGAGGGCGACCGAGCGGACCCCCTCCGGCGAGGCGATCCCGACGAATACGGTGCCGGGCGGATGCCCGTCCTGCGGGTCGGGCCCGGCCACCCCCGTCGTCGCGATCCCGAGCTCGGCGGGCAGCCCGTCGAGGGCCGCGGCCCGGCGCACGCCGTCGGCCATGCGGCGGGCGACCTCGGCATCCACCGGGCCGTGCACGGCGAGGAGGCCGAAATCCACGCCGAGGAGGGTGTGCTTCAGCTCGGTCGCGTAGGCGACGATGCCGCCGCTGAACACCTCGGACGCCCCCGGGATGCGCACGATCTCGGCGGCGAGCGCACCGCCCGTCAGGGACTCGGCGACGGCCGCGCGCCAGCCGCGCTCGGCGAGCGCCCGGACGAGCTCGGCGGTGACGTCGGTCATCGCGCCCCTCCTTCGCGTGCGAGACGGCCGGCATCGACGAGGTAGCGGATGCCGGACCACACCGTCAGTGCGAGGGCCGCACCCATCAGCACCCAGTTCACCCACAGCACCCAGTCGCCGACGAGCACCCACAGGGGCGTGAGGGCGAAGGAGATCGCGACGGCCTGCACGACGGTCTTCAGCTTGCCGCCCGAGGAGGCGGGCACGACGGTGCCGCGGCCGAGCTCCACGAAACGCCATACCGTGATCCCGACCTCGCGCACGACGATGACGATCGTCACCCACCACCACAGTTCGCCGAGGATCGACAGGCAGACGAGGGCACCGCTCGTCAGCAGCTTGTCGGCGATCGGGTCGAGGATCTTGCCGAGATCGGTCACGAGCCCCCGGGACCTGGCGATGTGCCCGTCGATGCCGTCGGTGGCGATCGCGACGACGAACAGCGCCGCGGCGATCCACCGCATCGGGCCGTCGGAGCCGGCATCGGCCAGCAGCAGCCAGAAGAAGACGGGCGCAGCGAGAATGCGCACGACGGTGATCGCGTTGGGCAGATTCCAGTTCGCCGACCTGGCGGCGGGGGACGTCATGCAGCCAGGATACCGGCGGGCCGAGCCGGTTCGGGGCGGTCCGGCCGCCCGCGGCGGCCGCGGGCTGCCGTCGCGGGCGGCGGCGGGGCCGCTCAGTCGCGGCCGGTCAGGCCCCAGGCGTCTTCGTCGGACTCGGCCTCGACCTCGGGCAGGCCCGCCGTCTGCCGGGCCACGGGATCATCGTCGTAGCGGTCGTCGCCGCCGCTCGAAGCCGGCACGGGTGCCGGGCCGGCAGTCGGTGCCGGTCCGGTGGATGCCGTGGCCGCCGCCGACGAAGACCCGCCGGGCACGGGGTCGCCGCGGAGGCCTGCGAGCACCGCCGGCAGCTGCTCCGCCGTCGCGAGCACGTCGCGGGCCTTCGAGCCCTCCGAGGGGCCGACGATCTCGCGCGACTCCAGGAGGTCCATGAGCCGCCCGGCCTTCGCGAAGCCGACGCGGAGCTTCCGCTGCAGCATCGAGGTCGAGCCGAACTGCGTGGAGACGACGAGTTCGGCGGCCGCGAGCAGCAGCTCGAGGTCGTCGCCGATGTCGGAGTCGATCTCCTTCTTCTCGACGACCGCCTCGACGTCCTTGCGATACTCGGGCCGCGCCTGCCGGGTGACGTGCTTGACGACCTTCTCGATCTCGGCCTCGGTGACCCAGGCTCCCTGCACGCGGATCGGCTTGGAGGCGCCCATCGGCAGGAAGAGGCCGTCGCCCTGCCCGATGAGCTTGTCGGCGCCCGGCTGGTCGAGGATGACACGGGAGTCGGTGACGCTCGTGACCGCGAAGGCGAGCCGGCTCGGCACGTTCGCCTTGATGAGGCCGGTGACGACGTCGACCGAGGGCCGCTGGGTGGCCAGCACCAGGTGGATGCCGGAGGCCCGCGCGAGCTGGGTGATGCGCACGATCGAGTCTTCGACGTCGCGCGGGGCGACCATCATGAGGTCGGCGAGCTCGTCGACGACGACGAGGAGGTACGGGTAGGGCTTGAGCTTGCGCTCGGAGCCGGCCGGCAGCACGATCTCGTCGTTGACGACGGCCTTGTTGAAGTCGTCGATGTGGCGGAAGCCGAACGATGCGAGGTCGTCGTAGCGCATGTCCATCTCCTTCACGACCCACTGCAGCGCCTCGGCGGCCTTCTTGGGGTTCGTGATGATGGGCGTGATGAGGTGAGGCACCCCGGCGTACGGGGCGAGTTCGACGCGCTTGGGGTCGATGAGGACCATGCGCACATCGGCGGGCTTGGCCCGCATGAGCAGGCTCGTGATCATCGAGTTCACGAAGCTCGACTTGCCCGATCCGGTTGAGCCGGCCACGAGCAGGTGCGGCATCTTCGCGAGGTTCGCCACGACGTAGCCGCCGCCGACGTCCTTGCCGACGCCGATCGTCATCGGATGCTTGCCGCTGACCATCGCATTCGAGCGCAGCACGTCGCCGAGCGTGACGATCTCGCGGTCGGCGTTGGGGATCTCGACGCCGATGGCGGATTTGCCCGGGATCGGCGAGAGGATCCGCACCTCGTTCGAGGCCACGGCGTAGGCGAGGTTCTTCGAGAGCGCCGTGACGCGCTCCACCTTCACCCCCGGGCCGAGCTCGATCTCGTACTGGGTGACCGTCGGGCCGCGCGAGAAACCCGTGACCTTCGCGTCGACGCCGAACTGGTCGAGCACCCCGGTGATCTGCCTGACGACCTCGTCGTTGACCGAGGAGCGCGCCTTCCCCGGCGCGCCTGCGGCGAGGGTCGAGGCGGCCGGCAGGTGGTACGGGCGGTCGGGTTCGGGCTCGGCGGCCTCGCCCGCGGCATCCGCACCCTCGGGGCCGCTGCCGGGCCCGCCCAGGAAGGCCGGAAGCTCGGCGCCGTCGTCGCGGAGGCCCGTGGCCCCCGACGGCGCCTCGCCCGTCGAGGCCCCGACGGCGGCTTCGGCCCGGTCGAGGGCGCCCTGCACCTCGCTGCCGTACGCGCCGCCCGCCCCCTCGATGGGGCTCTCGAAGCTGCCGGCCGCGCTGTCGCCGCCGAAGACCTCGGTGAGGCCCGTCATGGCGTCGGTGTCGGACTCGGGCTCCTCCTCGCGCTTGGTCGCGTTGCGACGCCACCACGGCAGCATGCCCTCGGCGGCCGGCGGATCGTCGATGCCGTCGAGTTCGGGCTGCTCGCTCTTGCGGGGCTTCTTCGCTTTGGCCGGCTTCTCGGCCTTCGGCTCGTCCGCTTCATCGATCGTCGCGCCGAAGAGCCATTCGTAGAGCTCGCGGAACCTCGCCGGAATGCGGTTCGGCGGTGTCTTCGTGATGATGAGGAGCGAGAGCAGGAGGAGGACGATGAGGATCGCGCTCGCGCCGTAGACGGTCGTGAGGAACACGAGGGGCTGCGCGAGCATCCACCCGAGGATGCCGCCGGCGCGCGCGAGCACCTCCATTCCGGCGCTCGGCTGCGGCAGCCCGCCGAAGAGGTGGGAGAGACCCGCGATCGACAGCAGCAGCACTCCGAGGCCGATGCCGATCCGCGTGTTGTCGTGCACGCTCGACGGGTGACGGAAGAGCCACACGGCGAAGCACAGCATGATCACCGGCAGCGCGAACGCGAGCCGGCCGAAGAGGCCGCCGAAGCTCCACGCGTCGAGCGTTCGGGCGACGGGATCGTTGATGAAGAACCACTCCACGACCGCGCCGGCGACCGCGAGCAGCACGATGAAGAAGGGGCCGCCGTCGCGCCGCTCCTCTTTCTGCAGCGTCTCGGGGCCCAGGGCGCGCGCCGCACCGCCGGTGAGGTGGGCCAGGCCCATCCACGCCCGCATCGCGAGCCCCGGGCGGTCGTCGACCTTCGTCCGTCCGCGCGGCGCGGCGGGCAGCTTCTTCGTCGGCGCCGTGCGCGAGGTGGTGCCGCGACCCGAGCGCGACGAGGTGCTCCGCGTGCTCGATCCGCGACCGCTCGACTTGGTGCCCGTAGCCATTCCTCCAGGGTATTGCCAGCCGCCGACACCGCCTCGCGGGCCGCCGGGAGTGTTCAGAAGCGGATCGCGTCGATCACCTTGACCCGCACTGCGGCGAGCGCCGGCAGCAGCCCGGCCAGGGCCCCGACGGCGACCGCGGAGCCGATGCCGAGCACGGCGGCCTCGACGGGGAAGCCCGGCAGGTCCTCGACGGTGCCGCCGAGGACCAGGTCCATGAGCGGGCTCTTCACGAGCAGGATCGACACCCCGACGCCGACGACGCCGGCGAGGAAGGTGCCGACGACGCTCTCCATGAGCACCGAGAAGAACACCCTCCCGCCGGTCGCGCCGAAACTGCGTCGCACCCCGATCTCGCGGATGCGGGTGCGGACGGTGACCAGGGCGATGTTCAGCAGGCCGAGGGCGCCGAGCAGGAGGATGACCGCGGCGACGCCGCCGACGAGGAGCTTCAGCATGAGATACGGGTCCTCGCCCCACGCCGCGTAATCCGTGCGGTACCCGTCGACGGTGACTCCCCCGGCCGTCTCGGCCTGCAGATCCTCGCTCACGCGCTGCATGAACGGGTCGGCGATCTCCTCGCCCACCCACGCCTCGTAGCTCGGGGTGCCGAAGCCCATCATGTCGGAGGCGGGCCCGGCGGGCGGTGCGACGGCCGCATATGCGTCGTAGAGCATGATCGCCGACGGTTCCTCCTCCCACTGCTGCGGCGGCTGGACGCCGATCACGACGGCCGTCGCGCGCGGTGCGGTCGCCAGTTCCACCGTGGGATGCGTCGCGAGCGGCGGCCGGCCCATGCGGTCCCAGAAGATCGAGTTCACGACGATCGCCGGCGCGAGGCGGTCCGCGTCCCGGTCGACGAACCAGCGGCCTTCCTGCAGCTGCAGACGGTGGATGACCCCGTAGTCGGCGTCGACGGCCTGCACCGGCACGGCGACGACCCCGTCGGCGAACTGGGTGCGCACCGTGCCGCCGACGTTCCGGCTGGAGTAGTCGACCTCGTAGCGGTCGAGCACCGTCGCCCATGCGGCGTCGAACGAGGCGGTGTCGAGCGCGCCGTCCGGCGTTCCGACGCTGAACTGGATCGTCGCCGGCCGGCCGCCGGCGCGTTCCTGCGTCTCGCGGCCGCCCTGCTCCGCGATCGCGGCGGCGCCGACCACGGTCGCCAGGGCGCAGACGGCCACGGCGACGCCGACGAGCGAGAGCAGCACGCGACCGCGGTGGATGCGCAGCTCCTCCAGTGCCTCGACGACGGTGCTGACGAGACGGGTCGCGAGGCGCGCGAGCGTGTTCACACGACCACCTCCTCGGCGGCCGATGCCGGGACGCCGACGTGCAGCGGGCGACCGGCCGGATCGGGGCGCGCCCCGGCATCCGCACCCGCCGCCGCATCCGGCCCCGCCGCATGCTCGGCCGGCAGCAGCCGGCCCGCCTCGAGCCGGAAGTGCCGCTTCGATCGAGCCGCGATCGCCGGGTCGTGGGTGATCGTGACGAGCGCCGCCCCCGTCTCGGCGGCGACCTCTTCGATCAGCGACATGACGCTCGCACCCGTCTCGAGATCGAGGGCGCCCGTCGGCTCGTCGGCGAGGATCAGCCGCGGGCGGCGGATGAGGGCACGGGCGATCGCCACGCGCTGCTGCTCGCCGCCGGAGAGCCGCTCGGGCCTGGTCTTGAGACGTTCGCCGAGCCCGACGCGCTCGAGCATCTCCCGAGCGAGGCGCTCCCGCTGCCAGAACTCCCGGCCGTCGGCATACAGCAGCGGCGTCTGCACGTTCTCGAGCGCCGTGCGCCCGGGCAGCAGATTGAACTGCTGGAACACGAAGCCGATCGCGCTGCCCCGCAGCCGGTCGCGGGCCCGCCCGCCGAGCCGGGCCGTGTCCTCGCCGAAGAGCCGGAGCTCTCCGTGCGTCGGCGCATCGAGCAGCCCCAGCAGGTTCAACAGGGTCGACTTGCCGGACCCCGACCGCCCAACGATCGAGACCAGGTCGTGTTCGGCGACCGTCAGATCCACGTCCGAGAGGATCGTCAACGGCTCCCCGCCCGGCAACTCGACCGTGCGGCCGACGCCCCTCGCCTCGACGAGCATCACTTCGCGCTCATGCACATGACCGCGCCGCCGCCCATCTCCTGGCAGCCCTCCATGCCCGGCGGCACCGCCGAGGCGCCCGGAACGAACTGCAGGACCGCGTCCCCGGCCGCCAGCCCCTCGACGACCTCGACCTGTGCGCCGTCGGTGATGCCGAGCTTCACGGGCTGTTCGACGGGCTCGCCGCCCGCGGCATCCACCAGCCAGACCACCCCCGACTCCGCCCCGCCCTCGACGGCCGTCGTCGGCACCACGAGCACCCCCTCGGCCCGGCCGGCCGCGATCGTCACCTGCGCCGACAGACCGGCGAACACCTGCACCTCGGCCGGCACCCGGCAGCTCACCGTCGTTCCCCCGCCCGCCTCGGCCGCGCCGTCCGCCGAGCCGGCTCCGCCGCCCTGACCGGCGAGCGGCGTCGAGATCGCCAGGTCCGTGCAGGTGAACGGCGCCGGGCCGCCGGCGATGACGACGTTCGCCTCGCCCGGGCGATCCGTCAGCCGGTACTGCTGCTCGGGGCTGAGCGACGCCGACACGTTGAACGACGGCGGCGCCACCTGACCCGACACCTCCCCCGTCGACACGGGCTGGCCCGGGATCACGTCCAGCGCCGTCAGGACGCCGGCGGCCGGCGCCAGCACCGGCTCGAAATGGTAGCTCGGCCCGGCCGGCGCCTGCACCGCCGGCAGCTGCCCGTCGGGGCCCGGCTGGACCGGGGCGACCACGGCCTCCTCGACCGGATCCTCCACCTTGATGTCGTAGATCTTGTCGCCGGCGGCGACCTGCGAACCCTGCGCGATGAACACCTCGTCGACCACGCCCGTACCCGCGGCCTTCACTGCGACCGCCGCATCGGCGTTCACCGTGCCCGTCAGCACGACGTCGTTCACGATCGACCCCTCGGCCACGACGAACTCGGGCTCGGAGACCGTGCCGCCCGGAGTGATCGAAGCCTCGACCGCAGGCTGGTCGGGGAAGAACGCGAGCTTCACCAAGGCGACCGCGATCACCACCGCCAGCACCGTCTTCAAGGTCGGGAAGATCCACTTGCGCCACATGCCCCGGGCACTCCTTCGTCGCCCGGTCCGGTCGCCGGGGCACGCCGAGCCTATTGCCCGGGCGGGAGCCGCGGTAGCCCCTCTCAGGGTGCGCTCCGGGTTCGCCCTGAGGGGGACGACGACGGATGCCGGGGCGATGACGCGCCCGGCATCCGCACCCCGCCTACGCCTCGATGACGAGCGGCACGAGCATCGGGCGGCGCCGCAGACGACGGTTCACCCAGGTGCCGACCGTGCGGCGCACGGCCTGCTGCAGGGCGTGCTGGTCGCGTACGCCGTTCTGCGCCGCCTCCAGCAGCGCCGCCGAGATCTTCGGCTTGACCTCCTCGAAGACCGAATCGTCCTCGGCGAAGCCGCGCGCATGGATCTCCGGGCCCACGATGATCTTGCCCGTCGAGGCATCCACCACCACGATGACCGAGATGAAGCCCTCCTCGCCGAGGATGCGGCGGTCCTTCAGATCCGCATCGGTGATCTCGCCGACCGTCGCGCCGTCGACGTAGACGAACCCGAGATCGAGCTGGCCCGCCTCGCGCACCTCGCCGTCCTTCAGGTCGTAGACGGCGCCGTTCGCCCCGATGAAGGTGCGCGCCTCCGGCACGCCCGTGTCGCGGGCGAGCTTCGCGTTGGCGACCAGGTGCCGGTACTCGCCGTGCACCGGCAGCACGTTCGCCGGCTTCAGGATGTTGTACACGTACAGCAGCTCGCCGGCCGCCGCATGCCCGGAGACGTGCACCTTCGCGTTCGCCTTGTGCACCACGTTCGCGCCGAGCTTCGTGAGCCCGTCGATCACGCGGTACACGGCGTTCTCGTTGCCCGGGATCAGGCTCGAAGCGAGGATCACCGTGTCGCCATCGCCGACCTCGACATCGTGCTCGCGGTTGGCCATGCGGCTCAGCACCGCCATCGGCTCACCCTGCGACCCCGTCGACATGAAGACGATCTCGTCGTCGGGAACGTCGCCGGCCTTCTTGTAGTCGATCAGCACCCCCGGCGGCACCTTCAGGTAGCCGAGATCGGCGGCGATGCCCATGTTGCGCACCATGCTGCGGCCGAGCAGGGCCACCCGGCGGCCGTTCGCGTACGCGGCGTCCAGCACCTGCTGCACCCGGTGCACATGGCTCGAGAAGCTCGCCACGATCACCCGGCGCGGGGCCCGGGCGATGACCTCGTCCAGCACCGGGCCGATCGACCGCTCCAGCGGCGTGAAGCCCGGAACATCCGCGTTCGTCGAATCGACGAGGAAGAGGTCCACGCCCTCCTCGCCGAGGCGGGCGAACTCGCGCAGGTCGGTCAGCCGGCCGTCCAGCGGAAGCTGATCCATCTTGAAATCGCCCGTGGCCAGCACCGTGCCGGCCTCGGTCTTCACCGCGACCGCCAGCGCATCGGGGATCGAATGGTTCACCGCGACGAACTCGAGCTCGAACGGCCCCAGCTGCTCGCGCTGCCCCTCCCGCACCGTCAGGCTGTACGGCTTGATACGGTGCTCCTTCAGCTTCGCCTCGGTCAGCGCGAGGGTCAGCTGCGAACCCACGATCGGGATGTCGCCCTTCAGGCGGAGCAGATACGGCACCCCGCCGATGTGGTCTTCGTGACCGTGCGTGAGCACGACGCCGACGATGTCGTCGACGCGGTCACGCAGGAAGCCGAAATCGGGCAGGATCAGGTCGACGCCCGGCTGATGCTCCTCGGGGAACAGCACACCGCAGTCGACGATGAGGATCTTGCCGTCGATCTCGAAGCTCGTCATGTTCCGGCCGACCTCGCCGAGCCCCCCGATCGGGATCACGCGGAGCGTGCCCGGCTCGAGCTGCGGCGGATCGATGACGACGTCGGGCATGAGCCCTCCATTCTCTTCGGTTGTCGTGTTCGGTGCGGGGCCCAGCGGCTCCCGCGGTGTCTCGTGGGCGGATGCCGTGCGCCACGGCATCCGCACGCTCAGCGCGTCGTGCCGGCCACCTTCGGCAGGGCGCCGCCGGCGGCCGCATTGCGGTCGGGGCGGAAGTTGGAGAAGTCGACGCCGTCGATGCCGGAGACGAGATCGATCTCGTCCTCGATGAGCGCGGCCTCCCACTCCTCCGGCCCGACCAGCGGCAGGCGCACGCGCGGGCTGCCGATGCGGCCGAGGCCGTGCAGGATGTACTTGGCCGCGACCGTGCCCGGCACATGGGTCATCGTCGCCCGCACGAGCGGCTCGAGCCGGCGATGCGCCTCGGTGGCCGCATGCAGGTCGCCGCGATTGACGGCATCCACGATCGTGCGGTACGGAGCCGGCGCGATGTTCGCCGTCACGCCGACGAGGCCCGTCGCCCCGATCGCCAGATGCGGCAGCACGTTCGCGTCGTCGCCGGAGAAGTACATGAGGTCGGTCTGGTTCAGCACCCGGCTGACCTCGCTGAAGTCGCCCTTGGCGTCCTTGACGGCGAGGATGTTCGGGTGCTTGGCCAGGCGCAGGATCGTCTCGTATCTGATCGGCACGCCCGTGCGGCCCGGGATGTCGTAGAGGATGACGGGCAGATCGGTCGCGTCGGCGACGAGCCGGAAGTGGGTGAGGATGCCCGCCTGCGTCGGCTTGTTGTAGTACGGCGTGACGATCATGATGCCGTCGGCGCCGGCCTGCTCGCTCTTCTGGTACAGCTCGATCGCGTGCGCCGTCTCGTTCGAGCCGCCGCCCGTGATGATCTTCGCGCGCCCCGCCGCGACGTCTTTGCCGACCTCGACGAGGCGGATCTTCTCGGGGTCGGTGAGGGTGGACGTCTCCCCCGTGGTGCCCGTGACGACGATGCCGTCGGCGCCGGCCGAGACGACATCGTCGATGTGCTTCTCCACCGCGGGCCAATCGACCTCGCCGTCCGCCGTCATCGGCGTGACGAGCGCGACGAGCACCTGTCCGAATGGATTCTCTGAAGTCACGTTCTCAGGCTATCGGGTCGCGGCGCGTGGGCGGCGACGGGCTGGTCGCCGGAGCTACGCCTGCGGTGCGCGGGCGCGGCCGGGCGGCGGTGTCGGCGGGCGCGGATAGCATCGAGGGCGTGGCAGCCGAGATCCCGACCCCGTACGAAGACCTGCTCCGCGACGTGCTCGAGCACGGCACGCCGAAGGGCGACCGCACCGGCACCGGCACGCTCAGCGTGTTCGGCCGGCAGCTGCGGTTCGACCTGTCGGCGGGGTTCCCGCTGATCACGACGAAGCGCGTGCACTTCAAGTCGATCGCCTACGAGCTGCTGTGGTTCCTCCGCGGCTCCTCGAACGTCGCCTGGCTCCGCGAGCACGGCGTCACGATCTGGGACGAATGGGCCGACGCCGACGGCGAGCTCGGCCCGGTGTACGGGGTGCAGTGGCGCTCATGGCCGACCCCGGGCGGTGACACGATCGACCAGATCGCCGAGGTCGTCGAGCGGATCCGCGACGACCCCGACTCGCGCCGCCTCATCGTCTCGGCCTGGAACCCGGCCGACATCCCCGACATGGCCCTGGCGCCCTGTCACGCGCTGTTCCAGTTCTACGTCGCCGACGGCAAGCTGTCGTGCCAGCTCTACCAGCGCAGCGCCGACCTCTTCCTCGGCGTGCCGTTCAACATCGCCTCCTACGCCCTGCTCACCCATATGGTCGCGGCGCAGACCGGTCTCGAGGTCGGCGACTTCGTCTGGACCGGCGGCGACTGCCACATCTACGACAACCACCTCGAGCAGGTGCGCGAACAGCTCACGCGCAAGCCCTACCCGGCGCCGACGCTCCGGCTGCTCCGAACCCCCGACTCGATCTTCGACTACGAGTACGAGGACTTCGCCGTCGAGGGCTACGAGCACCACCCGGCCATCCGCGGCGCCGTCGCCGTATGACGGGCGAGGGCCGGCCGCGCATCGGGCTGATCTGGGCGCAGACCGCCGACCGCATCATCGGGGCCGGCG
This sequence comes from Agromyces archimandritae, assembly GCF_018024495.1. NCBI lineage: Bacteria > Bacillati > Actinomycetota > Actinomycetes > Micrococcales > Microbacteriaceae > Agromyces > Agromyces archimandritae. Next base: position 411,064 of record NZ_CP071696.1, read on the forward strand.
GGCGGATGCCGTGGCACGTTCCCGAAGACCTCGCGCATTTCAAAGAGCTCACCCTCGGCGCCCCCGTCGTCATGGGCCGCAAGACCTGGGAGTCGCTCTCCCCGCGGTTCCGGCCGTTGCCCGGCCGCCGCAACATCGTCGTCACCCGCGACCCGGCCTGGTCTGCGGCCGGCGCCGAGCACGCCGCATCCATCGACGCGGCCCTCGCGCTCGCCGGCTCGGGCTCGGCGAAGCCCGGGGGCACCGACACCGACGCGGCGGGCCCCGGGGCCGCAGACACCGCCGAAGGGTCATCCGCACCCGCCGTCTGGGTCATCGGCGGCGGCGAGGTCTACCGGCAGGCGATCGGCCGTGCCGATGTCGTCGAAGTCACCGAGCTCGATCTCGAGGTCGCCGGCGACACCCGCGCTCCCGAGCTCGACGCTTCCTGGCGCGAGATCGCGCTCGACCCGGCCGACGGCTGGCTCACCTCGCGCACCGGCATCCGCTACCGCTTCCGCACCTTCACGCGAGGCCGAACGGTCGCGGGCTGAACGCCGCCCCAGGGTTCCCTGTAACCCTGGGTCACGCAGGCGAATCCCAGCCGGGGCCCGCCTAGCATTGATGATCATGGACTGGCTGCCCGCGACCCTCATCGGCCTCGGCCTGCTCGCGGCGACGTGCGCCATCGGCTTCGTCCTGAAGCACCGCACGGGGCGCATCCGCGACACCGCCGAACAGCCCGGCGCGACCGCTCCCGCCGAACTCCTCGGCCTGGGCCCCGGCGACCTCGGCGAACGGGCCACCCTCGTGCAGTTCTCCACGGAGTTCTGCGGCCAGTGCCCCGGCGTCGCCCGCAGTCTCGGCGCCCTCGCCGGCGAAGTCGACGGCGTCCGCCATGTCGAGATCGATCTGACGAACCGCGCCGATCTCGTCACCCGTTTCAACGTGCTGCAGACCCCGACCACCCTCATCCTCGATGCGGACGGCGTGCAGCGCGGCCGCATCGGCGGCGTTCCACGGCCGGGCGCCGTGCGCGCCGGCCTCGACGACCTCACCGGGAGCCTCCATGTCTGACCCCGCCGGCATCGACCCGCGCGGCCCGCGCTTCGGCGCATCCATCACCTCCGTGCTGCTTCTGGCGACCGCCGTCGTCGGCTTCGCCGGCGCAAGCCTCGCCGCCTGGTGGATGCTCGCCGTGATCGCCGCGCTCTTCGCCTGGGGCGCCTTCGCCGGCATCCGCCGCCACCCCTACGGGCTGCTGTTCGCGAAGCTCGTCCGGCCGCGCCTCGGCGCACCGGCCGAGCTCGAGGATCCGCGCCCGCCGACCTTCGCGCAGGGCGTCGGCTTCGTGGTGACGGCGGTCGGGCTGCTCGTGGGCGCATTCGGCGTGGCCCCGGCGGTGCCGATCGCGGCATCCATCGCCTTCGTGGCGGCGTTCCTGAACGCGGCCTTCGACTTCTGCCTGGGCTGCTGGCTGTACCTGCTGCTCGTGCGTGCACGGGTCATCGCCCGCGCCTGAGCGACGCCGGCGGGGTTGCCGGGCGCGCCGCGCGTCCGCCGGGGCTCCCGCCGGCAGCCGCGAGACCCTAGGCTGGCTGCACGCGACGACGAGGAGGATGCCATGTCGGTGACGAGTGAATCCACGACGGTCTGGAACGGCACGCTGATGGAGGGGTCGGGCACCGTGAGCCTCGACTCTTCGAAGGCGGCCGCGTTCCCCGTCGACTGGAAGGCGCGTGCGGAGGGCGAACGCAACACGACGAACCCCGAGGAGCTGCTCGGTGCGGCCCATTCGGCGTGCTTCTCGATGGCGCTCTCGCATGCGCTCGCCGGCGCCGGCTTCACAGCCGAGAGCATCCAGACGACCGCGGCGGTCACCTTCGAGGCCGGCCGCGGGGTGCTCGGCAGCCACCTGCTCGTCAGCGCCCGCGTTCCCGGCCTCGACGAGGAGGCTTTCGCGCGTTTCGCCGAGGAGGCGAAGTCGGGGTGCCCGATCTCGCAGGCCCTCGCCGGCATCCCGATCACGATCGAAGCCGTTCTGGCCTGAGGTGCGGGTCCTCATCGCCGGTGCGTCCGGCTTCATCGGCCGAGCCCTCACGGCCCGCCTCGTCGCCGAGGGTCACGAGGTCGTGCGACTCGTGCGGCGACGCGCGGAGGCCGACGACGAGTCGTCGTGGGCGCCGGCGGCCGGCGTCATCGATTTCGCGGTGATGGACCGGGCGGATGCCGTCGTGAACCTCGCCGGTGCGTCCCTGGCCCGCATCCCGTGGACGGCGGCGGTGCCGAGGGAGCTCGTCGCGTCACGGCTGGATGCCACCCGCACCCTGACGGATGCGATGCGCAAAGCCCGCCGGGCGCCGGCGGTGTTCGTGAACGCTTCGGCGGTCGGGTTCTACGGGGACCGACCGGGCGAACGCCTCACGGAGGCCTCGGAGAAGGGCGAGGGCTTCCTCGCCGATCTCGCCGACCGGTGGGAGGCGACCGCGGAGCTCGCCCCAGAGGAGACCCGTGTGGTGCAGCTGCGTTCGGGCGTCGTGCTCGGCGACGGCGGGGTGCTCGGCAGGGTGCGCGGGCTCACGCGCGCCGGGCTCGGCACGCGCCTCGGCACGGGCGGCCAGCATTGGCCGTGGATCTCCCTCGACGACGAGGTGGATGCCGTGATGCACCTCCTCGAGCGCTCCGCCGAACAGGGGCCGTTCAATCTGACGGGTCCGGTTCCGGCGACGGCCGACCGGGTGCTCGGCGGCCTCGCGGAGCGTCTGCACCGCCCCTACTGGATCGCGGTGCCCGACGGAGCCCTGGACGCCCTGGCGGGGGCGGCCGGCCGCGAACTGCTGCTGGCCAGCCAGAAGGCCCTGCCGGTGCGGCTCGTGCAGGACGGGTTCCGCTTCCGGCACGAGACGGTCGAGCAGGCGCTGGATGCCGCGGTCAGCGCCCGCGCGTCTCGGCCCGTTCCAGCTCGATAGCCCGGCGCACGGCCCCTCGGCCGCGGCGGCGGTCGCCTGCGGCGTCGTAGCCGAGCCCGAGCCTCAGCCAGGCCCGCCACGACTCCGGTTCGGCCTCGGCGGCCTCGCGGAATCGCGGGAAGGCGGCCTCGGCGGCTTCGCGATCGGCGCGGCCGCTGGCGCGGGCCGGCAGGCCGAGGTCGTCGAGTCCGCCTTCCTCTTCGAGGCGGCGCAGCAGTCGCTGCGAGTGGATGCCGAAGGCGATCTCGCGCCAGAGCGCCCAGGCGGCGATCACCGGCAGCACGATGAGCACGACGCCGATGGCCACGCCGACGGGTTCGCCGGTGCCGAGGAACTGCACGGCCCGCCATCCGACGAGCGCGATGTAGAGGGCGAGGAGGGCCGCCATGAGGAGCGCGGCGAGTTTGGTGGTCATGCGCCGGTGCCGAGGCCCAGGTCGAGGATCGCGTCGAGGCCGACGCTGACGCCCTCGGCGGTGGGGGCGGTGCGCAGGGCGTGGAGGATGCCGGCCGCGTAGGAGTCTTCGGAGAGGGTGGTGTGGGTCAGGGTCAGGGTTTCGCCGGCGCCGCCGAGCACGACGTCCTGCCGGGCGAGCAGACCGTCCATGCGCAGGCTGTGCACGGGGACGCCGGCCACGAGCTGGCCGCGTGCGCGCTGATCGGCGTGGGGTGCGGCGACCGGCCCGGCCTCGCGGCGCGCGTCGCCGATGAGTTCGGCGGTGCGGGTCGCGGTGCCGGACGGCGAGTCGGTTTTGCCGGCGTGATGGGCTTCGATGATCTCGATGGAGGCGTAGAAGGGTGCGGCGATGCGGGCGAAGGCCGTGCCGAGCACGCTGCCGAGGGAGAAGTTCGGCACGAAGAGCACCGCGCCGCGGCGGCCGGCTTCGAGTTCGGCGGTCACGAGCCGCCGGATGCCGGCGATGCGTTCGGACGTCCAGCCGGAGGTTCCGACGACGACGGGGATGCCGGCATCCACCGCGTATCGGACGATGTCGGGGCTGGCGGCCGGGCTCGTGACGTCGAAGAGCACGTCGGCGCCGCGCATCCCTTCGAGCGGGGTCGAGGAGTCGAGGCTCGCATGCGGTTCGAGGTCGTCGGCGCCCTCGATGAGCCGTTCGGCCAGTCTGCCCATTTTGCCGGTGGCTCCCGCCACGGCGACCCGGATCGTCACCCGTCAAGCCTACCCGCGCGCATCGGTGCCCCACCCGCGCTCCGTGGCCTCCGGGCGGTCGTAGGGTTGACGGGTGCTGCACTACCGCGAGACCTCGGTCGACGACCCGACCGCCCATCGGATGCTGGAGGCCTATTTCCGCGAGCGCGCCGAGGGGTTCCCCGCCGAGCAGGGCGTCTATCGCACGACGTTCCCCGACCAGCGCTTCTTCACCCCGCCGGCGGGCGTGTTCCTCGTCGCCGAAGACGACGACGTCGCCGAGACGGCCCCCGGCGAGGCCGGGCCCGGCGCGATGGATGCCGCGGCGGAGCCCCTCGCATGCGGCGGCGTCCGCCGCATCCAGCGCGATGCCGACGCCCCGGTGACGTTCGAGGTCAAGCACCTCTGGGTTCGGCCGGAGGCCCGCGGCCGGCGCCTCGGGCGTGCGATGCTCGAAGAGCTCGAGCGGCGTGCCCGCGCCTTCGGCGCCGGCGAACTCGTCCTCGACACCAACGCGAGCCTCGAGGCGGCCGGGGGCCTGTACCGTTCGAGCGGCTTCGTCACGATCGAGCCCTACAACGACAACCCGAACGCGACGAACTGGTACGGCAAGCGCCTCTGACACCGGCGCACATGCCGGTGCGGCGCGCACCGGCATCCACCACCGAGGCGCCGCAGGCTCAGATGAGGTACGGCTCGGGCAGCCCCGTGCGCATCTCCGGCGGCAGGTGCGCGAGGTCGTTGTGGGTGACGAGGCTCCACGGGCGGCCGGGTTTCTGCGTGAGCACCGTGAGCCCGCAGTTGGCCTGATTGATCGACACCCAGCGCCAGTCGGGGGCGCCGAGCACCTCGCGCACGAACCAGGCGATGACGAAGTTGTGCGTGATGAGCAGATCGTGGCGTTCGCCGCGGTGCGCCCGCAGGAACTCCCCCACCGCATCCTCCATCTGCGCCCGGCCGGCCTCGATCTCGGCCTCGGTGACCGAGCCGAAGAACGGGTCGTAGGCCGACGGCGTCTCCTCCGACGGGCCGGAGGGCACGCAGTCGAAGAGCAGCGGCGAGGGCTCGGGCGTCAGCGCCGGCATCTTCGCGGAGATGATCGCGGCCGTCTCGGTCGCCCGCTGCAGCGGCGAATGCCAGGCGTGGTCGAAGGGGATGCCGCCGAGGCGTTCGGCGAGGAGGCCGGCCTGACGGCGGCCGCGCGGTGAGAGGGGCCCGTCGGGCATGCCGTGCTCGGCGTCGAGCTGCTCGCCATGCCGGACGAGGTACAGGTGGTGTGCCACGGTGTTCGATTCCTGAGGTGCGTGCCGCCGGAGTCGCTATGCGACGACCGGGGTCGGGGTGGTGGGGGCGTTGCGGGCCGGGCCGGGGCGTCGACGAGGCCGGAGAACAGTTCCGCGTCGACGGCTCCGACGGCGGAGATCGACAGGGGGCGCGATGCGAGGTCTTCGGCGAGCGCCCGCACGTCCTCCGGGGTCACCTCGTCGATGCGGCGCAGCGCTTCGTCGAGGTCGACGAATTCGCCGAGGGTGAGTTCGGCGCGGCCCAGGCGCGACATGCGGGTGTCGGAGTCTTCGAGGGCGAGGGCGGATGCCCCGGCGAGCTGCCCTGCGGCGCGGGCGATCTCCTCCTCGGTCACCCCGTGATCGGCGAGCCGGCGGAGTTCTGCGAGCATGAGCTCGGCGACGCTCTGCGCCTTGCCGGGCGCGCAGCCGGCGTACATGCCGAACAGGCCCGCATCGGAGTAGCCGGGAGCGAAGCAGTAGACGGCGTAGGCGAGGCCGCGGCGCTCTCGGATCTCCTGGAACAGGCGGCTGGACATCCCCGAGCCGAAGATGGTCGAGAGCACGCTCATCGTCGATCGGCGCGGGTCGGTGGCGATGAGGCCTGGGACGCCGAGGATGAGGTTGACCTGTTCGTTGGATCGTTCGGTGGCGACGACGGCGGTGCGGCGACTGATCTCCGCGGGTGTCGTGTCGCGCCGGGCGACGGGGTCGGCTGCGACGCCGAGATCCCATCCGGCGGTCTCGAGGGCTGCCGAGAGCCGGCGGACGACGACGTCGTGGTCGAGCGCACCGGCGACGGTGACGACGAGGTCGTTCGGCCGGTAGTTGGCGCGGTAGTGGGCGAGGACGGCGTCGCGGGCGGCGTCGCGGATCGTCTCGGGGCGGCCGCCGATGGGACGGCCGAGCGGATGGTCGCCGAGCACGGCTTCGAAGAAGCGCTCGTTGGCGACCTCGGCGGGGTCGTCGCCGGTCATCGAGAGCTCTTCGAGGATGACGCCGCGCTCGCTCTCGAACTCCTCCGGGGCCAGGAGCGAGGAGGTGAACATGTCGGCGAGCACGTCGACGGCCATGCCGAGGTCGCGATCCTGCACCTTGGCGTAGTAGCAGGTGTACTCCTTGGCGGTCAGGGCGTTGTGCTCGCCGCCGACGGCGTCGAAGGAGACGGCGATGTCGAGGGCCGTGCGCGTGGGCGTGCCCTTGAACAGCAGATGCTCGAGGAAGTGGGTGGAGCCGAAGCTGGAGGTGTGGCCGTCTTCGCGGCCGCGCTCGTCGCGCGAGCCGACGGCGACCCAGAAGCCGATCGTGGCGCTGCGGGCTCCCGGCACGCGTTCGCTGAGCACGCGCACCCCGCTCGGCAGCACGCTGCGGCGGACGAGTGCGTCGCCTGCCGCCCGGAACGAGAGCTCGGCCTGGCCGAGAGGAAGGTCGACGGCGCCATTCATCCGTTCCACCCTACGGCAGCCGGCAGCGCCCGCGCCCGGCGGCATGCCGGAGCGACCGTCGCGGGGAGGGGGGGCGACGGTCGCTCCGGGGCCGGATGCGGTGCCGATCAGGCCGAGGCCCGATCGAGTTCCACGAGATCGGAACGGCTGAGCGGCAGCAGGGCGGCCGCGACGAGCGCGTCGACCTGCTCGGGCGTGTCGGCGCTGACGGCCGGGGCGACGACGTTGGGCTTGGCGAGCAGCCATGCCAGGGCGACCGTGGCCGGCTCCGCCCCGTAGGCGAAGGCGACCTCGTCGAGCGCGGCGAGGACCCGGTTGCCGCGCCGGCCGAGGTGCTTGGCCAGTCGTACCCCGCGCGCGTCCCGGCGAACCTCGGAGCGTCGGCGCACGTGTCCGCCGAGGAACCCGTTCGCCAGGCCGAAGTACGGCACGACGGCCAGCCCCTGGGCGTGGGCGACGAGTTCGAGGGCGCCTTCGTATCCGCGCCGTTCCATCAGGTTGTAGCGGGTCGCGATCGCCGAGATCCGCGGCAGGCCGTTGGCGGCCAGCACGCGCGCCTCGACGAGGCGTTCGGGCGAGAAGTCCGATGCGCCCACGGCGAGGACCTTGCCGGCCTCCATGAGCGATCCGATGGTGCCGAGGGTCTCCTCGAGCGGTACCTCGGGATCTTCGCCGTGCAGGTACAGCAGGTCGATCCGGTCGGTGCGGAGCCGGGCGAGCGACGCGTCGACGGCCTCCAGGATGGATGCCGGGCGCAGCCCCGGGTGATCGGGGTGGCGCCCGATCTTCGTCGCGATCGTCATCCGGTCGCGCACGCGGCGGGATGCGAGCCAGCTGCCGACGATGAGCTCGCTGCGGCCTGCCGCGTAGCTGTCGGCCGTGTCGATGAAGTCGCCTCCGACCGCGGCGTGGCGGTCGAGCACGTCGTGCGATTCGTCGGGCCCGAGGGTCCACCCGAAGGTGCTCGCCCCGAGCGCGAGCGGGTGCACCCGCAGCGCGGTGTCGCCGATCGACGTCTGTTTGGGCACCGTGATGGGCCCCGAGAAGACGTTCGTCTCGATGTGCTCGACCACGGCATCCATCGACGGTGCCGTGTGCCGACCGGTCGCGGTCCGCACAGCCCCCGCTGCACCCACCGCCGTATCCAAGTTCGCATGCGTCATGCGATCCTCCCTCCCCAAGGATTGCTCCGATCCTATGCCGGAGCCGCCGGAATTGCACCAGGGAGGTTGACGGACGTTGCCGAATCGTCACCGTCGCGACACGGTCGGCGGTCGCGGGCGGTGCCGTCGGCCGGTGCCGGGCGGTGCGCACGGTCGAGGGCGGGCCGGCGTCGGGCGGTGGATGCCGCGGCGCGCTCAGCGGCCGGCGCGGCGCACGAGCGCTTCGGCGTGCCGGAGGACGGGGGCGTCGACCATGCGCCCCTCGAAGGCGAAGGCCCCGGTGCCGTGCTCGGCCGCCGCCGCGAGCAGGGCCCGAGCCGCGTCGAGCTCGGCCGCATCCGGCCGGTAGGCCTCGCGCACGATCGCCGCCTGCGAGGGGTGGATGCAGGCGGTCGCCGCGAAGCCGACGGCCGCCGCGTCCTCGGACTCGGCCCGCAGCCCGTCGGCGTCGTCGATCGCGAGGTGCACGGCGTCGATCGCGGCGATGCCGTGGGCGCCCGCGGCCAGCAGCACCCGGGAGCGGGCGTGTCGGGCGACCTCGCGGTAGCCGCCGTCCGGCCCCCGGCTCGAGGACCCGCCGAGCGAGGCGACGAGGTCTTCGGCGCCCCACATGAGTGCGGCGACGTTCGGCAGCTCGGCGATCGCGGGCGCGGCGAGCACGCCGGCCGCCGTTTCGCAGAGGGCGATCACGGTGAGCTCGACGAGTTCGACGAGGTCGGCGGTGCCGTCGCATTTGGCGAGCATGACGGTGCGGTACCGGGTGCGGGCGACGGCCGCGAGGTCGGCGGCGAAGTCGGGCGATCCGGCCGGGTTCACGCGCACGATGACGCGGGCCGGGTCGACCGGGGTCGCGATGAGGGCGTCGCGGGCCGCGGGGCGCGCGGCGGCATCCACCGCGTCCTCGAGGTCGATGATGACGGCGTCGGCGCGCTCGAGCGCCTTCGCGTAGCGTTCGGGGCGGTCGGCGGGGCAGAACAGCAGCGCCGGGCCGAAGGGGAAGTCGGGGTGGGTCATGCGCCGGCCCCCGCCCGCTCCCCCGCCTCGCGGCACCACATGAGCGCCGAGCGGCTCGCCCGCGCCACGACCTCGCCGTGCTGGTTGCGGCCGGTGTGCTCGAGGGTCACGATCCCCTGGCCCGGCCGGGAGGAGGAGAGGCGTTTGCCCGTCACGAGCGTCTCGGAGTACAGGGTGTCGCCGGGGAACAGCGGCTTCGGGAAGGCGACCTCCCCGAAGCCGAGGTTCGCCACGAGCGTGCCCTGCGTGAGCTGGCCGACGGATGCGCCGACGATCGTCGCGAGCGTGAACATCGAGTTGACGAGGGGGCGGCCGAAGGGCTGCGTCGCCGCGAACGCCGCGTCGAGGTGCAGGGCCTGCTGATTCATCGTGAGCGTCGTGAACAGCACGTTGTCGGCCTCGGTGACGGTGCGCCCCGGCCGGTGCAGGTAGCGCGCGCCAGCCTCGATCTCCTCGTACCAGAGGCCGCGCTGCACGACCCTCTGCGCCCCGTCGGCTTCCTCCGGCATCCGCGCCCCCTCGTCCACCGTCATCCTCTCTCGCCGGTCACCGTCGCGCTACCCCCGCTCTGCTCGGTGAGACCGAGCTGGCGGGTGAGGATCATGAGCTGGACCTCGCTCGTGCCCTCGCCGATCTCGAGGATCTTCGAGTCGCGGTAGTGCCTGGCGACGACGTTCTCGTTCAGGAAGCCGTAGCCGCCCCAGATCTGCGCGGCGTCTCGGGCGTTGTCCATCGCCGCCTCGCTCGCCACGAGCTTGGCGATCGAGGCCTCCGTCTTGAACGGCTGCCCGGCGATCATCTTGCGGGCCGCGTCGTGCCAGGTGAGGCGCGCCTGGTGCACGCGCGCCTGCATGCGGGCGATCGTGAAGGCGATGTGCTGGAAGGAGCCGATGTTCGTGCCGAAGACGTTGCGGGTCTTCGCACGGGCGAGGGCCTGCTCGAGGCAGCCCTGCGCGGCGCCCGTCGCGAGCGCCGCGAAGGCGACCCGGCCGCCGTCGAGGGCCTTCAGGAAGTTCGCGTAGCCGCGGCCGCGTTCGCCGAGCAGATTGGATGCCGGCACGCGCACGTCCTCGAAGAACAGCGGATGCGTGTCGCTCGTGTTCCAGCCGACCTTGTCGTAGGCGGGGCCGATCGTGAAGCCGGGGGTGCCGTTCGGCACGATGATCGTCGAGAGCTCCTTGCGGACGGAACCGTCGGGGCGGGCCTCTTCGCCGGTGACGGCGACGATCGTGTTGATGCTCGTGATCGGGCTGCCGGAGTTCGTGATGAACTGCTTCGAGCCGTTGACGACCCATTCGTCGCCGTCGAGCACCGCCGTCGTCTTCGTCGCGCCGGCGTCCGAGCCCGCCTCGGCCTCGGTCAGGCCGAAACCGGCGAGGGCGCGGCCGGCGAGGAGGTCGGGCAGCCAGGTGCGGCGCTGCTCCTCGGTGCCGTACTCGTACAGGCACAGCACGCCGAGGCCGACGCCGGCCTCGAGGGTGACACCGAGGGACTGGTCGACGCGCCCGATGGCCTCGACGGCGAGGCAGAGCTGGAAGTAGTCCTTGCCCTGGCCGCCGTATTCGACGGGGAAGGGGAGGCCGAAGAAGCCCTCCTCGCCCATCTGCGCGATGATCTCGACCGGCACGCGGCGGGCCGTGTCGTACTCGTAGGACGCGGGGGCGACGACGGTGTCGGCGAACGCCTTCGCGCGTTCGTAGAGTTCGCGTTCCTCCGCGGTCAGCTGGTAGTCCATCGGTGTCTCCTCATTCCTCGTGGGATGCGTGCTGCGCCGGGTCGGCGCCGGGCTCGGCCGGCCGCTCGGGCCCGCCGGGTCGGTCTTCGGGTTCGGCCGCCTCGGCGGGCCGGATGCGGGCGACGAGCTGATCGCGCTGGACGAGCTCGCCGACGGCGACGGCGAGCTCGAGCACGCCGTCGACGGGGGCTTCGAGGCGGTGCTCCATCTTCATGGCCTCGATCGCGAGCACCGTCCGGCCGGCCTCGACCGCCTCGCCGTCGGCGGCACCGAGGCTCGTGACGGTGCCGGGCATGGGCGCGCGCAGTTCGGGCGAGGCGGGGGCGCCGGCGCGGCCGAGCTCGGCGAGCCGGGCGTCGAGGGCGGCGCGCCGGGGCTCGGGGGCGAGCCAGGCGGTGACGCCTCCGGTGTGCACCCAGGCGCTGCCGTCGTCGGCGCGGGCGGTGACGGCCCGCGCGGCGACGGCGTGGTCGGTTGCGCCGGCGAACGCCGCCGAGCGCACCTCGAAGCGCCGTCGCGGCGGCGGGGCCGCTCCGCCGACCGCGAAGCCGCGGGCGCGGACCCACACGTCGTCGGCGGCGGCCGCCTCGGCCCGGGCGGCGCGTTCGAGCATCGCATCGGCGGCGACGAGCGCCGGTGCGAGCCGGGCGTCGCCCGAGCCGGGCTCCCCCGGCTCGGGCAGGCGGTCGATGAGCCCGGTGTCCAGCTCGCCGGCCGCGACGGCCGGGTCGGCGAGCAGGGCGCCGAGGAAGCCGAGGTTCGTCGTGACGCCGAGCACGACGGCCGTCTCGAGGGCGGCGCGGAGGCGTGCGAGGGCTTCGGCGCGGTCGGCGCCGTGCGCGATGAGCTTGGCGAGCATGGGGTCGTAGTCGGCGGTGACCTCCGAGCCGGCCTCGACCCCGGCATCCACCCGCACCCCCTCGGGCCAGTCGAGCGCGAGGATGCGTCCGGTCGCCGGCAGGAAGCCGCGGGCAGGGTCTTCGGCGTAGAGCCGCACCTCGACGGCGTGCCCGGCCGGTTCTGCGGGGAGCTCGGCGAGGGGCTCGCCGGCGGCGATGCGGAGCTGCTGCTCGACGAGATCCACCCCCGTCACGGCCTCGGTGACGGGGTGCTCGACCTGCAGGCGCGTGTTCATCTCGATGAAGAAGAACTCGCCGCCCGGCGCGAGGAGGAACTCGACGGTGCCGGCGCCCCGGTAGCCGACGCTCGCTGCTGCGGCGACCGCGGCCTCGCCGAGGCGGGCGCGGAGGGCGGTATCGACGGCGGGCGAAGGGGCCTCCTCGACGACCTTCTGGTGGCGGCGCTGCAGGGTGCACTCGCGTTCGCCGAGGTGGCGGACGGTGCCGTGGGCGTCGGCGAGCACCTGGATCTCGATGTGCCGGGGCCGCTCGACGAGGCGTTCGAAGAGCAGCGCGTCGTCGCCGAAGGCCGCGCGGGCGATGCGGCGGGCGGCGGGGATCGCCTGCTCCAGTTCGGCGAGTGAGGCGGCGGTCTGCATGCCCTTGCCGCCGCCGCCGGCGCTCGGCTTCACGAGCAGCGGGAAGCCGGATTCGGCCGCGCGGGCGGCGAGGGCGGCGTCCGGCATCCGCTCGCCCGCCGGCTCGGCGAACCCGGGCACGGTCGGCACGCCGGCTGCGGCGACCCGGTCCTTCGCCCGGATCTTGTCGCCCATGACGTGCAAGGCCTCCTCGCCCGGGCCGATGAAGACGAGGCCTGCTTCGCGGACGGCGCGGGCGAAGCCGGCGTCCTCGCTGAGGAAGCCGTAGCCGGGGTGGATCGCCTGCGCGCCGGTCTCGCGGGCGGCGGCGAGGATGCGGGGCACGTGCAGGTAGCTCTCGGCGGCCGGGGCCGGCCCGAGGCGCACGGCGTCGTCGGCGAGGCGGACGTGCGGGGCGCCGGCATCCGCGTCGGAGTACACGGCGACCGAGCGGATGCCGAGGCGCCGCAGGGTGCGGATGATGCGGCAGGCGATCTCGCCGCGGTTGGCGATGAGGACGGTCTCGAACATCTCGCTCACATCCGGAACAGGCCGAAGCGGGGCTCGGGCAGGGGCGTTCGGCTCGCCAGTTCGAGGGCGAGGCCGAGGACGGTGCGGGTGTCGGCCGGGTCGATGACGCCGTCGTCCCAGAGGCGGGCGGTCGAGTACCAGGGCGAACCCTGCTCTTCGTACTGTGCGCGGATCGGGGCGCGGAAGGCGGCCTCCTCCTCGGCCGGCCACTGCCCGCCGCTCGCTTCGATGCCGTCGCGTTTGACGGTCGCGAGCACGCTCGCGGCCTGTTCGCCGCCCATGACGCTCGTGCGGGCGTTCGGCCAGAGCCAGAGGAAGCGCGGCGAGTACGCCCGGCCGCACATCGAATAGTTGCCGGCACCGAAGGATCCGCCGATGACGACCGTGAACTTCGGCACCCGCGTCGTCGCGACCGCGGTGACCATCTTCGCGCCGTGCTTGGCGATGCCGCCGGCCTCGGCGTCGCGGCCGACCATGAAGCCCGAGATGTTCTGCAGGAACACGAGCGGGATGCCGCGCTGATCGCACAGTTCGATGAAGTGCGCGCCCTTCTCGGCCGACTCGCCGAAGAGCACCCCCTGGTTGGCGACGATGCCGACGGGGTGGCCCTCGAGATGCGCGAAGGCCGTGACGAGGGTGTCGCCGTACTCGGGCTTGAACTCGGTGAAGGCGCTGTCGTCGACGAGCCGGGCGATGACCTCGCGCACCGGGTACGGCTGCTGCACGTCGACGGGCACGACCTCGCTGACGCTCGCCGGGTCGAGCCGGGGCGGTCGGGGCTCGCGAACCGCCCAGGCCCGTGGGCCGGGCTGCGGCACGGTCTCGAGGATGTCGCGGAGGATCTCGAGGGCGTGCTCGTCGTCCTCGGCGAGGTGGTCGACGACGCCGGAGACGCGTGCGTGCAGCTCGCCGCCGCCGAGCTCCTCGGGGGTCACGACCTCGCCGATCGCGGCCTTCACGAGCGGCGGGCCGCCGAGGAAGATGGTGCCCTGCTCGCGGACGATGACCGACTCGTCGCTCATCGCCGGCACGTAGGCGCCGCCGGCCGTGCAGGAGCCCATGACGGCCGCCAGCTGCGGGATGCCGGCCGCCGACAGCCGCGCCTGGTTGTAGAAGATGCGTCCGAAGTGCTCGCGGTCGGGGAAGACCTCGTCCTGCCGGGGCAGGAAGGCGCCGCCCGAGTCGACGAGGGCGACGCACGGCAGCCGGTTCTCGTGGGCGATCTCCTGCGCCCGGAGGTGCTTCTTCACCGTCATCGGGTAGTAGGTGCCGCCTTTGACGGTCGCGTCGTTGCAGATGACCATGACGGGCCGGCCGTGCACGAGGCCGATGCCGGTGATGAGGCCGGCGCCCGGGGTGTCGTCGCCGGTGAGGGCCTCGCCGGCGAGCGGCGAGCATTCCAGGAACGGGCTGCCCTCGTCGAGCAGGCGCCGGACGCGGTCGCGCGGCAGGAGCTTGCCGCGGGCGAGGTGCCGCTCGCGGGCCGCGTCGCTGCCGCCCCGGGCGGATCGCGCGAGGCGCTCGCGGAGTTCGCGCACGAGCTCGGCGTGCGCGGCCGCGTTGGCGGCACGGCCGTCGGCCGTGCCGGTCGTGAGGGTGCCCATCTCGTCTCCGTCGACGTATTCAGTGAGTCTTCGCTAACTGGAATCGAGGTTAGCGCTCATTAACCGAAATCGGCAAGGGGCGCGCCGCGTGCGGCCGGCGGCAGGCTTCGGTTAGCGTGTACTCACCGACTGGAGGCACCGTGACCCTCACCGACCGCGAACGCGCCAAGGCCGGGCGCCGGGCCGCGATCCTGGACGCCGCGACCGCGCTCTTCGCCGACCGCGGCTACGCCGGCGTCACGATCGAAGACCTCGGCCAGGCCGCCGGCGTCTCGGGCCCGGCCGTCTACCGGCACTTCCCCGGCAAGGCCGCCGTGCTCGCCGCGATCCTCGACGACGCCAGCCGGGCCCTCCTCGACGGGGCCGAACGCGTCGTCGCCGCCGCCGCGGACCCGGCCGCGGCCCTCCGCGAACTCGTCGCCTTCCACGTCGACTTCGCCGTCGCCAGCGCCGACGTCATCCTCGTGCAGGACCGCGAACTCGAACGCCTGGAGCCCGGCGACCGGCACGAGGTGCGGCGCGTGCAGCGCGCCTACGTCGAACGCTGGGTCGACGTCCTCGGCCGCCTCCGGCCCGAACTCGGCGAGCGGGAACGGCGCATGCGCGCCCATGCCGCGTTCGGCCTCATGAACTCGACCCCGCACTCCGCCCGCGCCGGCGGCGTGCACCCCCGGGCCGCCGAGGTGCGCCGCATCCTCGTGCCGATGACGCTCGCCGCCCTCACCGCGTAGGCCTGAGGCCGCCGGCGCCGATCAGTTCTCGGGCGTGGCCCCGAGGCCCGTCGCCACCTGCTCGATGCGGAGCGCGAGGTCGACGTCGCGCCTCGTGACGGTGTCGACGTCGTGCGAACTCAGCTCGAACTCGATGCGCCCGTAGCCGAGCCGCACGTCCGGGTGGTGGTTCGCCTGCTCGGCGACGACCGCCGCCGCATCGAGCACGCGCACCGCGCCCTGGAAGTCTCCGGTCGCGTACGAGCCGAGCAGCACATCGCCGAGCAGGTCGAACGACGTGCCCTCGAGCGCCTGCTCGATCTCATCCGGGGTCATCGTCTCGCTCATGCCTCCATCCTCGCGCCGAACGCCGGCATCCGATACCCCCGCCGCTCACATCATCGCGAGCGCGGCGGCCGGGTCCTCGAGCATCCGCCCCACATCGGCGAGGAAGCGCGAGCCCTGCGCGCCGTCGACGAGACGGTGGTCGAACGACAGCGACAGCGTCATGACCTCGCGGAGCGCGACGCGCCCGCGGTGCTCCCACGGGGTGCGGCGGACGGCACCCATCGCGAGGATCGCCGCCTCGCCGGGGTTCAGGATCGGGGTGCCCGCGTCGATGCCGAAGACGCCGATGTTCGTGATCGTCATCGTGCCGCCGGCCAGATCGGCCGGTGTCGAACGGCCCGCGCGGGCCGTCGCCGCGAGCTCGCCGATGGCATGTGCGAGCCCGGGCAGGCCGAGCGCGTCGGCGCGCTTGACGTTCGGCACGACGAGGCCGCGCTCGGTGGCCGCCGCGATGCCGAGGTTCACCCCGTCAAAGCGCACGATCTCCTGCGCCTGCTCATCCCAGCGGGAGTTGAGCTCGGGCGTGCGGCGCGCGGCCAGGCACACCGCCTTCGCGACGAGCGCGAGCGGCGTCACGCGGACGCCTTCGAACTCGGGCGCCTCGCGGAAGCGCTCGAGCGCCCGCATCGAACGCGTGACGTCGACGGTGAGGAACTCGGTGACGTGCGGGGCGGTGAAGGCGCTCTCGACCATCGCCGCCGCGGTGTGCTTGCGGACGCCTCGGATCGGGATGCGCTCCTCGCCGAGCGGTTCGGCGGCGGGGCGTGCGAGTGCGGGTGCCGCGGGTGCCTCGCCCGCGGGGGCGGGTGCGGATGCGGCGGGTGCGGATGCCGGCCCGGCACCGCCGGCCGCCGCGGCGGCCTCGACGTCGTCGCGCGTGATGAGGCCCCGCTCCCCCGTTCCGGCGAGCCGCTCGAGGTCGACCCCGAGGTCGCGGGCCAGCTTGCGCACCGGAGGCGTGGAGCGCGGCCGCTCCGCCGGGCGCTCGCCGGGTGCCGCGGGTGCGGCGGGTGCGGCGGCGGGTGCGGCGGCGGGTGCGGCGGCGGGTGCGGCGGGCGCCGCGGGCGCGCGGCCGGCCTCGGCCGCAGGCTCGAGCAGTGCCGCCCGCCCGAGGCCGGGCCGGGCCCGCCTGGCCGAACCATGCTCGGCGGCAGCCCCGTACCCCACGAGCGCCGGGCCGGAACCCTCGCGTGCCGACGGCCCGGCGGCGCCGGCCGGCTCGGCGGAGCTCGCCGGCGCCGGCGCGGCGGCATCCACCCCCGCCTCCCCCGTCTCGCACGAGAACAGCGGCGAACCGACGTCGACCGTGTCACCCGGCTCGGCGTGCAGGGCCGTCACGACCCCCGCGAACGGCGAGGGGATCTCCACGACCGCCTTGGCCGTCTCGACGTCGGCCACGACCTGGTTCAGCTCGATGCGGTCGCCGACCGCGACCCGCCAGGCGACGATCTCGGACTCCGTCAGGCCTTCCCCGAGATCCGGAAGCGGGAACTCGCGCACGCTCATGCCTCGCCCCCGTTCACGCCGCTCATCGAGTTCGGCCGGCCGAGTACACGATCCACGCCGTCGAGGATGCGGTCCAGATCAGGCAGATGGTGCTTCTCCAGCTTCGCCGGCGGGTACGGGATGTCATGGCCCGTCACTCGCACCGGCGCGGCCTCCAGGAACTCGAAGCAGCGCTCCGTGACGCTCGCGGCGATCTCGGCGCCGAGGCCGCCCTGCTCGCCGGCCTCGTGCACGATGACGAGCCGGCCGGTCTTCCGCACCGACGTCGTGATCGTCGGATAGTCGATCGGGGCGAGGGATCGCAGGTCGATCACGTCGAGGCCGATGCCCTCGGCGGATGCCGCCTCCGCGGCGTCCTCGGCCGGCTGCACCATTCCGCCGTACGCGACGACCGTCACGTCCGCCCCGGCCCGGGTCCGGCGCGCCACGCCGAGCGGACGCGCATCGGCGAGGCTCGCCTCCAGGTCGACCTCGCCCTTCTGGTGGTAGCGGCGCTTCGGCTCGAAGAAGACGACCGGGTCGTCGCTGGCGATCGCCTGCTGGATCATCGTGAACGCATCCTGCGGGTTCGAGCACGACACCACCCTGAGGCCCGCCGTGTGCGCGAAGTACGCCTCGGGCGACTCGGAATGGTGCTCGGCCGCCCCGATGCCGCCGCCGAACGGCACCCGGATCGTGATCGGCACGCGCACCGCACCGCCCGTGCGGTAGTGCAGCTTCGCGACCTGCGCGACGATCTGATCGAAGGCGGGATAGATGAACCCGTCGAACTGGATCTCCACGACCGGGCGGAAGCCGCCGTAGGACAGCCCCACGGCGGTGCCGAGGATGCCGGCCTCCGACAACGGGGTGTCGACGACGCGGTTCGGGCCGAACTCGGCCTGCAGCCCGTCGGTCACGCGGAACACGCCGCCGAGGGTGCCGATGTCCTCGCCCATGAGCACGACGCGGTCGTCGGCGGCGAGGGCGCGGCGCATGCCCTCGCCGAGGGCCTTGCCGAGGGTGAGCGCGGTCATCGGGCCTCCCCCGTCGCCTCGGTGCGGGGCTCCTCGAACATCGCCAGATACCGGGCGTAGCGCTCCCGCTGCTCGTCGAGATGCGTGTTGGGTTCGGCGTAGACATGATCGAAGACGGCGAGCGGCTCGGGATCGGCGATGCCCTGCACGGCCGCCCGGAGCTCGGCTGCCGAGGCCGTGGCGGCCTCCTCGCTCGCGACGAAGAAGGCGTCGAGGCCACCGCGGGCGGCGGCGTCCGTCCCCGCCTCCAGATAGGAGCGGAGCCTGGCGATCGGGTCGCGCTCGCGCCAGGCGGCGAGATCCTCCTCACCCCGGTATCGGGTCGGATCGTCGGCGGTGGTGTGCGGACCCATGCGATAGGTGACGGCCTCGATGAAGCTCGGCCCCTCGCCCGCGCGGGCGCGCGCGAGCGCCTGCCGAGTGGCGGCCAGCACGGCCAGCACATCGTTGCCGTCGACGCGCACGCCCGGCATCCCGGCGCCGTCGGCGCGCTTGACGAGCGGCTGACGCGATTGCAGGCCGACCGGCTCCGAGATCGCCCAGCCGTTGTTCTGGCAGAAGAAGACGACAGGCGCCTGGAAGCTCGCCGCCCAGATCATCGCCTCGGAGACGTCGCCCTCGCTCGTCGCGCCGTCGCCGAAGTAGGTGATCGCCGCATCCGTCTTCCTGTTCCACGCAAGCCCCATCGCGTAGCCGGTGGCGTGCAGGGTCTGGGCGCCGATGATGATCTGCGGTGCGGCCAGATGGTGGTCGTAGGGGTTCCATCCTCCCGGGGCCGAGCCGCGCCACATCGTCAGCAGTTCGGCGGGCCCGACCCCGCGATGCAGGGCGACCGCATGCTCGCGGTAGCTGGAGAAGACGAAGTCGCGTTCGCCGAGCGCATGGGCCGAACCCACCTGTGCGGCCTCCTGACCGGCCAGCGGGGGCCAAAGGCCCAGTTCGCCCTGCCGCTGCAGGGTCGTCGCCTCGGCATCCACGCGCCGTGCCCGGAGCATGTCGGCGTAGAGGCTGCGGAGCAGGGCCTCGTCGACGTCGGCGATCCAGGGGTCGAGGTCGGCGTCGGCGACGCGGTGCCCGGTCTCGTCCAGGAGCCGGGCGGCATCGGGCTCGGCGAGGAGCCCGGTGGCGTCTCGGTCGGCGTGGGTCATGTCGATCCTTCCGTCTGCGGCGCCTCGGCCTCGTGGGCGTCAGCGCACCCGGCGGCTCTGCCGGGCTCTCCCGCGAGCGTATGACGTCGGGGCACACAGCTCAAGCATTCGCCGATTGCTTGAGCATGTTGCTCAGCTTCGACGCGTATGACCGTGCTATCGTCCCGAACATGAGCCGCTTCGACGCCGTGGATCGTGCACTTCTCGCCGCCCTCGCCGAGCATCCGCGGGCGACCGTCGTCGCGCTCGCCGACCGCCTCGGCCTCTCGCGCAACACCGTGCAGGCGCGCATGGCGAAACTCGAGGGCGCCGGCGTCTTCCTCTCCTTCGAACGCGCGATCGATCCGGCGGCGCTCGGCTACCCGCTCGAGGCGTTCATCGCCGTGCATGTCAGGCAGAAGCGCCTGAACGACGTCGCCGTGAAGCTGCGCGCGATTCCCGAGGTCGTCCAGGCCCACGGCCTCTCGGGCGCGGTCGACGTGCTCGTGCGGGTGGTCTGCCGCGATGCCCACGAGCTCTTCCGCATCGACGCCGAGATCCTGCAGATCGACGGTGTGGAGCGCACCGAGACCTCGCTCGCGATGGGCGAGCTCATCCCCTATCGGCTGCGGCCTCTGCTCGAGGCTGCGCCGGCCGCCGAGTGAGGTGCGCCCAGGGCGCCGACGATGGTTCGGATGCCGTACTCGAACGCCTCGTCGAGGCCTTCGGACCCCCCGCTTCCGAGTCGGAACGCGTCGGTGCGCTCCATGCCGATGAAGCCGGTCGCCCAGGCGGTGACGGTGCGCGCCGCCTGGAGCGCATGCTCCGGCCCGGCCAGGCGCCCGGTCAAGGCGATGAGGCCTGCGCTTGCCGCGCCGAGCGCCTCCGGGTCGATCTCGACCTCGACGCCGGGCGCGAACACGAGGGCGAAGGACGCCGGTCGTTCGCTGGCGAAGGCCCGGGTCTCGCGGGCGATGCGGACGACGGTCTCACCGGTGAGCACATGGCGCGTGGTGAGCGCGTCTGCGGGCCGCAGCCGGCACCGTTCACCGACGACCCCGAGGCCGCGCTCGAGGCCCTCCGTCGCCTCGACGGCATCGAGGCGACATGGGTGATCCCCGGCCACGGACCCGCCTGGTCCGGCGGGGTCGCCGAGGCCGTGCGCACGGTCGAACAGGCCGCCGCCCGGGCCTGAAACGCACGGGGTTTCGATACGGCGCCGAGGCGCCTACTCAACCGGCGGCATCGCATGGGGTTTCGATACGGCGCCGAGGCGCCTACTCAACCGGCGGCATCGCATGGGGTTTCGATACGGCGCCGAGGCGCCTACTCAACCGGCGGCATCGCATGGGGTTTCGATACGGCGCCGAGGCGCCTACTCAACCGGCAGCGGCGGCACCGGCACTCCCCGTCGGTCGAGTAGGCGCGCAGCGCCGTATCGAGACCAGAGCAGAATGCCCCGCCCGAATCGAGTCGGGCGGGGCATCCGCATGCGAGGCTCGCGCGTTACGCGTCGGCGCCTTCGGCCGGCTCTTCCGGGCCGGGGTTGGCCGCGTCGCGGCCGTCGGTGTCGGCATCCTCGGCGATGACCGGGGCGAGCGAGAGCTTGCCGCGGTCGTCGGTCTTCGTGATCTCGACGAGGATCTTCTGACCCACGCTCAGCACGTCCTCGACGTTCTCGACGCGCTTGCCGCCGGCGAGCTTGCGCACCTCGGAGATGTGCAGCAGGCCGTCCTTGCCGGGCAGCAGCGAGACGAAGGCGCCGAAGGCGGCGATCTTCACGACGGTGCCGAGGAACTGCTCGCCGACCTCGGGGTTGGTGGGGTTGGCGATCGCGTTGACCTGGGCGCGGGCGGCCTCGGCCGAGGGGCCGTCGGTCGCGCCGATGTAGACGGTGCCGTCCTCCTCGATGGAGATGTCGGCGCCGGTCTCGTCCTGGATGCCGTTGATCGTCTTGCCCTTGGGGCCGATGAGCTCGCCGATCTTGTCGACCGGGATCTGCACGCTGATGACGCGCGGCGCGGTCGGCGCCATCTCGTCGGGGCCGTCGATCGCGGCGTTCAGCACGGCGAGGATCGTCGTGCGGGCGTCCTTCGCCTGCGTCAGCGCGCCGGCGAGCACCGAGGCGGGGATGCCGTCGAGCTTCGTGTCGAGCTGGATCGCGGTGACGAACTCGCTGGTGCCGGCGACCTTGAAGTCCATGTCGCCGAGGGCGTCTTCGGCGCCGAGGATGTCGGTGAGGGCCGCGTAGCGGGCCTCGCCGTCGACGGTGTCGGAGATGAGGCCCATCGCGATGCCCGCGACGGGGGCGCGCAGCGGCACGCCCGCGTTCAGGAGCGACAGCGTCGAGGCGCAGACCGAACCCATCGAGGTCGAGCCGTTCGAGCCGAGGGCCTCGGAGACCTGGCGGATCGCGTACGGGAACTCGTCGCGCGAGGGCAGCACCGGCACGAGCGCGCGCTCGGCGAGCGCGCCGTGCCCGATCTCGCGACGCTTCGGCGACCCCACACGGCCGGTCTCACCGGTCGAGTAGGGCGGGAAGTTGTAGTTGTGCATGTAGCGCTTCTTGGTGACGGGCGACAGCGAGTCGATCTGCTGCTCCATCTTCAGCATGTTGAGCGTCGTGACCCCGAGGATCTGCGTCTCGCCGCGCTGGAAGATCGCCGAACCGTGCACGCGCGGCACGACCTGGACCTCGGCGTCGAGCGGGCGGATGTCGGTGAGGCCGCGGCCGTCGATGCGGACGCCCTCCTGCAGCACGCGGGTGCGCACGACGTCCTTCGTGACCGACTTGTAGGCGGCCGAGACCTCGTCGTTGGCGGACGCGGGCAGTTCCCCGGCCTCGACCTTCTCGGCGACGGTGCCCTTGACGCGGGCCTTCAGCTCGTCGTCCGCGTTCTGGCGGGCGACCTTCTCGGCGATCTGGTAGACCGACTTCAGCTCCTCCTTGGCGAGGGAGCTGACGAGCTCGAGCGTCGCCGGCTGGTACGGCGGGAACGTCGGGTAGTCGGCGGTCGGCTTGGCCGCGGTGGCCGCGACCTTCTGCTGGGCCTCGACGAGCTGCTTGATGAAGGGCTTGGACGCCTCGATGCCCTGGGCGATGACCGCCTCGTCGGGCTTGACGGCGCCGGCCTGGATGAGGCCCCAGGCGTTGTCGGTGGCCTCGGCCTCGATCATCATGATCGCGACGTCTTCGGAGCCGTCGGCCTCGGTGACGACACGGCCGGCGACGACCATGCTGAACACGGCGTCCTCGAGCTGCGTGTGCTTCGGGAATGCGACCCACTGGCCGTCGATGAGCGCGACGCGCACACCGCCGATGGGGCCCGAGAACGGCAGACCCGACAGCTGCGTCGACATGGACGCCGCGTTGATGGCGAGCACGTCGTACAGCTCGTCGGGCTCGATCGCGAGCACCGTCACGACGACCTGGACCTCGTTGCGGAGGCCCTCGACGAAGGAGGGGCGCAGCGGCCGGTCGATGAGGCGGCAGGTGAGGATGGCGTCGGTCGAGGGGCGGCCCTCGCGGCGGAAGAACGAGCCGGGGATGCGCCCGGCGGCGTACATCCGCTCCTCGACGTCGATGGTGAGCGGGAAGAAGTCGAAGTGCTCCTTCGGCTGCTTCGACACGCTCGTCGCCGACAGCAGCATGGTCTCCTCGTCGATGTAGGCGACGGCGGAACCCTGCGCCTGCTGGGCGAGGCGACCGGTTTCGAAGCGGATGGTGCGGGTGCCGAAGCGACCGTTGTCGATGACGGTTTCGGCGAACGTGATCTCAGGACCTTCCAAGAGGTCTCTCTCCTTTGTTTAACGTCGCACCCCGTGCGGGCGCGACTCTTCGAGGAGCAGGGAACAGGCAGATTCGGCGCGTCAGTCGATTCGCTCACGCTGGCCACCAGTAGAAGTTCACCGTTCGCGTGCGATCGGTAAGCCACCACAGGAGACCAGCTCACTGCCGGCCTGCTCCGAACGGGCCCGAGGGCCCGGTGCTTTCATGTGCGGATGCCGTACGGCAACCGCATCAATCGTAGCAGTCGGGCCCGATTCGGCCGAGGAAGGGCCGGCCCGCGTCGGGTGCGGATGCCCCGGCGCACCGCCGCGGCCGCCCCCCGTCCCCGGTACACTCGGCATCATGAGCACCGACGACGGCCACCAGGACGAGACCCCCGAAGAGCTCAAGCAGAAGTTCCGCGAGGCGCTCGACCGCAAGAAGTCCGCCGCGAAGAAGCGCGAGGGCGAGTCGCACCTCGACGGCACCTCCGGCGCGCAGGGCGCCCACGGCCGGGCCGACCACCGCCGCGAGTTCCGCCGCAAGAGCGGCTGAACCCCGCCGCACCGACCCTCGACCGGCCGCCCGGCGGCCGGTAGCATGGCGCGCAATTCGGATCGATGCAGATCGGAGCGGCGATGCGCGCGGACTGGCTGGCACTGCCGGGGCGGGGCGGGACGCGCGAGCTCGTCGAAGCCTCCTGGCACCGCGCCGCGGCCGAACGCCTCGACCCCGACACGGTCGTCGCCCCGCTGCTGCTCGACGGCCCGGAACTCGCCGACGCCAGGCGGACGCATGCGATCGCGCCGGCCCTGCCGGTCATCCGGCGCCTCCTCGTGCAGGACGCCGAGGCCGGATCGGGCGTGCTCGTCGCCGTCGGCGACGCCCGCGGCCGACTGCTCTGGGTCGAGGGCGACCCGGTGCTGCGTGCCCGCGCCGAGGCGATGATGTTCGTGCCGGGTGCCGGCTGGACCGAGCACGACGTCGGCACCGCGGCCCCGGGCACGGCCCTCGCGCTCGGCCACGGCATCCAGATCCACGCCGAGGAGCACTTCGCCCGCCCCGTCAAGGCGTGGAGCTGCACGGCCGTGCCCGTGCACGACCCCGAGTCGCGCGAACTCATCGGCGTGCTCGACGTCACCGGCGGCGACGAGGTCGTCGCCCCGCACGTGCTCACCCTCCTCGAGGCGACCGTCGCCGCCGTCGAGCGCGAGCTGCTCATCGGCCGCCTGCGGGAACGCGGATCCGCGCCCCACCGGCCTCGCCGCGCCGCGGGCGCCGGCACCGCACCGGCATCCACTGCGGCATCCGCTGCGGCACCCGCCGCGCCGGCCCGCCTCGCCGTGCTCGGCCGCGACCGTGCGCGCCTCAGCGGCCCCGGCGGCGACGCGGTGCTGAGCGCCCGTCACAGCGAACTGCTCGCACTGCTCGCCTGGCACCGCGCCGGCCTCGGCGCCGAACGCCTCGCCCGGCTCGCCTACGGCGACGACGGCTCGGCCCCGACCCTCCGCGCCGAGATGGTGCGGCTACGGCGCGTCCTCGCCGCCGTCGCCGCCGATCTCGGGCCGCTCACCCGGCCGTACCGGCTCGCCGCGCCCCTCGAACTCGACCTCGCCGGCGTCGTCGAACTGCAGCGGCGCGGGGCCCACCGAGCGGCGATCGAAGCCTACGGGGGCGGCCCCCTGCCTGCATCCACCGCCCCCGGCGTCGAAGAGCTCCGCGAGGACGTCGTCGGCCGGCTCCGCGAAGCGCTGCTCGAATCGGGGTCGGCCGAACTCCTCCTCGCCTGGGGCGAGACCGAACGCGGCGCCGGCGACGCCGAGATCTGGCGGGCGGCCCTCCACGCGCTGCCGCCCCGCTCCCCCAAGCGCGCCGCCGCCGTCGCCCGGCTCGAACGCCTCGACGCCGAGCTCGCGATGCAGCGCCCTGCGGCATCCACCCGCAACCGGATGCAACCTTCGGCCCGGTAGCGTCGGCGCCGCGCACAGCCCGTGCGCACCGCGAAGCCGAAGGAGCCTTCCATGACCCTCACCGCCGACCCCGGTTCCGCCGTCGAGGAGCCGACGCCCGCGCCGACCGTGTACGCCCGACCGGGCGAGGACGGCTCGGTCGTCGCCTACCGCAGCCGCTACGACCACTTCATCGGCGGGCGGTACGAACCGCCCGCCTCGGGAGAGTACTTCGAGGACATCACGCCCGTCACCGGCCGCCCCTTCTGCGAGATCGCCCGCGGCACCGCCGCCGACGTCGACCGCGCAGTCGAAGCCGCCTGGGCCGCCTTCGACACCTGGGGCAAGACGAGCGTCGCCGAACGCGCCGTCATCCTGAACCGGATCGCCGACCGCATGGAGGCGAACCTCGAGGCCCTCGCCGTCGCCGAGACGTGGGAGAACGGCAAGCCGGTGCGCGAGACGCTCGCCGCCGACATCCCGCTCGCCATCGACCACTTCCGCTATTTCGCGGGCGCGATCCGCGCGCAGGAGGGCGGGGCGGCCGAGCTCGACCACGACACCGTCGCCTACCACTTCCACGAGCCGCTCGGCGTCGTCGGGCAGATCATCCCGTGGAACTTCCCCATCCTCATGGCCGTGTGGAAGCTCGCTCCCGCGCTCGCGGCCGGCAACTGCGTCGTGCTGAAGCCGGCGGAGCAGACGCCGGCATCCATCCACGTGCTGCTCGACCTCATCGCCGACCTGCTGCCGGCCGGCGTCGTGAACGTCGTCAACGGCTTCGGCTTCGAGGCCGGCGCGCCGCTCGCCTCGCACCCGAGGATCCGCAAGATCGCCTTCACCGGCGAGACGACGACCGGCCGGCTCATCATGCAGTACGCGAGCGAACGGCTGATCCCCGTGACGCTGGAGCTCGGCGGCAAGAGCCCGAACGTGTTCTTCGAGGACGTCGCGGCCGAGAAGGACTCCTTCTACGACAAGGCGCTCGAGGGCTTCACCTTCTTCGCCCTGAACCAGGGCGAGGTGTGCACCTGCCCGTCGCGGGCGCTCGTGCAGCGTTCGATCTACGACGGCTTCGTCGCCGACGGCCTCGACCGGGTCGCGCAGATCAAGCAGGGCGACCCCCTCGACGTGTCGACGATGATCGGCGCGCAGGCCTCGAACGACCAGCTGGAGAAGATCCTCAGCTACTTCGAGATCGGCAAGGCGGAGGGCGCGAAGCTGCTCACGGGCGGCGAGCGCGCCGACCTGGGCGGCGACCTCGCCGGCGGCTACTACGTGCAGCCGACGGTGTTCGAGGGGGCGAACTCGATGCGCATCTTCCAGGAGGAGATCTTCGGACCGGTGCTCGCGCTGACCTCCTTCGACACCTACGACGACGCGATCTCGATCGCCAACGACACCCTCTACGGCCTCGGTGCGGGCGTCTGGAGCCGCAACGGCACGCAGCTCTACCGGGCGGGCCGCGCGATCGAGGCCGGCCGAGTGTGGTCGAACACCTACCACCAGTACCCGGCGCACGCCGCGTTCGGCGGGTACAAGCAGTCGGGCATCGGGCGCGAGAACCACAAGATGATGCTCGACCACTATCAGCAGACGAAGAACCTCCTGGTGTCGTACGCCGACGGCCCCATGGGCTTCTTCTGATCGGCCCCGCGATGGATGCCGGGGCTCCCGGCGCCTCGCGGGTCGCGGTGACGGCGGAGGCGGCAAGCCTCCTCCGCCGCCTCACCGCGACCCACGGGCCGCTCATGTTCCACCAGTCCGGCGGATGCTGCGACGGCTCATCTCCGATGTGCTACCCCGTCGGGATGTTCCGCACGGGCGCCGGGGATGTGCACCTCGGCGCGCTCGCCGTCGACGGCCTCGACCCGATCGAGGTGTACATGTCGGCGTTCCAGTTCGAGTACTGGAAGTACACGCATCTCACGATCGACGTCGTCGACGGCCGCGGCTCGGGCTTCTCGGTCGAGGCGCCGGAGGGCAAACGGTTCCTCATCCGCTCGCGGATGCTGGACGAGACCGAGCTGGAGGCCTTCGGCCTGCTCCCCCGCTGAGGGGCGCTCCTGCTTCCGGGGGTCGTTTCCCGCCAGGTTTCCGGCGGAATCCGCGGTTTCGTGGCGGGATACGACCCCCGGAAGCGCTCAGGCGTCGCCGAAGGGGCTGCCGAGGGCGAAGGGGTCGCGGACGCGCCCGGAGCGGTCGGTGCGGGCCACGAGTTCGGCGAACTCCTCGGCGCCGCGCCGGATCCGCTCCGAGAGCGAGCGCACCCCGTCGCCGTCGCCGCCCCAGTCCGAGGTCGCCGCGTAGACGCCCGTCGGCACGGGCACGGCGTGCAGGTAGGTGAACAGGGGGCGCATGGCGTAGTCGATCGCGAGCGAGTGCCTGGGCGTGCCGCCGGTCGCGCCGAGCAGCACCGGCAGGCCGTCGAGGGCCTCGGGGTCGACGACGTCGATGAACGACTTGAAGAGCCCCGCGTAGCTCGTCGTGAAGATCGGGGTGACGGCGATGAGTCCGTCCGCCGTGTCGAGGCGGTCGAGGAGCGCTTCGAGCTTCGGCGGGGCGAATCCCTGCAGCAGGTGGTTGGCGATGTCGTGGGCGAGGTCGCGCAGCTCGAACACGGCGAGCTCGGCATCCACTCCGCGCTCGTCGAGCACGGCCGACACGTCGCGGCTCAGCCGGTCGGCGAGCGTGCGGGTCGAGCTCGGCGTGCTGAGCCCGGCGGTGACGACGACGATCCGCTTGGGCGTCATCGCTCGTCCTCGCCGGCGGGGCCTTCGGCGGGGCGTTCCGCAGCGCGGCCGAACGCGGAGCCGGACGCCGGTGCCGAGTCCTGATACGGCGAGCCGCCGGTGACGTTGTCGCCGCGGTTCGGGTTCGGGCGCGGCTGGCGCGGGGCGGCGTCGCCGTACTTGGCGCGGACGAGCGAGGCGTGCGTCGGGGCATCCGGCACCTCGGCCGGGCGGCCCTCCTCGAAGCCGGCCCGCAGCGCCGGCAGGATCTCGCCGAGGAAGTCGAGCTGCTCGAGCACGGTCTTCAGCGGCAGGCCGGCGTGATCCATGAGGAAGAGCTGGCGCTGGTAGTCGCCGACGTACTCGCGGAACCCGAGGGCGCGGTCGATGACCTCCTGCGGGCTGCCGACGGTGAGCGGGGTCTGCTCGGTGAAGTCCTCCATCGTGGGGCCGTTGCCGTAGACGGGCGCCTGGTCGAAGT
The DNA here is from genome assembly GCF_018024495.1 of Agromyces archimandritae. Lineage (NCBI taxonomy): Bacteria > Bacillati > Actinomycetota > Actinomycetes > Micrococcales > Microbacteriaceae > Agromyces > Agromyces archimandritae. The sequence continues at coordinate 439,051 of NZ_CP071696.1, forward strand.
AGGGGCGGAAGGCCGCCTTCGCCTCCTGCGAGGTGCGACCCATGAACACCTGCCCGCCGAGGCCGACGATCGCCTGGGCGGCGCTGCCGTGCCCGTAGTGCTCGAAGCGCTGCCGGTAGAGGGCGACCATGCGCTGCGTGTGCGAGGCGGGCCAGAAAATGTGGTTCGCGAAGAATCCATCGCCGTAGTAGGCGGCCTGTTCAGCGATCTCAGGGGTGCGGATGGATCCGTGCCACACGAACGGCGGCACGTCGTCGAGCGGCCTCGGGGTGGAGGTGAAGCCCTGCAGCGGGGTGCGGAAGCGCCCCTCCCAGTCGACGACGTCTTCGCGCCAGAGGCGGTGCAGGAGGTTGTAGTTCTCGATCGCGAGCGGCAGGCCCTGGCGGATGTCCTTGCCGAACCACGGGTAGACGGGGCCCGTGTTGCCGCGGCCGAGCATGACATCCACCCGCCCGTTCGAGACGTGCTGGAGCATCGCGAAGTCCTCGGCGATCTTCACCGGGTCGTTCGTGGTGATGAGCGTGGTCGCCGTCGAGAGCACGAGGCGTTCGGTCTGCGCGGCGATGTAGGCGAGGGTCGTCGGCGGCGAGGACGAGAAGAAGGGCGGGTTGTGGTGCTCGCCGAGGGCGAAGACGTCGAGGCCGACGTCTTCGGCGTGCTTCGCGATCGTGATGGTGTCGGTGATGCGCTGATGCTCGCTCGGCGTCTCGCCGGTGGTCGGGTCGCGCGTGATGTCGCTGACGGAGAAGAGTCCGAACTGCATGATTGCCCTCCTGGCTTCGGCCGATGCAACTCAATACGTTTGCATACAGTCGTGAGCAACGGCCGCCCCTGCTCAACTATTCCGCATCCGCCGCGCGCAGGCGAGACCGTTATTCGGTGACGAGCACGACCTTGCCGCGCAGATGCCCAGCCTTCAGATGCGCGTACGCCTCGACGACCCGCTCGATCGGGTACACGGCGTCGATCTCGAGCCGCACCTCGCCGGCCGCGATGAGTTCGGCCAGCTCGGCGATCTCGAGCGCGCCGATCGTCTCGCCGCCCGCCCCGTGCGCCCCGATCTTCTCCGCGAAGGCCTTGTCGGCGATCGTGTCGATGCGATCCGGATCGACGCCGAGCTCGATGGCGGCCTCCATCGTCTCGCGGCCGTGGGTGTCGATCACGGCATCCACCCCCGACGGCGCGAGCGCGCGGACGCGATCGGCCAGGCCCGGCCCGTATCGCACGGGCTCGATGCCGAGCTCTCGCAGGGCCTCGTCGTTCGCCTCGCCCGCCGAGCCGATCACCCTGGCCCCGGCGCGCCTGGCGAGCTGCGCCGAGAGCATCCCGACGCCGCCGGCCGCCGCGCTGACGAACACCGTCTCGCCTGCCCGCGGCCGCACCGCCCGCATCGTGGCGACCGCCGTACGGCCGGCGATGTCGAGGGACCCGGCCTGCTCGAACGTCAGCCCCGCCGGCTTCGACAGCAGACGGTCGGCCGGCACGATCGCGAAATCCGCCTGCGCGTGGAAGCGCCGCCCGCCGAACACTTCGTCACCCGGCTGCCAGCGCTCGGCGCCCGGGCCGACCGCATCCACGATGCCGGCGAGGTCGTTGCCGTTGCCGAGCGGCAGCGCAAGGCCCGGGCCGTAGTGCTCGAGCGAACCCGGCCGCTCGACGATCTTCCAGTCGACCGGATTCAGGCCGGCCGCGAGCACCCGCACCCGCACCTCGCCGGGCCCGGGCTCGGGCCGCGGCAGCTCGCGCACCACGAGATCCGCCACGCTGCCCAGCCGCTCGATCCGCACCGCACGCATATCGCTCCCCTCGACCGCCGGACGGCCGCGAATCGGCGCCCATGGCGACGCTACCGGGACCGCGGGCGGGCGCGCCAGGCGCCCGCCTCCCGACACGCGGCGGACGGGCCGCGCTGCCGCCGGACGCGGGCCGCTCGCTAGACTCACGACGATGACCACCATCAGCGTCGTCGTTCCGAGTCTGAACGACGCCAGGTTCCTCGAGAACTGCCTCGCTGCGCTGGCCAGGCAGACCCGCCCCGCCGATGAGATCGTCGTCGTCGACAACGGGTCGAGCGACGACACGGCCGAGGTGGGTCGCGCGTTCGGGGCGCGGATCGTGGACGAACCGCTGCGCGGGGTGTGGCCGGCGACGGCCGCGGGTCTCGATGCGGCGACGGGCGAGATCCTCGCCCGCCTGGATGCGGATTCGGTTCCGGCACCCGGCTGGCTCGCCGAGGTGGAGCGGCGGATGACCGCGCCCGACCGGCCCGACGCGATCTCGGGCGGGGCATCGTTCTACGGCGGGACGGCGGCGGTGCGGTGGATCGCCCGGAACGTGTACATCGGCGGCTACTTCCTCGTGATCGGGTGGCTGCTCGGGCATCCGCCGATCTTCGGCTCGAACTATGCGATCCGCGCCGACGCGTGGCGGGCCGTGCGGGAGCGGACGTTCCGCGATCGCGGCGACGTGCACGACGACCTCGACCTGTCGTGGTGGATGCAGCCGGGAATGCGGGTCGTGCGCGACCCGGCGCTCGTCGTGTCGGTCTCCGCGCGGCCGTTCGACACGTGGTCGGGCCTCGGGCGGCGGGTGCGGATCGCCTTCCACACCCTGGCGATCGAGTTCCGCGGCTGGGCGCCGCTCGAGCGGCGGCGGGCGCATATCGCCGCGCAGCGCGCGTGGCGGGCCGAGCGGCGTGCCGCGATGGATGCCGTGGGCGACGGCCCGGAGGCCGCAGCGGAGCCCGGAGAGCCGGCCGGGGCGTAGCGGTCGCTCAGGCCTCGTTGTCGGCGGCGATGAGGTGGAGCTGCCAGGTATGCACGCCGGGGCCGGGGACGGTGTTCCGTTCCTGCCACTTGTGGGCGACCTCGGTGAGGTCCCTCATGAGCTCCTCGAATTCCTCCTCGGCGAGATGCAGGGTGTAGGAGTTCAGTACGCCGTGGATCTCGGTCGTGCGGCCGCTCGTATAGTCGGCGCCCCAGACGACGGCTCGGCCGAGGGTGTCGGTGACCTCTTCGGCCATCGCCTGCAGCACGACGTTGCCGAGGTGCACGTCGGCGACGGGGTTCTCGGGGTTGCCGAGCTGGATGGGCTGAGGATTCTCGCGCCACACGCGGTCGCGGCGGTCGCGGGCGAGCTCGGGGGCTTCGACGATGAGGCCGGCGTCGGCGAGCACGCGCAGATGGAAGCTGATCTGATTCGCCGGCAGCTCGAGTTCGTCGGCGAGGTCGGCGGCACGCGCGAATCCGCGCCGGGAGAGCACGCGGGAGATCCGCTGCCGCACGGGGTTCGCGATCGCCTTCAGCACCGCGATCGACGCGACCGGGGCTTCCATGCGCTCCTGCTTCTCAGCCATGCGCCCAGTGTACGGATCCCGCAGCACAAGTTGCATAATTATTCTTGCGCAACTTTCGCTGTCTATCTAAGCTCATGCCCATGACGACCCCCGCGCCGGCCGAGGCCCCCGGCATCCACCGCCTCAGCCGCAACACCGCCTACCTCACCTGGCTCGCGAGCGACACCGCCACCGGGCTCTCGAACGCGCTCGCCTCCTTCGCCGTGCCCCTCCTCGCCCTCTTCGTCACGGACGACCCCGCCCAGGCCGGCGTCATCGGCGCCGTCGGCCTCATCGTCCGCCTCGTCACGACCCTCACCGGCGGGCTGCTCGCCGACCGGCACCGCCGCCTCGTCCTCATGCTGCTCGGCGCCCTCGCCGGGCTCGTGCTCGCCGCCGCCTTCATGCTCCTCGCCGCCGCCGACGGCCTGACCTTCGGCATGCTGATGATCGTCTCCGCGCTCATCTCGGCCCGGGCCGGCATCTTCGGGCCCGCCGACGAAGCCGCCGTCAAAGAACTCGTGCCCGACGAGGCGATGGGCCGCGCCCAGGCCGCCAACCAGGCCCGCGACGCCATGCTGGACCTGGTCGGCGGACCGCTCGGCGGCGTGCTGCTCGCCGCCGGCGGCTGGCTGATCGGCGCGGCCATGACCGCCTGCCAGCTCGTCGCCGGCGCCACCTCGTGGGCGCTGCTGCGGGCTCGGCGAGGGGCGGCATCCGCACCCGTGCCCGCAGCGGATGCCCCGAGCCCTGCCCCCGGCGCCGCGCGACCGGCATCCACCGGCGGGCGCTCGGCCCTCCGCGAGATCCGCGAAGGCCTCGCCTGGCTGTTCGCCCGCGAAGACCTCCGCGGAGCCATGTTCATCGCCACGATCGTGAACCTCGGGTTCGGCATCGGCATGACGACCGTCGTCTACGCCCTGCAGCAGGACGGCCGCTCCCCCGCCGTCATCGGCTGGGTCTCCGCCGGCATCAGCGCCTTCATGCTCGTCGGCGCGCTCGTCGCGCCCGCCATCGTCACCCGCATCCGCGCCGGCGCCATCGTCTGCACCGGGCTGACGACCGCGACGCTCGGTTTCGTCGTCATGCCGTTCGCCGAGCATCCGCTCGCGATCACCGTAGTGCTCGGCCTCGCCGCCCTGCTCGTCCCGGCCGTGAACGCCGCACTCAGCGGCTACACGATGGTCGCCGTGCCCTCGCGGCTGCTCGGCCGGGTGAACAGCGCCTCCTCGGTGCTCGCCATGGGCGCGATGCCGCTCGGTCCGCTCGTGGCCGGCGTCGGCCTCGGGGCGCTCGGCCGCCCATCCACCCTGCTGATCGGCGCCGCGATCTGCCTCGTCGCCGTCACCATCGCACTCGCGAGCCGGAGCCTGCGCTCGCTGCCCGCCGAGGCCGGCTGGGCGGCGCACGCGCAGCGCTTCGCGCGCGACTGACCGGCCGCCCCGACGGGGCCTACGCGGTGTAGCCGCTGCGCACGAAGAGCGCGAGCATGTCGCGCGTCAGCTGGTGCGGCGTCGTCTCGCAGGGGCTGTGGCCGGTCGGGTACACCGCGAGATCGGCGCCGATCGCCGTCGCGAACGCGGCATGCGACTCGATCGGCCACAGATCGTGCTCGCCGACGGCGACGAGCTTCGGCACGGGCACGGCCCGCACCGCCTCGCGGAGATCGGGCGTCTCCATCATCAAGCCGATGATGTCGTCGACGCTCGCCCGCCGCGTGCGCGCGAACCGCTCCCGCACGAAGGCGATGCGCCCCGGCCGAACCCGGTTGAAGTTGCGGCGGATGCCCCAGATCATGAGGCCCGCACCGACCTTGGCGGGCGCAAGATCCGACACCGGGCCGATGATCTTCACCCCGTGGAACGCCTGGCCCGGCTCCGGCGGCGCGCTCAGCAGCGTGAGGCTCGCGAACAACTCCGGCCGGCTCACCATCGCCAGCTGCGCGAGAGTGCCGGCGAAGCTGTAGCCGAGGACATGAGCCGGTGCGGATCCGCGCCCCAGCACCGCGAAGAGATCGTCGAGGAACAGCTGCTCGTCGTAGCGCTCGCGCGGCGGCACGAGGTGCTCGGGCCCGGCGCCGTCCGACTCGTACTGGCCGGCGAGATCGTACGACTCCACCCGGTACCCGGCGGCCACGAACACCGGCATCATGAGCACGAAATCCTCTTTCGAGCCCGTCGCGCCCGGGATGAGGAGCACCCGCGGCCCGTCGGCCGGGCCGGCCGCGACATGCGCAAGGGGGCCGCTCGGGGCATCCACCGTCGTCCGCTCGGTGCCCGGTGCGAACACGTGCCAATCGATATCGCCGATCGCCTCGTCGAGCGCCCTGGCCTCGTCGGGGGCCGGGGTCGGATGCGCAGCCGCCGCATCCGGCGCCGCACGCCCCCGCGGCGGCCGCCGTCTCCCCCGGAAATCGACCATGCTCCGACGATACCCAATCGGGGTGTCTAGGGTGGAGGGATGGCAACCGTGGCACTCACCCTTGAGAACTTCGAGCAGACGATCCTCGAGGGCGGAACCGTATTCGTCGACTTCTGGGCGTCGTGGTGCGGCCCCTGCGTGCAGTTCGCCCCGAACTACGAGGCCGCGAGCGAAGCCAACCCCGATGCGGTCTTCGCCAAGGTCGACACCGAGGACCAGCAGCAACTGGCCGCCGCGATGAACATCACCTCGATCCCGACGATCATGGCGTTCAAGGACGGCATCGGCGTGTTCGCGCAGGCCGGCGCCCTGCCGCGCCCCGTGCTCGACGACCTCATCGAGCAGGTCAAGGGCCTCGACATGGACGAGGTGCGCCGGCAGATGGCCGCCGAGCAGGAGACCGCCGACGCCGTCGAGTCCTCCGAGGTCACCGAGGACTGACGGCCCGGCCGCCGTCACCCGCGAACGGCGTCGCCGCGCGCGGCCTCGAGCATCGACAGGCCGCCGAGGTCGAGCTCGACCCGGTACGGCCGCGCCTGCCCCGTCACCGTCGCCGGCACCTCCGCGTAGGCGCCCTCGTGCGCGAGAGCGCCCAGCAGTCCGCGCCACCGAGCATCCGCCGCCGGCTGCAGGAACCCGGCGTGCCGCGGCATGCCGCCGCCCGTCAACTGCACCCCGGTGCGATAGCGGCGCCCGAGCCAGCGCCGGGCGCCCGGCACGAGCACCGCGCGCTGCGCATGCCCGCCGTGGATGACCGCGAGCTCGATCGCGGCCTGGTGCCGGTGCGCGTCATCCACCGGCGCGGTCGTGCGCACCGTTCGCGCCGGCGGCTCGGCCGGCACGAGACGCAAACCCTCGAGGCTCGACAGATCCCCCCAGCGATCGGGATTCGCACGTCGCCCCAGCATGACGACGGCCACGACGAGCCAGACCAGCGCCAGGGCCGCGACCGCGAACACCGGCCAGAACAGCCACCACGGCGCCAGGGTCGGCGGCACCGCGGACACGGCGACCACGGCCGCTGCGGCGACCGCGAACGGCGTCGGCTCCCAGGCGAGCAGCGAGCGGCGTCGGGGTGTGGATGCGTCGTTCGGCACCCGTCAAGCGTAATCGGGCGCCCTGCGGCATCCGCTCAGGAGGCCTGCGCACCGCCCGCCAGCGCGGCCCGTATCACGAGGCGTCGGCAGGCACCGTGCGGGGCAGCACGCGACGCGCAGCGACCACGATGAGGGCGATGAGCAGGCCGAGGATCGCGACGTCGCAGACGATGTACACGTAGTGCAGCATCGACTCGCCAGGGTCGCCGCCGGCGATGACGATATCGCTGCGCGCGTTCAGCGGCGGCCGGACGAGGAACTGCTCGGCCGCCAGCACGACCCAGAGCGCCCCGATGAGGATGCCGCCGGCCCGCCCGACCCGCGGCCGCGGCAGCGCGAGCAGCGTCGTCGCGATGAGCGCGACCGCGCCGATGACGCCGAGGGCATTGAAGACGAGGCGCCCGATCCCGAGCCCGAGGGGCACCGTGATGCCCGGCCCGAGGAACTTCAGCGGCGTCTCCACGAAAGAGAGCGCCACGAGAGCGCCGAGCCAGACGGAGGGGACGATGACCCGGAGGGCGAGCACGGCGCGCATGCGTCCATTCTCCCCCTCGCCCGGGGCGTCACGGGCCGGGCGCCGGCACCGCATCGGAGGCCGGGCCGGCCCCGACGGCGGGCCGGGGGCGTTCGAGCCGGACGAGCACGATGCCGGCGACGATCAAGGCGCCGCCGGCCAGCTGCGCCAGGCCGAGCGCCTCGCCGAGCAGCCACCACGAGACGACCGCCGCGAAGACGACCTCGGAGAGCCCCACGAAGGACGCGAGCCGGGTGCCGAGCCGGCGGATTGCGGCGATGCCCGTCGAGTAAGCGAAGGCCGTCGAGAGGATACCGACGGCGAGCACCGGCATCCACCACGGAACCTCGAGGCCGAGGAAGTCGACGTCGACGAACTCCGCACGGAACGGCAGCAGGCGGCTCGCCCCCATGAGCCCGAGGGCCGCGGCGCCGACGACGAAGCCGGAGCCGGCGAGCGCGAGCGGCGGCAGCCCGGCGTCCGCCCGCTCCCCGATGACGAAGTAGACGGCGAGGCCGAGGGTCGCGACCCCGGCGAGCGCGAGCCCGATCGGGTCGAGGGCGCCGCCGCCCGGGCCGATCACGAGCACGAGGCCAGCCACGGCGACTACGGCGCCGGCGAGGACGACGAACTGCGGCATCCGCCGCGTCCTGGCCCACGCCCAGGCGACGAGCACGACCGGGGCGAGGTATTCGACGAGCAGCCCGATGCTCACCGGGATGCGTTCGATCGCCGCGTAGAACGCGAACTGCGTGATCGCCACGCTCACGAGCCCGTAGGCGAGCACGATCCGCCACGCTCGCAGCACGGGCCGCAGGTCGAAGCGGAGGACGAGGAGGGTCGGCACGGCGAGCACGATCGCCGCCGTGAGGACCCGGGCGAACACGGCGGCGCCGGGCGACCAGCCGGCCTCGAGCAGGGGTTTGACGATCGCGCCGCCCGCCCCGAACGCGAACGCCGACAGCAGGGCCAGGGCGAGGCCGCCGCCGATGCCCGGGCCGCTGCGCGGTGCGCGGTTCGCGGGCTCGGCGAGGCGGGGCGTGGATGCCGGCATGGTGCTCCGTTCGGGATCGCGCCGGTGCGCGTGCCCGAGCGTTCAGGGCGACCGTATTCCGGGCGGGCCCTCCGGTGCAAACCGGCGGGCGGGCGCGCCGGACCGTGCGTCGTCCTTCCGTCCCGTGTACGTTCTCCGATAGCCTCCGAAGGACGCCTGTGCTCCGCCGCAACGTCGGGGGAACGCATACCGAGCAGCACATCCACGATCTGGGGGATCGAGATGAAGCGGACGGCCCCACCGGAAACGCGCATGCGATGGCGCGAGATCATCGCCTGGCCGGTCGCCGCGCTGCTCGGCGTCGGCCTGCTCGCGGTGAATGCGATGGATGCGCCGCCCGCCGCGGTCGCTGCCGACGAGACGGGGAGCGATGGCGCGGAACCGGATCTCGCGGAGAGCGAGACGGACGGACCCGGAATGGAGAACCTGGCAAGCCCCGGCCAACTCGACATCGTGAAGCGCATGCCCGCTGCAGCCGGCGACGACTGGGCGGCGCAGATCGATTTCACGTGGACCGACCCCCTCGGGGAGACCGTCGAGGGCCACTTCAGCCTCAGCGCGGGCAGTGCCGAGGGTTGGCTCGCCGGTCTGAACGTCGGCCAGGAGGTGACCCTCACCGAGACGAGCGTCACCGGCCTGCCGGACGGATACGAGTGGCTCGGCACGAGCTGGTTCGTCGACGGCGTGCATGTGAGCGACGGCCCGTCCATCGTGGCCGTGGTCGGCGAGAACGGCGTCGACGTGGAGGTCGAGAACCACCTCGCCCGCAAGATCGGCGAGATCCGGAAGGGCGATACCGGCGGCCCCGAGGGCACGGAGATCGTCAATGAGGCCCCGACTCTCGAAGAGTCGGAGATGTGGGCGCCCGGCGAGTCGCGGCGCATCGTCGTCGAGTCGACGAACACGAGCAGTGAGGCGCTCGCCTCGGTCGTCGTCCGCGACAGGCTTCTGGAGGGGGTGGCCGCGACCGCGACCGTCTGCGCCTTCCCGAACGGCGACGAGGTCGAAGCGACCTTCACCGACACCGGCTGGGAAGCCACATGGCCGGCATCCATGGGCACAGACCCCACGGCGCTCTGGCTGCCCGAAACGACGATCACCTGCACCGCCGACGTCGCCCTCTGGGCGGACGCGGCGGCCGGCACGCATGCAGACCGGGCGCGAGTGGATGCCGTGATCGCCGACACCGGCGAGGCGGCCACGACCGGCACCGCCTCGTACCATGCCTTCTCAGGCGGACTGCAGGTGATCGCGTACGACGGCCGCAAAGCCGACCCCGGGGTCGGCTCGGCACCGGACTGGGTGACGCCGCTGAAGCCGATGTCGGACCTGTTCCAGGATGCGAACGACGAGGCGCACGCCGCCGAGTACGTGCCGGGGTCGATGAACCGGGTGCGTGCGGTCATCACGAACAGCGGGCCGAGCACCCTCACCTGGCTGAACGTGGTCGGCGAGACCGTCTCGGGCGTGCCGCTCACCGAAGGCTGGATATGCGATCTCAGCCCCATCGGCGGACCGGAGGCGTACGACTTCGCCGAGTCCGGGCCGTGGGCCGAACTCATCGACCCGGGCGCCTCCGTGTTCTGCACGGCGGAGCTGACGCTCGGCGCCGACGACAGGCATCACGAACTCGTCAGCGCCACGGCCGAGGCGATCCCACCCGGCCTCCGGCAGGGCGCCCTCGCCGATCGGAACGCGATCGCCCCGCTCGTCGGTCCGCCCTGGCCCGTCGAGGACGCCGACCCGTTCCTCGCCTTCGCCGAAGAGCCCGGGCCGACTCCCACCCCGACCCCCACCCCGGGCCCCACGCCCGGCCCCGGCCCGACGCCGGATCCGACGCCCGGTCCCGGCCTCGCCTCGACGGGTGTGGATGCCGCGTGGCCGCTCGGCCTGGCCGCGGCACTGCTGCTGCTCGGCGGCCTCGGGGCGTTCGTCACGCGCCGCCGCCGCGAGCGCGCCTGAGCCCGGGTGCACCGGCCGCGCAGGGGCGCGGCCGGTGCACGTCACTCCGTGCGGAGACGCAGAACGGGCCGCCGCCCGAAGGCGACGGCCCGTCCGCAAGAAGTTCGCGGTGTCAGCGAGAGCCGATCAGCGACGCAGCCCGAGACGCTCGATGAGCGCACGGTAGCGGGCGATGTCGACCTCGGACAGGTAGCCGAGGAGACGCCGACGCTGGCCGACGAGGAGGAGCAGGCCACGACGCGAGTGGTGGTCGTGCTTGTGCTCCTTCAGGTGCTCGGTGAGGTCCTTGATCCGCTTGGTGAGGATCGCGATCTGGACCTCGGGGGATCCGGTGTCACCGGGGTGGGTCGCGTACTCTTCGATGATCGCCTTCTTGGTCTCTGCATCCAGTGCCATAGAGGGATCCCCTTTCTGTTCGTTGCGCGCTGCCCGGGGCCGGATGCCTGGGCTCTCTTGATGCGCGGCCGTTGGACGGCAACCGAATGAGTCTACCAGAGCGCGGGCGACGCCTCCTCCGACGGCGCGAGCGACGATCTCGGGTGCGGATGCCGCGGCGCGCTCACTCCGGCCGCCGGGCCCCGGGCCCGGCCGGCGGCAGCCGGCGGCGCTCCCCCGTCTCCTGCGCGCGATCGACGAGGGTGCGCCATGGGCCGCGCACCTGCCGCTCCTGCAGGGTGACCTCGTGCGGTTCGCAGCGGATGCGGTACGCGTAGCGGTCCGGCTCGGGCGGCGCGGGCGGCACTTCGTCCCACGGCACGGTGTCGATGAGGATCTCCCAATCGGCGGAGTCGGGCTGGGCGTCGACGTCGACGTCCCACTGCGTGCGGAGCCCGGCGATGCCGCCCATCCTCGTGACGATGAGCCTCATGTGGCGATGCTACCGCCCGCACCCGCGGCGACCGCGGCACCCGGGCCAGCGGCATCCGCATCCATATCAGCGGCATCCGCACCCGCGACGCCCACACCCACCGCGGCCCAGCCGTCCGCGACGGCCCCGTGCTCGGCGGAGCCCTCGCCGAAACGGCGCGCGGCGGCATCCGTCGTCGCCGCCGCGAACTCGGCGAACGTCGCCGTCGCGCCGATCGAGCCGCCGGTCATGACGTCGAGCCAGACCCGCCCCGCGTGCTCCCACGCGAAGCCGCCGATCGCCCGGGCGGCGAGGGCGAAGGCCCGGTTCGGGATCCCCGAGTTCAGGTGAACGCCGCCGTGGTCGTCGACCGTGTCGATGTAGTCGCGCATGTGCGCCGGCTGCGGGTCGCGGCCGAGCACATCGTCGTCGTAGGCGGTGCCGGGCCCCAGCATGGATCGCAGGGCGCGCCCCTCGACCTCGGCGGTGAAGAGGCCCTCGCCGATGAGCCAGCTCGCCTCCTGGGCGGTATGGCCGGCCGCGTGCTGCTCGACGAGCGCGCCGACCACATCGGAGACGTGCTCGTTCAGAGCCCCCGGCTGCCCCTCGTAGACGAGGGGCGTGGTGTGGGCGGTGACGCCGTGCGCGAGCTCGTGGCCGATGACGGCGAGGGATGCCGTGAAGCGGCCGAAGACCTCCCCGTCGCCGTCGCCGAAGACCATCCGTTCGCCGTCCCAGAACGCGTTGTCGTACTCGTGCCCGTAGTGCACGGTCGCCTCCAGCGGCATGCCGGCGCCGTCGATCGAGCGCCGCCCGAAGGCTTCCAACAGCAGCGCATACGTCGCGCCGAGCCCGTCGTAGGCCTCGTCGGCGGCCGGATCCCCCGTCGCCGCTCCGCCCTCGGCGCGGACGAGGCGGCCCGGCAGCGCGGTCGATCCGCCCGCATCCGACACGCGCCGGTCGGGGCCGGGCCGTTCCGTCGTCGCGCGAACCGACGGCGGGGCCGGCGGCATCGCGAGGTGCCCGTGGCCCACGTCGAGCGAGCGCCTGGCGGCGAGGCTCGCGCGCTCGAAGCGCGGATCGTCGAGCTCGGCGAGACGGGCGAGCAGGTACGGCGGCACGATGCCGCGGCGGCCGGCGGCGGTGGGCGGATGCGGGAGCGCGCTGTTCGGGGTCATGCGGCGATGATGGCACGCACCACCGACACCATGCCCGAGGGCGGCACGAACCAGGTCTTCGCCGAGGAGCACTACCCGGAGGGCGAGCACATCGTCTGGCCCGACAACACGACGATCTTCGACGAGATCGTCGCCGGCCGCGCCGACGTCATGACGACGGATGCGACCGAAACCCGCTGGGCGGCCAAGCAGCATCCGGAGCTCGGCGCCGTGCACCCCGACGAGCCCTTCAACCGCACCGAGAAGGCGATGATGCTGCCGCGCGACGACACCGCGTTCCGCGAGTACGTCGACCAGTGGCTCACGATGGAGCGCAACAACGGCACCCTCGACGCCGTGATCGAGGAGTGGCTGGGCTGAGCTGCCGGGTGTGGATGCCGGGCTCGCGCCGAACCGGCATCCACCCTCGACTCCCCGGCCCGCCGGGGGCAGACTGGCCCTATGGTCTACGTCATGAAACGCGTGTACGAGCCGGAAGGCCCCGGCGACGGGTTCCGCGTGCTCGTCGACCGGATGTGGCCCCGCGGGGTCAGCAAGAGCCGCGCCGACCTCGCCGAATGGGACAAGGATGTGGCGCCGTCGCGGGAGCTGCGCGAATGGTTCGGCCACGATCCGGCGAAGATGGATGCGTTCGCCGAACGCTACCGGGCCGAGCTCGACGCGAACCCCGCCGCGAAGGAGCTGCTCGCCCTCGGCGGCGAGCACGACACGGTGACGCTGCTGTACGGCGCGAAGGACGAGCACCACAATCAGGCCGTCGTGCTGCTCGACTGGCTCGCCGACCACGGCGCGGACGTCGGGCGCCCCGAGTAGCGGCCGGGCCCGGCGCCGGGCCCGTCACGCCGGCGGCACGAGGAAGACCGCCGGCACGCCCGTGTGCGCGTACACGATCACGAGGAACACCACGAGATCGAACAGCAGGTGCACGGTGATCACGTAGCCGAGCGACTTCGTGAGCCGGAACGTGTAGCCCTGCAGCAGGGCGAACGGGATCGTCAGCAGCGGCCCCCACGACTGGTAGCCGAGCTCCCACAGGAACGAGACGAACACGATCGCCTGCAGCAGGTTCGCCAGCCACGTCGGGAAGTGGCGCCGGAGGAGGGCGAACACCGTGCAGACGAAGAACAGCTCGTCCCAGATGCCGACGGCGTTCACGCCGACGAAGAGCCGGGCGATCTCGTGCCATTCGACGACCGTCGGCCAGTTCTCGTAGACGCCCGAGGTGATGAAATAGAACGGCAGGATGAGCCAGCCCGCCAGGGCGACGAGCACGAGGTACGCCCACTGCAGCGGCGTCCAGCGGGAGCCCCGCCACGGGAAGCGGATCGTCGTCTGCCCGAACGCGAAACGAGACACGAGATACGGCACGGCGACGGCAGCCGCGAGCACGCCGCCCATGAGCAGCATGTTGCCGACGCCGATATCGGCCTCGAGCGAGATCGTCGAGATGATGAGCTGCCCGACGGCGATGAGCGCGAGGTCGCGCGCGAGCCCGCGGGAGGCGCCGGCGCGCTCGGCGAGCCACGCGAGCAGCACCCCGGCGGCGAGCATCGCATACCCGGGGATCGGCTGCAGCAGCCCGAACAGGGCCACGGCCGCGCCGCAGACGAGGAGCGCCGGGCCGAGCGCGAGCACGGTGCGGCGGGTGGATGCGGGGCTCGGGGCGGGGGTCGTCGCGGGCACGATGCCAGGCTAGCGGCGCCGCCTCACGGTGCGCGAGGGACGGTGCCGGGTGCGGATGCCGCGGGCGCGCGCTATCCGGCCGCGGCCTGCGGCGCGGGTGCGGCCACGGCATCCGCTCGCGTCATGATGCGCACCGCACCCCAGGCGATGAGGCCCTGCGCGACGAGGTACGTCGCCATGACCGCCTCGTCGTGCAGGCCGAACTCGTAGGCGGGCACGAACCGGCCGATCGCCAGCAGCGAATCGGAGGCGACGAAGAACGCCCCGCCCCAGGCGATGGATGCGTTCAGGCCGCTGCCGACGGCCGCCATCGCGCACAGCACGATGCCGTAGGCCAGCACGGGCACGACGAGGCCGCCGAGGTTCGGCCACATGATCGCCATGAGCGCGACGAGCCAGAGCGGGTAGACGAGCGCCCAGACGCGCGGGCGGCGGACACCGAGGCCGCCGCGGGCGAACAGCGCCAGGTAGCAGAGGTGGGCGATGAGGAAGCTGCCGAGCCCGACGAGGAACCAGCCCTCCCCCGGAACGCTGAGGGGCGCATCCCCGCCCCACGAGAACGCGATGCCCGCGATGAGCAGGAGCGGGGCGGGACCGGTGCCGCCGCGCCGTCCGCGCAGGTAGAGGAGCACGGCGAGCGCGAGCGCCGGCATCAGCAGGAGCTTCGAGATGCGGGCGGCCGTGCCGAGTTCGGCGGCGAGCAGCGCCAGGTGCACGGCGGAGATCACGAGGTAGGGGGCGAATGCCGCGAAGGCACCGGCGGCGGTGCTCGCGGGGTCGCGGTCGGGCCGGGCGGCGGCCCGGGTGGCAGCGGTCACGACGGCGTGCCTCCGGTTCGGGGTGGGGCGCGCGTCGGGCGGCGCGCTGTCGTCAGCGTAGCGAGCGGTGCGCCGGCGCGGTAGCCCCCGCATGCGCGACGAAGGCCCGATCGGGCGGCCGCCCGGCATCCGCACCCCGGCTCGGACGCCTCGCGCGCACCGGGCACGGATGCGCGAACGCCCCGAGCCCGAAGGCCCGGGGCGCCCGCCGATCGGCCGGGCTCAGCTGACGCCGAGCAGGTCGATCACGAAGATGAGGGTCTTGCCGGAGAGCTGGTGGCCGCCGCCGGCGGGGCCGTAGGCCTTCTGGGGCGGCACGGTGAGCTTGCGCCGGCCGCCGACCTTCATGCCCGGGATGCCCTCCTGCCAGCCGGCGATGAGCGCCTGCAGGGGGAAGTTGATGGACTGGCCGCGGCTCCACGAGGAGTCGAACTCCTCGCCGCTGTCGTATTCGACGCCGAGATAGTGCACGTCGACGGTCGAACCGGGCGTGGCCTCGGGGCCGTCGCCGACGATGAGGTCCTCGATGACGAGATCGGTCGGGGCCGGGCCCTCGGGGGCCTCGATCTCCGGCTTGCTGTTCGCTTCGCTCATCCCTCCATCCAAGCGGACGACGGGACGCGCGTCCACCCGGCCCTTGTGCGGGGGCCGCGGGCGACGGATCCTGGAATCCATGAAACTCGCCGTATCGGAGAGCTGTCGGCAGTGCCACACCGCGAACGGCGAGTTTCTTCATGCCCGGCCCCGGTGAGCCGCCTACGTCGACGGGCGCGTATCCCGCCCGCACCTACTGCATGAGCTTCTCTCGCGATCGGGTCACCGACGACAGCAGCGCACGCTCGTCGGCGAGGTCGCCGGGCCGCGGCCGGCCGCTCACGAGGCGCTGCCTCGTGAAGGCGAGATGCGTCGCGTCGGCGATGAATCCGCGCATGGCCCGCTGTTTGCCGGCGCGTTTTGCCCACTCCCTGGCGCGGCGCCGACCCTGCGGGGTGGCGAGCATGACGACCTCGGAATCGGCGAACCATCCGGCATCCGCATACTCCTCGAGGCGCTCGCGGGTCAGCTCGATCTCCTGCCTGCGAATCAGCACGGTGAGCACGATCGCGAAGACGAACAGCGGCAGCTGCACGGTGAAGTAGTAGAAGACGACGTCGTCGACGAGGAACAGCGCTCCGTTCCAGAGGGCGTGCAG
This sequence comes from Agromyces archimandritae, assembly GCF_018024495.1. Classification (NCBI taxonomy): domain Bacteria; kingdom Bacillati; phylum Actinomycetota; class Actinomycetes; order Micrococcales; family Microbacteriaceae; genus Agromyces; species Agromyces archimandritae. The sequence goes on from NZ_CP071696.1 coordinate 455,151, forward strand.
GGCTATGGCGATGCCGAGTCCGAGCAGGAACCGCCAGACGAGGCCGGCGTCGCGCCGGACGGCGATGCCGAGGCCGAGACCGGTCGCTGCGGTGAACATGACGTGCGCGAAGGGCGAGAAGATGCCGCGGACGACGAAGGTGTAGCCGAGGTCGCCGTTGGCGCCTTCGGCGATCGCGACGGCGAAGTAGACGATGTTCTCGCTGAAGGCGAAGCCGGCGGCGACGGTGGCGGCGTAGACGAGGCCGTCGACGGGCCCGTCGAACTGGCTGCGCCAGAAGGCGTAGACGAGCAGGACGCCGAGGCCTTTGGCGAGTTCTTCGACGAAGGGCGCCTGGACGACGGCGCTGACGAACTCGCGCACCGAGTCGGTGTCGGCCGGGGTCGCGAGGGCGAAGCGGATGCCGGCGTCGACGAGCAGGGCGATCGCGACCGAGACGGCCGCGCCCCAGAGGAAGGCGAACCACAGCGCCGAACGCGGTTCGGGCTCCCAGCGGTCGACCCAGCGGATGGCGACGAGCACGAGCACGAGGGGCACGAAGGCCAAGAGCATCGCCACGAGCACGGCGGGCGCGCCGAGCGAGACGAGCAGGTAGCCGAGGACGAGCAGGGCGACGACGGCGGTGAAGACGATCGCGACGACCGAGACCCAGAGCCGGCCGGTTCGGGCGGCCGGGCGCGCCGGTGCCGGTTGCACGGGCGGCGCCCAGACGGCGTCGGAGGCCTGCACGGGCTGCATGCCCGTGTCGGCGGCGCGCAGCACCGGCCCGGTCTCGTCGCCGGTGCGTCGTCGGTCCCCTACCCCCACTCGGGGCAGCCTACCGGGCCGGGCGGCCGCTCACACCTTCTCGGCGGTCTCCGCGAACATGACGCCGGGGTTCAGGATCCCGGCCGGGTCGAAGACGGCCTTGATGCGCCGCTGCAGTCCATAGGAGTCGTCGCCGAGCTCGTCGGCGAGCCAGCGGCGCTTCAGCACCCCGACGCCGTGTTCGCCGGTGAGGGTGCCGCCGAGCTCGACGGCGGTGCGGAACATGGCGTCGGCGGCCTCCCACACCTTCGGCGGCACCGTCTCGCCCTCGAAGACGAAGTTCGGGTGCAGGTTGCCGTCGCCGGCGTGGGCGACGACGGGGATCTCGACGTCGTATTCGCGCCCGATGCGTTCGATCGCGCGAAACATCTCGGGCAGTTTCGAGCGGGGCACGGCGACGTCTTCGATGAGCACCTGGCCGGTGGCGGCGAGTGCGGGGTGCATGGCGCGGCGGATGCCGAGGAGCCGCTCCCCGGTGGCCTCGTCGGTGGATGCCGTGACGCGCCCGCCCGCCGCCTCGAAGAGGCGGGCGATCTCGGCGGCCTCGTCGGCGGCGCCGGCGTCGGACTGTGCGAGGAGGAAGGTCTCGCCCGGGCGGATGCCGGCCAGTGGCGTGCCGGCGACGGGCTCCGGCCCGAGGTAGGCGGCGATGCGTTCGAGGGCGAGGGCGTCGAGCAGCTCGAGGACGGCGGGGCGGATGCCGGCGGCGGTCACGCTCGCCGAGGCGGCCGCCGCGGCCTCGACGTCGGGGAAGGCGGCGGCGATCGTCGTCGTTGCGCCGGCGACGAGGGGCCGGAGCCGGAGCGTGGCCTCGACGATGACGCCGAGGGTGCCCTCTGATCCGGTGAAGAGGGCCGTGAGGTCGTAGCCGGTGACGCCCTTGACGGTGCGGTGGCCGGTCTCGATGAGGCGGCCGTCGGCGAGGACGACCTTGAGGCCCAGCACCGACTCGCGCGTCACCCCGTACTTCGCGCAGAGCAGGCCGCCGGCGTTCGTGGCGATGTTGCCGCCGATGGAGGAGATCGCCCGGCTCGCCGGGTCGGGCGCGTACCAGAGGCCGTGTTCGGCGAGGGCGTCGTTCAGCTCGCCGTTGATGACGCCGGGCTCGACGACGGCGAGTTCGTCGGCGCGGTCGATCTCGAGGATGCGGTCCAGGCCCGAGACGTCGAGGACGATCGAGCCCTCGCTCGAGATGCCGCCGCCGGCCAGGCCCGTGCCGGCGCCGCGCGGCACGACGGGGGTGCCGGTCTCGCTCGCGATGCGCATGGCGGTCTGCACCTCGGCGACGGTGCGCGGCGAGACGACGGCGAGCGCGGCATGTTCGCTCCGCCAGCCGGATCGGTCTTCGCGCATGGCGTCGAGCACGGCGGCGTCGCGGCTGACGGCGTCTCCGAGGGCGGCTTCGAATCGGGTCACGGCATCGTGCGGCATGCCATCACTGTAGCCGCGGCGGCCGTGTCCGATTTCCGCGAGTGGATGCCGGTGGGCCGTGCCATGCTCGAGGCATGGCCCTGCCCGCATCCACTCGCCGCCGCACCGCGGCCGACCCCCTCGACGACCCGGCCTTCGCCGAGCGCTACCGGGCGATGCTCGCGCGCGACGCCCGCTTCGACGGCCGTTTCGTGACCGGGGTGCATTCGACGGGCATCTACTGCCGGCCGAGCTGCCCGGCGGCGGCCCCGAAGCCCGGCAATGTGAGCTTCTACCTCACGGCCGCCGCCGCGCACGAGGCCGGGCTCCGCGCCTGCAAGCGCTGCCTGCCCGACGCCGTGCCGGGCTCGCCGGAGTGGGACGAACGCGACGATCTGGCCGCGCGGGCGATGCGGCTCATCGCCGACGGCGTGGTCGAACGCGAAGGCGTACCCGGCCTTGCCTCGCGCCTCGGCTACACGACGCGCCACCTCACGCGGGTGCTCACCGCCGAACTCGGCGCCGGCCCGCTGGCCCTCGCGCGGGCGCATCGGGCGCAGACGGCCAGGAACCTGCTCATCGGCACGGATCTCCCGGCCGCCGACATCGCTTTCGCGTCGGGCTTCGGCAGCGTCCGGCAGTTCAACGAGACCGTCCGCGTCGTCTACGAGCGGCAGCCGGGCGAGATCCGCGCGGCCGCACGGCGGCGGAACGGCGCAGCCGAGGCCGGCGAGGCCGGGACCGTGCGCCTGCGCCTTCCGGCCCGGGAGCCCTTCGACGCGGACGGCGTCTTCGCCTGGCTCGCCGCACGCGAGGTCGCCGGCGTCGAGCGCGCCACCGCCGCGCGCTTCGAGCGCGCCCTGCTGCTGCCCGGCGGCCCGGCCCGCATCCGCGTCGCACCCGATGACGACTCCCCCGGCATCCGCATCGAGGCCCGCACGACGACCCTCGCCGACGTCTCCCCGCTCGTCGCCCGGGTGCGGCGCCTCTTCGACCTCGACGCCGACGCCTGGGCGATCGACGCGGCCCTCACCGCCGACCCGGCCCTCGGCGACTCGGTGCGCCGCACCCCGGGCCTCCGGATGCCCGGCTGCCTCGACCCGCACGAACTGCTCTTCCGTGCCCTCATCGGCCAGCAGGTCTCGGTCGCCTCGGCCCGCACCGCGCTCATCCGCCTCGCCGATGCGCTCGGCGAGGCGCTGCCGGCCGGCCTCGCCGGCGACGGGATCGAGCGGCTGTTCCCCACCGCCGAGGCGATCCGCGACGGCGGCGCCGAGGTGCTGCGGGGGCCGGCCTCCCGGATCCGCACGATCCTCGACGTCGCCGGCCGCCTCGCCGACGGCTCCCTCCTCGTCACCGCCGAGCGGCCCCGCGACGAACTGGCCGCGGACCTCCTCGCCGTGCCCGGCATCGGGCCCTGGACGGCCGGATACGTCTCGATGCGCGTCACCCGCGACCCGGACGTGCTGCTCGTCTCCGACCTCGCGCTGCGCAGCGGCGCCCGCGCCCTCGGTCTGCCGGATGCGCCGCAAGAGCTCGCCGAGCTCGGCCGGCGCTGGGCGCCGTGGCGCTCGTACGCTTCCATGCATCTCTGGCGTGCGGCAGCCTGAACCCCTCGCGCGGATCCGTATTCGTTCTGCGAACACGGCAGCCCGATTGTGGGAATCGGGGTACGCCGTCGGTGCTTCGTTGTGGGAGACCCCCGATCGCTCACAGAAACCGCCCGGTACCGTTGACGAGTGAGATTTGCGCACCTCAGGGCCGACGGGCATCAGCTCCCCCGCCTCGCGGTCATGGTCGCCGAAGCGGCCGTGTTCCTCGACGAGATCATGGAGGCTCCCCCGCGAGACCTGCAGGACCTCATCGAACGCGGCGATGCCGGGCTCGCCGAGGTGCGCGAGGCGGTCGAGGGGCCCGCAGCGGCCGGCCGGCTCACGGCCCTCGACGGGTACCGCCACGCCTCCGCCGTGCTCCGGCCCCCGCAGATCCTCGCGATCGGCGCCAATTACGCGGCGCACGCGAGCGAACTGAAGCTCCGCAGCGAGACCGCGATGACCGTCTTCTCGCTCTGGCCGAACTCCCTGACCGGCCACGAGGCGACGACGACGTGGCCGGGCGACATCGCCACCCAGGTCGACTACGAGGCCGAGCTCGGCGTCGTCATCGGCACCCCCGCGAAGGGCGTGGCCGCCCGCGACGCGCTCGAGCACGTCTGGGGCTACACCGTCGTCAACGACATCACCGCCCGCGACCTGCAGTTCAGCGAAGCCCAGTGGTCGCGCTGCAAGTCCTTCGACGGCTTCACGCCGACGGGCCCCGTCGTCGTCACCGCCGACGAGATCCCCGACCCGCAAGACCTCTGGCTCACGACGAACCTCGAGGGACGCATCCTGCAGGACGGGTCGACGGCCGACATGGTGCGATCCGTCGCCGAGATCATCGAGTACCTCTCGCGCACCGCGACGATCCCCGCCGGCACCCTGATCTCGACCGGCAGCCCCGGCGGCGCCGGCTACTCGCGCACCCCGCCGGTCTTCCTCCGCGATCACGCGAGCGTCACGGTCTCGATCGGCGGCATCGGCTCCCTGACGACCCGCTGCCGCGTGATCTGAGACACCGTCGACATCGACGATCAGAGCAGGAATCCCTAGGGTGAGGTGATGCGTGTGCTCATCCAGGCCCGCCTCGCGGGCGATCCTTGGCTGAACTGGGCGATCGCCGTCGCCCTCGCCCTCGTGCTCGGGGCGCTGGTCGTCATCACGGCCCGCGCCGTCGTGGCCCGCCTCGCGCGCAGGCGCAGCTGGATCGGCGAATTCGAGGGCAGGCTCCGCGCGCCCGGGTCGGTGCTGACCGTGCTCATCGCCCTCTGGATCGCGTGCGCGACCGCCCTTCCGGCCGGCCAAAGCTGGTGGCCGGTCGTCGAGCGGGTCTTCCTCATCGCGACGATCCTCTCCGGAGCCTGGGCGCTCGCGGCGCTCGTCTCGTACGGCACGGGCCGGCTCATTCTGCGCGACCGCGCCCGCGACGACCGCTCTCCGGAAGGCCGCCGACGACGGACGCAACTGACGATCCTCAACCGCCTCGCGGTCGTGGTGATCTCGGTGATCGCCGTCGGGACGGTGCTCTTCTCCTTCCCCGAAGTCCGGTCGATCGGCACGAGCGTGCTGGCCTCCGCCGGCATCGTGAGCGTCATCGCGGGCCTGGCGGCGCAATCGACCCTCGGAAACCTCATCGCCGGTCTGCAGATCGCGTTCACCGACTCCATCCGGGTCGGCGATGTGGTCGTCATCGAGGGCGAGTGGGGCCGGATCGGCGAGATCAATCTGTCGTACGTCGTCGTCTACGTCTGGGACGAGCGGCGTCTCATCCTGCCGTGCACGTACTTCACGACCAACCCCGTCGAGAGCTGGACCCGCCGCTCCGACAAGATCCTCGGCACCGTGTTCATGGACCTCGACTGGCGGGTGCCGATCGAGGAGCTGCGTGCCGAATTCATGACGATCATCGACTCGACCGAACTGTGGGATCGCCGTGCCGCGAACATGCTCGTCACGGGCGCGGAGGGCGGTCGCGTCACCGTCCGCTTCATGTTCTCCGCAGCCGATTCGGACGATCAGTGGACGTTGCGCTGCATGGTGCGCGAGCGGGTCATCGGGTGGCTGCAGCGGGAACACCCCGAGTCGCTTCCGGTGACGAGGATCGCCATCGAGGCCCACGCGCCCGCGGCCTGAGCCGGCGAAGCCTACTCGCTCGGCTCGCCCTTCAGCTCGATCACCGGGATCGCCGCCGTCACCGGCTGCATTCCCGACAGGCGCGTCGGCGAGAGCTGCCTGAGCACCGCCTCCCGGGTCATGAGGCCGGCCTCGACGACGAGATCGGCGACCGGGCGGCCGGTGCGCAGCGCCTCCTTGGCCAGGCGCGCCGCCTCCGTGTAGCCGATGAACGGGATGAGCGCGGTGATGACGCCGACGCTGGAGCCGACCATCTCGCCGAGACGGTCGACGTTCGCCGTGATGCCGTCGACGCAGTTCACGCGCAGCGTCCAGAACGACTGCCGCATCCACGTGATCGACTGCAGCAGGGAGTGGGCGATGACCGGTTCGAAGGCGTTCAGCTGCAACTGCCCGGCCTCGGCGGCCATCGTGACGGTCACATCGGTGCCGGCGATCGCATAGGCGACCTGGCTGACGGCCTCGGGGATGACCGGATTGACCTTGCCGGGCATGATCGAGGACCCCGCCTGCCGCGGCGGCAGGTTGATCTCGCCGATACCGGCCTGCGGGCCCGAAGAGAGCAGGCGCAGGTCGTTGCAGATCTTCGAGAGCTTGATGGCGCTGCGCTTCAGCGCCGCCGAGAACGACATGAACGCGCCGGCGTCGCTCGTGGACTCGATGAGGTCGGGGGCCGATTCGAGGTTCAAGCCCGTGATGTCGTTCAGGTGCCGCACGGCCGCAGCGCCGTAGCCGGGGTCGGCGGTGATGCCCGTGCCGATCGCGGTCGCGCCGAGGTTGATCTCCGAGAGCAGCCAGATCGACTCGGTGAGGCGGGCGTGGTCTTCGCCGAGCGTCGTGGCGAAGCCGTGGAACTCCTGGCCGAGGGTCATCGGCACCGCATCCTGCAGCTGGGTGCGGCCGACCTTCAGGATGTTGCGGAACTCGGCGCCCTTGCGCCCGAATGCGGCGCGCAGTTCGTTCAGTTCGTCGAGCAGGGTGCGCAGGCTGAAGATGAGGGCGATCTTCAGCGCCGTCGGATACGTGTCGTTCGTCGACTGGCTGCGGTTGACGTCGTCGATCGGGTGGATGACGTCGTAGCGGCCCTTCTCGTACCCGGCGATCTCGAGGGCGACGTTGGTGATGACCTCGTTGGCGTTCATGTTCGTCGAGGTACCGGCCCCGCCCTGGATGACGCCGACGACGAACTCCTCGTGGAACTCGCCGTCGATGATGCGCTGGCAGGCGGCCTCGATCCACTCCGCCTTCTGCGGGGTGAGGGCGCCGACCTCGAGGTTCGCGCGCGCCGCGGCGAGCTTGACCGAGGCGAGCGCCCGGACGAATTCGGGATACACCGAGATCGGGCGCTTGGAGATCGGGAAGTTCTCGAGGGCGCGCATGGTGTGCACCCCCCAGTACGCGTCGGCGGGGACGTCGACGACGCCGAGCGAGTCGCGCTCGATGCGGGTGGGGCCGTCTGCGAGCGGCTCAGGGGTCACGAACTCCTCCACGGGTGTGCGGTCGGACTGTTCACGGATCATCGACACAAACGGCTCCATCGCCTGGGGTTTTCTGCGCGCCGGATCGCGGCGCCTACCCTGTCGAGCTTAGTCCGCGGCGCATGCGCGAAGGCTGATGGCGCGTGCCCCTGCCCGGCATGACGGATGCCCGGGGTCGCCCCCGGGCATCCGCACCCGGATCGTCAGGCCTTCGGCTCGTCGACGCCGTCGGCGGCGAGCAGCTGCTCCTCGACGGCGCCGCCGTACCCCTCGGCCTGCGGGTCGCCGTGCAGCCCGCCGGAGACGGCGTACTCCTCCTCCGGCGAGAGCACGAGGCGGTGCCGGCCCCAGAACGCGAAGCCGGCGAGCATCACCGCGTAGACGACGATGATCGCGATGATCGCGGGCAGGTAGGCGGGGTTCAGCAGGAAGCCGACGAAGATGAGCGCGGCGATGACGGCGGCCGCCACGGCCCCGAACACGCCCCACGGGCTGCGGTAGGGGCGCTTCGCGTTCGGGTACTTGCGGCGGAGGATCACGAAGGAGACCATCTGCAGCAGGTACGCGAGCACGGCGCCCCAGACGGCGATGTTCAGCACGACCGCACCGGCGACGCCGTCGGAACCGCCGGCCGCGTCGACGATGACGAGCGCGACGAAGCCGATGAGCGCACCGGCGACGAGCGCGACCCACGGGGTGTGCCGGCGGCCGGTGAGCGAGAGGAACCGCGGGTAGTAGCCGGCGCGCGAGAGCGAGTACATGTTGCGGCCGTAGGCGAACATGATGCCCTGCAGCGAGGCGAGCAGGCCGATGAGCGCGAAGAGGGCGAGGACGGCGGCCAGGCCGTCGCCGACGATGGCGCGGAAGCCGTCGAGGAGGGGCTCGGCTGCGACTCCGGTCTCGGCGGCGCCGACGACGCCGGTGTTCAGGAACAGCACGATGAGGCCGGTGACGATGAGCGTGCCGCGAGCCCAGAGCCCGGCGCGCGGGATGTCGCGGACCGGGTCGTGCGATTCCTCGGCGGCCAGCGGCAGCTCCTCGATGCCGAGGAAGAACCACATGGCGAACGGCAGGGCGAAGAGGATCGGCAGCACGCCGTGCGGCAGGAAGGCGCTCTGCCCGGCATCCGGCGCGATGTCGAACAGCTTGTCCCACGAGAACTGGCCGCTGGCCAGGGCCATGATCCCGAAGACGAGCAGCACCGCGATCGAGAGCACCGAGACGACGATCGCGAACTTGAACGAGATCGAGGCGCCCGAGGCGTTCAGCGCGATGAAGACGACGTACAGCAGGAGCCACCACACCCATGCCGGCATCGAGAAGCCGAGCAGCTCGGTGGTGATGCTGTCGGCGTAGGAGGCGGAGAAGTAGACGATGACCGCGGTCGTCGCGACGTACTCGATGGTTTCGGCCAGGCCCGTGACGAAGCCGCCCCACGGCCCCATGGCCGCGCGCGAGAAGGAGTACGCGCCGCCGGTGTGCGGCATCGCCGAGCTCATCTCGCCGATCGAGAAGATGAGGCCGTAGTACATGACGACGAGCACGGCGAAGGCGATGAGCATGCCGCCGAAGCCGGCGGCGTCGATGCCGAAGTTCCAGCCGGAGAAGTCGCCGGAGATCACGGCGGCGACGGCGAGGCCCCAGAGCCCCCAGACGCCCGCGGCGCGGGTGAGCTTGCGTTTCTCGAAGTATCCGGAGTCGGCGGTCGTGTACTTCACGCCCGAGACGCGGAGGGTGTCTTTCGCCATGACGGGTTCCCTGTTCTCGTGTGGCGCACGGCCGGGCGGCCGAGCGGAGGGGGCACTGCGTGGGCCTCACTTTAGAGCCGGGAATGGTTGCCTGTACAGACCTTATTCTCACGGCATCCACTCGTAACCCCCGTGAAACATGCGAACGGGTCTGGCGTGTCGCGAACACGTCTGCTCTAATGGTCGCCACACCCTACCTTTCCCCGGTCGAAGGAGCACGCAGCGGATGCCCGAACCCAGCGGATACCTGACGCTCGACGAACTCGAGCACGCCGTCGCCGACCGGCTCGTCGACACCGTCCTGCTCGTCTTCACCGACATGCAGGGCCGGCTCGCCGGCAAGCGCGTCTCGGCCAGGCTCTTCCTCGAAGAGGTCGCCGCCCACGGCGCCGAATGCTGCAACTACCTGCTCGCCGTCGACGTCGACATGAACACCGTCGACGGCTACGCCATGTCCAGCTGGGAGCGCGGCTACGGCGACATGGCGCTCGTGCCCGAACTCGGCACCCTCCGCGCGGCGCCCTGGCTCGAGGCGACCGTCATCTGCACCGCCGACGTGCGATGGCTGGACGATACCCCCGTCGAGGTCGCGCCCCGTCGCATCCTGCAGCGCCAGCTCGACCGGCTCGCCGAACGGGGCCTGGCCGCATTCGTCGGAACCGAGCTCGAGTTCATCGTCTTCGACGACGGCTACCGCGACGCCTGGCGGAAGGGCTACCGGGGCCTCACCCCCGCAAGCGACTACAACATCGACTACGCGGTGCTCGCCGGCACCCGCATGGAACCGCTGCTGCGCGACATCCGCAACGCCATGGACGGCGCCGGCATGTACTGCGAGGGCGTGAAGGGCGAGTGCAACCTCGGCCAGCAGGAGATCGCCTTCCGCTACGCCGGGGCGCTGGAGACCTGCGACAACCACTCGATCTACAAGAACGGCGCGAAGGAGATCGCCGACCGGCACGGCAAGTCGCTGACCTTCATGGCCAAGTACGACGAGCGCGAGGGCAACAGCTGCCACATCCACATCTCCCTGCGCGGCGAGGGCGCGTCGGCCGTGTTCGCCGACTCCGACGAACCGCACGGCATGTCGGAGCTGTTCCGGCACTTCCTCGGCGGCCAGCTCGCCGTGATGCGCGAGCTCACCCTCTTCTCGGCACCGAACATCAACTCCTACAAGCGTTACGTCGACGGATCCTTCGCGCCGACGGCGATCGCCTGGGGCCTGGACAACCGCACCTGCGCGCTGCGCGTCGTCGGCCGCGGCCTCGGCATGCGCGTGGAGAACCGCGTGCCCGGCGGCGACGTCAACCAGTACCTCGCCGTCGCCGCCCTGATCGCGGCCGGCCTGTACGGCATCGACCACGGGATCGAACCGGGCGAGCCGTTCGCCGGCAACGCCTACACGGGCGGTGCGGAGCGCGTGCCGACGACGCTGCGCGAGGCCGCCTCGCTGTTCACGGCATCCGCCGTCGCCCGCGAGGCCTTCGGCGAGGAGGTCGTCGACCACTACGCGAACAATGCGCGCGTCGAGCTCGCCGCCTTCGACGCCGCCGTCACGGATTGGGAGCGGGTGCGTGGCTTCGAACGACTCTGAGCTCCGGCCGGCCGGCCCCGCCGGCGACGCGCCGGGCCCTGCCGGAGACGGCATCCGGCGGCCCCTCATCGGCATCACGAGCTACCTCGAGCAGGCGCAGACGGGTGTCTGGGACGTTCCGGCCTCGTTCCTGCCGAAGGTCTACCTCGACGGGGTGACGGATGCCGGGGGCATCGCGATCGTGCTGCCGCCCCAGCCCGTCGACGCCGCCATCGCCGCCCGCGTGATCGGGAGCCTCGACGGCCTCATCGTCGCCGGCGGTGCCGACATCGACCCCGCCCGCTACGGGCAGGAGCCGCACGAACGCACCGGCGCCCCGCGCCCCGACCGCGACGCGTGGGAAGACGCGCTGCTCGCCGCCGCCATCGAAACCGGCCTGCCCTTCCTCGGCATCTGCCGCGGCGCGCAGCTCATGAACGTCGCCCTCGGCGGCACCCTCGTCCAGCACCTGCCCGACGTCGTCGGCAGCGAGACCTACCAGCCGGGCGCCGGCGTCTTCGGCCGTGCGGGCGTCGACGTGGACCCGGCCTCCCGCCTCGGCGGCCTCGTCGACGCCCGGCTGGACGTCCCCGTCTACCACCACCAGGCCGTGGGGCGCGTCGCCGACGGCCTGCGCGTGACCGCGCGCACCGCAGACGGCGTCATCCAGGGCGTCGAACTGCCCGGGCATCCCTTCGCCGTCGGCGTGCAATGGCACCCGGAGGAGGACACGGCGGACCGGCGCCTGTTCGCCGGGCTCGTGGATGCCGCCCGCGCCCGCATGCCCGAGAGGAGCCCCGCATGACCCGCACGATCCTGAACCCCGCCGACGAGACGGTCGTCGCCACCGTCGAGGGCGCCGACGTGCCCGCGGTGGATGCCGCGATCGCCCGGGCCGTGGCCGCGCAACGCCGCTGGGCCGCGCTCCCCCCGGCCGACCGCGCCAGGGCCCTCCGCCGCTTCGCCGCCGCCGTCGACGGCGCGGTCGAGGAGCTCGCCGCCCTCGAGGTCGCCGAATCCGGCCACCCCGTCGGGCAGGCGCGGTGGGAGGCCGGTCACGTCCGCGACGTCCTCGACTACTACGCGGCCGCCCCCGAGCGGCTCTTCGGGCGGCAGATCCCCGTCGCCGGCGGTCTCGACGTCACCTTCCACGAACCCATCGGCGTCGTCGGCGTCATCACCCCGTGGAACTTCCCCATGACGATCGCCTCGTGGGGCTTCGCCCCGGCGCTGGCCGCCGGCAACGCCGTCGTGCTGAAGCCGGCGGAGTGGACGCCGTTGACGAGCCTCCGCCTGGCCGAGCTCGGCCTCGAGTCGGGCCTGCCGGAGGGGCTGTTCCAGGTGATCCCGGGCCCGGGCTCCGTCGTCGGCGACCGTTTCGTGACGCACCCGGCCGTCCGCAAGCTCGTCTTCACCGGATCGACGGCGACCGGCACGCGGATCATGGCCGGCGCGGCCGAACAGGTCAAACGCGTCACCCTCGAGCTCGGCGGCAAGAGCGCCAACATCGTCTTCGCCGACGCCGATCTCGAGCTCGCCGCGGCATCCGCACCCGGCGGCGTGTTCGACAACGCCGGGCAGGACTGCTGCGCACGCAGCCGCATCCTCGTCGAACGCAGCGTCTACGAACGCTTCATGGAACTGCTCGAGCCCGCCGTCGCCGCCTTCCGCGTCGGCGACCCGCGCGAGGAGGCCACGCAGATGGGCCCGCTCGTCTCGGCCGAGCATCTGGAGCGCGTGCGCTCCTTCGTGCCCGACGACCGCGAGGTCGCCTTCCGCGGCAGCGCACCGGCCGGCCCCGGCTACTGGTTCGCACCGACCGTGCTCACCCCCTCCCGCGACGCCCGCACCGCGCGCGAGGAGATCTTCGGGCCCGTCGTCTCCGTCTTCCCGTTCGAGGACGAAGCCGACGCCGTCTCCTTCGCCAACGCCTCCGAATACGGGCTGTCGGGCTCGATCTTCACCCGCGACTCGGCACGCGCCATCCGCGTCGCCCGCGCCGTCGAAGCCGGCAACCTCTCGGTCAACTCGCACTCCTCCGTGCGCTACGCGACCCCCTTCGGCGGCTTCAAGCAGTCCGGCCTCGGCCGCGAACTCGGCCCCGACGCTCCGCTGGCGTTCACCGAGACGAAGAACGTGTTCATCGCCGCCCCCTCGCTCGAAGAAGGAACCCCATGACCATCCCTCCCGTCGATCTCACCGCGCGCCTCGCCGGCCGCGTCGCCGTCATCACCGGCGGCGGCTCCGGCATCGGCCTCGCTACCGCCAAGCGCTTCGCCGCCGAGGGCGCCCACGTCGTCATCGGCGACGTCGACGCCGCCGCCGGCGAATCCGCGGCCACCCTCGTCGGCGGCCGCTTCGTCCGCGTCGACGTCACCGAAGAAACGCAGGTGAACGCGCTCTTCGACGAGGCCGCATCCATCACGGGAACCCTCGACATCGCCTTCAACAACGCCGGCATCTCCCCGCCCGACGACGACTCGATCGAGACGACCGAACTGCCCGCCTGGGAGCGGGTGCAGGACGTGAACCTCACCTCGGTGTACCTGTGCTGCCGGGCCGCGCTCCGGCACATGGTGCCGGCCGGGCGCGGCTCCATCATCAATACGGCCTCGTTCGTGGCGGTCATGGGCTCGGCGACCTCGCAGATCTCCTACACCGCCTCGAAGGGCGGCGTACTGGCCCTGAGCCGCGAACTCGGCGTGCAGTACGCCCGCCAGGGCATCCGCGTGAACGCCCTCTGCCCCGGGCCCGTGAACACGCCGCTGCTGCAGGAGCTCTTCGCCACGGACCCCGAGCGGGCAGAGCGCCGCCTCGTGCACGTGCCCGTCGGCCGTTTCGCCGAACCCGAGGAGCTCGCCGCGGCCGTCGCGTTCCTCGCGAGCGACGACGCATCCTTCATCACCGCCTCCACGTTCCTCGTCGACGGCGGCATCGGCTCGGCCTACGTCACGCCGCTGTAGGCCGTGCCGACGGATGAAGCGGGCACGGGCGGAGGCGACCCGTACCCTGGGAGGATGCACGAGCCGTCGCCCGCCGAGGCGGTGCTGAGCGCGGAACTGCTGCTCAGGCCGGCACGCACCGCGAACGCCTTCGAAGAAACCGTGCGGCGCCTGCTGCAGACCATCCGCCTCGGGCTCATCGACCCCGGCGAACGCCTGCCCGCCGAACGCGAGCTCGCGCAGATGCTCGAGGTCAGCCGCGACACGCTGCGCGAGGCGATCGCCTCGCTCGCCGACGCCGGTTATCTCGTGGCGCGGCGGGGCCGCTCGGGCGGCACCTTCGTCGCCGACCCGATCCCCGATGCGCCCAGGGGTGCGGATGCCGCCGCGCGCCCCGATGCCGCGCGCATCGACGACACCCTCGCCCTCCGCGCCGCCCTCGAGGTCGGCATCGCCCACCGGGCGGCGGCCACCGAGCTCGCCGGCCCCGACCGCGACCGGCTCTGGCAGGCCTACGAGGAGTGCCGCGACGCCGCTCCCGGCGAGTACCGCCGCAACGACTCCCGCCTGCACCTCGTCATCGCCGAGCTCCTCGGCGCCCCGAGCATCATCCCCCTCGTCGCCGATGCGCGCATGCGCCTGAACGAGCTGCTCGACGGAATCCCCCTGCTGCCGCCGAACATCGCCCATTCAGACGAGCAGCACGAGGCGATCGTCACCGCGATCCTCCGCGGCAAACCCGAAGCGGCCGCCGCGGCGATGGCCGAGCACCTCGCCGGTTCCGAGGCGCTGCTGCGCGGCTTCTACGCGTGAGCGGATGCCGGTGCGCGTCGCCGCGGCAATGCGGTCGCCGCAGACGCACGGATGCCGGGCGCCGATCGGCGCCCGGCATCCACTCGCCGTGCGGGCGTCAGAACAACAGCCCGAACGGCAGCAGGGCGATGCCGATCGCGAGCGAGACGAGCCCGATGAGCACGGTGCCGGCGAGCATCACCCCGCTCAGCACGGTGCCCCAGATCGCCATCGTGCGGCCGGCCGGCTCGCGCTTCAGCGCGATGATGCCGAGCACGAGGCCCGCGATCGGCACGAAGAAGGTGTACCCGGCGACGATCGAGACGAGGCCGAGCACGAGCGCGGCGATGCTGAAGCCGCGCGGTTCGGCCTCGACGGCCGGCGGGTACGGGGCGTAGCCGGAGGTTGCGGGCTGCGGCGCGGCCTGCGGCGGTGCTTCGCCCGCCGGGCTCCGGTACGCCTGCTCGCTCGTGGTGTCGTGGCTGGTCATGATCACTCCTGTTCGACGGTGATTCCACGCTACGAGCGCGCGCACCGCGGCACGATGGGGCTAACCCCCGGATCGCGGCGGGGGCCGCCGCACGGCGCGCCGCGGCATCCACTCGCGGATATGCGCGAACGAGCGGCCCCGATACCGCTACGATCTGAGAGATCCCCAACCCCCTTCTCCCCCTGCGAAACGGAGTGGCATGACGCTGCCCTGGACCGTCCACGGCGACGGCAAGAACGTGAACCCCGGAGAGGTCGTCGCCCCCGGCGAACGCCTCAGCTGGCCGCGCACCATCGGACTCGGCGCTCAGCACGTCGTGGCGATGTTCGGCGCGACCTTCCTCGTGCCCATCCTCACGGGCTTCCCGCCCGCGACGACCCTGTTCTTCTCGGGCATCGGCACCCTGCTGTTCCTCGCGATCACCCGCAACAAGGTGCCGAGCTACCTCGGCTCCTCGTTCGCGTTCATCGCGCCCATCACCGCCGCCATGAGCGCCAAGGGCATCGCCGACCCGATGGGCGCCGCGCTCTTCGGCATCGTCGCCGTCGGCGTCCTGCTCGCCCTCGTCGGCCTCCTCGTGATGTGGACCGGCACGGCGTGGATCGACGCGCTCATGCCGCCCGTCGTCGCCGGCGCGATCGTCGCCCTCATCGGCTTCAACCTCGCCCCCGCCGCACGCGACAACTTCGTCGCCGCACCGCTGACCGCGCTCATCACCCTGCTCGCGGTCATCGTCGCCAGTGTCGCGTTCCGCGGCATCCTCGGCCGCCTGTCTATCCTCATCGGCGTCGTCGTCGGCTACATCGCCGCCCTCCTCCAAGGCCAGGTAAACGACCAGCCGATCCGCGACGCAGCCTGGATCGGCCTGCCCGACTTCCACCTGCCCGCCAACCCGTTCGCCGACGCAGCGATCTGGGGCCTGCTGCCCGCGTTCCTGCCGATCGTGCTCGTCCTCGTCGCCGAGAACGTCGGCCACATCCGCGGCGTCGCCCAGATGACCGACCCGTCGGTCAACAAGTCGACCGGGCAGGCGCTCTTCTCCGACGGCCTCGCCACCACGATCGCCGGCTTCTTCGGCGGCTCGGCGACGACGACCTACGGCGAGAACATCGGCGTCATGGCCGCCACCCGCGTCTACTCGACCGCCGCGTACTGGGTCGCCGGCGTCTTCGCGATCCTCCTCGGCCTCTCCCCCAAGTTCGGCGCGGTCATCAACACGATCCCCGCCGGCGTCCTCGGCGGCGTCACGACGGCCCTCTACGGCCTCATCGGCATCATCGGCGTGAAGATCTGGCTCGACAACAAGGTCGACTTCTCCAAGCCGGTGAACCAGTTCACCGCCGCCACCGCCCTCATCATCGGCATCGCGAACTTCACCTTCGTGCTGCCCGGCGAGGTCACCTTCAACGGCATCGCGCTCGGCACGATCGCCGCCATCGTGATCTACCACCTCATGAACGGCATCGCGAAGCTCCGCGGCACCTCCTGAGGCGCCGCGCTTCGGCGCGCTGCGACTTCGCGGCGCATCGGACGGGCCGGGCGGCTTCCGCCCGGCCCGTTTCCGTGCACGCGGCGCCCTCCCGGCATCCACACCCCGGCATCGCCGCCCCGCCGCATCCACACCCGGGCCTCCGCCCACCCGCCGCATCCACACCCGGGCCTCCGCCCACCCGCTCACACCCGGCATCGCCACCGCCCCGCATCCACACCCGGCATCGTCGCCCCGCCGCATCCGCCCGCTCACATCCTGCGCAATGCAGGAACGCGCACGGCGTGTCGCACCCGCCCATGCGGCAGAAGCCCCCGCGACACGCGCGCGCTCCTGCATTGCGCAGGGAGATCGTGCGAGCCGGGCGGGGATGAGGACCGGGCTGTGAGGACGGAGACGGGGCGGGGACAGAGACGGGGCGGGGCTGAAGGCCGGAGCTGCGGGGACGACGAAGGCCGGGCGGATCGCCGCCCGGCCTCGTGCCCGGCGCTGCCGGGTGCGGGATCAGAGCCCGAGGAGCGCCTCGATGGGGCCACGGGCGAAGAAGATGAGGAAGCCGGCGGCGACGATCCAGAGCAGCGGGCTGATCTGGCGGGCCTTGCCGGCGAACGCCCGCACGATCACCCAGCTGATGAAGCCGGCGCCGATGCCGTTGGCGATCGAGTAGGTCAGCGGCATCGTCACGATGGTGAGGAACACCGGCAGCAGCACCGAGAACTCTGACAGGTCGATGTTGCGGATCTGCGCCATCATGAGCGCACCGACGATGACGAGGGCGGCGGCGGCGACCTCGGTCGGCACGATCTGGGTGAGCGGCGTGAGGAACATCGCCACGACGAACAGCAGGCCGGTGACGACGTTCGCGAAGCCCGTGCGCGCCCCCTCGCCGATGCCGGCGCCCGACTCGATGAACACGGTGCTCGAGGAGCTCGAGGTCGCCCCGCCGACGACGGCGCCGACGCCCTCGACGATGAGCGCGGACTTCAGGCGCGGGAAGTCGCCCTTCGCATCGGCGAGGCCGGCCTCCTTCGAGAGGCCCGTGAAGGTGCCCATCGCATCGAAGAAGTTCGTGAAGACGAGGGTGAAGACGAGCATGATCGCCGCGAGGGCGCCGATGCGCTCGAAGCTGCCGAAGCCGATCTGGCCGACGAGCGAGAGATCGGGCAGGCTCACGACCTGATCCGGCAGCGTCGGCACCGACAGGCTCCAGCCGCCGGGGTTCGCGCTTCCGTCGGCGCCGACGGCAGGGCCGAGCTTCCAGATCGCCTCGGCGATGACGGCGATCACGGTGCCCACGAGCAGGCCGATGAGGATCGCGCCCTTCGTCTTGCGGGCCAGCAGGATGCCGGTGATCAGCAGCGTCAGCACGAAGACCACGGTCGGGATCGTCGCGATCGAGCCGTTCACGGCGAGCCCGATGGGCGGCGACGACAGGCCCGTCGAGGTGACGAAGCCCGCGTTGACGAGGCCGATGAAGGCGATGAAGAGGCCGATGCCGACGGTGATCGCGAGCTTCAGCTGCAGCGGCACCGCGTTGAAGATCATCCGCCGCAGCCCGGTCGCGGCCAGCAGCACGATGATGAGGCCGTTGATGACGACGAGCCCCATCGCCTCGGGCCAGGTGACCTCGCCGACGACGGAGACCGCGAGGAAGGAGTTGATGCCGAGGCCTGCGGCGAACGCGAAGGGCAGCCGGGCGACGACGCCGAAGAGGATCGTCATGACGGCCGCGGTGAGCGCGGTCGTCGCGGCGACCTGCGGGAAGGCGAGGGTGTTGCCGGCAACGTCTTCGCTGCCGGAGAGGATGATCGGATTCAGGATGACGATGTAGGCCATCGCGACGAACGTCACGATGCCGCCGCGCACCTCCGCGCCGAAGGTCGAGCCTCGCTTCGTGATCTCGAAGAATCGGTCGAGCCGATTGCGCGGTTCTTCGGCGGTGGATGCCGATTCGGGCGTGTTCGTCTCGGGCGGGGTCGTCGTCATGCGTTCACCTTAGTGGCGGGAGGGGGTGTGCGGGAGGGGATGCGCCGGGTCGGCGCTCAGCCGTGCAGTGCGGGCACGATGAGATAGATGCCCACGAGCACGGCGATGCCGGAGACGGCGAAGCAGGCGATCGCGCCGACGAACGCGGCGGTCTTCTGCCGGTCGCTGAGCGGCGACTTCTTCGCCGCTTTCGCGGCCTTCTTCTCGGCCTGCTTGATCTCGGCCGGGGTGACGATCGTGATCGCGTCGGTGAATTCGGCCGGTGAGACGATCGGCGTGCGGCCGGAGAGGGTCAGCAGCCGGATGCCGAAGGAGTAGGTGGCGACGACGATGCACGCACCCACGAGGGCCGCGACGAGCACGACGAGGAATCCCAGCCAGTCGATCACGAGCGCGCCTTCCGCTTCGGCTTGGGGTTGCGCTTGATCTTGACCGCCCGGCCCGAGTGGGCCACGTCGCTGACGACGGTGCGGTGCGAGATCTCGTTGCGCTTGGAGATGATGAAGATCGTCAGGATGATCGCGACGCCCACGACGGCGTCGATGAGGACGCCGACGACGCCGAGGTGGGCGACGAGCGCGGCCAGCGCCCCGACGGCGGCCGCGGCCGGCAGCGTCATGAGCCAGCCGATGCCGATCCGCCCCGCCGTCCGCCAGCGCACTTTCGAGCCGCGACGGCCGAGGCCCGAGCCGATGACGGAGCCGGAGGCGACCTGCGTGGTCGAGAGGGCGAAGCCGAGGTGGCTGGAGGCGAGGATCGTGGCGGCCGTGGACGTCTCGGCCGCGAACCCCTGTGCGGGCTTGACGTCGGTGAGCCCCGTGCCGAGCGTCTTGATGATGCGCCAGCCGCCCATGTAGGTGCCGAGCGCGATGGCGATCGCGCAGACGACGACGACCCACAGCTGCGGGGCGGTGCCGGCGTCCTGCATGCCGACGGCGATGAGGGTGAGGGTGATCACGCCCATCGTCTTCTGCGCGTCGTTCGTGCCGTGCGAGAGGGCGACGAGCGAGGAGGAGAAGATCTGGGCGTAGCGGAAGCCGCTGCGCCCGTCGGGCTTGCCGTCGTAGCGGCGCGTGATGGCGTAGGCGAGCTTCGTGGCGGCGTAGGCGACGAGACCGGCCGTCAGCGGTGCGAGGAGGGCGGGGAGGATGACCTTGGAGAGCACGACGCCGAAGTCGATCGCCCCGACGCCTGCGCCGACGAGGGCGGCGCCGATGAGGCCGCCGAAGAGCGCATGGCTCGACGATGAGGGCAGGCCGAGCAGCCAGGTGAGCATGTTCCATACGATGGCGCCGATGAGGCCGGCGAAGATGAGCTCGGGCCCGATCGCGATGCCGCCCTCGCCCTCGCGGATGATGCCGCCCGAGATGGTCTTGGCGACCTCGGTCGACAGGAACGCGCCGATGAGGTTCAGGATCGCGGCCAGGCCGACGGCGACCTTCGGTCGAAGGGCCCCCGTCGCGATCGGCGTCGCCATCGCGTTCGCCGTGTCGTGGAAGCCGTTCGTGAAGTCGAAGAAGAGCGCCAGTGCGATGACCAGCACGACGATGAGGGTGAGATCCACCGGCGTCTTTCTCTGTACGGCGCTGGGCGCCGAGCGTTCGTGGGGATGTCGTTGCGTGAGTCGGCGAGCGCCGTGCACGGGACATGATACCCACACGGACTGGGTGCCGGGTCAAGCCCGGCGGCGCCGGGGACCGGATCCCGGCCCCCGATCGCATCACCCGAACAGGATCCGTGCCTCGTCGTAGCGCTCCTGCGGCACCGTGTTGAGCCCGCCGGTGGCCTCCGCGATCGAGACGACCTCGATGTCCGTGCCGCGGAGGGCGACCATGGACCCCCAGGCGCCGTCGTAGGCGGCCTCGACCGCGGCCATCCCGAGCCGCGTGGCGAGCACCCGGTCGTAGGCGCTGGGCGCGCCGCCGCGCTGGATGTGCCCGAGCACGGTGTCGCGCGACTCGATGCCGGTGCGTGCCTCGATCATGGGGGCCAGCTGTTCGGCGATGCCGCCGAGCCGGGGCCGGTTGAAGGCGTCGAGCCCCTTGTGGGAGTGGGCTTCCTCCATCGTGTCGAGGTGGAAGCCCTCGGCGACGACGACGAGCGGCGCACGCCCCCGATCGCGGACCGATTCGACCCATTCGCAGATCTGCTCGATGGACTGCGGCTGCTCGGGGATGAGGATGGCGTGCGCGCCGCCGGCCATGCCGGAGTGCAGCGCGATCCAGCCGACGTGGCGGCCCATGACCTCGAGCACCATGCAGCGGCCGTGCGATTCGGCGGTCGTGCGGAGCCGGTCGATCGCCTCGGTGGCGATCTCGACGGCGGTGTCGAAGCCGAAGGAGTAGTCGGTGGCGGCGAGGTCGTTGTCGATCGTCTTGGGCACGCCGACGATGTTGATGCCGCCCTCGTCGTGCAGGCGCCGGGCGGCCGTCAGCGTGCCCTCGCCGCCGATGGCGATGATCGCGTCGATGCCGTTCTCGTCGAGGGTGCGCTGGATCGCCTCCGGCCCGCCGCCGGCGCCCTCGTACGGGTTGGTGCGGCTGGAGCCGAGGATGGTGCCGCCCTGCTTGGACAGGCCGCGCACGTCGTGGCGGACGAGGGGCATGAAGTCGCCTTCGACGACGCCCCGCCACCCCCAGCGGAAGCCGACGAATTCGGCATCGTGCGAGATGACGCCTTTCAGGACGGCGCCTCGGATGACGGCGTTGAGCCCGGGGCAGTCCCCGCCGCTCGTGAGCAGACCGATTTTCATGGTCGATTGACTCCAGCACAGTTCGACAGTTGATGGGATCGCCGGACCGCTTGGCACGAGGGGTGCCGACCTGTTGCGAGTCTATCGCGACGCGGAATGCGCCGCCGCGGTCCGGCAGGTGCCGGAAGCACCTGCCGGACCCACCTGCCTAAAGCGCGCCGTCGAGCGCTTGCCGCAGCAGATGCTGCAGGGCGTCGAGCTGCACGGAGTCGGCCGAGCCCTCTTCGATGTCGCTGCCGTCGAGGGCGCGCGCGGCGAGCCCCTGTTTGCGGTCGATGAGCTCGGCGATGCGCGCGTCGATGGTGTGCGCGGCGATGATCCGCCACGCGGTGACGGGCTCGTCCTGGCCGATGCGGTGCACGCGGTCGATCGCCTGGGTCTGCTCGGCGGCCGTCCAGCTGAGCTCGGAGAGGACGACGTTGGAGGCTGCCTGCAGGTTCACGCCGACGCCGGCGGCGGTCAGCGAGCAGACCGCGATCGAGACCTCGGGGTCGCGGTTGAAGCGGTCGATCGCGTCCTGCCGCTGCAGGGCGGACTGGTCGCCGCGGATCGACACGACGCCGAGCTCGCGCGCCCGGAACGAGGTTTCGGCCTGATCCATGACGTCGATGTGCTTGGCGAAGAAGACCACCTTGCCGACCGAGCGGGCCAGCTGCGCCGCGTAATCGGCGGCGAGGCCGGCCTTGGCCTGGCCGATGCGGCGCACCATCGTGAAGACGTTGTCGCCGGACTTGGCCGATTTCGATTCTTCGAGCTCGGCGCTCGCGACGGCGCGGATGAACTGGTCGCGCTGCTCCTCGTCGAGGTCGCCGATGCGGAGGCGCCGGGCTTCGACGAGGGCGCGGAAGCGCTGCACGAGCCGGTTGCCGAGTTCGCGTTCGGCTTCGCGGATGGATCGGCCGAGTTCGTCGTCGAGTTCGACGGGCAGATCGGCGATGCGCTTGGCGGGCAGGTCGGCGGCGACGTCGACCTTGCGGCGGCGGACGATGCCGAGATCGATCACGGCTTGCCGGGCGGCCGGGTAGAAGGCGTGGTCGGCGGGGGTCAGCCCGGTCTCCTCGAGCTTGAGGAGGAGTTCGGGCGAGGGCTTGTCGCCCTGGATCCACCCGAGGAACTGCCAGATCGCCCGGAAGTCGTCGACGTCGTTGATGAGCGGCGTGCCGGTGAGGGCGAGCATGAGCGGGTCGCCGCCGGGGGCGCTGCGGCGCACGCGGTCGGCGAGGGCGAGCACGTTCTTGGAGCGCTGCGACTGGAGGTTCTTGATGAAGTGCGCCTCGTCGACGACCATTCCGCGCAGGCCCAGGGTCGACAGCCACGCGACATGCCGGTCGAGCACGTCGTAGTTGACGACGATGACGTCGGCGAAGGCGTCGACGTCGCGGCCGTCGCCGTGGATGACGGTGGCGCGCCGGTGCGGGGTCCAGCGTTCGACCTCGCGGGCCCAGTTCATCTTGACGACGTTCGGCACGACGGCCACGAGCGGGAAGGCGTCGGCGACGGATGCGGCGAGGATCGACTGGGCGGTCTTGCCGAGGCCGGGCTCGTCGGCGAGGAGGAAGGTGCGGTGGCCGCGACGGGCGGCTTCGACGAAGCGGGCCTGGTGCTTCATGAGTTCGAGGCCGTGCGGCGAGAGCCGGTCGACGGCCGGGGCGTCGGGCAGTTCCATCGTCGCGCTGCGGCCGCCGGATCCGGACTCGAAGGCTTTGAAGAGGGGGCCGAGCAGTTCCCAGTTGACCAGGCGCCGGGGGCGGCGACGGGGGCGGCGACCGGGGTGAGGTCGGGGGCGAGGAAGGGGTTGGCGAGCTGCCTGGATCGCACCGACGGCGGCACGACCTGGTGTTCGCTCGTGATGGGGGCCGGCTCGGCCTCGCGGGTGATGATGAGCTCGTCGGGGCTGAGATCGGCACCGGATTCCAGCAGCCAGTCGCGGCGGAAGCGCTGGGCGACGGTCGAGATGGATGCGTCGGGTTCGAGCAGCGTGATGAGGCTCGTGTCACGCGCGGCGGTCTTCGCGAGGATCTGCGCGATGCCGTCGAGGCGTTTCAGGAGCTCGGCCCGGGCGGCGTCGCCGATCTCGGGGTCGGCCTTCACTCGGCTCCGCTCTTCGCGCATGAGCAGGGCGATGACCTGGAACTTGGTGCGGTTCGTCGGACCGAGCTTGCCCTTCTGCGCCTTCGTCTCGACCTCGCGCACCTTGCGGGCGAGGATCGGGATGATGGGTGCGTCGTCGTCGCGCGAACGCGTGCTGCGGCGCTGCCTCGTCTGGGCCATGGTCCTCCCGGGTTCTGGGGCTCTTGCGTGCGGGCCGGTCGGCACCGCAGCCGGGCCGCGGGTCGCGCGCCGCTGCGGCGGGCTGGCGGTCCGGCATCGCCGGTGGATCCCGAACCGAGCAGGGCGCGAGCGGGTGCCTCGCGCCGTCGGGACGAAGAACGGATTCACCGGACGGGATCCCAGTCTACCGCCCATGCGGGCTCCGGCGCCATGCCTGGCGCGGCGGCGGGGGCCGCCGTACTCTGGGAGCATGGACGAACTCGCGGGGGCGGGCGCGGACGTGCCGCCCGAAGATCTGGATCCGGAGCGCGAATCCGAGGGGGAAGGCGGTATCGCGCCCGATGACGATTCACGCACCCTCGACGATGCGCTCGACGAGGAGGACCCGGGCATCGACGCCGAGCGCCGGGTGGATCTCGGCGACGAGCGCCGCGGCGGCGGCACGGATGCGGCGGCGGCCGAAACCGAGGAGTGACACCCCCGGGGAATACCCTGGTGGGGTGATCGAGGACATCAAGAAGCGCGCCCTGCACCGCACGCGGATCATCGAGGGTCAGCTGCGCGGCATCGAGAAGATGATCGAGAACGAGGACTACTGCGTCGACATCGTCACCCAGTCGCTCGCGGTGCAGAAGTCGCTCGCCTCGCTGAACAAGCTGCTCGTCGAGAACCACCTGCGTACGCATGTGACGCATATGTTCGAGGCCGGCGGCGATGAGCGCGAGGCGGCCGTGACCGAGCTCGTGCGCATCTTCGAACTCTCCAACAATCGGGGCTGACCCGGCCGTTCCCGGCGCCGGGCGGCATCGGGGCCGGACGGCGCCGGGAGCTCAGGTGCCCGGGGCGGTTTCGGCGATCCACTCGTCGAGGTCGCTCGGGCGGTCGGTGATGATGCCGTCGACGCCGAGCGCGCGCACCACCTCCCAGGTGTCTTCGCTGTTCAGCGTGTAGGTGAGCACGCCGACGCCGGCCTCGTGCAGCAGTTCGACGGCGCCGGGGGCGCGCTTGACGGACTTCGCGGTCGTGGCGATCGCGATGACGCCGTAGCGTTCGGCGATGCGGGTGGGGTCGGCCGGCAGCTCGCGCATGAGCAGGATGCGCGGCAGGAAGGGCGCGGCGCGCTGGGCCGATTCGACGGCGGCGAGGCTGAAGCTCTGCAGCACGACCTGGCTGCGCACTCCGGCCTCTTCGACGGCTGCGGCGATGCCGCGGACCTGCTCGGCGGTCCAGTCGCCCTTCAGCTCGAGGAGGGCGCGGGCGTGCGGGCGCACGGCGAGCGCCTCGAGGAGCTCGTCGAGCTGCGGCACGCCGACGCCGGCGTAGGCGGGCGAGTACCACGAGCCCACATCGGTGCTAGCGAGCTCTGCGGCGGTGGCGTCGGCGACGCGGCCGGGGCGGCCGGCGACGCGTTCGAGGTCGCCGTCGTGGATGAGCACGGGCACGCCGTCGCGGCTCAGCCTGACGTCGGTCTCGATGAAGGCCATCGGCCCGTCGAGGCCGGCTTCGAGGGCGGGCATGGTGTTCTCGGGGGCTTCGGCGCGGTCGCCGCGGTGCCCGACGATGAAGGCGGGTTCGCCGCGGTCGCGGAGCGCGCCGAAGACGTCGACGGCGGATGCCCGCGGCGGCGTCGCCGCGACGACGAGCGATGCGCTGAGCACCGCTGCGGCGGCGACGGCCAGGGCGATGCGGGAGCCGCGGGATCGGATGCCGTGACTCGGCCCGCGGCGTGGGCGGATGGCGGGGTCGGATGCGGGCTGCGGGCGGTCGTGCACGTTCGGGCCTTTCCGCGCGAACGCTCACCTCGTCGTTCGCGTGCCCGCCACACTACCCGAATCGTTACCGTTTCGTTACATACATGCCGGAAATCCCACGGATCTCAGCGACGCTCGTTCCCGTGACGATAGTTGCCGGTCGCCTTCGCGAGCAAGAGCTGCTCCTCATCCGGCCCCGCCGAAGCGAGCGCCGCCTGCAGCTTCTGCGCCGGCGCCCCGCCCACGGTCACCACCGTCCGCCCGCCCCGGCTCACGAGCACGAGACCGCCCTTCGTGACGCGGTACGAGAACGGATCCGACTCCAGCATGCCGCGCGCATCCATCAGATCAGGCTCTTCGTGTGCCAGACGGTCTTGATCTCGGTGAAGGCGGTGATGCGCTCGAACGAGGGCGCCGCGGCATCCGCACCCGACTCGGGCCTGAGCACGCGCTTGACCGTGTCGGCCGCCGCGAACTCCAACTCGACCCAGTCGATGCCCCCTGCGCCCACCAGGTCGATCGCGTTCACCTCCGCATGGCTCGCCAGCCACGGGGCGACCTCGGCCGGCGAACCCGTGAGCACGTTCACGACCCCGCCCGGCACATCGCTCGTCGCCAGCACCTCCGCCAGGCTGATCGCCGAGAGCGGGAACCGTTCGCTCGCGACGGCCACGACCGTGTTGCCCGTCACGAGCGCCGGCGCCACCGCGGAGACGAAGCCGAGCAGCGAGGTGTCCTGCGGGGCGATCACCGCGACCACCCCCGTCGGCTCGGGCACCGAGAGGTTGAAGTACGGGCCGGCGACCGGGTTCGCGTTGCCGGCGAGCTGGGCGACCTTGTCGGTCCAGCCCGCGTACCAGACCCAGCGGTCGATCGCCTCGTCGACCTCGGCGCCGGCCTCGGCGCGGCTCGCACCCGACTGCGCGGCGATCTCGTCGACGAACTGCGCTCGGCGGCCCTCGAGCAGCTCGGCGACCCGGTAGAGCACCTGACCGCGGTTCATCGCGGTCGCCCCCGACCATCCGGCGAACGCGGCGCGGGCGGCGACGACGGCGTCGCGGGCGTCCTTGCGGCTGGCCTTCGCCGCATTGGCGAGGAAGGCGCCGTCGGCGCCGGTCACCTCGTAGCTGCGACCCGACTCGCTGCGCGGGAACTTCCCGCCGATCGCGAGCTTGTACGTCTTCGGCACGGCGAGACGGCTCATTTCGCCGACCCCTTCCTGCGGCTCGTGGATGCGGTGCGCCTTGCGGATGCGGCCCGGCCCGTGGATGCCCCGGCCGGCGTGAGATAGGCGGCGAGCCCGTGGCGGCCGCCCTCGCGGCCGAAGCCCGACTCCCGGTAGCCGCCGAACGGCGAGGTCGGGTCGAAGCGGTTGAAGGTGTTCGCCCAGACGACGCCGGCGCGGAGCGCGTCGGCGACGGCCAGGATGCGGCTGCCCTTCTCGCTCCAGATGCCGGCCGACAGGCCGTACGGGGTGTTGTTGGCCTTGGCGACGGCCTCCTTCGAGGTGCGGAAGCTCATCACCGAAAGCACCGGCCCGAAGACCTCCTCGCGCGCGATGCGGTGGCTCGTCTCCACGCCCGTGAACACCGTCGGGGCGAACCAGAAACCCGCCTCCGGCAGCTCGCACGGTGCGCTCCAGCGTTCGGCGCCCTCGGCCACGCCGACGTCCGAGAGCTCGCGGATGCGCTCGAGCTGTTCGCGCGAGTTGATCGCGCCGATGTCGGTGTTCTTGTCGAGCGGATCGCCGAGGCGGAGGGTCGCGAGCCTCGCCTTCAGCCGTTCGACGACCTCGTCGTGGATCGACTCCTGCACGAGCAGGCGGCTGCCGGCGCAGCACACATGCCCCTGGTTGAAGAAGATGCCGTTGACGATGCCCTCGACCGCCTGGTCGATGGGCGCATCGTCGAAGACGATGTTGGCGGCCTTGCCGCCGAGCTCCAAGGTCAGCCTCTTGTGCGTGCCGGCGACGGTGCGCGCGATCCGCCGGCCGACCTCGGTCGAACCGGTGAAGGCGATCTTGTCGACGTCGGGGTGTTCGACGAGGGCCGCACCGGTCTCCCCCGCCCCGGTGACGATGTTCACGACCCCCGGCGGCAGCTCGGCCTGCCGGACGATGTCGGCGAACAGGAGCGCCGTCAGCGGCGTCGTCTCGGCCGGCTTCAGCACGACCGTGTTGCCGGCGGCGAGCGCCGGCGCGATCTTCCACGCGAGCATCAGCAGCGGGAAGTTCCACGGGATGATCTGCCCGGCGACCCCGAGCGCCTTCGGCGAGGCGCCGAGGCCGGCGTAGTCGAGTTTGTCGGCCCAGCCCGCGTAGGAGAAGAACCAGCTCGCCACGAGGGGCACGTCGACGTCGCGCGACTCCTTGATCGGTTTGCCGTTGTCCAGCGACTCGGCGACGGCGAGTTCCCGGGATCGCTCCTGGATGAGCCGTGCGATGCGGAAGAGGTATTTGCCGCGGTCGCGCCCGCTCATCTTCGACCAGACGCGCTCATAGGCGCGGCGGGCTGCGGCGACGGCGTCGGCGACGTCCGCCTCGTTTCCGCTCGCGACCCGGGCGATGACGGACTCGTCGGCCGGGGAGATCGTCTGGAACGGTTCGCCGCGGCCCGGGACCCAGGCGCCGTCGATGAAGAGGCCGTACTCCTCGCGGAGGGCGAGGACCGAGCGTGACTCGGGGGCCGGTGCGTAGTCGAGGAAGCTCATGTCCGTCCTAGTCGATCGTCACGTAGTCGGCGCCGGAGTAGTGGCCGGTGCGCAGTTTCTGCCGCTGCAGGAGCACGTCGTTGGCGAGGCTCGACGCCCCGAAGCGGAACAGGTGCGGGGTGAGCCATTCCTCGCCGGCCGTCTCGGCGACGGTCACGAGATAGCGGATCGCGTCTTTCGAGGTGCGGATGCCGCCGGCGGGTTTCACCCCGATGCGCTGCCCGGTGAGGCGGTGCCAGTCGCGGACGACCTCGAGCATCGAAAGCGTGACCGGCAGGGTCGCTGCCGGGCTCACCTTGCCGGTGGAGGTCTTGATGAAGTCGCCGCCGGCGAGGATCGCGAGCCATGAGGCTCGGCGCACATTGTCGTAGCTGTGCAGTTCGCCGGTCTCGAGGATGACCTTGAGGCTCGCGCGAGTGCCGTCGGCTCGTTCGCAGGCGGCGCGCACGGCCGCGATCTGCTCGAAGACCTCGCCGTAGCGGCCTGCGAGGAAGGCGCCGCGGTCGATGACCATGTCGATCTCGTCGGCGCCGGCGGCGACCGCATCGGCGGTGTCGGCGAGTTTGACGGCGAGGGATGCGCGCCCCGAGGGGAAGGCGGTGGCGACCGCGGCGACGGCGACGAGGCCGTCGTCGGGGTCGCCGTGCGCTGCGCCGAGGGCGTCGCGGGCGACGCCGACGAGGTCGCCGTAGACGCAGACGGCGGCTACCCGGGGCGTCGACGGATCGGAGGGGTCGGGGCTGACGGCCTTCGCGACGAGCGAGCGCACCTTGCCGGGGGTGTCGGCGCCTTCGAGCGTCGTGAGGTCGATGAGCGAGACGATGCGGTCGAGGGCCCACGCCTTCGAGCTCGTCTTGATCGAGCGGGTGGCCAGGGATGCCGCCCGCTGCTCGAGCCCCACGGCATCCACACCCGGGATGCCGTGGAGATAGCGCCTGAGCGTCGCGTCGTCGGGCTCGCCGCCGAGCACGGCGAGCGCGCGCGCCCGCACCTCGGCGAGGTCTGCTGCAGCCATGTCGGACCTTCCTGTGTTCCCGCTCAGTCGGCGAGGAGATGACGGGCCGTGTCTTCGTCGGTGACGAGCACGGTGCAGAGGCCGCTTCGTACGACGGCGTCGGCGACGGGATGCTTGCTGTGGCCGGCGATGACGGCGATCGCGCGCGGCGAGGCGCGGATCTCGTCGAGGGTGAGGCCGACGGTGCGCGCGTCGAGCGCGGGGTCGACGATGTTGCCGT
This sequence comes from Agromyces archimandritae, assembly GCF_018024495.1. NCBI lineage: Bacteria > Bacillati > Actinomycetota > Actinomycetes > Micrococcales > Microbacteriaceae > Agromyces > Agromyces archimandritae. The sequence goes on from NZ_CP071696.1 coordinate 484,315, forward strand.
CGGAGTCGATGTAGCGGCCGACGACGTCGCCGACGGCGCCCTTGCGCACGAGTTCGTCGACATCGGCGACGGAGAGGTATCCGCTCTCGACGTGCACGGAGCCGTGGTCGGCGGCCCCGGCGCTGAAGAGGGAGGTGCCGGCGGTGCGGGCCCGGTCGATGACCCCGGCGACGACGCGGTCGGCTTCGATCGCCTGCTTCGTCTCGACGCGTTCGAGGATCGCCGGGCTCGGCAGCAGGGTCGCCTCTCCCCCGCCCTTGTGGGCGATGGCGACGGCGGTGGCGGCTGCGGTGCCGGCGCGGCGGTTGAGGCTGACGCCGCCGTTCATCTGCACGACTTCGACGCCGGAGGCCCAGCCGTTGACGAGATGGGAGGCGACCTCGTGCAGGGTGCGGCCCCAGCTGACGCCGAGGGTGCGCGGGACGGGGCGGAGGGCGGTCAGGTAGTCTGCGGCGGCCTGCGCGGTGCGGGCCTGCAGCTCTTCGGGCGAGGAGATGCCGGCGGTCGAGACGACGACGGCGTCGTCGAGCCCGCGTTCTTCGCGGAGGCGCCGTTCCATGGGCAGGCGGCGCGCGCGGGGGTGCACGATCTCGATGCGGATGAAGCCGGCATCCCGTGCCTGGCCGAGCAGGCGCCCCACCTTCCAGCGGGTGAGGTCGAGCAGTCGCCCGATCTCGTCCTGCGTCTTGCCGGCCTCGTAGTAGAGCTCGGCGGCGCGGATCGACAGGAGTTCATCGTGCCCCTGCATGCGTGCCTCCGTCCGTCCCGCTCAAGCGTAGAAGCGGGCGGTGCGGATCTCAACGCAAGTTGGTGCTTCTGCTCATATGAGCGGAGTGGATCGCTCCGATGCGCATCCGGCCGTCCCCTACGCTGGTGCCATGCCCGGCCCTCTCGCCCTCGCGCTCGACTTCGGCGGCACCAAACTCGAAACGGCCCTGATCGACTCCGACGGCGCCCTCGTGCCCGGCAGCCGGCACCGCCGGCCGACCGGCCCGGCCGCCACCTCCGACGAGCTCGCCGCCCGCGTCGCCGAGGCGATCCGTGCGAGCCTGGACGCGATGCCCGTCGGCGCCGCGCTCGCCGGCGCCGGCATCGGGGCTGCAGGCCCCGTCGACCTGGCTGAAGGAACCGTCTCGCCGCTGAACGTGCCCGCCTGGCGCGGGTACCCGCTCGCCGGCCTCGTCTCATCGCTCGTGCCGGGCGTACCCGTCACCCTCCGCATCGACGGCCTCTGCATCGCCCTCGCCGAGCACTGGATCGGCGCCGGGCAGGGCGCCGGCAACTTCCTCGGCATGATCGTCTCGACCGGCGTCGGCGGCGGGCTCCTCCTCGGCGGCCGCGCCGCGCCGGGCACGACCGGCAACGGCGGGCACATCGGCCATGTCGAGGTCGGCGGCCACGACGAGCCGTGCGCATGCGGCGGGCGCGGATGCCTCGAAGCCATCGCCTCGGGCCCGAACAGCGTCGCCTGGGCGCGCCGTCACGGCTTCACGGGCGCGACCGGCGAAGACCTCGCCGCCGCCTACGCGGCAGGCGATGCGGTCGCCCGTGCCGCCGTCGAGCGCGCCGGAACCGCCCTCGGTCGCACGATCGGGTCGGCGGCCAACCTCGTCGACCTCGACCGGGTGGCGATCGGCGGCGGCTTCTCCCGCGTCTCCCCCGACCTGCTCGAGATCGCCCGGCGGGCCCTGGCCGACCGCAGCGATTTCGGCTTCGTGCGCCGCGTCGAGATCGTGGCCTCGGCGCTCTCGGACGAGGGTCCGCTCATCGGCGCCGGAGCGCTCGTGCACCGGCCCGACCGGATCTGAGCGAGCCGCCGGCATCCGCACCCGTATCGTCTTCGAAGTACCGCGGCCGCGAGATCACGAGCCCGGCCAGGGCCGAGGCGATGCAGGCGGAGCCGAGCATCACGAGCGGCCCCGTCCACCCGCCGGTGAGGTCGTGCAGGCCGCCGGTGAGCATCGGCCCGGCCGCGGCGATGATGTAGCCGATCGACTGCACGAACCCCGACAGGGCGACCGAGCCGGCATGCGTGCGGGTGCGCATGTTGATGAGCACGAGCGAGAGCGGGAACAGCAGCGGACCGCTGCCGAGCAGGAACACCCACAGCCAGGTCGCCGTCGTCGGCACGGCGAGCAGTCCTGCCGCTCCGGTGAGCTGACATGCCGTCGCGATGCCGATGAGCAGCCGCACCCGGCCGAAGCGGGCCGCGACGATCGGCACGATGATGCCGGCGGGCAGTCCGGCGCCGGCGAAGAGCGCGAGCAGCGCCCCGGCCTCGGCCGGCGTCGCACCGGCGATGTCGGCGACGATCTGCGGCATCCACGCGAACCCCGAATAGGCGGTGAAGCCCGAGACGGCGAAGACGACCATGAGCGACCAGGCCACCGGTGAGCGCAGGGCGTGGCGGAGGCCGGCCGGCTCCGGCTCTTCGGGCAGTTCCTCGGGTTCGGCCCCGTCGGCCATGCCCGGCGCATGCGCTTCGGGTTCCGCCGGCGCACCGGCCGCGGCCGCGCGCCGCTCGGAGGTCTCGCGGACGGCGAGCACGATCCACGGCACCAGCGAGACGACGGCCAGCAGCGCCCATTCGCCGAGCGACACGCGCCAGCCGGCCGCATCGGCCACGGGCACGGCAACGAGGGGCGGCACGAGCGTCGACAGCGACATCGCCGTCGCGTACACGGTCGTCATCAGCCCGACCCGGTCGGGGAAGTAGCGCTTCACGAGCGGCGGCAGCAGCACGTTGCCGACGCCGATCGCGGCGAAGCTGAGGGCGCTCGCGCCGAAGAGGACGACCGCATCGCCTGCCGCACCGCGCCCGAGCAGACCGATCGAGAGCGCCAGCAGCGAGGCGATGAGCACCGGCTCGAGCCCGAAACGACGCGTCACGAGCGGTGTGAGGATGCCGAACACCGCGTAGCACAGCGGCGGCAGCATGCCGAGCGCGCCGACGAGCGTCGCGTTCAGCGGAATATCGCGCTCCAGCATCTCGAGCACCGGCGAGAGCGAGGCGACGGCGCTGCGCAGATTGCAGGCGACGAGGATGATGCCGAGCAGCGCGAGGGTACGCCCGGCCCACAGCGGGGCTGCGGGCACGGGTGACATCCGCTCCAGTCTAGGTCTCGCCTCCGACACGTTCCGTCGGCGGTGGATGCCGGGGCGCACCGAGCGCCCCGCCGTCACCCCTCCGGGCTGAGGATCGCCCGGGCGGCATCCACATCGGCGTGCATCTGCTCGATGAGCCGCGGCACGCCCTCGAAGGCGACCATGCCGCGGATCCGCTCCACGAACTCGATGTCGACCACGCGGTCGTAGAGGTCGAGCTCGCGGTCCAGCACGTACGCCTCGACCTGCCGCTGGGGCACGCCCTCGAAGGTGGGATTGTTCCCCACCGAGATCGCCGCCGGGTAGCGGGTGCCGGCATCCGTCAGCCAGCCCGCGTACACGCCGTCGGCCGGGATGAGCCCTTCCGAATCGGGCGAGAGATTCGCCGTCGGGAAGCCGAGTTCGCGGCCGCGTTTGGCCCCGTGGACGACGAGACCGGTCACCGTCGGCGTATGGCCGAGCAGTTCGCCGGCGCGGCGCACCTCGCCGGCCCCGAGCAGTTCGCGGATCCACGTCGAGGACACCCGCCGCTCATCGCCCGGCCGCACCTCGGCGATCACCTCGACGGCGAAGCCGCGCTCGGCGCCCATCCGTTCCAGGAGCCGCACATCGCCGGCGCCGCGCGCACCGAAGCGGAAGTCCTCGCCGACGAGCACCGCCTTCGCATCCAGCGCGTCCAGCAGCACCCGCTCGACGAACTCCTCGGCCGGCACATCGGCCAGGGCCCGGTCGAACCGCAGCAGCAGGGTCGCGTCGAGCCCGGTCGCGGCGAGCAGCTCGAGCTTCTGCCGGGTGCTCACGAGCTGCTCGGGGCAGATCTCCGGGCGCAGCAGCGCCAGCGGATTGCGATCGAAGGTGACCGCGACGCGCTCCAAACCCTCGGCGGCGGCGATCGCCTCGAGGCGGGCGATGACCGAACGGTGCCCGAGGTGCACGCCGTCGAACTTGCCGATGCTCACCGCCGACGGCCCGAAGCCGGCCGGCACCTCGCCGAGCCCGTCGAAAACCCTCACGCTTCGACCCCGTCGGCGGTGGATGCCGGGGAGGCGCCCTCGGCCCGCGCCTCGCCCCGCGGCCGATGCGCGGCGAGCCACCAGATGCCGAGCACGGGCAGCACCAGCGGGATGAACAGGTAGCCGTTGCCGTAGTACGACCACACCGAGGGGTGGCCGAAGAGCTCGGGAGCGAGGATGCTCAGGGTGCCGACGGTCAGCACGCCGACGAGCTCGAAGACGATCGTGACCCACGCCACCCGGTACCAACCGCGGCCGCTCTTGATGAGCGCGATCGTCGCGACGACGTAGACGACGGCCGACACCGCCGAGAGGGTGTACGCGAGGGGGGCTTCGTCGAACTTGCCGGCGATCTGCACGAAAGAGCGGCCGAGCGCGGCGAGGGCGAGCACGCCGTAGACGGCGACGAGCACGCGGCCGATGCCGCTCATGCGCGGTTTCGCGCGGGGATCACTGGTGGTCATGGTGCTTCCGATTCTCTCAAACGCCGGCTCAGCCGAGCTGCACGGTCCAGATCTGCAGCATGCGGTAGACCATGACCGCCACCGCGAGCCCGGCGACGCCGAGCACGACGGTGCTCCAGCGGGTGCGATCGATGAGCGCCCAGGCGGCACCGGCGATCGGCAGCAGCAGGGCGCCGACGAGGTAGGTGTAGAACTCGAGCAGGCTCCCGGTGGCCTCGTTGCCGAAGGCGGGGGCGGCGATCGCGACGACGAGCTGGGCGACGAGGAGGAGTTCGACGAGGGCGAGGGCGCCGATCGTCAGATCGCTCGGCACACGCCCCGCCAGGCCCAGCACGATGCCGAGGAGGCCTGCGGCGACGGCGACGGCCAGCTGCACGTAGGCGAACCATTCGATCACGGGGTCTCCTCGGGGAATCCGGTGACGACCTTCAGGGTGTCGCCGCGTCGTTCGACGATCGCGACGAGACGCGCGTCGGGGGCGGGTTCCGGATGCACGGCGTCGGCAGCGGATGCCGGGGGCGCGGTGTCGGCGTCGGGTTCCGCGATCGCCGCGAGCGGCCCGTCGGGCGTTCCGGCCGGCGCCGGGATGCGTTTGCCGTGCCCGAGGTCGCGTGCCGCGGCGGCATCCACTCGCGCCACCGGCAGGGCGCGGGCGGCCGCCTCGGCCGGGGCCATGATCGACGCGGCGACGTCGATGCCTTCGAGCCCGGCGGCCTCGTCGACGCCGAACGCGCCGATGCGGGTGCGGCGGAGCATCGTGAGGTGCCCGCCCGTGCCGAGCGCGGCGCCGAGGTCGCGGGCGAGGGCGCGCACATAGGTGCCGCTGGAGCATTCGACGCGCACGTCGAGGTCCACGTACCCCTCCCCCGGGCGGATCGCGCCGAGGTCGAACGCCGAGACCGTCACCCGGCGCGGCGCGATCTCGACGGTCTCACCGGCGCGCACCCGCGCATACGCCCGCTTGCCGCCGATCTTGACCGCGCTGACCTGCGAGGGCACCTGTTCGATATCGCCGGTGAGCGGCAGCATCGCCGCCAGGATGCGGGCTTCGTCGAGGCCGGAGAGCGCCTCGGCATCCGCTCGCGGCCCGGCTTCGCCTTCGGCGTCGTCGGTGGAGGTGCCCCAGCCGAGCCGCACGGTCGCCAGGTATTCCTTGTCGAGGCCGACGAGGTAGTGCAGCAGGCGCGTGGCGCCGTCGATGCCGATGAGCAGCAGCCCGGTCGCCATCGGATCGAGCGTGCCGGCGTGGCCGACCTTGCGCGTGCCGGCCGCGCGGCGGATGCGCGAGACGACGTCGTGGCTCGTGATGCCGTGCGGCTTGTCGACGAGGAGGATGCCGCTGGTCACGGATCACAACGATATCAGCCGGTTCCGGGGGTCGTTTCCCGCCACGATCCCGGGCTCGGGGGCGTGGATGCGGCGGGAAACGACCCCCGGAAGACTCGCGTAGCCTCGGAACCGTGGATCTGGCGAGGGTGCGATGAGGATCGGGATCGTGGGCGCCGGCGCGCTCGGCGGCATGTTCGCGGGCCTGCTCGCTCGCTCCGGGCACGAGGTGCGGCTGACCGCGCGCGGCGAAACGCTCGACGCCCTCGCCGGTGGCCGCCTGCGGCTCACGGGCGCGTACGGCGAGGTCACGGCCCGGGTGGATGCCGGGCCGGCGCTGAGCGAACGCCCCGAGCTCGCATTGCTCTGCACGAAGGCGCAGGACGCGCCGGCCGCCCTCGCGGCGAACGCCCCGCAGCTGGCCGGCATCCCGCTCGTCGTCGTGCAGAACGGCCTCGGCGGGGTCGAAACCGCCCGCGCCGCCGTGTCCGACGCCGACGTCTTCGGCCTGCTCACCCTGATCGCCGCCCAGCACACCGAACCGGGCGCGTGGCGGGTGACGGCGGCCGCCCCGAGCTTCCTCGGCCGGGGCGACGGGCCGGTGGATGCCGCCGCGCACCGCATCGCGTCGGTGCTGTCCGAGGCGGTTCCGGTGCGGGCGATCGACGATTTCCGGGGTGCGCAGTGGACGAAGCTCGTCGTGAACATGCTGAACGCGGTTCCGGCGATCGTGGGCCGAAGCGTGCAGGAGGTCGTCGACGATCCCGCCCTCCGGCGCGTCGTGACGGCTTCGATGCGCGAGACGGTGCGGGTCGGCATCGCCCGCGGCATCCGCTTCGGGGCGCTGCAAGGCCTCGACGACCGTCGTCTGCGCACCTTCGCGCGCCTGCCGCTCGCGATCGGCGGCATCGTGCCCCTCCGGATGCGGCGCGCGATGGGCGACGTGCCGAACCTCGGTTCGACGCAGCAGAGCCTGGCGCGGGGCCGGCCGAGCGAGATCGACCACTTGAACGGCGCCGTCGTGCGCGAGGCCGAGGCGGTCGGAGCGGATGCGCCGGTGAACCGGGCGCTGACGGCGCTCGTGCACGAGGCCGAACGATCCGGCCCGCTGCCGGCGGCGCGGGTGAGCGCGATCCTCGACTGAGTCAGCCGACGCGTTCGGGCAGCGCGGGGTCGGCGTTGTCGACGACGGCGGATGCCGTGGCGCGCGGATCGGCCGCCGCATAGGCGATGGCGTCGGCCGCATCGGCCGGTTCGCCCGCGAGCACGATGCGGACGTCGGCGATATCCGCGAGGCTCGGCCGGGCCAGGAAGCGCCCGTCGAGCACGAGGAAGGCGTCGGCGGGCCCGGTGATCCACTTCGGTTCCACCCAGCGGTCGGCCACCGGGTCGAACACGGCCGTCACGAACGCCGTGGATCCGCCCATGCGGAACGGGTCGATGAGCACCCGGCGCAGCGCCGACTCGTCGAAGCCGAAGCGGTAGTAGCGTTCGGCGATGTCCGGGCCGAACCGCGCCTGCTCCTCGCGGGAGCGGTGGAAGGCCTCCATGCTCGCGCGGAACACCGCACGGTCGCGCTCGGCGAGCACTGCGGCGAGGTCGTCGCCGAAGGCCGTCTTGCCGGCCAGCCACGGGCCGTCGACCGTGACGACGACGCGGCCCCGCCCGAACCGGGCGAGGATCTCATCGGCGAGCCCCCGCAGGAACGTCACCCGCGGGGTCGTGACCAAGCGCATGCCAGGAGACTACCGTCTGCGCCCGCATGCGATGCTGGATGGCGTGCCCGACCCGACCCCGCACCCCGGCGCATCCATCGCAGCGCTCCTCGTCCCCTGGTTCGCCGGTGCCGCGCGCCCGCTGCCGTGGCGGGCCGCCGACGTCTCGCCCTGGGCGGTGCTCGTCAGCGAGTTCATGCTGCAGCAGACGCAGGTCGCCCGCGTGCTGCCGAGGTGGCAGGAGTGGATCGAGCGCTGGCCCCGGCCCGCCGAGCTGGCCGCCGCGCCGCCGTCGGAGGCGGTTCGCGCCTGGGACCGGCTCGGCTACCCGCGGCGCGCCCTGTGGCTGCACGAGGCGGCGACGGAGATCGTCGAACGGCACGGCGGCGTCGTGCCCGACGATCTCGACGCGCTCCTCGCCCTGAAGGGCATCGGCCCGTACACGGCGCGCGCGATCGCCGCCTTCGCCTACGGGGCGCGGGTGCCGGTGGTCGACACGAACACGCGCCGCGTGCTCGCCCGGGCGATCGAAGGCCGGGCCGAGGCCGGGCCGCCGCGGGTCGTGCACGAACTGGCCGCCATGGAGGCGCAGTTGCCGGTGGATGCCGGAAGCGCCCGCATCTTCAACGCAGCGGCGATGGAGCTCGGAGCCACCGTGTGCACGGCCCGGAGCCCGCGCTGCGAGGCGTGTCCGCTCGCCGGGAGCTGCGCATGGCGGGCCGCCGGATACCCGGAGTACGAGGGTCCCCGTGCACCCCGGCAGGCGCGTTTCGCGGGCTCGGACCGCGAGATGCGCGGCATGGTCATGCGGGAGCTGCGCGGCGCGCACGGCCCCGTCGCGCGTGCGGAGCTCGATGCGCTCGGCGCGGATCCGGAGCGCCTCGAGCGCGCGCTCGACTCGCTCGCGGCCGATGGGCTCGCCGTGCGCGAGGCGGGCGGCTACCGCCTGCCATGAGGCCGGGCCCGGGCATCCACCGCCGCGCGCGGCTCGGGCCGGTCAGCGTTCGCCCGGCTCGTCACCCTCATCGAACGCGGCGTCGTCATCGTCTTCGTCGATGACGCGGGGCTTCACGTACGGGTCGGCCTCGCCTGCGTACTCGGCGCTCGCCGCGTCGCGCGAGGAGGCTTCGTCCCGCGAGCGCGCCTCGCGGAGCAGCGCGGAGATGTGCTCGGCGTTCTCGGGGATCGCATCGGGGATGAACTCGAGCGTCGGCGTGAGCCGGGCGGTGATGTTGCGCCCGACCTCGCTGCGGAGCATGCCCGTGGCGGCCTTCAGCGCGGCGGCGGAATCGCGTCGCTCCTCATCGGTGCCGTACACGGTGTAGAAGATGCTGGCGTGCTGCAGGTCGCCGGTGACCCGGACGTCCGTGATCGTCACGAACCCGAGCCGCGGGTCGCGCAACCCCTTGTCGAGGCGCCGCGCCACGATCTCCTTGATGCGGTCGGCCATCTTCCTGGCCCGCTGCGGGTCTGCCATTTCTTCTCCTCCCCATCTTCGTACTCGACGAAGGGGGTCTCCGGCTCTTCTCTGACGTGAATCGGGGTAGGGGTCCCCGCTCTTCACGTCGGAGAAGAGCCGGAGACCCCCGACCGCACGATTACGCGCGCGGCTTCTCGCGCATTTCGATCGTCTCGATCTCGTCGCCGACCTGGATGTCGTTGAACTTGCCGAGGCCGATACCCGCTTCGAAGTCCGTGCGGACCTCGGTGACGTCGTCCTTGAAACGGCGCAGCGACTCGATCGCGAGCCCGTCGCCGACCACGACGCCGTCGCGGATGACGCGCGCCTTGGCGTTCCGCGTGATGGTGCCGGAACGCACGATGACACCGGCGATGTTGCCGAACTTCGAGGAGCGGAACACCTCGCGGATCTCGGCGACACCCGACTGGACCTCTTCGTACTCGGGCTTCAGCATGCCCTTCAGGGAGTCTTCGATGTCGTCGATCGCGTTGTAGATGACCGAGTAGAAGCGCACGTCGACGCCCTCGCGGGCGGCACGCTCGCGCGCCTTCACATCGGGTCGGACGTTGAAGCCGATCACGATCGCGTTGTCGATCGTGGCCAGGTCGATGTCGGACTCGGTGATGGCGCCCACACCGCGGTGGAGGATGCGCAGCTGCACCGAGTCGTCGACCTCGATCTTCATGAGCGACTCTTCGAGCGCCTCGACGGCACCCGAGACGTCGCCCTTGATGATGAGGTTCAGCGCCTCGACCTTGCCCTCCTCGAGGGCCTTCGTGAAGTCCTCGAGCGAGATGCGCTTGCGGGCCTTGGCGAGCTGCGCGTTGCGCTCGGCGGCCTCGCGCTTCTCGGCGATCTGACGGGCCGTGCGGTCGTCGCCGGTCACCAGGAAGGTGTCGCCGGCGCGCGGCACGGTCGACAGACCCTGCACCTGCACGGGGCGGGACGGGGTCGCCGCTTCGACGGCGTCGCCGTTCTCGTCGGCCATCGCCCGTACACGCCCGTAGGCGGTGCCGGCGACGATCGCGTCGCCGACGTGCAGGGTGCCCGACTGGATGAGCACGGTCGCCACGGCGCCGCGGCCCTTGTCGAGCTTGGCTTCGATCGCGACGCCTCGGGCGTCCTTGTTCGGGTTCGCCCGGAGATCCAGGCCCGCATCGGCGGTGAGCAGCACCGCATCCAGGAGCTCGGAGATGCCGACGTTGTTCAGCGCCGACACGTCGACGAACATGACGTCGCCGCCGTACTCCTCGGCCACGAGGCCGAACTCGGTGAGCTGCTGACGCACCTTCGCCGGGTTCGCACCCTCCTTGTCGATCTTGTTGACCGCGACGACGATCGGCACACCGGCCGACTGCGCGTGGTTCAGGGCCTCGACCGTCTGCGGCATGATGCCGTCGTCGGCCGCGACCACGAGGATCGCGATGTCGGTCACCTGGGCACCGCGGGCACGCATGGCGGTGAACGCCTCGTGACCGGGGGTGTCGATGAAGGTGATCGCGCGGTCCTTGCCCTCGTGCGTGGTGTGCACCTGGTAGGCACCGATGTGCTGGGTGATGCCGCCGGCCTCGCTCGCCTGCACGTTCGCCTTGCGCACCGCGTCGAGGAGCTTCGTCTTACCGTGGTCGACGTGGCCCATGACGGTGACCACCGGGGGCCGCCACTCGAGCTCCTCGTCGGACTCGTCCGCGAGCTCCTGCTCGAGGTCGATATCGAAGCCCTCGAGGAGCTCCTTGTCCTCGTCCTCGGGCGAGACGACCTGGATCTTGTAGCCGAGTTCGGCGCCGAGCACCTCGAAGGTGGCCTCGTCGAGCGACTCGGTCGCCGTCGCCATCTCGCCGAGGTGGAACAGCACCGTGACGAGCGCGCCCGGGTTCGCGTCGATCTTGTCGGCGAAGTCGGAGATCGAGGAGCCGCGACGCAGACGGATGACCGTGTTGCCGTTGCCGCGGGGAACGCTCACGCCGCCGAGCGACGGAGCCTCCCGCATCTCGAATTCCTGCCGCTTCGTCCGCTTCGACTTGCGCGACTTGCTCTTGCCGCCGCCGCGACCGAACGCGCCGGCCGTACCGCCGCCGGGGCCGCGACCGCGACCGCCGCCGCCCGCCGGACGCGGGCCGCCGAAGCCGCCGCCCGGACGCGGGCCGCCGAAGCCGCCGCCGCCACCGGGACGAGCGCCGCCGCCACCGCCGCCGGGGCGCTGGAAGCCGCCGGGGCGACCGGCACCGGCCGGACGCGGCGCACCCGGGCGCGGGGCACCGGGGCGAGGCGGCTGAGGCCGCGGGATGTTGCCGGGCGTGGGGCGCTGCCCCATGCCCTGCGAGCTCGAGAACGGGTTGTTGCCCGGTCGGGGCTGGGCGGGGCGCTGCCCCATGCCCTGCGAACTCGAGAACGGGTTGTTGCCGGGGCGCGGGCCCGGGCGCGGCCCGGGACGCGGCGCACCGCCGGGCTTGGGCGCACCGGAACGCGCCTGGTCGGACTTCGCGGCGGGCGCGCTCGGAGCCGGAGCCTCGGGCGCCTCAGGCGCGGGTGCCGTCTTCTCGGCGGCGGTCTTCTCGGCCGCGGCCTTCTCGGCGGCGGCCTGCCGCTCGGCGACCGTGGGCACGTCGGACGGTGCCGGCGCGGGGGCCGGCTTGGGCGCGGGCTTCGGGCCCGGCTTGGCGGCCGGGGCCTTGGCCGCGGGCGCCTTCGCCGCAGGTGCGGCGGCTTCGAGCGCCGCCTTCAGACGGCGGGCGACGGGGGGTTCGATCGAGGACGACGGGCCCTTGACGTATTCGCCCATCTCCTTGAGCTTCTCGAGCGCGACCTTGCTGTCGACGCCGAGCTCGCTCGCGATCTCGTGTACGCGTGGTTTGGCAGCCACTTCTCTCCTGTTCCGGGCCCACCCCGGCACAGGGGTGGACCATCAATGACGGACGGGTCTCATTTCGAGCCGCTCATGAGTTGTCCATTAGCCGTTCAGCCTGTTCTCTACATCGCTGGAATCCACCTCGCCGCCGATCCGCAGCGCACGCCCGAAAGCGCGGCGCCGCACGGCGAGCCGGTAGCACGCGAGGGTCGGATGCAGCCACGCGCCGCGACCCGGGAGCACGGCCGACGCATCTGCGACGACTCGGGATTCCTGGGTGACGACCCTCAAGAGCGAGGATCGCGGGGCACGCGAACGGCAACCGATGCACGTTCTGACGGGATCCACTCTACACCTCCGAGGCGGGCGCTCGCTGAGGCCCGGCTTTGCGCGAGCTCCTCCTCCGGTTGCGCGAAGATCGTCATCCAGCCGTGTCCGGCTGGATGTCGATCTTCGCGCCCGTCAGCTTCGCGGCGAGACGGGCGTTCTGGCCCTCCTTGCCGATCGCGAGGGAGAGCTGATAGTCGGGCACGAGCGCACGGACGGCCTTCAGCGACTCGTCGATGACGAACGCCCGCGTCACCTTCGCCGGCGACAGGGCGCTGGCCACGAAGGTCGCCAGATCTTCGTTCCAGTCGACGATGTCGATCTTCTCGGTGCCGAGCTCGGCGGTGACCGCGCGCACACGCTGACCCATCTCGCCGATCGCCGCACCCTTCGCGTTGATACCCGGCTGCGTCGCCCGCACCGCGATCTTCGTGCGGTGCCCCGCCTCACGGGCGAGCGAAACGATCTCGACGGCTCCCGAAGCGATCTCGGGCACCTCGAGCGCGAACAGCTTGCGCACGAGCGCCGGGTGGGTGCGGGAGACCGTGATCGAGGGGCCCTTCTGCCCCTTGGCGACGCTCGTCACGTAGACGCGGATGCGCTGACCGTGCGGGTACTCCTCGCCCGGCACCTGCTCCTCGGGCGGAAGGATCGCCTCGACGGTGCCGAGGTCGATGTGGATCATGCGGGGGTTCGGCCCCTGCTGGATGACGCCGGCGACGATATCGCCCTCGCGCCCGCGGAACTCCCCGAGCACCGCGTCATCGGCGAGATCCCGGAGCCGCTGGTTGATGACCTGCTTCGCGGCGAACGCGGCGATGCGGCCGAAGTCGCCCGGGTTGTCCTCGACCTCGCCGACGACGTTTCCCTCGTCGTCGAGCTCCGGCACGTAGACGGCGACGTGGCCCGTCTTCCGGTCGAGGTGGGCACGCACGCCGGCCGGAACCTGGTGGCCGTGCTGCGTGGGATTCGTGTGCTTCAGATACGCCGTGAGGATCGCCTGCTCGATGATCTCCACGAGCTCCTCGAAGGGGATCTCCTTCTCGCGCTCCATCATCCGCAGCACACCGAGGTCGATGTCCATCGCGTCCTCCTCTATTCAACTCTCAGCGGCACCCGGCAGGCCCGTCACTACGGTACCCGATGAGGGGGCCGGACGCGTTCGTGCACCGCCGCCCGGCGGGCGGCGGGTGCGTGCCGGTACGGTTCAGGACAGCGCGGCGACGACCCCGTCCAGCGGCACCTGGGTGCGCTCGCCCGTGGCCCGGTCCCAGACCTCGACCACGCCGTCGGCGACGCCGCGACCGGCGATGACGATCTTCGGCACGCCGAGGAGCTCGGCGTCGGCGAACTTCACGCCGGGCGAGAGCTTCGGCCGGTCGTCGAAGAGCACCTCGCGGCCGGCCGCTTCGAGCTCGGCGACGATCACCTCGGCGGCGTCGAAGGCCGCCTGATCCTTGCCCGTGGCCACGACGTGCACGTCGAAGGGGGCCACGGATGCCGGCCAGACGAGACCCTTGTCGTCGTGGTGGTCCTCGGCGATGATCGCGAGGATGCGGGTCACGCCGATGCCGTATGAGCCCATCGTCACGGTCGCGAGTTTGCCGTTCTCGTCGAGGACCTTGAGCCCCAGCACCTCGGCGTACTTGCGGCCGAGCTGGAAGACGTGGCCGATCTCCATGCCGCGGGCCAGCTCGACGGGGCCCGAACCGTCCGGCGCCGGGTCGCCGGGGCGCACATCCGCCGCCTCGATCACGCCGTCTGCGACGAAGTCGCGCCCGGCGACGAGGCCGAAGACGTGCTTCTCGGGCAGGTTCGCGCCCGTGATCCACTCGGTGCCGTCGGCCACTCGCGGGTCGACGAGGTAGCGGATGCCGGTCGCGGATTCCTCTCCGAGCACGGCGCCTTCGGGCGACCACGGCCCGATGTAGCCCTTCACGAGGCCCGGGTGGCGCGCGAAGTCGGCGTCGCCCGCGGCATCCACCTCGGCGGGGGCGAAGGCGACCTCGACGCGCTTCATCTCCACCTCGCGGTCGCCCGGCAGGCCGACGACGACGACCTCGCGGTTTCCGTCGGGGTGCACGAGGGCGAGCACCACGTTCTTCAGGGTGTCGGCCGCCGTCCACGCCCGGCCGTCGGGCCGCGGGTAACGCTCGTTGGCGAGATCGACGAGGGTCTGGATGGTCGGCGTGTTCGGCGAATCGAGCACGAGCGCCTCGGGGAGGCCGTCGAAGGGCACCGCTTCGGGCACGACCGTCTCGAACGCTTCGACGTTGGCCGCGTAGCCGCCGGCCGAACGCACGAAGGTGTCCTCGCCGACGGGCGTCGGATGCAGGAACTCCTCCGACTTCGAACCGCCCATCGCCCCGGCGTCGGCCTTCACGATCACGTACTCGAGCCCGAGCCGGGTGAAGATGCGCTCGTAGGCGTCGCGCTGCGCCTGATAGCTCGCATCGAGCCCGGCATCCGTCACGTCGAAGGAATACGCATCCTTCATCGTGAACTCGCGACCGCGGAGCAGGCCCGCACGCGGCCGAGCCTCGTCGCGGTACTTGTCCTGGATCTGGAAGATCGTCAGCGGCAGATCCTTGTACGAGGAGTACAGGTCCTTCACGAGGAGCGTGAACGCCTCCTCATGCGTCGGCGCGAGCAGATAGTCGGCGCCCTTGCGATCCTGCAGACGGAAGAGCGCGTCGCCGTACTCGACCCAGCGGTTCGTGAGCTCGTAGGGCTCCTTCGGCAGCAGCGCCGGGAAGTGCACCTCGTGCGCGCCGGCCGCCTCCATCTCCTCGCGGACGATGCGCTCGATCTTCGCCTTGACGCGCAGGCCCAGCGGCAGCCACGCGAACACGCCCGGAGCCTGCCGGCGGATATAGCCGGCCCGCACGAGCAGCTTGTGGCTCGCGACCTCGGCATCCGAGGGATCTTCGCGGAGGGTGCGGAGGAAGAAGTTCGTCAGGCGTGTGGGCACCCGACCAGTGTAGGACGCCGGCCGCACCGCCCGAGCCCGACCGCTCAACCGGCCAGAGCTGCGACCAGACCCGGCACGAGCGGCTCCAGGGCGGCCGCGCCGACGCCGTCGTAGGTGGGCTCGACGATGAGCAGATTCACGCCGTCGGTGAGATAGAGGTACTCGAGCTCGGCGCCTGCCACCGGGGAGGCCACGATCGCCCGGTCGGCGCCTGCCACCTCGGTCTCGACCGCATCCGGCAGCCGCATCACATCGTCGAGCGCCCAGCCGGCGCCCGGCACCACCTCGATACTGAAGCCCGGCACCTCCCCCGTGCCGCCCTCCCAGATGCACGCGACGTACCCGCTCTCGGCCATCGCCCCGTAGACGCCCGGGCCGACTCCGGCCGCACCGTTCGCGCGGGATGCCGTAAGGCCCGGGCTGCCCAGCGTGCCGGCGGCATCCACCTCGGCATCCAGCTCGCCGCAACCCTCCGGGTCCGTCCGCCAGGCACCGGCCGGCACCGTCGGCGTCTCGGGCGAGGCATCCCCCGCCCGCTCCGCGAACGCGGCCGTGACGAGCTCGACGGCCTCGGTACCCGGCATGCCCGGCGCCGACGTCACGACGCCCGCGAACCACCAGTCGCCGGCGATCGAGCTGAACGAGCACGACTGGCTCACCCCGCCCTCGGCCTGCACGTCGTAGCAGTTGGTGCGGCCCTCGCCCGCCTCGTCGGCGAAGGAGGCCGGCATGACGGTCGCCGACAGCGCCGGGGCCTGCCCTGCGCCCCAGCGGCAGCTGAGGCCGCCGAGGGAGGCGACCGCCCAGATCTGGGCGTACGGGGCCAAGGACTGCACCTCGGCATCCACCCCCGTCGCCGCACGCACCTCGTCGGCGCCGAGCACCGCGGCGCAGTCGCCGCCGAACGCGGGATACGGCCGTTCGGGCGTCGCCTGCTCGCTCGGCTCGGCCGTGCCGCTCGGAATCGGCCGCGGCTCGGGCGACGAGCACGCGGTCAGGACGAGGGCGGTCAGAACGACGAGGGCGAAGGCGGGGCGGCGGTGCGTCACACCGAGAGCGTAGCGAGCGGGAGCCATGCGTGCGCCGGGAAGGTCGCGCCCGGGCATCCGCACCCGCTCAGCTCGTGACGACCTCGGGGCTGCCGACGGGCGCATCGGCCCCCATCTCCTCGGCGATGCGGTTGGCCTCGGCGATGAGGGTCTCGACGATCTCGGACTCGGGCACCGTCTTGATGACCTCGCCCTTCACGAAGATCTGCCCCTTGCCGTTGCCCGACGCGACCCCGAGATCGGCCTCGCGGGCCTCCCCCGGCCCGTTCACGACGCAGCCCATCACGGCCACGCGGAGCGGCACGCTCATGCCCTCCAGGCCCGAGGTGACCTCGTCGGCGAGCTTGTAGACATCCACCTGGGCACGGCCGCACGACGGGCACGAGACGATCTCGAGCTTGCGCTCGCGCAGGTTCAGGGACTGCAGGATCTGCAGACCCACCTTGACCTCCTCGACCGGCGGCGCCGACAGCGAGACGCGGATCGTGTCGCCGATGCCCTCCGAGAGCAGGATGCCGAACGCCGTCGCCGACTTGATCGTGCCCTGGAAGGCGGGGCCGGCCTCGGTCACGCCGAGGTGCAGGGGCCAATCGCCGCGCTCGGCGAGCATGCGGTAGGCCTTGACCATCACGATCGGGTCGTTGTGCTTGACCGAGATCTTGAAGTCGTGGAAGTCGTGCTCCTCGAAGAGGCTCGCCTCCCACACCGCCGACTCGACGAGCGCCTCCGGCGTCGCCTTGCCGTACTTCTCCAGCAGGCGCGGGTCGAGCGAACCGGCGTTCACGCCGATGCGGAGGCTCACCCCCGCCTCCTTGGCGCGCTTGGCGATCTCGCCGACCTTGTCGTCGAACTTGCGGATGTTGCCCGGGTTCACGCGCACCGCCGCGCAGCCCGCGTCGATCGCGGCGAACACGTAGTTCGGCTGGAAGTGGATGTCGGCGATCACCGGGATCTGCGACTTCTTCGCGATGATCGGCAGCGCCTCGGCGTCGTCGCGGCTCGGCACGGCCACCCGCACGATGTCGCAGCCGGCGGCCGTGAGTTCGGCGATCTGCTGCAGCGTCGCGTTGATGTTCGGCGTCGGCGTGGTCGTCATCGACTGCACGCTGACCTGCGCATCACCGCCCACCAGGACCTTGCCGACCTTGATCTGGCGGGAGACGCGGCGCGGGGCCAGCACCTCCGGCACCTTGGGCATTCCGAGATTCACTGCAGGCACCATGCAAGTCTACGTCCGCCGCACCCCCTCCGTCTGAGTGCGGCTCGGGTGCCGGCTGTGAGCGGCGAACCTCAGGCGCAGCCGTCCGCGATCGGCTGCGGTGCCTCGAGCCGGCCGACGGTGCCCGCATCGGACTCGGCGGCCGAGACCGTCGGCGTGCCCGCCTCGACGGCGGCGCCGTCCTCGAGTTCGAAGGGCACGCCTCCGCAGGTGAACCGCTCGCCGATCCGCGGATCCACCGGCAGCTCGGCCCACGAGGCGCCCACTTGCATCCCCTGCGCGGAACGCACCGTGACGCCGCCGACCGCATCGGTCTCGACCCGCAGCTCAATGCTCGGCCGCGCATAGCTCGGCTCGTGGATCAGCTCCTCCCAGCCGTCGACGAGGCGCTGCTCGATCACCGTGAAGCCCGACCATTCGTGCGTCGTGGCCGGCGGGAAGTGGTTCGTGCCCTCCCAATCCGTGTCGACCGGTGCTTCGCCGAACACGCGGGTCAGGAGGTCCACGGCCTCCCCGGCGGGCTCGAGGTAGCCGATCGTCTCGACGGCGGCACCGGCCTCGTCGACGAGGGAGAACCCGGCCGGGCCGACCACGACGGCCGCGACGGCCTCGAGGGGGTCCGCCGGTTCCGGCGTCGGGCTCGGAGCGGCGACGGATGCCGTGGGGGTCGGCTCGGGTTCGGCCGCCGGACTCGGCGAGGCGGCGCATCCCGCCATCGCCGGCAGCAGCAGCATCGCCGCCGCGGCAGCGGCCCATCGGATCGTCGTGCTTCGCGTCATCATCGCCCTTTCGCAGGTGGTCGATGATCATCCTGCCGTCTCGCGGCCCGCCGGAACACGGGCGCGGGTAACGATCAGGGCACGGGATCCGGCGCCGCGCGGTCCGCGCGGGCGAGGAGCTCGAGGAGGGCCTCGCGGAAGGCCTCGGGGTGCTCGAGGTGCGGCGAATGGCCGCAGTGGGCCAGCTCGAGCTCGGTGACGTGGCCGCCCGCGCAGGCGTAGCGGTCGAGGACCGCCCGGGTCTGGGTGAGCATGGGCTGCGGCGGCGCGGCATCCGCACCCGGCCAGCCGGGGATCGCCCCGAGCTCGCCGAGCCGGTTCACGTCTCCGGCGGCCGGTTCGCCGACGATCACATCATCGGCGCCGTGGATCCAGAGCACGGGCGGTTTCGGATCCACCGCCGCGATGCCCGAGGTGTCGAAGTAGCGCGGCGACATCGTGTTCAGCACGCCGCGAGCGCCCGGCGCGAAGCCCGGCCAGTGCGCCGAACCGCTCGCATCCCCCGGATAGTTGCCCTCGCCCGTCTTCGTCGTGAGCATCGACTCGACCCAGAGATCCTCGAGCCCGTCGTCGAAGCCGGCGGCGACGTAGCTCGCGCGGAACACCTGACGGGGGCTGCCGGCATCCGCACTCCGGTCGCCGGCCGCCAGCCGCCGCACGAACTCGGCGCTCGCCGCCCCGCCGCCCGTGCCCGCCGCATCCGGCGTCACGAGCCGGCCGGCGGCGTCCGTCGCCCCGTACCCGTAGGGCGAGACCGGCGCCTGCAGGGTCAGTGAGGCGACCGACTCCGGCCGGTCGATGAGGAGCTGCATCGCCACGCCGCCGCCCATGCTCCAGCCGACGAGGTGCACCCGGCCGAGCCCCAGCGCATCCAGCACCGAAGCCACGTCGTCGCTGAAATCGCGCACGCCCCGCGTGGCATCGACGGGGAGCGTCTCGGAATCGCCGAAGCCGCGCAGGTCGATCGCGAGCGGGCGGATGCCCGAAGGCAGCGCGAGCATCAGCGGCTGCCAGAACAGCGAACTGGAGACGTTGCCGTGCACGAAGACGACGGCGGGCGCGCCCGCCGGCGCCTCGCGCTCGAGGACGTTCGCCTCGAGGCGCGCGGCGGCGACGCGGCGGGAGCGGATGCCGGGAAGCAGCGTCACCGGCCTAGTCGAAATCGCTCGTGTCGAGCACCGGCTCGGTCTTCTGGGCGACCTCCTCCGCACTCACCCCGGGGGCGAGCTCGACGAGCTTCAGACCGTCCTCGGTGACGTCGATGACGGCCAGATCCGTGATGATCCGGTCGACGACGCCCTTTCCCGTCAGCGGCAGCGAGCACACGTTCACGATCTTCGCCGAACCGTCCTTGGCGACATGCTCCATGAGGATGATGCGGCGCTTGGCGCCGTGGACGAGATCCATCGCCCCGCCCGGGCCCTTGACCATCTTGCCGGGGATCATCCAGTTCGCCAGGTCCCCGTTCACCGAGACCTGCATGGCGCCGAGGATGGCCGCGTCGATCTTGCCGCCGCGGATCATGCCGAAACTCGTCGCCGAGTCGAAGAACGCCGCACCCGGCAGCACCGTCACGGTCTCCTTGCCCGCGTTGATGAGGTCGGGATCCACCGCGTCGTCGGAGGGGTACGGGCCCACGCCGAGGATGCCGTTCTCGGACTGGAGCAGGATCGTCACATCGTCGGGCACGAAGTTCGGCACGAGCGTCGGCAGGCCGATGCCGAGGTTCACATAGGAGCCGTCGGCGAGCTCGGCGGCGGCGCGGGCCGCCATCTGGTTGCGGTTCCAGGGCATGTCAGGCTCCTTCCGGCATCGGGCGGGATGCCGCTTCGTCGACGGATATGGTCCGGCGCTCGATGCGCTTCTCGACGTCGGGGCCGACGACGACGATGCGGTCGACGTAGACGCCCGGAAGGTGCACGGCGTCGGGGTCGAGCTCGCCGGCCTCCACGATCTCCTCGACCTGCGCGACGCAGACCCGGCCGGCCATCGCGGCCAGCGGCGAGAAATTGCGCGCCGACTTGTCGAAGACGAGGTTGCCGAAGCGGTCGGCGCGCTTGGCGTGCACGAGCGAGAAGTCGGCGGCGATCGCCTCCTCGAGCACGAACTCGCGGCGCTCGCCGTCGACGTCGAAGACCTGGACGGGCTTGGCGGCGCTCGCCTTGGCGACCGAACCGTCCGCCGCATACCGCTGCGGCAGCCCGCCCTCGGCGACCTGCGTGCCCACGCCCGTCTGGGTGAAGAACGCCGCGATGCCCGAGCCGCCGGCGCGCAGCTTCTCGGCGAGCGTGCCCTGCGGGGTGAGTTCCAGCTCGAGCTCGCCCGAGAGGTACTGGCGGGCGAACTCCTTGTTCTCGCCGACGTAGGAGGAGGTCATCTTCGCGATGCGGCCGGCGGCGAGCAGGACGCCGAGGCCCCAGTCATCCACCCCGCAATTGTTCGAGACGACCTGCAACCCGTCGACGCCCGTCTGAAGCAGCGCGTCGATGAGCACCATCGGGATGCCGCAGAGGCCGAAGCCGCCCACGGCGAGCGTCGCCCCCGATGGGATGTCGGCGACGGCCTCCGCGGCCGACCCGACGACTTTGTCGAGCGTCATGATGCTTCCTTCCTGACCGGGGCAGCGCCCAGCCGCTCGCGGATCACGGGCAGGAGCGATGCGACGCCCTCGGGAGCCAGCGTGATCGTGTAGTGATTGACCCTATCGACCTCGTGCACCCTGAGCGACGGCACGCGCGCGGCCTGCTCGCGGATGTGCGCCGGATCGTACAGCGGTGCCGCGTCGAGCAGGCCGCGCGGGGCGATGAAGACGTCGACCGGGCCGGGTAGGGCGGCCAGAGCCGCCTCGTAGCCGGCCGAACCGTCGAGTTCGAGGGCGTTGACGGCGACCGCGTCGGGGTTCGCCGTCGAACGCAGCTCGGGTTCGGCGCCGTCCACGTCGTAGGCGACGTAGCCGGCGATCGCGTCGTTCCAGTACGGGCCGAGGGCCGGATGCTTCCGCCAGAACGCGAGGTACTCCTCTCTGCTCGAGAAACGCATCGAGAGCCGTTCGAGGGCCGGCCCGAGGAGCACGCCCGGTAGCTCCTCGCGCGGGATGCCGGCCGGGTTCGGGATCGGCAGCCCGCCGTCGACGAGCACGAGCCCGCCGACCGAGTGCGGATGCCGTTCGGCCAGCCGCACCGAGACGAACCCGCCCATGGAGTGGCCGACGACGAGCGCCTGCGCCACCCCGAGGTGCTCGAGCACGGCGGCGAGGTCGTCGGCGTGCTGCTCGAGCCCGTACGGCCCGGGCAGTCGGTTGCTACGGCCCCGGCCGCGGAGGTCGACGGCGATGATGCGCGCCTCGGGCAGCGCCTCGGCGAGGAGATCCCAGGAGCGATGGGTGGCCGTGATGCCGTGGACGGCGAGCACCGGCATCCACTCCCCCGACCCCGGCCGCTCGACGACGTGCAGGGCGCCGCCGGCGACGGGCACCGCATGCTCGACGCCGTTCACCTGGCGCTCCAGGCGCCGTCCATCGTGTAGCTCGCGCCCGTGACCATGCCCGCATCCGCGCCGGCGATCCACAGCGCGAGGCTCGCGACCTCGTCGGGCTCGACGAGACGCTTGATCGCCGACTCGGTGAGCATGATCTTCTCGACCACCTCCGATTCGGGGATGCCGTGCAGACGCGCCTGATCGGCGATCTGCTTCTCGACGAGCGGCGTGCGCACATAGGCGGGATTGATGCAGTTCGACGTGACGCCGTGCGGCCCGCCCTCGAGGGCGGTGACCTTCGAGAGCCCCTCGAGGCCGTGCTTGGCGGCGACATAGGCGGACTTGTACGCCGAGGCGCGCAGACCGTGCACGCTCGAGACGTTCACGATGCGCCCGAAGCCGCGCTCGTACATGCCGGGCAGGGCGGCGCGGATGAGCAGGAACGGAGCCTCGAGCATGACCCGGAGGAGCAGCGAGAAGCGCGCCGGATCGAAGTCCTCGATGGGGCTGACATGCTGCAGGCCGGCGTTGTTCACCAGGATGTCTGCCTCAAGGCTCAGCCCGGCGAGCGCGGCCGTGTCGCCGAGGTCGACCTGCCAGGCCTCGCCGCCGAGCGAGCCGGCGACGCGTTCGGCGGCCTCGCCGTTCAGGTCGGCGATGACGACGTGCGCGCCGGCGGCGGCGAAGGCGCGCGCGCACGCCTCGCCGATGCCGCTCGCTCCGCCGGTGATCACGGCTCTGCGTCCGCTGAGATCGCTCACGATTCCTCCTTCTCGCCCGCCCGCGCGGGCGCCTCGTCCGTCTGCGGTGCGGCCGGCCGGCCGAGCGCACCCCCGATGAAGCGCATCATCTCGTCGAAGACCTCCGGCGGCACGGCGCTCGTGCCCGAGCCCCCGGGGTCGGCGTCGTCGCCGGGTTCGCGGTCGGCGCCCCAGAGCACCCAGCGCATGCCGATCATCTCGCCGACGCCCATGAGCGCCCACGCGGCGACCGTCGGGTCGATGTCGCCGATCTCGCCGTCGGCCTGCGCCT
This sequence comes from Agromyces archimandritae, assembly GCF_018024495.1. Lineage (NCBI taxonomy): Bacteria > Bacillati > Actinomycetota > Actinomycetes > Micrococcales > Microbacteriaceae > Agromyces > Agromyces archimandritae. Next base: position 507,102 of record NZ_CP071696.1, read on the forward strand.
CCTTCAACCCCTGGATGTAGCCGTCGACGATGCGGGTGTAGTGCAGGCGCAGGGCGCCCGGGGAGACGAGTTCGGCCTCGCGGATGACGCGGTAGAGTGCCGGATGCCGCGCGGTGAACGCGAAGAACGCGGCGAAGCCCGCCCGTTCGGCCTCGAGGCGGCCGGATGCGGCACCGGACGCCTCGCTCATGGCCTGCCGCACGCGGTGGTTCAGGTCCTCGACGAGTTCGTCGAAGAGGTCGAGCTTCGAATCGAAGTAGAGGTAGAAGGTGCCCTGGCCGACGCCGGCGCGCTCGGTGATGCGCGAGACCGACGCCTCCTGGTAGCCGAGTTCGGCGAAGACGTGCTCGGCGGCCTCGAGAAGCTTGCGGCGGGTTTCGGCGCCGCGGGCGGTACGCGGTTTCGCGCTCATCGCGCCTCCTCGGGGTGCGGATGCCGGGGCGCGCCGGCATCCATCGGGGCGATGCGCAGGGCGAGCACGCGGCGCAGCACCTTGCCGGCCGAGGAGCGCGGCAGCTCGTCGACGAGGTGCACCTCGCGCGGGACCTTGAAGCCGGCGAGCTGCTCGCGCGCGAACGCCGTCAGCTCGGCCTCGTCGGCGATGCGGCCGTCGGCCGGCACGACGAAGGCTGCGCCGGCCTCGCCCCAGCGGTCGTCGGGCACGCCGACGACGGCGACGTCGGCGACGGCGGGGTGACCCATCAGCACCGCCTCCACCTCGGCGGGCGCGACGCCCTCGCCGCCGGAGATGTAGAGGTCCTTCAGCCGGTCGACGATCGTGAAATAGCCCTCGGCGTCGCGGCGCACGAGGTCGCCGGTGCGAAGCCACTCGCCGGCGAAGACGGCATCCGTCGCCGCCGGGTCGCGGAAATACCCCGCGAACACGCCCGGCCCGCGCACGAGGAGCTCGCCGGCGGCGGGCCCGTCGAGATACTCGCCCGTGACCGGATCGGCGACGGCGACGTCGACGTGCGGGTACGGTTTGCCGGCCGAACCGACCCGCGCCCTGGCATCCTCGTCGGGCAGGCACAGCACGTTCGGGGAGGCCTCGGTGAGGCCGTAGCCCTGCGCGAGGGCGACGCCGCGGGCGTGCCAGGTGCGCAGCAGCGCCGGCGGCATCGGCGCCCCGCCGCAGATCGCATGCGTGAGGCTGGACAGGTCGGCGTCGGCGAAGCCGGGGTGCCGGGCGAGGAAGAGGTAGTTGGCGGGCACGCCCATCATCGTCGTGATGCGGCGTTCGGCGATGAGGTGCAGCACCCGGCCCGGCTCGAAGGTGCGCTCGAGCACGACCGTCGCGCCCGTCCACCACGCCAGCAGCGGCTGGATGTTCCACCCGCCCACGTGGTACTGCGGCATGACCGCGAGCACGACGTCCTCGGCGCCGATGCCGGCGATGCGCGAGAACGACAGGTTCGTCCAGAAGCAGTTCGCGTGCGTGAGCACCGCGCCCTTCGGGTTCGCCGTCGTGCCCGAGGTGAAGATGATGAGCAGGGCGTCGTCGTCGGCGACCTCGCGGCGGCCGACGACGACGGGGCTGAGGGTTGCCGGACGGATGCCTGCGGGCGGCGGAACCCGCGCCTCCACGCCGTGCGCCCCGGGCGCCGCCTGCGGGATCCGCCCGGGCAGGCGCCCCGTCGCCGCCCGCGCCAGGGTCTCGAACTCGCTCTCCACGATGAGGACGGACGGGTCGGCGACCTCCAGCTGCCAGGCGAGCTCGCGCGGCGAGAGCCGCCACGACAACGGAACGAGCACGAGGCCCGCCTTCGCGCACGCGAAGAACAGCACGACGTGGTCGGCGCTGTTGCCGGTGATCGTCGCCACCCGGTCGCCGATCGCATACCCGGCATCCCGGAACGAGGCGGCCAGCCGACTCGCACGGGCGTCGAGCTCCCGGTAGCTCAGCACCACCCCGCGGTCGTCGATCGCGATGCGCTCGGGCGTCGCCCGGGCCCGGTCGGCCGTCCAGCGGCCGAGCGTGTGACGTCCGTCAGGCATCCGTCGCCCCCTCCTTCTCGAGCGGATGCTGCGCCCGCCCCGAGCGGAGACGGGCCGGGATGCCGGCGATGCCGCCCGGCAGGAACAGCACCACGAGCACGAACAGCGTGCCGAGGATGAACAGCGGCTCCGACAACGGCACCCGGAGCACCGCCGGAAGGCCCGCGATCGCATCCGAACCGGCCAGCGCCGTCAGCCGCTGGTCGAGCAGCGTGTAGACGATACCGCCGCAGATCGCGCCCCAGCGGTACCCCACCCCGCCGAGGACGACGATGACGAGGATCGTGAGGGTGAAGTCGGCCGTCGCGATGCGCGGGGCGGCCCCCGACTGCAGCAGGAAGTAGCCCATGCCGGCGACCGCGGCCAGCACCGAGGCGACGATGAACACGAGGAGCTTGACCCCGTACGGGCGGATGCCGAGCACCCGCACCCGGGTCTCGTTCTCGCGGGCGGCCTCGGCGACGTGGCCGGCACGGCTGCGTTCGACCCACAGCACGACGAGGTACACGAACACGAGGATGCCGAGGGCGACCCAGTACAGGTTCCGCGTGTTCATGACGCCGATCAGGGCATCCGGCACATGCGTCGTGTCGAGCGGCAGGCCCTCGTCGCCGCCGGTGGCGCCGCCGGGGTTCCGGCGGATCAGCACCGAACCGGCCTGCGCGAAGGCGAGCGTGACCATCGCGAACGAGATGCCGGTGACGCGGAGGGCGAGCGCCCCGACCGTCGTCGCCAGCACGAGCCCGAACACGAGGGTCGCCGCGATCGCCCCGAGGAAGATCGCCTCGCTCGGCCAGGCGGCCGGCGCGAAGGCGTCGAGGGCCATGCCGAGCCCGTAGGCGCCGGCCGCGAAGAACAGCGCGTGCCCGAAGCTCAGCAGGCCCGCGAGGCCGAACATCATGCGGTAGCTGAGCGCGAGCGCCGCGATCAGCATCGCGTACGCGAGCAGCTGCAGCGTGCCCGGGGTGTACGTGGGGCCGGGCAGGACCCCGGGGATGTCGATCGCGAGCAGCGGCAGCACGGCGAGGGCGGCGACGAGCAGGAGGCCGGCGGCCGGCATCCACCCCCGGGTGCGGATGCCGCGGGCCTTCGCGACGGGAGCCGCGTCGATTCCGGTGTCGGTCATGCTGCCTTCCCCATGAGTCCGCGCGGGCGGATGAGCAGGACCGCGGCGAGCAGCACGACGACGACCAGGTCGCCGGTGCCGCCGAGGTAGTAGTTGGCGAACTGCTGCAGCACCGCGACGAGCACGGCCGCGACGGCCGCCCCCGTGAGCGAGCCGAGGCCGCCGATGACGGTCACGATGAACGCGAAGATCAGCAGCACCGAGCCGAGGTGCGCCGAAACGTAGCCGTAGTAGACGGAGGCGAGGACGCCGCCGAGGCCGGCCGCGGCGCCGCCGATCGCGAACACGAGGGTGAAGGAGCGCCGCACGTCGATGCCGAGCGCGGTGACCATCTGCCGGTTCTCGACGCCGGCCCGGATGATGAGCCCGTACCGGGTCTTCCGGAGGAACAGCACGATGCCGACGAGCACGAGCACCGCGCAGGCGATCAGGAGGAAGCGGTCGTTCGGGATCCGCGCGCCGAGGATCTCGGTCGTCGCCCCGAGCCACGCCGGCTGCTTCGTGTAGATCGGGTCGGAGCCCCAGATGCCCTCGAAGAGGGCGACGCCGGCCAGCGAGATGCCGACGGTGACGAGGGCCTGCTCGATGTGCCGTTCGTAGAGGCGGCGGATGATGAAGTACTCGGTGGCCGCCGCCACGGCCGCGCCGACGACGATGCCGACGAGCGCCGAGATCGCCAGGCCCGCCCAGGTGCCGTCCGAGACGCGCCGGGCGACCTCCCAGCCGAGGAAGGCCGAGACGGTCAGGAACACGCCGTGGGCGAAGTTCAGCACGCCCATGAGCCCGTAGATGAGCGAGAGACCGCTGGCGACGAGGAAGTACAGCGCGCCGAGGCCGAGGCCCGTGACGAGCAGCAGGAGCACGGTGCTCATCGGGGTGCCTCCTCGGGTTCGGGTGCGGATGCCGCAGGCTCCGCGTGATCGTCGTGCACGCCGAGGTGGCGCTGCACGAGCTCCTCGTCGTCGAGGAACCCGGCGGCGGGGCCGGTATGGACGACGCGCCCGCCGGAGAGCACCACGACCCGCTCGGCGAGCCGGCGGATGACGTGCAGGTTCTGCTCGACGAGGAGGATCGGCACGGCCGCCGCCGCCGCGGCGAGCGCGTCGGCGACCTCGTCGACGATCTTCGGTGCGAGGCCCTTCGTGGGCTCGTCGACGAGCAGGAGCCGGTTCTCGTTCACGAGGGCGCGGGCGAGCGAGACCATCTGCTGCTGCCCGCCCGAGAGCGTGCCGGCCCGTTGCGCGAGGCGCGCGACGAGATCCGGGAACAGCCGGGCGACGAACTCCCGACCCGGCGCGTCGCCGCGCTCGGCGAGGCGGAGGTTCTCGGCGACGGTGAGGCCGCCGAAGACCTCGCGGTCCTCCGGCACGTATCCGACGCCGCGCTGCACGATGCGATGCGTGGGCATCCGGTCGATCCGCTCACCGGCCAGGCGCACCTCGCCGCTGCGGTCGATGAGACCGAGGACCGACTTGATCGTGGAGGTCTTGCCGACGCCGTTGCGGCCGAGGAGGGCGGTCACGCCCGTGCCGGGGACCTCGAAGGAGACGTCTTCGACGACCTGCTGCCCGCCGATGCGGCCGAACAGGTGCGAGACGGTGAGGACGGGCTCGCTCATACCGCCTCCCCGAGGTAGGCCTGCTGCACGGTCGGATTCGCCATGACGTCCTCCGGGGTGCCGGCGGCCAGCAGCTCGCCGTGGTGCATGACGGCCACGCGGGTGGCCAGGCCCAGCACGACCTCCATGTGGTGCTCGACCATGAGCACGGTGCGCCCGCCGCGGTGCAGCTGCCGGATGACCTCGGTGATCGCGGGCACGTCGCCCGAGCCGACGCCGGCCATCGGCTCGTCGAGCAGGATCACGGACGGCTCGGCGGCGATCAGCATCGCGATCTCGACCTTGCGCTTCTCACCGTGCGCAAGCCCGGACGCCTGCTGGCCGGCGCGGTGGGCGAGGCCCACCTCCTCGAGCGCCTCGCGGGCCCGGGTGGTCGCGGCATCCGCACCCCTCGGGCGTCGGAGCACCGAACTCGCCCCGCCGAGGCGGGCCTGCGCCGCCTGCCGCACGTTCTCGAGCACGGTGAGCGCTCCGAACAGGCTCGACGTCTGGAAGGTGCGGCCGAGGCCGGCGACGGCGCGACGGTGCACGGGCATGCGGGTCACGTCGTCGCCGTTCAGCCGCACCCGGCCGGCGGTGGGGGCGATGAGGCCGGAGACGACGTTGAAGAGCGTCGTCTTGCCGGCGCCGTTCGGGCCGATGACGCCGAGAAGCTCCCCGGAGGGGACGGCGAGATCGACCCCGTCGAGGATGCGGGCCCCGCCGATGCGGAGCCCGACACCCTCGAGGGCGAGCGCGGGGTGGTCGGTCATGTGCGCGGATTACTCCCCGGCGACGGGCGGGGCGACCGTCTCGGCGTCGACGGTGTCGACCAGCTCGGGGGCCCAGCCGTCGCCCTGCTGGACGAGCTTGGCCTGGTACATGGGCTGGATGAGCGCGTGGTCCTCGGCACGGACGGTGATCTCGCCCTTCACGGAGTCGAACGTCCAGCCCTCCAGCGCCGCGATCATCCCGTCGACGGTGTCGCCGCCCTCGCGCACGGCCTGCACGATCATCTGCGCCGCGACGAACCCGTCGGGCGAGAAGAGGTCGGGCTCGGCGCCGTTCTCCTCGAGGTGGGCGATCATCGCTTTCTCGGCGTCGGTGCCGGCGGCGCCGCCAAAGTAGTGGTTCAGGAAGGAGATGCTGCCGCTCGCCTCGCCGTAGGCGCCGTAGGTGGCGACGTCGCCGAGGCCGGTGACGACGGGCACGGTGTCGAAGACGCCCTGCTGCTGCAGGCTCGTCCACATCGCGCCGCTGGATGCGCCGGCCCAGGCGACGAAGACGAGGTCGGGCTTCGCGGCGAGGATCTGCTGGGCGAAGGGGGTGAACTCGGTCGCGTCCTCGGCGACGAGCACGCCGTCGACGTTCGCACCCTGCGCGCCGAGCACGGCCTCGACGCCGGCGAAGTTGCCCTGGCCGAAGGCGTTGTCCTGCGCGAAGACGGTGACGTGCTTGCCGGCCGGGTCGCCGATGAAGGTGCCGGCGGTCGCGACGTCCTGGTAGGTCTGGCGTCCGGAGCGGAAGGTGTAGTCGTTGATGCCGGTGACGGCGTCGGTGGCGGCCGGGCCCGAGATGTAGAGGACCTCGTTCTGCTCGGCCTGCTCGGCGAGGGCCGTCGCGATACCGGAGGCGGCGGTGCCGGCGAGGATCCGGTAGCCCTGCCCGATGTAGTCCTTCGCCTTCGAGACGGCGGTGTCGGGGTTGCCCTGGTCATCGTCCCAGCTGATGTCGAGCTCGCGGCCGTCGACGGCGCCCGTGCCGTCGGTGGCGTAGTCGAGGCCGGCTTCGAAGCCGGCCTGGTAGGCGGCGCCGTAGGCGGCGAGCGGCCCGGTCTGGGAGGTGATCATGGCGACCTTGACGGGGGTCTCGCCGCCGTCCGCGTCGCCGCCTCCGCCGGCGGCCGTGGTGGGGGCGCATGCGGCGAGGGCGATCGCCAGGGTCGCCGCGCCGATCGGTGCCAGGTACTTCTTCGTAACCCGCATGTGTCTGCCTCTCCGATGATGGCTGTGGATGAAACCTGACACACGGTTCAGGTTTCAGGTACGTACAATGGCACGAGAGCGGCACCCCCCGCAACCCGAACACGAAGGAGTCATTCGGCATGAGCAGCGACGTCGTCATCCTCGGCGGATCCCGCACCCCCTTCGGCCGACTGAACGGGCAACTCGCCTCGCTCAGCGCCGTCGAACTCGGTGCGCACGCGATCCGCGCCGCCCTCGAACAGGCGAAGGTCTCCCCCGACGACGTCGACCAGGTCGTCATGGGCCAGGTGCTGCAGGCCGGCGCCGGCCAGGGCCCGGCCCGCCAGGCGGCGATCAAGGCCGGCATCGACTGGAAGACACCGGCCGTCACCATCAACAAGGTGTGCCTGTCGGGCGTCGCCGCGATCGTCGACGCCGCCCGCCTCATCCGCGCCGGCGAAGCATCCGTCGTCGTCGCCGGCGGCCAGGAGTCCATGTCGAACGCCCCGCACCTGCTGCCCGGCTCACGCCGCGGCTGGCCCTACGGCTCCGTCGAGATGCTCGACCACGCCGCCCACGACGGCCTCACCGACGCCTTCGACCGCGAATCGATGGGCATCTCCACCGACAAGGGCAACACCGGCCACGGCATCACCCGCGAGGAGCAGGACGAGATCGCCGCCGAATCGCACCGCCGCGCCGGCCGCGCCCAGGCCGAGGGCGTCTTCGAGCGCGAGATCGCCCCCATCGACATCCCGCAGCGCAGGGGCGAGCCGGTGCGCATCGCCGCCGACGAGGGCGTCCGCCCAGACTCCACCGCCGAAACCCTCGCCAAGCTCCGCCCCGCCTTCCTCAGCGAGGGAACCATCACCGCCGGCAACTCCTCCCCGCTGAACGACGGCGCCGCAGCCGTCGTCGTCGCGAGCCGCGAATGGGCCGAAGCCCGCGGCCTCGACTGGCTCTGCTTCGTCGAAGCCTCGGGCAGCGTCGCCGGCCCAGACAACTCGCTGCACGAGCAGCCTGCCAACGCGATCGGCTCCGCCCTCGCCAAGCAGGGCTGGTCGGTCGACGAACTCGACGTCATCGAGATCAACGAGGCCTTCGCCGCCGTCTCGGCCCGCTCGATCGCCGCCCTCGGCGCCGACCCCGCCCGCGTCGACATCCACGGCGGCGCGATCGCGCTCGGCCACCCCATCGGCGCCTCCGGCGCCCGCCTCGCCCTGCACGCCGCCCTCGAACTCGACCGCCGCGGCGGCGGCCGCGCGGCCGTCGCCCTCTGCGGCGGTGGCGGCCAGGGCGACGCGCTCCTGCTCTCCCGCTGAGCGCACCCGCCGGTCGAGTAGCTCGCGCAGCGAGCGTATCGAGACCCCCACCGCACCAGGACAGGGCCTCGATACGCGCCTGCGGCGCTACTCGACCGACGAACGTCCCCACCCGCCGGTCGAGTAGCGAGCGCCAGCGAGCGTATCGAGACTCCCACCGCACCAGGGCAAGGTCTCGATACACGCCTGCGGCGCTACTCGACCGACGAACGTCCCCCACCCGCCGGTCGAGTAGCGAGCTCCAGCGAGCGTATCGAGACCCCCACCGCACCAGGACAAGGTCTCGATACGCGCCTGCGGCGCTACTCGACCGACGAACGACCCCCACCCGCCGGTCGAGTAGCTCGCGCAGCGAGCGTATCGAGACCCTCACCGCACCAAGGCGAGGTCTCGATACGCGCCTGCGGCGCTACTCGACCGACGCCCCATGCCGGTCGAGTAGCTCGCGCAGCGAGCGTATCGAGACCCCCACCGCACCAGGGCAAGGTCTCGATACGCGCCTCCGGCGCTACTCGACCGACGAACGTCCCCCACCCGCCGGTCGAGTAGCGAGCTCCAGCGAGCGTATCGAGACCCCCACCGCACCAGAGCAAGGTCTCGATACGCGCCTCCGGCGCTACTCGACCGACGGACGTCCCCACCCGCCGGTCGAGTAGCTCGCGCAGCGAGCGTATCGAGACCCCCACCGCACCAAGGCGAGGTCTCGATACGCGCCTGCGGCGCTACTCGACCGATGGACAGTGGGTATCGCCAGCGAGGGTCAGCGGCCGGGACGGTTCGCGCGGAGCACCTCGAGGCGGGCACGGTATTCGACCTCGTCGATGTCGCCCTGCGCGAAGCGTTCGGCGAGGGTGCGCTCTGCGCTACGGGCGTGCGGGCCGCCCTCGGCCGCGATGCGCCGCCAGCGGCGCCCGGCGAACACGAAGATCAGCACGAACAGCGCGATCCAGAACAGCGGGATGAGCGCGAACAGCCAGCCGAACCCTCCCGCCCAGGGGCCGACGTGTGCGGCGGCGAGCGCCGCGGTTCCGCTTGCGAACATGGTGGATGCCTTTCGTCGGGCCCGTGGTTCGGGCCGTCGATTCCAGGCTGCCGCGTGGGGTGCGCCGGGGCATCCGCCCCCGGGATGCACCTCGCCTACTCCCCCGGGCTGCTCCCCTCCCAGCCGGGCGCGACGAGGCCCGACTCGTAGGCGGTGACGACGAGGTGGACGCGGTCGCGCGCGTGCAGTTTCTGCATGATGCGCGAGACGTGCGTCTTCGCCGTCAGGGGGCTGAGGACGAGCCGGCCGGCGATCTCCTCGTTGCTGAGACCGTGGCCGACGAGGCGCAGCACCTCGCGTTCGCGTTCGGTGAGCGCGGCGAGGCGGGCGGCATCCGGTTCCGGGCGAAGCCCCCGCGACATACGGGCCAGCAGCCGCTTGGTGACGCCGGGCGACAGCAGCGCCTCGCCGCTCGCCGCAGCCCGCACCGCGCGGACGAGGTCGGCCGGTTCGGCGTCCTTCACGAGGAAACCGGCCGCACCGGCGCGCACGGCGCGGATGACGTACTCGTCGAGTTCGAAGGTCGTCACGATGACGACGTGCACGCCGGCGAGCGCGGGGTCTGCGGCGATCGCCTCGGTCGTGGCGAGCCCGTCGCCGCCGGGCATGCGGATGTCCATGAGCACGACATCGACGGGGGTGCCGGCTTGCAGCAGTTCGAGCACCTGCCCGCCGGTGGATGCTTCGCCGGCGATCTCGAGGTCGTCCTCGGTTTCGAGCAGGGCGCGGAAGCCGGCGCGCACGAGCGCCTGGTCGTCGGCGAGGAGGACGCGGATCATGCCGCTTCCGCCCCGGGCAGTAGGGCGAGGACGCGGGTGCCGCCGAGCGGCGAGGGTTCGAACCGGACCTCTCCGCCGAGGAGTTCGGCGCGCCCCCGCATCCCGAGCAGCCCCGCTCCCTCGGCGCCGACGGGCAGCCCCCGTCCGTCGTCGTCGACGGTGACGCGCACCATGGGGCCGTCGGCGGCGACCCGCACCTCGGCGCGGCCGGCGCCGGCGTGCCGGAGGACGTTCGTGAGGGCCTCCTGCACGATGCGGTAGGCGGCCGACTGCACGGCCCGCGGCGGATGCTCCTCGAGGGTGTCGTCGAGGCGCACGTCGATGCCGGCGGCGCGGACGCCCTGCACGAGCTCGGCGAGGTCGGCGAGTTCGCGCTGCGGGACGAGCGGGGCCTCCTCGTCGCGGAGCGCGCCGAGGACGGTGCGCATGTCGCCGAGGGCTGTGCGGCTGGCGGCTTTGATGTTCGCCAGCATCGTCTTCGCCTTCGCGGGGTCGGCGTCGATGACGTGCAGGCCGGCGTTCGCCTGCACGGCGATGAGGGAGAGGGAGTGGCCGAGCACGTCGTGCAGTTCGGCGGCGATGCGGGTGCGTTCGGCGTCCTCGGCGTCGGCGCGGCGGCGTTCGGCGGCGGCCCGGTACGCGGCGGCGCGCTGGCCGCGCACCCGCACGAACGCTCCGGTGGCGAAGCAGACGGCGAGCGCGAGGGTCGTCGCCGCGATGCGCGCGGGGTGCCAGTCGAGCCCGAGGAGGGGCCCGGCCAGGAGCGCGGCGAGCCAGACCGCGCCCGTCGCGGCGAGCGCCCACACGATCGCGCCGCGGGCGACGGCGATCACGATCGCGAAGGCCAGGGCGATGTAGGGCGGGCCGAGATCGGGGGCGAGGAGGAGGTCGGCGAGGGCGGCGGCCGCGACGACGGCGACGGTGGGCCCGGGCATCCACTGCACGGCGAGGAGCGCGAGCGGGCCGGCGGCCGCGAGCGCGGCCTGCCACGCGATCGTCGGCGCGCTTTCGCCCCGCCACAGGCCGATGCCGATGGCGGCGGGCAGCTGCACGAGGAGGCTCACGACGACCGGCACCAGGAGCAGGACCGCCCGCGGCGGCCCCGGTCTTCTCCTGGGCGGCTCGTCCCACATCGGCACGGGCATGCTCCGATCCTACGTCCGGCTCCCGCGTGCCGGATCCTCCCGGCGGATGCCTTGCGCCTGCTCCCCGGGGAGCATGTGCGGCTGGCAGAATCGAAACGGCGGAAGGGGGCCGCGGTGAGCGTTCCGGGGGCGCAGGCGCGACGCGATCACCGGTTGCGGCGGATGACGGGCCGCGACCCGGGCGAGGATCATCGTGCTGCGACGCCCCTCGAGCTGCTGTTCGATCTGACCTTCGTCGTCGCCTTCAGCCAGGCGGGCACGCAGGCGGCGCGGCTCCTCGACGAGGGGCGGCTCGTGCCGGCGGTCATCGGCTTCGCGGTGGCGACGTTCGCGATCTGCTGGGCGTGGATCAACTACTCGTGGCTCGCGTCGGCGTACGACAACGACGACCTGTTCTTCCGTGCGGCGACGTTCGTCGAGATGGTCGGGGTGCTCGTGCTCGCCCTCGGGATGCCGGAGGTGTTCGATTCGATCGCGGAGGGCCGGCATCTGAACGACGCCGTCCTGGTGTCGGGGTACGTCGTGATGCGCGTGGCGACGGTCGCACTGTGGGTGCGCGCCGCGCGCGACGACCCGGTGCATCGCCGGGCGTGCATCGCGTACGCGGTGTCGGTCTCGATCGCGCAGGCGGGGTGGATCGCGCTCATCGTGGTGGATCCGCCGCTCGTCGCCGGGCTCGTCTTCGCCGCGCTGCTCATGGTCGTCGAGATGGCCGGCCCGATCGTCGCCGAACGTCTCGCCGGCGGCACGCCGTGGCATCCGGGCCATATGGCCGAGCGGTACGGGCTTCTCGTCATCATCACGCTCGGCGAGGTCGTGCTCGGCACGATCCTCGCGATCTCGGCGGTCGTGCACGAGCAGCAGTGGAGCGTGGAGGCCGGCCTCGTCGCCGCGGCCGGCACGGCGCTGGCGTTCGGGATGTGGTGGGTGTACTTCACGATGCCCTCGGCCGAGGTGCTGCGGGTGCACCGCGAACGCTCCTTCGGCTGGGGGTACGGGCATCTCGTGGTCTTCGGCTCGATCGCGGCGACGGGGGCGGGGCTGCATGTGGCCGCCTCCGTCATCGAGGGCACTGCGGAGGTCGGCGAGAGCTTCGCGGTGTCTGCGGTCGTGATCCCGGTCGCCGTGTTCCTGACCGCGCTGTTCACCCTGTACACGGTGCTGATCAGGCAGTTCGATCCGCTGCACGTGGTGCTGTTCGCCGGGTCGCTCCTGCTGCTCGGCGTGAGCGTCGCCGCCTCGGCCGCCGGGGCGAGCATGGGCTGGTCGCTTGCGATCGCGGCCCTCGCGCCGCTCGTCGTGATCGTCGGCTACGAGACCGTCGGGCATCGGCATCAGGCCGCGGCGATGGCACGGGCCCTGCGGCGCCCCGACTGACGCCCGCGGCACAGGAGGATGCCTCGGCCGGCCGCCCCCGTGACGCGGGCGGCGCCGTCGGCTCAGAACAGCGCGATGGGCTTGACGATGTCGGCGTAGATGAGCAGCGCGCTCATGCCGCCGAGGACGAGGGCGACGGCGAGGGTGACGGGCACGGCCTTCGCGAGGTCGACGGGGCCCGGGTCGGGTCGTCTGAAGAGCTTCGCGAACCCGCGGCGGATGGCTTCCCACAGGGCGCCGGCGACGTGGCCGCCGTCGAGCGGCAGCAGCGGCACGAGGTTGAAGACGAAGAGGGCGATGTTCAGCGAGGCGAGGATGCCGATGAAGCCTGCGGCCTTCTCGACGATGGGGATCTCGTCCATCGCGGCGACTTCGCCGGCGATGCGGCCGACGCCGACGACGCTCAGAGGGCCGTTCGGGTCGCGTTCCTCGGGGCCGAAGGCGGCCTTGGCGACGTCGACGAGGCGTTGCGGCAGGTTCAGGATGACGCCGCCGACGGCGGTCGTCTGCTCCCACACCTGCGGGATGACGGCGGTGGCGGGCTCCTGAACCCGTTCGACGGTGCTGCCGATGCCAAGGAAGCCGGCCTCGACGGTGAGTTCGTTGCCGGCGGCGTCGGTGCGCACCTGGCCGTTCTCGTCGAGTTCGTAGCGTTCGCTGAGCGCCGGAGTGGCCGTGAGGGTCTGCTGGGTTCCGTCGCGTTCGACGACGATCGAGATCGGCTCGCGCGGGTGCTCGCGGATGATCGCGGTGGATTCGGCCCAGCTGTCGATCGCCTCCCCCTCGATGGAGACGATGCGGTCGCCGGGCTCGATGCCGGCCGCGGCGCCCGGTGCGGCTTCGTCGCCGGGTTCGCACGTCTGGCGTTCGCTGGTGGCGGGCAGCACGCATTCGCTGACGCTGGCGATCGTCGTCGTCTGCTGCGGCATCCCGAACCCCATGAGGAGCACGGCGAACAGCACGACGGCGATGAGGAGGTTCATGAAGGGGCCGCCGAGCATGACGATGACGCGCTTCCACACCGGCAGCCGGTAGAACGCGCGATGCTCCTCGCCTTCCGCGACGGTCTCGGCGCTCGACTGGCGGGCGTCGGCGACGAGCCCGTTGAAGAACCCGGTGCTCGAGGCGGCGACCTTCTCGCCCTTCGCGGGCGGGTACATCCCGATCATCGAGATGTAGCCGCCGAGCGGGATCGCCTTGATGCCGTACTCGGTCTCGCCCTTCTTCTTCGACCACACCGTCGGCCCGAAGCCGATCATGTACTGCAGCACCTTGACGCCGAAGAGCTTGGCCGGCACGAGGTGGCCGATTTCGTGCAGGCCGATCGAGAGCGTCAGCCCGATCGCGATGACGAGCACGCCGACGATGAAAGCGAGCACGGAGTCGAAGTCCACCCCGCAAGCGTAGTGTCGCCCGCCTTTGAGCTGCCTGCGCGGGCGCCGGGGGTTTCGGGTGCGGATGCCCGGGCGCGCCGCTCGGTCGCCCCTCAGCCGGCGAGGGCGGCGATGCGCCGGTCGGCGGCCTCGCGCGCCTCGGCCTCGGCGGCGAGCAGCACCTCGAGGGTGAGCTCGCCATCGGGCGCCGGCACGGCATCCACCGTCGCACGCACCGTGTCGACGATGTCGAGGAAGCCGATCCGCCCGTCGTGGAAGGCCTCGACGGCCTGCTCGTTGGCCGCGTTGTAGACGGCCGGGTGGATGCCGCCGGCGCGCCCGACCTCCTTCGCGAGCGCCACCGCGGGGAACGCCGTATCGTCGAGGGGCTCGAAGGTCCACTCGTGGGCCCGGGTCCAGTCGATCGGGGCGCCGACGCCGCCGATGCGGCGCGGCCAGTCGAGGCCGAGCGAGATCGGCAGCCGCATGTCCGGCGGCGAGGCCTGCGCGATCGTCGAACCGTCGATGAACTCGACCATGGAGTGCACGAGCGACTGCGGGTGCACGACGACCTCGATGCGGTCGTAGGGCACGTCGAACAGCAGATGCGCCTCGATGACCTCGAGGCCCTTGTTGACGAGGGTCGCGGAGTTCGTGGTGACGACGCGGCCCATGTTCCAGGTGGGGTGGGCGAGGGCTTCGGCGGGGGTGACGGTTCGCATCTGCTCGCGGGTGCGGCCGCGGAACGGGCCACCCGAGGCGGTCACGACGAGCCGACGCACTTCGGAGTGGATGCCGCTGCGCAGCGCCTGCGCGAGCGCCGAGTGCTCGGAGTCGACCGGCACGATCTGCCCGGGCGCGGCCAGGCGTGTGACGAGGTCGCCGCCGACGATGAGCGATTCCTTGTTCGCCAGGGCGAGCGTGGTGCCCTTCTCGAGCGTGGCGAGCGTCGCCCCGAGGCCGACGGAGCCGGTGATGCCGTTCAGCACGACATCGGCGTCGACATCGCGCACCAGCGCGATCGCCTCATCCGTGCCGAGCGCCGCGGCATCCACCCCGAACGCGTCGGCCTGCTCGGTCAGCAGGGCGCGATTCGTGCCCGCCGCGAGCCCGACGACCTCGAAGTCGCGCGGATTCGCGCGGATGACGTCGAGCGCCTGCGTGCCGATGGAACCGGTGGAGCCGAGGATGATGACGGTGCGCACGACGCCCAGCCTATGCGCTGGGGCGGGGCGGGGTCGTGGGTGGATGCTGCGCTAAAATGTACACGAATCTGTGCATATTTTGAGGAGAGAGCTATGGGCGAGCAGCGATTCGAGGTCCGCTCGGTCAGCGACGCCCGCGATGCGCTCACGAAGACGCTCCGCGCCTTCCGCGACGATCCCGAGGCGGAGCCCGTGGTCTTCGGCTCGCACCGGAAGCCCGAAGCCGTCATTGTCCCGTACGCCCGGTGGCGGTTCGGGGACCTCGTTCGGCCCGACCCTTCCGCCGAGAATCTGCGCGCCCTCGTGCATCGTCGTCGAACGCTCATCGAGCGTCTGGCCCTCGCGAACCGGATCGGCCGCGTCCGCCTCTTCGGGTCCGTCGCACGCGGCGAAGCCGGCCCCGGCAGCGACGTCGATCTCCTCGTCGATCCGGAAGACGGCGCCTCCCTCTTCGACCTCGCCCAGTTCGAGATCGACCTCGAGCACCTCCTCGAACACCCGGTCGACGTCGTCTCATCCCGCGCCCTCGACCCCGTGCGCGACGCCGCGATCCTCGCAGAGGCCGTGCCGTTGTGAACCCGGAAGACCGCATTGCGCGTTGGCTCGACGACCTCATATCGACCCTCGACGGCGCGGATGACCTCGCTGCACGCGGAAGGGGCGCGTTCGATGCAGACCCGGCCCTTCCGCTCGCGTTCGAAGCCCTCGCGAACCGCATCGGTGATCTCTCGAAACGCCTCTCCGCCGCTGACCGGGCACGGTTCAGCGCGCCGATCTGGTCGCAGGCCGCGAAGAATCGGGACTTCGTCGTCCATCACTACGATCGGGTCGACGTCGAGCTGTTGTGGGTCACCGTGACCGCCCATTTCCCCGAGCTCCGCGATGAGGCGAATCGAGTACGAGACGCAGTCGGGGACGCCTGATTCGCTCCGCGACCTACCCGCGCGCGAGGACGGCGACGACCGCGGTGCGCTCCTCCGCGCGGATGACGTGGAGCGCGGCGTCGCGGGCGTGCGGGGGCAGTTCGTCGCCGAGGCGCTCGATGCGGAGGCCGTCGCCGTCTCGGGCGAGGGCGATGCCGCCCGGATCCGTGACCGGGTTGTGGCCGAGCGCCCGCATCAGGGCTTCCTTGCCCGCCCACAGCTCGGCACGCAGTCGTGCACGATCCTCGTCGCCGACTCCGGCGAGCGCAGATCGCTCGAGCGGGTGGAACGCAGCATCGTCGGCCTCGTCCCCCAGCCGGGCAGGGGGGATCGCGACCCCGAGCGGATGCCGTTTCGACACCGCCGCGACGGCGAACCCTGCAGCGGCTGCCGCATCCGCGAACCACTCACCGCCCGACGGCGTCTGCGGGTACTCGACGAGCGGATGCCCGTGCGCCGCCCCGCAGACCCGGCACCGCCGCTCGAGCTCCACATCCCCCGCCGGCACCCCGGCCGCATCCCCGAGCAGCGCGGCGAGCGCATCCTCGGCACGCTGCCGCGCCCCCGCGCGCAGCTGCACGCGCACCTCGCCGAACTCCAGCTCCTGCACCACGTCCGCATCGCGAACCGCACCGCGCGACATGCGCAGCGGCCGGCGGCGGAGTGCAGTCATGCTGGCATTCTCGCGCATCGCCCAACCGCATCCACCCGCGCCTCGAATATGCGCGCGGGCGCATGCTGGCGTGCGTACCCTCGGACGGTGACCGATGCCCCACCCGAAGCACCGCCCGTTCCGCGCCAGGGGGCCGCGTACGGCCTCATCGCCGGTGTGCTGCGGCCGCTCGCGCGTCTCATCTACCGACCGACGATCACCGGGGTCGAGAACGTGCCGAAGGACGGCCCGGTGATCTTCGCATCGAACCATCTGTCGTTCGTCGATTCGATCGTGATCCCGCTGACGTCGCCGCGGCCGGTGCGGTTCCTCGCGAAGTCGCACTACTTCACGGGCACGGGTGTCAAGGGGTGGATCACGCGCACCTTCTTCGAGGCCATCGGTGCGGTCAGCGTCGAGCGCGGGGCGGGGGCGGCGGCGCAGGATGCGCTGGATCAGTCCAAGCGGATCATCGACACCGGAAACGCCTTCGCGCTCTACCCGGAGGGCACGCGTTCCCTCGACGGGCGCCTCTACAAGGGGCGCACGGGCGTCGCCTGGCTCGCCCTGGAAACGGGTGCGCCGGTCGTGCCCGTCGGCCTCGTCGGCACGCAGGAGATCCAGCCGGTCGGCGCGAAGCTCCCCCGGGTGCGGCCCGTCGCCGTGCACTTCGGCGAACCGCTCGACCTCTCCGGCCACGGCCCGTCGACGAGCGGGCGGGCGCGGCGGGCCGCGACCGACGAGGTGATGGCCGCGATCCACGCCCGCTCGGGGCAGGAACTCGCCGGGCGGTACAACGAATCGCCTCCGGCGAACCCGATCGCCAAGCTCGCCGACCGGGTGCTGCCCCGCGAGCGCCGCTGAGCGGCCGGCCGCGAGCAGCAACCCGGCCCGCCCAGACTCGCAATTCGGCCCAGCCCTTTCGGCGGCGATTCCCAGACGCCGAGCGGCGCATCCCGGTATCGTCGGCCGGATGAGCTGGGCAGGATCGCGAACGGGTGCGGAGCCCGAACGCGCCGGGCCGCGCCGCGGCATCCGCACGGCCGTCGCGGCCCTCGCCGCGCTGCTCGTCGCCGGCATCCTCGCCGCCTGCGCGAACGCCGCCCCGAACGAGCATTTCGAACGGCGCGACCCCGACCCGGCCCGATTCGACGCCGGCCTCATCGTCAGCGACGACGGCTTCTACAACGCCGGCGCCATGACGGAGGCGCAGATCGCCGCGTTCCTGCAGGGCCTCGACTGCCAGCCGCTCGACTTCGCCCGCTGCGTGGCCGACTACTGGCAGGACACCGACGACCAGCCCGCGGGCGGCGGCCCCGGGCACTGCGAACCGTACGAGGGCGCCGACCGCGAGCCGGCGGCGCGCATCATCAAGAAGATCTCCGAAGCGTGCGGGATCAGCCCGCGCGTGCTGCTCGTCCTCATGCAGAAGGAGCAGTCGCTGCTGACGAAGCCGACGATGTATGGCTACGAACGGGCCACGGGCTACGGATGCCCCGACACGGCCGACTGCGACCGGCAGTACTTCGGCTTCTTCAACCAGCTCTACCATGCCGCCTGGCAGTTCCGGCAGTACACGCAAGAGCCCGAGCGCACCTACAAGATCGGGCAGGTGGATGTCGGATACCACCCGAACGCGGAGTGCGGGGCGAGCGCGGTCGACATCCGCAACCAGGCCACGGCGAACCTCTACAACTACACCCCGTACCAGCCGAACGAGCAGGCCCTCGCGAACCCGGATGCGGAAGGCGACGCCTGTTCGAGCTGGGGCAACTTCAACTTCTGGCTGCTCTGGAACCGCTGGTTCGGCGACCCGACCACCGAGCGCTTCCCCGGCTTCCTGCCGCCCTGCACGGGGTTGGCGGGCGGGCAGCCGTGCCGGCCGGTTCCGGCGGTTCCGCAGGGCTGAGCGACGCGGGCAGTGGATGCCCCGGCGCGGCCCATGCCCGGCCGCACCCCGCGGCGGTGCCGGCCGTCTACCCCGCTTGCGGCATCCACACCCGGGAGACGGGCTCGTGACGCACCGGGAACGCGACGGATGCGGCGATGAAGCACTTCTCCGCCGCCTCCTCGTGGATGCGGTCGGCGACCGCGAGCATGGACGCGTCGGCGACCTCGACGACGGGCCGCAGGACGGCCTCGACGAACGCGCCGCCGCCGCGGCCGTCCTCCTCCATCGTGCCGCGGGCCGCGTCCCGGTAGCCGCGGACGATGACGCCGTGCTTGGTCGCGACGTGCAGGTACGAGAGCATGTGGCACTGGCTGAGGGCGGCCAGCAGCAGCTCTTCGGGGTTCCACCGTTCGGCGTCGCCGTGGAAGGTGCGGTCGGCCGACCCGGCGATCTCGTGCAGCTTGCCGGCGGCGCTCGTGCGGAGTTCGCGGCCGTAGGCGCGGTAGGAGGCGGTGCCCTCGCCGCGGTCGCCGAGCCACTCCGTGCGCACCTCGTATCGATGCTCGCCGAACATGCGGTTCTCCCTTCGCCGGGTGGCCGGGGGCGGCTGCGCACCGCCCGGCTCGAAGATAGGCTGAGCCCATCATGACTGACTCTTCGCACGCGGCGGAACCCGTCGCCCCCGTGTATTCCGTTCCCCAGGAGCGCAAGATCGTGACCGCCATCCCCGGTCCGCGATCCGAGGAGCTCCACGCCAGGCGTCTGGCCGTCGTCTCCGACGGTGTGTCGAGCGCGCTTCCGGTGTACATCGAGCGCGCGAACGGGGCGGTGCTCGTCGACGTCGACGGCAACCGTTTCCTCGACTTCGGCGCAGGCATCGGCGTGACCACGATCGGCCACACCGAGACGAGCGTCGTCGCCGCGGCGGCCGCACAGCTGCAGGACGTCATCCACACCCTGTTCACGATCACCCCCTACGAGGAGTACGTGCGCGTCGCCGAGCTGCTCGCCGAGCACACCCCCGGCGACTGGGCGAAGAAGACGGTGCTCGTGAATTCGGGCGCCGAGGCCGTCGAGAACGGCGTGAAGATCGCCCGCAAGTACACGGGTCGGCGCGGCGTGGCGGTGCTCGATCACGCCTACCACGGGCGCACGAACCTCACGATGGCGATGAACTACAAGGCGTATCCGTATGCGACCGGGTACGGGCCGCTTGCCGGCGACGTGACCCACGTGCCCGGGTCCTACCCGTATCGCGACGGGCTTTCGGGGGTGGATGCCGCGGCGCGCACCATCGCGACGCTCGAGAAGACGGTGGGCGCCGCCGACCTCGCCTGCCTGGTCGTCGAGCCCATCCAGGGCGAGGGCGGGTTCATGGTGCCGGCCGAGGGGTTCCTGCCGACCCTGCAGGCGTGGTGCACCGAGAACGGCGTGGTGCTCATCGCCGATGAGATCCAGTCGGGCATGGCCCGTTCCGGCGCCTACTACGCGAGCGAGCTGCTCGGCCTCGAGCCCGACCTCGTGCTGAGCGCGAAGGGCATCGCCGGCGGCCTGCCGCTGGCTGCGGTCACGGGCCGTGCCGAGATCATGGATGCCTCGCAGCCCGGCGGCCTCGGCGGCACCTTCGGCGGCAACCCGGTGGCGTGTGCGGCAGCGGTCGCCGTGTTCGAGGCGATCGAGCAGAACGGGCTCCTCGCCGAGGCGCAGCGCATCGAACGCACCCTCACCGCCGGCCTCGAGCAGCTGCGCGAGCGCTACGACGTCATCGGCGACATCCGCGGCCGCGGGGCGATGATCGCGATCGAGTTCGTGCAGCCCGGAACGCGCGAGACGAGCAAGACGGCCAATGCGGATGCCGTGGCGCAGCTCATCTCGTACGCCGCCTCGCAGGGGGTGCTCTTCCTCTCGGCCGGCACCTGGGGCAACGTGCTGCGATTCCTGCCGTCGCTGGCGATGAGCGATGCCCTCATCGAAGACGCGCTCTCGGTGCTCGACGACGGACTCGCCCGGCTCGGGTGATGGCGACGGGCACCTTCGCAGTCGGATCATCGGTCGAGCTCGCCGTCGTGGAACGTTCCGGGTTCGTCGAGTCGCGCCATGCGGGCTCGGCGATCGTGCTGGGGCCCGACGGCGGCGTGCTCCGCGAGCTCGGGGATGTGCAGACGCCTGTGTTCGCACGGTCGAGCCTGAAGCCGTTCCAGGCGGTCGCGGTGATGTCCAGCGGCGTCACCCTCCGCGGAGAGGACGCTGCGATCGCGACGGCCAGTCATTCCGGCACCGCCCGGCACGTCGACCTCGTGCGGGGCATCCTCGCTCGGGCGGGCGTACCCGTGGCGGCCCTCGGCTGCCCGCCCGCGCTGCCGCTCGACCGCGAAGCGCGCACGCAGCGGCTGCGCGACGGCGGCGGTCCCGAGCCGCTCGCGATGGCCTGTTCCGGCAAGCATGCGGCGATGCTGGCCGCCTGTGCCGCGAACGGGTGGGACCTTGCCGGATACCTCGACCCGACGCATCCGCTGCAACGGCGCGTGCTGGAGGTGCTGGAGCGCCTCTCGGGCGAACGACCGGCGGCGACGGGCATCGACGGATGCGGAGCCCCCGTGCATGCGCTGAGCCTTGCCGGCCTCGCCCGCGGCATCCAGCGCGTGACGACGTCGCAGACGAGTTCGCCGTTCGCGTTGTACCGGGAGGCCGCCGAGCTGACCCTCGCGGTGCGCGAGCACCCGTGGGCGGTCGACGGGCCCGGCCGGGCCGACACCATCGCGATCGAACGCCTCGGCGTCTTCGCCAAGCACGGCGCCGAAGGCGTCATGGTGATGAGCGCGCCCGACGGCACGACCCTCGCGCTCAAGGTGCTCGACGGCAGCGGGCGGGCGACCACCGCGATCGCGTTGCGGCTGCTCGTCGGCGTCGGGGCGCTGGATGCCGCGCGTGTGGACGAGGTCGAGACGGAACTGGATCTGTGGGTGACCGGCGGCGCCGAGCGCGTGGGGCGGATTCGGGCGAGCGTCTGAGCGGGGGCCGGCGGGGGTTTCGATACGGCGCCTTCGGCGCCTACTCAACCGGCGACAGTGCCCGGCCGCGCCGCACGCCGGTTGAGGAGGCGCCCCGGCGCCGTATCGAAACCCCGGCACGCCGGTTGAGTAGGCGCCCCGGCGCCGTATCGAAACCCCGGTCGCCGGTAGGCGGGCTCACGCCGGCCACCGCACGCGTTCGAGGGGGGCGCCCGGCATCGCCCGCCACAGTTGACCGCGACCCGGGTCGAGCAGTGGCGGCAGGCTGCGCTCGCGCACGAGGGCGCGGAGTTCGGCCGGTCCGCCGTCGACGAGCACGACGGCTTCGTCGCGTTCGGCCGCCAGCAGGCTCCAGTTCGCGTTCCAGGCATCCGCGTCGCCGATGAGCGCCGCCGGGCGGCCCGGCTCCGATACGCCGGCGCCCGTCGGGGCCGGCATGGCACCGATGAGCCGCGCGGGCTGCCCGGGGAAGGCCCGTTGCCAGTGTTCGAGCGCCGCACGCGGCGAAGCCGCGGCGATGAGATGCAGGCGCCCCGCCTGCACCGCGAACGGGGGCACCGCGGGGCCGGCCGGCGGCGCCGCGACCGGCTCGTGGACGAGCTGCACGGCGCGGCCGCGCCACTGCCCCGAACCCGGCACGGCATCCGGCCGCCACAGGGCGGGGTCGCCGCCGGCCTGCGAGAGCTCGGCCCGGCCGGCATGGGCGAGCAGCAGGCTCGCCCCGAACCCTTCGACGAGGCCGTGCGCCGGCCCGCCGAGCCGCGAGGCGCTGGCCGCGACCGTGAGGCCCGAACTCCGGGCGGTGCGCAGCACCCCGGCGATCGTGTCGATCGCAGCCTGCCTGGCTTCCGGGTCCCAGTCGTGGCCGAGCCGGTCGAGGTCGTCGATCACGAGCAGTCCCGTGAGCCGCCCGCCGCGGGCCGCCGCCAGGAGATCCCAGACGCGGCTGCCGGCCCCGGCCACCCGGTGCACCGCTCCGCCCCCGGATGCCTCGAACCCGGCCGCGATCGCGGCGAGCGCGGTCGACCGCCCGGATCCTCCGCGACCGCATACGAGCATCGGACCGTCGGTGTGCGGATGCCATTCCGCGATCGTCCGGGCCTGGCGGTCGGGTTCGTCGGCGAGGCCGAAGGCGACGCCGCCGCCGGCGGGCTCGGTGGCCAGGCGGCCGAGTTCGCCGCGTCGGAGCTCGCCGGGCAGGGGGTCGAGCCATGGTCGCCGTACGGGTGCTCCTGCCGGGTCTGCGGCGGCGATCGCGGCGATGGAGGCCTCGTCGACGAGTGCGAACTGGGCCTGCCGGACGCCGGCCGCACCCGAGCTCAGGTATCCGCGGCCTGGGGTGCCGGCTTCGATCTCGGCGGCGCGGGGGTCGCCGATGACGGCGATGCTGTCGCCGCGGTCGAGCACCCGCAACGAGACCCTGATGGGGCAGTTCGCGCTGATCGCGTCACGGACGACGCCGAGGGGCCGCTGGGCGGCCAGGACGAGGTGCATGCCGAGCGAGCGCCCGCGCTGGGCGATGTCGGCGACGATCGCGCCGAGTTCCGGGAAGCGGTCCATGAGCGCCTGGTATTCGTCGATGACGATGACCAGACGCGCGAGGGCGACGGCGTCGGGCAGGCGCGACAGCTCGGCGACGCCGGCCGTGCGGAGGATGCGTTCGCGCGCCCGGATCTCGGCGCGGATGCTCTCGAGGGCCCGGAGCGCTTCGGCGTCGTCGAGGTCGGTGACGATGCCGGCGACGTGCGGCAGGGCGCGCACGGGTTCGAAGGCGGCCCCGCCCTTGAAATCGACGAGGAGGAAGGTGAGCCGTTCGCTCGGGTGTGCGGATGCCAGGGCTGCGATCCAGGCCACGAGGAACTCGCTCTTGCCGCTTCCGGTCGTGCCGGCGACGATCGCGTGCGGGCCGTCGGCGACGAGGTCGACGGCGACCGGACCGTCGGCGCCGATTCCCAGGGTCGCGGCCAGGCGGTCGCGGCGCCGCTCGAGGCCGGGCCTCGGCAGTTCGTCGAAGGCGACGAGGTCGGGGACGGCCCCGGCGCGGCCGGCGACGCCGGCGCGTTCGGCGCGAGCGTCGAGCCGCGCGGCGAAGGCTTCGGCTTCGGCGGCGCCGAGGAGCGCGGGCGAGAAGCGGTGTGCGCGGGGGCGCACCAGTTCGGCCGTGCCCGGGTCGGGGATGCGCACGATCGTGGCGATGCCCGGCGGCAGGGCGGCCGTCTCGGTTGCGACGGCGAGGACGCATGCCGTGTCGTCGAACGCGGACCGGTCGCCGGAAGCGGTGCGGTCGAGCACGACGATGCCGACCGGCCGGCCGCGGCCGGGGCGGTGCGCCCACGCCCACCCCTCGCCCGCGGCATCCACGGCGATGCGGTCGGGCCGCACCGCGTGCAGGCACTGCACGAGCGCCGCGCGCGCGGCCGCCCGCGCGAGGGCGGCGGGGCCGACGAAGCCGATGCCGCCGGCGAGCGGGGCGGCGACCGGAGCGGCGGCGAGGCCGGCGGCTTCGGCGAGGAGCGCGCGATCCTCCTCGCCCTGCGGTGCGCCGTCCAGGCGCAGTCCGCTCGGCATCTCGCCGCTGCCGAGGACGACGACGGGTGAATCGGCACCGTGCCAGCCCGGGCCGGCCTCCCCGGCGACCACGGTGCGCGCCGAGGGGGTCTCGGTCCAGGCGCGCAGGCGTTCGGCCTCGTGCTCGCGGGCGATGTCCGCACGCAGCGCGGCGAGGGCCTCCTCGCGCTCCTTCGCCCCGGTGCGACGGGCGCGTTTCGCGCCCCGCCGGCCGTCGAGCACCCCGGCCAGGGCGACGAGCGGGCCGAGGGCCGCGAAGACGAGGGCGAAGGGCGAGGACGTGACGACCCACAGGACGACGGCGGCGACCATCGGCATGAGGGTGCCGAGCACGGGGAACGGGTGTTTCGCGGGCTCCGGCACGGCCGGCGGCAGGGTGAGTCGGGCATGGGGCTCTGGCATGCGCCCCATCACAGCAGGCGGCAGCCGCCCCGACCCCCGTTTCGGCGGATCCGTGGATGACGGACCCGCGAGACGGCCCTGTGGAGGAGGGGTCGCGACGGCGGCGGCGCGCCCGGGCATCCGCACAACCCGACGCTCAGGCGACGCGGAAGCTCTGCGCCGCCATCTCCACCCGCGAGCCGCGGGGCACGAGATAGCGCCGCCCCGGTTCGCAGCGGCGCGCCGGATGCCCCGGCCGGTGCAGGGTCGTGCCGTTGCCGCTGAATCGGTCGGCGACCCACAGGGCGCCCTCGTGCACGCCGAACTCCAGATGCGTCTTCGACACCGAACGCGTCGGATCCTCGATCGAGACGAGATGGTCGAAATGCTCCCCGGGATGCGGATGCGGGCGGCGGCCGATGAGGCCCGTGCCGAACACGGTGCGCTCCTGCCCGTCGGTGAAGTGCAGCGCGAACAGCACGGGCGCGCCGGCCTCGGAGCGCACCGGCGCCGGCCGCACGGCGTCCAGGTCGATGCTGACGACGCCGCTCTGACGCATCGATGCGCGAAGCGCGGCGCGGTCGAATCGCGTGGTGTCGGCCGGCCTCGGGTCGGGGCGCCGGCGCGACTCGGGCGTCGCCCGGGTCGAGGATCCGCACACCCCGCAGAACATGGCCGTCTCC
Organism: Agromyces archimandritae; assembly: GCF_018024495.1. NCBI lineage: Bacteria > Bacillati > Actinomycetota > Actinomycetes > Micrococcales > Microbacteriaceae > Agromyces > Agromyces archimandritae. The sequence goes on from NZ_CP071696.1 coordinate 532,136, forward strand.
GGCAGCTCGGCCGAGCAGATCGGGCACGTCACCGGCGCGGCCCTCCTTCCCGCGAGCCAGGATAGCGCCCGAACGAGTCGAGCGAGACGGCCGCACGCCACCGTTCCGCCGGCCGCCGCCCGCGCCCCAGCTCACGACGGGCGCGGGCGAGGCGCGCCCACGCGAGCTGCTCCTGATCGCGCGCCGGCTCCCCCGGGGCGAAGGCCGCCCGGTCGACGACGGCGGCGAGCACGAGGGCCTCCATGCCGCCGAACTGCGCGGCCTGCTCGGCGCGGGTCGCACCGGGGCGGATGCGGTGGCCGGCATCCCGGGCCGCATCCTCGAGCTCGTCCCAGGCACCCTCGACGCGTTCGAGGGCGGTCGGCGCCCGCTTCCGCGAACGCCGCCGGCTCGCCTTGGCGCCGATGACGGCGAGGAACGGGCTCGCCAGCAGCGCGAGGCCCAGCAGGGACCAGCCGGCGACGCGCAGGGCGCCGAGCAGCACGCCGAGCCAGGCGGGTTCATCGCCGCGCGGGTCGTCATCGCCCTCCTCGGGCTCGGCGGCGAGGTCGTCGACGGGGGTTCCCTCCGGCGGAGGCGGCAGCACGGTCTGCGGCCGGGTGACGCTCGTCGGGCGTTCGGGTTCGCGCTCCGGGATCTCGCGCGGCTCGGGGTTCGGATCGACCGGGATCCACGTGCCGTCCGAGGCCTGCACTTCGATCCACGCCTGGCGGTCGGCGCCGCGGAAGACGGTCACCCCGTCCTCCGTCTCACCGCCGAGGTAGCCGACGACGACGCGCGCCGGGAAGCCGATCTCGCGCGCGAGGAGGGCGGCGAGCACGGCGTACTGCTCGCCGTCGCCGACCATGGGCTCCTCGCTCGCGAGCTCCACGAGACGGTCGATCGCATGCCCCGAACGGCTCGGCGCGGCATCCGCATCCTGCCCGTGGCTGACGTATCCGTCGCGGCGGATGCCGCGGACCACGGCCGCGAGGCGCTCGCCCGGGCCGGTCGCATCCACCGTCCAGCGGTCGAGGAGCCGAAGCACCTCGTCGGGGGCGCGGACGGATGCCGGCATCACCGCCGTGCCGGGCACGAGTTCGGCGACGTCGCGCTCCGTCGCCGGCACGACGGAGCTCGCCGTGTACCGGTCGCCGCGGGACAGGACGGCGGAGGCGACGGCGGTGCCCGTGCCGTCGTCGAGGAAGAAGGCGTCGGCGAGCCGTTCCCGGTTCGGCCCGGCGAACTCGATCTGCTCGAGCGCGCCGATGCCCGGCACCCACGGTTCGGCGTAGCCGGCGACGACGACCTCGATGCGTTCGCGGTCGCCGGCCAGCTCGGTGCGATCCAGACGGTACGGCACGCGCACGAAGCGCCCCGAGGCCGACCGCGATCCGCCCACCCCGTAGACGACGCCGTCGTAGGCGTCGAGCACGGCGACGCGCAGCCCGGCCCCCGCCGGCAGCCCGCGCACCTCGAGCATCGACTCCTCGGCCGCCCCTTCCGCGAACGAGGCGCGGAACTCGGCGAGCGGGCTCACGAACGATCTGGGTTCGAACGGCGGGCGGATCTCGGTGCGCACGACGGTGCGCGGCCGCGCCGGCAGCTCGGCGGCGGCGGCCCCCGCGAGCCCGATCGCGAGCGCCGTCATCGCGGTGGCCGCGACCAGCCGGCGCGCGAGCATCCGCGCGTCGCCGCCCGCGCGCGAAGCCCCGATCCGCACGTGCAGCAACCACAGGGCGGTCACGGCGAGGAACGCGAACGCCGGCCATGCCCCCAGCACCTCGCGCGAGCTGCCGAGCGCGACGCCCGCGGCGAACAGGGCGGCCGGTGCGAGGATCGCCGCCGAACGGTGCCTGGCGCGGAGCGCCACGACGACGGCGACGATCGCGGCGGCCAGCGTCAGGACGAACACGGGCACGAGCAGGGCACGGTACGAGCCGACGGGGATCGCGATCGTCACGAGCTGCTTCCACGACAGGACGAGCGCCGGCATCAGCTCGGCGAACCCGGCAGGCGTCGGCAGCACCCCCCACAGCGCCCGGCTCGGCACGGCGGCCGGAACCCCGAGCACGAGGACCGCCCCGAGCCCGGCGAGCGCCGTCGCCCACCGACTCGCGCCCCGCACCGCCGACCACACCCCGACGGCGAGGCCGGCGGCGACCGCGACGGCCACGGCCACGACGAACGCGGCCGATTCGTAGACCGGCCACCAGGGCAGCACGGCCACCCCGAGCGCCAGCACGAGGAGCAGGCAGGAGGCGATCCTGCGGCGGATGCCGGGGCGCATGCTCATGACGAGGCCGTCCGCTGCAGCATCGCCCGCAGTTCGGCGAGGGTGCCGATCGTGCGCACCGTGAGCCCGCCGGCGGCCCGCACCGTCGGGGCTGCGGCCGGCACGCACTCGACGGCGACGACCTCGACCCCGTTCGGCAGGCGCCGGGCGGCCTGGCGGAGTTCGGCGGTGCCGCGGAGCGAGCCGGTCACGAGGCAGGCGAGCGAGACGCCGGGCATCGTGTCGGCGACGGCCCTCGCCGCCTCCGGCAGCCCGGCGGCCTCCTCGTCGCGTTCGACGCCGCACATGGCGTCCAGCAGCCGTTCCGGCGACACCGTCGGCAGCGAGCGCACGGCCGAATCCGTGCCCGCCGCGGCGCCCGCACGCGCGCCCGGTGCGGTCACGAGCGCCCCGAGGGAACGCGCGTCGCGGATCGCCCGCGACCCGAGCGAAGCGGCCACGCTCACCGCGAGCTCGAACTCCTCGTCATCGGCGTACGCGTCGGCCCCGGCATCGAGGAGGACGACGAGGTGGCTGCGGCGGGTCTCCTCGTACTGGCGGACCATGAAGGTGCCCGTGCGGGCCGTGCTCCGCCAGTGGATGTGCCGGCGATCGTCGCCGGGCACGTATTCGCGCAGCGCATGGAAGGCCACATCGCTCGCCGTCAGGTCGCGCGTCTGCGCACCCTCCAGATCGCGCAGGAACCCGGTCGAGAGCGTCGGCAGGGCGATGGTGCGCGGATGCACGTACAGCACGGCCTCGCCCGAACGCACCAGCTCGCGGCGCATGAGGCCGAAGGGGTCGCCGCGCACGCTCCGCACCGGTCCGACCGACACCACCCCGCGCCGGACGGCGGGCACCTCGAGGGAGACGTCCACGGCGCCGCCGGGCAGCATCCGCCGCACGACCTCCTCTCCGACGGGGATCTCGACGTTGCCGCCCCGGCCCGAACCCCGTCGGCCCGTGATCCGCACCGAGGCCGGGTCGCCGACGACGACCCGCTCCTGCGGCAACCCGAGCACGAGGCCGGCCCCGTTCCGCCCGAACAGCAGCACCGCCGAGACGACGAGCATCGCGGCGACGCCGGCGCCGATGACGAGGCCCTCGACCCAGCCGAACCACGCCCACAGCACGAGCGAGGCGAGCCCGCCGCCGGCCACCGCGACCCCGGTCGGGGTGACGACCGAGCGCACGGCGCGCCCCGCGGCGGCGGCCACGCTGCGGGTGCGCCGGCCGGCATCCACGAGCCCGTCGACGACGATGTAGAAGCCGCCGCCCGGCCGCCGGGGCGCGGCGCCGGTGCTCACCCCGCCTGCCTCGCCGACGGAGGCGGCGTCTCGAGCAGGATGCGCCCGATGATGCCCGAGGCGCTGGCCCCGTCGAACTCGGCCTCGGGGTCGAGGATGAGCCGGTGCGAGAGCACGGATTCGGCGAGCGCCTTCACATCGTCGGGCACGACGTAGTGGCGGCCGCGGCCTGCGGCGAAGGTCTTCGCGGTGCGGATGAGCGCGAGCGCGCCGCGCACGCTCACTCCGAGGCGGACCTCGTCTGCGGTGCGCGTGGCATCCACGAGGCGGGAGACGTAGTCGTGGATCGTCGCGTCGACGTAGACGGTGCGGGCCTCGGCGGCCATCCGCACGATGTCGGCGGCGTCGAGGACGGCCGGCACGACCTGCTCGTGGGCGCGGCGGTCGGCCCCTTCGAGGATGCGCACGGTGGAGACGTGGTCGGGGTAGCCGATCGAGGTGCGGATGAGGAAGCGGTCCAGCTGCGCCTCCGGCAGCCGGTAGGTGCCGGCCAGCTCGACCGGGTTCTGCGTGGCGATGACCATGAAGGGGTCCGGCACCGGATGGGTGACGCCGTCGACGGTGACCTGGCGTTCCTCCATGACCTCCAGGAGCGCGGACTGCGTCTTCGGGCTCGCCCGGTTGATCTCGTCGGCGAGGACGATGTTGGCGAACACGGGCCCGGCATGGAACTCGAATGCGCCCGAGCGTTGATCGTAGACGCTCACGCCCGTGATGTCGCCGGGGAGGAGGTCGGGGGTGAACTGCACCCGGTTCGCGGCGCCCGTGACGGACTGCGCCATCGCACGGGCGAGGGAGGTCTTGCCGGTGCCGGGCACGTCTTCGAGGAGGAGGTGGCCTTCGCTGAGGAGGGCCGTGAACGCGAGGCGCACGACGCGGTTCTTGCCGAGGAGCACCTGCTCGACGGCATCGACGAGCCGATCGAGGTCGGCGGCGAAGGCGGTCGCCTGCTCGGGGGTCATGGGCATCGGGTCCTCCTCGCCGGGGTGGCGGTGGGCGGCCCGCCGGGGTTCGTCATTGCTCGAACCTCGCGACGACGCCGCCGATCTCAACATCCAACCAGACCGCGGGGGCGGTCCACTGATCGGGCCGGACCCACGACGGCCGGATCGCCCCGGGCACCGTGCAGCTCGTCCCGGTCTGCGCCCTGGCGCCCGAGGACCCGGCGACGCCGCAGCGGTAGGCGGTGACGGGGATCCCGGCGTTGTCGGGGTCGCCCGTCCACGACCAGGTGCCGGCCGCCGCGTTCCATGTCCGGCCGGGCAGGCGGAAGGTGAGCGAGGGCGAGTCGACGCCGAGCGCCGGCATCACCTCCGACCAGGCCCCGCAGCTGCCCCAGACGGTGCAGCCGCGCAATTGGAAGCGCACGGTCTCGCCGTAGGGGCGGTCGAGCAGCTGCCTCGGCCAGCTCTCGCCCTGGTAGCTGCGCCGGGTGCCGGGGATCTGGGATCCTCGCGCGTCGACGGCGACGATCTCGACCGAGGCGTGCGAGCTCGACGGCGGCCGCAGGTAGCGATCCCAGACGGGGGCGTCGGCCGAGCCGGTCATCCGCATGTCGCCGGCGAGGCCGTTCACGGCGCCGGGTGCGGGGCGGACGACTACGCCGGCGACCTCGGTGCTCGTGCAGCCGGAGCCGTTCCAGCCCCAGACGACGAAGGTGTAGCGGACCGATTCGGCACCGAGGCCGTCGACACGGAGGCTCGTCGTGCCCGGGCCGGCGTCGAAGACTTCGACGACGGTGCCGCCGGTGGATGGCCGGATGAGCTGGCCGGGGGCGGGTTCGCTGACGCGGCATGCCTGCGGGCCGCCGGGCGGGGCGGTCGCGTCGGCGGTGAGGCGCTGGACGAGGTACCCGCGCACCGGGTCGCCGTTCGGCGAGAAGGGCGCCCACGACACCGTGACCTGGCCGTTGGCCGCATCGCCGGCGACCTCGATCGTGCCGGGCACCGGCGCGCCCGAAGGGGTGCCGCTGCCGCCGGCCTCGGCCCAGCGCGAGAAGGCGGGGTAGGCCTGGTTGCGGGCGCTGACGGTGAAGGCGACGGCGGTGCCGTTGGCCAGGCCGGTCCAATCGACGCTGCAGCGGCTCCGCGTGCAGGCGGAGGCGGCGCCCAGCTGCGACTGCCTTCCGGCGACGGTGAGGACGTAGGCGTCGACGGCCGATCCGCCGCCGGTGTCGACGGGGTCCCAGGCGATGCGGAGCCCGCCGTCGATCGGCGTCGCGGCGAGCCCGCTCGGGGCCGCCGGCACGATGTCCGACCACACGGTCTCGCCGAGCGAGACGGGTGTCGAGGCGCCGACGGCGTTCCGCGCGGAGATCTGCACGTCGACGGCGTGCTCGCGACCGTTGCCGCCGGTGGGGATGCGGCAGCTCGTGGTCTCGCATTCGCTTCGCGAGACGACGGCGCCGGATGCGTCGCGGGCGACGAGTTCGAAGCCGGTGATGGGTGCGTTGTTCGCGGCGCCGGCGGCGAAGGCGACGTCGAGGCCGCGGTCGACGAAGCCGGTCAGCCGCACCGAGGAGACGGGGTCCGGGCGGTCCTGCACCGAGATCACGAGACGCCCCCAGGTGTTGCGGCTCGCATCGCCGGTGGCGTCGGCGACCTCGTAGTCGATGGCGGCGTTCACGGGCTCGGCTCCGGCGGCGACCGAGACCTCGAGTTTCGCACCGTCGTCGCCGGGCGCGACCTTCACGCCCTTCGGAAGCCCGTCGAGCCCGCGGAGGCCGACGACGCGCAGCGCCTCTCCGGGGAACGGGTTGGCGGCCCGGTCGTTGCGGAGCACGTCGACGACGGTCGTCTGCCCGCGGGTGACGACGGCCTCGTCGGCGACGGGGCGGGCCAGGGGCCGAGTGGATGCCACGACGCGCAGTTCGATCCGGCCGCCGACGCCGTCGAGCTCGCCGTCGCGCACGCCGATGCCGATGCGGCTGCGGGTGCCGATCTCGGTGCCGGGCTCGGCGGTGATCGTCAGTTTCGTCCCGTCGAGGCGGAAGCGGAATCCGGAGGGGACCGGGTCGAGCAGCCGGTAGCCCGGTGTGCCGGCCGCCTCGGGGTCGGCGTGCTGAGTGAGCCGCACCAGGTCGACCGTGCGGGTCGCACCCTGTTCGAAGTCGAGGACGCCTCCGGTGAAGCTCGGCGGCTGCCCCTCGGCGGGGGTGACCTCGATCGGCAGCACGAGGGCCGCGGTGCGGGCGTCCGGGTCGCCGGCCTCCCCGTCGACGACGGTGAAGGCGATGGATGCCGGCCCGAAGTACCCGGGTTCGCTGCGGTAGCGGAGCGTCACGGCATCCGTCGCCGCCGCTTCGCCGTCGCTGTGAGTGGCCTCGACCTCCGCCCGATCGACCAGCCGCACGGTGCGGCCGGCGGCCGCCACGACGACGTCCTCGAGCGGGATGCGGGTCTCCTGCCCGCTGGCCACGACGATGGCCGGCGCGTCTTTGCGCAGTTGCGGGATCGCGTCGGCGCTGCCCGGGATGCGGATGACGGCGTAGGCGCGACGCTCCGGGTCGCCGGGCACGCCGACGGCGAACGGCACGACCCGGCCGCGTTCGGCGACCTCGACCCGCACCTTGCCGTCGGCGCGCACGCTCGCACCGGCGTCGAATCCGGCCAGGAGCGACACCTCGAGCCCGGCGGTGCCGCGTTCGGGTACGAAGACGTTGCGCAACACGTCGACGTCGACGCTGGCCCGGTCCTGGATGTCGGAGAGGGTGAGGACGGTGTCGGATGCGACGGGCGGCACCGGCGGGGCGTCGGCGTCGACCTCGACGACGAGGAAGCTGGAGGCCGTCGCACGCTGTTCGTTCTCGATGGTCGTGACGAAGCCGTAACTGCCCTCTGCTTCGGGCGCTTCGACCCGGACGAGTTCGCCGTCGACTTCGGCGCGGGCCTGGCCGGTCGGCTCGATGCCGACGAGGCGCAGGGTGCCGCCGCCGGGGTCGGAGTCGTTGGCGAGCACCCGAACGGCCACCTGGGCGCCCGGGCGTACGGTGACGGCGTCTTCGACGGCGACGGGCGCCTGCGCGTTCCCGCTCTGCGGGGCGATGCCGACGCGCACGGTTCCGCTGGCCCGGGCGCCGAGGGCGTCGGTGACGCTGTAGCCGAAGGCGTCGGTTCCGGCCGAGTACTCGCCGGCGCGGTATTCGAGCCAGTCGCCGCCGGATGCCGTGACCGCGCCGCGTTCCGGGGCGGAGTCGGCCCCGATGAACTGCACCGCGTCGCCGTCGGCATCGGCACCCGTGAGCGGGATCCGCACCCGCACCGTCTGCCCGGCGAGCACGCGGGCGTCGATCGTCGCCGGCGCCGGGGCGGTGTTCGTGGCCGCGTCCTCCTCGCGCACGGTGATGCGAGCCGTCGCGGTCGCGAACTGGCCGTCCGGGCCGGTGACCCGGTAGACCACCGAGGCGCTGCCCGGCTCGCTCGGGGCGACGAATCGCAGCGTCTCCCCCGAGACGAAGGCGAAGCCGGCCTCGGGCAGGTCGACGATCTCGGAGTCGAGGGTGAGCTCGTCGCCGTCCGGGTGCAGATCGTTGGCGAGCACGGGGATGTCGATGACGCCGCCGACGCGCACGGATGCGGTGTCGTCGACGGCGGTCGGCGGCTGCCGTTGCACGGGCACGGGCAGTTCGACGATGGCCAGTTCGCCGTCGGCGGAGGCCAGCCCGTTGCTGACGCGGTAGGCGACGGTCGCCGAGCCCCGCTCGAGCGGCGCGGTGAGGGTGACGCGCAGCACCCGGTGCTCGACGACCTCGACCCTGACGCCGTCGGTTCCGCTTTCGGCGGACGTGACGAGCAGCACCCCGCCCATGGGGTCGATGTCGGTGGCGAGCACGTCCGCGTCGGCCGGCTGCCCGGCGCGCAGGAACGCGGTGTGCGGCACGGTGATCGGCACGGTGTCGCGGTCGGGCGGTGCGGTCACCTCGATGCGGACGGTGCCGGTAGCCGTCTGGCGCCCGTCGGTGACGCTGTACTCGAGCAGGTGGGTGCCGGCGACGGCGCTCTCGAAGCGGAACCGGCCGGCGTCGAAGTCGGTCGTGACGACCGCATCGGCCCGCGCGGGCACGGCCGACAGGCGCGGCGCGTCCGAGCCGCCGCGCACGTGTTCGAGCGGGCGGATCTCGACCTCGGCGCCGGCCGCCGCCCGCACGACGAAGGAGTCGGCCACGAGCGGCACGGTGCCGGCGGATCGCGCTTCGACATCGAGCACGCCGCTTCCGGCATCCCGCCCGTCCGAGACGAGCAGATGCACCCCGTGGGCGGATCCGCCGCCTTCGGCGACCACGACCCGGCCTTCCGGCGTGTGGGTGACGAGGTCGTCGCCGGCGGCTTCGGCCGACTGCAGGAAGATCGTGTCGCCGTCGGGGTCGACCCAGTCGGCGAGGACGTCTCGCGTGATGCGCCCGCCCGTCTCCATGACGGCGGTGGATGCCCGCATCTGCTTCGGCGGCGAATTCTCGTCGGGCGGGCGCATCGTGACGCGGACGCGGGCGGTGTCCCGGCCGCCGCGGCCGTCGCCGACCGTGTAGGCGAACGCGTACGAGCCGGCCGCCTCGGCCGGGGCGCTCAGTTGCAGTTGTTGGCCGTCGGAGACGATGTCGACGCCGATGCCCTCCGGCACCTCGCCGATCGATTCGATGACGAGCACATCGCCGTTCGCGTCGGAGTCGTTCAGCAGCACGGGCAGGATGGTGCTGCGCCCGGGCCGGGCCCCCAGTTCGTCGTCGACGGCGACCGGCGGCAGCTGCGCCTTCTCGATCGTCGGCGGCGTGTCGGGGTCGGGGCGTTCGACGGTCTCCTCGGTCTGCTCGGCGTCGCGGATCGCGTCCCAGTTGTCGATGAGGCCGTACCCGTCGGCGGGGGCCCAGCTTCGGCCGCTGCGGGCGTCGTTCAGCACGATCGCCTCGCCGGCGGTGCGGAAGACGAGATCGGGCGCCCCGGCCGGCCGTGCGAGCTCGGTGAGCTGCCCCTCGGCATCCGCGCAGCCGCGCCAGCCCGTGCCGTCGGCCCAGGCCGCATAGAGGCATCCGCCCTGCCGCACGGGCGGGGCCGGGATGCCGGCCCGGCCCTCGACCGGGCGCGAAAGCGAACCGTCGGCGAGGTTCGTCTCGATGAGGCCCGAGCGGTGCGCGATCGCCAGGCGGTCCCCGACCGCCGACGCCTCCTGCAGGCTGACGTCGCTCATATTTCCGGGCAGTGCGATCGTGCGCTCGGCGGTTCGGAGGCCGCGCTCGTCGACGTCGTAGACCGCCCAGCGACCCCCGGCCGAGCTCAGCCGGTATTCGTGGTCGGCGTCGACATCGAGCGTCCAGCGTTCGGCGACCCGGTCGGAGTCGGCGGCGTCGACCCGGGCGAGGACGCCGGTGGCGGGGGTGAACGCGAACAGCATGCCGTCGTCGTCGACCGACAGCAGGGTGCCCGGCCCGAACCCGAGATCGGGTTCGCTGCCGCTGTCGAAGCGCTCGAGCTCGCCGAGGGGCACGATCCATACGTCGCCGTCGGCGCCGATGACGGCCCTGGACCCCGCGATCGCGAGGGTCCGCGTGTCGGGCGGGGCGGCGACGGTCGCCGTGACGGCGGAGGTCACCGGGTCGATGACGTCGATGCCGGCACGTTCGGGGTCGAGGACGAGCACGTCGGCACCGCGCTGGGCGACGACCGCGCGATCGGCGCCGGTTTCGACGATGCTGTTCAGTTCGAGCACCGCGGTGTTCGCACGGCCCACGGCGTGCAGGTGCTCGTTGGCGACCCACACGGCCGCATCGCCGAGATCCATCCGCCGGGTGGTGGTGCCGTCGGCGGTGACGATGACGGTCGCCGCCAGCGCGACCGCCGCGACGACCGCGGTGCCGAACGCCAGCCGTCGCAGGCGACGGCGGGCGGGCTTCATCCCCGGTCCCCGATCAGACCGGCCATCGCCGGCAGGTCGAGCTCGGCGGCGGCGCCGACGAGCAGCGCGCCGCCGACGGCGCCGATCAGGAGGGCCGCGGCCAGGCCCACCGAGATCCACAGCGGGGCGTTGCGCCGCCGGCGCACGGCCGAGAGCGGCATGCGCGAGGTATCGGGCACCGGGGTGGCCTGCTTCGGGCCTTTCCGCGGCATGCGCACGGGGCTCCGGGGGGTGCGCGACGCGCCGCCGGCCGGCACGGCGTCGGCGACCGAACGCACGGTGGGGTCGTCGCGATCTCCGGCGACGTCCTCGATCCATTCCCCGATCGCGAGCTCCGCCACGGTGGGTTCGAGACCGAGCTCGACCTCGACGGCCTGCAGATCGCGCAGGAACGCGAGCGCTCCCGGGTAGCGTTCATCGGGCACCCGGCTCATCGAGCGGCGGAGCACCCCCTCGAGGGATGCCGGCACGTCGCTGCGGCCGGTCGGCGGCGGGTCGCCGCGCCGAACGCGTGCGATGAGGGCGGCCGAGGAGTTGTCGAGCTCCGGGCCTTCGAAGGGGCTGCGGCCGGCCAGCAGCGAGTAGGCGGTCGCACCGAGCGACCACACCTCGCTGGCGATCGTGCCCGAGACGTCGCCGCGCAGCACTTCGGGGGCCGACCACGGGATCGACAGGCCGAGCGAATCGCTCACATCGGTCTCGTCGATCGTGGCCGCGATGCCGAAGTCGCCGAGCACGGGATGGCCGAAGGCGGTCGTGAGGATGTTCGAGGGTTTGATGTCGCGGTGCAGCACGCCGTTGCGATGCGCGGTCTCGACGGCGGCGGCGATGCGGATCGTGGTCGCCAGGGCCGCGGTGACGGGCAGCGGTTCGGTGCGGAACCGCTGGGCGGGGCCCGCCACGCAGTGCTCCATGACGAGGTACGGGCGGCCGTCCGCAGAGACCCCCGCCTGGTGCACGGTGAGCACCGAGGGGTGCGCCGAGAGCTGCGCGGAGAGATCGGCCTCGGCGCGGAAGGCGGCTCGTACCTCTTCGCTGACGATGTCGGCGAGCATGACCTTGACCGCGACGAGACGGCGCGGAAAGTTCTCCTCGTACAGGAAGACGTCGGCGAAACCGCCCGATCCGAGCACCCGCACGAAGGTGAAGCCGGGCAGCGTCGGCGGGGCCGACGGGAGTCTGGCGGTCATCGTCACCCCGCAGGGTCCGGGCGGCGCACCTTCAGCACATCGACGACCACGACGGTGATGTTGTCGCGGCCGCCGTTGCCGAGCGCGGCGTCGACGAGCGCCTTCACGGCGGCGTCGGCCTTCGGGTTCTCGAGCAGGAAGTGGCGGATGCCGTAGGAGGTGAGCTCCTTGGTCAGCCCGTCGGAGCAGGCGAGCAGGCGCATGCCCTCGGCGATCTCGACGGCGCGGTAGTCGGGCGCGGGCACCTCGTGGAAGCCCACGGCACGGGTGATGACGTTCGAATGCGGGTGCGTGTCGGCTTCCTCGCGGGTGATCTGCCCGGCGTCGACGAGTTCCTGCACGATCGAATGGTCGACGGTGAGCTGGTCGAGCACGCCGCTCTCGAGCCGGTAGACGCGCGAGTCGCCGATGTTGAAGATGAGCCAGGCCGCTTCGTCCCCGATCATTCCGACGGCCGCGCCCGTGACGGTCGTGCCGCTGCCCTCGTCGGTGACGCCGGTGCTGCGGCCCATGTCGGTGACGGCCAGCCGCAGCGCCGAGTCGATCTCGGTCGTGCCGACGATGTCCCGGCCGCCGTGCTCGGCGAGGCGGGTGACGACGGCGGCGCTTGCGAAATCGCCGGCGGCGTGCCCGCCCATGCCGTCGGCGACGGCGAAGATCGGCCATTGGGCGATGTAGGAGTCTTCGTTGACCTCGCGCCGGAGGCCGACATCGGTCATCGCCGCCCAGGCGAGTTCGAGCTCCGTGCCGTCCGGCAGGGTGACGGTGTGCCCCGTGTTTCCGTGGCCGATCTGCGTCATCGCATCGGCTTCTTCGAGCGGGCTGGGGTCACGCGGGGCGCTCCTCGTGGTTCGGCAGGATCTCGACGATCGTATCGTCTCCGAGCTGAAGTCGCGTGCCCGCTTCGATGACACGTGGTTCGCCGGGGCGGATGCGGGTGCGCAGCCCGCCCCGGATGAGGGTCGTGCCGTTGGCCGAATCGAGGTCGTCGGCGACGATCCGGGTGCCCTCGCGGCGCAGTTCGAGGTGCGTGCCCGAGACCGTCGCGGCCGCGGGGACGGTGAGGACGAGGGTGTCCTCGCGCTGGATGCGCGCGCGGCGCGGGGCCCGGCCGATCCGCACGGTGCCTTCGAGCAGGCGCACGGGGCCGTCGTCGATGCGGTATCGCACGGGCCTGGCCGTCCGCGGTGCGGGCGAGGCCGGTGCTTCGGCGGCAGCGGGCGGGGCGAGGGGTCGCTCGGCGGCCCAGTCGACGAGGTCTGCATCGACGGCGACGCCCGGGCCGATCGGCCGGGCTCCCTCCGGTGGATGCCCCGGCCCCCCGCCGTCGGCGGCCTCGCCGCCGGGGTGCGCGCCGGCATCCGCTCCGCGCATGATGCGGAAACCGTCGACGGCGGCGAACTCGGCGAGGTGGAACGGGACGATGCCGCCCGAGGTGAACCGCCGCAGCCGTTCGCCGCGGAGCTCGACGACGAGATCGCCGCGGGCCACCACGGTGAAGGCATCCGTCCGTCCGCTCTCGCGGATGACGACGGCGAACGCGCCGACCGCATCGGCACCGGCCGTCGGCAGGGCGGCCATGAGCCGCTCGAGTCGCACGGCCGCGCCCGACGCCGCCGCATCGACGAGCGCTGCGAGCACCGTCGGCGACACGGGCGAGCCCACGGCCGCGACGAAGCTGCGGCCCGCGACGACGTGCAGGCCGCTGCCCGTACGCCCGCGCAGCACTCCCGCTTCCATGACGGCAAGTCTCGCACGCCGACGGCCGCGCCGCGTGCGACCGCGTGGATCGGGCGGCCGGGTCGCCGCCGGCGCGGCTCAGGCGGCCCGTCCGTGCTCGCCGGCGGCGGCCGTGGCGGCGAAGGCCCATTCGGGCATCATCCCGCGTCCGAGCATCGCGTGCAGCAGACGGGCCATCCCGTAGCCGGGATCGGCGGCGAGGGCCCGGTCGACGAAGACGCCGGCGGCGCTGCCGCGTCCGAGGCTCCAGGCGAGCCACGCGAGCACCGTTCCGACGGCGGCCCGGTCCGCACGCGGCGCATGCGCGGCGATATCGGCGAGTCGTGCAATGGCCCGTTCGATGCGGTCGGGGTCGGGCCGCGTGGTCGCCGTGCCGCGGAACAGGCTCGACAGACGGACGGTGACGGGGTGGTCCCGCAGTGCGACGACTGCGTCGTCGAAGGCCTCCCCCGTGTATTCGGCCCGTTCGTGGATGCGGGCGCCGTCGAGGAGGGAGAGTTCGCCGATCCTCGCGCCGAAGGCGATCTGCAGGGTCAGGGCGTCGCGCACGGCGGGAGAGGCGAGATGGGCGAGCAGCAGGGCGTCTTCGTCGAGTCGGGCTTCGGCGCGATCCGCATCCGCCTCCGCATCGGAGGGCCGGGTGTCGCCGACGAGCAAGGCCTCCACGAGCGCGATCGGGTCGAAACGGCCGCCCGGCAGCGCGCGCAGCCGCTCGGCGTTCGTCAGCCCGGCGACCTCCGCACGGAGCTCATCGCCGAGGCGACGCCGGCGGACGGCGAGGCTGCGTGCGCGATCGCGGTCGCGAGGCGGCAGCTCGGCCAGCCGGGTGACCTCGTGCAGGGCGCCGGGGACGGGCGGTGCGGCCGCGGCCGCCTCGCTCTCCTCGATCAGCGACATCGGCCGGCCGCCGGCCGGGAGCTCCTCGTCGAACACGGATCCCCACCCGTCGCGGGCGAGGACGAACGCATCGCGGACGGCGAAGCCCGCCTGCTCGAGCCGGCCTCCGAGGAACTCGCAGAGGGATGCCCGCGGCGGGCGGCATCCCCGACCGAAGGCGCGATTCGTGTAGACGATCGGCAGGACGCCGTCGATGCCGGGCATGCGGCTCAGCATGCCGACGGCCAGGGCGGCGACGGCATCGCGGTCGGCCCGTTCGCCGCGCGGCAGCGGCGCACGGAACGCGGCGACGGCGGCCGTTCCCGAGAAGGCGAGGAAGACGATGCAGTCGCGCGGGCGGAACCCTGCCAGCGACGGGACGAGGGCGAGGAGGTCATGGCTGCGGTGTGCGGTGAGGGTGATCGACATGCCGCCGAGTCTCGCCGCCCGGGCCGGGCCCGCGAGGCGATTCCGGAAAGCCGTGGAATCGGCAGGTGCGCGGCGCCCCTGTGGAGGAGCGGTGCGCTCGGGCATCCGCCGGCCGTGCAGGTTCGTCGCGTCGCGGCATCCGGCCGCCCCGCGGGATCTCAGCCGAAGATCGCGTCGATCTCCGCCGCCTCGTCCGCGCTCGGCCGCCACGAGCCCGCCCGCACGTTCTGCTCGATCTGCTCGGGCCTCGTCGCCCCGGCGATGACGCTCGTGAGGCCGTCCTGCGCGAGCATCCAGCCGAAGGTCGCCTCGAGCATGGCGACGCCGTGCTCACGGCACCACTCGGCATACCGGTCCAGCGCATCCCAGGGCGCGGCGTCGAAGTACGCACGGCGCTCGCGCATGATCCGCGAATCGTCCGGTCCGCCCTCGCGCGTGAACTTGCCCGTCAACAGCCCGGCCCGCAGCGGGAAGTACGGCAGGAATCCGACGCCGAAGGCGCGCGCGGCGGGCAGTACCTCGGCTTCGGCGTCGCGGACGATGAGACTGTATTCGTTCTGCGCGGAGATGAACGACTCGGTGGCGGCCAGCTCCGCGGTGAGGGCCGCCTCGGCGATCTGCCAGCCGGCGAGGTTCGAATGCCCGATGTAGCGGACCTTGCCCTCGCGCACGAGCTCGTCGAGTGCGGCGAGGGTCTCCGCGATCGGCGTCGCCGGATCGGGCGTGTGCAGCTGGTAGAGGTCGATCCAGTCGGTCTTCAGGCGTCGGAGGGAGCCCTCGACGGCGAGCCGGATGTATCGGCGCGAGCCCTTCGAACCCCAGTCCGGCAGCGGCGAGGGGATCTCGGCGTGGCCGAATTTCGTGGCGATCACGACCTCGTCCCGCCGCCCCTGCAGGGCCTCGCCGAGGAGGCTCTCGCTCAGGCCGTACTCCTTGCCGTATACATCGGCGGTGTCGATGAGGTTCACCCCCGCGGCCAGGGCCGCGTCGAGCACCGCGCGGGTGCCCTCGGGCGACTCGGTCGCGGTGCCGCGGCGGCCGAAGTTGTTGCCGCCGAGCCCGACGGCCGACACGCGCAGCCCGCTTCGGCCGAGGGAACGGTACTCGAGATCTGCCATGCGTCCAGCCTAGGATCGAGCCCGTCCTCTCCTCCACACCTCGCCTCCGACCCTCCGATTCCCGCGGATCGCCGACGATGTCCGATTTCCGCGAGCCGATGTCGGCGGCCGCGGCTAGCGTAGAGCCATGACCAGCCAGTTCCTGCTCCGCACGCCGAGCCCCATCGGTCGCATCGAGCTGACCGCGGACGACACCGCCCTCACCTCGCTCGCGATCGAGCGCGAGGGCCGGCTCCCCCACGACGGGTTCCCCGAACTCCCGAATGCGGTGCTCGAAGCCGCCGCCGCCCAGCTCCGCGAGTACTTCGCGGGCGAACGCCATGAGTTCGACATCCCGGTCCGCCTGGAGGGCACGCCCTTCCAGCGCGCCGTCTGGGCCGAGATCCAGCGCCTCGGCTGGGGCGAGGCGACCTCCTACGGTTCGATCGCCGCAGCGGTGGGCCGACCGAGCGCCGCGCGTGCGATCGGCGGTGCCGTCGGGGCCAACCCCATCCCGATCATCGTCGGGTGCCATCGGGTGCTCGCCTCGGACGGCCGCGTCACCGGGTACTCCGGCGGCGAGGGCGTCCCCACGAAGCTGCGTCTGCTCGGGCTTGAGCAGATCGGCTTCGCTGCGTGAGCGCGGGCCCCGAGACCGACGCCGACCGCCGCTTCCCCGAGGCGATCCGCACCGGCGAGGACGGGGTGGTCCGCTGCGCCTGGTCCGGCAGCGACCCCGAATACCAGCGGTACCACGATGAGGAATGGGGAACCGTGCAGCGCGACCCGCTGCGCCTGTTCGAGAAGCTCAACCTCGAGGCGTTCCAGTCGGGCCTGTCGTGGATCACGATCCTGAAGCGGCGCGAGGGCTTCCGCCGCGCGTTCCACGGCTTCGACCCCGAGCGGGTGGCCGCGATGGATGCCGGCGACGTCGAGCGCCTCATGGGCGATACCGGCATCATCCGCAATCGCCGCAAGATCGAGGCTACGATCGCCAACGCACGTGCGTACCTCGAACTCGATGTGCCCCTCGACGAGCTCATGTGGTCGTTCGCTCCGGAGCCCCGCTCGCGCGCGCCGCGGGGCTTCGGCGAGGTGCCCGCGTCGACTCCGGAGTCGACGGCGCTCAGCGCGGAGCTGCGCAGACGCGGCTTCCGCTTCGTCGGGCCGACGACGATGTACGCGCTCATGCAGTCGGCCGGCATGGTCGACGATCACGTCGAGGGCTGCTTCCGCGCCGTGGCGTGATCCGGCACACGGCCCGCTCGGGCGGGCCCGACCGGGCCGCACGGGCCTCGTCGGCTCAGACGATCAGCGCGAGCTCTCCGGGGCGTTCCGGCAGGGTCTCCAGGCGCCAGCCGGCGGCCTCGGCCCAGGCCAGCAGCGCCGAGACGTCGCCGAACGCCTCCCCCTGTTCCAGCAGGGCGCGTGCGAACCGCCCCTTGGCCTGCTTGTTGAAGTGGTTCAGCGCCCGCCGCACTCCGCCCGGCCCCTCGGTGAGCACCCGCAGGTAGACGGAATCGGGCCGCACCGGCGCCGGGCCCAATGCGGCGTACGCCTCCGACCGCAGGTCGAGCAGCAGCCCGGACTCGGCTTCGAGCACCGCAGCGAGCTGCGGCGCCCAGTGCCGCTTCAGCACGAACCCGGGCACCCGGGAGTCGTGCGAGAGCCGGTAGGCCGGCACCCGGTCGAGGCCGCCGAGGATGCCGAACAGCGCGGAGTGGACGAGCAGATGCTCCCGGGCGAACTCGCGCGCCGTCTCCGACAGGGTCCCGGCATCCAGCCCTTCGTAGAGCACCCCGGTGAAACGGTCGATGACCGGCATCGTCGGCGACTCGAGGAGGGTCAGGTTCCGGTCGACCTCATCGTGCTGCTTCGGTCCGAGCTTCAGGGCATGGATGCTCGCCTCGCGATCGCCGGCGAGGCGTACGACGGCGTCGAGGAGCGGCCTGCGGGCGGCGTCGAGTTCGGGGAAGGCGAGGCTTCCGGCGGCCAGGGGCGGGCCGTCGCCGCCGGAGCGCTTCGTCTCCGACGGAGGAAGGATGATGCGCAGCTGCGGGCTCCTGTGGTTCGGGGTGGATACGCCGCACCCGCCCGCGCATGGTGCGGGGCGGGTGCGGAAGCGTTCGGTCGGTTCGTCCGAGCGGCGTCGACTCAGACGAGTGCGGCGCGCGAGGCGACGACCTGGACCGAATTCGACTGGACGGAGAGGAAGCCGTCGGCCGCGTCGGCGGTGAGCTTCTCACCGTCGGGCAGCGTGAGCCGCACCTCGCCGCTCGCCAGGATCGCGAGCATGGGCTCGTGCCCGGGCAGGATGCCGATCTCGCCTTCGACGGTCTTGGCGACGACCATGCTCGCCTCGCCCGACCAGATCTCCTGTTCGGCCGAGACGACGCTGACGTTCAGCGCGGCCATGATCAGCCGTTCTCCTTCTGGATCTGCGCCCACTTGGCTTCGACGTCCGAGATCGGGCCGACGTTGAAGAACGCCTGCTCGGCCACGTGGTCGAACTCGCCCTTGGCGATCGCATCGAACGATTCGATGGTCTCCTTCAGCGGCACGGTCGAACCCTCGACACCGGTGAACTTCTTCGCCATGTAGGTGTTCTGCGAGAGGAACTGCTGGATGCGGCGCGCGCGGGAGACGGTGATCTTGTCTTCCTCGGAGAGCTCGTCGACACCGAGGATGGCGATGATCTCCTGCAGCTCCTTGTTCTTCTGGAGGATCTGCTTGACGGTCGTGGCGACGCGGTAGTGGTCCTCGCCGAGGTAGCGGGGGTCCATGATGCGGCTCGTCGAGGTCAGCGGGTCGATCGCGGGGTACAGACCCTGCGAGGCGATCTCGCGCGAGAGCTCGGTGGTCGCGTCGAGGTGCGCGAACGTCGTCGCCGGTGCCGGGTCGGTGTAGTCGTCGGCGGGCACGTAGATCGCCTGCAGCGAGGTGATCGAGTGGCCGCGCGTCGAGGTGATGCGCTCCTGCAGGATGCCCATCTCGTCGGCGAGGTTCGGCTGGTAGCCCACGGCGGAGGGCATGCGGCCGAGCAGCGTCGAGACCTCGGAACCGGCCTGGGTGAAGCGGAAGATGTTGTCGATGAAGAGCAGCACGTCCTGCTTCTGCACGTCGCGGAAGTACTCCGCCATCGTGAGGGCCGAGAGGGCGACGCGCAGGCGCGTCCCCGGCGGCTCGTCCATCTGGCCGAAGACGAGGGCGGTCTTGTCGAAGACGCCCGCCTCCTCCATCTCGGCGATGAGGTCGTTGCCCTCACGGGTGCGCTCGCCGACGCCGGCGAACACGGACACACCGCCGTGGTCCTGCGCGACGCGCTGGATCATCTCCTGGATGAGGACGGTCTTGCCGACGCCAGCACCGCCGAAGAGGCCGATCTTGCCGCCCTGCACGTACGGGGTGAGGAGGTCGATCGACTTGATGCCGGTCTCGAACATGGTCGTCTTCGACTCGAGCTGGTCGAAGGCGGGGGCCTTGCGGTGGATCGGCCAGCGCTCGGTGATCTCGATCTGCTCGCCGGGCTCGGCGTTCAGCACCTCGCCGGTGACGTTGAAGACCTTGCCCTTGGTGACGTCGCCGACGGGCACCGAGATGGGGGCGCCGGTGTCGCTGACCTCCTGGCCGCGGACGAGGCCGTCGGTCGGCTTCAGGGCGATGGCGCGCACGACGTCGTCGCCGAGGTGCTGGGCGACCTCGAGGGTGAGGGTGAACGTCTCGCCGCCGAGGGTGATCTCGGTCTGCAGGGCGTTGTAGATGTCGGGGATCGCGTCATGCGGGAACTCGATGTCCACGACGGGGCCCGTGACGCGGGCGACACGGCCGACGGCGCCGGCCGTCGACTGGGCCGCACCAGGGGCGGTAGCGGTGTCAGTCATGTGTTCTTCCTCTTCTGATTCAGTCCTGTGCGGACGACGCGAGTGCGTCGGCACCGCCCACGATCTCGGAAATCTGCTGCGTGATCTCGGCCTGGCGCGCGTTGTTGGCCAGTCGCGTGTAGTCCCGGATGAGCTTGTCGGCGTTGTCGGAGGCCGACTTCATCGCCTTCTGCGTCGCCGCGTGCTTGGCTGCAGCCGAGTCGAGCATGGCGTTGAAGATGCGGCTCTCGATGTAGACCGGAAGCAGCGCGTCGAGCACCGTTTCGGCGTCGGGCTCGAACTCGTAGAGCGGGAACACCTCGGACTTGCCGGACGTCTCGGCCTCGTCGGCCTCGACGATCTCGAGCGGCAGCAGGCGTGTGACGACGGGGGCCTGGGTCATCCGGCTCACGAAGTGGTTGTAGACGATGTGGATCTCATCGACCCCGCCGTCGGCGGCATCGGTCGTGAACGACTCGAGGACCGTGTCGCTGATCTCCTTGGCCGTCTCGAAGTCGGGCGTATCGGTGCCGCCCACCCAGCTGCGGACGTAGTCGCGCTTCCGGAAGGTGAAGTACCCGACGGCCTTGCGGCCGATCAGGTAGTAGACGATGTCCTTGCCCTGGCCGCGGAGCAGCTCGGCGAGCTCCTCCGCCTCGCGGAGCACCTGCGAGTTGAAGGCGCCGGCGAGGCCGCGGTCGGCCGTGAAGACGACGATCGCGGCGCGCTCGACGCGCTCGGGCTCGGTCGTCAGCACGTGGTCGACGTTCGAGTAGCTCGCCACGGCGGACACGGCGCGCGTGATCGCGTTCGAGTACGGCGTCGAAGCCTGCGCCCGGTTCAGGGCCTTCTGGATCCGCGACGCCGAGATGAGCTCCATCGCCCGCGTGACCTTCTTGGTGGTCTGGGCGGACTTGATCTTCTGGCGGTAGACCCGAAGCTGCGCTCCCATGTTTCTCCTGTGTCCTTCCGGTGTCCGAGGCCCGCACCTGCGGCGGATCGAATCGTGTTCCGTTCCGATCCGCCGCGGTGCGGCGCCTCGAGCGGCGGATGCTTAGCGGCGACCCTTGACGATCTGCTCCTGGACGACTTCTTCCTCGTTGATCGCCTCGAACTCCTCGCGGCCGACCGAGGCGAGCGGCTTGCCCTCGCCGGTCTGGAACTCGAGCTTGAAGCGGTCGACGGCGGCGGCGAGCTCGCTCACCACGTCGTCCTCGAGCTTGCCCGAGTCGCGGATGGCCGTGAGGATCTCGGTGTTGCGACCGAGGTAGTCGAGCAGCTCGCGCTCGAAGCGCAGGATGTCTTCGACGGGAACCTCGTCGAGCTTGCCGTTCGTGCCGGCCCAGATCGAGACGACCTGGTCTTCGACGGGGTACGGCGTGTACTGCGGCTGGCGCAGCAGCTCGGTCAGGCGCGCGCCGCGCTCGAGCTGACGGCGGCTGGCCGCGTCGAGGTCGCTCGCGAACATCGCGAAGGCCTGCATCGAGCGGTACTGGGCGAGCTCGAGCTTGAGCGTGCCGGAGACCTTCTTGATCGACTTCTGCTGCGCGTCACCGCCGACTCGGGAGACCGAGATGCCGACGTCGACCGCGGGGCGCTGGTTGGCGTTGAAGAGGTCGGACTGCAGGAAGATCTGGCCGTCGGTGATCGAGATCACGTTGGTCGGGATGTAGGCCGACACGTCGTTGGCCTTCGTCTCGATGATCGGCAGACCCGTCATCGAGCCGGCGCCGAGCTCATCGGAGAGCTTCGCGCAACGCTCGAGCAGGCGGGAGTGCAGGTAGAAGACGTCGCCCGGGTAGGCTTCGCGTCCCGGCGGACGACGGAGGAGGAGCGACACGGCGCGGTAGGCCTCGGCCTGCTTCGACAGGTCGTCGAAGATGATGAGGACGTGCTTGCCGTCGTACATCCAGTGCTGGCCGATGGCCGAGCCGGTGTAGGGGGCGAGGTACTTGAAGCCCGCCGAGTCCGAGGCCGGAGCGGCGACGATCGTCGTGTACTCCATGGCCCCGGCGTCTTCGAGGGCGCCCTTCACCGAAGCGATGGTCGAGCCCTTCTGGCCGATGGCGACGTAGATGCAGCGAACCTGCTTGTTGACGTCACCCGACTCCCAGTTGGCCTTCTGGTTGATGATCGTGTCGATCGCGATGGCCGTCTTGCCGGTCTGGCGGTCGCCGATGATGAGCTGGCGCTGGCCGCGGCCGACGGGGATCATCGCGTCGATGGCCTTGATGCCGGTCTGCAGCGGCTCGTGCACCGACTTGCGCTGCATGACGCCCGGCGCCTGCAGTTCGAGGGCGCGACGGCCTTCGATCGAGGCGATCTCGCCGAGACCGTCGATCGGGTTGCCGAGCGGGTCGACGACGCGGCCGAGGTAGCCCTCGCCGACGGGGACCGAGAGGACCTCGCCCGTGCGGGTCACCTCCATGCCCTCTTCGATGCCGGTGAACTCGCCGAGCACGATGACGCCGATCTCGTCTTCGTCGAGGTTCTGCGCGAGCCCGAGGGTGCCGTCCGCGAAGCGGATGAGCTCGTTCGCCATGACCGAGGGCAGGCCCTCGACGTGGGCGATGCCGTCGGCGGCGTCGGTGACGCGACCGACCTCGGTCGTCTCTGCCTTGCCCGGCTCGTAGGACGAGACGAACTCCGAGAGAGCCGAACGGATCTCGTCGGGGCTGATGGAGAGTTCTGCCATTGCCATTTCCTTTTCTGGGGGCCCGGCGTCAGCCGGCAAGCTTCTGCCTCAGGGCGCTGAGGCGGCTGGCGATGGTGCCGTCGATGACGTCATCGCCGATCTGCACGCGGAGCCCGCCGACGAGGGCGGGGTCCACGATCGCGTTGATGCGGAGCGGCCGCCCGTACTGGGCGGTCAGGCTCTGCTCGAGTCGGGTGGTCTGCGCCTCGCCGAGCGGTGCGGCGCTCGTCACGGTCGCGATCTGGAACCCACGGGCATCGGCCGTGACCGCGGCGGCGTGGCGCAGCAGCTCCCCGATGCGGCGGCCGCGAGGCTGCTGCACGAGGTGGCGGACGATGGCGACCGTCTGCGGGGAGACCTTGCCGGTGAGCAGGCGTTCGACGACGCCGACCTTCGTCTCGACGGGGCTCAGCTTGCTGCCGAGCGCGAGTTCGAGCTCGGCATCGCCGGCGACGAGGCGCTCGACGCCGAACAGCTCGCCCGACACGTCCGCCTCGGTCGAGGCTGCCGCGGACCGGAGGCCGGCCTCCTCGATCCCGACGAGCAGGTCGCTCGAACGCGACCAGCGGGCCGCGGCGAGCCCGTCGAGCAGCTCGAGGGCGGCCGGTGAGAGCTTCGAGCCGAAGATCGCGCCGAGCAGGGCGCGCTTCTCGGTCGAGGCGACCTCGGGGTCGCTCAGGGCGTGGCGCAGCTGCAGGGAATCGCCGACGACGAGACCGGCCGAGAAGAGCTCCTCGGCCAGTGCCGCCGGAACGGTGCCGAGCTTCGCCACCGCATCGCGTGCGTCGGCGAGTGCCTGGCTCGTAGCGCTGCCCATGCTCTAGCTGGTCTTTCCGGCCGCGGCCTGCTCGCTGGCCTCGAGGTCGGCGAGGAAGCGGTCGACGACGGCCTTGGCCTTCTGGTCGTCGGAGAGGGTCTCTCCGATGACGCCGGAGGCGAGGTCGATCGCGAGGGTGCCGACCTCGGAGCGGAGCGAGACGAGCGCCGTCTGACGCTCGGCCTCGATCTGCGCCTGGGCGCTCGCGGTGACGCGTGCGGCCTCGGTCGTGGCCTGCTCCTTGGCCTCGGAGACGATCTTCTTGCCGTCTTCGCGAGCGGACTCGCGGATCTGACCGGCCTCGGCGCGCGCATCGGCGAGCTGGGCCGTGTACTCCTCGAGCGCGGCCTCGGCCTGACGCTGCGCCTCATCGGCCTTGGCGATGTTGCCCTCGATCGCGGCGGAACGCTCGTCGAGCATCGTCTGCACGCGGGGCAGCACCATCTTCCAGAAGAAGAAGAGCAGGATGACGAAGATGACCGCGGACCAGAAGATGTCGTAGTCCGCAGGGAGCAGGACCGGCGGGGTCCCCTCACCCTCGGTTGCAGCTCTCAGGACTGCATGAAGCACGATTGCCTCCTAGGTGGGAGCGGTGGGATCAGAAGCCGAAGATGAAGCCCGTGGCGATGCCGACGAAGGCGAGCGCCTCGGTGAAGGCGATACCGATCCACATCAGCACCTGCAGGCGGCCGGCGAGCTCGGGCTGGCGGGCGACGCCCTCGATCGTCTTGCCGACGACGATGCCGACGCCGATGGCCGGGCCGATCGCAGCGAGGCCGTAGCCGACCGTCGCGATGCTGCCAGAGATGTCCGCGAGAACAGTCGTTGCGTCCACGTGGGATTTCCTTTCGTTGGGAGGGGGTGGGCGTGAGCCCGGCTCAGTGCTCCTCGGCGACCGCGAGCTGGATGTAGACCGCGGTGAGGAGCGTGAAGACGTAGGCCTGCAGCACCGCGACGAGGATCTCGAAGAGGGTGAAGGCGAACCCGAAGGCGAAGCTGCCGGCCGAGAGCACCGACCACCAGCCGCTCAGGGTGAACAGGAAGAACTGCGTCGCCGAGAAGAACAGGACGAGCAGCAGGTGCCCGACGATCATGTTCATGAGCAGTCGGAGCGTGAGCGTCACGGGCCGGATGATGAAGGTCGAGATGAACTCGATCGGCGTGACGATGATGTAGACGGGCCACGGCACACCGGCCGGGAAGAGCGAGTTCTTGAAGAACTTGCCGGGGCTCTTCTTGATGCCGGCGTAGATGAAGGTGACGTAGGAGATCACGGCGAGGACGAGCGGGACGCCGATGACGGCGGTGCCGGCGAGGTTCAGGAACGGGATGATGCCCGTCAGGTTCATGAACAGCACCATGAAGAAGATCGTCGTGAGGATCGGCAGGAAGCGCTTCGCGTCCTTCTTGCCCAGGAGGTCCTCGCCGATGTTCACGCGCACGACGTCGAGACCCATCTCGACGAGGCTCTGGAAGCGGCCGGGAACGACCTTCATCTTCCGCGTGCCGAGCCAGAACACGAGGATCAGCGCGATGACCGCGACGAAGCGGACCAGCATCACGCGGTTGATCGCGAACGGCGTGCCTTCGAACAGGAACACCTCGGGGAAGAATTCCCAGATCGAGGGAGCGTGGAAGCCACCATCTTCGGACTCGGTCTGAACCAGCAGGTTCACAGCGTTAGCTAGCAGCGCTATCTCCTGAATCGGGGCGTGGAGCTCGGCTCTCGCGGCGGCGAACATGGAATCGGTTTTCGCACACGACAGTGGTGCGAAAACCGTGGGGGATCTCTACACACTGTAGCAAAGAGACCGCCCCGCGACGAATCGTCAGACGTCCTCCGGCGGCTTCGGCAGCCGTGCATCCGTGTACGGGACCCGCGATCGCGTCATGGCGATGACGTCGGCCGCGAGCGAGGCGACGACGCCGGCGACGACGCTCAGGAACAGCACCATCGGGTGCAGCCACGGTTGCCCGCGCAGCACGAGCACGATCACGACGAAGACGATGAGCTTCACGAGCCATCCGCCGAGCACGATCCCGAAGAAGGCGCCGATGAACGCCTCGCTGTTCGCGAAGCGGTTGGCCAGGAGGATGCTCGCGGCCGTGATGCCCATGAAGACGACCGCGATGCCCGTGCCGATCAGGGCGCTGACGACTCCGGTCCATTCGGCGACGAACCAGCCGACGACGGCTCCGACGACGAGGATGATCGCGGCGAAGAGCCCGCCCCATCGCAGGGCGGCCTTCAGCACCGGCGTCGAGGTCGGCGTACGGTCGGCGGATGAGGGGGTGTCGGCGGTCATGCGGCTCCAGTTCGGGGTCGCGGCGATTCTACCGGCCGTCGGCTGGGAGTCCTGCCGGTGACGGCGTCTCGGAACCGGACTCCCCCGCTCCGAGGTCCGCGGCGGCGCCGAGCCGCCTGCGCCGCCCGAGCGGCGCGAGGGTCAGCACGAGCAGCACGACGACGCCTGCCGCGAGCAACGCGAATGCGACCCAGGAGGGGATGCCGAAGTACACGGGGAAGACGAAGGCGAGCAGGCATCCCACCGAGACCACGGCCGTCCACCCGTAGAAGACGAGCACGGCGCCGAGGTGGCTGTGCCCCATGTCGAGGAGCCGGTGGTGCAGGTGGCCGCGGTCGGCCGAGAACGGCGATTTGCCCGCGCGCAATCGCCTGACGACGGCCAGACCGAAGTCGAGCAGCGGCACGATCAGCACGGCGAACGGCAGGATGATCGGGATGAAGGCCGGGAACAGCTCCCCGACCTCGAGCGAGCCGGGGTTGATCTGCCCGGTCACCGAGACCGCCGAGGTCGCCATGAGCAGTCCGACGAGCAGGGCGCCGGCGTCGCCCATGAACAGTCGGGCCGGATGCCAGTTGAGCGGCAGGAAGCCGATGCATGCGCCGACGACGACGACCGCGATGATCGAGGCGAGGTTGAAGTAGTTGAACGGGGAGGTCTTCTGCACGAGCAGGTACGTGTAGAGGAAGAAGACGCCGTTGGCGATGAGGGCGACCCCGGCGACGAGGCCGTCGAGGCCGTCGATGAAGTTGATCGCGTTCATGACGAGCACGATCGTGAAGACCGTGAGCGTCGCGAACAGCCAGGACGACCCGACGATGATGCCGCCGTCGGGCCCGCCGATCGGCAGCGAGACGATCGAGACGCCCTGCCAGGCGATGAGGCCGGCGACGATGAACTGCCCGGCGAGCTTCGTCATCCAGTCGAGGTCCCAGAGGTCGTCGGCGACGCCCATGACCACGATGAGGAGGGCGGCGATGAGGATCGCCGGCACCTGGAACGGATCGGCGAAGACGATCTCGAGCTGCGCGAAGGTCGCCGAGTCGATCATCGAGACGAGCCAGGCGACGCCGAAGGCCGCGAGGATGCCGACGAACATCGCGACCCCGCCGAGCCGGGGCGTCGGGCGGGTGTGCACGTCGCGATCCCGGATCTTCGGGTACAGCTTGTACTTCAGGCCGAGCTTCCAGACCGCGATCGACCCGACGAACGTCACGAGCGCCGAGACGAGCGCGAGCATGAGGAAGAGTCTCATGGCGCGATGAGCTCCTCGCCGACGACGGCCGCGATCCGCTCGCGGGAGATCACGCCGGCGCGGACGATCCGCAGGGTGCCGCCCTCGGTGCCGAGCGCCGTGGCATCCACGATCGTCGAGGAGGTGTCGCCGGCCCGCTCCCCGATCGCCTCGTAGCCGTCGCCGGCCGGTCCGCCGTCGAGGTAGACCGCGATCGAGTCGCCGAGCATGTCGCGGGCGGCCTCGGCCGTCGTCGCGCTCGGCATGCCCGAGCGGTTCGCGCTCGAGACGGCCAGCGGGCCCATCTCGGCGAGGAGTTCGAGGGCGAGGGGGTGGTCGGGCATGCGCAGGGCGACCGTGCCGCGCGTCTCGCCGAGATCCCACTGCAGGGACGGCTGGGCGTGCAGGATGACGGTCAGACCGCCCGGCCAGAACTCCGCGACGAGGGCGCGGACCTCGTCGGGGACGGTGGATGCGAGCGCGTCGAGGGTGGTCTCGCCCGGGATGAGCACGGGCGGCGGCGAGGTGCGCTCGCGGCCCTTCGCCTCGAGCAGGCGGGCGACCGCCTTCGGATCGAACGCATCGGCGGCGACCCCGTAGACGGTGTCGGTCGGCAGCACGACGAGCTCCCCGCGCCCGAGGGCGGCGCGCGCCTGGCGCATGCCGGCGAGGAGCTCCGAGTCGAGCGAGCAATCGAAGGTGGCAGTCATATCCGCTCGATTCTATGCCGAGCGGAGCAACCCCCCGTTCGCGGGCCGCGCACGCCGATGCGCGGCCGTGGCGGGCGAGCGCGCATCGGCCCGGCGGCCCGACCGCTCAGCGGCGGCCCGCCTTGCGCCGGAACAACCAGGCACCCCAGACGACCGCGAACGCGAGGATCGCGAGGCACCAGCCGAGCGCCCACCACGCGCTGTCGCCGATCTCCGTGCCCATGAGCAGGCCCCGGATCGTCTCGATGATGGGGGTGATCGGCTGGTTCTCGGCGATCCACTGCAGCCAGCCGGGCATCGTCTCCACGGGCGTGAAGGCGCTCGACAGATACGGCAGGAAGAGCAGGATGAAGCCGTATCCGCTCGCCGCGTCCGGGCTGGAGGCCGCCAGGCCGATCGCCGCGAACAGGTAGGTGATGGTGAGGATGTAGAGGGCGATGACCCCGATCGCGCCGAGCCATTCGAGCGGCGTCGCGCTCGGCCGGAAACCGAGCAGCAGGGCGACGCCGATGACGATGCCG
The DNA here is from genome assembly GCF_018024495.1 of Agromyces archimandritae. Taxonomy (NCBI): domain Bacteria; kingdom Bacillati; phylum Actinomycetota; class Actinomycetes; order Micrococcales; family Microbacteriaceae; genus Agromyces; species Agromyces archimandritae. Next base: position 560,057 of record NZ_CP071696.1, read on the forward strand.
GTGGCCAGGAGGTTTCGGGCCAGGCTCGCGATGACGTGGCCGGTGAGGACGGCGCCGGCGCGGATCGGCATGGTGCGGAAGCGGTCGATGATGCCCGTCGTCATGTCGCGGGAGACGTAGATCGACGTGTTCGAGGCGCCGAAGCCCGCGCAGAGCAGGATGATGCCGGGCACGACGTAGTCGACGTATCCGCCGCTCGGGTCGATCGCGCCGCCGAACACGAAGGTGAACAGCAGCATGAGCATCGTCGGCAGCATGATCGCCATGAGCAGCGATTCGCCGTCGCGGATGGAGTGCAGGACGCTCCGTTTCACGAAGACCGCCTCGGCGGTGACGGGGCCGATGCCGGCGCGCGGGGCGGCGGGGCGGGGTGCGAGTGCGGTGGTCATGTTCAGCCTTTCGCGGTGGCGGGTTCGGGGGTGGATGCCGCTGCGTCGCCCGCATCCGCCGGCTGCCCCGTGATGGCGAGGAAGACGTCGTCGAGGCTCGGGCGGCGGATGGAGACGACCGCGCCGGGCAGGGCCGCCGCGGCGCTCCGGTCGAGTTCGTCGACGGCGGCGCGCAGGCCGTGGACGGTGCCGTCGCTCGGCACTTCGGCCAGGAGCGCGCCGTCGGCATCCCGGAGCTCGACGACGTCGCCGCCGATGCGGGCCTTCAGTTCATCGGCGGTGCCGAGGGCGGCGACGCGTCCGTGGTGCAGGACGGCGATGCGGTCGGCGAGGCGGTCGGCCTCTTCGAGGTACTGGGTCGTGAGGAAGACCGTGGTGCCGGCGGCGGCGAGCCCCTCGATGACCGACCAGAGTTCCTGCCTGCTGCGGGTGTCGAGGCCCGTGGTGGGCTCGTCGAGGAAGACGACCGGCGGGGTCACGATGAGCCCGAGCGCGAGGTCGAGCCGGCGCCGCATGCCGCCGGAGTAGCCGGAGACCCGGCGGTCGGCGTGCTCGGCGAGGTCGAAGCGCGCGAGCAGTTCCGCGGCGCGCCGGCGGGCCTCGCGGCGGCCGAGCCCCGAGAGCCGGCCGAGCATGACGAGGTTCTCGGTGCCGGTGAGCATGCCGTCGACGGCGGCCGACTGGCCGGTGAGGCTGATGCGGCGTTTCACCTCGCCGGCCTGGCGGACGACGTCGAAGCCGGCGACGGATGCGCGACCGGCGTCGGGCCGGACGAGCCCGGTGAGGATGTTGATGGTCGTGGTCTTGCCGGCGCCGTTCGGGCCGAGGAGGGCGAAGATGCTGCCGGCCGGGACGTCGAGGTCGAGCCCGGCGAGCACCGCGGTGCGGCCGAAGCGCTTCTCGAGTCCGCGGGTTTCGATGGCGAGCGTCATGGCGGATCCTTCCGTGTATGTGACAAACTGTTTATGGCGTCGACTCCTGTTTAAGTAATACACAGTTCTATGCTTGACGCAAGACCCCGGCGGAATCCGCCCGGCATCCACCGAATCGAGGGCCCATGACCGACGAGACCTCCGAGCCCGAACTCCCCCGCGCCATCGCCCTCGCCTGGGGCGTCGCCGCCAACCCCCAGCGCGGCCCCAAGCGCGAGATGAGCATCGAGAAGATCGTCGACGCCGCCATCGAGATCGCCGACGCCGAAGGCCTCGGCGCCGTCTCGATGACCCGCGTCGCCCAGGCCCTCGGCTTCACGACCATGTCGCTCTACCGATACGTCACCTCCAAAGACGACCTCGTCGCGCTCATGGCCGAGGCCGGCACCGGGCTGCCGCCCGAACCGGAGGACGGGCTCGCCGGGTGGCGCGAACGCATCCGTTTCCTGTTCCGCGCTCAGCTCGGCGTGTTCCTCCGCCACCCGTGGCTCCTTGACGTGCCCATCGTCGGCTCGCCCGTCACCCCGAACTCCGTCGCCTGGATGGATGCGCTGCTCGACGCCGTCGCCGAAGCCCCCGTCGACGAGGGCGAACGCATCGGCATCGCCCTGCTCGTCACCGGCCAGGTGCGCTGGCAGGGCATCGTCGAACGCTCCTACAACACCGCCGCGGCCGACGCCGGCGTCGACGCGCAGACCATCGACGACACCTCCTCGCGCCTCTACGAGGAACTCATCACGGCCGAGGAGTTCCCCGCGATGCGTCGCGCCGTCGACGCCGGCGTCTTCAGCGACCCCGACGCCGATCCGCTCGCGTTCGGCTTCGAACGCCTGCTCGACGGCATCGCCGCCTACCTCGACGCCCGCGCCGCCGGCACACCGGCCCCCGAAGCCCCGGCCGAACCCGACGAGCCTGCGGCCGTCACCGCCGACAAGAAGGTGCGCGAGGCCCGCAAACAGATCCGCGAGGCCGAGAAGGCGCTGCGGCAGGCCCGCAAGCTCGAACGCCAGATGCTGAAGGACGCACGGCAGCGGCTCGGCTGAACCGCCTCAGCGAAGCGCCGTCGTCACCCGGTCGCGGCCGGTGAGATCGCGGTGGTGGGCGACGGCATGCCAGCCCGCCCCCTCGAGCACCGCGCGGACGCCGGCGGATTGCTCCTCGCCGTGCTCGATCGCGACGAGCCCGCCCGGGCGCACGAGCCGGGCCGCGCGCACGGCGAGCACCCGGACGGCGTCGAGGCCGTCCTCCCCGCCGTAGAGGGCCGCCTCCGGGTCGTGCAGACGCACCTCCGGGTCGTGCGGCACCGCCGCGCGCGGCACGTACGGCGGGTTCGAGGCGACCACGTCGACCCGGCCGTCGAGCTCCGGCAGCGCCCGCCCGAGATCGTCGAAGACCGTGCGGAGGTTCGGCAGCGCCGCCGCGCGGGCGTTCCGCAGCGTCCACGGATACGCCGCAGGCGAGTATTCGACCGCGAAGACCCGGGCGTGCGGCGCCTCGCTCGCCATCGCCAGGGCGATCGCGCCGCTGCCGGATCCGAGATCCACCGCCACCGGCTGGCCCGGCACCCCGAGCAGGTGATCCACCGCGAGGCCCGCGAGCAACTCGGTCTCGGGCCGCGGCACGAACACGCCGGGCCCGACGGCCAACGCCAGGGAACGGAAGTAGGCGACGCCCGTGACGTGCTGGAGGGGCTCGCGACGCATCCTCCGCTCCACGAGCCCGGCGAACCGCGCCGCATCCTCGTCGCCGAGGCCGCGATCCATGACGACCGCCGCCTGCACGGCTCCGCGCCCGAGCCCGAGCACGTGCCCGAGCAGCAGCTCGGCATCCACCATCGGGTCCGGGATGCCGGCGGCCGCCAGACGGGCGGCGCCCCGTTCGAGTGCGCTCCGCACCCCGGTTCCGGCAGCCTCGCGCGACGTATTCACGAAAGGGAATGTAACGCACGGTCCTGGACGCGAGCCCCGCGCGTAGGCTGGAAGACGGCCCCGAACCCCACACGAATGGAGCAGCACCATGGCGCAGGTCTACGCGAACATCACCGAGGTCGTCGGGCGCACCCCGCTCGTCCGACTGAACCGCCTCACCGAGGGCGCAGGCGCCACGGTGCTCGCCAAACTCGAGTTCTACAATCCCGCCGCGAGCGTCAAGGACCGCATCGGCGTGGCGATCATCGACGCCGCCGAAGCCTCCGGCGCCCTGCAGCCCGGCGGCACGATCGTCGAATCCACGAGCGGCAACACGGGCATCGCCCTCGCCCTCGTCGGCGCCGCACGCGGCTACCGCGTGATCCTCACCATGCCCGACACGATGAGCATCGAGCGCCGCGTGCTGCTGCGCGCCTACGGCGCCGAGGTCGTGCTCACGCCCGGCGCCGAGGGCATGAAGGGCGCCCTCGCCAAGGCGAACGAGATCGCCGCCGGTACGCCCGGTGCCGTGCTCGCCCGCCAGTTCGAGAACGACGCGAACCCCGCCATCCACCGCGCCACCACCGGCCCCGAGATCTGGGCCGACACCGACGGCGCCGTCGACATCCTCGTCGCCGGCATCGGCACCGGCGGCACCATCACCGGCGCCGGCTCCTACCTGAAGGAGCAGAACCCCGAGGTGCGCGTGGTCGCCGTCGAACCGGCCGACTCCCCCATCCTCACCACCGGCACCCCCGGCCCCCACAAGATCCAGGGCCTCGGCGCGAACTTCGTGCCCGAGGTGCTCGACCGCGACGTCTACGACGAGGTCGTCGACGTCGCCACGGCCGACGCGATCACCACCGCCCGCACCCTCGCGACCGACGAGGGCATCCTCGGCGGCATCTCCTCCGGTGCAGCCGTGTGGGCGGCCCTCGAGGTGGCCAAGCGCCCCGAGAACGCCGGCAAGACGATCGTCGTCGTCGTGCCCGACTTCGGCGAACGGTACGTCTCGACGATCCTCTTCGAAGATCTCCGCGACTGAACGGGCCGCACCCCTCCCACGCCTGATTGACTAGGGGCGTGACATTCTTCGGTTCCCTCCGCGAGGACATCCGCACCGCGCGGGCGCACGACCCCGCCTCGCGGGGGAACCTCGAGGTCTTCCTCGCCTACTCGGGCCTGCACGCCGTCTGGGGGTACCGGCTCGCGCACCGGATGTGGCGGGCCGGCCTCCGCCTGCCGGCCCGCCTCGTCTCGCAGCTCGTGCGCTTCCTCACGGGCATCGAGATCCACCCCGGGGCCCGCATCGGCCGCCGCTTCTTCATCGACCACGGCATGGGCGTCGTGATCGGCGAGACGGCCCTCATCGGCGACGATGTGATGCTCTACCACGGGGTGACGCTCGGCGGGAAGGCCGCGCGCGGCGCCGGCCGGGGCGCGAAACGACACCCCACCCTCGAGAACGGCGTCACCGTCGGCGCCGGCGCGAAAGTGCTCGGGGACATCGTCATCGGCGCATGGAGCGCCGTCGGCGCGAACGCCGTCGTCACGAAGGATGCGCCGCCGCACTCGCTCGTCGTCGGCATCCCCGCGACGTTCCGGCCGCTGCCGCAGAGCACCGCCGACGCCGCCCGCGGCGTGCACGAGGAGTGAGTCGGGCGCGGCCTCTGCGGAACCGCCGCGCCTCGCCTTACGCCTCGTCGCCGATCTCGGCCAGGCGCGACTCCTCGTCGGCGTGCACGGCCGATTCGATGATCGGTTCCAGGGCTCCGTCCATGACCTGGTCGAGGTTGTAGGCCTTGTACCCGGTGCGGTGGTCGACGATGCGGTTCTCGGGGAAGTTGTAGGTGCGGATGCGCTCCGAACGATCCATCGAGCGGATCTGCGACCTGCGCGCGTCGGACGCGGCCGCGGCCTGCTCCTCCTGCTGCCGAGCGAGGAGCCTGGCGCGCAGCACCCGCATGCCGGCCTCGCGGTTCTGCAGCTGAGACTTCTCGTTCTGCATCGACACGACGATGCCCGTCGGCAGGTGCGTGATGCGCACGGCCGAATCGGTGGTGTTCACCGACTGGCCGCCGGGACCCGACGAGCGGTACACGTCGATCTTCAGCTCGTTCGGGTCGATCGTGACCTCTTCGGGCTCGTCGACCTCGGGGAAGACGAGCACGCCCGTCGTCGAGGTGTGGATCCGGCCCTGGGTCTCGGTGACGGGTACCCGCTGCACGCGGTGCACGCCGCCCTCGTACTTCAGGTGCGCCCACACCCCCTGCGAGGGGTCGCTCGCGTTCGACTTGATGGCGACCTGGACGTTCTTGTACCCGCCGAGGTCGGACTCGTCGCGCTCGAGGAGCTCCGTCTTCCAGCCCTTCGACTGCGCGTACTGCAGGTACATGCGCAGCAGATCTGCGGCGAAGAGGGCGCTCTCGGCGCCGCCCTCGCCGCCCTTGATCTCCATGATCACGTCGCGGCCGTCGTCCGGATCGCGCGGGATGAGGAGGCGCCGCAGCTTCTCCTGCGCCTCGCCGAGGGCCGACTCGAGGGCCGGCACCTCCTCGGCGAACGCCTCGTCCTCTTTCGCGAGCTCCTGTGCAGCCTCGAGGTCGTCGCCGGCCTGCTGCCACGCCTCATGGGCGGCGACGATGCGACCGAGCTCGGCGTAGCGCCGATTGACCTTCTTGGCGCGCGCCGCGTCCGCGTGGAGCGCGGGGTCGGCGAGCTGATCCTGCAGCGCGGTGTGCTCCGCGATGAGGGACCGGACGGACTCGAACACGATCAGCGGTGGTCGAGCTCGTGCGCGTGCTGCGCACCCCCGACCGGAGCCGACTTCTGCATGAGCAGGAGGAACTCGGTGTTCGACTGCGACTCCTTGAGCCGGCCGAGCACGGCCTCCAGGGCCTGCTGCGGCTCGAGCCCGGCAAGGGCGCGGCGCAGCTTCCAGGTGATCTTGACCTCGTCGGGCGAGAGGAGCATCTCCTCGCGTCGCGTGGAGGATGCGTTCACGTCCACGGCCGGGAAGATCCGCTTGTCGGCCAGCTGACGCGACAGGCGCAGCTCGCTGTTGCCCGTGCCCTTGAACTCCTCGAAGATCACCTCGTCCATCTTCGACCCGGTCTCGACGAGCGCCGTGGCGAGGATCGTCAGCGAACCGCCGTTCTCGATGTTGCGCGCGGCGCCGAAGAAGCGCTTCGGGGGGTAGAGCGCCGAGGCATCCACCCCGCCCGACAGCACCCGGCCCGACGCCGGGGCCGCGAGGTTGTAGGCACGGCCGAGGCGGGTGATCGAGTCGAGCAGCACGACGACATCGTGGCCGAGCTCGACCAGACGCTTGGCGCGCTCGATCGCGAGCTCGGCGACCGTCGTGTGGTCTTCGGCCGGACGGTCGAAGGTCGAGGCGACGACCTCGCCCTTGACGGTGCGCTGCATGTCGGTGACCTCTTCGGGCCGCTCGTCGACGAGCACGACCATGAGGTGGACCTCGGGGTTGTTCTGCGAGATCGCGTTCGCGATCTGCTGCAGGACGATCGTCTTGCCCGCCTTCGGCGGGGCGACGATGAGGCCGCGCTGGCCCTTGCCGATCGGGGCGACGAGGTCGATGATGCGCTGCGTGAGCTTCGTCGGCTCGGTCTCGAGCCGCAGGCGCTCCTGCGGGTAGAGCGGCGTGAGCTTCTGGAACTCGACGCGCGTGCCGGCCTCGTCGACGCTCTGGCCGTTGACCGAGTCGACCTTGACGAGGGCGTTGTACTTCTGGCGGTTGTTGTGCTCGCCGTCGCGCGGCTGCTTGATCGCGCCGACGACCGCGTCGCCCTTGCGCAGGTGGTACTTCTTGACCTGGCCGAGGGAGACGTACACGTCGCTCGGGCCGGGCAGGTAGCCGGTGGTGCGGACGAACGCGTAGTTGTCGAGCACGTCCAGGATGCCCGCGATGGGCACGAGCACGTCGTCGTCGAGGATCTCGGGTTCGACGTCCTCGCCGCCTCCGCGGCGCTTGCGGTCGCGGTAGCGGCCGCGGCGGCCGCCCTCGCCGTCCCGGTCCTGCTGATTCTGGTTCTGGCGGTCCTGGTTCTGGCGCTCGCCCTGGCCCTTGTCCTGGTGCTGGCCGCGGTCGCCCTTGTCCTGGTTCTTGTCGGACTTCTTGCCGTCGCCGTCGGCCTTGCCGCCGTCCTTCTTGCCGCCCTCGCCCTTCTCGGGCTGCTTCTGGGAGCCGCCGTCCTGCGACTGGCCGCCCTGCTGCTGGCCGCCCTGTTCGTCCCGGCCGCCGCGACGACCGCGGCCGCGCCGGCCCTGGCGGGGCTGCGTCTCGTCGGTCTCGGCAGGCTTGGCCTCGGCCTGGGCGTCGCCGCCCTCCTCGCTCGTCTTGGCGGCGCGGCCCTCGTTCTGAGCGGCGCGGCCCTCGGCCGCCGCGGCGAGTTCCTCGCGCACGGCCGCACGGGCGGCCTCGCGACGGTCGTCGCCGGGCACGAGGTCGATGCCGGCTCCGCCGCCGTTGACGTGGCCGGCGGCCGCGGTGCTCGCGCTCGTCGCGCGGCGCGGCTGACGCCGCTGGCGGGCGGGGGCCTCGGCCGGTGCGGCGGGGGCCTCCTCGCCGGCGGATGCCTCGGCGGCAGGCGCTGCCGGGGCGGCGGCCGGGGCCGCAGCCGCCGGCGCCTCGACGGGCGCAGACTGCGCGGATGAAGCGCCCGCGTTCGCGTCCTGCCGCAGGGCGATCTGCTCGATGAGCTCGCCCTTGCGGAGCTTGGTGGCGCCGGGTACGCCGAGGGAGAGCGCGAGGCGCTGGAGCTCGGCGACCTTCATGGCCCGGAGTTCGGTGCGGTTCGCCACGGCCTGGCCGTGGTCGGTTCCGTTGGTCACTGGGTGTATTCCTTCCCCCTGGACGCAAGACATGCGTGACCAGGAGAGTTGATCGCAATCGAACGCTCCGCCGATGCGGGAACACTGCCGGATGCAGGGACCCTGCCGAGCGGGCGCGCGAGCGAACGCAATGAAGTGCTGGAAAAAGTGCACGAGCCGACGGGTTCGGGGAGAGCCTGGCCATCGGGTGCTTTCAGCATTCTAGCACCGGGCACTCACCGCGACGGAAATCGAGCGGCGCGTCACGCCGCAGCAGGTCCGTCGTCCGTGCCCGTGACGGTCGCCCCCTTGAAGTCGACCGCGAGCGGAAGCGCCTGCCAGGCGCTCTCCGAGGTCTCCTCCACGAGGGCTGCGGCGTCGAGGCGCTGCTTCGGGTCGCTCGCGAGCACGAGCACCGAGGGCCCGGCCCCCGAGACGACGGCCGGGTAGCCGGCGGCGCGGAGCCCTGCGATGACGCGGTCGGTCTCGGGCATCGCCTGGGCGCGGTAGCTCTGGTGGAGCTTGTCCTCGGTGGCCTGCAGCAGCAGTTCGGGGCTCTGGGTGAGGGCCGCGACCAGCAGGGCGGAGCGCGAGACGTTGAACACGGCGTCCTCGTGGGGCACCGATTCGGGCTGCAGCGAACGGGCCAGCGCGGTCGACATGACGTGCTCGGGCACGAGCACGAGCGGCGAGACGCCGCGGTGCACGATGAGCTTCTTGTGCCGTGGGCCGTCGGGCGTCGTCCAAGCGATGGTGAGCCCGCCGAAGAGCGAGGGGGCGACGTTGTCGGGGTGGCCTTCGAGCTCGGTGGCGATCTCGAGCAGCTCGTCGGGCCCGATCTCGGCGATGCCTTCGAGCAGCCCCTTGCCGATCATGACGCCGGCGACGATCGCCGCGCCCGAGGAGCCGAGGCCTCGCCCGTGCGGGATCGCGTTGCGGGCGACGAGGCGCAGCGGCGGCATGCGGTAGCCGAAGCGGGCGAAGGTGTGCGCGATGGAGCGGACGACGAGGTGCTGCTCGTCGAGGGGCACCTCCCCCTCGCCGACGCCGTGCACCTCGATCTCGAGCCCGGCGTCGATGATGCTCGCCTCGAGTTCGTCGTAGAGGGCCAGGGCGAGCCCGAGGGTGTCGAAGCCGGGGCCGAGGTTGGCCGTCGTCGCCGGCACCTTGACGTGCACCGTGCGCGCGGCGACGGGGGCCTCGACGGGTTCGCCGGCCGGGGTGGGGTGGGTCACGCTGCTCCTTCGACTCGGAGGACGGATGCGACGGAGGCCACGGCCGGGATCGTCGCGAGTTCGGCGACGGTCTCGGCGAGGGCGGACTCCCTGGCCGTGTGCGTGCCGACGACCAGGGTAGCCCGGCCAGACTCGTCGCTCGTCGTCTGCTGCAGCTGCTCGACCGAAACGCCGTGCCGCGCGAAGGTCTGCGCGACGGCGGCGAGCACGCCGGGCTGGTCGTCGACGTCGAGGCTGATCGCGTAGCGCGTGGTGACCTTGCCGATGTCGAGGACGGGCAGTCCGGCGTGGGCCGAGTCGCCGAGGCCGGGGCCGCCGACGACGTGACGGCGGGCGACGGCGACGAGGTCGCCGAGCACCGCGGAGGCGGTCTGCACCCCGCCGGCGCCTGCACCGTAGAACATGAGCGGGCCGGCGGCCTCGGCCTCGACGAAGACGGCGTTGTTGCCGCCGCGGACGGATGCCAGGGGGTGGGTGCGCGGGATGAGTGCGGGGTGCACGCGCACCGAGACCGCGTCCTCGCCCGTATCGGGGTCGGTCATCCGCCCGCAGATCGCCAGGAGCTTCACGACGTAGCCGGCGTCGGCGGCGGCGGCGACCTCGGCCGCGGAGATCTCGGTGATGCCTTCGCGGTGCACCGAGGCGAGCGGCACGGTGGTGTGGAAGGCGAGGCTCGCGAGGATCGCGGCCTTCTGCGCGGCGTCGTACCCGCCGATGTCGGCGGTGGGGTCGGCTTCGGCATAGCCGAGCTCGGTCGCCGTGGCCAGCGCGTTCTCGAGGCTCGTGCCGGTCGAGTCCATGCGGTCGAGGATGAAGTTCGTGGTGCCGTTCACGATCGCGAGGATGCGCTCGACGCGGTCGCCGGCGAGTGATTCGCGCAGCGGCCGGATGATCGGGATCGCCCCGGCGACGGCCGCCTCGTAGGCGAGCTGGGCGCCGACCTGCTCGGCGGCCTCGGCGAGCTCGGGGCCGTGGGTGGCCAGGAGCGCCTTGTTGCCGGTGACGACGTCGGCCCCCGAGCCGAGGGCCTGCAGCACGAAGGTGCGTGCCGGTTCGATGCCGCCCATGAGCTCGATGACGATGTCGGCGCCGAGGATCAGCGATTCGGCGTCGGTCGTGAACAGCTCCTGCGGCAGGGGGGTGTCGCGGGGCGCGTCGGGGTCGCGCACGGCGATGCCGACGAGTTCGAGGCGGGCACCGACGCGGTTGGCGAGCTCATCGGCTTCGTCGATGAGGAGCCTGGCGACCTGGGAGCCGACGGTGCCGGCCCCGAGCAGGGCGACGCGCAGGGAACGGTAGGCGAACACGGATCAGTTCCTCCCTCGGAGTCCGGCGTCGCGGGCGAGGAGGGATTCCTCCGTGTCGCCGTGGACGATGACGCGCGCCTCGCCGCCGGCGACGGCGACGACCGGCGGGCGCGGGACGTGGTTGTAGTTGGATGCGAGCGACCAGCAGTACGCGCCCGTCGCGGCGAGCGCGACGAGATCGCCGGGCCCGACGTCGCCGGGCAGTTGGTCGTGGTCGACGACGATGTCGCCGGCCTCGCAGTGCTTGCCGGCGACGCGCACGAGCACGGGGTCGGCGGTGCCGGTGCGCGAGGCGAGCCGCACCGTGTAGTCGGCGCCGTAGAGGGCGGGGCGGGCGTTGTCGCTCATGCCGCCGTCGACCGAGACGTAGTGCCGCACGCCGCCGTCGATCGGCACGGCCTTGACGGTGCCGACCGTGTAGAGGGTGACGCCGGCCGGGCCGATGATCGCACGGCCGGGCTCGAAGGCGAGGCGGGGCGGGCGGATGCCGCGCTCACGGCATCCATCGGCCACGGCCGCCGCGATGCCCGCCGCGATCTCCTCGATCGGGGCCGGCGTGTCATCGGAGGTGTAGGCGATCCCGAAACCGCCGCCGAGGTTCAGCTCGGGCACCTCGCCGCCGGCCAGGAGCGCGGCGTGGGCGTCGAGGAGGCGTGCGGCCGATTCGGCGAAGCCGCCGGCGTCGAAGATCTGCGAGCCGATGTGGCAGTGCAGGCCGAGGAAGTCGAGGGAGTCGTGCGCGCGGATGCGGACGCCGAGTTCGACGGCGCGGCCGAGGGGGACGCCGAACTTCTGGTCCTCGTGCGCGGTCGCGAGGAATTCGTGGGTGGATGCGTGCACGCCGCTGTTGACGCGGAGCCGCACCCGCTGCACGCGGCCGGCGGCCCGGGCCGCCCGGGCGACGCGTTCGATCTCGATCTCGCTGTCGATGACGATCGTGCCGACGCCGGCGGCGACGGCCCGTTCGATCTCGGCGACCGACTTGTTGTTGCCGTGGAAGCCGATGAGCGCCGGGGCGACGCCGGCGGCGAGCGCGACGGCGAGTTCGCCGCCGGTGCACACGTCGATGCCGAGCCCCTCCTCGACCATCCACCGGGCCGCTTCGCCCGAGAGGAAGGCCTTGCCGGCGTAGTAGACGTGCGCCTCGGTACCGATGGCTCGGGCGGCGTCGGCCAGGGCGGTGCGGATGCGGCGCGCGCGGGCGCGCGCCTCGTCTTCGTCGAGGACGTAGAGCGGCGAGCCGAATCGGGCGACGAGCTCGGGGGCGCTCACCCCGCCGACGACGATCGCGCCGGCGGCGTCGCGGTGGGCGGAGGCCGGCCAGACGGCCGGATCGAGCACGTCGGCATCGGCGGAAGCGTGGGACACGGGGAGACCTCGTCGAGTGAGCGGGGCGAACGCGGGGACCCGGCGAGCGGACCCGGCATGGCCCCTGAAGCCGGCCCGCGGGGATGCGGGCAGGGTTTCAGCCTAGTCGCCGGCCGATGCCGGGTCCGTTGTATGACGTCGTGGCGGTGAGTACCGGCCGGCCGCGGCGCCGCCCGAGGCGGTGCGGCGCCGCGGAGCGCGTCAGCCGGCGACGCGGGCGACGAGCCGCCCGGTGACCTCGCCGCGACGGAGCCGTTCGAGGCCCTCGCCGATCTCGTCGAAGCCGATGACGGTGTACGCGGGCTCGATCTCGCGGGCGAGAAGCAGTCGGAAGACCTCTTCGATGTCGGCGACGGTGCCGCCGAGGGAGCCGCGGAGGTTCTTGCCGAGGAGGGTGTTGGTGACGACGGTGAACGTCGGCTTGCCGAGGCCGACCTGCACGGCCGTGCCGCCCGGGCGGATCGCGTCGATCGCCTTCTGGGTGGTGTCGAAGCCGGCGTAGTCGACGACGAGGTCGAAGCCCTGCCCCTTCCACGCGGCGGCGTCCTCGACGACGTCGGCGACGCCGGCGGCCTTCGCGAGGTCCCAGACGTCGTGCTTCAGCTCGGCGACGTGCACTTCGGCGCCGGCGAGGACGGCGGCGCGCGTGCCGATCTGCCCGAGGCCTCCGTAGCCGATGATGCCGACCTTCATGCCGGCCGCCGCGCCGCCGGTGACCATGACCGCGTGGTAGGAGGTCATGCCGGCGTCGGTGGCGATCGCGGCGAGCTCGGGGCCGAGGCCCTCGGGCACGCGTGCGAGGTCGGCGGCGTTCGCGACGAGCTTGTCGGCGAAGCCGCCGGGGGTGAACATGCCGAGCGGGGGCCGCTCGCCGGCGGAGTTGACGCCGACGAGGTCGCCGACGGCCCAGCCCTCCACGCCCTCGCCGATCGCGCTGATGACGCCGGCGTTCTCGTGGCCCTGCGTCATCGGCAGGAAGGGCATGACGCCCTCGCCGAGCTCCATGTACATGAGGTCGCTGTGGCAGAGCCCGGCGGCCTGCACGTCGATGACGACCTCGCCGGGGCCGGCTGCGGGTTCGGGGATTTCGTTCAGGGCGATGGGCTTGCCGCGGCCCTCGAACTGCCATGCGCGCACGGTGCGCTCCTTCCGGGGCCGGGGATGGATCGGCCTCAGTTCCAGGCTAGGCACTTAATCGGTTAAGTGATAGCGTGCGGACATGAACGAGCCCCGGGTGCGGATCCGCGACGTCGCGCGGGCCGCCGGGGTCTCGACGGCGACCGTCAGCTACGTGCTGAACGAGGCGCCCGGCCAGACCATCCGCCCCGAGACCCGCGAACGCGTGCGCCGGGCCGCCGCCGAACTCGGCTACGCGCCGCACGGCATCGCACGGTCGCTGCGCGAGGGGCGGTCCCGCATCGTCGTGCTGAACACGGGTGTCTTCGCGGGCGGCGGACGCGTCGCCGAGCTCGTCGCGGGCATGGACGCCGAACTCCGCGAGCACGGCTTCACGCTGCTGCTCACCTCGGCGGCCGGCGGGGTGCCCGCCGAGGTGGTGGATGCCGTGGCGCCGCGCGCCGTGCTCGACCTCGCCGACTTCGCGGTCGGCGACGAACGCGCCGACGACGTCTCCGGGTTCGTCGCGGGCGATCACGTCGGCTTCGCCTACCAGTCCTACGCGCAACTGCAGCACCTGGCGGAGCGCGGGCACCGGGCGATCGCCCTCGCCGTGCCCGCCGGCCGGGCCGCCGCCGGTCCGGCGCTGCCGGCGCGCATCGAGCACGCGCGGCGTGCGGCGGCGCGCCTCGGCATCCCGGAGCCGGTCCTGCTCGAACTCGACCTCGACGGGCCCCGCGATGCACGCCGCGACGCCCTCGGCGGCCTCCTCGACCGCTCCCCCGTCACCGCCGTCGCCGGCTACAGCGACGACGAAGCCCTCGCCGTGATCGTCGCCGCCGCCGAACTCGGCATCGAGGTGCCGGCGCGCCTGGCCGTGATGGGCTTCGACGAGCGCGGATACGGCGGGCTCATCAGGCCGGCGCTCACGACCCTCCGCATCGACGCCGCCGCGTACGGCCGCCGTGCGGCGCGGATCGCCCTCGGCCTCGACCCCGGGGAGTGGACCGGGGCGCCGTCGAGCGTCGTCGAACGCGAGAGCACCTGAGCGGATGCCGCCGCGCGCCGACCCCGCGGTACGCCTCTACTCGCAGCTGCCCGGGCGCTCCAGCATCTCGGCGTCGAGGGGGAAGCCGCTCGCGGCCACCCGGACCGTCGCCCGCTCCGGCGTGACACCGACATGGCGGACCTCCACGCCCTCCGGCAGCCGGTCGGCGACGCACAGCGACACCGGCTCGGACCCCGTGATGCGGTCGGCGAGACCGCCGAGGTCGAGCGAGGCGCCGCCCCAGTTGACCTCGACGGATTCGGGCTGCAGCAGGATCGCCGTACCGGCCGCGGCCGGCGTCGCCGTCACCGTGAACCCGATCTCCTGCCCGAGGAAGCTCGTCGAATCCCCGTAGCTGATCGTGCCGTCGCCGAGCGTGAACGCCCCGTCTCCGGGAACCTCGAGCTGTTCGGCGAGGATCGCCGCATCCACCGACAGCTCGCCCTCGGCATGGCCGACCGTGCCGCCCTCGGCGAGCGGAACCCCGTACGCATGAACCTCCGCCGAGAGCGCGTCGCCGCGGAAGCTCAACTCAGGGGCGCTCAGATGCACCTCGTCGAAACGGCCCGCGATCAGCTGCGCGAGCACCGAGAAGCCGCCGAGCTCGGTCGTCACCTCGCCGGTGATGCCCTCCGGCAGGTTCTGCTCCGCCTCACCGGAGATGCGCTGCTCGATCTGGCCGCGCACGATGAACTCGGCCGCGACGAGACCGACCGCGAGCAGCACGACGACGCCGAGCGCGATGAACCAGCCGCGACCGCGCGACCGAGCCGGGCGTGCGCCGGCATCCGCACCCCCGTCGTTCGGCGGCGTGGATGCCGGGGCGAGCACCTCGGTCGGGTACGGCGTCGTCGGAAACGCCTCGGTGGGGCGATCGCTCACATGCGCTCCGGGGCGGAGACGCCGAGCAGGGCGAGGCCGTTGCGGATGACCTGGCCCGTCGCGTCGTTCAGCCACAGGCGCGTACGGTTCAGATCGCCGACCGGCTCGTCGCCGAAGGGCAGCACGCGGCACGTGTCGTACCAGCGGTGGAAGAGGCCGGCGAGCTCCTCGATGTACCGGGCGACCCGGTGCGGTTCGCGGAGTTCGGCCGCCTGCGCCACGACCCGCGGGAACTCCTGCAGGGCGCCGAGCAGCGCCGACTCCGACTCGTGCGTGAGGAGCTCGGGCGCGAACGAGGAACGATCCACCCCGGCGGCGGCCGCGTTCCGCGCGACCGCGGCCGTGCGCGCATGCGCGTACTGCACGTAGAACACGGGGTTGTCGTTCGTGCGGCGCTGGAGGACCTCGGGGTCGAGGTCGAGCGGCGAATCGACCGGGGAGCGCTCGAGCGAGTACCGGAGGGCGTCGACGCCGAGCCAGGAGACGATGTCGTCCATCGCGATGATGTTGCCCGCGCGCTTCGACAGCCGCGCGCCGTTGATCGACACCATCTGGCCGATGAGCACCTCGACATTGCGCTTCGGGTCGTCGCCCGCGGCACCGGCGATCGCCTTCAAGCGGTTGATGTAGCCGTGGTGGTCGGCGCCGAGCAGGTACACCTTCACATCGAAGCCGCGGTCGCTCTTGCTGAGGTAGTAGGCGGCGTCGGCGGCGAAATAGGTGTACTCGCCGTTCGAGCGGCGGATCACGCGGTCCTTGTCGTCGCCGAAATCGGTCGTACGCACCCAGACGGCATCGTCCTTCTCGAACACGTGGCCCTGCGCGCGCAGGCGATCGAGGGCCTGATCGATCAGGCTCGGACCTCCGTCGGGACCGGGTGCGTGGAGCGTCCGCTCCGAGAACCAGCCGTCGAAGACGACGCCGAACGCGTCGAGGGAAGCCCTGATCTCATCGAGCTGGATCGGATACGCGATCTCGCGTGCGACCGTGACCTGCTCGTCCTCGCCGAGGGAGAGGAAGTCGGGGCGGGCCTCGAGCACACGTTTGCCGAGCTCGTCGATGTACTCGCCGGAGTAGCCGCCCTCGGGCTTCTCCCGACCCTGGAGGGACGCGACGATCGACTCGCCGAAGCGATCCATCTGGGCGCCCGCATCGTTGATGTAGTACTCGCGGGCGACCTCGGCGCCGCTGAACGCCAGCACCCGGGCGATCGCATCGCCGACGGCGGCCCACCGCGTGTGGGCGATGTGCAGCGGACCGGTCGGGTTCGCGCTCACGAACTCGATATTGACGGAAGCCCCCGCCTGCGTCGCATTCCGGCCGAACGCCGCACCGGCATCCACGATCGTCTTCGCCAACGCACCCGCCGCGGCCGCATCGAGACGCACGTTGATGAATCCCGGGCCGGCCACCTCGGCGCTCGCGACGCCGCCGACCTCGGCGAGGCCGGCCGCGAGCTCCGTCGCGATCTCGCGCGGGTTCGAACCGAGCGGCTTCGCCAGCCGCATCGCGATGTTCGACGCCCAGTCGCCGTGCTCGCGCTGCTTCGGCCGGGTCAGCGGGATGTCGGCCTCGCCGAGCACGATCTCGACCTCCGCGCCGCCCGCGCGTCGGCGCGCGACCAGAGCGGTCACGAGGTCGAGCAGGGCGCGGGAGAGATCGTCGGGAGTCACCCCCGAATCCTACCGGTTCGACCTTGGTACAGTCGCTCCATGCCGCCCACCCCCGACCCCCGACTCCCCGCCGCGCGGCCCTCGCGATCGCCGCAGCCGGCATCCTCCTCCTCGCCGGCTGCGCAGCCCCCGCAGGCAACGCCGATCCCTCCCCGAGCCGTCCGCCGACGCATCCGCACCCGGCCCCGAAGCCCCCGCCGAACCCGCCGAAACCGCAGAACCGACCCTCCCCTTCGAGGCCGACTGCGCGAGCATCCTCACCGCCGAGGCGCTCGCCGCATCCGCCCCCGGATACACGCCCGATCCGGCCCACGAACCCCGGACCGCGCTCGGCAAGCGCGCCGCCGAACTCGACGGCACCGTCTGCGGCTGGACCGACCCGGGCGGCGCCGCCCTCGAGGTCCTCGTCGCCACCCCCGCCGAGGCCGCCGGCGAATCGCTCCGCAACGCCGCGATCACCGCCGCGATCCCCGTACCCACCTACGGCACCCCGCCAGAGGTGGAGGGCTACTTCCACGCCGGCGGCGACCGCGGCACCGCACAGGTGTTCACCGGCCCCTACTGGATCGCCGTCGATTCGACCGCCTACGCCGAACCCGGCGACCCGCAGCCGCTCGTGGCCGCCGTGATCGCCGCGCTTCCGCCCGCCTGAGGGCGCCCCCGCGGCCGCACTCGCGTGCGATGAGGCGGCCGCGGAGGTGGTAGTCTCATGCGGTGCGCCTCCGTAGCTCAGGGGATAGAGCGCCGGTTTCCGGTACCGTAGGTCGGGGGTTCGAATCCCTCCGGGGGCACGTTGTGATGTCTCAGGACTGTGATGTTTCAGGACATGGTGAACGGCTGAACCCGCGGATGTCGCGGGGTCAGCCGTTTTTCATTTCGGGCTGGTGGGCCTGTTCGGGGTTCGCCGAAACACCAGACGAATCCATATCGCCGATCACCACGGTGAGTACCCAAGATTGACGCCCGCCACGTGCGGCGCTCAAAGAGTCCGAGAGGGTACGGAACCGCGAAGATCCTGGGAGTAGATCCTGCCGGATTGCCCGCGAACCCCGACCAGCCGCATCCCCTTGATCCCACGGGGGTCATCCTGATTCGGATTCTTGAGAGGGATGACCTCGTTCGCAGGGCCGTAGTCAGCGCCGGTGTCGACATCCCAGTCACCGAGGATGACGCCGTGGGATCCAGATAGGATCGCGAGGAGTCGCTTCACCCTCGGCTGTTTACGAGCCGCGATCGGCCAGTACTTCTGTGCTCGCTGCGAGAACACGGCGCCCCCGTTCCCTCCGTAGGGTCCAGGGCGTTCGTCCATCTTGTCCGCTCTGATCGTGACGATGACCGTGTTGGTCAGACTCGTGAACTCGACCTTTCCGTCTTGTCGTTTCACCGCAGGGCCAAGGACCGCCGTCGAGTCGGTACCGGCACGGTTCGTCAGCTGGACCGTGCCATCAGGCGCTGAGCGCAGCTCCCCATTGCTGTCTTCATCGTGGTGCACCGTCATGCCAGACAGCGCCGCCACGTGGATCGCGATCGCCTCCGCCTTGAGCGCGTCTTCTCGAGACGAGAAGGGCTCCACGGATTGAAGGATCCGGGTCCCGTCTGCGTCACGAAGGTCTTCCGCGTCACTGTTGTGGCCCTCCCAGACGCGACTCATGTTCTTTGCAATACCGACATATAGGCGCTTCTGCTCACAATTCTCATAGAGATACAGCCACGTTGCTTCAGTCACGGAACCTCCTCGTTCTTGACGCAGAACAGGCCTCCGAGGTTGAGTTGGAGCTATCAGATTCTTCAGCTCGAACGCGCGGAGGCCTCTCGCGTCCCACGGTAATGCCCGACTGGCTCCGGTCGGCAGGCCCTGTTCAGGGTTCGCCGGAATGGTGCGGCCGAGGTCGGTGACACGGCGGCCGCCGGCTATCCGGCGAGACCGAGGAAGGCGAGCAGGGCGCGCTCGACCTCGACCATTTGCGCCGAAGTCAGCCGGCCCATGCGCTCCTGGACGTTCGAACGTGTGACCGTGGTGACCTTGTCGATCATGACCTGACTGGCCGCACGAAGGCCTGAGACTTCTGTCGCCGCAAGCGGTATCCGGAGCAGAGGGGCATCCACGAACGTACGGGTGAGCGGGGCGACGGTCACCGAGTCGGTCGCGTCGAATCGGTCGTCCTGCAGGATGAGCGCAGGTCGCGGCTCGGATGCGTAGACACCGCCGGCGACGGTCCAGAGCTCGCCGCGGTTCACGCCTCGTCGTCCCATGGTGCGGACACGGCCTCGATGAACGTCTGGTCGTCGCTCTGTCGCGATGCTGCCGCGACCGCTGCGGACTGCCGGTGAGCCTCGTCGGCGAACGTGCTGGTCCGCACGTCCGGGACCCACACCTGCACGGGTCGGAAGCCGCGTGCACGCATCCGCGCCCGGTACTCGCTCACTCGCTCGCGCACAGCCATGGGTCCAATGTTACATGTAACGCAGGCTCCATATCCACCGGACAGCGACGACGGGCGGGAGGCCGAGCGCGGCGAGATGGTCGCGTGGACGATCGAGGCGCGCGGGATCCGCGGCAGCGATCGGCTTCAACGCGCGGTCGCGTCGATGCCGCCCCGGCAGCCGCACGAGCGGCGCACGACGAGTTGCATGTCGAACGTGGTGTGACCGGGGACGGCGCCCGGGGTCGCGAAGGCCTCGACGGTCGCATCGGCCATCGCCGCGAACGGCTGCCGCACGGCGGTGAGGGGCGGCACCGAGAACTCCGACTCGGCGGTGCCGTCGAACGCGACGACGGCGACATCCTCGGGCACGCGCCTGCCCGCTTCGTGCAGCGCCTGGAGCGCGCCGATCGCCATCAGGTCGGAACCGGCGAAGATCGCCGTCGGCGGATCGTCGGACGCCAGCAGGGTGCGGGCGGCCCGGGCTCCGCCCTGGCGGCTCCACTCCGCGACGACGCGCGGCCCCTCGAGCAGCCCCGCTGCACGGAGCGCGCGCTCCCATCCGACCCGGCGGTCGTCGCCGATGATCGGGCGGAGGGGCCCCTCGATGAACGCGATGCGGCGATGGCCGTGCGCGATCAGGTGCTCCGTCGCACGCTCGGCACCGCCGGCCGTGTCGGCGCCGACGGTCGCGAAGCCCTGCACCGGGGCTGCGCGATCGAGGATCAATCGGGGCACGTGCGCGTCGGGTTCCGGCTCGCCGGCGCCGCGGCGCTCGTCGGGGAAGACCGAGAGGAAGATCATGCCCTCGACGCCCCGTTCGATGAGGGTCGAGCGCAGCAGTCCGTCGCGCTCGTCGTCGTTTCGCGTGCTCGCCAGAAGCAGCGAGTACCCGTGCCGGGAAGCGGCGAGGTCGAGCGCATCGATGCACTCCGAATGGAACGGGTTGACGATCTCCGAGACGACGAGGCCGAGCAACCGGGTCGACCCGCGCTTCAGCGCCCGCGCGCTCGCGTTCGGCCGGTATCCGAGGGCGCGGATCGCGTCGAGGACGCGCCGGCGGGTCTCCGCGGCGACGGGGCGGGGGCCGTCGTTGACGACGTAGCTCACCACCGCGGTGCTCACGCCTGCGAGCCGTGCCACATCCGAGCGGGTGGCCGACCGCGCGGCTTCGGTGGGGGTCATCTGGGCTCTCCGCTGGGTCCGGGACGGTTCGGGAACATCGTGGCGCACGCCCGGCGGCATGCGCGTGAACGACGTGCCGGGCGACCGGGCGCCGCGATCCCGACTCTACCCGTATAGACCCGTGCTCGCAGGACCATCGTTTGCGTTTGCCAAACGATGATCTACTTGAGTAGAGTCACCGAGCATCACTCATCGCAGCACCCGAATCGGAGCCATCGTGATCCTCGAAGCACGCGTCGTGCGGGCCGCCCTCCAGGCCGGCGGGCGTGCGCTCGTGCTCGACTGGAGCGACGGCGGCGTCCCCGTCGTCGTGCACTGGGGCGCCGCGATCGGCGAACCCGCCACCGCGGACCTGCGTGCGGCCGCGGCGTTCGGCCGCCACGGCGTCGACGCGCATCACGCGCCCGCGATCCCCGCCGCTCAGCGCCTCCTCCCCCTCGAATCCTCCGGGTGGAAGGGGCGTCCGGCACTCGCCGGCCGTCGGGCGGACGGCTCCGGCTGGAGCCCTGTGCTCCGGCATACCGGCGTGGAGGCGCATGCCGCGGACATCCGCATCGACGACGACGCCGTGCACCTCGGGGCCGGCACCATCGCCTTCGACCTCCTCGACGAGGAAGCCGGCCTCGCCGTCGCGCTCGTCGTCGAGATGCTGCCCACCGGGCTCGTGCGCACCCGGCTCGACGTGGAGAACCGATTCAGGACGCCATACCTGCTCGACGAAGCGGCGATCGCCATGCCCGTGCCGCTCGAGGCCGACGAACTGCTGGACTTCGCCGGCCGCTGGACCAAGGAGCGCACGCCCTTCCGCGCAGCGGTGACCCCCGGCATCCACCTGCACGACGGCCGCCACGGGCGAACCGGCTTCGACGCACCGCCCATGCTCTGCTGCGGCCGACGCGGCTTCGACTTCGCGCCCGGCTCGGGCCGCGTGCACGGCGTGCACGTCGGCTTCTCCGGAAACCACCGCAGCTGGATCGAGCGCGGCGCCGACGGCCTCCAGCTCGTCGCCGGCGGCGAGCTGCTGCTCCCGGGCGAGATCCGCCTCGCCGGCGGCGAACGCTATGCCTCCCCGTGGATCTACTTCGGCACCGGCGACGGGCTCGACGACCTCGCGCACTCGGTCCACGACTGGCTGCGCGCACGCCCCGACCACCCCGGCACCGCCCGCCCCGTGACCCTGAACGTGTGGGAGGCCGTCTACTTCGACCACGACCTCGACCGGCTCCTCGACCTCGCGGAACGCGCCGCCGACATCGGCGTCGAACGCTTCGTGCTCGACGACGGATGGTTCAGCGGTCGCCGCGACGACACCTCCGGCCTCGGCGACTGGCACGTCGACGGCGATGTCTGGCCGGGCGGCCTGCACCCGCTCGTCGACCGGGTGCGCGAGCTCGGCATGCAGTTCGGGCTGTGGGTGGAGCCCGAGATGCTGAGCGCAGACTCGGACCTGGCACGCGGCCACCCCGATTGGATGCTCTCGGCGCGCACCGAACCGCCGGTCGAATGGCGCTCGCAGCAGGTGCTCGACCTCGCCGAACCCGCCGCCTACGAGCACGTACGCGACCGCCTCGCCGCCCTGCTCGACGAGTACGACATCTCCTACCTGAAGTGGGACCACAACCGCGATCTGATCGCCGCCGGGCATCCGGCCGACGCCGGAAGCCCCGCCGTGCACCGCCAGACGCTCGCCGCCTACCGGCTCATGGACGAACTCCGGGCCGCCTCCCCCGGGCTCGAGATCGAAAGCTGCGCCTCTGGCGGCGGCCGCATCGACCTCGGGATGGTCGAGCATGCGCAACGGTTCTGGCCGTCGGACTGCATCGATCCGCTCGAACGGCTCGACATCATGCGCTGGACCGCGCAGCTGCTGCCCCTCGAACTCCTGGGCTCGCACATCGGCTCGACCCGCGCGCGCACGACCGGCCGAACCGCCTCGCTCGACTTCCGCGCCGTCGGCGCGTATTTCGGCCACTACGGCATCGAATGGGATCTCACCGCCGCCGGCCCCGAGGAACTCGACCGACTCGCCGAATGGGTTCGTCGCTTCCGTGCGGACCGGGAGCTGCTGTTCACCGGCCGGCTGCACCGACGCGACCTCGCCGACGGCAGCGCCAGGCTGCTCGGCGTCGTCGCCCCCGACGGCCGCCGAGCCCGCTACCAGCTCGCGGTCGTGACGCGCTCGCCGCTCGCGCCCCTCGGCCGCGCCGCGCTGCCGGGCCTCGACGCGGACCGCAGGTACCGCGTGCGTGCCGTGGGCGAAGCCGCCGGCCTCGTCGCCCCCGAGTGGATGCCGGAGGGCCTTGCGACCACCGGCCGGCTGCTCGGCACCGCCGGTATCGCGATCCCGCAGATGTTCACCGAACAGGCCCTGCTCCTCGAGGTCGAGGAGGTGGACGCCCCCTGAACCCGCGAGCCCGTGCTCGCACGCACCGCCCCGTACTTGCCAACGACGTCGACGTAAGGAATCGAATGACCCACCGAATGCTCCCGGTCGCGGCGCTCGCCGCCGCTTCCGCCCTCCTCCTCTCCGGCTGCTCGGCCGCCGGCGACGACTCCACGACCCTGCAGTTCTCGCTCTACATGACGGCCGACAGCGCCCAGAACGAAGTCCTCGCCGAGCTCCTCGACGAGTTCGAGGCCGAAACCGGCACGAAGGTCGAGGTGACCGCAGCCACGACCGCCTACGAGAACAACCTCAAGGTGCAGATGGCCTCCGGCACCCTGCCCGACGTGTTCGCCACGCACGGATGGTCGGTGCTGCGCTACCGTCAGTTCCTCGAACCGCTCACCGAGCAGCCGTGGGCCGACAAGGTGAACCCGGCGCTCGACGAGTCGATGCGCGACGCCGACGGCGAGCTCTACGCCCTGCCCATCGAATACACCGTCACCGGCATCAACACGAACCTCGACGTGCTCGAAGCGGCCGGCGTCGACCCCGCATCCATCGAGACATGGGACGACTTCGACGCCGCGCTGGCGAAGATCAAGGCCTCGGGCGTCTCCCCGATCACCCTGTCGGGCAAGAGCAGCTCCCCCGCCAACCTCGCCGACTTCATCGCCTCGAACGCCTTCACCGACGACGAGCTCGCGGCCTTCGGCGACGGCGACTTCGACACCGACGCCTACACCGACCAGGTGCTCGACCGCATCCAGGGCTGGGTCGAGGCCGGCTACATCAACCCCGACTACGTCTCGGCGTCGCTCGACGACATGGCCCTCCAGCTCGCCCAGGGTCAGGCCGCGTTCGCCTTCAACCAGCCCACGCTGCTCACCACGGCCCTCGGCTACGACGAGGACGTCAACGTCGGCTTCATCCCCCTGCCCACCGACGACGGCGACCGTTACCTCGTGGGCGGCGAGGGCGTGAATTCGTTCGGCGTGTGGAAGGGCGGCGAGCACAAGGACGAGGCCCTCGCGCTCCTCGCGTTCCTCGCCGAGCCCGACCATGCCGCCAAGCTCTCCGAATCGATCGGCACCTACTCCGGGCTCACGGATGCCGAACCCGACCTCGGCGAGATCCAGGCGAGCTACGACACCTGGGTGACCCCCGGCGAGCTGCCCACGAAGCCGTTCTTCGACCGCGTCTCGCTGCCGAGCGGCATGTGGGCGACGATGATCGCCACGACCGACTCGGTCATCACGGGCCAGGCCACCGCGAAGGAGGCCGCCGAGCAGATGAAGACCGAGTTCGACACCCTGTACGGCCAGGGCGACTGACCCGAGCCGTTCGGCCGCGGGCCCGGGTGGGATCCCGGGCCCGCGGCGAGGAAAGGACTCCCATGAGCGCATCCGCTCCGCCTCGCGCCGCCCGCCGCGGCCCGTTCGGCCGGCGCCTCGCCGGCTCGTCGATCAACCTGATGTACGCACCCGCGCTCATCCTGTTCGCGGTCTTCATCGTCGTGCCCGTGATCTCGGGCATCGGGCTGGCGACGACGAACTGGGACGGTTACTCGCCCGAGCGCGACTTCATCGGCGCCGAGAACTTCGCGAGGCTCTTCGCCGATCCGAACTTCGGCACCGCCCTCGTGAACACCTTCGTCTACGGCATCGGCAGCACGATCCTGCAGCAGCTGATCGGGCTGCTGCTCGCCGTCCTCCTCGACCAGCGCCTGCGCGGCCGCAACGTGGCCCGCGCGATCATCTACCTGCCGGCCCTCGTCTCGCCCGTCGTGATGGGCACGATGTACTACCTCGTGTTCCGATACCACCAGGGCGCGCTGAACGACGTCACCGCCGCCTTCGGCGCCGAACCGGTCGCCTGGCTCGCCGACGCCGGGTTCGCCGTCGCCGTGATCGTGCTCATCAACTCGCTGCAGTTCGTCGGCATCTCGATGATCATCTACCTCTCGGGGCTCCAGGGCATCCCCGCCGAGATCAAGGAGGCCGCCTCCCTCGACGGCGCAACGGGGTGGCGGCAGTTCCGCACCATCACGATCCCGCAGCTCATGCCGGCGTTCTCCGCGAGCGTCGTGCTGAACCTCATCGGCGGGCTCAAGCTCTACGACATCATCCAGGTGCTCACCGGCGGCGGGCCGGGCTACGCCACCAACTCGGTGTCGACGCTCATTGGCCGCACCTACTTCGGCAATCAGTCCGCCGGCTACGCCGCCGCGCAGGGCCTCGTCCTGTTCCTCATCATCGCCGCCTGCACCGTGCTCCTGAACCTCTGGTTCGACCGCACCCGATCGCGTCTGGAGAACTGAGATGCGTCGATCGACGAAAATCCTCATCGCCGTCGTGGTGCTGCTCTTCTGCGCGGTGCAGCTCGTGCCGTTCTACCTGGCCCTCACGACGGCCTTCAAGGAGCAGACCGACCTGTCCTCCGTGTGGTGGTTCCCCTTCGACGCCGTCACATTCGACAACTTCTCCTCGGCCGTCGAGGACGGCGGGGTGCTCCGCGCCATCGGCAACAGCGTGATCGTCACGGTCGTGACGACCGTGCTCACGTGCGTGCTCGCGGCCCTGGCCGCGTATCCGCTCGCGCGGCGACGCACCAGGCTGAACCGCTCGGTCGAGTTCCTCATCCTCGCCGTCATGATGGTGCCGCCGCTCAGCATCCTCGTGCCCCTGTACTCGCTGCTCAACCAGCTCGGCCTGCTGAACACCTACGCGGGCCTCATCCTGCCGCTCACCTGCCTCGAGCTGCCGCGGGCGATCTTCCTGTACACCCAGTTCCTGCGGGCGGTGCCGCTCTCGCTCGAAGAGGCCGCCCGCGTCGACGGGGCGAACCGCCTGCAGACGCTCTCCCGCATCGTGTTCCCGCTGTTGAAGCCCGTGACGGCGACGGTCGTGATCCTCACCTCGGTGTACGTCTGGAACGAATTCGCGCTCAGCTCGTACATCCTCACCGGCAACGAGATGCGCACCCTCGCGCCCGCGATCGCCTCCTTCTTCGGTTCGCAGGGCTCGAATGTGAACGCCGCCGTGGCGTCCGCCCTGATCGGCGTGGTGCCGATGCTCGTGGCCTACCTCTTCCTGCAGCGCTACTTCATGAAGGGGATGCTCGCGGGCGCCGAGAAGTGACCGGCGTAGCCTGAGGGCAGGGGGCATCATGGGCGACGACGGGCGGGCGGCCGAGCGCGGCGAGATGGTCGCGTGGACGATCGAGGCGCGCGGGATCCGCGATCCGGCGGTGATCGCGGCGATGCGGAGCGTGCCGCGGGAGGCGTTCGTGCCGGCATCCATCGCAGGCGAAGCCTATGCCGACCACCCGCTGCCGATCGGCTCGGGGCAGACCATCTCGCAGCCCTACATCGTCGCCCTGACCGCCGAAGCGGCCCGGCTGACGGCCGGTGACCGCGTGCTCGACGTCGGCACGGGTTCGGGATACGCCGCGGCCGTCTACGCGCACATCGCGCGGGAGGTCGTCTCGGTGGAGGTCGTGCCGGAGCTGGCGGATCGGGCACGGGCCGCGCTCGCGGCGGCCGGCGTCGGTAACGTGCGCGTCGTCACGGGCGACGGCACGCTGGGGGTGCCCGAGAACGCCCCGTACGATGCGATCCTCGCCGCTGCGGCGGGCCCCGGCATCCCGGAGCCGTGGATCGGCCAGCTCGCGCAAGGCGGCCGCATCGTCATGCCGCTCGAACGCGGCGACGGCTGGCAGCAGCTCGTACGCGCGACCCTCGGCGACGACGGCCTCGAGGTCGCCGAGCTCGGCGGAGTGCGCTTCGTGCCGCTCATCGGCGAGCACGGCATCCGCCCGTCGTAGCGGATGCCCGGCGTCGCGGGGCCTGCGGTGCGACGCCCCGCACGCGGGGGACGCGCCGCAGGCGTCCGGCGAGCATGGACGCGTGTCGGCGCCCCGCCATAGACTCGAAGGACTCGGCAGGAGGCGACATGCGGGTGAGGGCACGTCACGGCGTCGGAACGGCGCTCGCAGGACTGATGCTGGCCGTCGGAGGGGTGCTCGCCGCCGGCGCGACACCGGCGGCGGCGAGCGATCCGGTCGGATTCGGCCCTTCGCCCGTCGTGGATGAGGCCGGGGTGCTCGGCGACCGCCTCGGCGAGGTCGAGGAGGCGATCGACCGCGCCGCCGACGCATCCGGCCGGCAGCTCTTCGTCGCCTTCGTCGACGAATTCGAGAACCCGCAGGCGGCCTCCGAATGGGCCGATCAGACCGCGGCGCAGAACAACATGGGCAAGGAGGACTACCTCCTCGCCGTGGCCGTCGACGGCCGCGCCTACTACCTCTCGGCCGATGCCGAGGCCTCCCTCGACGCCGCGAAGATCGACGGCATCTCGCAGAACGACATCGAGCCGAAGCTGCGCGACGAAGACTGGGCCGGCGCGGCGATCGCCGCGGCCGACGCGATCGGCGACACCGGCGGCGGCTGGGGCTGGGGCCTGTTCTGGGCGATCGTCGTGATCGCGGCGATCGCCGTCGTGATCTGGCTGATCGTACGCTCGCAACGCAAGAAGCAGACGCCAGCCGGGGGTGCGGATGCCGCGGCGCTCCCCCTCGACGAGCTCCGCCGCCGCGCCGGCGGCGCCCTCGTGCAGGGCGACGATGCGATCAAGACGAGCGAGGAAGAGCTCGGGTTCGCCGTAGCCTCCTACGGCGAGGTCGCCACAGCCCCGTTCGCCGAGGCCATCGAGACGGCCAAAGCCAAGATCCGCGAAGCCTTCGGCCTGCAGCAGCGCCTCGACGACGCCGAACCCGACACCGACGAGGAGCGCCGCGCCTGGTACACGCGGATCCTTGAGCTCACCGCCGAAGCCGACCGCGCGCTCGACGAACAGGCGGAACGCTTCGACCAGCTGCGGTCCCTCGAACAGAACGCGCCCAAGGAACTCGAGCGGGTCGCCGCCGCCCTCGCCGCCGCCGAGGGCGAGACCGGCCCGGCCGCCGAACGGCTCGCGAAACTCGGCGGGGCATACACGGCATCGGCCCTGGCATCCGTCGCCGACAACCCCGCGCAGGCCGAAGACCGCGTCGCCTTCGCCCGCACCGAGCTGGATGCCGCACGCACCGCCCTCGAACAGGACGACACGAGCGAGGCCGCCGTGCACATCCGCGCCGCCGAAGAGGCCGTCGACCAGGCGCGCCTCCTCGCCCAGGCCGTCGAGCGCCTCGAGCACGACCTCGGCGAGGCCGACGGCGCCATCGACGCGGGCCTGACCGACCTCGACGCCGATGTGCAGACCGCACGCACCCTGCAAGACCCCGAAGCCGGCCCGCTCGCCGAACGCACCGCCGGCGAAGCCGACGCGATCCGCACCGCCCGGGCAGCCGCCGGCCGCGACCCGCTCGCCCTCGTGCGCCGGCTGCAGGCCGCCGACCAGCAGATCGACCGCCTCATCGAACGCGCCCGCACCGCGCAGGCCAACGCCGACCGGGCCAGGGCCCGGCTCGGGCAGAGCCTGACGGCCGCACGAACGCAGGTGCAACAGGCCGAGGACTTCATCGTCGCCCGACGCGGCGCCGTCGGCGCCGAAGCCCGCACCCGCCTCTCCGAAGCCGGGCGCCTGCTCGCACAGGCCGAACAGCTGCAGACGAGCGACCCCTCGGCCGCCGTCGGCGCCGCCGACCGGGCCGCATCGCTCGCCGGCCAGGCCCTCGAACTCGCCCGGCAGGACGTCGGCGGATTCGGCGGCGGCCCCGGCGGGGGCCTCGGCGGCGGATACGGCGGAGGCCGGGGAGGCGGCGGCGACCTCGGCGCGATCCTCGGCGGCATCCTCATCGGCGGCGCCATGGGCGGCTTCGGAGGCGGCGGGCGCAGCAGCGGCGGCGGCTTCGGCGGCGGACGCGGCGGCTTCGGCGGCGGGCGCTCGCCGGGCAGCTTCGGCGGCGGCGGCACGCGCGGCAGACGCGGGAGCGGAGGCCGATTCTGACGGCGAACGACGACGGGCCCAGGCCCGCGCCATCCATCCACGAACCACCGGGAAAGGAACCACCCTCATGAGCAAGCAGTCCATCTTCGGCCGCATCTCGCAACTCGTGCGCGCCAACATCAACGCCCTCATCGATCAGGCCGAAGACCCTGAGAAGATGCTCGACCAGATGGTGCGCGACTACACGAACTCCATCGCCGACGCCGAGGCCGCCATCGCCGAGACCATCGGCAACCTCCGCCTCCTCGAAGACGACCACCGCGAAGACGTCGAGGCCGCCAAGGAGTGGGGCGACAAGGCGTTCGCGGCCAGTCGCAAGGCCGACGAACTGCGCGCATCCGGCGACACCGCCGGCGCCGACAAGTTCGACAACCTCGCCAAGGTCGCCCTGAGCCGCCAGATCTCCGCCGAGGGCGAGGCGAAGGCCGCCGAGCCGCAGATCGCCTCGCAGACCGAGGTCGTCGACAAGCTGAAGTCGGGCCTGAACGGCATGAAGGAGAAGCTGAACCAGCTGAAGAGCAAGCGCAGCGAGCTCGTCGCCCGGTCGAAGTCGGCCGCGGCGCAGCAGCAGGTGCAGGATGCCGTGAAGTCCATCGACATCCTCGACCCCACGAGCGAGGTGTCGCGCTTCGAAGACAAGATCCGCCGCGAGGAGGCCAAGGTGCGCGGTGCCGCGGAGCTCGCGGCATCCAGCCTCGACGCCCAGTTCAACGAGCTCGAAGACGTCGGCACCACCACCGAAGTGGATGCCCGGCTCGCCGCCCTCAAGGCGAAGGGCGCCTCGGGCGCGATCTCCTGAGGCTCTGCGGAGGTCGCGCCCGCCCGGCGCGACCTCCGCGACCTCGGCCGTGTCGCCGCCTCCGCGGCCCGCTCCGTCTTCGCGACCGGCCGCCGGACCGTCCCGGAAGGGGAACAGCAGGGAACATGCCCGCACGTTTCATCGTCGTCCCGCAGTGGCAGGGCTCCGGCTCGGCCCGTGCCATGAGCCACTCCGACGGCGCACACGCCGTCGCGGGCGAACTGCCGCGAGCGGCCACGCAGGTGCTCGATGTACCCGTCGAGGCCGGCGACTCCCTCGGCACCGGGGTCAAACGCTTCAGCGCGCTCAGGCACGTACGCGAGCTCGTCGAAGCCGCACTCGACACCGTCGACGAGCCCGTCATCCTCATCGGCGGCGACTGCGGCGCCGCCGTCGGCGCCGTCGCGCACGCTTCGCGCCGAGCCGGCGACGAGCTCGTCGTGCTCTGGCTCGACGCCCACCCCGATCTGCAGACGCCCGAGACGAGCCCCTCGGGGGCGTTCGGCGGGATGACGCTCCGCGCGATCGCCGGCGACGGCGCCGACGGGCTCGCCCTCGACGCCGAAACGCGCGTGCCTCCGGAGCGGCTCGTCCTCGGCGGGGCGCGATCCATCGACGAGGAAGAAGCGCGCTACGTCGGCGAGCACGGCATCCCGCTGCTGACCGTCGAAGACCTCTCCGACCCGGCGGCGGCGATCGGCGCGATCGAGGCCGCCGGGGCCGGCGCACTGTACATCCACGTCGACCTCGACGTGCTCGACCCCTCAGCCCTGGCCGGGCTCAGCTATCCGATGCCGTTCGGCGTCGACGCCGCCCCGCTCATCGCACTCGTGCGCGCCCTGGCCGATCGATTCCCGCTCGCCGGCGCCTCGATCGCCGGCTTCGCACCCGGTGGCGCGGGGCCCGACAGCGACGACCTCTCCACCATCCTGAGGCTCATCGGCGCGCTCACCGCGCGCCCGGCCGCCGCCTGAGGCGGCATACGAAGGGGGAACCATGGAACGCGACACGAACGCATCCGGCACCGGCGGCGCCTCGACCGAGATCGAGACCGACGTCGTCGTCATCGGCGCCGGGCCGGTCGGCGAGAACGTCGCCGACCGCACCGTGCAGGGCGGTCTGGACACCGTCATCGTCGAACACGAACTCGTCGGCGGCGAATGCTCGTACTGGGCGTGCGTGCCCTCGAAGGCGCTGCTGCGCCCGGGCGCCGCGCTGCGGGCCGCCCGACGCGTGCCCGGCGCCGCCGAGGCCGCCGGCGGGCACCTCGATGCGGCCCGGATGCTCGCCCACCGCGACGAAGAGGTCGCCGACTGGAACGACGACGGGCAGGTCGCCTGGGTCGAATCCGCCGGCATCCGCCTCGTCCGCGGCCACGGCCGCCTCGACGGTCCGAAGCGCGTGATCGTCACCGGGCCCGACGGCGCCGAGACGGTCATCCACGCCCGGCACGCGGTCGCCGTCGCGACCGGATCCGAGCCCGTCATCCCGCCCGTGCCCGGTTTGGCCGAGGCGCACCCCTGGATGAGCCGCGAGGCGACCGCCGTGCAGGAGGTGCCGGAACGGCTGGCGATCATCGGCGGCGGGGTCGTCGCCGTCGAGGCGGCGACCTGGTTCGCCGATCTCGGGACGCGGGTGACCGTCATCGCCCGCCACGGCCTGCTCGAGCGCATGGAGCCCTTCGCCGGGGAGGCCGTCGCCCGCGGGCTCGCCGGCCTCGGCGTCGACGTGCGCCTGAACAGCCAGGCCGTCCGAGTCGAACGCCGCGGCGACGAGGTGCTGCTCGACCTCGGCGACGGCGACACCCTGGTCGCCGACGACGTGCTCGTCGGCACCGGCCGCCGCCCCCGCACCGAGGGGCTCGGGCTCGACACCGCAGGGCTCGGCTCTACGGGGCACGGCTCTGCAGGGCACGGCTCTGCAGGGCATGGCCGGCTCGACGTGGACGACAGCATGACCGTCGACACCGGCGACCGCATCCCGTGGCTCTACGCCGTCGGCGACGTCAACGGCCGCTCCCTGCTCACGCATGAGGGCAAGTACCAGGCGCGCGCGGCCGGCGACACGATCGCGGTGCGGGCCGAAGGCCGGGCAGTCCTGGACGCAGGCCCGTGGGGCGCGCACGTCGCCACCGCCGACCATCGCGCGGTGCCGCAGGTCGTCTTCGGCGAGCCCGAGGTGGCCGCCGTCGGCCGCACCGAGGCGGAGGCGCGGGCCGCCGGCATGGCCGTGCGGGTCGCCGACTACGAGATCGGCCATGTCGCCGGCGCCGGCCTGCACGCGAAGGGCTACGAGGGTCGGGCGCGGCTCGTCGTCGACGATACGAAGCACGTCGTCGTCGGGGCGACCTTCGTCGGGCAGGACGTCGCCGAGCTGCTGCACGCGGCGACGATCGCGATCGTCGGCGAGGTGCCCGTGCACCGGCTGTGGCACGCGGTGCCGGCCTTCCCGACGATGAGCGAGGTGTGGCTGCGGCTGCTCGAAGAGCTCGGCCGCGACACGGCGGCGAGCGGCGGCAACGCGTGATGCTCAGGATCCGGCTCACGGACTCATGGATCAGCCGCCTCGGTTACGCGTATGCGACCGCCGTCGGGTTCACCTGGGGGTTCCTGCTGAGCACGGGCCCGCTCGAGCGGCGCGAGGGCCTGTGGGTGTTCCGCGGGATGCCGTCGTGGGCGTTCCGACGCGGCGGATCATGCGTCGGCGGCTGCTACCTGACCGACCGGAACGCAGGGGCGCGGGTGCTCAGGCACGAGGCCGTGCACAAGCGGCAGTGGCAGCGGTACGGGATGCTGTTCCCGATCCTCTACCTCGCCGCCGGGTTCGACCCGCTGAAGAACCGCTTCGAGATCGAGGCCGGCCTCGAAGACGGCGGGTACCTGCGCCGTCGCCGCTGAGGGTTGGCGGGTGCGGATGCCGGGCCGCGCGCCAGGGCATCCGCACACGACGAAGGGGGTGGATGCCGGCATCCACCCCCTTCGTGCACGCGCTACTTCGCGAGCGCCTCGGCGATCTTGTCGACGAGGATCGGCAGGCCGCCGTCCCAGTCGAAGGTGAGCGCCGTCGGCGGCGACACCGAGGAGACCGTCACCGGGTCGTAGACCTGCGCGACGCGGCCGGCCTTGACGGCCGGGATCACCTGCAGGGCCGGCTTCTCGAGGAACTCCTTCGCGGCCGCCTCGTCGGCGTGGTAGCTGATGACGACGTCGGCGTCGATGGCGTCGATCTTCTCGTAGCTCAGGTCGTAGTAGAAGCCGCCCTTGCTCGTGTCGAGTTCGGAGACGGCCGGGGCGATCTCGAGGCCGAGTTCGGTGAGGATGCCGACGCGCGGGTCGAGTTCGGTGTAGACGCTCATGACGCCGTCGCCGTCCCAGACGCCGGCGATGGTCTTGCCGGCGAACTCGGGGTGGGCCTCGGCCATCCCGGCGAGGGTCGACTCGATGCCCTCGAGGATCTCGTCGCCGGCGGCGCTGCGGCCGAGGGCGTCGGCGGTGATGCGGATCGTGTCGTCCCAGGTGGTGCCCCACGGCTCGCCCGGGTAGGCGACGGTCGGCGCGATCTCGGAGAGCAGCTCGTACTGCTCCTCCGTCAGGCCCGAGTAGGGCGCGATGATGACGTCGACGTCGGCTTCGACGAACTCCTCGTAGGGCACGGTCGCGCCGCCCTCGGCGTCGGTGAGCACGACCGGCAGCTCTTCGCCGGCCTCCTCGTAGGCGTCCTCGACCCACGGCAGGAGGTTGCCCTCGCCGACGGTCCAGACCTGCTCGGCGACGGCGACGGGGTAGACGCCGGCCGCGATCGCAGCCTCGGTCGACCCCCAGCCCCAGGTGGCCACGCGCACGGGCTCCTCGGTGATCTCGGTCTCGCCGAAGGCGTGCTCGATCGTGATGGGGAACTCGTCGCTCGCACCGCCGGCGGCGGGGCCGTCGCTCGGTTCGGTCTCGGTGCTGCCGGTGGCGCAGGCCGAGAGGACGAGGGCGGCGGACGCGGCGGTCGCGAGCGCGGCGATGGCACGGCGGTGACGCACGGTGACTCCTTCGAGGGTCGGGGTTGGGTAAGGCCAGCCTAAGCTAATTCGGCGCCGCGTGCTCGCCGGGCGGCATCGCGGGGCTCACGCCGCCGAATGCGTGCGGCCGATCGGCACGACGAGCGGGGTTCCCGACACGGGATCGGGCACGACGCGCGCTTCGAGCCCGAACGCGCCCGAGACCGTCTCCTCGGTGACGACCTCCCCCGGCGCCCCTTCCGCGACGACGCGGCCGCCCCGCATGACGACCATGTGGTCGGCGTAACGGGCGGCGAGGTTCAGCTCGTGCAGCACCATGACGACCGTGGTGCCGCGCGTGCGGTTCAGATCGGCGAGCAGGTCCAGCAGCTCCAGCTGATGCGTGACGTCGAGGTAGGTCGTCGGCTCGTCCAGCAGCACGATCTCGGTCTGCTGGGCCAGCACCATCGCGATCCACACCCGCTGCCGCTGCCCGCCCGAGAGCTCCTCGAGGCGCCGGTCGGCGAGATCGGCGACGCCCGTGGCCTCGAGCGCCTCGGCGACGACCCGGTCGTCGTCGCTCGAGTGCCGCCCGAACCAGCCCTGATGCGGGAAGCGCCCGCGCGCCACCAGATCGGCGACGAGCACGCCGTCTGGGGCGATCGAAGACTGCGGCAGCACGCCGATGAGCCGCGCGAGTTCGCGACGCGACAGGGTGCGCGCATCGCGCTCCCCCACCGAGACGTGCCCGCCCTCCAGCGGGTGCAGGCCGGCGAGCCCGCGCAGCAGCGTCGACTTGCCGCACGCGTTCGGGCCCACGATCGCGGTCACGCGCCCGGCGGGAAGTTCGAGGTCGAGGCCGTCGATGACGCGGCGGCCGTCGTAGCCGATCTCGACGCCGTGGGCGGCGAGAGCGGGCGGCGGGGCGGATGCCTCGGGTGCGGTGGATGCGACGGCATCGGTCATGCGCGGCGCCTCCTTTCGTCGGTGGCGAGCAGCCACAGCAGGTAGGGGGCCCCGATGAGCCCCGTGACGATGCCGACCGGGGCCGTGAGCCCCGGGATCGCGTACTGGCCGATGACGTCGGCCGAGAGGGTGAGGGCGGCGCCGACCGCGACGGATGCCGCGAGCGCGGCCGCCCCGTCGCCCTGCAGGCGGCGGGCGATCGCCGGCGCGATGAGGGCGACGAAGGCGACCGGGCCGGCGGCCGAGGTCGCGACGGCGACGAGGCCGACGGCGGCGAAGAGGAGCACGAGCTTGGCACGGCCGGCATCCACTCCGAGCCCGCGGGCGTGGTCGTCGCCGAGGGCGAGCGCCCGGAGCGGCCGGGACGCGGCGCCGACGACGAGGGCGAGCACCGCGACGGCGATCGCGAGCATCCCGAGCTCCTCGCCGCGGATGTCGGCGATGCTGCCGACCGTCCACACGAGCACCGACTGCGCCTCGCGCACCTCGCCGCGGGCGAGGAGCCAGGCGAGCACCGAACTGCACAGGTAGGCGAAGCCGACGCCGACGAGGATGAAGCGGATGCCGTGCAGGCCCTGCCGCCACGCGAACGCCCAGATGAGCCCGGCGATCACGAGGGCTCCGGCGAACGCGACGCCGGAGACGGCGAGCCCGCCCAGGCCGAGCACGAGGATCGCCCACACGGCGCCGAGGCTCGCACCGCCGGCGATGCCCAGGATGTCGGGACTGGCGAGCGGGTTGCGGAGCACCGACTGGAACACGGCGCCCGCGAGCGCGAACGCGGCCCCGACGACCACGGCTGCGAGCACCCGCGGCAGCCTGAGGCGCATGACGACGAACCGGTCGCCGTCGTCGCCGGCGCCCACGAGGGCGGCGAGCACGCGGTCGACGGTGAGGCCGGCGGCGCCGAGCTGCAGGGCGATGACGCCGACGACGAGGACGAGGCCGGCCGCGGCGGCGAGGATGATCGCAAGCCGGCGGCGGGATCCGCGGCGCTGGGCGGCGACGGCCGCGGCGGTATCGGCGACCGCGGGTTCGGCGAGGGCGGCGCTCACAGGCCCGCCACCTTCCGGCCGCGCGCGACCGCGATGAGCACGGGCGCGCCGAGGAAGGCGGCCACGACGCCGGCTTCGAGCTCGGCGGGCGCGGCCAGCAGCCGGCCGATGACGTCGGCGGCGAGCAGCATGACGGGGCCGAGCACGACGGACAGCGCCGTGATCCACCGGTAGTCGCTGCCGATGAGGCGGCGTGCGGCGTGCGGCACGACGAGGCCGACGAGGGCGATGGGGCCGGCCAGCGACGTCGCGGTGCCGGCCAGCAGCACGATGGCCGCCCCCGAGAGGCCGCGGGTGACGCCGACCCGCTGCCCGAGCCCGCGGGCGACGTCGTCGCCGAGCGCGAGGCCGTTCAGCCGGTGGGCGAGCACGGCCGCGAGCACGGCGCCCGCCACGAGGAAGGGCCAGAGCACGGCGACCGCGTCGAGCCCGCGCCCGGTGAGGGAGCCGACCGCCCAGAAGCGGTACTGGTTGAAGGTCTCGGTGTCGCCGAGCAGCATGAGCGTGATGAGCGGCGTGATGAGCGCGGTGAGCGCGGCGCCGACGAGGGCGAGCTGTACCGGCCGCGCGTTGCCGATCGAGAACACGACGGCGGCCGCGGCCGCGGCCCCGAAGAAGGCGAACCAGACGTAGCCGATCGGCGAGGTGACGCCGAGGAACTGGATGCCGCAGACGACCGCGAGCGAGGCGCCGGCGTTGATGCCGAGCAGGCCCGGGTCGGCGATGGGGTTGCGGGTGACGCCCTGGATGAGCGTGCCGGCCAGGCCGAGTGCGATGCCGGCGGCCAGGCCGATGACGGTGCGCGGCAGGCGCTGCTCGACGACGATCTTGTGATCGACGTCTGCGGGGTCGAAGGCGACGATCGCCCGCCACACCTCGCCGGGGTCGATGTGCCGCACGCCGAGCGCGAAGCTCGCCCACACGACGAGCGCGAGGACGACGACGGCGCCGGCGACGACGCCGATGCGACGTGCGGGCCGGGTGCGGGGCGCGCCGCCGGAGCGCACCGCCGGCCGATGCGGAACCGCGGTCGTCATCTCAGTCGAGTTCGGACTTGCCGCGCCGCCAGTAGCCCATGAACGCGACCTGGCGGCGGTCGATGCCGGCCTCCTGCACGAGCATGCGCCGCAGGGCCTTGATCGCGGAGGCCTCCCCGGCCATCCACGCGTAGAGGGGGCCGTCGGCGCTCGTGCCTTCCGGCACCTCCCAGAACACGCCTTCGTCGGCGGGTTCGGCGGTGGATGCCGCGGGCGCGCCCGCAACGGCCGGGCCCCCTTCGAGGCCGAGCCAGCCGCGCACGGCGGGCAGCAGCCCGTCGCCGTGGACCTGCCCGGCGCGGCGCGGGATCCACTCGACGCGGATGCCGGCCGGCGCCCGCAGCTCGAGGCGGTCGTCGCCGGCCGGCACCTCGAGGAAGACGGCGCCGCGTGCGTCGGCGGGCAGGGCCTCGATGATCGCGGATGCCGCGGGCACGGCCGTCTCATCGGCGACGAGGAGCATGCGGTCGACGTCGCCGGGCCGCCAGTCGATGCCGAGGGTGCGGCCCTCGCTCTGCTCATCGGGGCCGACGAGGACGACCTCGTCGCCGGCTTCGGCGCGGATCGCCCACGCCGAGGCGGGGCCCGTGTCGCCGTGGCAGACGAAGTCGATGTCGACCTCGTGGAGTTCGGGGCGCACCGCCCGCACCGTGTAGGTGCGGAACACGTTGCGGCGCACGACCGGCAGCTGACGCCAGGCGTAATACCAGTCCTCACCGGTCGGGAAGTCGGCGAAGCCGCGCTCCGGGTGCGGCAGCACGACCTTCACCCGCTGGTCGAGGCCGGCGGTGCCGAAGTCGGCGAGTTCGGGGCCGCCGAAGGTGATGCGGCGGAACGACGGGCTCAGCTGCTCGGCGCGCACGATCGAGGCGCGGAAGCCCCGGTAGG
The DNA here is from genome assembly GCF_018024495.1 of Agromyces archimandritae. NCBI lineage: Bacteria > Bacillati > Actinomycetota > Actinomycetes > Micrococcales > Microbacteriaceae > Agromyces > Agromyces archimandritae. The sequence continues at coordinate 597,413 of NZ_CP071696.1, forward strand.
CCGGTCGGGTTGCGGTGCGGGTCTTCACCTGCGCGGCTGAGGTAAGCATTACCTAAGTGTTGCATACGGCGCGGCGCGCCGTCGAGCGCGGATTCACTCCGCGAGAGCCGGCGCCCGCCGCCCCGCGACCCCGAGGCGCCGCTCGAGCTGTGCGGCGATCGCGAACAGGGTCGCCTCGCCGCCGGGCCGGCCGATGAGCTGCACGCCGACCGGATGCCCGGACTCGGTGAACGCCGTCGGCAGCGTGATCGCCGGCAGCCCGCAGACGTTCACGAAGGAGGTGTACGGGGTGAACCGCACCTGCTGGGCGAAGTTGCGGGCGCCGTCCTCGAGATCCCACGAGCCGACCGCCGGCGGCAGGGACGCGAGCGCCGGCGTGAGCACCGCATCGTACGGGGCGAAGCGTTCGATCGTGCGCCGCTCGAAGCCGGCGAGCCACGCCTGCGCCTCGGCGAAGCGCCGCACCGGCCGGGCGCGGCCGGTCTCGAGCAGCCACCGGGTGAGGGGCTCGAGGAGGCCGAGCCGTTCGCCGTCGACCGGGATCGCCGCCGCGCTCCCCTGCCACAGCGCGATGAACGCCTCCGCGTAGCCGGGTTCGGGGGCGGGCGCGAGTTCCTCCATGCCGTGCCCGGCGGCCACGGCGGCGCGGACGGCCGCGTCGAGGCCCGCGCGCGCCTCCGGTTCGAGGCGGATGTCGGCGACGTCGTCCCACGGGCTTGCCGTGCAGACGCCCAGCTGGAAGCGCCCCTCGCCGCGGATCGCCGCCCCCAGGAACGGGCCGTCGCCGCCCGGAGCCCGCACCGCATACGGATGCCGCGCCGGATACCCGCCGGGGGCGATGAGCCCGTCGAGCAGCAGCGCGGCATCCGCCGCCGTGTGCGCGAGCGGGCCGGCCACGACGAGCCCGCCCGGCGAACCGAGCCCCGAGCCGGCCGGCACACGCCCGCGCGACGGCTTCACCCCCACGAGCCCGCAGCTGGCCGCGGGAATGCGGATGGATCCGCCGCCGTCGGAGCCGGGCGCGAACGGCAGCATCCCGGCAGCGACGGCCGCCGCCGCTCCCCCGCTCGACCCGCCCGCTCCTCGCGACGCATCCCAGGGGTCGCGCGCCGGAGGCCCCACGCGCGTCTCCGTGTAGCAGGGCTGCCCGAACTCGGGCGTCGCCGTCTTGCCGAGGGAGACCGCGCCGGCGGCATCCACCGCCCGCACGAGGTCGTCGGAGACCTCGGGCACGAACCCCGCGCTCGCCCGCGAACCGTACCCCGACGGCACGCCCGCCCGGTCGTTCAGGTCCTTGTCGCCGAGGGGCATGCCCCACAGCGGCAGCGCTTTCGGCATCCGCTCGACCTCACGGGCCCGCTCGAGGGCGAGCTCGGGCGTCACCGTCGCGAAGGCGCCGTACACCGGATTCAGCCGTTCGGTGCGAGCCAGGAAATGCCCGGCGACGTCGACCGGGGAGGTTTCGCCGCGCTGCAGCGCGCCGTGCAGTTCGAGGGCGGTGAGGTCGTGCAGCTCGCTCATGCGGCGAGCCTACGACCTGCCGCCGACGCCCGCGCCGCCTACTTCAACGACTTCTGCATCAGCACCGTGCCGAGCCAGCGGTCGAACTTGAAGCCGACCCGGCCCATCCGCCCGATCTCCTCGAAGCCGAAGTCCCGGTGCAGCTTCATCGACGCCTCGGCCCCCTGATCGGCGATGACGGCGATCATCTCCTTCAGCCCCGCCGCCCGCGCCCGTTCGATGAGCTCGGCGAACAACGCCCGCCCGAGGCCCTTGCCGGTCGCCGCCGGCCCCAGGTAGATCGAGTTCTCGACCGTGAACCGGTAGGCGCGCTTCTGCTTCCACGGCGACACGAGCGCATAGCCGAGCAGCTGCCCCGACGGCGACTCGGCGACGATGAACGGCATCCCGAGCCGGTCGAGATACGCGAACTTCGTCTTCCACGCGCGAAGCGTCATCGGCTCCTCGTCGAAAGTGACCATCGAGTTCGCGACGTAGTGGTTGTAGATCTCCCGCACCGCCGGCAGATCGGCCGCGCGCGCATCCCGCAGCGTGTACTCGAAGGGCGCCTCCGCCGGCTCCGCCTTGCGCAGGTGCCTGGGCAGCGACCGCCGCTGCTGGTATTCCTCCTCGAGCATGCGCCAAGGCTACGCGCCGCATGTTGCCGCCGTGTGACGTTTTCGGGTGTGGATGCCGCGGGGCCGCTACCCCGGCAACCGCCAGTCGACGGGGTCGCCGCCGGCGGCGGTGAGGAGCTCGTTCGCGCGGCTGAAGGGGCGCGAGCCGAAGAAGCCGCGCGACGCCGAGCGCGGGCTCGGGTGGGCGGACTCGATCGCGGGCACGTCGCCGAGCAGCGGTTTCAGATTCGCGGCGTCGCGGCCCCAGAGGATCGCGACGAGGGGCGTGCCGCGGGCGGCGAGGGTGCGGATGGCGTGCTCGGTGACCGCCTCCCAGCCTTTGCGGCGGTGGGATGCCGGGGCACCCGGCCGCACGGTGAGCGCCCGGTTCAGGAGCATCACGCCCGACTCGGTCCAGGCCGTGAGGTCGCCGTGCGGCACGGGCGGGATGCCGAGGTCGTCGTGCAGTTCGCGGTAGATGTTGGCAAGGCTGGGTGGGATGGGCCGCACGTGAGGGTCGACGGCGAACGACAGGCCGATGGGATGCCCGGGTGTGGGGTACGGGTCCTGCCCGACGATGAGCACCCGCACGTCTTCGAGCGGAGCGCGGAAGGCGCTGAACACGAGATCCTCCGCGGGCAAATACTCTCGTTCGGTACGCAGGAAGTCGCCCATGCGCGCGATGTCGACGGCGACGGGCTCCAGTGCGGCGGCCCAGCCGGGGTCGATGAGCCCGGCCTCGCCGAGCTCGGGCAGCGTCATCGGCATGTCACGCCTCCGTCGTCCGGGCGGAACCGCCGGGTGGGCACGGCCGCCACCTCACGCTCCGATCGTCGAGACGAGCACGCCGTGCTCGTCGGGCAGCACCCGCCAGACGCTCCCGGCACCGGCGACCCCGAGGCCGCCCTCGCCGACGATGAGGGCGGTGTGCTCGTCGATCGCGAGGCCGCCGTCGACGATGCCGGCCTCGACGGCCGCGATGAGCCGCGACAGGGTGCCCCACTGGGCCGCGTGCACGTCGATGGCGACGTCGACGAGGCCGATGCCGCCCTCCACGGTGAGCTCGTCGAGGTCCTCGGCCGCCTCTTCGGGGGCGACGGCCACGCCGCCGACGCGCCACCCGCCGACGAGGGCGCGTTCCGCGGCGATCGCGGCCCCGGCCGAGAACCCGAGATACGGGATGCCGGCGGCGACCTGCCGGCGGATCTCGCCGAAGCGCGGTTCGAGCGCGAGCCGGTAGGCGGGGGTGAGCCCGCCGCCGACGAGGATCCCGTCGACGTCGGCGATCGCGGCGGCGGGCACTTCGGCGCCCTCGGCGACGACGGTCACGACCGGATCGAAGGCGGCAGCGGTCTCGGCGACGAGCCTGGCCGCATGCTCGGCCCCGTCGGCGCGGACCGCGATGACGGCGATGCGCGGGAACGGCCGGCCCGCGGCATCCACACGCCCGGCGGATGCCGCACGCGACCCCGCCTCGGCGAGGAACGCCGCATACGCGGCGCCGTTCGGCGTCTCGCTCAGCCCGCCGCCGACGAGGTGGACGCTCACGAGGCGGCGGGCACGTCGACGGGCGGAAGGGCCGACCACGGGAAGACGATCCAGTCGTCCGTGTGGCGGAAGGTGAAGTCGGGCTCGAGCACCGTGTGCGACTTCGCGTACAGGGTCGCCGTGCGGACCTCGGCGCCGGCCTCCTCGAGGAGGGCGACGACCTTCGCGAGCGTGCGACCCGAGTCGGAGACGTCGTCGACGAGCAGCACGCGCTTGCCCTGCACCGCCGGCACGTCGAGCATCGGCGGGTGCAGCACGGGCTCCGGCAGGCGCTCGTCGATGCCCGTGTAGAACTCGACGTTGATCGAGCCGCACGCCTTGGTGCCGAGCGCGTAGGAGATGCCGCCGGCCAGCAGCAGCCCGCCGCGGGCGATGGCGATCACGACATCGGGGCGGAAGCCGCTCCGCAGCACGTCCTCGGCGAGGCTGCGCGAGGCGTCGGCGAAATCGGACCACTCGAGGATCTCGCGGCGCACCTCGGCGCCCGTCTGGCTTGCGGAGTCATCGGCATCGAACGTCATCCGACAAGGATAATCGTCCGCGAGCAGCGATTCCGCCGCGCCGGCGAGGGGTCTCGATACGCGCCTTCGGCGCTACTCGACCGGCGGGGATGACCGCCCGTCGGTCGAGGTGGCGCGTCAGCGCCGTATCGAGACCCTGCGCCTGCAGCGTGAAGGTCTCGATACGCGCCTTCGGCGCTACTCGACCGGCGGGGATGACCGCCCGTCGGTCGAGGTGGCGCGTCAGCGCCGTATCGAGACCCGGCGCCTGCAGCGTGAAGGTCTCGATACGCGCCTTCGGCGCTACTCGACCGACGGGGGCCGCGGCCTGCGCCGGCCGATCCGTTCGTCGATGAACGAGAGGATCGTCGCCGACGCCGTGCCGACGATCGCCACTCCGCCCATCATGAGCGCGACGCCGGCGACCCGGCCGAGCGGCGTCACCGGGTAGGTGTCGCCGTAGCCGACGGTGGCGATCGTCACGAACGCCCACCACACGGCATCGCCGAAGGTCGTGATCGTCGCCCCCGGCACCTCGCGTTCGGCTTCGAGCGTCGTGAGCGAGATGAAGTAGACGAACACGAGCGCGTAGCATCCGGCGAGCGCCACGATCCGCGAGCGCACGGCGGCCCCGTCCCGCTGCCGGAAGAACGCGACCCGGTCGATGAGGGCGATCACGCGGAACGCGCGGAACACGGGGAACACGACCGAGAGCACGTCGACGGGATGCGTGAACGCGAAGCGCCAGCGGCCGCCGGCCGGTGTCAGCACGATGCGCACGACGACGTCGACGGCGAAGGCGGCCCAGGTGATCGCGATGAGGGCGAGCAGCAGACGACGCAGCGGATCGGGCAGGGCGGGCGCGAGCACCCACACGGAGTAGGCGACGATGAAGACGAGGCCGGCGGCCACGAGCCAGCCCGAAACAGCCCGCTCCCAGCGTTCCCGGCGCACGGCGGCGACCCGCTCGGTCGCGGCCGTACCGCCGTTCGTCCCCCCGGACATCGTTCCCCCTCGTGCCCCTATTCGGCCGGCTTCAGCGGCCCGCGCGCCACGAGGTGCTGCGCGGACTGCGCGACCGGCTTCACGACGATGAGGTCCTGATCCACCCACCACGGCTTCAGCAGCGCGTCGCGGATGATCGCGGCGATGTCGCCGGCCTCGAGCGGATGCGTGACGCCCTGGTAGACGGCGTCGGCCTTCGCCCGGTCGCCGCCGAAGCGCACGAGTGCGAACTCGTCGGTGCGGACCATCCCGGGGGCGATCTCGATGACGCGGATCGGTTCGCCGTTCAGTTCGAGGCGCAGCACCTCGGTGAGGGCGTGCGCGGCGTGCTTGGCGGCGTTGTAGCCGCCGCCGCCCGGGTAGGCGACGTGCCCGGCCGTCGAGGTCACGTTCACGATGTCGACGCCCTCGCCGGTCTCGGCGGCCGCGGCCCGCAGCAGCGGCAGCATCGCGGTCACGACGCGCTTGACGGCGATGACGTTGACGTCGAACATCCACTGCCAGTCCTCGACCGAGCCGGCCTCGACGCTGTCCATGCCCTTCGCGCCGCCTGCGTTGTTCACGAGGGTGTGGATGCCGCCCGTCGCCGCAAGATGGTCGCGCAACGCATCCACGTCCTCCTGCTTCGTGAGGTCGGCGACGAAGAAGGAGGCACCGGTCTCGTCGGCGAGTTCGCGGAGACGATCCTCGCGGCGGGCGACGCCGACGACGTCCCAACCCGCTTCGCGCAGGGCGCGCACCGTCGCCGCCCCGATCCCAGAACTCGCACCCGTCACCACTGCACGCTTGACCATGCCACCATCATGCCGTGCCGGGCCCGCCTTCGCGGCCGGCGTGCCCCGTTTGCTTGAATGGGGTGATGCAACACACGAGGGCGGGCCAGAAGAGACGGGTCCCCCTGTGGGACAACGCCAGGTGGATCGCGATCGTCCTCGTGGTCGTCGGCCACGGCATCCTGCCGCTCATCGCCGAGGACGACGCGGCCTACAGCTTCTACCTCTTCATCTATTCGTTCCACGTCGCCGTCTTCGTGACGGTGTCGGGGTACTTCGCGAAGTCGGGGCCGCCGACGGCGAGGTCGCTGCGCCGCAGCCTCACCGATGTGGTGTTCCCGTACTTCATCTTCCAGACCATCTGGACGGTGGTGAAGTGGTTGCAGGGCGAACCGGTGCCGCTCGATTTCACGAAGCCGTCGTGGACCCTCTGGTTCCTCATCGCGCTCGCGATCTGGCGGATCGTGCTGCCCTACCTGGTGCTGCTGCGCTGGCCGTTCCTCATCTCGATCGTGATCTCGGTGGGCGCAGGGTACGCCGAGACGGTCGACTCGACGCTCGCGCTGACCCGCACCTTCGGCATGCTGCCGTTCTTCGTGTTCGGCTGGAAGCTGCGGCAGTCGCGGTTCACGGGCCGCTGGCTCGAGCTGCCCGAGTCGATCGCGTGGCGGTGGCGGGCGGGGGCGATCGCCCTGTTCGGGGCGGTGCTCGCGGCGGCCGTCCTGGTCGTCGAGACGTGGCGGGATGTGAAGCTGCGCAGTTTCATGCTCTTCGACGACGCCTATGTCGCCCTCGGCTACGACGAGCCGTGGTCGGGGCTCATCCGCCTCGCCCTGCTCGTGCTCGGGCTCGTGCTGGCGTGCGCGTTCCTCACCCTGATGCCGCGCGGCAAGCACTGGTTCACGGGCTTCGGTTCGGCGACGCTGTACATCTACCTGCTGCACTCCTTCGTGCTGTACCCGTTGCGGGAGACCCCGGTGCTCGAGGGGCCGATGCCGTTCTGGGTGCTGCCGGCGATGGTGGTCTTCTGCATCGGCGTGTCGATCGTGCTGTCGCTCCGGCCCGTCCGGCGCGTGTTCCGCCCGCTGGTGGAGCCGCGGGCGCGCTGGCTGTTCCGCCCCGAGCCGACGACGGCGACGGGCACGCTCGTGCTGCCCTTCGACGAGCAGAAGGATCCGCCGTCGGCGGCGCCGGATGCCCCGGGTGCGGATGCGTCCGGCCCGGAGCCCCGAGAACGCCCGTAGCGCCGGCGGTTACGTCGTGTGTCGGCATCCATTGCCCTGCATGGATGCCGTGTCTACCGTGATCGGAACGCGCCCGCAGCCGGCGCGACCGCGAAGGAGGCCCACATGAGCGAGCACAGCGCCGACTGGCGTTTCGAGACCAAGCAGGTGCACTCGGGCGCCGCGCCCGACCCCGTCACGAAGGCGCGGGCCACCCCGATCTACCAGACGACCTCGTACGTCTTCGACAACGCCGAGCACGCGAAGAACCTCTTCGCCCTCGCCGAGTTCGGCAACATCTACACGCGCATCCAGAACCCGACGCAGGACGTCGTCGAGCAGCGCATCGCCGCCCTCGAGGGCGGCACCGGTGCGCTGCTGGTGGCCAGCGGCCAGGCCGCCGAGACCTTCGCGGTGCTGAACATCGCCGAGGCCGGCGACCACATCGTGTCCTCCTCGTCGATCTACGGCGGCACGTACAACCTCTTCAAGTACACGCTCGGCAAGCTCGGCATCGAGACGACCTTCGTCGAGAACCAGGACGACGCCGAGGAGTGGCGCCGCGCGATCCGCCCGAACACGAAGCTGCTGTTCGCCGAGACCGTCGGCAACCCGAAGATCAACGTGCTCGACATCCGCCTCGTCGCCGATGTCGCGCACGAGGCGGGCATCCCGCTCATCGTCGACAACACGATCGCGACCCCCTACCTCATCCGCCCATTCGAGCACGGCGCCGACATCGTCATCCACTCGGCGACGAAGTTCCTGGGCGGCCACGGCACCGTCGTCGGCGGGGCGATCGTCGACGGCGGGCGCTTCGCGTGGTCGGAGAACGTCGAGAAGTTCCCCGGCCTCACCGAACCCGACCCGAGCTACCACGGCGCGAGCTACACGGCCGCGGTCGGCGATGGCCTTGCGTACATCATCAAGGCGCGCGTGCAGCTGCTGCGCGACCTCGGCTCGGCGATCTCGCCGAACTCGGCCTGGCAGCTGCTGCAGGGCATCGAGACCCTCTCGCTCCGCATCGAGCGGCACGTGCAGAACGCGCAGCTCATCGCCGAGTGGCTCGACGACCACCCCGATGTGGCGAGCGTGAACTACTCGGGCCTGCCGACGAGCCCGTGGTACGCGATCGCGAACGAGGTCGCGCCGAAGGGCGTCGGCGCCGTGCTCTCCTTCGAGCTGAAGGGGGGTGTGGATGCCGGCCGCGCCTTCGTCGACAACCTGAAGCTCTTCAGCCACCTGGCGAACATCGGCGATGTGCGCTCGCTCGTCATCCACCCGGCGTCGACGACGCATTCGCAGCTGACGCCCGAGCAGCAGCTCACTGCCGGCGTGACGCCGGGCCTCGTGCGACTGTCGGTCGGCATCGAGAACGTCGACGATCTGAAGGCCGATCTGGAGCTCGGGCTCTCCGCGGCCCGCGCGGCCGTGCAGGCGGCGGCCGTCTGACCACCCGCGCGCGCCGCCCGTAACAATCGGGCGGCGCGCAGCCGCGCACGGCAGAATCGCATCCATGGACTGGCAGACCACGGCCGACACGGCGCCCGGTGCCACGGTGCCCGCGGGCCCCGTGCCGATGGAGGCAGGCGCCCTGCCCGGCCGGGCACCGGCGACGGGAGCGTGGCGCGAGGGCGACCCGGTCGGCGAGCGCCGCTTCGCCGACCTCGGGCGGCTCGACCTCGAATCGGGTCGGAGCCTGCCGGCCGTTCGCCTCGCCTACGAGCAGTTCGGCACGCTCTCACCGGCCGGCGACAATGCGATCCTCGTGCTGCACGCCCTCACCGGCGACGCCCACGTGAGCGGGGTCCCCGGCCCCGGGCAGGCGAGCACGGGCTGGTGGAACGGCTTGGTCGGCCCGGGCCGGGCGGTCGACACGGATCGCTGGTTCGTGCTGGCACCGAACGTCCTCGGCGGGTGCCAGGGCTCGACGGGGCCGGCCTCGCTCGCTCCCGACGGGCTCGAGTGGGGCTCCCGTTTCCCGGCCGTCACGATCCGCGACCAGGTCGCCGCGCAGGCGCGCCTGGCGGAGGCCCTCGGCATCCGCCGGTTCGCCGCGGTCGTCGGCGGCTCGATGGGCGGGATGCACGTGCTCGAGTGGGCGGTGACGCATCCGGATCGCGTGGAGCGGATCGCGGTCCTCGCCGCCCCGGCCGAGACGACGGCCGATCAGATCGCCCGGAACTCGGTGCAGCTCGAGGCCGTGCGGCTCGACCCGGGCTTCCGCGGCGGCGAGTATTACGACGCGGCCGACGGCGACGGCCCGCACCGGGGCCTTGCGCTCGCCCGCCGCATGGCGATGCTGAACTACCGCACGGCCGGCGAGCTCGACGAGCGCTTCGCCAGGCAGTGGCAGTCGGAGCTGGATCCCTTGGGCGGCGGCCGCTTCGCCGTCGAGTCGTACCTCGACTTCCACGGCAACCGCTTCACGCGCCGTTTCGACGCGAACAGCTATCTCGTGCTGACCGAGGCGATGAACTCGCATGATCTCGGCCGGGGCCGGGGCGGGGTGGATGCAGCGCTCGATGCGATCGGGGCCAAGAGCCTCGTGCTGGGCGTCGACACCGACCGGTATTTCCCGCTCGACGGGCAGCGTCGCATCGCCCGCCGACTGCGCGGCAGCGTGCACGGTCCGGAGCCGGTGGTGGTGGATTCGCCGTTCGGCCATGACGCGTTCCTCATCGAGGACGAGGCGGTCGGCGCCGCGCTCGGTGCCCTGCTCGCTGCGTGACATGCCACGGCCCCTGTTCGAGGGTCCGAGGCATGCTCGACTTCGCGCTATCGTGTGACATGTCGCCGGCGTCGCTTCGTGCGACCCGAACGACTGGCTGAACATGAAACGAGTGCTCAAGGAGCGCGATCGGCTCCTCCGTCGCCTGGCGGGCATCGCCGGCGGCACGGGCGCGATCGCCACGGCGGCATGCGCCTTCGCACCGGGCGGCATGCCGCAGCTCGCGGCCCTCGTCTGCGTCGTGCTGTCGATGGGGCAGGCCGTGCTCCTCACCAGGTTCGCCATGCGCGGCGCGGGCGCCGAGCCCGTGCTGACGGTGATCGCCTCGGCCGCGCTCATCCTCGCCGTCGGTTTCGCCGGGCCGCACCGGACGCCGGATGCGGCGACGGCGATCGTCGTCTCCGGCGGCCTCACTGCGGCCTCGGTCGCGCTGCCGCTCGTCGTACGCCGGGGCGTCGCCCCGGTCGCCTGGCTCGCGGCGGCCGTGCTCGCCGCAGCCGCCGCCCCCGTCTTCGCGGGCCGCCCGGTCACGGGGGTCGTCGTCGCGATCGCGGCGGGCTGGGCGGCGTTCGCTCTCGCGGGGGCTCTGCTGGAGGCCGCGGGCCGCCGGGCCGCCGACCGCGCCGCCGAGATCGGGCGCGCGCACCGCGCCGAACGGCAGGCGAGCGAGCGGGAGGCGCAGTTCCGCCAGGATGCGCGCGTGCTGCACGACACCGTCCTGGCCACCCTCAGCCTCCTCGCCCATTCGGGCGTGGGCGTCCGCGCCGACACCCTCCGCCAGCAGGCCGACGAGGATGCCCGGCTGCTGCGGCAGCTCCGCCTCGGCGCGCCGCTCGGCCAGCCCTCCGCCGCCCTGTTCTCCCCCGAGGCCGAGGCCGGCGACATCCTCGGGCAGACCTTCGAGCTCGTGCGGCAGCGCTTCGGCCGCATGGGCCTGGATGTGAGCTGGCACGGCGCCCGCCGCCTCGTGCTGCCCCGCGAGACCCTCGACGCCCTCGTCGGGGCGCTCGGCGAGTGCCTCGAGAACGTCCGCCGGCACTCGGGAGCGAGCCGGGCCGACGTCACGATCAGCGACGACGACCGGACGGTGCGCGCCATGGTCACCGACGAGGGCGTCGGTTTCGATTCGGCCGGCGTCGCCGCCGAACGCCTGGGCTTCGCCGAGTCCGTCGTCGGCCGCCTCGAGCACGTCGGAGGCCGGGCGCGCGTCTTCTCCTCCCCGGGATCGGGCACGACCGTGATGCTGGAGGTGCCGAAACCGTGAACGGCACGTCGATCTCCGCCGCCGAGCGCGGCTTCCGCCGCCCCGAGCCGAGTGAGCGGGTGATGCGCGTGGCCCGCTCCGATCCGGGCGGGGTGCGGCTGGCCGGCGGCACGGCGCTCGTGGTGTGCGTGCTCGTGCTGTGGCATCTCGTGCGGCTCGTCATCGCGCTGCCGTACTTTCCGGGCGGGCGGATGCCGTGGCTCGCCTGGCTCGTGCTCGCGCTCGGCGCCGGAGGCATCGCCGCGGCCCTCAGGCTCGGTTCGGGCCGGACGCCGCGGCTGCTGTTCGGCTTCGCCGCAGCCCTCGCGGCGGTCGTGGTCGCCCTCGACCTCGTGGCCACGCACGGGCAGGCCGGCGCCGGGGTGACGCCGACGGCGGCGCCTGCGGCGATCGCCCTGCTCGCCCCGTTCACCTGGCTCGTCGCGCGCCGGGCGCCGGCGGCGTGCGCGCTGGTCTTCGCGGCGGTGCTCGCCGGCGTCTGCCTCGCATCGTCGCCGGATGCGGCGCACGCCTCGGCCCGGCTCATCGCGATCGCCGGCAGCGGCGCCCTGCCCGTCGTCCTCGCGGCCGTCGCCTCCGGCGGCTTCCGCCGCATGGTGGAGCAGCAGCTGGACCTCTCGATCGTGCAGAGCACCGTCGCCACGAACCGCCAGGCGGTCGGCATGCGGGCCTCGGAGGAGCTCGCCTCGCTCGACTTCGAGGCGGAGACCCTGCTCGAGGGCGTCGCCTCGGGCCGGCTGACGCTGCCATTGGCCCCCGAGACGGCCGAGGAGGCCGCGTCCCTCGCCGCGGCCCTTCGGGTGCGCCTCATCGAGGGGCGCACCGACACGTGGCTGAAGCATGCGGTCGCCGAGAGCGAGTTCCTCACCGGGGCGGTGCGGGTGGTCGATCCGCGCGGGGACGCGGGCCGGCTCGCCCCGGCCGCGCGCGACGCCCTGCTGCAGGCGGTCTGGCTCATCGTCGGAGATCTGCCGCGGCAGGCGGCCGGCCCCGTCGAGCTCGCCCTCGGCGCGGATGTCCCGCAAACGGGGGATGAAAACACCCCTGGCCCGGTCGTGAATGTCACAATTCGGGCACCGAGTCAGTTGAAGCGTCGCCTCGATGCGGCGACTTGGGATGCCATCGGTAGTGTCGGACCGCACGAACTGCGTGTCGACGCCGAAAGCATCCGCATCGACATCGCCTGTCGGATCACCGTGGGCGAACCTGCCGACGGCGCGTCCCCGCGCACCGTTCCTCGAGAGACAAGGGGAATCCAATGACACCATCCCGACCGCCCATCCGACTCGCCGTCGTCGACGACCACCGGATCCTCCTGGGCGCCCTGAGCGAGTGGCTCCGCACCGGTGCGAAGGACCTCCGCGTGGTGTGCGCCGTGCCGTCGTGGTCGGAGCTGCTGGCCGACCCCGCCTTCCCGGCGGATGTCGTGCTGCTCGACCTCGACCTGAAGGACGACATCCCGATCTCGCTGAAGCTGTCGACGCTGAAGACCGCCGGGGTCCGCACCGTGCTCATGAGCACCTACTCCGAGCCGGCGGTGGTGCGCGAGGCCATGGCGGCCGGCGCGCTCGGCTACATCGTCAAGACCGAACCCGTCGAGCAGATCGCCGAGGCGATCCGCATCGCCGAGGCCGGCGGCACCTACCTCACCCCCGAGCTCGCGGGCCGTCTCGTCGACGAGACCGGCGCGCCGAAGCTCTCGGCACAGGAGCGCCGCGTCATGGCCCTCTACGGCAACGGCCAGTCCGTCAAGGGCGTCGCGTTCGAACTCGGCATCAGCGAGGAGACCGCGAAGAGCTACCTGAAGCGCATCCGCGAGAAGTACAAGGTGCACGGCTTCGACGTCGGCACGAAGGTCGCCCTCCGCAAGCGCGCCATCCTCGACGGCATCATCCTGCAGACCGACTGAGGCCCCCGCTCAAGCGGGGTCTCGATACGCTCGCTGACGCTCGCACCTCGACCGGCGGAGGCCGCCCGTCGGTCGAGTAGGCGCGTCAGCGCCGTATCGAGACCCGGTGCCTGCAACGTGTGGAGGGTCTCGATACGCTCGCTGACGCTCGCACCTCGACCGGCGGAGGGCGTTCAGTCGCGCTCGATCGCCTGCTCGAGGCGTTCGATCTTGCCGTCGAGCTCACCGGAGTAGCCGGGGCGGATGTCGGCCTTCAGCACGAGCGAGACGCGCGATCCGTAGGGCATCACGGCCTCGGTCGCGCGTCGCACGACGTCCATCACCTCGTCCCACTCGCCTTCGATCTCGGTGAACATCGACGTCGTGCGGTTGGGCAGGCCCGACTCGCGCACGATCCGCACCGCGGCGGCGACGGCGTCGTGCACGGATCCGTCGGCGCGCCCGGTTCCGGACGGGGCGACGGAGAAGGCGACGAGCATGGGCGGGTCCTTTCCTCGGAGGTGCGGGCGACGAGCCGTCAGGCGGCGATGCGGCCGCGGGTGTCGGCGAGGGCGGCATCCACCGGCCGCCGCCGCCCAGCCTGCCACAACCGCGTCCCGCACCATACGGCGATGACGGCGACCAGGGCGTGCTTGGCCGTCAGCAGGAACACGAACCCGGGGTCGGCGACCAGCAGCCAGCCGTAGAGGTACGGGTAGATGACGTGCGTGAACGCCGCAACGGCGAGCGCGAGGCTCGCCGGCAGCACGAAACGGTGCGGCCGGTACACCAGGCCGAGGACGATCGGCGCCGCCAGCCAGGTGACGAACTGCGGCGAGCCGACCTTGTTGGCGAGCATGAGCCAGGCGACGAAGCCGAGCGCGAGCGGCGGCAGCACCCGGCCGAAGGCGGCGCCGCGGCGCACGGCCCGGATGCCGAGCACGAGGAAGGCGAGCACCCCGGCGATCATGAGCGGCGTCGTGATCCATGCGATCTCCACGCCCGGCCCGTCGATCTGGAACGTGAGGATGTCGTGGTCGTAGGAGATGCGGCTGGCCGTGTCGCCCAGGGCGATCGCCCACAGCCAGGGCACGGCCAGGGGCGCCTCGACCTGCAGGCCGCGGACGGTCTGCTCGCCGATGAAGCCGAAGACGTTCAGTTCGCTGCCGGCCAGGAGGCTCACGCCGACGATCCCGGCCGACAGGGCGAGGGCGACCATCACGACCTCCCCGCGTTTGCGGGACGCCGTCACGAGCGCGAGGCCGAGCGCGGCCGGCCACACCTTGACCCAGGTGGCGATCGTGATGAGGGCCGCGGCCACGCGCGGCCGCCCGGCCGCCCACAGCAGGCCGGCGATCGCGAAGGGCACCGTGATCGCGTCGATGCGGCCGAGGGCGATCGGCCCGAGCGCGGCGAGGAAGGCGAGCCACCACCAGGCGGCGATGCGACGCGGGCGGCTGCGGGCACCGCGGCCGAGCAGCACGGCGAAGACGGCCGCGTCGAGGGCGATGACGATGCCGAGCCACGTCCAGGCGTAGAGCTCGGGGCCGAGGGCGAGGGATGCGGCCATCGGGGCGAAGGCGAGGATCGGGTAGACCCAGGGCTCGTCGATGCCCATCCGCACCCAGTCGTGGGCGGCGTTCTCGGCCCAGACGAAGTACACGCCGGTGACGTCGCCGAGCGGGTACCCGGGGGCGAAGAGGTTCAGCGCCGCCAGGCCCGCGTGCACGGTCGCGAACCCGATCCACAGCGCGGCGGCCGTGCTCATCGCCCGGCCGAGGCGCCCGCGGCCGCTGCGCGTGCCTCCGACCGACATGGATGAGAGCATATCGGCTCCGGCGGGCCCGATCCGCGAACGGCGCCGCGGCGCCCGGGCGACGCGCCGGGTCATATTCCGCCATCGTGGCGATGCGGAGCGTGCCGATGCGGGATGCTGGATCCACACCCTGCCCGGAGGTTCCCATGACCCGCATCCCGCTCTTCCTCGTCGTCGCCGCGGCCGCCCTGGTCACGGCAGGCTGCACCGCCGACCCGGCTCCGCAGTCGACCGGCACGGGCGAGGTGACGCCCGGGGTGCTCACCGTCGGCACGGGCGAGCCCGCCTATTCGCCGTGGGTCGTCGACGACGAGCCCGAGAGCGGCGAGGGCTTCGAGTCCGCCGTCGCCTATGCGGTGGCCGCCGAACTCGGCTACGAGGAGGTCGTCTGGGTGCGCACGACGTTCGAAGAGGCCATCCAGCCCGGGCCGAAGGACTTCGATGTGAACCTGCAGCAGTTCTCGATCACCCCTGAGCGGGCCGAGAACGTCGACTTCTCCACGCCGTACTACGAGACGACGCAGGTGGTCGTGACGACGGGCGACTCGCCCGCGGCGGATGCCCGGAGCCTGGCGGATCTGAAGCCGCTGCTCATCGGGGCGCAGACGGGCACGACGAGCTTCGGCGCGGTCGAGGCCTCGATCGCGCCGGATGCCGGCACGCAGGTGTTCAACTCGAACGACGACGCGAAGCTCGCCCTCGAGAACGGGCAGGTCGACGCGATCGTCGTCGATCTGCCGACTGCGTTCTACCTGACCGGCGCCGAACTCGACGACGGCGTCATCGTCGGGCAGTTGCCGCCGTCGGCCGGCACCGGCGACGAGTTCGGCTTCGTGCTGCCGAAGGGCTCGGCGCTCACCGAGAAGGTGTCGGCGGCCGTGGACGCCCTGCGGGAGGACGGAACCCTCGACGAGCTCGCCGCGACGTGGCTCGCCGATGCCGGCGACGCGCCGGTGCTCCGCTGAGGCCATGACCGAGCCCGCCGAGCCCGCCCGCACCGTCGAGGCCGCAGGCACCGTCGAGGCCGCAGGCGAACCGTGGCGGCCGAGCGAGCTCGAGCGCGGGCGACGGGCGTACCGTCGCCGGCAGACGGCGACGAGCGTGGCGGTGAGCGCGGCATCCACCCTCGCCTTCGCCGTGCTCGTCTGGCTCTTCGTCGTGCAGACGCCCGGCTGGGCCCGCGTCCAGCAGACCTTCTTCGACCCGGATATCGCCCTCGCCTCGCTGCCGAAGGTGCTCGACGGTCTCTGGCTGAACCTGCGCGTGCTCGTCTTCGCCGCGATCGGCGTCGCCGTCGTCGCGGTCGTCACGGCGACGCTCCGCACGCTTCGCGGCCCGGTGTTCTTCCCGCTCCGGGCGCTCGCCGCCGGCTACACCGACCTGTTCCGCGGCCTGCCGCTCCTCATCGTGCTCTATCTCGTGGGCTTCGGCGTGCCGGGCCTCGGTTTCTTCCCGCGCGTCGACGTGGCCGTCTGGGGCACGATCGCCCTCATCCTCGTGTACGGGGCCTACGTCGCCGAGGTGCTCCGGGCGGGCATGACGGCCGTGCACCCCTCGCAGCGGCTCGCGGCCCGCGCCCTCGGTCTCAGCCACGGGCAGACGCTTCGCCGCGTCGTGCTGCCGCAGGCGATCCGCAACGTCACGCCGGCCCTCATGAACGACTTCGTCGCGATGCAGAAGGACGTCGGGCTGATCTCGGTGCTCGGCGCCGTCGACGCGGTGCGTGCGGCGCAGATCCAGACGGCCCAGTTCTTCAACTTCACCCCCTACGTCGTCGCGGGCCTCTGCTTCGTCGTGCTCGCCTGGCCGATGATCCGCCTGACCGACTGGGTGTCGGCGCGCATGCGCGCCCGCGAACAGGTGGGAGGCCTCGTATGAGCCTGCTGAGCCTCAGCGGCGTGCGCTGCGATTTCGGGGAGCGGCAGGTGCTCCGCGGCATCGACCTCGACGTCGACCGGCACGAGGTCGTGGCCCTCGTCGGCGCCTCGGGGTCGGGCAAGTCGACGCTGCTGCGCACGGTGAACCTCCTCGAGCACATCGACGACGGGCGGATCCTGCTGGGCGGAGAGGACATCTCCGACCCCCGAGCGGATGCCGACCGCGTCCGCAGCCGCATCGGCGCCGTGTTCCAGCACTACAACCTCTTCCCGCACCTGTCGGTGCTCGAGAATGTGACGCTCGCGGCGCGCCTCGTGCACCGGATGCCGCGGCTCGCGGCCGAGGAGCGGGCACGCGAACTGCTCGACTCGATCGGGCTCGCCGAGCACACCGGTGCATTCCCCGACCGGCTCTCGGGCGGGCAGCAGCAGCGGGTCGCGATCGTGCGGGCGATCATGACGGAACCGGAGCTGCTCCTCCTCGACGAGGTGACGAGCGCGCTCGACCCCGAGCTGGTCGGCGAGGTGCTGGAGCTCGTGCGGCGGCTCGCCGGCGAGGGCACGACGATCCTCATGGCGACGCACGAGATGGCCTTCGCACGCGAGGTCGCCGACCGGGTCGTCTTCCTCGACGAGGGGCGGGTGCTCGAGCAGGGGCCGCCGGCCGAGTTCTTCGGCGCCCCGCGCGAGGCGCGCACCCGCGAGTTCCTCGCCCGCTTCCTCGGCTGAAGCCCTCGGATGGCCGCCCCGGCGCGCTACATCGCCGCGAGTTCGCCGATCACCGGCGGCACGGCGTCGGCGACGTCGAGTGCGGTGACGGGCCCGCCGCCGCGCGCCAGGCTCGCGACCGCCGCGGCCTGGCCGTGCACGAAGGCGGCGGATGCCGCGAGCGCCGTGATGGCGCCCGCCTCGAGCGCGAGGGCGTCGGCATGGCCGGCGGCGAAGGCGCCGAGGATGCCGCCGAGCACGTCGCCGGTGCCGGCGGTGGCGAGCCAGTGGCCGGGCGCGGTGACCGTGTACCGGGCACCGGTCGGGTCGGCGATATGGGTGACTGCGCCCTTCAGCAGCACGGCGGTGCCGAGCTCGTTCGCGGCGCGCACGGCCCACTCCCCCGGCGCCTCGCGGATCTCCTCGAGGCTCGCGGGGATCTCGCGTGCGTCGAGCAGCCGCTGCAGTTCGCGGGCGTGCGGGGTGATGACGGTGGGGCCCGTGTGCACACCGACGAGGTCGAGGGCGCCGGCGTCGAGCACGACGGGCTGGCCGGAGGCCAGGGCGTGGCTGAGTTCGCCCTGCAGCAGGAAGTTGCGTTTGCCGGCATCCATCCCCGAACCGAGCAGCCAGGCCTGCACGCGGCCGGTCACGAGCACGGTCTCGGGGCGGCGGGCGAGCACGAGGGCGCCGAGCGCGCGCGGCCCCGTATAGCGCACCATGCCGATGCCGGCGCGGTTGGCCGCCTCGACCCCGAGCACCGCGGCACCGGGGTAGTCGTGCGAGCCGGTGATGACGCCGAGCACGCCCCTGGCGTACTTGTCGTCGCCGGCGCCCGGCACCCGGATCCATGCGGCCGTGTCCTCGGCCGCCCATTCCCGCCAGGTCTCCGTCATGGCTCAACGATATGTTGGAGCGGATGCCGAATACAGCCCCCGCACCGATCACGCTTCGCGACGCCGTCGTCGTCTTCGACTACGGCGAGGTCGTCTCGCTGGCGCCCTCCGTCGCCGACCAGGCCGCGCTCATAGCCCGTTCGGGGGTGGATCCCGCCGCCTTCCAAGCCGCGTACTGGTCGCACCGGCGCGGCCTCGACGAGGGCACGACGTCCATCCAGGAGTACTGGCGGCTGGTCGCCGCCGACACCGGCGCCGACTGGGACGAGGTCGACGCCGCCGAGCTGTGGGCCCTGGACCACCGCAGTTGGCTGAGCGTGAACCCCGAGGTGCTCCGCGTCGTCCGCGCCCTCCACGACGGCGGCACACGCCTGGCCGTGTGCTCGAACGCCGCAGCCGACTACGGCGGCTGGCTCGCCCACGGCGGCTTCGCGCACTGGTTCGAGCGCGTCTTCGTCAGCGGCGAGCTGCGGCTCGTGAAGCCCGATGCCGCGATCTACGAGCACGTCATGCAGGAGCTCGGCATCGCGCCGTCGCAGTTCGTGTTCATCGACAACAAGGTCGAGAACGTCGAGGCCGCCCGCGCCCTCGGCGGCCGCGGCCACGTCTTCACCGACGCCGGCGCCCTCGAGGCCTGGCTGCGCGCCGAAGCGCGCTGAGCGCGCCCGGGGGCCGGGTGCGGATGCCGAGGGCGCGCCCCGGCATCCGCACCCGGCACGGCTCAGTTGCGCCTGGTCGCGTCCTGCACCTCGCCGACGAGCTCCTCGATGATGTCCTCGAGGAAGATGACGCCCGTCGTCGCGCCCTGCTCGTCGAAGGCGCGCGCGACGTGCGTGCCGAGGCGGCGCATGGTCGCCAGCGCGTCTTCGAGATCGGTGCCGTCCCAGATGGAGACGAGCTGCCGCACGCGCTTGGGCGGGATCGGCAGGTCGAACTCGTCGTCGTCGAGATCGATGACGTCCTTCAGGTGCACGTATCCGTCGGGTTCGCCGTCGGCGCCGCGCAGCACGTACCGCGAGAAGCCGTGACGGGCAACGGCCCGCTCGACGTCGCCGGGGGTGGCCTCCGGCGGCAGGCTCACGAGGTCGCGCTGGGGCACGGCGACGTCCTTGACCCGTTTGGCGGTGAATTCGAACGCGGCGGTCAGGGTGCCGCTCGCATCCTCGAGCACGCCCTCGCGACGGGATTGGTCGACGATCGTCTGCACCTCCTCGAGCGTGAAGGTGCTGGCCGCTTCGCTCTTCGGCTCGACGCGGAAGAGCCGGAGCACGCCGTTCGCGATCGCGTTCAGCGAGACGATGACGGGGCGGAAGATGCGCGCGATGAACACGAGCGGCGGCGCCAGCACGAGCACGGCCTTGTCGGGGATCGAGAAGGAGAGGTTCTTCGGCACCATCTCGCCGAAGACGACGTGCAGGTACGAGACGACGACGAGGGCGATGACGAACGCGATCCCGCCGACGACCTCCTCCGACCAGCCGGTGAGGGCCAACGGCAGCTCGAGCAGGTGGTGGATCGCCGGCTCGGAGACGTTCAGGATGAGCAGGGAGCAGATGGTGATGCCGAGCTGGCTCATCGCGAGCATGAGGGTCGCGTGCTCCATGGCCCACAGAGCGGTCTTGGCGCTGCGACGGCCCTGCTCGGCGAGGGGCTCGATCTGCGAGCGGCGCGCCGAGATGACGGCGAACTCGGCGCCGACGAAGAAGGCGTTCGCCACGAGCAGCACGAACAGCCAGGCGATTCCGGCCCAGTCGCTCATCGTCCGGCCTCCTCGGCGACGGCCGGCACGGGGGCCGGCGTGAAGCGGATGCGGTCGATGCGACGACCGTCGAGGCGGTGCACGGTCAGGGTGCCGGAGTCGATCGCGATGTGGTCGCCGACCTCGGGCAGGCGGCCGAGGCGGGCCATCACGAAGCCGGCGACGGTTTCGTAGTCGCCGTCCTCGGGCACGCGGATGCCGGTGCGTTCGACGAGTTCGTCGGGGCGGAGGATGCCGGGGAAGGAGATCTCCTCGTCGCGCACGACGACCCCCGCGCGGGAGCGGTCGTGCTCGTCGGAGACTTCGCCGACGAGCTCCTCGACGAGGTCCTCGAGGGTCGCCACACCGGCGGTTCCCCCGTACTCGTCGACGACGACGCCCACCTGGTAGCCGCGGCCGCGCAGCTCCTCGAGGAGCGCGTCGAGGTGCATCGTCTCGGGCACGCGGAGCGCCTCGGACTGCAGCGCCGAGGCGGGCACGGATGCGCGGCGCTCGCGCGGCACGGCGACGGCCTGCTTGACGTGGACGATGCCGACGACGTCGTCGAGGTTCTCGTCGAAGACCGGGAAGCGGGAGAACCCGGTCTGCTTGGCGAGTTCGATGACGGCCTCGGCCGTGTCCTGACGCTGGATGCTCGCGATGCGCGGGCGCGGCGTCATGACGTCGGAGGCGGTATGCCCGGAGAAGCGCAGCGTGCGCCCGAGCAGCGTCGCCGTGTCCTGCTCGAGCATGCCGGCGCTGGCCGAGCGGCGCACGAGCGAGGAGAGCTCTTCGGGGCTGCGGGCTCCGGAGAGCTCTTCCTTCGGTTCGATGCCGAAGGCGCGCAGGATGCCGTTCGCGCTGCCGTTCAGCCCGGAGATCGCGAAGCGGAACAGCCAGGTGAAGGCGACCTGGAAGGGCATGACGACCTTCGCGGTCGCCCGCGGCAATGCGAGGGCGAAGTTCTTCGGCACGAGCTCGCCGAGCACCATCGACAGCAGCGTCGCCACGACCATCGCCGTCGTCGCCCCGACGGGCGCACGGAACTCCTCGGGCACGCCGATGCCGGCCAGCGGCCCCGACAGCAGCGACGTGATCGCCGGCTCCATCGTGTACCCGGTGAGCAGGGTGGTGAGGGTGATGCCGAGCTGCGCACCGGAGAGGTGCGTCGAGGTGATCTTCAGCGCGGCGATGGTGAGGCCGAGCCTGGTCTCGCCCTTGGCGCGGCGGGATTCGAGTTCGGCGCGATCGAGATTGACCAGCGCGAACTCGCTGGCGACGAAGAAGCCCGTGCCGATCGTGAGCAGGAGTCCGATGCCGAGCAGGATCCACTCAGACATCCGCACCTCCCCGATCGATCACGGGCACGGGTCTATGACCGGGGGATTTCGCAGAGGGCGGGTCGTCCATGATCACAGCAGTATATCGGCGCGGATCTGTGGATCGGCCGGATCCGGGCGGTCTTCCGCCGCTAGGTCGTGTTGCGGAACTCCGTGCGCGGCGAGGACGTGCGATGGGCGACCGGATGCAAGGCGGAGGAGGAGAGCCTCACTGGAGGTGAGGCCGACGACGACAACGCAGCAAACGGCCGCCCGTCGTGCGCCGCAGCGCGTGCGGAGTTCCGCAACACGACCTAGCATGTCGGGGTGCCTCGCGACGATTCCCCGATGGATGCCGGTGCGCCCCCGCGCCGGCTCCGCCTCGCCGTGATCGGCGCCGCCGGCGGCCTGCTCTCGGGCATGTTCGGGGTCGGCGGCGGCATCCTCATGGTGCCGCTGCTCGTCGGCTTCGGCCGGATGGACCAGCGGCATGCGGCGGCGACCTCGCTGGCCGCGATCGTGCCGGCATCCGTCGCCGGGGCCACGAGCTACGCGCTTGCCGGGCAGGTCGACTGGCTCGCCGCCCTCTTCGTCGCCGCCGGCGGCGTGACCGGCTCCTTCCTCGGAGCCCGGCTGCTCAGGCGGCTGCCGCTCGGGGTGCTGCGCTGGGCGTTCATCGCCCTGCTCATCGTCGTGGCGGCCCGGATGGCGCTCGTCGCGCCGCCCCGCGGCGGCGACGGCATCGACTTCGCCTGGTGGACGCCGTTCGCGCTGTTCGGCATCGGCATCCTCATCGGCATCGCCTCGGGCCTGTTCGGCATCGGCGGCGGGGTCGTGGCCGTGCCGGCGCTCGTGGCCCTCTTCGGTGCGGGCGATCTCGTCGCCAAGGGCACGTCGCTGGCGATCATGCTGCCGACGGCGGCGAGCGGCACCTTCGCGAACGTTCGCGCCGGCCTCGTGGATCTGCGGGCGGGCGCCGTCGTCGGGCTCGCGGCGACGATCTGCTCGCTCGTGGGCGTCTCGTTCGCGTTCCTCGTGCCGGCGGAGGTGAGCGGCTGGCTCTTCGCCGCGCTCCTCGTGATCGCCGCGGTGCAGCTCACCGTGCGCGCGCTGCGCGGGCGGCACCGCTGAGCCGGCCGGCTACCAGCTGACCGGCAGCGCCTTGCCCTCTTCGTAGCCCGCCGCCGACTGGATGCCGACGAGCGCCCGCTCGCGGAACTCCTCGATCGAACGCGCCCCGGCGTAGGTGAGCGAACTGCGCACGCCGGAAGTGATCATGTCGAGCAGGTCCTCGAGCGAGGGGCGCAGCGGGTCGAGGTAGATCGAGCTCGAGGAGATGCCCTCGGCGAAGAGCTCCTTGCGGGCCAGTTCGTAGGCGGAGAGGCGACCGAAGCGGTCACGGACGGCCTTGGTCGAGGCCATGCCCCAGCTCTCCTTGAAGAGCCGCCCGTCGGCGTCGGCGCGGAGGCGGCCGGGCGCCTCGACGGTCCCGGCGAACCAGGAGCCGATCATCACGGAGGAGGCGCCGGCCGCGAGGGCGAGCGCGACGTCGCGCGGGTAGCGCACGCCGCCGTCGGCCCACACCTTCGCGCCGAGTTCGCGGGCCGCTTCGGCGGTCTCGAGCACGGCGGAGAACTGCGGGCGGCCCACGGCCGTCATCATGCGCGTGGTGCACATGGCGCCGGGGCCGACGCCGACCTTCAGCACGTCGGCGCCGGCATCCACGAGGTCGGCGACGGCGTCGGCCGTGACGATGTTGCCGGCCACGATCGGCACGCCGAGGCCGAGCCCGCGCACGGTGCGGACGGCCCGGATCATGCCCTCCTGATGCCCGTGGGCCGTGTCGACGACGAGCATGTCGACGCCGGCGGCGACGAGCGCCTTCGCCTTGTCGGCGACGTCGCCGTTGATGCCGACGGCGGCGGCCACCCGCAGACGCCCGTCGGCGTCGATGTTCGGCCGGTAGATCGTGCCGCGCAGCGCGCTCTTGCGGCTGACCGTGCCGACGAGCTCGCCGTGGCGGAGCACCGGCGCGAAGTCGAGATCGGCCGCGACCATGAGGTCGAAGACGGCACGCGGGCCGTCGACGTCGTCGGCATCGATCGCGGTGAGCCCCGAGTGCACGAGGTCGCCGAGGCGCGCGTCGGGCAGGGCCCGGGCGAGGCGTTCGGCGGGGATGCAGCCGGCGTATCCGCCGTCGCCGCCGAGCACGACGCCCTGGCCGGCGGCCGGCGGCACGAGCTCGAGGGCGTCGGCGACGGTCTGCTCGGGCGAGAAAGCGAACGGGGTGTCGAAGGCGGGGTGCTGGTCTTTGACCCAGCGGATGGCGGCGTCGAGCTCCTGCAGGTTCAGATCCTGCGGCAGCACGCCGATGCCTCCGCGCCGCGCGAGGGTCGCGGCGAGGCGCCCGCCGGTGACCGAGTTCATGTTCGCCGAGACGAGCGGGATGGATGCCCCGGAGCCGTCGTCGGGGGCGAGCGAGACGTCGAGACGGCTCGTCACATCGGAGCGGCTGGGAACGAGGAACACGTCCGAATACGTCAGGTCGTGACTCGGCTCCGTGCGATAGAACTGCATGCTCCAAGGGTACCGGCCGCCGGTGCCCGCCGACCGTCGACGGCGGCGCTCCCGGCCGGTCCCGCATCCGGGACGGGGTAGGCTTGACGAGGCGGTTTTCACTGCGTGCTGCCCGTGCGCACGGCCCGAAGAGGCCGGCCGCCGTCCAATCATCATGAGCTATTCCAGCACCAACGGAGAGAGTGGGCGAGAGGCTGTGTCGAGCCAGTTGACCGGGTCGGGACCCGACGAGACGACGTCCGGCGAATTCGGAGCCAATGAGTGGCTCGTCGACGAGATGTACGAGAAGTTCATCGTCGACCGCGAATCCGTCGACAAGACCTGGTGGCCGGTGCTCGAGCAGTACCAGCAGGTGAAGACGGGCGCCGCCCCCGCGCAGCCGGCCGCCCCGGCCGCCGCGGAAGGGCAGGCGTCCGCTCCCGGTCTGCCCGAACCCGAGGCATCCGCCCCGGCAGCCCCGGCGCCCGCGCCGGCGACCGCCCCGGCCCCGGTCATCGGCCAGACCCCCGCCGCGCGCACGACCTCGGTCGCCCCGCGCACCGGCGCCGTGCCGGCCGACCTGCCGATCACGAGCCCGCAGGCGGTCGCCGCCGAGGACGAACCGCAGGACGAGACGAAGCCCCTGAAGGGCATGGCCAAGAGCCTCGCGGCGAACATGGACGTGAGCCTGACCGTGCCGACCGCCACGAGCGTGCGCACGATCCCGGCCAAGCTCATGATCGACAACCGGATCGTCATCAACAACCACCTCGCGCGCTCGCGCGGCGGCAAGGTCTCCTTCACCCACCTGATCGGCTGGGCGCTCATCCAGGCGCTGAAGGAGTTCCCGAGCCAGAACGTCTTCTACGACGTCGTCGACGGCAAGCCCTCGCTCGTCAAGCCCGCCCACATCGGCCTCGGCATCGCGATCGACGTACCCAAGCCCGACGGATCGCGCGCCCTGCTCGTGCCGGCGATCAAGCGCGCCGAGACCCTGAGCTTCAACGACTACCTCGCCGCCTACGAGGACCTCGTCCAGCGTGCCCGCGCCAACAAGCTGAAGGCCGACGACTTCGCCGGCGCCACCGTGTCCCTCACCAACCCGGGCGGCATCGGCACCGTGCACTCGGTCCCGCGCCTCATGAAGGGGCAGGGCTGCATCATCGGCGCCGGCGCCCTCGAGTACCCGGCTGAGTTCCAGGGCGCGAGCGCGAAGACGCTCGCGGGCCTGGCGATCGGCAAGACGATCACCCTGACCTCGACCTACGACCACCGCGTCATCCAGGGCGCCGGCTCGGGCGAGTTCCTGAAGAAGGTGCACGAGCTGCTCATCGGCCAGCGCGGCTTCTACGAGGGCGTCTTCGCCGCCCTCCGGCTGCCCTACGCGCCGATCAAGTGGGCGCCCGACATCAACGTCGACCTCGCCAGCGCCGTCGACAAGACGGCCCGTGTGCAGGAGCTCATCAACTCCTACCGCGTGCGCGGCCACCTCATGGCCGACACCGACCCGCTGGAGTACCTGCAGCGCTCCCACCACGATCTCGAGATCGAGAGCCACGGCCTGACGTTCTGGGATCTGGACCGCGAATTCGTCACGGGCGGCTTCGGCGAGAAGCGCACCTCGACGCTCCGCGAGATCCTCGGCATCCTCCGCGATTCGTACTGCCGCACGATCGGCATCGAGTACATGCACATCCAGGACCCGGTGCAGCGCAAGTGGGTGCAGGACCAGGTCGAGCGCAAGTACGAGAAGCCCACCCACGACGAGCAGATGCGCATCCTCCGCAAGCTCAACGAGGCCGAGGCCTTCGAGACGTTCCTGCAGACCAAGTACGTCGGCCAGAAGCGCTTCAGCCTCGAGGGCGGCGAGTCCGTCATCGCCCTCCTCGACGAGGTGCTGCAGGGCGCCGCGAAGGAGGGCCTGGACGAGGTCGCGATCGGCATGGCCCACCGCGGCCGGCTGAACGTGCTGACGAATATCGCCGGCAAGACCTACGGACAGATCTTCCGCGAGTTCGAGGGCACGCAGGACCTCAGCGCATCCGGCTCCGGCGATGTGAAGTACCACCTCGGTACCGAGGGCACCTTCACCGCCGACGACGGCCGCCAGATCCCCGTCTCGCTCGCCGCGAACCCCTCGCACCTCGAGGCCGTCGACGGCGTGCTCGAGGGCATCGTGCGCGCCAAGCAGGACCGCAAGCCCATCGGCACCTTCTCGACGCTGCCGATCCTCATCCACGGCGATGCGGCCATGGCCGGCCAGGGCGTCGTCGTCGAGACGATGCAGATGTCGCAGCTGCGCGGCTACCGCACCGGCGGCACCGTCCACGTGAACATCAACAACCAGGTCGGCTTCACGACGATCCCGTCCGAGGGCCGCAGCTCGGTCTACTCGACGGATGTCGCCAAGACCATCCAGGCGCCGATCTTCCACGTGAACGGCGATGACCCCGAGGCCGTCGTCCGGGTCGCCGAGCTCGCCTACCGCTACCGGCAGGAGTTCAAGCGCGACGTCGTCATCGACCTCGTCTGCTACCGCCGCCGCGGGCACAACGAGGGCGACGACCCCTCGATGACGCAGCCGATCATGTACAACCTCATCGAGGCCAAGCGTTCGGTGCGCAAGCTCTACACCGAAGCGCTCGTCGGCCGCGGCGACATCACGCAGGAGGAGTACGAAGAGGCCCACCGCGACTTCCAGGGCCGCCTCGAGCGGGCCTTCGCCGAGACGCACGCCGCCCAGACCGGCGCGATCCCGATCGTCGGCAACCCGGGCACCGCCCCTGTGCCGGTGCCCGAGCCCGCGGCCGAACTCGACACCACCGGGATCGGCGTCGAGGTCGTCCACCACATCGGCGACGCGTTCAACAACCGTCCCGAGGGCTTCACGGTGCATCCGAAGCTCCAGCAGCTGCTGAACAAGCGTCTCGACATGAGCCGCAACGGCAAGATCGACTGGGCCTTCGGCGAGCTGCTCGCCCTCGGTTCGCTCCTCGTCGAGGGCACCCCGGTGCGCCTGGCCGGTCAGGACGCCCGCCGCGGCACCTTCGTGCAGCGCCACGCGGTGCTCCACGACCGCGCGAACGGCCAGGAGTGGCTGCCGCTGCAGAACCTCTCGGAGAACCAGGCGAAGTTCTGGATCTACGACTCGCTGCTCTCGGAGTACGCGGCGATGGGCTTCGAGTACGGCTACTCGGTCGAACGCGCCGACGCCCTCGTGCTGTGGGAGGCGCAGTTCGGCGACTTCGCCAACGGCGCCCAGACGATCATCGACGAGTTCATCTCCTCGGCCGAGCAGAAGTGGGGTCAGCGTTCCTCGGTGGTGCTGCTGCTCCCCCACGGCTACGAGGGTCAGGGCCCCGACCACTCCAGCGCCCGCATCGAGCGCTACTTGGAGCTGTGCGCCGAGAACAACATGACGGTCGCCCGGCCGTCGACTCCCGCCTCGTACTTCCACCTGCTGCGCCGCCAGGCCTACGCCCGGCCGCGCCGGCCGCTCGTGGTCTTCACGCCGAAGGCGATGCTGCGGCTCCGGGGTGCGACGAGCGAGGTCGCCGACTTCACGCAGGGCCGCTTCGAACCGGTCATCGACGATGCCCGCATCACCGACAAGGCCGCCGTCAAGCGGGTCGTGTTCGTGTCGGGCAAGATCTACTACGACCTGATCGCCGACCTCGACAAGCGGCCGAACCCCGAGGTCGCCGTCGTGCGCCTCGAGCAGTTCTACCCGCTGCCGGGTGCCGAGCTGAAGGCCGTGGTCGATTCCTACCCGAACGCCGAGCTGGTGTGGGCGCAGGACGAGCCCGAGAACCAGGGCGCCTGGCCCTATTTCTTCCTGCAGACCCGGAAGCTCGGCTCCCGCGGCGTCTCGGTCGTTTCGCGCCCGGCGTCGGCGGCCCCGGCGACGGGTTCGGCCAAGCGCCACGCGGCCGAGCAGACGGAGCTCATCCGGCGCGCGCTCGATCTCTGATCCTCTCGCGCTGACGCGAACGGGGCCGGTGGATGATCCACCGGCCCCGTTCGCGTGCGCTGCGGCTATTCTGCCCCGCGAGCAAGCTTCGACGGCCACCAGACCTTCCGGCCGATATCGGTCGCGAGCGCCGGCACCAGGAGCGTGCGGACCAGGAACGTGTCCAGCAGCACGCCGAAGGCGACGATGAACGAGATCTGCGCCAGGAAGAGGACCGGCAGCACCCCGAGGGCGGCGAAGGTCGCGGCCAGCACGAGCCCGGCCGAGGTGATGACCCCGCCGGTGAGGGTGAGGCCGCGGAGGATGCCGCGGCGGGTGCCGTGCAGCGCCGACTCCTCGCGCACCCGGGTCATGAGGAAGATGTTGTAGTCGACGCCGAGGGCGACGAGGAACACGAAGCCGAACAGCGGCACCGAGGGGTCGGCCCCCGCGAAACCGAAGACGCCGTCGAAGACGAGCGCCGAGACGCCGAGCGCTGCAGCGAAGGAGAGCACGACGCTCGCGATGAGCAGGATCGGCGCGACGATCGAGCGCAGCAGCAGCATGAGGATCACGAGGATCGCTGCGAGCACGAGCGGGATGATGAGGGTCCGGTCGGCGATCGCGGCCGCGTTCGTGTCGAGGTCGACGGCGGTCTCGCCGCCGACGAGGGCGTGGATGCCGGCATCCGCGTAGCCGGCGCGGAGGGCGCCGACGGTCTCCTCGGCCGCGAGCGAGTCGGCGGCGTCGGCGAGGGTGAGCTGCAGCAGCACCTTCCCGTCGACGACGGTGGGCTCGGGGGCGGGGGTGCCGGGCGGGCCGAAGGCCTGGATGCCGTCGGCGGTGACCTGGGCCAGGCCCGACGGCGAGTCGGCCGACTGCACGGAGACGGAGTCGACGCCGCCCTGCGCGAGCGCGGCATCGGCCATCTCCTGCAGTTCGGCCTGTTCGCCGATGACGATCGCCGGCGTGCCCGAACCGGCCGGGAAGTGCTCGCCGAGCAGGGCCTGCCCGTCGCGTGCTTCGGAGTGGCCGAGGACGAATTCGCTCGAGGCGACCCCGTCCGCCTTCAGCCCGAACAGGCCGAGGCACATCGCCGCGAGCGCGAGCGTCGCCCCGATCCAGACGGTGCGCGGGCGGCGGGCGATGAGGCGGCCGACGGAGGCCCAGAGCTTGGAGGGCCGCTCTGCGGCCGGATCGCCTGCGTGCGGCAGGCGGCGGTCCGCTTCGTGTCGGCCGTGCCCTTCGGGAGCGGATGCCGGGGCGACGGAGATCTTCCGCGGCCAGAACGCGACGCGGCCGGCCCACAGCAGGAGCGCCGGAAGGAGGGTGAGCGCGGCGGCGAGCGCCATGACGATCCCGATCGCGGCCACCGGCCCGAGGCCCTTGTTCGAGCCGAGTTGGCTGACGAGCAGGATGAGCAGGGCGACGATGACGGTGCCGCCCGAGGCGACGATCGGTTCCCAGGCGCCCTTGAGGGCCGCCCACGTCGCGTCCCATTTCCGGGCGTGGTGCTGCAGGGCTTCGCGGTATCTCGCGATGTAGAGCAGCGCGTAGTCGGTGGCCGCACCGAT
Organism: Agromyces archimandritae; assembly: GCF_018024495.1. Taxonomy (NCBI): domain Bacteria; kingdom Bacillati; phylum Actinomycetota; class Actinomycetes; order Micrococcales; family Microbacteriaceae; genus Agromyces; species Agromyces archimandritae. The sequence goes on from NZ_CP071696.1 coordinate 626,895, forward strand.
GACGAGGATGAAGAGGATGCCCTGGGTCTGGCCCGACAGCTGCAGGATGTCGGCCCGGGCGAGGGCGACGACGGTCGCGACCGAGGCGCAGAGGGCCGACAGGCTCGTGAAGAGCACGATGAAGGGCAGCAGGGGCGAGCGGTAGACGATGACGAGGATGACGAACACGGCGCCGAGGGCGACGGCCAGCAGCAGGCCGTCGATGCCGCTGAAGGCCTCGATGAGGTCGGCGGAGAACCCGGCCGGTCCGGTGACGGCGACCTCGACGCCGTCCGGCGTGTGCTCGCCGATGACGGTGCGGATCTCCTCGACGACGGCCGTCGCCCCGTCGGGGTCGTCGCCGGGGTCGACCGCTGCGAAGAACTGCAGGGCGCGGCCGTCTTCCGAGGCGATGGCGGGCGAGGATTCGTCGGCGATCACCCCGTCGACGTCGAGCACGGCCTCGCGGAGCGCCCCCACGGCATCCACCGCACGATCATCGAGCACCTCGTCGCCGGCGGCGACGACGATGGCCGGCACCGCGTCGGAGTCGCGGAAGCCCTCCTGCAGCCGGTTCACCTCGGTCGCTTCGGCCTCGGCCGGCAGGAACTGTGCGCGATCGTTCGTGGAGACGTCGCCGAGCTGGGCGAATCCCATACCGCCGATCGCGAAGGCGGCGAACCACGCGGCGACGAGCACGGTCGGGATGAGGGCGCGCAGCCATCGCGGCACGCGGGTGTTCGGGGCGGTGGGGGGCGCGGAGGCGGAGCGGTCGTTCATCGTGCTCGACGCTACGCCGCTGCCCCGCCTCGGCGCGTCCATCGAAAGGTTGGTCGGCGCCGGGCCGCCGCGCTCAGTCGACGACGGCGCGGGGGGCCGTGTGCACCGCCTGGATCTCGCGGATCCGGGTCAGCACGACCGAGCGCAGCTCATCGGGAGCGCTCTCGCGGCAGGCGCGCTGCACGACCTCGGTCAGCACCATGCCGACCCGGAACTCGTTGCGGCACTCCGCGCAGCCGGCCATGTGCTCGCGCACATCGGCGGCGTCTTCGCTGCAGAGCTCGTCGTGCAGAAGCTCTTCGAGCTCGGCTCTCGCCTTGTCGCATCCGCAGTCGGTCATCGTTTGCTCCTGGGGGTCGGGGCCGGCGCGTGGATGCCCTGCTCGCGCGCGTAATCGGCCAGGGACTCGCGGAGCAGACGCCGGCCACGATGCAGGCGGCTCATCACGGTCCCGATGGGGGTGTTCATCATGTCGGCGATCTCCTGATAGGAGAATCCCTCCACGTCGGCGAGGTAGACGGCCAGGCGGAAGTCCTCGGACAGGGCCTGAAGGGCGTCCTTGACCGCGCTGTCGGGCAGGTGGTCGATGGCCTCGGCCTCGGCCGAACGGCTCGAGCGGGCCGTGGTGGATTCGGCGCCGCCGAGCTGCCAGTCCTCGAGCTCGTCGATCGTGCCCTGGTAGGGCTCGCGCTGCTTCTTGCGGTACGTGTTGATGAAACTGTTCGTGAGGATGCGGTAGAGCCAGGCCTTCAGGTTCGTGCCCTGGGTGAACTGCGCGAAGGCCGCGTAGGCCTTCACGAAGGTCTCCTGCACGAGGTCCTGCGCGTCGGCGGGGTTCTTCGTCATCCGCAGCGCGGCGGCGTACAGCTGGTCGAGGTACGGAAGGGCCTGCTCTTCGAAGAGCGCACCGAGGTCCTGCGCGGTCTCGGCCTGCGCCTTCTCGGTCTGCGCGGTCTCGGTCTGCGCGGTCTCGGTCTGCGCGGTCTCGGCCGTGCTGCCGTCGTCGTCCGTCTGGGACGGCTTCGCCGCCCGGTCATCCGATGTCATCAGGGGCCATCCTATGACGTCGGCCTCAGGGGCGACCGGGCGTTCCAGTACGGCGATCGACATGGCGCTCCTCTCGTTCGCTGATGCTGCCACTACTGTGATAACCGATGCAGATTTCCAGGTATTCCGCACCCGAGTTCGATCCCTACGGCGACGACCGTCCCGAAGAGGGGGACGGGGGCTGGGCCGCGCCCGTCGCGACGGGGCCGGTGGATGCCGCCCTCGCCGTCCCCGGCTCGAAGTCGCTGACCAATCGGGAGCTCGTGCTCGCCGCTCTCGCCGACGGCCCGAGCCTGCTGCGCGCACCCCTGCACTCGCGCGACACGGCCCTCATGATCGAGGGGTTGCGGGCGCTCGGCACGGGCTTCGAGCGTGTGCCGGGTTCGGGGGGCTTCGGCGAGGATCTGCGCGTGCTGCCGGCCGAGGAGCTGACCGGGTCGACGACGGTCGACACGGGGCTCGCCGGCACGGTGATGCGCTTCCTGCCGCCCGTCGCCGCCCTCGGGCTCGGCCCGACCACCTTCGACGGCGACGAGGGGGCCCGGCGGCGCCCGATGGCGACGATGATCCGCGCGCTCCGCCAGCTCGGCGTCGACGTCGACGACGACCGCCGCGGCACGCTGCCGTTCACGGTGCACGGCACGGGCACCGTCGCCGGCGGCGAGATCGAGATCGATGCGAGCGAGTCGAGCCAGTTCGTCTCCGGGCTGCTGCTGTCGGCCCCGCGATTCGAGGCCGGCCTCACCCTCGTCCACCGGGGCGACGAGTTGCCGAGCGAACCGCATATCGAGATGACGATCGCCACGCTGCGCTCGCGCGGCGTGCACGTCGAGAGCGAGGCGCACGGGCACTGGCATGTCGCGCCCGGCCCGATCCGCGCCCTCGACGTCGACATCGAACCCGATCTTTCGAACGCGGCGCCGTTCCTCTGCGCCGCGCTCGTGACCGGCGGCGCCGTCACGATCACCGGCTGGCCGGCATCCACGACCCAGGTCGGCGATCGGCTGCTCGAACTGCTCCCGCTCTTCGGGGCCCGCATCGAACGCGACGGCGGCCGGGTGACCGTGCACGGGGCCGAACCCGACCCCTCGCGCGGAACGCCCGGCATCCGCGGAGTGGATCTCGCCCTGCCCGAGGGCGGAGAACTCGTGCCGAACCTCGTCGCGCTCGCAGCCCTCGCCGACGAGCCGAGCCGCATCACCGGCATCGGCCACATCCGCCACCACGAAACCGACCGGATCGCGGCCCTCGCCGCCGAGCTCACCGGCCTCGGCGCGCACGTCCGCGAGCTCGAAGACGGCTTGGAGATCGAACCGGCACCCCTGCACGGAGGCCCGTGGCGCGCCTATGCCGACCACCGCATGGCCACGACCGGCGCGATCGTCGGCCTGGCCGTGCCCGGCGTGGTCGTCGACGACATCGCGACGACCGCCAAGACGCTCCCGCAGTTCCCCGAGCTGTGGGAGGCCATGCTCCGATGAGCTGGTGGGACGCGGGCGACGACGAGGACGAACCGGAGTTCGACGAGTCCGACGTCCGCATCCGCCCGAACCCCAAGGCGAACCGCCCGCGCACGAAGACCCGCCCCGAGCATGCCGACGCCGTCGCCGGCCGCGTGCTCGGCGTCGACCGCGGCCGCTACACCGTGCTCGTCGACGAGGACGGCCCGGCCGAGCACGAGGCGCAGGCCGCCCGGGCCCGTGAGCTGCGCCGGCAGGCGATCGTCACCGGCGACGTCGTCGACCTCGTCGGCGACACGAGCGGCGAGGCGGGCACCCTCGCCCGCATCGTGCGGATCGGGGAACGCCGGACGCTGCTCCGCCGCAGCGCCGACGACACCGACGAGGTCGAACGCGTCATCGTCGCCAACGCCGACCAGATGCTCATCGTCGTCGCCGCCGCGAACCCCGAACCGCGCATCCGCCTCGTCGACCGATACCTCGTGGCCGCCTTCGACGCCGGCATCCGCCCGCTCATGTGCGTCACGAAGACCGATCTGGCCGATCCCGACCCGTTCCTGGCGAACTTCGCCGGGCTCGACCTGCCCGTCTTCCGCGCGGCCGCCGGCCGCATCCCGCTCGCCGAGATCACCGAAGCCCTCACCGGGCACCGCACGGTCTTCGTCGGCCACTCCGGCGTCGGCAAGTCGACCCTCGTGAATGCCCTCGTGCCCGGCGCCGGCCGCGCGACGGGGCATGTGAACGTCGTCACCGGTCGCGGGCGGCACACCTCCTCGTCGACGGTGTCGCTCCGGGTCCGCACCCCCGGCGGCAGCGGATGGGTGATCGACACCCCCGGCGTCCGCTCCTTCGGCCTCGGGCACGTCGACCCGAATCACATCCTCGGCGCGTTCACCGACCTCGCACGCGTCGCCGAGGAATGCCCGCGCGGCTGCACGCATCTGCCCGACGCCCCCGACTGCGCCATCGCCGAGGCGGTGGATGCCGGCGAGCTCGGCCCCGCCGGCCGCACCCGCCTCGACTCCCTGCAACGCCTCCTCGAGACCCTGCGATAGCCTCCCCCGCCACGTCGGAGGTCTTCGCTATGCTGGCGTCCCGACGGCCCCGCGCCCCCGACGGCGCGCGTGTGCCGCGCGCCGTCGGGCGCCCCCATCACGAAGAGGTGATTCATGTCCAAGACCGATCAGACCGAACGATCCGGCGCGCCCCTCGCGCGCATCATGAGACCCGTGAACACGGTCGTGGAGCGGTGGATCCCATCCGCGCTCGTCTTCGCGATCGTCCTCACGCTCATCATCGCGATCCTCGCCGTCGCCCTCACCGGCACCTCCCCGGTCGACGTCGTCCGCGGCTGGGGCGACGGGCTCTCGGGCCTGCTGGCGTTCATCACGCAGATGGCGCTCATCCTGCTGCTCGGGCACATGCTCGCCAACACCCGCCCGGTCAGGCGGCTGCTCACCAGGCTCGCCGACGTGCCGAACTCGCCGGCGACGGCGTACCTGTTCGTCTTCGCGGTCGCCGCGGTCGCCTCCCTCATCAACTGGGGCCTCGGCCTCGTCGTCGGCGGCATCCTCGCGAAAGAGGTCGCCGCCTCCGGCCGTCGCCGCGGCCTCAGACTGCACTTCCCGATGCTCGTCGCCTCGGGCTTCAGCGGCTTCGTCGTCTGGCACATGGGGTATTCGGGATCCGGCCCGCTCACGGCGGCCACGCCCGACTCCTTCATCGTCGTGCAGCTCGGCGAGGTGCTGCCGATCACGGAGACGATCTTCGCCCCGTGGAACATCATCGGCGCGATCGCGACGGTCGTCGTCGTCGGCTTCGCGCTCTGGCTCGTCGCCCCGCGCGGCACCGACCGCATCGTCGAGCTCACCGCGGACGCCGCCGAGGCGATCCCGGCCGACGAACCCGTCGAGACGCCCGCCGACCGTCTCGACGCGAGCCGCATCCTCACCCTCATCGTCGGGCTCATGCTCGTCGCCTACGTCGTCATCCACTTCGCCGGCGGCGGCACCGTCACGATCGACCTCGTCAACTGGATGTTCCTCGCGCTCATCATGCTGCTCGTGAAGAGCCCGACGGAGGTCATCCGGCTCACCAAGGAGGCGGCGACGAATGTCGGCGAGATCCTCCTGCAGTTCCCGCTCTACGCCGGCATCATGGGCATGATGTCCGCCTCGGGCCTCATCCAGGTCTTCTCCGACTGGTTCGTCGCCATCGCCAACCCGACGACGTTCGGCGTGCTGGCGTTCCTGTCGGCGGGCGTCGTGAACTTCTTCGTGCCCTCCGGCGGCGGGCAGTTCGCGGTGCAGGCGCCGATCCTGCTCGACGCGGCCGCGAAACTCGGCGTCGACCCGGCGATCCCGATCATGGCGACCGCCTACGGCGACCAGTGGACGAACATGGTGCAGCCGTTCTGGGCCATCCCGCTGCTGGCGATCGCCGGCCTGAAGATGCGCGACATCCTGGGCTTCACGACCGTGACGCTCATCGCCTCGGGCATCGTGTTCGCCGCGACGCTCGTGTTCGCATCCCTGTAGCGGCATCGTGTGCGGATGCCCGGGCGCGCCCTGCGCCGCTCGCGCGGCGCCCCGGCATCCGCACCCCGCCTACGCTTGAGGGATGACCGATGCACGACTCTCCCCCGGCGATGCCGCACCCGACTTCACCCTCACCGACCAGCACGGCGACGCCGTCTCGCTCGCCGACTTCCGCGGGCGGCGGGTCGTGCTGTATTTCTATCCGGCGGCGATGACGCCGGGCTGCACCACCGAGGCGTGCGACTTCCGCGACTCGCTGAACGCCTTCGCCGGCTCCGGCGTGCAGGTGCTCGGCGTCTCGAAGGACGAGGTCGGCAAGCTCGCCGCCTTCGCCGAGCGCGACGGTCTGACCTTCCCGCTGCTCTCCGACGCCGACCTCGCCGTGCAGCACGCCTACGGCGCCTGGGGCGCGAAGCAGCTCTACGGCAAAGAGGTCATCGGCTCGATCCGCTCGACCTTCGTCATCGACCCGGAAGGCCGCATCGAGCACGCGCTCTACAACGTCAAGGCCACCGGGCACGTCGCGCGCATCCGCCGACTGCTCGGCCTCGACTGAGCCTCGGGATCGTAGCCGGAGGCGGCGCCGGGCTTCAGCCCGCCCCGGTGCCGCCGGCCGGCGCGTCGCCGCCCGCGCCCGGCGCATCGCCGTTCCCGCCCGCGCCCGGCGCATCGCCGTTCCCGCCCGCGCCGGGCGCATCGCCGTTCCCGCCCGCGCCGGGCGCATCCAGGGGCCGCACGGCGACGCGGCGGATGCGCCGCCCGTCGGCGGCGACGACCTCCAGACGGCGGCCGTCGGCATCCACCCGATCACCGACCCGTGCGAGCCGGCCCAGCCGATCCACGATGAAGCCGGCCACGGTCTCATACGGCCCCTCGGGCAGCTCCTCGCCCGTCACCGCCGCGAACTCCTGCAGGATCAGGCCGCCGTCGACCTCGAAACGCCCGCCTTCGCCGCGGGTGGCGTCCTCCGGATCCTGCCCGACGTCGTATTCGTCGTAGATCTCGCCGACGAGCTCCTCGAGCAGGTCTTCGAGCGTCACGATGCCGTCGGTGCCGCCGAACTCGTCGATGACGAGGGCGATCTGCTGGCCCTCTTCGCGCATGAGCGCGAGGGTCGCGAGAACCCGGTTGGTCGCCGGCAGCATGGGAATCGGCCGCACGATCGACGCGACGCGCACATCCGGTCGCCGCCGTGCCGCGCGCATCAGATCGCGGATGTGCACGAAGCCGATGACGTCATCGACCGACTCACCCGTCACCGGAAAGCGCGAGAAATGCCGGGCGAGGCTCTCATCGAGGGCTTCGCCCACCGCCTGATCGCCGCGCACGAACTCGACGTCGGGCCGCGGCCGCATGATCTCGCCGAGGCGCCGGTCGTCGGCTTCGAGCACATCGGCGAGGATCGTGCGTTCCTCCTCGGCGATGGCGGGCGTCGTGACGATGAGGGTGCGGATCTCGTCCGCCGTGACCTGCGCGCCGGCCGGCCCCGGCTTCTGCCCGAAGAGGCGCAGCACCCCGTCCGTCGAGGCAGACAGCACGCTGATCACCGGGCGCATGACGATCGCGAACCAGCGCAGCGGCGGCGCGAGCACCCGCGTGAACGCGACCGCGTTCAGCATTGCGAGGCGCTTGGGCACGAGCTCGCCGAACACGAGCGAGAGGTAGGCGATGACGAGGGTCAGCAGCACGAGTGCGACGGCTTCGGCGGTCGCCGCCGGCCACCCCCAGCCCTCGAACAGGGGTGCCAGGCGCGGGGCGACAGTGGATGCGCCGAACGCAGACGACAGGAAGCCGGCGACGGTCACGCCCACCTGCACCGATGACAGGAACAGGTTCGGGTCGCGCACGAGCGCGCCGATGCGCTGCCCGGACGGCCCCTGGGCCTCGATCTGGCGGATCTGCGCCTCGCGCAGGCTCACGATCGCCATCTCCGTCGCCGCGAAGACGCCCCCGATGAGCACGAACAGCACGATGAGCGCGAGGTTCAGCCACAGTTCGCCGTCCATCTTCGGATGCTAGCGCCACCCGCCCCGCTCATCCGCACGCCCCTGCGGACGCCGCCCCCTCTCCCCTCCCCGCGCAGCCTCCGCCGCACTCGCACTCCTCTCCCTGCCCCTCACTCCCCCTGCGCAGCCCCCGCCGCACTCTCTCTCTCCCCTCTCTCTCCCTGCGCAATGCAGGAACGCGATCGTGTCGCGCCCCGTTCTCCCGCGCCGCCGGGCGCGACACGCCGGCGCACTCCTGCATTGCGCAGGAGAAGAGCGCCCGGGAGCGGCTGCGCGCGAGGAGGGGCGGGCGGGTGCGGATGCCGGCGGGCGGCGGGTGCGGATGCCGGCGGGCGGCGGGTGCGGATGCCGGCGGGCGGCGGGTGCGGATGCCGGCGGGCGGCGGGTGCGGCGGGCGGCGGGCGGCGGGTGCGGCGGGCGGCGGGCGGCGGGTCAGTCTTCGTGCAGTTCGGGCCGGGCGAAGAGATCCCGGACGGGGGCCCAGAGCAGCAGCAGGATCACGGCGACGGCCGGCACCAGCAGCGCCCACCCGACGGCCGGCTGCGCGAACAGTCCCTGGAACGCGCCGAACGCGACCGAGAGCTGCAGCACCTGCCAGACGATCGCCGACGCCCTCGACCAGCCCTGACGCCGCGCCGCGGCGACGGCCGTCGCCAGCATCCACGCCGCGGCGATCACCACGAGCACGAGCATCGCGACCGCCGTCGCATACGATTCCGGGCGATCGACGAGGAGCTCGACCACGAGCCACACGACGACGCCGACGAGCGCCGCCGCCTCGAGGAACAGCATGGCGACGACGAGGCGGAACGCCGTCGTCGCCCCACCGGCGGGGCCCGGCGTTTCGGAGGCGGATGCCGGTTCGGCGCGGTGATTCACAGCTTCATCCCATGCACGGCTATTGATTCGTTCCCGACCCTATGCGACCATTTATGAGGCCGAGTTGATGCTCACAGGGGCGTGAGCCGATCAGTCATGATCCTACTTCCTGCGACTCGGTTCTCCCCCAACGCAGTCACCGGCGGCGGCCGGTGCGCAGTAGCGCGCACCGGACACAGCAGGTGCTTGTGAACCCGAAGTACACACAAGGAGCACCCCACATGGATTGGCGCGACAAAGCCGCCTGCCTCACGGCCGACCCGGAACTCTTCTTCCCCGTCGGCAACACTGGCCCCGCCGTGGACCAGATCGAGAAGGCGAAGGCCGTGTGCGCCCGCTGCTCCGTGACGGAGATCTGCCTGCAGTACGCCCTCGAGACCGGCCAGGACTCCGGCGTCTGGGGCGGCCTGAGCGAAGACGAGCGCCGCGCCCTCAAGCGCCGCGCCGCACGCGCCCGCCGCGCGGGCTGACGCGCCGGTCGCACGGCCGCGGCGCCGGCGACGCCTCCGGGTCGAAGCCGAGCGCCGCACCGTACGCACCCCGCATGCTCCGACTGACCGGGCGACGGCGCGGCGGCGACTGAACGCCGGCCGGCCGTCGGGCGCCTCGCCCGCTACGCCTTGATCCAGCGCAGCGGAACCTCGATCGTCACCTCGGTGCCGCGGCCCACGACGGTGTGCCAGTCGATGGTCCCGCCGAGTTCGCCCTGGATGAGCGTTCGCACGATCTGCGTGCCGAGCCCCTCGCCGACCATCCCCTCCGGCAGGCCCGAGCCGGTGTCGCGCACCTGCACGGTGAGGGTCGTGTCGCTGCGATCCGCGAAGATCTCCACCTCGCCCTCGCGGCCGGCCAGCCCGTGCTCGACGGCGTTCGTGACGAGCTCGGTGAGGGCGAGGGCGAGCGGCGTCGCATACTCGCTCGGAAGCACGCCGAAGGTGCCCGTGCGCTTCGGATGCGCGGTCGTGTTGTGCGCTGCGGCGACCTCGGCGACGAGCAGCAGCGCCCGGTCGAAGACCTCGTCGAAGTCGACGTTCTGGCTGAGCCCCTCCGAGAGGGTGTCGTGCACGACCGCGATGGCGCCGACGCGCCGCATCGCCTGGGTGAGGGCCTCGCGGGCCTCCTCCGAATGGGTGCGGCGGGCCTGGATGCGCAAGAGCGAGGCGACGGTCTGCAGGTTGTTCTTGACGCGGTGGTGGATCTCGCGGATCGTCGCGTCCTTGGTGATGAGCTCCTGCTCCTGGTGGCGGAGTTCGGTGACGTCGCGGCACAGCACGATCGCCCCGGTACGGGTGCCCCGATGCCGGAGCGGGATCGCCCGGAGCGAGACGGCGACGCCGCGCGACTCGATCTCGGTGCGCCACGGCGCCCGGCCGGTGACGACGAGCGGCAGCGATTCGTCGACGTCGGTGCGCCCCGTGAGCAGCGCGGAGGTGACATGCGCGAGGGACTCGCCCTCGAGCTCATCGTCGAAACCCATCCGGTTGAAGGCGGAGAGCGCGTTCGGGCTCGCGAAGGTCGTGACCCCGTCGGTGTCGAGGCGGATGAGACCATCGGATGCGCGAGGTGCGCCGCGACGGGGCCCGGTCGGCGCCCCGAGGTCGGGGAAGTCGCCGGAGGCGATCATCTGGAACAGCTCGGTCGCGCAGTCGTGGAACGTCAGTTCCTGCCGGCTCGAGGTGCGCGTGGAACTGAGGTTCGTGTGCCGGGTCATCACCGCGACGGGGTCGGGGGCGACCTCGGGGCTGGATGCCGACAGGCGCCGTATGACCGGGATCGCCCGCACCCTGGTGGGCATCTCCTCGTACCAGTCGGGGGCGTTCGACTCGGTGATGGCCTGCGTCTCGGCGGCCCGGGTGACGAGCTCGAGCCATTCGGGCCGGATCTCCTGCCCCACGAAGTCGCGGTAGAAGAGGGTCGCCGCGCTCGAGGGTCGCGCATGCGCGACGGCGACGTAGCCGCCGGCCGCACTCGGCACCCACAACACGATGTCGGCGAAGGCGAGGTCGGCGAGCAGTTGCAGGTCGCCGACGAGCATGTGCAGCCAGTCGGCGTCGGCCTGACTGCTGCGGCCCTGTGCGAGGACGAGATCACTGAGGGTCGACACGATCCCCAGCGTATCCCGCTCAGGCCGTCCGCGCCGTCGCCCGCGATCGGCCGAAACGGCGACGGGGTTCGGGGACGGGGACGATGGCCGATTCGACGTAGGAGCGCAGTTCGGCGCGAAGCGGCGATTTCGCGGCCGCATCGCGCAGCGTGCGCGCCGCGAGGAGGGCCGCGTCGGCGGAGCGCGCGTCGTCGGGCAGCAGCGTGGCCGTCTCGATGCCGCCGAAGCGCCGCAGCGTCTGTCGCACCTGGGCGTGCGCGTCGATGCCGAGGACGCGCGTGCGCACCCGGTTCACGATGACGTCGATGCGTTCGGCGTCGACCGTCTCGACGAGTTCGGCGTGGCCTCGGAGGAAGCGCGACAGGCCGATCGGATCGGCGGCGCCGAGCGCGATGACGCGGTCGGCGGCCCGCAGGGCGGCGAGCGTCGCGGCGTTGCGGCGCGGCGCGAACTGATCGCTCGTGAGCTCTTCGTCGCGTTCGAGACTGAATCCGGTGTCGACGACGATGTACTCGGCCCACCCGCGCATCATGGTGAGGGCCGCGTCGACCCGCTCGTCACCGAGTTCGGGCCAGCGCTGCGGCCCGATGAGCCCCGTGAGCACCGCGAAGGAGCCGCGCGGCGAGGAGTAGCGCTGCGCGATGCGCTCGAGCTCGTTGCGGTCGAGGGCGTCCGAACCGGCCAGGCGGCATGCGGACGCGAAGCCGGGCGCCTCATCGAGGAGCCCGAGCGCCGGGGCGATGCTGCCGCCGTAGGGATCGGAATCGACGAGGGCGACGGTGTGCCCGAGGGCGGCGAGCTCTGCGGCGACGTTGATCGAGATCGTCGTGCGCCCCGGGGCGCCGGCCGGACCCCAGACGGCGATGATCTCGGACGTGCGCACGGGAGCGGCGGGTTCGCCGATACGTGCCGGGACGAGGACGCCGCCGCGGATGAGGGCATCGACCTCCTCGGCCGGGGCGCCGGCGTCGAGCACCTCGTGCAGGCCGATCGCGCTGGCGTTCGCCCGATCGGCGTCGCTCGGTGCGAGGGCGACGACCCGCACCCCGCGCTCGTCGCAGGCGGCCACCAGTTCGGCGGTGAGGGTGGAGCGGCCGGCGCCCACGAGCAGCACCTCGGGCCCGAGCGCGTCGAGGCGGTCGAGGAGTTCGCGCCAGCCCGTGAGCCGGCCGGCGATCTGGTGGCCGCGTTCGACGAGCGCGGGCAGCAACCGCTCCTCGGTGCGCGCATCGAGGGCGAGGACGAGCCGCGTCATCGCTGCTCCGCATCGGGACGCGCCGAGACGAGGTCGATGACGTCGCCCGCGGCAAGCGCCTCGAGTACGGCCGAGACCTTCTCGCGGGGCACGAGCAGTTCGACGCTGCTGCCGGAGGACATGCCCGACGACTCGCCGACGGCCGAGACCTCGGCCGCCTCGACGAGCACCTCGGGGGTGGCGACGGCTCCGCGTTCGCCGAGTTCGGCCGTCCAGACGTCGACGAGGGCGCCGACGACGATCTCGCTCGCGGGCGCGTCGCGGGTCGGCACGACGATGGTCGCGGTGCCGGCGCGTTCGGCGTCGTCGACGGCGGATGCCGGGACGAGTTCGCCCTCGAAGAGCGTCCGAGTGACGATGACGCCGTTCTCGGGCAGGGATTCGGGCGTCAGGTAGCGTTCCGCGTTCGCGCCGAGCCGCACCCGCTCGACGGCGAGGTCTGCGGAGTCGAGCGTCGTGCCGGCGGTCACCGTCCCGGTCGCGACGTAGACCTCGCGCGAGTCGTCGAGGCTCGCCACGAGCGCCCAGACGCCCAGCGCCGAGGCGACGACCAGGCCGACGCCGATGAGCAGGCGCGGGTCGACGCGCATTCCGGATTTGGACTCGGATCCACGTGCCATCGTTGCTCCCTTTTCGCGAGGTTCGGTAGACCATCGTGCCCGCATTCCGTGAGGACGCCCAGAAGTTATCCACACCCTCTGCGGGAGCCGCCGCAGAGGGCCATAATCGGAGACATGACCTCCACCGGTTCGGCCGACCTCGGCCGTTTCCTCAGCATTGCCGACACGGCCGAGCTCCTCGCCGTCGATGTGGCGGTCGTCGACGAGTTGATCAAATCGGGCGAGCTGCCCGCGATCCAGATCGGCTCCGCGGGCCACTGGCGCATCGAACGGGCCCACCTCGAGGCCTTCATCGAGCTGAAGTACGAGGAGAGCCAGGCCCGGGCCCTCTGGAACGAGGCGCAGTTCGCGAACGTCGTCGAGCTCTCGGGCGCGCGCGGCTTCGGCGGCCGCCGCAGCTGAGCCCCGGCGGGAACCGGCGGTTCAGTCGAGGACGACGAGGACGAGGCGCTCGATCGGCACGATCCGCAGTTGACGCACCTCGCGTTCGCGCCTCGGCGTGCCGGCCTCGTGGACCGCGAGGTCGAAGTGGTCACGCCCGACCCGGTCGATCGTGCCGTGATGCACGCCGTCGATCGTGGTCACGGTGACGGCGCGACGACGCCGGCAGAGATCGCGCAGGACGAAGGCCAGGCCGATGCGGTCGGCGAACCTCGAAGACGCCTCGGGCAGCGACGCGAGGCTCCGCGGCAGCTGCGACGGGTTCGGGACGACGGCCGCGATGCGGTCGAGCGCGACGACGCACTGCCTGACCCTGCGGCCCTCGTCGTGGAGGTCGCCGCTCAGCCAGTCGCGGCCGAAGCCGTCGGGGCGAACCGCATGCGAGGCCCCGCCGTGCAGTTCGAGGGTGATCGTGCCGGTCTCGCCGTCGGCGCGCATGAGCGCGAGGATGCGGTCGCGCAGGCTCAGGCGCCCGAGGCGGAGCCGTTCCTCCTCGACCCGGAGGGCGCGTTCCTCTTCCCGATGCTCTTCGTCGAGCTGCGACTCGAGGTCGTCGAAGAGCAGGTCCCAGCGCATGAGGCGACGTTAGCCCGGATGTCACGGTTCGGCATCGAGTTATCCACAGTTCGACACATTCTTTGCGATTCGGCGTGGGAATTGAATAGCGTTCTTACAGCGTTTCGGCCCCCGGTCGGGGGTCGCCGTTCGCAGCCCGGCGAACTCGAACCCGATGGAGCAATGATGACCGCACGGAGCACCGCAGTACGACCGGCCACCACCGGGGCGAATGCGCGTCTGCTCGACGAGGAGGCGTATTTCGCCCGGCAGCGGTCACGTCGCGAGGTGCTGCCCGACCCGGAGCCGCTCCTGTCGAACCTCACGCGGTGCGTCATCGAGGTCATCGCCGGCGCCCGCGACCTCGACCAGATCGCCCGTTGGCTCAGCGAAGACGTCTACCGGCACCTCATGAAACGCGTCGTGCTCGCCAACCGCGCCCGCCGTGTGCGGGGCGGCGCACCGCAGCGCCCGGCGCTCACGCTCGGTCGCATGGTCGTCTGCGAGCCGGCCGACGGCATCATCGAGGCGACCGTCGTCGTCCATCAGCGGGTGCGCACGCGCGCCGTCGCCATCCGCCTCGAAGGCCTCGACTCCCGCTGGCGCGCGACCTACATCGGGGTCCTCTGAGCGAAGCCGAACTCGCGCACGGTTCCTGCCGAGCGGGCGCCTGAGCGCCCGCCCGCGCCGGCTTCAGCGGCCGCGACGCTCCTGAGCGCGACGCTGCTGGCGGTTCTGCGGCTCTGCGCCCTGGTCGCCTCCCTCGCGCTGGCCGAACGCCCCGCGCTGGGGTGGCTGCTGCGGCTGGCGCGCCGGCTGGCCCTGACGCGGCGGCTGACCCTGCGGAGGTCGACCCTGCCCCGGCGCCTGCTGCGGTGCCTGCCCCTGCGCCACGGCACGACGTGCACGCTCGGTCGCGGCCTGCTGGACCTGGCCGCGCTGGTTGCGCACCTCGACGCCGCCGGCGTCGCTCGGGGCGGAGTAGCTGAGCTTCTCGTTCGGCGACCCCTGCTGCGAGAGCCCCTTGGCCGCGACGGTCGGCGCTCCGCCGCCCTGCGGCGAGACCTCGACCTCGAGGTTGAAGAGGAAGCCGATGGTCTCCTCGCGGATCGAGCCCATCATCTGCTGGAACATCGCGTAGCCCTCGCGCTGGTACTCGATGAGGGGGTCGCGCTGGGCCATGGCGCGCAGGCCGATGCCGTCCTTCAGGTAGTCCATCTCGTAGAGGTGGTCGCGCCAGCGGCGGTCGATGACCGAGAGCACGACGCGACGCTCGAGCTCGCGCATGGCGGGGCCGCCGAGCTGCTCTTCGCGGCGCTGGTAGGCGAGCTTGGCGTCCGAGACGATCTCGCGGCGGATGAAGTCGCGGTTCACGCGGCCCTTCTCGCCGGCCTCGGCGACGACCTCGTCGATGGTGATGCCGATCGGGTAGAGCGTCTTCAGCTCGGCCCAGAGGGCGTCGAAGTCCCACTCGTCGGGGTTGCCCTCGGCGGTGTGCTGGTCGAGGACCTCGTCGATGACGTCTTCGAGGAAGGCCTGGGTGCGCTCGTGCAGATCGTCGCCCTCGAGGATCTGCCGGCGGTCGCCGTAGATCGCCTCGCGCTGGCGGTTCAGCACGTCGTCGTACTTCAGCACGTTCTTGCGGATCTCGGCGTTACGGGCCTCGACCTGCGACTGGGCCGAGCGGATGGCGCGGCTGACGACCTTCGATTCGATCGGCACGTCGTCGGGCACGCCGCGGGCCATGATCGACTCCGCGGCGCCGGCGTTGAAGAGACGCATGAGGTCATCGGTGAGCGAGAGGTAGAAGCGGCTCTCGCCGGGGTCGCCCTGGCGGCCCGAGCGACCGCGCAGCTGGTTGTCGATGCGGCGGGACTCGTGGCGCTCGGTGCCGAGCACATAGAGGCCGCCGGCTGCGAGCACCTTCTCGCCCTCGTGGGCGACGGTCGCCTTCACCTGCTCGAAGACGCCGTCCCAGGCGGCCTCGTACTCGTCGGGCGTCTCCGCGGGCGAGAGGCCCTTCTCGTGCATCGCCTGCACGGCGAGGAACTCGGCGTTGCCGCCGAGCATGATGTCGGTGCCGCGGCCGGCCATGTTCGTGGCAACCGTCACGGCGCCCAGACGCCCGGCCTGCGCGATGATCGCGGCCTCACGGGCGTGGTTCTTCGCGTTCAGGACCTCGTGCCGCACGCCCTTCTTGGCGAGCAGGCGCGAGAGGTATTCGCTCTTCTCGACGCTGGTCGTGCCGACGAGCACGGGCTGGCCCTTGCGGTGGCGCTCGACGATGTCTTCGACGACCTGGGCGAACTTGGCCTCCTCGTTCTTGTAGACGAGGTCGGGCTGGTCGATGCGGATCATCGGCTTGTTCGTCGGGATCGACACGACGCCGAGCTTGTAGGTCGACATGAACTCCGCCGCTTCGGTCTCGGCGGTACCCGTCATGCCGGCGAGCTTGTCGTAGAGGCGGAAGTAGTTCTGCAGCGTGATGGTGGCCAGGGTCTGGTTCTCGGCCTTGACCTGCACGCCCTCCTTGGCCTCGATGGCCTGGTGGATGCCCTCGTTGTAGCGGCGGCCGACGAGGATGCGGCCGGTGTGCTCGTCGACGATGAGCACCTCGCCGTTCATGACCACGTAGTCCTTGTCGCGCTTGAAGAGCGCGTTGGCCTTGATCGCGTTGTTCAGGAAGGAGATGAGGGGCGTGTTCGCCGACTCGTACAGGTTGTCGATGCCGAGGTAGTCCTCGACCTTGGCGATGCCGCCCTCGAGCACGCCGACGGTGCGCTTCTTCTCGTCGACCTCGAAGTCCTCGCCGGGGGTCAGGCGGGTGGCCAGGCGTGCGAACTCGGTGAACCAGCGGTTGGCCTCGCCGGATGCCGGGCCCGAGATGATGAGCGGGGTGCGGGCTTCGTCGATGAGGATCGAGTCGACCTCGTCGACGATCGCGAACGCATGGCCGCGCTGGACCATGTCGGAAGCCTGCCAGGCCATGTTGTCGCGCAGGTAGTCGAAGCCGAACTCGTTGTTCGTGCCGTAGGTGATGTCGGCGGCGTACTGCTCGCGGCGCTCCGCGGGGCTCTGGCCGGCGACGATGCAGCCGGTCGTCATGCCGAGGGCGCGGAACACGCGGCCCATGAGTTCGGACTGGTAGCCGGCGAGGAAGTCGTTGACGGTGATGATGTGCACGCCGCGGCTGGTGAGCGCGTTCAGGTAGGCCGCGGTCGTCGCCACGAGCGTCTTGCCCTCACCGGTCTTCATCTCGGAGATGTTGCCGAGGTGCAGGGCCGCACCGCCCATGAGCTGCACGTCGTAGGGGCGCATGCCGAGGGTGCGGCGGGCGGCCTCGCGCACGGCGGCGAAGGCCTCGGGCAGCAGGTCGTCGAGGGGCTCGCCGTTGCCGTAGCGCTCGCGCAGTTCGACGGTCTCGTGCTTCAGCTCCTCGTCGCTGAGCGCCTGGAAATCCTCTTCGAGCGCGTTGATCGCCTTGGCGTAGTTCTCGAGGCGCTTGAGGGTGCGGCCTTCCCCGACGCGGAGGACCTTTTCCAGAATCGAAGCCACGAATGCTCTCCTGTCGTCGTCAGGCGCGTGCGTCCGGCTCGGAGCACTCGGGCACGCCCGCTACCGCCTTGCAGACGGCAATCATAGCCATGCTAGCGGCAGGGAAGCTGGGCGCGGCGCTCCGGCGGGAAGGCCCGCCGGGGCGCCGCCGGCCTCAGACTCGGGAGCCGGCCGCCTCCAGTTCGAGCTCGGCCTCGGCGGCCGCGCCGTCGAGGCCGATGACCCCGTAGTCCCAGCCCTTCCGGCGGTAGACCACCGAGGGCCGGCCCGTCTCCTGATCGACGAAGAGGTAGAAGTCGTGACCGACGAGCTCCATGAAGTAGAGCGCGTCGTCGACGGTCATGGGGGTGGATGCGAACACCTTCCACCGGATGACGACGGGCGAGTACTCCTCGTCCTCGGCGGCGGAGCCCGCGGCATCCACCACCGGCACCGCCCCGGTGCGGACCCGCTCGAGCACCTCGGCGTCGGCGGCGCGGACGCCCGCTTCGGCGAAGCCGTCGTCGGCCGCCTGCCTGAGCGAGGTGGGCCGTCGGGAGCCGCCCCGGTGGATCTTGCGGCGGTCCTTGGCGCGGCGGATGCGTTCCATCAGCCGGCCGAGGGCGACGTCGAACGCCCCGTACTTGTCGGCGCCGTCGGCCTCGGCCCGCACGACGGGCCCCTTGCCGACGAGCGTCAGCTCGACCCGGTCGTTGGCCCCGGTGCCGCGCTCGCGCTGCCGGGTCGCCTTGACCTGCAGGGAGATGGCCCGATCGGCGAAGGCGGAGACCTTCTCGGTCTTCTCGGTGACGTAATCGCGGAATCGATCGCTGAGCTCCAGGCCTCGTCCGACGATGTTCAGTTCCATCACGACCTCCGTCTCCCGGCGTGTCGCCCGGCGAGTGATGAGCGATCAACCCACGCCTTTCCTGCAACCGTAACCCGGGCGCGAGCGCTTGTCACGAAATGCGCAGCGGTGTCTCGGCGAGCACCGCGACGGCCGGCACCGATCCTCCCGCCGCGGTGATCGCGCGCACCGCCTCCTCGGCCGTCGCGCCGGTCGTGAGGATGTCGTCGACGAGGAGGAAGCGGCGCCCGGCGAGCTCCCTGCGGGCCGTCAGCGTGCCGGCGACGTTGCGCGCACGCGCCCCGGCGCCGAGGCCGACCTGGTCGGGCCGGGCCGCGGCCCGCAGCACGGGCGCTGCCCGGAGGCCCTGCGCGGCGAGCAGTCGGTGGACCGGGCGGTATCCGCGTGCGGCGACGGCGGCGCGGGTGGAGGGGACGGCGACGAGCTCTGCGGGCGGGCCCGGCGGCAGCACGGCGAGCGCGGCGCCGATGGATGCGCCGAGCATGGGTGCCAGGGCGCCTTCGGCATCCGTGCGCCCGGCGTCTTTGAACCGCGCGATCGCGCCGGCGACGGGGCCCTCGTAGCGCGCCGCCGCCCAGGCGGCCACGCCGACGCGCGCGGCCAGATGCACCCGGGGGACGAAGGCGGGGCGGCATCCCGCGCACACCGTGCGGCCCGGGCCGCCGCAACCGACGCAGGCGACGGGCACGACGACGTCGAGCGCATCGAGCAGGGCTGCGGCGAGGCGGTCCCTGACGCGTGGCACTGCGGCATCCTCTCGCGGAATCTGCTGCCGCGGGGCCCGGTCGGGCCGGGGTGTGGATGCCGGGGCGCTCGGCCGCGGCTGTGGAGGATCAGTCGACGCGCTGCTGCGGTGCCAGGAACGCGACCCCGGTCGCACGCGGCTGCCAGCCGACGCCGGCCTGGCTCTGCAGCACGCCCTCCGAGGTCAGCGTCCGCAGATCGCGCACATTGTTTCCGCCGGTGACCTGCACCGCATCCTCCGGCGCCGTGCGGCGCGTGGCGAGCCCGCCGACTTCCTGGGTGATGATCGCCCCCGAACCGTCCGAGAGGCCCGTCAGCGAGACCACGGTCCGGGCATCCACCCACGCGATGTCGCGGGCCTCGCCGTCGACCGCGTCGAGCCTGACCGGCGTGCCGAGCGCGAGCGGCAGATGCTGGGCGTCGCGCTGCACCGCTGCGACGAGCAGCTGCGTGTGCCCGTTCGTCTCGAGGAAGACGAGCAGGCGCGTTCCGTCGCGCGAGACCTCGAGGCCGGCGATCCGCTCGGCGTTCCACGGAACCGGCAGGGTTCCGTGCTGCCCGCCTCCGAACCACTCGAGCGCGCCGGGCTCGTCGGCCGGCACCGACCAGACGACGTCGTGCTCATCGATGGCGGGCGTCACGAGCCCCGGGCGCGTATCGAGGGTCTGCGCCGGATCTCCCCGCGAGACGAGCGAGACGCCGGCGGACGAGAGCACGGCCACGCGCTGCGCCTCCGGTCCGACGGCCGCCCCGACCGGCCCGAGGGCGGCGACCTGCTCGCTGATGCCCGGCAGGGTCTCGACGTCGGCGCCGTCCGAGCTCAGATATCCGAAGCGCTCGCCGTCGAAGACGACCGTGCGCGAATCGACGCGGGGTGCAGGCGGAACGGGCAGGGCCGCCAGATCGTTCGCCGCCCCGTTGACCGTCAGCGAGACCTCGCCGACGCTCCGCACCGCGCGCAGGCTCTCGTCGAGCTGCAGCTGGATGCGCTGGATCGCCAGCGCATCGTCGACGTTGCCGCCGACGAGTTCGACGCTCGCGACCCGGCCGGCGACCGGCACCGCGTCGGGTTCGAGCCGCATCCCCTCCGGCACCGCCGTGACGACTCCGCCGGCAAGCCACTCGGACGGCCCCTCGAGGAGGGCGCGGACGATGCTCGTCTGCACCGAATCGGCTCCCGCGAACCAGCGGAGGTCCGGCACCAGCGCGTCGAAGCCGGGCGCGAAGAAGAACAGGGCGTGCTGCCGGAAGACGAGTTCGAAGTTGCTCTCGTCGATGAGGATGCCCTGCGGGGCATCGGAGATGCGCCACTCGCCGTTGACCTTGCGGAACTCGTACGGCAGCTCGATCGGGGCGCGCGACTCGGCGATCTCGTACTGGCCGGTCGCCGTGAGTCCGGCCGCCGGCACCGCCCGCACCCGCATCGAGGTGCGATCGTCGTCTTCGCCCGGTTCGGCGCCCAGCTGCTCGAGCTGGCGGGAGCTCAGCACATCGATCGTGACGCGGGATCCCGGCTCCCAGTCCTCCTCGAAGGAGCCAGTGAGGAAGTCGCGGGCCACGTCGTAGCTGTTGCGCGGGCTCGTGGCCGCGTCGATGAAGCCGCGGAGGATCTGCTCGGGCGTGTCGCCCTTCGCCGGGCCCTCGGGCACGAGCTCGAGGGAGTCCAGTGGGTCTTCGACGGTGCGGGCCTGGCCGCGGTTGACGCCGCCGCTGCTCGGGATCGCCGCGCATCCGGCAGCGAGGGCGAGCACCGCGACGGCCGCCGCCGCCGACCGGACCGTGCGCTTCGCGTGCCTCATGCGTCCTCCTTCGGCAGTCGCACCGGGCGGCCGTCGTCGTCGGGGCCGAGCGGCAGCGGGCTCGCGACCTCGACGAGGCCGGCGCGCCGCGGCAGGGTCAGCCGGAACACGCTTCCGGAACCGGGCCGAGACCAGACGTCGATCGTGCCGCCGTGCGCGACCGCGTCCTCGAGCGAGATCGCCAGGCCGAGCCCGGTGCCGCCGATCGTTCGGGAGCGGCTCGGATCCGCCCGCCAGAAACGGTCGAAGACGCGCCCCGCGTCCTCCTCGGCCATCCCGATGCCCTCGTCGCGCACCGAGAGCGCGACGGCCTCCTCGTTGCTGTCGATCGCGACGACGATGGGCCGCCCCTCGCCGTGCTCGATCGCGTTGCCGATGAGGTTCTGCACGATGCGGCGGATGCGGCGGGGGTCGACCTCGACGTCGAGGTGCCCGCCGGGGGCGACGAGTTGCAGCTGGCTGCCGTGCTCGGTGGCCAGCGCGTGCATCGACTCGATCGCGTCGCCGGCGAGGGTGACGAGGTTCGTCGGCTCGGTTTCGAGGCGGACGCTGCGGGCGTCGTAGCGGGAGATCTCGAGGAGGTCGCCGAGCAGCATCTCGAAACGCTCGGTCTGCCCGTGCAGGAGTTCGACGGTGCGCTGGGTCGTATCGGGGAACTCCTCGCGCCGATTGAACAGCACGTCGCCGGCCAACCGCATCGTCGTCAGCGGCGTGCGCAGCTCGTGGGAGACGTCGGAGACGAAGCGCTGCTGCATGCGCGAGAGCTCCGCCAGCTCCCGGATGCGGGCCTGCAGGCTCTCGGCCATCGCATTGAAGGAGCGTGCCAGGGTCGCAAGCTCGTCGTCGCCCTTCTCGGGCATCCGCACCGACAGGTCGCCGGCCGCGATCCGCCGGCTCGTGACCGCAGCGCCCCGGATCGGGTCGATCACCCAGCGGACGACGAGGAAGATGATCGCCCCGAGCAGCAGCACCAGCAGGGCCGCCCCGATGCCGCCGATCAGCTGCATGAAGGCGAGCGTGGCCTGGGCATCGGCGAAGTTGAAGCCGATGTAGAGCTCGTAGCGGCCGGCGGCCGGCACCGTGATGTCGCTTGCGACGACGACGCCCGGATCCGTGCCGCCGGCATCGTTGCCGAGCGAGACCGACTGCCAGTACTGCCCGCCCGGATTCTCCTGCACGCTCTGGCGCAGTTCGGGCGAGATGACGCCGTCGAGCACGCGCGAGCGGCGGTCGGTCGGGGCGACCTGGCTCGGCGACTGGTCGGGCACGCGGAAGAGGGCGACCTCGGAGCGCGCGGAGGTCGCCGTCACCCGATCCACGGCGGAGGCGAACAGGGCCTGCACGGCCGCGCGGTCGCTGGCGTTCGAGGAGTCGAGCAGGTTCTGGGCGCTGAGCGTCGCCCGGTTCGAGGCGTCGAGAGCGAGATCGAGGCGCGACTGGAAGAGGTTGGAGGCGACGCTGAGGATGATCGAGAGCCCGATCACGAGGATCGCCAGCGTCGAGAGCGCGAGCGTGATCGCCACCGTGCGGAACTGCAGGGACGAACGCCACGCCGCCCGCGCCCGGTGGGGCCACCGGCGCCACCACGGCTGGACGCCGATGGACCCGGTGATCGGCATCCGCCAGGCCACGGCCTTAGGAGCTCGCCCCGGCGCGGTAGCCGATGCCGCGCACCGTCATGACGATCTTCGGATTGTCGGGGTCGTGCTCGACCTTGGCGCGCAGGCGCTGCACGTGCACGTTCACGAGGCGCGTGTCGGCTTTGTAGTGGTATCCCCAGACCTGTTCGAGGAGCATCTCGCGCGTGAACACCTGTTGCGGTTTGGATGCGAGGGTCAGCAGCAGGTCGAACTCGAGCGGCGTCAGGTTGATGCGCTCGTCGCCGCGTCGCACCTCGTGGCCGGCGGCGTCGATCGTGAGGTCGCCGACCGTGATCGCAGCAGCTGCCGGCTCGGGCGAGGGGCGGAGCCGGGTGCGGATGCGGGCGATGAGCTCCTTCGGGTTGAAGGGCTTGACGATGTAGTCGTCGGCGCCCGACTCGAGGCCGCGGACGACGTCGGCCGTGTCGGACTTCGCCGTCAGCATGATGATCGGCGTGCCGGACTCGGCGCGGATGAGGCCGCACACCTCGATGCCGTCGAGGCCGGGCAGCATGAGGTCGAGGAGCACGAGGTCGGGTTTGGCGTCGCGGAATGCGGCCAGCGCCTCGGATCCGTCCGCGCAGAAGACGGGCTCGAAGCCCTCCGTGCGCAGGACGATGCCGATCATCTCGGCGAGCGCGGTGTCATCGTCGACGACGAGTACGCGAGGGTTCATTCAGGCATCCCGATCCGGGCCGCGCGGCAGCGGCGATTCCAGTCCGAACCAGACTAGCCGTTCCCGTCCACAGCCGGGCCTTCGGCATGCGGGAAGTGTGGCAGCATGGTGCCGGACGTCGGCGGGAAGGAGCTCGGGGTGGCGGATGCGAACTGGTCTCCGATCGATCCGGGCGGCCCGGCGAACGGCCGGCCGGGCACGCCCGGACCGGGCATGCCTCCGCCGGCATACGGAGCGCAGCCGGGCGGACCCGGCGCCTCGTATCCGGGGCCGCAGCCCGGCTGGACGCCGCCGCCGAAGCCCGGTCTGATCCCCCTGCGCCCGCTCGGCTTCGGCACCATGCTCGGGGCGCCCTTCCAGGTGATCCGCCGCAACCCCGGCCCGACCATCGGCAGCGGCGTGCTCGTCATCGGGGTCGTGAACCTGCTCACCCTCGCCGTCCTGGTGCCGATCGCCGTCTGGACGTTCGCGCGCAGCTCGTCCGCCGCGCCGGACGAGCGGTGGCCGATCGTCGCCGGCGGCCTCGGGATCGCCGCCCTCGCGATGCTCGTGCCGATCGCGGCGAACGTGCTCGGCACCGCCTTCCTGCAGGGCGTGATCGCCCGCGACGTCGCCTCCGGCACCCTCGGCGAGCGCCTCGGCTTCGGCACCCTGTGGCGGCAGGCGGCCCGGCACGTGTGGCCGCTGGCGGCCTGGACGCTGCTCACGGGCGCCGTCGGCGTGCTCGTCTTCGGAGGCTTCGTCGGCATCGTCGTCATCGGCGCCGTGCTCTCGCCCATCGCCTTCCTGATCGCCCTCCTGGCCTGCCTGCTGCTCAGCACGGGGGTGATCGTGCTCGGCCTCTGGCTCATGACCAAGCTGGCGGTCGTGCCGACGGTCATCGTGCTCGAAGACGTCGGCGTCTTCGCCGCCGTCAGACGTTCCTGGCAGCTCACGAACGGCGCCTTCTGGCGCACCCTCGGCCTCATCGCGCTCATGAACGCGATCCTGAACGCGGCCGCGAGCATCGTCACCATGCCGCTGTCGATGTTCGCGCCGATGCTCGTGGGCCTGTTCGCGCCGACGGGCACGGACGACGTCTCCACCGTCGCCGGGGTCGCGATCACGATCGCCACCTCGGTGCTCAGCATCCTGCTCGGCTCGGTGGCGAGCGTGATCATGGCCGCGACGTACGGACTCATCTACGTCGATCGGCGGATGCGCACCGAGGGCCTCGACCTCGAGCTGCAGCGCACCGTCGAGGCCAGGGCGGCCGGGCGGCCGACGACGGATCCGTTCACGGCGGGCGCCCCGAGCCGGTGATGCGCCTCGCCCTCCCCTTCGACCCGCCGCTCGTGCCGGACCCCGACGAGGCCCGGCGGTGGCTGCAGGACGAACTCGCCGAACCCCGGTACACGGCTGCCCGCCCGACCCTGTTCGACCGCGCCATGCAGGCGATCCTCGAATGGTTCGGCTCCCTCTTCCAGGCGGGGCCGGCCGGTCCGCCGCCTGCGGTGCTCGCCCTCATCGCCGTGATCGTGATCGCCGGCCTCGCCGTCGTCGCCCTGCTCGTGTTCGGCCGGCCGCGGCTCCGCGCCCGCAGGCGTGCGGTGGCGCTCTTCGGCGACGACGACACGCGGAGCGCGGCGGAGCTGCGTCGCGCGGCCGAGCGCGCCTTCGCCGCCGGCGACTGGGACCTCGCGTTCCTCGAACGGTTCCGCGCGATCGTGCGCGCGCTCTCGGATCGCGAGCTGCTGCGGGTGCATCCGGGCACGACCGCGCACGCCGCCGGCGAGCAGGCGGCGGCCGTCTTCGCCGATCGCGCCTCCGAACTGCGCGACGCGGCCCAACGCTTCGACGGCGTCCGCTACCTCGGCCGCGATGCGGACCGCGAGGCCGCCCACCGCCTCGCAGAGCTCGACGCCGAGCTCGAGCGCCGCCCCGATCCGGCCCGTGCCGAAGAGCCTGCGGAGGCCCTGCGATGACCACGGAGGCCCAGGCGGCGCCCGCTCCCGCCGTCTCGCGCACGCTCGGCGGCGTCCTGCGCCGCGGGCGCACCTGGATCGTCATCGCCGCCGGCCTCCTCGTCGCGGCGGTCGTCATCATGCTCGTGCAGGGCGGCGTGCGCGGCCCGGGCCGACCGCTCGCCGCCGACAATCCGGCACCGGCCGGCGCGCAGGCCCTCGCCGAGGTCCTCGGCGACCACGGCGTCCGGGTGCAGGCCGCCGGCTCGCTGAACGCCGCGCTCGGCGCCGCGGGCGAGGACGCCGCCGTGTTCGTCTCGGACCCCGACGGATACCTCGACGCCGACGCCCTCGGGCGCCTCGCGGCATCCACCGGCACGCTCGTCGTCGCCGGACCCCACGCGAACGCCCTCGACGCCCTCGCCCCCGGCGTGCACCATGCGGGCGCCGCCGACGGCGCCCCGTCCGCGCCCGGCTGCCGTGCCCCCGTCGCCGACGGGATCGACGGGCTCGGCGAGGGCCTCGGCGTCCTGTCGGTCGGCAGCGACGCCGCCGCCGACGGCTGGACCGGATGCTTCCCCGACGACGCCGGCCGGCCCGCCCTCGCCCTCGGCCCCGGCATCGCCCTCGCCCCGGCCGCCCTGTTCGACAACGAGCACATCGCCGAAGCCGGCAACGCCGCCCTCGCGATCCGGCTGCTCGGCGGACACGATCGGCTCGTCTGGTACCTGCCGGGCCTCGACGACGTCGCCGGCGACGATGCGCCCTCCCTCGCCGAGATAACGCCCGGCTGGGTGAGCCCCGTGCTCGTGCTGCTCGGCATCGTGACCGTCTGGGCTGCCGTCTGGCGAGGCCGGCGCTTCGGACCGCTCGTCGCCGAACGGCTGCCCGTCGTCGTCCCGGCCGAGGAGACGAGCGAGGGCCGCGCACGACTCTACGAACGCTCCGGATCGCGCGGACGCGCCCTCGACCAGCTGCGGATGGGCGCCCTGCAGCGTCTGGCGGCCGACCTCGGTCTCGGCCGCTCCGCCGGCCTCGAGGAGGTCTGCGGCGGTGCGGCGGCCGCGACCGGGCGCACCCCGGCCTCCGTGCGCGGCCTCCTGGTCGAGAACGCCCCCGACGGCGACGGCGACTTCGTGCGCCTCGCCAGGGCGATCGCCGAGCTCGAGGGTGCCGTGGCCGAGGCCGTCCGGCCGGGCGGGCGCGCCGCGGCATCCGCCGGCGCCGCAGCGGCCGGCCCCGCAGCCCCGCACCCCGCAGCCGCCGAAACCGCAACCCCGGGCCCCGCACCCGCCGGCGCGGCGGCATCCGCACCCGACCGAAGCCCGACCCACCCGAGCGAGGAGCCACGATGAGCGAACCGACCCCAGACGACCAGGCCCTCCGCGAGGCGCTGGCCCGCGTGCGCACCGAGGTCGGCAAGGCCGTCGTCGGCCAGGACGGGGCCGTCACCGGCCTCATCATCGCCCTGCTCGCCGACGGGCACGTGCTGCTCGAGGGGGTGCCCGGCGTCGCCAAGACCCTGCTCGTGCGCTCGCTGTCGCGGGCCCTCTCGCTGGACACCCGCCGCCTGCAGTTCACCCCCGACCTCATGCCGGGCGATGTGACCGGTTCGCTCGTCTACGACCCCCGCGAGGCCGCGTTCGAGTTCCGCGAAGGCCCCGTGTTCACGAATGTGCTGCTCGCCGACGAGATCAACCGGACCCCGCCGAAGACGCAGTCCGCACTGCTCGAGTCGATGGAGGAACGGCAGGTCTCGGCCGACGGCGTCACCCGGCCGCTGCCGGCGCCGTTCATCGTCGCAGCCACGCAGAACCCGATCGAATACGAGGGCACCTACGCGCTGCCCGAGGCGCAGCTCGACCGCTTCCTGCTGAAACTCGTGCTCGAGCTGCCCGAGCGGGACCCCGAGATCGCGATCCTGCGCCGCCATGCCGACGGCTTCAACCCGCGCGACCTCGACGCGGCCGGCGTGCAGCCGGTGCTCGGAGCCGCGGAGCTGCTCCGGGCGCGCGAGGCGGTGGCGCGCGTGGGCGTCGGCGACGACGTGCTCGGCTACCTCGTGGATCTCGCCCGCGCCACCCGGGTGAGCCCGTCGGTGCGGCTCGGGGTGAGCCCGCGCGGCACGACCGCGCTGCTGCACGCCGCGAAGGCGTGGGCGTGGCTGTCGGGCTACGACTCGCTGACGCCCGACCACCTGCAGGCGATGCTGCTGCCCGTCTGGCGCCACCGCGTGCAGCTGCGCCCGGAGGCGGAGCTCGAAGGCGTCAGCGCCGACGCCGTGCTGCGCGCGATCGTGCAGCAGGTGCAGGTTCCGCTCTGAGATGGCCGTCACGGGATGGTTCGTCGCGCTCGTCGCCGCAGGCGTCGTGCCGCTCGTGCTCGCCGGCGACGCGGCGTGGCCGGTGCTGGCGCTGTGGCTCGTGCTCACGGCGCTCATCGGCGGCATCGACCTCGCCCTCGCGGCCTCGCCGCGGCGGCTCGCGCTCGAACGGAAGCTGCCCGAACGGGTGCGGCTCGGCGAGCCGGCCCGGGCGGAGCTCGTCGTCGCCAACCTGGGGCGACGGATGCTGCGGGCCGTCGTCCGCGACGGCTGGGAGCCGTCGGCCGGCGTCGTCGGATCCAACCGCACGCGCCTGTCGGTGCCGGCCGGCGGGCGGCGGCGGATGTCGCTCACGCTCGTGCCCGTTCGGCGCGGCGACCGCCTGAGCGAACAGGTCACGATCCGCTCGTACGGGCCCCTTCGGCTCTGGGCGCGGCAGGCGACCCTGGCGTCGCCGGCCCGGCTGCGGGTGCTTCCCCCGTTCCGTTCGCGCGTGCACCTGCCATCGCGGCTGGCCCGCCTCCGCGAGCTCGACGGGCGGACGCCGCTGCTCATCCGCGGGCAGGGCACCGAGTTCGACTCGCTCCGCGAGTACGTGCGCGGCGACGACGTGCGCTCGATCGACTGGCGTGCGAGCGCCCGCCGCAGCGATCCCGAAGTGCCCGGTGCCGGCCGGCTCATGGTGCGCACCTGGCGGCCCGAGCGCGACCGCCGCATCGTCATCGTGGCCGACACCTCGCGCACGGCGGCCGCCCGCATCGCCGACGAGCCGCGCCTCGACACGGCCTTCGAGGCGACGTTGCTGCTGTCTGCGCTCGCCTCCCACGCCGGCGACCGGGTCGACTTCCTCGCCTGGGATCGGCGCCTGCGCGGCCGGGTGCACGGGGCGAGCGGACCCGAGCTGCTCGCCCGGCTCGTCGACACCATGGCCGGTATCGACGCCGAACTCATCGAGGCCGACTGGGCCGCGGTGCCGGGCGCGGTGCGCCAGGTCACGAGCCGGCGCGCGCTCGTCGTGCTGCTGACGTCGATCGAGACGCCGGCGGCCGCGCAGGGCCTGCTGGACGTGCTGCCGCAGCTCACGAGGGACCACATCGTCGTCGTCGCCTCGGTCGCGAACCCTGCGCTCGACGATCGCGTCGCCGACCTCGACGACCTCGGCGCCGTCTACCGGGCGGCCGCCGCCGAGCGCGCCCGCCTCGACACCGCCCGGGTCGCCGCCGCCGTGCGCCGGCTGGGCGCCGAGGTCGTGGTCGCGCCGCCGGCCGAACTGCCGCCCGACCTCGCCGACCGCTACCTCGCGCTGAAAGCGGCCGGGCGCCTCTGAGCGGGGTCGCAGCCGGCGGGCGCGGATGCCGCCGGACTTCGAACATGGTCATGCGCCCGCCTTCCGGGCACAGGCTTCTTCGGCCGATGCCTTCATCACTTGGGCTCGCGACCCCTCGAACTGGGGCATTCCGGCGACAATTCTGCGCTCACGGCCTTGTTACGCTCGCCCAATGAAACGATTGTTGCTCACCTCCACCCTCGGTTCGATACTGATCCTGACCGGCTGTGCATCCGGTTCGGCACCGACTGCGGTGGATGTTCCGACGCAGTCGCCGGAACCGATCGTTGCCACTGAGAAGCAGGTGGCTTCGGTCTTCGCGGAGTACGAATCGGACTGGCGCGAAACGATGGACGGAGCTGGCGAATGCAGAATGCTCTGGGTGTTCGAGCCTGGCAGCCTTCCGGGAATGACGTGCTGGCTTCAAGAGCAGACACTGAGCACGACCGCCGAGATCGTCATCCGAGATGTCGGTGAGTTGGAGGTGCCGTCTTCGATGGTCTCGCTCGTGTCCAGCACCACCAGCGTGCTGCAGGACATCGTCGACGTCGACGCGAAGACGATCTGCGACGCTGAGGCGTCGGAGCCGGCGGATTCGGATGAATGCAATCAGGCCCTCGGGTCGCTGAACTTCCATTACACGAGGCTTGAGAGCGAACTGGACGCCTGGCGTCCCTACCTGTAGGTGCGATGCGGTCGGGGATGAGCGCGCGAGCGGGCCGCAGAGCCCGCGTTCAGCTTCGGCCTTCGCCGGAGGTCAGCCAGGGCCTCCCCGGCTCCTGAGCTCGCTTCGCTGCCGGGGGTGAGGGTCATCCTGGCCTGCAGGCTCTGCCAATCCCTGTGGCGGCAGGCCGGGGCGTCCCAGGTCCCCGTCGACGGAGGAGCCGGCAGACGCGGAGGATAAACGCGACGGCCTTGACCGCACTTTGTTCGGCGGCGCGTTCGGGGCGCACGACCTGCCCGTCGGTTCTTGTCATCGCTGACCCGTCCGGTGCGGTGATTGTCTTCTGAATCCGCTCGGCTCTTCGATCTTCGGCGGCCGCGCAAGGCTTCGACCGGGGCGACCTGATAGCTGATGGTGCATGCCCAGCTGCCGGCGGCATCGATGATGTCGTTTTCGTCCCGGCCGAAGTGTTCGGTGAATCAGAGGAAGTTGGCGGTATTGCCGACCCCGCGAAAGCTGAGGAAGGTGCGGAAGACCCAATCACGTATGTGTGCACCCCGGTCTGTAAGTGCCGGGGTGCGGATGCCGCCCGGCGTTCAGCCCGCGGTCGCCACGCGGGCGCCGGCGTCGAATCCGCCGAGGTCGCCCGTCTCCCCCGCCCGTGCCGCACGGCGGCCCGGCACGAGCATGTAGACGAGGAATGCGGCAAGGGCCAGCACGCCGATGCCGGTCTTCACCGGCCATGGCCAGGGCGCGGCGGTCACGAAGCCTTCGATGATGCCCGAGACGAGCAGCCAGAACACGAGCCCGATGGCGATCGTGATGAGCGCCCGCCCTTCTTCGGCGAGCGCCGTGCTGCGCCGGCGGGGGCCCGGGGCGACCCACGCCCAGAAGATGCGGAGGCCCGCCGCGGCTGCCACGAACACGCAGGTCAGCTCGAGCGGGCCGTGCGGCGAGAGGTAGAGGAAATAGGTACCGGCCTGGTCGTGGGAGAAGAGGACGGCGGCCGTCACGCCGAGGTTCTGCGCGTTCTGCATGATGACGTAAGGCACCCAGACCCCCGTGATGCCGAAGGCGATGCACTGGGCGGCGATCCACGCGTTGTTCGTCCAGACGAGCCCCGTGAACGACGCGGCCGGGTTCTCGGAGTAGTAGTCGACGAAGCCGTGCTCGGCGAGCTGCTCGAGCTCGGCGCTGCTGCCGAAGCTCGCCAGCACGCGCGGGTCGGCGGACGCCCACGCGGCCCACAGTGCGGCCACGACGAACGTGGCGACCGCGACGGCGAGCGTGAGCCAGCGCACCCGGTACAGCGCAGCCGGCAACGAGACGCCCACGAACCGGCCGAAGACCCGCATGGGCTCCTCGGGGGCGCCGGTGAACCGGAGGCGGGCACGGGAGAGGGCGACCGAGAGGCGATCGCCGGTCGCCGTAGACCCCGCGGTCGACTGGATGAGCGAGAGGTCGGCGGCCCCGCGCTGGTAGCGGTCGATGAGTTCGTCGGCCTCCGGACCGGCCAGCGGGCGGCGGCGCGCGAGCGCGCCGAGGCGGTCCCAGTCATCGCGTCGGGCTTCGGTGAGGGCGTCGAGATCCATCTGCTTGAATACTAGCCATGCCGACCCCCGAGCGTGTTCTCGACGAGCCCGACGACCGCCTGCTCACCGGCGAGGCGGTCGCCCTCGACGTGCGCTCGGCCGGCTTCGTCATCCGCGCCGGCGGGGCCGTCATCGATATGATCGCGATCTTCGCGGGTCTGCTGCTCACGTTCTGGCTGTTCGCGAGCATCGCCGGCACCGGCCTCGACCAGGCCGCCGGCCAGGCGATCGCCACGGTGCTCGCGGTGTTCTGGCTCGTCGTCGTGCCGGCCGCGGTCGAGGCCGCGACGGGCGGACGCTCCCCCGGGAAGTTCGCCCTCGGCGTTCGCGTGGTGCGCGACGACGGCGGCGGCATCACCGTGCGGCACGCGCTCATCCGAGCGCTCACCGGCGTGTTCGAGGTGTACCTGACGTTCGGCGGCCTCGCGGTGCTCGTCGGGCTGCTGAACCCCCGCGCGAAACGGATCGGCGACTTCCTGGCCGGCACGCACGCCCAGCTCGAACGGGTGCCGAAGCCGGTCTCGGAGCCGCAACAGGTGCCGCCGCCGCTGGCCGCGTGGGCACGGACGGCCGATGTCGCGCGCCTGCCCGACCCGGTCGCCCGGCGCATCACGGCCTTCTTCGAGCACGGACCGCACCTCACCCCCGATGCCCGGGCCCGGAACGCCGACGCCCTGGTGCGCGAGGTCGCCCCTTACGTCGCCCCGCTGCCCGACGCGCCGGCCGAGCCGCTGCTGTCGGCGGTCGTCGCGGTGCGCCGGGAACGCGAGGCACGTGCGCTCGAACTGGCCGAGCAGCGCCGCCGGCGCATCGCGCCGGTGCTCGCCGCGAACCCGCACGGCTTCCCCGGGCGCTGAGCGCCGGCCGGCATCCACCGGCGGCCCGGCCCCGAGCCGCGACTCAGTAGCGGTAGTGGTCCACCTTGTACGGGCCCTCGACCGGCACGCCGATGTAGGCGGCCTGCTCGGCCGTCAGCGTCGTCAGCCCCACGCCGAGGGCGTCGAGGTGCAGGCGGGCGACCTTCTCGTCGAGGTGCTTCGGCAGCACGTAGACACCCACCGGGTACGCCTCCGGCCGCGTGTACAGCTCGATCTGGGCGAGCACCTGGTTCGTGAACGAGTTGCTCATCACGAAGGAGGGGTGGCCGGTCGCATTGCCGAGGTTCATCAGGCGCCCCTCGGAGAGCACGAGCACGCTGCGCCCGTTCGGCAGACGCCACTCGTGCACCTGCGGTTTGATCTCGATGCGCTCGGCACCGGGCAGCGCCTCGAGGGCGGCCATGTCGATCTCGTTGTCGAAGTGGCCGACGTTCGAGACGATCGCGAGGTGCTTCATCGCGAGGATGTGGTCGAGGGTGATGACGTGGTAGTTGCCGGTGCAGGTGACGAAGATGTCGACCTCGCCGACGACGTCTTCGAGGCGCGCGACCTGGAAGCCGTCCATCGCGGCCTGCAGGGCGCAGATCGGGTCGACCTCGCTGACGATGACGCGCGCGCCCTGGCCGCGGAGGGCCTCGGCGGCGCCCTTTCCGACGTCGCCGTAGCCGACGACGAAGACGACCTTGCCGCCGATCAGCACGTCGGTGGCGCGGTTCAGGCCGTCGGGCAGGGAGTGGCGGATGCCGTACTTGTTGTCGAACTTCGACTTCGTGACCGAGTCGTTGACGTTGATCGCGGGGAACTGCAGGCCGCCATCGGCGTGCAGCTCGTAGAGGCGGTGGACGCCGGTCGTGGTCTCCTCGGTGACGCCGCGGAGCTCGGCGGCGATGCGGGTCCAGCGGTCGGGGGCGAGCTCGAGCGAGCGGCGCAGGGTGTCGAGGATCACGCGCTCCTCGGCGTTCGCCGCATCCGTCGCCGCCGGCACCTCGCCGGCCAGCTCGGCCTCGCGGCCCTTGTGCACGAGCAGCGTCGCATCCCCGCCGTCGTCGAGGATCATGTTCGGGCCCGACCAGTCGGCGCCTTCGCGGGCGGCCTCCTCGCTCCAGTCGAAGATGCGCTCGGCGCACCACCAGTACTCCTCGAGCGTCTCGCCCTTCCAGGCGAACACGGGCGCACCGGCCGGCGCCGCGGGCGTGCCCGTCGGCCCGACGGCGATCGCGGCGGCCGCCTCGTCCTGCGTGGAGAAGATGTTGCAGCTCGCCCAGCGCACCCGGGCGCCGAGCGCGACGAGGGTCTCGATGAGCACGGCCGTCTGCACCGTCATGTGCAGGCTGCCGGCGATGCGCGCCCCGGCGAGCGGCTGGGAGGCGCCGAACTCCTCGCGCAGGGCCATGAGCCCCGGCATCTCGTTCTCGGCGAGGCGGATCTGGTGCCGCCCGGCTTCGGCGAGCGAGAGGTCGGCGACCTTGAACGGCAGGGCGGATGTCGCGGGCAGAGTCATGGGGTCCATTCTCGCAGCATCCGCCGCCGATGGCGGGCCGATTCCCGCCATAATCGAGAGCGGACGCCGGTGCCCGGCCGGACGGTCCGCTCGGGAGGCCCGCACATGCTCAAAGTCAGCGTCATCGTCCCGACGTACCGTTCGGGAGACGGCCTCGACCGTCTGATCGCCTCGCTCGAGCGCCAGAGCATGCCCGCCGAGGAGTTCGAGGTGCTCCTGGTCGACGACGGCTCCCCCGACGACACCTTCGAGCGCATCGAGCGGATCGCCGCAACACGGCCGAACGTGCACGCCTCGCGCATCGAAGCCTCGGGGTGGCCGAGCCGCCCGCGCAACACGGCGCTCGACGTCGCCCGCGGCGAGTACGTCGTCTTCCTCGACCACGACGACGAGTTGGCGACGGACGGTCTGCGCGCCGCGTACGAGCTCGCGACCCGGACGGGGGCCGATGTCGTCAGCGGCAAGGAGTCGCACACGAAACTTCTGGGGTGGGCTTTGACCGTCTACACGGAGAATCGCGACAACGTGCTCGACCCGCTCGATCCGCCGGCGGTGATGCCGATGAATCCGCACAAGATGTACCGGCGAGCCCTCCTCGAGGAGCACGGCATCCGCTTCCCCGAGCGCGGCCGCGCCGGCGGCCGGCCCATCTGGGAGGACATCCACTTCAACATCGACGTGTACGCGCACGCGCGGGTTCTGCCGCTCCTCGCCGACACGGCGTTCTACCGGTGGGTGCACGACGGCACCAACACCTCCACGGACGGGTACGAGAGCGACCGCGAGGAGTACTGGACGGAGCTCTGGGCGTTGATCGCACACATCCGCGAGGCCCTCGCCCACCGTCCGGAGCTGCGCGACTGGCTGCTGCTCGTGCAGTACCGCAGTCGCATCCTCGGGTTCGCCCGCTCCGCGACCTTCGACGGCGACCAGTTCCGCGATGCCGAGGCACGCCTGCTCGCCGCCGTCGACGACCTCCTCACCCCGGAGCTCGAGGCCGGCCTCTCCCTGGCGCAGCGCGCCGAGACGCATCTCGCCCGCGCCGGCCGCTTCGATCTCGTGCGCGAACTGGCCGAGGTCGATCGCGGGGTCGCCGGCGAGGCGGGGCTCGACGATCTGCGCTGGGAGGGCGGCCGCCTGGTCGTTTCGGCGACGGCCGTCTGGAGCCGGCCGGGCGGCGGCGTCGCCGGCCCGCTCCTCCGCCGCACCGGCGAAGGCCGCGTCGTACGCGATCTGCCCGAGCGCCTCGGTGCCGCGCTCCCCGCGGAGCTCATCGACGTCACCGACGAGCTGCCGGCCACGAGCGCGCATATCGGCATCCGCGATGAGTCCGATTCCTCGGTGTGGCTGCTGCCGACCACGATGCGGCCGCAGCAGGCGGTGGATGCCGCGGGCACGGTGACCATGACGGTGCGCGAGCGGTGCGAGCTCGACGTCGATCGCGGGGTGTTCGGGCGGCGCCTCCACGACGGGATGTGGACGGTGAACTCGAGCGTGTCGCTGCTGTCGCTCGTGAACCACCGGGGCATCGCCTACCGGGGGCCGGCGCTGCCGGCTTTGGTCTCCGGCCGACTCGTCGTCGCCTTCGCGAACCGGTGGGGGCGTCTCGCCCTCGACGTCGGCGGCGCGGAGCATCGCCTGTTCGCGGTCTCGCGCCCCGATCTCGCCGGCGCCCGCGCCGAACGCGTCGCCGGCGGCATCCGCCTCGAGGTTCCGCTGCGCGGGCTCGCGGCCGGCGGCGAGGAGACGCGTCTGGCCGGCGAGGTCGAGGCGGTGCGAGCGGATGCCGGCGGGCGCCGCGGCCGGCCTGCCGCCGACGGGGCGGCGCGCCCGGGCATCCATGGCACGGCGGAGATCGTCGGGGATGCCCGCGGCGGGCGACTCGTCGCGAGACTCCCCCGGCTCCGCCGCGGAACCTACCGGCTCAGGCTCTCGTCCGAGACGGCTCCCGGCCGCGAGGAGACGGTCGAACTCGGCCTGCAGGTCGCGCGCGGGCGCATCCAGCCCGTGGCGTGAGACGGCGCGGATCGCCGCGCCGGCGCCCGTCGGGCGCGGACCGTCAGGCGCGGATGAGTGCGAGCACCTCGTCGCGGATGCGCTCCATCGTCGCCCGGTCCTCGCCCTCGACGTTCAGGCGCAGCAGCGGCTCGGTGTTCGAGGGGCGCACGTTGAACCACCAGAACGGCTCGTCGCCCGCGGTGATGCCGTCCACGGTGAGGCCGTCGAGCTCGTCGAACTCGCCGCGACCCGAGAAGGCCTCGACGATGCGCGCGTACGCGACCGGCACGTCCTCGACGGTCGAGTTGATCTCGCCCGACATGGCGTACGGGGTGAAGCGCGTGCCGAGCTCGGAGAGCGGGGCATCCTGCACGCCGAACTCGGCGAGCACGTGCATCGCGGCGAGCATCCCGTTGTCGGCGCCCCAGAAGTCGCGGAAGTAGTAGTGCGCGGAGTGCTCGCCGCCGAAGATCGCGTTCGTCTCGTTCATGCGGTCCTTGATGAGCGAGTGCCCGACGCGCGTGCGCACGGGCACGGCGCCGGCGCCCTCGATCGTCTCGGGCACGGCCCGCGAGGTGATGAGGTTGTGGATGACGTCGATCTCGCCGGTCTCGCCCGCCTCGCGCACCCGCTCGATCTCGCGGAGGGCCACGATCGCGGCGACGGCCGAGGGGTTCACGGCCTCGCCGCGCTCGTCGACGACGAAGCAGCGGTCGGCGTCGCCGTCGAAGGCGAGCCCGAGGTCGGCGCCGTGCTCGACGACGGCGCGCTGCAGGTCGACGAGGTTGGCCGGGTCGAGCGGGTTCGCCTCGTGGTTCGGGAAGGTGCCGTCGAGCTCGAAGTAGAGCGGGACGATCTCGATCGGCAGCTCGGGCAGCCCGGCGGCGGTGCCGAGCACGGCCGGTACGGTCAGCCCGCCCATGCCGTTGCCGGCGTCGACGACGATCTTCACGGGGCGGATGCCGGAGAGGTCGACGAGCGAGCGGAGGTAGGCGGCGTAGTCGGCGAGCACGTCGAGCTCGCGCACGATCCCGGCGGTCGGGGCATCCGGGATGCCGTCTTCGAGGTAGCCGGCGGCGAGGTCGCGGATCGCCGACAGTCCGGTGTCGAGCGAGATGCCGCGGGCGCCGGCGCGCGAGAACTTGATGCCGTTGTAGGCGGCCGGGTTGTGGCTGGCGGTGAACATCGCGGCCGGTTCACCGAGGGCCCCGGATGCGTAGTAGCTCTCGTCGGTCGAGCAGAGCCCGATGAGCGCGACGTCGGCTCCGCGCCGCGTCGCCCCGCGGGAGAAGGCCCGGGCGAAGGCGGGCGAGGAGTCGCGCATGTCGTGCCCGACGACGACCTCGCCGCCTGCCGCGCCGATCTCGTCGACGAAGGCCGCCGCGAGCGCCTCGACGATCTCCTCGGTCAGTTGCGAGCCGACGAGCCCGCGCACGTCGTAGGCCTTGACGATCTCGTGGAGGCGCGCCGAAGCGCCCGAGGGGGCTGAGTTCATGCAGTGAAACCTACCTCACCGTAGAGGGAGTGGCGGACGAGCTGCCATCCCTTCGGCGGCGAGGTGCGTTCGGCGTGCTTGGCGCACAGATCGTAGGAGTGTGGCTCGGGGCGCAGCGCGAGCGGCCCGAGCACGGCCATGGAATCCGCGTAGACGAATGTCAGCGTGGCGACCGCTTCCACGGAACACGCGGTGCGAGAGCAGGCTCTGATCATGGCGCGTCCCAGACTATCGACGGCGGCGCCGTTTAGGATGATCGACATGCCCCGTCCTCGCCGTGTCGCTTCGATTCCGGCCTCCCCGCGGCGGCGGGTGCGCGGCCGCCACGGTCGCGGGCTGCGTTCCTCGGTGACCGGGCCGTACCTTCCGCCGCTGCGTACGCGCTACGACGAGTTCGATCTGGCCGTCGCGGCTGCGGCGAATCTGCTGCGCGACCTGATTCCCGAGCTCGACGGGGTGGTCTTCGAGGTCGCCCAGGCGCCGGCGGAGGCGGTGCACGGCGACCACATCGACCGCTGGCACGTCTCGCACGACGAGCGGCGCATCGTCTTCTACCGGCTGCCGATCATCCGCTTCCTGCGCAAGGAGGAGGGCGAGGAGATCGACGAGCGCTTCGTCGTGGAGAGCTGCGTGTTCCGCGCCGTCGCCGACCTCCTCGGGAGGGATCCATGGGATCTCGCGCCGGGGCGCTACCGCGGCTTCTGAACGGTTCCCACGGGTGGATGCCCGGCGTCGGCGCGCGGGTCGTGCACCGGAGGGCGTCGCGCTCAGCGCGTGTAGACGCGCAGCGGCGAGTCCTCCGGGCTCGGCGGCTGGATCGCGAACGAGGACAGCTGCCCGTCACCGCGGTAGGAGATCGAGGCGTAGAGGCCGCGCACCTCGCCGAGGAGGAGCGCCGCACCGGCATCCACCGACACCGTCGCGGCCTGCCCGGCCGGGATCGTGACGGTCCGCTCGCGGCCGCCGGCCACGACCACCGCCTCGGCCTCCTCGCCGCCCCCGTTCGCGAGGTGCAGCACCGGCGAGGGCCCGGGCGGGACGACGGCGAGCTGCTCATCGAGCAGGGGCGCTGCCGCCGCGTACCAGGCGAAGTCGCGTTCGTCGCCGCTCACGATGCTCGCGCGAGCCGCTGCGACCACCGGGCGGTCGGCCTGCACGCGGATCGTATAGGCGCCCGCGTCGAGCACGCCGAGCGCGAGGTCGCCGGCCTGCCCCGCCTCGAGGGTCATGTCGATCGTGGAACCGCGGCCCCCGCCCTCGGGGATGATGCTCACCGAGACCTCCGCGTCGCCGTCGCCGTCGGGTGCGAAGACCCGCACGATCGGGTGGTCGTCGCCTTCGGCATGGTCGGCGTGGTCGTCGAGCGGGTCGACGCCGCCGTCGGTGCCGACGACGAAGCCGGGGATGAGCTGATCCGTCGAGGGGGCCGCCGTCGCTCCGGCGAGCTCGACCCCGCCCGGAGCGAGGCCGCGGATGACGGAGTGCTGGATGCTCGCGAGGACCCCGCCGCCGTCGCTCACGACGTGGACGACGGGCATCCGCTCGTCCGGGGCGAGGCCGGCGAGCGAGACGACGCGCTGCGTGCCGGCGGGGATCACGAGCCCGGTCGCGGCCGGTGCCTCGATGCGACCCTGGGATCCGTAGACCTCGAGGTCGACGGTCGCATCCACCTCGCTCGCGTTCGCGAGGAGGACGAGGCTCGTACGGCCGACATCGGTGGCGCCGGCGACGAGCCAGACGTCGTCGCGGGATTCGCCGCACGCCGCCGCGGCGAACCCGGTCTGCGTCTCGGTCTCGGCACGCTGCGACTGCGCACCGGCGAGCCCGCCCGGCGCGGTACCCGCCTCGGCGTCGAGGCGTACCGGCGTGCCGTCGCGGCCGGCATCGGCGTTCTGCGGGGCGGCGAGCGGAGTCTCGGCGGGCTGCTCGGTCTCGGGGTCCGTCGCGAACATGTCGGCGGCGGATGCGGCACGGCGTTCGGGCCGGCTGAAGGACGTCAGCGACGAAGCGTCCTCGGCGTTCTCGGCGATCGCGAGGAGCGGGCCCGGGCAGACCCGCGACTGCCCGCTCGCCTCGGGCTGCACGACGCTCGACGGCGGCTCGGTGCGCGCTTCGGGCCAGGGCACGAGCGCGGCAGCGGCGATGCCGGCGGCCCCCAGTGCGAGGGCTCCGGCGAAGGCCAGGGCACGCCGGCCGTAGTGGGCGAGGCGACGGCGGTCAGCCACGGCTGCCTCCTCGAGGCTCGTCTGCGGGCGCGGACGACGGGGGCCCGTCGTCCGCCGAGGCGTCCGGTCCGCTCCCGGCGGATGCGTCGGGCTCGGCGTCGGCGGACGCGTGCGAGCCGGCGGATCCGTCTGCCGCATCGGGATCGGCGGACGGCTCGGCGTCGGCGGATGCGCCCGGATCGGCCTCGGCTGACGTGTCGGGCGGCCCGGACGGTGCCGCTCCTCCCCCGCGGCGGCGGCGCGGCTTCCGTTCGACGGGGTCGGCGGGGGTTCCGGTCGGGATCGACAGCAGCAGGGCGATGCCGACGACGAGCAGCTGCGCGATCGTGATGAGCGCCACCGTGCCGGCGGGGGCGGCCGGGTCGGCGGATCCGCCGCCCGGGGCATCCGCGAACCGCCACAACTGCCCGAAGTCGGTGTCGCCGACGGGCACGAGCGCGGGGTTCGCGTCGAGCGCGGCTCGCGCCCGCTCGGCCGTCTGCACGACCTCGCGGGTGATGCCCTCATCGGCGCGCGGGATCGTGAGGAGGATGAAGCGGACCCCGAAGTCCTCGGCGGCCCGTTCGGCGTCGAAGCCGCTGCGCGAGGCGAGGTTGCCGGCGATGACGGCGAGGCCGGCGTCGCGGTCGCTCGGCGCGGGGGCGGTCTGCACGAGCGTCGACTGGTCGTCGAGGGTCGACCCGGTGCCGCGTTCGAGCTGGGCACGTATGCCGCCGTCGGCCTGAGGAGTCATGCGCAGCGTCACGACGCCGGGGTCGGAATCGGCCTCCGCCGTCACGAAGGCGGGCAGCGTGCGCACGGCCGCCGGGCGCAGCTGCCCGCGGTCGACCGCGAGGCCGACGGCGAGCGGCAGCGAGGCGATCACGACGAGCCCGGCCGCGACGGTCGCCGCCAGCACCCGGGTGCGGCGCAAGCGTCGCAGGCTGACGACCATCGCGATCACGAGCCCGAGCCATCCGAGGCTGAGGCCCGAGCCGCTCCACACGGCGACCGCCTCGGATCCGGTCGTCGCCACCTGCAGGCGGGTCGCCGCGACGGCGGTCGCGAAGCCGAGCAGGGCCACGGCGAGGGCGAAGACGCCGGCCCGCATGCGGGGAGCGGTCACCGCCGAGAAGGCCAGGAGGGCGAAGGGCGCGAGCAGGATCGCGACGAGCACCGATGGCGGGATCGCCGAGAACGGCGAGAGTTCGAGGGTCGCCGTCCAGCCGCCCCATCCGCCCGCGGGGAAGCCGGCCGCCAGCTGCCAGATCGTCGACTCCCCGTGCGGAACCGCGGGGCCGGGGTCGGCGAAGAGCGCGAGCAGGGTTCCGCGGCGGAACTGTTCGACGGCGAGCGGGGCGAACAGCACGAGCGCCGGCAGCGGCAGCCAGGCGAGGCGGACGGCCCCGCGCCCCGAAAGGCAGAGGGCCGCGACCCACGCGACGAGCATGGCCGGCAGCAGCACGGGCGCCGACGCCGCGACGCCGGCGAAGAGGAGCGACGCGGTGGCCGTCGCGGTCCAGGACCGCGCGGCCCCGGCAGCCGCGAACACGAGCCACGGGAGCAGGACGTGCGCGAGCACCGCGCCCGGGCGGCCTTCGCCGAGGGCGGTGAGGAAGGGCGGGGCGATCGCCCAGACGATGCCGGCGGCGGCGCGGATGCCGCCGCGTTCGGTGAGTCGGGCGGCCGCGAGCCAGGCGCCGAGGGCGGCGACGGGCACGGCGAGCATCCACACGAGCAGCAGCGAGAACGACGGCGCCCAGAAGGTGATCGAGCCGAAGACCGCAAGGAGCCCGGCGAACGGATCGGCGGCCCCGACCGAGCCGGTGCCGACGGCGCGCGTGCCGTATGCGGCGTTGCTCCAGAGTTCGGCCAGCGAGGAGCTGAGCGGCATCAGCCCGCCGCCGACGATGCCCGACTTGCCGAACATCCAGAGGAAGAGGGCGACGGCGATGACGCCGGTCACGAGCAGGGTCCATCCGCCGCCGCTGTGCAGGAAGTCGATGTCGGGGCGGCTGCCGCGGGCCTTCTCCCGGGTCGCTTCGCGTTCGGCCTGGCGCCTGACGGCCATCTCGCGCCCGTCGGCGCGGAGCGGCGCGAGCGCCTTCCACCCTGCGCGTTTCGTGCGGCGGATCCTGCGGCGCGACTGCGAGACGGCGACGGGCGAGGCCATGACCGAGACTGCGGCGGCGAATTCGCCGGGGATGGACCCGGGGGTCTTCGCGAGGAGCCGCCACACCGAGCGCCCGACCGCGATCGGCAGCAGGGAGATCCAGTGCACGGCGACCGCCCATGCGGGGGCCCAGGCGAGGCGGCGGTGCAGGGCCGCCCGGCGGCGTTGCCGGTCGCGGCGGCGCACATCCCGAGCCTTCCCGCCGGTGCCGGGGTCGGCGACGCCGTCGCCGGCGAAGGCGACGCGGGCGGCGGGCGCCACGGCCACGCGGTAGCCGGCGAGGCGGGCGCGGACGGAGAGGTCGAGGGCGTCGTCGACGACGGGCAGCGCGGGGTCGAGGCCGCCGAGCTCCTGCCAGAGCGCGGCGTCGACGAGGAGGCCCGCCGGGGCGACCGCGAGCACGTCGGTGCGGTGGTCGTGCTGGCTCTGGTCGAGTTCGCCGTCGACGAGTTCGACGGTGCGGCCGAAGCGGGTGACGGTGCGGCCGAGGCTGGCGATCCGTTCGCCGTGCTCCCAGTCGACGAGCTTCGGCCCGGCGAGCACGACCGAGGGGGAGGTCTCGAGCTCGGCGAGGAGCGCTTCGAGCGCACCGGGCTCGGGTGCGGCGTCGTGGCTCAGGAGCCAGAGCAGTTCGCCGGCTTCGAAGGGCCGGTCGAGGCCCCGGATGCCTGTGGCCACGGCGGCGCCGAATGCGATCGGTTCGCGGCTCGCGACGATCGTGCCCGCAGCGGATGCCCTGACGGCCTCCGTTTCGGCTTCGTCCGGTTCGACGAGCACCGCGACGAGGTCGTCGGGGCGGCGCCGGCCTGCTTCGATCGCGTCGAGGGTTCGCGCGAGGCGGTTCCCGCCGTGATGGACGACGAGGATGGCGGTGACTCTGGGCATCGGGCTCAGCCTATGGTCGGCCGCCGCCCTGGCCCGTGATCCGCGCGGGCGTGGTGAGAACATCGCCGCCCTCGCGCCGTGCGGGCCGGCCCCGGAACGCCGATGGCGCCCCGGGGCCGATCGTCACACAGCGCGTTTGCGGAGCTTGCGCCGCTCCCGCTCCGACAGCCCGCCCCAGATGCCGAAGCGCTCGTCGTTCGCGAGGGCGTACTCGAGGCACTGCGAACGCACCTCGCACCCGGTGCAGATCTTCTTCGCATCCCGCGTCGATCCGCCCTTTTCAGGGAAGAACGCCTCGGGATCGGTCTGCGCGCACAAGGCGTCGGATTGCCACGCCAGTGGATTTTCTTCGTCCGCCTGCCGAACCCCCGGGACCCCGATGCGAACGGGGTCGATGAACCAGTCGTCCGGTACGCCAGAACGATACTCAGGATTAGCCATATCGTCTCCCACCCAGTTGTACCGACCCGCCCTGAGGGCGTGTCATGAATAATTACACCGGTGTAGTTCCCGAGAGTCAAGCCGCAAATCGTAAACCCTGGACACCCGGTCGAGACTCGTAGGCCAGGGCGACACGCCGGTGGCGTATCGGAGTCGTTATCGTGGCCCCGGTGCGGGGGTGGATGGGCGCGGCCCGGCATCCACTCGGGGACGCGGACGTATGCCGACTGCGGCATTCATTCTGCAGCGGGGGCCGCCGCCTTCCGCGCCGCCCATGCGCTCGCCACCATGTCCCCCAGGCCGTGCCGCATGCGCCAGTCGAGGTCGCGGGCGGCGAGCTCCCCGGAGGCGACGATGCGGGCGGGATCCCCGGCCCGGCGCGGCGCGATCTCGGGGGTGAAGGCGATGCCCGTGCCGTCGGCGATCGCCGACATGATCTCGCCGACCGAGACGCCGTCGCCCGAGCCGAGGTTGTACACGGGCTCGAGCCGGTCCCCCGCCTCGAGCCGGCGCGCGGCGACGACGTGGGCGTCGGCGAGGTCGGCGACGTGGATGTAATCGCGCACGCAGGTGCCGTCGGGCGTCGGGTAGTCGTCGCCGTTGATGCGCGGCGTGCGCCCCCCGAGCAGAGCGTCGAAGACGAGCGGGAAGAGGTTGTGCGGGCTCACGTCGTGGATATCGGGGGTTCCGGACCCGACGACGTTGAAGTAGCGCAGGCTCGTGTGCGCCAGCCCGTGCGCGCGGCCCTGGTCGGCGATGAGCCATTCGCCGATGAGCTTGGATTCGCCGTAGGGCGATTCGGGGTGCTTGGGGGTGTCTTCGGTGACGAGGTCGACGTCGGGGGTGCCGTAGACCGCCGCGCTCGAGGAGAAGACCATATGGTGCACGCCGGCGCCCTCCATCGCGCCGAGCAGGCTCACGGTGCCCGTCACATTCTGCTGGTAGGTCAGCAGCGGCCGCTCGACCGAGACGCCGGCGTATTTGAAGCCGGCCAGGTGCACGACGCCGGTGACGTCGAACTGGCGCATGGCCTCGACGAGGCGTTCGCCGTCGAGGATGGTCGCCTGCACGAAGCGGGCCTCGGGGTGGACGAAGGCCTTGCGCCCGGTCGACAGGTCGTCGACGACGACGGTGTCGATGCCCTGTTCGATGAACGCCCGCGCGACGTGCGCGCCGATGTATCCGGCGCCTCCGGTGACCAGCCAGCTCATGTCCACACCTCTCCGTGCGCCGTGCGGCGCCCGAGGGAATGGTACCGAGCGGGGCTGTGCCCGGTCGGCGCGTGGCGTCGGCGTATGGGCTTCGGCGCCGAGCACCTCGACGGGCGACTCAGCGGATGCGGTCGGGGCCGGCCGGGCGGTTGCGCTCTGCGAAGCCGTCGTGGCCGAGACCGTCGGTGCCGAGACGGGCGATGGATGCCGCGGCCGCCCACACCGCGATGACGCCGAGCAGGATGAGGATCAACATGGCAGTAACGCTACGTATTGCCGAATGCTGCCAACAGTGGCAGCATGGCCAATGAACCGCCTATTCCTGCCAACACCGTCGCGAGGAGCCCGGATCCATGCTCGAGAAGATCGTCTGCGTCGCCATGCCGCAGCTGGCCCCCTTCGAATTCGGCGTCATCTGCGAGGTGTTCGGCATCGACCGTTCCGAGCAGGGCGGGCCCGTCTTCGACTTCCACATCGTCGCCGCCGAACCCGGCCCCATCCAGACGAAGCTCGGCTTCAGCATCACGATCGAAGAGGGCCTCGAAGCCGCCGAGACGGCGGATCTCATCGCGATCCCGGCATCCCCCGTCGGCCCCGACGCCGACGAACGCGTGCTCGAGGTCATCCGCCGCGCCGTCGACCGCGGCGCCTGGGTGCTCTCG
This sequence comes from Agromyces archimandritae, assembly GCF_018024495.1. Classification (NCBI taxonomy): domain Bacteria; kingdom Bacillati; phylum Actinomycetota; class Actinomycetes; order Micrococcales; family Microbacteriaceae; genus Agromyces; species Agromyces archimandritae. The sequence continues at coordinate 671,116 of NZ_CP071696.1, forward strand.
GTGTGCTCGGGCGCCTTCACCCTTGCACAGGCCGGCGTGCTCGACGGCCGCCGCGCGACCACGCACTGGATGTACTCGGAGCAGCTCGCCCGCGAATACCCCCGCATCGACGTCGACCCCGAGGTGCTCTTCGTCCACGACGGCACCATCGTCACCGGCGCCGGCACCGCCGCCGGCATCGATGCCGCCCTGCACATCGTCCGCACCGAACTCGGCGCCGCACAGGCCAACATCGTCGCCCGCCGCATGGTCGTGCCCCCGCAGCGCGACGGCGGCCAGTCGCAGTTCATCCGCACCCCCGTCGTCGAATGCCGAAGCGACTCGCTCGTCGAGATCACCGAGTGGATGCTCGAGAACCTCGACCGCGAGCTCAGCGTCGACCTGCTCGCCCGCAAGGCCCTCATGTCGCCGCGGACCTTCGCCCGCCGCTTCCGCGCCGAAACCGGCACCACCCCCGGCGCCTGGCTGAACCGCCAGCGCCTCCTGCGCGCCCAGCAGCTGCTCGAAGAGACCGACCTCGGGCTCGAGGAGATCGCCCGCGAGACCGGATTCGGCACCGGCGCCGTCATGCGCCACCACTTCGTGAAGGTGCTGCAGACGACCCCGACGGCCTACCGGCGCACCTTCGGCGCCATCGCGCCGCTGCCGGCCGAGGTGGTCGCCGTCGCGTCGTAGCCGAAGGCGCGGAGCTCGCGCGGGCGATTCCACTTCACCCCCTGGTCGGGGCTCTCCGTCCGACCCCCGGCCAGGGCGCAAGACTGTGCTCTTCGAGGATAAAATCGCACAGGATCCGCCCCTCCCCCGCTTGGAACGTTCATGCCCTCCGCCCCCGGCCTCCCGAAACCCCAGACCCGACGCATCACCGAGATCGAGGGCCTCCGCGGGATCTCGCTCCTCCTCGTCGTGGCCTTCCACCTCTTCGGTCACGGGCGCGTGTCCGGCGGTGTGGACGTCTTCCTCTTCGTCTCGGGGTTCCTGCTGACCCTCTCGCTCCTCCGATGGTCGCATTCGGGGTCGCGGCCCGGCCTCGCGCGGCGATACGGGCGGACGCTGCTCCGGCTCGTCCCGGCGACGCTCGTCGTCCTCGTGTTCGTCGCGGCGATGACGGTCCTCGTCCTTCCGCACTCCGTGTGGGGGCCGACGTGGCGGGAGATCGTCGCCTCCGCGCTCTTCATGGAGAACTGGGAGCTCATCTCGTCGAGGCTCGCGTACGGGGCGGCCGGCCCCGAAACGAGTCCGTTGCAGCATTTCTGGTCGCTGTCGGTCCAGGGGCAGTTCTTCTTCGTCTGGCCTGCGGTCATCGCCGCCGTCGTCCTGCTCGCCCGCCGCATCCGGATGCCCGCCGTCGCCGCGATCACGACGCTGACCCTCGCCGGAACGGCGGCTTCGTTCTGGTACGCGACGGCGATGAACGGGCGTGAGCCGATCGTCGCCTACTTCGATTCGGCCGCTCGCTTCTGGGAGATCGGTGCGGGGGCTCTCCTCGCCATCGTCTTCACCGCGATCCCGCGACTGCATCCGACCGTCCGTACCGTCCTCGGTTGGGGCGGGATCGTCCTCATCATCGGCTCGGGGTTCGCCATCGACGGCGCGAGCGCATTCCCGGGGCCGCTGGCGCTCGTCCCGCTCAGCGGCGCGGCGCTCGTGATCCTCGCGTCGGGGGAACCGACGAGGTTCGGTGCCGATCGCATCCTGTCCTGGCGTCCCGTCGAGTGGGTCGCCGGCATCTCCTACCCGCTCTATCTCTGGCATTGGCCGATCCTCATCGGCTATCTGGCCGTGCGGGATCAGGCATCGGTCGGGGCGATGGGTGCGATCGGCGTCCTCGCGCTCTCGATCCCCGCGGCATGGGCCACCAGACGATGGATCATCGACCCCGTGCTGCGACGGCGCGAGCGGCTGAGTTCGCGCCGCTCCCTGCTCGCACCCATCGGCGCTATCGCCGTGATCGTCATCGCCGCCGGCGCGGCGGTGGCGTACGAATCACGGGACCGGCCCGTCATCGCCGCCGATGTGCAGCACCCGGGCGCGCTCGCGCTCGCCGGCGCCGATGCGCCCGACGGCGTGGACGCCGTCCCCGCGCTCGATGCGGCGTTCCAGGACCTTCCCGGGCTCTACTCGCTCGGCTGCGTGCAGAACTACCGCGACCAGCCGGAGTATTCGGAGGTCCTCGTCTGCGACACGACGGGCGACGTCGACGGCTCGATCGAGGTCGTGCTCACGGGTGGTTCGCACGCGCAGCAGTGGTACGACGCAGTCGAGCAGATCGCCTCCGAGAACGGATGGCGGCTGACCGTCATCGACAAAGACGGCTGCCGGCTCACCTTCGAGGCGGATACGGCGAATCAGAGTTGCGCCGAATGGGGCGCGGCGGCGATCCAGATCATCGGCGATCTCAAGCCGGACGCGGTCATCACCGTTTCCACGCGAACCGATCACCATTCGGCTGCGGAAACGGTGTCGGAGAAGGAGGTCGCTTCCTGGGCTCGCCTCACCGCAGAGGGCATCCAGGTCATCGGCATCCGCGACACCCCGCGATTCCCGTGGCGCATCCCCGAGTGCCTCGAGAAGCACGGCGACGATCCGGAGTCGTGCGGGCGTGACCGGGCCGAGGTCTTCGCAGCGACCTCGCCCGTGCAAGACGCGGCCGGGGTTCCCGGCAGCATGGCCCAGCTGGACCTGAGCGACGGATTCTGCTCTGAAACGCGATGCGAGGCCGTCGTCGGGAACACCGTCGCGTATCGCGATGACGACCACATGACCGCGACCTACTCCAGAACGTTGGTGCCCCTCCTCGAGGAGCAGCTCCGGGGCGCGGTCCCCGGCTTGTTCCGGTGAGATCCGGGCGCTACTCGGCGTTGCCCGTCGTCGCCACCCACGCGACGCCGTAGCCCTCGACGCGCAGTTCGGCCTCGTCGGGGGTGACGAACACGGCGGTGCCGGCCGGCACGGCCGCGTCCGAGGTCGCGCCGGCGACGCGCACGTCGCCGCCGGCGACGAGGACGATCGCCGGCCCGTCGATCGGCACCGTCGCCGCGTCCGGGCCGACATCCACCCGGTGCAAGAGGAAGTCGGGCACGTCGGGCCGGAAGGTCTCGACGCCCGGCGACGTCGCCTCGGGGGCGAGGTAGGGCACCGAGGTGGGTCGGAAGTCGAGTACCTCGAGCAGTTCGGTGACGTCGATGTGCTTGGGGGTGAGACCGCCGCGCAGCACGTTGTCGCTCGCGGCCATGAGTTCGATGCCGAGGCCGTGCAGGTAGGCGTGGATGTTGCCCGCCGGCAGGGAGAGGGCTTCGCCGCGGCGGAGGGTGACGCGGTTCAGCAGGAGTGAGATGACGATGCCCGGGTCGCCCGGGTAGACACGGGCGAGATCGGTCACGGTCGCGAAAGCGGGGCTGTGCGGCGAGGCGAGCGCCGTGTCCGATGCGGCCAGCAGCGCGACGCGTTCGACGACCCAGCGCACCTGGCCGGTGTCGCCGCCGCGGCCGTCGCGCAGCAGCCACTCGACGGTCGTGTGCAGCGGGTCGTCGCCGGCCAGATGATCGGCCAGAAGGGCGACGGCACCGGCATCCGGGGCCTCGGAGGCTGCATCCGCCGCCCGCAAGACCTCGACGATCCCACGGATCTCCTCGATCGGCCGGAAGCCGCAAAGGGCGTCGAAGGTGTCGCTGACGGCGACGATGAGCTCGGGCTTGTGGAACGGATCGCGGTAGTTGCGGTCGTAGGCGTCGAGCGGCACGCCGTCGGCGTTCTCGCGGTCGAAGCCGGCGCGGGCCTGCTCCCCGTTCGGGTGGGCCTGCAGCGAGAGCGGCGAGTCGGCGGCGAGGACCTTGAGCAGGAAGGGCAGCGATCCGCTGTCGGCGTACCGGCCGAGCGCGTGCTCGGGATCCTCGGCGATGTACGCGGCCAGATCGGGCGCGCCCGCGGCATCCACCAGCCGGGCCGGCGAACCGGGATGCGCGCCGAGCCAGAGCTCGGCCTCGGGCCGCCCGGACGCCTCGGTGCCGAGGTACTCCGCGATCGCACTGTGCGATCCCCACGCGTAGTCACGGGGGGTGTTGCTGATCGCAACAATGGACATGCGGACATCCTTTCGCTGATTTGGTCCCAAACTACCAAGGCTTCGTGAGCCCTCAGCGGGCCGCCGTAGGCTGACCGCGGCCGCCGGATCATCGGCACCGGTCGCCTCCGACCGGCACATGGTCTGCGGTGCGGCCCCATAGGAATCGGGAGACACCATGACCTTCGAGACCCTCGCAAGCGACTTCTACGACTTCGAATCGGCGCTGTCCGATCAGGAGAAGGAGGCGGTCGCCAAGCTCCGCGCCTGGCTCGAGAGCGAGGTGCGGCCGATCATCGGCGACTACTGGGAGCGTGCGGAGTTCCCGAAGCAGATCGTGAAGCCGCTCGCAGATCTCGGGGTGCTCTCCTACGCCTGGGACGAGACGAAGCCGTTCGAGAACTCGGCGCTGTTCCGCGGGTTCCTCGCGGTCGAACTCGCACGGGTGGATGCCTCGGTCGGCACCTTCGTCGGCGTGCAGAACGGCCTGGCGACCGGCTCGATCTCGATCTGCGGCTCGAAGGAGCAGCGCGAGGAGTGGATCCCGAAGCTCGCCGCCGGCGAGGTCATCGGCGCGTTCGGCCTGACCGAACCGCTCTCGGGATCCGACTCGGCGCAGGGCCTGCGCACGACCGCGAAGCGCGACGGCGACAGCTGGGTGCTGAACGGGCAGAAGCGGTGGATCGGCAACGCCACCTTCAGCGACATCACGATCATCTGGGCCAAGGACGTCGAAGACGGCCAGGTCAAGGGCTTCATCGTGCCGACCTCCACGCCCGGCTACGAGGCGACGAAGATCGAGGGCAAGATCAGCCTGCGCGCGGTGCAGAACGCCGACATCACCCTCACCGACGTCGTCGTGCCCGAGTCGCTGCGGCTGCAGAACGCGAACTCGTTCAAGGACACCGCGAAGGTCCTCCGCGCCACCCGCGCCGATGTCGCCTGGGCGGCGGTCGGCACCGCGATCGGCGCCTACGAGGCGGCCGTGAAGTACTCGCAGGAGCGCATCCAGTTCGGCAAGCCGATCGCCTCGCACCAGCTCATCCAGGACCTGCTCGTGAAGAGCCTCGGCAACATCACGGCCTCGATCGCCATGGTCAAGCGCGTCTCGGAGATGCAGGAGGCCGGCACGCTCCGCGACGAGCACGCCGCCCTCGCGAAGGCGTTCTGCACCTCGCGCATGCGCGAGACGGTCGCCTGGTGCCGTGAGGCCCTCGGCGGCAACGGCATCGTGCTCGACTACCAGGCCGCCCGCTACTTCGCGGACGCCGAGGCCCTCTACTCCTACGAGGGCACGCGCGAGATGAACACCCTCATCGTCGGCCGGGCGATCACCGGCAAGGCCGCGTTCGTCTGATCTCCTACGCGTCCGCTCGACGGGCCGTGTGCGGAATCGGTTCCGCACACGGCCTGTTCGCGTTCGCGGGGTAGGCTGCCGCCAGCACACGATTCAGAGCTGTCTGGACCCATGACGCGAACGATGGAACGCACCGCCGCGCCCGCGAATCGGCCGCCGCGCGGGCCCGTGCGCGCCGACATCCAGGGCCTGCGCGCGTTCGCGGTGCTGGTCGTGATCGCGAACCATCTGTTCCGGCAGCCGCAGGGCGGCTTCGTCGGCGTCGACGTGTTCTTCGTGATCTCGGGGTACCTGATCACGGCGCATATGCTGCGCGAGCTCGAGTCGCACGGGCGGCTGTCGTTCGCGGACTTCTACCGCCGCCGCGCCCGCCGCATCATCCCGGCGGCGACGGCGACCATCGTCGTGACGGTGATCGCTGCGGCCGTGCTCCTGCCGCGCTCACGCGCGATCCAGGCCGGGATCGACGGGGTGTGGGCGTTCTTCTTCGGTGCGAACTGGCGGGCGCTGGCTACCGACACCGATTACTTCCAGCTGGGGCTGCCGCCCTCGCCGTTCCAGCATTTCTGGTCCCTGTCGGTCGAGGAGCAGTTCTACTTCGTGTGGCCGCTGCTCGCGGCCGGCGCGTTCCTCCTCACGACGCGGGCGTTCCCGCGCCTGGCCCGCCCGCTGCTCATCGTGGGCATCGCGTTCGCACTCGTGTCGGCGGTCTCCTTCGCCTGGGCGATGATCGCTTCGGCGCAGGACCCGTCGGCGGCGTACTTCTCCACCTTCACGCGCGCCTGGGAGCTCGGTGCCGGGGCCGTGCTCGCCGCGGTGCTGGCGCGGCCGTGGCGACTGCCGTTCGCCGCACGGATCGCCCTCGCCTGGGCCGGCGTGGTCGGCCTCGTCGTGAGCGTCTTCGCGATCCCGCCCGATGTCGTGTTCCCCGCGCCGACCGCGCTGCTCCCGGTGCTCTCGGCCGTGCTCGTGATCTCGGCGGGCTCCGGCATCTCCTCCGCCGCGTACGATCGCGCCCTCGCCCCGTTGACGAGCCGCGTCTCGGGGTACCTCGGCGACATCTCGTACTCCCTTTATCTCTGGCACTTCCCCGTAATCGTGCTGCTGCCGGCCCTGCTGCCGACGGGCGAGCCGCTCTTCGTCGTCGCCGCGCTCGTGCTCACCGCCGCACTGTCCGTCGCCTCGTACCACCTCATCGAGCAACCGGTGCGGCGCTCGGGCTGGCTGCTCGGGCATGAGCGAGCCTCGGGTGCGGATGCCCGTCGGCACCGCCGGCATCTGCCGGTGCTGGCGGGGCTCGCGATCGCCGGCGTCGTCGCGGGCGGGCTGACGGCGTGGCGCATCGCCGCCCCGCCCGCACCGCAGGTCTCCGCCGCCGATGAGTGCTTCGGCGCGGCGGCGGCCCCCGGCATCCCGGACCCGTGCACGCCCGAGCTCGCCGCCGCGGACGCCCTGCTGCCATCGGTCGACGAGCTCGCCGACGACACCGGTGTGGGGTTCTTCTGCTGGCGCGGCGAGACGGAGCCGCTTCGGAGCTGCACCTTCGGCTCCGAGGATGCCGATGCCACGCGCGTCGCCCTCGTCGGCGACAGCCATGCCGCCATGGTCATCCCCGCGCTCCGCGACCGTGTCGCCGCCCTCGGCTGGCGCGTCGACACCTACACCGGGTACGGATGCCAGTGGCGCGCCCCTGCGACCGGCGACTGCGGCGACGTGATGGACGAGATCCAGGACCGGCTCGAGCGCGGCGAGGCCTACGACATCGTGATCACGACCGCGGCCAGGTGGGCGGTGGTGGATGCCGTGAGCGCACCCGGCGAGTACGCGGACGCGTGGGCACCGGTCGCCGAACGCGGAACCCGGGTCATCGTCGTCGGGGATGCCCCGAACGTCGAAGAGCACGCGCTCAGCTGCCTGGCACGCCTCGGCGCGGAGCCGTCCGAGTGCGGCACCGATGCCGACACCGCCACGCGACCCGCCGATCCGCTGAAGGCCGCATCGGCGCTCGTCCCCGCGGCGCACTATGTCGACACGCGCGACCTCTACTGCGACGAGGAACGCTGCCCGGCGGTCATCGGCAACGCGATCGTCTACCGCGACACCGCCGGCCACGTCACCGGAACATACATGGAGTCGGAAGGCGACGAGCTCGTGCGGCGGCTCTCCGCGGCGGCCGGAGAGTGAGCGTTCGGGAGCCTGCTCGGATCCACCTCAGAACAGCACCGTCCGTTCGGTTGCGACGAGGGCCTGCGCGACGGCTGCGATCGGATCGTCCTCGCTCAGCACGTCGGTGATCACGGCCTGTCCGGACCGGGGGGCGAACCAGCGCGGCATGCCGGACCCGAAGCAGACGAGCCCGGCGCGAGCAGCCGCAGTGATGTGCGCCGGGGAGTCGACGAGCACACCGGCGGCGCCCCGAGGCACTCGCGTCGCATGGTCCGCGATCGCCCACACGAGGAGGGCGTCCGGCGAAGCAGCCTTCACGAAACGGGTCATCTCGAGCAGCAGCTGCTCGCTCGCGGCTTCCTTCGAGACGTGCACGAGCACCAAGTGCGGCACGAGTCCATCCCGGTGCCGACGGTGCGCTTCGAGACGTTGCGTCAGCGCGAACGCCGAGCGCCGTACGACATCGGGTCTCGCCGCGAGCTCGATGCGGATCTCTCCACCGGGTCTCCGCACGAGGTTCGCACGGAGGCGACCCCGACCGGCGAGCCGAACGGGCAGACGGTTCTCGACGTCTCGATCCGCGACGAGCCGGATCCCGTGCTCGGCGACACCGAGTTCGAGCCGGTACGCACCGCCCGGGAGCGTGGCAGGCCGCCAGTCGTCATCCCCCGCCACTGCGAGCGGGAGGCGGTAGACGACCGCGTCGTCATCGATGCGGAACGCCCGGGCGGTCGACGTATTGCGGTTCCCGATCATGCGAAGCTCCGCGTCGTCGCGACCCGGGACGCGTTGCACGGCGACCTCGAGCACCTCCTCGCCCACGTCGATGGACCGGATGACGCCGAAGCCGCGAGCGTCTCGGAGTCGGATCCGGCTGCGGCCGCCGTAGGAGGCGATCGCGGTCGCGTCTGCGCCGACGACCACCGCCGCATCGGCTTCGAGGCGCAACTGGAGTGTCGTTCCGGCGGCGCGCACGGCACGAAGCTCGGCGGAGAACCCCTCCGCAAGCCCAGCGGGCAGGATGAAACCGAACCCGTTCGAATCCGAGCCGGCCACTGCCTCGCGGACGACTTCGCCACGCGGCAGGACGAGCTCCACCGCTTCGACGGGCCCGTCCGATCGGCAGGCGATCTCGACGGCATCGCCGTCGATGACGATCCGGTCGACGGCAGCGACATCGTCGGCCTGCCGGATCTCGAGACAGAGGTCGTGCGGATCGGCGCGGACCCGGACCCACGCCTCGCCCCGCTCTCCGACCGGCACGGCCCGCCGAGCATCGGCATCGTCCGCGAAACCGATCGAGTGCAGCGAAGTCGACAGTCGGCGCCCACCCGCTTCGATGACGAGGCCGATCTCGAAGCTCGCGTGGCCGACTCCGTCGAGCTCCGCGAGCCGGGCGAGCTCGTCGACATCGATCGAGGCCCGCCAGCCTGCGGTCTCGTGCGCGACGTACCGATGGCGGCTCCACCTCGTCGCGTGCGGGGACGTGATGCGTTCAACGGGAACCCGGATCTCGCGGACGGCTTCGCGATCCCGGAGCAGGAGCACGGTGTGCTCCGCAGCGTCCTCGAAGCCGTGGATGTATACGTGCCCGCTGATATCGAGAACGGCGCCGTCTCGCCAGTCGACTCGGGCGATCCATGCTCGGGGGGTCAGCTCGGTACTCGACGCGGTGAACGCCCAGCCGGGCACGTCGATCGACGGCGTCCATCCCGGAACACGCCCTCTGATGAGTCCGTCGGGCCCTTCGGAGAACACCCACGACTCGGCCGAATAGCCGCCTGCTTCGAAGAAGCGCATCGCATCCTCCCTGGCATCGGCGGCGAGCAGGTGGAACAGCACGCGGTAGCGCGCCGGGGTGCGCTCGATGAGGAGCGCGGGTGGCGCATCCGGAAGGATATCTGCGATCGCACCGCGGATGACGTCCCAGAGTTCACGGTCGCACGAGTGCAACACACCGAGCGCGAACGGGTTCGACTCGAGGATCTGAAGGATGCGTTCTCTCCATGCGTCGTGGTGGCCGCTGGCTCGGAGCATGTCGAGCGCCGCTCCGAGCTGCTCGGCGATATCGCCGACGTGCGCGACGGACGCGGTCTGCTGTGTGGTCGAACTCCCGTCCGTCCGAACCCGCCAGCGAATGATCGGCGCGGTCAAGACGTCGAAGCGGCCGTGCAGATACGAACGCGTAGCCGGAAGCTGGTCTTCCCACACGACGCCCTCGGGAAAGGCCTTCACCGTCCGGTCGAAGAAGGTCCGCCGGTAGACCTTCGAGCACGCGACGACGTTCGCCTGGATGCCGGGGAAGGCATCGAGCGTCGTCGCAAGTCTCTCGACACGATGCGCTTCCTGCACCCAGCGACCCGGCAGGTGAAGCTTGCCGCCTCTCAATCTCCGGTACGGGGCGACCGCAAAGTCCGCACCGGTGCGCTGGAGACTCGAAATAGCATTCGCATAGCCGTCGCGTTCGACCAGATCGTCGCTGTCGAGGAACGCAAGGAACGTACCCGAGGCGCGAGATATCCCTGCGTTGCGCGCAGCCCCGGCACCGCGATTGTTCTGGTGGATGACCGTGATCCGCGCATCGGCCGTTGCCAGGCGATCGGCAATGCGCCCCGACCCGTCGCTCGATCCATCGTCGACGATGATGATCTCGAAACGTCGATACCGTTGCGCCTGCAGACTCTCGATCGCGGCTTCGAGATACTGTTCGGTGTTGTAGACGGGCACGACGATGCTGAGCAGTTCATCGACAGGCGCATCCGGTGTCTGCCGAACCAGCTCCCGTATCGCCAGGCGCACGCGAAGCGGCACCGCGCGGCGCACCCGTTCCGGCAGTATCCGCCAGAGTGCCGTCATCATGCTCAAATGCTTTCCCGCTCGCATTCAGCATCATCGACTCGCGGCTCATCGAGCAACACGCTAGCGCCCGAGGCCGACGTACTCGAAGCCCGCTGACCGCCAGGCTTCGGGGTCGAGCACGTTCCGGCCGTCGATGATCGTGGGGCCCGCGACGAGCTCTCCGACGTGTTCGGGATCGAGTCCGCGGTACTCGGCCCACTCGGTGGTGAGGATCACGAGGTCCGCATCGGAGAGCGCCGCATCGAGGTCCGCCTCGTAGGGCAGCTGCGGATGCCGCACTCGAGCGTTCTCGATGCCCTGCGGGTCTGTCGCCGCGACCAGGGCGCCGAGGCCGTGCAGCCGTGCGGCGATGTCCAGCCCCGGCGAGTCGCGGACGTCGTCGGAGTCGGGCTTGAAGGTGAGGCCGAGCACGACGATGCGCTTCCGGTAGACGGAGCCCCCGAGCACCTGGGTCGCGAGCTCGACGACGCGTTCCCGGCGACGCAGGTTGATCGCGTCCACCTCGCGCAGGAACGCGACCGATTCGGCCCGGCCGAGCTCCTCTGCGCGAGCGCTGAACGCCCGGATGTCCTTCGGCAGGCATCCGCCGCCGAAGCCGATGCCTGCGTTCAGGAATCGCCGACCGATCCGGGCGTCGTGCCCGATCGCATCCGCGAGCTGGGTGACGTCGGCACCGACGACCTCGGCGATCTCGGCCATCGCGTTGATGAAGCTGATCTTCGTCGCCAGGAACGCGTTCGCGGCGGTCTTGACGAGTTCGGCGGTCGCATAGTCGGTCACGAGCCGCGGAATGCCGGTCGCAAGAGGACCTGCATACACCTCGTCGAGCACCTCGACCGCTCGTCCGCCGTCGGGGACGCCGTACACGATGCGGTCCGGTGTCAGCGTGTCGGCGACCGCGAAGCCCTCGCGGAGGAACTCCGGATTCCAGGCGACTTCAGCCCCGCTCCCCGCGGCACGGATGCGCTCTGCGATCGATGCGGCCGTGCCGACGGGGACCGTGCTCTTCCCGACGACGACCGCGTCATCCGGAATGACCGGGACGAGGGAGGCGACAGCGGCATCGACGAAGCGCAGATCGGCGGCATCGGAGTCGGCCATCTGCGGCGTGCCCACCGCGAGGAAATGCACCCGGGCATCGCCCGCATCGGCGATCTCGGTCGTGAACCTCAGCCGCCCCGAAGCCACGCCCTCGCGCAACAGCTCGGGCAGGCCCGGCTCGAAGAACGGCGCCTCCCCCCGCGAGAGCCGCTCGACCTTCAGCGGATCGGTGTCCACGCCGATGACGTCATGGCCGAGCTTCGCCATCGCCGCGGCGTGCACCGCACCGAGATATCCGCATCCGATCACCGAAATCTTCATGTCACTCCTGCTCCACCCCGAGCCGTTCTCGAGCCGAATCCATTGTCGCCCACCGCTTCGGCCGGCCGCCCCGGGAAGCGCCTCGCTCCAGTCGAACTGGTGCCCCAATTCGCGGGGTCGCTCTCACAACACGCTGGGAGGCAACTCAACAAGCCCGACGAACGGGGGGCATATGGTGGAGCGTCATGTCAGCTGCCGATTCATCGCACCCGGATCGCGGATCGTTTCGCGCGCGGTTCCGCAGGGCCGCGGGGCCGACGCTCGTCATCAACGTCGCCGCGTTGCTCGCCGCCGTCACCGCGGCCGTCGCCGGCCCCAGCGCGCCGGGCACCACCGCCGCGGTCGTCGCGATCGCCGTGCTCGCCTGGGTCGAAGCCCGACGCGGCGGCAAACTCGCCCGCCTGCTCGCCTCGCACGTCCTCGCACGCGCCCTGCTGATCACGAGCGCCGTCGCGCTCGCGGCGGTCGGAGGGAGCTCCCTGCTCGTGCCGGCGGTGATGCTCGGCATCTCCACGCTGCTCGAACCCGTGCTGAAGCGCATCCTGGCCGGGGCGGTGCCGTATGCGGCGCAGCTGCCCGGCATCCGCACCCGGAATCACGAGCTCGCCTCGCCGGCCGGCGTCGCCGTCGGCAACATGGGCGGGCTCGCCGTCCTCTTCGTCACCGACCTGCTCGCGATCCGCTCCGACGCGGTCTCGTGGAGCGTCGCGATCCTCGCGGTCGCCTCGATGCTCTTCGCCGTCGTCCTCGCGGTCGACGGCGTGCAGCGCATCCGCGCCCGTCGCGTCGCCGACCGCACCGTGAACGACGCCATGCGCGCCTACGCCCCGGCCTTCGCCGTGCACTGGGATGCGGGGCCCGGCACCGGCTACCAGCTGGCGATGTGGCTGCCCTACCTCGAGCGCATCGGCGAGCCGTTCGTCATCATCCTCCGCAACCAGGCGACCTTCGACGAGACCGTCGGCCTCACCGACCGGCCCGTGCTGCTCCGCAAGACCCACGCCGACCTCGACGACATGATCGTGCCCACGCTGCGAGCCGCGTTCTACGTCAACAACGCCGTCCGCAACGCCCAGTTCGTGCGCTTCGCCGAACTCTGGCACGTGCAGCTGAACCACGGCGAGAGCGACAAGGCCCCGAGCTACAACCCGGTGCTGCGCGCCTACGACCGCAACTTCGTCGCCGGGCAGGCCGCAGTGGATCGCTTCGCCGCGCACGGCCTGGCGACCGCGCCCGAATACTTCGAGATCATCGGCCGGCCCCAACTCGAGCACGTGCGTCAGGCCGACGGGCCGCTGCCCGCCGTGCCCACCGTGCTGTACGCGCCGACGTGGGCCGGATTCAACGCCGACTCCGCCTACAGCTCGCTCGGCGTCGGGCCCGAACTCGTCACCCAGCTCGTCGAACGCGGCTGCCGGGTGCTGTTCCGGCCGCACCCCTACACCGACCGCTCCCCCGAGCTCGCGGCCGCCGCGGACACCGTGCGGGCGCTGCTCGAAGCCGACGAGGCGAAGACCGGCATCGGGCACGAGTTCGGCGAACGCGTCGCCTCCGAGCTCACCATCGCCGAGTGCTTCAACCTCGCCGATGCGCTCGTCTCCGACGTGTCGAGCGTCGTGCCCGACTTCCTGTTCTCGGGCAAGCCCTTCGCGATCTCGACGATGCTCGCCCCCGCCGAGGAGTTCATCGACGGGTACGCGATCGCCGCCGCCGGGTATGTGTTCGAGCCGACGCCGGAGAGCATCCGCGCCGCCCTCGACGACATGCTCGGCGTCGACACGAAACAGGCCGCCCGAGCCGTGGCCAAGGAGTACTACCTCGGCGGCGAATCGCCCGAATCCGTCTCGGCGCGCTTCATCGAGGCCGCCCGCGAGGTGATCGCGATGCCGAAGCCGCCCGCGATCGAAGCCGCTCGCGAAGCCGACCACGCGAGCGCACGGGGAGAAGGACGATGAACGCCCCGCACGCCGGATCCACGGCGACCGATCTGCTGCGGAAGGCGAAGCGGCGCCTCGTGCCCGCACCCGCCGGCGGTGCGACCGGCGGCCAGGGTGTCGCGGGCGTTCGCGGCGCCGACAACCTCACCCTCACCGGCAAAGCCGAACTGCACTGCGAGGCACCGGTGTCCTTCCACCGGCCCGTCACGTTCAAGAAGCGCACCCGCATCGGCGCGTTCACCTACCTGAACGACGGGTTCATCGACCACCTGGCATCCATCGGCCGTTACTGCGCGATCGGGCAGGAACTGCGCATCGGCGAACCGAACCATCCGATCGACTGGCTGAGCATCGCCAACTTCCAGTACAACGGCAACGAATTCGGCTGGCATCCGGCCGCCGACGCCTACGAGCCGACGTCCCCGCGCATCCGCGGCACGCACTTCGCCGGCGGCGCCGCGCGCATCGGCAACGACGTGTGGATCGGGGCGCGCGTCACCATCCTCCGCGACGTCGAGATCGGCGACGGGGCGATCGTCGCCGCCGGCGCCGTCGTCGTCAAAGACGTGCCGCCGTACGCGATCGTCGGCGGCGTGCCCGCCCGCGTGCTGCGCTACCGCTTCGACGAGGAGACGATCGCAGCGCTCCGCGAACTCGAATGGTGGCGCTTCAGCCCGAACGACCTGGCCGGCGTGCCGTTCCACGAACCCGCCGCCGCGATCGAGGAGATCCGATCGCGCGTGGATGCCGGGCGCATCGCGCCGTACGAGCCCGAGGAGACGGTGCTCACCCGGCGGTCGCTCGGCGGCTGAACGTCTCCCGACCGGGCGCCGACTCTCCTAGGATTGAGGCCGTGCGGCGACCGACGACAGACGATCTGGAACGCGCGAACGAACTCGCCGCGCAGTTGCGCCTCCGCGCGACGGGCCTCGCCCTTCCCGAGACCGTCATCCACGCCGCCTCGCTCGCCGCGGTCCTCGTCGCCGTCTTCTCCCCCGTCGCCGGAACCCTGACGGTCGTCGCCGTCGCTGCGGTCATGCTCCTCGTCGGCGCCGGTGCCCGCCGCTTCCAGCGGCCGCGCCTCGACAACGGTCTCCGGGTCGCTCGCATTCTGCTCTCGGCCGCGCTCGCCGTCGCGGCTCCGGCAGCCGCGGCCCCGGCAGCGCTGCTCGCGCTCGTCGCGCTCGGCGAGTTGCCCCTCGCCCGTGCCGAGATCGTCGCGCGCCCCGCGATGGCGAACGTCGCCGGGGTGCGGCACCGCCGCTCCCTGCCCGGCGGCGGCGTGCTGGCGATCACGACCGCCTGCATCGGCGTAGCCGGCGCCCTGCTGCTGCTCGACGCGCGCGCCGGATGGATCTGGATCCCGGCGGGCGTCGCGGCACTCGTCACCGCCCTCAAGGCCTTCGGCGACCTCGTGCGGATCCGGGATCGGCACCGGCAGGACGCCCGGGTCGGCGGCATCCTCGCCGAGCTGGCCCCTCGGTTCGCGGTCTATTGGGACGGCGAGCCCGGCACCGCCTACCAGCTCGCGATGTGGACCCCGAACCTCGACGCGCTCCGCCGCCCCTACGTCGTGATCGTCCGGGATCCCGACATGCTCGACGAGGCCGCAGCCGCCACTCGAAGCCCCGTTTTCGTTCGCATCCGCCACTCCGATCTCGACGAGATGGTCGTGCCCGGCATGACGAGCGCGTTCTACGTGAACAACGCGCTCAGCAACGCGAACTTCGTGCGCTTCCCGGGCATCTGGCATCTCCAGCTGAACCACGGCGACAGCGGCAAGGCCCCCAGCTTCAACCCGTCGATGCGCATGTACGATCGCGACTTCGTCGCCGGACCCGCGGCGATCGAGCGGTTCGCCGAGCACGGCATCGACACCCGGCCCGGTTTCTTCGAGATCGTCGGCCGCCCCCAGACGGCCGCTGTGTCGACGACGCCGCGGAGACCGGACGGGGCCGTCGAGCGCGTGCTGTACGCCCCGACCTGGGCGGGCTTCAACGCGGACACGGCGCACAGTTCGCTCATCGCCGGCCCCGACATCGTGCGCGAGCTCATCCGTCGCGAGCAGACCGTGTGGTTCCGGCCGCACCCGAACACGCGGCTGAACGACGAGCTCGAACGTTCGGCCGGCGAGGTGCGGCGCATCCTCCGCGAGGATCGCGACGCGAACGGGCGCCAGCATGTCTTCGACGACCCGCCCGCGCACACCCTGTTCGAGATGTTCGACGCGAGCGACGCCCTGATCACGGACGTGTCGAGCGTGCTCTCGGACTACCTCGCGACGGGCAAACCGTACGCGATCTCCTCGATGCTGCAGCCGGCCGAGCTCTTCTCCGAGCTCTCTCCGGTCGCGCAGGGCGGGTACGTGTTCACCCCCGACGCGCGTTCGATCACCGCCGCGGTGGATGCGCTCCTCGGGCCGGACCCGGCGCGGGCGGCCCGCGAGGGTCTGCGCGCCGAGGTCCTCGGCACCGCGGTCGCACCGGACCCGGCGGCGGCCTTCGCCGAGGCCGCGCTCCGCTACGTCGACGCTGCGAAGGGCGCGGCGGGGACGAGGTGATGAGGCGGGCTACTCGTCGCGACCGAGGGCGATGAGCTCTTGCGCGGCCGGCAGGATGTCGGGGGCGAGGGTGGCCGCGAAGGTCTCGGTCATGTGATTCTGATCGAAGTACGCGATGACGCCGCCGATGATCGATCTGCAGACTCCGTCCGCACAGAAGCGGTGCGTGAGATCGAGGACCTCCACGTCCGGCGAGCCGAGTTCCTCGACGGCATCCGCCATGGGATCGACGGGGATGGAAGCCATGGTGCTCTCGCAGGCGTCGAGCGCATCGTCGGCCGCGGCGACGCAATCGGGCACGGTCGTCACCTGCGGCACGGGCGTGTCGCGCATCACGAGCACCGGGGTGTCGCTCGCGGCCCACTGCGCGAGCACGTCCCGGTAGGGCGTGCGAGCCGCGGATTGCGTCTCTTCGTAGCTCATCCCGGCCAAGGGCATCGAAGTGCGGTTGGAGGTGACGATGAGGTCGTAGCCCCCGGCCGCGATCTCGTCGATCGCCCGGGCGTTCCACTCGCCGCAGTTCTCGCGTTGCTCCGCCGTCGGCATCCCGATCGGCACCTCCACCGTGTAGCACACGCTGATGAGGTATGTCGTGATCGACCAGTTCTCCTCATCGGCGAGTTGCTGCAGCGCCGGGAGCCAGTGACCGGCATGCGAGTTGCCGACGAGGGCGACCCTGGTCGCTTCGGGGTCGTCGCTGCCGTAGTGGCAGGTCTTCCAGCCGCTCAGGTCGCCGAGCACCCAGCAATCGTCCTCGTAGGCGGCGGGCTTGTCGCCGGCGGCGAAGACGGGGCTCGTGTACAGCTCGTCGCCGGCCGGTTCGCATCCGGCGTCGCGCATGGCGGCGGCACCGAAGCAGTCGAGTTCGGCGTCGAGCCCCTGCTGGATCTGCGCCGCGGTCCGTCGTTCCTCGGCCGCGGCGACTCCGGCGAGCGAGAGCCCGGATGCGGCGACCACCGCCATGATCGCGACCATGGCGATATAGGAACGCCGCAGCGGGGTACCGAGGGGCTTCCGGCCCCGGAACCGGTCCTCGATCCAGCGCTTCGTGGCGAGCGAGAGCAGCACGACGACCGCGATGGCGATGGCTTTGTCGAACCAGTTCATCTCGCGACCGAGTGCGTACGGCACGAGCACCACGGCCGGCCAATGCCACAGGTACACGCTGTACGAGATGTCGCCGAGGGTCTGGACGCCGCGCAGGCGGGCGATCGGCGCGGGCGAACGCCGGCCGGCGGGGTCGGAGGCCGCGATGACCATGAGGGTGCCGGCCACCGGGGCGAGCGCGATCCACCCCGGGAACGGCATGGCCGGCGTGATGAGGACGGCAGAGGCCAGGATGACGAGGAAGCCCGCCCAGGCGAGGAGCGCGGCCGCCCCTGGCCGTGCCCGCATGCGCTCGGCCAGCCACGGGGCGGCGAAGGCGAGCAGACCCCCGGCACCGAGTTCCCAGGCCCGCGTCCATGTGACGAAATACGACGCCGCGGGGTCGACGACGACGCCGACGACCGAAGCGAGCAGCGAGGCTCCGACGACGAGCGACAGGACGATGCCGATCGCCCGTCGCGGGCGGGCGCGCACGAGCATCCACACGAGGAAGAACAGCACGGGCCAGACGAGGTAGAACTGCTCCTCGATGGAGAGCGACCAGTAGTGCTGGACGGGCGTCGGCGGTGCATCCGCGGCGAGATAGTCGACGGACTGCCCGGCGAGGAACCAGTTCTCGATGTACAGCCCCGCGAAGACGGACTGCAGCCCGGTGCTCTGCCAGAGCGTCGTGGGCGCGAAGATGGCGGTGCCGAGCAGGGTGATGAGGAGAACCGTGCCCGCGGCCGGCAGCAGGCGCCGGATGCGCCGGCCCCAGAACTCGGTCAGCCCCCGGCCGGTCGTCGGCGGCTTGGAGAGCAGGTGCGAGGTGATGAGGAAGCCGGAGATGACGAAGAAGACGTCGACCCCCACGAAGCCGCCGCCGAGCCGAGCCGGCCAGAAGTGGTAGACGACGACCAGGGCGACGGCAAGTGCCCGGAGCGCTTGGATGTCGACGCGCGCGGGGCGCGCCGCAGGAACCACGGGCTTCTGCACGGCGGGCGCGGACAATGCGGTCATCGGCGGCAGACACTACCATCGGGGCATCCGAGCCGGCAATGAAGCCGGACCGGCGCGCCGTGTAGCATCGAACGACCCCCATCCGCGTCCCAGGAGCCCCATGTCCACGAGATTCAGTCTCGTTTCGGCGGTTTATAACGTCGCGCGCTATCTTCCGGAATTCTTCGCCTCACTCGAGCAGCAGAGCTACGGCTTCGAGGGCATCGAGGTCGTCCTCGTCGACGACGGGTCGACCGACGACTCGCTCGCCCTCGCCGAGGCGTTCGCCGCCCGTCATGCGAACGTCCGCGTGCTCTCGCAGGAGAACGCCGGTCAGGGTGCGGCTCGGAACGCCGGGATCGCGGTCGCCACCGGAGAGTGGGTCACGTTCGTCGATCCCGATGACGTGCTCGACGAGGTGTACTTCGCCGAGGTCGCCGCGCTCATGGACGCTCCTGCGGCCCAGGAGGCCGAGGTCTTCGGCGCGCACACCATCATGTGGGACGAAGCGAACGATCGCCGCACCGACACCCATCCGAACGCCTTCCGCTTCAGCAACGGCAACGCGGTCGTCGACCTCGAGCGGCATCCGAATTTCGTGCACGGACAGGCTCCGCTCACCTTCTTCCGCACCGAGATCATCCGCCGCGAGGGCCTCGCCTTCGACGACCGGCTGCGGACGCGGTTCGAGGACGGGAAGTTCGTCGCCGAATACCTGCTCGCGCTCGATCGCCCCGTGCTCGGTCTCGTCGCCGAGGCTCGTTACTACTATCGGCGCCGAGCCGACGGCAGTTCGAGCGTGCAGAACGCCCGCGGCGACGACCGGACCTACCGCACGGTCGCCGTGCACGGGTACCTTCCGCTCGTCGAGCGTGCGCAGGCTCGCTTCGATGCGGTGCCGAAGTGGCTGCAGACCCTGATCGTCTACGACGTGCTCTGGCTCATGCACGTCGACGCCCGCGACCACGTCGCCACTCAGACCGTGGATCCCGCCGTCCTCGCCCGCTTCGTCGACGACCTCCGTTCGGTCGTCGAGTCGTTCACGACCGAACAGGTCGTGCGCTTCGATCTCATGAAGTTCCCCTTCTGGTTGCGGTTCGCGCTCGCGTTCGGCGTCGCCGATCACGATGCGACGGGCCCGGTGACGGCGGACATCGTCGATCCCGACCGGGGCCTCCTGCGACTCCGCTACCTCTACAGCGGCCGCCGGCCCGAGGAGCACCTGCGGCACGCCGGCCACGACATCGTGGCCCACCACACCAAGACCGTCGTGCGGACGATCTTCGGGCAGGATGTCGTCAAGGAGCGCATCCTCTGGGTCACGGCGGATGCCGGCGTCCAGCTCGACCTCGACGGCAAACCGCAGCCGATCACCGACGACGGACTCTCCGGCCCCGAGTACCGCGTGACGGGCCGCATCCTGGACGAGATCCACGAGAAGCGTGTCGAGGCGACCCCGCCGAAGTTCCGCGTGCGCGAACGCTCCATGTACCGGGTGCTGCGTTCGGCGGCCGGTCGAACGCTGCGCTGGATGCGCAACGCCATGCGCAAGTCGACGCTCGCCGACCTCGCCGTCGCGATCGAGCTGCGCTTCCCGTGGCACCGCGCCCGGTACTACGACGCCTGGGCGCTCATGGACCGGGAATGGGACGCGAACGACAGCGCCGAGGAGCTCTACCGGTGGCTGCGCGCGAACCGACCCGAGCTGAAGCTCTGGTTCGTGCTCAGCAAGGACTCCCCCGACTGGGCGCGCCTGAAGGCCGACGGCTTCAAGCTCGTCGCCTACGGCAGCCGCAGCTGGCGCATCCTCGTGCTGATGGCCGCAGAGCTCATCTCGAGCCACGTCGACGCGCCGATCATCAACCCGTTCCGCAAGCGTTACGGGCGCGAGCGCTGGCGCTTCACCTTCCTGCAGCACGGCGTCATCAAGGGCGACCTGTCCGAGTGGCTGAACCAGAAGGACATCCAGACCTTCGTCACCTCGACGCAGGACGAGTACGACTACATCGCCGGCGAAGGGCCGTTTAAGTTCTCGACCCGCGAGGTGCGCCTGACCGGGCTGCCCCGCTTCGACGCCCTGCTTCGCAAGGCCGACGCCTACCCGGAGAAGCCGCGCTACATCCTCATCGCCCCGACCTGGCGGAAGTCCCTCTCGCAGACCCTCGCGGTGCGCACGCAGCGATACGAGAAGTCGAGCGGGTTCATGGAGAGCGAGTTCGCGCAGACCTGGCAGCGGATCGTGAAATCGCCCGAGCTGCGCGCCGTCGCAGACGAACGGGACCTGCGGATCGTGTTCATGCCGCACCCGAACCTGCAGATGTACCTCGACGAGTTCGAGGTGCCCGACGACGTCCTCATCGTGCGCTACGGCGTCGATGACGTGCAGGAGATCGTCGCGGGCTCGGCCGTCATGCTCACCGACTATTCGTCGATCGCGTTCAATATGGCCTACCTGCAGCGCCCCGTCGTCTATTTCCAGTTCGACCGGGACCGCTATTGGCTCGAGCACACGGAGCGCCAGGGCTACTTCGACTACGAGACGCACGGCTTCGGCCCGGTCGAGACCGATCCGGATGAAGCGGTGCGTCGCCTCGGCGAGGTCATCGACGGCGAACACCCCGAGTACCTCGAGCGGGCCCGGCGCACCTTCCCGGTGCGCGACGGCCGCAACTCCGAGCGCGTCTACCGCGCCATCGTGAACGCCGGGCGCCGCGTCCCGCCGGCGAAAGCCGGCAAGGCGGCCGCGCCCGACCACTGGTGACCGGGCGGAACCGGATCAGGAACGGGCGTTGACCGCGCGGGCGATGCGCGAGCGAACGCGGAGCGCGAGCGAACGCTTCGGCGCCGTGACGACGGGTTGCGACGCTTCCTCGGTGAGTCCCCAGTACGGGCTGCGGTCGACGGTGCTCGCGTCGGGCTTGTAGAAGGGTGCGACGAGGGAGAGGTGCGGGCGCTCCCAGGCGATGTCGCGACGGACGGTCTTGGCCGGATTGCCGGCGGCGATCGCATTGTTCGCCACGTTCTTCGTGACGATGCTGCCGAACCCGATGACGCTGCCCGATCCGATCGTCACCCCGCCGAGCACGGTCGAGTTGTAGGCGAGCCAGACGTGCTCGCCGATCGTGATGTCCTTCGAGCGGTTCGCCCGCTTGCCCGAGCGCACATCGAAGATCGGGTGCCCGTCGTCGGCGCGCAACTGCACGCCGGTGGCGATCATGGTGTCGCGGCCGATGCTGACCGTCGTGCCCTCGGTGGCCGAGATGCCGCAGGTGGCCGTCGTCGAGACGTTGTCGCCGATGAGGACCCGGGAATCCTGACCGATCCGGATCGTCGCGGCGAACTTCGGCACGCCGTGGTTGCGACCGAGTTCGACGATGCCGTCGCTGCAGTTGAATTGGGCGACGAAGCGGCCGAGCCGTGCCTCGCGTGCGACGCGCAGCAGATTGTTCCCGCCGGTGAAGACGATCTTCACGTTCTCGATCTCGGGTCCGTCGTATTCGATGCGGTTTCCGCGCTCGTCGTCGTACGCGCGCAGCACGTTGAGTTCGGGCATGCCCGACACACTACCCCCGTTCGGGGGTCATCGACCTGCCCGGTACCGCTCAGCCTCGCGGATGGATGCCGATCCGCACCGGGATATGCGGGTTCGGGTCGGCGGCGATGGCCGCCCGTCCGCCGTGGGGCAACGGCACCGCGAGTTCGCCGGCGTTCAGCCAGTCGAGCTCGGCCCGCCCGAGGGTCTCATCTCGTTCGAAGCCGCCGAGGCTCACGCGCGCGACGATCTCGTGGCTCGCTTCGGTCGCCGGGTCGAGCTCGAACACGACCTCGAAGCCCCCTGCGTGGCGGTTCGCATGCACGTCGACCGGCGCGATGCGGGCGCCGTCGGAGCGGTGCAGCTCGATGACCGGGGCGCCGGCGGCATCCGCCGGCGTACCGCGGAACCAGGCGCGACCGGCGATCGTGACGCGCACCCGCTCGCCCGCCTCGATCCCGCCGCCCTCCAGCGCGTGGCCGACGCGCACCGCCTCCGGCAGGGTCGTCTGTGCTTCGACCGGCAACCCGTCGTCGAATCGGTAACGGAGGCCCCCGGCATCCGCACCCGTGAAGAAGACCTCGGGATGCCGGGGCATGCCCGCCGCCCGCAGCTCCTGCACCCGCTCGCGACGGTCGTCGGCGAGGAGGGCGAGGAGGCTCTTCCGTTCGGCGACGACGGCGTCGAGGGCGCCCGCAGGCGCCGACCCGAGCAACGAACGGGCGGCCTCGCGGAGGATCCCCCAGTATTCGTCCGATGCGATCGCGTCGTTGTCGAGGTACCAGTGGAAATGGGTCGAGAAGAGCGTCCGGTACCAGGCGCGGACGACGGACGGCGGCGCGTCGGCCTCCGCGAGGGCGTCACGCGTGAGCTCCCAGGCGAGGACCCGGTCGCGGAGGTCGCGGAGGTCTTCGGGGCGCTGACTGATGGAGGAGCGGTCGTCGCGCGCGCGGTAGTCGTAGACGATGTCGGGGACGACCGCGATGCGGTTCGCGGCCTGCATGACGAGCGCGATGAGGGGCTGATCCTCGTAGATGGCACCGCGGCGGAAGTGCAGGCCGAGGCCCTGCCAGAACGCGCGACGGTACACCTTGCCGGGCGGGTAGTTGTTGCGGAGGAGTTCGGGGAACTGCTCGAGGCGGCCGGTGCGCGGCACCCGGTGCAGCTCGCCGACCCAGTCGGCGACCCAGACGGCCGTGCTGCTGAAACGGCGGAAGGCACCGACGGCGACGTCGGCGTCGGCCTCCCGGGCCGCACCGACGAGCAGCTCGAGGGCTCGGGGCGGCAGCACGTCGTCGGAGTCGAGGAACGCGAGGTATTCACCCCGCGCGTGCGCGATGCCGAGTTCGCGGGCCGGCCCGGGGCCGGCGTTCTCCTGCCGGAACCGGCGGATGCGCGCATCGGCGAACGCCTTCCGTGCGGCGACTCGGCGCGAGCCGTCGGTCGAGCCGTCGTCGACGAGGATGATCTCGAGATCGCGGAGCGTCTGACCCGTCACCGAATCGATCGTCGACCCGAGGTACGCCTCGACGTTGTAGACGGGCACGATGACGCTGACGAGCGGATGCCGCGGCCCGCCCGGTGCGAACGCGCGGCGGACGGCAGCGCCGAGAACGCGGCGCACGCGGCGGAGAACTCGGGTGGCGGCGCTCATCCCCGACAGCCTAACCGCCGCCCGTCACTCCACGGGCGGATCCTCACGGGCGAACGCATCGCGCATGCGCCGGTAGGCACGCTTGAAGACCCGCCGGAATCCGACCCGCTGCTGCAGCCGATACAGCAGGGGCGCCGGGCCGTGCGCGCGTTCGAGGCTGAGGGGCAGGGAGCGGGTGATCTCGCGCATGGGCCGGCCGCGCAGGTACGAAATGAACGCCGGCACGGTGAGCACGGGGGCGAACTCGCGCTCCCGGCTGCCGAGCTCCACAGCATCCCGCAACGGAGCCACGAACCGCAGGTAATCGGGATCTTCCGGGGCCTCGCGGAAGTATTCGAATCCGAACGCGAAAGAGTCGCGGCGGAGCCGGTCGCGGTCGAGCAGCCCGGCACGTTCGAGGTCGACGGCGAATTCGGGGAGCATCCGTTCGAAGGCGGCGAGCAGCTCCCGGTCGCAGTCGCGTTCGGGCGTGACGGGCACCACGCGATCGCCCTCCCGGCGGTAGCCCTCGACGCTGCCGTGCGGGAGGTTCGCGAACAGCGCCTCGATGACGAGCAGCGAGTGCGTCTCCGAGGTGAAGTTGTGCCGAATGGATGCGCCGCGCGAGGGGTAGATGCTGCGCGCGTAATAGAACGGCGTCGGCACGGGATGCCCGGCCGCGGCCCCGAGGAGGCGGGCGAGGCAGTCCTGGGTGTAGCCGCGCCCCCAGTATTCGACGAAGGCGGTGTCGCCGCCCATGTCGAGCTCGGAGCGCAGGTAGTCGACGACGAGCTCCCGGTCGGCGGCTGCGACGCGTTCGAGATGCTCCCGGTAGGCGGCCGAGGCGCGCAGGGCCTCGACGATCTCCCCCGCGGTGCGGCCGTCGAACTCGGCGCCGTCGAAGCGGGCGAACTCGGGGAACATCCCGAGCAGCTCCTCGCGGCTCGCGCGGGCCGCCCCGAGCAGCCCCTCCCAGCTGCGCACGCCGCCGAAACTGCCATGCGGGGCGAAGGTGTCCTCGTCGATCCCGTCAACCTGCGAGGCGAGCCGCCAGGCCTTCCGAGACCCGTACAGGTACCCGGTGTCGAGCGCGAGACCCCGTTCGCGGATGATCGCATCGGCGACGCGGCGCATGTGGTACCCGTCGCGGGAGATGAACACGAGCGTGCGGTATCCACGACGTACGGCATCCGCGAGCACCCACGAGACGTAGGGCACCAGGTACGGTGCGGCGATGCGGTACGCGAACAGCTCCGCATCCGAGAGCCCGCCGCTCACCCGCCGCTCGCGCATGAGCCCGGCAAGCAGGTATCCGTCGTAGCTGTCGAGACCGTCGACGAGCGCCTGCTCGTACTCGTCGAAGGCAGGCGTCTCGGTGCGGACGGTGCGGATCGACAGCGACGCCGGCATCCGCTCGTCGGCATGCGCGCTGTCGCCCGTGTGCACCCACCCGGCGAAGTCGTAGTGCAGATCGGTGAACACGCGCAGGAACAGACGCTTCGTGGTCTTCTGCACGAGCTGCTCGCTCGACAGGTACAGCGGGATGTCGGCCAGGCGCGGGTCGGCGTGTGCGAGCAGGCGCTCGACGAAGGGCTTCGGCAGGTACATGTCGCTGACGAAGACGACGGTCTCGCCGGCATCCCGAAGCTCCGCGATGCGCTCGATGATCTCGGCGTCGCCGAAGCTGTCGGCTTCCTCGAGCTCGAGCTCCCAGCGCTTCAGCAGGCCGAGCTGCTCCTCGCTCAGGTTGAAGAGTTCGCGGATGCGCTCGTAGATGTCGTCGAACTGGATCTCGAACTCCTGGCTCGCGGCGAGCTCCGGGGACTTCCGCCGGTATTCGCGCACGGCCCGTTCGGCGTGCCGGCGGATCGTGACGAAGCGCGCCTCGAGCTCGCCGGGGAACGCGACGTCGGAGAGCTGCATGCGCTGCCGGACGCCGTGGAAGATCGACTCGGGCACGACCCCGCGCCGATGGATGACCGTGTCGAACACATCGAAGGAGTACAGCGTCGGCAGTTCGATGTCGAGCGGCCGGTAGGCGAGGGCGTGCTCGACGATGCGCTCGCAGGAGCCTTCGTCGGAGTAGGCCCAGAACATGTCCATGAGCCGCGCATGATCGGCGTCGTCGATGCGGTTGTCGCCGGTCTCGATCGCATCGAGCAACGCGTCGAAGTCACCCGCCCACGTCCCTGCGGTCAGCGATTCGTAGTCGAGGCCGGGTTCGAGGGCGTCGGGGTCGCCCCAGTCGAACGGGTAGCGGATCACCTTGCGGACGCCGGCATCCAGCAGGTCGTAGAAGATCGATGAATAGTCGACGATCGCCGTGTCGATATCGGGCATGATCTCGGCGAAATCGTCGGCGTTGTCCCAGAACACGAGCCGCGGATGCCCCTCGTAGCGGTTCCGGATCGCCTGATAGCTGCGGTCGACGGCGAGCTGGGGGTGCAGTTTCAGAATGAGCATCGCGTCGGCGCGTTCGAGCGCATCGATGAGCCGCGGGATGTCGGGCAGCGCGCGGGTGACGAACGTCTCGTTCCGCCGAAGCCGGTAAGTCGGTGCCCACACGAGCAGCCGAGTGCTCGCACCGAGCCCGTTGCGGCCGCGCAGGTCATGATCGTAGGACGAGAAGGGTTCGTGGCTGTTCTGCGGATACCCGGCACGGATCGCCTGTTCCGGTTCGAAGCCGATCTGGACCCGGAAGTGATCCTCCATCGCCGGTGAGGTCACCAGGAAGAGCTGATCTCGTCGGTATTCGAGATTGTTGCGAACGTATTTCTCCACGACCTTCGACAGCAGGAAACCGGCGGTCATGCCGCGTTCGACTTTTTTCACGCCGACGCCGTGCCAGAGGTTCAGCAGCGTCGCGCCGCGGAGTTCGACCGGAATGCGCTCCTTGACCTGATTCACGACCCAGACGCCGGCCCGGCGCTGCAACGCCTTGGATCCGGCGCCGCCGAACGTCATCGCGCTGAAGCCGAGCTCCCGTACGGCCCGTGCCGCGGATTCCGTGTACGCGAGCCAGTGCGCTTCGATGTCAGGGCGATGCTTCACGACATGGAGGAACAGCCATTTCGGGTTCCCGTCGAACGCCGCCCCCGCGGTGAACAGCCAGACCTGTCGATCCCGCCCCGCGTCCGTCATATGTCCCCTTCCCCTCGGCGCTCCCGCTCGCCGCATTCCCAGCGCCCGGCCTGCGGAGCCGATCGCGTCGCTTTTCACAGTGTTCGGAGCAGTTGGTGCAGCTCTTCGCCGTTCCGCTCGAAGTCGAACGCCCACGGCGACTGATAGGCGTCGACCGACCACCCGCCTTTCGGATGCGGGATGTCGGGACGGCTCCAGAAGTAGTGCGTGTCCCACTCGCCGAACGCGCTGATGAGATGCTCATTGCGCGCCGTATACGCCTCGTGGTTCAGCACGATGAGCGTCTCGAGATGCTCCGCATAGGCGAGGTTGAACGATGCCGAGCCGCCCGGCCCGGCGACGATGCGTGCTCGTGCGAAGACGCGCGCCTGCTCGGCGATCGGATGCTCGTCCGGTACGAACACCGTGAATCCGTGGTCGGCGAAGACCCGCTCGACCTCGTCGAGATTGCGGCAGGTTCGCCCGTCGAAGGGCGGGCGGCGTGAGATGAAGACCCTCTCCGGGCCATCCGCATCCGCCGGTACGAGGCCGTCGCGGAGCCTCGACCAGGTCTCCCCGATCCGGGGATGCACATACGGGGGCGGATGCATCTGGAACATCGAGGCGGCGCTCACGAAGGCCTCGACACCGACCCGCTCGTCGACCCAGACGATGTCGTCCGAGGCGATGCCGTAGGCGTTCAGGATCGCCTCTTCGAAGACATGGCCCTTCGCCTCGCGGATCTGCACGAGCGCTTTCAGCTCGGGGAAGCGCGCCTTGGCGGCATCCCAGCCCCAGAGCTTCGATACCGACTGCTGCATGAAATGCCCGAAATGCGACGGCCATCCCCCGCTCAGGTCGTAGTAGATGCCGGGCAGCCGTTCGGCGACCGGTTCGAAGCGTTCCGGGATCCGGTAGTGCCGGCCGTGCAGACGCGGTGCGATCGGCGAATCGAGGTTCGAGCGGGGGAAGCGGA
This sequence comes from Agromyces archimandritae, assembly GCF_018024495.1. Classification (NCBI taxonomy): domain Bacteria; kingdom Bacillati; phylum Actinomycetota; class Actinomycetes; order Micrococcales; family Microbacteriaceae; genus Agromyces; species Agromyces archimandritae. Next base: position 698,763 of record NZ_CP071696.1, read on the forward strand.
ACGACGGAGGGAGGATCGTATTCTCGTGGACGAGCAGCATGTGGCTGATCCACCGAAGCTCGCCCTCGTAGAGGCGAAGGCGAAGCTCCGGCGCATCGAACCCCGCCCCGAAGTTCGCCGGAGCCGGCGCGGATGCATGATGGACCACGCCGCCGCGATGCTCGTACCTCTCAGCGGGGATCGTCTGGAGGGTCTCGACGACCAGGCGCGGGGTACGCGAAGGCAGCAGTCGTTCGGCGTCTTCGTCGGTGACGGCGAGGTAGTGCGGTTCGGCCTTCTCGAACACGATCGTGCGAGCGGTCGCCACGACGGATGCCGTGGCCCGCGCGAGTTCGGCCCCCACCGCGCTGTCGGCTTCCCCCGCGCCGTCGACGCGCGCGTCGACGGCGCGGGCCCAGGCCGGACCGTCATACCGCGAGCGCGGTTGCCGGTCTTCGACGACGACGTACCTCCCGCCCGCGCGGACGAAGGGGTACGCCGACGTCCAGAGCGCTGCCTGGACGTCGGGGGCGGATCCGCTCGCATCCACGAAGAGGGCGATCTCGGTCACCGCGCGCAGGGCGAGCTCGAGCCCGGCGGCATCGGCGACGGCCAACGGACCGAATCCGGGCATCTCGGATTCGGCACCGGCCCGCAGCACGAATCCGTGCACGTCGCGGCCGGCGAACTCCCTGCGTCGGCGTTCGACCTCGCCGGCGCTCGCGGCAAGAACGACGATGGCTCCGTCCGGGCCGTTCCCGGCGAAGCCGGCGAGCCGTTCGTCGAGCCTGCGATCCGGCTCGCGCAGACGGGCGGCGAGTGCCTCGGCACCGGCTCGCATCCGCTCGGCCGTCCGACGCGCGACGCGTCCGACGAATCCCATCCCTGCCCCCATCCCCCCAATGAGAAGCCGTTCCGCCAGTGTACGGTCGTCGCGCCGGCCGCGCATCCCTCCCGGTTTCCGCCCGGCGGGGCGGCGGGCGAGGCCCTTCCCCCGGGATACCCTTGATCCCATGATCCCGGGCCGTAGCCGTGCACTCGTCCGCGCGCTCGCGACCTTCGCGTTCTTCACCGCGCTCGGCGGTCAGTTCTGGCGGAATCTGCTCGGCTGGTGGGGCTGGGGCGCGATCGCCGTGCTCACCCTCGTCGCCGCGATCGTCGCGATCGCGGTACTGAAGCCGGGCTGGCATTGGCGGCGCGTGCCGAAGTCGGCGATCGCATTCGTGCTCATCGCGGCGCTCTCGATCGCATGGTCCGCGTATCCGGCGGCGAGCGCCCTCGGCCTCGCGGCGCTGGCCGCCCCGACGCTCGTCGCCGGCTTCATCGGCCTGTGCCTCGCCTGGGACGAGGTGGTGCGCACGCTCTCGGCCGCCCTCAAGTGGCTGCTGGCGCTTTCGCTCGCCTTCGAGCTGTGGGTGTCGGTGTTCGTCCGGCATCCGCTGCTGCCGAACTTCACCGATTACTCGGATCTCGACAAGATCCCGATGGCCTTCTACTGGTCGCGGGATCTGCTGTTCGCCGGCGGCCCGATCGAGGGCATCGTCGCCAGCCGCAACCTGCTCGGCATGTACGCCCTCGTCGCGCTCATCGTCTTCTCGGTGCAGCTGGCCTCGGGTCTCGTGCGCCGGGGGCGCGGCATCGCCTGGGTCGTCGTGGCCGCCGGGGTGCTCGTGCTCACCCGTTCGGCGACGGTGCTGCTCGTGGGCCTCGGCGTGCTGATCGCGCTCGTCTTCGTCGCCTGGGCGCGGCGGGTCGGCCCCGAAGGCCGCCGCCCCGTGTACGTCACGGCCGTCGTCGTCCTTGCCGCGCTCGTGGCCGCGCTCGCGGCGGGCTGGAACCTGCTGCTCGCCTTCTTCGGCAAGAGCGAGGACCTCACGGGCCGCCTCGACATCTGGGCCGGCGTATGGGGCCTCATCGGCGAGCGCCCGTGGTTCGGCTGGGGCTGGGTGGGGTACTGGCCGCCGTGGGTGGAGATGTTCGGCTCGCTCGCCGAGCGCAAGGGGGTCGTCTACCTGCAGGCGCATAACGCCTGGCTCGACGTGTGGATGCAGCTGGGCATCCTCGGCCTCATCGCCTTCTTCTCGCTCGTGCTCGGAACGCTCTGGCGTAGCTGGTTCCTCGCCGTCGACCGGCCCGTCGACGGCCGCGGGGCGGCCCTCCCCTCCTCGGCGATCTCGATGCTGCCGCTGCTCGTCACCGTCGCCCTCGTCGCCCAGAGCCTCGCCGAGAGTCGCATCCTCATCGAGGGCGGCTGGCTGCTGCTCCTCGTGTTCGCGCTCGTGACGAAGCGCCGCCAGTGGAACCCGGAGCCGTTGCCGCGATGAGCCCGCCGCGTTCGACCGCGAAGGCGCTGGCCGACTTCATCGGCTCGGCGCGGATGGCGCAGGCGCTCAGCCTCGCGATCATCGGCACCGGCTTCGGCACGCACCTCATCCGCAGCCTCCTCGGCTGGCCCGGCCTCATCGCGATCATCGCCGGCCTCCTCGTGCTCTCGGCCCTCTCGCTCGTGGCCCGCTGGCGTGCGGTCGAGTGGTACGGCATCCTGCCGATCTCGATCCTCGTCTTCGTCGGGTGGGCGGCGGCATCCGTCATCTGGAGCGATCACAGCCTCTCGACCCTCGTGCGCGTCGGCTACCTGTTCGCCTTCGGCTTCCTGGGCGTCTACATCGCCCTCATGCGCGACACCATCCAGATCGTGCGCGCCTTCGGCGACGTCATGCGGCTGCTGCTCGGGCTCTCGCTCGCCCTGGAGGTGTTCTCGGGCATCCTCATCGACCTGCCGATCGACTTCCTCGGCATCGAAGGGAACATCGCCGCCCTCGGCCCGATCCAGGGCGTGTTCGGCTCGCGCAACTTCCTCGGCTTCGTCGCGCTCATCGCCCTCATCAGCTTCATGATCGAATGGCGCACCCGTTCGGTACAGCGCGGCCGCACCGTGCTGTCGACCGTGCTGGCGGCCGCGGCGATCATCCTCTCGGGCTCGCCGACGACATGGATCGCCTTCGCCGCCGCCGGGCTCGCGACCGCCGCGCTCTACGGCCTCCGCAAGGCCGCCCCGGCGACCCGCTGGAGCTGGCAGCTCGGCATCCTCGCGGCGGCCGTCGTCGCCATCGTGGCCGGCTGGCTGCTGCGGGTGCGCATCATCGGCCTGCTCGACGCACGCGGCGAGTTCGACGTGCGCCTCGACCTCTGGCGCGAGATGAACCGATACCTCGCCCAGAACCCCCTGGAAGGCTGGGGCTGGGTCGGCTTCTGGCCCAAGGCGACCGACCCGTACGTGTGGCTGCAGCTCGGCACCGGCCGCCAGCACGGCTCGGGCCTCAGCGCCTGGGTCGACGTGTACTTCCAGCTCGGCATCATCGGCCTGCTCGCGTTCATCGCGCTCGTCGGGCTCGCCTTCGCGCGTTCCTGGCTGCTGGCCTCGGTGCGTCGCAGCGTCGTCTACGTGTGGCCGGCGCTCATGCTCGTCGTGCTCATCGTGTGGAGCTTCGCCGAGAGCTTCGCGATCGTCGAGGGCGGGTGGATGCTGCTCGTCGTCTGTGCGGTGAAGGCCGCCCGCGACATGAGCTGGCGGGATGCGCTGCGCGAGGGGCGCCCGGCGGGCTGATCGCCGAGCGAATACTCGTTCAGCGGTCGGCGAGTTCGATGTAGAGCGCCGTGTGGGCCTCTGCGCATCGTTGCCATGTGAACCCTTCGACATGGGCGAGGCCGAGTTCTGCGAGCCGATCCGTTCGTTCGATGGCGGCGCGGATGCCGGCGGCGATGGCCTCGACGTCGTACGGATCGAACAGCACGGCAGCGTCACCGCAGACCTCTGGGATAGAACCGGCATTCGATGCGGCGACTGGGCATCCTGAAGCCATCGCCTCGAGCGGGGGAAGCCCGAATCCTTCGTAAAGACTCGGATACGCAAGGACTGCGGCGCGGCGATAGAGCTCGCGGAGTTCGGCATCGGGTACGAGCCCACGCCTCTCCACCCAATCGGGAAGCTCCCCGAGCGCACCAAGCGCGCCGCCTGTCAGCACAAGACGAAAGCCCGGTCGCCACCGGCGCACGAGCTCCACAGCCTCGATCAATCGCCGATGGTTCTTATGCGGCCATCCGCGAGCGGGGTATAGGGCGAATTCCTGTCGCGGCGCGCGGCTCGGCACGAAACGTTCGCGGTCGACTCCGAGCGGGATCACCCGAACACGGTCAGCTTCGATGCCGATCCGCTCGACGATCGTGCGTTTGGCGAACTCGCTGATCGTGATGACGAGCTCGGCTCGGCGTGCAGCACGATGGTAATACCGTTCGCGGTAGGCGAAGTCCGCGCGGGTGAACAGTTCCGGCAAGTCGAGGTGCTGCACATCATGCAGGGTGGTCACGAACGGCAAGCGGGCCGGCGGCGTGGGGACCATGGCGGTGAACGGGTAGTGCACGACGTCGGCTTCCGACATCAGCCTGCGGATGCCCCGCGCCCTGACCTCGGCGGCCGCGAGCGCTCCGATTCGAGCCACGGTGGAGTCGCCGATCCGCACGCCGCAGACGATCCGCTCCGTGGTTGCAGGCAGCGCGCCTTCCGCACCGCTCGGCAGGATGGAGGTCACGTCGACGATGCCGGCTTCCGCCAGTTCCCGCGTGAGATTCGCCGCGTAGGTCTCGGTTCCGCCCATGCCGCCGGGAACGAGATTCAGGGCGGGCATCGAGACGCGCACGCGCCGGCCCGCGCGATGCGCGACATTCATATGCCCACGATTCTATGACAGCATGGATGCGCTCCACCGGTCGGCCCGCGAAAGGTACCCGTGACCCTCGACATCATGATGCCGTTCTACGGCCGAATCGATCATCTCAAGCTCGCCGTCGAGAGCGTCCTCCACCAGAGCGAACCCGACTGGCGACTCGTAGTCGTCGACGATGTCTACCCGGATCTCGCAGCGGGCCGTTGGGTGCAGGCGATCGCCGACCCTCGCGTCACCTACGTTCGCAATACGGAGAACCTGCGTCCGAGCCGCAATTACCGCAAGTGCGTCGGGCTCGCCGATACCGAGTTCGTCACGATCATGGGCTGCGACGATGTGATGTTGCCAGGGTACGTTGCCCGAGTGCGCGAACTCATCGCCGCACACCCCGAAGCGACGGTGATCCAACCCGGCGTCGAGGTGATCGACGGAGAGGGCACCGTCTACCAGCCGCTCGCGGATCGCGTGAAGCGCTGGTACGCACCGCGCGGCTCCGGCGTGCGAACTCTGACCGGTGAGACGATGGCCCGCAGCCTCATCCGAGGTAATTGGACGTATTTCCCGTCCCTCTGCTGGCGAACCGATGTCCTGCGGCGCAGTCCCTTCCGCCTCGACCTCGATGTCGTCCAGGACCTCGCGATGCTCATCGAGATCGCCGAAGACGGCGGCACGCTCCTCGTCGATGATCGGATCGTCTTCCGATACCGACGCCACGCAGCGAGCGTGTCGGCCGTGACCGGGCCCGACGGGTCGAAGTTCGCGCAAGAGCGCGTCCTGTTCCGCGAGGCCGCAGCGGCGTTCCGCGAGCGCGGCTGGAAGCGCGCTGCGCGCTCCGCCGATCTTCATCTCAGTTCGCGTCTGAACGCTGCGACCGAACTCCCACACGCTCGAACCGCCGCGGGTAGGCGCAGCCTCGCACGGCACGTGTTCGGAAGGAGCGCGGACGGCCACTCCCCGACTCAGGCAGGCTGAGTCGCGATCCAGCGCTGTAGCGCAGACACGCCCGCGACCAGACCCCACTCCGGCCGCCAGTCCAGCCCACGTTCTGTTGGAGCGATGTCGCATGAGGCGAATCGCACGTCACCGTCGCGGTACTGACCGGTGACATGCGGCTCGGGGGCTTCGTGGTACTCGGCGATGGCCTGCGCGAGTTGCATGATGGTCGTCGAAACACCGCTACCCACGTCGAAGCGCACCGCGCCCGATTCTGGAAGGCGCTCTGCCAGAAGGGCGAAGGCGCTCGCGACATCGTCGATATACACGAAGTCCCGAGTAATGTCGCCGTCTTCGTACACAGGAATCGAGCGCCCCTCTGCCGCCCATTGCGAGAAAAGCGAGACGATGCCTGTGTAGGAATTGATGAGGGATTGGCCCGGTCCGTAGACGTTCTGCAGGCGCAGGATGCCGAGCGCACTATCGTGAGCGTCGACCCACGCCGAGAGGACGTTCTCCTGCGCGAGCTTCGTCGCACCGTAGACGCTGGTCGGGGTCGGAGGCGTCGATCCGATCGAGCTGAGGATCGGACGGGCGCCGGGGAAGTCCCATTCACCACGCTCCAACTGCGCATGCGAGCGCTGGCCAGGGACGAAGCGTGTACCGTCCTCGTGCTCCCAGAGTCCCTCACCGTACACGGCTCGACTGCTGGCGAGGAGGAAGCCGACCGGCACGATTCCGGCCCGGCCGAGGCCATCGAGCAGTTCCGTCGTACCGACGACGTTGACCCGTGCGTGCCGACTCGCCTCGTGCAGCGACTGCGCAGTGCCGGTCTCCGCCGCCAGGTGGATCACGAGGTCCGGTCGCAGGCTGCCGAAAAGCGCGTCCCACGCTTGCGGTTCGGTGACATCGCCGACGACGAGCTCGGCATCAGGATGCAAGGTCTCAGGACGCTCGGCGGAGCGATGGACTTGCGGGTGCATGAGGTCGAAGGCCACCCAACGTTCGGCCCGAGACGCGAGCTGCTGGGAGAGCGCGCTCCCGATGAAACCTGCTCCGCCGGTGACGAGGACATTGCCCAGGGTTTTTTCGGTCATCACAGCTTCCCTTCGGTCCGCGTCCCGGCCTTCGGCCTGCGGTTCCTCGCTCGATCGATCCAATAGCGCGCGCCGCGGCCTGGGCCGCGGTTCTTGAGTTCGAGCGCGGGGCGCTCGACGAGGTGCCAGCTCGCGACAGCGCACGCACCGGCGAGCAGCAGCGCACCGAGCACGTACGGCACGTACCCGAGGAGATGCAGCCCGAAATACGCGAGAAGCTGCTGCGCAAGGAATCCGTAGAGGTACAGCCCGTACGAGTAGTCGTTGCGCGCCCCGACGCGTCTCATCGGTTCGGGCAGGCGCACCGCCGCCCACAGCAGTGCGTAGCCGAGTGCCGGAAGCCCGATGATCCCGAACCCTCCGAAGGCGGCGGTGCCGAACACGAGCACCACCGACGCCCAACCCGCTCGATCGTCGATGGGGACCCGTGAGCCATAGACCGCGAGAACGGATCCCCAGAGGAACACGAGCGTGAGGTTCACGAGATAGGGGTCGGCAAAGGGGCCGAGCACCAGCGCGAACGCTTCGAGCGAGACGAGACGAATCACCTGGAGCACGAAGAATACGGCGGTCAGTACCGGCACGATCCAGGGCGCCCGACGAATGAGACCGAACAACACCAGCGCGCCGATGAGCAGATAGCAGAAGAACTCATAGGCGAGCGTCCACAGCGAACCGTTGAACACGCTGTATCCCACCGCCTGGCCGTACGGAGTCGTCTCGACGAAAATGTCGTGGATTCCCCACTGCCCGATTCGAAGATCCCAGTTGCCGAGGAAATACCACAGTGGCCCCCCAGGCCAACGACTCGCATACTCGCCGAGTCCGCGCCCCTCGGCAAACCAGGCGATGGGACCGACGATGACGATGCCGACGAGCAGCACGAGCCAGAAGGCCGGGAAGATGCGCAGGACCCGCCGCCAGAGGTAGGGGACGAACGCCGACGACATACCGCTGCGGGAGATGAGGTAGCCGCTGATCGCGAAGAAGCCGAGGACTGCGAAGCCGCCCAGGTTCTCCTGCCCCTTGCTCCACGAGAACACCGGGTCCTCGCCCCAGCCGCCGAGCGGCACCGCATGCGAGAAGACGACGAGCACCGCGAGCACGAGCCGCAGCAGCCCGAGCGAATTGCCGCGCCCCCGCATCGCCTCGGCGATCGTGGGCCTCGGTGCGGTCTCGGCGCCGCCAGACATAGCAGGCCTCCAGCTCGCGGACAGGGAACAGCGGTGAGTGCCCGCGGACGGTGTCGCAGACCACCCGAGTATAGCCCGGCCGCCCTGCGCAGGCCGGTCGTGCCACGACGCTCACGCTCCGACACACGCGACGGCGCCGCTATGATCGTCAGCATGGTCGCCGAGCTCTCGAACACGCTCATCGTGATCCCCGCACTCAACGAATCAGGCTCAGTCGCGAGCGTCGTCGACGAAGTCCACCGGCATCTGCCGGGCGTTCGGCTGCTCGTCGTCGACGATGGCTCGACCGACGACACTGCCGCCGTCGCACGCGCCGCAGGAGCCACCGTCGTATCGCTCCCGTTCAATCTGGGAGTCGGAGGCGCCATGCGAGTCGGCTTCAACTACGCCCTCGAGCATGGCCTCGACAACGTCGTGCAAGTCGACGCCGACGGTCAGCACAATCCCGAGTCTGTTCGCGCCCTCGTCGCGGAGCTCGACCATGCCGACCTCGTAATCGGGGCCCGTTTCGCCGGACAGGGAGACTACGAGGTCCGCGGCCCGCGCCGCTGGGCCATGGTCGTGCTCTCGGCGGCACTCAGCCGGATCGCCGGCGCGAAGCTGAGCGACACGACATCGGGCTTCAAAGCGAGCGGCCCGCGCGCCGTACGGCTGTTCGCACGCCACTACCCGGCGGAGTATCTCGGCGACACCATCGAGAGTCTGGTGATCGCCACTCGCGCAGGCTGCACCGTCACTCAGGTGCCCGTATCGATGAGGCCCCGCAGCGCGGGCCAGCCATCGCATCATCCGATGAAGGCCGCGATCTACCTCGGACGCGCCGCAATCGCCCTGGCCTTCGCCCTCATGCGACCGGCGATTCCACTCGATACTTCGGAGCAGCAACCCGCATGAGCACCGCGTCCTACGTCCTCGGCATCGTTTCCGCGCTCGCGGTGCTCGGCGTCGTCATCGAAATGCTCCGGCGCCGACGCCTCCGTGAGCGTCATGCCGTCTGGTGGTTGATCGCAGGCATCCTCGCACTCATCATCGGCGTGTTCCCGGGCGTGCTCGTCCGGGCAGCAGACGCCGTCGGAATACAGGTGCCCACAAACCTGGTGTTCTTTGTCAGCCTGGCCGTACTCTTCCTCGTCTGCCTGCAACACAGTTCGGAACTCACGCGCCTCGAGTCACAGAGCCAGCGGCTCGCCGAACGACTCGCGCTCCTCGAAACCCGACTCGATGAGTCGTCTCAGCCAACGCATCAGTGAGAGTATCGAGCCCCGATGAGGTGGATCGCCACCCCGATCGCCGGCCCGGCTGAGAGCGCGACGACGATCGCCGTCACCAACGGGAGAGGCGACATCAGGGCGATCACCGCAACGGCGGCGGCGGCGACCCAGCCCAGCGAATAGGCTCCGTGACGCGATTTGGCAAGCGCGAGCGGGCCGGAGACGCAGAGCAACCCGAGCATGCCGCCGCTACCCGCGAGCGCGGCGATGAATCCGCCGCTGAGCGCATAGTCGGCCCAGAGTATCGGCAGCAGCCACTCCGCGACGAGCACCGCAACCCCGGCGAAGACAAGCGCGGCGCCGATGATGATGCCGATCAGCATGGCCGCGGTGCGGCCGGACCGGCCGGGCTCCGAGCGGAAGCGGATCACCAGATAACTCTGCAGCGAGAGTACGATCGTGACGAGCGGCGCGCGCACGAGGTTGATGCCGAAGATGACCGTCCCGAGCTCTTCGGCCGGCGCCGACGGTCGCACCAACGCGAGCACGACGGGGAATCCGCTCACCAGCACGCCGATCGCGACGGCGGCCGTCGTGGTGCGCAAGCTGTTCCAGGTCAATTCTGCGGCGCCGACATCGAGCATCGACCGGCCGACCACGCGAGAACGGAACACCCACCAGAGGATCGACGGAGTGAGCGGGAACGGCAGCACGACCGCCCAATACAGAGCGGTCTCCCCCCACCCTCCGATGAGGACGGTACCGATCGCCGCGAGCCGCAACACTCCGTCGACGACGATCATCGCTCCGATGGCGGGCCACAGTGTGAGCCCGTACAGCGTCCCGCTGAGAACGGCGACCACGAAGTATGCGGAGCATCCGAGGGCGATCGGCGCCACAACCGCCCACACATCGCTCGACGGAAACACGATCGGTGCCCACCAGAACCCGCTCACGAACACGATCGCCCCTGTGGCGACGGCGCCGATCACCGCGAACCGACGTGCGAGAGCGCCGCCCGAGGAATGGTCCTGCTTCGGCCGGGTCGCACGCGTCACTTCCTGTTGCACGCCCGAGATCACCGCGATGATGAAATACAGCGCCGACCAGAAGACACCGAACGACGAATACTCCACCGCGGTGATGTTGGCTCCGACGATCGCATTCGCCAGATAGCCGGCCAGGCCACCGACCACGGTTGCAGCCAGGATGACGATTGACCCGCTTCGAAACAGCGTTTTCAGTCGGTTCATGGCATGACGCTCCAGCCGGAGCCCGATCTGGGCCGAGGGACCGGAACCGGCGCGGCGTGGCGGCTACTCATGGCGCCTCGCATGCGACGATCTCGTACAGGCGGGCATCGCCCACGGCGTGCACGAGCACGACGGCGTCCGAGTTGGCGAGCTCGTCGAGGCCCGCGTAGTCGTGGTCGCCGCCGTGCACCTCGCGGTCGCCGAAGTCGAGCACGAACCCGACGTTCCGTTCCTCGATCGCCGCGCAGAGCGCCGCATCGTCGCCCGTCGCGAGCGATTCGTTGATGGTCTCGGTCGCCTCGTCGACGTCCATGAGGGTGTGCGGCATGAGCACCGGGCGGTCGGCGATCGCATAGGCGAGGCCGGCGCCCGTCCACGGGCTGCCTGCGATCGCGACGCCCTCGGGCACGAACTCGGGCAGCTCCTCGAGCAGCTCGAGCTCGTCGGGCGAGACGAGTGCCGCGTTCTCGGTCGCGCGGTAGCCGGCGTGGGCGTGATCGACCGCCGCGGTCATCGCCCGGCCGAGCTGGGTGGATGCCGCGAGCACCGCCACCGCGACGACGGCGACCACGACGCCTGCCGCGCCCTGCAGGCGTCGCTCCGCGAAGCCGCGCCGCATGAACCACGCCCATGCCGCGCCGACGGCGAGCGCAGCGAGCGGGACGATGACCATCGGCAGCACCGCCGCCAGCCGCGGCGTGTTGTTGTACCAGGAGGCGGTCACCCACTGCCGCACCGTCGCGCTCGAGACCCCGGCCACGATGATGTACAGCAGCGCGGCGACCGCGAACATCGAGAGGGCGACGGCATCCGCCGGACGCCGCTTGCGCGCGGCGACCACGATGCCGCCGATCATGAGCACCATGACGACGAGGGCGATCTTCGCGCCGTACGGCGAGACCGTGATCACATCGCCCACGGCGTGCCCCGTGGTGCCGATCGGCGGCCACAAGGTCGCCTCCAGCGGCGGTCGCAGCACGCGGAGCGCGACGAAGCCGACGGCGAGGTAGCCGACGAAGGCGACGATTGTCCAGGCGCACGGCCGGCCCGAGGAGCGTCGCGCGAAGCGGATGAGCGCGATCGCCGCGACCGGGAGGGTGAGCGCGAGCCAGGTGACGAACGCACCCGGATGCGTGAGGGCGAGCGCGGGCAGCGTGCCCAGCATGGCGACGATCGACCAGCCGAGCGGCAGCCCGTCGCCCTCGCGACCGAGGCGGAAGACCGCGACCGTCGCGGCCACGGCGGCCGGCGTGAGCGCGAGGGCCGCATGGTACGGGTACAGCACGCCGTAGTCGACCATCAGGATCGGGAACGCCGGGATGGCCGCGGCCACGACGCCGGCGCCGATCGCGACGGCCGGGGTGCTGCCGGCCAGGGTGCGGGCGAGCAGCAGCGCCCCGAGCGGCCAGGCGACGATCGAGAACGCGATCCAGGTCGCGTTGATCGCGACGGGGATCGCGACGCCGGTCAGCTGCAGGGCCAGGGTGACGACCTCGTGCCAGCCCACCGGGTAGAACCAGAGGTTCGCCGAGGTGAGCTTGCCGACCTCGAGCGGCGAGGCGCTGCCGGTGTCGAGGATGTAGCGGACCGCGTTCAGATGGAAGATGTTGTCGAAGGTCTGCGAGATCGCTCCCGGCTCGCCGACGATCTGCACCGAGCGGATGCCGATGAGCAGCGCTGCGACGACGACCGCGACCGCCCACACCCACGCCCAGCGGCCGGCGGGGGTGCGGGCCGGCGCGGCATGGCCGCGGGTCATCCACCGCACGGCCCCGAGCAGCACCGCGAGCACGATCGTGACGATGAGCACCGGCAGCACCGACCAGGCCAGGCCCGCGAACGGGGCGAGGAGGCCGGCGAGCACGATCGCCGTCATCGAGAAGACCGGCGCCATCCCCCAGAGCCGGAAGCCGCGGAGCCCGACGACGAGGCCGAGCGCGATGCCGGGAACCAGGATGATCGCGGACGCGGCGAGCGTCGCGAGGGCGAGATCGGTCCAGGTCATCTGCGTGCGGGCTCCTTCCGACGCCCGGACGCGGGTCGTCGGTCTCCCACCCTAGGCGCTCGCCGGGGCTCGCGTGCGGTGCGGCGCACCCGGGTACCCCGGTCTCCGCCGGGCGACGGCTTTCAGCTTCGCCTCGCTAGAATCGTGCGAGTGACGAACCCCGCCTCCGCTGACCTCACGGGCTTCAGCGTCCCCGGCAGCGGCCGAGGCATCCTCGATGTCTTCAAGTACGGCTATCTGCTGCGGCTCCTCATCCGCAAGGGCACCCAGACCCGCTACCACGGCTCCGTGCTCGGCTGGATCTGGTCCTACGTCAAGCCGGCCGCCCAGTTCCTGATCTACTACCTGATCCTCGGCGTGCTGCTCGGCTTCAGCCGCGGCATCGACCACTTCCCGATCTACATGTTCTCGGGCATCGTCGTCGTGAACCTCTTCAACGAGGCCTTCAGCAATGCGACGAAGTCGATCGTGAACAACAAGGCCCTCGTCAAGAAGATCTACCTGCCGCGCGAGCTCTTCCCCATCGCCGACGTCTTCATCGCCTTCGTGCACTTCCTGCCGCAGCTGGCGATCCTGCTCGCCGTGGTGCTGCTGTTCGGCTGGGCGCCGACGCTCGTGCAGCTCGCGGGCATCTTCCTCGCCCTCATCCTCGTGGTCACGCTCGCCCTCGGGCTCGGGCTCTTCTTCGGGGCGATCAACGTCACCTTCCGCGATGCGCAGAACTTCGTCGAGATCATCCTCATGTTCACGACGTGGCTCTCCCCCGTGCTCTACTCCTTCGCCCTGGTGCGCGAGAAGGCGCCCGAGTGGCTCTTCGACCTGTACATGATCAATCCGCTCACCTCGGCGGTCGAGCTCTTCCACTCCGCGTTCTGGTACCCGTCGCTGAACCCGGACATGCTCGACACGGCCGCCCGCCCCGACAACATCTGGGCCTTCGCGGGCATCGGCCTCGTCATCGCGCTCGTCATCCTCGCCTTCGGGCAGTTCGTCTTCAGGAAGGTCGAGGGTCGTTTTGCACAAGACCTCTGAGCAGCAGCCCCGGATCATCATCGAGAGCGTCTCGAAGACCTTCAACCTGCGCACGACGCAGTCGCTGAAAGAGCTCTTCGTCGCCTGGACGAAGCGCAAGAAGCTCGTCAACTCCTTCCAGGCGCTCGACGGCATCGACATCACGGTCGGCGAGGGCGAGTCGGTCGCGATCCTCGGGTACAACGGATCGGGCAAGTCGACGCTCCTGAAGCTCATCTCCGGCGTTCTCCGGCCCGATCAGGGCCGCATCCTCACCCGCGGCCGCGTCGCCGGCCTCATCGAGGTCGGTGCGGGCTTCCACCCCGACCTCTCCGGCCGTGAGAACGTCTACCTGAACGCGGCGATCCTCGGGATGTCGAAGACCGAGATCGACGAGCGGTTCGACGACATCGTCGCGTTCTCCGAGATCGGCGACTTCATCGACACCGAGGTCAAGCACTACTCCTCGGGCATGTTCATCCGCCTGGCGTTCTCGGTCGCGATCCACACCGAGCTCGACATCCTCCTCGTCGACGAGGTGCTCGCCGTCGGCGACGCGCCCTTCCGCGAGAAGTGCAAGGCGAAGATCCGCGAGCTCGCCCAGCAGAAGAAGACCATGTTCATCGTCAGCCACGACATCGGGATGATCAAGGAGCTCTGCGACCGCGGCGTCGTCATCCGCCGCGGCAAGCAGATCTTCGACGGCCCCGTCGCCGAGGCCGTCGACGTCCTGAAGCAGAGCACGCGCTGACGCCCCCACTCGTATCGCCCGTATCGAAGGAGCCCTTGTGAGCACCACCCGCACCATCGCCGTCGTCCTGGCCGGCGGCATCGGCACACGCGTCGGGCTCGGCATCCCGAAACAGCTCATCCGCATCGCCGGCAAGGCGATCGTCGACCACACCCTAGAGGCCCTGAGCGCGAGCGAGCGCATCGACGAGATCCTCGTCATGATGAACGCCGACTCGCTGCACGAGCTCGACTATCTGCGCGGCGACCCGCGCTTCCCGAAGCTGCGAGACATCCTCCCCGGCGGTGAGACCCGCAACGACACGACGAAGCTCGCCCTCGACGCCCTGCCCGCAGACGACGACGTGAAGGTGCTCTTCCACGACGCCGTGCGCCCCTTCATCGACGACCGCATCATCGGCGACTGCATCGACGCGCTCGACGAGTTCGATGCCGTCGACACCGCCATCGCCTCGGCGGACACCATCATCCAGGTCGACGACGACGTCATCACCGACATCCCCACCCGTTCACGCCTGCGCCGTGGCCAGACCCCGCAGGGCTTCCGGCTCGGCACCATCCGCCGCGCCTACGAGCTCGCCGCCGACGACCCCGACTTCACCGCGACCGACGACTGCGGCGTCGTGTTCACGTATCTCCCCGAGGTGCCGATCCGGGTCGTCGAGGGCTCGGCCGAGAACATGAAGATCACCGAGCCGCTCGACCTCGCGATCGCCGACAAGATCTTCCAGATGCAGACCGCAGGCCTTGCGGACTTCGGCGGGGCCTTCGACCTCGACCTGACGGGGCGATCGGTCGTCGTCTTCGGCGGCAGCTACGGCATCGGCGCGAGCATCGCCGAACTCGCCGAGCAGGCCGGCGCACGCGTGTACCCGTTCTCGCGGTCCACGACCGGAACCGACGTGACGAGCCGCAAGTCCGTGCGGGAAGCCCTCGAGCGCGCCGCGGCGGACGGGCCGATCGACTACGTCGTCGTGACGGCGGGCGTGCTCGCCATCGCCCCCCTCGTCGAGACGAAGCGCAAGACCCTCCGCAAGACGCTCGAGGTCAACCTCCTCGCTCCCGCCAAGGTCGCGCAGGAGGCGTACCCCTACCTCGCCGAGACCGGCGGGCAGCTGCTGTTCTTCACCTCGAGCTCGTACACGCGTGGCCGCGCCGGCTACAGCCTCTACTCGGCGACGAAGGCCGGCGTCGTGAATCTCACCCAGGCCCTCGCCGACGAGTGGGCCGACTCGAACGTGCGCGTGAACTGCGTCAATCCGCAGCGCACCCACACGCCGATGCGCACGAACGCCTTCGGCGAGGAGCCGGCCGGAACCCTGCTCGAGCCCGATGAGGTCGCGCGAGTCAGCCTGAACGTCCTCGACGCGCCGATCACCGGTCAGATCATCGATGTCCGCGTCACCGACCGCAACTGAGGCGAGGCCCGGCTCGACGGAACCGACGCCGGCGCGCTCGTTCAGACCCGAGATCCAGGCGCTGCGGGCCGTCGCCGTCCTCCTCGTCCTCGTCTACCACCTCTGGCCGAACCGGCTCACCGGAGGTTTCATCGGCGTCGACGTCTTCTTCGTCATCTCCGGCTATCTGATCACCGGGCACCTCTGGTCATCGGCCTCGCACGGCCGGCTCGGGCTCGTCGGCTTCTACGCCCGGCGGATCCGCCGGCTGGCGCCGGCGTCGCTGCTCGTGCTCCTCGTCAGCCTTCTCGCGATGCTCGCCCTCGTGCCGGCGTCACGATGGCCCCAGTTCGGCTCGGAGATCGCCGCGAGTTCGCTCCTCGTCGAGAACTGGTTGCTCGCGTCGTCCTCGGTGGACTACCTCGCCGCCGAGCAGTCCGCATCCGCGGTCCAGCACTACTGGACGCTGTCGGTCGAAGAGCAGTTCTACCTGGTCTGGCCGCTGCTCATCCTCATCATCGGGGCAGTGCTCGCGCGGCGCGCCCGCCGGCGAGGCGAGCCGGATCCGGTGCCGTACGCCTCGCCCCGTTCCCGCACGGTGCTGCTCACGGTGCTCGGCGTCATCGGCCTCGCATCCTTCGCCTATTCGCTCGTCATCACGGCCGCCGAACCCGCCCAGGCGTATTTCGTCACCCCCGCGCGGATCTGGCAGTTCGCGGCGGGCGGGATGCTCGCGCTCGTCCACGCCGCGCCGGGCGGCGGACGCCTGCCGTCCCGGATCGCCCCGGCCGCGTCCTGGCTCGGCTTCGCGGTCATCGCGGCGACCGGCCTCCTCCTCAGCGGGGCCGTACCGTACCCGGGCATCGCGGCCGCTCTTCCCGTCATCGGGACGATCCTCGTCATGGCGGCCGGTACCGACGCATCCCGCTGGTCGACGGGTCGGCTCAGCTCGCTGCGCCCGGTGCAGGAGATCGGCCGGATCTCCTTCGGCGTCTATCTCTGGCATTGGCCGCTCATCGTGTTCGTCCCGTTCTGGACGGGGCACGCGCTGACGTTGCCCGAGAAGCTCGCGATCTTCGCCGCCTCCCTCCTGCTCGCCTCCCTGTCGACCCGGTACGTCGAGGATCCGATCCGCTTCGACCGACGCATCGCCGCGCATCGCGTGCTCACCGTCATCGCCGGCACCGTCGCCGCCGCACTGATCGCCGTCGGCGCGGTCGGCGCCGTGCGATACGCGGACCAGCAGGCCGACGACGCGCGCGCCGAACTCGTCTCCCGGATCACCGGCGGAGACCCCTGCATCGGGGCGTTGAGCGTCCTGAACCGCGATCGATGCGACCCCGTCAGCCCGCCACTCGACCCGGAGGTCGTCGCGCAGGCCGCAAGCGACCGGGCGATGCCGTTCACCGAGGGCTGTATCGAGCCGCTCGACGCCAACACGGGCGCGGTATGCACGAGCGGGGCGACGAACGCTGCACGAACGGTCATGCTGTGGGGCGACTCCCATGCGGCCGCCTGGGAGCCCGCATTCGACGTCGCCGGAGATCTCGACGGGTTCGCGGTGCGGTCGGTCGTCCGTCAGGGCTGCCCGCCGGTCATCGGCTCGCCGGAAGCGACCGTGTACCGCGAGATCGATCAGACCGAGCGCGAGCAGTGCGCACACCGGAACGAGCAGGCCCTCGACATGGCGCTGCAGGACGACGCCGTCACCGACATCGTCCTCGCCTCCTTCTCGCGCAACTACCGCTTCACGTCGGACGAGGCCTCCGATGCTCTCGTCGAACGGCTGCTCGACTCCGGCAAACGCGTCTACCTCATGAACGACGTCCCGCTGACCGGTGATGATGCGTCGGTTCGGGTCGATATCCCCGAGTGTCTCGCTGCGCATTCCGCCGACCCCGAAACGTGTGATCGCCCCCGATCCATCGCGGACCCCGAGGGGACGGTCACGGACCGGTTGGAGGCTGAAGCACGTTTCTCGGCCGTCCCGGTCATCGACCCTGCCGACGCGATCTGCGACGGCGAGTCCTGCTACATGGCCCCGGGCGGGGTCCCCGCGTACTTCGACGCGAGCCATCTCAGCGCGAGCTTCGCGCGCACCCTCGGCCCCTGGCTCGCCGACCGCCTCATCTAGCCGCGAGCGCCGCCTCTCCCACGGCTTCGAGCACCCACTGCGAGACGACCCGGTCCGCGGCGTGCCCGTCGTTCAGGCGGTTGAACCGTTCGTTAAACCGCCGGAGCTCCTCCGCATGGCGGGAACGAAGCGCGTCCAGGTCCGACAGGGCGTCGACGAGGGCGTCGAGATCCGTGACGACAGGCCCCGGGGTCGTCTCGCGATACGGCATCAGGGCCGGACGCAGCCGGAAGTACTCCTCCTCGTCCGGGGAGAAAAACACCATCGGCTTGCCCGTGATGGCGTAGTCGAACCGCAGCGACGAATAGTCGAGGACGGCCACGTCCGAGGCGATCACGAGATCGTTCACCTCGGGGTAGCTCGTGACGTCGAGGACGCCTTCGGTTCCGAAGTAGGTATCGCCCTTGCGCTCGTTGAAGTTATGCCCCCTCGCGAGGATGACGGTGTTCTCGCCGAGGGCCGCGGAGAGCGCCGGGAGGTCGAGCCCTCGGTAGGCGGCTGCATCCCATCCCCCGGTCTGCAGCGACTCACGCCAGGTCGGCGCATAGAGGACGACGGTCTTCCCCTCGGCGATCCCGAGCTCCCGGCGGACGGAGTCGCGCAGGCCGGCCTGCGGGTTCGCCAGGACGTCGTCACGCGGGTAGCCGGTTTCCAGGATCCGTCCGCGGTAGTCGAATTCGCGACGGTACATGGCGCCGGACTCGGCGTTGGCCACGAGGATGTCGGTCCATGCGGCGTTCTTCTCCACGATCCGCTGGGCGACGCGGTCTTCGTTCGCGCCGGAGGATCGCCATGCGCTCATCCCCATGGACTTGAACGGGTGCCCGTGGAAGGTCTGCAGGAACCGCTGCCCGTCGCGGCGCCGGAAGTAGTCCGGGAAGTCGATGTTGTTGCACAGCAGTTTTGCCGTCGCAAGCCGTTCGTACCATTCGACGCTGCCGATCACGAGCGGCACGGCCGCATCCGGGATCTGAACCGACAGGTCGCGCACCGCCCAGTACGCGGGGATGACGAGACCGCGCCGCCGCATCTCCTCGAAGATCGCGAGCTGATTATCGGAGGCGAATTCGCCTTGGTAGCACTGGAACACGACGGCGTCCACGAGCGGCCCGACGTCTGCGCGGTACGCCTCACGGAGGCGCGCCTGATGCGGCCGGCTGCGAAGGCTCGGGCTCATGGGCAGCGGCACCGCCACCCGGACTTCGCCCTTGCCCGTCGCTCGGAGCTCCAACTCGGTCGTGGACGTCGAGCGATCGATCGGCAGCGACGCGGTCGCTTCCCGCGCCCAGATCACATCGGATTCGGCGGCGCCGAGTTGGAGCACCAGGCGATAGGTCCCCCGGGAGAAGGCCGAGCGACGCCCCGGTTCCGGGTCGACCGCGAACCGGACGATGGTCTCGCGCCCGAGCCGTCGCACCTCGGTCGGCGTGTGTCGCCGTGCCGAAGAACGCAGGGAGAGCCCGGTGCGCAGGATCCTCGTCGGCAATGCGCCCCGAAGCCGGAGGACGAGATGACCGTCCTCCACGTCCGCATGCGTGACGCGGGTGTCGAGCACCCGGAGAGCGCGGCGCATCCTGCCCAGATCGTCGATCGTCAGATCCGTTCTCGGTTTGCGCCCGCCCACCGCGAGCTGCACGCCGAAGTCGGGTGCGAACTGCGCATGGGTCCAGCCTCGGCCGGTGCGTCGCGGCGAACGCCAGGGGCCGACGTCGGCCGAGGTGCCGCCGACGACCGCGGTGACCGGGCCGCTTCTCACCACGCCTCCCGTCTCCGCGACGATCTCCAGATGGAAGAACCCGTCCGGCAGTGCCGACGGATCGATCACGACGCTGAACCCCGATTCCTCGTACCTGGCCCAGCCGTGATTGCCCCATGCGCTTGCCCGATCGGTGCGCGAGCGTTCGACCTCAAGCGGCCTGCGGGTTCCGTCCTCGCCGACCAGGGCGATCTCAAGGTTGCTCGTCTCGTCTTCGAGGTCGAGGCCCGGGATGAACGCCCAGCCGTGGACTTTGAGACGGTCGCCGGCCCAGACGACCCGCTCCACGGCCGCGTTCAGCTCGGTTTCGAATCGCGACATCCGCAACCGTTCGCTCGGGAAGCGATCGAGCGGCGCCGGAAGCCGGTCCCGGTCGAGTACGACGAATCCATCCTCCGCGCGGGCGCGCGGCGACCATCCGGCATCCACGAAATACCGCATGACCTCAGGAAGCTCGTCCCAGCGGGCTTCGGCGAGCAGCGTGACGATGACCTTCTGGTACGCCGAGACCTGGTCCCACGCGTCATCGTCCGCCTGAGCCAGGTAGTGCACGGCAGCGGTGTGCAGCTCCTGCCGGTACTCGTCGTCGGCTTCGAGCGCGGGGCCGATGAAGGCCGGCAGGTCGATCCCGAGCACCCGCCCGATCCACGCCTGGTAGACGGCCGGGGATGCCTCGTCCTTCAGCGCGGTTTCGGCCAGCTCCTTGACGTGGAGCCGGTCGCGGAGATTCTGGATCTCGTGCTTCTGCTGGCCGATCGAGGTGAGGTTCTCACGGACCCGCCAGTCGTAGGTGGTCTCGGCGAGGATGTCGAACGCGTCGGCCCGCGCGTACGCGAGCATCATCGGCACGTGGTCCTCGTAGGCGACGCCCTCGGTGAAGTCGCCGATGCGCTCGCGCCAGAACTCGGTGCGGAACATCCGGTTGCACGCGATGACATCCTGCACGGCATCGGGGAAGTCGTCGATGCGGATGTGCAGGCGTTCGCGACGGTGGACGTACTTGTCGAAGTTGGGTTTGAAATACGAGCCGTTCCGGAAGCGGACGATGGATCCGACGGCGAAGTCCGACCCGGTCTTCTCCAGGGTGCGCACCATGATCTCGTACGCTCGAGTCGGGATGGTGTCGTCGGAGTCGATGAAGGTCAGGTACCGGCCCCGTGCCTCGCGGATGCCCGTGTTCCGGGCCGCACCGAGCCCTGCATTGGCCTTGCGGATGACCCTGACCCGCCCGTCTTCGCCCGCGAGCCGGTCGACGATGGCGGACGAGCCGTCGGTGGACCCGTCATCGATGATGATGACCTCGAGGTCGGCGAGGGTCTGGCGCAGCACACTGCGCACGGCCTCCTCGACGTACTCCTCGACGTTGTACACGGGGACGATCACCGTCAGGACCGGCCGATGCGTTCTGCGGACGGCTCGGTCGAAGACCTTGGTGAATCTGGCACGATCGCGCGCGGGGATGTATCGGCGGACGACCGCGCGCGCAGCTTCGGAAACTTGCATGTGGGAGCGGGCGCCTCTTCGGATCGGGGAACTCGGGCAGCGTTCGCGCCCACGCAATTCTATGCGTCCCGGCCGTCGCGCAGGAAAGCAGTGTTTCCGTTCCGAAGCCCGGGCTACCCGACCCTGCCCGGTTCCGCCGCCGGAGCGCTCTCCCCCACCGGCGACGTCGGTACCGGCGTCGGCTCAGGTGTCTGCGTCGGTTCCGGGACCTGCGTCGGCCCGGGTGTCTGCGTCGGCCCGGGTGTCTGCGTCGGCTCAGGGGTCGGCGTGCTCGGCGTCGGTTCGGGCTCCGGTGTCGCGGCCGGTGGGGCCTCGCCCACTCCGGGCCGGCTCGTCGCACCCTGGAGCGGCACGACCACCGCCCCGCCGGCCGAGGTCCACCTGATCTCGGCGCGCTCGAAGCGCTGCACGCAGCGACTCCCGTCCGCAGAGCAGTCGGCGGCCGCGGTCGGGAAGCCGATCCCGCCCCACGATCCGGCATCCCAATAGGCAGCGAGGATCGGCCCCTGCACCGCCCATGCCCCGGTCGTCGTCGACCAGTAGATCGAGCCGTTCTGGAACGCCTGGCCGCGTTTGTCGGCCGCGTACTCGACGGGGTTACTCGTCGGGAAGCCGAGGGATCCGCCGACGGATCCGAGGCGCCAGTACTCGTCGCGGATCGCCCCGTCGATCATGCGGGCCGGCAGGCCCGGCCCGGCGTAGATCGAACCGTTTTCGAACGCCTGCCCGTTCCCGCCCTGGGTGTAGGTGCCGATCCCCGAGATCGGGAAGCCGAGCTTGCCGTTCACGGAACCCTCGGCCCAGAACCGACCGCGGATGCCCCCCCAGGTCTCATACGCGCGCTTGTCGGAGAGGGCATAGATCGAGCCGAGCTGGAATGCCTGCCCCTCGCCGCGCTCGTAGCCGATGCGGTCGCTGATGGGGTAGCGAAGACGCCCGGCGACCGAGCCGAGCTCCCAGTACCGGTCGCGGATCGCGCCCGAGACGGCGCGGGCGCCGCCCGCGTGGGCCCAGTAGATCGATCCGCCCTCGAAGACCTGCGCGCGGCCCCCGGTCGAGTAGAGGATCGGGTAGCTCGTCGGGAACCCGAGCCGGCCGCCGACCGAGCCGAGGCGCCAGAACTCGTCGCGGATCGGGCCGTAGATCTCGCGCGCCCCGGTCGTCTCCTTCCAGTACATGGACCCGTTGCGGAACGCCTGACCGAGGCCGCCGACGGTGTATCGGCTGGGTTGCGAGATGGTCGGCCCGAGGATGCCCCGTGGCCCGTTCAGCGCCGTGTAGCGCGAGGCGAGCACCGGGTGCGGGGCATTGCCGTGGGTCGAGCCGAACCAGTCGGTGAAGATGCGCCAGAAGTTGCGGTTGCCGTAGCTGGAGCAGCTGTCGCCGGTGCCGTAGAGGTTCGCGAGCGCCGCGGCGTTCGGGCGGTACGGCGTGTAGAGATAGAGCCCGGCGGTGGCCTGGTTGTCGATGTAGACGGAGGAGGTGCCGCAGGCCCGGTTCGGGTTCCAGAGGATCATGTTGTACCGCCCGGCCTGGTAGGCCCGATCGGGGCGGGCACGGTATTTCCGGAACTGCCAGGCGGCGTTGTACAGCTGGTTGAAGAAGCCGTAGTACTGGGCGTCGCAGTCGGCGGAGTCGGGGCATCCGTACCCCGTCGCCAGGCGGTATTGGCGTTCGATGGGCCAGGTGTCGGTGACGAGGCTCTGCTCCTTCTCGAGGAGCACGATGAGCGAGCGCGGGTTGATGCCGCATGCGGTGGCGACGCGGCTGATGATCGCGGCGGCCGTCTCGTTGCTGCGGCCGGCGTAGGCAGCGCACCCCTCGGATCGGGCCGGCTGCGAGGTCGTGGTCTGACGGTACGACTTCAGGCAGGTGTAGCCGCTCCGGCAGCTCGGCACCCTGGCGTTCAGGAACGACTGGATCTGCGACGCCGACATCGACGAGGAGTCGTAGAAGACGGCGTCGCTGATGATGGAACCGGCCTGGAAATCACGTGCGTCCGCTGCATCCGCCGCCTCGAACGTCACGGGCTGGACAACGAGCGCCGCCGCGACCGCGATCGCTGCTCCCGCGGTCGCGATCATCCTTCCAAGCGCCATGGCGACTCCCTATTCGGTTCCGACGACACGAGTTCCTCGGCTGAAACGAGCCTAGGAACGAACGGGCATCGCCACCGGCACTTCACACGGCGAGCCACGAACGGAAGCGAAGTGAAGGGGTCCCCCGAATGGATGCCGCGGCGCACCTCAGCGCCCGGTGCGCTCCTCCTTGAGCGTCGTCATGACGAAGTCTGCGAGTTCGGCGATGCGGCGGTTGTCGCGGCGCAGTTCGTCGATGTCGGCGCGCGCCTCGGCGAGCTCGGCCTCGAGGGCGTGCACGCGCGCGAACAGACGCGACACGGTGCCGGCGCGCCGCTTGGCGCCGCGGAGGAGCTGGGTGAGCCGGTTCATGATGCTTCCTGTTCTGCTCGGCGCAGCATGGCGGTCGCCGTCGCGCGGCCGCCGCCGCGACCGGCGGTCTGGGAGATGACGTGGACCTCGAGCCCGGCGCGGCGCGCCTCGTCCTCGAGGGTGTCGACGGGCAGATGCCAGCTCGTCGGGTTCTCGTGCCGATAGCTCGGCGGCAGTTCGGTGCCGAAGTCGGCGAGCGCGAAGGATCCGGGCTCCAGGCCGTGCCGCAGCAGCCGGAAGACTTCGGCGCGCGTCTCCGGCACGAGGCCGGCGAGCAGCCGGGAGAGCACGAAGACGACGGGGCCCGGCCGGCGGACGAGGCGGGCGGCCAGTTCGAGCATGTCGCGGCCGTCGGCGAGGTTCGCCTCGACGGTCTCGACGCGGCCGTCGGGATCGGCCGCCCGCATGGCGCGGATCGCGGTGCGGCTGAATTCGACGGCGGTGACCTCCGCCCCACGGGCGGCGAAGTGGCGGGCGAGCGCACCGTCTCCGGCGCCGAGGTCGACGATGCGGGCGCCGGCCGGTGCGAGACGTTCGACCTCTGCGGCGAGCGGCGGCAGCGCGGCCGGCCGGGCACCGGGGGGCGGGGCGTCGGCGTAGGCGTCGTCCCAGAACTCGCGGTTCGTGTTGAACACGCCGAACCAGTTCTCGAAGCGGCGCCGGGTCTCAGGCGGCGTCTCGAAGCGGAAGGAGGGGTCGGGGGTGCGCCAGCCCGGCCCGTAGCAGAGCTCGAGCCAGCCGGCGGTGTCGGCGACCGAGGGCATCCGCTCCCCCTCGAGTTCGAGCTCGACGAAGGGTTCGAGCCGGTCCTGCTCGAACGGCCCGCGCACGGCGATCGGCTGGCAGTACAGCCCCTCGTGGGTGAAGCCGGGGAAGAGGTCGACGTAGTGGTCGACGTCGCCGGCCTCGTCGGCGAAGAGCACCTGCAGGTGCGAGCGGCTGTGCACCCGGAGCTCGAAGCCGCGTTCGCGGAGTTCTCGCTGCAGTTTCAGCGTTTCGAGGGCGACGTCGGCGGGGTGGCTCTGCTCGAGCAGGAACCCGACGTCGGCGTCGTCGTCGTGCGGCAGGAACGCGCCGGATCGCACCGCCCCGAGCAGGGTGCCGCCGGTGATGAACGGCCGCTGCCCGAGATCGCGCATGACGGCGATGACCGCCTCGAGGCTCGTCATGAGCCGTGCCTGGAACTCGGGGTCGTCGACGAGGCTGCGCACCAGGCGGCCCCATTTGTTCACGACGACGGGGCGACCCTCGGCATCCGCGAGCCGACCGTCGCCCTCGCCCGGGAAGTCGACGATCCCGCTCCACGTCGGCGTCTCGTCGCCGGCGGCGACCAGGTCGATCTCGAAGCGGCCGTGCGCGTGCCGGCGGATGCCCTCGGGCCAGCCGATGCCGCGCGCAGGCGCCTCGGGCGAGCGCATCGACCACACCCGGCGGCCGCCGAAGCGCACGTCGAAGCGCCGATCGGACCAGCCGCGTGCGAACAGGATGCCGCGCGCCGAGATCTCGGCGACGGCTGGCCGTCCCTTGCGCAGCGCGGGCACCGTGCACCTCATATCTGTCGTAGGATGACGCGCCCCCTCGTCGCCTGCAGAGTCTACCGGAGCAGGCCCGGCGGCAGCCCCGCATGCGCGGCGTGCGCACAGGATCGCCCGGTGCGGCTCGGCTAGGGTGAAGTGTCGTCCGCCGCGGCCCGCGGCATCTGCAGTCCCCAGGAGGGTGCCACACGTGAATGCCGATCTGCTCGTCGTCGGATCCGGGTTCTTCGGCCTCACGATCGCCGAGCGCGCCGCGAACGAACTCGGCCTGAACGTCGTCGTCATCGACCGGCGCCCGCACATCGGCGGCAACGCCTTCAGCGAGGCCGAGCCCGAGACCGGCATCGAGGTGCACCGCTACGGCGCGCACCTCTTCCACACCTCCAACGAGCGCGTGTGGGAGTACGTCAACCGGTTCACCTCCTTCACGGGCTACGTGCACCGCGTGTACACCCGCCACGACGGCGAGGTCTTCCCGATGCCGATCAACCTCGGCACGATCAACCAGTTCTTCCGCGCCGCCTACGGGCCGGAGGAGGCGCGCGCCCTCATCCGCGAACAGGCCGGCGAACTCGCCGGCACCGATCCGCAGAACCTGAACGACAAGGGCATCCAGCTCATCGGCCGGCCGCTCTACGAGGCCTTCATCAAGCACTACACGGCCAAGCAGTGGCAGACCGATCCGAAAGACCTTCCGGCATCCGTCATCGCCCGCCTGCCCGTGCGCTACACGTACGACAACCGCTACTTCAACGACACCCACGAGGGCCTGCCGGTCGACGGCTACACGGCCTGGCTCGAGCGGATGGCCGACAACCCCCGCATCGAGGTGCGGCTCGACACTGACTTCTTCGCCGGCGACCACGACTTCGCGAGCAAGAACGTGCTCGGGCGCCTGCCGATCGTCTACACGGGCCCCGTCGACCGCTACTTCGACTATGCGGAAGGCGCCCTGTCGTGGCGCACCCTCGACTTCGAGGAGGAGGTGCTGCCGGTCGGCGACTTCCAGGGCACCTCGGTCATGAACTACCCCGATGAAGACGTGCCGTTCACGCGCATCCACGAGTTCCGCCACTTCCACCCCGAGCGCGACTACCCCACCGACAAGACCGTCATCATGCGCGAGTTCTCCCGCTTCGCCGAACCCGGCGACGAGCCCTACTACCCGGTGAACACGGCCGAGGACCGCGAGCGCCTGCTCGCCTACCGGGACCTGGCGCACGGCGAGCGCAACGTGCTCTTCGGCGGCCGCCTCGGCACCTACAAGTACCTCGACATGCACATGGCGATCGGTTCGGCGCTCAGCATGTTCGACAACAAGATCGCCCCCGCCCTGCGCGCGGGCGCGTCGTTCGAGAGCGGCGGCGTCGAGGCCTGAGCCCGCCGCAGCCTCAGATCCGAAGGAGAGAAGTGCCAGACACGAGTGGATCCTGGACCACGGTTCAGAACGTCGTCTTCCCCGCCGACCGAGACCCCGACGTCTTCGCCCTCTACTGCGACACCGAGTCCTGGACCGACTTCGACGGCACGCCCCTGCGCGTCTCGACGCGCGCGCACGTCGACGACGTGCTCTCGCGCCACTCGATGCGCATCCGCTCCGGCCGCCGCGTGTCGTTCGCGAGCTACTTCAACGCCCTGCCGGCTTCGTACTGGCAGCACAGCACCGACATCTCCCGGGTGCGCCTCGAACTCGAGATCGCCGGCGATGCGACGGTGCTCGTGTACCGTTCGAACCCGCGCGGCACCGCCCTCCGGGTCGACTGGCGCCGCACCGAGGGCGAGGGCACGCACGAGGTCACCTTCGAACTGCCGCTCGAGCGCTTCGCCGACGGCGGCTGGTACTGGTTCGACGTCGTCGGCGGCGAGGGTGACGCGGTGCTCGAACGCGGCCGCTGGCGGATGCCGGTCGTCGCCCGCGACGATGCACCCGACCGACTGACGCTCGGCATCACGACCTTCAACAAGCCCGACTACTGCGTGCGAACCCTGGCGACCCTCGGCTCGGATCCGGAACTGCTCGAAGAGCTCTCCACCGTGTTCCTCGTCGACCAGGGCACGCAGACCGTCGCCGACGAGTCCGGCTTCGAGGAGGCCGCGGCGGCCCTCGGCGACAAGCTCACCGTGATCCGCCAGCCGAACCTCGGCGGTTCGGGCGGCTTCAGCCGGGCGATGGCCGAGTCGCTCGAACGGCCCGATGCCGGCTACGTCATGCTGCTCGACGACGATGTCGCCGTCGAGCCCGAGAGCATCCTGCGGGCGCTGCGCTTCGCACGGGCCTGCGCGAAGCCGACGATCGTCGGCGGCCACATGTTCGACCTCAACCACCGCTCGGTGCTGCACGGCTTCGCCGAACGCGTCGACATGAGCGCGTTCTTCTGGGGCCCCTCGACGCCCGATCAGGATCGCCACGACTTCCAGCTGGCGAACCTGCGGCAGTCGCCGTGGATGCACCAGCGCATGGACGCCGACTACAACGGTTGGTGGATGTGCCTCATCCCGCTCGAGATCGTGCGCGAGATCGGCCTGTCGCTGCCGGTGTTCATCAAGTGGGACGACGCCGAATACGGACTGCGGGCGAAGGCCGCCGGCTATGAAACCGTGTCGCTGCCGGGCAACGCCCTGTGGCACATCTCGTGGATCGACAAGGACGACAGCCAGGACTGGCAGGCATACTTCCATGCCCGCAACCGCATCATCGCCGCCCTCATCCACTCCCCCGTGCCGAAGGGCGGCAGGCTTCTCGACGCGAGTCGCAAGATCGACCTGAAGCACCTGCTGTCGATGCAGTACTACGCGGCCTCGATGCGCCACCTCGCGATCCGCGACGTGCTGCAAGGCCCGGGGGCGCTGCACCCGGCGATGCCGACGAAGCTCGCCGAGGTGCGCGCCGCGGCATCCGGATTCCGCGAAATGCAGGTGTACCGCAAAGACGATGCGATGCCGGCGACCAACGAGGGCAAGCGCATCTACCCCATCGAGCAGACCGGTGAGGCCCCCGGCGGGCTGCGGCTGCTCGTCTGGACGGCGAAGTCGGCCCTCCGGCACCTCGTGACGAAGCCGGCGCCGGCGAACCTCGAACGCCCGCAGGCGTCGATGTCGAAGTACGACGCGACCTGGTGGCGTACGCCCGGGCTCGACAGTGCGCTCATCTCGACCGCCGACGGCTCGGGCGCATCATGGTACGCGCGCGACCGCCGGAAGTTCCGCTCGCTGCTCGCCGAGAGCCTGCGGCTGCACCGCCGCCTCGAACGCAACTGGGATCGCCTGCAGCGCGACTACCGCGAGCACGCCGCCGAGATCACCTCGGTGGATGCTTGGTGGCGCACCTTCGACGCCTGAACGATTCGCGGGGTGGATGCCGTGACGGCATCCACCCCGCGGCGTTCAGCGGCTCCGGCGGAACCGGTCTGCCCGCACGGCCGAGTCGATGATCTGCTCGAGTCCGTACTCGGCCCGCCAGCCGGCGACACGCTGGATCTTGGAGGCGTCGGCGACGAGCTCGGCCGGATCGCCCGGACGGCGAGCGACGAGCTCCGGCTCGATCGAGACGCCCGCAGCCCGCTCGACCTCGCGAACGACCTGAAGCACGCTGGCCCCGTGCCCCGTGCCGACGTTGAACGCCTCGAAGGGTTCGTCGACCTCGCCCAGGCGGTCGAGCACCGCCAGATGCGCCCGCGCGAGATCCAGGACGTGCACGTAATCGCGCACACCGGTGCCGTCGACCGTCGGATAATCGTCGCCGTAGACGAGCGGACGCAGGCCCCGGTGCAGCCGGTCGAGGACGATCGTCACGAGATTCAGGGCGACGGGGTCTCCGAGATCGTCCCATCCGGCGCCGGCGACATTGAAGTAGCGGAGCGCGGCCACGCGGAGTCGCCCGGCACGGCTCGCGTCGCGCAGCATCCACTCGCCGACGAGCTTCGTCTCGCCGTACGGGTTGATGGGCAGCGTCTCGGCATCCTCGTCGACGCGGGAGATATCGGGCATGCCGTAGACGGCCGCCGAGGATGAGAAGACGACGTCGCGGACGCCGGCCGCCTCGACGGCGTCGAGCAGATTCGTGAGGCCGCCGACGTTCTGCCGGTAGTACCAGGTCGGTCGTTCGACCGAGACGCCGACCTCTTTCTTCGCGGCGAAGTGGATGACGGCGTCCACCTCGTGTTCGTCGAACACCGAGCCGAGCCGGGCCGGCGCGTCGGCGGCGGAGAGATCCATCCGCACGAGCGGGGCGCCGCCCAGGCGGCCTTCGTCGCCCGTGGAGAGATCATCCACGACGACGACGGGCCGACCGGCCTCCTGCAGCAGCCGCACGACGTGCGCTCCGATGTATCCGGCTCCCCCGGTCACGAGCACGGTCATGCGTTCCTCATCTCCAGCAAGCGCTCGAGGTAGCGCCCGTAGCCGCTCTTGACGAGCGGTGCGGCCAGGGCCGCGAGCTGCGCGTCGTCGATCCAGCCGTTGCGCCAGGCGATCTCTTCGATGCAGCCGATCTTGTAGCCCTGGCGCGCCTCGATGACGCGCACGTACTCGGAGGCCTGCATCATCGACTCGAAGGTGCCGGTGTCCAGCCATGCGGTGCCGCGATCCAGGGCCTGCACCTGCAGGCGGCCGTCCCGCAGGTATCGCTCGTTGACGCTGGAGATCTCGAGCTCGCCGCGGGCGCTCGGCTCGATGGTCTTCGCGATCCCGACGACGGTGTTGTCGTAGAAGTAGAGGCCGGGCACGGCGTGGTTCGACTTCGGCCGGGCCGGCTTCTCCTCGATCGAGAGGGCCCGCCCGTGCTCGTCGAACTCGACGACGCCGTAGGCGGTCGGGTCGGAGACCTGGTAGGCGAAGATGAGGGC
This sequence comes from Agromyces archimandritae, assembly GCF_018024495.1. NCBI lineage: Bacteria > Bacillati > Actinomycetota > Actinomycetes > Micrococcales > Microbacteriaceae > Agromyces > Agromyces archimandritae. The sequence goes on from NZ_CP071696.1 coordinate 728,538, forward strand.
GCCGTCGATGTCGGTGTGGCCCTTCAGGGCGGTGCCGAGGCCGGTGCCGTGGAAGATGTTGTCGCCGAGCACGAGGGCGACCGAGTCGTCGCCGATGAACTCCTCGCCGATGATGAAGGCCTGCGCGAGGCCGTCGGGAGAGGGCTGTTCGGCGTATTCGAGACGGAGGCCGAGTTCGGACCCGTCGCCGAAGAGCGCCTCGAACTGGCTGCGGTACTCGGGGGTGGTGATGATGAGGATGTCGCGGATGCCGGCCATCATGAGCGTCGACAGCGGGTAGTAGACCATCGGCTTGTCGTAGACGGGCATGAGCTGCTTCGAGGTGCCCTTGGTGATGGGCCAGAGGCGCGTGCCGGATCCGCCGGCCAGGATGATGCCGCGCATCAGGCGTCGCCCCGCAGCGTCTCGTAGTAGGCGCGTGCCGCCTCCCAGTCGGGCAGGAGCCCGAGCTCGGCGGCCTCGGCGAGGCCGGGCGCGTCGCGGTCCTTGTCGGAGAGCACCGGTTCGCCTGCCGCTTCGGGGAGGACGAGGCCGATCTCGGGGTCGAGCGGGTTCACGCCGTGCTCGGCGCCGGGCCGGTACACGTCGGTGACGAGGTAGCTGACGGTGGCGTCGTCGGTGAGGGCGACGAAGCAATGCCCGAGGCCTTCGGAGATGAAGATCGCGCGGCGTTCCTGCTCTTCGAGCAGCACCGAGTCCCACTGTCCGAAGGTCGGCGAGCCGACGCGGATGTCGACGACGAAGTCGAGCACGGCGCCGCGCATGGCGGTCACGTACTTCGCCTGGCTCGGCGGCACGTCCGCGAAGTGGATGCCGCGGACGACGCCGCGGCGCGACACCGAGGTGTTGGCCTGCCGGAGGTCGATGCTGCGGCCGGTCACCGCCTCCAGCTCGTCGAAGCGATACCACTCGAGGAAGACGCCGCGGTCGTCCGCGAACTGCTTCGTCGTGATCTCGTACGCGTCAGGAACCGTGAGCTCTCGGATATGCACCTGAACAGGCTAGCAAGGCGCTTCCCCTACGATGTCGGGGAGTCCATCCACGCGCTGGGAGCCTGCTGCTTTGAACATCCTCGTCACCGGCGGAGCCGGTTTCATCGGGTCGAACTTCGTCCACTACCTCATCGACGAGACCGAGCACCGCGTCACGGTGCTCGACAAGCTCACCTATGCGGGCAACCTCGCCTCGCTCGAGGGGCTGCCGGCCGAACGCTTCACCTTCGTCAAGGGCGACATCGCCGACGCGGAGCTGGTCGATTCGCTCTTCGCCGAGCACGACGCCGTCGTCCACTACGCCGCCGAGAGCCACAACGACAATTCCCTCGACGAGCCGCGCCCCTTCCTCGACACGAACATCGTCGGCACGTACACGCTGCTCGAGGCGGCCCGGCGCCACGGCATCCGCTTCCACCACATCTCGACCGACGAGGTCTACGGCGATCTCGAGCTGGACGACCCGGCCCGCTTCACGGAGCAGACGCCCTACAACCCCTCGAGCCCCTACTCGTCGACGAAGGCCGGCAGCGACCTGCTCGTGCGCGCCTGGGTGCGCTCCTTCGGCGTGCAGGCGACGATCTCGAACTGCTCGAACAACTACGGCCCGTACCAGCACGTCGAGAAGTTCATCCCGCGCCAGATCACGAACGTGCTGCGCGGGCAGCGGCCGAAGCTCTACGGCCGCGGCGAGAACGTGCGCGACTGGATCCACGCCGACGACCACTCCTCGGCGGTGCTCACGATCCTCGAGCACGGGCGCATCGGCGAGACCTACCTCATCGGCGCCGACGGCGAGCAGAACAACCGCGACGTCGTCGAGGCGATCCTCACCGGCCTCGGGCAGCCCACCGACGCCTACGACCTCGTCGCCGACCGCCCGGGCCACGACCTGCGGTACGCGATCGACTCCACGAAGCTGCGCACCGAACTCGGCTGGACGCCGCGCTACGCCGACTTCGCCGCCGGGCTCGCCGACACGATCGCCTGGTACCGCGACCACGAGGACTGGTGGGCGCCGCAGAAAGATGCGACCGAGGCCCGTTACCGGGCGCAGGGGCAGTGACCATGCGCGTGCTCATCACCGGCGCGAACGGCATGCTCGGCCGCGACCTCGTCGCCGCCCTCGCCGGCCACGAGGTCACCGCGCTCGGCCGCGGGCAGCTCGACATCACCGATGCGGATGCCGTGGCCCGCGCCGCCCGCGGCTTCGGCAGTTTCGATGGCTTCGACGCGATCGTGAACGCGGCCGCCTACACCGCCGTCGACGCCGCCGAGATCGACGAGGACGCCGCTTACGCGGTGAACGCGACCGGCCCGGCGAACCTGGCTGCCGCGGCCGCGGCGACGGGCGCGAAACTCGTCACGATCTCCACCGACTACGTCTTCGACGGCACGGCGACGAGCCCGTACGCCGAAGACCACCCGCGGCATCCGATCTCGGCGTACGGACGCACGAAGGCCGCAGGCGAAAAGCTCGCCCTCGCCGCGCATCCGGCCGGCACGTACGTCGTGCGCACGGCATGGCTGTACGGGCAGCACGGCCCGAACTTCGCCGCGACGATGCTGAAGCTCGCCGCGTCGAAGGACGCGTGGGACGTCGTGGACGACCAGCGCGGCCAGCCGACGTGGACGGGCGATCTGGCCGTCCGCATCGCCGAGCTCCTCGGCTCCGACGCCCCCGCCGGCATCTACCACGGCACCGCCTCGGGCGAGACGAGCTGGTTCGGCTTCGCCCGCGCCGTGCTCGAGGAGGCCGGGCTGGACCCGGAGCGGATCCGCCCGACCGACAGCACCGCCTTCGTGCGACCGGCCCCCCGCCCCGCATACAGCGTGCTCGGGCATGCGCGGTGGGCGGATGCCGGGCTGGCACCCATGCGCCATTGGCGCGAGGCGCTGGCCGCATCGGGCATCGCCCGCACGGCATAGCCGGCGGGGCGGATGCCCGCCGGCCGTCTCAGCCGGCCGCGCCGCGCTCCGGTGCGCCGCGATCGGGTGCGCCGCCGGCGATGAAACGCCGGTAGGCGACCTTGCGGATGGGTTCCGGCACGAAGCGGTACACGCCGCGCACGCCGACGTTGCGGGCGTACTGGGCGGGCGAGGTGAAGCCGAGCCGGCGCAGCTCCCGCTGCAGGGCGAGTTCGCTGCGCCACTGCTCGCGGCCGCCGCGGCGTGCATAGGCGCCGGCGCCGACCCGGTACATGACGAGCGGCTCCGGCAGATTGTCGACGCGTGCCCCGGTGTGGATCATCCGCGCGAACAGCCAGTAATCCTCCATGAGCCCGAGCGGCCGGTAGCCGCCGGCCCGTTCGACGGCGGAACGGCGGTAGACGACGGTCGGGTGGCTGAACGGGTCGTGGAAGCGCGAGTATCGTTCGATCTCGGCCTGGCCGGTGCGCGGCACCCGGCGCCCGACGATCGAACCGACGTCGTCGAGGAACTCGAACATGCCCGTGCCCACGAGATCCAGCCCCGACTCGATGCGCGGCAGCTGCAGGGCGAACCGCTCGGGCAGGGAGATGTCGTCGGCATCCATCCGCGCGACGATGTCGTGGTCGCTGAGCGAAAGGCCGACGGTCAGGGCCTGGGCGAGGCCGACGTTCTCGGAGATGACGTGGTGGACGACGGCCACGGGCGAGGCCTCGGCGGATGCCCGGATCGCCGCGGCGAGTTCGTCGCCGACGGGGCCGTCCTGCACGAGGACGACCTGATCGGGCCGGCGCGACTGCTCGAGGACGCTCGAGGCGAACGCCTTCGAGAAGTGCCGCGGGTCGTCGCCGCGGTACACGGGCAGCAGGAGGGAGAACGGCTCGGTCATGTCGCCGCCCCGGGATTCGCGGCGGCGCTGCGGCCGGCGGCGGCCTGCCGAGCGGCTGCGGCCTCGACCCGCGCGACCGCGTCGCTCGCCTCGCCGAGCCCGGCGAGCGCATCCGCGTTCGGCCGCGGCCGGAACCGGGTGCCGTCGTGCCAGCCCCGCCGCAACCCGTCGCGGAGCACCGCCCGGTCCGCCGAACGGGCGAAGGTGCGGATCCATCGGCGGATCGACGAGGCGCCGTAGACGAGCTTCTCGAGCGGACCGAGGGAGGCCGAGCGGCGGAACATCCACAGCTTGTTGCGCACCTCGTAATAGAAGCGGCCGCCCGGGTCGGCGTCGGTCGAGGCGAGCGCCTTGGTCTTGTGCACGACGACGGACGCCGGCACGTGCAAGCCGAAGCGGCCGCGGATGACGCGGGTCGAATACTCGAAGTCGTCGTTCCAGATGAAGTAGTCGGCGATCGGCAGGCCGGCCTCGCGGGCCGCCTCCGCCCGCACGAGCATCGAGACGAAGGAGGTGCTGCGCACGGCGATCCCGCCGAGGCGCGCGGCGCGCAGGCGCTCCTCGCGGCTCGCGAAGGGGTTCTCGCGCGGCGTGTTCATCGGATGCTCGCTGCCGTCGGTCCAGACCACCCGGGATCCGGCGGCCGCCACGTCGCCGGCGTCGGCGGCCCGCAGCAGTTCTTCCAGCGCCGTCGGCGTCGGCACCGTGTCGTCGTCCATGAGCCACACCCACTCCGGCTCGTGCCGGTCAAGGGCGATCGCCAGGCCCGCAGCGAATCCTCCCGCACCGCCCGTGTTGCGGGCGAGCTCGATGAGCTCGACACCCGCGCGGTCGCGTGCGAGATCGCCGCTGCCGTCGCTGGAGGCGTTGTCGACGACGATCACGTGCGGGCGCACCGTCTGCGCGTCGAGCGCGTCGAGGACCTCGGCGAGCAGTTCGCGGCGGTTGTAGGCGACGACGACGGCGATGGCGCGCGTGTTCGGGGTGTTCATGGGCTCCTGGGGTTCGAGGCGACCGGGCCGAAACCGGGCCGTGGCGACCCCTCTATCTTGCCGTGCCCGCCTGGGGGAAGGGTGCGGGACCCGCGATGGCCCTCGACCGGGGGGCGGATGTGTCGCCGCGGGCCGTTAGATTTGAACGGGCGCCCTGGCGCCGAGAGGAGCCGCATGACCACCATCCTTCGCGTGATCGTCGATCAACTGGCCGCACCCGTGCCCGGGCCGCTCGGCCGCTACACGCTGGGGCTCGCCGCCGGGCTCATCGCGACACGCCCCGCCGGCTGCGAGGTCGAGGGCATCGTCTCGGCCTCCCCCGCCGCCGACTACCGGATGCTCGAACAGGCCTTGCCCGGGCTCGCCTCGCTGTACAAGACGACACTCCCGCGGCGGGAACTCGCCGCCGCCTGGCAGCTCGGGCTGACCACCTCCCCCGGGCCGGGCATGATCCACGCCCCGGGCCTGCTCGCGCCGCTCAGGCGACATGACCCGACCGCCGGCACCCAGCTCGTCGTCACCGCCCACGACACGATCGCGTTCACGCACCCCGAGTCGCTCTCGAGCGCAGAACTCGCCCTCCGCAAGAACGTGCTGCGCCGCGCCCGCAAGTACGCCGACGCCGTCGTCGTGCCCACCCACGCCCTCGCCGAGCGGCTCGCCGAAACCGGCGACTTCGGCGACCGCATCCGCGTCATCGCGACCGCCGCCCGCCCCGGGCTCGCCCTCGGCCCCGATGCCGCCGCCCGCGCCGCACGCCTCGCCCTGCCCCGCGACTTCGTCGTCGCCGCCGGCACCCTCGAACCCCACCGCGGCGTCGTCGACGTGCTCGCGGCCCTCGGCCGACCGGGTGCGCCGGCCGTGCCGCTGCTCGTCCTCGGCCCCGAAACCTGGGGCGAACAGCACCTGCAGACCCTGGCCGAAGAGGCCGGCATGCGTCGCGGCATGGTGCGCTCCATGGCCGAGGTGGATGCCGCAGACCTCGCCGTCATCCTCTCCCGCGCTTCGGCGTTCATCGCCCCCGCGCACGACGAAGGCGACCCGGCGACCATCATCGAGGCGTTCGCGTGCGGCACCCCCGTCATCCACTCCGACACCCCCGACTACCGCGAAACGGCCGGCGGCGCCGGCCTCTCGGTGCCCGTCGGCGACGCCGGCGACGACTACGCCGACCGCATCGCACAGGCCCTCTCGGCCGTGCTCGGCGACCAGCGCCTCGCCGAACGGCTCTCGATCGGCGGCGCCGACCGCTCCCGCGCGTTCGGCTGGATCAACGCCGCCGAGCAGGTCTGGCAGCTGCACGCCGACCTCTGACGCCCGAACGCGGGACGTTTTCGCTGCCGATCGCATTTAGACTGACCGAGGTCCTCGGCGCCATCGCCGGCCGTCCCCGATCTGAAACCCGCTCCATGCCCGTTCCCCCAAACGCGACCCATCCTGTTCAGAACCGACGCCCGATCGGCGAGATCGAAGGCCTTCGCGGACTCGCCCTCACCCTCGTCGCCCTCTTCCATCTGTTCGGAAACGGGCGGGTCTCGGGCGGTGTGGACGTCTTCCTCTTCGTCTCCGGCTTCCTGCTGACGCTCTCGCTCGCACGCCGGGCCGTCTCGGGTGCGCCGGCCGCGCTCGCACAGCGCTACGGGCGCACTCTCCTCAGGCTCACCCCGGCCGCCCTCGTCGTCCTCATCGCGACCGCGATCATGGTCGTCACCGTGCTTCCGAAGTCGGGTTGGGAGCAGAGCGGCCGGGAGATCATCGCCTCCGCGCTCTACTTCGAGAACTGGGAGCTCATCTCTTCCCAGCTTGCCTACGGGGCGGCGGGGCCGATGACGAGCCCGCTTCAGCATTTCTGGTCGCTGTCGATCCAGGGCCAGTTCTTCCTCGTCTGGCCGCTGCTCATCACGGGGCTCGTCCTCCTGGCCCGGCGCGTCAGGAGGGATCCCCTCACCGCCGTGGCGATCCTCACGGGCATCGCGACCGCCGCGTCCTTCGCCTATGCCTGGACGCTGAACGCGTACGCGCCCGACATCGCCTACTTCGATTCCTTCGCCCGGTTCTGGGAGCTCGGCGCCGGCGCTCTGCTGGCGCTCGCCATGGGGCGCCTGCCCCACGCGTCCGCCCTCATGCGTTCGGTGCTCGGATGGGCGGGCCTCGCGCTCATCGTCGCCTCCGGCTTCGTCGTCGACGGAGCGACGTCCTTCCCCGGACCGCTCGCCCTGCTTCCCGTCGCCGGGGCCGCGCTCGTCATCGTCGCGAGCGGTTCGCCGACGAGACTCGGCGCCGACCGCTTCCTCGCCCTGCGGCCGATGCGATTCGTCGCGCGGATCTCCTATCCGCTCTACCTCTGGCACTGGCCCATCCTGATCGGGTATCTGGCGATCCGCGGCTACGAGCGGGTCGGCCTCCTCGGCGGTGCGGCCGTCTTCGCGCTCTCCGTCGCCGTCGCGTGGGCCACGCAGCGCTTCGTCGTCGAACCGATCCTCGACCGGCGCGGAAGCATCAGCGTGCGGCGAGCGCTCATCGCCCCGATCACGGCGATCGCGGTGATCGCCGCCGTGACCGCCGGCGGCGTCGCCGGCGTCCAGCACCAGACGGCCCGACAACAGGCGGCCGTCGACGCACTGGCCGCATCGAACCCCGAGTGCCTCGGCGCGGCGGCCATGGATCCCGCTACCCGGCCCTGCGACAATCCGTCGCTCGCCGGCAAACTGTTCCCCGCCCCGAACGCGATCTCCACCGAGAGCGACAACCGTCCCGAGTGCTGGGCCGGCGAAACCTCGCACGAGTTCAACGTCTGCACCGTCGGCCCGGAATCGGGATACGAGCGGCATGTGCTCGCCGTCGGCGACTCCCACAACAACACCTTCGTCGGTGCCTACGAACGCATCGCGGAGCAGATGAACTGGCGCATCGACATCGCCGGGCATGCGTTCTGCTACTGGACGGCGGCCGAGCAGCCCGTCCAGTCGCCGGCCGGCGCCGCCGCTTGCGCGTCGTGGAAATCGGCGCTGGAGGAGCACATCGCGCAGAGCACCGAGGTCGATGCGTACATCGTCACGCACTCCCGGTACTCCGCCGTGACGGTGCCCGAGGGCGAGGACCGGCACGAGGTCGTCGTCGAGGGCATGGTCGAAGCATGGTCTGGACGCCCTGATCCGGCTGCCCCGATCATCGCGATCATCGACAACCCCCGGTATCCGAACGACACCAGCGCGTGTGTCGAGCAGTGGGGGCTCGACGCGATCTCCGAATGCCCAGTCGTCCCACGCTCGGTCGGGCTCCGCATCGACGACGGCCAGCGCGATGCTGCCGCTCGCTCGGCGAACGCCCACGTGATCGACCTGACCGACTTCTACTGCACCGAGACGGAGTGCCCCCCGGTGATCGGCAATGCCGTGGTCGCCGGCGGCTGGTCGCACCTGACGGGGACGTTCGCGAAGACGCTCGCACCGTACATCGCCGAGCAGGCGGCCGCGATCCTCGACCGCTGAGGGCCGCCCTACTCCGCGTCGTCGTCCTCGGGCGGCGGGGCGACCGCCTCGGCGACCATCGAGTGCACGAGCTCCCAGTCGGGGTACTCCTGGTCGACGCCGTTCTCGGGGGTCAGTTCGACGTGGCCGATCGGCAGCTCGCGGGTCTTGCCTGCGAGGTCGACGAAGTAGCCGAGCATCGACTGCGGGATGTCGGTCTTCACCGTGTCTTCGCCGGCCTTGGCGACGGCCTCGAACTTGGTGAGGACGTTCGCCGGGTTGAACTGGGTGAGCACGGCCTCCTGCAGGATGCGCTGGCGCTGCATGCGCATGTAGTCTCCGCCGGCGACGCCGTAGCGTGCACGGCCGAACCAGAGGGCGTGGTAGCCGTCGAGGTGCTGCGGGCCGGCCTCGATCCACCCATCGACGCCCTCGTTGTTCTCGTCGCCGCCGATCGGCAGGCGCGTGTCGACGTCGATGTCGACGCCTCCGAGGGCGTCGATGAGCTGCTCGAAGCCCTGCATGTCGATGAGCGCGTAGTACTGGATCGTGAGGCCGGTGACGCCCGACGCGGCATCCCGCATACCCTCGATGCCCGGCTCGCTGCCGTTGTCGAGCGCATCCGGATACATCTCGGGGCTCTTCAGGTCGACCTCGGTGTAGATCGAGTTCAGCAGGCAGACGTCGACCTCGCAGCCGTCGATCGAGCCGTATCCCTCGGGGTAGACCTCCTGCAGCGGCGAGCCGTCGGGGAACGGGATGTCCTCGAGTTCGCGCGGCAGGCCGATGAGGATCGCCTGGCCGGTGTCGGCGTCGATCGAGACGACGGTCATGCTGTCGGGCCGCATGCCGTCGCGGTCGGCGCCCGAGTCACCGCCGAGCAGCAGGATGTTGTAGCGGCCGTCGACGGGCGGTTCGCTCGGCCCGGCGCGGAACACCGAGGAGAGGAACCCGCTCGCGGTCGTCGCGATGTAGGCGCCGTAGAAGGCGCTGCCCGACAGCGCGATCATCACGACCGTCGCGAGTGCGCCGATCCACGGCCGCTGCCCCGGCGAGGTGCGCACGAAACGCACGAGCCGCAACGTGTCGAAGGTGAGCACGAGCCAGAGCACCGCGTAGCCGATGGCGAGCAGGGCGAACACCCAGAGTGCGATCGGGTTCGCGACGACGGTCAGCAGGAAGGTGCGGGCGAAGAACCAGAGCACGACCGCGGTGACGACGAGCGCCCACAGCAGCAGCGTGCAGCCCAGGCCGAACCGGCCGAGGCGCCGGTTGCCGGCGAGGGCCTGCACCGAGCCGGGGATGAGGACGTTGAGCACGACGAGCCACCACGCCCGCTTCGTCATGATCGGGCGTGAACTGAGATCCGGGTGCCGGATCGGGCTTGCGGCGAGCGTCATCGGGCGGCGCGGAGCCGTTCGTTCTTCTCGGCGACGAGCGCGGCGAGGCCGGCGGCGTGATCGTCGAGGCGGGCGGTCAGTTCGGCGTCGCCGGAGCCGAGGATGCGGGCGGCGAGGAGGCCGGCGTTGCGCGCCCCGCCGATCGAGACGGTCGCGACGGGGATGCCGGCCGGCATCTGCACGATCGACAGCAGCGAATCGAGGCCGTCGAGGCGGGCCAGCGGCACCGGCACGCCGATGACCGGCAGGCTCGTGACCGAGGCGAGCATGCCCGGCAGGTGCGCGGCACCGCCGGCGCCGGCGATGATGACGCGCAGGCCCCGTTCGGCGGCCTCCTTGCCGTAGGCGATCATCCGCTCGGGCGTGCGGTGGGCCGAGACGACCTCGACCTCGTGCGCGATGCCGAACTCGTCGAGCACGGCGGAAGCGTCGCCCATGACGGGCCAGTCGGAGTCGGAGCCCATGACGACGCCGACGACGGGGCGGGGGGAGTGCTCGGTCACCCGTCCGATACTAGGGGCGGGCGCTGGGAGATCTCGCAAGGCTCGCTGGGCGCCGGCGGGCGGCCCGGGTCAGTCCTGGAAGACCGCGGCGGCCGCTCGCGCCTCGTAGACGACGTCGTCGAGCTCGGCGCCGAGGGCCGTGACGTGCCCGACCTTGCGGCCGGGGCGCGGCGTCTTGCCGTAGTTGTGCATCTTGACCGTGGGATGCTCGGCGAACGCCTCCGCGTACCGGTCTTCGAGCGTGCCCTCGGCGGGCCCGCCGAGCACGTTGACCATGACCGCCCAGGGCTCCAGAGACCCGGTGCCGCCGAGCGGCAGATCGAGCACGGCCCGCAGATGCTGTTCGAACTGGCCGGTCGTGGCGCCGTCCATCGACCAGTGCCCGCTGTTGTGCGGGCGCATCGCGAGCTCGTTGACGAGCAGGCGGTCGTCGGTCGTCTCGAAGAGCTCGACGGCGAGCATGCCGGTGACGCCGAGGCCCTCGGCGATCTGCACGGCGATCTGCGCCGCGACATCCGCCAGGCGGCCCGCCGAGTGCGGGGCGGGCGCGATGACCTCGCTGCAGACGCCTCCGCGCTGCACGGTCTCGACGACGGGCCAGACCGCGATCTCGCCGGACGGGCGGCGGGCGACCTGCTGGGCGAGCTCCCGCCGGAAGTCGACGAGTTCCTCGGCGAGCAACGCGCCGTCTCCGCCGCCCTCGGCGACGGTGGCGAACCACTCGGCGACTTCGGCGGCGCCGCGCACGACCCGCACGCCCTTGCCGTCGTATCCGCCGCGCGGGGTCTTCACGACCGCCGCCCCGCCGTGGGCGGCGATGAAGTCGTCGAGCTCGCCGGGCGTGCGCACCGCCGCCCAGTCGGGAACCGGCAGGCCGAGCTCCGAGAGGCGCTCGCGCATCCGCAGCTTGTCCTGTGCGTAGCGGAGGGCGTCGGGCCCCGGATGCACGGCGATCCCGGCATCCACCACCGTGCGGAGCACGTCCTGCGGCACATGCTCGTGGTCGAAGGTCACGACATCCACACCGCGGGCGAACTCGAGCAGCTGCCCGGCATCCGCATAGTCGCCGACGTGCGTCGCGGCCAGGGCCGCCGACATGCCCTCGGCCTCGGCGAAGACGCGCAGTTCGACCCCCAGCTCCACGGCCGCGGGAATCATCATCCGGGCCAGTTGCCCGCCGCCGATCACACCGACACGCACTGCCGACCTCGCTCTCAGTCGCGCCCGGGCGGCGGCGACCCTCACAGTCTACGGACGCGGCCCGGCCGCGGCCGCGCGCATAGGATGAGCGCGTGCCCGGAATCCGTCGACTGATGCAGCGCGCCTGGCACGGGGTGATCGCCTACGCGGTGAAGTTCGGCGTCGTCGGCCTCATCGGCCTCGTGGTCGATGTGACCCTGTTCAACATGCTGCGCGTCGGCGTGTTCGGCGAGGGGCATTGGGCGCAGAGCGCGATCGGTGCGAAGGTCATCTCGACGAGCGTCGCGATCGTCGTCAACTGGATCGGCAACCGGTATTGGACGTTCCGGGCGCACCGTCGACGCAACTACGTGCGCGAGTTCGCCGAGTACCTCGTCGTCTCGCTCGGCGGCATGGCCATCGCCGTCGGATGCCTCTGGGTGAGCCACCACGTCCTCGGCTTCACGAGCATCCTGGCCGACAACATCGCCTCGAACGTCATCGGCCTGGGCCTGGGCACCCTGTTCCGCTTCGTGCTGTACCGCTACTGGGTGTACGGGCACCACCGTGCGGACGGCCGCACCGCGCTCGAGAAGGTCGCCGAGGCCGAGGAGGCCCTCTTCGAGGAGCCCGGGCGCTGACTCAGCGACCGCCGCCGGCCTGGAACCACGGCGGGTAGACCGTGACGCGGGTCTTCACGCCGATCGCCGAAAGCGCCTGCCGCACCCGGTCGCGCACCTTCTCGTCCGAGACCGCGATGAGGGCGACGCGTTCGAGCGGCAGCGAGCCGCGCACGAGCACCTCCGCGGCCCCCTGACGCGACTCTTCGCCCTCGCGGGCGAGCCGGCGCAGGGTCCATTCGAGCTCGTGCCACTCCTCCGAGGTGCGGGCGCCGGGGATCGACGGGTCGCGGTCGGCGAGGACGACGGCGTCGGACTCCTCGCCGCCGGCCCCGAGCGCCTGGCCGATCGAGGAGACGAGCATGACGTATTCGGATGCGCGTCGCTTCACGGCCCCGGGCGCGAGCCGCGGGTCGGGCTCGCCCGTGCGGATCGCCTCCCAGTAGTGCGCGTCGGTCGACAGGGCGAACGGCACGAACTCGGCGAGCTTCGCACCGGTGTCGCCGAGTTCGGTCGCGCGGCGGAACTCGCGGGCGGCCGGGGCGGCGATGTCGACGGCCGGGGATGCGCCGGCGGCATCGGAGAGGATCGCCCCCGAGCCGAGGATGCGGGCGAGGTTGTCGAGATGGGTGAGGTGGAAGATGCGCTGGGCGCGTGCGTCGAAGGGCTTGTCGTCCTCGGGGCGGAGGGACGGGGCGGCCTTGCGACGCGAACGGGATGCGGCCGGCGCGGCGGCGCGGGAGGCCGCGGCAGCGGTGCGGGCCGCCGAGGTGCCCGGGATGCGGGCCGGTGCGGATGCCGCCGGGGCCGGCTCAGGGGGCTTCGGGGGGTTGCAGACGGCGCAGAGTCCGTCGTCGAATCCGTGGATGCATTCGTCGCCCAAGTGCGTGGTTCCCTCTCGACAGCGGCGTTTCCACGATCGGTTCCTCGCGGAAAACGCCCCGACTACGTTACGCGCACTTTCGGGGCTGCGGATGCGCGTACGGTCCGAGGCGCCTCGGCATCCGCTGCGGATCGCTCAGCGACGGCCCCAGGCGATCGTGTCGTCGGCGTGCGCCGGCTCGTCGCGGCGGCGTTCGGCGGGCGCCGGATGCTGGGCGTCCATGAGTTCGAGGAGGGCCGCCTGCACGACGGCGGGGCCGGGCACGTCCTTCAGCACGACGGTCATGTCGCGATCGGTGTCGATGCGCACGTCGCCCGAGCCGAACACGGCCTGCAGCGGGCCGCGCCGCACCTCCACGCGGTGCCCGCTCGAGTGCAGCAGCTCCTTGCGGACCCGTACGAAGACGCCGTGCCGGAGGATCACCCGTCGCGTCGTGATCGTCCACCGGCGCGTGAGCCACGACATGAACGGCAGGACGACGAGGAAGACGACGCCGACCGCGGCCGCCGACCACATGAGCGCGCTCTGCCAGCCGGGTTCGAGCGTGCCGGCGAGATACCCGGCGGCTCCGGCGATCGCCAGGGCGAAGACGACCGGAAGCGCGAGCACCCGGCCGTGCCGGCGGAGCCGGGCGACGACCCGCTCCGGCTGCGCTTCGGCGGCTCGGCGACGATCGACTCGTCTCATACGCTATTCATACCGCAGGTGGGTCACGTCGCCGGCGGCGACAGCCTGGAGCGCGTCGTTCTCACGGGTGCGGACCAGGATGCGCCCGCTCTCGTCGAGGCCCTCCGCCATCCCTTCGAGGGTCGTGCCGTCCGGCAGTTCGACGCGTACCCCGCCGCCGATGGTGCCGCAGCGTTCGACGACGTCGGCGGCGAGGCCCGAGCCGATCGCGTCGCCGCCGGCCTCGGCCAGCCGCGCGACGAGCGCCCGGAAGCCCCGCAGGTAGTCGGCGAGCACCGCATCGGCATCGGGTGCGACGCCGGTCGCCAGGAGCAGCGACGTCGAGGTGAGGGTCGGGAGGTCGTGCTCGTCGAGGGTCAGGTTCAGCCCGGCGCCCACGACGACCGAGCGGGCGTCGGGCAGCAGTTCGGAGAGGATGCCGCAGACCTTGTACCCCGAGACGAGCACGTCGTTCGGCCACTTGAGCCAGGTCTCCACGGCGCCCGGTGCGAGGCCGGCGGCCGCGTCGGCGTCGTCGGCCGCGCCGGTCCGGGCGAGCGCGGCATCCACGGCGCCGCGCACGGCATCCGTCATCGCCGCCCCGGCGAGCAGCGGAAGCCAGCCGTAGGCGTCCAGGGGCAGGCTCGCCGGCGGGCGGAGCAGCACCGAGATCGCGAGGGTCTTGCCCGTCGGGGCGAGCCAGCGGCGCCCGAGCCGCCCGCGGCCGGCCGTCTGCCGGTCGGTGACGAGCACCGCCCCGTCGGGCCAGGCACCGGCATCCGCACCCGAGGCCAGGGCCGACAGCTCCGTGTTGGTCGATGTCGCCTCGTCGCGCCACTCGAAGCGGCTCGCCTCGCGGCGGCTCCGTTCGAATCCCCCGTACGGTTCCTGCATGCGTCCCCCCTTCCGTCCGCCGCCAAGTCTCGCATTCGCGGGCAGCCGGGGCGAACCGTGCGTCGCGTCGCGGGTCTTCCCCGAGTGGATGCCGGTGCGGAAAGGCACCACGCCCGCGTCCGCTTTTGTCGGATTCCCTCAACAAAACCCGCCGGAACCCCGCGGGTAGAGTGAACCGCGTGACCGAAGCGACCCCGAACGATTCAGCCGCCGCCCCCGAGCTGCAGACGACGGCGGGCAAGCTCGCCGACCTCAAGGCGAGGTACCACGAGGCCGTCACCGCCAGCGGCGAGGCCGCGATCGCCAAGCAGCACGCCAAGGGCAAGATGACCGCGCGCGAGCGCATCGACACTCTCCTCGACCCGGGCTCCTTCGTCGAGTACGACGAGTTCGTCCGCCACCGCACGCACGCCTTCGGCATGGAGGCCAAGCGCCCCTACGGCGATGCCGTCGTCACCGGCACCGGCACCGTGCACGGCCGGCAGGTCGCCGTCTTCAGCCAGGACTTCACGATCTTCGGCGGCTCGCTCGGCGAGGTCGCCGGCGAGAAGATCATCAAGATGCAGGAGCTCGCGCTGAAGATCGGGGTGCCCCTCATCGGCATCCTCGACTCGGGCGGCGCCCGCATCCAGGAGGGCGTGGTCGCACTCGGCAAGTACGGCGAGATCTTCCGCCGCAACACCGCCGCATCCGGCGTCATCCCGCAGATCTCGATCGTGATGGGCCCGGCTGCCGGCGGCGCCGTCTACTCCCCCGCCCTCACCGACTTCGTCGTCATGGTCGACAAGTCGAGCCACATGTTCGTCACCGGACCCGACGTCATCAAGACCGTCACGGGCGAAGAGGTCGGCTTCGAGGAGCTCGGCGGCGCCCTCACCCACAACAAGGTCTCCGGCGTCGCCCACTACCTCGCCAGCGACGAGGCCGACGCCCTGGACTACGTGCGAACCTTGCTCGGTTTCCTGCCCGACAACAACCTCTCCGACGCCCCCGTCTACGACAGCGAGGTCGAGCTGGAGATCACCGACGCCGACCGGCGGCTGAACACGGTCATCCCCGACTCGCCGAACCAGCCCTACGACATGAAGCAGGTCATCGAGGGCATCGTCGACCACGGCGACTTCCTCGAGGTGCAACCCTTGTTCGCCCCGAACATCGTCATCGGCTTCGGCCGCGTCGAGGGCCGTTCGGTCGGCATCATCGCCAACCAGCCGAATGCGATGGCCGGCACCCTGAACATCGACGCCGGCGAGAAGGCGAGCCGCTTCGTGCGTTTCTGCGACGCGTTCTCGATCCCGATCCTCACCCTCGTCGACGTGCCCGGCTACCTGCCCGGCACCGACCAGGAATGGACGGGCGTCATCCGTCGCGGCGCGAAGCTGCTCTACGCGTACGCCGAGGCGACCGTGCCCCTCGTCACCGTCATCACCCGCAAGGCCTACGGCGGCGCCTACATCGTCATGGGCTCCAAGCAGCTCGGCGCCGACCTCAACCTCGCCTGGCCGACCGCCGAGATCGCCGTCATGGGCGGGCAGGGCGCCGTCAACATCCTCTACCGCGGCGAGATCAAACGCGCCGAGGAGGCCGGCGAAGACGTCGCCGCCGTGCGGGCCAAGCTCGCCAGCGAGTACACCTACAACGTCGCCTCGCCGTTCCTGGCCGCCGAACGCGGCGAGCTGGACGGCGTCATCGAACCGGCCGCGACCCGCGTCTCGGTCGTGAAGGCGCTGCGCTCGCTCCGCACGAAGCGTGCGAGCATGCCGCAGAAGAAGCACGGCAACATCCCCCTGTAGGCCGAGGAGCAGCATGGCGCAGATCACCCCGCCGCCCCGCCCGCAGGCCGGGCCCGGCGACATCCGCATCGAAACCGACGGCCTCACCCCTGCCGAGGCCGCAGCGGTCACCGCGGTGACCCTCGCCGCCCTCGACGAGCAGGCGGAGATCGCCCGCGTCGCCCCGCCACCCCCGAGCGGGTGGGAGCTTTCGCGGCGGATGCTGCGGAGCCCGCTGCACCCGGGACCGGGTGCCTGGCGGGCATCCGCCTGGTAGCTCTGCGCCAGCTGACGGCGGCGCGTGGATGCCGGCCGCGGCGTGTATTCACGCTCTCCACGTCGAGTCGCACATCCTTCGGGCGGATCGTCCTTGGTCCCCCGATCATCGACGATTCTGCTGTGCCTGCCCACGATATCGAGGTTCCGCCGCATCTTTTGTTCGGACCTCATCAGATGCTTGATGAAGGTCGGGATCTGCCATACGCTGCACTTGCAGCTGCTGATCAGCTGCTGATCAGCTTAATAGCTGACCACAACCTGACCGGGGATCTTCCTGCGCGCATGCGAGCCGCGCCGCCCACAAGCACGCACAAAGCACGCGTTCTTCGATCCCGGCTTTCCTGAAGGGCACCATGAGCAACATGAAGAAGTCGATCGTCTTCAAGCTGTCGGCCGCAGCGATCGCAGCAGCCGCCATGCTCGGTGTCGGTTCGGCGGCCAACGCGGCGTCGAACTACATCGGGTTCGACGTCAACCTCCCCCGGCTGCAACTCTGGCAGATCGGATTCGCAACCCAATCGACCGGAACGAGCACGCCCGCACAGGTGAAAGTGTCTGCGATCGGATCGACCTACACCCTCGACGCACGCACGGCCCTTGAGTACAGCGATGCCAAGGGCGCCATCGCTTCAAACATCAACGAAGGCCAGACGGTCAGCCTGAACAAGCCTTTCAAGGGCAACGTCGGTCTCAACGTTCGCAATCACACCCTCGCGGCCGTTCTCGTCCAGGCTCAGGGCCAGTTCCGGTCCAACTGAAACGCGGTCGAGGATGAAGCATGTGCACGGTACGGCCGCTGAGACGTGGCTAGTCTCATCGATTGCGGCCGCACTCTGCGCGATGCTCATGATCGGGTGGGCGACGGTGGAGGCACCGGAATACATCCTCCGTGGCCCGCTCGATCTCTTCGATATCGCGACATCGCGGTCTCCGGTAGCGCTCGTGATCCCGCTCCTCGCGGCGCTCGCCGGCGCCGGGCCGTTCGTTGCCCGACTCGTGAACCGTTCAGCATCCCTCATTTGGACCCGAAGCTCGATGCGCCGAGAACTCGTCGGCGCGGTCGCCCGCTCAGCAGGAATCGTCTTCTTCACCTTCAGTCTGAGCGTCTTTGCCGCCTTTGCCTGGTGTGTCACCATCCTGCCAACGGCCTCTGGAGTACGCTTCGATCCAGTTTCCTACGGACTCTCTGATGCCGCGGCTGTGACCGCCGATATCGGCGGGCGAGCACTCTTCGGCGATCTCGCCCAGTATGGATACTGGACATTTGGCGTCACTTGGGCCGCCACTACCGGCGTCCAAGCCGCGGCATACTGCGCCTCAGCTATTGGACTCGGTCTCCTCCTCGGGTTGCCCAGACTCGCCCTCTTTCTTCCTTTCCTCCTCTTTCACATCGAGACAGTCGCTTTCTCTCTCGTCGGCGAACCTCGCTTCGGGCTCTTGTATCTCCTCATTCCGTTCGGGCTCTCGCCCGAACCTCCGGTGGTAACGGGCATGGTGATCGCAGCGCTCGTTGCGGTCAGTACCGCGGCCATTGTCATTCCACTTATTCGAGTGCGCCACATTCGGCTCCTACAATGACAGCCAAGCTCGGGGCGGCCCTCGTCTGGCCGCGCGGGGTTCTCGCCATGGCCGTGCTCTCCGTCGCCCTCGGCGGGTTCGCCGCGCAGGCGGCCCTCCTCGTGCCGCCGTCTTCGGCTGGACCCATATTGCTTCTCGACGAGATCGCGGGGGTGCTTCGAGCCCCGAATGTGCTTGCCTTTGTCTGGGTGCCGTACGTGCTCTGGACCAGCCTCATTGATCTGGGCGCCGCCGACACCCCACCGGCGCTCCTGCGTTATGGATCGCATGTCCAGCGCCTCCTGCGCTTAGGCGTTCTCCGGGGTATTGCCCGGCTGGGTGCCGGATTGGGCATCGGACTTATCGCGATGGCCGCCGTGCTCATCCTGCTCCATACAGGCGGGGTGACGCTGGCCTCTACAGGTGCGTTCGAAGCTTGCATGCAGCATGCGATCGGGTGGCTCGGCGGGGCACTCGTGACCCGATGCGCGCTCCTCTGCGTCCTCAGTCTCAGCCACAGAGCGTGGCTGAGCATCACGGTCGGTATCGCGACATTCATCACGGTGATGCTTGCGACACTCGGCGATGGCACAGATCTTCTCGGCACCGCGATCGCTCACTTGTTCGGGCAGTCACCGCCCCAGGCGGATGCTCTGACGATCGCGAGCACGGCGGCAATCCTCTCTTCCATTCTCCTGGCGGTTCTCTTCCTTAGCCTGACGATCGACATACGTGACCGGGTGAAGGCGATCACATGATGTTCCAGCGCGTCGTTCCGCCACCGTGGTTCCTCACCATCGTGGCGACGCTCGCCTGCCTTGGCATCCTCACGGCAACCGGAACGGCAAGAGACGCAATTGCGTTCGTGCCATCGGGCTTTCGCGTGGAGGGACTCCTCACTCCGGCCGGGTTCGAGATCGTCGCCTCGGTCGGCTTCGCGCTGCTCCGCTTCGAGCGGCACGCGGGTCGCAGTCATCAGGGCTGGGACGAGCAGGTTCGCCTCCGTGCCGGGAGCCACGCCCGATTCGTCCGCCGCATCGTTGCGGAGGAGATGGTTGCCGCCGGGGCCCTCGCCGCGACGGTTGTCGTCGTCATCACCTGCAGTCTGGTAGCGCGGTTCGGGCCGGCCGTGCTGATAGATCCCCTGATCACATCACCGATCGCGGCCTACTTCTTCATCGGATGGTGGCAGCTCGCCTTCTATAGCCTCACGCTCATCGTGGTGCACTTTTGGGCACCGGCATGGGTTGCGTTCGGCGCGGCGGCCCTGATCGTCGCGGTTCCTCCGATCGGCGTGAGCCCGCCCTGGCTCCCACTGCACCAGTTCAACATCGACCTCACCGGTGATGACGACGGAATGCGGATGGCGGTGCTTGTGGTCGCAACCGCGGCCACCGTCGCGCTCGGCATGTCCCGGGCGTCGAAACCACGTCGATCCACCCGCACGCAGAGAAGAAGGGCCCTCACCTCATGAGTTCTGTGATCGAGTTGCGCGATGTCCACCTCGGCTTTCGAGGGATGTCACTCCTCACCGGAGTGAACCTGGTCATCGAAGAAGGCGCATCGTATGCCCTGCACGGACCGAACGGGTCCGGCAAGTCTGCGCTTCTCCGCCTCATGTGCGGCATCACGCGGCCGACAAGCGGGAGCGTGCGGGTTGCTGCGAAGTATCTCGATGCCGACCGCACCTACCCGGATCGGTTCGGCGTCGCGATCGACGGCCCTGCATACGTCGGTCACCTGAGCGGCGTGCAGAACCTGCGCGAGCTCGCCGGCATCCGCAAGATGGTCGGGGTCGCTCGCATCCACGCCACCATGCGCACCTTCGGCCTCGACCCCCTCTTGCGCACGCGCGTCTCGCGATACTCACTCGGCATGAAGCAGAAACTCTCACTGTGCCAGGTCTTCCTCGAAGAACCCGATGTCGTTCTCCTCGACGAACCGTTCAACGCCCTCGACCGCGAGAGTGTGAGCTTGCTCCGCAACCAGCTCGAAGAGTTCCGCGGACGCGGAGGGACGCTTGTCATGACCAGTCACGAGCGGGCGCACCTCGACGGTCTCGTCGACGTTGCGCTTGAGATAGAGGGCGGGAAGGTCAACGTCACGGTCTGATCCGCTGCCCCGGTGGGTGCCAAGGCCGCTCGCCGGTGGTCTGGCGAACCGGCCGCCGAGCGGACCGCAAGCGGATCCGCGAGCTGATCGGTGTGCCCGAACCCGGACTGGACGCACCAGCGTGAATGGAGTATTGTGCCGCGGGGGTTGAGCGACGACGCTCCGGAACCCTCTCCCGACACGATCTTCCGAACGCGCAAGCGTCGATTCGGCGTGTCCTCATAAATGCCGACTGTGCACGGCCTTGCGACTCGCGCAGAATACTTAGTGCAGGTACCGCTTCTAGGTACCGCCGATAGGTCGCCGTTCGGGCAATCCAGGCGACCGTTGGGGGCGAGTCAGGGCGATATTCGGGTTGTCGCCGTGACTCGGACTTCGGGGGGTCGGTCGGGGACCGGCCCCCCAATTCCTTGCCCGGAACCGGATCCCGGGCCTCGCGCCCGGGATTCGCGCCTGTTCCTCAGCGCGGGATCTCCAGCCAGAACTCGACCTCGTCGTCCGCGTCGTCGTCGCCGAGCGCCGAGGCCTCGGCCCCGACCGGCTGGCGGAGGCCGACGACCGTGACCGCCGCGCCCGAGTCCTCCGTCGCCGTCCGGGCGACGATCCGGTCCGCCTTCGAAGCGGCGATCGCCTCGGCCAGCCGCGAGAGCACGCGGTCCCGTTCGACCTCGTCGAGCCCGTCGATGCCGCCCTCGTCCAGCAGCGTCACCGTCGCCCCGCGCTCGCGCGCCCGCTGCACCTCGTGCCGCACGGTGTCGGTCAGCAGCATCCGCCCCCGGATCTCATCGCGGATCGCCGCCTCCAGCATCCGGCACTCCCGGCGCTGCGCGGGCGTCAGGTCGCCGCCGCGGTCCATGATCCGCCGCAGCATCGGCGCCGCGATGCGATTCGTCTGCGCCAGCCGGAAGCGGCCCTCGAACAGATGCGCATCCTGCGCCGCCTGCCATGCCGCCGCCTCGCGTTCGGCCTGCGCGAACTTGCGCGCCTCCCGCGCCGCCCGCGCCAGGGCGCTCGCGAGCATGTGCGCGATCCCCACCCACACGATGCTGCCGAACACCCCGAGGCGGCCGAGCGCCTCCGGCCCGGCCCAGATCCACGTCTCCGCCGCCAAGAACCCCACCCCGAGCCAGGCGACCACGAGCCGCCGCCTCGCCGCGACGATCGTCATCAGCGTGCCGACGGCCGCGACATGCCACGTCGCGTAGCCGTTGTGGGCGCCCGGGTCGAGCTGGCTCGTCACGAGCATCGGCAGGGCGATCGCGACCGCGAGGTCGTAGGAGGCGAGCCAGTCCGGCATCCGCACCCGCCGCACGGGCCAGAGGCTCAACACGGTCGCGACGACGTACAGCGAGAGCGCGGCGATCGTCGGCCACGGCGTCTCCGGCACGTCCAGCGAATAGATGCCGAGCACGACGTGGTAGCCCGAGAACATGCCTCCGAGCACGAGCAGCAGCCAGCGCGGGACGGTGATCACGTCGTCGCCCCGTCCACCCCGGCGGGCCAGGCGATCGTCACCGTCGTGCCCTCCCCCGGCCAGCTCGTCACGACGGCGGTGCCGCCGGCGCCGGCCATCCGCTCCTCGATCGAGACCCGCAGGCCGAGCCGCTCGTTCGGCACGTCCTGCAGGGCGAAGCCGCGGCCGTTGTCGGCGACCTCGACGACGACGCCGCCCGTGCCGACCCCGCGCACGCGAAGCTCCCGCCGCGTCGTCCGCCCGGCCTCGTCGGCATGCTGCAGGCTGTTGACCATCGCCTGCACCGTCGCCGAGTACACCGCCTCGATCGCCTCGACGGTGAGCTCGACGCCGGCCGCGTTCACCACCCGCACCGTGAACGGCGCGGCGAAGGTCGTCAGGGCCGCCCGGATGCGCCGCACCAGCACCGTCAGGCCCACGCTCTCCACCGTGCGCGGTCCGCTCGCCCCCGCCTCGTCGAGACGCCGCACGGCATCCCGAGCCATGCGCGCGGCCAGCCGCTGCTCCTCCGGGGTCTCGGCGGCCGCCGCCGACAGCAGCGTCGTCAGGACGCTATCGTGCACGAGGGCGTCGATCCGCACCCGTTCGATCTCGTTCGCGTGCTGGCGGGCGGCGACGTCGTAGCGGCGCAGCGCGGCATCCTGTGCGCCGTCGACGGCACGGGAGGCCTGCCGCAGCATCGTGATGATGATGAGCACCACGAAGCCGAGGATCATCGCGTACAGGGCATCGAGCGTCGCAAGCAGGGTGTCGGCCTGGCCGCCGGGGGCGGTCGCGCGCAGCACTCCGTACCAGGCGGGCACGAGCACGGTGTAGGCGACGGATGCCGCCAGCGGGAACGCGATCGCCGCCGCCGACGTCGCGACGTTCGCGAGGTAATACAGCCACGGCGGGCCGCCGAGCGCGGCCGGATCGTCCACGAGCAGGGGCCAGGCGGCGAGGGCGGCCGCGTAGAGCACGGCGAAGGCGGCTGCGGTGCCGGTGACGGCGACCTTGCCGATGCTCGCCACGGCGAGCGCGACCACCCCGCCGTAGAGCAGCGCCATGAGCGTCGTGCCGGCGCCCACGGCGAGCGCCTCGGACTGCTCGAGGGCCACCGGCACCGTCTGGGCGGCGAAGACGAGGCCGAAGATGCCGACGGCACGGGCGACGACGGTCTCGACCTGTGCGCTCGAGACGGCGGTTCGGTGCGGCGCGAAGCGCGCCATCCGCCAGTCAGCCGCGGGCATCGTCTGGGTCGATGCTCGGCAGGATGCCGTCTTCGACGGCCCGACGCAGCAGATCCACCTTCGTGGGGGCGGGCCGGCCGACTTCGACGTACTTCTGCCGGATGCGGTCGAGATACTCGCGCGCCGTCGAATGCGCGATGCCGAGCTGCACCGCGACGAGTTTCAGCGGCAGCCCGGAGGCGTACAGGTGCAGCACATCGCGTTCACGGCGGCCGAGGGCGGCCTTGGCGAAGTCGTGGTCGGCTTCGATCGCGCTGGCCCATTCGAGGTTGTTCAGCACGTCGCCGCGGGCGACGGTCTCGATGGCGGCGAGCACGGTCGACATGGGCGAGGATTTCGGGATGACGCCGGCGGCGCCGGCGGCGAGCGCCTCGCGGACGGCGGCGACGCGGTCGGCGATGGAGTGGACGAGCACGGCACTGCCGGTGGCGAGGATGGATCGGACGTTCTCGGTGACGCTGGAGCCGTCGCCGAGCGAGAGGTCGAGCACGACGAGCTGTGCGGGCCGGCCGCGGAGGGTCTTCAGCAGTTCGGTCACGGTCGCCGTCGAGGCGACGACGGTGTGCCCGGCGTCTTCGCATGCGGCGCGGAGGCCCAGCCGCACGGCCTCGTGATCGTCCACGATCGCGATCGTGCCCTGCTCTGCGGCCTTCCGCGTCACCGGTGCCTGCCTCTCGCGTGTCGTTCGCTGCGGCGGACGCGGGCCCGCCTCAGCCCACGATAGCGGTCAGGCGGGCCACGGCTTCAAGATGGTGCGTGTCGGGGAAGAGATCGTAGGCGTCGACGGCCTCGAGTCCGTAGCCGTGCTCGCGGAACAGCCCGACGTCGCGGGCGAGGGCGACGGGGTCGCAGGCGACGTAGACGATCTGGGCCGGCCCGAGCGCGGCGAGACGGTCGACGACGGCGCGGCCGGCGCCTGAGCGCGGCGGGTCGAGTACGACCGATGCACCGGCCAGGGTGCGCCCGCCCCGGTCGAGGCGGTCGAGGTACCGGTCGACGCGGGCGGCGACGGCTTGGGCGCTCGGCCGGTCGGCGAGGTTGCCGGCGGCATGCTCGCTCGCTCGCCGGTCGGCTTCGACGGTCGTGATGCGCGCGTCGCCGCCGAAGCGGTCGCCGACGGCTGCTGCGAGCAGGCCCACCCCGCCGTAGAGGTCGAGGTTGTCGGCGTCGGGGTCGAAGCGGGCCGGATCGAGGTGTTCGCGCACGGCGCGGGAGAGGGTCGTCGCGGCACCGCGGTGCACCTGCCAGAAGCCGTCGCGGTCGAGGCGGAAGAGGCGGTCGCCGACGCGTTCGACGATGTGCGGGCGTGCCGCATCGCGAGTGGATGCCGCGCGTCGCCCCCGCCTCGCGGCCCCGCCGCGGCGCTCGCCGGCGGGCCGCACCACGAGCTCCGCCTCTCCGGCGGACGGCGCGATGAGGTCGATCTCGGCGGCCCCCTCGAAGCGACGGTCGAGCGCGGCGATCTCCTGCAGTTCGAGCACGGCGAGCGGCACGGAGGCGACCGGCACCACGTCGTGCGAGCGGGCGGCGTAGGGCCCGACGCGCCCCTCGGCGTCGACGTGCAGGCGGACGCGGGTGCGCCAGCCCTCGGCGGGTTCGTCGGGGTCGGCGGGGGCCCCGGCATCCGCCGCCGAGGCCGACACCGCCCCGACGGGCACGTCGAGCTCGAGGCCGGCGAAGCGCTGCATGGCCTCGGCGAGCACCTGAGCCTTGAGGGCGCGCTGGCGGGCGGGGCGGATGTGGCCGAACTCGGCGCCGCCGGCGCGCACGGCCGGGTCGCGTTCGAGCCCCGCCTCGGGCCAGGGGTGGCGGCGCCGGTCGGGGGATGCGTCGAGGACGTCGACGGTGTCGGCGCGCCAGAAGCGGTCGTGCCGGTCGTCGCGCACGCGGGCGCGGACCCGTTCGCCCGGGATCGCATCGGCGACGAACACGACGCGGCCCTCGTGCCGGGCGACGGCGACGCCGCCGTGGGCGATACCCGTGACCTCGAGATCGAGCAGCGGTTCATCGGAAGAGGCCATCCATCCAGCATCCCACGCGTCGCTGGCAGAATCGGGGCATGCGCCTCTCTCTCGCGTCGACTTCCCCCGCCCGTCTCGCGCTGCTGCGCGCCGCCGGCATCGAACCGGTCTGCATCGCCCCCGGCGTCGACGAACCGGCCGCCGTCGCGGCCGCCGAAGCCGAGCACGGCCCGCTCACGACCGAGCAGACCGTCCAGCTGCTCGCGCGTGCGAAGGCCGAGGCGGTCGCCGCCGGGCTCGCGGCGGGGCTGCACGACGGCCGGGCCGACGAGGAGGCCGTCGACGGATTCGTCCTCGGCGGCGACTCGGCATTCCTCATCGACGGCATCACGCACGGCAAGCCGCACACGCCGGAGCGCGCCCGTGAGCGCTGGCTCGCGCAGCGCGGCCGCACCGGCCGGCTGTGGAGCGGCCACTGGCTGATCGATCACCGCGGCGGCGCCCCGCGCGCCGCCGTCGGCCGGGCGGCCTACGCCGACGTCACGTTCGCCGACGTCACCGAGGCGGAGATCGACGCGTACATCGCCACAGGCGAGCCGCTCGAGGTCGCCGGAGCGTTCACCGTCGACAGCCTCGGCGGCCCCTTCATCACGCGGGTCGAGGGCGACCCGTCGACCGTGGTGGGGCTGTCGCTGTCGACGCTGCGCGAGCTGGTGCGCGAGCTCGGCGGGGAGTGGACCGAGCTCTGGAACCGGCCCTCGCGCGCCTGAGCGACGCGCCCGGGCATCCCGCACCCCTTGTCGGCGCCCGCAAGGCTTTCGCGAGCTTTTTGTGGAAGCCGCCCAAAGACGATCCGCACCCCGTCAATAGGCTTGAGCATTATGCCGCGTATCGAAAAGGTGCTCATCGCCAATCGTGGTGAGATCGCCGTCCGCATCATCCGTGCCGCTCGCGACGCCGGGATCCCCTCCGTCGCCGTCTACGCCGACCAGGATCGCGACGCCCGGCACGTCGTCCTCGCCGACGAGGCGTACGCCCTCGACGGCACCACGAGCGCCGACACCTATCTCGTCATCGACAAGCTCCTCTCGGTCGCCCGCCGTGCCGGTGCGAACGCGGTGCACCCCGGCTACGGCTTCCTCGCCGAGAACTCCGGCTTCGCCCGCGCCGTCATCGAGGCCGGCCTGATCTGGATCGGCCCGTCCCCCGACGCCATCGACCGCCTCGGCGACAAGGTCTCGGCCCGGCACGTCGCCGAGCAGGTCGGCGCGCCGCTCGCGCCAGGCACGCTGAACCCCGTGGCGGATGCCGCCGAGGTGCTCGAATTCGTCGACGCCCACGGCCTGCCCGTAGCGATCAAGGCCGCGTTCGGCGGCGGCGGCCGCGGCCTGAAGGTCGCCCGCACCCGCGAGGAGGTGCCCGAGCTCTTCGAGTCGGCCACCCGCGAGGCCCTGGCCGCCTTCGGCCGCGGCGAATGCTTCGTCGAGAAGTACCTCGACAAGCCCCGGCACGTCGAGACCCAGTGCCTGGCGGATGCCGCAGGCAACGTCGTCGTCGTCTCGACGCGCGACTGCTCGCTGCAGCGGCGCCACCAGAAGCTCGTCGAAGAGGCGCCGGCGCCCTTCCTGACGCCCGCCCAGCACGAGGCGCTCGTGACCTCCTCGAAGGCGATCCTGCGCGAGGTCGGCTACCTCGGCGCCGGCACCTGCGAGTTCCTCATCGGGCAGGACGGCACGGTCTCCTTCCTCGAGGTCAACACCCGCCTGCAGGTCGAGCACCCCGTCTCCGAAGAGGTCACCGGGCTCGACCTCGTCCGCGAGCAGTTCCGCATCGCCGAGGGCGGGCTCCTCGACTACGACGACCCCGCCCCGGCCGGGCACTCGATCGAGTTCCGTATCAACGGCGAGGACCCGGGGCGCGGCTTCCTGCCCGCACCCGGGCCGATCCACGCGATCCGCTTCCCGGGCGGCCCCGGCGTCCGCATCGACTCGGGCGTCACCACGGGCGACGAGATCTCGGGCGCCTTCGACTCGCTGCTCGCCAAGCTCGTCGTCACCGGCGCCACCCGCGAAGAGGCCATCGCCCGCGCCCGCCGCGCCCTCGACGAGTTCGAGGTCATCGGCCTGCCGACGGTGCTGCCCTTCCACCGCGACATCGTCCGCAATCCGGCGTTCGCCCCCGAGGGCGGCGAGCCCTTCGGCGTCTACACGCGCTGGATCGAGACCGAGTACGACAACCGCCTCGAACCCTGGAGCGGCGAGGAGACCGAGCCGCGCGGCCCGGAGTCCCGCGAGCAGGTCGTCATCGAGGTCGATGGTCGGCGCGTGCGCGTCAGCCTGCCGAAACGCCTCATGACGGGCGGCGCTGCCGAGGCGACCGCCGGGCAGCCCCCACGCCGTCGGGTCGGCGGCGGCAGCGTCGAGACGTCGACGGGGGATGCCGTGAAGGCGCCCATGCAGGCCACCGTCGTCAAGGTCGCCGTCGCCGAGGGCGACCGCGTCGTCAAGGGCGACCTCGTGCTCGTGCTCGAGGCCATGAAGATGGAGCAGCCCATCGTCGCCCACAAGGACGGCGTCATCGGCGCCGTCAACGCGGCCACGGGCACCACGGTCTCCAGCGGCCACCTGCTGCTCTCGATCGCCGACGCCTGAGGCGCCGCGCGACGGCTCCGCGCCGGGCCGGTCCGGCCGCCGGGCCGGTCGCGTCAGTGCACGCGGGTCAGTGCACGATGTGCATCGCGCGAGCGGCATCCGTCAGCGAACCCGTCAGCGACGGGTACACCGGGAACGCCTCGGCGAACTCGTCCACCGTCAGGCGGTTCTCGACGGCCAGCGCGACCGGGAAGATGAGCTCGGAGGCCTTCGGGGCGACGATGACTCCGCCGATGACCGTGCCGGAGCCGGTGCGCGCGAACAGCTTCACGAAGCCGTCGCGGATGCCCATCATCTTCGCCCGCGGGTTCGACGAGAGCGGCAGCTTGTAGATCTGCCCCTCGATGACCCCCTCCTCGAGCTCGCGCTGCGTGACGCCGATCGTCGCGATCTCGGGCTGGGTGAAGATGTTCGAGGTGACGTTGCGCGGCGACGGCGGGTTCACGACGTCGCCCATCGCGTGCAGCACCGCCGTGCGGCCCTGCATCGAGGCGACCGAGGCCAGCGGCATGAAGGTCGTGCAGTCGCCGGCTCCGTAGATGTTCGGCATGGAGGTGCGTGCGACGCGGTTGACGCGGATGTGCCCCGACTCGGCGAGCTGGATGCCGGCCTCCTCGAGCCCGATCCCGTCGGTGTTCGGCACGGAACCGACCGCCATCAGGCAGTGGCTGCCGCGCACCTCGCGACCGTCGGTGAGGGTCGCGACGACCTCGTCGCCGTCGCGCACGACCGAGTCGGCGCGCGATTTCGAGAGCACCTTCAGCCCGTTGCGCTTGAAGACCTTCTCGAGCACCGCGGCCGCGTCGGCGTCTTCGCCCGGCAGCACCTGGTTGCGACTGGAGATGAGGGTGACCTGCGCGCCGAGGGCGCGATAGGCGCTGGCGAACTCGGCACCGGTGACGCCGGAGCCGACGACGATGAGGTGCGGCGGCACTTCGCGGAGGGCGTAGAGCTGCGTCCAGGTGAGGATCCGCTCCCCGTCCGGCACGGCGGTGGGCAGCACGCGCGGCGTCGACCCCACCGAGACGACGATGGTGTCGGCTTCGATGCGGTCGAAGTCGGTGCCGCCGCGGGCGGTGGACGCGATGATCGCGTTCGGCCCGTCGAGGCGCCCCTCGCCCTGCACGAGCCGCACGCCGGCTTCGATGAGGTTGCCGCGCATGTCCTCGGACTGCTGCGCGGCCAGGCCGAGCAGGCGCTTGTTGACGGCCGCGAGATTGATGGCGACGTCGGGGCGGACGGGCTTGTCGCCCGAGCCCTTCGCGTAGAACTGCACGCCGAGGTCGGCGGCCTCCTTGACGGCGTTGGAGGCCTCGGCCGTCGCGATGAGCGACTTCGAGGGCACGACGTCGGTGAGCACCGCCGCACCGCCGACGCCGGCCCGCTCGACGAGGGTCACCTCGGCACCGAGCTGCGCGCCGGCGAGTGCCGCCTCGTAGCCGCCGGGACCTCCTCCGAGGACGGCGATCCGCTGCGTGCGCTCGAACTCGTAAGCCATGGCTTCCATTCTGTCGCATTCGCGACGCGTCTCCGGACGCCGGGCGGGCGAGCACGACAGGCCAGCAAGCGGATGCCCGGGCGCGACGCGCGGAAGGTCGCAGCGGATGCCCCGGTGGCGCCCGCGCCGAGTCAGTACAGTGATGGGATGCATGACGCGAACCCCCTCGACGACCCGGCCGCGGACCCGTTCGAGATCGCCCGTCGCGCAGCGGCGCGCATCGCCGAGCTGACCGGCGCCGAACACCACGACGTGGCCCTCACCCTCGGCAGCGGCTGGGGCCGCACGGCCGAGTTCCTCGGCGAGACGACGCACGAGATCGCCGCGACCGAGGTGCCGGGCTTCACGGCATCCGCCGTCGTCGGGCACGCCGGCACCCTCCGCTCGGTGCTGCTGCCGGACGGCCGCCGCGCACTCGTCATCGGCGCACGCACGCACTACTACGAGGGCTACGGCGTGCGACGCGTCGCGCATTCGGTGCGCACGGCCGCCGCGGCCGGCGCGACGACGATGATCCTCACGAACGGCGCCGGCGGCATCCGCGAGCACTGGGCGGCGGGCACGCCGGTCCTCATCTCCGACCACATCAACCTCACCGCCGACTCGCCGCTCGAAGGGGCGACGTTCGTCGACCTGACCGATCTGTACTCGGCGAGGCTCCGTGCCGTCGCCCGCGAGGTGGATCCCGGGCTCGAGGAGGGCGTGTACGTGCAGTTCCGCGGCCCGCACTACGAGACCCCCGCCGAGGTCCGCATGGCCCGCACGATCGGCGGCGACATCGTCGGCATGTCGACCGCGCTCGAGGCGATCGCGGCCCGCGAGGCGGGCATGGAGGTGCTCGGCCTCTCGCTCATCACGAACCTCGCCGCCGGCATCCAGGCGACCCCGCTCAGCCATGAGGAGGTGCTGGAGGCGGGCCGTGCGGCCGAGCCCGTCATCGGGGCGATGCTCGCGCGCATCATCGCGGCGATCTGACGGCACCCGCCGCAGTGATGCGGCCCGCACCCGGCAGACGACGCGAGGCAGGACAGGAGACCAGGTGGACAGCGACGACGAACGGCTCATCGCCCGTGCCGAGGCGTGGATCGTGGAAGACCCCGACCCGGAGACGCGCACCGAGCTCGCCGGCATCGTGGACGCCGCCCGCACCGGCGACGGCCCGGCGCTCGCCGAGCTGCACGACCGCTTCGACCGGCGGCTCGCCTTCGGCACGGCCGGCCTGCGCGGCCGCATCGCCGCCGGGCCGAACCGGATGAACCGGGTGCTCGTCATGCAGGCCGCGGCCGGCATCGCCGCCTTCCTCGCCGAGCGCGCGGCCGGCGAGCCCGGGCGGGAGACGCCGAGCGTCGTCATCGGCTGGGACGGCCGCAAGAACTCCGAGGTCTTCGCCCGCGACTCGGCCGAGATCATCGCCGGCGCCGGCCTTCGGGCGATCCTCATGCCGCGGATGCTGCCGACGCCGGTGCTCGCCTTCGCCGTGCGGCATCTCGATACCGACGCGGGCATCATGGTGACCGCCTCGCACAATCCGCCGCACGACAACGGGTACAAGGTGTACCTCGGGGGTGCGGATGCCGGCTCACAGCTCGTCTCGCCGCAGGATGCCGAGATCGCCGACCTCATCGAGCGTGCGGCGGCATCCGCGCCCGTCTCGGAACTGCCCCGGGGCGCGGCCGAGACGGCCCCCGAATCGCTCGTGCGCGAGTACGTCGCGCAGACGGCATCCGTCGCGGTCCCGACGCTCCGCGTCGCCGACGCGATCACCGCGCCCGTGCCGGCCCTGCAGCCGCCGGCCGGGGCGATGGGCGAGGCGGCCGCGTCGCTCGCCCGCATCCCGGCGTGGCCGCCGGCCCAGCCCCTCGTGGCCTACACGGCGATGCACGGGGTCGGCGCCGACACCTTCTTCGCCGTCGTCGCCGCGGCCGGTTTCATGCCGCCGAAGGTCGTGGCCCGTCAACTCGAGCCGGACCCGGCGTTCCCGACCGTGTCGTTCCCGAATCCGGAGGAGCCGGGGGCGATGGATCTCGTCTTCGAACGGGCCGGCGAGGTCGGCGCGGACCTCGTGATCGCGCACGACCCGGATGCCGACCGTTTGGCCGTCGGGATCCCCGATGCTTCCGCCGAGGCCGGATTCCGGCGGCTCAGCGGCAACGAGGTCGGCCTCCTGCTCGGGTGGCGGGCCGCCCGCATCGCGGCGGCCGAACCGGAGGGCGCGCGCGGCACGCTCGCCTGCTCGATCGTCTCCTCCCCCGGGCTCGAGACGGTCGCCCGCGCGTACGGGCTCGGGTTCCGGGCGACGCTCACGGGCTTCAAGTGGATCTCGCGGGCCGAGGACCTCGTCTTCGGCTACGAGGAAGCCCTCGGCTACCTCGTGAACCCCGGCACCGTGCGCGACAAGGACGGCATCTCGGCGGCGATCGCCGTGCTCGCCCTCGCGTCCGAGCTCGAGGCGGCCGGGGTGACCCTCGCCGACCATCTGGAGGCCTTCGTGGAACGGTTCGGCGCGTTCGCCTCGCGCCAGTTCTCGCTCCGGGTCGAACGCATCGAGCGGATCGGCGAACTCATGGCGGCCCTGCGCGCCGACCCGCCGGCCGCGATCCGCGGCGCCGAGGTGTCGCGGGTGACGGATCTGCTCGCCGGCGGCGAGCTGCCGCCGGCGGACGTGCTGCGGTTCGACCTCGACGACGCCTCGCGCATCATGGTGCGGCCGAGCGGCACCGAGCCGAAGCTGAAGGTCTACATCGACACGACGACGGACGCCGGGTCGGCCCCGGCGAGCCGCGCGGCCGCGGAGGCGCGCGCCGCGGATCTCGAGACGGCGATGCGGGAGCTGCTGGGCTGAGCGGTGCCGCCGCGCTTGCTGCTCAGCCGCCGACGCGGTCGCGGTGCACGCCGACGCTCACGCGGCTTCGAGTCCGAGGAGCTCGCGGACGGCGTCGGCGCTTGCGGCATCCGCGAGCCGGGAGACGAGCCCCGGGTCGTCGAGCACGTTCGCGAGCTCGGCGACGAGGGCCACATGCTCCTCGGCGTTCTCGACGGCGACGCCGACGACGACCGAGACGGGGTCGTGGTGCGGATGCCCGAAGGCGACGGGTTCGGCCAGCGTCACGACCGAGATGCCCTCGTGGCGGACGTCGGAGCCCGGGCGGGCGTGCGCGAGGGCGAGGCCGGGGGCGACGACGACGTAGGCGCCGAACTGTTCGATGACGTCGATCATGCGGTCCGCGTATCCGCTCGACACGGCGCCGGCCCGTTGCAGGGCCGAGGCAGCCTGGCGGACGGCGGCGCGCCAGTCGCCGGCCGGGGCGTCGATGACGACCGCGGCATCGGGCAGCGGGGGAAGGGTCATGCGGCGTCGAAGCCGTCCTCGATGAGCTCGGCGAGCTCCTCGCGCTCCTCGACGGGCAGGAAGGCGGCCTCGGCGGCGTTCAGCTGGAAGGTCTCGAGGTCGTCGAGGTCGTAGCCGAAGGCGTCGGCCAGGAGCGCGAGCTCACGGCTCAGGCTGGTGCCCGACTGCAGGCGGTTGTCGGTGTTGACGGTGACGTTGAACCCCAGCTGGTACAGCAGGTCGAAGGGATGGTCGACGAGGTCGTCGCCCCATGCGGCGATCGCCCCGGTCTGCAGGTTCGACGACGGGCTCGTCTCGAGGGCGATGCCGCGATCGCGCACCCACTGCGAGAGCAGGCCGAGCGTGACGTAGGTGTTCTCGTCGTCCTCGCGCTCGACGGTGACGTCTTCGGCGATGCGCACGCCGTGCCCGAGGCGCAGCGCCCGCCCGTCGAGGAGGGCCGAGCGGATCGACTCGAGCCCGTCGGCTTCGCCGGCGTGCACGGTGACGGGGAAGAACTGCGAGGCGAGGTAGTCGAAGGCGGTGCGGTGCCGGCTCGGCAGGAACCCGGCCTCGGCCCCGGCGATGTCGAAGCCGACGACGCCGCGGTCGCGGTGGCGGACGGCGAGCTCGGCGATCTCGAGCGCGCGGTCGGCGTGGCGCATGGCGGTGACGAGCTGGCCGATGCGGATCCCGCGGCCCTGCGAGGCGGCCTCGTCGATGCCGGCGTCGATGCCGGCCTGCACGGCCTCCACGACCTCGTCGAGCCCGAGCCCACGCACCTGGTGCTGCTCGGGCGCCCAGCGCAGTTCGCCGTAGACGACGCCGTCGGCGGCGAGATCGAGGACCGATTCGCGGGCGACGCGCTCGAGCCCGGCCCGGGTCTGCATGACCGCCGTCGTCACGTCGAAGGTCTTCAGGTATTCGACGAGCTCGCCCGAGTCGGACCGTTCGGCGAACCAGTCGGCGAGCGAGGCGGCATCGGCCGCCGGCACCTCGAAGCCGATCTCGTCGGCGAGTTCGATCACCGTCTGCGGGCGGAGTCCGCCGTCGAGGTGATCGTGCAGCGAAACCTTCGGCAGCGAGCGGATGTCGGCGCCGTCCCCCTCGAGCCGGTACCCGGCCGTGTCTGTGTTCACGCCTCAACGATAGTCGGGGGATGCCGCGGAAGTCTCGGTGTTTTCGAAGGTCTTCGACACGGCGTCGAAATCGCCGGCGAACACCCGGTGTCGCGCCGGGCGGGCCGGTGCGGAACCGGTCAGGCGATGCGGTCGGCGATGAGCGGTCCGCCGTCGTCGATCGGCTCGCCGGCGTTCCCGATCCGCCAGGCGCCGGCGAGCGCCTCCACGGCGCGCGGGATGCGGTCGGCGTCGTCGGTGGCGAGGGTCACGAGCGGCTGCCCGGCACGCACCGCGTCGCCCGGCTTGGCGTGCAGGATGAGGCCGGCGGCCGCCTGCACGGTGTCGTCCTTGCGCGCACGGCCCGCGCCGAGCCGCCAGGCGGCGACGCCGTACGGCAGCGCCGGCTGGGCGAGGAGCACTCCGTCGCGTTCGGCCGTGAGCACCTCGTGTTCGCGCGCGACGGGCAGCGGCGCGTCGGGGTCGCCGCCCTGCGCGCGCACGATGCGGCGCCAGCGATCCATCGCCCGGCCGTCGTCGAGGGCCGCGACGACGTCTTCGCCGTCACGGCCGGCGGCGGCGAGCATCTCGCGCGCGAGCGCGACCGTCAGGGCCCGCACGTCGCTCGGCCCGCCGCCGGCGAGCACCTCGACCGATTCGGCGACCTCCACGGCGTTGCCGACGGCGCGGCCGAGCGGCACGTGCATGTTCGTGAGCAGGGCGCTCGTGGCCACGCCCGCGTCCCGGCCGAGCGCGACCATCGTGCGGGCGAGCTCGCGCCCGCGCTCGATCTCGGGCAGGAACGCACCGGAGCCGAACTTGACGTCGAGCACGAGCGCCCCGGTGCCCTCGGCGATCTTCTTCGACATGATCGAGGAGGCGATGAGCGGGATCGACTCGACCGTGCCGGTCGTGTCACGCAGGGCGTAGAGCTTCTTGTCGGCGGGCGCGAGGCCGGCGCCGGCGGCGCAAACGACGCCGCCCTCCTCGGCGAGCACCCGGAGCATCTCGGGGTTGGAGAGCTCGGCCCGCCAGCCGGGGATCGCCTCCAGCTTGTCGAGCGTGCCGCCGGTGTGCCCGAGGCCGCGGCCCGACAACTGGGGCACGGCGACGCCGAAGCAGGCGACGAGCGGCACGAGCGGCAGTGTGATCTTGTCGCCGACGCCGCCCGTGGAGTGCTTGTCGACCGTCGGCACGGGCAGTGCGGAGAAGTCCATCCGCTCCCCCGAAGCGATCATCGCCTGCGTCAGATCGTGGATCTCGCGCCGATCCATCCCGTTCAGGAAGATCGCCATGGCCAGCGCCGCCATCTGCTCGTCGCCGACATAGCCGCGGGTGTACGCATCCACCAGCCAGGCGATCTCGGGCGAGCCGAGCTGCCCGCCGTCGCGCTTGGTACGGATGAGGTCGACGACGTCGTACCGTTCGACGCTCATGCCTCGCCCCCGAAGTCGGCGAGCTGGCGCGGCCCGAAGGCGTCGGGCAGCACCTCGTCGATCGTGCGGATGCCGGAGACGGTCTCGAGGAGCATGCCGTCGGCCGAGTGCTCGAAGAGCAGCTGCCGGCAGCGGCCGCACGGCATGAGCACCCCGCCGTGCCCGTCGACGCAGCTGAATGCCACGAGCCGCCCGCCGCCGGACATCACGAGCGCCGACACGAGCGAGCATTCGGCGCAGAGCGTCACCCCGTACGAGGCGTTCTCGATGTTGCACCCCGACACGACGCGGCCGTCGTCGACGAGGGCGGCGGCCCCGACCGGGAAGCCGGAGTAGGGCGCGTAGGCCTTCGCCATCGCCTCGCGGGCGCGTTCGCGGAGCATGGGCCAGTCGATCTCCGGCATGGTTCCCCCTTCGATCAGGACGTGATGTACGGCTTGCCGGACGCCGCCGGCGGCCGGGAGCGGCCGACGAGGCCGGCGACGGCGAAGATCGTCACGACGTACGGCAGCATGAGCATGAACTCGCTCGGCACGGGCGAGCCGATGACGCCGAGGGTGTTCTGCAGGTTCGAGGCGAAGCCGAACAGCAGCGCGGCGAGCGTCGCGCGGATCGGATCCCACTTGCCGAAGATGACGGCGGCCAGGGCGATGAAGCCCATGCCTGCGGTCATCTCCTTGTTGAAGGAGCCGACCGAACCGAGCGTGAAGAAGGCGCCGCCGATGCCGGCGATCGCTCCGGCGAGCGAGACGTTCCAGAAGCGGGTGCCGGTGACATTGATGCCGACGGTGTCGGCGGCCTGCGGATGCTCGCCGACGGAGCGCAGGCGCAGGCCCCATCGGGTGTGGAAGAGCCCGACGTAGACGAGGGCGACGGCGAGGTACATGAGGTAGACGATGATCGTCTGCCGGAAGAAGGTCGGCCCGATGATCGGGATGTCGGCCAGCAGCGGGATCGGGATCCGCTCGAGACGCGGCGGCTGATTGAGCAGTTGCGCGTTCGGGGCGAGGACCTGCGAGAACAGGAAGCTCGTGAGGCCGATGACGAGCACGTTCAGCACGACGCCGACGATGATCTGGTCGACGAAGTACTTGATGGAGAACGCGGCGAGGACGAAGGAGACGAGCACCCCGGCGGCAGCCGCGGCGATGATGCCGAGGGTCTGGCCGAGCAGCGCCTGGCCGACGAGGCTCGCGACGACGGCCGAGGCGAAGGCGCCGGCCAGCAGCTGCCCCTCGATCGCGATGTTCACGACGCCGACGCGTTCGGAGATCACACCGCAAAGCGCCCCGTAGATGAGCGGAACGGACAGGCTGAGGGATCCGGCGAGGAGCCCGGGCACCGGGATGACCGGGGTCGAGGCGCCCGCGGCGGCCCAGGTGAGGAAGGCCACGAGCGCGACGACGGCGAAGACGATCGTGAGCCACAGCGGCACCGGCCGGCGCCGCCCGACGAGCACGAACGCCCACGCGGTCGCGACGGCCAGCAGCACGACGCCGCCCCAGGCGACGCTCAGCCCGGGCACGACGAGTTCGGGCAGCTGGATGACGTCGTTGCCGCCGGAGAGCCGGTAGGTCACCTGGGCGTCGTGCGGGGCGAGCACGTAGAGCAGCGCCGAGAGCGCCGTGATGACGGCGAATGCGATGGGCGCCTTGCGGCTGACGACGACGGTCGTCGCGAGCGATTCGGACAGGGGCGCGTCGGCCTGGGCCTGCAGGGTGTCGCGGCTCATTTCGCCTCCACCTCCTTGGTGACGATGGGCCTGGGGCGGCGCGGGCCGGAACCGGGGGCCGGCAGCCGGAAGATCGCCCGCACGAGGGGTGGCGCGGCGATGAAGAGCACGATGAGCGACTGCACGACGAGCACGATGTCGATCGGCACGCCCTCGGCGGCCTGCATCGAGAAGCCGCCGGCCTTGAACGCCCCGAACAGGATTCCGGCGGCCAGGATCCCCCAGGGCGAGCTGCGCCCGAGCAGCGCGACGGTGATCGCGTCGAAGCCGATGCCGGCGTCGATGCCGACCGAGAAGCCGGTCGTGACCGTGCCGAGCACCTGGCTGACGCCGGCCATGCCGACGAGGGCGCCGGCGATGAGCATGGCGTAGACGTAGACGCGAGGCACGTCGATGCCGGCGACGCGGGCCGCGTTCGGGTTCTCGCCGACCGCCCGGAAGCGGAAGCCGAGGCTCGAGCGGCTGAGGATCCACCACACGACCACGACGGCCGCCAGCGCGAGGATGAAGCCGAAGTGCAGGTTGTACTTCGGCCCGTCGGCGAGGCCCGGCAGGTCGTTCAGGCCCGGGAAGACGGCCGTCTCTTTCATGGCCGGCGTCTTCGGGTTGTTCGAGCCGGGCGCCTGCAGCAAGCCCGGGGTGCGCAGCATCCACGTCACGAGGTAGAACGCGACGTAGTTCAACATGATGGTGAGGATGACCTCGTGCGCGCCGGTGCGGGCCTTCAGGAGCCCGGCGAGCCCGGCCCAGAGCGCTGCGGCGAGCATGCCGGCGAGCACGGCGACGATCATGTGCACGCCGAGCGGGAGGTCGAAGCCGAAGGCGACCCAACCGGCGGCCGAGGCGGCCATCAGCATCTGCCCCTGCCCGCCGATGTTGAACATGCCTGCGCGGAAGGCGAGGCCGACGCCGAGCCCGGCGGTGATCAGCGGAGTGGCGAAGGTGAGCGTCTCGGTGAGCGAGCGGATGCCGGTGGCGAAATCGGGCCGGCGGAAGTTGTACACGGCGCCCTGGAAGAGCGCGGAGTATGCGCCGGCGACCGAATCCCAGATCGCCTGGAGCGTGTCGCCGGGGCGGGCGAAGAAGTAGCCTGCGGCGGCCTGCACGCGTTCGTCGGTCGCGGCGATGAGCACGGCGCCGACGACGAGCGCGAGGAGGACCGCGAGCACCGAGATGATCGCGTTGCCCGTGACGATCTCGCGGAACGCGCGCGACCAGCGGGAGGGCTCCTCGGGCTCGATGCCGGGTGCGGATGCCGGAGCGGGGCCGTTCACGGCATCCCGCGCATCTTCTCCGGCCGTGCTCGGAGTGGATGAGGCGGCGGCCGGTTCGACATCGACGCGCAGGGGGTCGGCCGGGTTCGCCGGCGTCTCGGGGTCGCTCATGCGGCGGCTCCTTCGGGGGTCTCGCCGGCCATCATGAGGCCGAGCACGTCACGGGGGGTGTCGCCCGGCACGATGCCGACGACGCGGCCCCGGTACATGACCATGATGCGGTCGGCGAGGGCGGCGACCTCGTCGAGCTCGGTCGAGACCACGACGACGGGCACCCCCTCGTCGCGCGTGGCGACGATGCGCTTGTGGATGAACTCGATGGAGCCGACGTCGACGCCACGGGTCGGCTGCGCGGCGACGAGCAGGCGGAGTTCGCGGCTGAGCTCGCGGGCGAGCACGACCTTCTGCTGGTTGCCGCCGGAGAGGCGGCCGACGCGGGTCTCGGCCGAGGGCGTGCGCACGTCGAACTCGGCGACCTTCTCCTCGGCGAAGCGGGCGAGCTCGGCCAGCTGCAGGTTGCCGCCCTTCACGAACGGCGGCCCGTCGGAGCGGTCGAGCATGAGGTTCTCGGCGATGGTGAACTCGCCGACGAGGCCGTCCTCGGTTCGGTCTTCGGGCACGAAGCCGACGCCGGCGTCGAGGATGCGGCGCACGCTCTTGCCGACGAGCTCGGTGCCGTCGAGGCGGACGGAGCCGGTGACCCTCGGCCGGAGGCCGACGAGCGCCTCGGTGAGCTCGGTCTGGCCGTTGCCCTGCACGCCGGCGACGGCGAGGATCTCGCCGCGGCGCACGGTGAAAGACACGTCGTTGACGACGAGCTGGCCGCCGGGGTCGACGACGGTGAGGCCGTCGACGACGAGGGCCTCCTCGCCGAGGCTCGGCGGCTCCTTCTGCACGGTGAGCTCGACGGCGCGGCCGACCATGAGCGAGGCGAGCTCGGCGTTCGTCGCGGTGGGCTCGGCCTCGCCGACGACCTTGCCGAGCCGGAGCACGGTGATGCGGTCGGCGACCTCGCGCACCTCGCGGAGCTTGTGGGTGATGAAGACGATCGCGGTGCCGGCGTCCCGCAGCTCCCGCATGATCGCCATGAGCTCGTCGGTCTCCTGCGGGGTGAGCACGGCGGTCGGCTCGTCGAAGACGAGCACCTTCGCGTCGCGCGAGAGCGCCTTGATGATCTCCACGCGCTGCTGCACGCCGACGGGCAGGTCGTCGACGACCGCGTCGGGGTCGACGTCGAAGCCGAAGCGCTCGCTGATCTCGCGGACGCGTGCGCGCGCGGTCTTCAGGTCGAGGGCGCCGCCGAAGCGGGTGGGCTCGTGCCCGAGCATGACGTTCTCGGCGACGGTGAAGACCGGCACGAGCATGAAGTGCTGGTGCACCATGCCGATCCCGGCGGCCATCGCGT
Organism: Agromyces archimandritae; assembly: GCF_018024495.1. Lineage (NCBI taxonomy): Bacteria > Bacillati > Actinomycetota > Actinomycetes > Micrococcales > Microbacteriaceae > Agromyces > Agromyces archimandritae. The sequence goes on from NZ_CP071696.1 coordinate 767,781, forward strand.
CGCCCGGGCCGGCGAAGTGCTGCACGGCGTCGTCGAGCAGGATCTCGCCGCCGTCGGCCTGGTAGAGGCCGTAGAGCACGTTCATGAGGGTCGACTTGCCGGCTCCGTTCTCGCCGAGCAGGCAGTGGATCTCGCCCGGATTCACGGTGAGGTCGATGTGGTCGTTCGCGACCAGGGCACCGAACGTCTTCGTGATGCCGCGGAGCTCGAGCTTCATGGGACCGATCCTAGTGACGGGGCGGCATCCGCAGCGGTTCGTGCTCGGATGCGCGGGGGCGGGGTCGCGGCGCGCGCGGGCCGGCGGCGCGGCGGGCGCGTGCGGCGGCGGAATCGACGTGCGGCGGGGGCCGGTGGCGCCCCGCCGCACGTCGGAGACCGGATCAGCCGGCGAGGTAGGACTCGACGGCGATGTCGCCGTCGATGATCGCCTGGCGCAGCTCGTCGAGCTTGTCCGCGAGCTCGGCCGGGACCTTGCTCTCCCAGTCGTGGAACGGGGCGAGGCCGACGCCCTCGTTCTCGAGCGTGCCGATGAAGGGGGTCGGGTCGAACTCGCCGTTGCCGGCCTCGACGATCGCCTCGTGCACGCCGACGTCCATGCCCTTGCGGATGGAGGTCAGGAGGAGCGGGCCGACGCTCGGGTCGGTCTCGAAGACGTCGGCATCGACGCCGATAAGGGCGATCTCGCGCCCCGAGTCCTCGATGGCCGCCGCGGCCGACTGGTAGATCGGGCCGCCGACGGGCAGCAGCACGTCGATGTTCTGGTCGATGAGGCCCTGGGCGATCTGCCGCGCGGTGTCGTTGGCCTCGAAGCCGCCGGTGAACGAGCCGTCCGTGCCGTCCCAGCCGAGGACCTTGACCTGGGTGCCGTTCTCCTCGTTGTAGTGGTCGACGCCCTGCTTGAAGCCGTCCATGAAGATCGACACGGTGGGGATGTTCGCCCCGCCGAAGGTGCCGACGGCGCCCGTCTTCGTGACGCCCGCCGAGAGGTAGCCGGCCAGGAACGCGGCCTGGGCGGTGTCGAAGATGATCGGCTTGATGTTCTCGGCGTCGGTCTCTCCGTCGCCGTCCTGGTCGATCGGGTCATCGATCGAGATGAAGTCGATGTCGGGGTTGGCCTGCGCGGCCTCGAGGGCGGCGGGTGCGAGCAGGAAGCCGACCGAGACGATCGCGTTGCAGCCCTGGTCGACGAGGCCGTTGATGTTCGAGGCGTAGTCGGTCTCGGCCTGCGACTCGACCTCCTTGTACTCCACACCGAGCTCCTCGGCGGCGGCCTGCAAGCCCTCGAAGCCGAGCTGGTTGAACGACTTGTCGTCGAAGCCGCCCGCGTCCGAGACCATGCAGGGCAGGAAGTCGAGCTTCTCGCCGCCGGCCTCGCCGTCTTCTTCGGGTGCGCTCGCGCAACCCGCGACGAGCGTCGCGATGCCGAGCATGGCCAGGCCGCCGAGCGCAGCCCTCCGGAACGTGATCGTCACAATGACCTCCAGAACGGTGGCCCACGGGGAAGGGGGCCGGATACCGCCAGATTACGGGGAGTTGCGCCTCGTGTCTCGCTCGCCGCGACCCCGGGCGGCAGAGGTTACCGATCTGAAACGTTGTGCTCATATGAGCAGCGCGGATCGGCATCCGCACCCCGCCTGAACCGGCCCGCGCGCGGGGCCCGATCGATGCCGCGTTGCCGCTCAGGCCCCCGGCGTGCTGGGGCTCTCGACGACGAGATCGCCCGAGACGATCCGCTCGCGCAGCGCCTGGATCTCGGCGTCCAGCTCGGCCGGCACCAGGGACTCCCGCTCGTGGTACGGGGCGATGTCGACGCCGCCGTTGTCGAGCGTTCCGATGTAGGGCTCCGCGTCGAAGCCGCCGCCCAGCACCTCCCCGACGATCTCGACCATCGCATCCTGCGTCTTCTTCATGACGCTCGTGAGCAGCGTCGGGCGGTACTCGGCCGGCAGGGTCTCGTAGCCGTCGTTGTCGACCCAGATGAGGGAGGCGGATCCGCCCCGCTCGGCGACCGCGGCCGCCGCACCCTCGCCGACCTGCCCGGCCACGGGCATGACGACGTCGGCCCCTTGATCGAGCAGACCCTCGGCGGTGACCCGCCCCTTGTTGATGTCCTCGAAGTCGCCCGTGAACGCGCCGTCCTGCTTCTCCTTGCTCCAGCCGAGGAGCTTGACGGCGGCGCCGTGCGCCTCGTTGTACGCGTCGACGCCGTCGGCGAAGCCGTCCATGAACAGCGTCACCGGCGGCTGGTTGCCGCCGCCGAAGGTCGCGACGATACCCGTCTTCGAAACGCCGGCGGCGAGATAGCCGGCGAGGAACGCCGCCTGGGCCGTGTCGAAGACGACGGGCTTGACGTTATCGGCTTCGACGACCTCGTCGACAATCGCGAAGGAGACCTCGGGGTTCTCCGCCGCGTGTTCGAGCGTGGCCTCGGCGAGCTCCCAGCCGACCGTCACGACGAGCCCGCAGCCCGAGTCGACGGCCTGGCGCACGTTCGGCTCGAGATCGGTCTCCGCCGTCGAGACGAGCGCCTCGGCATCCACCCCGAATTCGTCCTCGGCCTGCTGCAGGCCCTCCCAGCTCGACTGGTTGAAGGAGCGGTCCTCGAGCCCGCCGGAGTTCGTGACCATGCGCACGCACTCCGCCGGCCCGGTGGCCTTCAGCCCGCCGTCCTCCGGCTGCCCGCAGCCCGTGAGGGCCAGCAGCACCGCCGCCGCGGCCGCGAGGCCGCCGATCCGTCGCATCATCATCGCCCACTCCCCCGCCCGCGACGCGGACGACTCACAAGACGTCGCTCGACCCGCCGAGCCGCAGGGCGTCGACGACCGCTTTGACCCGCTGGGCGTGCTCGCTCGTCGTGACGAGCAGGGCGTCCGGCGTGTCCACGACCACGATATCCTGCACGCCGATCAGGCTGATGACCCGCTTCGAACGGCTCACGACGATGCCGGAGGCCTGGTCGGCGAGCACCCGCGCATGCTCCCCGAGGATCGCCAGCTCGCCCGAGCGGCCCGCCTGGTTGAGCTTGGCGAGCGAGGCGAAGTCGCCCACGTCGTCCCACTGGAAATGCCCGCGGACGACCGCGAGGCGCCCCTCGGCCGCGGCCGGCTCGGCGACCGAGTAGTCGATCGCGATCTTCTCGAGCTTCGGCCAGATGCGATCGACCGCCGGCCCGCGCGTGGACGGATCGTCCCACGCCTCGGCGAGCTCGACGAGGCCGGCGTGCAGCTCGGGCTTCGTGCGCGCGATCTCCTCGAGCAAGCGGTCGGCGCGCGCGATGAACATGCCCGCGTTCCAGAGGTAGTCGCCGTCGTCGAGGTAGCGCTTGGCGGTCGCGAGGTCCGGCTTCTCGACGAAGCTCCGCACCGCCTGCACCTCGTGCGCGCCGGGAACGTCGACGACCTCGCCGCAGTGGATGTAGCCGAAGCCGACGGCCGGCTCGGTCGGGGTGATGCCGATGGTCGCGATGTACCCGGCATCCGCCGCAGCCACCGCGTCCTTCACCGCACGCTGGAACAGCTCGTCGCCCGAGATCACGTGATCGGCGGCGAAGGAGCCGATGACGACGCCGGGCTCGCGCCGCTCGAGGATCGCCGCTGCCAGGCCGATCGCAGCCGTCGAATCGCGCGGCTCGCTCTCCAGCACGATGTTCGCGTCCGTCAGCGCCGGCAGCTGCGCCTCGACCGCCGCACGGTGCGCGCGGCCGGTGACGACCATGATCCGATCCTCGCCGGCCAGCGGCACGAGCCGCTCCCAGGTGTCGCGGAGCAGGGTCTGCCCCGAACCGGTGAGATCGTGCAGGAACTTCGGCGCGTCCGCACGCGAGAGCGGCCACAGGCGCGAGCCGACGCCGCCGGCGGGGATGATCGCGGTGAAGCGGTCGAGGGGCGAGGTAGGCATGCCCCGAGGATAGCGATGGATGCCGACATGCGCCCTGTGCGCGTGCGCCACGGCATCCACCCGCCCCGTATTTCTCTCGACGTCGAGACAGTTAGGGTGCCCTAAACGGCGCGCCAAGTCCCTCGGGACTAGACTTGCGGCATCGAGCGGATGCTCGTCGTGCCCTCCGGCAGAGGGCGATCCCACACAACCAGGAGGGTTGTCCATGCCAGCAACGACGGCAGGGACCCCGACCTCACCCCAGACGGCGAAGAAGCAGAAGCCGGGCGGCACGCTGTATCGCGGCAACGAGGGCATGTGGTCGTGGGTCCTCCACCGGATCACCGGAGTCGCGATCTTCTTCTTCCTGCTCGTGCACATCCTCGACACGGCGCTCGTGCGGGTGAGCCCGGAGGCGTACAACGCGGTCATCGGCACCTACCAGACGCCGATCATGGGCCTCGGCGAGGTCGCCCTCGTCGGCGCGATCGCCTTCCACGCCTTCAACGGCCTGCGCATCATCCTCGTCGACTTCTGGGCCTGGGCCACGCGCCACCAGAAGCTCCTCTTCTGGATCGTGATCGCCCTCTGGGTCGTCACGATGCTCGGATTCGTGCCCCGGCACCTGATCAACGTCTTCAGCCACTAAGGAGCGTGGGAATGTCTGTCATCGAAGCGCCCCGTACCCCCCGCCCGGCCACGGCCCGCCGCACCAACTGGGAGAAGTGGGGCTGGATCTACATGCGCGTCTCGGGCGTCGTGCTCGTCGTGCTCATCTTCGGCCACCTCTTCGTCAACCTCATGGTCGGCGACGGCGTGAAGGCCATCGACTTCGGCTTCGTCGGCGGCAAGTGGGCCTCGCCGTTCTGGCAGTGGTGGGACGTGCTCATGCTGTGGCTCGCCCTCATCCACGGCTCGAACGGCATGCGCACGCTCGTCAACGACTACACGAAGCCCGGGACGGCGCAGAAGGTGCTGAAGGGCGCCCTCTTCGTCGTGGCCGCAGCCCTCATCATCCTCGGAACGCTCGTCGTCTTCACCTTCGAGCCCTGCCCGGCGAACGCGCCGCTCGAGCTGCTTCCGTCCTTCTGCTCGGCGAACTAGGAGACCCGTGACTGCCGAAACCACCCACGCCGAGACCAAGGTCGTCGACGGCGTGCACTACCACCAGTACGACATCGTCATCGTCGGCGCCGGCGGCGCAGGCATGCGCGCGGCCATCGAGGCAGCCCCCGGCGCCAAGACCGCCGTCATCTCCAAGCTCTACCCGACGCGCTCGCACACGGGCGCCGCGCAGGGCGGCATGGCCGCGGCCCTCGCCAACGTCGAAGAGGACAGCTGGGAGTGGCACACCTTCGACACCATCAAGGGCGGCGACTACCTCGTCGACCAGGATGCCGCCGAGATCCTCGCGAAGGAGGCCATCGACGCGGTCATCGACCTCGAGAACATGGGCCTGCCCTTCAACCGCACCCCCGAGGGCAAGATCGACCAGCGGCGCTTCGGCGGTCACACCCGCGACCACGGCAAGGCGCCGGTGCGCCGCGCCTGCTACGCGGCCGACCGCACGGGCCACATGATCCTGCAGACGCTCTTCCAGAACTGCGTCAAGCTCGGCGTCGAGTTCTACAACGAGTACTACGCGCTCGACCTCGTGATGAACGACGGCAAGCCCGCCGGCGTCGTCGCCTACGAACTCGCGACCGGCGAGATCCACGTCTTCCAGGCCAAGGCCGTCATCTTCGCCACCGGCGGCTTCGGCAAGATCTTCAAGACGACCTCCAACGCCCACACCCTCACGGGTGACGGCGTCGGCATCGTCTGGCGCAAGGGCCTGCCGCTGGAGGACATGGAGTTCTTCCAGTTCCACCCGACCGGCCTCGCCGGCCTCGGCATCCTCCTCACCGAGGGCGCCCGCGGCGAAGGCGCGATCCTCCGCAACGCCTCGGGCGAGCGGTTCATGGAACGCTACGCCCCCACCATCAAGGACCTCGCGCCCCGCGACATCGTCGCCCGCTGCATGGTGCAGGAAGTGGCCGAGGGCCGCGGCGCCGGCCCGCACAAGGACTACGTGCTCCTCGACTGCACGCACCTGGGCGCCGAGGTGCTGGAGACCAAGCTCCCCGACATCACCGAATTCGCCCGCACCTACCTCGGCGTCGACCCCGTCGTCGAGCCCGTGCCGGTCATGCCGACCGCCCACTACGCGATGGGCGGCATCCCGACGAACAACGACGCCGAGGTGCTCTCCGACAACCAGACCGTCGTGCCCGGCCTCTACGCCGCCGGCGAGTGCGCCTGCGTCTCGGTGCACGGCTCGAACCGTCTCGGCACGAACTCGCTGCTCGACATCAACGTCTTCGGCAAGCGTGCCGGCAACAACGCCGTCGAGTACGTGCAGACGGCCGAGTTCACGCCGCTGCCCGACGACCCGGCTGCCTTCGTCCGCGGCCTCATCGCCGACATGCACGACTCCGACGGCACCGAGCGCGTCGCCGTGCTCCGCAAGGAGCTGCAGGACGAGATGGACAAGAACGCCCAGGTGTTCCGCACCGACGAGTCGCTCGAGCACGTCACCGGCGTCATCGCCGGCCTCCGCGAGCGGTACAAGAACGTCGCCGTGCAGGACAAGGGCAAGCGGTTCAACACCGACCTGCTCGAGGCCATCGAGCTCGGCTTCCTCCTCGACCTCGCCGAGGTCGTCGTCTACTCCGCCCGCAACCGCAAGGAGAGCCGCGGCGGGCACATGCGCGACGACTTCCCGAAGCGCGACGACGAGAACTACATGAAGCACACGATGGCCTACCTGTCGGGCGACGCGCACTCGAGCGATGCGGCCGACCACATCCGCCTGGATTGGAAACCGGTCGTCATCACCCGCTACCAGCCGATGGAGAGGAAGTACTGAGGTGTCCACCGCCACTCTCGATGCGCCTGCGGACAGCGACGCCATCACCCCGTTCACGGTGACGTTCATCATCCGGCGTTTCGACCCGGATGTCGACGAGGAGCCCCGCTGGCAGGACTTCGACGTCGAGATGTTCGCCACCGACCGCGTGCTCGACGCCCTGCACAAGATCAAATGGGAGCAGGACGGCTCGCTGACCTTCCGTCGTTCCTGCGCCCACGGCATCTGCGGCTCCGACGCGATGCGCATCAACGGCCGCAACCGGCTCGCGTGCAAGACCCTGATCAAGGATCTCGACATCTCCAAGCCGATCTACGTCGAGGCGATCAAGGGCCTGCCCCTCGAGAAGGACCTCATCGTCGACATGGAGCCGTTCTTCGCGAGCTACCGCGAGGTGCAGCCGTTCCTGCAGGCCAAGACCGAGCCGGAGCCCGGCAAGGAGCGCGTGCAGTCGGTCGCGCAGCGCGCGATCTTCGACGACACCACCAAGTGCATCCTGTGCGCCGCGTGCACCTCGTCGTGCCCGGTGTTCTGGACCGACGGCCAGTACTTCGGCCCGGCGGCGATCGTGAACGCGCACCGCTTCATCTTCGACTCGCGCGACGACGAGGCGAAGGTCCGCCTCGACATCCTGAACGACAAGGAGGGCGTGTGGCGCTGCCGCACGACCTTCAACTGCACCGAGGCGTGCCCCCGCGGCATCGAGGTCACCAAGGCCATCTCCGAGGTCAAGCAGGCCATCATGCGCGGCAAGCCCTGAGCTTCGCCCCGAACGGCCCGGCACGCGCTTCGCGTGCCGGGCCGTCCGCGTTTCCCCGGCGCCCGCCCCGCCGGTCGAGGAGGCGCGAAGCGCCGTCTCGAGACCCCCCGCCGGTCGAGGAGGCGCGAAGCGCCGTCTCGAGACCCCCCGCCGGTCGAGGAGGCGCGAAGCGCCGTCTCGAGACCCCAGAATGCGCGCGCCCCCTCAGTGCTTCGTCGTGTACCCCGCATCGATCGGCAGCGTCACGCCGGTGACGTAGCGCGCCTTGTCGGACACGAGCCAGGCGATCGCATTGCTGATGTCCTCCGCCGCGAGGGTGCGGGCGTGCGAGCGGCCCTGGCCGCGGCCGCCGCCGGTGATGACGACCGTTTTGCCGTCGAGTGATCCCATGGTGACTCCTTCGTCTTTCGGGTGGTGGATGCCGGGGTCAGCCGATGGCGTTGCCGGCGTCGACGGGGAACTCGATGCCGGTGACGTAGCGGGCTTCGTCGGAGGCGAGGAAGACGATCGCGTTGCTGAGGTCGACCGGGTCGATGAGGTTGATCGGGTACGGGTTCAGGCCGTGCGTGGCCTCGATGAAGTCTTCCTCGGTGGGGTTCTCGAGGTCGGGGCGGAAGACGCGGTATGTCGGCTCGTTGAAGGTCATGTCGGTTTTCACCGTGGTGGGGTGGATGGTGTTCACCCGGATGCGATCGGGTGCGAGTTCGAGCGCGAGGGTGCGCATGAGGCCGATGAGGCCGGTCTTCGCAGCGACGTAGTGGGCGACGTTCTGGGCGGCTTTCAGAGCGACGACGGAGCTCGTGATGGTGATGGATCCGCCGCCGCTCGCCCGCAGGTGCGGGGTGGCCGCTTTCGTGGTGTGCCAGACGCCGGTGAGGTTGATGTCGATCATGTCGCGCCAGGTCTGCTCGTCGAGCTGATCGGACGGGGCGAACCCGCTGACGATGCCGGCGTTGGCGCTGACGATGTCGAGCCGGCCGAGGGCGGCGACGCCTTCGTCGAGGGCGGCCTTCAGTCCCTCGTAGTCGCGGACGTCGGCCTGCTTGGCGATGATCCGCCGGTCGAGGGCCTCGACCTGCCGGACCGTCTCGGCCAGGTCCGCCTCCGTGCCCTGCGGGTACGGCGCGGTCGGGATGTCGCCGAGGATGTCGACGGTGATGATGTCGGCGCCCTCCTGGGCGAGCCGGACGGCATGGCTTCGTCCCTGCCCCTTCGCTCCGCCTGTGATGAATGCGACCTTGCCTTCGAGACGACCTGTCATGGTTCTGCGACCTTCCTCGCACACTGATCCGTACGGCTCATCGGCGCGCGGAGAGGTGAGGCGGTGCCGTCGGGTCTGTCTGATCGGGTCTCGTCCCACGCCCTCGCCGTCGAGGCCGTTCCACTGCTGTCAGGCTAATGGCACTCGGTGCCGAATGGAAGGGTCGGTCAGGCGCGACGACGGCGACGGGCGACGGCGAGCGCGGCGAGCCCTGCCAGCAGCAGGAGCATCACGGCGCTTCCCCACGGGCCCGCGTCGAACCCGGTCGACGGGATCGGACCCGGGGTGGGCCCGGGCGTGGGGCCGGGCGTCGGCCCCGGGGTCGGTGTGAACACGTTGACGACCGTGCACGTCACCGCCTGGCCGGGGGCGAGGCCGGAGAGCGTCGCCCGGCCGGCTCCGTGGTCGGTCACCTCCGGGTCCGGCCCGGGGCTGTCGCCCACGAGTTCGCACGTCCACTCCCACGGCGCGTAGCCCTTCGCGTCGAAGCCTTCTCGGGGGGCCTCGGCGAGGAGCACGTCGGCGGATGCGTCGATCTCGGTCGCGGCGACGGGGCCGGGCACGCGGTCGGGGTTGATCGCACCGCCGTCCGATTCGCCGGTGAGGATCCAGTCCTCTGCCGTCGCGGTGCCGCCGTCGATCGTCTTGCCGAGCGCGACGGTCGGCCGCTCTGCGGCGTTGGTGATCTCGCAGCGCACGACCTGACCGGGCTCGAGGCCTGCGACGCTCGCGGAGCCGTCGCCGAGATCCTCGACCGCGGGCGCCTCGCCCGGGCCGTCCTCGAGCGTGCACCGCCAGCTGCCCCGCTGCCAGTGCGCCTCGTCGAACCCCGGAGCGGCCGCTTCTTCGAGCTCGAAGCCCTCGCGCACCGGGACGATCGTCTCCGCGACATCACCCGGGCTGCCCAGCGGATTGATGACGGTCTCGCCGCCGATCGAACCGGTCATGACCCAGTCGTCCGCGGAGCCGGCCAGGTCGCCCTCGGTGTGCTTCACGAGGGTGACGAGCGGATCGATCGCCCGGTTCTCGGCATCGCAGCGCACCTGCTGGCCGACCGCGAGGGGTTGCAGGCTCGCCTCGCCGTCCGGACCGTTCACGACCACGGGCTCCGGCTCCTCCGGGCCCGCGACGACCTCGCAGGTCCAGCCGAGCCGTTCGAAGCCGGAGTCGTCGAAGCCCTCGATCGGCGCTTCGGAGAGCACGAATGCTTCCCCGTATCCGATCTCGGTCGCCGGGACCTCACCCGGTACGCCGTCGGGGTTCAGGACCGTGCCGTCGTCGCCCTCGCCCTGCAGGACCCAGTCCTCAGCGCCGATCTCGCCGTCGCCGGTGACGATCTTTCCGAGCGCGAGCGTCGGGCGGTCGGCGGTGTTCACGATCTCGCAGTCGACCTCCTGCCCGGGCGCGAGGCCGCTGAGCGTCGCCTGCCCAGGATCCCCCTGCGTCACGACCGGCGCCGGCTCTTCGGGGCCGTCGACGATCTCGCACACCCACTCGCCGCGGGCGTACGCCGAGTCGTCCCAGCCGTCGGGCACCTCGCTCAGGGCGAGTTCATCGCGCGCGTCGACCTCGGTCGCCGGGATGTCGCCCGGTTCGCCGGCGGGATTGACCTCGCTCGTGTCGCCGACCGCGTTCAGCACCCAGTCGTCTGCGGTGCGCGATCCGTCGCCGACGACGTCCTTCGTGAGCGACACGGTCGGCGGGATCGCCTCGTTCGTGATCGTGCACTGCACCTCCTGGCCCAGCGCGAGCGGCGCGAGCTCGGCGTCCTCCGAGATCTCCACGGGGGTCGGCGTCGGGGTCGATACGTCCACGCACTGCCACTCGCCGGCTTCGAAGCCGGAATCGTCGAAGCCGTCGATCGGCGTCTCGTCGAGCGCGTATCCGGTGTTCGTGTACACCTCGACGGCTTCGGTCCCGCCGTCCCCGCTCACCACGGGCGCCGGCGGATCGACGGTCTCGGTCGGGGTCGCCGACAGCGTCCAGTTCTCCGGAGCCGTCTCGGGGTCGCCGCCGACCTCCTTGAACAGCTGCAGGGTCGGCTGGATGGCGCGATTCACCATCGTGCAGCTCGCGCCTTCCCCGAACGTGAGCGAAATCTGAGCGCCCTCCGGAACGAACGGATCGTCCGGAGCCGCATCCCGGGTGCAGCGCCAGTCCGTTCCGTTCTCATATCCGGGCACGGAACCCGACTCACTGAGTTCGAAGTAGCCGGGGAGCACGCTTTGCCTCGCCACTCCTCCCGAGCCCGACAGGGTGTCCTGCGTGAACGGCGGGACGTAGGGAGTCCCGCTCTCGTGCGGCTGAACCGGCGACGTCCACTCGGCCTGCAGGGTCCATGCCTCGATTCCGACTTCCTCTTCCACGCCGTTCAGCTGAACGCGCTTGAGCAGTTCGAGTTGCGGTTTCAGAGAGTTTTCGGCACGGCATTTGGCCCACTGGCCGACACCGACCGTCGCACCGCCGTTCCGGCCGTCGAAGACATTCGTTCCCCACTCCGGATTCCCCTCGTCGTCCAGATGCGTTGCGAGCACGCACGCCCAGGAGCCGGTCGCACCGGCTTCGCGTGCCGGTTCCCATTGACCGGGCAGCGACGGATTCCAGTACTGCGCCCAATCCTCTTGGGTTTCGGGCGTCAGCCCCTGTTCGGCCAGCGCATACCGGATTCCGTGGGTGACTTCGGAGGTCACGCCGGTCGTCCCGTTCGGCCCGGGCTTGGCCGTTCCGTCGAGCGCGATGCTCTCGAGGTTCCAGTCGGTCTCCTGAACGGTTTCCGTCGAGCTCGCGAGGCGTTTCTCGAGGGTCAGCTGCGAGACGCAGGTGACGTAGTTCTGGACCACCACGTTGTTCACATACGGCTCGGGGCCGGAGCCGGTCGATTGAAGGTTCACCTCTTGCGGCAATTCCGGAGTCGTTTCCACGGTGCACATCGGTGGCAATCCGCCGATGGACTGATCGACCCACAGCGATCCCCCGGCGACCAGGTTTCCGTAGAGCTCACCGAAGTAGTGGGGCGCCGGGCCGATGCCGCTGTCCACGTCCGTGATGAGCAGGTCCGCCGCGAGGTTCGGCACCGGGAGCGCATCGTTCGGGCCGTACGGACCGTCGAACACGCCGGTGCCATCGAGGTCGAAGTACCACTCTTTGTCCACGCGCAGCTGCGCCGTGTCGACCAGGGCCTGATTGATGATCTCGCACGAGATCGTCCGCCCCTCCTGCGCCAGCACGGTGAACCCGGGCGCCTCGGGATCGTCGTCGATGTTCACGATCGGCAACGCCACGTCCGGAGCCATCGTGTCGATGCACCGGGCATGGTCGCCTTCCTGCTCGACGAGTTCGAAGTTCGAGGTGAGCGACTCGCGGATCGTCACCGAGTGGGTGGCTGCCGGCTGCAGGTCGAGCTCGAAGCTTCCGACTCCCGTCGCTCCGGTCTGCACCGATGCCGACGTCTCGAACGGCCCCTCGGAGTCGGCCGGTCGCACGATCGGATCCGGCGAGGTATCGGCGGACACCGTCCATCCCGACGCGGGGACCGGGTCTCCACCACCGAGAGGGATGACGGATTTCGTGACGTTCACGGTGCTCGAGCACCCGGACGCGGCGAGTTCTTGGAGGAACGCCGCGAGCTCACTGTAGTCGGGGACCTGGAACCAGTCGTCGTTCTCGACCGGCCCGGAGATCGCCTGCTTGTTCGCGGGGTCTCCCGAGAGTCCGTCTCCGATGCCGACCGCCTGGATCTTGACTCCTGCGGCCTTCAACTGGTTGGCGGAGGCGATTGCATGCTCGAGTTCGATGTACCTCGTCAGGTTGCCGGCACCGTCTCCGTCCAGCCCGTAGAGGGTGGGCATCCCGTCCGTGAGCATGATCGCCAGATCGAGCCCCTGGCCGGCCATGGCGTTCACCGCACGGATTCCGGCGTCCCAGTTCGTTCCGTTGTTGTCCGGCACCGTCAACCCGTTGATCTTCTGGAGGACGGTCGACACCCCGGAGGCCGTCGAGACGGACGTGAGCCCGAGATTCTGGTTCCCGGTGCCCGGCGAAGGAGATACCCGCCCGAAGGTGGTGATCGCGACGCGAGACGGTGTGCCGGTCAGGACATTGACGTATGCGGTCGCCGCGGACTTCAGGTATGCGAGCCCTCCTTGTCCGACCGAGGTCGACAGGTCGACGAGCAGGGCGACGTTCAGTCCGCACCGTGCCTCGAGCTGGGGATTGTCCCTCGCCGCGGGCATCGCCGTTCCGGAGCTCAACTGCCCTCGGTTGTTTCCGGCCGCGGTATTGATCGGGATGGTGTACGCCTGACCGTCGATGACTCCGCCGGTCTGGTAGGCGAACGGCGCCGTCCCGCCCGCCGATGTCGTCAGGGAGGGCAGCAGGCGATATCCGTCCGGCACGGCTGTCGGCACGACCACATACCCGTGATAGACACGGTTGTAGGCAGGGCCGCTCACGAGCGATCTCGCCGGCACATTCACGTTGCACATGCCGTCGTCACCCGTCGTGCAGCTGGCCACCACGCCGCCCGTGATCTCTCCCGTCGTATCCACCGCGTAGACGTCGGCCGACACGCCGCTGAGCGGTGCGATGCTCTCAGCGCCCTCGCGATCGCCGCCGACCTTGATCGTCAGGTTCGCGGCCCTCGGTGTGGGCGCACCCTCGCCCGGGCCGGGTACTGCGGCGGCGGGTGGTGCCGCAACCGGCGACGCGACGAATGCGCCGGCGAGCAGGCCGCCGACTGCTACCAGCGAGGCCGTGAGACGCCAGCGCCGGGTACGAGATCGAACGATCGCCATGACTCCCCCAGTCATGCCCGTGGTCCTCGGTTGGCGCCCAGCGGGCTACGCCGACCCTAGCAGCACAGTGGCTGTCGTGTCAGCCCTGACACGCGAGGGCCGTCGGCGGGAGAGGCGACCGGAGACACGGAACGGCCCGGGCCGAAGCCCGGGCCGTTCTCGGCGTCGCGCGGCCGGTTACGCCTCGGGCGTGCCCGTGACGCGGCGACGGCGGCTCAGGACGAAGGCGCTCGCACCGCTGCCGAGGGCGAGAAGCACCACGGCGAACCAGGCCCAGGGGCCGCCCGCGAAGCCGGTCGAGGCGAGGCCGGCCGGGTCGTCGGCTTCGGCCGGCAGGGCGATCGGGGCGCCGACGGCGATCGTCGTGGATCCCTCGGCGCACAGCGTCGCCTCGGCCGGAGGCAGGGCCGGATCGTACTCGGCCGCGCACGCCACCGCGGTGTTCGTGAGCGTCAGCAGTTCGAGCTTCGGGGCGACGGTGACGTCGAGCACGACCTCGGGTGCGGTGACCCCCCGTCCGAGGGGGCCGACGAGCGTGCACTCGACGACGCCGCCGAAGCCGGCCTCATCGGCGCCCGTGACCGCGCAGCCCTCCCAGCGGGGGAAGGCGGGCGCCTCGGCGGTGCTGATGCCGGTGACCTTCAGCTCCGCGGGGATCGCGTCGCTCAGCACGACCGGGGAGGCCGCGCCGAGGCCGGTGTTGCGCACCTTGAGGGCGTAGGAGAACTCGCCGCCGGGCTTGACGGCATCCACGCTCGCCGTCTTCGTCACCGAGATCGCCGAGTCGCGCTGCACCTCGCACGCCGGGGTGGCCTGCGGGTACGTCGCGGTGAACGACTGGCTCGGGTTCACCGTGATGGTGACGAGGAGCGGCTCGGTCGTGCTGGAGAAGGCGTAGCTCTCGAGCGAGGTGTCCTTGACGAGGTCTTCCCAGGCATCCACGATCGTGCCCTGGCCGACCACGTCGCCCTCGGCGGCGGGGCGCCAGCCCGGCCACGCGATGCCGACGCCGTTCTCATCGACGGCGGCGTAGGGCCACAGGACCCGGCCTGCCGAGGCCGGCACGGTCTTCGTCGCGGTGCGGCCGTCGGCCGTCGTCCAGGCGATCGTGGCCTCGGTCGGCTCTTCGGCGAGGTTCGAGGTCTCGATGCCGAAGTTCACCCACGGCACGTCGTTCTCGCACTGCACGAAGGCGTGCGCGTCGAGCTGCTTCTGCGGCGTCGTCTCGGTGCTCGTGTTGTTCGACTCGTCGACGTCGCCGGGGACGGAGACGACGGCGGTGTTCACGACGTCGGCGAAGTCGATGTCGCTCGCCTCACCGGAGCCCTCGCCGAGCGGGGCCGGTGCGGCCTCGACGACCGTCACGGGCACCCGGATCGTCACGACCGTGTGCGCGGTGTGCGTCGCCGAGCTCGTGAAGACGAGCTCGCGGTCGGTACCGGTGGACGCCCAGTCGGCGGCCGGCTCGAAGGCGATCGGGCGGGTCGGGTCGAGCGCGAGCTCGGCGGGCAGGCTGTCGGTGACGGTCACACCGGCGACGCTGCCGCCCTGCACGTTCGTCACCGTGAGCACGTAGTCGAAGCCGTCGCCGGCCTGGACCGCGCGGTCGTTCGCCCGGGCGAGATCGGCCTGCTTCGTGATCGCGAGGTCGAAGACCCGCTCGACCGTGTTCACGAGGCCGATGGATGCCGGCTCCCCGGCCGCGATCGTGACGGCATCGCCCACGACGGGTGCGGCCCACACGTACGACGGGTCGGCGAGCAGCGCCTCGGAGGGGGCCGCCTCGGAGATCTCGCACGTCGAGCCGACGGGGATCTCGCTGCTCAGCACGGTACTGCCCGTGCCGACCGGGAGCGAGCCGAGGAGCTCGCCCTCGATGTCGTCGCCGGTGCAGCGCCACGACACGGCGAAGTCGGTGCCGGAGTCGCTCGGCACGTAGCCTTCGGCGGCGCCCGCCAGAGTCTTGTCGACGGCAAGCGAGCCGAGCTCCGGCCCGAGGTCGACGGTCGTGTTGGTGACGACGACCGTCTTGGTCTTGTCGGCCGGGATCTTCACGGTGCCCTGCGCGTCGGCGTCGCCGCCGTAGGCCGGTGCGGCCCAGTCGAAGCGGGCGCCGAGGAGCGCGTCGTCGAGGGGCTGCTCGCCGACGGTGCAGACGGTGTTCGCCGGGATGCCGGTGATCGTCTCCGACGACTCGCCGGGGCCGAGGGCGACGGTGCCGGTGACGGCGCCGCACGCGTAGGCGATCTCGAAGGCGTCGCCGGTGCCGGTGTAGCCGGCACCGGCGTCGACGAGTTCCTTCTCGATGACGAGCGCTCCGCTGGCGGTGTATGCGTTCGTGACGGTACAGGCGATGGTGCCGGTGGCGCCCGGGTTGGTGAGCGTCAGGCTGCGACCCTTCTTGTCGACCTCGACGTCGATCGGGCCGGTCTCATCGGCGCATACGGCGCCCTGGAACTTCCAGTCCTTGCCGAGCTTCTCCTCGGTGATCGTCACCTGCTCGCCGGTGAGGATGCTGCCCGCGTAGGAGCGGCCCTCCTGCAGTTTGAAGGCCGACGCGTCGAACGCGGTGCCGGCGATCGTGCTCGTCGAGGCGAAGTCGAAGGTCTTCTGCGAGAAGCCGGGGTCGCCGACGACGGCCTTGGTGACGACGAGTTCGTTGGCCGCCTCGAACTTCGCGTAGAGGCAGGCCGTGGTCTTCTCGTTCTCGGGCGTCTTCCAGTCGGTGACGATGTCGTCGCCGGGCTTGGCCGGGCAGAGCCCGGCGGCGGTCTTCCCGTCCCGCTTCTCGCGTTCCACGTTCGAGAAGCCCGTGATGACGAGCTTGTAGTCGCGCCCGTCGATCTCCACGACGCGGTCGGAGACGGTGTTCAGGAACCGGAACTCGTCATCGACGCCGCCGTTGTTCCAGCGACCGGCGTCGTTCGGCGTCTCGTTCAGCCACCAGTCGAAGTCGAGCGGCGCCTCGGGCTCGTCCGCGAAGCGGTAGCTCAGGGTGCCGCCGAAGTAGTTGCTGGAGCCCTCGGTCGTGATCGGGCTGTTGTAGTGGGTGATCTGGCCGATCGGGAAGGCCGTGCCGGGCTCGGCGTCGATCTTCTCGACGGCGGGCCGCACGCCGATGACCGACTGCTTCATGTCGAGCGACTTCGGGCACGCGCGGTCACCGCTCGGGATGCCGTGCCCCGTGCGGGATTCACCGGATGCGCTCGCCCACGTCGTCTGCGCGTTCTGCGCGTCGCGAGGGTCGTAGGTGATGCAGTAGCCGTCCGTGGTGCCGCGGTTCGCGCTCGTCGCATCCGCCTTCCCGACATCGCCGCGGTGATCCGAGACGCGGGCCTCGACGGCCCCGAGCGACACGGACTCGGCGGCGGTCGCCGCGGCCGGCGCAGCCAGTGCCGCGGTCAAGCCGGCGCCGGCGATGAGGAGGCCGCTGAGGACGGCGGCGATGCCGCGCCTGAGGGAGCGGGAGGACGGACGGCGCCGAGGGCGCGACGGGGCAGGGGAAGGCATGCAGACACTCCAGACGGGTGCGCTCGGGGCAGCGCGAACAAGGGGGATCGGGTGGTCCGCGTCGAGTATGGCAGAGATGTGCACCCCCTGGGAAGAGGCACAACGTCCCCTGAAGAGGGGGCCTCGGGCGTTGACGCGGAGGAGGGGTGGATGCTCGTGCATCCACCCCTCCTCGCTGCGGGGCGAGGCGCCCCGCGCTCATGGCGCTACTCGATCGGCAGCCCGTCCCGCGTGCGGCGGCGCATCCCGACCACGACGACGATGCCGCCGAGGAGCAGGAGCAACCCGCCCGCCCAGAACCACGAGCCCCCGCCGAAGCCGGTGCCCGCAAGACCCGCCGGCTTCGTGCCGTGCAGCACGGTCACCACCGCGGTCGAGTCGTCGCAGAGGATCGGCTGCTGCGGGTTCAGGGGTACGGCACCGCTGACCGCGGCCCCGCTCTCGCCGTCGGGCATCTCGTTCCAGCAGATCTCACCGGTGTTCTCGATGCGCGTCGCCGAGCTCGACGGGTGCAGCGTGACCTCGAGCACGATGTCCGGGGCATCCGGCCGCGTGCCGCCGATCTGGCCGTTCAGCACGCAGTGCAGCACGCCGCCGTAGCCGGCCGAGTCGGTGCCGGTCACCGCGCAGTCGTCCCAACGCGGGAACGCGGGAGCCGGAGCCGTCGTGATCTCGTCGACCCGGAGGTCGGCGGGGATCTCGTCGAAGAGCTCCATGGCGGCCGTCGACCCGAGACCCGGGTTCGTCACCCGGAGCGTGTAATCGAACGAGCCGCCCGGCTTCACCCGATCGAGGCTCGCCGTCTTCACGATCTGCGGCGAGGCGTCGCGCTCGACCGCGCAGGCCGGCGTGGCCATCGGGTAGACCGCGAGCACCGACTGGCTCGGGTTGATCTCGAAGGTGATCGTCATCGGGT
The DNA here is from genome assembly GCF_018024495.1 of Agromyces archimandritae. Classification (NCBI taxonomy): domain Bacteria; kingdom Bacillati; phylum Actinomycetota; class Actinomycetes; order Micrococcales; family Microbacteriaceae; genus Agromyces; species Agromyces archimandritae. The sequence continues at coordinate 785,805 of NZ_CP071696.1, forward strand.
TCACCTGGTCGGCGAACGCGTAGCTCGGAAGCGCCGAGTCCTTGACCATGTTCTCCCACGAGGCCACGATCGTGCCCTCGCCGACGACGTCGCCCTCCTCGGCCAGGCGCCAGCCCGGCCAGGCGATCGAGATCCCGTCCTCGTTCACGGCGCCGTACGGCCAGATGGTGCGGCCGTCCCGCTCCTCCCACGGAACCGTCGTGACGATCGGCTCCGCATCCGGGTAGACCGTCGAGTCCGGCATCCAGGTGATCGTGATCTCACCCGGGGCGACCGCACCCGTCGTCATGACGTCGTAGTTCAGGTAGGGCACGTCGTTCTCGCACTGCACCCACGCGTTCGCCTCGATGGCCTTGGTCGGCACCTCGGCGTCGTCGCAGTTGTTGGTGAGAACCTCCTCGTAGGTGCCGGAGATGCGGTTCACGACCGCGCGCGGCCCCGGCTCCTCTTCCTCCTGCTGCGCAGGCGGCAGCGCCACGCAGGCCTCGTTGGCGAGGTTCACGGGCAGCTCGACCGGCGGCGCCTCCTCCGGGTTCTCCGGGATCGGACCGGCGGCGGGCGTGTCGACGACGACCGGGATCGTGATCGAGGCGAACGGCGATGCCGCGCTGCCGACCGGGATCGGGGCGAGCGTCGCGAACTCGAATGCGCGACCATCGGTCGTGACGGTCCAGACCGCCGAGTCGAGACCGTAGGCCTCCGGGATCTCCCACAGCGACGGGTCAAGGTCGAGCGAGAGGCCCTCGGCGAGGGTGTCGGTGACGACCGCGCCCTGGGCGACGGCCGGCCCGTTGTTCCAGACTCCGATGACCCAGTCGAAGGTGTCGCCGGCCTCGACGGAGGTGACCCCGTCGGGCAGGAGCGCCTGCTTCTCGACCTGGAGGTCGGCCGGCAGTTCGAGGTCCCGGTTCTCGATCACGCAGTCGATCACGGCACCGTAGCGGAGCACGGTGAGGATCTTCTGGTGGTCGTTCGGCGTGAAGACCTCGTCGAGCCGGAACGACTCGGGCCCGCCGCGGCTGGCCGTGCAGCTCCAGTTCTCGGCCACCTCGTAGCCGGTGACCTCGCTCGACTCGTCGAGCAGGAAGCCGACGTCCACGGGCAGGTCCCCGGCGGCGAACCCGGCGCCCGAGAAGTCCCCGGTGCCGTTCTCGCTCGAGCCGCTGACGATCCAGTCGCTCGGCTCGGCCGTGCCGCCGTGCGGGTTGTGGACCACCTTCGTGAGCGTCACCGTCTGCGTGCACTCGACCGTGTTGACGACGTCGATGACGTTCACCGCGCCGGTCAGCACGTGCTCGCCGAGGCCGTCGGCCGAGGTCAGCTCGCAGCCGGCGGGGATGAAGGTCTCCTCATCCACCTGCACGGTGCTCGCCGGCGCCCGCGGGCCGTCGACCTCGCCCCAGCCGATCGCAGCGCCGTCGAGGCTCGCCTCGGCGTCGAAGCCGAAGGGCAGCGCCGGGTCGTCCCAGGCGATCGGCTCGCCGCCGTCGATGACCCAGCTCTTCTGCAGCTCGACCGTGACGGGCACGTCGACGCAGCCCTCCGAGCTCCACTCGCCGCCGGCGACGACGACCGCGCCGTTCAGCAGGCCCTTTCCGCCCTCGCCCTCGCAGGAGAGCTCGGGGCCGGCGGCCTCCTCGTCGACCGCGAAGTCGATCGTGACGTGGAAGGTGTGGGTGGTGGATGCCGGCAGGCTCTGATCCTCGACGACGAGGTCGTCGGTGGATGCCGCGCCGTTCCAGCCCGGGTTCACCGTGACATCGCTGCTCGTGACCTCGCGGTCCGTGATCGTCACGTCGCCGCCGAAGTCGGGGGTGTCGTGCAGATCGTAGACGAGGCCCTGCGCGTCGGACGGGTTGTCGACGGTGATCGTGTACGAGACCGTCCAGCCGTCGCCGTCCTGCACCGCAGGGCCGTCGGCGGTCTTCTCGATCTCGGGCCGCACCGGAACATCGCAGCCCGTGTCGGACTGCTCGGTGCCGCCGACCGTCATGACGACCTCGTTCAGGAAGCCGACGTTCGGCGTGCCCTCGGTCGGTTCGCACGTCGTGGTCGACGGGTCCTCGAACGCGGCCGCGTCGACCTCGGCGACGACCGTCACCGTGTAGACGTGCACCTCGTCGACGCCGATCACCCGCGGCGTGGCCACGATCGTCTCGGTGGGCTCGGCGGCCGGATCGGCCCACTCGCCGGTGTCGCCCTCGCCGGACCATTCGGCCGAGACGAGGTCGACGGCGCCGCCGAAGCGGAGCGTGTCGTCGAGCGTGTACGTCGAGACGAACTCGGCGTTGCCGGTGACGGTGATCTCGTACACGGCGGTCCACTGCCCGTCGCCCGAGAGCTCGAGCGTCGGGTCGCCCTTGTCGACCGTCGGCGCCCCGCCCTCTTCGACCGGCGTGCAGTCGTCATCGTCGATGACGAGCTGGCCGCTGGTGAGTTCGGCGAGGTTGTAGAAGCCGTGACCCGGCTCCCCCGTGCACTCGTCGTCGTCGATGGTGCCGAACGGCACCTCGACGTTGATCGTCACCGTGTACACGTGCGTCTCGCCGGCGCCGATGCCCCGGTCGGAGACGATCGGGAACATGGCCGGCACCGGGGCGACGTCGGTCGCGATCGGCCCGGGGTTCGGCGAGACCTCTGCGACCGAGTAGTCGTTCAGCGTGACGCCGGCCGGGAAGCCCGGTTCGTCGTCGAGGTCGTAGAACACGGCCTTGCCGGACGAGTTGTCGACGGTGAGCGTGTAGCTCACGTCCCAGCTGCCGTCGGGCTGCTGGGCCGCCGTGCCGCCCGACTTCTCCACATCGGGCACGCTCGGCGTGTCGCACGCCTCGTCGCGCACCGTGGTGCCGCCGCTGGTGACCGCGCCCTCGTTGTTGAACGCGCCGGTCGCGCCCTGGCCGGGCGGCGGGCACATGCCCGTTCCGTCGGTCAGCCACGGGCCCGGTACGACGAGGCCGGTGACGGTGACGACGTAGCTCGCCGTCTGGCCCGCCCCGAGCACCGCGTTCTCGGCGAGCACGCCGCCGTTCCACGGGATGTCGGAGCCGTCGAGGGTGACCGCGAAGTCGCCGCCGGTGACGGCGTCGGCGAACAGCGGGGTGTCGGTCAGCGAGTAGATCGCCGTCGTCTCGCCGGTGTTCGTCACATCGACGCGGTACTGGATGCCCCAAGTGCCGTCGATCGCCTGCGACACCGATCCGGGCACGACCGTCTTGTCGATCGTGACGGCCGGCGGGATGACCGGCACGCAGGCGCTCGATTCGAGCTCCTGGTTGCCGCTCGTCACCGTCGCGGTGTTGTCGGCGCCGCCGGGGCAGCGCAGGGCGGGCGTGTCGGCGACGAGCCGCACGAGCACCTCGACCGTGTAGACGTGCGCGTCGAGGCCGGGCGTGCCGGCCAGGGCGATGTCGTCGGCGAGCAGGGTGTCGGGTGCGACGCCCGTCCAGCCGTCGACGAGGGCGACCCCCGGCGGCGGCGTGACGCTCGCCCCGAGGAGCTCGGCGCCTGCGGCGAGCCCGAGCTCGTCGTCGAGGTCGTAGACGACGCCCGTCGTGGCCGAGGGGTTCGTCACGGTGATCGTGTACGGCAGGGTCCAGGTGCCGTCGCCGTGGTCGACCGCGGTGCCCGCAGTCTTCAGCACGGTCGGTTCGACCGGCTCGGCGCACGCCTCGTCGTCGACGTCCTCGCCGTCGTAGCTGAGCGTCGCGGTGTTCAGGAAGCCGCTCGCTTCGCCCGGCACGCAGTGCAGCGTGTTCTCGGGGTCGGCGAAGGCGCCGGCATCCACTCGCGCGTTCACGCGCACCGTCCACGTCTCGCTCGAATCCGCCGCGAGGCTGCGATCCGTGGCGAGCTGCTGCGGGCCGGTGACCGGGTCGGCGAAGTCGTGGTCGGTGCCGCCCGGGTCGGTGTAGCTCGCCGCGAGCACCTCGATGTCGCCGCCGAAGTCGAGCAGGTCGACGAGGTCGTAGTCGATCGCGGTGAAGGTGCTCGGGTTCGTGGCCTCGATCGTGTAGTCGATCGTCCAGGTGCCGTCGGCGTTCGCCGTCGGCACGGCGACCGTCTTGTCGACGCTCGGCGTGATCGGCTTCAGCGTGTTCGTGACGACGCACTCGGCGGTCTGGGCGAGTTCGAGGGCCGGCAGCACGCCATCGGTGACGATGACGTCCTCCCCGTCGACGGTGCACGCCCAGGCGGCGTCGAATGCGGCATCCGCACCCGGCAGCTCCGTCGACTCGGCGAGCGCGGTCTCCACGCCCGCGGCGACGTCGGCCGGGCCGGCGTGGCCGTCGCCGGCGAGCACCTCGCTGCCGCCCTGCGTGGCGGTCAGGTGCCAGTCGGCCGGGTCGGCGACGCCCGCCGGCTCCACGACCTTCGTCAGTTCGAGGGTCGGCTGGATCGGCGTGTTCGTGAGCGTGCACTCGACCTCGGTGAGCGCCGTGAAGGTGATGAGGTCGCCGTTCTCGAGCGGCACCTCCTGCCCGTCGAGGGTGCAGACGATGCCGGTGAGCTCGTACTGCTCGTCCGCGCCGTTCAGGCCGACCTCGCTGATGCGGTAGACGGTGCCCGGCCGAACGAGGGCGCTTTCGCCGCTGGCCACCGATACCGACAGCTGATCGGCGATCTCGGGGTCGACGCCCTGGGCTTCGAGGGTCAGCAGCCAGTCGGAGACGTCCTGCTGGCCCGGGATCTCCTTGAACATCGTCACCGTTGCCGTCTGGTTCACGGCGGTGCAGGCGACGCGGTACCCGAGCGGCACGGTCACGCCGCCGTTGATTCCGTCGGCGAAGCCGGGGATCGTGTTGCCCTGGGCATCCACCTGCACGCAGTTCCAGCTGCCCGCCGACGGCGGCACCGGCTCGCCGCCCGGCAGGATCGACTGGCGGTAGTGCGGGTCGCCGTCCTCGGTGAGGGCGTAGCGGACGGCCGGCGTCACCGGGGCGGTGACGCCCGTCGTGCCGGCGGGGCCTGCGAGGGCCCCGTTCGGGCCGACGGAGTCCAGCTGCCACCCGGCCGGGTCGGCGGGGCCGCCCTGCACCGTCTTCTTCAGCGTGAGCTCGGCGGTGCACTCGACCGTGTTCGTCAGGGTGAAGGAGTTCAGACCCGCGGCGAGCGCGGGCTCGTACGGCAGCGCCTCGTCGAGGGGCTGGCCGTTACCGAGGGTCACGGCGCTGTCGGTGACGCGGCAGAGGTCGCGGCCGGTGATCGTCGTGGTCTCGTCGATCTCGACGGTGTCGCCGGCGCTGAAGCCGGTCTGCGTGACCCCCCACGGCGCGTTCGCGTCGTCGAGGCGCAGCTGCGCGGACAGGCCGGAGGGCTGATTGCCGTTCGCGAAGGCCGTGCCGTTGACGATCCAGCGCTTGACCACGTTCACGCTCGCCGCCGGGTTCGGGGGCCGGTTGTAGACGATGCAGCTGACCGACTGGGTAGCCGGCAGGTCGACCGAGAAGGCGAAGGGATCGTTCGGATCGTTCGTGACGTCCACGGATGCCCCGGTGCCGATGTTCGTGCAGACGGCGCGCTTGCCGCCCTGGGTGACGATGTCGTAGCCGGTCTGCTCGGTCTCGGTGACGGTGAGGTTGCCCGAGGAGGGGCCGTCGAAGACGAGCGGGAAGTTCACGGCACCGGTGCCGGGGGCCGTGGTGCCCGACTGCGTGGCCGGGGTGACGCCTGCGGTGTTGGATGCCGCGGTGAACTCCCAGCCGCCGGTCGGCGTGGCGCCGGTGATGTCTTCGCCGGTGGTGCCCTGGTCGACGACCTGCTTGACGATCGAGATCGAACCCTCGCAGGCGCCGAGGGCGAGTTCGCGCAGCTGCTCGCCGGCGGCCTCGTAGTCCTCGGTCTGGAAGTAGTCGTCGCCGAGCACGGGGCCCGAGATCGCGATGAGGTTCTCGGGGTCGCCGCCGACGCCGTCGCCGACGCCGAAGGCGACGACCTTCGTGCCCTTGGCCTTCACCGCGTTGGCGGAGAAAATGCCGTTCTCGACCTCGCGGAAGCGGGTGCGGTTGCCCGGGCCCTCGTCGTCGGCGTACACGGTCGGGTTGCCGTCGGTGATTACGAGCGCGATGTCGTAGAGGGTGCTCGTCGAGGCGATCTGCGCGAGGCCCTGGTCCCAGTTGGTCGCGCCGACCGGGGTGGTGAAGTCGTCGATGTGGTCGCGCACGATGTCGGCGCCGGCTTCGGTGGAGACCGGCGTGATGCCGAGGGTTCCGCCGGCGCTGGCGGGTGCCGTCGTCGCGAAGGTGTACACGCCGACCTGCGAGGGCGTGCCCTCGAGGGCGTCGACGAAGCCCGTGGCCGCGTCCTGCAGGTCGCCGAAGCTCGGGGCGACCGAGCCGGAGAGGTCGATGACGAGGGCGATGTCGATGCCGCACTGCTGGGGAACGGCGGGGTTGTTCCGCGAGTTCTGCCAGATGCCGCCGGAGGCGACGTTGTTGCTGTTGCCCGAGGCGATCATGAAGTTCGCCTGCGAGGAGTAGGTCTGGCCGGCGCGGAGCTGGTCGCCGGTGCGGAAGGTGTACTCATCGGCGCTCGGGGTGGTACCGACGGCGAGTTCGTCGTTCGTGAAGTAGCCGGGGGCGCCGCCGGTCTGCACGACCCAGAACTGGTCGTCGCGGTTGCTGCCGCCGAACTGGGTATTCGGCACGATGAAGCTGCAGTCGCCCTGGGCGTCGGAGGTGCAGACCGACCACGGCTGGCCGACCGGGTTCGACGGCCCGCCGTTGCCGCCGTTGTAGAGGGTCAGCTGTACGCCTGCGAGGGGCGCGATGGCGCTCGGTGCGGTGCGGTCGCCGCCGACCTTGACGGTGATGACCGCGTTGTTGCCGGTGGCCGGCGGCACGCTCAGGATGCCGATGCCCGCGTCGCGACTCTGCTTCGCGGGGGTCTCGGTCGCGTCGGCGGGGGCCTCGCCGCCGTCGGCGGGCACCTCCTCCGCCGGCGTCTCCTCGGCCGGGAGCTCGTCGGCCGGTGCATCCTCGGCGGGCGGTTCGCCCGTCGGGTCGGCGGCGGGTTCGCCGGATGCGGGTGCGTCGTCGGCGTCCTCGCCCGCGGCATCCGTCGCCGGTGTCTCGCTCGCCTCCTGCACGGCCGCCTCGTTCTGGGCGAGCAGCGCGGCCACGTCCTGAGCGGCGTCGGGGTCGGCCTCGCCGGCGTTGGCGGCGGTCGGCAGCCCGACGACGAGCAGGGCTCCGGCGGCGAGCACGGCGATCGCCGACCTGAATCGGCGCCGGGACGGCTGTTCTGCTCCGAAGACCGTGGTTCGCTCTGAGGTTCGAGACCTGCGCATTGATGACCCTTTGCTCTTCGCCGAGACGGCGGGCGGATGCACTGCAGAGGGTTCCGACGGCGGACCCCCGGCTCGAATGCTGACAGAGGGCCGAATACGGGCGGAAGGATGCCGCTGGCACCAAAACGGGGGTCATCTGTGAGCGTTCCTCGCATTCACGCGGGACTTCGCGTCCCCCATACGGTAACGATTCGATAACGGCAGTGTGATGCGTCCCCCGTTCGGGAGGCACGCGCCGGGGCATCCGCACACCGACGCGCGCACCGGCGCCCCGTACGCTGGTCGGGTGGGGGATCGCACGCGCCGGCAGGACGACGCGCCGGCCGACCGGCCGGCCGACACCGCCGACGTGCCCCTGCGCGAGCGCCTCGAAGAGCCCATCCGCCGCGTCTCCGAGCTCACCGACCGCACCCTCGCCTGGTTCCCCGTGCGCGTCTGGCGGCACTTCCTCGCCCGCAACGGGTTCCTCCTGGCCGCCGGCATGAGCTATCAGGCGATCTTCGCCGTGCTCGCCGGCATCTACGTCGCCTTCGCGATCGCCGGCATCTGGCTCTTCGGCAACGAACTCGCCTACAACGCCTTCGTCGAGATCGTGAACTCCTACGCCCCCGGGGTCATCGGCGACAACGGCATCGTCGACGAGAGCCAGCTCGAGAACCTCGCGAACTCCGGCGTCAGCCTCTTCGGCTGGACCGGTGCGGCAGCCCTCGCCGGCGTCATCTGGACGGCCATCGGCTACATCACCTATTCGCGCACGGCCGTGCGCAGCGCCTTCGACCTCGCCAAGGACGACCGCAACTACTTCCTGCTGAAGACGCGCGACCTGCTCGCCGGCCTCGCGTTCGGCGCCTCGCTGCTGGTGGCCGCCCTCCTGTCGGTCGCGACCACGTCGCTGCTGAAATGGCTCTTCGGGCTCATCGGCATCGACGACGGCACCTGGCTCACGGTGCTCGTGCGGGCCGGCGGCCTCGTCATCGTCTTCGCGATCGACACGATCGCCCTCGCCGTGCTCTACCGCTTCCTCTCGGGCGCGGCCGTGCCCTGGCACCGGCTCTGGACGGGCTCGCTCATCGGCGGCCTCGCCCTCGCCCTGCTGCAGCTGGCCGCGAACCTCCTGCTGACGCTCGCCACCCGCAGCCCCCTCTACGCGACCTTCGCCGCCTTCGCGGTCTTCCTCGGCCTGCTGCTCTGGTTCCGTTTCACGAACATCGTGATCCTCGTCGCCGCGTCCTGGATCGCCGTCGAGGCCCGCGACCGCGGCGAGACGCTGCGGCGGGTCACGCCCGAGCAGCTCGAGGCGGAACAGCACGCCGCCGAGCAGCGGGCCCTCGTGCTCGCCGCCCGGGTGCGGGTGCGCGAGGCGCAGGCCGAGCTCGATTCCGCCGGGTGGATGCGCCGGCCGGCCGCCAAGCGCCGGCTGAAGGCCGCCGAGGAGGAGCTCGCGGAGGCCGAGGCCGGCTGACGCGGCAGCCTTCGGCAGGAGCCTCTGCGAACCCCATTCGGGGCGCTTTCCTCTCGAGAATCACGACCGTCTGCTACGTTCTCGGCACGGCACAGAACCAAAGGAGGAAGCTGTGAGATACCGCAGGTTCGAGACCTGCTCCTCCTCTATGGCCTTCAGCGGAAACACCGCCTACTACAACGTCAGGTAGGCATGACTTGGGGGCCGCCGCGTGACTCCGGCCGCCCACAAGTCCCGACCCGGAGGTGAATAATGCACTTTGCTCCCAGACATGTAATCGCTGCCTCCGTCGGGAGTATGAGCATGATTCTGCTCGCTCTGACGGCTTGTACGAACCCCGATCCCAAGCCGGTCTTCGAGGGGGCATGGGCGCAGGAGTTCGCGGACCACTACGCGGACGCGCAGGACGACTTCGCGCGAGAGGTTCTCGAAGACGGGGTCGTGTCGGATCAGGAGCGCTCAGAGATGATTTCACGCTTCAAAGAATGTGCGGGCGCCCGCGGCATCACGATCGATTATCATCTCGATGGCACATTCGAGACGAACATTCCAGCGGGCCTCGGCCCAGACGGTGCCCATGAAACAATCTCATCGTGCAGCGAATCGTCGGGTGAAGATCTCATCGGCTCGCTTTATTCCCAGATACTGACGAACCCTGACAATTTAGACGAGAATCAGCTTATCGCGGATTGCATGGTAGAACGCGGGGCAGTACCCGCAGGGTACCGTGGAGAAGAATACGTCGAAGACGGATTTGATGGCGAATACCCGTACAGCATTGGGGAAGCAAAGGGCGAAGAGATCAGGCATGAGTGCGACCGAGACCCTCTGGGCCTGATCCCCGAATAGTGCACAGAATATGCAAACTGCACGCACCGTTCTCCACCTGCAAGGCCATATTCGAGCGAAAAAGCTGGGACTGTTCTCTATTGTCGCCCTGCTCAGCGCAGTCGTGGGGGCGGCTGCCGCGACCGCATGGCTCGCTCCCGATACTCCGAGGGATCTCGGCACCCCCGCGCCCATCGGAACCGCTCCGGTCACGATGCGTTCGTTCGACGATGCCCGTCCGGTCGAGATCGCGTTCACCATCGACGAGCCCGTTCCGATCGTCTCGCCGGCCAGCGGGACCATCACCGGCACGAACTGTGCCGCCGGGGTAGCGCTGCGTTCCGGCGCATCGGATTTCCAGGTGAACGGCACGCCGATCGTCAATCTCGCGACTGAAGTCCCGCTTTGGCGGGATCTGCGTATCGGCGACTCCGGTGAAGACGTCCTCGCACTGCAGGAAGAACTGGCCCGACTCGTCGGCGGAGTCACCGCAGACGGGGTGCTCGGCAGCGGCTCGATCGCAGCCTTCGACGAGCTTCGCCCGGCGCACGTGCCCGCTTCGACCGAACCCGTCATCGCAGTCGGCGAGGTCCTCTGGCTGCCCGCCGATTCGACCCTCGTCACATCGTGCGCCGTGCCGCTCGGCGCTTCCGTCGAGGCGGGGGCACGGCTCGTCGAGGTCGCCGGTGCGCCGGCGCAGGCCGCTCTCACGGCAATACCCGAGCGGCTCATCGATGGGGAGCGGAAGCTGCTGATCGGCGATGTCGTCGTCCCGCTCGATGACGCCGGCGTTGTGGGCGCAGAGGCGGACCGTGCCGCACTCGCGGACACTCCGGTCGTGCGATCCGCTCTTGCCTCGGACCCTCCGCAAACGGTCTCGGGCGAGCTCTCGCTCCTCGAGCCGATCGAAGTCGGCGCTGTGCCGCCCTCCGCTCTGTACCGGGTGGATGGCGACGACGCCTGTGTATTGGTCGACGGTGCACCGATTCCCGTCCGTATCATCGGATCTCAGCTCGGCGAGACCTTCGTGGAGTTCCCATCCACCCCGCCGGAGGCGGTTGCGCTGGCCCCCGGCCGAGGAGCCTCGGAATGCCGGTGAGTCTCGAAGGTCTCGGTCACCGCTTCGCAGGGCGGCCATGGCTGTTCACGGGCGTCACGAGAAAGTTGCTGCCTGGGCAGGTCTACGCCCTGACCGGGCCGTCGGGCTCCGGAAAGAGCACGCTCCTCGGCATGCTCGCCGGCTGGATCGAGCCGACCGCGGGGCGTATCACCCGCTCCGGCATCCGAGCGACGAAGTGGGTGTTCCAGAACCCCCACGGTGCGCCGGGTCGCTCCGCGTCCGACCTCGTCGCGTTCCCGCTGCTCGCCTGCGGCGCACAGCCCGACGATGCGGATCGCGCCGCAAGCGACCTCCTGGATCGCTTCAACCTCTCCTCCGTCAAGACCCACGAGTTCCGCTCTCTCTCGGGCGGAGAAGCGCAGCGGCTCATGCTCGCCAGAGCCGTCGCCTCTGCCCCCGACCTCCTCCTCATCGACGAGCCGACGGCGCAACTGGATGCCACGACGGCCGCGACGGTCAACAGCGTCATCGGCGAACTCGGCGGCGACGGCATGATCGTCGTCGTGGCGACCCACGACGAACGAACGCGCGACGCATGTTCCGCGGTGATCGATCTGGCGCTGTTCGCCGAGAGCCCCGCCGGCTGATGCGCATCGCCTCGCTGCTGAGAGAGGTCGCCCGCAACGTCGGCAGCGGCACCTCGCAGGCCCTCACCCTCTTCCTCGTGAGCGCCCTCACCGGAACACTGCTCGTCGCGGCCGACACCTTCACCGTGCGCGGCCTGATCGCCGAAGCCGACGCGTTCCGCGACCGCGGCGCGGCCATCATGACGATCACGGCACCCGGCGCCGTCGACGGCCGGAGCTGCGCGTCGCTGCGAGATGCCGAGGGCGTCCTCGCCGCAGGCGCGATCCGAGCTCGGAACGACGATCTGCGGCTGTCGGTCCTCCCCTCGATACCCGTGTCCGCCTATGAGGTGACGACGGGCTTCCCGACGCTGCTCGCCCCCGAGCCGGAAGCGATTCCGAGCGGCGTGCTTCTCGCGTCGGAGGTGGCGGAACAGATCGGTGTCATGCCGGGTGATGCGATCTCGACGCAAGAGGGCCCGGTCGAACTGGCCGCCGTCTACGCATACCCGAGCGATGGGCGCCGAGGGGGCCTGAACTGGGCCGTGCTCGCCCCCGTGCCGCAGGACGGCGTCTTCGACGAATGCTGGGCGTCCACGTGGCCGCCGAAAGACGGGCTCTCGACGCTTCTCAACGCGACGATCGTCGCAGGCGCCCCTCAGGACGACGGGCCCCAGATCTCTCAGCTCAACACCACGCTCGGCGTGCATTTCAACGTGCCGGAGCGGTACGCGTCGCGTCTGACCCGGTACGTGCCGCTCGTCGCGGTGCTCGGTGCGCTCGCACTCGGATGGATCGCCATTCGCCGAAGACGACTCGGAATCGCCTCCGACATGCATGCCGGGCTGACCCGAAGCGACGCCGTCACGCAGATGCTGCTCGAAGCATCGAGTTGGGCCATCCCGGCGGGTGCATTCTGCGTGTCGGCAGCCGCGCTCTTCGCCGCCGGCCTGCACGTCGACGAGCTGGCCGCCGCACTGACGAACGCCCTGCGCGTCGCGGTGGCCCTGACCGGGGGCGCACTCCTCGGCACACTGCTCGGCACGCTGGCCGTTCGCGAACGGCACCTCTTCGCATACTTCAAGGATCGACAATGAGGCGTGGCTCGGTGGATGCCGCGGCCCGGCCGATCCCGGCCCGCATCCGTGTCGGCGGCACGTTCTAGACTCGACGCATGCCCGCCGCCCTCCGCATCGCCTCCGTCAACGTCAACGGCGTCCGCGCCGCGTTCCGCAAGGGCATGGGCGAGTGGCTCGACGGGCGCGGCGTCGACATCCTCGCCCTGCAGGAGGTGCGGGCATCCACCGACGACCTCGTCGGCCTCCTCGGCGAGGAGTGGGACGTGCTGCACGATCCGGCGACGGCGAAGGGGCGCGCCGGGGTGGCCATCGCCAGCCGCAACCGGGCCTCGATCCACCGCGTCGACCTCGGCCCCGACGACTTCGACTCCGCCGGCCGCTGGCTCGAAGCCGACTACGAGGTCGGCGGCCGCATCGTGACGGTCGTGTCCGCCTACGTGCACTCGGGCGAGGTCGACACCCCCAAGCAGGTCGAGAAATACAGGTTCCTCGACGCCATGCAGGAGCGGCTGCCGAAGCTCGCCGAGCACTCCGAGCTCGCCCTCGTCGTCGGCGACCTGAACGTCGGCCACCGCACCCTCGACATCAAGAACTGGAAGGGCAACGTCAAGCGCGCCGGCTTCCTGCCGACCGAACGCGCCTACTTCGACCGCTTCATCGGCGCAGAAGACGAGCCCGACTACAACCGCGGCGCCGGCCTCGGCTGGGTGGACGTCGGCCGCCGCACCGCCGGCGAAGTGCCCGGCCCCTACACCTGGTGGTCGCAGCGCGGCCGCGCCTTCGACACCGACACCGGCTGGCGCATCGACTACCACCTCGCCACCCCGGCCCTCGCCGACACCGTGCAGTCCTACGTGATCGACCGGGCCCAGGCCTACGACCAGCGATGGTCCGACCACGCCCCCGTCGTCGTCGATTACGCCATCTGAACAGGACACCACCGCACATGACCACCACCGCATCCGCACGCCCGATCGTCTTCTCGGGCATGCAGCCCTCGAGCGCCTCGCTCCACCTCGGCAACTACCTCGGCGCCCTCGTCAACTGGGTCGCCCTGCAGGAGACCACCGACCCCGTCTACTGCGTCGTCGACCTGCACGCGATCACCTCGCAGCAGGACCCGGAGGCGCTCCGCGCCGACACGCGCGCCCTCGCGGCCCAGTACCTCGCAGCCGGCGTCGACCCCGAACGGTCGACGCTCTTCGTGCAGTCGCACGTGCCCGCCCACACCGAACTCGCCTGGGTGCTCGGCACTATGACCGGCTTCGGCGAGGCGAGCCGGATGACGCAGTTCAAGGACAAGTCGCAGCGCTTCGGCACCGAGGGCACCACGGTCGGCCTCTTCACCTATCCGGTGCTGATGGCCGCCGACATCCTGCTCTACTCGACCGAGCTCGTGCCCGTCGGCGACGACCAGCGTCAGCACATCGAACTCACCCGCGACCTCGCGGCGCGCTTCAACTCGCGCTACGGCGAGACCTTCGTGATGCCCGAGGGCTTCATCCCCGAGGCCTCGGCCCGCATCTACGATCTGCAGGACCCGACGAGCAAGATGTCGAAGTCCGCCGCGAGCGACGCCGGCCTCATCCGCCTGCTCGACGACCCGAAGATCACCGCGAAGAAGATCAAGAGCGCCGTGACCGACACCGAGCGCGAGATCCGCTACGACGTGGCCGCCAAACCCGGTATCTCGAACCTGCTCGACATCTTCGCCGGCGTCAGCGAGCGCACGATCCCCGAGATCGAGGCCGAATACGCCGGCCGCGGCTACGGCGACCTCAAGAAGGACCTCGCCGAAGCCGTCGTCGAACGCCTCACCCCGTTCCGCGAGCGCTTCACCGAGCTGCTCGCCGACCCGGCCGAACTCGACCGCATCCTCGCCCACGGCGCCGAGAAGGCCGCCGAGCGGGCCGATCGTATGCTCGGGACGGTATACGACCGCGTCGGCTTCCTCCGGCCCACCCGCTGAGCGGCGGAACGTCGATGGAACCCGTCGCCCTGCATACAGCGCGCCTCGTGCTCGACCAGCCCGGCGCAGGCGACGTCGACACGATCGCCGGGCTCTGCCAGGATCCGGCGTTCGAGCGCTTCCTCACCATCCCGTGGCCGTACACGCGAGACGACGCCGCAGGCTTCGTCGGCGAGTTCGTGCCCGGCGGCTGGGCGAGCGGCCGCGAGGCGACCTGGGCCATCCGGGACGAGACGGGCGGGCCGCTCCTCGGCGTCATCGGGTTCCGCACCGAGCGGAACGAGATCGGCTTCTGGCTCGGCGCCGCCCACCGCGGCCGCGGGATCATGCGCGAGGCGGCCCTCGCCGTCGCCGACTGGGCCTTCGCCGGCGGCCTCACCGGCCGCAGCGGCGACGACGTCGAACTCACCTGGCGGGCGCTCCGCGGCAACCTCGGCTCCGCGGGCGTCGCCCGCGCCGCCGGGTTCCGCCGGCTGCCCGACGGGCCCGTGCCGCTCCGAGGCGGCGGCGAGGAGCCGGGCTGGGTCGCGGTGCGCGGCCGGCATCCGCACCCCGACGCCCGAGCGAGCTGGGCCGGCATCCTCGACGCCTGACGGCGGCGGAACCCGCCCCCGGGCCGAGCACCTCCGAAACGGGGGTAGCATCGGAGGAGATACGTGCTCCGGGGTCGGTGTAATTCCGAACCGGCGGTAACAGTCCGCGAGCCGCGAGCCGGGTGAGAACCCGCGCGAACGGTTGATCCGGTGGAACTCCGGAACCGACGGTGAAAGTCCGGATGGGAGGCGGCACGTCTCGGCCGAGCCTTCGCCCGACCGAGTTCATCGGTTCGCATCCCGATGCACCCCGGAGCCTTCGAGGAAGGACCGGAGGATGCAGGCGGTGACCATCGAAGCCCGTGCCGAGCACGAGCGGCAGGCGATGCGCCGTGCGCTCGAGCTCGCCGCCCGCGGGCCGGCGCGCGGGGTGAATCCCCGGGTCGGCTGCGTCATCCTCTCCCCCGCCGGCGAGACCCTCGCCGAAGGCTGGCACCGCGGCGCCGGCACCCCGCACGCCGAGGTCGCCGCCCTCGCCGGCCTCGCCCCCGGGCTCGCCCACGGCGCCACCGCCGTCGTCACCCTCGAACCCTGCGACCACACCGGCCGCACCGGCCCGTGCTCGCGCGCCCTCATCGAAGCCGGCATCGGCCGCGTCGTCTACGGCGTCGATGACCCGGGCCGCGCCTCGAGCGGCGGCGCACGCCGGCTCCGCGGCGCCGGCGTCGACGTCGAAGGCGGCCTCCTCGCGGCCGAGATCACCGACTTCCTCGCCGACTGGCTCTTCACCGCCCGCGCCGGGCGCCCGCGGGTCACGGTGAAATGGGCATCCACCCTCGACGGGCGCATCGCCGCCGCCGACGGCTCCAGCCGCTGGATCACCGGCCCCGAAGCCCGCGCCGACGTGCACCTCAGGCGCTCCCTGGCCGACGCGATCGCCGTCGGCACCGGAACCGTGCTCGCCGACGACCCCGCCCTCACCGCCCGCGACGCCGAGGGCGGGCTGCTCGCCGAACAGCCCGTGCCCGTCGTCTTCGGGCGCCGCGAGGTTCCCGCCGGCGCCGCCCTCGGCAACCACCCGCACGAGCCGGTGCGGCTCACGGGCGCCGACCTCGACGCGGACCTCGCCGAACTCGGGGAACGCGGCATCCGCACCCTCTTCGTCGAAGGCGGTCCGACGCTCGCGAGCGCCATCGTCGCCGCCGGCCTCGCCGACGAACTCCTCGTCTACCTCGCACCGGCCCTGCTCGGCGGCCCACGGCTCGCGATCGGCGAGCTCGGCATCGGGCACATCGACGGCGCGCTCCGCTACGAACTCGCCGAGGTCGACCGGCTCGGCCGCGACCTCCGCATCATCGCCCGCCCCGCGGCGGCCGACCGGGAAGGGATCTGAATGTTCACCGGCATCATCGAGACCCAGGGGCGCATCGCCCGCATCGAACGCACCGCCGACGCGGCACGCTTCACGATCGAAGGGCCCGCCGTCGTCGGCGACGCGCACCGCGGCGACTCGATCGCCGTCTCGGGGGTGTGCCTGACCGTCGTCGAGTTCGACGAGCAGGGCTTCACGGCCGACGTCATGGCGCAGACCCTGGCGATGTCGACCCTCGACGGCGCCGAGGCGGGCCGCCCCGTCAACCTCGAACGTGCCGCGAAGGTCGGCGACCGCATCGGCGGCCACATCGTGCAGGGCCACATCGACGGCACCTCGCGGGTGCTCGAGATCCGCCCCGGCGAAGCCTGGCGGGTCATCCGTTTCTCGCTCGACGAGGCGCACGCGCCGCTCGTCGTCGACAAGGGCTCCATCGCCGTCGACGGCGCGTCGCTGACCGTGTCGGCCGTGGGCGAGCCCGGCCCCGACGGCTGGTTCGAGGTCTCCCTCATCCCCGAGACCCTCGCCGCGACGACCCTCGGCACGCTGCAGCCCGGCGACGCCGTCAACATCGAGACCGACATCCTGGCCCGGCAGGTGCAGCGGATGCTGCGCGTCGACCGCCGTGAGGAGCTGCCGTCCTCGATCTCCGCACCCACCATCGAAGGAGGTCTCGCATGAGCCTCGCCGCCATGCCCGACGTGCTGGACGCCCTGCGCGCCGGCAAGCCCGTGATCGTCGCCGACGACGAGGGCCGCGAGAACGAGGGCGACGCCATCATGGCCGCCGAGTTCGCGACCCGCGAGTGGATCGCCTGGATGGTGCGCCGCACGAGCGGGTACCTGTGCGCGCCGATGCCGAACGAGGTCGCCGACCGGCTGGACCTGCCGCTCATGACCGAGCGGAACCAGGACTCCCGCGGCACCGCGTACACGATCTCGGTGGATGCCGCCGACCGCATCTCCACGGGCATCTCGGCCTCCGACCGCGCGCACACGCTGCGCGTGCTGGCCGACCCGGCATCCACCCCCGAACGCCTCATCCGCCCCGGGCATGTGCTGCCGTTGCGGGCCGTCGACGGCGGCGTGCTCGCCCGCGCCGGGCACACCGAGGCGGCCGTGGACCTCATGCGTCTCGCCGGGCTCGCCCCGGTCGGCGTGATCGGCGAGATCGTGCAGGACGACGGCGAGATGATGCGCCTGCCCGGCCTCATCGAGCTCGGCGAGGCCGAGGGGCTGCCGGTGACCACGGTCGCGGCGATCATCGAGTGGATCGAGGCGGGCGGCGAGGCCGCTGCCGCCGCGGCCGAGCCGATCGCCGAATCGGACCGGGTCTCGTTCGAGGTGGAGACGATGCTGCCGACGGTGCACGGCGAGTTCCGCGTGCGCGCCTACCGCGACCGGATGACGGGCGCCGACCACCTGGCGATCATCGGCGGCACCCCGGGCGACGGGGCGCTGGTGCGGGTGCACTCGGAGTGCCTGACGGGCGAGGCCCTCGGCTCCCTGAAGTGCGAGTGCGGGCCGCAGCTGACTGCGGCGCTCGAGGAGGTGCAGGAGCACGGCGGCGTCGTCGTCTACCTGCGCGGGCACGAGGGCCGCGGCATCGGCCTCGTGAACAAGCTGCGGGCGTACGCGCTGCAGGAGCAGGGCCTCGACACGCTCGACGCGAACGTCGCGCTCGGCCTGCCGATCGACGCCCGCGACTATGCGGCGGCCGCCGGCATCCTGCACGACCTCGGGGTCGACCGGGTGCGACTGCTGACGAACAACCCCGAGAAGGTGCGCCAGCTCGAGGCGCACGGCGTCGACGTCGCCGAGCGGGTGCCGCTCGTCGTGGGCGTCGGGGCCCTGAACACGGCATATCTGGAGACCAAGCGTGATCGGATGGGCCATGAGTTCGCCGACCGCGCACTGAGCGAAGCCGCACAGGCGGCCCTGCTGGAAGGACACGCATCATGAGCGGAGCCGGCTCGCCCGAGCTGCAGGTCGACGGCACGGGCCTCGACATCGTCGTCATCGCCGGAACGTGGCATGAGACGATCGGCGACGGCCTCATCGCGGGCGCCGAGCGCGCCCTGGCGGAGGCGGGCGCCTCGTACCGGGTGGTGCGGGTGCCGGGCTCCTTCGAGCTGCCGGTCGCCGCGAAGGCCGCGCTGGATGCCGGGGCGGATGCCGCGGTCGCGCTCGGCGTCATCATCCGCGGCGGCACCCCGCACTTCGAGTACGTGTCGGCCGCGGCGACCGACGGCCTCACCCGGGTCGCCCTCGACACCGGGAAGCCGGTCGGCTTCGGCGTGCTGACCCTGGACGACGAGCAGCAGGGCCTGGATCGGGCCGGCCTGCCGGGGTCGAAGGAGGACAAGGGCCGCGAGGCTGCCGAGGCGGCCGTCGCGACGGCGGTGCTGCTGCGCACGCTGCGCGGCTGAGGGCCGGGCCCTCCATCCTTCGATGGATTCTGCCCGTCGCAGCCCCGCTCGGCTCGCGTTCGACACGCCGTAGAACATAGGCTCGGGGCATGGAGATCCTCCGCCTCATCCTCGTCATCCTCCACTTCGTGGGCCTCGCTTCGCTGCTCGGCGGCTTCCTCGTGCAGATGAAGGCCATCGGCGCAGGCCGTGGCACCGTCGTGCCGGCCATGGTGCATGGAGCGCTCACCCAGCTGGTCACAGGACTGCTGCTCGTCGGGACGATCGAGATGGGGCACCTCTTCGAGCTCGACAACGTCAAGATCGCCGTGAAGCTGCTCGTCGCGATCGTCATCACCGTGCTCGTCTTCGTCTACCGCAAGAAGCAGCCGGCGCCGTCGTGGGCGCTCTGGGCGATCGGCGGGCTGACGCTCGCCAACATCGTCGTCGCCGTCGTCTGGCGCTGACCCTTTTCATCGTTCCAGCGCCGTCGGGGTTCGCCCCGGCGGCGTTTTTCCGTGCGCCGACGGGGTCGGGTGCGGATGCCGGGGCGCGCCCGGTGCTGCGGGGCGCTGTGATCGGAGTGCACCCCGGCATCCACCGCGCGACGGGGTCGTGCACGCTGAAGTTGAGCATTCTGCACATTCGTCGCGGCCGATTCGGGCCGGGCGTCCGTCCCGATTCGTCGGGCGCTCCGCCGCGGGCGTAGGGTGATCCGGTTGCCACGAGCAACCCACCCGAAATCGCATGGTTCGACGGCGAACCTCCCCCGCGCCGTCCCGTGCACCACCAGGGCCCGCGGGCGCACCACAGATCCACCCGAAAGTCCCCCGCATGACCAGCTCCACCCTGGACGCCCCCACGGCATCCGCCCCCGCAGCACCGCCGGCCGGCCCGGCAGCCCCCAAGAACTCGCGCAGCCGCGTCATCCTCGCCTCGCTCGTGGGCACGACGATCGAGTTCTACGACTTCTACGCGTACGCGACCGCCGCAGTCCTCGTCTTCCCGGCGCTCTTCTTCCCGACCGGCAACGCGACCACCGGCCTCTTGGCCTCCTTCGCCGTCTTCGGCGCGGCCATGATCGCCCGCCCGATCGGCGCCGTCGTCTTCGGCCACTTCGGCGACAAGCACGGCCGCAAGGCGACCCTCGTCGCCTCGCTGCTGACGATGGGCATCGCGACCTTCCTCATCGGCGTGCTGCCGACCCACGACCAGATCGGCTGGGTCGCCGCCCTCCTGCTGCTCGTGCTGCGCCTCGCGCAGGGCTTCGCGCTCGGCGGCGAATGGTCCGGCGCCGCGCTCGTGGCCACCGAGAACGCCCCGAAGGGCAAGCGCGCCTGGTACGGCACCTTCCCCCAGCTCGGCGCGCCCATCGGCTTCATCATCGCCAATGTGCTGTTCCTCGTCATCAACGCCGTCTCGGGCGGTTCCGAGGGCGCCTTCCTCGAGTGGGGATGGCGCGTGCCGTTCCTGTTCTCGGCCGTCATGGTCGTCGTCGGCCTGTGGGTGCGGCTGAAGCTCGTCGAGTCGGAGGCCTTCTCGAAGGCGAGCACGCAGGGCGCGATCCGCAAGGTGCCGCTCGGCGTCGTCTTCCGCCACCACTGGAAGGAGCTCATCCTCGGCACCTTCTTCATGCTGGCCACCTACGTGCTGTTCTACCTGATGACGAACTTCACGCTCACCTGGGGCACGAAACCGGCCACCGCAGAGGCCGCCGCCGCAGCCGCCGAGGCCAAGGGTGCCGCCTTCGACGCCGCCGCGTTCGTTCCGGGCGGCGGGTTCGCCTACACCGACTTCGTGCTCATGCAGATCGTGGGCGTCGTCTTCTTCGGCATCTTCACGCTGCTCTCGGGCCCCATCGCCGACGCGATCGGCCGGCGCCGACTGCTGATCTGGGTCACCGGCGGCATCATCGCCTTCGGCCTGCTGTTCAACGTGTTCCTGATGCCCGCGCTCGACCCGAAGTTCTCGGGCGCGCTCGTGCAGGCCTTCCTCGTGTTCGGCTTCATGCTCATGGGGGCCACCTTCGGCCCGATGGGGGCGTTGCTGCCGGAGCTGTTCCCGACGAACGTGCGCTACACGGGCTCGGCGATCGCCTACAACGTGTCCTCGATCCTCGGCGCGGCCGTCGCCCCGCTCATCGCCCTCGCCCTGTGGGAGGCGGCCGGGTCCCCCTGGCTCGTCGGCGTCTACCTCGCCGTCATGGGCGTGCTGACCCTCATCTCGCTCATCGTCTCGAAGGAGACGAAGGACGTCGACTACGAAGCGGCCGGGGTCGCCTCGGCGAAGTAGCCCCCTCATGCGTCCGGGCGGGCGACGGCGGTTCATCCGCCGCCGCCCGCCCTCGTCTGTGTAGCCTCTGGCCATGTTCATGCAGATGACGATCTACACCCCGAAGCCGGAGTTCCTCGGCGAGGTCATCGCGTCGATGAACCGGGTGCGCCTGGCCGGCCTCGGAACGCCGGGGCTCGACGCGATCGGCCCCTGGCGGGAGGCCGACGGCGGCCGGGCCGTCGGCATCGCCCTCTGGGAGTCGCGCCGCCACTTCGAGGAGCACGCCGAGGCGGTCTTCGCGGTCGCCGACGACGACCCCTTCGAGCGGTGGTTGGCCGCCCCGCCCGAGCGCATCCTGCTCGACGACGTCGGCGCGGCGCCGGGCAACCCCGAGGAGTGGTGAGCCTGCCGGGCCGGGGCGTTTCGGCCCGGAGTCGACCCGGCAGGGCCTGCCGGCCGGCACGCAGGCGTCTCCGAGCCGGCCCTGCGTAGGATGCTCCAGGCGGCATCGCCGTCCGCCAGAGCAGGAAGGCCGCATGAGCTCCCCCGAACCCCGCCAGACGTCCGGCCGCCGCCGAGGCTTCGGCCGCCGCCCCGCGCCCGACGGGCCGCGCGCCACCTTCCGGCAGCTCCTCCCGTTCATCCTCGAGCACAAGCCCGTGCTCGCCTGGGTGGCCGTGCTCAGCATCGTCGCCGCGCTCGCCGGCCTCGCCCAGCCGCTGCTCATCGGGCAGGTCATCACCGTCGTCGAGTCGGGCGAGACGCTCGGGGCGCTCGTCTGGGTCCTCGTCGGTCTCGTCGTCGTGAACGGGGTCATCACCGGCTACCAGCACTACCTGCTGCAACGAACCGGCGAGGGCATCGTCCTCTCCAGCCGCAAGCGCCTCGTCGCCCGCATCCTGCACCTGCCGATCTCCGAGTTCGACACGCGCCGCACCGGCGACCTCGTCTCCCGCGTCGGCAGCGACACGACGCTGCTGCGCGCCGTGCTCACCCAGGGGCTCGTCGAGGCGATCGGCGGTGCCGTCACCTTCGTCGGCGCCCTCGTCGCGATGCTCATCATCGACCCCGTGCTCCTCGGCCTCACCGCCCTCGTCGTCGCCGTCGCCATCGTCACCGTGACGCTGCTGTCGGGCCGGGTCCGGGATGCCTCGCACCGCGCCCAGACGAAGGTCGGCGATGTCGCCGCCGCCGTCGAGCGGGCGATCGGCGCCGTGCGCACGATCCGCGCGGCCGGCGCCACCGAACGGGAGGCCGCCGCCGTCGACCGCGAGGCGGAGGGCGCCTGGAAGATGGGCGTGAAGGTCGCGAAGATCTCCGCCCTCATCGTGCCCGTCGCCGGCATCGCGATGCAGATCTCGTTCCTCGTCGTGCTCGGCGTCGGCGGCTTCCGCGTCGCCAGCGGGGCGATCACGATCGCGAACCTCGTCGCGTTCCTCATGTTCCTCTTCATGATGATCATGCCGCTCGGGCTCGCCTTCGGCGCCCTCACCTCCGTCAACCAGGCCCTCGGCGCCCTCGGCCGCATCCAGGAGATCCTCGACCTGCCGAGCGAGGACCAGCACGACCGCGCCCTCGCCTCGCTCGCCTCGGCCTCGCTCGCCGCGCTCGCCACCGCCGACGGCCCCGAGGCGCCGGCGATCGCCTTCGACGACGTCCACTTCAGCTATGCCAGGACCAGGCAGGATCCGGCCGATCCCGGCAACACGAGCCCCGACGCATCCATCCCCGAACCCGAGGTCGCCGAACGCCGGCCCGTGCTGCACGGCGTCAGCTTCGACGTGCCGCGCGGCCGCCGCGTCGCGCTCGTCGGGCCGTCCGGAGCCGGCAAGTCCACGATCCTCGCGCTCATCGAGCGTTTCTACGACCCGAGCGTCGGCGAGATCCGCCTCGGCGGCCTCGACCTCCGCACCCTCGACCGCCGCGCGTTCCGCGCACAGATCGGCTACGTCGAGCAGGACGCGCCGGTGCTCGCCGGCACCCTCCGCGAGAACCTGCTGCTCGGCACGCCCGACGCCTCGGACGCCGACTGCATCCGCGTACTCGAGTCCGTGAACCTCGGCGAGGTGCTCTCGCGCGACCCGGCCGGCCTCGGCGCGGAGGTCGGCGAAGAGGGCGTGAAGCTCTCCGGCGGCGAACGCCAGCGCCTCGCGATCGCGCGCGCCCTGCTCGCCGCTCCCCCGATCCTGCTGCTGGACGAGTCGACCTCCTCGCTCGACGGCCGCAACGAGCGCATGATGCGCGAGGCGATCGACGCCGTCGCCGCCGACCGCACGCTGCTCGTCATCGCCCACCGGCTTTCGACCGTCGTCGACTCCGACCTCATCATCGTGCTCGACCACGGCCGCGTCGTCGGGCAGGGCACGCACGCCGAGCTCATCGAGTCCACCCCCCTCTACCGGGAGCTCGCCGAGCACCAGCTGCTCGTCTGAGCCCGGGGTGCATGCCCGGGGTGGATGCCCGGGCGCCCCGACACGGGCGCGAAACAGGGGCAGGCGTAGGCTCGAAGACATGGAATTCGCCGTACCCCAGGAGCGCAAGCTCGTCACCGAACTGCCCGGTCCCCGCTCGAAGGAGCTGCTCGAGCGCCGCCGCGCCGCGGTCTCGCGGGGCGCCGGCACCCTCGCCGACATCTTCATGGACCACGGCTCCGGCGCGATCCTCGTCGACGTCGACGGCAATCAGATCATCGACCTCGGTTGCGGCATCGGCGTCACCACGATCGGGCATGCGAACCCCGACGTCGCCGCGGCCGCGGCCGCGCAGGCGGGCAAGCTCACGCACACCCTGTTCACGGTGACCCCGTACGAGAACTACGTGCGGGTCGCCGAGAAGCTCGCCGAGATCACCCCCGGCGACTTCGAGAAGCGCTCGGTGCTCGTGAACTCCGGCGCCGAGGCCGTCGAGAACGCGGTGAAGATCGCGCGCAAGGCGACCGGCCGCAGGGTCATCCTGAGCCTGGACCACGCCTTCCACGGCCGCACGAACCTCACCATGGCGATGACGTACCGCCCCTACCCCGAGCGGGCCGGCATGGGCCCGTTCCCGGGCGACCTGTTCAGCGTGCCGTCGAGCTATCCGTTCAAGGACGGGCTTTCGGGCGAGGACGCGGCGGCGCGCACGATCGACTACATCGTCACGCATATCGGCGCCGAGGAGGTCGCGGCGATCTTCGTCGAACCCATCCAGGGCGACGGAGGCATCGTGATCCCGGCCGAGGGCTATTTCCCGGCCCTCAAGGCGTTCTGCGAGGCGCACGGCATCCTCTTCGTCGCCGACGAGATCCAGGCCGGCATCGCCCGCTCGGGCGCCTGGTACTCGATCGAGCACTTCGGCGTCGTGCCAGATCTCGTCACGACGGCCAAGGGCATCGCCGGCGGCTTTCCGCTGGCTGCGGTCACGGGCCGCGCCGAGGTGATGGATGCCGTGCAGCCCGGCGGCGTCGGCGGCACCTTCGGCGGCAACCCGGTGTCGACGGCGGCGGCGCTGGCGGTCTTCGACCTCATCGACCGGGAGAACCTGATCGGCGAGGCGGTGCGCGTCGAGCGCGCCTTCGCCGCCCGGATCGGCGACTGGGCCGAGCGCTTCCCGGTCGTCGGCGAGGTGCGCGGCAAGGGCGCCATGTGGGGCATCGAGCTCGTCGAGCCCGGTACGAAGACCCCGAACCCGGGCGCTCTGAAGCGCGTCATCGCGCACGCCGCGGCGAACGGCGTCATCGCCCTCGACGCGGGGTCGTGGGACAGCGTGCTGCGGCTGCTGCCCTCGGTCGTCATCGGCGACGCCCTCATCGACGACGCGGCGGGCGTCATCGAGCAGGAGCTCGCGCGGCTGAGCGCCTAAGTGCACGCGGTGGATGCCGGGGCGCAGTGCCCCGCGGCATCCACTCGCCGAGGCGCTCGCCCGGAACGCCGGAACGCCCCGTCGCTGTGACTCGACGGGGCGTTCGCGGTTCCGGCATACGGATCGGATGCCGGGGTCCGGCGCACGGATCGGGCGCCGGAAGCGGTGGTCAGGAGGCCTGGGCCTCCTTCAGGTGGTAGCGGAGGCTCGCGAGCTCGGCACCGAGGGCGGCCGGCACGCGGTCGCCGAACTGGCCGAAGTACTCCTCGGTGAGCTCGCACTCGTCGAGCCAGGAGGCCGGGTCGACGTGGAAGAGCTGCTCGAGCGTCGCCTCGTCGAGCTCGAGCCCGGCGAGGTCGAGGGAGCCAGCGGCCGGCAGCAGCCCGATGGGGGCCTCCTCGGCCTCGGCGGTGCCCTCGACGCGGCCGACGATCCACTCGAGCACGCGCGAGTTCTCGCCGAACCCGGGCCATAGGAAGGAGCCGTCGGCGCCCTTGCGGAACCAGTTGACCTGGAAGATCTTCGGCGCGTGCTCGCCGAGCGTGCGGCCCATCTTCACCCAGTGGCCCCAGTAGTCGGCCATGTTGTAGCCGCAGAACGGCAGCATGGCGAAGGGGTCGCGGCGCAGCTCGCCGACGGTGCCCTCGGCGGCGGCGGTCTTCTCGGAGGAGATCGTCGCGCCCATGAAGACGCCGTGGGTCCAGGAGCGGGCCTCGGCCACGAGCGGCACGTTGGTGGCGCGGCGGCCGCCGAA
The DNA here is from genome assembly GCF_018024495.1 of Agromyces archimandritae. Classification (NCBI taxonomy): domain Bacteria; kingdom Bacillati; phylum Actinomycetota; class Actinomycetes; order Micrococcales; family Microbacteriaceae; genus Agromyces; species Agromyces archimandritae. The sequence continues at coordinate 811,294 of NZ_CP071696.1, forward strand.
GAGGATCGCGTCGACCGGCACGCCGTCGTGGGCGTCCCAGTCGTCGGCGATCTGCGGGCACTGGGCCGCGGCGACGGTGAAGCGGGAGTTGGGGTGGGCGGCGGGGCGGCCGGCGGCCGGGTTCCAGTCCTCGCCCTGCCAGTCGATGAGGTGCTCGGGCACCTCGTCGGTCAGGCCCTCCCACCACACGTCGCCGTCGTCGGTCAGGGCGACGTTCGTGAAGATCGTGTTGCCCCAGAGGGTCTGCACGGCCGTGGGGTTGGTGGACTCGCCGGTGCCGGGTGCGACGCCGAAGAAGCCGGCCTCGGGGTTGATGGCGTAGAGGCGACCGTCGGGGCCGGGGCGCATCCAGGCGATGTCGTCGCCGATGGTCTCGACCTTCCAGCCCGGGATGGTGGGGCGGAGCATCGCGAGGTTCGTCTTGCCGCATGCCGAGGGGAACGCGGCGGCCACGTGGTAGGCCTTGCCCTCGGGCGAGGTGATCTTGATGAGGAGCATGTGCTCGGCGAGCCAGCCCTCGTCGCGGGCCATGACGGAGGCGATGCGCAGGGCGAAGCACTTCTTGGCCAGCAGCGCGTTGCCGCCGTAGCCGGAGCCGTACGACCAGATCTCGCGGGTGTCGGGGTACTGGACGATGTACTTGGTGTCGCTGCAGGGCCACTCGACCTCGGGGCGGGCTACGCCGGCGGCGTCGATGAGCGGGTAGCCGACGGAGTGCACGGTGCGCACCCACGCCTCGCCGCCTTCGATGAGGCGGTAGACCTGTTCGCCCATGCGGGTCATGATGCCCATGGAGAGCACGACGTAGGGCGAGTCGGTGATCTCGACGCCGAGCTGCGAGATGGGGCCGCCGAGCGGACCCATCGAGAACGGCACGACGTACATGGTGCGGCCGCGCATGGAGCCGTCGAAGACGCCGGCGAGCTCCTCGCGCATCTCGCGGGGGTCGCGCCAGTTGTTCGTGGGGCCCGCGTCCTCTTCGTAGGTGGAGCAGATGAACGTGCGGTCCTCGACGCGAGCGACGTCGCCCGGGTCGGTGCGGGCCAGGTAGCTGTTGGGGCGCCACTCCGGGTTGAGCTTCACGAGCTTGCCCTCGTCGACGAGCTCACGGGTGAGCCGGTCGGCCTCGGCGAGGGATCCGTCGCACCAGACCACGTGGTCGGGCTTGGTCAGGCGGGCGATCTCGTCGACCCAGGCGATGAGGGCCGGGTCCGTCGTGGCGGGCCCCTGCGAATCGGAGGCGCCGGTGCCGACGGAGAGCTCGGAGATGGTCATCGTGTGCCTTTCTGTCGTGCGACCGCCGGCGGCCGCGGCGTTCGTGGCGGCGCGGGCGGGTGCCGTGAGAGGTCGTGTTTCCAGTGTGGATGATTCCGCTCAAGCTTCCCTGGCAAACAGCGTGTTAAGAATTCACGTTCTTTCGGTATCCTTAAGACATGAGATCCGGCTCCGACCTCGCGACCCTCGGCCAGCGCATCCGCCATTTCCGCGGGCAGCGCGGCCTCACCCTCGACCAGCTCGGCGAGCGGGTGGGCCTGGCCGGCAGCCAGCTCTCCCTCATCGAGAACGGCAAACGCGAACCGAAGCTCTCCACCCTCGACGCCCTCGCCGAATCCCTCGGCATCGAACTGGCCGAGCTGCTCTCGCGCGAAGCCCCGAGCCGCCGCGCGGCCCTCGAACTCGAGCTCGGCCGCGCCCAGGCCAGCCCGCTGTACGCCGCCCTCGCCCTCCCGGCGATCAAGCCCGGCCGCGGCATCACCGACGAACAGCTCGAAGCCGTCGTCGGCCTCCACCGCGAGCTGCAGCGCCGCGCGAGCGAAGCGATCGCGACGCCCGAGGAGGCGCGCCGCGCCAACACCGAACAGCGCGCCCGCATGCGCGAGCGCGACAATTCCCTGCCGGAGATCGAGGAGCTGGCCGAGGAGCAGGTGCGCGCCTCCGGCCACGTCTCGGGCGCCCTCACCCACCGCGAGGTGAGCGTCATGGCCGAACGGCTCGGCTTCCAGCTCATCTACGCGAGCGACCTGCCGGCATCCACCCGCTCGATCACCGACCTCGCCAACGGGCGCATCTACCTGCCGCCGGCCTCGATCCCCGGCGGCCACGGCCTGCGCTCGATGGCGCTGCAGGCCATGGCCCACCGCCTGCTCGGCCACGAGCGGCCGGCCAGCTACGCCGAGTTCCTGCAGCAGCGGCTGGAGATCAACTACTTCGCCGCCTGCTGCCTGATGCCCCGGGATGCCTCTGTCGCGTTCCTGAGCGAAGCGAAGAAGGAGAAACGGCTGGCCATCGAGGACTTCCGCGACGCCTTCGGAGTCACCCACGAGGCCGCCGCGCTGCGCTTCACGAACCTCGCGACCTCGCATCTGGACATGACCGTGCATTTCGTACGGGTGAACGGCGAGGGGGCGCTGCTGAAGGGCTACGAGAACGACGGGCTGCCGCTGCCGACCGACGTCACCGGCTCGATCGAGGGCCAGTGGGTGTGCAAGAAGTGGAGCGCGCGCCGCGCCTTCCGCGAGACGAACCGCACGACCGAGAACTACCAGTACACCGACACGCCGGCCGGCACCTTCTGGTGCGCCACGCAGACCGGCCGCACCGACGACGAGGAGTTCTCGATCACCGTCGGCGTGCCGTTCAACCAGGCCAAGTGGTTCCGCGGCCGCGAGACGACGGTGCGCGAGGTATCGCGCTGCCCCGACCCGTCCTGCTGCCGACGCCCCTCCGAGAAGCTCGCCGACCGCTGGACGGGCCGGGCCTGGCCGAGCGCGCGCCTGCACGCGCACGTGCTCTCGCCGTTGCCGTCCGGTACCTTCCCCGGCGTCGACGACTCCGAGGTCTTCGAGTTCCTCGAGTCGCACGCCGAGCGGTAGGGGCGGGCGCCCCGCAGCGGATGCCCGGGTGCGGTGGATGCCGCGGCGCACGAAGCGGGGCGGGCACCGGCATCCACCGGCACCCGCCCCGCCCTTCTCCCCCTGCTACTGCAGGGTCGCGCTCAGCTCGTAGGCGTTGCGCAGGGTTCCCGTCGTGCGACGCGCCTCGACGACGAACTCCCACACGCCGGCCTCGGGGGCCTCGTACGTGCGCGTGTACGGGTCGCAGTCGTAGCCGTCGTAGTAGTGCTGGTAGCAGGAGATCGTGCCCTGCACCGGCACCTCGGCCGAGAGGCCCTCGGGGTCGAAGGCCCACCAGCGCACCTGGCTGTCGGCTGCCAGCTCGGGCATCGTCACCGTGAGCGCGCTCGCCCCCTCGGGGACGGCGACCGTGTAGACGGCGACGCCGTTGCGGTCGACGGAGCCGGACGCCTGCCACGTCCCGCCGGCGGCGAGGACGTCTGCGGCGGTGACCGAGAGCATCACCGAGCCCTCGAGCGCCTTGGTGTTCTTCGCGTCGATGCGGAGCTCGGCGCTGTGCACGCCGGCGCTGCGGGGCTTGGCGGTGACCTTCACCTCGACCGGCACGCCGAGCGGCAGGTCCACGTGCTTCGGTGCGCGGAACGTGCCGTCGTCGCCGACGACGTCGAGATGCACCTTGACGGGGCGCTCGGATCCGGTCGTGCGGGTGAGCGTCACCGTGTAGTCGCGCGACTCGCCGGCCGCCTGGCCGCCGGCATCGGGGGCGCAGCCGTTGAACAGGCCCCGACCCGTGTTCGGCGTGGCGAGCCGGTCCGAGAGCACCGTGCACACGGGTGCGGATGCCGTGATGACGTCGACGCCGGCGTCGCCCTTCTCGATGAGCTTCCAGGCGGCGGGCACGTCGATGAGCCCCCGGCCCTGGGCGATGACCGGCACGTCGTCGATGCGGTCGGCGGTCGACATGAACGCGGTGCGCAGCGTCACCGGGTCGAGGTCGATGCCGCGCTGTTCGGCGGCCGACAGCAGCAGGGCCGCGGCCCCGGTCGCCTGCGGGGCGGCCATCGAGGTGCCGTTCATCATCGAGTACCCGGCGGGCAGCTCGTACCCGGCATCCGCCACCCAGCTCGACGCGATCCACGCCGGCGTCGACGAGATCGCCGCGCCCGGCGCCACGATCTCGGGCTTGAAGCCGCCGTCCTCGAGCGGCCCGCGAGACGAGAAGGGGAAGACGTCCATCCGCTTCTTCACCTCGGCGCCGTAGTCGGCGAGGTAGGTGTCTTTCGACACCGAGGCGCCGACCGAGATGACGCTCGCCGCACCCGAGGGCGCGCCGTGCGTGTTGGTGCCCGAGCCCGAGTTGCCGGCCGAGATGATGAGCTGCACGCCGGTCTCGGCGATGACCCGGTTGTAGATGAGCTCCTGCGCGCTGGTGCCGGCGTTCAGGGCGGGGCTGCCGCCGATGGACATGTTGACGACGTCGACGCCGTAGTCGGTGGCGAGGTCGATCATGCCGTCGTTCAGCGCGGCCGACGAGCAGCCGAGCTGGTGGCAGGCGCGCATCGAGACGATCTGCGCACCCGGCGCCTGGCCGTCCATGTCGCCGCCGAAGAGCGAGTTGCCGGCGATGATGCCGGCGACGTGGGTGCCGTGGGCGACGGTGATGACGTTCAGGTTGACGGCGCGGATCGTGGCGGTCATGTCCATGGTCTGCACCGTGAACGGCACGGCCTCGCTGATCTCGGTAGCCGGGTCGTCGACGCCGAAGACGCCGACGGAGCCGTCTTCGGCATACGGCCGGAGCGGGGTCTCGTCGGTGAAGTCGTGGTCGAAGTCGGTGTCGACCCAGACGGTGCCGTCGCTGTCGCGGCTGAGGACGCCGACCCTGACGTTGCCGAGGCCGGGGATGATCTGCGCTTCGTTCGTGGCGCGCAGGCCGGACTCGGCCGGGCCGGTCCACTGGTTGCCCGTGACGGGGTCGGTGAACTCGGGGCCGGTGACCGAGGCGTAGGTCGACTGCAGGTGCCAGGTGTCGTCGAAGAGCAGGTCGATGAAGTTCAGCGGGCTCGTGCCGGTGACCGAGTCGATGAGCTTCGGCTCGCCCGTCGTCGTGGTCTGCAGCGCGGGGTGGGTCGGGTCGACGCCCGAGTCCATGACGCCGACGACGATGCCGCGGCCGTCGGCGGTGCGGTTGCGCTGCTTGAACGAGACGGAGCCCGTCTCGTTCGTCGGCATGTAGGCGTTGTCGTCGCGCGTGCGCTCGCTCGGACCGGCGGCCGGGTCCTGCTTGCCGCCATGGCCGTTGCCCTTGCCCTTGCCCTTGCCGGCGCCGTTGCCGCCGCCGAGGGTCGCGGTCTGGTCGCCGTCGGGGCGCGTGTCCTCGTAGAGGAGGAGCTCGTCGGCGTCGGCGAGGAGCACGTCGTCGATGGCGACGACGGCATCCACGAGCCCGAACGGCACGTTCGCCTTGACGTAGCCGAAGTCGGGCTCGACGCGCGTGGCGGTCGCGCCGAGTTCGCCGATGGATGCCGCGACGGCCTCGGCCGTTCCGGGCTCGGTCGCGAGCATGAGGGTGACGTAGTCAGGGACGGCGGTCTCGGGGGCGGCGCTGCGCGAGCGGGCCTGGGCGCCGTACTGGGCGATGTACTGCTCGATGAGGGCCCGGTCGTGGTCGCCGAGCTTGTCGCCCGGCTCGGCGGCGGCCGCCGGCAGGCTCGCGAAGCCGAGGCCGGCCGCGGTGACGGCGGCGGCCCCCAGCATCGCGGCGCCGCGCCGCATGGTGCGGCGGGCGCTGGTGGTGGATCGGTGCAAGGTGGATCCCCTCTCTGGAGTGGTGCGGTGCAGGGCCAGATTGGCACCGGGGACCGCTCCGGGGATACGGGATCGGCTGGCGGAGTGGCGACGTGACGCGATTGCGTCAGCCGCGCGGCCCGGCCGCGAGCAGGGCCTCGACGGCGGCCGCTGCCGTGGCGCTCAGATCCACTTCAGGCGCGCGGCCTGCCAGCCGAGCTGCAGGCGCGTGCGGACGCCGGCGAGCTCGAGCAGGTGGCCGACGCGGCGTTGCACGGTGCGCAGGCTCACGCCGAGCTGGGAGGCGATGGCGCCGTCGGTGTAGCCGGCCAGGAGCAGCGAGAGCAGCCGACGGTCTTCGTCGGAGAGCGGCCCCGGCGAGGGGGTCAGCAGCGCCGTCGGCACCGGCAGGGCGCTCTCCCACACCTTCTCGAACGCCCAGATGAGCGCGCCGACGATGGGCCCGAACCTCACGTGCACGGCGATGGGCTCGGCGTAGGGCTGCGTGCGGGGCACGAGCAGGGCCTGCCGGTCGTCGATGATGACGAGCTTGAACGGCACCTCGGCGGCGACCCGCATCTCCTCGCCGAGGGCGGCCCACTGCTCGAGCAGCATGGGGGCGTCGGCGACGTCGGGGTCGAGGAGGGCCCGCTCGTAGACGACCTGGTAGCGCACGCCGGCGGCGAGGGCTTCGCGCTGGCCGGCGTTCTCCTCGGCGGGCACGGCGATCGCCGGGCCCCCGGCGAGGCTGCGGATGCCCTCGCGCGCCGAGCGCTGCAGCTGGTGGTAGCGGCCGGCGATGGCCTCGCGCCCGCGGAGCGTCTCGGTCGCGCCGGGCCCGTCGACGGGGATGGCCGGATCGGGCAGCTCGTGGGCGAGCTTGGCGAGCTGGAGGTGCATGCGGCGCAGTTCGTCGATGCGGTCGACGAGCTGGCGGGTGAGCGCGATGTCCGGCGGCACGGCGCGCACCGAGCCGTCGTCGGCCGCGGTGTGCACGAGTCCGCCGCCGGCGAGGGCGCCGAGGATGCGGTCGAGTTCGTGCGCGGGCACGTCGACGGCGCGGGCGAGCTCGCCGGGATGGACCTCGGATCCCATCGACAGCAGCGCGAGGTAGACCCGTTCCTGGCCGGCCTCCATGCCGATCGTCTCGAACACGTCGATCACCGCCTTTCGGGCGCTGGGGGCCGCGCCCGGGGCCATGATAGCGGGGCCGTGTTTCGGGCGTGGTCGCGCTCCGGCATCCACCGTCACATTATGCGTAGTGCTTGCATTAGTGTGCGTTGCACAGTATCGTGTGAGACATGGACGAAGACCTCACGGCAGGACACCTGCAGGAGCTGCGGCGCGGAACCGTCGTGCTCGGCTGCCTGCTCCGCCTCGCCGACGCCGACTACGGCTACGCCCTGCTCGAATCGCTGGGCGACGCCGGCATCGTCGTCGACGCCAACACCCTCTACCCCCTCCTCCGCCGGCTCGAGAAGCAGGGCCTGCTCACGAGCGAGTGGAACACCGAAGAGGCCAGGCCGCGCAAGTTTTACCGCACGAGCCCGGCCGGCGCCGACATCGCCGCCCGCCTCCTCGACGAATGGCGCCGCCTCGACCGCGCGGTCGAAGGCCTCGCCGCCGCGGACGGCGAAGCGCCGGCATCCGCACCCACCCCGACCGACCCCGCCGGCGACGCCGGCACCGACTCCGACACCGGGAGCCAGCAATGACCGAACTCACCGACCGCTACATCTTCGCCGCCGCGCGCAACCTGCCCGCGGCCCAGCGCGAGGAGTTCTCGCGCGAACTCGCCGAACGCATCGGCGACGCGATCGACGCCCGCGTCGACTCCGGCGCATCCGCCCCCGAGGCCGCAGAGCACGACGCCCTCGCCGAACTCGGCAACCCCTCGATGCTCGCAGCCGACTACACCGACCGGCCGCTCATGCTCATCGGCCCCGGCCTCTACCTGATCTGGAAGCGGCTGCTCATCCTCCTCGAGTCGATCGTGCCGCCCATCGTGGCCGCCGCCGTACTCCTCGCCTCCCTCATCGAAGGCCGCGGCTGGGGCTCGATCGGGCCGGCCATCGGCATCGCCATCACCGTCGGCGTGCACGTCGCGTTCTGGACGACCCTCGTCTTCGCCGCCATCGAACGCACCGACGGCGGGAAGAAGGTCGACCTCGGCTGGGCGCCCGATCAACTGCCGCAACTGCCCGACGTCGTCCGGCCGCACCGCCGCAGCGACCTCGTGGCGAGCCTCGTCTACATCGCCCTCATGCTCGGGTTCATCGTCTGGCAGCAGTTCGGCGGCCTCGTCATCGAGGCCGAGTGGATGCCGGTGCTCGACCCCGCCCTGTGGTCGTTCTGGCTGCCCGTGATCATCGGCCTGCTCGTGGTCGAGGCCGCATTCGCCGTGTGGATCTACCTGCGCGACTGGAGCTGGCCGGCCGCGGTCGCGAACGTCGCGATCGGCGCCGCCTTCGCCGTGCCCGTGCTCTGGCTCTTCGGCGAGGGCCGGCTGTTCAGCCCCGAGCTCGAGGCGTTCGCCGGCGCGAACATCGACGACGACGGGATGCGCGCACTCGGCGCCGTCTTCGTCCTCGTCATCGTGGGCGTCGCGGTGTGGGATGCGATCGACGGCATCGTCAAGGCCGCACGCGGCGGCGGCCGCGGCACCCTCGAGTTCCCGGGCAACCGGAGCTGAGGCGGGCCGCCGGGCCGGTCGTTCGGCCGGGCCCGGCGCCCGGCATCCACCGCAGACGACGGGGCGGGGCGCAGCGCCCCGCCCCGTCGTCGCGTGCCGGCCTACTTCGGCTGCATGCGGATCGCGCCGTCGAGGCGGATGACCTCGCCGTTCAGCAGCGGGTTCTCGACGATGTGACGCACGAGCGCCGCATACTCGGCCGGCGTGCCCATGCGCGAGGGGTGCGGGATCTGCTCCTCGAGCGAGGCCTGCACCTCGGCGGGCATACCCGCCATCATCGGCGTCTGCATGATGCCGGGCGCGATCGTCATGACACGGATGAGCAGCTTCGACAGGTCGCGGGCGAGCGGCAACGTCATCGAGGCCACCCCGCCCTTCGACGCCGAATAGGCCGCCTGCCCGATCTGCCCGTCGAAGGCGGCGACGGATGCCGTGTTCACGATGACCCCGCGCTCGGCGGTCTCGGGCACCCCCGGAAGCGGCTCGGCGGTGACCGGCGCGTTCCCGGCCATCGCGGCAGCCGCGAGACGGGCCACGTTGAAGGTGCCGATGAGGTTCACCCGGATCGTGCGCTCGAAGGCGCCGAGGTCGAGCGGCCCCTGCCGGCCCACCGTCCGCCCGGCGGTCGCGATGCCCGCGCAGTTCACGGCCGCCCTGAGCGGCGCCCGCTCCTGCACCGCGTCGATCGCGGCGCGCACCTCGTCCTCGTTCGTGACATCGGCCGGTGCGAAGCGCACGTTGCCGCCGAGCTCGGCGGCCGTCTGCTCGCCGGGCGAACCGGGCAGGTCGACGATGACGACCTCCGCCCCCGCCGCCGCGAGCACGGTCGCCGTGCCCCGGCCGAGCCCCGAGGCGCCGCCCGTGACGAGGGCGCCGGATCCGCTGAGTTCCATATCGTTCCTTTCGAATCGGGTTCACGGGGTGCTCCCCCGCGCTGCGCCGCCGGCCGGCCGGCGGCGCCGGGTCAGATGCGTTCGACGATATACGCGTTCGCCATGCCGCCGCCCTCGCACATCGTCTGCAGGCCGTACCGGCCGCCGGTGGCCTCGAGCTCGTTCACGAGCGTCGTCAGCAGGCGGGTGCCGCTCGAACCCAGCGCATGCCCGAGGGCGATCGCCCCGCCTCGCGGGTTCAGCTTCGCCGGGTCGGCGCCCGTCTCGGCCAGCCACGCCAGCGGCACCGAGGCGAACGCCTCGTTCACCTCGAAGACATCGATGTCGTCGATGCCGAGGCCGGCGCGTTCGAGCACCCGCTCGGTCGCCGGGATCACCCCGGTCAGCATGTACAGCGGGTCGCTGCCCGTCACCGAGAACGCGTGGAACCGGGCGCGCGGGGTGAGCCCCAGCTCCTCGGCCCGCTCAGCGCTCATGATGAGCGCCGCCGACGCCCCGTCGGTCAGCGGCGAGGAATTGCCCGGGGTGATGTTCCAGCCGATCTCGGGGAAACGCGCGGCCAGCTCATCGGTGCGGAACGACGCCGGCAGGCCCGCGAGCTTCTCGACGGTCGTGCCCGCCCGCACGGTCTCGTCGCGCAGGGCATCCACACCCGGCACCGGCACGAGCTCGGCGGCGAAGCGCCCGTCCTCGGCCGCCGCCGCCGCGAGCTCGTGCGACCGCGCCGCGAACGCGTCGAGGGTCGCACGATCGAAGCCCCACTTCGCGGCGATCAGCTCGGCCGACACGCCCTGGTTCACGAGCCCCTCGGGGTAACGGGCGCGGATCCGCTCGCCGTACGGGTCGGCGCCGGCCGCGCTGGAACCCAGCGGCACCCGGCTCATCGACTCCACGCCGCCGGCGATGACCACATCCGCCTGCCCCGACAGCACCGCCTGCGCCGCGAACGCCGCCGCCTGCTGGCTCGAACCGCACTGCCGGTCGATCGTCGTCGCCGGGGTCGACTCCGGGAAGCCCGCCGCGAGCACCGCATTGCGGGTCGTGTTGTACGACTGCTCGCCGACCTGGCTCACGCAGCCGCCGTACACGTCGTCGATCAGCGCCGGATCGAGGTCGCTGCGGTTCACGAGCGCGTCGAGGGCGCCGGCGAACAGGTCGACCGGGTGGATGCCCGACAGCCGCCCCCCGGGCTTGCCGCGCCCCACGGGCGTGCGGACGACATCGACGATGACCGCTTCTCTGCTCATGCGTCCCAGCCTAAGCGGGGCCGCCGGCGCTCGGCGCGTGGATGCCGGAAGGCGGACGGCGGCGGCACGTCGCGGCATCCGCTCAGGGCGCGGCGACCCGGCAGGTCTCGCCGGCGACGGATGCGAGGCCGCGATCGTCGGTGATGAGCGTCGCATCCAAGGCCTCGGCGAGCGCCGCGTATGCCGCGTCGTAGGCGGTGAGGCGATGCCGGAGGATCCACATGCGCTCGAGGAACGGGTCGGCCGGGTGCCGGTCGATCTCGAGCTCGCGGAACCGTTCGAGCGCCTCGCGCGCCTCGTTCGGCGGCACTGCACCGGCCGCCGCGAGCCGTCTGAGCACCGACGCGACCTCGTAGTCCAGCAGCGCGGGGGCGGCGATCGGTTCCTCGGGCGGGGCGCCGTGCCCGGTCAGCCATTGGACGACCGCCGAACAGTCGGCGACGACCGTCATCGGCCGTCCCGTTCGGCGCGCACGGCGTCCGTGATCGCCCGAGGGTCGAGATCCAGTCGGCGTTCGCGGGCGGCGGCGAACACCTCGGCGTTGCTCCGATACCGCACGATCCGCTCGAGTTCGCGGGCGACATAGTCGGACAGGCTCATCCGTTCGGCGGCGGCCCGTTCTTTGAGGCGCGCATGGACGTCGTCGGGGAGGTTGCGTACTTGCAGCATGCGCGGCATGATCCCACGCTACATGCGTTCCACATGTGCCGACATCACAACCTGTGGATAACACGGGACTGTGGATGCGGCGGCGCGCCGCGGCATCCACTCGCCGAACGCGAACGGCCCGCCCCGGAACCGGGACGGGCCGTTCGGCGCGGATGCTCAGGCGAGGGTGACGACGTCCTCGTCCAGGCCGGCGCCGTCGATCTCGGTCGATGCGGCGCCCTCGGCGAGCGCCGCCACGGCGACGGGCTCGCGCTCGGGCAGGACGACCGGGTGCGTGCCGGCCATGGCCTCGATGACGCGCACGACCTGGCAGCTGTAGCCGTACTCGTTGTCGTACCAGACGTAGAGCACGACGTCGGTGTCGTCGGCGATCGTGGCGAGACCGTCGACGATGCCGGCGCGGTTGTTGCCGACGAAGTCCGTCGAGACGACCTCGGGCGATTCGATGTAGTCGATCTGCTGGCGCAGCGGCGAGGTGAGCGAGACCTGCCGCAGGTAGCGGTTCAGCTCGTCCTTGTCGGTGGGCCGCTCGAGCTGCAGGTTCAGGATAGCCAGCGACACGTCGGGCGTGGGCACGCGGATCGCGTTGCCGGTGAGCTTGCCGGCCAGCTGCGGCAGCGCCTTGGCGACGGCCTTGGCGGCACCGGTCTCGGTGATGACCATGTTGAGCGTCGCGGCGCGGCCGCGGCGGTCGCCCTTGTGGAAGTTGTCGATGAGGTTCTGGTCGTTCGTGAACGAGTGCACCGTCTCGACGTGACCGCGGACGACGCCGTACGCATCGTCGATCGCCGCGAGCACGGGGGTGATGGCGTTCGTCGTGCAGGAGGCGGCCGAGAGGATGCGGTCGTCGTCGGTGATCGCGTCGGTGTTGATGCCGTGCACGATGTTCTTGATCGCGCCCTTTCCGGGGGCGGTCAGCAGCACCCGCGACACGCCCTTGGACTCGAGGTGGCGGCCGAGGCCGGCCTCGTCGCGCCAGCGGCCGGTGTTGTCGACGACGATCGCGTCGTGGATGCCGTAGGCGGTGTAGTCGACGGTGCCCGGGTCGTCGGAGTAGATGACCTGGATGAGGGTGCCGTTCGCGAGGATCGTGTTGGTCTCTTCGTCGACGGTGATGGTGCCCTGGAAGGGGCCGTGCACGGAGTCGCGGCGCAGCAGGCTGGCGCGCTTGACGAGGTCGTTCTCGCTGCCCTTGCGCACGACGATCGCGCGCAGGCGCAGACCCTGCCCGCCTCCGGCGTGGGCGATGAGGATGCGGGCGAGCAGACGCCCGATGCGGCCGAAGCCGTAGAGCACGACGTCGGTGCCCGACTCGGGCTCGGCACGGCCGATGACGGGCGCGAGCTCCTCGCGCAGGAAGTCGAGCAGTTCGGTGCCCTCGCCGGCGGCGTTGAAGCGCTGCACGAGGCGGGCGATGTCGACGGAGGCCGGGCCGGGGGCGACCTCGCGCACGGCGGTCAGCATCTGCATCGTGTCGTGCAGGCCGAGCTCTTCGTCGCCGGCCTGGCGGGCGAAGCGGTGCGCCTTCAGGATCTCGATCGCGGACCGGTTGATGAGACGGCGGCCGTGGATGCTGGTCACCACGCCGTGGTCGCGGTACAGGCTGCCGATGAGCGGGATCATCCGCTCGGCGAGCTCCTCCCGGGCGATCCATTCCTCGCGTCGTGCGTCGAACTCGTGGCTCACTGGATTCCTTCTGAGCCGAATGCTCCCGCGGAACAGCGGGCGGCATCGGCCACACTTCGATAGCAGGGGTCGTACCCGATTCTACGTGACCCCGTATCACGGACCGCCGGGAGCGGGCGGCGGGCCCGCGGCACCGCTGCGACGGGCCGATGCGCGGCGGCGCCCCGCGGCATCCGCTCCGTAGACTCTGGGGCGTGGACCGCATCCTCCCCGGCGTCGTCGCGCTCGTCCTCGGCATTCCCGTGCTCACGCTCGTCTTCGTGCCCGTCGTCGTGGGCTCGTACCGGCGGCGGGGCGGATTCAGCGCGGTGCGCTTCATCGGCTGGCTGTCGCTGCCCTTCTACCTCTTCGGCCTGTGGGCGTACACGCTGCTGCCGTTCCCGGAGGAGGGGTATCGCTGCGTCGGCGTCGAACTCGACCCGACGCTCGTCGTCACCGACATCCTCCGGCTGCAGGGCGAGTACGGGCTGCTTTCGAACCCAGCCGTGCAGCAGTTCGCGCTGAACGTCGCCCTCTTCGTGCCGCTCGGCATCTACCTGCGCGGGCTCTTCGGCCGCGGCATGCTCGTCTCGACGCTCATCGGCGTCGGCGTCTCGCTCCTGATCGAGGTTACGCAGCTCACGGGCGTGTGGGGGCTGTTCCCGTGCGCGTACCGATTGTTCGACACGGGCGACCTGCTGACGAACGGGCTCGGCACCCTGCTCGGGGCCGCCGCGGTCGCGGTGCTGCTGCGGCTTCGGGGGCGTACGCGGGCCCGAGTGGATGCCGCGCCGCACATGACCGCCGGGCGCCGCATCCTCGCGATGCTCGTCGACCTCGTGGGCGCCACCGCCGTGTCGGTCGCGATCAGCATCGGCATCAATGCGGTGCAGATGGTGCTGAACGGGCGCGGCTCGGTCGACGAGGTCGCCTGGCTCGCCACCCTGCTCGGGGCGCTGGTGCCGTTCGCGATCGTCGCCGCGACGGTGTGGGCGAGCGGTGCGACCCCGGGCGAGCATGCCGTGCTGATCCGCGCCCGCGAGGGGCGGCGGCCCCGCTGGTGGTGGCGTACGGTGCGGATCGTCTTCGGCATCGGCGGCTACCTGCTGCTCGGGCTGGCGCCCGACCCTTGGTCGCTGCTCGCCTGGCTGCTGGCGGCGGCGAGCCTCGTCGCGGCGTTCACGACCCGCGGCCATCGCGGGCTCGGGCAGGCCCTCGCGGGTATGGACGCGGAAGTGGAGCCGGCGCGGGCAAGTGCGTGAGCTCCAATATGGCGCTCACGTACATCGCGGTGCATGCCGAGACACAGTCCGACAAATGTTAGGATTCCTCAGATTGAGGTCCTGTTGAGAGCGAACGATTCCCGTACCGCCGACCCTCGGTCAATCGCAACGACTGCCGTGTGAACGGGGAGGAACGACCGTGGGCCTACTGGACAAGATGAAGGAAGCGACCGCGCACGCCGCCTCGCAGGCTCAGCAGAAGCTTGAGAAATCCGGGGAGGACTTCGCCTCCGATCATCGCGATGACCTGGTCACCTCGACTGGGTACATTCCGGAAACCATCGCCGGGCCTCACCCCGTGCTCGAACTGGTCAGTCACATCGAAGGTAAGAACGCAAAGGTGCGCCTCTGGGATGACCGGATCGAGTGGGAGCGTCCTCGGGGTCTCTCCGCAGGAAAGCTCACGGCGGGGGTCATGACGGGTGGCGCATCGCTTCTCGTGACCGGAGTAAAAGGCGGCAAGGACCGCTATGAGACAGTTTTGCTGAAGCACGTCACGAATGTCTCAAGCCGTAAGGACGGCCTGATGTACTACGCGGTCGAGGTACAGACTTCCACGGGCGCGGTCGCCAATACGATTACCTTCCGCGTGAGCAAAGACGAGGCCGCTCAATTCCGGTCTGCGGTACTCGACGCTATTCGGCAGCTCGATGCTGCCGCGAACCCCACGGTCGTGATCCAGCAGCCGTCGTCTGCTGCCGGAACGGCCTCAGCATCCAGCGCATCTCCTGATCCATCTGCACAGCTCCAGCAGCTCGCCGCTCTTCGAGACTCCGGCATTCTCACTGAGGCGGAGTTCGCGAGCAAGAAGGCCGAGATCCTCGCGCGGATGTAGTTCGGCATCTCTAGCCGAGCGAAGTTAGGCCGGCAGGTCGAGCCTCGCCGGGCCGGGGAACCGGCCCTCCGGGTGAACGAGCGTCGAGCCTGCCGGCACGTCGACCCGGACCCGCCCGGCGCGGGCCTCCACGATGAGGTCGCCGCCCGGAAGCGGCACCACGGCGGCAGCCCAGCCGAGGGTGCCGAGCTCCGGGGCGACGGCGAACTCCCGCCAGCCGTCGGCGAGCGGCCGCACGCCGAGCACGAGCTCGGGCAGCAGCATCGCCGGACCGGCCGCCCAGGCGTGGCAGAGGCTTTTGCCATAGGGGCGCCGATACATCTCGAACGGCGAGGCGCTCTGGTCGGCGAACTCCTCCCAGAAGGTCTGCGCGCCCGCGTCGAGCATCCTGCCCCAGAGTCGACGCAGCTCGTCGACCGCTTCGATGCGGCCGCCGAGTTCGCCGAGCCCACGCAACGCGAAGGCGCGCATGAAGGGCGTTCCGGCGGGGTTCGCGCGGATCGCCTCAGCCGCACCGTCTGCGGCAGCTGGCAGCATTCCGCTGAGCACGGCGAGGAAGTTCGGGTATGCCGACGGGCGGCTCGCGGCGTCAAGGTATTCGCGCCACGCGCCGGCCTCGGCATCCCAGGCCGTCGTCTCGAGGGTGCGTTCGAGGCGCGCGGCGAGCGCCGCCCAGCCTTCGGCGCCGGGATGCCCGACCTCGGCGAGGAGTTCGGCGGCGCTCGTGAGCGCCCAGTGCCAGAGCAACTGCACGGCGGTCGCGTCGACATCGGCGCGGAGCGAGACGCCCCAGTCGAGGAAGAGGGAACCGGGTCCGGCCTCGGCGAATGCGTCGGGGCGCGCGAGCGGCCGGAACACGCCGTCGGGTCCGGTGTGCTCGGCGAGGTCGGCGACGAAGGCGTGCAGGCGGTCGCCCTCCTGCTCGAGGAACTCACGGTCGCCGAAGTAGCTCTGGTACAGACGGTGCGCGATGACCCACCACAGCGAATAGTCGGCGATGCCGTTGATGTACCCGTGCCGCGGCCGCCCGAGGGCGACCAGGCTGTTGCGCACGATCTCGCGGTCGGCGACGGTGTAGGCATTGGTGAGGATGCCGAGGGCGTGGTCGCCGATCCACGGCATGCGGTCGCGTTTGATGCCGTCGATCAGGAAGACCTGCAGGCACTGACGCAGCGTAAACGCGCTCGTCGCCCAGATCCGCTCGAGCACGGGATCGTCGCAGGCGAAGGCGCCGCGGCGCTCGACGGGCCGGACGGACGCCCGGAGCACGAGCTCCGCACCCTCGACGCCCGAAACACGCGCGTACCGCAGGCCCAACCGGTACCGGGATGCCCAGATGCCCGGTGCCTCCTCGACGAGGTCGGTGCGGCTCTCCCCTGCTTCGGGGTCGGCGAGCGCTTCGTCGAGGGATTCGCCGACCGCGAGGGCCGGGCGGCCGGTGCAGCGGATCTCGACGACGCCGAGCGCGGGCGCGTCGAGCATGTGGATGCCCTCGCCGAGCGCCCGGAACGGGAGCCGCACTTCGGGCTCGCCGACGCGGTGCGGCGGTTCGAGGCCGCCCGCGCGCGACACGGCCCGGGAACCGTCGAAGGCGCCCTCGGTGCCGGGCGCGACGACCCATTCGACGTCGCCGGGGCCGCCGGCTTCTGCTCCGATCGCCGCGGGCTCCCCGTCGGCGGCGACGAGCACCTCGATCCGGGTGCCGGCCGGGAGCTTCGGGACCCGCAGCGCACCGTCGACGGCGGTGCCCGACGTCACGCCGTCCACGCGGAGTTCCATGCGCCCGGTGCCGAGGAGTGTGAATGCGTCGCCCGGGCCGATGGTCGTCCGGAAGCGCGCCGCAGGCTCGACGTCCGCGTAGTTCGCCGCATAGTCGACATGGCGGTTGGCCGCCCGCCCCTCGTCGACCAGCCGGTGCAGGGCGCCGATCTCGAACTGCCCCGCCGGGTAGTGCCAGCTGAAGCCCTCCGGGCGGGCGAGGGCGTCGGGCATCCGGTCGGCTCCCGCCGCGCGGGAGCGGGCCACGAGATCCGCCGCCGTGGCGTTCGGGAATGCGTCGCTGAGGCTCACGAGGCGGGCGCGTCGACCGCGATGACGGCCGGGGCGGTGACACTGATGCGGTGGATGCCGTGGCGGAGTGCACCCGGGGCCTGCTCCCCGTCGACCGTCACGACCGAATCGACGGTCGTGGGCAGATCGAGTTCCGCCGTGACGCCGAAGGGCACGGTCAGCTCGGCGTCGAGACATCCGTCGTCGTCGAGGCGCCAGTCGATGGCGAGCGGGCCGTACGCCGTGTCGATCTCCGCCCGCGCGGCGCGCAGTGCGCTGGCCGGCCGGGGCCCGACCCGCACCGTGCGATACCCGGGCTCGACCGGTTCGAGGCCGGCGACGTTGCGGTAGACCCAGTCGACCATGGCGCCGTAGGCGTAGTGGTTGAACGAGATCATGCCGCCGTCGTCGCCCGAGTCGAGGTCGCCCGAGTGGATGCTGCCGTCGAGCTTGATCGCGTCCCAGCGCTCCCACACCGTCGTCGCACCGCGGTCGACCTGGTAGAGCCACGACGGGGCGTCACGGCGCAGCAGCATCTCATAGGCCTCGGCGATATGGCCGGTACGACTGAGGGCGAAGAGCACGAGCGAGGTGCCGACGAACCCCGTGGCGATGCGGCCGCGCTCGGCGCGCACATTCGCGGCGAGCGCGTCGGCGATGCGGCCGCGCTCGGCGTCGGGGGCGAGGTCGAACTCGAGAGCGAGGGCCGCGCCGGTCTGCGTGTCGGCGGCGATCCCGCCCCACTCGGCCCAGACCGCGCCGGCCACCCGATCGGCGAGTGCCTCGTGCTCGGAGGCCGCAGCGTCCTCGCCGAGACGTCGTTCGGCGCGCGCCAGCAGGCGGGCCGAACGCACGTAGTAGGCGTTGGCGACGTACCGCGCGGGCACTTTCGCGTCCCAGGGGCGATCGGCGGGCGCGTCGGGATCGAGCCAGTCGCCGTACTGGAACGGTTCCTCGGGCAGCAGCACCTGCTGCCCGGCGCGACGGCGGAGGTGGTCGACCCAACGACGCATGCTGCGGAGCTGGGCGGCCAGCACCCGGTCGCCGCCGAAGGAGTCGTAGACGGCCAGCGGCACGATCGCGGCGGCATCCGCCCAGGCAGCCCGACCCATCGTGTCGGTGTCGGGCACGGCCATCTGCATGTCGCCGGGGAAGATGATGTTCGGCACGACCGAGGCCACACCGCCCTCGTCGGTCTGGTCGATCTCGAGGTCGCGGAGCCAGGACGCCCAGAACGACTCGGTGTCGAAGAGGGTGTTCGCCGTCGGGGCGAACGCCTGCGCGTCGCCGGTCCAGCCGAGTCGTTCGTCACGCTGCGGGCAGTCGGTGGGCACCGAGACGAAGTTGTCGCGCTGCGACCACACCACGTTCTCGTGGAAGCGGTCGAGGGTCGCGTGCGAGCTCGAGAAGCGGCCGCGGCGGGCCAGGTCGGATGAGATCGCCACGGCGACCGCATCGATGACCTCGGCGCCGGTCACCTCGGCGTGGCGGAAGCCGTGGAAGGTGAAGACGGGTTCGAGCTCGACGCGGCCGTCGCGGTCGAGCACGTACTCGTCGGTCGCCCGCGCGGTCCGCAGAGCTGCGGTGTGCAGCGCGCCGTCGGGCTCGAGCACCTCGGCGTGACGCACGGTCACGACGTCGCCGGCCCGGCCGTCGACGACGAGGCGCACCCAGCCCGAGATGTTCTGTCCGGCGTCGAGCGCGGTCGCCGTGCCTCTGGGAGCCGCCGTCATCGGCAGTTCGGCGACGGCGCGCACCGGTGCGACCCCGCGGGGGCGGAACCGGGCGGGCTGGACGGGGACGATCGACACCGGCATCCACTCGCGGTCGTCGAAGCCCGTGATGCTCGCGTCGGCCGCGAGCGCGAGATCGATGCGCGTGCCGTCGTAGAGGCTCGCGGCGCGCACGGCGCCGAAGCCGCCGCGCCAGTCGTCGTCGGTGGCGACGGCGAGGGTGCGGCCGTCGTCGCCCTCGAGTTCGAGCCGTGCGACGGGGCCGATGCGGTCGCCGTAGATCGCGGTGCGGCCCGCGAAGCCGAACCGCCCCCGGTACCAGCCGTCGGCGACGGCGATGGAGATCGCGTTGCGGCCGGGCACGAGCAGCGCGGTGACGTCGAGCGTGTCGACGAGGATGCGCTCCTGATACGAGGTCCAGCCGGGCGCGAGCACCTCGTCCGAGGCGGCGGCGCCGTTGATGCGGGCCGCGTAGACGCCGAGCGCGGAGATCCGCAGGCGCGCGCGGCGCACGACGAACGGCACGTCGAACTCGCGGCGGAAGACCGGCACGGGGCCGCCGATCTCGCTCGGGATGTCGACGACGTCGGCGCCGAGGCCCTCGGGCCCGTGCCCGCCTTCGACGCGCAGAGGTGCGCTCCACTCGCTCCAGCCGGCAGGCGTGGCCACGCGCACGGCGTAGTCGCGCATCTCGCGGGGGGCGAGCGGTGCGTCGAGCACGTCGATGGATGCTTCCCCGGCGAACGGCGCCCGTTCGATCCAGTCGCCGCCGTCCGTGCGCAGGCGCAGCTGCGCGCCGAGTTGGCGCGCGTCGGGGTCGTCGGATTCGACCCGCCAACGCAGCGCGACCGGGTCGAGCGGGACGCCCAGCAACCGGGGGTCGAAACCGCTGCGCAGCTCGGCCACCGTGGTGCGCCGGTCGTGCTGGGTGATGGGGGGCAGCGCCACGTGAGTTGCCGTCTTCCTCGTGCACGGTGCGACCGCCATGGTCGCGCCGGGCTCCCGTCGATCGGGAGACTGATTGAACCGCTTCATCTGACGGCGTCCCTCACCCTATGCAGCGGCGAGGTCGCCGTCAAGATCGGCGCGTGGATGCGAGAGCACGCGCGATTCTGCGGAAACTTCGGACCCGGCGCCGTCGATCCGCTACAGGGTGTGCGTTTCCGTTTCGTTATCGCCCTCGGCTTGACAGCACGAGAAGGCAGGTCTAGCTTGACCGTGCAGTGAAACGCTTCAACTGCGCTCCGTCTCCCGGGCGATCTCGGCGGCGGCACACTTTACAGGGAGGTAAAGCATGAAGACCCACCGTCCGATCCGGTTGGCGGTCGGCGCCGTCGCGGCGATCGCCGCGCTCGCGCTCACCGGCTGCACCGGCGGCACCTCGTCCGACGACGGTTCGAAGCTGTCGATCTACATTGACAGCGACCCCTCGTCGATCGCCCTCTGGGACGGCCTCGTGGCCGGATACGCCGAGGCGAATCCCGACGTCGAGGTCACCGTCGAAACCCACCCCGCAGGCAGCGAGGGCGACAACCTCATCAAGACGCGCCTCTCCACCGGCGACATGAACGACCTGTTCTGGTACAACTCGGGTTCGCTCTTCCAGGCTCTGAATCCCGACGAGACGCTCACCCCGCTCGATGACGAGTCATGGGTCGGCTCGATCGACGACAACTTCACCACCGTCGTCTCGACCGATGAAGCGCTTTACGGCGCACCGGTCGGCGCCTCGTTCGCCGGCGCCGTCGTCTACAACAAGGATGTCTTCGCCGATCTCGGCCTCGAGGTGCCCACCACCATCGCCGAGTACAACGCGAACAACGACAAGATCAAGGCTGCCGGCATCGTCCCCGTGCTGCAGAGCTACAGCGACACCTGGACATCCCAGGTACCCGTGCTCGGCGACTTCTACAACGTGACCGCCGCCGAGCCGGAATGGGCCGACGACTACACCGCCGGCAAGGCCAGGTACTCCGACGCCCCCGCCATCGCCGGCTTCCAGTCGCTGCAGGACGCCTTCGACAAGGGCTGGCTGAACGAGGACTTCGCCTCCGCCACCTACGATGCGGTCATCAAGTCGCTCGTCGAGGGCACCGGCGCCCAGTACCCGATGCTCACCGGCAACGTCGCCGCTGCGATCGGCGAGAATTATCCCGAGGCCGACGCCTCGATCGGCGTATTCCCGATCCCCGGCCCCGACGCCGACAGCAACGGTCTGACCGTGTGGATGCCGAACGGCGTCTACGTGCCCAAGACCACCACGGGAGCCCAGCTCGAGGCGGCGAAGGACTTCATCGACTGGCTCGTCACCCCCGACAGCTGCGCGATCCAGGCCGAGTCCATCACGCTCGGCGGCCCCTTCGTGGTCGACGGTTGCGACGTGCCCGACACCGCTGCCTCGCTCGTGAACGACATGCAGCCCTTCTTCGACGACGGCAAGACCGGCCTCGCACTCGAGTTCCTCTCCCCTATCAAGGGACCGAGCCTCGAGCAGATCACCGTGCAGGTCGGCTCCGGCATCTCCAGCGCAGCGGACGGCGCCGCCCTCTACGACCAGGACGTCGAGAAGCAGGCCCAGCAGCTCGGCCTCGACTGGTAACCAGTTCCGCCACCGATCGGGCGGCGGGGCCGGACGTACCGGCCTCGCCGCCCGAACACCGGGAGCCCCATGACCACGACCACCCCCGCCGCCGCACGCACGGACGCACCCGACCGGGCGCCCCGCCGCCCATCCAGGCCGAAAAGCCCCTATCCGCTGTGGTTCCACATCCCGGCCGGAGTGTTCTTCGTCGTCCTGTTCGCGATCCCGACCATCGCATCCTTCTACTTCGCCCTCACCCGCTGGACGCTCTTCGATGTCGAATTCATCGGCCTCGACAACTTCGTGCAGTTCTTCAAGGAACCCGCACTCGTGCAGGGCTTCGTCAACACCTTCGTCTACGCGTTCGTCACCTCGGGCGCCAAGGTCGTGCTCGGCCTGCTGCTCGCGGTATTGCTGAGCTCGCAGATCATCGGCCGCGGCTACCTCCGCTCCGTCGTCTTCTTCCCGGTGCTCGTGAGCACCATCGGCATCGGCATCACCTTCAAAGTGCTGCTCGACCCGTTCGACGGTCTCGTCAACGTCGTGCTCGGGTGGTTCGGCATCGACGGCCCCGGCTGGCTCACCGACCCCCATCTCGCCCTCATGTCCGTCGCGGGCGTCGACATCTGGAAGGGCGTCGGCCTCGCCACCCTCATCTACATCGCCGGCATCGTCGCGATCCCGCAGGAGTACTACGAAGCCGCCCGCGTCGACGGCTCCTCTTCGTGGCAGCAGTTCCGCCACATCACCCTGCCGTTGGCCCGCCCCGCGACGGTCACCGTCGTGATCCTGTCGCTCATCGGCGGCCTGCGATCCTTCGACCTCATCTGGACGATGACGCGCGGCGGCCCCGGCTTCACGAGCGACGTCATCGCCTCCGTCATCTACAAGCAGTACCAGGCCGGGTTCTTCGGGCTGTCGACAGCAGGCAACGTCGTGCTCTTCGTGGTGATCGCCGCCGTCATCATCCCCCTGTCGTTCTGGCTCAACCGAAAGGGGAACGACCAGTGAGCGAGCGCAAGCGCCACCGCCCGAAGGGCCTCTGGCTCGGCATCGTCTCGATCCTCGTCTCGATCGTCGTCTTTCTCGTGCCGTTCGCCTTCATCGTGCTGACGGCGGGCAAGACCCAGAAGGAGGCCTCGCTCCTCGAGTTCTCGTGGCCTTCCGAATGGGCGTTCTGGGACAACCTCGTCACCGTGATCCAGACGAGCGACTACGTGCTCGTGCGAGCCTTCGTCAACAGCACGATCCTCACCATCGTGAGCGTGGCGATCATGGTCGTGCTCGCCGCGATGGTCGGCTATGTGCTGCAGCGCCGCCGCTCGAAGTGGAACCCCGTCATCGACTTCTTCGTGCTCGCAGGTCTCATCATCCCGCCGGCCGTCGTCCCGACGATCTGGACGCTGCAGGGCCTCGGGCTCTACAAGACCCTGGCCGGCCTCATCGCCGTGCACGTGGCCTTCGGGTTGTCGTTCTGCATCCTGCTATTCAAGGCATTCGTCGGCACGATCCCCCGCGAACTCGATGAAGCCGCGCTCATCGACGGCGTAGGACCGGTGCGGTTGTTCTTCCAGGTGATCTTCCCGCTGCTTCGTTCGGTCATCGTGACCGTCATCGTGGTGCAGGCCGTCACCGTCTTCAACGACTTCACCTACGCCCTCTACTTCTTGCCCGGTCAGGAGAACGCGACCGTGCAGCTCACCCTCTACAACTTCCAGTCGCAGGGGCTCAGCCAGTGGAATCTGCTCTTCATGGACGTGCTGCTCATCACGATCCCGCCGCTGATCATGTATATCTTCTTCAATAAGCAGATCGTCGCGGGCATGACCTCGGGCGCGATCAAGGGCTGACCCCGGCGCCGAGATGACCCCCGAGAGAGGAAGCACCCGATCGTGAACGCCAACGCGAGCCGACCGCCGACGCTGCGAGACGTGGCACGGCATGCGGGCGTGTCGATGGGGACGGTCTCGAACGTACTCAATCATCCCGCGAAGGTCAGCGAACAAACGATCGCCCGCGTGCGAGACGCCATCGACACGCTCGGTTTCGTGCGCGACGCCAACGCGAGCTCGCTCGCCGCGGGCGGCTCGCGCAGCATCGGGCTCGTCGTCATCAACCTCGGCAACTCGATGTTCGTCGACGTCGCCCGAGGCGCCCAGACCGCTGCCCACACGGCCGGGCTCAACCTGCTGCTCGCCGGCAGCGAGGACAGCTTCGCGGTGCAGGGTGCGAATGTCGACTCGTTCAACGAGGCCCGCGTGCAGGGCCTGCTGCTCGCGCCGCTGCAGGACTCCTCCTCGCAGACCCGGCGGATGACCCAACGGGGCCGCCCGGTCGTCATCGTCAACTACGACGCGAGCAGCGACCCCGTGTGCTGCGTCGTCGTCGACAACGAACAGGTCGGCTATCTCGCTGCGAAGCACCTGCTCGACTCCGGATGCGAGCGCATCGCCTTCCTCGGCGGCGAAGACGAGAAGTTCCAGCCCGTCCGGCTGCGCCGGAGGGGCGTCCGCCGTGCGATGGCCGAGGCCGGCCGGCCGGTCGCTTTCGAAGAGATCGCCGTCGACGAGCTGACGGATGCCGCCGGGGCCCGCGCCGCGGACGCCGTCGCGGCACGCAGCCCCGGCATGCGCCCCGACGGCGTGGTTGCCGTCACCGACACGGTCGCGGTGGGTTTCATCGAACGCGCACTCGATCTCGGAATCGACGTACCCGGTCAGATCGCGGTGATGGGCTGCGACCGCAACACCTCCGCGCCCGACTGCCGGGTGCCGCTCTCGAGCGTCGCCATGCAGGGCTACGAGATGGGCACCGCGGCCATGCGCCTGCTGCTCGACGAGATCGCGCACACGCCGAACCACGTGCATCAGCGCGTCGTGCTCGCCCCGTCGCTCGTGGTGCGGGCTTCGACGGCCGGGTTCCGGGGCGGGGCTGCGGACTCGCACGGAACCGCCTCGGAAGACGATTCCAGTGAGGTCGTGAACGCGGGCTGAGCGCGCGCCGCTCAGCTGGTGCCGGCGGGCACCGAGCTCATGCCGACGATGATCACGGCGAAGATCACCCAGAGCACGATGGCGGCGACGACGATCCAGCCGATGATGACCGCGGCGAGCGCGAGGCCGCGGCCGCCCTCACCGGTTCGCTTGATCTGCGAGAGGGCGATGTACCCGGCGATGAGGCCGAAGATCGCCCCGAACCACACGAGGATGATCGAGGCGACCGCCCAGGCGTTGGTGGTGCGGGCCGGCGGTGCGGCAGGTGCGGGATTCGACATACTCGCAGGGTATCGCCCGGCATCCGCACCCGACGCGGAAACGAGCCCCGGCGCGCCGCAGCGCGCGCCGGATTCCGCAGTACTCCTCACGAATCCGCGGGTCGAACGCCCGCCCGGCTCCGCGACTCAGCCGGCCTTCGGGCGTCGTCGCCGCAGAGCCGCCAGCGCCGCGCCGGCGATCACCGCGAGCAACGCGGCGGCACCCGGGCCGGCGAGCTCGAAGCCCGCGCTCGCGAGCGTGTCGTCACCGGGAGCCGGCGTCGGCGTCGGCACGGGCGTCGGCGGCACCGGCGTCGGCGTCGGCGTGGGCGTGTCTTCGGGCCGCACGGACGCGCCGTCCTCGGCGCTGACCGGATCGAGGCCGCCGCCGGGGGTGCCCGTCGCGACCGCCCGGCTCTCGAGCGGCACCGTCACGGCGACGGGGTAGGCGAGCACGAGCTGCTCGCCCGGCGCCAGCGCCGCCGTCGACCCCGACACGACCGTCAGCTCGGCATCCGTCACCCCGAGCCCGTCGTCGACGAGCTCGACGGGCGAGAGCATCGTCTCGCCCGGATTGCCCACGTGGTAGCAGAAGACCGCCGGCGCGCCGCTCGCGACGACCAGCTCGTCCTCGCCCGGCCCGGCGGCGCAGGCCGCGGGGTCGTCGCCCGCGACGACCGAGACGGCGAGGGAGACGGCCGGGGTCGGCGACGGCGGCGCGAGGCGCACCTCGGCGTCGTTCTCGTCTCCCACGGGGTCGAGGTCGGGCAGCGGGTCGCCGTTCGCGTCGGAGGGGACGCCCGTCGCGGTCGCGGTGTTGACGAGGTCGGCGTCCGGCGTCGCTACGTAGCCGAAGACGAGTTCGCCGCCGGGCGGCAGCGGCACCGTGTCGTCGCCGGCGACGAGCACCGCGTCATCCTGGTCGATGCCGAGATCGACGTCGTCGAGCCCGACCGGGAAGAGGTGGGTGTCACCGGCATCCACGATGCGGAAGCAATACGTGACCGGCTCGCCCGCTTCGACGACGACGAGCTCGTCGGTGCCCTCGACGCCGGGGCAGGCGCTCGGGTCGTCGCCCGCGAGCACGGTCTTCTCGAGCAGGATGCCGGGCTCCGCCGGCTGCGCCGGAACCGGGACGAGGAGGACGCCCGCGCCCGCCCACGCGCCCGACTCCGGGATGGCGGCGCCGCCTCCCCCGTCGCGGGGCGACTCGAGCTGGATCGCCGTCCACGTCGACCCGGCGGGGACGACGATCCCGAGCTGCACGAGCGCCCACTGCGGCCCGACGTGCCCGCCCGAGTACCCCACGACGGGGAACGTCACCTGCGGCGGGTCGCAGGACTGCATCGGCGGCGTGAAGGGGCGCACGACGCTCTCGACTGCGCCCCATACCGGATTCGGGACGCCGTCGGCACTCACGAGCGCGTCCGCGGCCTGCGGCGCCGTGCCGCTGCCCGTTGCCGTCCAGATCGAACTCACCCGGCACGCCGTCGTATCGTGCTGCGCACCGCCGTGCGCGAGCTGCAGGGTCACCGTCGCGTCCTCGGCCAGCGGGTAGCCCCAGTCGTAGACGATGGTCGACGTCGTCGGGTTCGGGGCTCCGGCTCCGCCGAAGAAGTAGTCCGCGCCCGACTTCCAGAGCACGCGGGATGGCGTCGCGCAGGGCGAGGTGTCGTAGAGCACGGTGACGGTGGCACCCCACCAGACGTTCTCGCCGGGCAGGCCGACGTCGGGCGGCGTGAGCGTGACCCTGTATGCGCCGGGGTCGCCGTCGCCGAAGAGCTCGGTGACGTCGGCGAGGTAGCCGTGGGCGAACGAGGGCATGCCGGGCAGCCCGGTGGGGTCGCGTTCGACGAGGGTGCCCGGCACGGCCGGATCCGACAGCGTGCCGCCGGGGCCGGCGACGCCGACACCGAGGGTGGTCGCCGCCGGGTCGGGCATCCAGACGCCGGCCCATTCGACGACCGCCGTCACGACGGGTCCCTCCACGTCGAGGTCGAAGGCGGATGGGCTGCCGGAGATGCTGCGGTAGAAACCCGAGGCACCCGATGCGACGCCGTAGCAGCCGTCGGGCACCGAGACGACGTCCTCCGCCCCTGCGGCGGGTCCCGGTTGGGGCACGAGCGCGAGTCCGGCGGCGGCCAGCAGTGCAGCCCCGATCATGGCGACCCGGCGGATGCCGGCGCGTTCCCTCGCGATGCTCGGCTCCATCAGGCGACCTCCCCCGTCGTCGCGAGTCAGGCTATCGGAATCCGGCCTTCGTACGCACCGGCCACGGCGACACTGCGGTGATGCGCGCCACAGGGCGCGTCGGGTTCCGCGATACGCCTCAGCCGGCCTGCACGTCCACGAGGCGGATGTCGACGGACTCGACCCACACCGGC
The DNA here is from genome assembly GCF_018024495.1 of Agromyces archimandritae. Classification (NCBI taxonomy): domain Bacteria; kingdom Bacillati; phylum Actinomycetota; class Actinomycetes; order Micrococcales; family Microbacteriaceae; genus Agromyces; species Agromyces archimandritae. Next base: position 838,220 of record NZ_CP071696.1, read on the forward strand.
TGCCCCTCGAATGCCGCAGCCCGCTCCGGCGAGGTCATGTACGTCTCCTCGAGGGCGCGGAACGCCTCGGCGTCGCCCGGGGCGCTCACCGCCCACACGAACTCGCGGGTCTCGGGAATGGAGTAGGCGAACTCGATCGCGAAGCCCATCTTGGGGCGCACCTTCGGCATCCACTCGTGCCACCATTCGACGAACCGCTCGTAGAGACCCTCGTTGATGACGTATCGGCGCAGTTGCACGGTTTTCACGAGCCCCATTCTGCACGAGGCGCCGCCCGCGCGACACCCGCCCGAAACACTCCGAAGGGAGACTGATAGGATCCCGCACACGGATCGTCAACAGCGTCGTCGCGCTCCGAGAACCCGAGGTGAGCACATGTCCGTCGCATCCCAGCCGCCGAACCCCCTGCAGATCAGCACCGCACGCGACCTGCCCTCGTTCAGCGCCGCCGTCTCCGACTCCTTCGTGCCGTTGCGCGTCACGAGCGATCGCGCCGAACGGTTCCGCGGCGTCATCCGCCAGGCCGCCGTCGACGAGGTCCACGTCGACGAGGTGCGCGCCACCGGCCACGTCGTCGAACGCACCCCCGAACTCATCCACCGCGGCGACCGCCCCTACTTCAAACTCAGCCTCATGCTCGCCGGCACCGGCATGCTCATCCAGGACGGCCGCGAAGCCGCCCTCCGACCCGGCGACCTCGCCGTCTACGACACGAACCGCCCCTACACCCTCGTCTTCGACGAGGAGTTCCGCACGATGGTCGTGATGTTCCCGCAACGCCTCCTCGAACTGCCCGCCGACGCCGTCGGCCAGCTCACCGCCGTGCGCATCGCCGGCGACGCCGGGCTCGGCACCCTCGTCGTGCCCTACCTCACCCAGCTCGCCGGCAACCTCGAACAGCTCTCCGGCTCGACGGGGGTGCGGCTCACCCAGTCGGCCCTCGACCTCGTCACCACGCTCTTCGCCCGCGAACTCGACCTCGACCGCACCGCCGCCGACCCCCACCAGGCCCTCATGCAACGCATCCGCGCCCACATCGACGAGCACCTCGCCTCGTCCGAGCTGGGCCCGGCATCCATCGCCGCCGCCCACTTCATCTCGACCCGGCACCTGCACGGGCTCTTCCAGGCGCAGGGCACGACCGTGTCGACGTGGATCCGCACCCGCCGCCTCGAACGCTGCCGCCGCGACCTCATGAACCCCGCCTACGCCGACCGCTCGGTCGCGGCCATCGCCGCCCGCTGGGGCTTCGTCGACGCGGCGCACTTCAGCCGCGCGTTCAAGGCGCACTACGGGCACGCGCCGAGCGAGGTGCGGGCGGGCTCCTGAGCCCCGACGGCACCCCCCGAACGTTCCACGGGCATTGACCGCCCCGGCACAGCGGTTGACTCGCGCGGCACGAAGACCGCCCAGCCTTGAAGGCGGATCGGCGCCGGTCGCAGCATGGCTCCACCGCACCCGCATCGAGGCGGGCGCATCGGATCCGAGGAGCCGCATGGTCAGCGCCGTCGCCGGCAAGAGCCGCCAGGTCGTCTTCCCCTCGCGGGGCGAGATCACCATCGACAGCATCGAGGTGCCCGCTCCGGGCCCCGAGGGCATCCTGCTGCGGGTCGCGCTCGTCGGCATCTGCGCCACCGACCTGCACCTGCTCGCCGGCGAGATCGGAGACCCGTTCCCGCTCGTGCCCGGTCACGAATTCGTCGGCGAGATCGCCGCCATCGGCGAAGAAGCCGCCGCGACCCGAGACCTCGCGGTCGGCGACCGCATCGCCGTCGAGATGCTGCTGCCCTGCCGCTCCTGCGCGCGCTGCCGCGAGGGCCGCTACAACCTGTGCGAGGCCGACGACCCGGCAACCGCCGGGCATGGCCGCCAATACGGCGTGAACATCCCCCGCAGCGTCGCCCCGGGGCTCTGGGGCGGCTACTCGGACTACCTGCACGTGCCGGGCGAAGCGATCGTGCACCGCCTCGACCCCGACCTGCCGTGGGAGCGGGCCGTGCTCGTCGAACCGCTCGCCGTCGCAAGCCGCGCCCTCGCCCGCGGACGCCTGGTACCCGGCGAAGACGTCGTCGTCATCGGGCCCGGCCCGGTGGGACTCCTCGCCGCCGCGGCCGCGCGGGCGGCCGGCGCCGGGCGGGTGATCGTGCTCGGCACCCGCGACGAACGGCTCGCGCTCGCCCGCCGATTCGGAGCAGATGCCGTCGTGAACACCCGGACCGAAGACGCCGTGGCCGCCGCGCGTGCAGCCCTCGACGGACGGCTCGCCGACCTCGTCGTCGAGATCGCAGGCGTCCCCGCAGCGCAGGAACAAGCCCTCGGCCTCGTGCGCCGCGGCGGCCGCGTGGTGCTCGCCGGAGCGTGCGGCGACGGCGCCGCCCTCGCCCTGCGGCCCGACGAAGACCTGCTCACTCGCGAGATCGACGTCCTGCCGTCGTTCCTGTCGGCCGGTGGCTTCGAACCGGCCATCGCGCTCCTCGAACGCGGCGGGTTCCCCTTCGAAGAACTCGTCACCCACCGTTTCGCCCTCGAGGACGCCGCGCGCGCCTTCGCCGTCGTCGCCGGTCGCGAGGGCGGCGTGCTGAAGGCCGTGCTCGACCCGTCGGCCGCGCCGGGCGGAGACGGCGTCTGAGGCATCCGCACCCGACCCCGAAAGAGAGGACCCCATGACCGACACCGCACCTGCACCCGTCAAGGGCGAAGAAGACTGGCACAGCTACGACGAGTTCGCCGCCGGCATCGACACCTACCGGCTGCCGCCCGTCTCGCTCGACGGTCGCGAGCTGACCCTGACCCTCGACGACGGCACGCGGCTCGACCTCGCCTTCGGCGAACGCACCGTCACCTGGAGCGCCGACGGCGCCCTCGACCAGCCCGAAGCGGCGGTCGATCCGTACGACGCCGTCGCCGTGCGCGAGGACGTGCACTTCGTAACCCTTCCCTTCGAAAGCCGCGTGCGGGAGTCGCTCACCGTCGTCATCGGCGCCTCGAGCAATCGAGCGATCGTCGTGCACGGGCGCATCGACGAGGAGGCTCGCGAGGATGTCCCGCAGGTCTCGCAGCGCTTCTGGGCCGCGACGAGCTCCGACGGCGAAGCGAGCGGCGAGATCCCGGCCCCCAGCCGCGACCTGATCGGCAAGCGCAACGTCTACCGGTACAGCCCCGAACATCTCTACGAGCACGTGTACGTCTCGAGCCAGCGCTACGCCTGGCAGTGCCTCGAGGGCGTGCAGCGCGGGCACGGCGACATGGATCTGTCGACCGTGTGGAAGTTCGCCGACGGCTTGTACCTGTTCTGCTTCCGCGAGTTCCGGATCCCCGTCGCGAGCGTCTGGCTGCACGACCTCGGATACGGGCTCATGACGACCGGAAACTTCCTCGGCCTGAACGGGGCCGGCGAGTCCGAGCATTCCAAGGCCGGCGGCCATATCTACCCCCTGGGCTCGGTCGCCTACCCCGACGCCCAGCCCGTCTGAAACGAGGCTCCCATGAGCGAGAACGCACAGACCATCCGCGAACACTACGCGGCGAGCGACCGCGGCGACCTCGGCGGCATGCTCGCCCCGTTCGCCGACGACATCCGATGGACCGAAGCGGCCGGCTTCCCCTACGCCGGGACCTATGTCGGCCCCGAGGCGGTCGCCGCAGGCGTCTTCGGGCGCATCCAAGACGAGTGGGACGAGTACACCGTGGCCGTCGACCAGGTCGTCGACGGCGGCGACACCATCGTCGGCGTCGGCACCTACTCGGGCACCTCGAAGGCGAGCGGGCGGTTCTTCGCCGCCCGCTTCGCCCACGTCTGGCGGCTCGAGAACGGCCGTGTGACGGCCTTCGAACAGGTCGTCGACAGCGCGCTCGTGAACCGCGCCTACGCCGACTGATCACCCCCGGCCACACACAAGCACCATTCACGCACCACCATCGCCGGCATCGTCGGCGCGGAGCCCGGCCGAGCCGGGCGAGAGAGGCAGGACCATGAGAAGCAGACTGATCGGCGTCGCCGCCGTCGCGGCCGCGAGCGCCCTCGTGCTCGCGGGATGCGCCGGCGGGCAGGGCGGCGCGGACTCCCCCATCGTCGTCGGATCCGTGAACACCATCAGCGGCGCCGCGACCTTCCCCGAGGCTTCCGAAGCGGCTGCGGCCGTGTTCGACGCCTTCAACGACGCCGGCGGCCTCGACGGGCGGAAGATCGACTACCGCGCCGAAGACGACAAGGGCGACCCCGCCACCGCATCCGCCGCGGCCCGGCAGCTCGTCGGCAGCGACGAAGCCGTCGCGATGGTCGGCTCGGCGAGTCTCATCGAATGCGAGATCAACCAGAAGTACTACGAACAGGAAGGCATCCTGTCGCTGCCTGGCATCGGCGTCGACACCGGATGCTTCAACAGCCCGAATATCGCACCGGCCAACGTCGGCCCGTTCAACGACCTCACGCTCACCCTGCAGTACGGCTCGGAGGTGCTCGGGATCGACAGAATCTGCGTGCTGCTCGAGATCGCCGGCTCGACCCGCCCGACCTATCAGGCCGCGATCGACCGCTGGAGCGAGACGACCGGAAAAGAGCTCTTCTACCTCGACGACACCGTGCCGTACGGCGCGAGCGACTACACGCCGTACATCGTCAAGGCGAAGCAGGCCGGATGCGAGGCGATCTCGGGCAACCCGGTCGAGCCCGACGCGATCGGCTGGATCAAGGCCGCGAATGCGCAGGGCTGGGATGACGTGACCTACCTGCTCCTGACGAGCGCGTACTCCGAGAACTTCGCATCCTCGGTCTCCGAGGCCGGAGCCGGTATCTACGTCCCCGCCGAGTTCTACCCGTACACGGCGCCGAGCGACATCAACGAGGACTGGCAGACGCTCATGGAGGCCAACGACATCCCGTTGACGGCGTTCAGTCAGGGCGGATACCTCGCTGCGACCTTCTTCATCGAGGTGCTCGAAGGCATCGACGGCGACGTCACCCGCGAATCGGTCGCCGAGGCACTGCAGGCCATGGATCCGATCGAGACGCCCATGCTCGGCACGCCCTACGTCTTCGGCACGGCCGAGACGCACGACCAGCTCACCGCCGGCTGGCCGATCGTGCTGAAGAGCGGCACGAACACGTGGGAGAACGCGGCCGACGACTGGCTGCACATCCTCGATTGATCCGGGGTGGATGCCGAGGGCCTCGCGCCCCGGCATCCACCCGCCCCCTTCGACCCGAAAGGAGCGCCATGCTGCAGGGCGCCCTCGCCGGCCTCGCCGCCGGCGGACTCTACGCGGTGCTCGCCGTGTGCCTCACCCTCATGTCGCGGCTCGTCCGCGTCGTGAACTTCTCACAGGCGGCGACGGGCATGTTCGGCGGCTTCGTCGCCGTGTGGCTCGTCGCGCACGCGGGCCTGCCCATCTGGGCCGGTTCGCTCATCGGCGTGCTGCTGGCCGGGGTGCTGTCGGGGGCCATCGGCTGGATCGCGGCGACCTGGCTCGCCGAGGCAGACACGACGACCCGTTCGGCGATGACGGTCGGCCCGCTGCTGCTGCTGATCTCGCTCTCCTTCATCCTCTTCGGCAACAAGCCGCAGCCGTTCGCGACGATCATCTCGGGGCCTGCGTTCGAGGCCGGCGGCGTCGTCGTCAGCCAGGTCGCCGTCGTCATGATCGTGCTCGCGATCGTCGTGGCTGTCGCCGTGCACCTCGTGCTCACCCGCACACGCATCGGCACGAAGTTGCGGGCCCTCTCGGAACGCCCGACGACGGCGGAGCTGCTCGGCATCCGCTCGAAGCCGCTGTCGATCGGCGTGTGGGTCGTGACGGGACTCATCTCGGGGCTCGCGATCATCATCGTCGCGCCGTCGCAGTCGAACGATGCGACGAGCCTCGCGATGCTCATCGTGCCGGCGACGGCGGCCGCCTTGCTCGGCGGCTTCAAGCGGCTCGACCTCGCGGTCGTCGGCGGGCTCGTGCTCGGGATGCTCTCGGGGCTCGTCGCCCAGATCGACGAGGTCGCGCTCGTGCGCAACTTCCTGCCGTTCCTGTTCATCGTCGTGCTGCTCCTGTGGACGCAGCGGAAGGAGGTGTGGGATGCGGCTCGCTGAGTCCCGCCCCGTGCGGATGCTGTGGCCCTTCGCGGTCGCGGCGGTCGCGATCGTCGCCGGCTACGCCCTGAGCGTGGGCCTCGACGGGTACACCGTCTTCCTCGCCGTTTCGGCGGTGACTGCGGCGATCGCCATCCTCGGGCTCGGGATCGTGACCGGCTCGGCCGGCATGATCGCCCTGTGCCAGCTGACGTTCGCCGCGGTCGGTGCGTGGATCGTGTCGCTCCTGAACGTGCTCGAGGCGCCCGGCGGATTCGTCGTGTGGCTCGTGCTCGGCGGGCTCGCCGCCGGCGTCGTGGGGGTGCTCGTCGGGCTGCCGGCGCTGCGCTTGCGCGGGGTGAACCTCGCGGTGGTCACGTTGGGCTTCGCGGCGGCGGCAGATGTGACGCTCGTGCAGATCCAGTTCCCGGGGTCGAAGGACGGCATCCCGATCGCGCGACCGGAGTCCTTCTCGAGCGATCGCTCCTATTTCTTCTTCTCGATCATCGTGCTCGCCGTGTGCGCGCTGATCGTGTTCTTCCTGCAGCGCAGTCGCTGGGGTTCCTCGTGGAAGGCGGTGGCGTTCTCGGAGCGCGGCACCGCCGCCGTCGGCCAGAGCGTGCGCACCGCCAAGCTCACGGCGTTCGCGGTCTCGGCGGCGCTCGGCGGCGTGTCGGGCGGGCTGCTGGCCGGTCAGGTGCAGCTACCGTTCGCGTCGAGCTTCACCCCGCTGCAGTCGCTCGCGTTGTACGTGCTCGCGGTGATGAGCGGCGCGTATCTCATCGACATGGCGGTGTTCGGCGGCCTGCTGTGGGTGCTCGTGCCGGAGCTGCTGAAACGTTGGGGTGTGCCGCAGGATTGGGGCTTCGTCGTGTTCGGCGTGCTCGGCGTGCAGGCGCTGACGAGCGGCACGAACCTCGGGCAGGGGATCCGGAACCTGTGGTGGAAGCGGGCGGATGCCCGGGCCGCGGCCGCGCGAGTCACGGCGCGCCGGGATGGCACAACGCCGCTCGCGGAGGAGGCAGGCGTGGATGCCGCGCCGTCGCCCGCAGCGACTGCCTCGAGCCCGGGCGTCGACCTCGCGGCCGATCGGCTCGCGGCATCGGCCCCGCCCGCACTCGAGGTGGAGCACCTCACGGTGCGCTTCGGAGCACTGGCCGCCCTGGACGGTGTGAGCCTTACCGTGCCGGCGAACTCCGTCATGGGACTGATCGGCCCGAACGGGGCCGGGAAGTCGACCTTCGTCGACGCCATCGGCGGTTTTCTGCCGAACGCCGAGGGCACGGTGCGACTCGGCGGCACAGAGCTCGGCCGCCGCTCCCCGACGGCCAGAGCGAGGCTCGGTCTTCGGCGCACGTTCCAGCAGGACCGGGTGCCCCCGACGCTCACGATCGACGCCTATGTGCGCTTCGTCGCCGGCCGGCGCGTGAGCGCCGCCGAGGTCGACGACGTGCTCGCCTTCTTCGGCTGCCCGTCGGCGCGCACCCGGCTGACGGGCGTCGACGTCGGCACACGCCGCCTCATCGAGGTCGCCGGCAATGTGCTGGCGGCACCGAAGCTGCTGCTGCTGGATGAGCCGGCCGCTGGGCTCTCGCACGAGGAGCATGTGGCCCTCGGCGCGCGACTCGCCGAGGCCCCGGCCCGGTTCGGAATGTCGATCGTGCTCATCGAGCACGACCTCGATCTCGTGCGCAGCGTCTGCTCGAGCCTCACGGTGCTCGACTTCGGCCGGGTGCTGGCGAGCGGCCCCCAGGACGAGGTGCTCGCCGACCCCGACGTCATCAAGGCCTATATGGGCGAAACGGAGATGCTGTGAACGCGCTCATCCTCGACGGCGTGGCCGTCAGCCGCGGGGCCGGCCCCGTCATCCAGGACGTGTCGCTGGCCCTCGAGCCTGGGCGGGTGACGGCCCTCGTCGGCCCGAACGGTGCCGGCAAGACCAGCCTGCTCGACGGCATCTCCGGCGTCGCACCGTGCTCGGCGGGCCGGATCGTCCTCGGCGACGAATCGATCGAGCGGATGCCTCGGGTGGCCCGAGCCCGGCGCGGCATCGTCCACATCGAGCAGGGCAGAGCCGTCTTCCCCTCGCTGACGGTCCGCGAGAACCTCTCCCTCACCGCCGGCACGCCCGCCGAGATGGACGCGGCACTCGCCCGCTTCCCGGAGCTCGAGAAGCGCATCGATTCGCCGACGGCGCTGCTGTCGGGCGGCGAGCAGCAGATGGTCGTCCTCGCCCGCGCCTTCGCGGCGAGACCCCGCTTCCTGCTCATCGACGAGATGTCGCTCGGGCTCGCCCCGGTCGTGTTCATGCGGCTGCTGCCGGCCGTCGAGGAGATGGCTGCCGACGGAGTCGGCGTGCTGCTCGTGGAGCAGTTCACGAACCTCGCGCTCGGCATCGCCGTGGAGGCCCTCGTCGTCGCCGGCGGACGGGTGAGCTATCAGGGTCCGGCATGCGAACTGCGCGAGCACCCCGAGCTCCTGCACCGCGCCTATCTCGGCGGCGCCGCCGCGTAGCCCTACATCCCCGCGTGGTCGAATGCGAGGGTGGGGACGTCGACGATGTGTGCACCGCCGTCGGCGACGAGCACGGCTCCGGTCATGTACGACGACTCCCCGGAGCCCAGGAAGCGCACGATCGCGGCGATCTCTTCGGGGCGGGCGGCGCGGCCGAGCGGCACGTCGGCCGTCACGCGCGCGTAGGCGGCTTCGCGACCGCCCGTGATGCCGGCTTCCTCGGCGAACTGATCCATCTCGGCATCGGCCATCGGAGTCTGGACCCACCCGGGGCAGACGGCGTTCACTCGGACGCCGTCGCGCCCGTAGTCGCGTGCGAGGGTGCGGGTGAGACCGATGAGGGCGTGCTTGCCGACCGTGTAGCCGGCGACCGAGGGGCCGGCGAAGAGCCCGGCGAGGGACGAGACGACGACGATCTGGCCGCTGGACTCCCGGAGCGCCGGCAGTGCAGCCCGTGCCGTCACGAAGGCCGTCGTCAGGTTCGCCCGCATCGCGGACTCCCATGCTTCGTCGTCGGTCGCACCCACGGAGGCGAAGCCGTTACCGCCGGCGTTGGCGACGAGCACGTCGAGCCGACCGAAACGATCGAGTACGGCATCCATCGCCGATGCGGCTCCGGAGGCGTCGGCGGCGTCCGCGATGACCGGGAGTGCTCCGATCGCCTCAGAGACCTCGTCGAGGGGTTCAGCGCGACGGCCGACGACGGCGACGTGCGCGCCTTCGGCTGCGAAGCGCCGGGCGGCGGCGGCGCCGATGCCGGTTCCGCCGCCGGTGATCATCACGACGCGGCCCTGCACGCCGGCTCCTGCGAAGGCCACGCGCGTCACCGCTCCTCGGCGAACTCCGCCGTGCCGAGGCGGGCGGCGTCGGCGTCGCCGCCGCGACCGATGCGTTCGTAGACCTCGGGGCGCCGGCGGAGGGCGAAGCCCCAGAAGACGGCGGCGATGCCGGGCACGATCGCGATGGCCGGCAGGAGGAAGGTCGTCGCATCGGGCTCGGCCTGGCCGAGGAGCACCGCGAAGTTCGCGATGATGAGGCCGAGGACGACGAGCAGGGCGATCGCCGAGATCAGCGGGGCGATGAGGCGACTGCCGGCGCCGACGCCGCGGGCATCGCGGCGGAAGAAGCCGATGACGGCGATCGAGACGACGGCCATGAGCAGGACGAGGCCGAGCGCACCGGTGTTGGTGAGCCAGGTGAAGAGGGTGATGACCGGGTACGGGCCCGCGGCCGGATCCCAGCCGGCCTCGGCGATCGCGAAGCCGACGATGACGACGACGGCGATGGCCGACTGGGTGAGGGAGCCGGCGACGGGGCCGCCGCCGCGGCCGACGACCGCGAGCCTGGCCGGCAGCACGCCCTCGCGGCCGAGGGAGAAGAGGTAGCGGGCGACGGCGTTGTGGAAGCTCACGAGCGCGGCGAAGATGCTCGTGATGAACAGCAGCGACATGACGTCGACCCAGACGGTGCCGAGGCGTTCGGCGACGAAGCCGAAGAACAGCGGCGGGCCGGCCTCTTCGGCGGTGATGCCGGCGGGGTCGGTGATCTTGTCGACGCCGATGCCGAGGGCCAGGGCCCACGAGCTGATCGCGTAGAAGACGCCGATGACCGAGACGGCCAGGAAGGTGGCGCGCGGGATGGTGCGCTTCGGGTCCTTGGACTCCTCGCCGTAGATCGCGGCGGATTCGAAGCCCATGAAGGCGGCCACGCCGAAGGCGAGGACGGCGCCGACGCCGGGCACGAAGAGCGAGGCCGGGTCGACGGGCGCGGCCGAGAATCCGTCGGCGGGCTGTGCGAAGGCGACGATGTCGAAGACGATGACGACGATGAACTCGGCGGCGACGAGCACCCCGAGCACCTTCGCCGACAGGTCGACGCGGTTCACACCCATCCACCCGACGATGAGGATGCCGACGAGCACCCCGACCCACCACGGGATGTCGGCACCGGTCTTCTCGGCGATGAACGTCGAGACCTGGAAGCCGAACATGCCCCAGATGCCGATCTGCATCATGTTGTACGCGATCAGGGCGACGACGGATGCGCCGACGCCGGTCGGCCGGCCGAGGCCGCGGGCGACATACGCGTAGAAGGCGCCGGCGTTGGTGACGAAGCGGCTCATCGCGGCGTAGCCGATCGCGAAGACGGCGAGGGCGGCGGCGAGCACGATGAAGCCGACCGGCACGCCGGCGATGTGCGTGACCGAGAAGGTGCTCGTGACGCCGCCTGCGATGACGGTGAGGGGTGCGGATGCCGCGACGATGAGGAAGGCGACGGCGATGACGCCGAGGCGGCGGTCCTTCGCGCCCGTCGAGGGCGCCTGGGTGGCTGATGCGGGCATGGGGATCTCCTTCGACGCGGCCGGGTGCCCGTCGATTCTCCGACGGGAGAACGTCTGCGGCTGTGCCGTGCGTGCACGACGCTTGACCGGGCGGGCACGATGGGCCGGGGTGCGGATGCCGTCGCGCACCGCCTGCGGGCGACCCCTACTCCCCCGCGAGCCCGTCGAGGAGTTCGTCGAGCGCGGCCCGCTGCCGTTCGGGGCTCGCCAGTTCGGGGGCCAGGCGGCTCATCGCCTGCAGGCCCGTCATCATCCACATGAGGCGGTCGAGGACGACGGTGTCGGGGGTGGATGCCGTGACCTCGCCGGCATCCCGGGCCGCGGCCAGATGCCGGGCGAGCTCGCCGAGCCAGGCGCACGTGTGCGTGCGGTAGATGCGGGCGAGGCGTTCGTTCGAGACGGCGCGCTCCCAGAAGGCGACGACGATGCGGGCCTCGGTGCGGCGCTCCTCGTCGAGCGGCATGATCTCGGCGGCGAGGCGGCGGAGCGCCTCGAGGCCGGCCAGCTCGCCGATGGCGGCTTCGGCCCGCTCGTTGGTGCGGGCGAAGGCGCGCAGGTATGCGGCTTCGAGGAGTTCGTCCTTGCTCGCGAAGTAGGGCTTGACGGCACCGTTGGCCAGGCCCTGCTCGGCAGCGACGCGGCGGAGCGTGACGGCATCCACCCCTTCGCGCTCGATGATGCGCCAGGTGACGTCGATGATCTCGTCGCGGCGCGCGTCCTTGTCGACGATTCGCGGCATGCGCACTCCTTCGCGGCGCTTTTCGCACCCCTGGGCATCGTAGCGGCGATGAGTTATTCTCCCACGGGAGAGTCAAATGCTCCGACCGTGCGTGCCCGTCCAAGGCCCCGGCGCTCACGGTCAACCGCAGGCCCGGCAGCCCGCCGAGACTGGGAACGCCTGACGCGAAGAGGTTCCGATGACGCACCACGACGACACGACGCACGACCACGGCGCGGCGCACGACGCGCACCGCCACGACGCCCGCACGCACACGCAGACCGCGGTCGCCCACCCGCTCGACCCGCTCACGGCCGACGAGATCGCCGCCGCCCGCGAGATCCTCGTAGGCGCCGGCCTCGTCACCGAGACGACCCGCGTGCCCCAGCTCCTGCCCGTCGAACCGGGCAAGGCCGAACTCGCCGAGTGGATGCCCGGGGCATCCATCGACCGTCGCGTCGACGTCACCCTCCTCGAGCCCGCCACCGGCCGCGCGAGCAAGGCCGTCGTCTCGATCACCCGCCGCACCGTCGACGAAACACGGGAGCTCGCCACGGGCGAAGCGCCCTACGGGCAGCCGCAGTACCTCTTCGAGGAGTACGAACGGGCCGAGGAGATCGCCAAGGCCGACCCTGCCTGGCAGGCCGCCATGCGCCGCCGCGGCCTCGAAGACCGCATGGAACTGGCGTTCTGCTCCCCGCTCGCGCCCGGCTTCTTCAACCGCGCCGACGAGGTCGGCCGCCGGGTCATCCGCTCCCTCACCTTCCTCCGCGACCACCCCGACGACAGCCCCTGGGCCCACCCCGTCGAAGGCCTCATCGTCCACATCGACCTCACCGAGGGCCGCGTCATCCGCGTCGAGGACGACGGCGACGTGCCTGTGCCGGCAGAGGGCGGCAACTACACCCCCGAGGCCGTCGGCCCGGCCCGCACGAGCCTGAAGCCCATCGAGATCACCCAGCCCGAGGGCCCGAGCTTCACCGTCGACGGCAGCGCCGTCGAGTGGGAGAACTGGAAGTTCCGCGTCGGTTTCAACGCCCGCGAAGGGCTCGTGCTGAACCAGGTCACGTTCCGCGACGGCGACGAGGATCGTTCAGTGCTGCACCGCGCGAGCGTTCCCGAAATGGTCGTGCCCTACGGCGACACCACCTCCACCCGCTTCTGGATCAGCTACTTCGACGCCGGCGAATACCTGCTCGGCAAGAATGCGAACTCGCTCGCCCTCGGCTGCGACTGCCTCGGCGTCATCCACTACTTCGACGTCTTCGTCGCCGACGACCACGGCCACCCCGTGAAGATCCCCCAGGTCGTCTGCATGCACGAGGAGGACTACGGCATCCTCTGGAAGCACACCGACCTCGACGGCCGCTCCGACGTGCGCCGCAGCCGCCGCCTCGTCATCTCGTACTTCTCGACCATCGGCAACTACGACTACGGCTTCTTCTGGTACCTCTACCTCGACGGCACCATCCAGGTCGAAGCGAAGGCCACCGGCATCGTCTTCGCCGGCGCCGGCATCCCGGGCGAAACGAACCCGCACGCCCCCGAGATCGCACCCGGCCTCTTCGCGCCCGTGCACCAGCACCTCTTCTGCGCGCGCCTGGACGTCGCCATCGACGGCGAAGACAACACGGTCTCCGAAGTGGATGCCGTCGGCATCCCCACCGGCCCCGACAACCCCTACGGCAACGCCTTCACCTGGACCGAGACGAAGCTCGCCCGCGAGTCGGAGGCCGCCCGCCTCGCCGACCCCACGAAGGCGCGCGCCTGGAAGGTCGCGAGCGCCTCGCGCACCAACCGGCTCGGCAAGCCCACCGCCTACCACCTGCTGCCGCAGGCATCGGCGACCCTGCTCGCCCAGCCCGACTCCACCGTCTACGCACGGGCGACGTTCGCGACCAAGCACCTGTGGGCGACCGCCTTCGACGACGCCGAGCGCTTCCCCGCCGGCGACGAGCCGAACGCGCACGCCGGCGGCGCAGGCCTGCCCGCCTGGACGGCCGCCGACCGCGACCTCGACGGCACCGACGTCGTGCTCTGGCACGTCTTCGGCCCCACCCACATCCCGCGCCCGGAGGACTGGCCCATCATGCCCGTCGACTACTCCGGCTTCATGTTCAAGCCCGTCGGCTTCCTCGACCGCAACCCCGCGCTCGACCTGCCCGACTGGTCGCAGCACGGCGGCGGCGCGAGCTGCTGCAGCGGCGGCGAGTGCAGCTGCGGGCACTAGCCCCGAGTGGATGCCGCGGGGCGCCGCCCCCCGGCATCCACCGCCGCGCTCCCGATGAAAGGACCCGTATGAGCGAGCCGACCCTCACCGACCCCCGTCTCGACCCGGCGCGGAGCCTCGCATGAGCACGGGCGCCGGTGCCGGCGGGCGGATGCCGGTCGCCGATCTCCTGCTGACGAACGCGGACATCCGCACGATGGATCCGGCCCGGCCGCGCGCCGGCCCCCTGGCCGTGGGCGGCGGTCGCATCCTCGCCGTCGGCGACGACGCCCTCGCCCTCCGCGGGCCGGAGACCGTGGTGCGCGACCTCGGCGGCGCGACCGTGCTGCCGGGCCTGGCCGATGTGCACAATCACCACGCCGTCGCCGGCCGCACCGAGCTCTTCGAGCTCTCCGTGAGCACGCAAGCCGGGCTCGAGGAGATCCTGGACGCCGTCGCCGCGCACGCCTCCGGCCTCCCCGAAGACGCCTGGGTCACCGGCGGCGCCTGGGCCTCGACCCTCATGCCCGTGCTGAACCGGGCATCCGTCCGCCGTCGCCTCGACGAGGCCGCCGGGGGTCGGCCCGTCATGCTCGCCGAGGACAGCCGGCACAACCGCTGGGCGAACACGCGCGCCCTCGAACTCGCCGGCATCACCGCCGAGACCGTGCCGGGCGACGGCGGCGTCGTCATGCTCGACCCCGAGACCGGAGAGCCGAGCGGCGTGCTGCTCGAATCGGCCGGCATCCCCGTCGAACAGGCCTTCGCCGCCGGCGGCGGGCTCACCGCCCGGCAGCACCGGGAGGCATCCCGTCGCGGCATCGAGATCCTCGGCTCGTACGGCATCACGGCGTTCCAGGATGCCGCGGTCTCCCTCGAGATCCTCGGCGCCCTCCGAGACCTCGACACCGCCGGCGAACTCGACGCCTGGGTCGTCTCCTCGCTCACCGTGAACGACCAGATCTTCGGCTACGAACTCGTCGGCGAGGGCCTCGTCGCACGCGGCGAGGAGTTCCGCACCGAGCACCACCGGCCGGACTTCGTGAAGATCTTCCTCGACGGCACCCCGCCGGCGCGCACCGCCGCCTTCCTCGAACCGTATCTGCCCGACGACGCCCACGGCGACTGCTACCGCGGGGCGACGACGATGCCGCCCGAGGAGCTCGAGGGGTGGCTGCGCCGGGTCGCCTCGGCGGGGCTGTCGGCGAAGATCCACTGCACGGGCGACGGATCCGCCCGGCTCGTGCTCGACACCGTCGAACGGCTACGCGCCGAGGGCTTCGACCGTGCCAGGTTCCATGTCGCGCACGGCCAGTTCCTCGCCGACGAGGACATCCCGCGGCTGGCTTCGCTCGGGGTGGATGCCGACATCTCGCCCTTCATCTGGTTCCCCGGCGTCATCCCCGAGGCGATCGCGGCCGTGCTGCCGCCCGAGCGGGCCGCACGCATGCAGCCGAACCGCGCACTGCTCGACGCCGGTGCCGTGCTCGCCGGCGGAAGCGACTGGCCCGTCTCGGAGTCGCCGAACCCGTGGGAGGCGATCCAGGGCCTCGTCACCCGTGCCGACCCGCTCGGCCGGGTGCCCGGGACGCTGTGGCCCGAGCAGGCGATCACCCTCGACGAGGCCGTGACCGCGTTCACGATCGGTGCCGTCACGGCGATGGGGCTGGCCGCCGAGACCGGCACGCTCGAGCCCGGGAAGTCGGCCGACTTCACGGTGCTCGATCGCGACCCGTGGGCCGTGCCCGCCGACGAGCTCGTGCGGACGCGCAGCCTGGAGACGTGGTTCGCGGGGCGCCGGGTCTTCGACCGGGCTTCCTCCTGCACCGGTTGAGAGCCGCGCCACCCGCGCCCGCGGCGCTGCCGAGACCGCCGCCTGTGCAGGTCTCATGCCTGATATCCACATCATCGATATCGCTCTCCACTGTTATGAGCTGGACTGAAATCTCTTCGTCATGGTTCAGTAACAGCCGTGCGCCTTCCATCCCCGAGGATGGCGCTCGATGGAGAGCAGAGGAGACGCGATGTCGTGGCAGCCCGAATACCCGAGGCGCATCCCCGAACGCCGACCGGCGGGCCACCGGCCGAGAGCCCCGAGATGGTCGGCGGAATTCGAGCGGCCGTTCACCGCCGTCACGTCCGACTACTACGCCGTGCAGGTCCGCGACGCATCCGACCCGGCGGTCGACGTCTTCCTCGACATCGCCGCGGCATCGGTCGACGCCGGCGTCGGCGATGCACCCGACGCATCCGAGATCCTCACGCACCGCACGGCGGACGCCGTCGACGTGATCTTCCTCGGCTATTGGACCGACCCGACCCGCCACGCACGTTGGGCGCGGCACTCGGCGCTCGGCCGATGGTTTCGCGACCTCGACGCCGCAGAGGTCGAACACGGCGCCTGGCGGGAGACGATCCAGGTCCCGCTCGAACGCGCCGAGACGATCTACTCCTCCCCCGACCGGGAGTTCGGGTTCGCGGCCTGCGAGGGCATCCGGCTCGGCTCGACCACGTCGAACGGATACTTCGGTGCCGCCCGCGACCGCATGCCGCTGTCTGCGATCGACCCTCTCGAAGCACCCGCGCCGCACACCCGCCGCGAATCGGTGCCGAGCGCCGGCCGTCGCCTTCGCGCGGCGCTCGGCCTGAACGTCGCCGTCATCCGCAGCGGGCAGTACTGGGAGGCATCCACCGGCGAGCAACTCGAGGACTACGAGCGGGAGCTCGAACCGAAGCTGCTGGCCGGCATGGACTATCTCGCGACGAACCCGGACGACACGGGCACCATCTCGCTCAGGATCCTGCGCAGCGGCGACCCGCGCACCGTGCCCGCCAGGCGCGAGACCAGCGTGCTCGGCCACTTCTCCTCCCTCGAGCAACTCGAGACGTGGGCGGCGAACCACGCCACGCACGCGGCGATCTACGAACACGCCATCGCGAAGAACCGCCAGTACGGCGAAGCGCGACAGGTCACGACCTGGCACGAGGTGTTCGTCCTCGCCGAGTCGACGCGCTTCGAATACGTCAACTGCCACCCCGCGACCGGCGTGCTCGCCTATGCCGAGGAACTCTGGCAACCGGTCGGCCATGACTGATCGCGACGACGCGGACCTCCGCGCCCACGATCTGAACCTCTTCGTCGTCTTCTCCGCACTCATGGAGGAGCGGAGCGTGACCCGGGCTGCGAAACGGCTCCACATGAGCCAGTCCGCCGTCAGCGCCGCCCTCGGCAGACTGCGACGCGCGCACGGGGACCCGCTGTTCACGCGGGTGCCGCACGGCGTCGTGCCGACGCTTCGGGCGCAGCGGATGCAGGGTGCCGTCGCCGAGGCCCTGCGGGCCATGCACACCGCCGTCGGCGGTGCGCGGGTGTTCGAACCCGAGCGCGACCGTTTCACCCTGCGGATCGGGATGTCGGACGACCTCGAAGCCCTCCTGATGCCGCGGCTGCTCTCGCGCGTCTCGCCTGCGGCCCCGGGGATGAGCGCCTACGGGGTGCAGACGAACCGCCTCGGCCTGCCGGCGCTGCTGGAGTCCGCCCAGGTGGATATCGGGGTCGTCGCGAACTCGGCGTGGAACAGCAGCCTGCGTCATCGCGTGCTCTTCCGCTCCGGGTACCTCTCGGTCTACGACGAGCGGCAGCTCGGCCCCCGCGCCGGATTCACGCTCGACGAATACCTCGCCATCCCCCACGTCATGGTGTCGTTCGATGCGACCAGGGGGATCGTCGACGACGAACTCGACAAGCTCGGGCTGCAGCGCTTCAAGATCGCCTCGACGGCGCACTTCGCGATGGCGCCGCTCCTGCTGCGGCAAACACCGTCGGTGGCGACCGTGCCGAGCCATGTGGCGCGGGTCTTCGCCGACCAGTACGGGCTCGCGGTCTTCGAACCGCCCATCGACCTCCCCGACTACGAGGTCGCCGCGGTCTGGCATCAGACCCGCAACGAGGACCCCGAGATCAATTGGATCGTCGACACCATCGAGGAGTTGACGAAGGCATGACCGCAATGGAGAAGCAGATGACCAGAGTTTCCGTGGCCCAGGTGGGCTCGATCGCCTTCGATCCGGCCGCGACCGCCGAGAAGGCCGTCGCGATCGTCGCCGAGGCCGCCGAGGCCGGATCGCGCCTGCTGCTGTTCCCCGAGGCCTTCCTCGGCACCTATCCGAAGGCCCTGCTGTTCCGGAGCCCGATCGGGCGCCGCACCGAGCAGGCGCGCGCGGAGTTCGAACGCTATCTCGCGGGCGCCGTCGAACTCGACGGGCCCGAGGTCGCCCGCGTCGCCGAGGCGGCCGCAGAGCACGGCGTCTTCGTCGTGCTCGGCATCGTCGAACGCGCCGGCCGCACCCTGTACTGCACCGCCGTGCTCATCAGCGACACCGGCGAGATCGTCGGCCACCACCGCAAGGTGATGCCGACCGGCACCGAACGGCTCATCTGGGGCTTCGGGGACGGCTCGACCCTTCCGGTCGTCGAGAGCCCGGCGGGTCGCGTCGGCGCCGTGATCTGCTGGGAGAACTACATGCCGCTGCTGCGCACGGCGATGTACGCGCAGGGCATCGCCGTGTACTGCGCGCCCACCGCCGACGATCGGGACAGCTGGCTGCCGACGATGACGCACGTCGCCCTCGAGGGGCGCTGCCATGTGCTCTCGGCGTGCCAGGTGATGCGCCGCTCCGATTACCCGGACGACTACGACGCCGATTTCGGCACCGAGCCCGATGCGATCCTCATGCGCGGCGGCAGCGTCATCGTCTCGCCGCGGGGCGAGATCATCGCCGGTCCGCTGTACGACGAAGAAGGCATGCTCACCGCCGATATCGACCCGGCCGAGGTCGCACGCATGAGCTTCGACTTCGACGTGACCGGGCATTACGCCCGGCCCGACATCTTCTCCCTGCACGTCGACACCGGGCGCAAGGAGCCCGTCCGGTTCGGTACGGCCCCCGGCACCACCGGTTCCTGACATCCCCCTCCCCTCACCGAAAGCAGGTCGCACATGTCAACCCCCGCCAGTGCACGCACGACCCAACGGCGTTCCCTCCGGGCCGCCGCCATGGGGAACATCCTCGAATGGTTCGACTGGACCCTCTACGCGGTCTTCTCCACGTACATCGCCGCGCACTTCTTCGACAATTCCAACCCGACCTCCGCGCTGCTGGCGACTCTGGCGGTCTTCGCCGTCGGCTTCCTCGCCCGACCGGTCGGAGCCTTGGTCTTCGGCAGGATCGCGGATGTGCGCGGTCGCAAGTTCGTGCTCGTCGCGACGATCACGACGATGTCGGCGGCCAGCCTGCTGATCGCCGTCATCCCCGGCTTCGACACGATCGGCATCTGGGCGTCGGTCCTCCTCGTGATCGCGAGGCTCCTGCAGGGCTTCGCCCACGGCGGCGAATCGGGCGTCTCGTACACCTACGTCTCCGAGATCGCGCCGCCGGCTCGACGGGGCCTGTGGTCGAGCTCCGTGTTCATCGCGGTCACGGTCGGCGTCATGCTCGCGACGCTGCTCGGCGCCGGCTTCAACACGGTGCTCGGCCCCGAGGCGGTCGCGGACGTCGGCTGGCGGTACGCGTTCGTCTTCGGCGCCGTGTTCGGCCTGCTCGTGCTGTTCCTGCGCCGCTCGGCGATGGAGACGGAGGAGTTCGAGTCCGTCACCGATGAGGAGTCCGACCGTTCGGCGACCGAACTGCAGGGGTGGAGCCGCGGGCGCCGCTTCTCCGCCGGCGTCCTCGTCATCCTCCTGGCCTGCGGCCACAACTGCGCGTACTACGTGTGGGCGATCTTCGCGTCGTCGCTGGCGATCGCTGACCGCGGCATGGACCCGACGGCGGCCTTCACGGCGAGCCTCCTCGCCCAGGCCGTGGCGCTCCTCGCGCTGGCCGGCTGGGGCAAGCTGTCCGACCGGATCGGTCGCCGGCCGCTCATGATCGGTTTCGGGATCGCCGCGATCGTCTCGTTCTACCCGCTTTCGGCGCTGATCTCGGACGAGCCGTGGACGCTCTTCGTGGCGCAGGCGGTCGGCATGAGCGTGTGGGCGATGGGCGCGGGGATGTATCCGGCGCTCATCTCCGAACTCTTCCCGACGCCGATCCGTGCGACCAGCGTTGCGATCGCGACGTCCATCTCGGTGGCGCTGTTCGGCGGCACCGCCCCGTATCTGCTGACGTGGACGGGCGAGATCGGTATGCCGTGGCTGTTCTGGATCTGGACGAGCGTGCTCGCGGCGCTCGCGATCGTCGGTGCGCTCATCATGAAGGAGACCCGCGGCAGCGACCTGAACGCGGTCGGCTCCCCGTTCCGCCGTGACGCGAAGGTGCCGAGCGAAGAGGACGGCGAGCTCGTGCGCGCGTGATCGCGCCGGTGGATGCCGGCTGCGGCGGCGGGCCCCGCCGCAGCCGGCGACCCCGCGGCCGACGCGGCCGGCGCACGTCGCTGAGCGCGCCGGCCGCGTTGCGCTCAGCCGGCGGCGGTCTCCAGGGCGTCCGCGGCACCGGCGGCATCCGCCCGCTCGGCGAGCATGAAGCGCGCCGCCTGCTCGCCGATGAGCACGGCGGGCGCGTTCGTGTTGCCCGTGGTCACGCGCGGCATGATCGACGCGTCGGCCACGCGCAGCCCCGCGACCCCGTGGACCTTGAGCCGCGGGTCGACGACGGCCCCGGCATCCACCCCCATGCGGCAGGTGCCGACCTGGTGATGGTAGGTCACGGTCGTGCGGCGCACGTACTCCTCGAGCTCGTCGTCGGCGACATCCGGACCCGGGAACAGCTCGGTCGCACCCCAGCCCTCCGCGAGCGCCGCCTGACGGCCGATGCCGCGGCACTGCGCGACGGAGGCGACGAGGCTCGCGACGTCGTCGTCGTGATCGAGGGCGCCGAGGTCGATGAGCAGCGGATCGTGGGGTTCGGGCCCCGAGAGGCGCAGCGTGCCGCGGCTCTTCGGCGAGACGATCCCGGCGAGCAGCGAGAAGCCGTCGGCGGGGCCTTCCATGCCGTCCGAGTACATGGGGACGCTGAAGTGGATGGGCTGGGTGTCGGGCACCTCGAGCTCGGGCCGGCTCTTCCAGAACAGGTGGCTCTGGGTGACCGAGACGCCTTCGCGGGGCGGGCCGACGGGGGTGTCGGTCGTGAAGATGACGGGCGCGAGCAGGTGGTCGTGGAGGTTCTTGCCGACGCCGGGCAGGTCGACGACCGATTCGATGCCGATGCCGGCGAGTTCGTCGGCAGGCCCGATGCCGCTTCGCAGCAGCACCCGGGGCGAGTCGATGGCGCCGGCGGCGAGCACGACCTCGTCGGCGCGGAGTTCGCGGATCTCGCCGTCCTGCTCGAAGACGACGCCGACGGCGCGGACCTCGTCGCCGGCCCCTTCGAGGATGAGGCGGTGCACATGGCAACCGACGCGCACCTCGACCCGGTCGCGCACGGGCGCGAGGTAGGCGAGGTAGGTGTTCAGGCGCTTGCCGTCGCGCACGGTGATCTGCTGCTGCGAGACCCCGTCGAGGTGTTCGCCGTTGTAGTCGGGGTTGCGTTCGAGGCCGGCTTCGACGGCCGCGTCGACGATGGATGCCTGGATGGGCTCGAGCGGGTAGTCGTCGGTGACGTCGAGGAGGCCGGCGTCGCCGTGCAGTTCGCTCGCACCGCCCGAGAAGGTTTCGATGTCGCGGAAGACGGGCAGCACGTCGTCCCAGGCCCAACCGTCGTTGCCGAGGCTCGCCCAGTGGTCGTAGTCCTCGCGGGCGCCGCGCACCCAGATCATCGCGTTCAGGGAGTGCGAGCCGCCGAGCACCTTGCCGCGCGGCAGGTGCAGGCGACGGCCGGCGGCGCCGGGCTGCGGCACCGTGTAGTAGTCCCAGTCGTCGGCGCTGTGCCAGAGTTCGCCCATGCGGCTCGGGTCGTGGATGGCGGGGTTCGTGTCCTCGCCGCCGGCCTCGAGCACGGTGACCTCGTCGCCGGCGTCGGCCAGGCGCCGGGCGATGACCGATCCGGCGGATCCTGCGCCGACGACGATGACGCGACGGGCTCCGCTCGCGGGGGCTGATTCTGCTGCTGGCATCCGGGGGTTCCTCTCTGAACTGCGCGGCCCGCGAGGCGGCGGGCCTGTTCAGAGCCTGCCGGTGGATGCCTCGGCGCGCGAGTGCCGGCGGGCACCTGTTCGCCCACGGTCAATCGCCGTGCCGCGCCGGTCAACCGGCCGCGCGCCGGCCGCGCGAGACTTGACGGACCACCGTTGGAGGTCCCATGGAACAGTACGACTCCCTCCTCGCCGCCGTCGCCGCCCCGGAAGGCGCCGGACGCGAGGTCTTCGACCCGGCGACGGGCGAACTCATCGGCCGTGCACCGGTCGGCACCGTCGCCGACTTGGATGCCGCGATCCAGGCGGCCGTCGCCGCGCAGCCCGACTGGGCGGCCGCCGGCGACGAGGCGCGCCGCGCCGCCCTGCATCGCATGGCCGACGCCGTCGAGGCGCACGCCGAGCCCCTCGCCGAGCTGCTCTCGCGCGAGCAGGGCAAGCCGCTGAACGGGCCGAACGCCCGCTTCGAGGTCGGTGCGTGCGCGACGTGGCTGCGCGTCACCGCCGACACGCCGCTGCCCACGGAGGTCGTCGTCGACGACGGCACCGACTACGCCGAACTGCACTACCGCCCGGTCGGCACGGTCGGCGTCATCACGCCGTGGAACTGGCCGATGATGATCGCGATCTGGCAGATCGCGCCGGCCCTCCGCATGGGCAACACGGTCGTCGCCAAGCCGAGCGAGTACACGACCCTTTCGGGTCTCGCCCTCGTCGAGGTGCTGAACGCCGAGCTGCCCGCGGGCGTGCTGAACGTCGTCGCCGGCGACGGCGCGATCGGCGCAGAGCTCGTCGCCCGGCCCGAGTTCGGCAAGATCATGTTCACGGGTTCGACCGCGACCGGCAAGAAGATCATCGAGGCATCCGCGGGCAACGTCACGCGCCTCACGCTGGAGCTCGGCGGCAACGACGCCGGCATCGTGCTGCCCGACGTCGACCCGGCCGCGATCGCCGAGGACCTGTTCTGGGGCGCGTTCATCAACACGGGCCAGACGTGCGCGGCCATGAAGCGCCTCTACGTGCACGACGACGTGTACGACGCGGTCTGCGAGGCTCTCGTCGACGTCGCCGCCAAGATGCCGATGGGCACCGGGCTCGATGAGCAGAATGTGCTGGGCCCGCTGCAGAACCGCATGCAGTTCGGTGTCGTCGACCGCCTCGTGGAGGCCGCGAAGGCATCCGGCGCCCGGGTGCTGACGGGCGGCGAGCCCGACCGCGAGCAGTTGGGAAACTTCTACCCGACGACGCTCGTGGCCGACATCGACCCGCACAACCCGCTCGTCGTCGAGGAGCAGTTCGGTCCGGCGCTGCCGATCATCCGCTACTCCGACGTCGATGAGGCGGTGCGGCTCGCGAACGAGCTGTCGGTCGGCCTCGGCGCTTCGGTGTGGTCGGCCGACCGCGACCGGGCCCGCGGGATCGCCGCACGCATCCAGGCCGGCACGGTGTGGATCAACTCGCACGGCGGCGTGCACCCGATGATCCCGTTCGGCGGCGTCAAGCAGTCCGGCTACGGCATGGAGTTCGGCGTCGAGGGTCTGAAGTCGGTGTCGGTGCCGCAGGTCGTCAACGGCTGAACGATCCGGGTGCGGATGCCGTGGGGCGCCCCGCGGCATCCACACCCCGCCGGGGCGACGGCTCGGCTCGCCTATACTCGATCCGTCCGGCCCGCCAGGCCGGTGCTCGAAAAAGGGGCACGTAGCGCGAGCCGCGCGAGACACACACGGAATCACGTCCGTCCGTCGTCTCAGGAGCATCCGCATGCCCACCGTTTCCGCGCACATCGCGCATGTCGCCGCCGCCCACGTCACCGAGGCCTTCGGGCTGATGGGCAACGGCAACGCCTACTTCCTCGACGCCCTCGACCGCACCCCGGTGCGGTTCACGGCGGTGCGGCACGAGGCCGGCGCCGTCGTCGCCGCCGACGCCTACTACCGCGCCTCAGGCCGGATCGC
Source organism: Agromyces archimandritae (assembly GCF_018024495.1). Classification (NCBI taxonomy): domain Bacteria; kingdom Bacillati; phylum Actinomycetota; class Actinomycetes; order Micrococcales; family Microbacteriaceae; genus Agromyces; species Agromyces archimandritae. Next base: position 862,081 of record NZ_CP071696.1, read on the forward strand.
GGTCGCGACGGCGACCTACGGCGCGGGCTTCACGAACACGTTGACGGCCCTCGCCGAGTCGGTGCAGGCCCGCATCCCCGTGCTCCTCGTCGTCGGCGACGCCCCCACGACCGGGCCGCGCCCGTGGGACGTCGATCAGATCGCGATGGCGCAGGCCGCCGGCGCCCGCACCTTCGTCGCGGGTGTGGACGATGCGTCCGAGACCGCGGCGCGAGCGATCGAGCACGCGCTCGCCGAGCGCACGGCCGTCGTCCTCGCGATCCCGTACAACCTCGCGGCGCGGGATGCCGGGCCGCTGACGGCCCTTCGCGAGCTGCGTCTTCCGGAGCCGGTCGAGCCGGCCGCCGACGATATCGCCCGGGTCGCCGCGCTGCTGGCCGGCGCCCGCCGCCCGCTGCTGCTGGCCGGCCGCGGGGCCTGGCTCGCCGGCGCCGGCCCCGCCCTCGGGCGGCTGGCGGAGGCGACGGGTGCCGTCACGGCATCCACCGCGCTCGGCCGCGGCGTCTTCCCCGACGCCCGGTTCGACCTCGGCGTCACCGGCGGGTTCGGGCAGGAACAGGCGATGGGTCTCATCCGCGACGCCGATGTCGTGCTCGTCTTCGGCGCCTCGCTCTCGCAGTTCACGCTGCGCTTCGGCGGGCTCTTCGCCGAGGGCACGCGGGTCGTGCAGCTCGATGTGGCGGGGGCGGCCACGCACCCGCGGGTCGACGACTTCGTGCGGGCGGATGCCGCGCTCGCCGCCGCGGCCCTCGCCGACGCCCTCGCGACGCGGCCCGAAACAGGCGGCAGCACCGACGCCCTCCCCTGGCGCGACACCGTCGACTTCGCGCCGCTTCGACCGCTGGATACGGGCACGGGCTTCGCCCCCGACGGCCGCCTGGACCCTCGCACGGTCGCCGCCCGCATCGGCGAACTGCTGCCGGCCGACCGCGTCGTCGTCTCCGACGGCGGGCACTTCATCGGCTGGGCGAACATGTACTGGCCTGTCGCCTCCCCCGACCGCATGATCATGGTCGGCACGGCGTTCCAGTCGATCGGCCTCGGCTTCCCGAGCGTGCCGGGCGCCGCGGCCGCCAAACCCGATTCGACGGTGGTGCTCACCACGGGCGACGGCGGCGGCCTGATGGCGATCGCCGACCTCGAGTCGGCGGTGCGTTCGGCCGGCGGCCGCGGCCTCGCCGTCGTCTGGAACGACACCGCCTACGGCGCCGAGGTCAACCTCTACGGCCTGAAGGGCCTCGCCGAGGCGCCCATGCGCATCCCCCAGGTGGATTTCGCGGCCGTCGCCCGCGGCTTCGGCGCCGAGGGCGTCGTCGTCGACTCGCTCGCCGCCCTCGACCGCCTCGCCGACTGGGCGGCCCGGCCGGCCGCCGAGCGCCCCTTCCTGTTGCTGGACTGCCGCGTCTCCCCGCACATCATCGCCCCGTACCAGCACGAGGTCATCCGGGTGAACTCCTAGACGGGGCCGGTCACGCGTCCGGGGGACAGCGCTCCGTCCGCGAAGGCCGATACCGTTGCCGCGTGCCCGCAACCCGAATGCATCCAGCCGCGCCCGCAACCCTGTTCGCCGCCGCCGTTCTCACCCTGGTCGGGTGCACCGCCCCGACCGGCGAGACGCCGACAACCCTGTCCGCCGAAGCGTCACCGACTGCGGCGGCGGCGCCGCGTGCCAAGCCGGTAGGCCCGAAGTGGTCGGACGAACGGTGCGTGGACGAGCAGCTCACCGCAGAGGTCGTAGCTCGACGGGAATACTCCGATGCAGAGATAGAACGATTCACGATCGTGCTCACGAACGCGTCGGATCAGGCCTGCAGCTACTTCGGATGGCCCGGCGTTCTGCTCCTCGATGACGACGGCAACGTGCAGACCAGCACCGACACCTCGATCGGATCGAAAACCCCCGAACCGGGGACGCTGGCGCCGGGAGAATCCACGCATACGGATGCAGAACTCACGAGGATCAGCACGTACGACTGCACCCCCACGATTGCTACAACCACCCGAGTCCGCGTCACCTCGGATGGCGCCGGTCCCGGCATCGATGCCCCATCGCTGTTCGAGGTATGCGCCGACGATGAAAGCCACCTCGCCACAGGCCCGCAAACACCGGCCCCCTAGATGTACTTCCCCGTGACGTTGTGAACGCGTTGTGAGGGTGTTTGGCCGCCGATGCCGGTGTGGGGTCTGTGGTGATTGTAGTCATGGAGCCAGGTGTCGTAGGCGGCGGTTCGTTCGGCTTCGCTGGTGTAGGGCTTCGCGTAGGCCCATTCGGCGGCGAGGGTTCGGTTGAACCGTTCGACTTTGCCGTTGGTCTGGGGCCGGTAGGGCTTGGTCCACTTGTGCTTCACGTTCTCGCCGAGGGCGTCGGCGAAGGCGTGGGAGCGGTAGCAGGCACCGTTGTCGGTCATTACCGCGGTCACTGTCACCCCGAGGCCGGTGAAGAACGCGTTCGCGCGGTTCCAGAACCCGGCGGCGGTCTCTTTGCGTTCGTCGTCGAGGATCTCCGAGTACGCGACCCGTGAGTAGTCGTCCACGGCGTGGTGCAGGTAGCGGTAGCCGCGTGAACCTGCCGCGCCGGCCCGGGCGGCTTTGTCGCGGGCGAGGCCAGCGTGGCGGTCCTGGGCGGACCCGCGGCCGTGGACGCGCCAGCCGCCGCCGTCGGGGATCCGGCCTTGCTTCTTGATGTCCACATGCACCAACTGACCCGGTTTGGCGACTTCGTAACGCACCGGCTTGGGCTTGCGGACGGGCAGCCCTGTGGCCTGGTCGATGTTCGCCAGCTTCGGCATCCGATACCGTGCGAGCACCCGGCCGACCGTGGAACGGTGCAGCCCCAGGTGATACGCGATCCGGTGCGGCCCCCACCGACGGACGAACCGCAACGCGAGGATTCGCCGTTCTGTCTTGCGCGGCAGCCGGCCCGGTGACGAGTGAGGCCTCGAACTACGGTCGGTCAGCGGCAGGCCGGCGCGGTACCGGCGAGCCCACCGAGATGCCGTCGCCGGCGAACACTGAAAGCGTTCGGCCGCACGGCGGACAGTCCAACCGTCATCGACGATCAGAACGGCAAGACGTCGACGCCCCTCCGGCGTCAAGGGCGCGTTAGCGTGAGTCACGAAGACCTCCGTGGTCAGGACGGTGAGTGTGGTAACCCACATCCTGCCCCGGAGGTCTTCACTACCTCAGCCGTTCACAACCTGTCAGGGAAGTACACCTAGACTCGGCTTCCACTACCCGGCATCGCGTGAAAGACAGACCATGAGCGACTTCGACTCGGGCAAGCCGAGACACAAGCGGACTCAACGTCCAAGTGGCAGCCGAGCTCCCCTGCGTGTCAGGGTTGGGTGAGTCCACCGGTTCATAGCAAGTTCGCCTGCGGGGCGTGAAGGATCACCCAATCTGATGAGTTCGAGTTCTCTGGCCACGGTTCCCGCGGCCACCGATGATGGAGTGGTGTCTGCCCCGTCGAATCCTGCCGGTCGCGCCCGTCGCCGTACGTTCACGCCGGCGCAGAAGCTGAAGTACCTGTCCGAGTATGAGACCGCGTGCGAGACCGGTGGGGGGAACGCGTTCCTGCGGGGCGAGGGCCTGTACTCGTCGTTGATCTCGGAATGGCGCAAGCAGCGCGACGCGGGTCTTCTCGAAGGCAAGCAGCCCGGCGAGGCGGTGGGGCGGCCCTCGCGTGAGCAGGCCGAGATCGCGGCGCTGCGCCGGCAACTCGCGAAAGCGGAACAGAAACTCGCGACGACCGAGATGGCGTTGCAGATCATGGGAAAAGCACACGCGCTCTTGGAACAGCTCTCCGAGAGCGCGGACACCGACCCGACGCCGAAACGCCGCTGATGGACGCGTACCGGGAGCTGGCCTTGGCTGGCACGCCGACCCGGGATGCGGCTGCACTGACCGGGGTTCCACGGGCGAGCGCGGTTCGACGGACTGGTCGTGAGCGGCGCCCTGACCGGGAGCCTCCGCTGCCGCGTCCGGCGCCGGCGAACAAGCTCGACTGCGACGAGCGGGCCCGCGTGCTCGCGGTGCTCAACAGCGACGAGTTCGTCGATAAGCCGCCGTTGCAGGTCTACGCGATCCTCCTCGAACAAGGCCAGTACATCGGCTCGGTCTCGACGATGTACCGGGTACTGCGGGAGAACACGCAGGTGCGGGAACGGCGACGGCTTGCCACACACCCGCCGCGGAAGATCCCGGAGCTGATCGCGACCGGGCCCGGGCAGGTGTACTCGTGGGACATCACGAAACTCGCCGGCCCCGTGAAAGGCGTCTACTACGACGCGTACGTGATGATCGACATCTTTTCCCGGTACATCGTCGGCGCGATCGTGCATGCCACCGAGGACGGCATCCTCGCGAAAGAGATGATGCTGGACGCGTTCGGGATCCACGGCACCCCGCAGGTCGTGCACTCCGATGGTGGCCCGTCGATGACCTCGAAGACCGTGACCACGCTGCTGTCCGATCTCGGTGTCACGAAGTCGAGGTCGCGCCCGCACGTCAGCAACGACAACCCGTACTCCGAGGCACTGTTCAAGACGATGAAATACCTGCCCGACTTCCCCGAACGATTCAGTTCCCTCACCGCGGCCCGCGAGTTCCTGGACGAATTCGTCAACGCGTACAACCACCATCACCGGCACACCGGTATCGGGATGCACACCCCCGCCGACGTCCACTACGGCCACGCGGACGCCATCGACCGTGACCGTGACACCGCGCTCGATCAGGCCCGCCGCGCGCACCCCGAACGCTTCGGCACCCGCGCTCAGACCCGCCCGAAGATCCTCGACCGCGACCCAGCCGCCTGGATCAACCAGCCACCAGCGGACGAGCTCCAACTCGCCGCATAACACCCACCGGCCTCATCCGCCTTGACAAATTCCGCTCACCGGGCGTGTCGTGTGGGTATCCGACCGCTGCCCGGACACACCCACGAACCAGCTCCGATGGCCCGTCGAGCGAACCATCGCCCACCTCAAGAACTGGCACATCCTCCCCACCGACTACCGCCGCCCACTCAACACATTCCCCACCACCATCACCGCAACCCTCGGCCTATTCTTCATCTACGCCTGAATAAGCCTCAGAGGCAGCCACATCTCGCTTTCGACTGCAGCGAAAGAACCGAACAACGGACACCGCGCCAAGGATGACAAGCAGCGCTCCGCTGATAGCAATTCCGTACAAGGCGCTGAACCCGAGAACAGAAGGCCAAACAGGCTCTGGTCCAGTTAGGCTTCCCCAGTCATATCCCGATACCCGCCCAAGTAGCATCATACTGAGGAACACGATGATGCTAAGAAAAAAACTCGCGAGCACGATTCTGAATGCGACTTTCACGGGAATTCCTCCTGAGGGCTACTTGATGCGATTGCAGCGGTCCCAGGGGTTCGCGATCTCCCCCCAAGAGAGCGCGGGCTGCCACGATTCCATATTGTACACGCCGCTCGGGAAATAGGCGCCGACCACGTGGCAAACGAACTGCTGTTCGATGTTCCAGTTCCAGTAGGTATTGGTCATTGCGGTCCCGAGGATACTCTTCACATGGAGCACGTGCGTCGAATGCGTGTTCCAGGCGATCTGTTGGCGCCCCAACGGAGTGGGATCAGCGTTCACGATGTACCCCTTCGTGACTTTGTGCACCCACGCGTTCTTGTACCAGACCGTGCCACTGGCAATCGAAACCTCGACAGGATAGACGACGTTCGCCGGTGCGACCAACGATTGAGTAACCATCGTTCCTTCGATACCGAGTGCAGCCTGCACCGGTTCCCCGGCAGCGTCCAGGGCCTCGTACTGCATGATCCCGCCAAGGAGATCTCCATTTTCGTTCGTCAGCAAGATCGACTCTTCGCCATCGTCGTTCACGACGATCTCAGCCGAAGCGCCGCTGGGAAGGTCGAGCTCGTATTCAACGGTCGAAGCCTGAGGATCCTCGAAGACGGCACCGAGCTCAACGAGCGATTCGGACTCGACAACATCGATGGAATCAGTCGGTGTCGTTTCGACCAGCTCAAGCCCGAATGAACCGCCGGGGCCCATGAGAGTGATCTCATCCCCTGTGATGAGGACCTCGCTCTCGATCCACACCGGGACAACGTCATCGTCGGTGCTCGCTTGCGCCGGCGCGATGCCGATCGCATACACGAGCGGTGCAGCGGCAGCGGTAGTCGTCACCAGCCGGAAAAGTGTCCTGTTTCGCAATATTCAGCCACTCTCTTTGGTTAGCCTCTGACTCATCCATAGCCCAAAGGGAGCAATCGTTCGCTGCTCGTACCTCACAGTGATAGGTCGGGCGAGATATGTCAAGGAAGTCATGTTTCGCCAGACGTATGCACCGCCCCTAAGGCCGTGCGTTTGGTCCCTGGTCTTGGACACTCTGGTTCCAGCTGGTGCCGAGGGGCGCGAGAATCCAACTCTTCTGGCTTCGAGTGGAGGTTGGGGGACGCGCAGGATCAGGGCATGATGAGGCAAAACGAGCAATGCCCCGCACAGGGGGGGTGGGGCCTGCTGCACGGATGGGTGACATCTGAGGTCCTTGACCACACTCGGATCTGCGGCCACTATGAGCCTACGCTGTGCAGGCGGCGCGACGACCAGCGCCACCATTCCGGCTCTTCGGAGATCTGGTGGGGGTGAGGTGTCCGGGGCGTGACTGGCGTGTAGGGGTCGAGGTCCCCGAGGATCAGAAGCGCTAACCACCTGATTCCGACCGAGGACCTCGACGTGCTTCACCTTACTTCGGGGCGCGTTGACGCGCGTCCGGCTGCTGATCCCTGTGACCGTTGTGACCTGCTGCTGGGCCTGGACGGGGTCCACGTCGAGCATGTCGATCGCCGTGACGGCCTGCTGACGGTCACGGTCTCCAGCCCGCCGGGACCTGCCGGGTGCCCATCGTGCGGGGTGATCGCGACCGGTCGTGGCCGCCGACGCCGGGTGCTGCGGGACGTGCCTGGCGCTGACCGGGTGCGCCTGGTATGGCGGCAACGCGTCTTCCGCTGCGAGGACACCGACTGCGGCCGGAAGACGTTCATGGAACAGCTCCCGTCGTTGGTCGCCCCACGCGGATCGATCACGGCCCGTGCCGTGGTCTGGGCGATCGGGCAGTTGCGTCGCGAACACGCCACCGTCCAAGGCTTGGCTCGTCAGCTCGACACGTCGTGGAAGACGCTCTGGCGGGCCGTCGAACCCGAACTCGAGCAGCTTGCCGCCGACGAGTCCCGGTTCGACGGGGTCAGCACCCTCGGTGTCGATGAACACATCTGGCACCACGTCGATCCCCGCATGCGCGGCCCGAAGGAGTTGACCGGGATGGTCGACCTGACCCGCGACGAGCACGGCAAGACGCACGCCAGGCTGCTGGACCTCGTGCCCGGCCGTTCCGGGCGCGTCTACAAGGCCTGGCTGGACCAACGCGGCGAGGACTTCCGTCGGAACGTGAAAGTGGCCGCCTTGGATCCCTTCGCCGGCTACAAGGCCGCCATCGACGACAAGCTCCACGACGCGATCGCCGTGCTGGACGCGTTCCACGTTGTGAAGCTCGCTACCGCCGCCGTCGACGAGGTCCGCCGCCGGGTCCAACAGGACACCCTCGGCCATCGCGGCCGGAAGGGCGACCCGCTCTACGGGATCCAGACCATCCTCCGCGCCGGGGCCGAGCACCTCACCGACAAGCAACGAGCACGTCTGGTCGCCGCGATCAACGCCGACCCCGCCCACGAGGAAGTCTTCATCGCCTGGCAGTGTGCACAGCAACTCCGCGCCGCCTACCACGCGAAGGATCTGGCCCAAGGACGACGGATCGCCGTCACCGTCGTCGACACGTTCCACACCTGCCCGATCCCCGAGATCGCCCGCTTGGGCCGCACCCTGAGACGGTGGCGCGACGCGTTCCTGGCCTACTTCACCACCGGCCGCTCATCCAACGGCGGCACCGAGGCCGTGAACGGCATCATCGAACTCCACCGCCGCCTCGCCAGAGGCTTCCGCAACCGCCACAACTACCGCCTCCGCATGCTCCTCGCCGCCGGCGGCCTCACCCCATGACCCCCACCGGATGTCCGAAGAGCCCAATAAGGAAGACGAACACGGCGACACCTCCGTTCGCTCGACAACGTGTGGCTCTCGCGGGAGGCCCATGCTCGCACAGCAACGTGGTGGTGATGCCGGGAGGGCGCTTCCACACGGCGCCCGGCAGTCCGGTCGTTCGCTTGGGATCTTCACGTTCAGAGAGATTCGTTCCTCCGGTTCAACGCTGCGCGCAGGCGCCGCCTTGCCCGTGAGTAGCGTGCACGTGCCGCATCGGGGCGGAGCCCGAGTGCCGCGCCGGCCTCGCTCACGGATAATCCATCCCACACGACCATCCCGACGAGCTCTCGGTCGCGTTCCTTCAGCCGGGACAACGCTTTGATCGCAGGTCCATCCTGAACGTCCGCAGCGATAGGGGTGGTGCGGAGTTCATCTCGAATCCGCGCAGCCAACATGGCCTGCCGAGCGCCCCCGCGTCGCTGCGCGAGAAGCACCCTGCGGGCGACACCGTATGCCCAAGCTCGCCGGTCGTCCTCGTTTTTCGGAAGATCAGCTCGTCGGCGCCACAGCACCAAGAGTGTCTCGGACAGACAGTCGGCCGCATCCTCCTGGGGGACGACCCGTCTCGCGAAATACGCCAACAAAGCCGGAGACAGCGACCGGACAAGGTCATCGATCCGCAGAGCTGCCGAATCGCTGACCAGCTCTGGCTGCTGCGTCAATGTTCCTCCCCCATCACCCCGTAGCAGTCCCAGAAGGCGTACCCACGTTCAACGGCAGCCGAGTCACCGTCTCGCGCCGAGCTTACGGACTTGTGGAGACCGTCCACGACACCGCCGCTGTCGAGCGCGGTTATGGCCGGATAGTTCGCGACGTCGCCGAGCCAGTCGACCGCGACGGCCTTCGCGGCATCATCACCGTCGAGCCAGTAGTCGAACCAGCTGCAGATCGCCCACCCCTCGTACGTGGATACGATCAGACCGTCCTGCGCGATACCAGAGCCGCCGGCGTCCACGCCGAGCCGGCCCATGATTCGCTGAACATCCTCGACCGCGTCGGATGGAGAGGCTCCCGGTGGAAGATCGAGATACGCCGGATAGCTATCGTCAACGACTTCGGGAACGTCAGGTGCCGTGAGGTCGATCCACTCGCTCGAATCTTCCTCCGTACTCCGCGATGGATCTCCGAACTCACCCGTCCTGGCCAGCCATAGAGCTGTACCCGCCGCTGGCACTGCGACTGAGAGACTCGCGAGAGCAACGGCCCCACCAACGTGCCAGCGCTTCTTGAGCCCGCGCTTTCGGCCCCGCCCGTCGAGTTGACGCTCGGCATCCTCCCGCACATGCGGATCCTGGAGGCTCGTTGCCTGTTCGTCAAGAAGGTCCTGGACTTCCTTGGTCAGAGATACGAGTCCGAGACGTCGGATACGATCATCGAGCTCTTCATCGGATGACGGCTTCATACATGGATATGTTCGAAGAAGGTCAAAACGTGACAACCGGTACTGGGAATTCTGCGACGGCCTGAATCGCCCGGAAGCCCCACGGGCATTCACTCCACGATCCTGCCTGGACATCACGACACGACCTCACCCGAGCACTCCGTCGCGGAGGGCGCGGAGCACGGCGCTCGTGCGGTCGCGGGCGCCGAGCTTGGCGATGATCGCCGAGACGTGGTTCTTCACGGTGCCCTCGGCCAGGTGCAGGGCGCCGGCGATCTCGCGGTTGCCGTAACCCTCGGCCATGAGGCGGAGCACGTCGACCTCGCGGCTCGTGAGCGGTTCCGCCGGGGGCGGGTCGGTGGCCGCGCCCGCGCGGATGGCCCGCAGCAGCCGGTCGGTGACCGACGGGGAGATGAGGGTGCCGCCTGCGGCGAGGGTGTCGACGGCGTGGGTGAGGCGTTCGACGGTGACGTCTTTCAGCAGGTAGCCGCGCGCGCCGTGGCGGAGGGCCTGCACGAGCAGTTCGTCGTCGTCGAAGGTGGTGAGGACGAGCACGGGCGTCGGGTCGCCGCGGGCGGCGAGTTCGGCGAGCACGCCGATGCCGTCGAGGCCGGGCATCCGGAGGTCGAGGAGCACGACGTCGGGCCGTTCGGCTTCGATCGCCGCGAGCCCTTCGATGCCGTCGGCGGCTTCGGCGACGACGTCGATGCCGGCGATGCCGAGCAGGGTGCGGATGCCGGTGCGCACCAATGCCTGGTCGTCGACGATCACCACGCGGCTCATCGGGCCGGCACCCTCGCCTCGACGCGGAAGCCGTGCGCGCCGTCGAAGGAGACGTCGCCGCCGAGGGCGGCGAAGCGTTCCTGCAGGCCGCGCAGCCCGTTGCCGGCGACGGGCCGGCCGGCGCCGCGGCCGTCGTCGAGAGCGGTCAGGCGGATGCCGGCGGCATCCCGCGACACGCGGATCTCGAGCCGGGTGGCCTCGGCGTGCCGCAGCGTGTTCGTCGCGATCTCCTGCACGGCGCGCACGAGCGCAGCCGTCTCGTCGTCGTCGGTCGTGAGCCCGGTCGGCACGTCGAGGGCGATCTCGAGCCCCGGGATGCCGGCGACGACGTCGCCCAGGAGTTCGGCGAGCTCGCCGGTGCCGGATTCGCGGAGGCGGCCGACGGTCGCCCGCACATCGGCGAGCAGCCCGCGGGCGACACCGTCGGCGCGCTCGACGTGTTCGCGGGCGGCCCGGCCGTCGCGGTGCTTCGCGGCCTCGAGCTCGAGGGTGAGCACGGTCAGCTGGTGGCCGATGAGGTCGTGGAGTTCCCGCGAGATGCGCAGCCGTTCGGCGGTGCGGGCGCTTTCGGCGAGCAACGCGTTCGCGGCGCGCAGCTCGACGTTGGCCGCAGCCAGGCTCGCCCGGGTGCGCTGCTCGCGCACGAGCGCCCCGGTCGAGAACGCCGAGGCGATCTGGATGAGCAGGTAGAGGCCCGTGCTCAGCACGACCTCGCCGGGGCGAGCGCTCTGCATCGAGAAGAGGACGAAGAGCACGAGCGTGTTCCAGGCGATCACGCCGGCCACGCCTGCCGGCGGCACGAGGTAGACGCCGAGCGCGGCGTGGAAGACCAGCAGGATCGGCAGCCACCCGGCGGAGGGGGCCAGCAGCACGGCCGCCGACGACGCGGCGACGGCGACGCCGTAGGCGGCGAGCGCGATGACCCGGCTGCGCCGGCCCGGGGGCGAGACGTGCCCGCTCCAGACCGCGGCGAAGGCGGCGGCCAGCGAGCAGAGGAACACCGCGGTCCACACCCACTGCGGCACGGCGGCCGGCACGGCGCCGAACATGACGGGCGCCCCGATGCCGACGCAGACGACGACCATCGCGAGCCCGGACCACAGTTCCGGCACCATGCGTCGCATCCGTCCACCCTACGGAACCGGCCCGGCCGGCACCCGTGCCATCGGTCACGATCCGCGGCGTGACGAACGGGACTGCAGGCGTACCGGCGCCGTCCGTAGCGTCGGAGCCATGGATCACGACACGGCGATCGTCGCCGAACATCTGCACAAGCGCTACCGTTCCACGGTCGCGGTCGACGGCGTCAGCCTCCGGGTGCGGGCCGGCGAGGTCGTCGGCGTGCTCGGCGCCAACGGTGCGGGCAAGACGACCACGGTCGAGCTCATCGCCGGCCTCCGCCGCCCCGATGCCGGCCGCGTTCGCGTCCTCGGCCTCGACCCTCGCCGCGACCGGGCGGCGCTCCGGCAGGTGCTCGGCGTGCAACTGCAGCAGGCGACCGTGCACCATGCGCTGACCGTCGACGAGCTCATCGGGCTCTTCCGCAGCTTCTACCCGAACCCGCGTTCGGCCGGCGAACTGCTGGATCTCGTCGATCTCACGGCGCAGCGCCGCACCCGCTTCGAGAAGCTCTCCGGCGGTCAGCAGCAGCGGTTGTCGATCGCGCTCGCCCTCGCGGGGCGGCCCCGCGTCGTCATCCTCGACGAACTGACGACCGGCCTCGACCCGCACGCCCGCCGACGCATGCAGAGCGCGATCGAGCAGCTCGAGCACGAGACCGTGCTGCTCGTCAGCCACGCCATGGACGAGGTCGAACGGCTCTGCGATCGCGTGGTGCTGCTGGATGCCGGCCGTATCGTCGCCGACGACACCCCGGCCGGGCTCGTCTCGACCGTCGGCGCCGCAGACCTCGAAGAGGCATTCGTGACGATCACGGGCACCCGCCCCGGCGAACTGGAGGAGACCGCATGACCGCCGCACCCGCATCCGCCCCCGCCCGTATCGCGCGGCCGGGCCCGCGCTCGTGGCTCGTGCTCATGGCCTGCGAGGCGAAGATGGTCGCCCGCGACACGGCCGGCCTCATCGTGCCGCTCGGGATGCCGCTGCTGATCCTCGTGATGAGCGCGCAGTCGGCCGCCTCGGAGCCGGTCGGCGGTCTCACCGCGCTCGAGGTCTTCGTGCTGCCGCTCGTGTTCACCGTCGTGATCGCCTCGATCGGGGTGATCAACATGCCGAGCTTCCTCGCGTACTACCGGCGTTCGGGCATCCTCCGCCGGCTCGCCGTGACGCCGGCCTCGCCGGCGATGGTGCTCGTCGCGCAGGCTGTCGTGAGCCTCGCCCAGGCGCTCGTGGGCATCTCCGTCGCCTTCGCCGTCGCCGTGTTCGCATTCGGCGCCAGGCCGCCCCTCGATCCGGTCGGTGCGGCCATGGCCGTCGCCCTCGGCATCGCGGCGATGTACGCCGTCGGCATGCTGGTGGCCGCCCTGGCGCCGACGCCGAACTCGGCGGTCGCGATCGGCCTGGTGGCGTTCTTCGCCCTCGGGGCGCTCGGCGGCCTGTTCGGCGGCATGACGACCCTGCCGGAGCCGCTCGCGGCGGTCGGCGAGGTGCTGCCGTTCGGGGCGAGCGTGCAGGCGCTGTCGGCGGCGTGGGCGGGCTGGCCGATCGAGCCGGCCTCGCTCATCGCCCTGTCGGCGGCGACGCTCGTCTGCGGCGGGGCGGCCGCGGCGGCCTTCCGCTGGGAGTGACGGGGGCGGCGCGGGGGTGGATGCCGGGCGACCCGGCATCCACCCCCGCCGCCGTCTTACTTCACGCCGTAGACCCGGATTTGCTTCTCGCCAAAGTGCTGAACAATATGGCGGATTTGGACGATTTGGACGAATATAGAGCTATGAGCACCGCATCCGTACGAACGAGAGATCCGTTGGTCGTCGACCCGCCTAGCGACCTCAGCGAGATGCTCGAACTCGGGCGATTCCTGGAGCATCACACCGCGCCTGCGCTGCTACTCGGTCCCGACGGCGAGCAGATCCCGCTCCCGATGGTGGCGTACGACGTGCTCCGGCAGGTGGTTTCGGCGATGGAGCGCGGCGAGGCCGTCAGTGTCGAACCAATCGATCGGCAACTGACGACTCAGCAAGCAGCCACCCTGCTTGGCATCAGCCGCAGCACGCTGATCCGGCTGCTCGATGAACACGAGCTGCCCTTCGAACGATTCGGCGAGTCCAGGCACCGGCGACTGCGACTGCACGACGTCCTCGCATATCGCGACCGAAAGCGCACTGATAGGCGGAGCCGCTTGGACGAACTCACCCGGCAAGCAGAAGAAGACGGTCTGTATGACGTCGATGCGGACGTCTACAAGGAAGCATTGGCTCAGGCACGGAAGCACTCGTAGCGGTGGCGCGGTTCACGGCATTCCTCGACGCATGTGTGATCGTACCGCTGGCGCCGTGCGACACCATGCTCCGCATGGCTGACGCTGGAGCCTTCCGCCCGGTCTGGTCGCAGAACGTGCTCGACGAAGCACTCAAAGCTCTCGAGCGCATCCACCCGGACGTCGACGCGAGCCGATTCCACAGTCGATTCCGATCGATGAACGAGGCCTTCGACGATGCGCTCGTAGAAGGGTGGGAGCCACTCGTCCAGGGCATCGAACTGCCCGACCCGAACGATGCCCACGTTGTGGCTGCCGCGCTCCTCGGCAGAGCCGATCTCATCGTCACGGAGAATGTGAAGGACTTCCCAGACTCCGTGCTCGCACCCCTGGGACTCGAGGCCATCAGGACCGACGCATTCCTCCTGGATCAGTTCGACCTCTCGCCGAGCGGGGTATGCCGGATCATCGCGGAACAGGCGGCCGCCATGCGTCACCCGCCCGTGGAAATCACGAAACTGCTCGATCGGCTTGCGCGGAGTGGCGCTCCGGGCTTCGCGCAGCGGGTTGCCGGAGCGCTGAAGAACGATCCGTAAGCACCGCCGACGACCGCAACACCTTACGGCGCGGGGGTGGATGCCGGGCGACCTGGCATCCACCCCCGCGGCCGTTCACTTCACGCCGTAGACGGCGCTCTCGGCCTGCTCGTCCTCGTGGTCGGCGCCGAGCGGGATGCCCGTGCGGTCCTTCAGCAGGAGCGTCGCGATGAAGGCGACGACCATGACGCCGGCGATGTAGAACGCGACCGAGGTCGACGACCCGGTCGTCTGCACGAGCCAGGCGGAGATCATCGGGGCGAAGGCACCGCCGAGGATCGCGCCGATCGCGTAGGTGATCGACACGCCCGAGTAGCGGATGGATGCCGGGAAGAGCTCCGCGAAGTAGGCGGCCTGCTGCCCGTAGGTGAAGCCGTTGCCGACGACGAAGAGGGCGAGCCCGACGAACAGCAGCCACACGTTGCCGGTGTTCACGAGCGGGAACAGGGCGAACACCGTGATGAGGAACACGATCCACCCGATGATGTACGTGTTCCGCCTGCCGATGCGGTCCGAGACGACGCCGGCGAGCCAGGTGAAGCCGAGCCAGACGAGTGCGGAGGCGGTGACCGCCAAGAGCACCGGCGTGGTCTCCATGCCGACGTGGCCGCCGTCGGCGACCGGGGTCGTCGCGTAGTTCTGGATGTACCCGCCGGTGGTCATGTAGCCGGCGGCGTTGTTGCCGGCGAAGGTGAGGGCGGCGAGGATGACGAGCAGCCAGTGCTTCTTGAAGAGCTGCACGATCGGCACCTTCGTCTGCTCCTTCTTCGCGGCCAGTTCGGCGAAGACGGGGCTTTCCTCGACGCTGCGGCGCACGACGAAGCCGACGACGACGAGCACGACGCTCAGCAGGAACGGCACGCGCCAGCCCCATTCGAGGAAGGCGGCGCCGGGCGAGATGACGCCCGTCATGAGGGCGAGCACGCCCGAGGCGAGGAGGAGGCCGATGGGCACGCCCATCTGCGGGAACGCGCCGTAGCGGCCGCGCTTGCCGTCGGGGGCGTGCTCGACGGCCATGAGCACGGCGCCGCCCCATTCGCCGCCGGTCGACAGCCCCTGCAGGATGCGGAGCAGGACGAGCAGCACGGGGGCGAGCATGCCGACCTGCTCGTAGGTGGGCAGCACGCCGATGAGGGTCGTGGCCGCGCCCATCAGGATGAGCGTGAGCACGAGCATGGCCCGGCGGCCGAGCTTGTCGCCGAAGTGGCCGGCGAGGAAGGCGCCGAGGGGTCGGAACAGGAAGCTCACCCCGATGGTCGCGAACGAGAGGATCGTCGCGAACTCGGGCCCGGCGGGCTGGAAGAAGAGCGTGTTGAACACGAGGCCGGCGGCGCTCGCGTAGAGGAAGAAGTCGTACCACTCGATCGTGGTGCCGATGACGGTGGCGAAGGCGACGCGGCGCAGTTCGCGCTGTTTGGCGGGGCTCGTGCCGGGGGTGGATGCTGCGGTGGTGCTCATTGCGGGCGACTCCTCTGTCGGGAAACCGCTTGGGTGTTGCCCGGCCTCGCGAGGGGACCGGTCCAGCGCCGCGGGTCGACGCTGACCGGGCAATCATATACGAAACCGGATACCAGGATCCTGAGCGCGGCTCGGGTTGCATATTGCATGCGCCCAGCGTGCGATCGTATACGATTCGAGGGACCCGACAACGAAGTGGAGCATCCGTGGATCCATCCCGCATCACCGCCATCGCCGACGAACTCTTCGAAGCCGACCGCACGAGATCCATCGTGCCGCTGCTGACCGCCCGCAACCCCGACATGACCGTCGAGGACGCCTACGCCGTGCAGAAGCTCTGGGCCGAACGCCGCACGGATGCCGGCGCCCGCCTCGTCGGCCGCAAGATCGGCCTCACCTCCAAGGTGATGCAGGTCGCCACCGGCATCACCGAACCCGACTACGGCGTGATCTTCGACGACATGGTCATCGAGTCGGGCGCGAGCGTCGAGTTCGACCGCTTCTCGAACGTACGGATCGAGGTCGAGCTCGCCTTCGTGCTCGACACACCCCTCGCCGGGCCGAACACGACGATCTTCGACGTGCTCGACGCGACCGCGTACGTCGTGCCCGCCCTCGAGATCCTGAACTCCCACATCGAGATGGCCGGCCGCACCATCGTCGACACCATCAGCGACAACGCCGCCATGGGCGCCATGGTAGTCGGCGGCAACCCGGTCAAGATCGGCGAGGTCGACCTGCGCTGGGTCTCGGCGCTGCTCTACCGCAACCAGACGATCGAGGAATCGGGCGTGGCCGCAGCCGTGCTCGGCCACCCCGCGATGGGCGTCGCCTGGCTCGCGAACAAACTCGCCCAGCACGGCCAGTCGCTCGAGGCGGGCGAGATCATCCTCGCCGGCTCGTTCACCCGGCCCATGTGGGTCGAGCGCGGCGACACCGTGCACGCCGACTACGGAGACCTGGGGGCGATCACATGCCGGTTCGAATGACCCTTCCCGACACCTTCGCGAAGCGCCTCGCGGCCGCCGACCGCCCCCAGATCGGCATGTGGGTGTGCTCGGGCAGCCCGCTCGTGGCCGAGATCGCCGCCGGCAGCGGCCTGGACTGGCTGCTCATCGACGGCGAGCACTCCCCCAACACGCTCGAGACGATCCTCGCGCAGCTGCAGGCCGTGGCCGCCTACCCGGCGACGCCGCTCGTGCGCGTGCCCTCCGGCGATGTCGTGACGATCAAGCAGTACCTCGACCTCGGCGTGCAGAACCTGCTCGTGCCGATGGTCGACTCGGCCGAGCAGGCCGAGGCGATGGTGCGCGCGGTGCGCTACCCGCCGGCCGGCGTCCGCGGCGTCGGCAGCGCCCTGGCGCGTGCGGCCCGCTGGAACCGGGTCGAGGGGTACCTCGCGAACGCCGACGAGACGATCTCGCTGACCGTGCAGATCGAGTCGGCGGCCGCGGTGGATGCCGCGCCGGCGATCCTCGCCACCGAGGGCGTCGACGCGATCTTCATCGGCCCCTCGGACCTGGCGGCCTCGATGGGCGTGCTCGGGCAGCAGGAGCACCCCGAGGTGGTCGCGGCCGTCGAACGCAGCATCCGGGCCGCGGTGGATGCCGGGAAGCCGGCCGGGGTGAACGCCTTCGCTCCGGCGACGGCCGAGCGCTACCTCGCCGCGGGTGCGAGCTTCGTGCTCGTCGCGGCAGACGTGTCGATGCTCGCGCGCGGCTCGGAGGCGCTCGCGGAGCGCTTCATCGGCGGCGACGGGGCCGAGCGCGCGAGTTACTGATGCAGCCGCCCCGCGGCATCCACCCGGGGCGCTCGACAGCCGCCGCCAGATCGTATATCATTTGAGATACCTTGAAACGAGGATGTTCATGACCATCGACGGAATCCCCACGCCCGGCAAGATCGTCGCCGTGCACCTGAACTACCCGTCGCGCACCGCGCAGCGCGGCCGCACGCCCGCGCAGCCCAGCTACTTCCTGAAGCCGCAGTCCTCCCTCGCCGCCACCGGCAGCACCCTCGAACGCCCCGCCGGCACCGAACTGCTCGCCTTCGAGGGCGAGATCGCCCTCGTCATCGGCACCGCCGCCCGCCGCGTCTCCCCCGAGAACGGCTGGGCGCACGTCTCCCACGTCACCGCCGCCGACGACCTCGGCATCTACGACATGCGCGCCGCCGACAAGGGCTCCAACGTCCGCTCCAAGGGCGGCGACGGCTTCACCCCCCTCGGCCCCCGCCTCGTGCCCGTCGACGGCCTCGGCGAAGGCGACTGGCGCGTGCGCACCTGGGTGAACGGCACCCTCGTCCAGGAAGACACCAGCGACACCCTGCTCTTCCCGTTCGGCCGCCTCGTCGCCGACCTCTCCCAGCTGATGACCCTCGAACCCGGCGACGTCATCCTCACCGGCACCCCCGCCGGCTCCTCCGTCGTCGTGCCCGGCGACGTCGTCGAGGTCGAGGTCGATTCCATCGCCGGCGACCGCTCCAGCGGCCGGCTCGTCACCACCATCGCCCAGGGCGAGACGCCGTTCGGCGACTTCGGCACGAAACCCGCCGTCGACGAACTGCAGCGCCTCGAAGCCTGGGGCTCGCAGGAGGAGTTCGACGCCGCCGTCGCAGCGGGCCGGGCATCCGCACCCGCAGCCGGCGAGGCCGCCTTCGACCTCACCGACGAACTGCGCTCGCGCCTCGGCGCCGTCGCCGTCGCGACCCTTTCCGTCGCCCTCCGCAAGCGCGGCTACCACGACATCTTCATCGAAGGCGTCACCACCAACCACCCCGGCGCCCGCATCGCCGGCCGCGCGAAGACCCTCCGCTTCGTCCCGTTCCGCCCCGACCTGTTCAAGACCCACGGCGGCGGCTACAACGCCCAGAAGCGCGCCTTCGACACCGTCGGACCCGGCGAGGTGCTCGTCGTCGAAGCCCGCGGCGAACGCGGCACGGGCACCGTCGGCGACGTCCTCGCCCTCCGCGCCCAGGTCCGCGGCGCCGCCGGCATCGTCACCGACGGCGGCGTGCGCGACGCGGCCGCCGTGGCCGCCTTCGACATCCCCGTGTACTCGCAAGGCCCGCACCCGAGCGTGCTCGGCCGCAAGCACGTGCCGTGGGAGACCGACGTCACCATCGCCTGCGGCGGCGCCGCCGTGCAGCCCGGCGACGTCATCGTCGGCGACGACGACGGCGTCATCGTCATCCCGCCGGCCCTCGTCGAAGAGGTCCTCGCCGAGGCCGAGAAGCAGGACGCGGAAGACGCCTGGGTCGCAGGCCAGGTCGGCAACGGCGAACCCGTCGACGGCCTCTTCCCGATGAACGCCGAATGGCGCGCCAGGTACGAGCGGGAGACGGGCGCATGAGCGAGGTCTCGAAAGCGCAGCGCGCCTACGGCTTCATCCGCGAGCGGATCGAGGACGGCCGCTACTCCCCCGGCTACCGGCTCGTGCTCGGCCAGATCGCACGCGAACTCGGCGTCTCCGTGGTGCCCGTGCGCGAGGCGATCCGCCTGCTCGAAGCCGAAGGGCTCGTCACCTTCGAACGCAACGTCGGCGCCCAGGTCGCCCTCATCAAAGAGACCGAGTACCTGCACACCATGCAGACGCTCGCGCTCGTCGAGGGCGCAGCGACCGCGCTGTCGGCGCCGACCCTCACCGCCGACCACATCCGCCGCGCCCGCGAGGTCAACGAACGCATGCGGCAGAGCCTCGACGAGTTCGACCCCGTGCGCTTCACGGCCCTGAACCTCGACTTCCACGCCGTGCTCTTCGAGGAATGCCCGAACCCGCACATCCTCGACCTCGTGCACCGCGGCTGGAACCGGCTGAAGGTGCTGCGCGACTCCACCTTCAGCTTCGTGCCCGGCCGTGCCCGCGAATCCGTCGAAGAGCACGAACGCCTGCTTCGACTCCTCGAATCCGGCGCCGACCCGCTCGAGATCGAACTCGCCGCCCGGGCCCACCGCACCGCGACCCTCGACGCGATGCTCGACTACAACGCCGAGCACAAGCATCAGGGTGCGGATGCCGTGAGCACCGCCGCCGGCTGAGCGCCCCACGGCATCCACACCCCCGACCCCACGAAAGAGAGACACGAGATGGCCACCACCCATCGCCCCGAGGGGCTGCCCGACCGCATCCGCCACTACATCGACGGCGCCTTCGTCGACTCCGTGGGCGGCGAGACGTTCGACGTGCTCGACCCGGTCACCAACGAGACCTACGTGCAGGCCGCCGCCGGCCAGCAGGCCGACATCGACCTCGCCGTCGCCGCCGCCAAGCGCGCCTTCGACGAAGGCCCCTGGTCGAAGATGCCGCCCCGCCAGCGCTCCCGCGTGCTGCACAGGATCGCCGACCTCGTCGAGGCGCAGGACAAGCGCCTCGCCGAGCTCGAGACCTTCGACACGGGTCTGCCGATCACCCAGGCGCTCGGCCAGGCGCAGCGCGCCGCCGAGAACTTCCGCTTCTTCGCCGACCTCATCGTCGCCCAGCACGACGACGCGTTCAAGGTGCCCGGCCGGCAGATGAACTACGTCAACCGCAAGCCGATCGGCGTCGCCGGCCTCATCACGCCGTGGAACACGCCGTTCATGCTCGAGTCGTGGAAGCTCGCGCCCGCCATCGCCACCGGCAACACGGTCGTGCTGAAGCCGGCCGAGTTCACCCCGCTGTCGGCCTCGCTGTGGGCGGCCATCTTCGAGGAGGCCGGGCTGCCCAAGGGCGTCTTCAACCTCGTCAACGGCCTCGGCGAAGAGGCCGGCGACGCGCTCGTCAAGCACCCCGACGTGCCGCTCATCTCCTTCACCGGCGAGAGCCGCACCGGCCAGATCATCTTCGGCAACGCCGCGCCGTTCCTGAAGGGCCTCTCGATGGAGCTCGGCGGCAAGAGCCCCGCCGTCGTCTTCGCCGACGCCGACCTCGAATCCGCGCTCGACGCGACCGTCTTCGGCGTGTTCAGCCTGAACGGCGAGCGCTGCACCGCCGGCAGCCGCATCCTCGTCGAGCGTGCGATCTACGACGAGTTCGTCGAGCGCTACGCCGAGCGGGCGAAGAACGTCGTCGTCGGCGACCCGCAGGACCCGAAGACCGAGGTCGGCGCGCTCGTGCACCCCGAGCACTACGACAAGGTCATGTCCTACGTCGAGATCGGCAAGGGCGAAGGGCGCCTCGTCGCCGGCGGCGGCCGCCCCGACGGCTTCCCCACCGGTAACTACGTCGCCCCGACCGTCTTCGCCGACGTCGCCCCCGACGCCCGCATCTTCCAGGAGGAGATCTTCGGGCCGGTCGTCGCGATCACCCCCTTCGACTCCGACGACGAAGCGCTCGAACTCGCCAACAACACCAGGTACGGCCTCGCCGCCTACATCTGGACGAACAACCTGAAGCGGGCGCACAACTTCGCACAGTCCGTCGAGGCCGGCATGGTCTGGCTGAACTCGAACAACGTGCGCGACCTCCGCACCCCGTTCGGCGGCGTCAAGGCCTCCGGCCTCGGCCACGAGGGCGGCTACCGCTCGATCGATTTCTACACCGACCAGCAGGCGGTGCACATCACGTTGAACGAAGCGCACTCCCCGCGCTTCGGCCGCGGCTGAACAACAGCCGCGCCACGGCATCCACCGCGGCTCCCCCAAGACCCCACCCCCTGAGCAAGGACGCTGAAATGAGCAACCGCAACGACATGACCCCCACCTCCTCCGGCTTCTACGTGAGCCAGGAGGCGCCGATCAGCTGCGACAACCCCACTCCCACACCGACGGCCCCGGCCCCCGACATCCTGCGCTGCGCGTACATGGAGCTCGTCGTCACCGACCTCGCGCGCTCGCGCGACTTCTACGTCGACGTGCTCGGCCTCACGGTCACCGAGGAGGACGAGGAGACCGTCTACCTCCGCTCCCTCGAGGAGTTCATCCACCACAACCTGGTGCTCCGCCAGGGCCCCGTGGCCGCCGTCGCCGCGTTCTCCTACCGCGTGCGCACCCCCGAGGACCTCGACAAGGCCGTCGCCTTCTACACGGAGCTCGGCTGCGAGGTGCGCCGCGAGAAGAACGGATACACGAAGGGCATCGGCGACTCGGTGCGCGTCATCGACCCGCTCGGCTTCCCGTACGAGTTCTTCTACGACGTCGAGCACGTCGAGCGGCTCGCGTGGCGCTACGACCTGTACACGCCGGGCGCGCTCGTGCGGCTCGACCATTTCAACCAGGTCACGCCCGACGTGCCGCGCGCGACGAAGTTCATGCAGGATCTCGGCTTCCGCGTCACCGAGGACATCCAGGACGAGGAGGGCACGGTCTACGCCGCGTGGATGCGCCGCAAGCCCACCGTGCACGACACCGCCATGACCGGCGGCGACGGCCCCCGCATGCACCACGTCGCCTTCTCGACGCACGAGAAGCACAACATCCTCGCGATCTGCGACAAGCTCGGCGCGCTGCGCATGTCGGACCGCATCGAGCGCGGCCCCGGCCGCCACGGCGTCTCGAACGCGTTCTACCTCTACCTGCGCGACCCCGACGGCCACCGCGTCGAGATCTACACGCAGGACTACTACACGGGCGACCCCGACAACCCCGTCGTCACCTGGGACGTGCACGACAACCAGCGCCGCGACTGGTGGGGCAACCCGGTCGTGCCCTCGTGGTACACCGACGCCTCCCTCGTGCTCGACCTCGACGGCCAGCCGCAGCCGGTGAAGGCGCGCGAGGAGGACTCGGAGCTCGAGGTCACCATCGGCGCCGACGGCTTCTCGTACACCCGCAAGGGCGACGAGGAGCAGGGCTTCAAGCTCGGCAACACCCTGTAAGCCGTTTCACGAGTGGATGCCCCGCGCCGGCCTTCGGTGCGGGGCATCCCCCGTCTTCGGGGCCTTGATGGATTCATCGACCCGTGGTTCGATGCCAGCGACTGAACGGAGTCCGGGTGCCCACCGAATCGAACCGCCCTCTGCATGACGTCGAGTCCCGTCTCGTCGCGCACGTCGAGCCGCCCGACCCGCCCGGACCCGCGGCCTCCTCGCCCGCCGCGTCGCGCCGCCGATGAACGGGGCCAGCGCTTCGCCGAGCCTCGGTCGACGCCTCCGCAGCCTCCTGCCGAACGCCGCCGACTACCGGGGCTTCCGGCGCAACTGGAAGGGCGACCTGCTCGCGGGCGTCACCGTCGGCATCGTCGCCCTCCCGCTCGCCCTGGCCTTCGGGGTCTCCAGCGGTGCCGGCGCCGCAAGCGGCCTCGTCACGGCGATCGTCGCCGGTGCCGTCGCAGCGGTGTTCGGCGGCTCGAACGTGCAGGTATCGGGCCCCACCGGCGCCATGGTCGTCGTACTGGCGCCCATCATCGCCGCGCACGGGCTCGGCGCCCTCGCCGCGGTGGGGCTCCTCGCGGGAGTCATCGTGCTCGTCGCCGGGATGCTGCGCCTCGGCCGTGCGGTCGCCCTCATCCCCTGGCCCGTCATCGAGGGCTTCAGCCTCGGCATCGCCGTCATCATCTTCCTGCAACAGGTTCCCGCGCTCCTCGGCGTGCCCGCCGCCGCGGGCGAGTCGGCCGTCATCGGTGCGATCCACGCACTCGGCGAAGCATCCTGGCCCGGGGCGCTCTGGACGATCGGCGCGGTGACGATCGTCGCGACCATCATGCTGGCGGCACCGCGCATCCACCCGCTCGTGCCCGGCCCCATCATCGCGATCGCCATCGTGACGATCATCGCCGTCGCCGCCGGCGCACCCGTGGCGACCATCGGCGCGCTGCCGCACGGGCTCCCTGCGCCGGCACTGCCTGCGCTCGATCCCGCCTCGCTCAGGACGCTGCTGCCGCCGGCGCTCACGGTCGCCGCCCTCGCGGCGATCGAGTCGCTCCTGTCGGCCAGGGTGGCTGCATCGATGGCCGACACGGGCGAGGTGGACGCCGATCGCGAACTCGTCGGACAAGGCCTCGCCTCGATCGCCTCCGCACTGTTCGGCGGGATGCCGGCCACGGGCGCGATCGCCCGCACCGCCGTCAACGTGCGCTCGGGCGCACACAGTCGGGTCGCGGCGATCGTCCACGCGCTCGCGCTGCTGGCGATCGTGCTCGTCGGCACCGCGCTCGTCGCCGCGATCCCCCTCGCCGCACTGGCGGGCGTGCTCATGGTCACCGCGACCCGCATGGTCGCGCCCTCCACGGTGCGCGCGGTGCTGCGGTCCTCCCGTCAGGATGCGCTCGTGTTCGTGGTGACGGCGGTCGTCACCGTCAGCGTCGACCTCATCACCGCCGTGCTCGTCGGCGTCGCGTTCACCGGCCTCCTCGCCCTGCGGAACCTCGCCCGGTCTTCCGGGGTGCACCGCGAGGAGCTCCCCGGTGCCGCCGAGCCCGGCGACGAGCGCATCGCCCTGTTCCGGCTCGACGGCGCCCTGTTCTTCGGGGCTGCCGAGCGCATGCTCGAACGCATCGCCGCGCTGCGCGATGTGGATGTCGTGATCCTGCGGATGTCGCAACTGCAGCTGCTCGACGCGACAGGCGCGCAGGTGGTGACGGAACTCATCCGGGCCCTCGAACGGCGCGGTATCACGGTGCTCGTCAAGGGCGTGCAGTCGCGACACCTCGAACTCGTGCGCCGGGTCGGCGTCATCGATTCGCTGCGGCACCGAAAGCACCTCTTCGATTCCCTCGACGCCGCCGCCGAACACGCCCGCAGCCACGTTCGGCGCGCCGCGCTCCGCTGATCGGGGCGACCGAGCCCCGGGCCCCCGCCTTCGGCTCAGCCCTCCGGGGCCGCCTCGACGAGGGGGCGCATCCGCGAGGGGATCGGGGTGCTCAGCACGACGAGGGTCGAGGTGCGCTCGATGCCCGGCACCCGCACGATGCGGTCGACGACGCGCTGCAGGTCGGTGTTCGAGCGGGCAACGACGCGCACGAGCAGGTCGGCGCGGCCGGTGATGGTGTGCGCCTCGATGACCTCGGGGATCGCGCGCAGCTCGTCGACCATGCCGCTCGTGCGCTCGCCCTGCGAGATCTCGATCTCGAGGTAGGTCGTGACCGGGTAGCCGAGTGCGGCCGCGTCGACGTCCGGGCCGAAGCCGGTGACGACGCCGGAACGCATCAGACGGTCGAGGCGGGCCTGCACGGTGCCGCGGGCGACGCCCAGCCGGCGCGAGGCTTCGTAGACGCCGATGCGCGGTTCGTCGGCGAAGAGCGCGATGAGTCGGGCGTCGAGTCGATCGATCGGCATGGCTCCCAGGCTACGCGGAGTGGATGCCGGGGCGCGCCGCGGCATCCACTCGCCGCCCCGCGCGCCCGCGCCCTGCGCCCGCGCCCGATGTCAGCCGAGCATCGCCCGGTCGTCGAGCACGGCGCCCTTGATCTTCGCGAACTCCGCGAGGAGGCCGTCGACGGTCATCGCATTCTTCTGCTGCTCGTCGAGCTCGAGGATGATCTCACCCTCGTGCATCATGATGAGGCGGTTGCCGACGCGGAGGGCCTGCTCCATGTTGTGCGTGACCATGAGGGTGGTGAGGCCCTCGCGTTCCACGATCGACTTCGTGAGGCGCGTGACGAGGTCGGCGCGCTGCGGGTCGAGGGCGGCGGTGTGCTCGTCGAGGAGCAGGATGCGCGGCGAGGTGAAGCCGGCCATGAGCAGCGAGAGCGCCTGGCGCTGGCCGCCCGAGAGCAGGCCGACGCGCGCCTTCAGGCGGTTCTCGAGTCCGAGTTCGAGGCTCGTGAGCTCTTCGCGGAAGCGCTCGCGGCGGGCCTTCGTGAGGCTCGGCCCGAGGCCGCGGCGCTGCCCGCGCCGGAGGGCGAGGGCGAGGTTCTGCTCGATGGTGAGGTCGGGGGCGGTGCCGGCCATCGGGTCCTGGAAGACGCGGCCGATGTAGCGGGCCCGCTGGAAGTCCTTCAGACGCTTCATCGAGCGGCCGTCGATCGTGAGCTCGCCCGTGTCGAGCGGCAGCTTGCCCGAGATGATGTTCAGCAGGGTCGACTTGCCGGCGCCGTTGGAGCCGATGACGGTGACGAAGTCGCCCTCGTCGAGGTGCAGCGAGACGTCGGAGAGGGCGACGCGCTCGTTGACGGTGCCGGGGAAGAAGGTCTTGGTGACGTGGTCGATCGTGAGCATGGCGGTTCCTCTCAGGCCTTCGCCGACTGGCGGTTCAGCTGCCGGAAGCTCGGGATGCGTTTCAGGAAGCCCCAGCGCGGCAGCAGCAGCGCGGCGACGACGAGCACGGCGGAGATGAGCTTCATGTCGTTCGGGTTCAGGCCCGCGGCGAGCGCGAGGAAGATGACGAGACGGTAGACGACGGCGCCGACGAGCACGGCGATCGTGGCGGCCCAGACCGGGCGGCCCGGGATGATCGCCTGGCCGATGATGACCGAGGCGAGGCCGACGAGGATGAGGCCGATGCCCATGGAGACGTCGGCGAAGCCCTGGTACTGGGCGACGAGGGCGCCGCAGAGGGCGACGAGGGCGTTGGAGATCGCGAGGGTGAGGATCGTGGTGGCGTGCGTATTCACGCCGAGGGAGCGGATCATCTGCTCGTTGTTGCCGGTGGCCTGGATGGACAGGCCGAGGTCGGTCGACAGGAACCAGTCGATGAGGAACTTCAGGATGAGCGCGAAGACGGCGAAGGCGAGGATGCTCCAGGGGCCGCCGAGGAGCTTCGCCTCGCGCAGCGGCGTCATCACCGTGTCTTCGCGGAGCAGCGACAGGTTCGAGGTGCCCATGATGCGCAGGTTCACCGACCACAACGCGATCATGGTGAGGATGCCGGCGAGCAGGCCGTCGATGCGGCCCTTGGTGTACAGGAAGCCGGTGACGACGCCGGCGACCGCACCGGATCCGGCGCCGGCGAGGGTGGCGAGCGGGGCCGGGACCCCTTGCATGATGAGCGACGCGGCCACGGCCGCGCCGGTCGTGAAGCTTCCGTCGACGGTGAGGTCGGGGAAGTTCAGCACGCGGAACGTCAGGTAGACGCCGAGCGCCATGATGCCGTAGAGCAGGCCGAGTTCGAGCGCGGCGTTCATGCAGGGGGCCTTTCGGTGGTGCCGGATGGTGCACCGGCCGGTGCCCTGGGGGCACCGGCCGGTTCGGGGTTATTCGATCGTCTGGTCGGCTTCGTCGGTGAGGCGAGCGGGCAGCTTCACGCCCTGGCGCTCGGCGGCGGCGGGGTTCACGATGAGCGAGAGGGTGTCGAGGGTCTCGACGGGCATCTCGGCCGGATCGGCTCCGTCTTCGAGGATCTTCAGCGCCATCTTGCCGGTCTGGTAGCCGAGCTCGGTGTAGTCGATGCCGTAGGTGGCGATCGCACCGGACTCGACCTGGCCGCCCTCGGCGCCGAACAGCGGGATCTGCTTCTGCTCGGCGATCTGGACGACCGCCTCGATGCCCTCGGTGACGCGGTTGTCGGTGGGCACGTAGATCGCGTCGACGGCGCCGAGCGACTCGGTGGCCTGGGCGACCTCGCTCGAGTTCGTCACGGTCGCTTCGACGATCTCGATGCCGAGCTCCTTCGCCGCATCCTTGGCGAGGTCGACCTGCACCTCGGAGTTGACCTCGCCCGAGCTGTAGACGATGCCGACCTTCTTCGCGTCGGGCAGCACCTCGGTGATGAGGGCGAGCTGCTCGTCGACCGGGTTCAGGTCGCTCGTGCCGGTGATGTTCGCGCCGGGCGCGTCCCAGCTGTCGACGAGGCCGGCCTCTTCGGGCTCGGTGACGGCGGTGAACAGCACAGGGATGTCGGCGATCGCCTGGGCTGCGGCCTGTGCGGTCGGGGTGGCGATCGCGAGCACGAGGTCGACGCCGTCGGTGGCGAACTTCGAGGCGATCGTGGTGGCGGTGGCCTGCTCGCCCTGCGCGTTCTGCTCGTCGAATTCGACATCCTCGCCCTCGACGTAGCCGGCGTCGGCGAAGGCCTCCTTGAAGCCCTCGCGGGCCGAGTCGAGCGCGGGGTGCTGCACGATCTGGCTGATGCCGATGGTGAGCTTCTCGTCGCCGCCGGCGGTGTCGCCGCCGTCGGCCGAGCAACCGGTCAGGGCGAGGGCGCCGGCCGCCACGAAGACGGCGGCGGTGCGGATGAGCGGACGTTGCATGATCGGATCCTTCACTTCGGTGTGTGTGTGCAGTCGGCCCGTGCAGTGCGGGCACGGGACGGAGGGGACGTTCTGGGGATGGGAGTTATGCCGGCATCCTGGCGGCGGATGCCTCGCGCGATCGGGAGCCGGTGGCTCGGACCGGGATCGGCGCGGCGGTGCGCGACCATTCGAAGGTACCCCAAGTTCTCTGCGCCGCCGATTCGGGCGCAGCCGGTCGGCCGACGTCACGGTGTTGCTTCATTGCAGTCCTCTTCGACGGGGCGATGGGGTTCGCCGCACTCGTCGTCAGTGTAGGAACACGTATCGGAGCCGGGCAAAGCGCCCGGCTCCGATACGGCATGCTGTCCATGCTGCGGGCTATGCACCCCGGATCACTGTGCGATATGTACAGTGCCGAAGTGCGTGGCCCGCGTCCGCGGGCCGCTCAGCCGCAGACCTCGCCGAAGCCGGCGGGCACGGCCCGGACCTACGCGGTATCCGCGCCCCCGCCATCGAGGAATCCGAGCACCGCGTCCTTGAAATGCCGCGAGGTCAGCGTCGAGATGTGGTCGCGACCCGGGACCGTGACGAACCCGGCCCCCCACTCGTGCGCGAGATCCTGTGCGCCGGCCGGCACCGGGTCGTTCTCGCCGACGACGAAGAGGGTGCGGATGCCGCCGGGCACCGCGAGTTCCGAGCCGCTCATCCCGGCGATCACCGCGAGCAGCACCGAGGGGTCGGCGCCGGCCTCGAGGGCCGGTCCGAGCACCTGCGCGATCAGGGGGTTGCCCGGCTTCCGGTCCTCGATGATGTAGGCGCGCGCCTCGTCGAGGTCCCAGGCGGCGAAGAGCTCGCGCGGCCCGGCCCCGCCGATGACGACGGAGGCGATGCGCTCGGGGGCGAGTTCGGCGAGGGCGGAGACCACGCGGTTGCCGAGCGAATACGCGACGACGTCGACGGTGTCGGCGCCGGCCGAATCGAGGACGGCGAGGAGGTCGGCGCCGAGCACGGCCGGCGCGTACGCATCGGCCGTGATCGGTGCGTCGCTCGCGCCGTGCCCGCGCAGGTCGACCGTGATGACGGGCCGTCCGGCCGCGTTCAGCGCCCGAACCCACCCGGTGCGGATCCAGGTCGTCTCGGCGTCGGAGGCGAAGCCGTGCACGAGCAGCACCGGCCGGGCGTCGTCGGGTGCGGATGCCGCGCTCACCCGATAGGCGATGAGCGTGCCGTCGTGGGCCTCCGCATACAGCGGCGGACCGGCCGATTCGGGAGTCACCGGGCCTCGCCCTCGGCGATGACGGCGCCTGCGTGGCCGAGTTCGGCGAGCGCGGCCGCGCTCGTCTCGGGCGCGACGCCGGCGACGAGGTCGGTGAGGATGCGCACATGCTGCCCGTGCGCCAGGGCATCCAGCCCCGACTGCAGCACGCAGTAGTCGGTGGCGATGCCGACGATATCCACGGACTCGATGCCGCGCTCGATGAGGAGCTCGGCGACGGTGGTGCCGTCGTCCGCTTCGCCCTCGAACACCGAATAGGCGGGCTTGCCCTGCCCCTTGCGGAAGTGCGCGTCGACGCCGTCGAGGTCGAACAGCGGGTGGTACTCGGCGCCCTTCGAGCCGGCGATGCAGTGCGGCGGCCAGGTATCGCGGAAGTCGGGCTCGCCGTCGAGGACGATGTGGCCGCCGTTGTCGCTTTCGGGGTCGTGCCAGTCGCGCGAGGCGATGACGAGGTCGTACTCGCCGCGATGCCCGCGGAGGTAGTCGCTGATCGCCCCGGCGACGCGGTCGCCGCCCTGCACGCCGAGGGCGCCGCCCTCCGTGAAATCGTTCTGCACGTCGACGACGAGTAGTGCGCGGCTCATGATCGCTCCTCACGAGTGGATGCCGTGGCCCCCTGCATCCATCCTCGCACCTCGCGCGGTCGCGCGGTCCCGACGTTCGCTCCGGGCGCGATCACTCGTTCGACAGGCTGTCGCCGCAACGGTAGAACGCGGTCGTCAGGGTGTCGATGGCCTGCTTGGCCTCGTCGGTGACGTCACCGAGGGCGTAGATCGCGAAGGTCAGCGGGGTGCTGTCGGCCGCGTGGATGATGCCGGCGAGCGTGTAGCCGGTCTCGATCCACCCGGTCTTGGCGAACACCTGCCCGTCGGCTTCGGCGTTGTCGCCCATGAAGCGGTCGTCGTACGACAGCGAGCCGCGCGGGCCACCCGCCACGGGCAGCGAATCGAAGATGATGCCGAGGGCGCCCTCGCGCGCCTCGACCTTACGGAACAGTTCGGTGAAGTACGACGGCGCGACCGAGTTGTCGTCCGAGAGACCGGACCCGTCGGCGAAGTGCACCTGGCTGAGATCGATGCGGTACCCGGCAAGGGCCTGCTTGAAGGCCGCGTCGATCGCGTCGAAGGAGTTGCCGGTGCCGACCTCGATCGCCACGAGGCGCGCAAGCATTTCGGCGGTCGTGTTGTCGGAGACGATCAGGGACTTGTCGATGAGCTGCGCGACCGTCGGCGACTGCACGCTGCCGAGCACCTGCGCGCCGTCGGGGGCGCTGCCGCGTTCGACGACGCCGACGCCCATGGTCTCGGCGAAGGCCTGCCCGGCCCGGCCGATGGGGTCGGTGCTGCGCGCGGAGACGTCGGCGTAGGGGTCGTCGCGGTCGCCGTCGACCATGAGCGCCGTGATGGAGGGCATGTAGCCGTCCCAGCGTTCGACCTCGTTCCAGCTCGGCTGCCATTCGACGCCGCCGAAGAAATCGGTGTCGAGGATGATCTTCTGGATCGGCGGGTTCGCCGGGTCGGCGGCCCACGCCGCCTGCACTTGCGCGGCGAGATCGTCGAGGTGGGCGGCACCCGGGTAGACGGTCTCGGATCCGCTCGGCGTCCGCGAAAGCGTCACATCGCCGCCGCCGACGAGCACGACCGAGCCCGGCTCGGACCCCTTCACGACCGTCGTCGTCGCCCGGTGGTCGGGACCGAGGGTCGCCAGTGCGGCCGCGGAGGTGATGACCTTCAGGGCGCTCGCGGTGCGGTTCGGGGTGTCGCCCCCGCGGTCGAAGAGCACCTCGCCGGTCGTCGCGTTCTTCACCTGCGCCTGCATCTCGGCAAGGCGCGGATCGGCGGCGGCTTCGGCGACCGAGCATTCGCGGATCTTCGGCGGCACGACGGGCGTCGGCGTCTCTGCCGCGTCGGGCGAGGGGCGAGCCTCCTCGGTCGGGGTCGCGGTCGCCGGCGCCGCCGCGGGTTGCTGGTTCGAGGCAAGGCCGATCGCGAGGGCTCCCCCGCCGAGCCCGCCGAAGCCGATGACGCCGACCGCGATGAGGAGCGCGATGCGATGCTTCTTCGCCCATGCGCCGATGGATGCCATGGCGCCCGAGAACCGGTCGCCCATGCCGCCGGGGCCGCCGGATCCGCCGCCGCCGCTTCCGCCCGCGCCGCTGCCGCTTCCGCCCGCGCCGCTGCCGCTCCCGCCACCGCCCGGGCCGCCGCCGCTTCCGCCACCGCCGAAGCCGCCCGAGCCGGTGGCTGCATCCATGCACCGCGTCGCGGCGTCCGGTTCGCCCGCGCCCGCCCGGGCTTCGGCGCCCGCCGCGGTCTCTCCCTCGAGCGACCAGCTGCGGGGCATTCCGCCGCCGGCATATGCATCATCGGCCGCGGTGGATGCCGCAGCGGCATCCGGCTCGAGCGTCGTGTCACCCGCATCCGGTTCGAGCGCGTCGGCCCCGGCGCCGGGGGCGCCGAGCCACCACGGCGCGGCCGCCTGCTGCCCGGGGTCGAGCTCGGCGGCGGCCCGCTCGTCGCGGGCGCGCTCGTGCATGTCGGCGAGGTACGCGGCCGCATCCGAGGGGCGGGGGGCGAGCTGCACCGGTTCGCCGCCTGCGGCGGAGTGTTCGACCGACGGCGCGGGCGCAGCCGCATCCGGCCCCGCGAGGGGCTCGCCGGCCGCCCACGGCGGTTCGGCCGCCGGGCGGGCGCCGGGTTCGCGATCGTCGCGGTGCTCCTCGGCGGCGCCGGCCCGGGGCATCCACTCGTCGCCGCGCGCGTCGTGGGAGTCGCGACCGTCACGCGCCTCGTCGCCGCGCGCACCGTCCTCGGCCGGGTGCTCTTCGGATGCGTCGCCCGCGCCGGGCTTTCCGGTGGGACGGCGCAGCAGAGCGGCGAGGAGGTCGTCCCCCTCTTCCGGGGGGCGGCGTCCGCCCTCGCCTCGCGGCCCGTTCGGATGATCGCGCATATCTTCCCGCATCTTACTGGCGGGTGTGGAGAAGATGCCGGGGTTCACCCAGAAGGTTCCTGAGCATCCCTCGCGCGAACGGGGCGGCGCGTCGGGCGGTGCTCAGGCGCCTTCGTCGGGGTACCGCAGGCCGATGCGCCCGCGGATGTCGTCGAGGGTCGCCATGATCTGCACCGTCTGCTCGATCGGCAGGATGTCGCTGGAGGTCATTCCGGCTGCCACGTACCGTTCGGCTGCGGCCGCCTGGAAGTGCATGCCGCGGCCGTTCACGACCGAGGAGTAGTCCTCGAGCACGGTGCCGTCGCTCGCGATCACCCGGAACGAGGTCGGCGTGTACCAGACGGCCTCGATCTCGATGCGGGCCTCGGTGCCGAGGATCACCGCCCGGTTCGGGCCGGCGGTGTCGCTCGCCGAGAACGTCGTGGCGATCTGCGCGGGGTCGGCGTAGCCGAAGACGGTCGCGACTCCGGCATCCACTCCTGTGTCTTTGAACGTCGCCCGCGCATCGATCGTCGCCGGCGCGCCGAGCACGTCCCAGGTGAACGAGATCGGGTAGATGCCGAGGTCGAGCAGCGCGCCGCCGCCGAGCTCGGGGGCGTTCAGACGGTGGGCCGGGTCCTCGGGCAGATCCTGCGTGTGGTCGGCGTGCACCGAGCGGATCTCGCCGAGCGTGCCGGCCGCGATGATCTCGCGGATGCGGTTCATATGCGGCAGGTACCGCGTCCACATCGCCTCCATCGCGAGCAGGCCGCGTTCGGCCGCGAGGCGGGCGACGCTCTCGGCCTGGGCCGCGTTCAGCGCGAACGGCTTCTCGACGAGCACGTGCTTGCCGTGCTCGAGCGCGAGCCGGGCGTTCTCGGCGTGGAACGGATGCGGCGTGGCCACGTAGACGATGTCGACCTCGGGGTCGGCGACGAGCTCCTCGTAGCTGCCGTGCGCGTTCGGGATCCCGAACTCCTCGGCGAAGGCCCGCGCCGCATGCTCGCGCCGCGACCCCACCGCCTGCACGGTGAAGGCGTTCGCGATCAGATCGGACGTGAAGGCGTGGGCGATGCCGCCCGTCGCGAGGATGCCCCAGCGCAGTCGAGTCATGGCACGACGATAGCGGAGGCGGCGGGCGCGCGCGGTCACCGCTGCGCCCGCCGCGCTCGCGCCGGTGTCAGTCGGCGGCGACCGCCGGTGCCGCCGCACTCGGACCTGCGGTGCGTGCGAGCGCCGCCGCATGGGCTCCGGCGCGGCGGCCGCTGAAGATGCAGTCGGCCAGCGAGAGGCCGCTCAGATAGCTGTTCGAGCACACGCCGACGGCATTGCGGCCGGCCGCGTAGAGGCCGTCGATGAGCGAGCCGTCCTCACGTGCGACGAGCCCGGTCTCGCCGTCGACGACGAGGCCCCCGAGTGTCAGCCCGGGGATCGGGTAGAAGGGCGAGGCATCCACCGAGATATCGAAGGCGTAGAACGGCCCCTTCGCGACCGGCGTGCAGAGTTCGAGGTCCTTGCGAGCCGGGTCTGCGCCTGCGGCGATGCCCGCATTGTAGGCGTCGACGGTGGCGCGGAGCCCACCGGCATCCACACCCGCCTTGCGGGCGAGCGCCTCGAGCGAACGCGCCTTCTTATGCCCGATCGTGAAGAGGAACGCGGCCTGCAGCTTCTGGAAGATCTGGGTCTGAGACCAGAACTGGCTGCGGGCCTTCTTCCACGACACCGAGTCGTAGACGGCCCAGCCCTTGCCGCCGAATTCGCGCATGAGCACATTGCCGTGCGTGGCTCCGTAGAGGTCCTCGTTCGCGATCCGCCGGCCGTCGAGGCCCACGGTGACGCCCTCGATGAATCCGCTCGGCGGCGACAGGAACCGCCATGCGGTGACCTTGCCCATTTCGGCCGTCGCCCCGCCGGCGGCCATTCCGAGGGCGATGCCCGAGCCGTCGTCGGCGGGAGTGCCGAGCGGCGAGATCCCGGTGAACTCGGGCGCATGACGCCGCATCCACTCGGCGTTGTAGACGAAGCCGCCCGCTGCGAGCACCACGGCCGCCGCACGCGCCTCACGGCGCACGGCCCCGGATTCCCAGAGACGGTGGATCTCGGCGACGGTTCCGGCGACCAAACCCGGGGCCCAGTTGCCGATCTTGCCGCTGCGCTTGGTGAGCTTGGCGTGCTTGGCCGCGTTCGGGTGCGACTGCTCGAGCACGCGGTACCGCACCCCGACGACAGCGCCGTCTTCGATGATGAGCTCGTCGACGCGTGCGAGCGGGACGAAGACGACGCCCTTGCGACGTGCGGATGCGGCAAGCGCCTGCCAGAGCACCTTGCCCGAGGCGAGGCCCTTCGCCACCGTCCGGTGGCCGCGCGGTGCGGGCTCGGCGTGCTCGATGTACGGGTACGCCTTCTCGTTGCCGGAGTAATAGAGGTAGTGCTCGTCGGTGGGGTACGAGGTCTTGTACGGCGCGAGACTGCCGCCGAACGTCGCGCCCTGCGCCTCGAGCCACGGAATCGTGGCGGGACTCTGCTCGCAGAAGCGTCGGAGGGTGGCGTCGTCGACGACGCCGCCGACCTCCTGCCGCAGATACGCGTAGAGGTTCTCGACCGTGTCGTCGTACCCTGCCTCGCGCTGCTGGGCGGTGCCGCCGCCGGCGTAGACGACTCCGCCGGAGAGCGCGCTCGCCCCGCCGCCGGACGCCACGTCGAGCACGAGCACCCGCGCACCGCCGTCGGCGGCTTCGATCGCGGCCGCAGCCCCGGCGTCGCCGTAGCCGACCACGATCACATCGAACTCTTGAGCTTGCATCTGCAGCGACCTCCTTGTCGCACCGGCGCGCCGCTCGGGTGTGCGCGCAACTTCTGACACACTCTGTCATAAGTTGAATCCGCCGACAAGGGCTTAGCGTGGTCGTTCGGGAGGCATCGTGGCACGAACCGGCAGACCGCCGATCGCCGATGTCGGCACCGTGCGCGCCGCCGCCCTCGAGACCGTCATCCGCGAGGGCTACGGGAACGTCACCATGTCGCGCATCGCCGACGAGGTCGGGTTGAGCCTGCGCACCCTGCACCGCTACTTCCCGACGAAGGCCGATCTCGTGTGGGGCAGCATCGAGTCCTCCTTCGACATCGTGCGCGAGGCGCTCTCGGATGCGGATGAGCGAACGCCGTTGGTCGACGCCGTCGCCACGGCCATGTCGATCGCCTTCGATCGGGGCGTCGACGAGCTCGAGACGAGCCGGCAGCGACTCCGCCTGATCGCGACCACCCCGGAACTGCAGGCGATCCGCTCCGACGCGTTCGAGCGCTGGCGCACCGAACTCGTCGCCTTCATCGCCCGCCGCCTGGATGTCCCCGAGTCCACGACCGGCCCGCGCGCGGCCGCGGCGGCATTGCAGGCGGCGATGATGGAGGGCCTCGCCCGCTGGGCCGTCGACGACGACCCCCGACCGCCGAGCATCGCCGTCACGGAAGCACTGGAAGGGCTTCGTGCACTCGCGGAGAGGTGATCCACTCGCGGAACACGGAACATCCATACCAAAGGTTAATCGGTTTATCTTTGGTAAGGCGGCCGTGCCGCCGCTCATCGCGACCAGGCAGGTCGAGTTGGAACCCGCGACGATGGCGCTGGCCGACGATGCGAGCCAGGAGCTCGCGCATTTCGGCGCGGAGGCGGGCGTCATCGCCGCACCGTTCGCCTCGATTCTGCTCCGCACGGAGTCCGCCTCGAGTTCCGAGGTCGAGAATCTCACGTCGAGCGCAGAGCAGGTCGCCCTTGCAGAACTCGGCCGTGCCCGAAATGAGAATGCCCGGCTGGTCGTGTCGAATACCCGTGCCATGCAGGCTGCCATCGCGCTGGCGGACCAGCTCGACGAGCAATCGATCATCACCATGCACGATGCACTGCTCGCAGACTCCGCGCCCTCCTACGTAGGTCATTGGCGGGACGTGCAAGTCTGGATCGGCGGTGGACGTATCTCCCCGCACGACGCGCGGTTCGTTCCTCCGCATCATGAGCGCGTGCCCCGGGTGATGGCAGACCTGGTCGAGTTCGCCGAACGCACCGACATCCCCGTGCTGGTGCAGGCCGCGATCGCGCACGCCCAATTCGAGACGGTGCACCCGTTTCCCGATGGCAACGGCCGCACCGGTCGTGCACTGCTGCAGGGCATGCTCCGTCACGGCCGACTCACGCGCAACGTCGCCGTACCGGTTTCGGCGGGGCTCCTTCAGGACACCGACGGCTACTTCGACGCCTTGACCTTGTATCGCTCCGGGCATCCGGATGCGATCGTCGCTGCCGTTGCGGAGACCGCGTTCGCGGCGGTCGGAAACGGCCGGGTCCTCGTCTCCGACATCCGAGCAGCGGCGGCGAGCTGGGACGAGCGCGTCGCCGCCCGCAGCGACTCCTCCATCCACCGGCTGAAGGAGTACCTCATTGCGCAGCCGGTCGTGAACGCGAAGAGCGTCGCAATCGGACTGCACATCAGCGAGGTCGCCGCGCAGAACGCGATCAACGGACTCGTCGAAGCCGGAGTCCTCACACAGATCGGTGAAGGCCGGCGCAACCGGTTTTGGCAGGCCCGCGAGATTCTGTCCGCGCTGGATGCATTCGGCGAACGAGCCCGACGACAGCACGGCTGATCATCCGAGAGGTGATCGCGGGCGCCGGGTTTCCGGTGGTGACGCCTTCGACCTCGACGGGCATCCCCGTTGCGGACGCGACGCCCGGGTCGACGTGGAATGGGGATATGGAGCCGCCTGTGGGAATCGAACCCACGACCTTCTCATTACGAGTGAGACGCTCTGCCGACTGAGCTAAGGCGGCGCGTCGATCGCTTGCGATCGGCACGAGAGTCCATGTTAGCGGAGTTCCGGCGCAACTCCGAACCGAGGGCCGGAGGGCCGGACGGGGTGCCGGCCGGCAGCCTCGAACCGAGGTCGGAATACCCGTTCCGGGCGCGCCGAGGCGGCCCGATCCGCGGAGCGGAAGGCCCGGATCGGGCGCCCGGCGGAGGTCAGCACTTCGGGTCCTGCTCGGGCACGACGCCGTCGATGAGGTAGTCCTCGACGGCGTCGCCGACGCAGGAGTTCGACTTGTTGTACGCGGTGTGGCCTTCGCCCTCGTAGCTGACGAGCACGCCCGAATCGAGCTGTTCGGCGAGCGCGACGGCCCACGCGTAGGGGGTCGCCGGGTCGTTGCTCGTGCCGATCACGAGGATGGGGTCGGCGCCGCTCGCGTGGATCTCCGCCCGCTCACGCCGGCCCTGCTCGGGCCAGGTGACGCAGGCGGTGTCGCCGAAGGACATGTACGTGCCGATGACGGGTGCCGCCTGCTCCATCTCGGCGGCGCGCTCCCGCATGACCGAGGCGTCGTCCTGGTACTCGTAGTCGAGGCAGTTGATGGCGCGGAACGCCTCGGTGGAGTTGTCGAGGTACGTGCCGTCTTCGTTGCGCCCGTTGTAGAGGTCGGCGAACTGCAGGGCAGCGTCTGCCTGCCCCTGCATGACGGTGGCGATCATCTGCGACAGGTACGTCCACGAGTCCTGGCTGTAGAGCGGGGAGATGATCGCCGTCAGCAGGGTGTCGGCGCCGACGTAGCGGCCGTCGCTGCCGCGCAACGGGCTCTGGTCGGCAGCATCCAGCATCCCGCGCACCTGTGCCATCGCGTCGTCGACGCTTCCGCGGAACGGGCAGTCCCGCCCGCCGAGGCAGTCCTCCAGGTATGCGGCGAGGGCGCTTTCGAAGCCGACGGCCTGCGCCTTGGTGACCTCGAAATCGCTGGCCGACGGGTCGATGGCGCCGTCGAGCACGAGGCGGCCGACCTTGTCGGGGTACAGCTCGGCGTAGGTCGCGCCGAGGAAGGTGCCGTACGAGTAGCCGAGATAGTTCAGCCGTTCATCGCCGAGCACGGCCCGCAGCAGGTCCATGTCGCGGGCGGCGGATACGGTGTCGACCTCGCCGAGCAGCGGGCCGGTGTTCTCGGCGCAGGCCGCCCCGAACGCCTCGGTGGATGCCTCGGCCTCCGCGATCCATTCGTCGCTGCCGCGCGGGTTCTCAGGCAGCCCGTACAGGTAGTCGTCCATTTCGGCCGGGTCGAAACAGGCGACGGCGGTCGAACGGTTCACCCCGCGCGGGTCGAAGCCGACGACGTCGAAGCGCTTCTGCAGCGGCTGGCCGACGGCGAAGTCGAGCGAGTCGGCGACGAGGTCGTAGCCGGAGCCGCCGGGGCCGCCCGGGTTCACGAGCAGCGAGCCGATCTTCTCGCCGGTGGCCGATGCGCGCACGAGTGCGAGTTCGATCTCGCCGGCGGCCGGGTCGTCCCAGTCGAGCGGCGCGGTCGCGGTCGCGCAGCTGAGCTCGCCGCAGTCCTCCCATTCGAGGCGCTGCGAATAGAACGGCTGCAGTTCGGCATCCACCTTCTCGTCGGTGGGCGTCGAGGTGCGTTCCGGCTCGCTGAAGAACGACGGCACGCATCCGGCGAGCCCGAGCACGCCGGCCACGGCGATCGCTGCGCCCGCGAGCATCCGCCGCCGCGTGCGCCGGCCGACGGCGCTCATGCGACCCTCCGCTCGGCCGGCCGACGGATCGCGGCGACGAGCATCGCCTCGAGGGCGAGCGCGGGCTGCACATTGCCCTCGATGCGCTCGCGCGCGGTCTGGACGGCGTCAAGGGTCATCAGGGTCTCCTCTGGGGTGGATGCTTCGGCGGCGCGGCGCACCTCGCTTTCGACGGCGGCATTGACGAGCTCGAGGCCGGCGCCGAGCTGCACGAGCACGATGTCGCGGTAGAGGGAGGCGAGGTCGACGAGGATGCGGTCGATGCCGTCGCGGAGGCTGCGGGTCGCACGCCGCTTGCGGTCGTCTTCGAGGGCGCGCAGCTGCCCGCGGAGGCCCGCCGGCACCGGCTGGCCCGGTTGCAGGCCGAGCGACCGCAGCGCCTGCTCGCGCTCTTCGGCGTCGCGCGTCTCGGCGATCGCGTTCGCATCCTCGCCGGCGATCGCGAGCAGGCGGGCGGCGCCGAGCACGGCGTCGGCGGTGCTGCGGATGCCGAGCGCGAGCTGCAGGGTCTCGGCACGGCGTTCGCGGGCCTCGGCGTTCTGGGCGAGCCTGCGGGCCATGCCGATATGGCTCTGCGCCTCGCGCGCGGCCCGCTCGGCGAGCGCCGGTTCGACGCCGCCCTGCCGCACGAGCAGCTCGGCGACGTCGGAGACGGACGGAACCTGCAGGCGGACGCTCCGCACCCGCGAGCGGATCGTCGGGATGAGGTCGGCCTCGCTCGGGGCGCAGAGGATCCACACGGTCTCGGCCGGCGGCTCCTCGAGTTCTTTGAGCAGGAAGTTCGAGGTCTGCTCGGTCATGCGGTCGGCGTCCTCGACGATGATGACGCGGTAGCGGCCGACGCTCGGCGCATAGTGCGAGCGCCGCACGATCTCGCGCACGTCGTCGCGTTTGATGATGACGCCTTCGGTGGCGAGCACGTGCAGGTCGGGGTGGCTGCGCGCCTCGACTTGGATGCGGGTGGGTTCGTCGCCGTCGGGCGATCCGGAGATGAGGGCGGTCGCGAATGCGGAGGCGATGTTCGAGCGGCCCGAGCCGGGCGGGCCGGTCACGAGCCACGAGTGCGTCATCGACTGCGAACCGCCGCCGGCGCCCGCCGCGGCACGGAACACCGCGATGGCCGCGTCCTGCCCCGTGAGTTCGCTCCACACGCTCATGCGTCCACGCTACCCGGCGCCGCCGACAGCGCGGTCAGAGCAGCTCGGCGACGCGGTCGCGCACGAGCGCGGCGATCTCGTCGACGGGCAGCGCGGCATCCACCACGAGGAACCGGCCGGGTTCGGCGGCCGCGATCGCGAGGTACGCCTCCCGCACCCGCTCGTGGAACTCGGCGGCCTCGGCCTCGAGCCGGTCGTAGCGGGTGCGGGCCGCGTCGAGCCGGCCTCGCGCGGTCGCCGCGTCGAGGTCGAGCAGCACCGTCAGCTGCGGGGCGAGCCCGCCCGTCGCCCAGGCGGAGATGCCGCGCACCGCCTCGGGGTCGAGCACGCGGCCGGCGCCCTGGTAGGCGACCGAGGAGTCGATGTAGCGATCCTGCAGTACGACGTCGCCGCGGTCGAGGGCCGGGCGCACGATGGTCGCGATGTGGTGCGCGCGGTCGGCCGCGTACAGCAGTGCTTCGGCGCGCGGATCGATGTCGCCGCGGCTGTGCAGCACGATCTCGCGCACGTCGGCTCCGAACGCGGTGCCTCCGGGTTCGCGGGTGCGCACGACCGCGCGGCCCTGCTCGGCGAGCCAGGCGCCGAGGAGTTCGGCCTGCGTCGTCTTGCCGGAGCCGTCGCCGCCCTCGAAGGTGATGAAGAGTCCGTCGGCTCCGCTCACGCCTCGGGCGCCTTCTTCGCGGGCGCCTTCTTCGCGGCGGGCTTCTTCGCCGCGGGCTTCTTGGCCGCAGGCTTCTTCGCAGCGGCAGGTTTCTTCGCGGCCGGTTTCTTCGCCGGACCCTTGTCGCGCTTGATCTGCAGCAGTTCGACGGCGCGTTCGAAGGTGATGTCCTCGACCGAGTCGCCGCGCGGGATCGTCGCGTTCGTCGTGCCGTCGGTGACGTACGGGCCGAACCGGCCGTCCTTGACCTTGATCGGCTTGCCGCTGACGGGGTCGGCGTCGAACTCCTTCAGGGCGCTCGGTCCGCGCCTGGCGCCGTACTTCGGCTGGGCGAACACCTCGAGCGCCGCCGGCAGGTCGATCGAGAAGATCTCGTCCTCGGTGGCGAGCGAACGCGAGTCGGTGCCCTTCTTCAGATAGGGCCCGTAGCGGCCGTTCTGCGCGGTGATCTCGTCGCCCGTTCCGGGGTCGGCGCCGACGACGCGCGGCAGCGAGAGCAGCCTGACGGCGGTGTCGAGGTCGACCTCGGCCGGGTCCATCGTCTTGAACAGAGATGCCGTGCGGGGCTTGACCGCGGCGGCCTTCTTCGTGCCCTTCTTCGGCTTCGCGGTTTCCCCGGTGGATGCCGCGGCGCCTGCTCCCCCGGCCGTCTCCGGCTCCGGTTCGAGCTCGGTGACGTACGGGCCGAAGCGCCCGTCCTTCAACACGATCTCCTTGCCGGTTTCGGGATGCCGGCCGAGCACCCGGTCGGTGGCGACCGGTGCTTCGATGAGCTCGACGGCTTTCTCGCGGGTGAGCTCGTCGGGCGCGAGGTCCTCGGGCACGTTGATGCGGCGGGGCGGGGTGTCGGGCCCGGCGTCGGGGTCGGCGA
Source organism: Agromyces archimandritae (assembly GCF_018024495.1). Classification (NCBI taxonomy): domain Bacteria; kingdom Bacillati; phylum Actinomycetota; class Actinomycetes; order Micrococcales; family Microbacteriaceae; genus Agromyces; species Agromyces archimandritae. Next base: position 903,242 of record NZ_CP071696.1, read on the forward strand.
CCTCGAGGTAGGGGCCGTACTTGCCGATGCGCAGGGTGATGCCCTCGGCGATCTGCACCGAGTTGATCTCGCGGGCGTCGATATCGCCGAGGTTGTCGACGACGTTCCGGAGGCCCCGGTGGCGGTCGCCGCCGAAGTAGAACTCGTTCAGCCAGTCGAGGCGGTCGGCGTCGCCGGCGGCGATGCGGTCGAGGTCGTCCTCCATCTCGGCGGTGAAGTCGTATTCGACGAGGTCGCCGAAGTGGTCTTCGAGGAGCCTGACGACCGAGAACGCCGTCCAGCTCGGCACGAGCGCCTGGCCGCGCCGGGTGACGTAGCCGCGGTCGAGGATGGTCGAGATGATCGACGCGAACGTCGAGGGGCGGCCGATGCCGAGTTCTTCGAGGCGTTTGACGAGGCTCGCCTCGGTGAAGCGGGGCGGCGGGCTCGTCTCGTGGTCTTTGGCCTCGAGTTCGGCGAGGTGGATCTGCTGGCCCTCGGCGAGCGCGGGCAGCTTCGCCTCCCCGGGCGTCTCGTCGCGCTCGTCCTCGTCGCGGCTCTCCTCGTAGGCGGCGAGGAAGCCGCGGAAGGTGATGACGGTGCCGCTCGCGGTGAACTCGGCGGTCGCACCCCCGATCGAGGCGGTCGTGTCGATGCCGGTGCCCGCGGCATCCGCCGTCGGCCCGACCTCGATGGTCATGGTCGCCGTCTGCCCCTTGGCGTCGGCCATCTGCGAGGCGACGGTGCGCTTCCAGATGAGGTCGTAGAGCTTGAATTCGCTGCCGCGGAGTGCCGACTGCACTTCGGAGGGCAGGCGGAACACCTCCCCCGAGGGGCGGATCGCCTCGTGCGCCTCCTGCGCGTTCTTCGACTTGGAGGCGTAGCTGCGGGGCTTGTCGGGGATGGAGTCGGCGCCGTAGAGCGTGGTCGCCTGGGTGCGCGCGGCCGTGATCGCCTGCTGCGAGAGCGAGGTCGAGTCGGTGCGCATATAGGTGATGTAGCCGTTCTCGTAGAGCGACTGCGCGACGCGCATCGTGTCGCGCGCCGAGAGGCGGAGCTTGCGGGCGGCCTCCTGCTGCAGGGTCGACGTGGTGAACGGGGCGGCCGGGCGGCGCGAGTAGGGCTTCGACTCGACCTTGGAGACCCGCGCGGGCACGGTGTCGTCGCGGAGGGCGTCGGCGAGGGCGTTCGCGGTCGGCCCGTCGAGGACGACGGCGTCGCTCGTCAGCCGCCCGCGGTCGTCGAAGTCGCGACCGGTCGCGACCCGGCGACCGTCGAGGCGGACGAGTCGTGCCTCGAAGGCGTTCTTGGCGGGCTCGTCGGCGTCGGGCGCGAAGCGGCCCGAAAGGTCCCAGTAGGCGGCGGTGACGAAGGCGATCCGTTCGCGTTCGCGGTCGACGACGAGGCGCGTCGCCGCCGACTGCACCCGGCCGGCCGAGAGCCCGGGGCCGACCTTCCGCCAGAGCACGGGCGAGACCTCGTAGCCGTAGAGGCGGTCGAGGATGCGTCGGGTCTCCTGCGCGTCGACGAGGGCGGTATCGAGTTCGCGGGTCCGGTCCTTCGCCTTCTGGATCGCGTCTTTCGTGATCTCGTGGAAGACCATGCGGCGCACGGGCACCTTCGGCTTCAGCTCCTGCAGCAGGTGCCAGGCGATCGCTTCGCCCTCGCGGTCCTCATCGGTGGCGAGGAGGAGTTCGTCGGCGTTCTTCAGCGCACGCTTCAGCTCGGCGACCGTCTTCTTCTTCGAGTCCGAGACGACGTAGTAGGGCTCGAAACCGTTCTCGACGTCGACCGAGAACTTGCCGAGGGATCCCTTCTTCAGGTCCGCGGGCAGGTTCTTCGGCTCGATGAGATCGCGGATGTGCCCGACCGAGCTCAGCACCTCGTAGCCGTCGCCCAGGTACTGGGCGATCGACTTCATCTTGGTCGGCGACTCGACGATGACCAGTGTTGGCACCAGACTCCTCTTATTCACACGTCATGGCGGATTGCGCACGGCGAGAAGCTCCCCCGAGCGGTGCGCGTGCGGCGCGACGGATGCCCTCCGTCAGCCACACGATACACATATCCGCCGGGAGCGCCCTCAAGCCGACTCTCCGAAACGGCCGTCCCTTCTTCCTTGCATCCGTCGCGGACCGGACGAGAATGACGGTATGGGCACTGCACTCGGCACCTACACGGCGAAGCTCAGCGACGGCCCGCTGGAGGGCCGCACGATCTCGACCGCCTTCCTCGAATCCGGTGATCCGCGGCCGCGGCTGGAGATCCCCGGAGCGGGCAAGCGCTATATCTATTCGCGCGGCGCCGGGCTCGAGTACGAGGATTCGGGCGATCGCCCGAGCGCCGTCGAGTACCGCTTCATCGAGACCAGCGTCGACTGACCGATCGACCGACGGGCGACCGGATCACCCCGGCCAGCCCGGCGGGCCGGCGCGTGCCGTCGCGGTCGTGTCGAAGGGCCCGAGCGCGATCGAGACCGAGACGTCGGCGACGGGGCCGTCGAGGGCGCAGCCGGTCAGCTCGGCTCCGCCGAGCGCCGCGGCCCGCGCGGCGAGCTCGCAGGGCACCGCGTCGACGACCCCGGCGACCGCGTCGGCGGCGGCCAGCGCCGCCGCGTCCGCCGCATTCGCGGCACGCGCGCTCTGCACGAGCATCCCGAGCACGGGGAGCACGACCGCCGTCACCGTCATGATCGCCGCGACGATCGCGACGACGAGCACGGTGGCCGCGCCGCGCTCGGAGGAGATCGGCGGCCCGGCATCCGCCTCGGCGGCGACCGGCCCCGGCGCGTCCGCCGGCCGCACGGCCCCCCTCACAGCCCGCCGGCCAGCGCACACGAGTCCGCCCGCAGCTCGACGGCGGCGAAGAGCCCCCCGCCGCCGGCGGTGACGGTCGCGCAGACGAACTCGCCCTCGCGGCGTTCGGCGAGCGCCGCCCCGCCGACCATCCGTTCGACGAGTGCGGCCGCCGATGCGGCGGCCTCGCCCCGGCCGAGCGCGCGTGCGGCATCCGCTGCGGCATCGGTCAGCCGCACCTGGGCGGTGACGAGCTGCACCGCCGCCAGGCATGCGGCGAGCACGAGCGCCACCGCGGGCAGCGCGACGGCGAACTCCGCCGTCACGCTGCCCCGGTCGCCGGCGTCAGCCCACCGTGAGCGCATTGCGCACGAGATCGGTGAGGATGCCGCGAACCTCGTCGCCGGCGAGGATGACGGCGAGCAGCCCGGCGAAGCCGACGGCGGCGAGGGTCGCGACGACGTATTCGGCGGTCGCGGCGCCCCGGTCCTCGGCGAGGCGGCCGAGCAGGGCGTTCCGTCGCGGAGCGGCGTCGAAGGGTCGTCGGAGAGCGCGGTCACGGGTCATGGTGGGTTCCTTTCGTCTGGCCGGGGGTTCCGGCGCGATGGCGGCACGAGGTCTGGGGGGTCATCCGAGGGTTCCCGTGACGACCGAGATGAGCAGCGGTGCGACGCCGAGCAGCCCGAAGGCCGGCAGCACGCACACGCCGAGGGGGATCATGAGCGCGGTGCCGAGGGATGCGGCACGCAGTTCGCCGGCGGCGCGCGCGTCGCGTCGGAGCCTTGCGGCGTCGGCTTTCAAGAGGAGGGCGACGGGTGCGCCGGCACGTTCGGCGAGGGCCTGCACCTCGTCGGCGGATCGGCCGTCGCCGGCGTCGGGCAGGAGCCGGCCGAGCGTCTCGCGCACGAGCCGACGCGCGGCCGGCAGCGAGGCGCCGCCCGACATGGCGATCGCCACGAGCTCGAGTTCGAGCCCGGGCGCGTCGGGCATGCGTGCCGCCCTGGCTGCGAGCCGCCGGTTCCAGGCGGCCCCGGCCCAGAGCAGCAGCACCCCAACCGCCCCGCTCGCGGCGCCGATCGGGGTGCCGGTGAGGGTGCCGATGGTGTCGAAGCCGAGCACGGCGCCGAAGCCGACGGCGACGACGGGCAGCCACGCGACGAGCCGGGCGCTCGAGCGCGGCCCGGCGAGCGCGGTCGCGACCTCGCGGCGGAGTTCCGCTTCGCCGCGGAGGGCCTCTGCGAGCGCGTGCAGCCCGTCGCCGAGGGGTGCGCCGGCGGCGACGGCGACGTCCCAGGCGGCGACGAGGGTGCGCCAGCCGGGCTCGGCCGGGCCGTGGGCTGCGGCATCCGCACCGGTGATCAGTTCGGCGAGCGGATGCCCGTGCGCGGCGAGCTCGGCCGCGCGCCGCATGCGCTCGGCATCGGTGCCGCCGAGTTCGGCGAGATGACGCCAGGCCGCGGCCGGCGCGACGCCGGCGCCGAGCAGCACCGCGAGACGTTCGGCGAGCTGGGCGAGACGTTCGCGTTCGGCGATCTCGTCGGGGCGGCGGGCGAGTCGGGCGCGCAGCCGCGGGGCGAGCCGTGCGCGCAGCGGTGCGGGCGTCCCGGCGATCATGCCGCGACCTCCAGCCGCTCGCCGCGCAGTTCGAGGCGCCCGATGCCCTGCACGCGGCGGCGACCGCCCGCGCGTTCGAGGTGCACGACGAGGTCGAAGGCGCTGGCCGCCTGCCGTGCGACGGCGGTCGGGCCCATGCCGGCGGATGCGCCGAGCGCTTCGAGGCGCGCCGGCACGTCGTCGAGGGAGTTCGCGTGCAGGGTTCCCGCCCCGCCGTCGTGGCCGGTGTTCAGGGCGCCGAAGAGTTCGCGCAGCTCGGGGCCGCGGCATTCGCCGACGACGAGCCGGTCGGGGCGCATGCGGAGCGCCTCGCGGACGAGCGCGTCGAGCCCGACGCGGCCTGCGCCCTCGAGGTTCGCCTGCCTGGCCTCGAGGCCGATGACGTGGGGGTGGGCGATCTCGAGCTCGCCGACGTCTTCGACGACGACGATCCGTTCGCGCGGCGGCGCCTCGGCGAGGAGGGCTGCGAGCAGCGTCGTCTTGCCGGTGCCCGCGGCGCCGGTGATGAGCAGGTTCTCGCGGGCGGCGACGGCGGCGCGGAGGCGCCCGAGTTCGGCGGAGGTCAGCATGCCGCCGGCGGCGAGCTCGGCGACCGTGCGCCCGGCCTGCCGCGGGATGCGCACCGAGACGAGCGTGCCGGAGCGCGAGACGGGCGGCAGCACGGCGTGCACGCGGATCCCCGCGCCGAGACGCACATCGACGGCGGGCGTCGCCTCGTCGATATGGCGGCCGCCGGCGGCGACGAGGGCGACGGCGAGCCGGCGCACCTCGGCCTCGTCGGCCTCCCAGCCGGCGGCCGGCACGACCCCGTCGCCGCGGTCGACCCACAATCCGCTCTCGCCGTTCACGAAGAGGTCGGTGACGCGCTCGTCGTCGGCGAACGGGGCGAGCGGGCCGAGCGCCGACACGTCGACGGATGCCGCGTCGCGCTCGGTGCCGGACGCCGCGCCGTCGCTCGCACCCGACGGCGCGACCGAGGCCCCACCCGATGGCGCGGCGACGAACACGCCCGCCGGCCCGCGCTGTCCAGCGGCGCGTTCCGACACCGCCGCACCCTCCGACGCCGCCGCGCGTTCGACGGGCGCCGGGCGCGCAGCGGCACCCGGGCCGGCGGAGCCCCGGGCGGGGCGCGAGACGGCATCCACTCGGGGCACGGCCGCCGGGCGGCCCTCGGCGAGCCAGGAGGGCGTCGCGACGAACGGAACGATCATGCCGGCGAGGCTATGCGGAGCGCCGGGCCCGCCGGGGCCGTTCCGGCGGATCTCTGGAGAACCCGTTCACGGCACGCCCCTGTGGAGGACCGGTCGCAGCCGGCGGCACGCAGCGCCCGGCCCGGCGCCGGCCCAGAAACCGAGACACGAGACCCGCACCGGCACCCGCACCCGCACCCGCACCCGCACCCGACGCATCCACCCGCGCCCCGTCCACCGCATCCACCCCGCCCGCGCGGCACGCCCGCCCACAGGAGTACCGATCTCGCGTCCGGGTACCCCGAGAAGTACCGATCTCCCGTGGGAGTGCTGACTTTCCGGCACTCCAGCGGGAGATCGGTACTCCTACGAACGGGCAGCCGCCACGCGCCCGGCCCGCACCGGCCCGCACCGGCCCACACCGGCCCAGAGACCAGAGACCCGAGACCCGCACCCGGCGCATCCACCCGCCAACGCGAAAGTCCCCCTCCACGCCGTTGTGGAGAGGGACTCGCGCTCTGCCGTTCTGCTGAACCGCCGATATTAAAGAAGGGGGCGGCACCCATTGGGGGGAACAGGTGCCGCCTCGGCAGCGCGTGGATTGGGGGGAATCCAAGGCGCTGCAGGCCTCGAAAAACGAAGTTGTTCGGGCGGAGACCAGTTTACGGATTCCCGTTCCATACGCAAGTACTTTTTGTCCTCATTTGTGCCGACATACAGAAGACTGCAGTGTTTTCACAGTCTGACGGCTCCGAGCCGGCTCTGCGAGCACCCCTGAACACGGCACGTCGGAGCGTGACGGGCGGATGCAGCGCACCGGCGAAACGCGGGTAGGGTGCTGGTGGGGCAGGCGAATCCCACTGTGCAAGACCCATTCGCGAAGGAGCGACAACGACGATGACTGTCGAGATCGATCACACCCTCGAGGAGATCAGGCGGTTCCGCCCGAGCCCCGAGTTCGCCGCTCAAGCGGTCGCCTCCGAGGACCTCTACGACCGGGCGAAGGCCGACCGGCTCGGCTTCTGGGCCGACCATGCCCGCGAGCTGCTCACCTGGTCGAAGCCGTTCACCCGCACGCTCGACTGGAGCAATCCCCCGTTCGCCAAGTGGTTCGAAGACGGCGAGCTGAACGTCGCCGTCAACTGCCTCGACCGTCACGTCGAGGCCGGCAACGGCGACCGCGTCGCCTTCCACTGGGAGGGCGAGCCCGGCGACTCGAAGAGCTACACGTACGCGCAGCTGACCGAGGAGGTCAAGCGTGCCGCGAACGTGCTCGAGTCCCTCGGCGTCGGCGAGGGCGACCGCGTCGCCGTCTACCTGCCGATGATCCCCGAGGCCGTGATCTCGATGCTCGCCGTCGCGCGCATCGGCGCGATCCACTCCGTCGTCTTCGGCGGCTTCTCCTCCGACAGCCTCGCCTCGCGCATCGACGACGCCGAGGCCAAGCTCGTCATCACCGCCGACGGCGGGTACCGCAAGGGCAAGGTCTTCCCGCTGAAGCCCACCGTCGACGATGCGGTCACCAAGAGCGGCGGCTCGGTCGAGCACGTGCTCGTCGTCCGCCGCGGCGAGAACGACATCGCCTGGACGGATCGCGACATCTGGTGGCACGAGGCGCGGGATGCCGCATCTCCCGAGCACGAGGCGAAGGCCTTCGGCGCCGAGCACCCGCTGTTCATCCTGTACACGAGCGGCACGACCGGCAAGCCGAAGGGCATCCTGCACACCTCGGGCGGTTACCTCACGCAGGTCGCGTTCACCCACAAGAACGTCTTCGACCTGCACCCCGAGACGGATGTCTACTGGTCGACCGCCGACGTCGGCTGGATCACCGGCCACTCCTACGTCGTCTACGGGCCCCTCGCCAACGGCGCGACGAGCGTCATCTACGAGGGCACGCCCGACACCCCGCACGCCGGGCGCTGGTGGGAGATCATCGAGAAGTACAAGGTCTCGATCCTCTACGCCGCGCCGACCGCGATCCGCTCCTTCATGAAGCAGGGCCGTTCGATCCCGCAGCAGTTCAACCTGCGTTCGCTGCGCCTGCTCGGGTCGGTGGGCGAGCCCATCAACCCCGAGGCGTGGATCTGGTACCGGCACGTCATCGGCGGCGGCTCGATCCCCGTGGTGGACACGTGGTGGCAGACCGAGACGGGCGGCATCATGATCTCGGCGCTGCCGGGCGTGACCGATCTGAAGCCGGGCAGCGCGCAGACGCCGATCCCGGGCATCTCGGTCGACATCCTCGAAGAGAACGGCACGCCCGTGGAGGGCGAGGGCGGCGGCTTGCTCGTCGTCACGGAGCCGTGGCCGAGCATGCTGCGCGGCATCTGGGGCGACCCGGAGCGCTTCAAGGAGACGTACTGGGAGAAGTTCGGCGACAAGTACTTCGCCGGCGACGGCGCCCGCCGCGACGAGGACGGCGACATCTGGCTGCTCGGCCGCGTCGACGACGTCATGAACGTGTCGGGGCACCGCCTGTCGACGGCCGAGATCGAGTCGTCCCTCGTCGCCCACCCGTACACGGCCGAGGCGGCCGTCGTCGGCGCCAGCGACGAGACGACCGGCCAGGCCGTCGTCGCCTTCGTCATCCTGAAGGAGAGCCAGGCGGTGCTCGCGGCCGACTTCACGACGACGAGCGAGGAGCTCCGCAAGCACGTCGCGACGCAGATCGGCGCGATCGCCCGGCCGCGGCAGGTGTTCATCGTGCCGGAACTGCCGAAGACGCGTTCGGGCAAGATCATGCGGCGTCTGCTGCGCGACCTCGCCGAGGGGCGTCAGATCGGCGACACGACGACGCTGGCCGACACCTCGATCATGGAGGTCATCAGCTCGCAGGTCCGCTGAGCTTCATCGGGGTGTTCCCCGAGTGGATGCCGCGGGCGGGGTCTCCCGTCCGCGGCATCCTCATGTCGGGCGCGCTCAGGCGGGAGCGGCGCTCGGCCGCGCCGGGCTCACGCGAACGAGACGACGAGCTCGACCTCGACGGGCGAGTCGAGCGGCAGCACGGCGACGCCCACGGCCGAACGGGCGTGGCGGCCGGCCTCGCCGAAGATCTCGCCGAGCACGTTCGAGGCGCCGTTGATGACGCCGGGCTGGCCGGTAAACGACGGGTCGGAGGCGACGAAGCCGGTGACCTTGACGACGCCCGTCACCCGATCGAGGGAGCCGAGCACGCTCTTGACGGCCGCCAGCGCGTTCAGCGCCGACCGGCGGGCGTACTCGGCGGCATCCGCTGCGGGAACGAGGCCGTGGCCGTCGCCGACCTTGCCCTGCGCGGGCAGCGCGCCGTCGACGAAGGGCAGCTGACCGGCCGTGTAGACGAGGTCGCCGTGGATGACCGCGGGCACATACGCGCCCGCGGGCGCGGCGACGTCGGGCAGGGCGATGCCGAGTTCGACCAGGCGCGCCTCGGCGCTCACTGCTCGCCCTCGAACTGCTTCGCGGCCTCGGCCGCGGCGGCCGCACCCGCCTGCGCGGCCTGGGAGCTCTCGCCGCCGACGGGGCGCTTCAGGTAGGCGACGAGGCCGCCCTCGGGGCCCTGCACGATCTGCACGAGCTCCCACCCCTCGGAACCCCAGTTGTTCAGGATCGCGGCCGTGTTGTGGATCAGCAGCGGCGTGGTTACGTACTCCCAGGTGGGCATTCGGCTTCCTTGTCTCGAGTTCGCGAACAGCATGGGAGGGGCTGCCAGGCGGCTGGGCAGACGCCGAATCAGCGCCCGCATCGCGCGTATTACCAGCCATCTCCGCTACGCTCCACTATATGTCTGCCCCCAAACGATCGATGAGCGGTATGGCCGGCGGCCTCCTGGGCTTCGTCGGCATGAGCGCGCTCGCCGGAGTGCTCGTCACGGCATCCGTGACCCCGGCCATCGCCGTCACCGGTATCGCGGCGACGAGCAGCATCAGCATGTTCGAGAACCTGCCCGGGTACCTCGAGATCGACAAGCTCGCCGAGAAGTCCGACATCTACGCGACGAAGCCCGACGGCTCGAAGCAGCTTCTCGCCTCGTTCTTCGTCGAGAACCGCGAAGAGGTCGCGTGGGACGACATCAGCCAGTTCGTGAAGGATGCCGCGATCGCCGGTGAGGATCCGCGCTTCTACGAGCATGGCGGCATCGACATCCAGGGCACGATCCGAGGTGCGGTCAACACCGTGCTGAAGGGCAACACGCAGGGCGGCTCGTCGATCACGCAGCAGTACGTGAAGAACGTGCTCATCAACAACGGCGTGAGCAAGGCGAACACGCAGGAAGAGGTCGAGGCCGCGTACGACGCCGCGACCGAGGTCAGCGCCGACCGCAAGCTCAAGGAGATGCGCTACGCCATCGCCCTCGAGAAGAAGTACTCGAAGGACGAGATCCTGCAGGGGTACCTGAACATCGCGGCCTTCGGCGGCCGCGTCTACGGCATCGAATCGGCGGCGCAGTACTACTTCGGCGTGAGCGCGAAGGATGTCTCGATCGCCCAGGCCGCGAGCCTCATCGCGATCGTGAACCACCCGCAGAAGTTCCGCCTCGACCAGCCCGACGACCCGGCGAACGGCGCCGAGTCGGTCGACGAGAAGACCGGCGAGCTCGTCCCGTACGCGGCGAACAAGCAGCGTCGCGACTACGTGATCCGTGAGATGCTCAAAGAGAAGACGATCACGCAGGAGCAGGCCGACGAGGCGCTCGCCACCGCGGTCGAGCCGAATATCAGCGAACCGAGCACCGGCTGCACGACGGCCGGCGGCGCCGCCTTCTTCTGCGACTACGTGACGTGGGTCATCCGCAACAACTACGACGACCCTGCGACCGAGGATGTCGACGAGGGCCTGCGGATGCTGCAGCGCGGCGGTCTGCAGATCGACACGACCCTCGACCTCGAGCTGCAGACCCGTGCAGATCAGGCGATGGCGGAGAACGTGCCCTCGAGCGATCCGCGGTTCGACGTGGGTTCGGTCGCCGTCTCGGTCCAGCCGGGCACGGGCAAGGTGCTCGCGATGTCGGTCAACAAGCACTACACGAACTCCGATGAGCAGGCGCAAGACCCGAACTTCACGGGTGTGAACTACGCGACCGACTACGCCTACGGCGGCTCGGGAGGCTTCCAGCCCGGGTCGACGTTCAAGGTCTTCACCCTCGCCGAATGGCTGAACGAGGGGCACTCGCTCACCGAGACGTTCAACGGTTCGCGGCGAGCCTTCACCTCCTTCCCCGACAGCTGCAACGGCACCTGGCGCGGCGACCCGTGGAACCCGCTGAACGACGACTCGAACGTCGCGAACAATGCGGTCGACGCGACGAAGTACTCGGTGAACTCGGCGTTCGCCGCCATGGCGCAGATGACCGACCTCTGCAAGATCAAGCAGACCGCCGAGGCCTTCGGAGTCAAGCGCGCCGACGGCAACCCGCTCGGCACGCCCAAGAGCAACCCCGACCAGGTCTTCGGCCCCTCCGACATCATCGGCACGCAGGAGGTCTCGCCGCTGTCGATGGCCGCCGCCTTCGCCGGCATCGCGAACGACGGCGTGACCTGCTCACCGATCGCGATCGAGAAGATCGTCGACAGCAAGGGCGAGGAGATCGCGCCGCCGAAGTCGGAGTGCAACCAGTCGGTGACCCCCGATGTCGCGCACGCGATGCAGTATGCGATGCAAACGACCTTCAGCGCCACCGCATCGGAGTCGAACACCGGAACGGGCATCGCACACATCGGCAAGACCGGTACCACCGACCATGCGAAGGACACGTGGATGGTCGGCGCGAGCACAGCGGTCGCCACCGCGGTCTGGGTCGGCGCCGTCACCGGCGACGTGAATCAGCGTGAGCTCAGCAGCTTCGACAGCGGGCCCGTGCAAACCGCCCGTCACCGGATGTGGAAGTCGATCATGACCCTCGCCGATGAGAAGTACGGCGGCAACGCCTTCAGCGACCCGGGCAACTGGGCGTTCAAGCAGGTCATGGTCGCCGTGCCCGACGTGAAGGGCCTCTCGCTCGAAGAGGCGAAGAAGGCCATCGAGTCGGCGGGCTTCGTCTTCGAGGACGGCGGGCAGCAGGACTCCGATCTGCCGCGCGGCCAGGCCACCGGCACCGACCCCTCGGGCGAGGCCGGCCGCGGAACGACGATCCGCGTCTTCACGAGCAACGGCCAGGGCGCGAGCGTCCCGAACGTCGTCGGCATGACGGGCTCCGAGGCGAAATCGGCTCTCGAAGCCGCCAACCTCCGGGTCAAGATCGACGGGCCCTCGAACGGCACCGTCGTCTCGCAGTCGCCGGATGCCGGCAGCGCCGTCAAGCGCGGCGACCGCGTCACCATCAAGACGGAGGCCGCGCAGCAGCAGCCAGGTCAGCCGGGTGACGGTGACGACGACAGCGGCGGCGGCGGGACCGGCGGCGAGCAGCCCGGCGAGGCCCCCGACGGCACGACGGACACCGGCGATTGAGTCGCGAACATCCGCGGTCGCCCGCCGCCCGCATCGCCACGGCGATCGGTGCGGCGGGCGCCGCGGCGTTCGCCTGGGGGGCGCTCGTCGAACGCCGTCGCTACACGCTGCGCCAGGTCGAGGTGCCCGTGCTGCCGGCCGGCGCGAAGCCGATCCGGGTGCTGCACGTCTCCGACCTGCACATGGCGCCGTGGCAGCGTGACAAGCAGCAGTGGGTGAGCGCCCTCGCCGCCCTCGAACCCGATCTCATCGTCGACACCGGCGACAACCTCGGTCATGAGCGCGGGCTCGAGGGCGTGCGCCGCGCCTTCGACGCCTTCGCCGGCATCCCGGGCGTCTTCGTCAACGGCTCGAACGATTACTTCGGCCCCGTGGTGAAGAACCCCTTCGGCTACTTCCTCGGGCCCTCACGCGCTCACTCCCGGGCGAAGCGGCTCGACACCGAGGCGATGGTCGACTACTTCGAGCAGGAGCTCGGCTGGATCGACCTCGACAACCGGGCATCGGCGATCGACGTCAACGGCACGCATCTCGAGTTCTTCGGCGTCGACGACCCGCACAAGGGGTTCGACCGCCTCGACCTGATCACCGCCGCCATCGACGAGGAACGCGAAGCCGATCCGCTCGGCGAAGAATCCTGGCTGGATGACGACGAACCCGTCACCCCGCGGCCGACGCTCACGATCGGCGTCACGCACGCCCCGTACCGGCGCGTGCTGAACTCCTTCGTGAACCACGGCGCGCAGCTCATCTTCGCCGGGCACACGCACGGAGGGCAGGTGTGCGTGCCGGGTTTCGGCGCGCTCGTCACGAACTGCGACATCCCTCGCACCCAGGTGAAGGGGCTGAGCCTCTGGCACCACGGCCTGCACACGGCGTTCCTGAACGTCTCGGCGGGCCTCGGCACCTCGATCACGGCGCCCTTCCGCTTCGCCTGCCCGCCCGAGGCGACGCTGCTCACCCTCGTCTCGGCCGACACCGGGCGCTGAGCGGCCGCCCACCGGCCGTGGTCGGGAGCGCCCGGATTATCGGCTATCCTTGTTGAGGCTCATCGAGCCGACCGGGGTGTGGCGCAGCTTGGTAGCGCGCCTCGTTCGGGACGAGGAGGTCGCAGGTTCAAATCCTGTCACCCCGACCGGTCTGAGAAGAGGGGTCGCGCATCGCGCGGCCCCTCTTCTCATGCCCGCGAGGAGGTATCGCTGGGTCCCCGTCCGCCCATCGGGCCCCGCCGCCCCGCGCGCTCGCTTCCGGGATGCGCCCCGCCCGCATCCCCGCACTCTTTCGCTTCCGGGATGCGCCCGCACCCCCGCACTCGCTCGCTTCCGGGATGCGCCCGCATCACCGCACTCTTTCGCTTCCGGGGGTCAAATCCCGCCACGAAAGCGCTCGATTCACGATTCCGGTGGCGGGATATGACCCCGCGAAGGGTTCGAGGGTGCGTTCAGGCGGTGGGTGCCGCAGCGCGGGTTGGTGGATGCCGTGGCGCAGCGGCGGTGGATGCCGTGGCGCGGGGCCGCGGCGGCGGGCGGTCAGCGGGCGGCGCGGGTCGCCGCGGCGATCGCGTCGGCGGCGCGGACGAGGGCGAGATGCGTGAGCGCCTGCGGCGTGTTGCCGGCCTGACGGCCGCGGGCGAGGTCGTACTGCTCCGAGAGCAGACCGACGTCGTTGCGCAGCGCGAGCAGGCGCGTCATGAGCGCGTGCGCATCGGCGAGGCGGCCGCTGCCCGCATACTGCTCGACGAGCCAGAACGAGCAGGCGAGGAACGGGTTCTCGGGCCCGGGCAGTCCGTCGACGCCGCCGGATACGTCGGCGGATGCGCCGGGCCGGGTGCCGGGCGCAACGGCCGACCCGGCCGTTGCGTCGGCGGGCGCGCCGGGCCGGATACCGGGCGCCGCGTCGGCCACCACGCCCTCCCCCGTCCGGTACCGCCGGAGCAGGCTGCCCTCGAGCAGCGTCGCCTCGATGCGGGCGACGGTTCCGAGCATCCGCGGGTCGTCGGGGGCGAGGTAGCCGATCTGCGGCAATTGCAGCAGGGCGGCATCCACTTCGGGGCTGCCGGGCACCTGCACGTACGAGCCGAGCCCGGCGTCGAAGCCGTCGCGCTCGATCGTGTCGGCGAGGCGGGCGCGGGCGGCGCGCCAGGCATCCACCGGGCCGTCGAGGCCGTCGTTCTCGACGGCGCACACGCCGCGGTCGAACGCGGCCCACAGCATCGCCCGCGAGTGCGTGAAGCGCCGGGCGGGGCCGCGCACCTCCCAGATGCCGGAGTCGGGGTCGTCGAGGTGCCCGCCGATGTGGTCGAGCAGGGCGCGTTGCAGGCTCCACGAGAACTCCGTGTCGGCGAGACCGATGTGGCGTGCCGCATCGAGGGCGAGCATGACCTCGCCGAAGACGTCGGCCTGGAACTGGCCCGATGCCGCATTGCCGATGCGCACGGGCCGCGAGTCCTCGTATCCGGCGAGGGGAAGCATCCACTCGGGCAGTCGGCGTTCGCCGGCGACGCCGTACATGATCTGCACGTCCTCGGGCGAGCCGGCGATCGCCCGCAGCAGCCACGCGCGCCACTTCGCGGCCTCGCCGGCGTAGCCGTGGCGCATGAGGGTCTCGAGGGTGAGCGCGGCATCCCGTAACCACACGTAGCGGTAGTCCCAGTTGCGGGGCCCGCCGAACTCCTCGGGCAGGCTCGTGGTGGCGGCCGCGACGATGCCGCCCGTCTCCTCATCGGTGAGGGCCCGCAGCACGAGGATGGATCGGCGGACCGCCGCGTCGTGGGCGTCGTGGATGCCGGCCTCGGCGCAGTCGGCCGCCCACTCCCGCCACGAGGCGTCGCAGGAGTCCAGCGCGGCGCCGACGTCGAGCGGGTCCGGCGCCTCGCGATGCCCGGGGAACCAGGTGAGCGCGAGGTCGACGGTCTCGCCGGCGGCGACCTCGAACTCGCCATGATGGGCGAAACCGCTCGCCGTGACCGCCGGTCCGCGGATGACGACGGCATCCGGCCCCGCCACCGCGAGCACCGCCGGCGCCTCGGCCGTGCCGATCTGTCGCACCCACGGCAGGCTGCCGCCGTAGTCGAAACGCAGCCGGTACTCCTGCCGCATCCGCACCCTGCCCCGCACGCCGATGACGCGCCGCACGAGGTCGCCGCGCTCCTCGCCCGGGGTGCGCGGCATCACGTCGACGACGACGACCTCTCCGCCCGGCGTCGCCCAGCGCGTCTCGAGGGTGAAGGTGTCGGGGCGATACCGCCGGCTCGTGCACGTCGCGCCCTCGGGGGCGGATGCCGGGGCGAGCCGCCACCGGCCCGCATCCTCGTCGCCGAGGAGCGCAGCGAACACCGACGCGGAATCGAACCGCGGCAGGCACAGCCAGTCGATCGAGCCGTCGTCGCCCACGAGGGCCGCCGTGCGGCAGTCCCCGATGACGGCGTACCCCTCGATCGGCCGGGCCATGCTCCCATCGTCTCGCACCGCGGGTCGCCGCGCGAGGGGCGGGCCTGCGCGGCACGGAGGCGGGCGCGGGATGCGCGTAGCCTGGAACGGTGACCGAGGGGGCGACGAGGTTCGGACGCGGGGTTGCGCGCGTGCTGTTGCCGCCGTACCTGCTGGCGCTCATGTGGGTGGTGTGTTCGCCGGCCGATCAGGCGCGGCACGTGACCGGGTTCGTGGGGCTGCTCGCCGACGGGATCGCCGCGCTCGGCTTCGACGCCGCCGCGGCGTTCGCGGTGATCGAGTTCGCGGCGAACATCGTCATGTTCGTGCCGTTCGGGTTGCTGCTGCCGCTCGCGACGCCCGTCGGGCCCGGGACGGCGGTGATCGCCGCGGCCGGCACGAGCGTGGTGATCGAGCTCGTGCAGCTCGTGGTGCCCGGTCGCGTCAGCACCGGCTGGGATGTGCTCGCGAACACGGCGGGTGCAGCGGTCGGCGCGGGGATCGCCGCGCTCGCGATGCGCGCGCAGGTCACGGGGCGAAACCGCGAATCGGCGCCGCAGGAGGTGCGGGGGTAGCCTGAGCGAGGCGCCGCGGCATCGCGCCCCGGCATCCACTCATCTACCCGAAGGATCCCCGTGCCACACCCCGAAACCGTCGCCGTCGTCGCCGGGCGCCCCCCGCACACGCCCGACCAGCCGATGAACACGCCCGTGCACCTCGTGTCGAACTACGTCGGCGGCGGGCAGCTCGAGTACGGGCGCTTCGGCAACCCATCGTGGACGGCGTTCGAGGATGCGCTCGGCGAGCTCGAGGGCGGGCGGGCGGTCTCGTTCGCCTCGGGCATGGCGGCGATCTCGGCCGTGCTCGACCTCGTGCCGGCCGGCGGCCGCATCGTCGCCCCGCGCCACTCGTACACGGGCACCATCGGGCAGTTGGAGGACGTCGCCGCGCGCGGCCTCGCCGAGGTCGTGTTCGTCGATATCGCCGATGCGGATGCCGTGCGCGAGGCTGTCTCAGGCGCCGCCATGCTGTGGATCGAGTCGCCCACGAACCCGGCCCTCGAGGTCGCGGACCTGCCCCGCATCACCGCGGACGCGCATGCGGCCGGCGCCGTCGTGGTCGTCGACAACACCTTCGCGACGCCCCTCAGGCAACGCCCGATCGAGGCGGGCGCCGACCTCGTCGTCCACTCGGTCACGAAGTACCTCGCAGGGCATTCGGATCTCGTGATGGGCGCCGTCGTCGCCGCACGCGAGGAGGATGCGGCCGCCCTCGCCGCCCGGCGGACGCTGCGCGGCGGGATCCCGTCGCCGCTCGACGCCTTCCTCGCGCTGCGGGGCCTGCGCACCCTGCACGTGCGACTCGACCGTGCCGAGGCGAACGCCCGCGAGCTCGTCGCACGCCTCGGCGGGCACCCGGCGCTCGAGGTGCGCTACCCGGGGTTCGGGGCGATCGTGTCGATCGTGGTGCGCGGCGGTGCCGAGGCGGCCGACGCGTTCGTCGCCGCGACCCGGCTGTGGGTGCACGCGACGAGCCTCGGCGGCGTCGAGTCGACGCTCGAGCGGCGGCGGCGCTGGGCGGCCGAACCGGCGACGATCCCGGCCGGCCTCGTGCGGCTCTCGGTCGGCATCGAGCACATCGACGACCTCGCCGACGACCTGCTCGCCGCGCTCGTCTGATCCCGACTGTCTTCGGGGTGTGGATGCCCTGGGCATCCACCCTCGCGCGCACCCTTCCGCCCTCAGCCGTTTCTGCGCAATGCAGGAAGCCGCCCGGCGTGTCGCGGGCGCCATGCGGCAGAACCGGGTGCGACACGGGTGCGATCCTGCATTGCGCAGGAGAAGAGGGCCGGAGGGGGTGGAAGGTTCGGGAATGGACGAGCCGCCCCGCTCAGCCGTCGATGCGGGCCCGGCGCACGGTGCGGAGCACGAAGACGAAAGCGCCCCCGAGCGCGAGCGCGCCGAGGCCGATCCAGAGGAACAGCAGCGGCAGTTCGTACCCGGTGCCCGGCAGGCCGCCGGAGCCGGCGTCTGCCGCAGCCCGGCAGGGGTCGGCCGCATCGGCGCATTCATCCACGGGGATGACGGTGAGCGTGCCGGTCGCGACGAGCTGCCCGGCGGTCACGGTGATCGTGTAGGTGCCGGGGATGTCGGAGGTGACCGTGTAGGTGACCGAGCCCGATCCGTCCGTCGGCGTGCTGGCCGTCGCCGCGCGGAGGCTCGCGAAGGCGACCTCGTCGGGTGCGGAGGCCGTCGACGGCGTGTTCGCCTCGAACCCCGTGAAGGTCATGGCGATGCTGTCGCCCTCGACGATCGTGACCGAGGGGCCCTGTGCGACGTAGCCCGCGGCCTGTGCGGCGGCGGATCCGCCGAACACGAGCGCGACGGCTGCGACGATCGCCGCTGCGAACTTGAGCTTCATATCGAGATCCCCCCGGACTCGCTGCTCGAATCTCCATGCCGGTGTTCGATGCGCCGCACGGCACGCCGAAAAGCTGTATCACTCCTCACCATACGGTGAGTCGCACGCGAGCGCCAGGGTGCCGCGCCCGATCGTCCCGCCGGTGGGGGTGGCCTGCACCGCGGTCTCGACCACGCCGGGTGCGCCGGCGAGGAACCCGAATCGGTAGCTCGCACGCTCGCCGGGGGCGAGTTGCACGACGATCTTGCTGAGCGTGTACCCGGCGTCCGAGGTCGGGTGGTAGCCGACGGGCTCCCCGGTGGATGCCGCGAGCACCCCGAGGTTGTAGGCGCCGGGTTCGCCGTAGACGTGCACCGAGGTGGATATCTCGCCGGCCGGCACGCCGAACGCTCCCCCGCCGGTGACGTATTCGGGCAGACTCGTGGCGGCGTCGGCGGGTGCGGTGTTCTCGAGGGTGACCTGCACTTCGCTGCGGGCGAGGCCGTCGCCGCGGCAGACGCGCGTGCCCGAGGCGATCTCGACGTGGAGGTAGGTGTCCATCTTCGAGCCGGTGAGGTCGTTGAGGTACACGCCGAAGGCGGCGGTGGATGCGTCGCCGCCCGTTCCCCCGCCCGTCGGCCCGCCGGGCAGCCCGCCGGCGATGCCGGTGCCGGCGATGACGTCCTGTTCGGCAGGGTCGGTGTTCCAGACGAAGATGCGGCGCTCCTCGCCGGCCCGCACGAGCGCCGTGAGCAGCTTCTGCGGGTCGACGCCGCCGGCGGCGAGGCGGGCGACGACGGCCTGGGCGGCGGCGGCGAAGTACGCATCCTGCGCCGCCGGGTCGGGGTAGCGGGCGTAGACGTCCTGCAGCAGCACGCGGACGGCGTTGTCGGCCGTGAGCTCCTCGCCGCCGGGCATCGCGACGGGCCCGGTCGCCTCGAGCACGAGGGCGAGCACGACGGGGTCGACGGCGACGACGCTGTCGACGGCGACGCCCGTGTGCCCGGCCCACATCTCGCGGGCGATCGCGGCGCCCTTCGCGAAGTCCGGCAGGAAGGCGACGTCGTGCAGGTAGCGCGTCGGGTTCTCGCCCCACAGCGCACGCGATTCGGTGTCGAGCTCGCCGACGGGCGGGTCGAAACGCCCCACCTCGCTCGCCGAGGCCTGCCCGGCCAGTTCGAAGGCGCCGCCCTCGGTGCGGATCACGAGGAGGGAGCCGGGGATGCCGCCCGTCGAGCGCAGTTCGGCGGGGTTCTGCACGAGCACGAGGATGTTGCGCGGCCCGGCCTCGCCGAGCATCGGGGGCACGAGCCGGAGCGCCCGGTCGAGGGCGTCGAGGCCGTCGTCGGCCTGCCCGAGCAGGCCGGCGACGCGTTCGCGCGCCTCGGCGAGGGGGCCGATGACGTCGTGGCCGGCGACGGCGTCGACCGCTTCGCGGGCGTGGGCGACGGATGCCGCGGCCGCCGCGACGGGTTCGCGCGCCGCTTCGAGGGGCGCCAGGTCGAGCGCTCCGCCCTCGGGGGCGAACACGGCCGGGCCGAGCGCGTCGACCTCGGCGGCGAGGGGCTGGATGGCGTCGCGTGCGGCGTCGTCGACGGATGCCGCGAGCACCCGCATCGTCCGGAGGTTCGGTCCGAGCCACGGCAGCACTTCGGCGGCCCGCCAGATCGGGTCGCCGGTGAGCGATGCGGCCGAGGCGGTGCGGTCGGCGAGATCCGCCGCATCCGCCGAGGCCGCCGCCGCATCACCGGCGAGGAGGGACGCCTGCACGCGTTCGGCGACCGGCACCGCCGCCTCCAGCTCGCCCTTCGCGAGCAACGCACGCACCGCGATCCACACCCCGGCCAGGACGAGGAGGAGGACGAGGGCCGCTGCGCTCCACCAGATCCACGCACGCCGATGCGCGCGCGGGCGGGGGGCGGGGGCGTCGCTCACCGCCCCGCGGCGCTCCCGTGCCGGGCGACGGATTCGCCGCGGGCGACGTGCTCCCGGTACCAGGCGACGGTGCCGGCGATGCCGTCTTCGAGCCCGATGCGCGAAGTCCAGCCGGCGCGTGCGAGCTTGGAGACGTCGAGGAGCTTCTGCGGGGTGCCGTCGGGCTTCGTGGTGTCCCACTCGGTCGCGCCGGTGTAGCCGACGGCGCGGGCGACGATCTCGGCGAGGCGCGCGATCGTCACCTCCGAGCCGCTGCCGACGTTGACCTGCTCGGCGCCGTCATAGTGCTCGAGCAGGAACAGGCAGGCGTCGGCGAGGTCGTCGACGTGCAGGAACTCGCGCCGCGGCGTGCCCGAGCCCCAGTTGGTGACGGCGACGGCGTTCGTCATCCGCGCCTCCTCGTAGCGGCGGATGAGCGCCGGCAGCACATGCGAGCCGAGCGCCGAGAAATCGTCGCCGGGGCCGTACAGGTTCGTCGGCATGGCCGAGATCCACCGCAACCCGTCCTGCCGGCGCACCGCCTGCACCTGCATGATGCCGGCGATCTTCGCGATCGCGTAGGCGTCGTTCGTGGGCTCCAGGTGCCCGGTGAGCAGGGCGTCCTCGGTGATGGGTTGCGGGGCGAGCTTCGGGTAGATGCAGCTCGAGCCGAGGAACAGCAGGCGTTCCACGTCGGCCTCGCGGGCGGCATCCATTACGTTCACCTGGATGCGCAGATTGTCGCTCAGGAAGTCGACCGGGTAGGTGTCGTTGGCGAGGATCCCGCCGACGCGGGCGGCGGCGAGCACGACGTAGCGGGGGCGCTCACGGCGGAAGAACGCGAACACGGCATCCCGGTCCCGCAGCTCGAGCTCCTGATGCGTGCGGCCGACGAGGCCCGTGAACCCGGCCCGTTCGAGCCGGCGCCACACGGCGCTGCCGGCCAGGCCCCGGTGCCCGGCGACGTAGAAGGCCGCGTCGCGGTCCAGGGTCCGTTCGGCGAAGGCTCCGTCGCTCACGGCTGCACCGTCCACGCGGGCAGGCGCGGCCGGTCGATCCACGCATCGCCGGCGTGCGCGAGCGCTTCGGTGTCGGCGTCGACCATGAGCCGGGCGAGCTCGGGCGCCCGCACCGTCGGCGCCCACCCGAGCTTCTGCTTCGCCCGCGTCGCATCGCCGACGAGGGCCGGCACTTCGGCGGGCCGCAGGTAGCGCTCGTCGAAGCGCACATGCTCCCGCCAGTCGAGGCCGGCATGCTCGAACGCGGTCGCGAGGAAGTCGCGGACGGTGTGCGCGTGCCCCGTGGCGAGGACGTAGTCGTCGGGTTCGTCGGCCTGCAGCATCCGCCACATGCCCTCGACGTACTCGGCCGCATACCCCCAGTCGCGCACCGCATCGAGGTTGCCGAGGTAGAGGTGCTGCTGCCGGCCGGCGCGGATCGCGGCCGCCGCCCGGGTGATCTTGCGCGTCACGAACGTCTCGCCGCGGCGCGGGGACTCGTGGTTGAAGAGGATGCCGTTGACGGCGAACAGCCCGTACGCCTCCCGGTAGTTGCGGGTGATCCAGAACGCGTACAGCTTCGCCGCCCCGTACGGGGAGCGCGGGTGGAACGGCGTCTCCTCGTTCTGCGGCGGCGGCACGATGCCGTACAGTTCCGAGCTCGACGCCTGATAGAAGCGGGTGCGGATGCCGGAGAGCCGCACCGCCTCCAGCAACCGCACCGAGCCCGTGCCGGTGGTGTCGGCGGTGTGCTCGGGTTCGTCGAAGGAGACCCGCACATGCGATTGCGCGGCCAGGTTGTAGACCTCGTCGGGGTGGATCTCGGCGAGCAGGGTGACGAGGCGGGCCCCGTCGGCCAGGTCCCCGTAGTGCAGGAACAGGCGCGCCTCGGCCTCGTGCGGGTCGACGTAGAGATGGTCGATGCGGGCCGTGTTGAACGTGGAGGCGCGGCGGATGAGACCGTGCACCTCGTACCCCTTCGCGAGCAGCAGCTCGGCGAGGTACGAACCGTCCTGGCCGGTGATGCCCGTGATGAGTGCCCGTTTCGCCACGCCGTCCCCCCCGGATTTCGCGCCATCCCCCCGGATTTCGCGCTGTGCCGCCAGACTAGCCGGTCGGCACCGGCATCGCCCGGCGGCGCGGCCGTGCGGTCGCTTGGAGGAGCTCCCGGAATCCGGCGAGCGCCGCATCCCGCCCGAGGGCGCGTGCCGCATACGCGCGGCCCGCCTCGCCGTGCCGGGCGGCGGTCTCGGGGTCGAGGGCGAGCACGGCGCCGAGCAGCTCGGCGGGGCTGCCGGCATCCACCCGCACCCCCGCGCCGGCCGCCTGCAGCTCGGCGGCCGTCGTGCCCGCCGGCGACACGGCGGCGATCACCGGCCGGCCCGACGCGAAATACGAGGTCAGCTTCGACGGCACCGCCGATTCCGTCAGCGACGGCAGCTCGTTGACGAGCAGCACATCGGCGGCGGCGAGCGCAGCACGGAACTCGACGTCCGGCAGCGGGTCGCGGAACTCCAGGCGGTGGATGCCGTGGGCCGCCCGCTCCAGCTCGGCACGCCGATTCCCGTCGCCGAGCAGCACGAACCGCACCGGCGCATCTGCCGCATCCGCCAGCCGGGCCGCCTCGACGACGTTCTCGAGCCCCTGCTTGGCGCCCATGTTGCCGGCGTGCAGCACGACCCGCTCCCCCGCCGGCCACCCGAGGCGGGCGCGTGCGGCCGCCGCATCCACCCCCGGCCGTTCCGCGAGATGCGCCCAGTTGCGGATGACCGCGACGCGCTCGCGCGGCACCCGATGCATCGCGACCACGGCATCCGCGAACCGGTCGTGGATGACCGCCACCGCATCGGCCCGCCGCAGGAAGCGGGCCTCGAGCATCCCGACGCCCCGCACCGCCGCCCCGCCGCCCGCACCCGTCTCGGCGACGCCGCTCGCATACAGGTCCTGCACCCACGCGATCACCGGAATGCCCGCCGCACGCGCCCGCGCCTGCACGATCGCGCTCGCCAGCAGCGCCGGCGACACGAGCACGAGCGCATCCGGCCGCCTCCACCCGCTCGTCGCCGCACCGACCCCGAAGGTGATCTCGGACCATGCGCGCGCGATGGCGTGCCGAGTCGGCGGCAGGGCATGGCGGATGCGCTGCACCTCGACCCCGCCGAACCGGTCGACCCGCCCCCGCTGCCCGTACCCCGGGCGGACCCGCCACTCCGGATAATGCGGATGCCCCGTGATCACCCGAACCGCATGCCCGTCGGCGGCAAGCGCCTCCGCCAGCGCCGTCGTATACGGCGCGATGCCGGTGGGCTCGGGTGCGTAATTCAGGCCGATGACCGTCAGGTTCACGAGGGCGTCCCCGGCTCTGCTGCGACGTCGCGGAGCCGCCCGACCATGAGCATGCTCTTCCAGAGGAAGGGCAGCCGACCGACCCCCTCGAACGATTCGACCTCGAAGCCGTTGCGTTCGAGCAGCTCCGCGAGCGTTCGCCGGCTCCAGAACTTGATGTGTCCGCCGTCCCAGTGGACGGCGTGGTGGCGATCCCACGCCCCGCTCGCGGCGATCGCGACGTTCTTCGCCCAACCGTGGTACGGCGTCGTCAGGATGATGCGGCCGCCCGGCTTCAGAACCGCACGCGCATACTGCGGCAGGAGTTGCGGGGTGTAGAGATGCTCGACGACCTCCGTCGAGACGACGACGTCGAACGGATCCTCGACCCCGAGGAGATCCGCCGGATCGTCTTCGACGGCGAAGCGGTAGAAGGCGGCGCCGGGCACGGCGGAGCGGGCGATGTCGATGCCGCCGGCGTCCGCGTCGATGCCGACTGCCGCCCACCCGGCATCGGCCATCTGTTCGCACAGCACCCCCTTGCCCGAACCGATATCGAGTACCCGGTCGCCTCCGAGCATCCCCAACATGGCGAGCACCGCCGGCGCGACGTAACTCGACGAGTGCGCAGGCGCATCGGCCACCCACCCGTACGAACGTTCAGCAAGATCCCCATCCCCCATACGGGCAGCGTAGTCCGTGCCCGGATCGACCGCAGGTCGCGAATCGACGTGCACCGCTCGATGTCCTTGACTGCGCCCGTCATTGTCCGCAAGGTGTATACCGACGACTCCGGTTCACCCGGACGGCTCGATGGGGGGACGACATGATGTCGCGCATCACCAGCGGGGCTGCTCGCCGCGCAACGCAATGGTCCTTGTGGGCTTCGGCCGCACGAGTCCGTCGAGACGATCTCATCCGAATCGGAACGGACTACGGCGGGTGGTGGATACCCGAGCAGCTCATCGACGACAGCTCGATCTGCTACCTGGCCGGCCTCGGAGAGGACGCGAGCTTCGATCTGGGTCTCGCCCAGCGGTTCGGCTGCAATGTCTGGTCGATGGACCCGACGCCTCGCGCCATCCGGTACGCGGCGGGTCTGGACCACGAGCTCTTCCATTTCGCGGACGTCGGGGTGTGGAGTCACGACACGCGGCAACGGTTCTACGCGCCGCAGAACACGGAATACGTGTCGCATTCGCTCTTCGCCGATCACCACCGATCCGACCGATACTTCGACGCCGACTGCCAGTCGTTGACCACGCTCATGCAGCGCTTCGAGCACGACCACATCGACCTTCTGAAGCTCGACATCGAGGGAGCCGAGGAGGAGGTCTTGAACTCGCTGCTCGCCGCAGGCATCCGCCCGAACGTGATCTGCGTCGAGCTGGATGTTCCGCAGAGCCTCCGCCGCACGAGGGAGCTGCTGCGCGACCTCGCCCGGGCCGACTATCGGGCGGCGAAACTCGATTGCAAGAACTGGACCTTCGTCCTCGATGGCGTTCGCTGACCCCAGGCCTCCATCCCGATCGCGGGGCGGCCCGAGATTCGGCGACCGGGGCGCGCGCCGCCTGGCGCAACCGTCGCCGATGGGCCACTCTGGGAGACGGGGGACGCGCCGCCGGGCGCGTCGAGGGGAGGGCTCGCGTGCCGGCTTCCACCAGGAAGGTGCCCGTGGTGCCGCTCGCTCGAGCGCCGGGCCGCCGCGAGTCGTGGGACCGACCGCTGCCCGTCGTGCTCGCATGGGGCCTGTGCGAGGTGCTGTTCGTCACGAACCCGCTGCAGGTCAGCTCACGCCTCCGCGCTGCGGTGCTGCGCGCGTTCGGGGCGCGGATCGGCCGCAGGGTCGTGTTCCGCCCGCGCACACGGGTGCGGTTTCCGTGGAAGCTCGAGATCGGCGACGACTGCTGGATCGGCGAGGGGGTCTGGTTCCACGACCAGGATCGCATCACCATCGGCCACGACGTCGTCATCTCCCAGGACACGCTCCTGACCACCGGAAGCCACGCCGCCCGGCGCGACATGCGGCTCGAGACCCGGCCGATCGTGATCGAGGACGGCGCCTGGATCACGGCGCGCTGCGTCGTGCTCGGCGGGGCGCGGGTGGGACGTTCGGCCGTGGTGCGACCGCTGACCGTCGTACGCGGCTCGGTGGATGCCGGCAGCATCGTCGGCGGCGGACTCGACGACCGGGAGCGATTCCCCGGGACGAGCGGATGAGCGGGAAGCTGCCGATCACCGTGCTCGTGCAGACGAAGAGCGAGGCTGCCTCGATCGGCGACTGCGTGGACGCGCTGACCGATTTCGACGAGGTCATCGTCGTCGACTCGCTGAGCGAGGACGGCACCGCCGACATCGCCCGTCGGCATGGTGCTCGCGTCGTCGACTTCGACTGGGACGGCCGATACCCGAAGAAGAAGCAGTGGCAGCTCGAGAACGTCGAAACGCGGAACGAGTGGGTGCTCATGCTCGACGCCGACGAATCGCCCACCCCCGAACTGGTCGATGCCCTGCGCCGGGAGTTCTCGTCGGGCCCGGTCCACGACGCGTACGATGTGCGGCTCAGCTACGTGTTCGCCGGGCGCGAGCTCCGGTACGGGCATCGAGTGGTGAAACGCTGCCTGCTGCGCCGGGGACGGGCGCGATTCGACCCCGTCGACGACCTCGAAGCCACGGGCGCAGGCGAGGTCGAGGGCCACTATCAACCACGCGTCGACGGATCCATCGGGTCGGTCTCAGGGCGGCTCACGCACCATGACCGCGACCCGGTGGGCAAATGGTTCGAGCGACACAACCGCTACTCGGACTGGGAAGCCCATCTGCGCATCCGACCCGGTACGAGGGCGGCGGTCGCCTCGTCACGGTCTCGGCAAGGTCGAATCTTCGATCGAATACCTTTCAAGCCCGCCGCGTTCTTCGTCTACGACTACGTCGTGCGCCTCGGCTTCCTCGACGGCCGTGCGGGCCTCGACTACGCGATCGCACTCAGCACCTACTACTGGCAGATCGGGCTCAAAGTCCGCGAGCTGCGACGGAGCATCGGAGGATGAGGGTGCTGCACGTGATCCGCGGCGTCGCCCGCCTCGACGGCGGTCCATCGGAGACGATCCGGGGACTGCTGCCCGCTCTGCGACGCCTCGGCATCGATGCGCGCCTCGCGACGACCGACACCGGCCTCGACCGGCACGCCGACGCAGACATTCTCGCCTGGCCGGGAGCGGTCTTCGCATCGTCCTCGGGCCGGAGCCCGCTCGAGCGGCTGCGCAACTCGAGCCGGATCCTGCGCTCCGAGGTCGAAGCAGCCGATCTCGTACACGTGCACGGAACGCATACGGTGCACGGATCCCTGGGCCTCGCGCACGCGCATCGACGGAACCGGCCGGTCATCCTGCAACCGCATGGCTCGCTCGGCGCGTACCAGCTCGCTCGCCATGCTTGGCGCAAGC
This sequence comes from Agromyces archimandritae, assembly GCF_018024495.1. NCBI lineage: Bacteria > Bacillati > Actinomycetota > Actinomycetes > Micrococcales > Microbacteriaceae > Agromyces > Agromyces archimandritae. The sequence continues at coordinate 929,760 of NZ_CP071696.1, forward strand.
ACGCGTACCGGGCCACGGTCGACCGCACCGCGCTGAGTGCGGCCCGACATGTCATCGCCTCGTCGGAGCGCGAGCGAGACGACATCCTGCAGGCCCTGCCCGACAGCACGGTGCACCTCGTCCCGCTCGGTGTCGACCCGTCGCTGTTCGAACTGCCGATCGCCCCGCGGCGGGAACCGCTCATGTGCTTCGTCGGGCGGATCGCGGCGAAGAAACGAGTCGACCTCCTGCTCGGTGCGCTCGCCGAATTGTCACCGCCCACCCGGCTCGTCATCGCGGGCACGGTGAGCGGTGATCAACGGGTCGACCTCGCCGGGCTCGCGGCACGGCTGGGAATCCAGGATCGTGTCGAGTTCATCGGCCCAGTGGATGCGGCGGGCCGGGCCCGGCTCCTCGGCCGCTCCAGCGTGTTCGTCCTGCCGAGCGAGGACGAGAGCTTCGGCGTGGCCGCCGCAGAGGCGATGGCCGCAGGGTGCGCCGTCGCAGTCACGTCGGAAGTCGGCCTCGCCGCATCTGCGGCTTCGGCCGGAGCCGTCGCAACGATCGACCCGATGTCGTCCGCGATCGCGGAAGCCATCCTGCCGCTCCTGAATGACGAATCGGCTCGGCTCGCGGTCGCCGAACGCGGACGCGCATACGCCCGCGAGCATTTCGCATGGGACCTCGCCGCGAGGCGAACCCTTGCGAGCTACCTCGCGACGCTCTCCGGGGCTCCCGCATGAATCCTCCCGCAAGCGGCTCGGCCCACGCCTCGCTCCGTCGACTCGGCGGCCGGACGATCGTGATCACGCAACCATACGTTCCCGCCTACCGGGTCCCGCTCTTCGATCTCCTCGCACACCGCCTGTCCGAGGTCGGCGGCCGCCTCGAGGTGCACGCGGGCGCGCCGGACGGCGATCAGGGGCTGCGGGCCGATGCAGGCCACGGCCCCTGGCTCCGCGAGCTGCACGTCTCGCGGATCCCGCTGCCCGGCACGCGAGTGGAATGGCGTCGCTTCGACGGCGGCGCACCGACCGGTCTGCTCGTCACGGAGCTGTCGGCGTCGAACCTCATCGCGTGGGCCAACGTATCCCGGCGCCCCGTCGTGCTCTGGGGCCACGGGCGGAACTACGTGAACTCCCCGTCGGCGCTCGCCGATCGGCTTCGGAAGCGGCTCGTGAGTCGGGCAGCCCACGTGATGACCTACACCGAGGGCGGGCGAGGACGCCTGATCGCCGACGGCGCCGATCCCGGGCGCGTGACGACCGTCGGAAACAGCACCGACACCGCGGCCTTGACACGCGCCCAGCGCGCGATCACCGCCGCACGTCTGCACGAACTCGCCACCGAGTTCCCGGGCGACCCGATCATGCTCTTCGTCGGCGGGCTCGACGCGTCGAAACGCATCGGCTTCATCGCGGCGGCGGCCGAGGCGGCCCATCGCGAGGTGTCCGGATTCCACCTCATCGTCGCGGGATTCGGTGCGCAGGCGGATCTGCTGGAGCCCGGCATCCGCGACGGATACATCAGCCGGGTCGGCGAAGCGCGCGGGATGCGCCTCGCCGAGCTGGCCGCTCTCAGCCGGGCCGTGTGGATGCCGGGACGCGTCGGCCTCGCCGCGGTCGATGCGATGGCACTCGGGCTGCCCGTACACACCATCCGCCACGACCGGCACGCACCCGAGATCGAGTTGCTCGGCTCCACCGATGTCGCCTTCCTGCCGGATGATCCGACGGCGTTCGCCGAGGCGTCGCTCGCGTTGGCACCGGGGACGCCGGTCGGCCCGCGGACGCCCTCACCGTCGACGCCGTCGCTCGAAGACGTCACGGATGCGATGCTCACGGTGTTCGCCTCCATATCGCCCGAGGGACTCCGATGAACCGAACTGCCGCCCGGGTCTGGGTTCGACGGGTGAAGAGCACGGGATACTTCCTCCTCATCCCGGCGCTTTCCGCCATCGCTCCCCTGCTCGCGCTCCCGGTGATCTCGGCGGCATTCGGCATCGACGGCTGGGCGAGCATCGCCATCGGTCTCTCGCTCGGCATGACGGCGGGTTCCGTCGCCGAACTCGGCTGGAGCGTCATCGGACCGCAAGCGGTAGCTGGAGGGGATGCGACGGCCAGGGCCCGACTGTATTCGGACTCGCGCGCGACGAAGCTCCTCTCGGTGGCGGTCCTCGCACCGGTCGCCGGCGTATCAGCCGCACTGCTCACGGAGGCCTACCGCGTCGAGGCGGTGGTCCTCGCCGTCGCCGGGGCGATGACGGCACTCGGCACGAGCTGGTTCTTCGTCGGTCTCAATCGGCCCCTCGCCGTTCTTGCCGTCGACACGGTCCCACGGGTCGTCGGAGTTCTGCTCGCAGCTCTGGTGATCGCGCTCGGCGGCCCGCTGATCGTGTATCCGATCGCCTTGCTGCTCGCGGCGATCGCGAATTCGATCGCCGCACCGATCCTGCTCGGCTACCGATGGTGGCCGAGCAGCGAGAGCCTGCGCGCGGTCCCGTCGAACATACGAGCTCAAGCGACGATCCTGCTCGGGCGCCTCGTCAGCACCGGCACCACCTCGCTCACGGTCACGATCACCGCGATCTCCGCACCGCACGCCGTTCCCGTCTTCGCCGCCTACGAGCGCGTGATGCGCATGACCGCCGCGTTCCTCACCGGTATCCCCAGCCGATTGCAGAGCTGGCTCGGACGTGCGACGCCGGCCACCCGCGATGTGCGCATTCGAGAGGTCATCGCAGCGAACCTCGTGCTCGGTGTTCTCGCTGGCACGTGCTTCGCCGCACTCTCGCCGATCGCGATCGACGTACTGTTCGCCGGCATGCTGACCCCGGAACCGGCGCTCGGGATCGCGTCCGGGGTCGTCCTCGCCCTCATCTGCACCTCGCGCGGGGTCGGGCTCGCCCTGGTCGCGATCGGATCGGCACATGGCCTCACCGTCGCCGCCATCGGGTCGTGCATCGTCGGGGTCCCGCTGCTCTTCCTCCTCTCCCCCTTCCTCGGCCCTCTCGGGGCCATGGTCGCCGAGATCGCAGCGGAGACGGTCGGGCTCACCGCACTCCTCGGCGTCCTGCTGAAGAACCGGCGGGCCGGCCGCCCTCGCCGGGCCCCGGCGGCCGGCGATCTCTTGCGGATCGCGATCGTCGCCGACGGCGACCCTCGTGACCTCCGCACGAACTCCGGGGTGGCCCGAGGCTTGCTCGACGCATTCGAACGCCGCGACGACCTGGAGGTGACCGTCGTGGTGGACTCCACGCCTTCGAAGGGCCCGGGGTGGGCCTTCGCCATCGCGGCCGCCTTCCACCCCTCGCGCGACGTGTGGCGACGCCGCTACACGAAGGGCGCCCTCGGCACCCGGCTTCGCTCGCGACAGCGCGACCGACGGCTCAGCCGCTCACCGCAGGTCGACCTCGTCGTGCACGTGCGGAACACGTACCGGCCCAGCACGGTGCGGTATGTCGCATTCATCGACGGCACGACCGATCTTGCCGCCCGCGAGTGGCCCCCATGGAGCCTCGGAGAACGCGCGGACAAGCGGCGCATAGGGCGCGAGCGCCGCATGTTCGAGCACGCGGACGTCGTCTGGACTGCCGGGGCGCATGTCGCGGCGAACGTCGTGGAACGGTACGGGGTGCCGCCCGAACGGGTCTTCGCAATCGGCGGCGGCACGAATCCGACATCATCGGGTGGTCGGTCGCGGTGCGATCCCGCGCGCAGGGATCGCACCGTGCTGTTCGTCGGACGCGACTTCGAACGGAAGGGCGGACCGGAACTCCTCGAGGCGTTCGCCGGGGTCAGACGCCGACACCCGGACACCGAACTCCTGGTGGTCGGGCCCGAAACGGCCGACCCGATTCTGCCGGGGGTGACCTGGATCGGCCGGGTCGACGACCGCAGCGCCCTCGCCGAGATCTACGAATCGGCCGGGGTGTTCTGCCTGCCCGCCCGCTACGAGCCATACGGGCTCGTCGTCCAAGAGGCCCAGGCCAACGGGTTGGTCTGCATCGTCTCGGACGTCGGCGCGCTCCCCGAGCTCGTCGGACACGGCGCCGGAGGCGTCATCGTGCCGCCCGCCTCTCCGGAGCACCTCGAGGTGGCCATCGATCGTGTGCTGGGCGACCCCGCCCTCCGCGAACGCCTTCGTGCGGCGCTCTCGAATCTGCTCGCCGACCGCGATTGGGATGCCGTCGCCGACCGCGCCATGCGATCCCTGCGCCGAACACACGCGGAACGCACCGGATGAACGACCGCACCCTCGCCTCTCGGGCCCTCCTCGTGCTCGTCTGCTGTGCAGCGCTCAGCGCGCCGTGGAACGCCGTGCGCGTGTCCGGCTTGCCGGTCGGCGACCTGCTCCTCGGTGCCGCTATCGTCATGCTCGTCATCAGGTCCGCGCTCGGCGGGCCAGCGCTTCGGGGGCTGCGGTGGTGGATGCTGGTGCCGAGCGCCGTCTGCGTCATCCTCCTGATCGTCCACGTCCTCGCAGGCGGTTCGTTGACGGAGACGGTGACGCCCGGGCGAGGCGTTGCACCTGGTCTGTTCACGGCGCGTGCGATCCTCTCCACGGCGGGGGTGGCCTGCTGCGCCGTCTTCGCCACCGCAACCGGCGGCCTCCGCAGCGCCAGGCACGTCCTGGCCTGGTGGTATCTCGGCGTCGTGACCAGCGCCGCGGTCGCCGTCCTGCAGGCGCTCGGAGTCTGGCACGCTCCGCTCGAACTCGACCAGACCCTCGGCCTCACCCCCGGAGCGGAACGCCAGGCGGGCCTCGCCAGCCATCCGAACGCGCTCGCCCACAGCCTCGCCATCGCCATCCCCGCAGGCGTACTGCTCGCGGCCGTCTCGACCGGCATGCGTCGAGCAGCGGCACTCGCCGGCCTCGCCGTGCTGCTCGTCGGAGAAGCGAGCACTCGCTCGCGCGCCGGGTTGATCCTGACGGCCGTTGCCCTCGTGCTCGTCGGCTGCTGGTTGCTGTGGCGCCGACGGCATGGAGTGCTGATCATCCCGTTCATCATCGTCGTCTCGGGAGGCATCGTCGTTTCCGTCCCGTTCCTTCTGGAGCACACGCGGTTCGGGTCCGAGGGGAGCATCCGCAGCGACACCACACGGCTCGCCGCGCTCGAGGAAGGATGGCGATTCTTCAGCGGGTCGCCCTTGATCGGTTCTGGACCCGGAGTCTGGTTCGGAGAGTCCGCTCTGCTCATCCTGCTCGCCTCGGGGGGCGTCGTGCTCGCCCTGGCCTACCTCGTCTTCCTCGGCGTGCCGACCATGATGTTCGCATGCAGCCTCCGTGCACCGGCGGGCTTCCTCGGCCTCACCACCGTGGTGGTCACCGTCGTGTCCTGGACGATGAACAACGGCCTGCTCGAACGCGTCGCGTACTGGCCGATCCTGCTCGCCGCAGCAGCCCTGACCGCGACCGCAGAGCGGAGCGACGATGTCACGCGGTCGCGACCCCGGGACCGTGCACGCTGACGGGATCGCGGCGCAGCATCGTCGATCGGCCCAGTCGTCGCTCGATCCTGAACGGCCCCGAGAGCCAGCGCGCCAAGTCGGCCGACTCGAAGGGGCGGGCCGTGTCATCGAGAATGACCACTCCTCCCGGGCGAACACGATGCGCGAGTTCGTCGAATGCGAATCCGCGGCGGCCCGTCGCACCGCTGGGCGGCCCGTCGACGAACAGTACGTCGATGCCGTCGAGATCGGTGATCGTGGATGCGTCATACCATTCGGCGGCCTCGGCGGTGCCGATCCGCCGTTTCTCAAGCGGAGCGTGCCTCACATCCGCCCACGAGGCGACACCGAGACGCTCGAGCGACGCAAGGGTCTCCGCGCGGAACGAAGCATCGTGCTCGAGCGCGATGACCCGACCGTTCCCCCGTGCGCTCAGCGCGAGCGCCACCCAGATCGTCGATGTCCCGCTCCCGCATTCGACGATCGTCGGTGCCTCGCCGGAACGCTGAGTGCTCGAGACGAGTTCGAGGAGCGTGTCCGGCTCGGCCGCCCAGCCGCCGGCGGGCGGCACGGCGCCACGCGGTTCGACCATGCGATGCAGGCTGAGCAACGATGAGAGGTCGCGCAGCAGTGCCGGTCGAAGCCGCCCCATGATCTGATTCGAGAGCGACCGGCCGATCATGACGAGGGTCGCGATCCCGACGATGAGGACTGCGAGCACGACCCAGGCAGGTTCGGCGAACACGGCGGCAGCCGCGATCCCGCCGACCGTGCAGAGCATTGCGCCCACGAAGTAGGCCCGAACGAACGCGGGCCGGATCTCGAACAGCTTCATGTCATCTCCTTCGACGTGCCGCCCAGCGGCTCCCCCTCAGTACGCCCCACGACCGCTCACCACCGCTCGCAGCGTCCGCCAGAGGATCACGAGATCCCCGGTCAGCGACCAGTTCTCGACGTAGGAGAGGTCGAGGCGCACGGTTTCGTCCCACGGCAGCGTCGATCGCCCCGAGACCTGCCAGAGCCCGGTGATGCCGGGTTTCACGAGAAAACGCCGGTGCACATCGGCCTCGTACAGGTCGATTTCGGCCAGCAGCGGCGGCCGGGGGCCGACGAGCGACATCTGCCCGGCGAGCACGTTGAACAGTTGCGGGAGTTCGTCGAGGCTGTAGCGCCGCAGCACGCGGCCGAGGCGGGTGACGCGGGGGTCGGCGGCGCGCTTGAAGAGGACGTCGTTGCCGGCGTCGGCGGGCAGGCCGCGGGCCTCGGGCAGGCGCGCCTCGGCATCCACACCCATCGTGCGGAACTTCAGCATGCGGAACGGCACGCCCCCGAGCCCGACGCGGGTCTGCACGAACAGGGCCGGCCCGGGCGAGCCGAGCCGCACGGCGAGGGCGATGCCGGCGAGCACGGGCGAGAGCACGACGGCGAGCGCGAACGCGACGATGAGGTCGAAGACGCGTTTCGCGGCGCGCGAGCCGCCTTCGAAGCGGGGGATCTCGACGTGGATCAGCGGCAGACCGGCGACGGGGCGGGTGTGGATGCGGGGGCCGCCGATGTCCATGAGGCTCGGCGCGACGACGAGGTGCTCGTGGCCGGGGGTGAGGTTCCAGCTGAGGCGGCGCACCTGCTCGGGACTGAGTTCGCCGGAGCTCGTGACGACGACGGTGTCGGCGTCGAGGTTCCGCATGGTGTCGAGGGCGTCGGCGAGGGGCCCGGCGACCGGGATGTCGGTGCCGGCCAGCAGGGCGCCCGCGGCCGGCGCATCGGGCACGCAGGCTGCGACGACCCGGTATCCGGCTTCGGGATGCCGGGCGAGCTCGCCCCCGATGGTCGCCGCCGATTCCGCGGAACCGACGAGCACGACCCTGGAGGTGTAGCCGCCCTCGCGGCGCTGCACGCCGAGCCACTGGCGCCACATCCACCGCGAGAACACGAGCACCGCGAGCCCGAGGGGGAACGCGATGAGGATGTACCCGCGCGCCAGGTCGATCTTCGCGAGGAACGCGACGATCGCGACGAGGCCGAACAGGCGCACCGTCGCGCCGGCGACCGCCCGGTACTCCTGCGAACCGACGCCGAGCACCCGGAAGGTGCGCGTGTCGAACAGCTGCAGCGCCAGCATCCACGCCGCGACGATCACGAGCGACACGACCGAGTAGCTGATGTCGATGTCGTCGCGGCTGCCGCTGAACCCGCGCGCGGACTCGTCGAGGCCCACCCAGGCCAGCTGCGTGCCGAACACGACCCACACGAGCACGAGCAGGTCGGTGATCGACACGCGCACCGCGTACCGGCCGGACCACGTGCTCGTGTCTTCGCGGTCGGCGCTGCGTGCGACGCGGGCGGGCATCATCCGGCATCCGCCCGTTCGACGGGATGCCTCGCGCTCGCCGGTCGCCCGGCCGCCAGCCGCCCCGCGATCGTGCGCGCGGCGTCGTCGATGAGGCGAGCGGCGGCCTCGTACGCGTCGAGCGGGCGGCCGATGGGGTCGGCGAGGTCGTCGTCGGCCGGATCCGCCGGTGGATGCAGCCCGCGCGCCCGCGCCACGGCCGCAATGAACGGCGCGAACCCGGTGGCGTTCGGGGCGGCATCCGCACCCGGCCCGCCGGTCCCGCCGGCCCCCGCCTCGACGGCGCCGGCGACCCGCGCGAACTCGCGCATCGTGAACACGCGGCCGACCGCCGACGGCACCTGCGACACGACGAGCGCCCGGTGATCGCGGGTCGCCGTGAGCACCAGCCCGGCACCCTCGATCGCGGCATCCGTCAGCTGTTCGGCGTGGTGCGGCTGCCAGTCGACGCCGAGGCCGTCGAGGGCCAGCCCCGCATCCTCCGTCATCGGCGCCCCGCGCAGGGCGTGCGTGCCGGCGCTGGTCACCCGGGCATCCACCCCCTGCTCCGCGAGGCGGTGTGCGAGCAGACGCTCCATCATCGGCGAACGGCAGGTGTTGCCCGTGCACACCACGAGCACCGGCGCAGCCCCCTCGCTCATCGCAGCTCCGGCGAGACGCCGTACGCATACCCGGCGCCGTATGCGTACCGGCGATACCCGTACGCGTCGGGCCCGCGCGTCGGCAGCATCGTCAGCACGATGCCCGACACCGGCGCCCCCACCGATTCGAGGGCGCCGAGCGCAGCCTTCAACTGCGCCTTCCGCACCCGGCCCGTGCCGGCCACGACGATCGCACCGCCCACGAGCCTGGCGAGCACCGCCCCGTCGGTCACCGGCAGCAGCGGCGGCGCGTCGTACAGCACGACGTCGTGCGACTCGCCGAGCCGTTCGACGAGCTCGGCCATCGCCGCCGAGCCGAGCAGTTCGCTCGGGTTCGGCGGCACCCGCCCGGCCGGCAGCACCGACAACCCCGCCCGCCCCCACGGCTGCACGACGTCGTCGACGTCGGCGCGGCCGATGAGCACGTCCGTGAGGCCGGCCGCCCCTTCGATGCCGAGGTAGCCGGCGACCTTGGGCTTGCGCAGATCGCCGTCGACGAGGAGCACATCCGCACCGGCATCCGCCAACGCGATCGCGAGGTTCGCGGCCGTCGTCGTCTTGCCCTCCGCCTCGATCGAGGAGGTCACGACGAAGGCGCGCGTGCTCCGCCCCGGCTCCAGGAAGCTCACGTTCGTCCGCAGCGTGCGGAACGACTCGGCACGCTGCGAATGCGGGTCGTCGTGCACGATCAGCGGGCGTTCGGAGGCCCTCGGGTCGTCGGCGATGCCCCCGATCACCGGTGCGTCGGCGATCTGCGCGATGTCGTGCTCGCCGCGGACCCGGGTGTCGAGGGCGTCGCGCACGAGCGCGACGACGACCCCGACGATGAGCCCCAGCAGGGCGCCGAGGGCGACGTTCAACGGCAGATTCGGGCTCACCGGCCGCTGCGGCACGGCCGCATGCTGCACGAGCGTCAACCGCACCGGCGAGACCTCGTCGTTCCCGGTCGACTCGATCGACGCGACGACGCTCGTGAGGCTCTCGGAGACGGCCGTCGCGATCTCCGCGGCGGCGGCCGGATCGGCATCGGTCGCGGTGATCTCGATGAGCGTCGTGTCCAGCGGCGCCGTCGCCTGCACCTCGCGTGCGAGCTCCTCGGCCGACATGTCGAGGCCCAGCTCGGCGACGACCGGCAGCAGCACGATCGGCGTCGTCGCGAGATCCGCATACGTCTTCACCCGCTGCTGCGTGAACGTGTTGCCCTGCTGCAGATCGGCGACCGTATCGCCGCCAGAGGTCGACACGAACACCTTCGCCGACGACCGGTAGTCGGGGGTCTGCAGCAGCGAAACGGTCAGGCCCGCGGCAGCGCCGAGCACGGCGAGCACCAGGATCACGATCCAGTTCTTCCGCAGAATCCGCAGGTACGCGCTGAATTCCACCCCTGCCTCCCCCCGAGGGCTACGCTGTCGAGCGTGGTCGATCCCCAAGGTATCGCGCCGAACGGCCCGCGCGCACCCCGCCGCGCGTATCCGCGAAGTTGGGGGCTCATCGAGGCGGCGTCGGGTATCGCGGCGGCCCTCGTGCTCGGGGGTGGATGGTCCTGGCTCACCCGCACCGTCGTCATGCCCGGCGAACTCGCCCTCGCCGGCGCCTACCTCGCCGTCTGGGTGCCGCTGCTGGCCGCCTGCACGGTCGCCGTGGTGCGCGGAACCCGCTCCCCCGTGCGCGACCTCGGTCTCCGCTTCGCCTGGATCGACGTGCTCTGGGGCCTCGGCCTCGGCCTCGTCGCCCGCGCCGTGACGAGCCTCATCGAACTCGCCGCCTACGGCCGCACCTCGGGATCCGGCGCCTTCATCCAGCCCGGCGCCTTCGCCGTGCTCTTCGGCCTCCTCTTCGCGACCGTGCTCGCCGGCCCCCTCATCGAGGAGCTCTTCTTCCGCGGCCTCCTCCTCCGCGCGACGCTGCGCACCTTCCCCCGAGTGGATGCCGGGCCGCGCCCCTCGGCCGGCGCCGCGCCCGGCGGCGGTGCGCCCGCCGACGCCGCCGCGCCCGGCGGCGCGCACCCGGCGCCGCTGCTCCGGGCATCCATCGCCGCGGTCGCCGTGCCGGCGCTCGTCTTCGCCCTGCTGCACCTGGCCGACAGCGCCGCCCGAAGCCCGGCCTCGATGGCGGTGACCTTCGCGTCGACGCTGTTCCTCGGCCTCGCCGCCGGAACCGCGACCGTCCTCACCGGCCGCCTCGGCGCGGCGATCCTCGCCCACGCCGCCTACAACGGCATCCTCGTCTGGCTCCTCCTCGCCACCTGACCCCGCCGGTCGAGTAGGCGCGCAGCGCCGTATCGAGACCCCCGCCCACGCCGGTCGAGTAGGCGCGCAGCGCCGCCCCCGCCGCTCGAGTAGGCGCGCAGCGCCGTATCGAGACCCGGTGCGAAGGTCTCGATACGCTCCTTCGTCGCTACTCGACCGCCGGTCGAGTAGGCGCGCCAGCGCCGTATCGAGACCCCCGCCACCGCCGGTCGAGTAGGCGCGCAGCGCCGTATCGAGACCCCCGCCGGTGCCCCGCCCCCTCAGTCCACCTGCACGATGTCGGGCGCCTCCAGTCGCACGCGGTCGGCGGATTCGTCGTCGGGCTGCAGCTGCGATTCGCGTTCGGCGGCGACGCGTTCCAGGTAGCGTTCGACTTCGAGCTTCACGCGCGCCGCGTCCCACCCGAGCACGTCGCCCATGAGCTTCGCGGCGACGGGCGCGGCCGAGACGCCGCGGTCCCACGCCTCGATCGAGATGCGGGTGCGGCGTGCGAGCACGTCGTCGAGGTGCAGCGCGCCCTCGTGGGTGGCGGCGTAGACGACTTCGGCGGCGAGGTAGTCGTCGGCGCCCGGCAGCGCTTCGCCGAGCGCGGGGTCGGAGCGGATGAGGTCGAGCAGTTCGTCGGTCATGGTGCCGTACCGGTTCAGCAGGTGTTCGATGCGCACTTTGTGCACGCCGAAGGCGCGGGCGATCTTGCCGCGCTTGTTCCAGGCCGCCTGGTAGCCCTCGGCGCCGAGCAGGGCGATATCGGCGGTGGTGGATGCCGGGATGCGCCCGTCGAGGGCGTCGGCGGCGGCATCCACGGCGTCCTTGGCCATGATCCGGTAGGTGGTGAATTTGCCGCCTGCGACGACGACGAGCCCGGGCACCGTGTGGGCGACGATGTGCTCGCGCGAGAGTTGCGAGGTGTTGTCGCTCTCGCCGGCGAGCAGCGGCCGGAGGCCGGCGTAGACGCCCTCGACGTCTTCGCGGGTGAGGGGCACGCTGAGCACGGAGTTGACGTGTTCGAGCACGTAGTCGATGTCGGCGGCGGTGGCGGCGGGGTGCGCCTTGTCGAGGTGCCAGTCGGTGTCGGTGGTGCCGACGATCCAGTGCCGGCCCCATGGGATGACGAACAGCACGCTCTTCTCGGTCCGCAGCAGCAGGCCCATGTTCGACTGGAAGCGGTCGCGGGGCACGAGCAGGTGGATGCCCTTGGACGCCCGCACGTGGAACGTGCCGCGCTCCCCCACCATCCGCTGCGTGTCGTCGGTCCACACGCCGGTGGCGTTCACGACCTGCTTGGCGCGCACCTCGAAGCGTTCGCCGGTTTCGAGGTCGTGGGCTTTGACGCCGACGACGCGTTCGCCGACCTTCAGGAACCCTTCGACGTTGACGCGGCTGGCGACGTGCGCCCCGTACGAGGAGGCGGTGCGGGCGAGGGAGGCGACGTAGCGGGCGTCGTCGACCTGCGCGTCGTAGTAGGTGAGCCCGCCGACGAGGGCGTTCGGTGCGATCGAGGGTGCCGAGCGCAGCACCTGCCGCCGAGAGAGGTGGCGGTGGTGGGGCACGCCGGGCGGGCGGCCGCCGGTGTAGCTGAAGGCGTCGTAGAGCAGCATGCCGCTGCCGATGTAGAAGCGTTCGATGACGTGCTTCTTGAGGGGGTAGAGGAATCTGACGGGTTTCACGAGGTGCGGGGCGATGCGTTGCAGCAGCAGCCCGCGTTCGATGAGTGCTTCGCGCACGAGGTGGAAGTCGAGTTGTTCGAGGTAGCGGATGCCGCCGTGGATGAGTTTCGAGGAGCGGCTGGAGGTGCCGGATGCCCAGTCGCGGGCTTCGAGGAGGCCGGTGGACAGGCCCCGCGTGACGGCGTCGAGCGCGCTGCCGGTGCCGACGACGCCGCCGCCGATGACGAGGACGTCGAGTTCCTTCTCTTTCAGCCGCTGGATGGCGGCTGCCCGTTCGGCGGGCCCGAGTTTCGTGGAGCGTGCGGCGGTGGATCGCGCGCCCTTCGCAGCGGCCGTGCGTGCCGCCGGCTTCGCCGCTCCGGTCTTCGCCGCTCCGGTCTTCGCGCCGCTCGTCTTGCCCGCCGGCTTCGCCCGCGCGGATTCGTCCTTGGCCATGTCGCCTCCCCCTGGCGGCCCGCTCCGCCGCCGCACTCTTCACGGTACCCGTGCGGCGGGGCGCGGGCCAGCCCCGGCGCGCGCGTTCGTCGGGCGATCCGCCGCGGCGCGGCGGCCCGGGGCGGGCGAGGAGGAGCGGGCGGTTACGAACCGTAGGGTGCGACGACGACTTCGACGCGCTGGAACTCCTTGAGGTCCGAGTACCCGGTGGTCGCCATGGAGCGCTTCAGTGCGCCGACGAGGTTCGCGGTGCCGTCGGTGGTGGGCGCCGGCCCGTAGAGCACTTCTTCGAGCGAGGCGGTCTGCCCGACCTGCACGCGGCGGCCGCGCGGCAGTTTCGGGTGGTGCGCTTCGGCGCCCCAGTGGTAACCGCCGCCGGGTGCGTCGGTGGCGCGTGCGAGCACGGAGCCGAGCATGACGGCATCCGCCCCGCATGCGACGGCCTTGACGATGTCGCCGGAGGTGCCGAGGCCGCCGTCGGCGATGACGTGCACGTAGCGTCCGCCCGATTCGTCGAGGTAGTCGCGACGGGCGCCGGCGACGTCGGCGACGGCGGTGGCCATGGGCGCGTGGATGCCGAGGGCGGTGCGGGTGGTGGATGCCGCGCCGCCGCCGAAGCCGACGAGCACCCCGGCGGCGCCGGTGCGCATGAGGTGCAGGGCGGCCGTGTAGGTGGCGGCGCCGCCGACGATGACGGGCACGTCGAGTTCGTAGATGAACTTCTTGAGGTTCAGCGGTTCCTGGTTCTTGGAGACGTGCTCGGCCGAGACGGTGGTGCCGCGGATGACGAAGAGGTCGACGCCGGCGGCGACGACGGTCTCGTAGAGCTCCTGCGTGCGCTGCGGCGAGAGGGCGCCGGCGACGGTGACCCCGGCGGCGCGGATCTCGGCGAGGCGCTCGGTGACGAGCTCGGGCTTGACGGGTTCGGAGTAGAGCTGCTGCATCCGCACCGTCGTCTGCTCGTCGGGCAGGGAGCGGATCTCGGCGAGCACCCGCTCCGGGTCTTCGTAGCGCGTCCAGAGGCCTTCGAGGTCGAGCACGCCGAGGCCGCCGAGCTCGCCCATCATGATCGCCGTCTGCGGCGACACGACGGAGTCCATCGGCGCGGCCAGGAACGGGATGTCGAACTGGTAGGCGTCGATCGACCACGACACCGATACGTCTTCGGGGTCGCGCGTGCGCCGGCTCGGCACGATCGCGACGTCGTCGAATGCATACACGCGCCGACCGCTCTTGGAGCGGCCGATCTCGATCTCCTGGCTCACCACTCAACCCTAGCGAACGCCCACCGACACCGATCCGGCGGTGCCGGACGGTGCGGAGCACCGCTCAGCGCGCCCGCGCCACCCGCCCTTCATCCCACACCGGGGCATCCGCCTCGACGACCTCGCCGTCCTCGCGGAAGACGAGGAACCGATCGAAGCCGCGCGCGAACCAGCGGTCGTGGGTGACCGCGAGCACCGTGCCGTCGAAACGCGACAGCGCATCCTCGAGCGCCTCGGCCGAGACGAGGTCGAGGTTGTCCGTCGGCTCGTCGAGCAGCAGCATCGTCGCCCCCGAGAGCTCCAGCAGCAGGATCTGCAGCCGCGCCTGCTGACCGCCCGAGAGCGATTCGAAGCGCTGCTCGGCGGCCGCGGCGAGCCCGTAGCGGTCGAGCGCCGCGCTCGCCGCCTCGCGCGCCATGCCGTCGCGTTCGGCGTCGCCGCGGTGCAGGATGTCGAGCAGCGTTCGCCGCCGGAACTCGGGATGCTCGTGGTTCTGCGCGAACCAGCCCGGCACGACGCGGGCGCCGAGCATCGCGCGGCCCCCGTGCGGCACGCGCGGCAGCGCCTCGCCGACGCTCGTGACGTGCCCGAGCGTGCGATCCGGTTCCGTGCCGCCACCGGCCAGCAGCCGCAGGAAGTGCGACTTGCCCGAGCCGTTCGAGCCGAGCACGGCGACGCGGTCGCCGTACCAGACCTCGAGGTCGAAGGGCCGCATGAGGCCCGTGAGCTCGAGCCCCTCGCACACGAGCGCGCGCTTGCCGGTGCGCGCGCCGCGCAGGCGCATCGAGACGGCCTGCGACGGCGGGCGTTCCTCGGGCGGCCCCGCCTCCTCGAACTTGCGCAGGCGCGTCTGCGCCGCGCGATAGCGCGAGGCCATGTCGTCGTTCGAGGCCGCCTTCACCTTGAGGGTCGCCACGAGCCGCTTGAGGGCCGCGTGCTGCTCGTCCCACCGGCGCCGCAGTTCGTCCAGGCGTGCGAAGCGGGCCTCGCGCGCCTCGTGGTAGCCCTCGAACCCGGCGCCGTGCACCCACGCCGTGCTGCCGGCGGCACCGGCTTCGAGGGTGACGATGCGGTCGGCCGCGTTCGCGAGCAGTTCGCGGTCGTGCGAGACGAGCAGCACCGTTTTCGGCGTCGCCCGCAACTCGGCCTCGAGCCAGCGCTTGCCGGGCACGTCGAGGGAGTTGTCGGGCTCGTCGAGCAGCAGCACCTGCTCGGGTCCGCGCAACAGCGCCTCGAGGGCGAGCCGCTTCTGCTCGCCGCCGGAGAGGGTCGCGAGCGCGCGGCGCTTCGACCGTTCGAACGGGATGCCGAGCGCGGCCGACGTGCAGTGGTCCCAGACGACCTCCTGCTCGTAGCCGCCCGCCTCGGCGTATTCGGCGAGCGCGGACGCGTACCGCATCTGCGTGTCGGTCTCGTCGCGTTCGATGAGCGCGTCCTCGGCCGCCTCGAGCTCGATCGCGGCGGTGCGGATGCGCGGCGGCGCGACCGAGACGAGCAGCCCGGCGACCGACTCGTCGACGCCGTCGACCGTGCGACCGGTGCCGACGAACTGGTCCATGACGCCGAGCCCGCCGTCGAGCTGCACGCTGCCCTCGTCGGGGCGCAGCTCGCCGCGGACGATGCGGGTGAGCGTCGTCTTCCCGGCGCCGTTCGCGCCGATCAGGGCGGTGACGGTGCCCTCGCCGACGCGGAACGAGAGTTCGGAGAGCAGCGGCCGGCCGTCCGGCAGCGAGAACGAGATGCCGTTGACGTCGATGAAGCCCATGGGACGATCCGTTTCCGATTCGCGTCGCACGCCGGATGGCCGATGCGAGGCGGCGCCGAGGCAGCCGTTCAGGATACACGCATGGCCCCGCGTCGGTCGCCCCCTCTAGGATCGCTGCACAGGCCCCGACGCGCTCGGCTCGGGGTGGACTCGACGACGAGAAGGGGTCACGCGATGGAGCGCGACATCTACGACGAAGACCACGAGGCGTTCCGCGATCTGGTGCGGGACTTCGTGAAACGGCATGTCACGAACGCCGACCGCGAACGCTGGGATGCGAACGGCGAGGTCGACCGCGACACCATGAAGGCGGCCGCCGAAGCCGGCATCCTCGGCCTCTCGGTGCCCGAGGAGTTCGGCGGCGGCGGCATGCTGCAGGACTACCGGTTCCGCGCCGTCGTGAACGAGGAGATCATCGCGGCGGGCGCCGGGTCGCTCGCGGGTGCGTTCGGCATCCAGGATGACCTCGCCGTGCCCTATCTCGTGCACATGGGCACGCCCGAGCAGCAGGCGAAGTGGCTGCCCCGGATGGCGACGGCCGAGGTCGTCGGCGCGCTCGCGATGACCGAGCCCGGTGCGGGCTCCGATCTGCGCGGCATCCGCACGACGGCGAAGAAGGTCGACGGCGGATACCTCGTGAACGGTGCGAAGACGTTCATCTCGTCGGGTGCGACCGCCGATGTCGTCGTGACGTTCGTGAAGACCGGCGAGGGCAACCGGCCCGATGCGTTCAGCATCGTCCTCGTCGAAGACGGCGCACCGGGCTTCGAGCACGGCAAGAAGCTCGAGAAGATCGGCTTCCACGGCCACGACACCGCCGAGCTCTCGTTCACCGACGTCTTCGTTCCCGACGAGAACCTGCTGGGCGGCGAGGAGGGCCACGGTTTCGTGCAGCTCATGCGCAACCTCCCCCTCGAGCGCCTCTCGATCGGCGTCGCCGGGGTGGCCGCTGCGCAGGCGGCCCTCGACTGGACGCTCGCGTACGTGCGCGAACGCGAAGCGTTCGGCTCGCGCATCGCCGACTTCCAGAACACGCGTTTCCAGCTCGCCGACGTCGCCGCGACGGTCGACGCGCTGTGGGCGTACATCGACCGGGCCATGCGCGCGTACGCGAACGGCGAGCTCTCGGCCGAGGAGGCCGCGAAGGTCAAGTTCTGGACGACCGAACGCGAGTGGGAGGTGCTGGATGCCTGCCTGCAGCTCTTCGGCGGCTACGGCTACATCCTCGAGTACCCGATCGCGCGCGCCTTCGCCGACGCCCGCGTGCACCGCATCTACGGCGGTTCGAACGAGATCATGCGCGACATCGTGAGCCGCGCGCTCGTCGGCAAGCGCTGACGGCTCCGACGCGGCGATCGGGCGGGCGTTCTCGACGTGCTCCCGCCCGATCGCGTCCGTCGTGTTCGCGGCGATCTTCATCGCCCTCACCTGGGGCGGCATCTCGGTCGGCGGCGGCGTCGTCTGGTGACGTAGGTTCCGATCACCCCCGCGAAGGCGCATGCTGGAGGGGTGAGCCCCGTGAACCGTGTTGAAGCCGAACCCCTCGACCGCCTCCGCTCCCGCACGAGCGAGAAGTGGCACGACGTGCCCGCCGACGTGCTGCCGCTGCCGGTCGCCGAAATGGACTACCCGCTCGCCGAACCCGTCGCCCGTGCCCTGCACGCCGCCGTCGACCGATCCGACACGGGATACGTGCCCGGCCCCGCCGGCATCGCCGCGGCATTCGCCGGGTTCGCAGACCGCCGGCTCGGCTGGCAGGTGGATCCGGCCCGCGTCACCATGACCGCCGACGTCAGCATGGCGATCGTCGAGATCCTGCGGCAGGCGACCGAGCCCGGCGACCGCGTCGTCGTCGCCCCGCCCATCTACCCGCCGTTCTTCGACCTGCCGCCCGAGGCCGGCTGCGAGGTCATCGAGGTGCCGCTGGCCGGCGGCATCCACGAGGGCTGGTCGCTCGACCTCGACGGCATCGACGCCGCCTTCGCCGCCGGCGCCCGCGCGATGCTGCTGTGCAACCCGCACAACCCGATCGGCCGCGTCTGGCCGCGCGAGGAGCTCGCCGCCCTCGCCGACATCGCCGCCCGCCACGGCGCGCTCATCGTCTCCGACGAGGTCCACGGCCCGCTCTCCCAGCCGGCGACGCCGTACACGCCGTTCCTCGCCGTCTCCGACGCCGCCCGCGAGCACGGCATCGCCGTCACCTCCGCGAGCAAGGCCTTCAACGTCGCCGGCCTGAAATGCGCCCTCATGGTCTCGGCGTCCGAACGCGTCGACGCCCTCGTCGCCGCGATGCCGTACGAGGTGTTCTGGCGCGCGAGCCAGTTCGGCGTGATCGCCGGCACCGCCGCCTTCCGGGAGGGCGGCCCGTGGCTCGACGGCGTGCTCGGCAGCCTCGACGACAACCGGCGCCTGCTCGCCGACCTCCTCGCCGAAGAGCTGCCTGGCGTCAGGTACCGGATGCCCGAGGCGGGCTACCTGGCCTGGCTCGACCTCTCCGCGCTCGGCTGGGGCGACGACCCCGCCGCATACGCCCTCGAGCACGCCCGCGTCGCCCTCGGCAACGGCCCCTCGTTCGGCACCGCCGGGAAGGGCTTCGTACGCCTGAACTTCGCCTGCTCCCCCGAGGTGCTCGGCGAGGCGATCACGCGCCTCGCGGATGCGCAGGGGTAGGGATCATCTGGTGTAGTTCGGCGCCTCCACGACGAACTGCACGTCGTGGGGGTGCGACTCCTTCAGGCCGGCGGGCGTGATCCGCACGAAGCGGCCGTTCTGCTTCAGCTCCGGCACGGTGCGGGCGCCGACGTAGAACATCGACTGCCGCAGCCCGCCGATGAGCTGATAGGCGACGGCCGAGAGCGGACCGCGGTAGGCCACCTGCCCCTCGATGCCCTCGGGGATGAGCTTGTCGTCGCTCGGCACGTCCGCCTGGAAGTAGCGGTCGCGGGAGTACGAGGTCTTCTTGCCGCGCGTCTGCAGGGCGCCGAGCGAGCCCATGCCGCGGTACGTCTTGAACTGCTTGCCGTTCTGGAAGACGAGCTCGCCGGGGCTCTCGGCGGTGCCGGCGAGCAGGGAGCCCAGCATGACCGTGTCGGCGCCGGCGACGAGGGCCTTGGCGATGTCGCCCGAGTACTGCAGGCCGCCGTCGGCGATGAGCGGCACCCCGGCCGGCTTCGTCGCCTTCGACGCCTCGTACACGGCGGTGATCTGCGGCACGCCGACACCCGCGACGACGCGGGTGGTGCAGATGGACCCGGGGCCAACCCCGACCTTCACGGCATCCGCACCCGCATCCACGAGCGCCTTGGCGCCCTCGTAGGTGGCGACGTTACCGCCGATGATGTCGATGCCGGCGAACGAGGCGTCGGCCTTCAGCCGGCGGATGATGTCGAGCACGCCGGCCGACTCTCCGTTGGCGGTGTCGACGACGAGCACGTCGACGCCGGCGTCGCGGAGCGCCTCGGCCCGCTCCCAGGCGTCGCCGAAGAAGCCCATCGCCGCGCCGACCCGCAGGCGCCCCTCGGCATCCTTCGTGGCGTTCGGGTACTGCTCCGACTTGTCGAAGTCCTTGACGGTGATGAGGCCGGTCAGGCGCCCGGCGTCGTCGACGAGCGGCAGCTTCTCGATCTTGCGCTCGGCGAAGATCGCGAGCGCCTCGTCGGGATTCATGCCGACGCGGCCCGTGATGAGCGGGGTCTTCGTCATGACCGCGGAGACCTTCGTGGAGGCCTTCTCGAAGTCGGAGACGAAGCGCATGTCGCGGTTGGTGATGATGCCGACGAGGATGCCCTCCTCGTCCACCACCGGCAGGCCGCTGACCCGGTAGGTGCCGCACAGGCGGTCGACGTCGGCGACGCTCGCGTCGGGGCCGATCGTGACGGGGTTCGTGATCATGCCCGACTCGCTGCGCTTGACGCGATCCACCATGTCGGCCTGGTCGGCGATCGAGAGGTTGCGGTGCAGGATGCCGATGCCGCCCTGGCGCGCCATCGCCACGGCCATGCGGGTCTCGGTGACGGTGTCCATCGCCGCCGACAGCAGCGGGGTGGCGACGGAGATGTTGCGCGTGAGGCGCGAGGTCGTGTCGGCTTCGCTCGGGATGACGTCGGTATGACCGGGCAGCAGGAGCACGTCGTCGTAGGTGAGTCCGATGAGCCCGAAGGGGTCTGCCTGGTCCATGTGATCCTCTCGTCGACACGCGTCGCGCGGCCCGGCGCAGGCCGCGTTCATCAATGTTAAACGACCGTGCGGCCGGGGCATTCCCGCGCGGCCCCTCCTCACGGGCTTCGCTCGGGATCGGGCTCCGGCGACGGATGCGTAACGGTATCGGCCGTCGATGTGCACGCGCGAAACACATGGGACATAATCGGCACGTACTGTCGACGCCGAAGTCGATAGGGAAGTTACGGAACCCGAATGTCCCGCGGGCCGTTCGGCTTCCCCTTGGAGGTGCAGTGGAACCCACGCAAGCCGTCACCAGGCGATCCCCCGCCAGGTGGCTCATCCTCCTCGGAGCACTCTTGGCCGCACTCACTCTGTCCGGCATCGCAGCGTCCCCTGCGGTGGCGGACGATGGGAGTACGGCCTCGGGATCCGAGGAGTACGACTATCACTTCAGCGGAATCGTCAAACTCGACGACAAACCGCTGGAGGGCGTCGCCATCACGATCGACGGCGGCGGTTTCAAGGAGACCGTCGACACCGACGTCGAGGGCCGCTGGAAGATCGGCGTGCCCGAGAAGGCGAAGTACACGCTCACGGTCGACGAATCGACGCTGCCGAAGGGCATCATCGTCGAGGGCGACTCGGCCTCGCAGGAGGTGGAGTTCGGCCTCACGCAGACGAAGGTCGTGAACCTGTTCCTCGGCGAGGGCGTGCGCGAGACGACGAGTTTCGCCGACCAGTTCGTCGAACGCATCTTCAACGGGCTGAACTTCGGTCTGCTGCTCGCGCTGGCCGCGATCGGCGTCTCCCTCATCTTCGGCACCACGGGCCTGACGAACTTCGCCCATGCCGAGATGGTCACCTTCGGGGCGATCATGGCGCTCGTGTTCGGGGTCATCCTGAACCTGCCGCTGTGGCTCGCGATCCTCGTGGCGCTGATCCTCTCGGGCGTCTTCGGCTGGGCGATGGATGCCGGGCTCTGGCGCCCCCTGCGGCGCAAGGGCCTGGGGCTCATCCCGCTGATGATCGTCAGCATCGGTCTCTCGCTCGCGCTGCGATACGTGTTCCAGTTCTTCATCGGCGGCAAGACCTACCAGCTGCCGGGCGCCGGAGCGGCGAAGATCGAGCTCTTCGGGCCCATCAAGCTCTCCGTCATCGACATGGTCTCGATGGGCACCTCGATCGTCGTCCTCATCGCCGTCGCGATCTGGCTGACCCGCACCCGCATCGGCAAGGCGACCCGCGCGATCAGCGACAACCCGGCCCTGGCCGCCGCCAGCGGCATCGACGTGGATCGCGTGATCCGCATCGTGTGGATCCTCGCCGCCGTGCTCGCCGGTCTCGCCGGCATCCTCTGGGCCTACTTCCGCCCCGGCGTGAAGTGGGACATGGGCATGCACATCCTGCTGCTGATCTTCGCCGCGGTCATCCTCGGCGGCCTCGGCACCGCGTTCGGCGCCCTCGTCGGCGCGATCATCGTCGGCCTGCTCGTGGAGATCTCGACGCTCTGGCTGCCGCCGGACATCAAATACGTGGGCGCGCTCGTCGTGCTCATCGTCATCCTCATGTTCCGGCCGCAGGGCATCCTCGGCCGCCGAGAGCGACTGGGTTAGGAGGGCGTCATGGACTGGGGCCAAATCTTCAACAGCACCGCGGGCTGGCTGTTCAGCCCGACCACGATCGCCTACGCGCTCGCCGCGACCGGCCTGGCCGTGCACTTCGGCTATGCGGGCCTGCTGAACTTCGGCATGGCCGGCTTCATGGCCATCGGCGCCTACGGCTACGCGATCTCGATCCTGACCTTCGGGCTGCCCTGGTGGGCGGCGATGTTCGTCTCCATCCTCGGCGCCGTCGTGTTCGCGCTCATCCTCGGCATCCCGACGCTCAGGCTGCGGGCCGACTATCTCGCGATCGTGACGATCGCGGCCGCCGAGATCGTGCGCCTGCTCTTCACGACGCAGGTCTTCGACGAGTACACGAACTCCGCCGACGGCCTCTCCGGGTACCACCAGGGCTTCCGCGACGCGAACCCGTTCCCCGAGGGCACCTACGGGTTCGGGCCGTGGACGTACAACCAGAACGAGCTGTGGGTGCGCGTCTTCGGCGTCATCCTGCTCGCGATCGCGGTGCTCGCCGTCTGGCTGCTCATGCGCAGCCCCTGGGGCCGGGTGCTGAAGGGCATCCGCGAGGATGAGGACGCCGTGCGCGCCCTCGGCAAGAACGTCTTCTCGTTCAAGATGCAGGCCCTCATCATCGGCGGCATCATGGGCGCCCTCGGCGGCGTCGTCTTCGCCCTGCCGTCCGCGGTGGTGCCGGCGACGTACACGACCTCGCTGACGTTCTTCATCTGGACGATCCTGCTGCTCGGCGGCGCCGCGACCGTCTTCGGTCCGGCGCTCGGCGCGCTCATCTTCTGGGTGATCATGGCGTTCCTCGACAACGTGCTGCCGGCGATGGCGGCCGTCGGCTGGCTGCCGATGACGCCGATCCAGGCGGGCACGCTGCGCTTCATCCTCGTCGGCGTCGCGCTCATGCTGCTCGTCGCCTTCCGGCCGCAGGGCATTCTCGGAAACAAGAGGGAGCTGACCTTTGTCAAGTAACGCCACCGGCAGCTCGGTGCCCCGTGCCAAGAGCACGGGCCTGCACACCGGCGATGCCGCACCCGGATGCAAGAAGGTCGACCCCATCATCGTGGCCGACCACGTCGCCCGGCACTTCGGCGGCCTGACCGCCGTCGACGTCGAGCACCTCGAGATCCCGCGCGGGGCGATCACCGCCCTCATCGGGCCGAACGGCGCCGGCAAGACGACCCTGTTCAACCTGCTGTGCGGCTTCGACCGGCCGAACACCGGCTCGTGGAGTTTCAACGGCACCTCGCTGGCCGGGGTTCCCGCCTACCGCGTCGCCCGCATGGGCATGGTGCGCACCTTCCAGCTCACCAAGGCGCTCTCGCTCCTCACCGTGCTCGAGAACATGAAACTCGGCGCGACGAAGCAGCGCGGCGAGCACCTGTGGGCGAGCGTCATCCCCGCGTTGTGGCGCACGCAGGACCGCGAGATCGAGGCCCGCGCGCACGAGCTGCTCGCCCGCTTCAAGCTCGACGCGAAGGCCGCCGACTACGCCGCGAGCCTCTCGGGCGGGCAGCGGAAGCTCCTCGAGATGGCCCGAGCCCTCATGGGCCGCCCCGAGCTCGTCATGCTCGACGAGCCCATGGCGGGTGTGAACCCGGCGCTCACGCAGTCCCTGCTCGACCACATCCTCGAGCTCAAGGACGAGGGCATGACGGTGCTCTTCGTCGAGCACGACATGCACATGGTCCGCCACATCGCCGACTGGGTCGTCGTCATGGCCGAGGGCCGCATCGTCGCCGAGGGCCCGCCCGAGACGGTCATGCAGGACCAGGCCGTCATCGACGCGTACCTCGGCAGCCATCAGGACGTCGACCTCGGCGTCGTGACCGGCCGCATCTCCGGCGAGCTCGGCGAGGCCGGCGAGGAACTGCTCGAAGAAATCGAGGAGGCCGTGGAGGCCTCCATCGAAGAGGCCGAGGAGGAGAACAAGTGAGCGAGACGGCATCCACCCCCGAGCCGCAGACCGGGCCCGCCGCCGGCACGGCGACCGCCGAACCGGTCGTGCAGGTCGAGGACCTCACCGCCGGCTACCTGCCGGGCGTGAACATCCTCACCGGCACGAACCTGACCGCCGCCAAGGGCGAGCTGATCGGCATCATCGGCCCGAACGGCGCCGGCAAGTCGACCCTGCTGAAGGCGATCTTCGGCATGGTGAAGGTGCGCGGCGGCGACATCCGGGTCAACGGCGAATCGGTCGTCGGCCTGAAGTCCGACCGCCTCGTCGCCCGCGGCATCGGCTTCGTGCCGCAGACGAACAACGTGTTCCCCTCGCTCACCATCGAGGAGAACCTGCAGATGGGCCTCTACCAGAAGCCCAGGGCGTACGCCGAGCGCCTCGAGTTCGTCACGGGCATCTTCGCCGAGCTCGGCAAGCGCCTGAAGCAGCGCGCCGGCTCCCTCTCGGGCGGCGAGCGTCAGATGGTCGCGATGAGCCGTGCGCTCATGATGGATCCGGCGGTGCTGCTGCTCGACGAACCGAGCGCCGGCCTCTCGCCCGTGCGGCAGGACGACGCCTTCATCCGCGTCTCCGACATCAACAAGGCCGGGGTGACGACGATCATGGTCGAGCAGAACGCGCGCCGCTGCCTGCAGATCTGCGACCGCGGCTACGTGCTCGACCAGGGCCACGACGCCTACCAGGGCACCGGTCGCGAGCTCCTGAACGACCCGAAGGTCATCGGCCTCTACCTCGGAACGCTCGGCCAGGACTGAACACGACGACGACGGGGGTGGATGCCGCAGGGCATCCACCCCCGTTTCGCTGCCCCGCGGCATCCACTCACCGCACTGCGCCCGCACCGAAAGCAGGCCGCCGCACCCCGGCCGGTGCCGATTCGGCCTGCCTTCGCGCACGCACGGTCGATTCGGCCTGCTTTCGCGACACACCCCCGGGCGCGCGAAACGGGCCCCGGCCGAAGCCGGAGCCCGTTCCACTGCTGTGGTGCGCGTCAGTCGTTGATGCGCGTGTGCAGGTTGTCGTCGCCGAACTCGTAGACGCCGATGGCCGCCTCGGTCGGGTCGCCGTTCTCGTCGAACGTGATCGGGCCCGAGTAGCCGTCGTAGTCGACCTTCTTGCCGTCGAGGATGAGCTTGGCGGCGTCGGCGAAGTTGTCGACCTTCTCACCGTCGCCCGAGCCGCCGGAGACCTCCTGCAGCTGCGCGGCGAGGTCGGCGCCCTCGGTCGAGTTCGCCGCGAGGGCGGCGAGGGCGAGGAGGACGACGGCGTCGTACGCCTCGGCCGCGTAGGTGAAGTCCTCGAGCTCGGAGCCGTTCTCGGCCTTCCAGTAGTCCTTCAGGCGCTGCTGGAAGTCGTCGGAGAGCTTCGGACCGGGCGTGGTGCCCTTCGAGCCGGCGATCGAGACGGGCATGTCGCCGCCCCACTGCTTGAGGTTGCCGTCGACGAAGTAGAACTTCGAGCCGTCGAAGCCGGCGGACACGAAGGTCGGGACGATCGTCGAGGTCTCCTCGAAGCCGATGACGGCGACCGCGTCGGGCTTGGCCGCGAGCACCGTCGACGCCTGGGCGTCGAAGGAGGTGTCGCCGGCGTTGTACGACTCGGAGGCGACGACGGTGCCGCCGGTGCCCTCGAAGTTCTCGGTGAGCGACTTCGCGAGACCGGTGCCGTAGGCGTCGTTCAGGTAGATGATGCCGAGGTTCGACACGCCGTCTTCGGCGATCTGGTTGCCGAGCACCTCGCCCTGGAGCAGGTCGGACGGAGCCGTACGCCAGTAGAGGTTGTCGTCGTCCCAGTCGGTGAAGTCGGGCGAGGTGTTGGCCGGCGAGAAGGTGAGCACGCCGGCGCCGACCGCCTGGTCGAGGAAGAGCTTCGTGACGCCGGATGCGGCGGCACCGACGAGCGCGTTGACGTCGGCGCTGAGCAGTCGCGGCACGGTCGTCTCGTAGGCCTTGTTGTCGGGGTCGCCCGAGTCGCCCCATTCGACCTCGACGGTGACGCCGAGGTCGGCCTCGTTGATGTCCTGCACGGCGAGGCCGACGCCGGCCTCTTCCGGCGGGCCGAGGAAGGACAGTGCGCCGGTCTGCGGCAGCACGGTGCCGATCTTCAGCGTCTGGTCCTCGCGGGGACCCTGGCTCTCGGACTCGGCGGGCTGTTCTCCCGATGCGCACGCGGAAAGCAGCAGGGCGCTCGTGGCCGTGATGGCCACGCCCGCCCAGATTCCGCGGCGCTTGCGGGAGGCCGAGGCCTTCGCGAATACGCTCATGTTGCTCCTTGGGACTGAAGGATGTGCGGTACCGGATGCCCGAACGGGCATCAGTGGTCTCGACAGTATTCCGCGGGCATGGCGGTGACAAGTCACCCCGGTCACAAGCGTGTAACGCGGCCGGAATCGTTACCGCTCCGTCACCTGGCACCCCGTCCGGCGCGGGATCCCGGCCCCCGAACGGGCGATCAGCGCCCCGATCTCCGCCTGGCGCGGGCCCCGCGCACGAGATCGGCGCTCAGCACGATGAGGGCGAGCCACACGAGGGCGAAGCCGATCCACCGCTCCGGCGGCATCGGCTCGTGCAGGATGAACACGCCGACGATGAACTGGATGACGGGGGCGAAGTACTGGATGAACCCGAGCGCGATGAGCGGCAGCCGGCGGCTCGCAGCGGCGAAGAGCAGCAACGGCACCGCCGTGATGATGCCGGAGCCGATGAGCAGCGCGGTGTGCCACCCGCTCACGGTGCCGAAGGTGAGCCCCGTCGTCGCACCGACGACGGCGAGTTGCACGAGTGCGAGCGGGGTGAGCCAGGCGGTCTCCAGGGTGAGGCCCGAGACGGCATCCACTCGCGGCCCCACGCGCTTCTTGATGAGGCCGTAGGTGCCGAACGAGAACGCGAGCACGAGGGCGATCCACGGCGGCTGGCCGTAGCCGACGGCGAGCACGACGACGGCGGCGAGCGAGATGCCCACGGCGACCCACTGCGTGACGTTCAGGCGCTCGCGGAGCACGAGCACGCCGAGGAAGACGGTCACGATCGGGTTGATGAAGTAGCCCAGGGCCGCCTCGACGACGTGGCCGCTGAGCGTCGCGATCACGTAGGTCTGCCAGTTGATGTAGATGAGCAGGCCGGCAAGGCCCATCGTGAAGAGGATGCGCCGGTCGGAGAAGAGGGCGGCCAGGCGCCGCCAGCTGCGGGTGGCGGTGATGAGGATCGCGCAGAAGACGAGCGAGAAGACGATGCGCGCGGCGACGACCTCGAAGGGGCCGGAGGGCGCGAGCGAGATGAAGTAGACGGGCAGGAAGCCCCAGAGCACGTATGCGCCGACCGCGTAGAGCAGGCCGCCGCGGTCGAGTGCGGCGGTGGATGCCGGTGCGCCGGCTCCGGAATCCGGGATGTTCGTGGATGACACCTGCTGAGCCTATGCCGGTGCGGGCATGCCGCACGCCGCGCCCGGCTGCCATCCTGCGGCCGATTCCCGCCGTCGTGCGCGCGGCGGCATCCACCCCGGGCATGCGAAAACCGGCCCGTGCGCCGAAGCGCACGAGCCGGTCTCGGAAGGGATCGTCAGCGGACGACGACCGCGAGCACGTCGCGGGCCGACAGCACGAGGAGCTCCTCGCCCGCGTACTTGACCTCGGTTCCGCCGTACTTGGAGTAGATCACCTTGTCGCCGACCGCGACGTCGAGCGGAACGCGGTTGCCGTTGTCGTCGATGCGGCCCGGGCCGACCGCGACGACCTCGCCCTCCTGGGGCTTCTCCTTGGCGGTGTCGGGGATGACGAGCCCCGATGCGGTCGTCTGCTCAGCCTCGATCTGCTTGATGACGATGCGATCCTCGAGCGGCTTGATGGAAACCGACACGGTTGACCTCTTTCTTGATGAAGACCGGTTAGCACCCTCAGACCGAGAGTGCTAAAGATGAGTCTAGAGGCGCTTTGGCACTCGTGCAACGTGAGTGCCAACTCTCCCCTGCTGCTAGCGTGAGCGGGTGGATCGCGCCGAACTCGTCGAGCTGCTCTCGCCCGAGGGGCTGCGGCTGCTCGACTCACTGCCGCCGTGGAACGAGAAGGACGATGTCGTCCGCACCGTCGCCGCTCTCCGCAAGCAGGGCCACTCCCCCGGCCTCGTCGCGGCCGTGCTCAGCCAGGCCCGCCTCCGCGCCCGCGCGCGGGCGAAGTTCGGCGAGTTCGCCTCGCGCATGCTCTTCACCGAGGCCGGCCTCGAACAGGCCACCCGGCTGCCGGTCGCCGCGCTGCACGCCGGCCGCTTCGCGCGCGCCGGCATCCGCCACATCGCCGACCTCGGCTGCGGCATCGGCGGCGATGCGCTCGCCTTCGCCGCGATCGACCTCGAGGTCACCGCGGCCGACGCCGACGAGGTGACGGCGGCCGTCGCGAGCTACAACCTGTCCCCGTTCCCGCACGTGCGCGTGCTGAACGAACGCGCCGAGGACGTGCCGCTCGGCGGCATCGGCGGCGTCTGGCTCGACCCGGCCCGGCGCCGCGTCGAGGGCGGCACGACCCGCCGGCTCGCGGATCCGGCCGACTACAGCCCCTCCCTCGACTTCGCCTTCGGCCTCGGCGAGCGGATGCCGGTGGGCGTCAAGCTCGGCCCGGGCACCGACCGCGAGCTCATCCCCGCCGGCACCGAGGCGCAGTGGATCTCGGTGGACGGCGAGGTCGTCGAGCTCGGCGTCTGGTTCGGGCCCCTCGCCCGCCCCGGCATCGGCCGTTCGGCGCTCGTCGTGCAGGGCGGCTCCGGCCACGAGCTCGCTGCACCGGCCGATAGCGAGGACGCCGAGGTCGGCCCGCTCGGCGACTACCTCTACGAACCCGACGGCGCCGTCATCCGCGCCCGCCTCATCGGCGAGCTCGCGCGCGCCCACGACGCCCGCATGCTGAGCGAGGGCATCGCCTACCTCACCGCCGACCGCCCCTTCGAGACGCCGTTCGCACGCGGCTTCCGCGTCATCGAGCGCTTGAGCGCCGAGGAGCGCAAGCTCCGCATGGCCCTCGCCGAGCGCGGCATCGGAACCCTCGAGATCAAGAAGCGCGGCAGCGACGTCGACCCGGCCGGGCTCCGCAAGCGCCTGAAGCTCGAGGGCGACGCCTCGGCGACGCTCGTCCTCACCCGCGAGGCGGGCCGCCACGTCGCCCTCCTCGTCGAGCGCATCGACTGATCGGGTGCGGATGCCGGGGCGCGCGCCACAGGGTGCGGATGCCGCCCGCGCGCTCAGGTCGGCAGCGCGCCGAGGATGATCGCGTAATAGCCGATCCAGATGAGCGAGAAGAGCACCCCGGTGACGCCGGTGGCGATGCCGACGTAGGCGGGCACCCGCCCGCCCTCCTCGCGGCGCAGCGCGAGCACGCCGAAGACGATCGCGATGATCGAGACGGGCAACGCCCAGCCGACGAAGAGCGACGCGACCGCTCCGACGACGCCGAGCACGACGCCGATGCCGGAGTAGACGCGGCGCTGCTCCTCTTCATCGAGCACGCCCGGCACGGCCGGCTCGGCGGCGGGACGGCGGACGGTGAGCAGCTGCCCGGTCGGCAGCTGTCGGAGCCGCCCGGTGTCCATGGGCAGTTCGAGTTCGCGGACGGCGGGTTCGGCCTGGAAGGTCGGCCCGGCCGGCCGATACGGGGCGAGTGGATCGCTCGTCGGTGCGGCCGGCGGGCCGGCGGGTTCCGCAGCGGATGCCGGGACCGCCCGGAACCGGTCTGGCGACGTGCCCGGTGCGTCGTCGGGCGGGCCGGCCGCACGCCGGCCGCGTTCACCGGGCGCACGACCGGGCGCCCCGCCCTCGGGCGGGACGCCCGGGTCGGCGTCTTGCGTCATGGAACTCAGTAGTCGTAGTCGAACTGGTACATGTTCGGATCGTTCGCCGCCACACCGATGACGACGATCCAGAAGACCAGCGCGGCCAGAGCGATGAGGATGCCGATGAAGCCGAGGATGATGCCCGTGAGCCACATCCCCTTGGCCTGCGGCTCCTTCTTCTTGCCGAGGAAGCCGAGGACCACGGCCGCGGCCGGGATGAAGAGCTGCAAGATCGCGCCGACGATCGGGATGAGCACGATCCCGCCGCCGACGATGCCGACGATACCGGCGATCAGCGAGATGATGCTGAGCACCGGCGACTTCTGCGCGGGGGCCTGCGAGTACCCGGAGTAGTCGGCGGCGCCGTACCCGGGCGGCGTCTGGCCGTACCCCTGCTGGCTGGAGGACTGGGAGGGCGCGGCCGGCGCACCGTACGACGGCGGCGGCGTCGGGGCGGCCGGAGGCTCGGGCGCGGCGGGCGCGGCGTACTGCGGCGGCTCGGGCGCAGGCGGTGCGGGCGGCGCAGGCGGAGCCTGGGGCGGCTCGGGCGCGGCCGGAGGCTCGGGCACCGAGGGCACGTCGGGGTCGGAAGCGGCCGGAGGCACCGCCCCGGCAGCCGCCTGCTCGGCGTCGTCGGGCAGGCCTTCCGGGTTCTTGGGGTCGCTCATGATGAACCTTCCGTTTCTCTCCTGCGGGCCGTGGCGGGCGAGCTCGGCATCCCTCGCTTCACCCCGTGATGCCGGGCGATCGCGGGCAGCATGCACACCCCGCTGCCTCTTCGCCCAGACTACCGCCCGTGCCGGGCCGTGGCTATGCCCCCGGCGACACCGGGTCGACCTGCACCTCGGTCACGGGAAGCGTCGAGTCGGCCCCGAAGCCGAGCGTCGACGGCGGCCGGCCGGCGGTGATGAGGCGCGCCCCGAGGGCGGCGATCATGGCGCCGTTGTCGGTGCAGAGCGAGAGCGGCGGGATGCGCAGGGCGACGCCGGCTTCGGCGGCGCGCGCCTCGGCGACCTCGCGCAGCCGGCGGTTGGCGACGACGCCGCCGCCGAGCAGCAGCCGCGGCACGCCGAGGTCGCGGCAGGCGGCGAGCGCCTTGGTGAGGAGCACGTCGACGACGGCCTCGCGGAAGCTCGCGGCGACGTCGGCGAGCGGCACCGGCTCGCCGGCGTCCTGCCGGGCCTCGACCCAGCGGGCGACGGCGGTCTTCAGCCCCGAGAAGCTGAAGTCGTAGCGGTGGCGCTCCAGGTCCTTCGGCAGGCTGAGCCCGCGCGGGAAGCGGATCGCCGCGGGGTCGCCGCCGACGGCGACGCGGTCGATCTCGGGGCCGCCGGGGTAGGGCAGCCCGAGCACGCGGGCGACCTTGTCGAAGGCCTCGCCGGCGGCGTCGTCGATGGTCTCGCCGAGCAGTTCCACGTCGTCGACGAGGTCGCGGACGAGGAGGAGCGAGGTGTGCCCGCCCGAGACGAGCAGCGCGACGGTGGGCGTTTCGAGCGGGGTGCCGCCGATGAGATCGGCGCCGACGTGCCCGACGAGGTGGTTCACGGCGTAGAGGGGCACATCGAGGGCGAGGGCGAGGGCCTTGGCGGCGCCGATACCGACCATGAGGGCGCCGGCGAGGCCGGGGCCGCTCGTGACCGCGATCGCGTCGAGTTCGCCGAGCGTCACGCCGGCTTCGGCGAGCGCCTGCCGGATGGCGGGGCCGAGCGCTTCGAGGTGGGCGCGGGCGGCGACCTCGGGCACGACGCCGCCGTAGCGGGCGTGCTCCTCCATCGAGGATGCGATGACGTTGGCCAGCAGCGTCTCGCCGCGCACGATGCCGATGCCGGTCTCGTCGCACGAGGTCTCGATCCCGAGCACGAGGGGTGCGGATGCCGGTGCGGCGCCCGCCCCGCCGGCAAGCGTGCCCGCGCTCATCGCCGACGCTCCGTGCGGTCGCCGCCGACGGGGCCCACGTGCCGCGGCGCACCCGGGTCGACGGTGCCGGCGGGCCGGGTCTCGGGGTCGGGGATCTCCAGGCGCATGATGATCGCGTCGATGCCGCCGCGGTAGTAGCGCTTCCGCACCGAGATGCGTTCGAAGCCGAGCGAGTCGTAGAGGGCCTGTGCGACGGGGTTGTCGGCGCGCACCTCGAGGAAGACCTCCTGGGCGCCGCGGCGGCGTGCTTCGGCGATGAGCTGGTGCATGAGGCCGCGGCCGAGGCCGCGCGAACGCGAGGCCGGGGCGACGGCGATGGTCTGGATGTCGGCCTGCGGGGCTCCGGGCGGGGCGAGCACCCCGCCGTAGGCGAAGAGCGTGCCGTGCTGGTCGTCGACGGCGACGAGATAGCGCGTGTTCGGGTCCTCGATCTCGCGGAGCATGGATGCCTGCGACCAGGCGTCGGCCTCGAAGGTCGCCTGTTCGAGGTCCATGATCGCGTCGAGGTCGCTCGCGGCGGCGATGCGCATGAGCACGCTCATCGGCTCACCCGCTTCCCGGTCGAGATCGTGACGTCGGGCGAGCGCAGGTAGAGGGGTTGCGCCGGCGGCAGCTCGCGGCCGGCCTCCAGCGCGCGCAGGGCGAGGATGCCGAGCGCCCCGGCGGGCACGGCGTGCGCTTCGAAGCTCGTGCCGGGCACCTCGGCGAGCTCGGCGCGCGCCACGAGCGCGGGTTCGGCGGTGCGGATCGGCAGCCCCTCGGCATCCACCCCGTCGTAGCGGCTGAACGCGAACTCGCGGCGACGGGCGTCGGTGAGCACGCGCAGCGGGCCGCTGCCGCCCTCCAGGTACCAGCGGAAGGCGACGGCGTCGTGGCTCACCACGGGCAGCAGCGGCCGGTCGATGCCGAGCGCGAACGCTTCGGCGGCGGCGATCCCGACGCGGAGTCCGGTGAACGGGCCGGGGCCCATGCCTGCGGCGACGGCGCCGATGCCGGCCGCGGAGACGCCGGCCTCGGCCAGGGCGTCGCGGATGGCGGGGCCGACGAGTTCGGCGTGCCGCATGGTGTCTTCGGTGCCGGTTTCGGCGAGGACGCCGCGCTCGGGATCGACGACGGCGACGCTCGTGCCGAGCGAGGTGTCGATCGCGAGCAGCATGCCGTCAAGCCTACGCATAGGGGCTGCCCGCCCAGCGCGGCCCGTGGCCCGTGATGCGGAACGTCCGCGGCTCCTCGGGTGCTTCGTCCGCGTCGCCCGCCGCGTCGACATCCGCACCCGCACCCGCACCCGCACCCGCACCCGAGGCATCCGCTCCCGTCGGGCGTTCGATGTCGATGTCGAGCCACGATTCGGCGACGCCGTCGAGCATCCCGGCGCCCCATTCGACGACGACGACCGAGCGGGCGAAGTCGAGGTCGAGGTCGTCGAGCTCGCGCGCGTCGGCGAGCCGGTACGCGTCGACGTGGACGAGCGCGGGGCCGCCGACGAGGCTCGGATGCGTGCGCGCGAGCACGAAGGTCGGGCTCTGCACGGGGCCGCGCACGCCGAGGCCCTCGCCGATCCCGCGCGTCAGGGTCGTCTTGCCGGCGCCGAGCGGGCCGCTCAGCACGAGGAGATCGCCGGCGGCGAGCTCGGCGGCCAGCCGCCGGCCGAGCGCCTCGGTCTCCTCGGTGCCGGCGGCGCGGACGACGATCACGCCGCACCCCCGACCGCGGTGCGCGGCACGCGCGAGCCGATCCGCGTGACGATCTCGTAGCCGATCGTGCCGGCCGCCTCGGCCCAGTCCTCCGCCGAGGGGGCGCCCGTCGCCGGGTCGCCGAAGAGCACGACCTCGTCGCCGACGGCGACCTCGTCGTCGCCCATATCGACGAGGAACTGGTCCATCGCCACCCGGCCGGCGATCCGCCGGCGCCGGCCGCCGATGAGCACCTCGCCGCGGTTCGAGAGGTGACGCGGGATGCCGTCGGCGTAGCCGAGGGGCACGAGCGCGAGCGTCGTGTCGCGCTCGGCGTGCCAGGTGTGGTCGTAGGAGGCGCCCGCTCCGGCGGCGACGCGGCGCACGGCCGCGACCCGGCCGCGCAGGGTCATCGCCGGCACGAGCCCGAGCTCGGCGCTCGTCGTGCCGTCGCCGAAGGGCGGGAGCCCGTAGATCGAGATGCCGAAGCGCACGAGCTCGTAGCGGGCGGCCGGGGTGCCGATCGCGCCGGCGCTCGCGGCGATGTGACGCACCTCGGGGGCGAGCCCTGCGGCCCGAGCCTCGTCGACGGCGCGGTCGAACGCGGCCAGCTGTGCGGCATCCGTCTCGGGCGAGGCGTTGGCGAGGTGGCTGAAGATGCCCGTGACGCGGATGCCGCCGGCGCGCTCGAGCCGGGCGGCGAGGGCGACGGCGTCGGCCCAGTCGCCGGCGGCGATGCCGTTGCGGCTGAGTCCCGTGTCGATCTTCAGGTGCACGCCGATGGGGCCGGGGCCTTCCGCGAGCGCCGCCTCGGCGGCCCGCTCGAGCTGGGCGGCCGAGGAGATGCCGAGCTCGATGCCGAGCCGGGCGGCCGGCCCGAAGTCGGCGTCGGGGTCGTGCAGCCAGGCGAGCACCGGGGCGTCGATGCCGGCCTCGCGGAGCGCCACGGCTTCGGCGAGATCGGCGACGCCGAGCCTGGCTGCGCCGCCGGCGAGGGCCGCGCGCGCGGCATCCACCGCGCCGTGGCCGTAGCCGTTCGCCTTGACGACGGCCATCGTCTCCGCCGGCGCGACGAGTTCGCCGAGGTGCCTGACGTTCGCCTCGATCGCATCGAGGTCGATGAGGGCTTCGCGGAAGGGGCGGGCCGGGCTCATGACGCCTCCTCGACGAC
This sequence comes from Agromyces archimandritae, assembly GCF_018024495.1. Classification (NCBI taxonomy): domain Bacteria; kingdom Bacillati; phylum Actinomycetota; class Actinomycetes; order Micrococcales; family Microbacteriaceae; genus Agromyces; species Agromyces archimandritae. The sequence continues at coordinate 963,884 of NZ_CP071696.1, forward strand.
GACGAACGCGGTCGCGATGCCGGCGTCGTGGCTCATCGTGACATGGATCCGCAGGCCCCGCTCGGCGAGATGCTCCGCGATCGCCCCGGAGCAGGCGAAGGAGGGCCGGCCGTCGCCGTCCTGCTCGACTCGCATGTCGTGCCAGCGGACGAACGCGGGCCCGCCGAGGGCCTTGATGAGGGCCTCTTTCGCCGCGAATCGCCCGGCGAGCGAGTGGGCCTTGCGATCCCGTTCGCTCTCGGCGAACAGGCGCTCGAGGAGCGCGGGCGTGCGCTCGAGCTGCCGCTCGAACCGCGCGATGTCGACGACGTCGACCCCGATGCCCGCGATCATCCTGCGCTCCGCCCTATTCGACCGTGACCGACTTCGCGAGGTTGCGCGGCTGGTCGACGTCGAGCTCCTTCGCGCTCGCGAGCTCCATCGCGAACACCTGCAGCGGCACGACCGCAAGCAGCGGCTCGAACAGCGAATCGGCCAGCGGGATCCGCAGCACCTCGTCCGCGAAGGGCAGCACCGCCGCATCCCCCGCCTCGGCGATCGCGATCACACGGGCACCGCGCGCACGGATCTCCTGGATGTTCGAGACGACCTTCGGATGCAGGCTCTCGGCGCCACGCGGGCTCGGCACGACGACGAACACCGGCTGCCCCGGCTCGATGAGGGCGATCGGGCCGTGCTTCAGCTCGCCCGCGGCGAAGCCCTCCGCGTGGATGTACGCGAGCTCCTTCAGCTTCAGCGCGCCCTCCAGCGCGATCGGGTACCCGACGTTCCGGCCGAGGAACAGCACCGAACGCGTGTCGGCCATCCAGTGCGCGAGCTGGCGCACCTTCTCGGCCTCGCCGAGCACCTCCTGCAGCTTCTCCGGGATCGCCTGCAGCTCGGCGACGGCCTCCGCCTGCCCGCCCGTCGACAGCGTGCCCCGCACGCGCGCCAGGTGCAGCCCGAAGAGGTAGAGCGCCGTGATCTGCGCCACGAACGCCTTCGTCGAAGCGACCGCGACCTCCGGGCCGGCATGCGTGTAGATCGCCGCATCCGACTCGCGTGGGATCGTCGCACCCTGCGTGTTGCACACCGACACCGTGCGCGCCCCCATCTCGCGGGCGTACTTCACGGCCATCAGCGTGTCCATCGTCTCGCCCGACTGGCTCACCGAGATCACGAGCACATCCGGGCCGAGCACGGGGTCGCCGTAGCGGAACTCGTGGCTCAGCGCGACCTCGACCGGCACGCGCGTCCAGCGCTCGATCGCGTACTTGCCGACCATGCCCGCATACGAGGCCGTGCCGCAGGCGACGATGACGATGCGGCGGATGTCGGTGAGCAGCGCGTCGTCGATCGCCTCGAGCTCGGGCACGACGACCGAACCGTCGTGCGCGCGGCCGCGGATCGTGTTCGCGACCGCCTCGGGCTGCTCGGCGATCTCCTTGGCCATGAAGCTCGGCCAGCCGCCCTTCTCGGCCGCCGAGGCATCCCACTGCACCTCGAAGGGAGCGACCTCGACCGGGGCGCCGGCGAAATCCGTCACCGTGACGGAGTCGGCGCGGATCGCGACGATCTCGTCCTGCCCGATGGCGACGGCGCGCTTCGTGTACTCCACGAAGGCGGCGACGTCGCTGCCGAGGAAGTTCTCGCCGTCGCCGAGCCCGATCACGAGCGGCGAGTTGCGGCGCGCTCCGACGACCAGGCCGGGCTCGTCGGCGTGGACGGCGAGCAGCGTGAACGCCCCCTCGAGCCGTGAAACCGTGCTCCGGAACGCCGCGAGCAGCTCGCCCGTGCGGCGCACCTCGCGCCCGAGGAGCACCGCGGCGACCTCGGTGTCGGTCTCGCTCAGGAACTCGGCGCCTTCGGCGGCGAGCTCGGCGCGCAGCTCCTGGAAGTTCTCGATGATGCCGTTGTGGATGAGGGCGAGCTTGCCGTCGTCGCCGAGGTGCGGGTGCGCATTGACGTCGGTGGGGCCGCCGTGCGTGGCCCAGCGCGTGTGGCCGATGCCCGTGTAGCCCTCGTTGACCGGCCGCGCGTCGAGCTCGTCGACGAGCGCCTGCAGCTTGCCGGCCTTCTTCGCGGTGCCGAGCTCGCCGTGCTCGTCGATGATCGCGACGCCGGCCGAGTCGTAGCCGCGGTACTCGAGGCGGCGGAGGCCGCCGAGCAGCACGTCGATCGTCCGGGCAGGGCCGACGTATCCCACAATTCCACACATGCGGTCGATTGTATGCGGGGCGGACTGTGCGGGCGCTCCGCACGGCATGCGAGCAGGCTGGCAGCGAGCCGTGCCGGAGTGGATGCCCCGGCGCGGCCGGCCCCGCGGCATCCGCACCCCGGCGCCGTGGCTAGACTTGCCGCGTGCCCGAACCGCAGCAGCCGTCGTCGCACGCAAGCCACCTCTCGCCGTTCATCGAACTGAACCGGGCGGACTGGGCTGCGCTCGCGCCGTCGATGCCCTCGCCCCTGCGCGAGACCGAGATCGTGCAGCTGCGCGGCCTCGGCGAACCCCTCGACATGCGCGAGGTCGCCGAGGTGTACCTGCCCGTCAGCCGCCTGCTGAACCTCTACGTCGGCGGCACGAAGGCCCTGCACCGGGCGACGAGCGAGTTCCTGCGCGAACGCGTCGACTCGACCCCGTTCCTCATCGGCGTCGCCGGCAGCGTCGCCGTCGGCAAGTCGACCATCGCGCGCCTGCTGCGCGAACTCCTCGCCCGCTGGGAGCACACCCCCCGCGTCGAACTCGTCACCACCGACGGCTTCCTCTACCCGAACGCGGAACTCGAACGGCGCGGCCTCATGGAGCGCAAAGGCTTCCCCGAGTCCTACGACCGACGGGCGCTGCTGCGCTTCGTGAGCGACGTCAAGGCGGGCGCCGCCGAGGTGCGATCCCCCTTCTACTCCCACCTCGCCTACGACATCGTGCCCGACGCGCACATCACCGTCCGCCGCCCCGACGTCCTCATCGTCGAGGGGCTGAACGTGCTCCAGCCCTCCGGCCCCGGGCACCGGCTCGCCCTCAGCGACCTCTTCGACTTCACCATCTACGTCGACGCCCGCACGCGCGACATCGCGAGCTGGTACGAGTCGCGCTTCCTGAAACTGCAGCGCGGCGCCTTCGCGAACCCGCGCTCCTACTTCCACCGCTACGCCTCGCTCACCGAGGAGCAGGCGCGCGCCCGGGCCCGGGAGATCTGGCACTCGATCAACGAGCCGAACCTGCTGCAGAACATCCGCCCGACCAGATCACGGGCGAGCCTCGTGCTCCGCAAGAGCGCCGACCACACCGTCAACTCGGTGCTGCTGCGGAAGCTCTGACCGCTCGGCGGTCGGGCTCGGCCCCGCCCGCCGTCGGCCCAGGCGTTCGTCGGCCGGTTCAGGCCGCGACTCCGGCCGTCGGCCCGGGATCGGGACGTCCGGCGGCGTTCACGCCCCGCTGTCGGCCTCCAGCGCGAGGCGCTCGCGCACGACCGCGGCAAGCGACTCGGCGTGCTGTTCGGCGACGGACTGCTCCGCGGCCTCGACCATGACGCGCACCATCGGCTCGGTGCCGCTCGGGCGCAGCAGCACCCGCCCGGTCTCGCCGAGCTCGGTCTCGATGAGGGCGACGGCCTCGGCGATGACCTCGTCGCCGCCGAGCGCGTGGTGGTCGACACCGCGCACGTTCACGAGCACCTGCGGGTAGACCGTCATGACCTCGGCGAGCTCGGCGAGGGACTTGCCCGTGCGGGCCATCTCGGCCACGAGCTGCAGCCCGGTGAGGACCCCGTCGCCCGTGGTCGCATGCTCGGTCATGATGACGTGGCCGGACTGCTCGCCGCCGAGCGAATACCCGCCCGCGCCGAGCTCCTCGAGCACGTAACGGTCGCCGACCTTCGTCTCGATGACGCGGATGCCGCGCTCGGCCATCGCCAGGCGCAGCCCGAGGTTCGACATGACGGTCACGACGAGCGTGTCGTCCTTCAGGATGCCGCGCTCCTGCATCGATACCGCGAGGATCGCCATGATCTGGTCGCCGTCGATGACGCGCCCCGCGGCATCCACCGCGAGGCAGCGGTCCGCATCGCCGTCATGGGCGATGCCGACGTCGGCGCCGAGGCGCACGACCGCGTCCTGCAGTCGCTCCAGATGCGTCGATCCGTAGCCGTCGTTGATGTTCAGGCCGTCGGGGTCGGCGCCGATGACCGTGACGTTCGCGCCGGCGGCGGAGAAGGTCTCGGGCGAGACGCCGGAGGCCGCCCCGTGGGCGCAGTCGAGCACGACGTGCAGCCCGTCGAGGCGGTGCGGCAGCGTTCCGAGGAGGTGCACGACGTAGCGGTCCTCGGCGTCGGCGAAACGGTTGATCCGCCCCACGCCGCCGCCGGTGGGCGCGAGCTTCTGCTCACCGAGGAACGACTCGATGCGGTCCTCGACCTCGTCGGGCAGCTTCGTGCCGCCGTAGGAGAAGAACTTGATGCCGTTGTCGGGCGCCGGGTTGTGCGAGGCCGAGATCATGACCCCGAAATCGGCCGGGAAGTCGGCGATCAGGAACGCCGCGGCCGGCGTCGGGATGACGCCGGCATCGAGCACATCGATGCCGGAGCTGGCGAGCCCGGCGGCGACCGCGGCGCCGAGGAACTCGCCCGAGACCCGGGGGTCTCGGGCGAGCACGGCGACGGGCCGACGGCCGGCGGCGCGCACGTAGTCGGCGTGGCGGCCCTGCGTGAGGACCGCCGCCGCCGCCTGCGCGAGGCCGAGGGCGAGGTCAGCCGTGAGTTCGCGGTTGGCCAGCCCCCGGACCCCGTCGGTTCCGAAAAGCCGAGGCATATCGGATGCCGGACCCGATCAGCGCTTCGAGAACTGCGGAGCCTTGCGGGCCTTCTTGAGACCGGCCTTCTTGCGCTCGATGACGCGCGCGTCGCGCGTGAGGAAGCCGGCCTTCTTCAGCGTCGGACGGTTGTTCTCGCGGTCGATCTCGTTCAGCGCACGCGCGATCGCCAGGCGCAGCGCACCGGCCTGACCCGAGGGGCCGCCGCCCGTGATGCGGGCGATCACGTCGTAGGAGCCGTTCAGCTCGAGCACCGTGAACGGGTCGGTGATGAGCTGCTGGTGCAGCTTGTTCGGGAAGTAGTCCGCGAACTCGCGGCCGTTGACGGTGATGGTGCCGGCGCCGGGCACGACGCGCACGCGCGCGATGGCCTCCTTGCGACGGCCCACGGCCGCGCCCGAGACGTTGAGGACGGGACGGGCCGCCGCCGGGGTCTCAGGGGCAGCGGACTCGGTGGTGTAGCTCTCCGGAGCCTGGTCGATCTGGTCTGCGATCTTCGCCATGGTGGTTCTGAATCCTTTTCGCGTCGGCGCCGGGCTTACTGGGCGACCTGGGTGAGGGTGTACGGCTTCGGCTGCTGGGCCTGGTGCGGGTGCTCCGGGCCGGCGTACACCTTCAGCTTCTTGAGCTGGGCGCGACCGAGGGAGTTCTTCGGAAGCATGCCGCGGATCGCCTTCTCGACGGCGCGGACGGGGTTCTTCTCGAGGAGTTCGGCGTAACCGACGGCCTTCAGGCCGCCCGGGTAGCCGGAGTGGCGGTACGCCTTCTTCTGCTCGAGCTTCTGGCCGGTGAGGGCGACCTTGTCGGCGTTGACGATGATGACGAAGTCGCCGGTGTCGACGTGGTTCGCGAAGATCGGCTTGTGCTTGCCGCGCAGGAGCGCTGCGGAGTGGCTCGCGAGGCGGCCGAGCACGACATCGGTGGCGTCGATGACGACCCAGTCGCGCTGGATCTCGTTCGCCTTGGGAGTGTAAGTGCGCGTCACAGGAGTGCTGCTTTCTGATCGAGTGAGGGGTTCGTGAATCCCGCTCCGGTGGAGTGTTCGGCCGCGATGCGGCGCGAACCCCCCGGTGGAGGGCTCAACATCGGGCGCCGCCTGGGCGGCACCAAAGCAATAGCTTAGCCGATCGGCTCCCGGTCGTCCACTCGCGTCGAGAGCTCGCGCCGCGCCCGCGTCCGCTCCGCCCGCGCGGCGAGCTCGTCGTCGGCCGGATACCCGACCTCCGTCAGCACGAGCCCCTTCGCCGGCATGACCTTGAACGCGCTCGTCCGCTCACGGGCGGCCAGCAGGGCCGCCGGATCCGCCGCATCCAGGCGACCCTCGCCCACCGCGACGCAGGCACCGACGAGCGCGCGCACCATCGAATGGCAGAACGCATCGGCCTGCAGCGAGGCGACGAGCACGCCGTCCTCCCGCCGGTGCCAGCGGTACGACTGCAGGGTGCGGATCGTCGTCGCCTCGGCCCGCGGTTTGCAGTACGCCGCGAAGTCGTGCAGGCCCGTGAGCGAACGCGCCGCAGCATCCATCGCGGCCTCGTCGAGACCCACGGGCAGCCACACCGTCCGCCCCCGCTCGAGCGGGTCCCGCCTGGCAGCCGCATCCGCGATCCGGTACTCGTATCGACGCCACACGGCCGAGAAGCGGGCGTCGAAGCCCGCCGGCGCGATCCGCGCCCCCGAGATCACCACATCGTCGTCGGCGGTGCCGAGGATGCCGGTGAGGCGCCGCGCGAGCACACCCGCCGGGTCGGTCCCACGGCCGCTTCGCGCATCCCCCCGCCGCGGACGCGTCACCGCCTCGAGGGCCTCACGCGCCACATCGAGATGGGCGACCTGCCCGAGCGCGTGCACCCCGGCATCCGTCCGCCCCGCCACCACGAGCCGCGGGGCCTCGCCCGCCCGCCGGAACAGGGTGCCGAGGGCCGCCTCGAGCACCCCCTGGACCGTGCGCAGCCCGGGCTGACGGCTCCAGCCCGAGAACGCGGTGCCGTCGTAGGCGAGGTCGAGACGGATCCGCACGATGGATGCCGCGTCGCCGGCTCCGCCAGGCCCGCCCGTGGATGTCTGCACTCCCCCAGCCTAGAGGCGCGAATCTCCCAGCCCCTGTTCGGGTGGCGGCGCCCCCCGCTCGGTACACTGGCCGTTTCATCCCGAACCGCCCGAACCCTCCCGAATCCCCGTAGCCATGCCCGAATCCGCAGCTCCCCCGGCCCGCCCTGCCGGCGCCCGGCGATACCCGGGGCTCGACGGCATGCGGGCGATCGCGGTGACGGCCGTGCTCGTCTACCACCTCTTCCCCGGATGGCTGCCCGGCGGCTTCCTCGGCGTCGACGTCTTCTTCGTCGTCAGCGGCTTCCTCATCACCGGCCTGCTGCTGCGCGAACGCGAACGCGACGGCCGCATCGCCCTCCGCTCCTTCTGGATGCGCCGGATCCGCCGGCTCGTGCCGGCCCTCGTCGCCCTGCTCGCCGTCATCGGCACGGCGGCCTGGCTCGTCGGCGGCGACGTGCAGCTCGCTCTCGGTCGCCAGCTCGCCGGTGCGGCGACCTTCACCTCGAACTGGGCCTCGATCCTCGCAGGCGGCAGCTACTTCGACCAGACCGCCCCGGAGCTCTTCCGCAACCTGTGGTCCCTGGCCGTCGAGGAGCAGTTCTACCTCGTCTGGCCGATCCTGCTGCTGGGGCTCCTGCTCCTGCCGTCCGCGCAACTCCGCGCCGGCGTCGCCGCGCTGCTCGCGGCGGGCTCGGCCCTCCTCATGGCCGTGTGGTTCACGCTCGGCGACCCCACCCGCGTCTACTTCGGCAGCGACACGCACGCCTTCGGGCTCCTCGCCGGCGCCGCCCTCGCGCTCTGGGCGAACGGGCGGGCACCCGTACCGCTCCGCAAGCCGTGGCATCCGGCCGTGCGCCGCGCCGGCACCGCCGCCCTCGCCGTCCTGCTCGGCGGCGGGGTGCTCGTCGCGATGCTCACGCTCGACGACCGGCACCCGGCCGCCTATCGCGGCGGCATCCTCGCCGTGACCGTCGCCGTCGCCTGGCTCATCGACCTCGCCGCCCGCTCGCGGCTCGGCGGTCTGCTCGACGCACGCCCCCTGGCTTGGATCGGGCGCCGCTCCTACGGCATCTACCTGTGGCACTGGCCGGTGTACGTGCTCACGGTCGCGCTGCTGCCGCCCGGCGCCTTCGCCGGGTGGATCGCCCTCGCCGTCACGGTGCTCTTTGCCGAGTCGTCGTACCGCTTCCTCGAGGAGCCCGTGCGGCGCCTCGGCTTCCGCGGTGCCCTCGGCGCCTTCCGGGAACGCATCGGCCGGGCCTCGCTGCCGAAGCGTCTGGCCGGGGCCCTCGTCCCGCTCGGGGCGGCCGCGCTCGTGCTCGGCACGACCCTCGCCCTGGCGACCGAACCGGCGCAGTCCAGCGCGAGCGTGAACATCGAACGCGGCATCGCATCGCTCGAGGCGACGCCGCCCGCCGAAGCGCCGGCCGCCGAAGCCTCGCCGGAGTCGGGCGCCGACGTCCCCCACGAGGGCTCGGCCTCCGGCGACGCACCGGATGCCCGGGCCGGCCTCGGCTGGAACGGTCGCCCGGCCGACGTCCGTCTGGGGCCCGTGCCGATGGCCCCGCGGATGCCCGAGGGCGCTCGCATCACCGCCGTCGGCGACTCCGTCATGCTCGCCGCCGCCCCGGAGCTGCAGGAGGCTTTTCCCGGAATCGACATCGAGGCGGCCGTCTCGCGTCAGATGTGGGCGGCACCCGATCTCCTCCGCGAGCTCGACGCGCAGCACCGTCTGCACGATTACCTCGTGCTCGGGCTCGGCACCAACGGCGAGATCGACCCCGGAACCCTCGACGAGGTGCTCGGCATCATCGGCCCCGATCGGGAGCTCGTCCTGGTCAACGTCTCCGCCGACCGCGAGTGGGTTCCGGGCGTCAACCAGGCCCTCTCCGACTGCGCGCGACGCGAGTTCCGCGTCGGCCTGGCCGACTGGCAGGGCTCGATCGCGCCGCATCCCGACTTCCTGGCCGAGGACATGATCCACCCCGGTCCGAGCGGCGGACGGATCTACGCCGACGCCGTCGGCGCCGCCGTGCTCGACCTCGACGCCGTCGAGCGTCGCCCCCTCGTCGACCTCGTCTCCCGCTGAGCCTCGCCGGTCCGTTCGCCGGCCGCCGGCCAAGTGACGCGAACTGCGCCTCCAGCGCGCGCTGAACAGCGATCCACGTCACTTCGCGGCGCGGACCGAGACGCCGGCAGTCGTCGGGGACGCAGAACGGCCCCGGTGCGATGCACCGGGGCCGTTCCGAACTGCGAGCTTACTTCTCGGCGGCAGCCTCGTCGGCGGCCTCGGCCGGAGCCTCGGTCGACTCGGCGGTCTCCTCGGCAGCGGCCTCGACGGTCTCCTCGGCAGGGGTCTCCTCGACGGGAGCCTCTTCGACCGGAGCCTCCTCGGCGGGCGCCTCGGCCTTGGCGGCGGCCGGCTTGGCGGCGCGCTGCTTCGGGGCGACGGGCTCGAGCACGAGCTCGATGACCGCCATGGGGGCGTTGTCGCCCTTGCGGTAGCCGAGCTTCGTGATGCGCGTGTAGCCGCCCTCGCGGTCGGCGACCTGCGGGGCGATGACGGCGAAGAGCTCGTGCACGACGCTCTTGTCGTGGATCACGGCGAGCACGCGACGACGCGAGTGCAGGTCACCGCGCTTGGCGAAGGTGACGAGGCGCTCGGCGACGGGGCGGAGGCGCTTGGCCTTCGTCTCGGTCGTCGTGATGCTCTTGTGCGTGAAGAGCGCGGCAGCGAGGTTCGCGAGCAGCAGACGCTCGTGGGCGGGGCCGCCTCCGAGGCGGGGGCCCTTGGTCGGCTTGGGCATGGTTCGTTATCTCCAGATGTGGGGGTTGATGCGGCGCGCCGCGAGTCAGTTCTCTTCGTCGAAGCCCGTGTAGAAGTGGGCCCCGTCGAAACCGGGAACCGAATCCTTGAGCGCCAGACCCATTTCGGTCAGCTTGTCCTTGACCTCGTCGACGGACTTCTGACCGAAGTTGCGGATGTTCATGAGCTGCGACTCGGAGAGGGCCACGAGCTCGGAGACCGAGTTGATGCCCTCGCGCTTCAGGCAGTTGTAGGAGCGCACGGAGAGGTCGAGGTCCTCGATCGGAATCGAGAGCTCGCCCGGCGTGACGGCGTCGACCGGCGCGGGGCCGATCTCGATGCCCTCGGCGGCGGTGTTCAGCTCGCGGGCGAGGCCGAAGAGCTCGACGAGCGTGCGGCCGGCCGACGCGAGCGCATCGCGGGGGCTGATCGCGGGCTTCGTCTCGACGTCGACCACGAGGCGGTCGAAGTCGGTGCGCTCACCGGCACGCGTCGCCTCGACGCGGTAGGTGACCTTCAGCACCGGCGAGTAGATCGAGTCGATCGGGATCTGACCGGCCTCGGAGTACTCGTTGCGGTTCTGGGAGGCCGACACGTAGCCGCGGCCGCGCTCGATGGTGAGCTCGAGCTCGAACTTCGCCGACTCATTGAGGGTGGCGATGACGAGCTCGGGGTTGTGCACCTCGACGCCGGCCGGGGCCGAGATGTCGGCGGCCGTGACCTCACCGGAGCCCTGCTTGCGCAGGTAGGCGGTGATGGGCTCGTCGTGCTCGCTGGAGACGACGAGGTTCTTGATGTTGAGGATGATCTCGGTGACATCCTCCTTCACGCCCGGCACGGTGGAGAATTCGTGGAGCACGCCGTCGATGCGGATGCTCGTGACTGCCGCGCCCGGGATGGACGAGAGCAGGGTTCGCCGGAGCGAGTTGCCCAGGGTGTAACCGAAGCCCGGTTCGAGGGGCTCGATCACGAAACGCGACCGGAACTCCGAGATGTTCTCTTCGGTGAGCGTGGGACGCTGTGCGATCAGCACTATGGATTCCTTTCGGCTGAGTGCCCGCTATATGACACTGTGCGAGTTCGAGGATCTTGAGTTGTGTGAGGTCGAACGCCCGGGGCGGGGTGCGGCAGGCGGCATCCACCGCGCCGCACGCCCGCCCACGGGCGTCGACTCAGACGCGGCGGCGCTTCGGCGGACGGCAGCCGTTGTGGGCCTGCGGCGTCACATCGCTGATCGATCCGACCTCGAGGCCGGCGGCCTGGAGGGAGCGGATGGCGGTCTCACGTCCCGAGCCCGGGCCCTTGACGAAGACGTCGACCTTCTTCATGCCGTGCTCCTGCGCCTGACGCGCGGCGGATTCGGCGGCGAGCTGCGCGGCGAACGGGGTCGACTTGCGCGAACCCTTGAAGCCGACGCCGCCCGAGGAGGCCCAGCTGATCACGGCACCGGTGGTGTCGGTGATCGAGACGATCGTGTTGTTGAACGTCGACTTGATGTGGGCCTGGCCCACGGCGATGTTCTTCTTGTCCTTGCGGCGCGGCTTGCGAGTAGCCGCCTTGGGTGCTGCCATGTGTGAAATCTCCTGAATCTGGCGAACGAGCGGTTACTTGCGGCCGGGCTTCTTCTTGCCGGCGACGGTGCGCTTCGGGCCCTTGCGGGTGCGAGCGTTGGTCTTGGTGCGCTGACCACGGACGGGCAGGCCGCGGCGGTGGCGGATGCCCTCGTAGGAGCCGATCTCGACCTTGCGGCGGATGTCGGCGGCGACCTCGCGGCGGAGGTCGCCCTCGACCTTGAAGGTTCCCTCGATGTAGTCGCGGAGGGCGACGAGCTGGTCGTCGGTGAGGTCCTTGACGCGGATGTTCCCGTCGATGCCGGTCTCCGCGAGGGTCTGCAGCGCGCGGGTGCGTCCGACGCCGTAGATGTAGGTCAGTGCGATCTCCACGCGCTTCTCGCGCGGGATGTCGACTCCTGCCAGACGTGCCATGTTGGCTTCTCCTGTGAGTGAGTGGAGGTGTGGAACAACGCCGGTGCCCGGGCCTCCTCCCGAGGTGTCCGTATCGCCGATCGAGGAGCCGCGAAGCGACTGTCGACTCGCTGATCGAGGAGCCGCGAAGCGACTGTCGACTCGCTGATCGAGTAGCCGCGAAGCGGCGTATCGAGATCCGATACTTCTGGCGTTGCCGATTTTCGTATTCAGTTGTGCGCGGACCGCGGGCGGATGCCGCGGGGCCCGTTCAGCCCTGACGCTGCTTGTGGCGCGGGTTCTCGCAGATCACCATGACGTTGCCGTGGCGACGGATGACCTTGCACTTGTCGCAGATCTTCTTGACGGAGGGCTTGACCTTCATTGTTCTGTTTCCTATCGCTGTCTTCGTACCCCGGATCGCGCACGCCTGCTGCGTGCGGCCGGTGGCCGTTACTTTCCGGTACCGCCTACTTGTAGCGGTAGACGATGCGTCCGCGGGTCAGGTCGTACGGGCTCAGCTCCACGATCACGCGGTCCTCGGGGAGGATGCGGATGTAGTGCTGGCGCATCTTGCCCGAGATGTGGGCGAGAACCTTGTGCCCGTTGGTGAGCTCGACCCGGAACATCGCGTTCGGGAGAGCCTCGATGACCGAGCCTTCGATCTCGATGACGCCGTCTTTCTTGGCCATAGCCTCACTATCGCTTGAGTTGGGATACCGGTCGTGCGAAGGTATTCCGTGACCCGTTCCGCCGTGAACCCGCCGCGAGCGACGGCACGCCGAATGAGTGCACAGAACACCAAGGGTCAATATTAGGGGATCATCCCCCGAAACGCCAATCCGCTGCGTGTCACGTCCGGCCGCGGCGGATCCGCACGGCGTGTCTCAGGCGCCGGTGGATGCCCCGCGCACCCCCTCCGCGGCCTTCGACGCCGCGGCCCGCGCGGTCGCGCCGTCTTCGGCGGCGAGGGCGGCCTCCGCCAGCGTGCGGGCATCCTCCGCCCGGAATCGCGCAAGCGATGCGCGCACATCGGCCAGCGCGGCCGGAGACATCGACAGGCTCGTCGCGCCGAGCCCGACGAGTACGACCGCGAGCAGCGGATCGGCGGCCGCCTCGCCGCAGATGCCGACGTGCTTGCCGCGGGTACGCCCGGCATCGCCGACCGAACGGACGAGCTCGAGCACGGCCGGATCCCACGGATCCTGCAGCTCCGCGACGCCGCCGAGCAGCCGGTCGGCGGCCATCGTGTACTGGGTGAGGTCGTTCGTGCCGATCGACGCGAAGTCGGCCGCGTCGAGCACATGGCCGGCGAGCAGCGCCGCGGCCGGCACTTCGACCATGACGCCCGCCGAGGAGAGCCCGGCCTTCCGGGCGGCCTCGACGAAGCGGCGTGCCTCGTCGGCCGTGGCGACCATGGGCGCCATCACCTCGACGCAGGCATCCGTCTCCTTCGCCGCACCGGCGATCGCCCCGAGTTGATCGGCGAGCACTTCGGGCGCGGCGAACAGCGCGCGGATCCCCCGGCGCCCGAGCGCCGGGTTGGGCTCCTCGTCGTGGTTCAGGAACGCGAGCGGTTTGTCGGCACCCGCGTCGAGCACGCGCACGACGACGCGCTCGCCCGGGAACGCCTGGAACAGGCGCCGGTACTCGGCCTGCTGCGCCTCGACGCTCGGAGCCTCTGCGGCATCGAGGAAGAGGAATTCGGTGCGGAACAATCCCACGCCTTCGGCCCCCTGCCGAACGGCCTCCGCGGCACCGTCCGGGGAGCCGAGGTTCGCCAGGAGCGGCACCGCGGTGCCGTCGGCGAGGGCTCCCGGCCGCAGCGGGGCACCGGCCTCGGCGCGAAGCTCTTCGCCGCGCCGGGCGGCCTCCGCGAGCGCGTCGCCGTCGGGGTCGACGGTCACTGCGCCGGCCGCGGCATCCACGATGACCTGCACGCCGTCCTCCAGACCGTCGGCACCGGTGGCGCCGACGACGGCGACGAGCGACTTCTCGCGCGCGAGGATCGCCGTGTGCGAGGTCGGGCCGCCTTCGGCCGTCACCAGTGCGACGACCCGATCAAGGTCGAGGAGCGCCGTGTCGGCCGGGGCGAGATCGTGCGCCACGAGGACGAAGGGGTGGCCCGGGTCCGGGATGCCGGGGGCCGGCACCCCGCGGAGCCGTGCGACGACCCGCTGGGCGATGTCGTCGAGGTCTGCGGCGCGCTCCCCCAGATACCCGCCCATACCGGCCAGCACATCCCGGAACGAGGCGAAGGCCTCCCACACACCCCGTTCGGCGGTCTTCCCGGCCGCGAGCCGTGTGTCGAGCTCTTCGACGAGGCTCGGGTCGGCGGCCATCATCGACTGCGCCTCGAGCACGTCCTTCGCGCTGCCGCCGGCCGCGTCCCCTCGGGCCTTCAGCTCGGCCGACACCGCGTCGAGCGCCGCCGTCGCGCGTTTCCGCTCCGCGTCCTCGCCGAGCTTCGACGGGTCGTCCGGCGGTTCCGGCAGCGCTTCGTTCATCCGTGCGACGGGGCCGACGGCGATCCCCCGGCCGATGCCCGTGCCCGTGATCCGCATGCCGTCTCCCCTCGCTCCGGCCGTCCGGCGCCCCCGCGCATCCGGCCCGTACGCCCTACGATAGCGCCGACCGCGTGGGGGCGGCAGGGCATCCGGTCTCGCGGCGAGCGCCCGCGGGTGAGCGGCCTACTCGGCCGGCGCAGCAGCCGGAACGAGGCCGCGCTCGGCCAGCGCCGCGAAGATCCGTGCGGTGACCTCGTCGAGCGTGCCGAGACCGTCGATCTCGAGGACCAGTCCGCGCTCGCGGTACACGCCGAGGATCGGCGCGGTCTCCTTCTCGTAGATCGCCAGGCGGTTCTCGATGACCTCTTCGGTGTCGTCGGAGCGGCCCTGGTCGACCGCGCGCTTGCGGAGGCGGGCGATGCTCTCTTCGCGGGGCACGCTCAGTTCGATGACGGCGTCCAGGGCCTCGGAGCGCGAGACGAGGAACGCGTCGAGGTCTGCGACCTGCCCCAGGTTGCGGGGGTAGCCGTCGAGGAGGAAGCCGGGCGCGGCGTCCGCCTGCTCGAGGCGGTCGCGCACGAGCGCGCTCGTGAGCTCGTCCGGCACGAGGTCGCCTGCCTCGACGATCGACTTGACCTGCTTGCCCAGTTCGGTGTCGCCGGCGATGTTCGCCCGGAACACGTCGCCGGTCGAAACGGCCGGGACCCCGAACGCCTGTGCGACGACGACACCCTGGGTTCCCTTGCCCGAGCCCTGCGGTCCGACGATGAGGAAGCGGGCGGATTCGGGCTGAGCGGTCATCTGAGGAGTCCTTCGTAGTGTCGCTGCTGGAGTTGGGCGTCGATCTGCTTCACCGTCTCGAGGCCGACGCCGACGATGATGAGCAGGGAAGCGCCGCCGAACGGGAAGTTCTGGTTCGCGCCCACGAGCGCGAAGGCGATCAGCGGGATGAGCGCCACGAGACCGAGATAGATCGAGCCGGGCAGGGTCACGCGCGTCAGCACGTAGTCGAGGTACTCGGCGGTCGGGCGGCCGGCACGGATGCCGGGGATGAATCCGCCGTACTTCTTCATGTTGTCGGCGACCTCTTCGGGGTTGAAGGTGATCGCGACGTAGAAGTACGTGAAGCCGACGATGAGGAGGAAGTACAGGAGCATGTACAGCGGGTGATCGCCCTGCACCAGGTAGCTCTGGATCCACACCACCCAGCCGGCGGGCTCCTCGCCCGCGGCCGGCTGGTTGAACTGGGCGATGAGCGCCGGCAGGTACAGCAGCGAGGAGGCGAAGATGATCGGCACGACGCCGGCCATGTTCACCTTGATCGGGATGTAGGTGTTGTTGCCGCCGTACGTGCGGCGGCCGACCATGCGCTTGGCGTACTGCACCGGCACGCGCCGCTGCGACTGCTCGACGAAGACGACCGCGAGCATGACGATCAGGCCGATCGCGAGGACGATGAGGAAGGTGTCGAGCCCGCGGGTCTGGAAGATCGCCCACAGCGACGCCGGGAAGGTCGCGGCGATCGAGGTGAAGATGAGCAGCGACATGCCGTTGCCGATGCCGCGCTCGGTGATGAGCTCGCCCATCCACATGATGACGCCCGTACCGGCGGTCATCGTGATGACCATGAGCATCATGCCGTACCAGGTGCTGCCCTGTGCGGTGATGAGGTCGCCGCACGCACCGGCGCTGTTGCCGAACAGCGCGCCCGAGCGCGCGACGGTGATGAGCGTCGTGGACTGCAGGACGCCGAGGGCGATCGTGAGGTAGCGGGTGTACTGGGTGAGCTTGGCCTGGCCCGACTGGCCCTCTTTGTAGAGGGTCTCGAACCTGGGGATGACGACCCGGAGGAGCTGGACGATGATCGACGCCGTGATGTACGGCATGATGCCGAGGGCGAAGATCGACAGCTGCAGGAGCGCACCGCCCGAGAAGACGTTCACGAGCTCGTAGAGGCCCGAGGCGGCCCCCTGCGTCGCCGCGAGACACGCCTGCACGTTGCCGAAGTCCACGAACGGCGCCGGGATGAACGAGCCGAGCCGGAACAGCGCGACGATGCCGAGCGTGAACCCGATCTTGCGCCGCAGGTCCGGTGTGCGGAAGATCCGCCCGATGGCGTTGAACACTCGTCCTCCTGTTGCTCCGGGTGGAGCGTCCATCGCTCCTGTGGAGTCAGCCCTTAAGCGGCTCGAGCCTGTCGAGACCCTCGTGAATCATACGCGAGGACCCGACAGGCTCGAAAACCGTGTCGTCGCTGTCAGCCTACTTGACGGAACCGCCGGCGGCCACGATCTTCTGCTCCGCGGAGCCGGAGACCTTGTCGACCTCGACGTTCAGCTTGACCTGGACATCGCCGTTGCCGAGCACCTTGACGCGCTCGTTCTTGCGGACGACGCCCTTCTCGATGAGGTCGGCGACGGTGACGTCGCCGCCCTTCGGGTAGAGCTCGGCGAGCTTGTCCAGGTTCACGACCTGGTACTCGACGCGGAACGGGTTCTTGAACCCGCGCAGCTTCGGCGCACGCATGTGGTACGGAAGCTGGCCGCCCTCGAAGCCGGGGCGCACCGTGTTGCGGGCCTTCGTGCCCTTGGTGCCGCGACCGGCGGTCTTGCCCTTCGAACCCTCACCGCGACCGACGCGGGTCTTGTCCTTCTTGGCGCCGGGCGCCGGGCGAAGGTGGTGGACCTTCAGGACCTGCTCGCGCGCGGGCACGGCGTCCTTCTTGGCCGGGGCCTTCTTCGCGGCCGTCTTCTCCGCGGGCTTCGCCTCGTCGGCCTTGGCCGCGGACTTCGCGGGGGCCTTCTTGGCGGGAGCCTTCTCCGACTTCTCGGCGGCGGGCTTGGCGGCGGCCTTCTTGGCGGGAGCCTTCTTGGTCTCCTCCACGGCCGCTTCCTTCTTCTCGTCAGCCATTAGTCAATCTCCTCAACCTTCACGAGGTGGGCGACGGTGTTGACGTATCCGCGGTTCTGCGGCGTGTCCTCGCGGACCACCGAGTCGCCGATGCGCTTGAGCCCGAGGCTGCGCAGCGTGTCGCGCTGATACTGCTTCTCGCTCACCTTGGACTTGATCTGGGTCACCTTGAGCTGCTTGGCCATCAGGCACCTGCCTTCGCTGCTGCGGCGGCCTCGGCCGCCTTCGCCTCGGCACGCAGGATGCGGGCCGGAGCGACCTCGTCGTAGTCGAGACCACGACGGGCTGCAACGGCGCGCGGCTCTTCGAGCTGCTTGAGCGCCTCGACGGTCGCGTGCACGATGTTGATGGTGTTCGACGAACCGAGCGACTTGCTCAGCACGTCGTGGACGCCCGCGCACTCGAGGACGGCGCGCACCGGGCCGCCGGCGATGACACCGGTACCGGGAGCGGCCGGACGCAGCAGCACGACGCCGGCAGCGGCCTCGCCCTGCACCGGGTGCGGGATGCTCGAGCCGACGCGAGGCACGCGGAAGAAGTTCTTCTTCGCCTCCTCGACGCCCTTCGAGATCGCGGTCGGGACCTCGCGGGCCTTGCCGTAGCCGACGCCCACGACGCCGTTGCCGTCGCCCACGACGACGAGCGCCGTGAAGCTGAAGCGACGGCCGCCCTTGACGACCTTCGACACGCGGTTGATGGTGACGACGCGCTCGAGGAACTGGCTCTTGTCGGCGTCGCGATCGCGGCGGTCGCGGCCCTGGCCACGACCCTGGCCGCCGCCGCGGCGCTCTCCGCGCTGCGGCTGCTCGTTCTGGGGAGCCTCCGTCTTGGCGGCGGTCTCCACGGGTGCCTCTGCAGCCACCTCGTTCTCCTTCTTGTTGTCGGTCACAGGTTCAGCCCCGCTTCCCGCGCGCCATCGGCGATCGCGGCGACCCGGCCGGCGTACTTGTTGCCGCCGCGGTCGAAGACGACCTTCTCGACGCCGGCGCTCTTCGCGCGCTCGGCAACGAGCTCGCCGACCTTCTTGGCCTTGGCGGTCTTGTCTCCCTCGAGGGCGCGGAGGTCGGCCTCCATCGTCGACGCGGAAGCGACCGTGCGGCCCTTCGAGTCGTCGACGACCTGCACGAAGACGTGCCGGGCCGAACGGGTCACGACGAGACGCGGAGTGGACTCCGTGCCGACGATCTTCTTGCGAAGGCGGGCGTGGCGACGCGAACGCGCTGCCGACTTGCTCTTCACGGCCATGATTACTTACCAGCCTTTCCGGCCTTGCGGCGTACGACCTCACCGGCGTAGCGGATGCCCTTGCCCTTGTAGGGCTCCGGCTTCTTGATCTTGCGGATGTTCGCAGCGGCTTCGCCGACGGCCTGCTTGTCGATGCCGGAGACGGTGACCTTGTTGTTGCCCTCGACCGCGAGCGTGATGCCGGCGGGCGCTTCGACCGTCACGGGGTGCGAGAACCCGAGGGCGAACTCGATGTTGCCGCCCTTCTGGGAGACGCGGTACCCGGTACCGACGATCTCGAGGGACTTGGAGTAGCCCTGGGTCACGCCGACGATCTGGTTGGAGATGAGGGTGCGGGTCAGACCGTGCAGCGAGCGCGACTCGCGCTCGTCGTCCGGGCGGGTGACGAGAACCTGGTTCTCCTCGACCTTGACCTCGATGGGGGCGGCGACGGTGAGCGAGAGCTCGCCCTTCGGGCCCTTGACGTTGACCGCGCGGCCGTCGAGCTTGACCTCGACGCCGGCGGGGATGTCGATGGGGAGTCGTCCGATTCGTGACATGGAACTACCACACGTAGGCGAGGACTTCCCCACCCACGCCCTTCTTCTCGGCCTGGCGGTCGGTCAGCAGACCGCTGGAAGTGGACAGGATCGCGACGCCGAGGCCGCCGAGCACCTTGGGCAGCTCCGTCGACTTCGCGTAGACGCGGAGACCGGGCTTGGAGACCCGCTTGATGCCCGCGATCGAGCGCTCGCGGTTCGGGCCGAACTTGAGCGTGAGCGTGAGCGTGGTGCCGACGCGCGCGTCGGTGACCTCGAAGCCCTGGATGTATCCCTCGTTCTTCAGGATCTCCGCGATGTGCGACTTGAGCTTCGAGTTCGGCATCGACACCGTGTCGTGGTGCGCGGAGTTGGCGTTCCGCAGCCGGGTCAGCATGTCTGCGACCGGATCGGTCATCGTCATGACGTGTGTTTCCTCTTCATTCACCAGGTTTCGACGCCCGGTGCACGGACGCCGACCTGTGGTGGTGGCCGGAGCGGTTGCTCCGGCCGGGTTCAGTTGGCGGGCTGGTTCGACGTGAACGGGAAGCCGAGCGCCTTGAGCAGCGCACGACCCTCGTCGTCGGTCTGGGCGGTGGTCACCACGGTGATGTCCATGCCGCGGACGCGGTCGATCCGGTCCTGGTCGATCTCGTGGAACACGGACTGCTCCGTGAGACCGAAGGTGTAGTTGCCGTGGCCGTCGAACTGGGCGTCCGAGAGGCCGCGGAAGTCGCGGATGCGGGGAAGCGCGAGCGAGAGCAGCCGGTCGAGGAACTCCCACATGCGGTCGCCGCGGAGCGTCGTGTGGGCGCCGATGGGCTGGCCCTCACGGAGCTTGAACTGGGCGATCGACTTGCGGGCCTTGGTGACCTGCGGCTTCTGGCCGGTGATCTTCGTGAGGTCCGCGATGGCGCCGTCGATGACCTTGCCGTCGCGCGCGGCTTCGCCGACGCCCATGTTCACGACGATCTTCACGAGGCCGGGCACCTGGTGCACGTTGGTGTAGCCGTGCGCCTCGGTGAGGCTCTTCGTGATCTCGCTCCGGTACTTGGTCTTCAGACGCGGCTGGATTTTGCCAGCCTGCGTAGCCGTATCGGTCATTACAGGTCCTTACCTGACTTCTTGGCGTAACGGATGCGGACCGTCTTGGAGACGCCGTCCTTCGTCACGGTTTCGGTGCGGAAGCCGACGCGGGTCGGCTTCTTCGTCTCGGGGTCGACGATCGCGACGTTCGAGACGTGGATCGGGGCCTCGTGCGTCTCGATGCCGCCGGTCTTCGAGCCGCGGTCGGTCTGGCCGACGCGGACGTGCTTCGTGATGAAGTTCACGCCCTCGACGACGACGCGGTTCTCACCGGGGAGCACCTCGATGACCTTGCCCTGCTTGCCGCGGTCTCCGCCGCGGGCCTGGCTGCGGCCGGAGATGACCTGCACGAGGTCGCCCTTCTTGATGTTCGCCATGATTTAGATGACCTCCGGCGCCAGCGAGACGATCTTCATGAACTTCTTGTCGCGCAGCTCCCGGCCGACCGGCCCGAAGATGCGGGTGCCACGGGGGTCACCGTCGTTCTTGAGGATCACCGCGGCGTTCTCGTCGAACTTGATGTACGAGCCGTCGGCGCGGCGCGTCTGCTTCACGGTGCGGACGATGACGGCCTTGACCACATCGCCCTTCTTCACGTTGCCGCCCGGGATCGCGTCCTTGACCGTCGCGACGATGGTGTCGCCGAGGCCCGCGTAGCGGCGGTTGGAGCCGCCGAGCACACGGATGGTGAGCAGCTCCTTGGCCCCCGTGTTGTCGGCGACCTTGAGCCTGGATTCCTGCTGAATCACTGGTTACTCCTTCTCGAAAGCAAGCCGGGCGGGCTTACTTCGCCTTCTCGACGATTTCGACGAGACGCCAGCGCTTCGTGGCGCTCAGCGGACGGGTCTCGCTGATGACGACCAGGTCGCCGATGCCAGCGGTGTTCTGCTCGTCGTGCGCCTTCACCTTGGAGGAGCGGCGCATGACCTTGCCGTACAGCGGGTGCTTCACGCGGTCTTCGACCTCGACGACGATGGTCTTGTCCATCTTGTCGCTCGTGACGTAGCCGCGGCGCGTCTTGCGGTAGGGGCGGGGCGAGGCCGTCTCGTCGGCGACCTCGGCCGGAGCCTTCTTGGTCTCAGCCATGATCAGGCCTCCTTCGTCTCATCGGCCTCGGCCGGGGCTTCCGCCTCGTCCTTGGCCTTCTTCTTGGTCTTCTTCTCCGCCTTGACGGGCACCTCGACCGGAGCGGGCGTGGCACGGATGCCGAGCTCGCGCTCACGGATCACCGTGTAGATACGAGCGATGTCCTTCTTGACGGCGCGGAGGCGCCCGTGGCTCTCGAGCTGACCGGTGGCGGCCTGGAAGCGCAGGTTGAACAGCTCTTCCTTGGCCTTCTTCAGCTCGTCGACGAGTCGCTCGTCCTCGAAAGTGTCGAGCTCTGCGGAACCGAGCTCCTTGGATCCGACGGCCATTATGCGTCGCCCTCCTCGCGCTTGATGATGCGTGCCTTGAGGGGCAGCTTGTGGATGGCTCGGGTCATCGCCTCACGAGCGAGTTCCTCGGAAACACCCGAGACCTCGAAGAGGACGCGACCCGGCTTGACGTTGGCGACCCACCACTCGGGCGAACCCTTACCGGAACCCATGCGGGTTTCGGCGGGCTTCTTGGTCAGCGGGCGGTCGGGGTAGATGTTGATCCACACCTTGCCGCCGCGCTTGATGTGACGGGTCATCGCGATACGAGCGGACTCGATCTGACGGTTCGTCACATAGGCGGGGGTCAGGGCCTGGATGCCGTACTCACCGAAGGTGACCTTCGTGCCGCCCGTGGCCTGGCCGGAACGGCCGGGGTGGTGCTGCTTGCGGTACTTGACTCGACGGGGAATCAACATGGTTATGCCTCAACTCCTGCTGCCGCCGGCTCGCTCGCCTTGGGGGCGCGGTCGCGGCGGGGACGGTCGCGGTCGCCGCGGGACGGCTTCTGGGCCGCCTGCTCGCGCGCGAGCTCCTTGTTGGTGATGTCGCCCTTGTAGATCCAGACCTTCACGCCGATGCGGCCGAAGGTGGTCTTGGCCTCGTAGAAGCCGTAGTCGATGTTCGCGCGGAGGGTGTGCAGGGGCACGCGGCCTTCGCGGTAGAACTCGGAGCGGCTCATCTCGGCGCCGCCGAGGCGGCCGGAGACCTGGATGCGGACGCCCTTGGCGCCGGCGCGCTGCGCGCCCTGCAGGCCCTTGCGCATCGCGCGGCGGAAGGCCACGCGGGCGGAGAGCTGCTCGGCGATGCCCTGCGCGACGAGCTGGGCGTCGGCCTCGGGGTTCTTGACCTCGAGGATGTTCAGCTGGATCTGCTTGCCGGTGAGCTTCTCGAGGTCGGCGCGGATGCGCTCGGCCTCGGCGCCGCGGCGGCCGATCACGATGCCCGGGCGGGCCGTGTGGATGTCCACGCGGACGCGGTCGCGGGTGCGCTCGATCTCGATGCGGCTGACGCCGGCGCGGTCGAGCGACGTCTGCAGCAGACGACGGATCTTGACATCCTCGGCGAGGTAGTCGGCGTAGCGCTGTCCGGGCTTCGTCGAGTCTGAGAACCACCGCGACACGTGGTCGGTGGTGATGCCGAGACGGAAGCCGTACGGGTTGACCTTCTGACCCATTACTTCGTACCCTCCTCGGGCGTCGCGAGCACAACGGTGATGTGGCTCGTTCGCTTGTTGATGCGGAAGGCACGGCCCTGCGCACGCGGACGGAAACGCTTGAGGGTGGTGCCCTCATCGACGAATGCGCGCGTGATGTACAGGTCCTGCTCGTCCAGGTAGGTGTTCGAGGCATCGGCCTTGACGCGAGCGTTCGCGATGGCCGAGGCGACGAGCTTGTAGACCGGCTCGCTCGCACCCTGCGGCGCGAACTTCAGGATGGCCAGGGCCTCCTGTGCCTGCTTGCCGCGGATCAGGTCGACGACGCGGCGAGCCTTCATGGGGGTGACGCGGATGTGTCGCACGCGGGCGATCGACTCCACCATTTCTCTCCTCCTTCACACCACCGCGGTCAGCGGCGGCGGCCCTTCTTGTCGTCCTTCACGTGTCCACGGAAGGTGCGGGTGGGCGCGAACTCTCCGAGCTTGTGGCCCACCATGGATTCGGTGACGAACACCGGGATGTGCTTGCGGCCGTCGTGCACGGCGATCGTGTGGCCGAGCATGGCCGGGACGATCATCGAGCGGCGCGACCACGTCTTGATGACGTTCTTCGTGCCCGCTTCGTTCTGGCCGGAGACCTTGCGAAGCAGGTGCTCGTCGACGAAGGGGCCCTTCTTGAGACTGCGAGGCATCTTCTCTTACTCCTACTTGCGCTTCTTGCCGGCGGTGCGACGACGGACGATGAGCTTGTCGCTTTCCTTGTTGGGGCGACGGGTGCGGCCCTCGGGCTGGCCCCAGGGGCTCACCGGGTGACGGCCACCGGAGGTCTTGCCCTCACCACCACCGTGCGGGTGGTCGATCGGGTTCATCGCGACACCGCGGACGGTCGGGCGCACGCCCTTCCAGCGCTTGCGGCCCGCCTTGCCCCAGTTGATGTTCGACTGCTCGGCGTTGCCGACCTCGCCGATCGTCGCGCGGCAGCGCGCGTCGACGTTGCGGATCTCGCCGGAGGGCAGGCGCAGCTGGGCGTAGGGGCCGTCCTTCGCCACGAGGCGCACCGAGGCGCCGGCCGAGCGGGCCATCTTCGCGCCGCCGCCGGGGCGGAGCTCGATGGCGTGGATGACCGTACCGGTCGGGATGTTGCGCAGCGGCAGGTTGTTGCCGGGCTTGATGTCGGCGCCGGCGCCGGACTCGATGCGGTCGCCCTGCTTGAGCTTCTCGGGGGCGATGATGTAGCGCTTCGTGCCGTCCGCGAAGTGCAGGAGCGCGATGCGCGCCGTGCGGTTCGGGTCGTACTCGATGTGCGCGACCTTGGCGGGCACGCCGTCCTTGTCATTGCGACGGAAGTCGATGACGCGGTACTGGCGCTTGTGGCCGCCGCCGACGTGGCGGGTGGTGATGCGGCCCTGGTTGTTGCGGCCGCCGCTCTTGGAGAGGGGGCGCAGCAGGGACTTCTCGGGGGTCGACCGCGTGATCTCGGCGAAGTCGGCGACCGAGGAACCGCGACGACCGGGGGTCGTGGGCTTGTACTTGCGAATAGCCATTTCTTATTCCTCTTGCTCTCAGCCGACAGCCGTGAAGATGTCGATCGAGCCGGACTTGAGGGTGACGATGGCGCGCTTGGTGTCCTTGCGCTTGCCGATGCCGAAGCGGGTGCGGCGCGTCTTGCCCTGACGGTTCAGCGTGTTGATCGAAGCGACCTGGACCTTGAAGATCTTCTCGATGGCGAGCTTGATCTCGGTCTTGTTCGCACGCGGGTCGACCAGGAAGGTGTACTTGCCCTCGTCGATCAGGTTGTAGCTCTTCTCCGAGACCACCGGCGCGATGATGATGTCGCGGGGGTCCTTGTTGTGCGCGGCGCTCATGCGGAGACCTCTTCCTTCTTGGCGGTCTTCGCGGCGATGAAGCCTTCGAGGGCCGCCTGGCTGAAGACGATGTCGTCGGCGACGAGCACGTCGTAGGCGTTCAGCTGGTCGACCGACAGCACGTGCACGGTCGGGATGTTGCGGACCGCGCGCTCGGCGAGCTCCTCGTCGCGGCCGAGGACCACGAGGAAGTGCTTGGCCGGGGCGATGCCCTCGAGCAGCGCGACGGCGTCCTTCGTCTTCGGAGCCTCGCCGGCGAAGAACGCGCTGACCGCGTGGATGCGGCCGCCGCGTGCGCGGTCGGAGAGCGAGCCGAGGAGGGCCTGGGCGATCATCTTCTTGGGGGTGCGCTGCGAGTAGTCGCGCGGCGTCGGTCCGTGGACGATGCCGCCGCCGGTCATCTGCGGCGCGCGGATCGAGCCCTGACGGGCACGGCCCGTGCCCTTCTGCTTGAAGGGCTTGCGGCCGGCGCCGGAGACCTCGCCGCGGTTCTTGGTCTTGTGCGTGCCCTGGCGCGCTGCGGCGAGCTGGGCGACGACGACCTGGTGGATGAGCGGGACGTTGGTCTGCACGTCGAAGAGCTCGGCGGGCAGCTCGACGGAACCGGTCTTCTTGCCGGCGGCGTCGAGGACGTCGATGGTGTTGGTCGCGGTAGCCATGGACTACGCCCCCTTCACAGCGTTGCGGACGAAAACGAGACGGCCGCGCGCACCGGGGACGGCGCCCTTGACGAGCAGCAGACCCTTCTCGGCGTCGACGGCGTGCACGCGGAGGTTCAGCACGGTCACGCGCTCGCCGCCCATACGGCCGGCCATGCGCATGCCCTTGAACACGCGGCTCGGGGTCGACGAGGCGCCGATCGAGCCGGGCTTGCGGTGGTTGCGGTGCGAACCGTGCGAGGCGGAGACGCCCTTGAAGTTGTGGCGCTTCATGACACCGGCGAAGCCCTTGCCCTTGCTCGTGCCGACGACGTCGACGAGCTGGCCGGCCTCGAAGGCGCCTTCGACTGTGAGCTCCTGGCCGGCCGCGTACTCGCCGGCGTCGGCGGTGCGGACCTCGGCGAGGTGGCGGCGCGGCGTGACGCCGGCCTTCTCGAAGTGGCCGGTGAGCGGCTTGGTGACCTTGCGCGGGTCGATGGCACCGGCGGCGATCTGCACGGCGGAGTAGCCGTCGGCCTCGGGGGTGCGGACCTGGGTGACCACGTTGGGGGCGATCTCGATGACGGTGACCGGGATGAGCTTGTTGTTCTCGTCCCACACCTGGGTCATGCCGAGCTTGGTGCCGAGCAGACCCTTCACGTTCTTGGTAGCGGTGGACATCAGATACCTCAGAGCTTGATCTCGATGTTGACGTCGGCGGGGAGGTCGAGGCGCATGAGCGAGTCGACGGCCTTCGGCGTCGGGTCGACGATGTCGATGAGGCGCTTGTGGGTGCGCTTCTCGAAGTGCTCGCGGCTGTCCTTGTACTTGTGGGGCGAGCGGATGACGCACACCACGTTCTTCTCGGTCGGAAGCGGCACCGGGCCGACGACCTGGGCGCCCGCGCGGGTCACCGTGTCGACGATCTTCCGGGCCGAGCTGTCGATGACCTCATGGTCGTACGACTTCAGTCGAATGCGGATCTTCTGTCCCGCCATCTCGGACTCTCTCTTTCGGTCAAGGCGTCTTACCCCTTCCGAGGGCATTGGACGCCGCGTAGTACTTGATGCACCACTGTTCTTCTGTCAAAGCTCGTCGATCGAACCTGTCCGCACCACCGCGGGCATCCGCCCATGGTGTCGACACGCTCGACCCCGAGCTCCCCGACCCCCGCGCTCGGGCGTGTCGCCCTCGCGGCGGACATGGATCACCCATATCCGTTTCGGTGTCGGTTGTCGTTCTGCTTCCCGCGGCCTAGCCTGACCCCGCATCCCCGGAGCGTTTCACGCTCGGATCCGAGTGGCTATGCACTGCCTGGAAGTGATTCGAACGAGCGCGCACGAAGGCACGCGTTCGAAATGTTGAACTCATCGAGTTTGCCACATTCCGGGGGTGCTTGCAAGCCGGGCGTGTCGCGATCACAGGGCCTTCGCAGACTGGCCCGCAGTGGATGCCGCGGGGCGCCCGTCCGGCATCCGCACCCGCCTCTCGCGCCCGGTCTCCGGGCCCCGTCAGGCGCGGCGGCGCCGGGCGCGAGAGGCCATGGCGGCGCCGGCCAGGAGGGTCAGCGCGACGATCCCGAGAAGGATGTCGGCCGGGAACCCGGTCGGCGGGATCGGCCCGGGCGTGGGCCCCGGCGTGGGGCCGGGCGTCGGACCGGGAGTGGGCGTCGGCGTGGGCTGCGGCGGGCGTGCCTGGCAGACGGGGTTGTCGGGCGGGTAGACGGTTTCGGCCGCGACCGACGGGTTCACCCGCACCTCGAGCACCGCTGAATCCGCGATCTCCGCGAAGGGTGCCGATGCGTCCTTCACCCAGCTCCCGTCGGGGAGGAGGCGCCACCCGGGCCAGGCCGTCGGGCGCCCGTCGGCGTCGAGCTCCATGCCCGGCCAGAGGGTCTGCCCGTCGATCGGTTCGCCGTCGACGTATCCGTCCGGGAGCGCGACGTACTGGACGAACGACGCCCCGTCGGCGAGGATCGCGTCGCGGTCGGCCGGGTCGATGCCCGGGTCCCGCCCCTCGTACGCCTGCTCGGACCACCAGATCAGCGCGACCACGGGCGTCGGGGAGCTCGGCACGCCGTGCAGGGCGGTCGTGTAGTCGAGCCATGCGGCATCGTCCGTGCACCGCGGCTGCGCCGACAGGGTGACCGAGCGGACCGGGATCGGATCGCCCTCGCAGTCGTCGGGCGTCTCCTGCTCCCCGCTCGTCACGCAGACCGAGTTGGTCAGCGGAGGGATCGGCTCGCCGGGATCGGGCTGGGCGATGTCGCCGACGAGCACCTCGTAGCTGATCTCCTCGTCGTACCCGGGCGGCAGTTCGCCGGCGTGGACGCCGACGATCCGCGTCGACGTCGAGCCGCTCGTGTCCCAGCCGGCAGGGGCGCTGATGGAGCCGGGCACCAGGGTCGCGCCGGCGGGCAGCTCGTCCGTGAAGGATCCGGACGGAACGGCGATCGTGCCGGGGTTCCGGATGGCGACCCGGTAGGTGACCACATCGCCCGGTTCGACCGATCCGCCTTCGACGTCGTCGTGCGTCTTCGAGACGGTCAGCGCGTATGCCGTGTTGAGGATTCCGCAGCCGACGCGTTCGCCGGCATCGAGGGTGACGGTGCCGTCGGCGTATCCGCCGGCGGGCTCGCACTCCCAGTCGCCCGCCGTGTATCCGCCCGGACCGTCCTCGGAGAGGGCGTAGGCGCCGGCGATCACGAGGACGCCCTGCACGCCGTCCTCACCGTTGCCCGAGACGGGCCCCTGGCCCGGGATGCCGCTGCCCGGATCGGCGGTCAGGGTCCAGTCCGCGGGCATCGCGTCGCGATCCGTGCCGCCGTCGTCGACGGTCTTGTCGAGGCTCAGGCGGGCGACCTCGATGTCGGTGCAGGCTTCGTCCTCGATGACCCCTACGCCGTCCTGGCCGAGGCTCGCCGTGTTCAGGAAGCCGCCGGCCTCGCCCTCTTCGCAGATCCCGTCGGCGGGGTCGAAGCCGGCGGACCCGTCGTCGATCTCGACCTCGAGGACGATCGTGTACGTGTGCGTCTCTTCGGCACCGATCGGCCGATCGGTGACGAGCGTCGTCCGGTCATCGCCGTTCCAGTCGAGTTCATATGCGGGGTCGCTCGTCGCGGTCCCGCTCACGAGCTCGACTCCGTCGGGAAGCTCGGGGACGTCCGACAGGTCGTACGTCTGCTCGATGCCGCTGCCGTTCGTCACCTCGATCTCGTACGTCACCGTCCAATGGGCGGCATCGTCCGGCACGGCATCCTTCACCACCGACTTCATCGCCGTCGGGAACGGTTCGGCCGTGTTCGTGATGCCGCAGGCCACGTTCGTGCCGGGCTCGATCGTCACGGTCGCCTCGGTCACCGTCGCATCGCCGCAGCCCCACGTGCCTGCCGTGTACCCCTGGAGATCGCTCTCCTCGCTCAGCTCGTAGTCGCCGGCGATCACGAGGACGTCCTGCACCCCGTCCAGGCCGTTGCCCGAAACCGCGTCCTGGCCCGGGATGCCCTGGCCCGGGTCGGCGGTGAGGGTCCAGTCCTCGGGTTCTCCCGTACGCCCGGTGTCGCCGTTCTCCACCGTCTTGGCGAGGCTGAGTCGCGCCACGGGGAGATCCTCGCAAGCGTCGGCCTCGAACGGCAGATCCGCGTGGGTCATGACAGCGGTATTGAGCAGCCCGCCCCGGGCGTCCGGCTCGCATGCCGCGTCGGCCGGGTCGAAGCCGTCCCCGAGTACGACGTCGGCGGAGATCGTATAGGTGTGGATCGTCGGCCCCTCGCCTGTGGCGGGAGGAATCGTCACATCGGTGACGAGCGTCGTCTCGCTCGTCCCGTTCCAGGCGGATGTGTCGAACCCGGCGTCGTTCGATGCCGTGGCCACGACCGTCGACCCGTCGGGCAGGTCGAGGGCGTCGTCGAGGCTGTAGATCTGGTGGAGGGTGCTCGGGTTGCTCACCGTGAGCTCGTACTCGACGTTCCATCGCCCGGCGTCCACGGGGGTGACCGAGACGGCGCGCTTCTCGACGAACGGGCGGGTCCGGTTCGTCATCACGCATTCGACACGGTCGCCGGGCTCGATCGTGATCGCCGTCGGAGAGACGGTGACCGGTGCACCGATGACCGGAAGCCGTTGACAGGTGAACCTCTGCGGGACCCAAGCGGAATTCGGATCCTCCACGATCGAGTACGTCTGCCCGGGCACGAGCGTGGGAAGCTCGCCCTGTCCGACTCCGTCGTCCGTCGCCACCCGGACGATGCGCTCCTCACTGGGCGGGACCGTATCGACGATGAAGAAGAATTCGTCATCGGCGCCGAGAGCTTGCTTCTCGATCGTCCCCGTTCCCGGATCGGCCGTGTCGAGCGCCGTGCAGGCGAGCGTCTCCCCCGGCCCGACCGAGAAGTCCTCGGCGGACACATCGCTCGGGTCCCCGCCCGTGACGGCCGTGATCTCGCAGGAGATTCCCTCCTCGGTCCATCCCGGGAGGTCCGTCTCGCTCAATCGGTAGCGTCGCTCGAGCTCGATGGGGAGGTCGACCGTTCCGGTCCCTCCGACCGTCGAAACCAAGACGCTGACCGGAGTCCCCGCTCCCTCGAGCGGGGTGAGCTCGAAGGTGAAGGTGCGGTCGGCTGCGGCGCCGACCGCACCGCTCGTCGTCTTCGTGAGGGTCGCGACCGGAGAAACGGCGGCGTTCGTATAGAAACACGTCGCCGCGCCCCCCTCCGGCAGCTCGACGTTCGCCGTTCCAGTCGCCTCGTCGGCCGACCACACCACATTGTCGCCGCAGGTGATGTCATCGACATACCAGCCGGCGACCGCCCCCTCGGTGATCTCGTACGATCCGCCGACGAGCGGGCTTCGGGAGGCTCCCGTGAGCTCCGACGGGGCGGGGCTGAGGACGAAAGGCTCGACCTCCTGCGGACCGGTGATCTCGAACGGGAACTCGAGCGGTTGGCCGCTCGGCGGAAGGTAGTTGAACGGGTCGGAGAATTTCACGACGTGGATGGTGCCCGGTGCCGCGTTCGTGAAGAAGCACTGGACGACGTCGCCGGAGACGAGATCGAATGTCGCCGAACGGTCCTCTGTGGAGTAGATCACGTCGTCGCCCTGCACATTGCAGGAGAGCGCGGTGAGGACGGAACCCGAATCCGCCAGCTCGGTCACCGTGTATTCGCCCGGAGCGACGTTCTCGAACGTCTCGTGCGTCAGCGTTCCGTCACCGGGGGCTTCGATCGTGAACTCGTCGGCATCCGGCGGCAGCCAGCTCCCGGTGAAGCCGTACGGGCGGGTATCCGAGGTGTTGAATCCGACCGACTCCTTCGTGATCACGATCGTCGCCGCCGCATCCACATTCACGAAATCGCAATCGAGCACCGCGAACTGGTTGGGGATGAACCGGCTGAGTTCGACCGGTTCATCGCCGCCGGTGAAGCATCGGATCGACTCCACGGAGTACCCGGGCGGCCCGTCCTCCTGCAATTCATAGGTGACACCCGGCCGGAGGTATCCGGACTCGCCGGACTCGCTGCCGATGACTTCGACGGGTCCGAGGCCCTCGGGAAGCGGGAGAGGCCCGATCGGGACGGCACGGAGGGTGAAGTCTGCCGGGACCGCGCTCCCGCCGCTCGTGTTCTCCACATGCTTCCGCATGGTGATGGTCGCGGTGGCGTTCACGAGCTCGCAGTCGAGATGCTCGCCGATGCCGACCGACACCTCGCCGTCGGCGCCGTCCGTCGTGGGTGCGATACGGGTGCCGGCCGCATCGAGGAACGCACAGTCCCAGGCTCCGACGGCGCCCGGGGCGAGATCCGTGCTCGCGTGCCCGTTCGGGACGTAGATCGGATCCCCTCCGGTTTCGGAGAGCAGGTAGTTGACCGTGGGCGTGACCTCGCCGGTGACCTCTTCCGCCCCGCTGAAGCCGGTGATGGCCCCCGGCGGATGCGGGTTCGAGGGGCTGGATGCGCCGATCGTCGCAGTCAGAACGAAATCTTCCGCTTCGCCCGGGCCGTTGGCGACCGTTTTGCGCAGCGTCATGGTGCCGGCGCAGTCCACGAAGTTCACGACCTGGTACTGATTAGCACCGGCCTCCATCTCGAGGACGGTGCTGCCGTCGAATTCGACCGGCTCACCGCCCGACGGGGCGATGGTCGACCGGGTGAGTTCGCAGCCCGGCAGTTCGTTGACGATGTCCTCCGCGACCGTGACACTCTGCCCCGCCGCGAGGTTCTCGGTGCGTCCGCCCCACGGCGTCCGCGTACCGGCGACGGACAGATCCGCCGAGATCCCGCTCGGCTGGTTCGGGTCGGCGACGAGATCTCCGCCGTTGATCGACCAGGACTTGTCCACGATGAGGATCGCTTCATCCGAGGGCGCGCGATTGAAGACGGTGCAGGTGATCTCGTCGAGCTGGTCGACGCTCACGGTGAATCCGGTGTCGCCGGTGTTCTGAACGGCGACCGGGTTGCCGTCCAGGTCGGTGCAGACCGCGTTCTGACCCAGGTACGGCACGTGCTCGAACCCGGACTGCACGCGTTCCGTCGCGGTGAAGTCGATGGGATCGACCTCGCCGAGCGGGTAGTCGATGGCGAAGTTCACCGCACCGGTGCCCTCTTCGGTCGTGCCGCTCGGCTTGTCGAGGCTGCCCGAAGCGACTGATGCGTCGAACGTCCACCCGGCGCTCGGCACCGCATCTTCGAAGTCGCCGTCCGCGGGAATCACCCGTTTGATGATGCTCACCGTGCCGGGGCACTCGGCCCGCGCCAGGGCCGCCATGACCTCGGCGGCCTCGGCATAATTACGGGTCGCGACGTAATCGAACTCGACCGCCGGCTGGCTGGGGTCATATGCGATCGGCCCGGAGATCGCGGCGAGGTTGACCGGATTGTTGACGAGCGCCGCCCCGACGCCGATCCCGACGATTCGCTGGCCCGAGGTCCCGTCGGCGTTCAGCGCAGCCTTGACCTTGTTCGCCGAGAAGATGCCGTTCTCGATCTCCTTGAACCGCGCCGTAGACCCGGGGCCGACCGCCCCGGTCTCGGAGCGCGTCGGGTTGCCATCGGTCACGACGATCACCCGGTCGAACCCGCTGCCGACCTGTGCGAGCCCCCGATCCCAGTTGGTGGCTTCGCTCGTCCGCGCGTCGTAGCTGGCGATCCGGTTGAGGACGGTATCGGCGCTCGCCTGCGTCGACACCGAGGTCAGAGCCAGGTTCTCGCCGGCGACGCGCGGGGCGTTCGTGCCGAAGGTGTAGAGCGCGACCCGGGACGGCGTACCGACCAGTGCCTGCACGGCACTGCGTGCGGCGTTGCGGAGGTCCGTGATCGCGCTGTTGACCGAGCTGGACAGGTCGAGGACGATCGCGACGTCGATGCCGCACGACTCCTGCCGCGGCGGATTCGCGCGGCTGGACTGCCAGATGCCCGAAGACGATCGCGCGAGGGTGTTCGTATTGCTCGTCTGCGTCATGAAGGCAGCCGTAGGCTGGGCGCCCCCGGCGGTCGTGCCCGTATAGGCCGTACCGCTCGTATACGTCTGCCCCCCGACCAGTCGCGGAGTCGGGAACTGATAGTCCACGATGGTCGCGCCCGCCCCGGTCGCCAGTTGCTGGTTCATCAGGTATCCATCGGGGGCGGCCGTCTGCCGAACCCAGAGACTGGAATACTCGGCGACTTCGCCGGAGTCCGTGCCGATGGGGATGGAGAAGGTGCACACGCCCGAGGAATCAGAGGTGCAGGACGCCCACGGGTCCGTCCGGAGTGCGCCCGTTTCGGAGTCGGCGAGGCCGAGCACGACGCCTTCGAGTCCGGAGACGCCATTGCCGGTGGCTGCACGATCGGAGCCGGTCGAGACCTGCACCAGGGCGATTCCCGCGTTCGGCAACTGCGGAGGATCGATGACCGGCGGATCGCTCGGCGGCTCCGGGGCATCCGCGATCGCCGCCGAGCCGTCCGAGGCCGTGACCGTGAGCACTCCGCCAACCAGCACCGTGGACAGCGCGACCGCAAGCACCGCCAGCGCATGCCTGCTCGCAGTACGAGCCCCCACCTGAGCCACCCCCCTGGCATCGACGGCTCGATCGAACCTCCGATCCGATCGACCCCGCCAACATAGCAGAGTCCTCATACACCGGTCGACACTGCGCGCCGACCTCGCCGAGACCGAGACCGCCCCCCGGAAACGGAACGAGCGGGGCCGCAGCCGAAGCTGCGACCCCGCTCGAGATCGGTAAGCGGAACTTACTTGATGATCTTGGTGACCGTACCGGCACCGACCGTGCGGCCACCCTCGCGGATGGCGAAGCCGAGGCCCTCCTCCATGGCGATCGGCTGGATGAGCTCGACCGTCATGTCGGTGGTGTCGCCGGGCATGACCATCTCGGTGCCCTCGGGCAGCGTGATGACGCCGGTGACGTCCGTGGTGCGGAAGTAGAACTGCGGACGGTAGTTCGCGTAGAACGGGTTGTGACGGCCGCCCTCGTCCTTCGAGAGGATGTAGGCAGTGCCCTCGAAGTTGGTGTGGGGGGTGACCGAACCCGGCTGCACGACGACCTGGCCGCGCTCGACGTCCTCGCGCTTGGTGCCGCGGAGCAGGAGACCGCAGTTCTCGCCGGCCCAGGCCTCGTCGAGCTGCTTGTGGAACATCTCGATGCCCGTGACCGTGGTCTTCTGCGTCGGGCGGATGCCGACGATCTCGACCTCGGAGTTGATCTTCAGCGTGCCGCGCTCGGCGCGACCCGTGACGACCGTGCCACGACCGGTGATGGTGAAGACGTCCTCGATGGGCATGAGGAACGGCTTGTCCTTGTCGCGCACCGGGTCGGGGATCGACTCGTCGACGGCGTCCATGAGGTCGAGGACCGACTGGACCCACTTCTCGTCGCCCTCGAGGGCCTTCAGGCCCGAGACGCGGATGACGGGAGCGTCGTCGCCGGGGAAGCCCTGCGAGGAGAGGAGCTCGCGGACCTCGAGCTCGACGAGCTCCAGGATCTCCTCGTCGTCGACCATGTCGGACTTGTTCAGCGCGACCAGCAGGTACGGCACGCCGACCTGCTTGGCGAGCAGGACGTGCTCACGCGTCTGGGCCATCGGGCCGTCGGTGGCGGCGACCACGAGGATCGCACCGTCCATCTGAGCAGCGCCGGTGATCATGTTCTTGATGTAGTCGGCGTGACCCGGGGCGTCGACGTGCGCGTAGTGGCGCTTCGGCGTCTCGTACTCGACGTGCGAGATGTTGATCGTGATGCCGCGCTGGCGCTCTTCGGGTGCCGAGTCGATCGACGCGAAGTCGCGCGAGACGTTGACGTCCGACGGGAACTTGTCGGCGAGCACCTTCGAGATCGCAGCGGTGAGCGTGGTCTTGCCGTGGTCGACGTGACCGATCGTACCGATGTTGACGTGCGGCTTGGTCCGCTCGAACTTGGCCTTAGCCACTGTGGGTCCTCCTCAGGACTCTCATGCAGGCCCGTCGAGCGCTGGATTGCGCTCGTGGACATGCGGGGTTGTGTTGATATGTTACGCGACCCGGCTGGATCGTGCTGTGCGGGCTATTCGCCCTTGTTCTTCTGGACGATCTCGTCGGCAACCGCCTTCGGGACCTCCGCGTAGCTCTCGAACTCCATCGAGTACACGGCACGGCCCGAGGTCTTCGACCGCAGGTCGCCGATGTATCCGAACATCTCCGAGAGGGGGACGTTGGCACGGATCACCTTGACGCCGGCCGCGTCCTCCATCGACTGGATCTGTCCGCGACGCGAGTTCAGGTCGCCGATGACGTCACCCATGTATTCCTCAGGGGTGCGCACCTCGACGGCCATGAGCGGCTCGAGCAGAACCGGGTTCGCCTTGCGAGCGGCTTCCTTGAAGCCCATCGATCCGGCGATCTTGAACGCCATCTCCGAGGAGTCGACGTCGTGGGCGGCGCCGTCGAGCAGGATTGCCTTGACGCCGACCATCGGATAGCCGGCCAGGATGCCGTACTGCATCGCATCCTGGAACCCGGCGTCGACCGAGGGGATGTACTCGCGCGGAACGCGGCCACCGGTGACCTTGTTCTCGAACTCGTACGTCGTCTCGGCCGTGACCTCGAGCGGCTCGATCGCGAACTGGATCTTCGCGAACTGACCGGAACCGCCCGTCTGCTTCTTGTGCGTGTAGTCGTGCTTCTCGACCGCGCGCTTGATCGTCTCGCGGTAGGCGACCTGGGGCTTGCCCACGTTCGCCTCGACCTTGAACTCGCGCTTCATGCGGTCGACGAGGATGTCGAGGTGCAGCTCGCCCATGCCCTTGATGACCGTCTGGCCGGTCTCGGGATTCAGCTCCGTGCGGAACGTCGGGTCCTCTTCGGCGAGCTTCTGGATCGCCGTGCCGAGCTTCTCCTGGTCGGCCTTGGTCTTCGGCTCGATCGCGACCTCGATGACGGGCTCCGGGAAGGTCATCGACTCGAGGACGATCTGGTTGTCCGGGTCGCACAGGGTGTCGCCGGTCGTGGTGTCCTTCAGACCGATGACGGCGTAGATGTTGCCCGCCGTGACCGAGTCGATCGGGATCTCCTTGTTGGCGTGCATCTGGAAGATCTTGCCGATGCGCTCCTTCTTGCCCTTGGTCGAGTTGATGACCTGGGCGCCGGAGTCGAGGTGGCCCGAGTAGACGCGCACGTAGGTGAGGCGACCGAAGAACGGGTGCACCGCGACCTTGAAGGCGAGCGCCGAGAACGGGTCGTTCGCGTCGGCGTGGCGGATGAGGACCTCGTCCTCGTTGCGGGGGTTGCGACCCTCGATGGCCGGCACGTCCAGCGGCGACGGCAGGTAGTCCACGACCGCGTCGAGCATCGGCTGCACGCCGCGGTTCTTGAACGCGGAGCCGCAGAGCACCGGGTAGATCTCGTTGTTGACGGTGAGCTTGCGGATCGCGCCCTTGATCTCGGCGACCGTGAGCTCCTCGCCGCCGAAGAACTTCTCGAGCAGCTCGTCGCTCGTCTCGGCGACGGTCTCCAGGAGCTGCTGGCGGTACTGCTCCGCCTTCTCCTTGAGGTCGGCCGGGATCTCCTGCACCTCGTACTTGGCGCCCATCGTCACGTCGCCCTTGGCGTCGCCGGGCCACACCAGGGCCCGCATCTCGATGAGATCCACGACGCCGACGAAGTCGGACTCGGAGCCGATCGGCAGCTGCAGCACGAGCGGCTTCGCGCCGAGGCGCGAGATGATCGTGTCGACCGTGAAGTAGAAGTCGGCACCGAGCTTGTCCATCTTGTTGACGAAGCAGATGCGCGGCACGTCGTACTTGTCGGCCTGACGCCACACGGTCTCGGACTGGGGCTCGACGCCCTCCTTGCCGTCGAAGACGGCGACGGCGCCGTCGAGGACGCGCAGCGACCGCTCCACCTCGACGGTGAAGTCGACGTGGCCGGGGGTGTCGATGATGTTGATCTGGTTCCGGTTGGCGGCGTTGTTCGCGCCGTAGGTCGGAGCCCAGAAACAGGTGACCGCGGCCGACGTGATCGTGATGCCGCGCTCCTTCTCCTGCTCCATCCAGTCGGTCGTCGAGGCGCCGTCGTGGGTCTCGCCGATCTTGTGGTTCACGCCCGTGTAGAACAGGATGCGCTCGGTGGTGGTGGTCTTGCCGGCATCGATGTGGGCCATGATGCCGATGTTGCGGACCTTGCTCAGGTCTGTGAGCACGTCTTGTGCCACGGGGTTCCTCCGGAAGGTTCAGGAAGCGAATCTGGTGCGGCGGCCGGGCGTAGAGCGCCCGGCCGCCGGGCGACTACCAGCGGTAGTGCGCGAAGGCGCGGTTGGACTCGGCCATCTTGTGGGTGTCCTCGCGACGCTTCACGGCGGCGCCGAGGCTGTTCGAGGCGTCGAGGATCTCGTTGGTGAGACGCTCGGTCATCGTCTTCTCGCGACGGGCCTTCGCGTAGCTCGTGAGCCAGCGGAGGGCGAGCGTGTTCGCACGGTGGGGCTTGACCTCGACGGGGACCTGGTAGGTCGAGCCGCCGACGCGGCGCGAACGCACCTCGAGGGTGGGGCGCACGTTGTCGAGGGCCTTCTTCAGCACGACGACCGCATCCTGGCCGGACTTGGAGGCGACGTTCTCCAGCGCGTCGTAGACGATGCGCTGGGCGAGGTCCTTCTTGCCGTCGATGAGGATCTTGTTGACGAGCTGGCTCACGACCGGCGAGCTGTAGACCGGGTCGGCGACGACGGGGCGCTTCGGAGCGGGTCCCTTGCGAGGCATTACTTCTTCTCCATCTTCGCGCCGTAGCGGCTGCGGGCCTGCTTGCGGTTCTTGACGGCCTGCGTGTCGAGCGCGCCGCGGATGATCTTGTAGCGCACGCCGGGGAGGTCCTTCACACGACCGCCGCGGACGAGCACCATCGAGTGCTCCTGCAGGTTGTGGCCCTCGCCGGGGATGTAGGCGGTGACCTCGGTGCCGTTGGACAGCTTCACGCGGGCGACCTTGCGAAGCGCCGAGTTCGGCTTCTTCGGGGTGGTGGTGTACACACGCGTGCACACGCCGCGCTGCTGGGGGTTGGCCTTCAGGGCGGGCGCCTTGGTCTTGGTGACCTTGGGCGTGCGACCCTTGCGGACCAACTGCTGAATAGTTGGCACTGCTTCTCCTTGTTCGTGCTGCACGGTGACAGCGGTGATGAATGTCACATCATGACCCACCGGCCGCGCAGAGCTGCGGGGCCGTGTCATGGTGGGTATGCCGTGGGGGACACCGATCGCGGTTCCCTGATGCGGTCCGAGGTTGGCTCTCCCGTGCGGGCACGGTTCGAGCGCGCCACGAAGCGCACACCCGATCTATGATAATCGGGCGGCTCGCCCCGGTCAAATGACTGCGCGAGTGGATGCCCGGCTCACCAGTTCGGGCCGCCCGGGGCATCCAGTTCGCGATCCAGGTCGGCCAGGAGCTCCGCGATCTGCGGCTCGACGAGCTCGTCGACGGCCCGGTCGATGCGCTCGCGGTGCCGGACGAGCTCGGCGCAGATGCGCCGCCCCACCTGCTTGGCGAACTCGTCGGCGAGGCGCACCTCGTCGCGCAGCGCCGCCTTCTCGTCGGCGCTGAACGGGCGCGGCGCGGGCTCGGCCGCCTCGGCGGCCGTCTCGGCCTCGAGCCCGCCGAGGGTGAAGAGGAACGGCTGGCCCGGCGTCTCCTCCGGGTCGAGCTCGAGACCGCGGTACTCGGGGTCCAGCCCCTCCCCCGCACGGTACGGGCGGCGCGACTTGCGCTCCTCGGAGAGGCGGATCTCACGGGCGAGCATCGGGAGGTTCCGCTCCGTGTATTCATCGACGGCGTGGTCGACGATGGCCTTCATGCGCATCGAGAACGCATGCTGCACCGGATGCGGCACGTCCTCGTCCAGACCGGCGGCGGCGAGCACGGGCGAGCCGAAGCAGCGCCGGCACAGGCGCACCCGCCCGCGATGGGTACCCGGGCGCCATCGGGGCAGCCACGACATCCAGCTGTCGACCTCGTGGCTGACGCGGGCTTCGACCGACCCTTCCATCACGGCCAGCCTATCGACCGGACCCGCCGGCCCGCCCGTCGCCCAGCACCTCGCCGAGCAGTTCTCCGAGGCAGATGGCGCCCGGCGCGACCGATTCGAGCTTCGCCCGCTCGGCGGACGTCAGCCGGCCGGCGGCCAGAAGCGCGTCGAGGCGACGACGCCGCTCTTCGACGACGGCGCGGAGCGCGGTGCCGTCCCCGTCGACCGCGAGCCCCTGCGTCGCCGCATGGCGCGCCTCGGCCAGCGCCCGATCGAGCGCATCCCTCGCCTGCCGCAGCTCGGCGGTCTCCTCCTCGAGCAGACGTCGGCAGCGGCTCGCCGTCACCCGATCCATCACCGCGAAGACGACGACCGCGAGGCACGCCAGTGCGGCCGCCGCCAGGCACGGGGCCGCGCGGAGCCATCCGCCCTCGATCGCGATCTGCACGGACGCCGCCGCGACCGCGGCCAGCAGCACCGCGGCGGCCCAGGCCGCCCAGCGCGGCGCGCCGAGGGCCCGCCGCCCACGGCCCACCGCGACGGCGGCGACGAGCGCGGTGCCGCCTGCGATGCCCGTGAGCGCCGCGGCCGCCCAGAGCGGCCACTCCGAGGCCGTCCGCTCGATCGCGACGACCACGACGACCCCGAGCGCGACGGCCGAAGGCACGAGGAGCGCGAGGGAGACGAGGCCCGCCCCCATGCGGCCGAGGCGCGGGCCGTGGGCCTCCTCCTGCTCGGTGATCTGCGCGACGATGCGGGCGCCGTCGTGGGCGTCGGCGATCCGCTCGGCCGCCGCGGTGAACGCAGCGGTCTCGCGTTCGAAGGCCGCAGCCAGCTCCGGGTCGGCGAGAAAGGCCTCGCGTTCCGCGGTCGCGAGATCGCGCTCGAGCCGCGCCCGGCGTTCCGCCGGCCGGCCCGCCCGCCGTATCGGGCGCCTGCCGCGAGCCCGGTCCCGGCCGCGCGGGCGCCCGCGCGCGTCAGCGATCCCCTCCGCCATGGATCCCCCCATCCACCCTCTCCATGCTGCCGTAGGACGGGCCGTTCCGAAAGGGGCGGCCGGGAACGCGAAAGCGGGGACGGACCCTCGGTCCGCCCCCGCTGCGTTCGACTTCGAACGCGATCAGCCGCCCGCGAGCTGCTGGTCGAGGTCCTGGATCGCGCGCATCATGCCGCGCAGGGACTCGCCCATGTCGCCGATGCCGTCGACCGCGCCCTTCAGGCCGTTCGTGAGCTCTTCGTAGCCCTGACCGAACTTGCCCGAAGCGTGCTGCGTCTTGAAGTCGTTGCCGAGGAGCGTGTCGACCGCGCTCTTCAGCTGCTCGAGCTGACCCTGAATGTCGTCACGAGCATCGCTCAGCTTGCCCGCCATGGCTTCCATTTCGCCATACGATGCACCGAAATCTGCCATCGTCTCACCCTTTCTTGAACCGGATCACCGGCCCGCTGGGGGCCGACCTTCCGACACGTTACCCACGTGCGGGGGCCCCATCAAATGGGCAGCGGTACCCATGCCGCTCACGCGGTCGGGTCGGCGAGGAGGCGGGCGGCGTCGCGCACGCCGATCGACGCGGCGAGCGCCGCGGCCGTGCGGTCGGCGAGCACGAGGCCCGGCGTCGGCACGGCGGCTCCTGCCGGCAGCAGTCCGCGCCGCTCGAGCACCGCGTGCGCCTCGGCCTGCTCGCCGGCGAGCCACTGCCGCTCCTGCTCGCCGAGGGCGTCGTGGGCGGATGCGACCGCGGCGGCGGCGTCGGCGATCGCGGCGTCGGCCTCCGCCCGCAGATCCGCGCGATAGGCGGCGACGCGATCGGCGCGGGCGCGCCGGGCCGCCGACGGTTCGGTCGAATGCGCGAGCTGGGCGCCGAGCGCGAGCAGGCACAGCGCACCCGCGAGCGCCCAGAGCGCGACGAGCCCGGCGCCGGCCGCCCCGCCGCCGCTCGCGGTCGCCCCGGCCGCCGTCGCCCCGCCGAGCAGCGCCGCCGCCCAGGCCAGGAACAGCGACCCGGAGGCCGGCGGGTTCGACCGCCGCAACGGCAGCACACCGCCGCCGGTCGCCAGGAGCGCCACGGCGAGGAAGCCGACCGCGAGCGGCAGGATCGCCCCGGCCGTGAAATCCGCGCGACTGAAGTAGAGGGCGAAGGCCCCCGCCGCCGCGAGCGTGCCGACGATCGCCGCGACCATCCTCCACAGCGGGCGGTCCACGACGAGGGCCGCCGCCGGATCCTCCGCCGCGAGGGCGGCGAGTCGCTCGGCCCGCGCGGCACGCACCCGGACCCCGAGGCCGGCGAGGATGCGATCCACCGCCGCCTCGTACGCCGGCACCGCCTGCACCACGCGGCGATCCAGCAGCTGCGGCCGGTCGCGCACATCCAGCGGGCCGGCCCGCTCGGCCCACTCGGCCGCGGCGCCGCTCACGCCGCCGTCCGCAGCGACCCGACCACCGGGTCCGTGTACAGCTGCATGGTGCCCGTCACCTCCTGGATCGCGGGCTCCGAGAACACGGTGCCGACGATGCCGGCGCCGATGAGGCCGTACACGAAGCCCGTCTTCGGGGATCCGTCGGCGAAACGCTCCTTCAGCACGTACGCGATGCGGAAGCCGTGCTCGAACGCATCCGTCTCGAACTCGGAGACGGCCGGGTCGACGAGCAGGGTCGCCGGGTCCGGCAGCCAGTCGTCGACGGTGCGGGCGGATGCCTCGGGGTCGCTGAGGAGGACGGCGTGCACGACGCCCGTCATCGGCAGCTCCGTCGGCCGGAACAGCAGCGAGGTGTCGACGCCGGCGCGACGCCGAGCCAGCGCCTCGCGCGCGGCGCGTTCGAAGAGCTCCCCGCGGTCCGCGAACGGCCCGCCCGCGAAGGCGGCGCGCTGCTCGGCGATCCACAGCTCGTCGGAGCCGGCCGCCGGGTCGGGCATGGCGGCCCACAGCTCCGGCGGGTAATCGACGGCGAATCTCATG
This sequence comes from Agromyces archimandritae, assembly GCF_018024495.1. NCBI lineage: Bacteria > Bacillati > Actinomycetota > Actinomycetes > Micrococcales > Microbacteriaceae > Agromyces > Agromyces archimandritae. The sequence goes on from NZ_CP071696.1 coordinate 1,005,264, forward strand.
CACCGCTCCATCTGAAGGTCGTCATCAGGGCATCCGCGAAGAGCTCGAGCGTCGCGGTGGATGCCGGATCCTCGCCCGCCTCGATCGGCACGACCGCGTTGAACATGAGCGCCTGCCGGCGACCCGTCTCGGGGATCGGCACGAGGTAGTCGAAGGAGCGGGTCGACACCCGCCCGCCCTCGGCCTCGTGCGTGTGCTCCGAGGTCCAGCGCATGATCACGCCGGCGCCGTCGAGCGGCTTCGCGCCCCGGCCCTGGACGAGCGCGCGGACCCGCCCGTCGAGGGGCGCCCCGCTCGGCTCGGTGACGCGGAAGACCGTGATCGACATCGGGATCATGAGATCCGCCGGCACATCCTGCTGGTAGATGAGGCGCACGGCATCCCGCCGCAGCAGCTCCTCGGCGCTCCGTTCGACCAGCCCGCGCAGCTGCGCGTCGAGGTCGGGCCGGTGCTGCGCCCGGAAGACGCGGCCGGCCCGGGCCATGAGCTCGGCGAAGGCCTCCTTCGTCGCCGGCACCGACACCCAGCCGCTCGGCAGGAGCAGCACGAACGGCGGCGCCGCCGCCGGCAGGGCCGGGGCGATGCCCATGAGCTCGTCGCGCAGGCTCATCGCCACGAATCGATCTTCTCGTCGACGTCATCGGTGAGCTCGCCGATGAGCATGTCGCCCGTCGAATAGAAGTCCTGGATTCGCTGCACGGCCCCCGAGGCGATCTCGGTGCGCGAGAGCGCCGACCACGAATCCCCGTCGAAGAGGCGGCCGAGGAACGCGTCCGAGGTGAAGCCGGCGCGCAGGTTCTCGGCCACGTACGGGGTGCCGGAGGCGATCCGCTGGAACAGCCGCGAACCGGACGTCGCCTGGTCGTAGAGCCTGAGATCCGTCGCCGCGTTCCACGCCGTCCGCGCCAGCCCGTCGATCTCGCCCATATGCGTGCGCAGCGCACTGAAGTCCTCCGCGCCGGCGGCGGCCTTGAAGAAGCCCGCGAGCTTCGGGAATCGGGCCCCCTGGCCGAGCTCGGCGAACTTGCCGAACTTGCTGAACGGGATGACCCCGACGATCGCCCAGGCGAGGTCCTTGCCCTCCTTCCGGCCCTTCGCGAAGAGCACGACCGTGGCGATCAGGCCGATCACGGCGACGATCGTGCCGAGCACCGCCACCAGCGGGCCGCCGATGACGAGGGCCGCGACGAGCAGCACGAGCCCCGCCCAGTCGGCGAACTTCGCGAGCGCCTCGAAGAACGGCAGGGCGTCGTCCCAGAACCCGTCGCTCACCCCGTCCTCATTGGCATCCTGCAGGCTCGTGACCGCCGACTCGTATGCGGCCTCCCACGTGTCGTAGTGGCCGTCGAACCGGCCGGCGGCCTCGTCCCACTCCCCTTTGGCCGTCTCCAGCCGGCCCTCGGCGCCCGACACCGCATCCTCGCGGGCGCTCGTCGACCCGTCCTCGCCCGCCGGGGTGTCGTCGGCGTCGTCGACCGCACCCGCACGCGTCTGCACCGTCTCCCACAGCGACTCGCAGTCGTCCACCGCGGCGTTCAGCAGCTCCTTGACCCCGTCCAGGGCCGTGCCGTACGCGAGGATCGCCGTACCGCTCGGCGCGTAGCGCTCCCCCGCCTTCTTCAGATCCGCGTAGACCTCGTCGGCCTGATCCTTGATCTCGTCGAGCGACTTGCCCTTGCCGACCTGGCCGTCGGCGATGAGCTGCAGCGTCACCGCCGCCCTCTGCATCTGCTCGCCGAGGCTCTCGATCGCCGTGCCGCGCGAGATGATCGCCGACGGCGACCCCGTGACCTTCTGGACCTCGCGGCCCTTCGGCGAGTCGGGCATGAAGCGGTAATAGTAGGAGGTGCTCATCAGCCCTCCTTCTGCTCGATCTCGGCAGCGAGCTGGACGTCGAAGTCCTTCCACGCGTCCTTGACGCCCTCGACCTGCTCCTGCAGCTCCACGAGGTGGCCCTTCAGGGTGTCGCGCTTGTCGTCCCACGCACCCTCGAACTCGTCGGCGGCATCCCGCAGCTCGCCCCGCCCGAACGGCCGCCCGATCGCATCCACCAGCGCATCCGTGCGCTTGCCCGCATCCTCGAACTCGACGACGATCTGCTTGATCGCCGTGTTCAGCTCCTCCATGGATGCCAGCGGGATCTCCACCCCGTCGCTCATCGCGCCCCTCCTTCAGTCGATGCGGACAACCCTCCGACGGTAGCGAGGGCCCCGCCGCCGGGGAATGGGGAGTTCTCCCCGCCCGGCACGACGGCCGTCTCGCCCTCGACGAGCGGCAGCTGCACCGTCGTGATGCGGCCGTTCTGCACGAAGATGCCGCGCCCCTCGGGGAACTCGGCCCGCTTGACCTTCGGGAAGGCGGTCTTGAAGACCGAATCGCCGTCGTAGGCGTCCGGCTTCAGCGCGACGCCCTGCCTGGCCGACTTGAAATCGCCGATGAAGCCGAAGCCGCTCGACAGCGCCGAGACGTCCGCATCGCCGATCAGGAAGTGATCCGAGCGGTTGATCGCCTGGAACATCTCCTTCATCGCCCGCTCGGCCTCGGAGTCGGCGAACTGCGTCACCCCCTCGACGACGATCATGAGGCGACCCTGGATGGACTCGTCGGGGATGATCTCGACGAGCTCCTTGGCGAGCGCCTTGGCGGCATCCACCGTCGTGGCCGAACGCACCCACGGGGCGAACCCCGTCAGCTGCGAACGACGCCCGCCGAAGTGGAAGAGCTTCACCTCCGGGTCCAGGCGCAGCATCGAGTTCACGATCGAGCGCAGGGCGTTCGTCTTGCCGCTCTGCGGCGGGCCGGTGACGACGAAGGTGCCGACGGTCTCGATCGCGAACGGCGCGAGCGTCGTGTCGCTGAGGCCGAGCACCGCTTCGCCGCCGATGGATGCCGGAAGCAGCGCCTCCGGGAAGCTCACCGGAAGCGCGCCGATCTCGGGCGCCGCATGCGCACCGGCCGCACGCAGGCGTTCGGCCAGGCGCTCCAGCTCCTTCGTCTGCTCGGCGACGTTCGTCGTGCCGCCCATGACCGCGATCTGCGTCTCGAAGCCCTCGACGATCGCACGCCCCGGCGCCGAATCGTCGCCCAGCACGTCCTTGGCGACGCCGAGCACCTGGTACGCCGACTCCTCGCTCATCCGCAGCACGACGCGCTTGGTGATGTTCGCGCTGACCGCCGTCGGCACGGCGCCGGCGCGATCCGCCGTCGCCACGACGTGCACGCCGAGCGGGCGGCCCTCGCCGAGGAGGCGCATGAACAGCTGGTAGAACGGCATCCGCACCGTCGTCGAATCCCAGTCCGACTTGAACTGGCCGAAGCCGTCGAGCAGCAGCACGATGCGCGGCTCGGCGACGCCCGTGATGCGGCGGTACTCGGTCAGGCTCGACGCGTTCACCTCGCTGAAGCTGCGGCCGCGGCGGTCGAGCACCTCCCCCAGGGTGCGCAGCAGCCGCTGGATGCGCTCGGCGTCGTCGCCCGGGATGATCGAACCGACATGCGGCAGCGCTTCGAGCGAGCGCAGCGCCCCCGAACCGAAGTCGAGGCCGTACACCTCGGCCGTGCCGAGATCCGGGCGCATGCCCACCGAGGCGGCGATCGTGCGCAGCACCGTCGACTTGCCCGAGCCGCTCGTGCCGTAGACGAGCATCGCCCCGTCACGGTCGGGCTCGAAGGTCATCGCCTCCTGCAGCTGCCGCTCCGGGATGTCGGCGAGGCCGAGCAGGATGCGCGAGTCGCCCTCCGACGGCAGCGCTTCGAGCGCGACGGTCGCCGCGAGGTCGTCGAGCCACGGCCGGCGGGGCGCCGGGATGCGGGCGTCGACGGCGGCGCGGATGAAGGAGCGCACCATGCGCTTCTGGTCGTTCGGGCCCGGGTCGCCGTCATGGGAGTCGGACTCGGGTTCGGCGTCGCGCTCCCACAGCACGAGGGAGCCGAAGCGCAGTTCGGCGACGCGCACCTCCGCCTTCGCGGCCTCGTTCGTCGACCACCCGCCCGCATACGCGGACTGGAAGGGCACGAGGCGGCCCGGGCCGGTCTTGGCGATGCCGCGGCCCGGGATCGACGGGTCGAAGGTGCCGGCGACCGGGTCTCCGACGACGTCCTTCGAGTCGGACTCGTCGGCCATGCGGAGGGCGACGCGCAGGTTCGTGTTCGCGCGCAGATTGTCTTTGATGACGCCTGCGGGCCGCTGCGTCGCCATGATCAGGTGGATGCCGAGGGAGCGCCCGCGCTGGGCGATGTCGACGACGCCGTCGACGAACTCGGGCACCTCGCCGGCGAGCGCGGCGAACTCGTCGATGACGAGGACGAGCGCCGGCGGCGTCTCGGGGTCGCGACGCTTCTCGAGCTCGAGGAGGTCCTTGGCCTTCTTCCGGTTGAAGAGGTGCTCGCGGTAGTGCAGCTCGGCGCGGAGGCTCGTCAGGGCGCGGCGGACGAGGTGCGGGCTCAGGTCGGTGACGAGGCCGACGCAGTGCGGCAGCTCGACGCAGTCGGCGAACGCCGATCCGCCCTTGTAGTCGACGAAGAGGAACGTCACCCGGTCGGGGCTGTACTCGGCGGCCATGCCGAGCACCCACGCCTGCAGGAACTCCGACTTGCCGGCGCCCGTCGTGCCGCCGACGAGGGCGTGCGGGCCCTGCGTGCGGAGATCGAGGGTCATCGCGTCGGGGCTCGCCTGCCCGATGTAGGCCTTCAGGGTGCCGGCGCGTTTCATGCGCGGCAGCGGATGCCCCGAGCGGTCGATGACGGAGTTGTTCTGCCGCCAGCGCTCGACGACGCTGCCGGGCTGCTCGGCGAGCTCGTGCCCGATGAGGCCGAGCATGGAGACGGTGCGGGGCAGGTCGCTGGAGTCCTCGTCGACGGTGCTCGCATCCACCACCGGCGCAAGGCGCTTGGCGAACACCTCCGCGTACTGCTGCGAGACGCCCTCGACGCGCACCTGCTCGAAGGTCTCGCCGGCCCGCACGTATCCGACCCTGGCCTGCTCGAGGCCGGCGCTCGCGTCGACGAAGGTGCGGCAGGCCGCCGGCAGCGACTCGACGGAGGGGCCGAGGAAGATCGTGTAGATGCCGACGTCGGCACCGCGCTCGATGAGCTGGATGAGCCGCGGCCGGTCGACGGGGGCGTCGGCGGAGACGATGAGCACGAGCGCCGAGTCGCCCTCGGCGGACACGCCGACCCGGTCGGTCGCATCGCCCACCTGCGCGCCGAGCGCCATCGAGGTGTCGGCGTCCTTCAGCGGCCCGCGACGCGACGGCGAGCCCGAGAGGCGTTCGAGGATGGCCTCTTCGAGGGCGTTCAGGAGGGCGGTGCCGGCGGACTGGCTGTCGGCGAGCGCGAAGTCCGCGAACGGGTTGCGGGAGCTGGAGGTGTGCGGCAGCCACTTCAGCCATTCCAGCTCGCGCGACCATGCGGGATCCACGATCGCCGCGGTGATGATCTCGTTCGGCGCGTGCAGCCCGAACAGCTGGACGCCGATGCCGCGCATGACGTCGGCGGCCACCGGCATCGGCCCGGCGATGCCGAGGGCGCCCGAGCTCGGCAGCAGTTCGACGATCGGCACGTCCTCCGCGTACTCGTAGCGGTCGCGGAGGCGCTGCACCTGGCGCTGGTATCTGACGATGCCGTCCTTCGCGCTCAGCTCCTCGATGGTGTTGCGGCTCTTGGCCCGGCCGACGCCGAGTCGGAGGGCGAGGAAGTTCCAGTGCTCGGGGCGCCTGGTCCACAGCAGCGGCCCGAGGCGCATGGCCTGCTCGTAGACGTGGGCGACGGCGGGCGCCTCGGCGTGCCGGCGTTCGCGTTCGACGCCCTTCTGCTGTTCGAGGGCGATCTCGAGCTCCTCGACCTGCTCCTCGAAGGTCTCGACCTCCTGCTTCAGCTTCTTGCCCTGCTGCGTGTGGCTGCTGTAGTAGTTGCCGAGCATCATGAGCGGCGACATGAAGGCGATCATGAGCGACATCGGCCGCTCGGTGACGATGAACATCGTGACGCCGAGCAGCACCGGCGCGACGACCATCGGCCACGGGAACATCCGCGGCGTGGTCTCCTTCGGCACGGCCGGGTGCGGATGCTTCGTGCCCGGGTAGCGCACCTCGACGCGCGGCGAGCGGTTGAACATGAGCGCCCCGCCGCGCTCCAGCACCGGGTCGTCCTCGGCCTCGTGGGTCTGCACGGGCACGATCGAGATCTCGGTGTCGCCGAGGGTGTAGACCTGGCCGGGGATGACGCGGACGCGCTGCACGAGCCCGCCGTCGACGATGACGCCGTTCGCGGAGTTCAGGTCGACGAGCTCGATCGAGGCGCCGACCTCGACGCGGGCGTGCCGCTTGGACACGAGCGGATCGGCCAGCAGCACGTCGGCGCCGGCGCCGCGGCCGATGACGGAGTTGCCGCGGCGCAGTTCGATCTGCCGGCCGCCCTCCGGGCCGTTGTGGATGCGGAGGACGGCGGCCGCGTCGGCATGCTCGGGGCCGCGGCCCGTGCGGCCCGTGTAGGCGACGACGGCGGCGTTGAAACCGGAGCCGATCGCGGACTCGCCGAAGAGCTCCTCGGGCTCCAGCCGCTCGAGGCGATCGACGGTGGGGGCGCCGACGGCGAGCGTGAGACGCGTGCCGGCCGGCGGCATCGCCGCCACGGTCGGGTCGTTCGCGGCGATCGCGTGCGCGACGTCGGCGACGGTGGCCGTGGCGTCGGCGGTGATGACGACATCGACGGGCACGCCGGACTGGCGGCGGAGCGTGAGCTTGACCCTCATCGGGCGACCTCCTGCAGGGTGAAGCTGCGTCCGCCGAGTTCGACGGTCGACCCGGGTTCGACGCCGCGGCGTTCGCCGGCGACGAGGGTCACGGGGCGGCCGCCGGGGATCGTGACGGTCGAGCCGTTCGTCGAGGCGTGGTCGAGCACCCAGAATCCTTCCTCGTCGACCCCGAATTCGAGGTGCGTCTTCGAGATCTGCATGGTTTCGTCGCGGAGCGGGATGAGCTGCGCGGCGGCCGAGCCGCCCCGCGGGGACGGCGAACGCCCGAGGAGCCCGCCGGGGTCGGCGTCGATGCGCGAACCGTCGTCGAACGCGAGGACGAAGCTGCGGGCGGATGCCGGCTGCGCGGGAACGGCGGGCACGACCGGGGCGGATGCCGGAGCCGGAACGGGCGCCGGGGGTGCCGCCGGCCAGGCGGGCGCCGGCGGCTGCACCGGGACGGCCGCGGTGACCGGGGCCGGGGCGTACCCCGTCTCGGCAGGGAAGGGCAGGGTGCCGCCCGGGAACGAAGAGGTGTTCACCGGGATCGCCGTTTCGCCCGGGAACGCCTGCGCCGCGGCGGGGAAGCCCGGCAACGGCGGCGGCGTCCACTCCTGCCCGCCGCCGAACGGCGCGATCACCCCCGAAGCCGAACGCGCGCCCGGGATGAAGGGGGCGCGGCCGGCACCCGTCGCGAGGGAGGGAAGGGTCTGCACGACCGCCGCCGGCACCGCATCCGCTCCGCGCCGGGCGTGCCGCATGGCCTTCGTGTCGAACGGGTCGAGACCGCCCCGGGCATCCACCGCCCAGCATTTCGCGATCCGGTCGAGCCAGCTGCGGCCGCGCTGCTCCGGGTCCCACAAGCCGGACGCGAAGAGCACCGCGGGCCCGGCGATCGGAAGCACCGTCTGCCCGCCCCACAGCACGAGCGCGCGCAGCACGATCCGCCAGAACCCGGCCGGGCCGAATCCTGCGACGTTCACCGAACGGATGCCGAGGGACGCCTTGCCGACCGTCACGCCCTTGCGGCCGTGCAGGATGAGCTGTACGACGCCGAAGACCGTGGTCAGCGACTGCCCGACGATCACCAGCACGAGCGGCACGAAGAGGCCGCCGATCGGCAGCGGGTCGCCGGCGAGCACCAGGGCGAACACCGGCGGCAGCAGATTCGCGTACCCGATGATCGACGGGATCGACAGCACCGCCCAGATCGCGGCATCGATCGCGAACGCCCCCGCACGCCGCCCCGTCGCCGCGGCGACGAGGCCGAGGCGCGCAGCATAATCGGGGTCGGGCCGACCGTCGGCGCCGAGACCGGGCACGGCCTCGTCGTCGACCTCGAGGGTGACGCTCACATCGGCTCCTTCAGGGCTCGGTCCGACTCCTCGAGCCAAACCGATCGGGTTCGCATTGTCGATGGGGAGGACTCACCATCTCCACAAGGCAGAGTACCCGCGAGCGGGGGACGCGCGCAGACCGCCGGCCTCCGGCGCCTCAGGGCTCGTCGCGATCCTCCCACGGCCACCGCGGCCGCTCCGCCCCGCCCGTGCGCGCACCTAGCACGGCCGTATACGCGAGACCCACGGCGAACGCCGCGACCGCGGCCGCGAACACATGCGGGCCGGCCGCGACGCCGACGAGCACGGGCAGCACCCCGTCCTCGGCCGCCGGCCCCGAACCCAGCACGATGAACCCGGCGACGACGTACGCCAGGTATGCGGCCACGGCCGCGACGAACGACCAGAGCAGCGAGACCCGCTGCCGCTCCGGCGGTCGGCCGAGGCCGACCGACAGCAGCACCGCCGCGACGGCGACCGTCGCCGCCCCGATCATCACCGGGCCGGCCAGCACCCCCGCATCCGGATCCCCGACCGGCTCCAGATCGGTCAGGAGCGTCACGATCCCGAACACGGCGATCACGAGCGCGAGGTACAGGCCCGTCGCGAAGACCGCGACGATCACGGCGTAGCGGGAATACGCGTTCACCGGATCACCCGCGCGGCTGGGGCCCCGCCGCGAGTTCGCGTTCGTACCGCTCGAAGGCCTCGCGATTGCGGACCTCGACCGTGCGGCCGTGCGCAGCGATCCACCCCCCGAACCAGAGCGGCAGCTCGCGCGCGAGCAGACCCGCCAGGATCGCGAAGGGATCGAGCCAGCGGCTCGCGATGAACGACGCGGCCTCTTCGAAGGTCAGGGTCCATGCTTCGACCGTCAGCAGCGCCGCACCCACGTACGAGACGTAGACGAGGACGCCGACGACGAGCCCGAACACGGCGTACACCCACCACGGCCCGCGATTCACGATCGCGATGAGCAGCACGAAGAACAGCAGGAATGCGACGATCGGGATCCAGTACACGGGTCGGCTCAGGAACTGCAGCGTGAGCTCGCTCGCACCGTCCGCGTTCGTGCCGAGGAAGAGCAGGAAGCCGGCCAGGGCGTACAGCAGCGCGAACGCGACCGTCGCGATCACGGCGACGAGGATGCCGAAGACGCGATTGCCCTTCGGGCGAGGGGCGTCGGGCGCCTGCACGTAGAGCGCGGTGCGGCCCTCGGCGGGAACGCCCTGCTCGTCGCTCGAGGCGGCCGGGATGTAGGTCGCGCGACGGACGGCGCCGGCGGCCACCGGACCGGGCAGTCCCTCGGCCTGCGTCGGTTCCGGATCGTCGAGGTCGGCGTCTGCGGGAGCCGGCGCGTCTTCGACGGGCGCGGGGGCGGCAGCGGTGGTGGTGGTGGCGGCCGCTGCGGCGGCCGGCTCGTCGGACGGCGATGCGGTCGCGGAGGGATCGGCCTCCCCGGCCGGCTCCGAAGCGGCCGGCTCCGAAGCGGCGGCATCGACACCCGCATCGGCGGTCTCGTCGGCCTCGGCATCGAGGCTCGCCTCCGGCCCCGCGGCGACCCTCGCGACCGCGGCGTCGAGCTCGGCGCGTTCGGCCGATACGTCGCGGACCGGCGGCTCCGACGGCTCGGCGGGCTCGGCGGGCTCGGCGGCGAGGGTCCCGGCTGCGATTCCCCCGGCCGGCGGCGGCGACTGGATCATCGACTCCGATGCGGGCCGCTCCTCTGCAGCGGCGACCTCGTCTTCGGCTGCGGCGCCGCCGGCGGCGGCGTCATCCTCATCGGCGTCGTCCTCAGCGGCATCGGGCGCGGGCGTCTGCGCGGCCGGGGCGGCAGGCATCGCGAACGGCGACGATTCGGTCTCCGGCTCCGGCTCCCGGCCGGACTCCTCCGGCCCCTCCGGCCCGGTCCCGCGGGTGGTGTCGCTCATCTGGGCGCTCCCCTTCCGGGCCACAGCCAGGCCCTTGCATCGCCCGACACTCTAGCAACCGGGAACCGGTCGCGCCCGAGCATCCGCACACGGACATATTCAGTCGTCGGTCGAGGAGCGAAGCGTATCGAGACCCATCGCAAGGTCTCGATACGCGCTTCGCGCTCCTCGACCGGCGGACGCAGCGACCCCAGACGCCGGTCGAGGAGCGAAGCGTATCGAGGCCCATCGCAAGGTCTCGATACGCGCTTCGCGCTACTCGACCGGCAGTGCGGATCGAGTCGTCGGTCGAGTAGCGAAGCGTATCGAGACCCATCGCAAGGTCTCGATACGCGCTTCGCGCTCCTCGACCGGCGGACGCAGCGACCCCAGACGCCGGTCGAGTAGCGAAGCGTATCGAGGCCCGGTGCGGGGTCTCGATACGCGCTTCGCGCTACTCGACCGGCAGTGCGGATCGAGTCGTCGGTCGAGGAGCGAAGCGTATCGAGGCCCGTTGCGGGGTCTCGATACGCGCTTCGCGCTACTCGACCGGCAGTGCGGATCGAGTCGTCGGTCGAGGAGCGAAGCGTATCGAGACCCATCGCAAGGTCTCGATACGCGCTTCGCGGTCCTCGACCGGCAGTGCGGATCGAGTCGTCGGTCGAGGAGCGAAGCGTATCGAGACCCGGTGCGAGGTCTCGATACGCGCTTCGCGCTCCTCGACCGGCGTCAGCCCCAGACGGCGGCGACCATGTCCGGCGTATAGCCGTCGGGCGCGATCACATTCCACTTCGTCGCGAGCCACGCGTCGTCGCGGAAGAAGTGCGACTCCCCCCACGGCCCGTCGCCGCCCTCGCCCTCGATGATGCAGCGCGTGCCGCCCGCCTCCTCGTAGCACGAGAACCCGGCCGCGCCGAGCGCCTCGAAGGCCGCATCGCGCTGCTCGGCCGTCACGACCGCGCCCGTCGTCACGACGAATGCCGGTTCGACCGCCTCGGGGTCGGCCCACGCGCACTGCAGGCGTGCCGCCGGCTCGAGCAGCGCGGCGACCCCCGGGTCGTTCGTGCCGAGCCCGTCGAAGCCGCCGGCCGGGTCGGTCGTCCACGCCGGGTTCAGCACGAGCGGGACGACCTCGGGGGTGAAGTCGTGCGTGTACAGACCCGTGCACTCCTTCGGCAGCGGCCCGAAGTCGACGGCCGGATCCGCGGTCGGCGTCGGCTTCGCATCCGCCTCCTCGCTCGGCGAGGGACGCTCCGTCTCGCTCGCCGGGGGCGCGGCCGCCTCGCCGCTCGGGCTGCCGAAGGTGATGCCCATGGCGAAGGCGCCGATGAGCAGTACGACGCCGAGCAGCGCACCCAGCCAGAACACCGGTCGCCTGGCGAGCGGAATCTGCGCGGACATTCACGACCCCCTCGTGGTACGGGATGGTCCGGCGATCCTACCCGCTCCGACCGGGCGCGCCGCTCAGGCGGGCGCGATTCGGTCATTCGCGCGGGTTCAGGCCGCCCAGGAAGGCTTCGGCCGCCGGCGACGGGTTGAAGGCGCTCCACGCGAGGTACTCGATGCGGGTGGGGCCCGCGGTGACCCGGATCGATCGGAACCTCGCGTCGTCGGCGGGGATCACGCCGGCGAAGACCTCACCGCGGTGCAGCTCCTCGGCTTCGCCGCAGCGCTCTCCGCCATGCTTGCGGGGCTGCTCCCTCCCCCGAGACGGAAGAACGCCCCGGCCGCATAGCGCCGGGCATCCACCCGGGAACGCGAACGGCCCCGCACCTGCGAGAGGTGCGGGGCCGCGCGTGACACGAGATCAGCTGTAGTTGCCGGGCGTGAAGTCGTCGCTCGAGAACGAGTCGAAGTCGACGAAGCTCAGGTCGCCCTCGGTGAACGAGGAGTCGTCGGCGAAGATGCGGTTGGGGTACCGCTCCGCCTTGGCCTCCTCGGTCGCCTCGACCGACACGTTGCGGTACTTGGCAAGGCCCGTGCCGGCGGGGATGAGCTTGCCGATGATGACGTTCTCCTTGAGGCCGACGAGCGGGTCGGACTTGCCCTCCATGGCGGCCTGCGTGAGCACGCGGGTCGTCTCCTGGAAGGACGCGGCCGACAGCCACGACTCGGTCGCGAGCGAGGCCTTGGTGATACCCATGACCTCGGGCCGCGCCGTCGCCGTCTTCTTGCCCTCGGAGAGCGCCAGACGGTTCAGCTCCTGGTAGCGCGAACGGTCGACGAGCTCGCCCGGGAGCAGCTCGGTCTGGCCGTGGTCGACCACGGTGACCTTGCGGAGCATCTGGCGGACGATGACCTCGATGTGCTTGTCGTGGATCGGCACGCCCTGCGAACGGTACACGTCCTGCACACCGTCGACGAGGTGCTTCTGCACCTCGCGCACGCCCTTGACGCGGAGGACCTCCTTGGGGTCGACCGTGCCGACGATGATCTGCTGACCGACGTCGACGTGCTGGCCGTCCTCGACGAGGAGCGTCGAACGCTTGAGCACGTTGTACGTGATCGGTTCGCTGCCGTCGTCGGGGGTGAGGATGACCTTGCGCTGGCGCTCCGTCTCGTCGATGACGATCCGTCCGGCGGCCTCGGCGATGGGCGAGGCGCCCTTCGGGGTGCGGGCCTCGAAGAGCTCCTGCACACGCGGCAGACCCTGGGTGATGTCGGCCGCGGAGGCCGAACCGCCCGTGTGGAAGGTACGCATCGTCAGCTGCGTGCCGGGCTCGCCGATGGACTGGGCGGCGATGATGCCGACCGCCTCGCCGATGTCGACGAGCTTGCCCGTCGCCAGCGAACGGCCGTAGCACTTCGCGCACACGCCGACCGCGGACTCGCAGGTCAGCACCGAGCGGACCCGGATCGACTCGATGCCGGCCTCGAGCAGCTCGTTGATGAGCACGTCGCCGACATCCGCACCCGCCTCGGCCACGACCGTGCCCTTGGCGTCGACCGCGTCGGCGGCGAGGCTGCGGGCGTAGATCGCGTTCTCGACGTTCGGGTGACGGACCAGGCCGCCGTCCGCGTCGCGCTGTGCGGCGCCGTCGGCACCGGTCGCGGCGATCGGCAGCTCGAGGCCCTTGCCCGTGCCGCAGTCCTCCTCGCGGATGATGACATCCTGCGAGACGTCGACGAGTCGACGCGTGAGGTAGCCCGAGTCGGCCGTACGGAGGGCCGTGTCGGCCAGACCCTTGCGGGCACCGTGCGTGGCGATGAAGTACTCCGCCACCGACAGCCCCTCGCGGTACGAGGAGATGATCGGGCGCGGGATGATCTCGCCCTTCGGGTTGTTCACGAGACCGCGCATACCGGCGATGTTGCGCACCTGCAGCCAGTTACCGCGGGCACCGGAGGTGACCATGCGGTTGATGGTGTTGTCTGCCGGGAACGCATCGCGCATGTCCTTCGCGACCTCTTCGGTGGCGACGGTCCAGATCTGGATGAGCTCCTGACGACGCTCGAGGTCGGTCGTGAGACCCTTCTCGAACTCCGACTGCACCTTGGCGGCCTGCTTCTCGTACTTCGCGACGATCTCGCGCTTGTTCGGCGGCGTCACGATGTCGGAGAGCGCGACGGTCACGCCCGAGCGGCTCGCCCAGCGGAAGCCGGCGTCCTTGATGCGGTCGAGGGTCGCGGCGACCTCGGTGCGCGGGTAGCGCTCGGCGAGGTCGTTGACGATCTCCGAGATCTTGCCCTTACCGGCCTGCTCGTTCACGTACGCGTAGTCGACCGGGAGCGCCTCGTTGAAGAGGGCGCGACCCAGGGTCGTCTCCAGCAGGAACGGCTTGCCGGGCTCGAAGCCCTCGGGCTCCTCGCCCTCGGCGAAGTGCAGGCCCTCGAGGCGGATCTTGACGCGCGCGCCGAGATCGAGCTCGAAGTCGCCGGGGCGGTTCTGGTCGAACGCGAGGATGGCCTCGGCGATCGAGGAGAACGCGCGGCCGGCGCCGGCACCGTCCGGAACCTCGGTGGTGAGGTGGTGCAGACCGATGATCATGTCCTGCGCGGGCACGGTCACGGGGCGGCCGTCGGAGGGCTTCAGGATGTTGTTCGAGGCGAGCATCAGGATGCGCGCCTCGGCCTGGGCCTCGACCGACAGGGGCAGGTGCACGGCCATCTGGTCGCCGTCGAAGTCCGCGTTGAACGCGGCGCAGACGAGCGGGTGCAGCTGGATGGCCTTGCCCTCGACGAGCTGCGGCTCGAACGCCTGGATGCCGAGACGGTGCAGGGTGGGCGCACGGTTCAGCAGCACGGGGCGCTCGCGGATGATCTCCTCGAGCACGTCCCACACCTGCGGGCGCGAACGCTCGACCATGCGCTTGGCGGCCTTGATGTTCTGCGCGTGGCTCAGGTCGATGAGGCGCTTGATGACGAACGGCTTGAAGAGCTCGAGCGCCATCTGCTTCGGCAGACCGCACTGGTGCAGCTTCAGCTGCGGGCCGACGACGATGACCGAACGGCCCGAGTAGTCGACGCGCTTGCCGAGCAGGTTCTGGCGGAAGCGGCCCTGCTTGCCCTTGAGCATGTCGCTCAGGGACTTCAGGGCGCGGTTGCCGGTGCCCGTGACGGGGCGGCCGCGACGGCCGTTGTCGAAGAGGGCGTCGACCGCCTCCTGCAGCATCCGCTTCTCGTTGTTCACGATGATCTCGGGGGCCCCGAGGTCGAGCAGACGGCGCAGACGGTTGTTGCGGTTGATGACGCGACGGTAGAGGTCGTTCAGGTCGCTGGTCGCGAAGCGGCCGCCGTCGAGCTGGACCATCGGGCGAAGCTCCGGCGGGATGACCGGAACGACGTCGAGGACCATCGCGGCCGGCGAGTTGCCGGTCGATAGGAAGGAGTTGACCACGCGCAGACGCTTGATGGCGCGGATCTTCTTCTGACCCTTGCCCTCGGCGATCTGGTTGCGGAGGTCGTCCGCCTCGGCCGCGAGGTCGAAGGCGAGCAGGCGCTTCTGGATGGCCTCGGCGCCCATGTAGGCCTCGAAGTACATGCCGAAGCGGTCCTGCAGCTCCTGGAAGACCGAGTCCTCGGGCTTCAGGTCGCCGACCTTCAGCGTGCGGAAGTCCTCCCACACGCGCTCGAGGTGGGTGATCTGCTCGTCCGCGGACTTGCGGACCTGCGTCATCTCCTTGTCGGCGGCGGTTTCGGCCTTCTTCTTCTGGTCGGCCTTCGCACCGTCGGCCTCGAGCTGGGCGAGGTCGTCCTCCTTGCGCTTCATGAGGTCCGCGATGCGGGCGTCGCGCTGGTCCGAGATCGTCTTGATCTCGAGGCGGATGTCGTTCTCGAGGCCGGGCATGTCTTCGTGACGGCCCTCCTCGTCGACGTCGATGACCATGTACGCGGCGAAGTAGATGACCTTCTCGAGGTCCTTCGGCGCCATGTCGAGCAGGTAGCCCAGGCGCGAGGGCACGCCCTTGAAGTACCAGATGTGCGTGACGGGGGCGGCCAGCTCGATGTGGCCCATCCGCTCGCGGCGGACCGAGGACTTGGTGACCTCGACCCCGCATCGCTCGCAGACGATGCCCTTGAAGCGGACGCGCTTGTACTTGCCGCAGGCGCACTCCCAGTCACGGCTGGGTCCGAAGATCTGCTCGCCGAAGAGGCCGTCCTTCTCGGGCTTCAGCGTGCGGTAGTTGATGGTTTCGGGCTTCTTGACCTCGCCGTACGACCACTTGCGGATGTCGTCCGCGGTCGCCAGGCCGATACGAAGCTCGTCAAACGTGGTTGCGTCGAGCAATTTCTTCTCCCTGAAAAAGTTCTTCGTCGTCTTGTCGGCCGGATCAGATCTCGTCGATGTTCGACGACTCGAAGCGGGCGGAGATGTTGATGCCGAGCTCCTCTGCGGCGCGGAAGGCCTCGTCGTCGGTGTCGCGGAGGCTGACGGCGGTACCGTCGGCCGAGAGCACCTCGACGTTCAGGCAGAGCGACTGCATCTCCTTCATGAGCACCTTGAAGGACTCGGGGATGCCGGGCTCCTGGATGTTCTCGCCCTTGACGATCGCCTCGTAGACCTTGACGCGGCCGAGGATGTCGTCGGACTTGATCGTGAGGAGCTCCTGGAGGGCGTATGCGGCGCCGTACGCCTCGAGCGCCCACACCTCCATCTCGCCGAAGCGCTGACCGCCGAACTGCGCCTTTCCACCGAGCGGCTGCTGGGTGATCATCGAGTACGGGCCGGTCGAGCGGGCGTGGATCTTGTCGTCGACCAGGTGGTGCAGCTTCAGGATGTACATGTAGCCGACCGAGACCGGGTACGGGAACGGCTCGCCGGAGCGGCCGTCGAAGAGCTGCGTCTTGCCCGAGCTGCCGATGAGGCGCTCGCCGTCGCGGTTGGGGAGGGTCGAGTCGAGCAGGCCCGCGATCTCCTCCTCGCTCGCGCCGTCGAAGACGGGGGTGGCGACCTTCGTGCCGGGCTCGGCCGTGCGGGCGACCTCGGGCAGGCCCTTGGCCCACTCGGCTGCGCCTTCGACGTTCCAGCCCTGCTTCGCCGCCCAGCCGAGGTGGATCTCCAGTACCTGGCCGAAGTTCATGCGGCCGGGCACGCCGAGCGGGTTCAGGATGATGTCGACGGGGGTTCCGTCGGCCAGGAACGGCATGTCCTCGATCGGGAGGATGCGCGAGATGACGCCCTTGTTGCCGTGACGGCCGGCGAGCTTGTCGCCCTCGGTGATCTTGCGCTTCTGGGCGATGTAGACGACCACGCGCTGGTTGACGCCCGAGCCGAGCTCGTCGTCGCCGTCCTGCGCGTCGAAGACCTTGACGCCGATGATCGTGCCCTGCTCGCCGTGGGGCACCTTGAGGGAGGTGTCGCGGACCTCGCGGCTCTTCTCGTTGAAGATCGCGCGGAGCAGGCGCTCCTCGGCGCTCAGCTCGGTCTCGCCCTTCGGCGTGACCTTGCCGACGAGGATGTCGCCGGGGCTGACCTCGGCGCCGATGCGGATGATGCCGCGCTCGTCGAGGTCGGCCAGCAGGTCGGGGCTGACGTTGGGGAGATCGCGGGTGATCTCCTCCTTGCCGAGCTTCGTGTCGCGGGCGTCGACCTCGTACTCCTCGATGTGGATCGAGGAGAGCACGTCGTCCTTCACCAGGTTCTGGCTGAGGATGATCGCGTCCTCGTAGTTGTAGCCCTCCCACGGCATGAACGCCACGAGGAGGTTCTTGCCGAGCGCGAGCTCGCCGTTGTCGGTCGCGGGGCCGTCGGCGATGACCTCGCCGACCTCGACGCGCTCGCCGGCGGAGACGATGACGCGGTTGTTGTACGAGGTGCCCTGGTTGGAGCGGTCGAACTTGCGCAGGTAGTAGTTCTGCGTGCCGCCCTCGTCGAGCTGGACGGTGACGACGTCGGCCGAGACCTCGGTGACGACGCCCGCCTTGTCGGCGGTGACGACGTCGCCGGCGTCGATCGCGGCGTAGCCCTCCATACCGGTGCCCACGAGCGGCGAGTCGCTGCGCAGCAGCGGCACGGCCTGGCGCTGCATGTTCGCGCCCATGAGGGCGCGGTTGGCGTCGTCGTGCTCGAGGAACGGGATGAGCGAGGTGCCGACCGAGACCATCTGGCGCGGCGACACGTCCATGTAGCCGATCTCCTCGGCGGGAACGAGGTCGACCTCGCCGCCGCGCTGACGGGCGAGGACGCGGGCCTCCTGGAAGGAGCCGTCCTTGTTCAGCGGCGCGTTGGCCTGGGCGACGATGTAGCCCTCCTCCTCCATGGCGGTGAGGTAGTGGATCTCGTCGGTGACCTTGCCGTTGTCGACCTTGCGGTACGGCGTCTCGATGAAGCCGAACGCGTTGATGCGCGCGAACGACGCGAGCGAGCCGATGAGGCCGATGTTCGGGCCTTCCGGCGTCTCGATGGGGCACATGCGGCCGTAGTGCGAGGGGTGCACGTCGCGGACCTCGACGCCCGCGCGGTCGCGCGAGAGGCCGCCGGGGCCGAGCGCCGAGAGGCGGCGCTTGTGCGTGAGGCCGGCAAGCGGGTTGTTCTGGTCCATGAACTGCGACAGCTGCGAGGTGCCGAAGAACTCCTTGATCGCGGCGACGACGGGTCGCACGTTGATCAGGGTCTGCGGGGTGATCGCCTCGATGTCCTGCGTGGTCATCCGCTCGCGGACGACGCGCTCCATGCGCGACAGGCCGGTGCGGACCTGGTTCTGGATGAGCTCGCCGACGGCGCGGATGCGACGGTTGCCGAAGTTGTCGATGTCGTCGACGTCGAGGCGGATCTCGACGTCCTTGCCGCCGCGGCGGCCCGGCAGGGTCGCCTTGCCCTCGTGCAGGGCGACGAGGTACTTGATCGTGGCGACGATGTCCTGCACGGTGAGGACGGAGTCGCTGAGCGGGGCCTCGAGGCCGAGCTTGTTGTTGATCTTGTAGCGGCCGACCTTGGCGAGGTCGTAGCGCTTCGGGTTGAAGTAGAAGTTGTCGAGGAGCGCACGCGCGGCCTCGGCGGCGACCTGCTCGCCCGGGCGGAGCTTGCGGTAGATGTCCTTCAGCGCCTCTTCCTTGGTGAGGATGTTGTCCTTCTCCAGGGTGAGGGCGATCGACTCGTAGCCGGCGAACTCCTCGAGGATCTCCTCGGAGGTGAGGCCGAGGGCCTTCAGGAAGACGGTGACGGACTGCTTGCGCTTGCGGTCGATGCGCACGCCCACCTGGTCGCGCTTGTCGATCTCGAATTCGAGCCACGCGCCGCGGCTCGGGATGACGCGGGCCGAGTAGATGTCCTTGTCGCTCGTCTTGTCGGGCGTGCGCTCGAAGTAGACGCCCGGGGAACGGACGAGCTGGGAGACGACGACGCGCTCGGTGCCGTTGATGACGAAGGTGCCCCGCGAGGTCATGAGCGGGAAGTCGCCCATGAAGACCGTCTGGGTCTTGATCTCACCGGTGAGGTGGTTCATGAACTCCGCGTTGACGTACAGCGGAGCGGAGTAGGTCTTGCCCTTCTCCTTGCACTCGTCGATCGTGTACTTCGGCGGCTCGAGCTCGGGGTTCGTGAACGAGAGCTGCATGGTCTCGCCGAGGTCTTCGATCGGGGAGATCTCTTCGAAGATCTCCTCGAGTCCGGTGGACTGGGCGAGGTCATCGCGGCCAGCCTTCTCGGCCTCGGCGACACGCGCCTTCCAGGCGCCGTTGCCGACGAGCCAGTCGAAGCTCTCGGTCTGCAGTGCGAGCAGATCCGGGACCGTCAGCGTGTCGGTGACTTTGGCGAATGACAGACGCTTGGCGTTGCGTCCGTTCTTGGGGGTGGGCGTGGTTGCGTTGCGCGCAGCAGCCAAGGAAATTACCTCCGTGAGGCCCCGTCGGGCCGGTTCACTTTTCGGATGGAGTACCCCTCAGACACATGTGAGGATGCGTGGTGTCGTTGAGTTCCGACACGCAATAAGCCGACCGCAATATGAAGGCGAAGAGAGTCTGGGAGCGCAAAGAACAAGCATAAGCGCAGTCTTGCGGCTTGTCCAGTCGAATTCTTGACCTCGTCGGGATTCTCAGGTATAAGACGGCTTGGCTGCCCGAACGGGGGCCGACTGCGAGCCGCGAGCCTCCCTTATGCTGTGCGGATGGCCGGGCGACACACGCGACCGGGCGGCCCCGGCGACGTCACGGTGACCGCCGACCCGATCGACGAGGGGGCGCTCGAGCTCGTGATCGACGGCGCCGTGCAATCGCATGTCGTGCCGGGCCGCCCCGAGCGCCTCTTCTTCGAGTACACCCGTCGGCTCGGGCACGTCGTCGACCTCATGGGGCCGCCCGGCGCACCGCTGAACGTCCTGCACCTCGGCGGCGGCGGGATGAGCCTGCCCCGGTACACCGCATGGGCGCGCCCGGGCTCGACGCAGACCGTCGTCGAAGCCGAGCGAAGGGTCGTGGACGCCGTCGCGGAGCGGATGCCCCTCTCGCCCGCGGAGGCGGCCGCGATCCGCATCGTCGTCGACGATGCCCTCGGCTCGCTCGACGGCCTCGGAGGCGAGCTGGCCGGATCCGTCGACCTCGTGATCGTCGACGCCTACCGGGGTCTGGAGCCGGCGGCATCCGTCCTCGACGGCACGCTCTTCGCCCGGCTCGTGCCCCTGCTCGCCGGCGACGGCGTCGTCGCCGTCAACGTCGCCGACGAACCCGGCGGCCACGCGCTGCAGGCCGAAGCCGCCGCACTGCGCCGCCTCTTCCCCGCCGTCCTCGCCGCCGCCGCCCCCGGCTTCCTCGACGGACGCGTCGAGGGCAACGCCGTGCTCGTCGCCGGCGGCAGCGCGAGGCTCGCCGGCTGGGCCACCGAGTTCGCCCGGCGCGGGCCGCACCCCGTCGAGGTGCGCGAGGGCGCCGAACTCGGCCGGGACGCCTGAGCCGGCGCCCGATAGCGTATGAATATGGACCGCGCAGAACGCCGCCTCGCCGTCAGCGGGCACCTCGCCCGGCTCGAGGAGTCGCGGCAGGTGCCGGGATCGTGGACGCTCTACGTCGACGGCACGCCGCAGTCGCACGTCGAGCTGGAGCGGCCCGACTGGCTCGGCTTCGAGTACGTGCGCCGCATCGGCCACGCCGCCGACCTCGTGCGGGCCGAGGGCGCGCCGATCACGGCCCTGCACCTCGGCGGCGGTGCGTTCACCCTGCCCCGCTACGTCGAGGCGACCCGTCCCGGATCCCGACAGCAGGTCGTCGAGATCGAGAGCGAGCTCGTCGAACTGGTGCGCGAGCACCTCCCGTTGCCGCGCGGGGCGAGCATCCGCGTGCGGCACGGCGACGCCCGGGAGGTCCTCGCGAAACTCCCGCACGGCCTCGACGGCGCCGTCGACCTGGCCGTCGTCGACATCTTCTCGGGCTCGCGCACGCCCGCGCACGTCACGAGCGCCGAGTTCTACGGGCTGCTCGCGCCGCGCCTGGCCCCCGGCGGCGTCGTCGCCGTGAACGTCGCCGACGGCGCCGGGCTCGCCTTCGCCCGCTCGCAGGCTGCGACCCTCGCGCACGTCTTCGACGAGCTCGCGATCGCCGCCGACCCCGGCATGCTGAAGGGGCGCCGCTTCGGCAACCTCGTCATGTTCGCCTCGAACGCGCCGCTGCCCTTCGACACGATGCCGCGACTGCTGGCGAGCGACCCGGCACCCGCGAAACTCGTCGCCGGCGAGGAGCTCACGCGCTTCATCGCCGGCGCCCCCGTCGTCACCGACGACCGCGCCGTGCCGTCCCCGCCGCCGTCGCGGCAGATCTTCCTCGCCAAGCCCGGCACCTCATGAACCGGCGGGCGGGCGGGATCGCGATCGGCCTGGCCGCCGTGCTGCTCGCCGCGTGCACCGCGCCGCCGCCGAGCACCGGTCCGAGCACCGCCCGAACATCGCCGCCCGCGGCATCCGCACCCCCGACGACGCCGCCCGAGGTGCAGCCCGCCGGCGACGTCGAGGCCCTCGCGAGCGGGCTGCAGGCGCCCTGGTCGATCGCGACGACGCAGGACGGCGGCGTGCTCGTCAGCGAACGCGACACCGCACGCATCGTCGAGATCGGCGAGGGCGGCGCCGTGCGCGAGGTCGCCGTCGTGCCGGGCGTCGTGCACGGCGGCGAGGGCGGGTTGCTCGGCCTGGCCGTCCGCGAGGCCGGCGACGGGCGGGGGCGGATGCTGTACGCGTACTCCACCGGGGAGGGCGGCAACCGCATCCAGCGCATGGACCTCGCCGGCGGGCCCGGCGGCTACACGCTCGGCGAACCCGAGACGATCCTCGACGGCATCCCGGCCGCCGCCACGCACAACGGCGGCCGGCTCGCCTTCGGCCCCGACGGCATGCTCTACGCGACCACCGGCGACGCGACGCTGCGCGGACCCGCCCGCGACCCCGCATCCCTCGCCGGCAAGATCCTCAGGATGATGCCGGACGGCGGCGTGCCGGACGATTCGGCGACGGGCACGATCGTGCACAGCATGGGCCACCGCAATCCCCAGGGCCTCGCGTGGGACACGGCCGGCCGGCTCTGGGCCGCCGAGTTCGGGCAGAACACCTGGGACGAGCTGAACCTCATCGAGGGCGGCGGCGACTACGGCTGGCCGGATGCCGAGGGCGCGGCCGGGCTCGCCGGCACGATCGACCCCGTGGCGCAGTGGCCGACGTCCGAGGCCTCGCCGAGCGGGCTCGCCGCCGCCGGCGACACCCTCTTCCTCGCCGCCCTCCGCGGCGAGCGCCTGATCGCCGTGTACCCGCCGCGGGAGGGGGTGCGCGACGCCGCCGAGTCCGTCGACTGGTTCGCCGGGGAGTTCGGCCGGTTGCGCGAGGCGCACCTCGCGCCCGACGGCTCCCTGTGGATGCTCACGAACAACACGGACGGCCGCGGCACGCCCGGCGGCGATGACGACCGGCTGCTGCGCGTGCGCCTCGCGCCGCTCGCCGAGGGGTGAGCGGCGCCGTCCCGGCCGCGCCGTTCTAGCGGGCGACGCGCTTCACCGCGCTCGGGGCGGACTCGTTCCACACCCGGTCGAGCGCGGTGACCGCGTACCGGTAGGCCCGGCCGGGCGCGGCGGTCTCGTCGACGAAGCGCTGCACCACGCCCGAGGCGGCGCGGACGGTGCCGAGGAGGTTCGCGGCGTCCTCGACGTCGACGGCGATCCCCGCCCCGTCGGCGCGGTAGACGGCGAACGACGTCGCGCGCCGCGAGGGCGGCACGGCATCCGACCACTGCAGTTCGACGCCGGCGCCCCGGCGCGTGGCGCGCGCGAGCACCGGCGGGCGGACGGCGGTCGCCGGCAGCCACTCCATCGCGGGCACGATCGCCGGCCGCGAGTAGTGCTCGGCGAGCACGCGCGACATCGAGCCCTGCGGATCGGCCGGCACGTGCACGGCCGAGAAGTACACGTTGCCGTGCACGGGTCGGCCGGCCGCGTCGAGCTCGCGGTCGAAGGCGAGATGGTTCGAGAGTTCGGCCGGGTCGGTGAAGACGCCCGAGGTGACCTTGTAGAGCGCCTCGCCGATGTAGAGGTGCGTTCCGGAGGCCGCGGCGACGTCGGCCCACCACGGCACGAGCGCGGCGTAGTCGGCGACGGCGAGGCCGAACTGCCAGTAGATCTGCGGGTTGATGTAGTCGAGCCAGCCTTCGAGCACCCATCTGCGGGTGTCGGCGAACTGGAGGTCGTACGACTGCGAGCCGCCGGTCTCCGAGCCGGCGGGGTCGCTCGAGCGATTGCGCCAGATCCCGAAGGGGCTGATGCCGAACTTCACCCACGGCTTCAGCGTTTTGATGCGTTCCGAGATCGAGTGCACGAAGGTGTCGACGTTGTGGCGCCGCCAGTCGGCGATGTCGTCGAAGCCGGCGCCGTGCGCGGCGTACGTCGCCTCGTCCGGGATCGTCTGCCCTGAGACGGGGTACGGGTAGAAGTAGTCGTCGAAGTGCACGCCGTCGAGGTCGTAGTGCTCGACCGAGTGCAGGATCGCCTGCTGGATGTGCTCCTGCACCTCGGGCAGGCCGGGGTCGAAGTAGAGCTTGCCGCCGTAGGCCCAGACCCACTCGGGGTGCACCCGTGCCGGATGCTCGGGCACGAGCTGTGCGGGGTCGGTCTGCATGGAGACGCGGTACGGGTTGAACCAGGCGTGCAGTTCGAGGTTCCGCCGGTGCGCTTCTTCGACAATGAACGCGAGCGGATCGTAGCCCGGGTCCTGCCCCTGCACCCCGGTGAGGTACTGCGACCACGGCTCGAACGGGCTCGGCCAGAAGGCGTCGGCCGTCGGGCGCACCTGCACGAACACGGCGTTCAGGCGGAACCGTTCGGCGACGTCGAGCCAGTGCAGGAACTCGTCGCGCTGCTCGTCGGCGCCGAGGCCGGTGCGGCTCGGCCAGTCGATATTCACGACCGAGGAGATCCACATGGCGCGCAGCTCCCGCTTCCGCGGGGCGAGGGCGGCGGTGGATGCGCCGGCTTCGCCGGCCCGGGCCGGTGCGGCGTGCAGGGTGCCGACGGTGACCGTGAATGCGGACGCGGCGACGCCAGCGGCGGCGAGCGTCAGGAATCCGCGGCGGTCGAGGCGGGGCGTCGGGTCGTGCGGGGTGGTCGTCATCGATCCTCCAGGTCCGGGCGTATCTCCGAGCGTCGTGGAAAATATTTCCACGATCTGCGCCGCATGTGAAGAGTAATTTCCGAGTCGGCCGCCCCATCGACGATGGGGAGACATCCCCATCGTCATCCGGCGCCGGCCGGCCCTATGGTGAATCCGACCGACGATGCGATCGCGGAAGGAACGGGCATGAGCGGACCGGACGGCGTCCTCATCAAGTACACCGAGCTCAGCGAGCTGAACCGCAAGCTGAAGGACATCGTCGCCGAGCTCGAAGGCGCCGAAGACCGCGCCGACGTGCTCGAAGACGCGATCGGCGACCCCTACGGCAAGAACCGCCTGCGCGAAGCCGTCGAAGACTTCGAGGACCGCTGGAACAACAAGCGCAAGAACCTCGCCGAAGACACCAAGAAGGTCCAGGAGCATGTGCAGGGCGTGCTCGACGGGTTCACGGAGTGGGACCGGCAGACCACGACGGGCTGAGCGGGGCCGGCGCGCGCCGGCATCCACTCGGGGCACGCCCGGCATCCACCCGGGGCACCGCACCCGACACCCCGGACGGGCACCCACACGAGCATCGACATCGGCACCAGCTGAGGAGCGGACATGCAGCAATCCCCCAGGAGACGCGACATCGAGACGGTCGCGGGCACGCCCGGCACCATCATCAGACGCGGCGACCAGATCGAGACCCTCGGCACCGAGATGATCGACAGCGCCGAGCTGCTGCAGCGGATCGCCGACGGCGCCGACGGGCAGAAGGGCCTCGCCGTCGACGAGCTGCAGGACGTCGTCGGCGACGTCTACCGCGAACTGAAGCGCGCCGGCGAGATGTACAAACCGACGGGGCCCGTCGTCGCCGACTACGGGCGAGTGCTCGAGGACGTGCAGCCCAAGATCAAGGGCCACGTCGACAACTGCGAAGAGTACTGGAACGCCTACCTCGCCCTGCCCGGGTTCCTCGAAGGCAATCGGCCGAGCTGGGGCGCCCCCGAACCCGACAGCCCCGAGGCCGATGCCGCAGCGGACGACGACCGTGACAAGCAGGCCGCCTACGACAGGTGGGAAGCCGAGGCGGAACTCTTCGACGAGGACTACGACACCTGGGAGGACGCCTTCGAACAGGCCGCCGACCGGGTCGGAACCATCCTCGACGGCAAGATCGAGGACGGCTTCTGGGACAAGGTCGACGGCTTCGTCGCCGGCGCCCTCGAGGTGCTGAAATGGGTCGGCCTCGCCCTGCTCGTCGCCTCGATCATCATCGGCGGACCGCTCATCACCGCTCTCGTCGCCATCGTCTCGATCGCCACCCTTGCGCTCACGATCTATCAGAAGATCCGCGGCGACGCCGGCTGGAAAGAAGTCATCATCGCCGCGATCGCCGTCATCCCCTTCGGCAGCCTCGGCAAGAGCTGGACGGGCATCGCCGACGACGCGCTCGGCGGCATGATGACCGGAGCCGGCCGCTCGCTGATCCGCACCGAGGTCTCCACGATCTTCGGCTCGGGAACCTCGGCGTTCCGCTTCTCGGGCTCGGTCGTCGAAGGCTTCAAGAACGGCTTCGCCCAGTTCGCCCGCAACCACGGCACCGACGGGCGCCTCGTCGACAGCATCACCCGCTTCTTCACGGGCAAAGCGGCCGGCACGCTGAACAGCGCCGCCCCGGCCAATATCGTCGTCAGCGGCATGTGGACGGCCCTCACCCGCGTCAACTCCGGCCTCAGCTACGGCACCGGCGAAGGCCTCTGGTCGCGTCTCGGCGGAAAGTAGACTGCCCGCGTGAGCGACGACCTGCGTGCCGCCCTCGGTGCGAAACCCGACCCCGAATTCACCATGATGCTGCCCGACGGCTGGGTGCGCATGGATGCGAGCGACGCATCGCGCGACGCCGTGCTCGCAGCGGCCAAGGCGCGCCTCATGACCGCACACCGGCCCGATCTCTGGGCCACGACCCGTTCGACGATCCAGCAGGCGTTCGAGAACCTGCGGAAGAACCGCGGCGTCGCGATCATGATGCAGCTCGAAAGCGACGAGGACCGCCCCTTCATCCCCGCCTCCCTCACCGCGGCGATCCAGACCGCGCCCGTCGGCGTCGGCATGGACGACTACGTCGCCCATCTCATCGGCGACGGGGCGACGCCGCTCGGCGACGACAAGCGATTCGTCCGGCAGGAGAAACGCGAAGAGGTCACGCAGGACGGCGTGCGGATCGGCCTGACCACGGTGCGCTACCTCACCCCGGTACCCGGCACGAAGCGATCCCGCGCGCTGCTGCTGACCGCCGTCATGCCGCACGAGACGACCACGCCCGACGACGACCCGCTGCTGACCGCGGTGCGCTTCACGATCGACGCGCACGTGTCGACGCTGCGGTGGATGCCGGCCGGCGCCCGAGCGGCAGGGGCCCGGCCGTGAGCGGCATGGAGCTCACCGCCGAGGCCGACCCCGCCCGCTGGATCACGGTGCCCGCCGGGCTCGTCGAACCGCAGCGGACCGCATGGCTGGATGCCGCGACCGCGACCGCCCGGGTCGCCTCCGCCCATTGGGACCGCCCGAGCGACGAACTCGTGCCGCACATGGTCGCCCACGCCCTCGAGCTCCGCGGCCCGGGCGATGGACTCGTGCTGCAGTACTGGCCGCCCGTGGTGCCCGGAGCGGTGCTCGTGCGCGTCGAGGTCTCCGAGGCGCCCGATCGCGGCGCGGTCGCCTCCGAGCTCCGCGCCGAGCAGCTCTCGCACGTCGAGCAGTTCACCGGCGCCCGTCTCGGGCCCGGCTACGAATGGGTGCACAGCGCTCCCCTGCCCGGCGAGGCCGAGGACCTGCTGATGGGCACCCAGCACCTCTTCCTCGACGAAGGCCTCATGGTGCTCGCCACCCTCGACGCCACCATCCCCGAGCTGTTCGCCGTCGTCGTCGACGAGGTGCGGGCCTTCGTGCGCACCCTCCGCCTCGGCTCGGGCGAGGACGAATGGCACTCGATCCCCCTGCCCGGCGAGGTCGGCACCCGTGCCGACCTCGAGACCTGGCCGACGTTCGGACCGGCCGCATGAGCACGGCCCCGGCAACCGCGAGCGACTGGGCGAAAGCCCTGCCGCGCGGCGGGCGCGTGCCCTGGGACGAGCTCGAGGCCCACGTGCTGCGCGGCCACGACGAACTCCTGCGGCTCCTCGGCGACGCCGCCTACGGCGTGCGCCGCCGGAACCCCGTAGTCACCGTCCTCGGCCGCACCGTCGCTGTCATCGCCGGCGTCATCGCCCTCGCCGTCGTCTGGGCGCCGATCTGGGGCATCGCCACCCTCCGCGGCGACGCCTTCGGCATCGTCGACGTCGACGGCGCCGCCGCGATCCCCGTCGCCGGCGCCTCGGCGATCGTGAGCATCTGCGTGCAGATCGCCCTGCTCGTCTCCGCCGCACGGGGCCGCCCCGGCACGAGCGGCATCGGCGGCGGCAGCGCGCTGCTGTCGGCCTTCATGCTCGCCGGCATCATCGTCGTCGGCGTCCGCCAGGGCGTGCCCGGCTGGCCGGCATGGGCCGCCGTCGCTGCGCTCGCCGCCGTCCTCGGCGTCGTCGCCGAGATCGCCGAACGCCGTGCGGTTCGCGCACTGCCCGACGGATTGCCGGCCCGCCCCGCCGAACCGGCCGGCGACCGCCTCGACCGCGAGCAGCGCATCGACGCCGCCGTGCAGGCCCTCCCCTCCGAAGAACGCGCCCGGCTGCTGGCCGAACGCCGCGCCGCGATCGAATGGCTCCGCATGGTCGGCACCGTCGACCGCGAGACCGCCGCACGCGCCATCCGCGCCCCGCTCGGCCGCCTCGGATCGTCGATCTGAGCGGCTACGGCCGCCGACGAGCGGTGCGAACCGGCATCCACCCGCCCGAACACCACCCGGGAGCGAGCCGGACACACGCTGGAAGCGTCCTCACGGAATGTCGCCGGGCGGCATTATCCTCGGTTCCATGGCGGATCTGAACCGGGTGCGGCACTGGGCGGAGGCCCTCATCGAGCTGCACCTCGATCCGGCCGTGTGGAGCTTCGGCTTCGACCACGCGAAGAAGCGCGCCGGCCTCTGCAACTACACGACCGGGCGCATCACCGTCTCCCGGTACCTCGCCGCACGCTACGACGACGACGAGATCCACCAGGTGCTGCTGCACGAAGTCGCCCACGCCCTCGCCGGCCCGCGCGCCGCCCACGGCCCCACCTGGCGCAAGGTCGCCCGCGAGATCGGCTACACCGGCCGGCGCACCCACGACGGCCGCATCGCCGACGAACTGGCCCCCTGGGTCGGCCGCTGCCCCGCCGGGCACGAACACTATCGCTACCGCAGCCCCACCCGGCCGCTCAGCTGCGGCCTCTGCCGACGCGGCTTCGACCCCGCCAACCTCATCTCCTGGATACGGCGCGAGATCACGCCGGCCATGCGGCAGCGCGCCGCAAGCGGCGCCTGAGCACCCCGCACCGGGCGCTGCAGCCACCCCGACCCCCGGAAGGCAATACAGTGCTGGGGTGCCCGTTTCCACCGTCTCCGTTCCCGTCGGCCAGTGGCTCGTCGCCGATGACGGCATGCGGTGGTGGTTCGACTCCGGATCGTTCGCGCTCGACTTCGCGTACACCGGCGGCATGCCCGGCGGCCCCGCCGAACGCCTGACGAGCCCCGAAACCCTCGACGCCTGGCTCGCCGAACGCGTGCCGATGCCCCTCGCCCCGAGCCGGCCGCGCGAACGCCTCGACGCGATCTCGCTGCGCGACGCCATCGGCCGCCTCGCCCTCGCCGCCAGCCGGCACGAACCCGGTGCGATCGCCGACATCGACCTCGTGAACCTCTTCGCCGCGACCCCCGACCTCGCCCCGGGCCTGGCCGGCGGCAGCCGCCAAGCGGGCGCCTCGGTGCATCCCGTCGCCCGCGCCCTGTCGACCATCGCACGCGACGCCGTCGGCCTGCTCGCACCCGACGGCCTCGAACGCATCCGCGTCTGCGGCGCCGAGGACTGCGGCATCGTCTACCTCGACACCTCCCGCGCCGGCACCCGCCGCTGGTGCTCCATGCAGCGCTGCGGCAACCGGGCGAAGGTGCGCGCGCACCGCGAACGCGCCAAACGCACCGCCGAGGAGCAGGCCGGCTCGACGCCCCTGCCCGTGTTCGAGGAGCCCGAGCCGAAGCCACCGCGCACGAGCGAACGGGCGGATGCCCTGCGCGCGGCCATCCGCGGCGCCATCGAGACGTCCACACCGCCCTCGCGGGCCATGGCGGGAGCGCTCGCCGACGCCGACCCGCACGACGCCTCCGCGCCGGACGCCGAGGGGTCGAAGCCGGCCGCCTGACGCGTTGCCGGGGTCGCGGCGTCGAGACCGGGTCGGGGCTCGCCGGCCGTGCTCGAGGCGCGGGGGCTTGCCCGGCGAAGGGCGGAGCCGCGTCGTGCCCGGCGGGGCGCCGGCGCGGGCCGGTCAGGCCGCGCGGAACCCGGCGCCGTCCAGGCGCGGCACGGCCTCGCTCTCGTCGATGCGCACCGCGCGGCGCACCTCGTCGCGACGGCCCGCCGCGGCCAGTTCCAGCCCGCCGGCCGAAGCCCCCGTCAGGTGCGTCGTCGCGTTCCGCAGGCCCTCGAAGGCCGCGCAGGCGACGGCGGCCTCGGGCGAGGTGTGGTCGATGCCGAGCGCGACGAGTGCTTCGACGACGGCACCTGCGCCCAACTGGTCCTCGACCGCGAATCGGGGGTGCCCGTCGGCATCCGTCGCCCTCGCGGCGATGATCGCGACCGCGAGACGCCGGCCCTGCCGTTCCTGCTCGCCCAGGATGAAACGCGCGACCGCCGATCGGTTGCGGAGCGCGGCGGCGAGCACGAGGCGATCCCCCGACCCCGCGAGCTCGGCGAGTTCGCCGGCCGGAGCGGATGCGCCGGCTTCGACGGCGAGCACGGCATCCGTCGTCGCGGTGAACACGTCGACGAGGACGAGGACGTCCGCCTCGCCAGCGAGCCGCGCCGCGCCCGGGCGGCCCCAGTCGAAGCGGACCTGATAGCGGGACTGGGCGAGCGGGTCGGGTGCGTCGGTCACCGCGACAGGCTACCCCGGCACCCCGCCCCGCACCGCGCGTATGACGGCCCGCGACGGGCGCACGGGGGACCTTCAGAAGGCGGCGTCGTAGCGGGCGAGGGCCTCGGCGTCGTTCGCGCGGCTCGTGGCGCGGCGGGCGGCGTCGAGCGCGGCGACGGGATCGGCCTCGTCCAGCGCCATCGCCAGTTGGCGTTCGGCCTCGGCGAGCCGGGTGCGCGCCTCCGCCCCGATGCGGCCGCGCGAGCGGGCGATCGCGTGATCGGCGACGGCGATCTGACCGCGGGCGATGCGGATGGCTCCGTCGAGTGCCGAACGGGCGCCGTCGAGACGGCCCTGCGCGGCACGCGCCGCATGCCGGGCGGCCTCGAGCCGCGCCCGCACGCCCTCGAGGCGCTCCCCGTCGGCGAGCGGATCGGCGACGGCGTCGCCGCGGGCCGCCAGGCCGAGCGCGGCCTCCTCGATCGCCGCGTCGAGGGCCGCTGCCGGACCGACGGGTTCCAGGCGCTCCCGCTCGCGGCGGGCCTGCTCGAGCTCGCCGTCGAGTTCGGCGGCGGTGATGCGGGCGTCGGTCTGCGCCTGGGCCAGCTCGAGCTCAGCGCGTTCGGCGGTTTCGAGCTCGCGACCGGCACGGCCGAGTTTCGCGGCGGCCTGTTCGAATGCGGCGGCCGCCGGGCGGCGCTCCCCGGCACGGCCGAGCGACTCCTCGAGAGCGGCCCCGGCTTCGGCGAGCAGCGCCGAAGTGCGCGCCACGGCATCCCGGAACCCCGTGAGGGCCGTCGGCGCATACCGCCCCACGAGCCGGTCGAGCTCGTTCTGCGCGGCGGTCGTGCGGGCGCCGAGCCGCTCGAGCTCTTCCCGAAGCACCGGCCCCTCGTCGCCGACGCCGCGTTCCGCGGCGCGCAGCTCGTCCACGCGGCGACCCATGCGCTCGAGGGCGGCGAGCGCGGAGTCGCAGAGGCCCGTGATCCGCACCGTCCAGCTGCGACGCTCCTCGGGGCTGTCGGGCTCGGCGTCGTCGAGTCGCTGCTGCAGCAGGAACGCCTCGCGAAGCCACCCGCCGGCCTGCTCGATCGTGCGCCGGTACTCGGCGGCCTCGACCCGCCCGAACTGCGCCTCGGCGAACGCAGCCTCGTCGAGCGCCTCGCGCAGGGCGTTGTCGGTGCGCACGAGCAGCGCCTTCGCACCGCGTTCGCTCGCCGAGAGCCGCTCCGACTCGGCGATGCGCCGCTTCGCCCCGGCCCGGCGTGCGGCGACGGCGATCACGATCACGACGACGAGGGCCGCTCCGAAGACGAGGAGCGACGGCACCCACCACAGTCCGTCCGCCATGACGCGAGTCTACGAGACCGGCCCGTGGTCCCGCCCGGTCTGCGCGCTGCTGCGTTCCCGCCCCGCCGCGCCCCTGCGCGCCGGTGCTTCCGCTTCCCGGGGTCATATCCCGACAGAAAGGCGGGCCGAACGCGGTTTTCGTGGCGGGATATGACCCCCGGAACGTGATGGGGTGCGGGGTGCGGGTGCAGGGGTGGGTGCGCGGGGGCGGGTGCGCGGGGTGAGTGCGCAGAGGTGCAGGCGGGCGGGGTGGATGCGCGGGGCGCGCGTCAGGGCTCGGCGAGGGCGGCCGGGGCGGGGCCGAGGAGGGTGAGGCGCTGCGTGGCGCGGGTGGCGGCCACGTAGAGCGCGGAGACGCCGCGCGCGGCGCCGGCGAGGATGCGCGCGGCATCCACGATGACGACCTCGTCGAACTCGAGGCCCTTCGCCTCGTCGGGTGCGAGCACCGCGATCGGACGGCCGAGACCCGCCGAACCGCGCCCGACCGCGACGGTGCCGACTGCAACGGTGCCGAGCGCTTCGGCGAGCGCCGCGGCCACCCGGTCGGCGTCTGCGGCGGGGGCGATGACGGCGAGGGTTCCGGCCTCCTCGGCGGCGATGCCGGCATCCGCGCGCGGGTCGTCGGCGAGGAGGGCGAGGAGCGCGGGCACGAGGTCGGCGCCTGCGGCATCCACCCGAGCCACGGGATGCTCGCCCTCGCGCACCGACTCGGTCGGCGTGATCGCCAGCCCCTCGGCGGCCGCGAAGCGCTCGGCGACGCGCGTGATGCGGGCCGGGGTGCGGTAGTTGACGGTGAGTCGCTCCTGCCGCCACTGGCGGAAGTGCGGGTCGAGGGCCTGCCGCCATGAGCGGGCGGATGCCGCCGAGGAGGCCTGTGCGATGTCGCCCACGATCGTGAACGAGCGCAGCGGGCAGCGCCGCACGAGCAGCCGCCACTGCATATAGCTGAGTTCCTGGGCCTCGTCGACGACGATGTGCCCGTACGTCCAGCCGCGGTCGGCGGCGGCGCGTTCGGCGGTCGTTCGCCCGTCGCCGCCCCCGGCGAACCCGGCGACGAGGCGTTCGGCATCCACGACGCCCTCGGCGCCGGCGTCGGCGATGGCCGCCCGCGCATGCTCGAGGTCGCGGCCGTGCTGGGCGCGATCGGCGGCGGCCCGGGCGGCCTGCCGATCGTCGGGCATCTCGCCGAGGAGTTCGGCGGCCTCGTCCAGCAGCGGCACATCGGAGACGGTGAAGGGGGCGCGCCGCTCGCGGGCGAGGAGCGCACGATCCTCCTCCCGCCAGTCGCGGGTGAGTTCGGCCAGCCATGCGGGGCGCGCGTACAGGTCGCCGAGGAGTTTCTCGGGGCTGAGCGGCAGCCAGGCCGTGTTCAGCAGCACGCGCACGTCGTAGGCGGTGCGGAGGTCTTCGCGGAGCACCTTGCGGTCGGCGTCGTCGACGGTCGCCCCGCCCTTCACGAGCTGGGCGGCGAGCCGCTCGGTGAGGGCGTCGAGGGCGTGCTTGACGAAGGTGACGCGGGCGACGTTGTGCGGTTTGCCGCGCCGCTCGGCCTTCTGCATCGCGGTGCGGATGAGCTCGGGTCGCACCGTGAGGCGTTCGCCGTCGACCTCGATCGTGCGGGGGCCGTCGGGCACGATCCGGCGGGCCTTCACGGCGCGGGCGAGGAGGGCGGCCATGCGCCTGGAGCCCTTCAGCCGGGCGACGGCGGGCGGATCTTCGGCCGCGGCGTCCACGCCCGGGTACAGCTCGCCGAGCGAGCGCATGACGACGCCCGTCTCGCCGAGGGAGGGCAGCACCGCCTCGACGTACTGCAGGAACGCGTCGGAGGGGCCGACGACGAGGATGCCGCTGCGGCCGAGCCGCTCGCGGTTCGCGTAGGCGAGGTAGGCGGCCCGGTGCAGGGCGACGGCGGTCTTGCCGGTGCCGGGGCCGCCCTGCACGACGAGGGCGCCGCGCAGCTCGGAGCGGATGATGCGATCCTGCTCGCCCTGGATGGTCGCGACGATATCGCGCATGCGGCCGCCGCGCCGGGCGGTGATCGCCGCGAGCAGCGCCCCCTCGCCCTGCACGGTCTCGTCGCCGCCGAGGAGGGTGTCGTCGAAGACCTCGTCGTCGATGCGGACGAGCTCGCGGCCGGCGAGCGCGAGGTGGCGGCGGGCACGGACGCCGAGCGGTTCGGCGGCGGTGGCGCGGTAGAACGCGGCGGCCTGTGGGGCGCGCCAGTCGAGGAGCATCGCGCGCTGCTCGGCGTCGCGCAGGCCGATGCGGCCGATGTAGCGCAGCTCGGGGCGCGTGAGCCGTTCGGGGGTGGATGCCGCGGGCGGGGCTTCCGTGCCCGCAGTGGATGCCGCGTGCACCGCGGCGCGCGGCGCATCCGGTGCGCTCGGGGCATCCACCGCGCCACCGGCATCCGCACCCCGCTCGAGCAGGAGCCGGCCGAAGACGAGCCGCGCATCCACCTCGCGGAGCTCGGCGAGGCGATCCTCGTGCAGGCGGGCGAAAGCGTCGCGCTCGCTGCGCGCCTGATGGTTGCCGCCGACCCGCTCGGCGCGCACCTTCGACAGCCGCCGGGCCGCTTCGTCCCGCTGCTCGTCGAGGCGCGCGTACAGCGCCTCGACGACCTCGCGCTCCCGCTCAAGCTCGCGTTCGCTCACCCGCATCCCCCTCGTGGTTCCGGCCTGGAAGTCTATTCGGCGCCGGTGAGCGGATGCCGGGTGCGGGCACGGCATCCGCCCAGCCGCGTGCACTATGCTCGACTCGGCCGGCGCGACGAATGCGCCGCCTGCGTCGTAGAACGCTTCTTCCGGGCCCGAAGGCCCGTCGATTCTTCATGCGGCGATCGGATGCGGAACATCTTCCGCCTTCGCCACCAGCTCCCGGTGCCATGCGCCGCCCGAGCCTTCTGCCCGAAAGGCATCCCGTGACCGACCACACCTTCAGCACGCTCGGCGTGCCCTCCGCCCTCGTCGCCGCCCTCGCGGCCGACGGCAAGACCGCACCGTTCCCCATCCAGGTCGACACCCTGCCCGACACGCTCGCCGGCCGCGACGTGCTCGGCCGCGGCAAGACCGGATCCGGCAAGACCCTCGCGTTCGCGATCCCCATGGTCGCGCGCCTGTCGGGCCCGCTCGCCGGCAGCCGCCGTGCCGGCCGCCCCACCGGCCTGATCCTCGCGCCGACCCGCGAGCTCGCCACCCAGATCACCGCGACCATCGAACCCCTCGCCGCCGCGGCGGGCCTGCGCGCGACCACGATCTTCGGCGGCATCAACCAGAAGCGCCAGGTCGAGGCGCTGCGCGGCGGCGTCGACATCGTCGTGGCGACCCCCGGCCGCCTCGAAGACCTCATCAAGCAGGGCTTCGCGCACCTCGACGCCGTCGAGATCACCGTGCTCGACGAGGCCGACCACATGGCCGACCTGGGGTTCCTACCCGTCGTCACGCGCATCCTCGACCAGACCCCGCGCGGCGGCCAGCGGCTGCTGTTCTCGGCGACGCTCGACAACGGCGTCGACAAGCTCGTCAAGCGCTACCTGCAGAACGAGGTGCTGCACTCGGTCGACGAGGCCACCTCGCCGGTCGCCGCGATGACGCACCACGTCTTCCAGGTCGCCGACACCGACCAGAAGAACGAGCTCGTGAAGACCCTCGCGTCCGGCACCGGCCGGCGCATCCTCTTCATGCGCACCAAGCACCACGCGAAGAAGCTCGCGAAGAAGCTGACGGATGCCGGCATCCCCGCCGTCGACCTGCACGGCAACCTCTCGCAGCCGCAGCGCGACCGCAACCTCGCCGCCTTCGGCGACGGATCCGTGAAGGTCATGGTCGCCACCGACGTCGCCGCCCGCGGCGTGCACATCGACGACGTCGAACTCGTCATCCACGTCGACCCGCCGATGGAGCACAAGGCGTACCTGCACCGTTCGGGCCGCACCGCACGCGCCGGCTCGGCCGGCGACGTCGTCACGATCGCGTTGCCCGCGCAGATGGACGACCTGAAGAAGCTCCTCCGCAAGGCCGCGATCACCGTGACGCCGGCGCAGGTCACCTCCGCCTCGCCGCAGGTCGCCGCGCTCGTCGGCGAGGTCGCCGCCTATGTGAAGCCCGCGCCGCGGCAGGCGAAGCCGCAGGGCGGCGGCGGCACGTCGCAGGGTGCCAACGCGCAGCGGAAGAAGGCCCGACGCTCCCAGGGGCAGGCCGCGCCCAAGCAGGGCGCTTCGCAGGGCGCCCGCCGCGACCGCCCCGACTCCCCCTCCACTCCGAAGCGCGACCGTTCGGGCCGCCCCGCCGAGGCCAAGGCGCACGCCCCCAAGCAGGGCGCCGGCCACAGCCGCGGCGCGCAGACGACCGGTGCACAGCGGAACGCCTCCCGCACCGCGCGCCGCCCGATCCGCGTCGGCGACGTCGTCACGCCGAACCGGAACCCCCGCACGAACCGCCGCGCGCAGGGCTGAGCCGGCCGGGCCATGAGCGGATGCCGCGGCGCCCGGGTTCCGGTGCGCCGCGGCATCCACCCGGCCGAAGCCGCGGCCTCAGCCGCGTCGAAGCCCTGGGCCGAAGCCGCGTCGGAGGCTCCGGTCAGCAGCCGCCCGTGGCCTCCTCGCCCGCGAAGCGGGCCCCGATCCACTCGATGATGTCCGGCAACGCGTTCCCGATCATCTCGTCATGGTCGCCGTCGACGGTCCGGAAGGCGACGGTGCCGCCCGTCTCGCACTGGCGATCCACCACCGTCTGCACGGTATGCGCCGGCACGGCCATGTCCTCGGCGCCGGCGACCGCCAGCAGCGGCACCTTCAGGGTCGTATCGGTGTACACGTTGCGCTCGGCGAGGGTCTCGGCGGCCGCGACCCCCAGCCAGTCTGGGTCCGCGAACGCCTCGATCGTCGCCTCCTCCCCCACGATCGCCATCGCGACCGGCAGGCACGAGGCCACGACGTCGTCGTAGGCGGCGAGGCCGGCCTCGCTCAGCACGTCCTCGCGGTCGACCCCGAACTGCAGCTCGAGCGACGCGGCGACGTACGGCAGGTACACGCCCATCCCCGGAGCCCGCAGATCCTGCTCGGTCATGAGATCCAGCGGCGTCGCCGGGGCCAGGGCCACCGCACCGACGAGCCCGTCGACCGCGCCGTCGTCCGAGGTGCGCGACGCAGCCCCCCAGGCCGCCTGCCCACCCTGCGAATGCCCCATCGCGACCCACTGCTCCGACAGCTCCGGGACCGCCTCGCGGGCGGCCGGCACGGCATAGCGCAGGTCGTCGGCGTTCGCCGGCATCGAGATGTACTCGTGGCCGTCGCCGGCACCGAGCCCCGAATAGTCCGTGGCGACGACCGCGTACCCGTTCGCGAGGAGCGCGAGCATGATCTCGGGATAGTAGAGGTCCTTCAGCAGGCTCGGCGCGCAGCTCGGGTCGACGCCGCTCGTGCCGTGCCCCCAGGCCACGACCGGCCACCCGCCGTCGGGCACGGGCCCCCACGGCACGAGCACCGCCGCCGAGGCGGCGACCGGGTCGCCGTCGGTGTCCACCGAGTTGTAGACGATGCGGTGCATGAGCGTATCCGGCAGCTTCCAGCCGTCGAAGGCCTCGACGGCGATGAGCGTGCCGGCCTCGCCGTTCGGCTGCGCATCGTAGAAGGCGTCGCGCGGAAGCGCGTTGAACTTCTCGAAGTCCCGCCACAGGGCGACCGGGTCGTCGCCCGGAGGCTCGGTCGTCGGCGGCTCGGTGGCCGGTTCGTCGCTCGGCGAGTCCGTCGGTGCCGCATCGCCCGTGCAGGCGCTGAGCGCGAGCGCGCTCGCCGCGGTGAGCACGAGCGCGATGGTGCCGCGTGATTCGATCATGATCCCCCCGGCATCCAGCCTAGCCAGGCGGGCACGGGTGGCAAGGGGGCTCCGGGCACCGCTGCGGGCGGGCGGCAGCCTGCGGCGGGGGTGCGGATGCGCGTGCGGCGGCATGCCGCGGCCGGTGCGGATGACCCCCGAGCGGGGGTATTGATCCGCGCGGCCCGCTGCTGCCACGATGAGGCGTTCGGACGGGAGGGCGTCCGGTTCCCGACCGTGCGCCGCCGTCCCGAAGGCCTCCCCATGACCGAACCCGCAACCCAGCCCGCACAGCCCGCCGACGAGCCCGTCACGGCCACGGGGCCGAGCGCCGCCGCGGCATCCGCACCCGCACCGGCATCCGCACCCGAACCCGGCTCGGCATCCGCACCCGCATCCACCCCTGCCGCCGACCCGGCCGCGGCCCGCCCCAACGTCGCCCGCGGCATCGCGTTCGCCGCGCTCACCGTGCCGGCCGGCATCGCCGCCTGGGTGCTGCTCTGGCAGGCCGGATTCATCTCGGCCATCGTCGCGTTCGGCGTCGCCTGGCTGGCCCTCCTGCTCTACCGGTTCGGATCCCGCGGCCTGGTGACGCGCGCAGGGATGTGGGTCGTCGTCGCCACGACCGTCGTGACCCTCGTGCTCGCGTTCTTCGCCGGCGTCGCCTGGGACATGGCCTCCGTGCTCGAATACGAGATCCCCGCCGTCTTCTTCGATGCGGAGTTCTGGTGGCTGTACCGCGTGAACCTCCTCGACAACCCCGAACTGTGGTCGTCGTACACGGTCGACATCCTCTTGTCGGTGCTGTTCGCCGCGCTCGGCACCTTCAGCGTCTTCCGGTCGCTCGCGAAGCAGACCTCCGGCACACCCCAACTGCGGTCCTGAGGCGCGGGCGTGCGTGCGACAGCCCTCGATTTCCTCTGCCGCGCGCGCTGGCCTAGTCTGCCGATATGAGCACCGATGTTGTTGCCGATGTCATCGTCCGACCCATCCGGGACACGGATGCCGAGGCCCTCGGCCGCGTCCACGCGAGCTGCTGGCACGAGACCTACGACCACCTCATCAGCGCGGCCGCGTTCGAGCGGCTCTCACCGCGGCGCATGGGCGAGCTCTGGAACCACCTCGCCGAGCGCGGCGAGGAGTACGCCCAGTTCGCCGCCGTCGTCGGCGGTGAGATCGTCGGCTTCGTCGGCGCCGGCCCGGCCCGCGACGAGGAGCCGCCGCGGGCGCGCGAGCTGCAGTTCATCTACCTCCTCGACGCCTACCACGGCACGGGCATCGGGCAGCAGCTCTTCGACGCCGCCTGCGGCGACGAGCCCGTCTACCTCTGGGTGGCCGAGGACAATCCCCGCGCCCACGGCTTCTACCGACGCAACGGGTTCGCGGCCGACGGCGCCGCGCAGACGGTGCCGTTCCTCGGCGAGGAGATCCACGAGGTGCGCTTGGTGCGCTGAGGCACCAGGCCGGCCGGTGCGCCTCGGCATCCGCTCGGCGACTGTTCGCTGCGGGCGGATGCCGGGGCGTTCCGCATGTCGGAGGGTCGCCGTAGTTTGGTGAGAGCCGAGCGGGCCGCGTGCGCCCGCGGCATCGAAGGGGAACCGATGACCGACCAGACCGCTCTCGACCCGCTGGCCGCCGAGCTCGGCGAACGCCTCATCCGGCCCGGGGATGCGCGGTGGGACGCCGCCCGCGCGCCCTGGGCGCTCGCGGTCGAGCAACGCCCCGAGGCGGTCGCCGTGCCCGCCGGGGTCGAAGAGCTGCGGGCGGTCGTGCGCGCCGCCCGCGACGGCGGGCTCACCGTCGCCGTGCAGCCCTCCGGGCACGGCGCGAACGGCTCGCTCGCCGGCAGCATCCTGGTGCGCACCGACGCCTTCGACGACGTGCTCGTCGACCTCGACTCGCGCACGGCGCGCATCGGGGCCGGTGTTCGGTGGAACCGCCTGCTCCGCGAGTTGGCCGGCAGCGCCCTCATCGCCCCGGCCGGCTCGAGCGGCGTCGTGAGCGTCGCGGGCCTGCTGCTCGGCGGCGGCCATTCGTGGTTCTCGCGCAGCCTCGGCCCCGCGGCCAGGTCGCTGCGCGCGGTCGAGATGCTCACCGCCGACGGCGAGCTGCTGCGCATCGACGACCAGCACGACCCCGATCTCATGCGGGCGCTCCGCGGCGCCGGCGGGGCGTTCGGGGCCGTCACGCGGCTCGAAGTGGGGCTCGACTTCGAGCGGATGCTCTACGGCGGCCGGCTCGTCTTCGCCCCGGATCAGGCGGCGGCCGTCATCGCGTCCGCCCTCGATGCCGGGCGGGCCGCCCCCGAGTCGGTGCAGATCCACACGGGGTTCATGCGGTTCCCCGATGCCCCCGTCGTGCCCGAGGAGCTGCGCGGGCGCCGCGTCGTGCAGGTCGACGTCGTCTCGCGGGCGGATGCCGCGACCACCGAGGCCGTGCTGGCGCCCGTGCGGGCGGCCGGCACCGTCGTGCAGGAACGCCTGCGCTCCTTCGGCATCGAGGCGCTCGAAGAGGTCGCCGACGAGCCCACGGATCCGAGCCCGGCCGGCGGATGGTCGGGGCTGCTCGCCGACGCCGACACGGCCCTCGTCGAGCGGGTGCTCGACGTCTTCGACCGGCCCGAGGCGGCTGCGCTCGTCGGGTTCGACGTCCGCGTGCTCGGCGGGGCCATGGCCCGCGACGAGGGCCCGGCGGCCGTCGCCGGAGCCGTCGCCGAGCCCTTCGTGCTCCACACGATCGCGTTCGGCCCGCCGGATGCGCAGCAGGCCGCGATCGGGACGCTCCGCGAGGCCGTCGGCGAATCGTGGACGGGCCACTCCCTGCCCTCGTTCCTCTCCCCCGGCGACGGGTACGGGGCCGCCTACGGCGCCGGCACCGTCGAAGGGCTCCGCGAGGTGAAGGCCCGCGTCGACCCGCACGACGTCTTCGTCGGCAACCGGGCGTTCGAGTGAGCCCGGGCGGCCCGGACTCCGGCGCGATCCCCGTCATCCTCGACGTCGACACCGGTGTCGACGACGCCCTCGCTCTGCTGTTCGCGGCACGGCATCCGGGGCTCGACCTGCTCGCGGTGAGCTGCGTGTCCGGCAACGCATCGCTGGCACAGGTCACACGGAACACGCTCGCCGTGCTGCACGCGGCCGGGGCGGACGAGGTGCCCGTCGCCGCCGGCGCGGCACGCCCCCTCATCGAACGGCCGCGGCCCGCCGCCGGAGCGCACGGCTCCGACGGGCTCGGCGGCATCGTCCTGCCGGATGCGCCGCGCGCTGCCGATCCGCTCGGCGCCCTCGACCTCATGCGCCGGACGATCCTCGCCTCGCCGCGACCCGTGACCCTCGTCGCCCTCGGACCGCAGACGAACCTCGCCCTGCTGCTTCGGTCATACCCCGAGGTCGCCGCCGGCGTCGAACGCATCGTCTTCATGGGCGGCTCGGCATCCGTCGGCAACGCCACCGCGGTCGCCGAGTTCAACGTGTGGCACGACCCCGAAGCCGCCGCGATCGTCGTCGACTCGGGTGTGCCGTGCCTGATGTACGGCCTCGACGTGTATTCGGAGCCGGCGGTGCCGGAGTCGCTCGCCGACGCCCTCACCGGCGGCGACGACCCCCTCGGGCGACTCGTCGGGCAGCTCCTGCAGCACCGCTTCACCCTCGTCGACGGGCGCCCCGCCGACTACACCGGCGGGCTCGGCGATGCCGGTGCGGTGTGCGCGATCGCCGACCCCGACGCGCTCGGCACCGCGCGCCTGCCGTTGCGGGTCGAACTCGCCGGCGGCTCCCGCGGTCAGACGATCGTCGACCGGCGGACGCTGTTCGGGGAGGACGTCGAGCACGGCATCGCCGAATCGTGGACGCCGGTCGACGTCGCCCTCACCGTCGACGGCCCGCGGCTCGCGCGGGGGTACCTCGAAGCGCTCGGGGCGGCGGTGGAGGCATAGGGGCGCGACCCGGTTCAGGGCAGGCGGCCGACCGAGGCGAGGGCCTGGCGGAGCAGCACCCCGCGTCCGCCCTCCATCTCGGCGCCGAGCGCGGGCGAGGCGGCCTCCTCCGGCGTCACCCAGGTCACCTCGAGGGCGTCCTGCCGAGGCTCGCACGTGCCGGTGACCGGCACGACGTACGCGAGCGAGACCGCATGCTGGCGCTCATCGGTGAACGGCGAAATGCCGGCGAGCGGAAAATACTCGGCGACCGAGAACGGCACCGGGCTCGCCGGCAGCAGTGGGAACGCCATCGGCCCGAGATCCTTCTCCAGATGCCGGAAGAGCGCATCCCGCAGCGTCTCGCCGTACATGACCCGCCCCGAGACGAGGGTGCGCGTCATCTCGCCGACCGCATTCGCCCTGAGCAGCACGCCGACCTCGGTGACCTGCCCGAGCCCGTCGACGCGCACCGGCACGGCCTCCACGTAGAGCAGCGGCAAGCGCCCGCGCACCTGCGCGAGCTCGATATCGCTCAGCCAGCCGGGGTTCGGACTCCGCGCGGGCTCGTCCGGCGTCCAGTCGGGGTCCGGGGTGCGTACGCTCATGGCTCCCATTGTCGCGCAGGGGCGCGTCGGCGGTGCGGTGCGGGTGCGCGTCGGCGGTGCGGGGCGAGAGCCGGATGCCGGCTGAGCCTGCCGCGACGGCGCGCCGGGGCATCCACTCGGGGATGATGGAAGCCCGCCCGCGAACAAGGAGCCGCATGCCCGATCCCACCCTCGACGACCGTGCCGTGCTCTGGTCGGCGGCCGGCGACGACCGCACCGGCCGCCCCGTGCTGCTGCTCCTGCACGGGTACAACTCCGACGAATCCGACCTGTTCGGGCTCGCGCCGTACCTGCCGCTGGAGCCCGTGGTCGCGTCGTTGCGCGCGCCGCTTCCCGCCGGGTACGGCTACGCGTGGTTCCCGCTCGGCGCGCCGGGCTCGCTGCTCGCGCCCGAGCAGACGCTCGCGCGGCGGCGGGGTGCGGATGCCGCGGTGCGGGCCGTGCTCGCCTGGCTCGACGAGCGGGTGGATGCCAGGACCCCGGTCGGCCTGCTCGGCTTCTCGCAGGGCGGCGCGATCGCGATCGAACTGCTGCGCGCCCGGCCCGAACGCTTCGCCTTCGCCGCCGTGCTCGCCGGCTTCGCGCTCGACGACGCGCAACCCGGCGACGAGGAGCTCGCACGCATCGCCCCGCCGGTGTTCTGGGGGCGCGGCACCGCCGACGAGGTGATCCCGGCGGCGGCCGTCGCGCATACCCAGCACTGGCTGCCGGAGCATGCGAGCCTCACCGCCGGGATCTACGAGGGAGTCGGCCACCAGATCTCCGAGCTCGAACTGCGCGAACTCGTCGCCTTCCTGCGCGAGCGGTACGCGTAGGCGGCGGCGCGATGCTCGTCGGTCGAGTAGCGCCGCAGGCGCGTATCGAGACCTTCGATACGCCCGCTGCGCGATGCTCGTCGGTCGAGGAGCGCCGCAGGCGCGTATCGAGGCCTTCGACACGCCCGCTGCGCGAGCTACTCGACCGTCGGCGCGATGCTCGTCGGTCGAGGAGCGCCGCAGGCGCGTATCGAGACCTGCTCGTGGTGCGGTGGGTCTCGACACGCCCGCTGCGCGAGCTACTCGACCGGCGGCGCGATGCTCGTCGGTCGAGTAGCGCCGCAGGCGCGTATCGAGGCCTTCGATACGCCCGCCGCGCGAGGCGATCAGTCCTCGTCGGAGCGAGCCGCGCGAGCCGCGTCGCGCTCTTTGACGCGGATCTTCTCGGCGCGTACCGCCGCCTGCGTCGCCCGCTCGGCGACGAGCCACTCCGGCGGCGCGGCGAGCAGCGCCTTGATCTCGGCGGTCGTGAGCGCGTCGTCGATGCCGGCGCGCGCGAGGCCCGAATTCGAGACGCCGAGTTTGGCGGCGACGACCGGGCGCGGGTGCGGGCCCTCGCGGCGCAGCGTCGCCAGCC
Source organism: Agromyces archimandritae (assembly GCF_018024495.1). NCBI lineage: Bacteria > Bacillati > Actinomycetota > Actinomycetes > Micrococcales > Microbacteriaceae > Agromyces > Agromyces archimandritae. The sequence goes on from NZ_CP071696.1 coordinate 1,048,362, forward strand.
ACTCGGGCGGGTCCGCCTGCAGGGCGGCGAGCTCGTCGCGGCTCACGGTTCCGGTGCGGAACTCCTCGGGAGTCGCCTCCAGCAGGATGCCGAGCTTCTTCGCGGCCGTGGCCGGCTTCATGGTCTGGGAGGCGCTCATCCCTCGAGCGTAACCCGCGAAGCCGGGCAGCCGCCGCGCGGGGCTGCGCCCCGGCCTCCGCGCCCGCCGACCCACCGGCACGGCGGCGCCCGTTTCTGCGCAATGCAGGAACACGCACGGCGTGTCGCACCCTGCCATGCGGCAGCACTGCCCGCGACACGGGTGCGCTCCTGCATTGCGCAGGAGACCGGCACATGCGCTCGCCGGGTCGGCGCGGCAGGGCGCACCGGCATCCACACCCGACCGGGCGCACCGGTTCCGCACCCAGCAGGGCGCACCGGCATCCACACCCGACCGGGCGCACCGGTTCCGCACCCAGCAGGGCGCACCGGCATCCACACCCGACCGGGCGCACCGGTTCGCACCCAGCAGGGCGCACCGGCATCCACACCCGGCCGGGCGCACCGGTTCGCACCCAGCAGGGCGCACCGGCATCCACACCCGACCGGGCGCACCGGTTCCGCACCCAGCAGGGCGCACCGGTTCCGCACCCAGCAGGGCGCACCGGCATCCACACCCCGGCACCGCACCGCTCGTTTCTGCGCAATGCAGGAACACGCACGGCGTGTCGCACCCTGCCATGCGGCAGCACTGCCCACGACACGGGTGCGCTCCTGCATTGCGCAGGGAGAATAGCCTGGGATGCGGAATGAGGGGGTGCGGATGCTTCGGCTCGACTACGTCGCTGGGGTGAACCCGGCGAAATGGTTGCGCGTGTGGGCCGAGCTGCGACCCGAGCTGCCGCTCGACGCGCAGCGGGTCGACGAGGTGCGGCAGCGCACCGCGCTCGATGCCGGCGAGGCCGATCTCGCGTTCATCCGGCAGGCGGCCGACGCCGCACCCGCCGACACCGAGGGGCTGCACCGGGTCGGGCTCTGGGAGGAGGCGCCCGTCGTCGTCCTGGCGAAGGACCACCCCCTCGCCGACACAGATGCCTTCACCATCGCCGAACTCGAGGGGCTCGACCGCGCGCCGGAGCAGGGGGACCCGGCGATGCTCCTCGAACTCGTCGCCGCGGGCACCGGCATCGCCGTGCTGCCGCAGGCGCTCGCGCGGCTGCACGCCCGCCGCGACATCGTCGCCCGGCCGCTCTCGGACGGCGCGCCGACACGCATCGCCCTCGTGTGGCGCGTCGAGCGCGACGACACCGACATCCAGGAGTTCGTCGCGGTCGTGCGGGGCCGCACGGCGCGCAGTTCGCGTGGAGCGGATGCCGCGGGCGATGCCGAAGGCGCCAGTGCGGGCACCGGTGGGTCGCGCCGTTCCCGCGGGAGCGCCGCCGATGGCACGCACGGCACACGCAGCGGAACGTCGCCACGCGGGAGCCGGAACCCGCGCGCCGCGCACCGCCGCGGCCGACCGGGCTCGCACGGCCGCCGACGTAGCTGAACCGGCCAGCGATCCGGCCCGGTCACAGGCACCGCAGGAGCGGCGGCGCGTGACGGCATCCACACCCGCCCGGGCGCACCGGCTCCGCACCGACAGAGCGCACCGGCATCCACACCCCGGCACTGCGGCGCCCGTTCTGCGCAATGCAGGAACGCGCACGGCGTGTCGCGCCCCGCCATGCGGCAGCACCGCCCGCGACACGACTGCGCTCCTGCATTGCGCAGAAGCGGGCACCCGCAGGAGCGGCGGCGCGTGACGGCATCCACTCGGCGAAACGGAGGGCGGTGCCGGCACCGGGTCAGGCCGTCGCGGGCTGCACGAGCGGCGGGTACACGCGGCGCAGAACGACGCGCTGGCCGAGGGTCCAGGCCACGGTGACGAACAGGTAGATGCCGGCGGCGAGCGGCACGAAGATCGCGATCACCGCGGTGAGGAACTGCAGGACGCCGAGCGCCGTGGTGAGCCCGGCGGGCGGAGTCGCCGGGCCCTTCGCCCCCGGGGCCGGGGCCGGGGTCGCGGCCGGGGCCGGGGTCGGCATCGTCGGCGTCTGCGGCCGGAACACGCGGCGGGTGACCTCGCCGACGGCGGCGATGCCGAGGATGACGACGCCGTAGACGATCGCCGACGCCGGCTCGAAGGTGCCGCTCGCGAGCTGGCCGGCGAGGCTGTCGCCGAGCGGCACACCGCCGAGGGTGTGGCCGAGCAGCTCGTTCGGATGGCCCGCGATCGTCGGCAGGATGAAGAGGGCGTAGATGACGCCGACGACGGGGATCTGCACGAGCATCGGCAGGCAGCCGGCGAGCGGGCTGGTGCCCTCGGCGCTGTACAGCGCCATCATCTCGCGCTGCAGGCGCTCCGGATCGTCCTTGTGCTTGCGCTGCAGTTCGGCGAGCTTGGGGGCGATCTTCGCCCGCATCCGTTCGGCTTTGGCCTGCGAGACGCCGACGGGGATGAGCGCCGCGCGGACGATCAGGGTGACGAGGACGATCGCCGCAGCGCTCGCGGCGGCACCGGCGACGGGGTGGATGAGGTCGGCGAGCCCCATGAGGAGGCGGTAGGCGCCGTCGATGACGGCGGCGATGGGCGGAAAGGCATAGATGTTCACGGGAGGTTCCTTCGCGGTCGGATGCGGATGGGTGCATCTGGCCGCGCGAGCACGCACGAGGCACGGGGCGGATCGGCCGCCGGGCGGAACGGTGCGGTTACGCGGCCGCGAAGGCGAGCCCCGGGGCTCGCGGGCGGACGCGCCCGGGCGCATCCGGGTCGCTCTGCGAGAGCAGGCGGGACGGGTCGACGGTCTGCCGCAGGCGCGTCGCGGCCCCCGCGGGATCGGCGGAGACGAGCGCCGGCATGACCCGGACGGTCAGCAGCACCGCGGTCGCGGCCACGCCGACCAGGCCCAGGACGACGAGCGCGAGATGCGCGTTCGAGGCGATCGCGAGTTCGGCGAGCTGGCCGAGGAACTGCAGCAGGCCCGTCACCGAGGTCGGGGTCGGCGTTTCGATCACGCGATCCTCCTCGGGTGGGTACGGGTGCCGGTGCGGCAGGATGGCTGCATGCCGACGGTGGATGCCGGCTGCGCCCCCTATCCTCTCACGCCGTCGCCGACGGTTCCCGGCGCGACTTCGCGCGCAGCACCGCCCGCCTCAGAGTTCGACGAGCCCGTGCGGCCGCGTGTTCAGCCGTTCGCCGCCGTGCTCGGTGACGACGACGATGTCCTCGATGCGTGCGCCCCACTCCCCCGGGAAGTAGATGCCGGGCTCGATGCTGAAGGCCATCCCGGGTTCCAGCGCGATCGTCTCGCCGGCGACGATATAGGGCTCCTCGTGCACCGAGAGCCCGATGCCGTGCCCGGTGCGGTGGATGAAGCGGTCCGCGAGACCGGCTTCGGCCAGGACGGAGCGCGCCGCGGCATCCACCGACTCGGCGCTCGCGCCCGGCCGCACGGCGTCGAAGGCGGCCTGCTGCGCCCGCTCGAGCACATCGTAGGCGTCGGCGACGGATGCCGGGGCCGCCCCGATCACATACGTGCGCGTGCTGTCGGAGAAGTAGCCGGGTTCGACGGGCCCGCCGATGTCGACGACGACGGTCTCGCCGGTCTGCACCACCCGGTCGGAGACCTCGTGGTGCGGGTCGGCGCCGTTCGGCCCGGAGCCGACGATGACGAAGTCCGCGGCCGTGTGCCCCTCCTCGACGATCGCGCGGGCGATGTCGGCGGCGACCTCGCGCTCGGTGCGACCCGGGCGCAGCCATTCGCCGACACGCGCGTGCACGCGGTCGATCGCGTCGCCCGCCCGACGGAGCGCGGCGATCTCTGCGGCATCCTTCACCATCCGCAAGCGCCGCAGCACCGGGGTTGCGAGCTCCGGCGCGGAACCCGCGGCAGCCGCGAGCGGCACGAGGTGCAGGGCGGGCATCGTCTCGGACACGGCGGTGCGGATGCCGGCGCCGAGCCCTGCGAGGGCGAGCGCGTACGGGTCGTCGCCGTCGACCCATTCGCGCACCTCGATCGGCAGCTCGCCGACCGCGGAGGTGCGGATCGCGGCGAGCTCCATGCGCGGTACGACGAGCGCGAGCGGCCCCTCGGCGGGCACGACGAGCACCGTGAGGCGTTCGAAGGTGCTCGCGCGCGACCCGGTCAGATACTGCAGATCCGGCCCCGGGGCGACGAACACGGCGTCGAGGCCCGCCTCGCGTGCGAGGCCGGCTGCACGCTCCAGCCGGCCGGCGTAGACATCCGCATCGAACCGCTCTTCACCCATGCCTCCGAGCCTACGCGTCGCCATCCCTCACGCTCCCAGGTAGGCCTCGATGACGCGGGAATCCTCGGCGAGCTCGGCCGCCGGCCCCGACATCGTGACCCGGCCGCCGTCGATGACGTAGGCGCGGTCGGCGATGCGCAGCGCCGCCCGGGCATTCTGCTCGACGAGCAGTACCGTCGTCCCCTGCTCGTTGACCCGCTGGATGATCTCCATCACCTGCTTGACGATGAGCGGGGCCAAGCCCATCGAGGGTTCGTCGAGCAGCAGCAGCTTCGGCCCGCCGACGAGGGCGCGGCCGAGGGCGAGCATCTGTTGCTCGCCGCCCGAGAGGGTGCCGCCCTGCTGGGCCCTGCGCTCGGCGAGGCGCGGCATGAGCTCGTACGCTTCGTCGGCACGCTGCCGGATGAGGCGCTGATCCTTCACGAGGTAGCCGCCGATGAGGAGGTTCTCGTGCACCGTCATCGTCGAGAAGATGCGTCGCCCCTCGGGGATGTGCAGGAGCCCGGCGCCGACGATGTCCCACGGGTGCAGCTTCGCGAGGTCGCGGTCGCCCCAGCGCACGGTGCCCGCCTTCGGCCGTACGAGGCCCGAGATCATCGACAGGGTCGAGGTCTTGCCGGCGCCGTTGTTGCCGAGCAGGGCGACGATCTCGCCCTCGGCGACCTCGAGGCTCAGCCCGTCGAGGGCCTGCACGCGGTGGTAGAAGAGATCGACGCCGTCGATCACGAGCGAGCTCATTCGTCCTCCTCCGACCCGAGGTAGGCCTCGATGACGGCCGGGTCGGCCTTGACCTCGGCCGGGGTGCCGTCGGCGATCTCCTTGCCGAAGTTCAGCACGACGACGCGTTCCGAGACCTCCATGACGAGCCCCATATCGTGCTCGATGAGCACGATGCCGACGCCGAGGTCGCGGATGCGGCGGATGAGCCCCATGAGCTCGGTCTTCTCGCGGTGGTTCAGGCCCGCCCCGGGCTCGTCGAGCAGCAACAGCCGGGGTCCGGATGCCAGGGCGCGCGCGATCTCGAGGCGGCGCTGCTCGCCGTAGGGCAGCTGGGTGACGAGGAGGTCCTCGTCGTGCCGGAACCCGACGAAGTCGAGCCAGCCGCGCGCATCCTCGGTGCACTGGGCTTCGGCGCGACGGTAGCGCGGAGTGTGCAGCAGGGCATCGATGACGTTCTCGCGAAGCCTGGAGTGCATGGCCGTCTTCACGTTGTCGAGCACGGTCATGTCGTGGAAAAGTCGTAGGTTCTGGAAGGTGCGCGCCATGCCCTTCTTCGTGATCGCCGACGGCCGGAGCCTCGTGATCTCCTCACCGGCGAAGCGCACGGTTCCGTCGCTCGGCCGGTAGAACCCGGTGATGCAGTTGAACGCGCTCGTCTTGCCGGCGCCGTTCGGGCCGATGACCGAGACGATCTCACCGGCGTGCACGTCGAAGCTCAGCCCGTCGACGGCACGCACGCCGCCGAATCGGACGGCGAGGTTCTGCACGCTCAGCAGCAGTTCGCCGGCACGCACCTCGGTCGCCGCGGTCATCGGACCTCCTCCTGTTCGGGCGCGGCGGGGGCCGCCGGGGAAACGTCGGGCGGCGTGGATTCGGGATCCTGTCCGGCCGGATCGGGAGCCCCTTCCGCATCGGGCCGCGCCACGGCATCCACTGCGGCATGGGGCCGCGCCGCAGCGTCGGACGGCACCGCGGCATCCGCCCCCGCGACGGCCTCGGCCGGCGGCTTGCGCCGCTTCAGGAACGGCAGCACCGCGTTCGCCGGCCACAGCCCCGACGGACGGAAGATCATGACGACGACGAGCAGGACGCCGAAGATCAGGTAGCGCCACTCGCTGAACTCGCGCAGGAACTCGGGCGCGAGCGAGACGAACAGGGCCCCGATGATGACGCCGGGCGTCGAGCCCATGCCGCCGAGCACGACCGCCATGAGGATGAGCGCCGAATACAGGAACTCGAAGGAGGGCGGGGAGATCGCGCTGAGGTGCGTCGCGAGGAGGGTGCCGGCGAGGCCGCCCCAGACGGCACCGATGATGTACGCCGACAGCTTCGTCGTGTAGCCGTTGATGCCCATCGCCTCGCTGGCGTCCTCGTCGTCGCGGATCGACTTCCACGCGCGGCCGAGTTTGCCCCGGGAGAGCCGGGCGGCGCCCACGGTCGCCAGGCCGAGGGCGACGATGACGACGAAGTAGTAGAAGAGGATCTTCGCGCTGAAGTGGATGCCGCCGAGGTCGAGCCCGTCGGCGAACGACCACCCGAAGAACGACCAGGTGGGGATGCCGTGGATGCCGCTCGCACCGCCCGTGACGTCGAGGTTCGTCGCCGTGATGCGGATGATCTCGCCGAAGCCGAGCGTGACGATCGCGAGGTAGTCGCTGCGGAGGCGGAGCGTCGGGCCGCCGATGACGATGCCCGCGAGGATGCAGGCGACGACGACCGCCGGGATCGTCTCGAGCATCGACCAGCCGAGCTGGGTGGAGAGGATGCCGGAGGTGTACGCGCCGACCGCGACGAAGGCGATGTAGCCGAGGTCGAGCAGGCCCGCGTAGCCGACGACCACGTTCAGCCCCATCGCGATCATGACGTAGATGAACGCCGAGGTCAGGATGGAGATGACATACGGCGAGGCGGTGATGAAGGGCAGGGCGAGCGCCGCGATGAACAGCAGCAGGCCGAGTCCGTTCATGAAGCGCTGCGGGGCGAGGAGCCCCGACAGCGGGGCGGGGCGCGGGCGCAACGGTGCCGGCGCGGCGATGTAGGCGCCGTGCGCGGCGGCGTCCCGGGTCTTCGGTGCGGCCATGATCACATCCGTTCCGCGACGCGGGCCCCGAGGATCCCCGTGGGCCGGATGGACAGGAACAGGATGAGGCACGCGAAGGTGAACACGTCGCGCCATTCGCCGCCGAGCACGAAGGTGCCGAAGGACTCGAGCAACCCGAGCACGAGCCCGCCGAGCATGGCGCCGTAGAGGTTGCCGATGCCGCCGATGACGGCCGCGGTGAAGGCCTTCAGCCCGATCGTGAAGCCCATCAGGAAGTCGATCGAGCCGTAGTAGGCGCCCGCCATGACGCCGGCGGCGCCGGCGAGCGCCGAGCCGATGAAGAAGGTGCGGGAGATGACCCGGTTGACGTTCACCCCCATGAGCAGCGAGGCCTGCGGGTCGAGCGCGATCGCGCGCATCGCCCGGCCCTCACGAGAACGCATCACGTAGAGCTGCAGCACCCACATGAGCAGGGCCGCGATGACCATGAGGACGATCTGCGTGACCGAGACGCGACCGCCGAGCACGTCGAAGGAGCCGCCGGAGAGCCGGAACGGGAACACCTCGGGCGAGGGGCCGAAGATCTGCCGGATGCCGTATTCGAGGGCGAAGGAGACGCCGACGGCGGTGATGAGCACGGCGAGGCGCGGGGATCCGCGCAGCGGACGGTAGGCGACGCGTTCGACGAACATGCCGATGCCGCCGGTGAGGATCATCGTGATGAGGAGGACGAGGAGGAGCACCGGCAGCGATGCCTCGCCGATGAGCCCGATGGTCGAGCCGAGGAGCACGAAGGCGATGAAGGCGCCGAGCATGTAGATGTCGCCGTGCGCGAAGTTCAGCAGCTTGATGATGCCGTACACCATGCTGTAGCCGAGCGCGACGAGGGCGTAGAACGACCCCACGAAGAGGCCGTTCCACACGAGCTGGAACAGGTCGTCGGTGAAGAATCCCATGAGCGTGCGGGGGCGGGGGGCGGATGCCGGCCGGCATCCGCCCCCGTCGTCCGTCAGTCCTGCAGGTCGTCCTTCAGCACGAAGGTGCCGTCTTCGGAGATGGAGACGATCGCGAAGCCGCCGCTGGAGAGCGTGCCCTCGTCGGTGAAGGTCAGCGGCCCGGAGAAGACCGGGAAGCCGTCCAGGCCGCGCAGGCCCTCGACGACGGCGTCGGTCTCGGTCGATCCGGCGTTCTTCATCGCCTCGGCGACCACGCGCACCGCGTCGTACGACTGCGTCGAGTACGGGCCGGGCGCCTCGCCGAAGGCCTCCTCGTAGGAGGCGATCCACTCCTCGGCGCCCTTCAGCATGTCGGGCGTCTGGGTGAAGGTGCCGACGACGTTCTCGGTGTAGCCGGCGCCGGCGATCTCGGCGAACTTCTTGTCGACGCTGCCGTCGCCGACGAGGATCGGCCCGGCGTAGCCGGCGTCGATGAGCTGGCGCGTGATGAGCGCGCCCTCCTGGTAGTAGCCGGTCCAGACCACGAAGTCGGGCGTGGAGCCGATGACGTTCTTGACGTTGGCCGAGTAGTCCTTCTCACCCGGGGTGACGGACTGGTCGAGGACGATCTCGATCGTGCCCTCCTCCTCGGCCTGCTCGACGAAGGAGTCCGCGAGGTCCTTGGAGTAGTCGGTGTTGTCGTTCAGCACGGCCACGCGCGTCGCGCCGACCTTGAGGGCGTACTCCAGGGTCGCCTGGGCCTGCTGGGTGCCGGTGCCGTTGATGAGGAAGACGGTGTCGAGGCCGGCCTCAACGAGGGCGTTCGAGTTGGCGGCCGGGATGACCATGGGCACGCCGGCCTCGTCGAAGATCGGCAGCACGGGCAGGGTCGCGCCCGAGCAGTAGCCGCCGACGGAGGCCTCGACACCGGCCGCGACGAGCTTGTTCGCTGCGGCGACGGATGCCGTGGCGTCGCACGCGTCGTCTTCGACGACGAGTTCGAGCTCGCGCCCGTCGACCCCGCCGTCTTCATTGATCTCGTCGACGGCCATCTGGGCGCCGTTCTTCATGTAGTCGCCGAATGCCGACTCCGAGCCGGAGAACGGAGCGAGCATACCGAGCTTGATGGGGCCGGACGCGTCGCCGTCGCCGCCCTCGTCGCCGCCGGCGATGCCGCCGGAGCAGCCGGCGAGGAGGAGGGCTGCGGCAGCCGCGAGCGCGGCCGCCGGGGCGAGCGGGCGGCGCCTGTTGGGGGTGAACGACATCGGTCTTGCCTTCCGGATCGGGACGCTGTGGAGGGCGAACGGCGGGCGCTTCGGGTCGACGCCCGCCGTTCTGCTGTGTGACACATTACAGAGACCCACCGACATCGGGAAGACCCAAATTTTCTCGGGATCGGCCCTCCATCGGGGGGTGGCGTACGTGCCGGCTACGCCTTCGAGCCCCAATGCACCGACTCGCCGGCCGGTGAGAACGACTGCGGGACACCCCACGGATTCGCCGTCTTGAGCGGCGCCGGCAGCAGCGCCTCCGGCGCGCCCTGGTAGGCGACGGGCCGGAGGAAGCGCGTGATGGCGGCCGTGCCCACGGACGTCGAGGAGTCGTTCGTGGTCGCCGGCCACGGCCCGCCGTGCTGCATCGCCGGGGTCACGGCGACCCCCGTCGGCCAACCGTCGAAGAGCACCCGCCCGGCATGCTCGGTGAGCACCCGCACGAGGGCCTCCAGCGCCCCGCCGGCCTCATCGCCGCCCGCATGCACGGTCGCCGTGAGGTTGCCCTCGAAGAGCTGCGGCACGAGTTCGGCGAGCGCGGCATCCGCACCGTGCTCGACGAGGATCGAGAGCGGACCGAACGCCTCTTCGAGGAGCGTGTCGCGCTCATCGAGCAGGGTCTCGAGCGAGACGGCGACGATCGTCGGCGTCGCCGATCCCTGGCCGTCGCCATGGATCTCGATGTCGCCGGCATGGATGACGCGCACGCCCTGGGTGCCGAGGATCACCTCGCGGCGCTGCCGATAACCGGCGGCGATCCGCGGGTTCAGCATTCGGTGCGGCGCCACCTCGGCGGCCGCCGACGCGATCGCCTCGTCGAGACCGTGCCCGTACGGCAGGAAGAGGAACCCGGGCTTCGTGCACAGCTGCCCGGCCGAGCCCGACACGCTCGTGACGTAGCCTGCGGCGATCACCGCGCCCCGTTCGTCGATCGCCGCCTGCGTGGCGAACACGGGATTCACGCTGCCGAGTTCGCCGAAGAAGGGGATCGGGGCAGGCCTTGCAGCGGCGATATCGGCCAGCATGCGGCCGGCCGGGATCGACCCGGTGAAGGAGCCGGCCTTCACCCGTGCATCCTTCAGTACGGCGACGCCGGCCTCCTGCCCGGTGACGAGCTGGAAGGTGCCCGCAGGCATCCCGGCGCCGGCGAGCGCGTCGGCGACGACCTCGGCGGTACGCCTGGAGAGCTCGGGGTGGCCGGAGTGGCCCTTCAGGATCACGGGGCAGCCTGCCGCGAGCGCCGATGCGGTGTCGCCGCCGGCGACCGAGAACGCGAAGGGGAAGTTCGAGGCGGCGAAGTTCACGACGGGCCCGAGCGGCACGAGGTAGCGCCGCACGTCGGGGCGCACGCCGAGCACGAAGCCGGGGTCGGCGGCATCGATGCGCACGTCGAGGTAGGCGCCGGCGACGACGGTGTCGGCGAACAGTCGCAGCTGCACGGCCGTGCGGGTGAGTTCGCCGCGCAGGCGCGGTTCGCCGAGACCGGTCTCGTCCATCGCGATGCCGACGAGTTCGTCGGCGTTCGCCTCGAGAGCGTCGGCGACCGCCACCAGCGCCTTCGCGCGGGCGTGCGGCTCGGTGTCGGCGAACGAGCGTGCGGCGGCGTCGGCGGCGGTGAGGATCGCTTCGAGGTCCTGGGTCATGCGCTTCTCCTTCGTGTCGTGGGATGGTTCCGTGTCGTGGGACGGTTCGGCGTTTCGCGGCCGGGGTGGATGCCGGATCAGAACCGGAACCCGGTGGGGAACGGGTCGGACGGGTCGAGCAGGTACTGCCCCATGCCGGTCACCCATGCCCGGCCGGTGATGGTCGGCACGACCGCGGGGCGGCCGTCGACCTCGGTTTCGGCGACGAGCCGGCCGATGAAGCGGCTGCCGATGAACGATTCGTTCACGAAATCGGTGTCGAGGGGCAGTTCGCCCCGTGCGTGGAGTTCGGCCATCCTCGCCGAGGTCCCCGTTCCGCAGGGCGAGCGGTCGAACCATCCGGGGTGGATGGCCATGGCATGCCGCGAGTGCCGCGCATCGGAGCCGGGGGCGATGAACTCGACGTGATGGCAGTGGTCGAGCCCGTCGATGAGCGGATGCCGCGGCGCGGCGTGCTCGTTGATCTCGCGCATGATCGCGAGGCCCGCCTGGAGGATGTCCTGCTGGCGGGTCCGGTCGAACGGCAGGCCGACGTCGTCGAGGTCGACCATGGCGTAGAAGTTGCCGCCGAAGGCCATCGAGTACGGCACGGTGCCGTAGCCGGGCACCTGGATCGTGCGGTCGAGCGCGTCGGCGTAGCTCGGCACGTTCTCGATCGTCACCGACTCGGCGCGCCCGTCGCGGACGTCGACCCGGGCGACGACGAGCCCGGCCGGGGTGTCGAGGCGGATCTCGGTGACGGGTTCGGCGACGGCGACCATGCCGGTCTCCACGAGCACGGTCGCGACGCCGATGGTGCCGTGCCCGCACATCGGCAGGCAGCCGGAGACCTCGATGTAGACGACGCCCCAGTCGCAGTCGGGCCGGGTCGGCGGTTGCAGGATCGCGCCGCTCATCGCGGCGTGCCCGCGCGGCTCGTTCATGAGGAAGAGCCTCAGCTCGTCGAGGTGCGCCATGAAGTGCAGGCGCTTCTCGTTCATGGTGGCCCCGGGGATGACGCCGACGCCGCCCGTGACGACACGCGTCGGCATCCCCTCGGTGTGCGAGTCGACGGCCGAGATCACGCGTGTCGATCGCATGCGTCCTCCTCGCCGTTCCCCGCCGAGACTACCGGCTCGCCAGGTAGTCGAGGGCGGCCTGCGTGTCGCGGCGGACGACGGCCTCCTGCTCGGGGGCGAGCGGGCCGCGCGGCGGGCGGGTGCGGCCGCCGTAGCTGCCGCCGGCGATGTCGATGGAGAGCTTGATGGCCTGCACGAACTCGGTCTTCGAGTCCCAGCGGAACACGGGCACGAGGTGCCGGTACAGTTCGCGGGCCTCTTCGATGCGCCCTGAGGCGGCGAGGGTGTAGATCTCGACGGCCTCCTTCGGGAACGCGTTGGGGTAGCCGGCGAACCAGCCCGTCGCCCCGACGACGAGGGATTCGAAGAGCAGGTCGTCGGCGCCGGCGATGACGTCGATGTCGCAGCGTTCCGTGATCTCGAGCACGCGGCGCACATCGCCCGAGAACTCCTTGACGGCCACGACGTTCTCGAGCTGGGCGAGTTCGGCGATGAGCTCGGGCGTGAGGTCGACCTTCGTGTCGAAGGGGTTGTTGTACATCATGATCGGCAGGCCGACCTCGTTCAGGCGCGTGTAGTGCTCGACGACCTCGCTGCGGTTGGCGCGGTAGATCGTCGGCGGCAGCGCGAGCACGGCGTCCGCGCCGTCCTCCTTCGCGTATTCGGCCCACTGCACCGCCTGGTGCCAGCCGACGCCGTGCACGCCGGCGACGACGAGGCCGCGGCCGGCGACGGTCTGCACGGCGGTCTGCACGACGCGGCGGCGCTCGTCGTCGGTGAGGCTCGAGTACTCGCCGAGCGAGCCGTTCGGGCCGACGCCGCGGCATCCGTTCCCGATGAGGAAGTCGCAGTGCGCGGCGAAGCGGTCGTAGTCGACGGCGAGGCCGGCGGGCGCCGAGTCGTCCTCGCGGAACGCGAGGGTCGTCGCGACGATGACGCCGCCGAGGTCGAGGGTCTTGCTGGTCATGTGGTCCTTCCGGAGGGGTGCTTCGTCGTTCGGGGGTCGGTGGTGCGGGGTCGGTGTTTCGGGGGCCGGTGGATGCCGCGAGCTCGCCGAGCCGCACGGGCACGGCGATCGGCCGGCGGTCGGTGCCGGCCGCTTCGAGGCTGTCGGCATCGCGGGCGGGCTCGCAGGCGTCCGCGTCGTCGACTTCGCGGAGCGCACCGCACGCGGCGGGCGGCTCGGGCGTCGCCCCGGGTGCGGATGCCGCGAGCAGCGCCTCGACGGTGCGCCCGCACACGCGGCCCTGGCAGATGCCGAGGCCGGCGCGGGTGGCGAGCTTCATCGAGCGCAGCCCCGCGCCCGCGGTGGCGGCCGAGGTCGCGCGGATGCGAGCGGCCGGCACCTCCTCGCAGCGGCACACGACGGTGTCGTCGCGGAGCCAGCCCGTCCAGCCGGGGCGGATGCCGTGGGCGGCCTCGATGCGGCCGGCGAAGCCCTGCATGACCGCCCGGCGCCGTCGCGCCTGCGTCAGTGCGGCGTCGCCCGGGGCGCCGCCGGCGGCGACGTGCCCGGCGATGCGCCCCTCGGCGAGTGCGGCGTCCGCTCCCCCGATGCCGGTGATCTCCCCGGCGGCGTAGACGCCGGGCGCACTCGTGCGCTGCGCCTCGTCGGCGCTGACGAAGCGGCCGGGCGTCAGCGCGCAGCCGGCGGCGATCGCGAGCTCGAGGCGCGGGGTGAAGCCGTGGCTCACGCACACGGCATCGGCGGCCACGCGCGTCTCGGTTCCCGGGATGGGGCGCCACCGGGCATCCACTCGCGCGATCGTGACGGCCTCGACGCGATCGGTGCCGTGCGCGGCGACGACGGCCCGCCCGGTGCGATACGGGATGCCGTGGCGCACATGCCCGGCCGCGTAGCCGGCGAGCTCGGCGGCCTTGCCCGCGGCGCCGAAGAGCCCGGCCGGGTTCGCGAGCCATCCGCGTGCGAGCGCGCCGACGCCCGCTGCCTCGAAAACGCCGAGCACCCGGGCGCCCGTCGCGGCGAGCGAAGCGGCGACCGGCAGCAGGAACGGGCCGGCCCCGGCGACGACGACGCGTTCGCCGATCGCGATGCGTTCGCCCTTCGCGAGGGCCTGGGCCGCGCCGGCGGTCGTGACGCCGGGAAGATCCCAGCCGGGGAACGGGAGGGTGCGGTCGTGGGCGCCGGTGGCGAGCACGAGGGCGGACGGCCGGAAGACGCGGGGCGTGCGCCCGGCCCCGTCGACGTCGCCGATGAGGGCGTGCACGACGGGCGCACCGTCGTCGTCCCGTTCGATCGCCCAGACGTGGGCGCCGAAGAGCAGCTCGCACCCGTCGTCGCGTTCGAGGGCGCCGCGCATCCGCTCGAAGGCCGCCCATCCGTGGTGCAGGCGCGCCTCGCGCGCCGCCGGGCGCTCGGGGGGCAGATGCCGCCAGTACTGGCCGCCCGCGGCATCCGCACCGTCGAGGAGGACGACGCGCGCCCCGCGCTCCCGGGCGGCGACGGCGGCCGCGAGCCCGGCCGGGCCGGCGCCGACGACGAGCACCTCGCTCATGAGACCGCACCCGGCAAGGCGTCGTGCTGGGTTTGGACGACGTCGCCCTCGGCGGCCCGACGCCGGCAGGCGCGCACATCGCGGAGGCCGTTGACGGTGACGATGCAGTCGAAGCACACGCCGATGCCGCAGAACACGCCGCGCGGGCGGCCGCCGGCCGAGGTCGTGCGCCAGCTGCCGCGACCGGCGGCGAGGAGGATGCCGCCGATGGTCTGCCCGGCGACGCCGGCGACGGTCTCGCCGTCGACCGTGATCGCGATGGGCCGGGTCGCCGCGGGGCGGGCGGGATCGGCAGCGGCCGGGATCATGCGTGCGGTCATGGGGCCTCCGTTCGGCCGGGGGCTGCGGCCGCCGCGCCCGCTCCTCCGGAGGTCGCCGCGCCCGCTCCTCCGGAGGTCGCCGCGCCCGCTCCTCCGGAGGTCGCCGCGCCCGCTCCTCCGGATGCCGCGGCGCGCGCGGCATCCGCCTCCGCATCCGACCTGGCATCCGCGGCGAGGAGCCCCGCCCGCCCGGGCCGGAACGCGGCGGCCTCCAACGGCTCCGGCAGCCCGAGGATGCCCGCCGCCACGATCTCGGCGGTCGCGAGCGAGAGCCCGATACCGGCGCCCTCGTGCCCCGAGGCATGCCAGAGCCCGGGCAGCCGCGGATCCTCGCCGATGATCGGCAGGTGATCCGGCACGAACGGCCGGAACCCTCCGTAGGCGCGCATGATCTGCGCCTCGGCGAGGAACGGGAACAGCCGGATCGCGCGGGCCGCGATCGCCGCGAGCACCGCCGGCCGCATCCGATCGTCGAAGCCGATCTGCTGCCGGCTCGAGCCGAGCAGGACCGTGCCGGCAGCCGTCGACTCGACGACGGCCGAGGTCTGCAGGGCCGCATCGCCCGACTGGGTCGCGTCGAAATAGTCGCCGTCGTAGACCTTGCGGAACACCCGGTGCGGCATGCGGCTCGTCACGAGCACCATGCCTCGCCGCGGCCGCACCGGCACCGGCGCGCCGAACGCCGCCGACACGGCCCCCGACCAGGGCCCGGCGGCCAGCACGACGGCGCCGGCTTCGAGGCGTTCGCCGGCGGCGGTGCGGATGCCGGCGAGTCGCCCGTCGGCGCCGAGCAGCGCGCCCGCGGCATCCACACCCGCACGCACCTCTGCGCCGTGTCGCCTGGCCGAGGCGAGCAGGGCCTCGGCGGCGATCACCGGCTGCACCTGGGCGTCCTCGGGATAGTGGACGGCGGCCGTGACGCCGGGCGTCAGCCAAGGTTCGAGTTCGCGGGCGCCTGCCGGATCGATCGCACGGGCGTCGACGCCGGCGGCGCGCTGCGTCGCGGCGAAGTCGAGGAGCGGAGCGGCACCGGCATCCGTCGTCGAGACGACGAGCCCGCCCTTCCGCTCGTACTCGAGCGAGGGGAACCCGTCGCCCAGCTCATCGGCGAGCTCGGCGACGGCCGCCGGCCACAGCCCGGCGGCGAACCTCGCGAGCTCGAGTTCGGGCCCCGGGCCTTTGTCGGAGACGAGCAGATTGCCCTCGCCCTTCGCGCTCGTGCCCGAGGCCGGCGCGGCACGATCGACGACCGTGACGCGCGCACCGGATGCCGCGAGGGCGCGTGCACAGGCCGCGCCGACGATGCCGGCGCCGACGACGAGGACGTCGGGGGTCACTGCGGCTCCTTTCGATGCGGGGTCATCAGTAATATGTCACACATCGCGTGCGGATGGAAGACATCCATTCGACCCGGCGGCGAGGCATCCACTCGCCGCCGATGCTCACTCCGGGACGGACGCGGGCTCGCCCTCCGGGCGCCCCGACCACCACCCGAGAGTGTGCGAGATATGGCGGCGCATGAGCTCGCCCGCCGCCGCGGCATCCCCGTCCGCGAGATGCTGCAGGAGCACATGATGCTCGGCCGCCGACTCGCTCAGATGCTTCGTCTCGAGCATCGCCGACAGCCCCACGAGCCGCGTGCGCGACCTGAGATCGGCGATCGTATCGACGAGCAGACGGTTGCCGAGCAGACGCGTGAGCCCGAGATGGAAGCGCACATCCGCCTCCAGGTACACCCGCAGATCGCCGCTCCGCGCGCCCTCGACGATGGCCGCCGCAAGCGTCTCGAACGCCGGCAACTCATCGTGCGGAAAGCGCCGGGCGAGCTCCTCCATCGCCGGCGGCTCCAGCAGCTGGCGCACCTCGACGAGGTCGCGCAGCGTCTCATCGCTCACCTCGGTGACGCGGAAGCCCTTGTTGCGCACGGGCTCGACGAAGCCGCGCCCCTCGAGATCCAGCATCGCCTCGCGAACCGGCGTCGCCGACACATCGAACTGCGCCGCGAGCGTCGGGACGGTGAGCAGGGTTCCGGGTGCGAGCTCACCGGAGATGATCTCCGAGGAAAGCGCCTCGCCGACCAGTGCACGCAGGCTCTGCTGCGGCTCCATCGGGCGGATCGCACTGGGCGCCATCGGCGTCCTCTCTCTCACGGGGTGCCGCGTGACACATTACCGGGTGCCGGGGACGCACCCCGCGCCGACATGCGGAACGCCCCCGCTGCATGCAACGGGGGCGTGTGGCGGTACCGGTGGGATTTGAACCCACGGTGGGCTTTCACCCACACAACTTTTCGAGAGTTGCACCTTAGGCCGCTCGGACACGGTACCGCCGACGAGTTTATCCGACGGAGCCGCATCGTCCAAAACGAGCGCGGGCCGGCATCCACACCGCCGATCGCGGGCCCTGACGCGGGTGTGGATGCCCCGGCGCGACGTCTCCGAGCGGGTGCGGATGCCCGGGCGCAACCGTGTCGGAGGCTCCCGCTACGCTCGCACCATGGCCCGAAGCACCTCCCCCTACCGCTGCACCGAGTGCGGCTGGACGACCGTCAAATGGGTCGGCCGCTGCGCCGAATGCCAGCAGTGGGGCACCGTCGTCGAGGCCGCCGAGCAGACCGGGATCGTGCGTTCCGTGCAGGCGGCTGCCGTGCCGGCCTCTCGGGCCGCGCAGCCGATCTCCTCGATCCGCGCCGAGGACTCCGCCCACCGGCCGAGCGGCGTCGGCGAGTTCGACCGCGTGCTCGGCGGCGGCATCGTGCCCGGCGCCGCGATCCTGCTCTCGGGCGAACCGGGCGTCGGCAAGTCGACGCTGCTGCTCGAGGTCGCCGCGCGCGCCGCGGCATCCGGTCGCCGCGTGCTCTACGTCAGCGCCGAGGAATCCGTCGCCCAGGTGCGCCTCCGCGCCGACCGCACCGGCGCCCTCCACGACGGGCTCTACCTCGCCGCCGAAACCGACCTCGCGACGATCCTCGGGCAGATCGACCAGGTCTCCCCCGAGCTGCTCGTCGTCGACTCGGTGCAGACCGTCTCGAGCTCCGCGAGCGACGGGCTGCCCGGCCAGCCGAGCCAGGTGCGCGAGGTCGCATCCACCCTCATCCGCGTCGCGAAGGAACGACAGCTGCCGCTGCTGCTCGTCGGGCACGTCACGAAGGACGGCACGATCGCCGGCCCCCGCCTGCTCGAGCACCTCGTGGACGTCGTCTGCCAGTTCGAAGGCGACCGGCAGACCGCGCTGCGCTTCGTGCGCGCGCTGAAGAACCGCTTCGGCCCGACCGACGAGGTCGGCTGCTTCGAGATGACCGGCGACGGCATCGCCGAAGTGCCCGACCCGTCCGGGCTCTTCCTGTCGAGCGGGCGCAGCGAGGTCAGCGGCACCTGCGTGACCGTCGCCCTCGAAGGCCGGCGCGCCCTGCCCGTCGAGGTGCAGGCCCTCGTCGTCGCGACGAAGGCGCCGCAACCGCGCCGCGTCGTCAACGGCGTCGACCCCTCGCGGGTCGCCATGATCCTCGCCGTCCTCGAGCGGCGCGCCGGGCTCTCCGGCCTCGGCGAACGCGACGTGTACGTCTCCACCGTGGGCGGCGTACGCCTCATCGAGCCGGGGGCGGATCTCGCGATCGCGGTCGCGATCGCCTCCGCCATGCGCGACGCCGCCGTGCCCCATACCCTCGCCGCCTTCGGCGAGATCAGCCTCGCCGGGGAGATCCGCCCGGTGACCGCCGCGAAACAACGCGCCTCGGAGGCGAGGCGGCTCGGCTACACGACCCTCCTCGACGTCGAGGCCGGCAGCGTGCGCGCCGCAGTCGCCCACGCGATGCGCGCGGCCACGAGCACCCGCGAACGCGAACTCGACGCCGCGTTCTGAGCGCGCGCGCCGCGGCGCCCGGCCGCGCGCTCTACCTCATCACCACCACTTCGGAGATCACCACCGATCCGGATGGATTCAGCCTCATTCATCCGAATCCGTGGCGATCTCCGAAACGGTGGCGGCCCCCCGCACCGGCTGCCGCAGGCGACCTCGACGGCGGCGCCCGGCCGCGCCGCGGCATCCACACCCCGACAGCACGTCGCGGCATGCAAGCTGCGCTTCGCCGCGGCGGCGGAGCGCGCTACGCCTCGAGCACGCGGAGGAGTTCCGCCGGCGGCGCCTGCATGGGGTGGGGGCCGGCGATGTCGAGGAAGACGGTCGTGATCGTCTGCTCGTGGCGCTTCAGGAACGTGCGGAGCCACGCCGGGCTCTGCAGTCCGACGGCGGGCGGCAGGTTTTCGGGCTTGTTCGCGGCGTCGCTGAACAGCAGCAGAGCGACGTCGCCGGTGCGCGGATCGCGGTAGGTCCAGACCTCGCCGCCGTCGAGCGGCTTGTCGCGCGGGCCGGGCTTCACGAGCGGAACGACGGTATTGCCGTTGCGGAGCGCGAGGGCGACGGCCGCCATGTCCTGCTTCTCGAGCGCTTCGGCGAGCGCCTGCGACCGGAACTCGACGGGCGCCCCCTTGGGGGCCTTCTTGCGCTGCGCCATGCGATCAAGCCTACGGGTCTCGCCCGCGCTCCCCGCCCGAGCCGCTGCGCACTGCCGAACCCGGACCGCCGACCAAGGAGTGCCGACCAAGGAGTGCCGAACTCCCGCCGGAGTGCCGGAATCCAGGCACTCCGGCGGGAGATCGGCACTCCTGTACCCCCTCCACCGACCGGAGTCCGTTTCTCTCGCACCGCCCGGCTCCACGGCGCCCCGGGTTCCTGCCCGACACGGCCCCCGGACCTGCCGTGCACCTGCCGCGCCCGGCCCGCCCCGTCACCGCCCTCTCACCCGCCCCCTTCTCTGCGCAATGCAGGAGTGCGCACGGCGTGTTGCATCCGCCCATGCGGCTGGGGCGCCCGCGACACGCGCGCACTCCTGAATTGCGCAAGGAGGGGGTGGGTACGGGCAGGGGCGGATGCGTGCGGCGCGCGCTTAGAAGAGCATGAACTGCTTGGTTTCGGCGGATTCGACGCCGTCGACGGTGACGGTGAGGTGGTAGGAGGCACCGTCAGCGGGGGCGGCGTCGCGCTTTCTGTCGCAGCTGTCGGGGGCGGAGCGGGTGCGGTCCCAGACGATGGGTGCGCTCGAGGAGATCGGTTTTCCGGGGGCGAGCGAGACCTCGGCATCCACCGGGTCCAGCTGGCAGTCGGTGGAGGTCCAGTACGTCTCGGATCCGCTCGTGACGGTGAAGACCTGGGCTGCGGTGCCGGCGTTCAGCACACACACGTTCTTGCCGGTGTTCGTGATGGTGACCGACAGTTGCGGCTGCTCTCCGGCGGCGTACTCGGTGTCGTCGGTGACGGCTTCGACCTGCACCTGCTTCGCCTTGCACGCGTCGCCGTCGACGGCGGTCGGCTCGGTGGGGATCGTGGACTGGTCGACGGGCGCCGCCGACGGCGTCTTCGGCGCTTCGCCTTCGGCTCCGTCGCCCGACCCCGGGCGCAGCACGATGAGGAGGATGATGGCGATCACGGCGATCAGGCCGAGCAGCACGACCGCTCGGCGCCGCCAGTACACCTTCGGCGACTGCGGTCCGACCGGCTTGCGGATCGTCGACATGCTGCCAGCGTACGGCGTGTCGCCCGCGTTTCCGGGTATCCTCGCGCGGCGCGCCGGTGCGTGCAGCCGCAGCTCGGCAGTGCATACCGCGGTGGTCAGGCGGTCGCCTCGACACGGCGGGCGGCCACGACGACGGGTGGATGCCTCGCCGGCGCGGCGAGCGGATGCCGCGCCGGCACGGCGAGCGGATGCCGCGCCGCCACGGTGACTGGATGCCGCGCCGCCACCAGAGCAGACAGAAACCAGGTCGAGACCACTGACCCGACGTCGAGCGGACGAGTGGGCTGCCGCGCCGGGATGGCGAGTGGATGCCTCGGTGCGGCTCAGCTCAGCCGAGCTGCTTGATCATCCGCGTGTTGCCGAGGGTGTTCTGCTTCACCCGGGCGAGATCGAGGAACTCGGCGATGCCGTCGTCGCTCGAGCGCACGATCTCGGCATAGACCTCGGGATCGACGGTTTCGGCGCCCATGTCGGCGAAGCCGTGCCGGCCGAAGAATCCGGTCTCGAAGGTCAGGCAGAACAGCCGGCTGAGGCCGAGTTCGCGGGCGTCTTCTTCGAGCGCGGTGAGCAGGCGGTGGCCGACGCCGCGGCCGAGCCAGGCGTCGGCGACGGCGAGGGTGCGCACTTCGCCGAGGTCCTCCCAGATGACGTGCAGCGCGCCGAAGCCGACGAGGGCTCCGCCGGCTTCGGCGACCCGGAACTCCTGGACGGCGCCGTAGAGTTCGACCCATTCCTTGCCGAGCAGGATGCGTCGATCGACGAGCGGATCGACGATGGCTCTGATCGCGGGCACGTCGCTCGTGCGCGCACGGCGCACGGTGATCTCATCCATCCGTTCATCGTACGGCGAGCACGGCGCCCACCCGCGTCGGGCGCTCTGTGAGGGCGCCGCCCGAGGCCGGCCGCCGTCGCAGCGGCGACCACGGAATCGGAGTTCGCCACGGATTCGGATGGATAGACCGGGATTCATCCGAATCCGTGGCGATCTCCGAATCCATGGCGGTGCCACCCGCCAGGGGTGGGCGCGGCGAGCGCACGGGGGAGGCGGAGCACGGTGAGCGCGCGGCGAGCGCACGGGGGAGGCGGAGCACGGTGAGCGCGCGGAGGGCGCGCGGGGCGCGCGGAGAAAGTGGGCGCGCTCACAGGGTGCCCGGGATGCGGTGCCGCGGGCGGGGCGCGCCGACTGGCGCCGGCGCGCGGCGGGGCGAGCGCGGTGGGCCGCCAGTGGGCGCCGCCACAAGGCGGCCGAGCCAGTGGGCGCCGCCCGAGGCCGGCCGCCGTCGCAGCGGCGACCACGGAATCGGAGTTCGCCACGGATTCGGATGGATAGACCGGGATTCATCCGATTCCGTGGCGATCTCCGAATCCATGGCGGCGACGACTTGCTGCGACGCAGCGCGGCAGCGCGGGAGCACCGCAGCACCGCAGCACCGCAGCACGGGAGCGCCACGTGCAGACGACGACGGGGGTGGATGCCCTCAGGCATCCACCCCCGTCGAAAACGCTCGGCTCAGTCGCCCGATGCGGCGAGGTCCGGCGTCGCCGGCCCCGTGCCGAGCGCGGCGTTCGCGTTGACGCCGACCGCGACGGGCAGTTCGCGGCGCGTGGTCGTGAAGACGAACTCGCCGTTCTGGAAGTCGACGTGCACGTGGTCGCCGGAGTTCAGCTCCCCGTGCAGGATCTTCTCGGAGAGGCGGTCTTCGACCTCGTGCTGCACGGCGCGGCGCAGCGGCCGGGCGCCGAGCGTCGGGTCGAAGCCGACCTCGATGAGGCGCTCCTTGGCGGCCGTGGTCAGCTCGATCGTCATGTCGCGGTCGAGCATCCGCTCGGCGAGGCGCTTGATGAACAGGTCGACGATCTGCAGCAGCTCGGGCTTGGAGAGCTGCGGGAACACGATGATCTCGTCGACGCGGTTCAGGAACTCGGGCTTGAAGTTCTTCTTCAGCTCCTCGTTGACCTTGGCGCGCATCGACTCGTACGCGTTCTGCGTGTCGCCCTCGACGGTGAAGCCGACGGGGCCGCCGGCGATGTCCTTCGTGCCGAGGTTCGTCGTCATGATGATGACGGTGTTCTTGAAGTCGACGACGCGACCCTGACCGTCGGTGAGCCGACCCTCTTCGAGGATCTGCAGCAGCGAGTTGAAGATGTCGGGGTGGGCCTTCTCGATCTCGTCGAAGAGCACGACCGAGAACGGCTTGCGCCGCACCTTCTCGGTGAGCTGGCCGCCCTCCTCGAAGCCGACGAAGCCGGGAGGGGCGCCGAAGAGGCGCGAGACCGTGTGCTTCTCGCCGTACTCCGACATGTCGAGCGAGATCATCGCCGCCTCGTCGTCGAAGAGGAACTCGGCGAGCGCCTTGGCGAGCTCGGTCTTGCCGACGCCCGTGGGGCCGGCGAAGATGAACGAGCCCGAGGGGCGCTTCGGGTCCTTCAGCCCGGCGCGGGTGCGGCGGATCGTGCGCGCGAGCGCGGAGATCGCCTGCTCCTGGCCGATGACGCGTTCGTGCAGCGCCTTCTCCATGAAGACGAGGCGCGAGCTCTCCTCTTCGGTGAGCTTGAACACGGGGATGCCTGTGGCCTGCGCGAGCACCTCGGCGATCAGGCCCTCGTCGACGACGGCGGTCGTGGCGATGTCGCCCGACTTCCACTTCTTCTCGAGGCGGAGGCGCTCGCCGAGCAGGTTCTTCTCCTCGTCGCGGAGCGAGGCGGCCTTCTCGAAGTCCTGGTCCTCGATCGCGGTCTCCTTCGCGGCGCGGACGACGGCGATCTTCTCGTCGAATTCGCGGAGCTCGGGCGGGCTCGACAGGATCGACAGGCGCAGGCGGGCGCCGGCCTCGTCGATCAGGTCGATGGCCTTGTCGGGCAGGAAGCGGTCGGAGACGTAGCGGTCGGCGAGGTTCGCGGCGGCGACGATCGCGCCGTCGGTGATGGAGACCTTGTGGTGCGCCTCGTAGCGGTCGCGGAGGCCCTTCAGGATGTTGATCGCGTGGGGCAGCGAGGGCTCGGCGACCTGGATGGGCTGGAAGCGGCGCTCGAGCGCAGCATCCTTCTCGAAGTGCTTGCGGTACTCGTCGATCGTGGTCGCGCCGATGGTCTGCAGTTCGCCGCGGGCCAGCAGCGGCTTCAGGATCGAGGCCGCGTCGATGGCGCCTTCGGCGGCGCCTGCACCGACGAGGGTGTGGATCTCGTCGATGAAGACGATGATGTCGCCGCGGGTGCGGATCTCCTTCGTGACCTTCTTCAGGCGCTCTTCGAAGTCGCCGCGGTAGCGGCTGCCGGCGATGAGCGAGCCGAGGTCGAGGGAGTAGAGCTGCTTGTCCTTCAGCGTCTCGGGCACCTCGCCCTTGACGATGGCCTGGGCGAGGCCCTCGACGACAGCGGTCTTGCCGACGCCGGGCTCGCCGATGAGGACGGGGTTGTTCTTCGAGCGGCGGGAGAGGATCTGCATGACCCGCTCGATCTCCTTCTCGCGCCCGATGACGGGGTCGAGCTTGGAGTCGCGCGCGGCCTGGGTGAGGTTGCGGCCGAACTGGTCGAGGATCTGGGAGCCGCCCTGCGGGGCCGCCTGCTCGTTCGCGCCGACCTGCACCTGCTCCTTGCCCTGGAAGCCGCTGAGCAACTGGATGACCTGCTGGCGGACGCGGTTCAGATCCGCACCGAGCTTGACGAGCACCTGCGCGGCGACGCCTTCGCCCTCGCGGATGAGGCCGAGCAGGATGTGCTCGGTGCCGATGTAGTTGTGGCCGAGCTGCAGCGCCTCGCGGAGCGAGAGTTCGAGCACCTTCTTCGCGCGGGGCGTGAAGGGGATGTGCCCGGTGGGCTGCTGCTGGCCCTGGCCGATGATGTCCTGCACCTGCTCGCGCACGGCGTCGAGCGAGATGTTCAGCGACTCGAGGGCCTTCGCGGCGACGCCCTCGCCTTCGTGGATGAGGCCGAGCAGGATGTGCTCGGTGCCGATGTAGTTGTGGTTCAGCATCTTGGCTTCTTCTTGAGCCAGGACGACGACCCGACGGGCACGGTCGGTGAATCTCTCGAACATTCGTCACTCCTCCGGAGCCTTGGCAGGTGGTGACCCCGTTACACAAGAGCGTAACGAGCGGGCCCTGGGATCGCGCCGGTGTTCGCCGTGGGCGCACCTCCGCGGCGCGGGATGCCGGGGCTCGGTGTCGCTTCGGGCTTGACGTCGCCGTCCGGCATCCATAGCCTATCGATTGTCGTTATTATCGTTATTCGTTAGGGGGTTCGTCGTGACCGACACCGCCGTCACCCGCCAGAGCCGGGGAGACACCGTCGCCATCTGGATCTTCATGGTCGCCGGCGCGATCATCGCCGCCGCCTCGATCCGGGGCGCCGTGGCGCGCATCATCGAGGTGCTGCCGAACCGCGACGTGCGCGTCTACGCGGAGTTCGCCGGCGACCTCGTCGACGCACCGATCGGCCCGGGCGGCACGGCCCTGCCCGTCGAGCTCGACTCGGCATACCTCACGGTTCCCTCGTTGCCGCCCATCGGCATCGCGGTCATCGTGCTGCAGCAGCTCATCGCGGCCGCGACCGTCGTCGCCGTCGTCGTCTGCCTCCTCCTGCTCAGCCGCGGGATCCTCCGCGGCACCGTGTTCTCGCGCCGCAACACCGCGCTCGCCGCCACCGCCGGCATCGTCGGCCTCCTCGGCAGCGCCGCCGTCCCGTTCTTCGGCAACATGGCCGCCAACACCGCCTTCGCCCGGATCTCCGACCGCGAATTCGACAACGTCGTCATCTCCATGGAGCCGTTCCCCTATATCCTCGGCTGCTTCATCGTCGCGCTCCTCGGCACCGTCTTCGTCGTCGGCGACCGCCTCCAGCGGGAGACCGAGGGCCTCGTATGACGCCGGCCGACGCCGAGGAGGGCGCATCCGGCATCCACTGCCGGCTCGACGAACTGCTCGCCGAACGAGGCATGACGCTCACGCGCCTCAGCGAACTCGTCGGCGTGAGCGTCGTGAACCTCAGCGTGCTGAAGAACGACCGGGCGCGCGCCATCCGCTACTCGACGCTCAGGGCGATCTGCGACGCCCTCGGCTGCGAGGTCGGCGACCTCCTCGAAGTCGACCGGCGCTAGACGGGTGGATGCCGGCATCCACCGCACCGCTCCCGCACACTCATCCGAAAAGCCGCCCCGATCTTGGACACCTTCACGTTCGTCATCCTCGCCATCGTCCTCGCGATGGTCGCCACCGGCGGCTTCGCCGTATGGCGCTTCCGCCGCACCGCCCCCGCCACCGGCGGTCCGGGCGGGTCGCGGCTCGGTGTGACGCTCCTCAGCCTCGTGATCGGCGGCGCCCTCGTCGTCGCGGCGCTCGCGCTCGTCTCCGCGATCATGACCGTCGTGCAGACGATCATCGCGACCGCCACGACGGTGGCCGGGATGCCGATCGGCAACGCCTCCCGGCCGCCGATCACCGACGGCGTCACCGGCGTCGCCGATGCCCGCTACGACAGCGCGACCCTCGTGATCGAGGGGCTACCGGCCGCGGCGCGCTGGCTGCTGGCGACCGAACCCCTGCTCGCGTCGATCACGACCGCGGGCCTCGCACTCGTCGTCGCCTGGCTGTGCGCCCGGGTGGTCCGCGAGCGACCGTTCGCGCGGGCGGTGCCGCCGGTGATCGGCGGCGTCGCGATCCTCGTCCTCCTCAACGGGCTCGGCTCCCAGCTCACGACCGCGATGGGCCGGGCCGAAGCGATCCGCTTCCTCGGCGAGCGCGAGCTCACCTCGGTCGGCCCCGACAACGGGGAGGCGTTCGCGTCGTTCGCACTCGGTCTCGACCTCTCCTCGTTCGGCTGGGCGATGGCGCTCGCCGTCGTCGTGGGCGTGTTCGAGGTCGGGCGGCGCCTGCAAGGCGAACGCGACCGCCTCGCCGAAGAGACGCGGGGCCTCGTCTGATGACGCCTCAGCGGTAGCTGAGCCAGAGCATCCCGGCTCCGGCGAGGATCTTCAGCACGCCGTCGATCGCCCAGAACACGCGGAAATCGACGCCCGTCGCACGCAGCCCGATGAGGGCGTTGGCCATGCACACGATCGCGAGCGCGGCGCAGACGGGCCCGTGCGAGACGCCGAGGATGAGGAAGTGGACGCCGACGGCGAAGAGCATCCACATCCAGAACCCGCGCGAGTCCATGTCGGGCTGCTTCCGCACGACGACGCTCACGAGATAGCCCTCGACGAGGAACGCGACGCCGAGCACGACCCACTGCCAGATCGGCGGGTACGGCAGCCCGGCGAAGATGAGCTTCGTCGCCCCGCCGACGGCCATGATGACGATGCCGAGCGCGGCGCCGGCGATGAGCCAGACGATGCGCCACCTGCGCCCGCCGAAGGTGCCGACGAGGATCCCGAGTCCGATCGCGACGAGGAAACCGCCGCCGCCGCGCATCAGGGGGAAGATTTCGGCCATGTCGGCGAAGAGATCCACGCGTGCACGCTAGCAGCGGGCGGATGCCGGCCGCTACGGCCCGGACGCCGGGCCGGCGGGGGGCCGACGGCCGGGCGGAGTCGCCCTACTTGACGGGAATCGTCAGGGTCTCGTCCATGACCTGGACGGTGAGGTCCTGGGTGGTGGTGACGTTCATCGGCGTCCAGAAGACGGTCGTGTGCGGCACGAGATCCATCGTGCACGCCTGGTCTTCGGGCAGCGCCGGGACGTCGACGGCGACCGTGTTGCCGGCCGTCTTGTCGTCGACGACGCGGATGTCGGTGCCGACGTACGGGCACGTCGAGCTGCCATAAAGGGTGACGGCGATTTTGCCGCCGCTCTCGAGCCACACCGCCTGCGGCTCGCCGATCGTGCCCTCGGCGCCCTCGGCTTCGGCCGGAAGCCCCGAGAAGTCCTCGATCGCCCCGCCGCCTGGCGCGCACGCCGACAGCAGCAGAACCGAGGCCGCAGCCGCGGCAGCCAACACGGAACGACGCACGGAGATAGCCATGACCACATGCTATCCCCGGCTCCGCGACCGGCGCGGGCGCCGGGCGTACGCTCGCCGTATGAGCAACCTCGAGGCGCACCCCGACGAACTCGTCTGCCCGCCCGAAGAGGCGGCCCGCGCACGCGTGGAGATCCTGGAACCGCGCGAGGTGCCCCTCGGCGGGCCGCGGGCGATGACCGTGCACCGCACCCTGCCGCAGCGCGGGCGGACCACGATCGGCGCCTGGTGCTTCGCCGACCACTACGGCCCCGACGACGTGTCGGCGACGGGCGGGATGGTCGTGCCCCCGCATCCGCACACGGGCCTGCAGACCGTCAGCTGGCTCTTCGACGGCGAGGTCGAGCACCGCGATTCGCTCGGCAGCCACGCGCTCGTGCGGCCAGGCGGGGTGAACCTCATGACCGCCGGGCGCGGCATCTCGCACTCCGAGGTGTCGACGCCGGCCACGACGACCCTGCACGGCGTGCAGCTGTGGACGGTGCTGCCGGCCGGCTCCCGCGACACCGCGCCCCGCTTCGAGCACGCCGACACCGCCCCGTTCGACCTCGACGACGCGACCGCCCGCGTGTTCGTCGGGCGCTTCGCCGGGCACGGCACCGACGTCACCGTGTACTCGCCGCTGCTCGCCGCGCAGATCGACCTGCCGGCCGGCGGCGAGGCGTGGCTCGACTTCGACGAGTCCTTCGAGCACGGGCTGCTGGTGGATGCCGGACCGGCCACCGTCACGGTGCGCGCCGACGAGCACGAGCGCGACGACCGCCCGGCCGATGCCGACCACGTCGGTCACACCGGCCACAGCTTCGACGTCGAACGCACCCGACTCGCGTTCGTGCCCGCAGGCCACGACGGGGTGCGCGTGCGCGCCGAGCACGGTCCGGTGCGGATCGTGCTCATCGGCGGCGAACCGTTCGGCGAGGAGATCGTGATGTGGTGGAACTTCATCGGCCGCAGCCACGACGAGATCGCCGCGTTCCGCGAACGCTGGCAGGGCGACGTCATCGGCGGCGGTGACCCGGCAGGTCTCTTCGGCACCGTCGCCGGCTACGACGGCGACCCGCTGCCGGCGCCGGCGCTGCCGACGGTTCGGTTGCGGCCCCGCTCGTAGGGCCCGAGCTACGCGCGACGGCGGCGGCGGAAGAGCAGCAGGCCCGCGGCGAGCAGGGCGAGGCCGAACAGGCCGGGCAGAAGCGGATCGACGCCCGTCGGCGGGATCGGACCCGGCGTCGGGCCGGGCGTCGGCCCGGGCGTCGGGCCGGGGCGAGGGGCGTCCGCACACGCCTCGGCGGTGCCGTCGATGATGCCGTCGACCGAGACCGCGGCCGAGTTCAGGAAGCCGCCGGCCGCGGCGGGGCCGGATCCGCTCGCGCACCGCCGGGCCTCGTCGCTCAGTCCCGCCGGCACCCGCGCATCCACGGTGACGAGGTACACGTGCTCGGCGCCGGCCGGGATGCTCGCGCCGCCCACGAGGCGCGAGCGATCCACCCCGTTCCAGGCGGGGTCGACGCTCACGCCGTCCGGGCCGACCGCGACCGCCCGCAGCACCTCGATGCCGTCGCCGAACGCGAGCCGATCCTCGAGGTCGTAGACGAGCTCGTCGCCGCCCGGGTTCCGCACCGTGAGCTCGTAGCCGATGCGGTACGTGTTCGCGGCGATCAGGACGGGCTCGGACGAGACCGTCTTGTCGACCACGAGCCGCTCGGTGCGGGCGTTCTCGTAGCTGCAGCGCACGAGGTCGCCGGCCGCGACGAGCACCGTCGCCGACGCACCGTCGTACACGGGCTCGCCGCTGGAACCGCGGCAGACGAGCCCGGCGAGCTCCCAGCCCGGTGCGGCCGACTCGCTCACGGTCACCAGCCCCGGCTCGATCGGCGGGGTGAGGTACTCCTCGCCGTCCGCAAGCTCGAAGCCGGTCGGTTCGCCGCCCTCGCGCGACCACTCGAACGCGAAGTCGCGCGCGGCACCGGCCGGATCGGTGCGTTTGTCGACGAGCACCGCTCCCCACTCGGTGTTGCGGTAGGTGCAGACGACCTCGTCGCCGTAGCCGGCGATGATCGTCGCCGTCACGCCGTCGATGCTCGTCTGCCCGCCGATGCAGCTGAGCGAGGTGTTCTCATACCCGGCCTTCGGCTGCTCGGTGACCGTGAACGTACCCGGCTGGAGGCCGGTGAACGTCGCGGACCCGCTGCCGTCGGTCGTGGTGATGCCGAACTGCTCGTCGGCGAGGTTCGTCGTCGTGTAGTCGAACGTCGAATCGGCGCCCTCGACGAGCTTGACGACCGTGATCTCGGGAAGCTTCGCGTTCGCGACCGAACACGACAGCCGGTCGCCGCGGGAGACGCTGAACGCTTCTGCCGGGTCGATGTCCCTGGGCTGGCCGCCGAGCGGAGAGACGGTGCACACGAGAGCCTGATCGACCTGCCACCCGTCGGGCACGAGCTCGACCAGGCGGTACTGCATGCCCGGGATGAGCGGGGGCAGTTCGGTGGTGCCGGTGCCGTCGTTCGTGGTCACGTCGAACGTGATGTCGACGTCAGGGAGGGGCGGCGGGTCGTCGACGGGCGGATCCTGGCCCGGATCGGTGCCGGTCAGCTCGAACGAGAAGGTGCCGTCGCCGCCGATGGCGGTCTTGGTGAGCCTGCCGGTCGCGGGCTGGGCCGTGTTGTGCGCCATACACACGATTTCGTCACCAGGGCCCGGGGTGAAGGCGACGCCGTAGACGCCCTCGTCGTCCTCGAGCACCTCGTAGTCGTCGATGCCGTCGCACTCGAAGCCCTGCGGCAGCCAGCCGGCGCGATTCTCGGTGATCTCGTAACGCTGACCCGGCACGAGGCCGGACCACGTGGCCGGACCGGCGGTCGTCGAACCGATCCCCTGAACGTTCTGGCCCGGCCCGGGCCCCTCGAACGCCGCGCTCCAGATGTAGCCCGAGGCGACGCCGTCGACCGTCTTGCTCATCTCAGCCCTGGCGGGCAGGGCCGTGTTCACGGCCGCGCACGCGATCTCCTCGCCCGGCGCGGGGGTGAAGCCTTCGGGCTGGAGTTCGCCCTGCACGCTGCCGCTGCAGGTGAACGAGTCCTGCTCGAAGCCGTCCGGCAGCTCTTCCGAAAGGGAGTACTCCGTGCCGGGCACGAGACTCGACCATTCGGTTTCGTTCGTCTGCGTGCTGCCCTCGCCTTCGGCGATCTGCGTGCCGCTGCCGCCCGCCTCGGGGTCGAGGGTGATCGGGATCTCCCAGGCGTACTCGTCGGCGACACCGTTCACCGTCTTCTCGAACGACACGCTCGCGGCATCCGCCAGGTTGTCGATGCCGCACTCGACCGCTTCGCCGATGCCGGCCGTGAACTGGAAGCCGTCCGCCTCGGGCTCGAGGTCCTCGTGCCCGTTGCAGGTGAACCCCTCGCTCGACCAGCCGTCGGGCAGATCCTCCTCGGTCAAGGTATATGTCGATCCGGGAATGAGCCCGGTCCATTCGGCGGTATCGCTCTGCCCTTCCCCGTTGCCGACGGTCTGCGAACCGGCCGGTGTCGCATCGGGCGACAATCCGATCTCGAACTCCCACGGGTAGTCGTCGTCGACTCCGCTCACGCTCTTCGTCACCGAGACCGAAGCCGGGTCTGCGCGGTTCACGGCGGTGCACAGCGGTTGCACCCCGATCGGCGCGATGAAACTCACCGACGGTCCGGGATCGAGGTCTTCGACGCCGACGCAGGTGAAGGACTCGAGGCTCCACCCTGGCATGTCGCCCTCGGTGATGGTGTAACGCTGTCCGGGGATCAGCGGCGACCAGCTCGTGCTCCGCACGCCGGGGTTGCGGAGCGTGCGGGTCGGTTCGACGCTGACGCCCGGGGAGATCGTCATCTGGACCTGCCACGGCACCGAATCGTCGACGCCCACGGTCTGCTTCTGCACCTGCACGGCGGTCGCCTGACCGAGGTTCTGCGTCGTGCATGCGAGCGTCTGGCCGGGTTCGGCGGTGAAGACGAACTGGCCGACGGACGTGCCCGGCACCCCGTTGCAGGTGATGATGCTCCGCGCCCAGCCCGTCTGACCCGATTCGTCGATGATGTAGGTCTGCCCGGGGACGAGATCCTCCCACGTCGCCGGGCCCGCCGGGCTCGTCGTCGGGCCCGTACCCTGGATGTCTTGCGGATTCTCCGACGTCGTTTCGTCGGGGGAGAGCGTGAACCGGAAGCTCCACGGGAGGTCCCCGGCGATCCCGGTGACCGTCTTCGTCATCGTCAGCGTTGCCGGCTGGGCCGTGTTCACGAGCGAGCATTCGAGTTCGAGCCCCGGAGTCGCGACGAACTGGAATCCGGGCCCGTCCCCGTTCAGATCGGGGATGCCGCAGTCCCACACGGAGTCGTATCCGGCGGCCGTCTCGGTGAGGGTGTACGTACGACCGGGGGTCAGCCCGGTCCAGTTGACCGTCGGTTCCGCGTCCGTCGCGGTCTGCGTCGGCCCGGGCGAGACACCTGCGGGCGGGCTGATCGCGATCGGGAACGACCACGGCGTGCCCGGGGCGAGTCCGTCGACGCTCTTCGTCACGGAGACCGTCGGCGTGATCGCCCGGTTCGAGAAGAAGCAGGTGATGACCTCCCCCAGGCCGAGCGGGATCGTGATGCTCGCCTCGGCCGGGTCGAGCTCCCAGTCGATATCGGGGTTGTTGCAGAAGGTGCCGGGCGCATCCAGCGTCCACCCCTCGGTCACGCCTTCGTCGAGGACGTAGGTGCCGGGGTCGAGGTTCGTCCACGAACGCAGCGCGAAGTCCGGCGCCTGCGACGAGTCCGAGTTGAGGGTGAAGTCCTCGATGGGCCCGTCGGGGCCGCTGAACGCGAACGGGAACGACTGGTCGAAGTCCGGCACCGGCACGGAACGCTTGATGAGGACGATCGTGCCGGGCACCGCGTTGGTGAAGTAGCAGAGCGCGGTCTGCCCCGGCAGCACCGTGAAGTCGATGCTGCGGCTCGCCGGATCGCCGGCGACGTCGTTGCACGAGAGGTCGGCGAGCACGGTCACCGGGTCTCCGCCCGGATCGAGATCCGGTAGCTCGGTGAAGTTGTACGTGCCGGGGGCGACATCGTCGAATTCCGTCGGGACGAGATCGCCCTCCTCGACGTCCTCGACGGTGAATGCCTCCCCGCCCGGGATGGTGCTGGTGAAGTCGAAGCTGCGCGGCTCACCGACGCCGTGCACCTCTTTGAAGAGGATCACGCGGCCGTTCTTGGTGTTCTCCGTCGTGCACGCGATCGAGTCGCCGGCCTCGACGGTGAAGCCGGTGAGGTCGAGCTCATCGGGTTCGCCGCCGCCGAGCGGGGTGCGTTCGCAGACGAGCGGCTCGGTCTGCTGCCAGCCGTCGGGCACGTCTTCGGAGAGCGTATAGGTCACGCCCGGCATCATGAGTCCGTCGAGCGGCGCCGACCCGGTACCGCCGGTGGTTTCGACGGTGATCGTCTGCGGATCCGGCGGTTCGGCCTGCGGCACCGTGTCGAGGATGAAATCGAAGCCGTCGGTGTCGCCGTCCCCGTGGCCGACGGTGGTCTTGGTGATCGTGCCGGTCACGGGGAGCGGATGGTTGTCGGCGACGCAGACGATGTCCTCGCCGGGCTCCACGATGATCGCGACCGCGGACCCCCCGTCGCGGCACGTCACAGTGCCTTCCCACCCGTCGGGGATCGTTTCGCTGATGGTGTGGACTTCGCCGGTCGTCAGCAGCACCCAGGTGTGATCGCTGTCGGCCTCACCGGGTCCGGTGCCGCTGAGGGTCACGGTACCGGGCTGCTCGGCGGGGACGGGCGAGATCGAGAGGTCGAAGGCCCACGCTACGTCCTCGCCGACTCCGCTCACGTTCTTCAGGACGGTGATCGACGCCGGCTGAGCGGTGTTGTGCGCCGTGCATGCGTAGGACGATCCGGCCTCGATCTCGAGCGTCACGACGGCCCGAGGCGCCCCGCCGACTCGCCCGCAGCTGATCGCGCCGACGTCCCAGCCCTCGGGGACGATCTCCTCCAGCGTGTACACACCCGGCTCGAGGTCGGCCCACGACACGGAGGCCGAGCTGTTGCCCGTTCCACGGACCGTCTGCTCCGGGTCGTCGATCTCGACGCCCTCCGGCGGGGTCAGCGTGACGGGGAACGACCACTCGTAGTCGCCGGTGACCCCGGCGACTATCTTCGCGAAGGTGATCGTGGCAGGAGCGAGCTCGTTCTCGGCGGAACAGGCGACCGAATCGCCGACATCGAGCACGATCTCCGCGGGGCTGATGGGGTACGGCTCGGCATCCGGATCCGACGGGGTGACGATGCAGGTGATCGGCCCTTCGATCCACGCGGCCTGGTCGCGTTCGACGAGCGAGTACCGCACGCCGGGAACGAGCCCGGGCAGGTCCTGCGTAGCCGTGCCGCCGAGCGTATCGACCCCGATCACGACGGCCTCGGCACCCGGGTCGTCGAGGTTCAGGAACTCGAACTCGAACGAGCCGTCGCCGTCGCTGGTGCCGACCGTCTTCGTGATGGTCCCGGCCGAGGGTTCCGTGAAGTTGGTGAGGTCGCAGAAGATGTTCGCGGCGAGCGGCGCGGTGAACTCGAAGCCGTTCTCGATCGGTGCGACGCCTTGGCATGTCGCACCGAGTTGCTGCGTGACCTCGTCCGGCAGGCCGATCTCGGTGACCTGGTACAGCTGCCCCGGCAAGAGATTCGCCCAGCTCACCGTGACCGCCTGCTGGCCGACGCCGCTCAGCGTCTTCGGGTCGGTTTCGCCTTCGGGAACCGGCCGGATCTGCATGTCGAACTCCCACGCGTAGTCGGGCGCGATACCGCTGGAGATCTTGTGCAGCGTGAGCGAGGAGGTCTCGCCGAGATTCGTCATACCGCAATCGATCACCTGCCCGACCTCGGC
Organism: Agromyces archimandritae; assembly: GCF_018024495.1. Taxonomy (NCBI): domain Bacteria; kingdom Bacillati; phylum Actinomycetota; class Actinomycetes; order Micrococcales; family Microbacteriaceae; genus Agromyces; species Agromyces archimandritae. The sequence goes on from NZ_CP071696.1 coordinate 1,082,579, forward strand.
GGTGAAGGTGACGACGAGGTCGTCCGCATCGTCGTCGCCGACCGGATCCCCGTTCTGGTCGGTGCAGGTGATCGCGCCCATGTCCCAGCCGGACTGCTCGGTCTCGCGGATGGTGTACTGCTGGCCGGGCAGGAGATCCGTCCAAGCGGTGGCTGCCGTGCCCGGGCCCTCGCCGGCGAGCGTCACCTCCCCGGGCTGGGGCGGGTCCGTCTCGGGAGCCGGTGACAGGGCGACGTCGAACGCCCAGTCGAACTCGGCGGCGACATCGTCGACGGTCTTCGTGAGGTTCACCCGGGCGAGGTCGGCGCGGTCCGTGTAGAGGCAGGTGACGACGGCATCGTCATCGATGGTCACGTCGACGGTGCCGCTCTGCCCGTCCCAGTCCCAGGTGACGGGCTCGCCGTCGGCGCGCTCGCAGGTGATGTCGGCCACGTTCCAGCCCGGCAGGACGTCTTCGGTGATCTGATACTCGCCGGGCGGGATGTGCTCGGAGACCCAGCTCCAGTCGTCCTCGATCGTGTTGAGCGTGAACTCCTCGTCGAACTCGTCGGGCCCGGTGACGGCGAACGGGAAGTCCTCGTCCCACTGCACCATCGGCTCCGTGGTCTTCTCGACGATGAGCGTCGACGAGAGTTCGACGTTCGAGAAGGAACAGTTCATATCCGAACCGGGCCGCACCGTGAACTCGATGCTCGGGTCGGTGACGTCGAACTCCTCCTCGTAGCCGTACGGATCGTCCCAGCACGCCAGGTCGGAGAGGACCCAGCCGTCTCGGGCCGCCTCCTCCACGGTGTACGTGCCCGGTTCGACGAGGAAGGTCTCCGAGTCGGAGACGACCGTGCCGCCCGGGGCCGGCGTGTTCGGCGTCAAGGTGAACGGCCCGTTCCAACTCGGGATGAACTCGAACTCCTCGCCCGCATGCACGGTCGGGACGCGTTTCTCGATCGTGATCGAGGCGAGCTGCGTGTTCGCGAAAGTGCACTCGACGTTCTGCCCGGCCACGGGGGTGACCTGGACGCTGTAGCCCGCGCCGGCGGTGCCGTCCGTGCACGAGTACGTCGGCTCCATCCACCCGTCGACCGGCGTCTCCGATATGGTCACAGGCGACCCGGCGGCGACCGCATGGGAGGAACTGCCGCCGTTGATCAGCGTGTCTTCGAAGACGTCGGGCTCGCCGTCGGCGTTGACGTACTCGGTCTCGAACGCGAACTCCTGCCTGCTGCCCGCATGCTGCGCGCCCGACGGATCCGTCGCCTTCGCGACCGTGACCAGGGCGGCATCGTTCGTGAGGGTGCAATCGGTGCGCCCTTCGCCGAGCAGGATGAACGGCGTCGACGGATCGGTCACATCGATCTCGTGCTCGACGCCGATCTGGTCGACGTAGACGCACTTCGCCCCGGTGAGCCCCCACGGCCATGGCACCCCGGTCTCTTCGATGTGCAGCAGGTTGCTCGAGAGCACGTTCTCGTAGACGTTCGTCTCGCCGGCACGGATCGTGTCGACGATCGGGGGGTCGACGCCGGGCTGCAGCACGCCCTGGGAGCTCTCGTTCGTGATCGTGTACTCGAACTCGTCGCCCGTGTCGCCGGCCGGCGTCTCCTTCGTCACCGAGAGGGTTCCGCAGTTCGAGATCTCGAGCGACGGGATGTTGCTGAAGATATCGGAGAGGTTCGACGAGGTGCTCGTCGACGATCGGCTGAGCAGATCGGTGACCGAGTAGCTGCTGCACTCCTCGTCGCCGAAGAAGCCGGCGGTCGTCAGGTCGATGGCGTACTCGGCGAAGGTCCGCTCCTGGTTGTTGCCGACCGGTGGGGCCTCGGTGCGCCGCCCCAGGGCGAAGGCGAAATCGTCGTCCCGGTCCGAGAGCACCCAGGTGCCGGGTCCGTCCGGGTTCGCGCATCCGTCGTTCAGGCTCGGGCGCCACTCGCGGAAGCTCGCCGCACTCGACGCCCAGTCGATATCGAGCAGCACGTCGTCGCAGCGCATGCTCCGACCGTCTGCGGTCAGTTCGCCGCCGTCGAAGACCGTGAACGTCGCCGTGTCGGAGTTGCCGCCGGTGCGTCGCGTGAAGTAGCCGTAGAGGATGAAATGGCGAAGCCCCGTCTCATCCGAGAGCGCCTCGACGGCATAGCCTGCACTGCAGAGGTTGCCCTTGTCGTTCACGTTCGCCGGCGCAGCGACCCAGGGATTCGTGTCCACCGTCTGGCTGCCCGCGTTCGCCGTCAGGTCCCGCCGGCCGTCGCAGTTGCCGTAGATGCCGTCGTCCCAGTAGAAGGCGCCGTCGAAGATGCCCGTCGACTGGAGCCCGCCCGCCGTCTGATACGGCTGGGTCGGCCGGAACGTCGGCGTCTGCGTCGCCGTGGGTTGCGGGACGAGGAAATCATCCCAGTCGAACTCGTTCGGGAGGTTGCCGCTCGCGGTCTTGTTCCCGTCGATCTGGAACCCGGTCTGCAGCCCCGAGGGGAACGTCGCGGCCTCCGCCTTCGGCGCCGGGGACTGGGGTGCGAGCGGAACGAGGATCGTGCCCAGGATCGCGAGCGCACCGAGCGTCCCGATGACGGCCTTGCGCACGCGCGCGCCCGCAGCCCGATCCCCCTGCACTCTGACGTGCACGTCGCCCTCCCCCGAGTCGCCGTTCGCCCACGCTATCGGAAACCCGCGACCCAGGGGAAGGAGCCCGCCCCGGCGTTTCGAGACCGGCCCGCCTCCCCGGCCCGGCCCGCGCGCCCTACTGCAGGGCCGAAGTGAGGCGCGCCAGATTGTCGAGCACCGTCGAGCGCAGCGGCTGCTGCATCCACTCGTCGAGGGTCAGCTCACGGCTGTCGCGACGGTATTCGTCCTCGACGCGGCGCATCGAGCGGACGAAGGAGGAGCCCCGCACGAGCAGCGAGACCTCCATGTTCAGCTCGAAGGAGCGGATGTCCATATTGCTCGAGCCGATGACGGCGACCTCGTCGTCGATCGTGAAGTGCTTCGCGTGCAGGATGTACGGGGCCCGGTACATGTAGATCCGCACCCCCGCCCGAAGCAACGCCTCGTAGTACGAACGCTGGGCGTGGTAGACGAGAGCCTGATCGCCGAGCTCCGAGACGAACAGCTCGACGTGCACCCCCCGCTGCGTCGCCCCGCTGATCGCATACAGCATCGACTCGTCGGGCACGAAATACGGGCTCGTGATGATGATGCGCTCACGCGCCGCATACAGCAGGGCGAGGAAGAGCTTCAGGTTGTTCTCGGTCGAATACCCCGGCCCGCTCGGCACGACCTGGCAATCGAGATCCTGCGCCTTGCCCGGCTGGTCGAACGCGCGGATGTCCTCCTGCTCGATGAGCTCGTCCGTCTCCAGGTACCAGTCGGAGAGGAACAACGCGTCCAGCCCGCTGACGATCGGCCCCTCGACCCGGGCCATCAGCTCCTTCCACTTCAGCCCCTTCTTGCGCGAAATGCGCTTGTGGTAGCCGCGGTCGATGATGTTCTGCGACCCCGTGAAGCCGATCTCGCCGTCGACGATGAGGATCTTGCGGTGATTGCGGAGGTCCGGCCGCTGATACCTGCCGCGGAACGGCTGCACCGGCAGCATCAGATGCCATTCGGCGCCCATCAGCTTCAGGCGGCGGATCGTGCGCCGATAGGTGGCCCGCACCCGCATCGACGCCACATGATCCAGCAGCACCCGCACCCGCACCCCGCGCGCCACCGCATCCTCCAGCGCACGGAAGAAGCCCTCCGTGGTGTCATCGCTCGCCAGGATGTAGAACTCGGCGTGCACATACCGCCGCGCACCGCGGATCGCCGCCGTCATCGCATCCAGCGAGCCGCGATAGTCGGCGATGAGACTCGCCCCGTTCGATCCGATCAGCGGCATCGCCCCGAGCCGGCGGTTCATCCGCACGATCCCCTCGAACCACTCCGGCCAGCGATCCGAATCGCTCACCCGCTCCATGCCGTGCGTCGACTCGCGGATCACCCGATCCACCTCCGCCTGCTTGCGACGCCGGTGCCTGGGCAGCTTCGGGTCGCCGATCAGCAGGAAGGTGAGGACGCCGACGACCGGCAGGAAGAAGATCGCCAGCAGCCACGCCATGCCCGCCGTCGGGCGGCGGTTCCGGGGCACGACGATGACCGCGATGACACGAACGATCATGTCGACGAGCAGGACGATGCCAGCGATGATCAGTGCGAGCTGTTCCCCCGAGAGCCGCATGTCACGGACGATCGAGACCGAGTTTGGCGCGCTCCTCCGCCTCGATGCGGGCATACGCCTTGCGCTCGGTGCGGTCGGCGCGCAGCAGCGCCCGCATCACGAACCAGAACACGAGGCCGACGAGCACCGTCGGCGCCAGCGACCAGATCGCATTCGCCCAGAAGTCGTCCATAACCCCCTCAGCCTACGCGAGTTTCGCTCGGAGAACGCCCAGCGGTCGGGGTGCGGATATCCGCGCGCACCGCGCCGGCCGCCGAGTGGATGCCCTGGCCCGCCGCGACGGCATCCGCCCGCCCGTCGGGCATCCTCGCCGGGCCCGGCCGGAGCGCACCGAAAGCAGGCCACAGGGTGGCCAGCAGGGTCGATCCGGCCTGCTCTCGGTGACACCCGGTCGGTCCGGCCTGCTTTCCGTACAGGCTCCGCCCGCACCGGCATCCACCGCATTCCTCCTCCACACGTCGCCCGCGGTTCGCCCTCATCCGCAGATCCCCGCTTCTCGCCCATCCGCGGGCTACGGCGGCGCACCATGGTCGCATGCAACTCATCGCCGACGTCGATCTCCACGGCGGCCTCGTCCGTCGCCGCACGCTGCTCGGTCTCGGCCACTCGCCGAGCGCCATTCGCAATGCCGTCGCGGCCGGGCACCTCCGCGTGGTGGCACGGTCGTGGGTCGCGTCGGATCGCGCGATGGATGCCGCGGTCCGCGCCGTGCGGGCGCGGGGTGTACTCGGCGGTGCGAGCGCACTGCACAGTCTCGGAGTATGGGTGACCGAGCGGCCGCGCACCGCGACCATCGCCACGCCGCACTCGGCATCCCGACTGCCGCCGCTCGCGCCGGGGGACCGCCGCATATACTGCCGCAGCCTGCACGTCGATCCATACGCGCCCTGGCGGGTGTCCGTCGCGGACGCGCTCCGGCAGGCCCTGCCGCACATGGCCGATGACGACGCGGTTGCAACCCTCGACAGCGTGCTGCAGCTGCGCCTACTGACCCGCGCCGAACTACGCGAGGCGGTCGCTGCCCTGCCGCGACGGGTCCGCCGGCTCTGGCGCTCGATCGACGGTCGCGCCGAGTCGGGGATCGAGACGAAGCTCCGTCTCGCGCTCCTCCGCGAAGGACTCCGTGTCGAGGTCCAGGTGCGCATCGACGGCGTCGGCCGCGTCGACCTCGTGATCGACGGATGGCTCGTCGTCGAGGCCGACGGCGCCGAGTACCACGATTCGCCGGAGCAGGCGAGAGCGGATCGCCTCCGGAATGCGGCGCTCGTGCGACGCGGCTACCGCTGGCACCGCTTCGGGTACGACCAGGTGATGTTCGACCTCGACGGCTGCGTCGCCGTCGTACTGGAGCTCCTCCGACATCATCCGGCGCGGCGGCGCGCGTCGTGAGCGCAGGCCACGGCGGGCGGCCGGATGTCGATTCGGCCTGCTTTCAGTGACAGCCAGCCGGTTCGGCCTGTTTTCGGTGCACACAGCGGCGCAGCGCGGCGGCAGCGCGCGGCGCGCCCCGGCAGCCGTCACCCGCCGAGGATCCCCCACAGGCCCGAGCCGAGGAGGTAGACGCCGATGCCGCCGACGATGATCCAGATGGCGATGCGCGTGTTCGAGGGCCGGTTCGGGTCGGGCTTCTTCGGCGACAGTTCGTCCTTCGGCAGGAAGTCGGGCATGCTCACGGTCGGCGCTCCTCGGCTGGGGTCGGGGTCACTTCACGAGCGGGAAGAGGATGGTCTCGCGGATGCCGCGGCCCGTGATGGCCATGAGCAGCCGGTCGATGCCCATGCCCATCCCGCCCGAGGGCGGCATGCCGAACTCGAGCGCCCGCAGGAACTCCTCGTCCAGGCGCATCGCCTCCGGGTCGCCGGCGCTGGCGAGCTTGGCCTGCTCGACGAAGCGTTCGCGCTGCACGACGGGGTCGACGAGCTCCGAGTAGCCCGTGGCGAGCTCGAATCCGCGGATGTAGAGGTCCCACTTCTCGACGACGCCCGGCAGCGAGCGGTGCTGGCGCACGAGCGGCGAGGTGTCGAGCGGGAAGTCCATGACGAAGGTGGGCCGGTCGAGGCCGGGCTTGACGTGGTGCTCCCAGAGCTCCTCGACGTACTTGCCGGGCAGCGGGTGGTCGATCTCGATGCCCGCGGCATCCGCGAGCCCCTTCAGGGTCTCGATCGGCGTTGCGGCGGTGATCTCCTCGCCGGCGCCCAGGCCGAGGGCCGCGGACAGCGAGCCGTACATCGAGATGCGGTCCCATTCGCCGCCGAGGTCGTAGAGGGTGCCGTCGGCCCAGGTCACCTCGAGGGTGCCCTGGGTGGCGAGGGCGGCATCCTGCACGAGTCGCTGGGTGAGCCCGGCCATCGTCGAGTAGTCGCCGTAGGCCTCGTACGCCTCGAGCATCGCGAACTCGGGCGAGTGGGTCGAGTCGGCGCCTTCGTTGCGGAAGTTGCGGTTGATCTCGAACACGCGGTCGATGCCGCCGACGACGGCGCGCTTCAGGTACAGCTCGGGCGCGATGCGCAGGTACAGCTCGGTGTCGAAGGCGTTCGAGTGCGTGACGAAGGGGCGGGCGGATGCGCCGCCGTGCATGACCTGCAGCATGGGCGTCTCGACCTCGACGAAGCCGAGCTCGTCGAAGGTGGATCGCAGGCTCTGATTCACGCGAGCCCGGTCGAGGACGTTCTTGCGGGACTGTTCGCGGGCGATGAGGTCGAGGTAGCGGTTGCGGACCCGCATCTCCTCGGAGAGTTCGGAGTGCAGGTTCGGCAGCGGCAGCACGGCCTTCGACGCGATGCGCCACTCGCGCACCATGATCGACAGCTCGCCGCGGCGGCTCGTGATGACCTCGCCTGCGACGAAGACGTGGTCGCCGAGGTCGACGAGTTCCTTCCATTCGGCCAGGGATGCTTCACCCACCTCGGCGAGCGAGACCATCGCCTGGATGCGGCTGCCGTCGCCGGACTGGAGGGCCGCGAAGCAGAGCTTGCCCGTGTTGCGGAGGTGGACGACGCGGCCGGCGACGCCGACGGTCTCGCCGGTCGCGTGGTCGGCTTCGAGGCCGGCGAAGCGGGCGCGGAGCGCGGGGATCGTGTCGGTGACGGGGACCCGCACGGGGTAGGCGCCGCCGCCGAGGTCCTCGGCCGCCTGGTTCAGCCGTTCGCGCTTGGCGAGTCGCACGGCCTTCTGCTCGGAGATCTCGGCTGCGGCGATCTCCTCCGCGGTCGGCTCGTGCTGGGCGTCGTGCGGTTCGGCCATCGTTCTCTCTCTGCGGGTGGGGGTACGTGTGCGGGTGTGGATGCCGCGGCACACCGAAATGGTGTGTTCCCAGCCTAATCGGCGCGCCCGGTGGCGGGCGCGTCAGCCGATCGACATCGTCGTGTTGTCGATGAGGCGGGTGCCGTCGACAAGGGCGGCGACGAGCACGAGGGCCTGGCCGCGGAAGCCGTCGTCGACGGGCAGGAAGGTCTCGGGGTCGACGGCGACGAAGTAGTCGAGTTCGACGTCGTCGTGGTCCCCGAAGGCGGCGATGCCTTCGGCGAGGAGTTCGTCGACGCCGCCGCCGGCCGCACGGGTCGCCGCCTGCAGCGATTCGGCGAGCGCGAGCGCCGCGCGCCGGGCCTCGGGCGAGAGGTAGCGGTTGCGGCTGGAGAGCGCGAGGCCGTCGCGCTCGCGCACGATCGGCACCGACACGATCTCGACGGGCAGGTCGAGGTCGGCGACCATGCGGCCGACGAGATGGAGCTGCTGGGCGTCCTTCTGCCCGAACACCGCGATATCGGGGCTCGCGATGCCGAGGAGCTTCTCGACGACGGTGAGCACGCCGTCGAAGTGGCCGGGGCGGGCGGCGCCCTCGTAGCGGTCGCCGATGGGGCCGGCGTGCACGGTGGTGCCGGCGGAGCCGTCCGGGTACATCTCGGCCGCGTTCGGTGCGAAGACGAGGTCGACGCCTTCGGCGGCGAGGAGGGCGACATCGGCATCGAGGGTGCGCGGGTAGCGGCCGAGGTCTTCGCCGGCGCCGAACTGGAGCGGGTTCACGAAGATCGACACGACGACGCGGTCGGCCAGGCGCTTCGCTTCGCGGACGAGGGCGAGGTGGCCGTCGTGCAGGGCCCCCATGGTCGGCACGAGGGCGATGGATGCCCCGGGTCGCTCCCGGCGGAACGCGGCGATGCGCGTGCGGGTCTCGGCGATGGTCGTCAGCACGGCGGGGGCGGCTCCGGCATCCATCACCCGATCGTATCCTCGCCCGGCATGCCGTCGGGCGGCATCGCGTCGCCGATGTGGCGGGCGAGCGCCCGGTCGACGCTGCTGCGCACGAGGGGCGCGAGCACGCGGCCGGGGCTTTCGACGCCGATGCGCGAGAGGATGCCGGCGGACTGGTCGACGATCGCCGTCGAGAACGACACCGCCGTCTCGATCGCCTCGGCGTAGGCCGGCCGGTCCGCCTCGGCGACGACGAAGGGTTCGCCGCCCATCTCGACGGCGAGGGCCTGCGCGATCGGCAGCACCGGGCCCGGTGCGGTCACGGCGAACCAGCTGCCGTGGAGGCGGGCGAGATCCATGCTCGTGCCCGTGAACGACATCGCCGGGTGCAGGGCGAGCGGGATGGCCCCGGCGCGCATCGCGGGGGCGAGGACGTCGGTGCCGTGTGCGGCGTTCGTGTGCAGCACGAGCTGGCCGGGCTGCCAGAGGCCGGCGTCGGCGAGGCCCTCGACGAGGCCCGGCAGCTCGTCGCCCGGAACGGCGAGGAGGACGAGTTCGCTGCGTTCGACGATCTCGGGGATCTGCAGCACGGGGACGCCCGGCAGCATCGCCTCGGCGCGTTCGCGGCTCGCCTCCGAGACGGCGGAGATGCCCGTGAGGGCGTGCCCGGCGCCGGCGAGGGCGGTGGCGAGCACGGCGCCGACCCGTCCGGCGCCGATGGTTCCGACGCCGAGGCGTCCGGCCCGCTGTTCAGATCCCGGCATCGCGCGCCGCTCCTTCTCCGGTGCGCCCGACCGGCAGCTCGGGTCCTGCCGCCCGTGCGTCCTCCATCTCGGCCGAGACGACGGCGTCGACGGCGAGGCGTTCGAAGAGCGCGGCGGCCTCGAGCTCGTCGGCGGCCGGCAGCTCGGGGGTCACCGGCCCCGCGACGGTGTGCACGCGCACCCCGGCGAGCCGGAGCGCGCGTTGCAGCGGCCCGCGAGCGACGGCGACCGACTGCATGCGGGCGAGGGGCACGAGCACGAGGGCCCGCACGAGCGCCCCGGTACGGAACAGCACCGTGCCCTCGGCGAGCGCCCACGCGATCCGCCGCCGCGAGAAGGGCCGGAGCCATCTCGCCCGCTTCGGCACGCCCGTGTACCCGTCGCCGCTCCCCCGTCCGGTGAGGCCGGCATCCACGAGCCCGTCGAGTTCCTGGCCCGGCAGCAGCAGTTCGAGCACGCGCCGCACATCCTCCGCGGTGCCGACCGGCAGCACCGTCCAGCGGGAGCCCTGATCGTTGTTCGTCGCCGTCATGCCGGCGAGGTTCACCTGGATCATCCACCAGCCGAACGGCCGCCACAGGAGCCACTGCGACACCCGCACCGCGTGCACGCGGCCGGGCGGGATCGTCTGGTTGCCCGTCGACAGCAGCCCGTGCCCGATGCGGACGCCGTCGGGCGTGCCGGCGATCGTGTACCTGAGCGAACGGGTGATACGCGACCACGCGTAGCTCACGACGCCGATCGCGGCCGGCACGAAGGAGAACAGCACCCACGGGGTGCCCGCCACGATGCCCCACACGATGACGCCGATGATCACGAGCAGCCAGATGAAGGCGCCGCCGAGCGCCGTCGAGGCGAACACGCGGCCGAGCGGCAGGTGCACGACCGATTCCGGGGGTGCGAGGTCGGGGTCGAGTTCCGGGGCGAGGAAGTCGTCGACGCGGGCGTTCACGAAACCGCGGGCCGCATCGAGCCGGCGCCGCTCCTCGGCGGTCTCGGGCGTGCCGCCGAGTGGATGCCCCGGCTCGCCGCCCCCGCCGGGCGCGAGGGGCGCCGCGGGTGCGCCCGCGAGGGGTGCCGACGCGGCATCCATCGGCGAAGCGGCATCCACCGCGGCGTCGGGTCGCCCCCGCGCGCCGCCGCGGGCGGCCCGCGCCCCCGACGCCAACCGCAGGATGTCGCGCCGCAGCCCGTCTGCCGACGCGGACCCGAGGTAGGCGAGCGTCACATTCGCCGACTCCCCGGCGACGGCGACCTCGAGCTTGGCGGCGCCGAACAGGCGGGCGAACAGCGGCCTGGTGACGTTCACGCCCTGCACCCGGTCGAGGCGGGCGCTGCGGTGCGAGCGGAACACGATGCCGCTGCGCACCTCGACGGCGTCGCCGGTGATGCGGAAGCTGTGCATGCGCCAGGCGAGCGCATAGCCGGCGATCACCGCGATCACCACGACGAGGACGGCCAGCAGCGCCCAGCCGACGAAGCCCTGCGACACGACGGCGCCGACGGGGTCCTCGGCCCACTGCTCCTCTTCCCATTCGCTCACCTCGTCGCCCCACGGCGACGGGGCGCCGAAGACGCCGAAGAAGAACTCCACGAGCCGTTCGCGCAGGTTCGCGATGACGAAGCCGGCGATCGCGAGGAACACGAGCCCGCCGCGCAGGAACGGGCTCGCCGGGTGCAGGCGGTGCCATTCGCCGTCCGCGAGGCCCGCGGAAGCGCCCGGTGCGCCCGGTGCGCCCGGTTCGGGCGCGGTCACAGCCCCGCCCGGCGCGACTCGGCGAGCGCGACGAGTTCGTCGCGCAGCCGCTCCGCCTCCTCCTGCGGAAGCCCGGGCAGGGTGACCCCGGTCGCCGCGGCGGCCGTGACGAACTTCAGTTCGGCAAGGCCCAGGGCACGGGCGACGGGCCCCCGGTTGATGTCGACGAGCTGCATGCGGCCGTAGGGCACGGCGACCTGGCGCTGGAACATGATGCCGCGCCGGAAGAGCAGATCGTCTTCGCGCAGACGATAGCCGATCGAGCGCACCCGCCGCGGTTCGAAGGCGATCGCGAGGACGATGAGGGCGACGACGGCGATGCCCGGCCACAGCACCCAGTGCAAGCCGAGCAGGAAGTAGGCGAGGAGCGCGCCGGCGATCACGACCGCGAGCGTGATGAGCGAGCCGATGACCTCGACCACGACGAACTTCGGCGAGACCCGGCGCCAGTCGGCATCGACGGGTGCGGATGCCGGCGGCTCCGCCTCGTGCAGGGGCTCCCCGTCGGGCTGCGCGCCGGCGGGGACCTCGGAGCCCGGCACGTCGTCGTGGGGGGCGGGGTCAGGCATGGGCGTGCTCTTCCTGGTCGGGATCCTCGGGCGGCGGAAGCGTGCAGAACCACTCGGCGAGGAGTCCGCCCGCCGTGAGCGCCGCGGCGCCTGCGGCGGTGCCGACGGCGAGCCACACGTCCCCCGTGCTGACGACCGTGCGGGTCAGCAGGAACACCAGGATACCGAGCCCCATGCCGAGCACGAGCGCACCGCTCACGCTGCACGCCTTCGCGAGCACGGCGATCCGCATCGCCCGGAACGGTTCGATCCGCCGCTTCGACGCACCCGTGACGGCCCGGCGGATCGGCCAGGCCAGCGCGGCGACGACCGCGCCGATGATGAGGAGCGTGATCGGCAGCGAGATCGGCGGCACGAGCGCGTGCCGGCCCGCGGCGACGATCGCGAGGTCCATGAGGTAGCCGAGCACCACGCCGCCGCCGATGAAGGCGATGACGGTGCTCGGATGCGTGCGCTTCACGGCCGCACCCCGATCTCGTCGCCCACCGGCGTCATCTCGTCCTTCGCCGCCCGGCGGAGCGCTGCGATCGGGCCGAACCCCGGCAGCTCGGCGTCGGGTTCGACGTCGAGCCACGGCTGCAGGACGAAGGCGCGCTCGGCGGCGCGCGGATGCGGGAGCGTCAGCCGCTCGCCTGCGAGGATCATGCCGTCGACGTCGATGAGGTCGAGGTCGAGGGTGCGCGGCCCCCAGTGCTCGGTGCGCACGCGCCCGTGCGCGTGCTCGAGGGTCTGCAGCACGTCGAGCAGTTCGAGGGGTTCGAGGGTCGTCGCGACGAGCACGACGCCGTTCAGGTAGCGGGGCGCGGCGGCATCCGCACCCGCATCGGTGATCGCCACCGTCTCGTAGGACGGCGAGACGGCCAGCAGGCGGATGCCGGCGGTGCCGCCGAGTTCGTCGATCGCCGCCTCGAGGGTGGCGCGCCGCTCGCCGAGGTTCGCGCCGAAGGCGATGACCGCCCGCGACTCGCCGCGGCCCGGGCCGGCCTGCTCCGCCGCGGTCACGCCCGCCTCCGCACGATCGTGACCGACACGTCGTCGAAGGCGACCGGGATGGGCGCCTCGGGCTTGTGCACCGTGACCTCGACCTCGGTGACCGGGTCGTGGGCGAGCACGACGGCCGCGACCCGCTCGGCGACGGTCTCGATCAAGTCGACGGGGTCGGCGGCGACGGCGTCGTGGATCTGCTGGGCGAGCTGCCCGTAGTGCACGGTCGCGGCCAGCTCGTCCCCGGCGGCGGCCGGGGCGAGGTCGAGCGCGCAGCGCACGTCGATCACGAACGGCTGCCCCTGCTCGCGCTCGAAGTCGAACACGCCGTGATGGGCCTGCACCCTGAGGCCGGTGAGGGTCAGCAGGTCAGCCACGACGACCGCCCTCCCAGGCGCCCAGCACGTCCAGCGCAGCACGGGTGCCGCCCACGTCGTGCACGCGCACCCCCCATGCTCCGGCCTGCGCCGACAGCACGCTCACGACCGCCGTCGGCAGGTCGCGCTCCAGCACCGGTGCACCCTCGGGCAGCACACCCGCGAGGAACCGCTTGCGCGACGCCCCGACGAGGATCGGGTAGCCGAGCCCGGCGAGCACGTCGAGGCGGCCGAGCAGCTCCCAGTTCTGCGCCCCCCGCTTCGAGAAGCCGAGACCGGGGTCGAGGATGAGGCGGCCGGCATCCACCCCGGCGGCCAGCAGCGCATCCACCCGCACCGCGAGCTCGTCGCGCACCTCGACGGCGACGTCGCCGTAGTCGGAGAGCTCGTCCATGCGGTCGGAATGGCCCCGCCAGTGCATGGCGACGTACCAGGCGCCCGTCTCGGCCGCGATGCCGCCCATCGCCTCGTCGGCGAGCCCCGCCGAAACGTCGTTGATGATGTCGGCGCCGGCCGCGACGGCCGCCTCGGCGGTCGCCGCACGCATCGTGTCGACGCTCACCCGAAGCCCGCGTTCGGCGAAGGCACGGATGACGGGCACGACCCGGCGGAGCTCCTCGGCGGCATCCACCCTCGGGGCACCGGGCCGGGTCGATTCGCCGCCGACGTCGAGGATGTCGGCGCCGGCGGCGACGAGCTCGAGCCCGTGCGCGACGGCCCGCTCCTCGTCGAACCAGCGGCCGCCGTCGCTGAAGGAGTCGGGCGTCACGTTCACGACGCCCATCACGAGCGGCCGCACCGCCCCGGGCTGCACCTCAGGCATCGGCACCCCCGATCAGGGCCATGATCTCGGCGCGCTCGGCCGGCTCGGCGAGCACGCCGCGGCTGGCGATCGTCACCGTCGAACTGCGCTCCTGCCGGCTGCCGCGCGTCGTCACGCAGCGGTGCCGGGCGTCGAGGACGACGAGCACGCCCTTCGGGTCGAGGCCGGCGACGAGGGCGTCGGCGATCTCCTCCGTCAGCCGCTCCTGCAGTTGCGGGCGATTCGAGAGGGCTTCGACGACCGCCGGCACCCGGCCGAGGCCGACGACGCGCTCGTTCGGCAGGTAGGCGACATGGGCGGTGCCGACGAACGGCAGCAGATGATGCTCGCAGATCGAGCGGAAGGCGATGTCGCGCAGCAGCACCGCATCGGAGGTCGCCGGGATGCCGGCATCCGTCGACCCGATCGGCACGGCGTCGGCCAGCAGCGCCACCGGGTCGACGCCCTGCCCGCTGAAGAACTCGGCATAGGCGTCCGCGACGCGTTCGGGAGTGCGGGCGATGCCGGGCCTGGCCGGATCCTCGCCGATCGCGAGGAGGATCTCGCGGACGGCGCCGGCGATGCGCTCCCGGTCGATCTCGGCCATCGTCACAGCTCCTCGGGTCGGCGGGTGATCATCCTCCCACGGCTCACGCCGTCGCGGGCCTCGGGTTCGAACGCGGCGTCTTGCCGTCGATCGGGAGCTGCTTCGAGTCGATGCCGCCGTCGACCATGCCCTCGTCGATCGGCATCTTCTCCTTCGGGAAGGTGATCGGCGGGATGTCGGAGACCGGACGCTTGTCGCTCGAGAGCCACAGCGGCCGCTCGGGCAGCTTCTTGACGTCCGTGAAGATCTCGGCGATCTGCTTGTGGTCGAGGGTCTCGTGCTCGAGGAGCTCGGCGGCGAGGTGATCGAGGATGTCGCGGTTGTCGTTCAGCACCTGCCAGGCCTCGTCGTGGGCCTGCTCGATGAGGCCGCGCACCTCGGTGTCGACGCGCTCGGCGATCTCCTCCGAGTAGTCGCGCTGGTGGCCCATGTCGCGGCCGAGGAAGACCTCGCCCTGCGACTGGCCGAGCTTGACGGCGCCGACGTTCGCGCTCATGCCGTACTCGGTGACCATCTTGCGGGCCGTGCCCGTGGCCTTCTCGATGTCGTTGGCCGCACCCGTGGACGGGTCGTGGAAGACGATCTCCTCGGCGACACGGCCGCCCATCGCATAGGTGAGCTGGTCGAGCAGCTCGTTGCGGGTGACCGAGTACTTGTCCTCGAGCGGCATGACCATCGTGTAGCCGAGGGCCCGGCCGCGCGGAAGGATCGTGATCTTCGTCACCGGGTCGGTGTAGTTCATCGCCGCCGCGGCGAGGGCGTGGCCGCCCTCGTGGTAGGCGGTGATGAGCTTCTCCTTGTCCTTCATCACGCGGCTTCGGCGCTGCGGACCGGCGATCACCCGGTCGACGGCCTCGTCGAGGGCGCGGTTGTCGATGAGCTGCGCGTTCGAGCGCGCTGTGAGCAGCGCGGCCTCGTTCAGCACGTTCGCGAGGTCGGCGCCCGTGAAGCCGGGCGTCTTGCGGGCGAGCACCTCGAGGTCGACGCCCTGCGCGAGCGGCTTGCCCTTCGAGTGCACCTCGAGGATCTTCTGCCGGCCCTTCAGGTCGGGAGCGTCGACGCCGATCTGACGGTCGAAGCGGCCCGGGCGCAGCAGCGCCGGGTCGAGGATGTCGGGGCGGTTCGTGGCCGCGATCAGGATGACGTTCGTCTTCGGGTCGAAGCCGTCCATCTCCACGAGCAGCTGGTTCAGCGTCTGCTCGCGCTCATCGTGGCCGCCGCCGAGTCCCGCGCCGCGGTGCCGGCCGACGGCGTCGATCTCGTCGACGAAGATGATCGCCGGCGCGTTCTGCTTGGCCTGCTCGAAGAGGTCGCGCACACGGCTCGCACCCACACCCACGAACATCTCGACGAAGTCCGAACCCGAGATGGAGTAGAAGGGCACGCCCGCCTCGCCCGCGACGGCGCGTGCGAGCAGCGTCTTGCCGGTGCCGGGAGGGCCGTACAGCAGCACGCCCTTCGGAATCCGGGCCCCGACGGCCTGGAACTTGGCCGGCTCCTGCAGGAACTCCTTGATCTCGTTCAGCTCCTCGAGCGCCTCGTCGGCGCCGGCGACGTCGTCGAAGGTGACCTTCGGCGTCTCCTTCGAGACGAGCTTCGCCTTCGACTTGCCGAACTGCATGACCTTGTTGCCGCCGCCCTGCATGCTCGAGAGCATGATCCAGAAGAAGACGCCGATGAGCAGCAGCGGCAGCAGGATGCCGAGCATCGAGGTGAACCAGTTCGGCTGCGGGACCTCGTCGTCGAAGCCCTCCTTCGGCGCCGCCTCGTCGACGGCGGCGATGACGTCGTCGCCGCGCGGCGTCACGTAATAGAACTGGACCTGCTCGCCGAACTCCTCGTCGGCCTTCGTCAGGGTCAGATCGACGCGGTTCTCGCCGTCGACGATCTTGGCGGCCTCGACCTTGCCGTCCTTCAGGAACTCGAGCCCCTGCTGTGTCGTGACCTCACGGAACCCGGAGGCGGTGATGAGGCTGGATCCGATCCACACGGCCACGACCGCGAGCAGGATGTAGATGACCGGCCCGCGCAGGATCTTCTTCATGTTCATGGTGGTCACAGGCTACCGTGGCGCTGCTTAAGGGGGTCTGCATGTTCGCTGTCAGCGGGCGCGGAGTCGCGGGCAGGGCCGCTGGGGGCGCCCCGGCATCCACTCGCCGTCAGGAATACACGTGCGGCGCGAGGATCGCGACGTCGCGCAGGTTGCGATACCGCTCCGCATAATCGAGCCCGTACCCGACGACGAAACGGTTCGGGATGTCGAAGCCGAGGTACTTGACGTCGACGTCGACCTTCGCGGCGTCGGGCTTGCGGAGCAGGGCGCAGATCTCGACGCTCGCGGCGCCGCGGGAGCGGAGGTTCGCCTGCAGCCAGCTGAGCGTGAGGCCGGAGTCGATGATGTCCTCGACGATCAGCACGTCGCGGCCGGCGAGGTCGGTGTCGAGATCCTTCAGGATGCGCACCACGCCGCTTGAGGTCGTGCCGGCGCCGTAGGAGGAGACCGCCATCCAGTCCATCGCGATGTGCGAGCCGAGCTCGCGCGCGAGGTCGGCCATGACCATCACGGCGCCCTTCAGGACGCCGACGAGGAGGAGATCGCGGCCGGCGTAGTCCTCCTCGATACGACGGGCGAGCTCGGCGAGCTTGCCGTGGATCTGCTGCTCGGTGACGAGCACCTCGGTGAGGTCCGCCTCGATCTCGGTGGCGTGCATGCGCTCCCCTTCTCGCGTCGACTCGCCCGTTCGGCCGACCCGTCGAGTTTATCGCGGGCGGTTCGCGACCCCGTCCGCTCAGTGGTCGTGCGGCAGGATCTCGGTCGAACCGGTGGTGCTGAACACGAGGTGCCCGCGGGCGCGGGTGACGCGCACGCCCTGCGGCAGTTCGATGGGCCCCTGCCCGTGCCAGTCGGTGACGAGCCGGGCGACGTCGAGGGTCTGCGCCCGGCTCAGGTGCAGGCCGAACTCGCTCGCGGCGACGAGGCGCACGATCCGCTGCCGGATCGCCGCCGGGCTCGCGTCGAGGGCCGCGACCGAGACGGCGATGCCGGCCTCGGCCGGTTCGACGATCTCCTCGATGAACTCCTCGATCTGGTGGGCGAGGGCCGCCTCGTCCTCCCGCAGCTGTTCGGCGGTGCGGGCGAGGGCGTCGGCGATGCCGGGCCCGAGTTCGGCCTCGAGCACGGGCAGCACCCGTTCTCGCACGCGCACGCGCGCGTACGCGGGGTCGGTGTTGTGCGGGTCGTCCCAGGGTTCGAGTCCGGCGTCGAGGCAGGCCTGCCGGGTGTCGGCGCGGTGGATGCCGAGGAGCGGCCGGAGCAGCACGGCGCCGCCGCGTTCGGCGCGCACCGGCATCCCCTGCAGGCTCGCCGCCCCCGCCCCGCGCGCGAGACCGAGCAGCACGGTCTCGGCCTGATCGTCGAGGGTGTGCCCGAGGAGCACCGCGGCCGCCCCGTGTTCGCGGGCCGCGGCCGCGAGGGCGTCGTAGCGGGCCGTGCGCGCCGCCGCTTCGGGGCCGCCCGCGGCATCCACCCGCACCCGGCGGACCTCGACCGGGCCCAGGCCGAGACCGCGCGCGGCGGCCGCGGCGCGTTCGGCGACCTCGGCCGAGCCGGCCTGCAGCCCGTGGTCGACGACGACGGCGCCCGCGGTGAGACCGGCACGCGGCGCCTCGAATGCGGTCGCCGCCGCGAGGGCCAGGGAATCGGCCCCGCCCGAGAGGGCGACGAGCACGAGGGAGCCCTCCGGCATCCGCTCACGGGCGAAGGCGTCGCGGACGGCGCGGCGCACATCGGCGACGGGCGGCGTGAGGCGCGGCCGGCCGGCCGGCCGATCCGACTGAGGCGCGTGCGAAGGCATCAAGTAACCTTATTGCGCCGTGCGCGCGCGAAGCAGCCGACGGACCCATCACGCATCGAGGAGACACCATGGGCGAGTACGCCGCCGTCATCGAGATCCCCAAGGGGAGCCGCAACAAGTACGAGGTCGACCACGAGAGCGGCCGGGTGTTCCTGGACCGCGTGCTCTACACCGGTTTCGTCTACCCCACCGACTACGGCTTCTTCGAGAATACGCTCGGCGACGACGGCGACCCGCTGGACGTGCTCGTGCTGCTCGAGTACCCGCTGTTCCCCGGCGTGGGCGTGAAGGTGCGCCCGGTCGGCGTCTTCCACATGACCGACGACGGCGGCGGCGACGCGAAGGTCATCGCGGTGCCGGCCGGCGACCCGCGCTGGAACCACATCCAGGACGTCGAGGACATCCCCGAGTACACGCGCAAGGAGATCGAGCACTTCTTCGAGCACTACAAGGACCTCGAGCCCGGCAAGTGGGTCAAGACCGAAGGCTGGGCGAACGCGGCCGAGGCCGAGGCGCTCATCCAGAAGGCGATCGAGGCCTTCCCCGGTCACTGACCCCCGGCGGTCGAGGAGGCACACGTCTCACCGCCGGTCGAGTAGGCGCGCCGGCGCCGTATCGAGACCCACGTCCCACCCGCCGGTCGAGTAGGCGCGCCGGCGCCGTATCGAGACCCGGTGCCCGCCTCGTGGAGGTCTCGATACGCTCCTGCGTCACTACTCGACCGACGGAGGGCTGCTACCGACAGGGATGCCCACCCGCCGGTCGAGTAGGCGCGCCGGCGCCGTATCGAGACCCGGTACCCGGGCTCAGCCGGCGGGCCGGGCCGCGGCCGCCGGACTCCCCCAGATGAAGTACTCGCGCACGGGAACACCCTCGCGCGGGGCTTCGAGGATGGATCCGCCGCCGAGATATATGGCCACGTGGTAATAGTCGCCGTCGCCGCCCCAGAACAGCAGATCCCCGCGCTGGATCTCGCCGAGGCCGACGGCCTTGCCTTGCCCGGCGAGCGTGGAGAACTGGTTCGTCGCCGAGTGGGTGCCGATGGAGATGCCCGCTTGGGCATATGCCATCATCGACAGCCCCGAGCAGTCCCAGACGTCGGGGCCGGCGCCGCCGAGCACGTACGGTTCGCCGATCTGCGCGGCGGCGAAGGCGATCGCGGTCTCGACCGCCCCGAGGTCGGGGGCGGGGGCCGGCGCGGGAGCCGGGGCGGGCCCGGGAGCCGGGGCCGGCGCAGGCCCAGGTGCCGGTGCCGGATCGCCCGCACCCGGGGCCGGTGCGGGATCCCCGCCCGCGCTCTCCTCGGCGGCGCGCCGTTCCCGCTCGGCCTGCGCGGCGAGCGCCCGTTCGCGCTCCTGCCCTTCGGCGCGCTCCTGCTCGAGCGCGGCCGTCGTGTCCTTCAGGCGTGCGAGCTGCGCGTAGAGCTGCGTCGAGCGCTGCTGTTGTTCGGCGAGGGCGGCATCGGCGCGTTCCGCGGCGGCGTTCGCGGCATCCGCCCGCGCCTCCGCCTCGGCAGCGAGGCGTTGACGTTCCGCGGTCGCGGCCGCCGCCTGCTCACCGAGGGAATCGGCGGCATTGCGATCCTGCGCGGCCTGCTCCGCGATCTGCTGCGAACGCCTGCCGAGGGCCGTCGCGGTGCCGAGCCCGCGCAGCAGCCCGTCGGCATCCTCCTCGGCGAGCACGAGCGCCGCCGACAGGTCTCCGCCCGCCGTCTTCGCGAGGTGCGCGGCGATGAGGCCCGCACGCATCCGCGAGGTCTCGGCGGCTTCTTCGGCATCCGCCGCCTGCTCGCGGAGTTCGCGTTCGCGGTCGGCGGCCCCGTCGCGGGCGACGACCGTCTTGCGGTACGCCTCGCCCGCCTTCATCGCCTCGATGGATGCCGCCTCCGACGCCTCCCGCAGGCCGGCGAGCAGCCCGTCGATGCGGTCGATCTCGGTCTGGGTGGCGCGTTCGTCCTGCTTGGCGGCCTCGATCTCATCCCAGCTCGGGTAGTCCTCGGCGAGCGCCGGAGCCGCGATGCCGAGCGATGCGGTGACGGCGCCGATCGCCGTGCCGACCGCGGCCGTGCGCCGGCGGCGGCCCGCCGGCCGGGCACCCGCGGCTCGGTTGCGGCGACCGAGGCGACCGAACCGCTCAGCCAATGAACACCCCGCGCGCGGCCATGAACGACACCGGATCGATCCGATCCCAGCCCTCGTAGACCTCGAAATGCAGATGACAGCCGGTCGACGCACCGGTGGTGCCCGTCCAGGCGATCTGCTGGCCCGCTCCGACCCACTGGCCCGGCCCGACGAGGATCCCGCCGTCGACGATATGCGCATACCCGGTCGAGATGCCGCCGCCGTGATTCACCTTCACGAAGTTGCCGTAGCTGCCCGACCAGCCCGCGAACTCGACGGTGCCGCTGTTGGCCGCGAAGATCGGGGCCCAGCATCCCGTGCCGATATCGGTCGCGTAGTGGAACGGAGCGGAGCAGTAGCCGTTCTCGCAGATGACCTCTCGCGGCCCGTAATCGCCCGTGATGCCGCCGGATGCCGGAAGCGCCCACCCGCTCGTCGCGACAGCCGCCGGGCCGCCGTTCTCCAGGGCCTCCTGCCGGCGGCGCTCCTCTTCCTTGCGGCGGCGCTCCTCCTCTTCCTTGCGCTTGCGCTCGCCCTCCTCGTACTGGGCGACCGTCTTCTTCTCGGCGCTCTGCAGGAACTTCAGCTGCTCTTCGAGGCGGATCTTCTGCTTCTCGGACTCGGCGAGGGCCGCCTCGGCCTTCTGCTGGGCGGCGATCGCCCGCTGCAGCGCCTCTTCGGCTGCCTTGCGCAGCTTCTCCTGCTCGCCGCGCGCGACCTCGGCCTGATCGGCGAGGGACGCGGCGTTGTTCTGCGCCTGCGTGGCCTCTTCGTAGATGCCCGAGGTGCGCTCGACCATCTTCTCCATGTTGCCGAGCTTGGACAGCAGCGCCTGCGCGCCGGTCTCGGAAGCTCCCTCGAGGAGCAGGTTCACCGACAGATCGGTGCCGCCCGAGCGATACAGCTGCGCCGCGACCTGGCCCGCGTTCTGCTCCGCCTCGGCAGCCTCGGCGGCGCTCTCATCGGCCTGCGCCTGGATTTCGGCCGCGCGACGGGTCGCCTCGTCATACGCCTGCTGCGCCTCGAACAGTTCATCGGTGCGACGCTCCGCCTCGGCACGCGTGACGGCGACGTTGTCTTCGAGCTGGCCGATGAGCGACTTGATCTCGGAGACGGCCTCTTTGCCGGCCTTGGTGTCGGACTTCGCCTGCTCGACGTCGTCCCAGCTCGGGTAGTCGGCGGCCCACGCCGCGGGGCCGGCGACGTTCGGCAGGGTCGCGATGAGCACCGCGGCGAGGATCGCGGCGATGCCGCGCCTGCTGCGCGTCGCGCGGGGCTTCGTGCCGGGGCGCCTCGTGCCGGGGCGCCTGTGCCGGGGGCTCGCTCCGGCCGGCGGCCGGGCTCGCCGGTCCGTCTCGGTCGCTGCGATTCGGTGCATTGCATTCCCCGTCCAGGCGGGCCGGCCGGCCCGCTCGAGTCGCTCGTTCAGGCAAGAACGCGACCCACGGTAACAACGCGCGGCGGCCGCCTCGGGGATTTCCGAACCGCGCGCCGGGAACCCGTTCCGGGTGCGGATGCCCTGGCGCGACCCCGATTCGCGGGCGGCGCGGCCCTGTTCCGGGGGCGCGGTCGGCGGGCGTTCCGGGGGCATCCCCGCCCCTCCGAACGAGCCCGCTGCAGCGGCCAGCGCCCTCGTTTTGGAATCTCGCGTTCGACCACGTATGCTTGGCTGTCGGCGGTTGTGCCAGTCACAACCTCCGGCCCCATCGTTTAGCGGCCTAGGACACCGCCCTTTCACGGCGGCAGCACGGGTTCGAATCCCGTTGGGGTCACTGAACGGAACGTACAACTGAATATCTCCTGGCCCTGTAGCGCAGTTGGTTAGCGCGCCGCCCTGTCACGGCGGAGGTCGCGGGTTCAAGTCCCGTCAGGGTCGCCGAGGCGACAAGCCCTTTCCCATTACGAGAAGGGGCTTTCTCCTTCTCGCGGCGGCATCGTCTGCCCGAGGCTCTGTAGCTCAGTTGGTAGAGCGTTCGACTGAAAATCGAAAGGTCACCGGATCGATGCCGGTCGGAGCCACCATCGAAACCCCCGGCCCCGCCGGGGGTTTTTTCGTTTCCCGGTGTGCTGAGATCCGGGGCCGACAGCCCGTCGCCTCGATCAGCCGCGAGCTAAGCCCGATCGGTCCGCGGTCTGCACTGCAAATCGGTCCACGGTCTGCGTTGCCCTCTCGCCCTACTGCTGCGCACCTCTGCGCCGCGCCCGCGCGTACGCCCCCCTACATGCCCGCCAAGGTTCCGGAGATCGCCACGGATTCGGATGGAAATGGACGAATCCATCCGAATCCGTGGCGATCTCCGAATCCGTGGGTGAGCACCGAGACCAGGTGAGCGCCGAGGCAGGGGCTGGTTCCGAGGCCGGGGCCGACTCCGAGCCCGCGGTGAGCTCCGAGCCCGCGGCGGGCGGCGCCTCCGTGCAGCCGTTCTTCGCGAACGCTGCAACTGAATTCAGGCCATCGTGGTCGTCCGCCGGTCACGTCGGCCTGCTTTCGGTGACAGTCCGCCAGTTCAGCCTGCTTTCGCGCATCCCACCGCCCCGGCTGCGGCCGTGTGACCTGCGACGGCCGCATCAGCAGCGCAGCAGGCGCAAGGTGATGGAACACTTCTGTTCCGCTTCCCGTATATGGAACGAATCGCTTCCACGCCGCCAGGGCTTCGGAGATCGCCACGGATTCGGATGGATTCAGGCATTTCCATCCGAATCCGTGGCGATCTCCGGAACCGTGGTGGGCTCCCCGCGCCACGCCGTAGGGCTAGGACGGACGCGGTGCCGGGCGCAGGCGGGTGCGATGCCGGGCGCAGGCGGGTGCGATGCCGGGCTCAGGCGGGTGCCGGGCTCAGGCAGACGCAGTGCCGGGCTCAGGCGGCTGCGGCGCCGGCTCAGGCGGGGACGGCGTCGGCGACGAGGGAGGCCCAGCTGCGGTAGCCGAGGGCGGAGGGGTGGAAGCCGTCGCGTGCGAAGAAGTCGGGGCCCATATCGAGTTCGACGGTCGAGTCGACCCAGGTGACGCCGGGGCGGTCGCAGATGCGGCGCGAGACGGCATCCACTGCGGCGGCCCGGCCGGCGAGGTAGCGGCGAAGCGTGCGCGGGAACGCTTCGAAACGCTCGAACGGCGGGATGCCGGCCACGAACACGTGCGACGAGCGGGCAGTGAGGTCGTCGAGGATCCCGGACAGGTCGATGCCCCAGTCGGCGGGCAGGCGGGGCCATGACGGTGTTCGCGCGCATGCGCCGGCCCTGCAGGGCGGCGATCGGGAGCATGAGGGGGTTCATCGGGATTCCGTTCCGAGCAGCGATTCGACGGCGGCCGCGCTGCCGCGGCCGAGATCCACACCCAGGGTCTGCAGTTGCAGGACGAGGAGGCCGCGGCCGAGGAAGCTGGCGAGTTCGGCGGGGGTGGATGCGGTGAGCTCGCCGGTCTCGTGCAGCACGCCGGTGAGGATCGACCGGCAGCGGGCCGCGACCTCCTCGTCGCCGCGCGCCACGGTGCATGCCTGCCACCAGAGGCCGCCGACCGTGCCGTCGGCGACGAGTTCGCGGAACGCCGCCCCCATCGCCTCGAGCGGGTCGGCGTCGCCGGCCGAGTCGGCGGCCGTGCGGAACGCGTGGCGGATGCGCCGCTCGAGCTCCTCGAGGCAGGCGAGGAACAGGGCGCGGGACCCGCCGAACAGGCGGAAGACGTAGGGCTGCGAGACGCCGATGCGGTCGGCGATGCGCTGGGAAATGCAGGGTGCGGGGCGGGCAGGAGGCGGGGCCGGCAGGAGCCGGGGCGACGATGCACGGGCGCTCGGTGGATGCCGTCAGGCGGCCTCCGGGGCGGCGGAGCCCCCGGCATCCACTCGCACGAGGAACTCGGGCACCCGCGAGACCATGAGCCACGCCGGCAGGATGATCACGCACAAGAGCGGCAGCACGGCGATATCGCCGGCGACCGTCACCGCCATGAAGATCGCCAGCCATCCGTCTCGGCCGACGACGAGGATCATACCGAGCACCCCGCATGAGACCGCGAGGGCCAGCGGGATCGACGGCACGAGCGCGACCGCGAGCAGGCCGAGGGCCACCCCGATGAACGTCGCCGGGAACAGCCGCCCGCCCCGGAACGCCGCGCTCGCCGCCACGAGCAGGGCGAGGATCTTGACGCCGGCGATCGCGGCGAGCTCGGCCGAGGAGCGGCTGCCGGGGTGCTCGAGCAGCTCTGCCGTCTCCTCGAGGCCCTTGAACAGGGTGATCGGCCCGCCGATGATGCCGAGCACGCCGAGCACGAGTCCGCCGGCGGTGGGGATCAGCAGCGGATGCCGCAACGCGTGGAACGCTCGGTGCATCCGCGGGAACAGCCACAGCGCGACGAGCCCGATCGCGACCGTCGCGCAGGCGACGACCGCCCCCGAGAGGATGTCGACGGGGTGCGGGTCGCCGTAGCCGCCGACCGAGAACGCGAGCGGCGGCGCGCCCGTCAGCTTGAAGGTGATCGTGCCGGCCCCGGCGGCGACGAGCGGCAGGAACAGTTTGTCCCACAGCGAGCCCTCGCCCTTGATCGCGGCGGCCATGCCCGTGAACAGGAGTGCTGCTGCGACGGGGGTGCCGATCAGCGCGCCGAGGGTGGCGGATGCCGCGAGCATCAGCGCGAGCCGCGGCGGCACCCCCGGTGCGAAGCGGGCCATGAGCGCGACGAGGAGCGAACCGTTGATCGCGATGATCGGGCTCTCGGGGCCGAGGCTGACGCCGCCGGCGAGACCGATGATCGAGGCGAGCGCGATACCCGGCAGCACCTTCAGCGGCACGGCGGGCTGGATGAGTTCGACCGTCGCCGAATCGGGGCCGCCGTGGCCGGGCATGAGCCAGCACACGAGACCGACCGCGAAGCCGGTCGCGGTGAGCACGAGGAGGATCCACCACGGAGCGGCCGGATCGAAGCCGAGGGCGGCCGGCAGCGCGGTCCAGATGCCGGCCTGCAGCAGGGCCGCGGCCCGGTCGAGCAGCCACAGCACGAGCGCCGACGCGATCCCGATGACGATCGCCGGCAGCGACATCGACAGCAGCACCCGCGGCGTGAACGCGGGCCCGGCATCCCCCATGCGCCCCTCCCCCCGGTGGCGACGCTAGCACGCCCTCAGAGCTCGACGACCGTCATCCCGGAGGCCTGGCCGGCGCGGCCCATGGCCGCCAGTGCTTCGGGCACCTCGTCGAGGGCGATGGTGCGGCCCACGAGTTCGACGGGGCGGAACGCCTCCTCGGCGACGGCCGAGAGCATGCCGGGGTATTCGCTGACGGCCATCCCGTGGCTGCCGATGATCTCGAGCTCGCCGGCGATGACGGCTTCCATGGGCATCGCGGCCATCGCGTGGTCGCCGACCATGAGCCCGATCTGCACGTGCCGGCCGCGCTTCTTCAGGCTCTTCACCGAGGCGAGCGAGGTGTCGGTGCTGCCGAAGGCGTCGATCGAAACGTCCACCCCGCCGCCGGAGGCCTCGACGACCCGCTCGGCGGCCCCCTCGCCGCCGCGCACGGGCGTCGCGCCGAGCTTCTCGGCCGCGGCGAGCGCACCGTCCGAGACATCCACCCCGTACACCTCGACGCCCGCGGCGACCGCGATCATGATCGCCGAGAGGCCGACGCCGCCGCAGCCGTGCACGGCGATGCGTTCGCCCGGCTGCAGGCGGCCGCGCGTGACGACGGCGCGGTACGCGGTCGCGAATCGGCAGCCGAGCGAGGCGGCCTCGACGAAGCCGAGCGAGTCGGGCAGGCGGATGAGGTTCAGGGCCGCTTCGTGCACGACGACCTCTTCGGCGAACGAGCCCCAGTAGGTGAAGCCGGGCTGCTGCTGCGCGTCGCACACCTGCTCGTTGCCGGAGCGGCACTGCTCGCACGAGCCGCAGGCGCTGATGAAGGGGGCGGTGACGCGGTCGCCGACCGCCCAGCCGGCATCCGCCGGCACCTCGTCGCCGAGTTCGACGAGCTCGCCGGCGAACTCGTGCCCGGGCACGTGCGGCAGGGCGATGGTCTCGTCGTGGCCCATCCAGCCGTGCCAGTCGCTGCGGCAGAGGCCGGTGGCGCGTACGCGCACGATCGCGCCGCGCGGCGGGCAGGCGGGCCGATCGACGTCGACGAGCCGGGGCTCTCCCCCGAATTCCGTGTACTGCACCGCGCGCATGGTCCTCCTCGCCGGTTCGGGTTGTGCCTCAGCAAGTATGCCCGCCTGCGGGGGCCAGTGGTGACACGGGGTATGCCCGGGGCCGCGGATGCCCGGGCCGCGGATGCCCGAGCAGCGGATGCCCGGGCCCGCCTATTCGCCGGCGGCGAAGATGGGGCCGAGGGCGGGGGCGCGGGCGGCGGGGGTTCGGCGACGGTTTCGATGTGGGCGTCGGCGGGCAGTTCGCCGCGGAGGCGGGCGACGGCGTCGGCGAACTGTTCGTCGAGGGCGGCCTGGGCCGCTTCGGCGTCGCCGGCGCGGATCGCGTCGATGAGGGCGCGGTAGCTGGGGGCGATGTCGCTGCGGACGGAATAGCCGCCGGGAGCGCAGAAGGTGGCGATGCGGGTCTCGATCGCGAGGGTCGACATGGAGCGGGAGAGGCGCCGGCTGCCGGCCGCGTCGACGAGGGCGCGGTGGAAGGCGAGGTCGGCGTCGCCGATGGCGCGGGCGTCGTCGCCGGCGCTCGCGTGCTCGAGGGCGGCGAGCGCGGCGTCGAGGGCGTCGGCGGCGGATGCGCGAGCCGCGTCGCCGTCGCGGACGATGATGCGCACGGCCTGGCCTTCGACGGCGGCGCGGGCGTCGTAGACGTCCTGCACGTGGCGTTCGTCGATGATGCTGACGCGGAGGCCGCGGCCGGGCGTGGCGGTCAGCAGCCCCTCCTGCACGAGGCGCTGGGTGGCTTCGCGGAGCGGGCCGCGGCTGACGCCGAGCTGCGAAGAGATCTCGACCTCGCCGATGGGGCGGCCGACCGCGAGGGCGCCCGAGTAGATGGCACCCCGCAGCTCGATGGCGATGAGGTCGACGGTGGATGCCCGGGGCACCCGGAATACCGCGGCGCCCGTCGCAGCAGGCTTGTCGACGGTCTCTCGCTCGGCCATTCGGCTCCTTCCACCCGACGTCTATTCTCCCGCGCGGCGGGTGCGCCGGGGAACGCGTGGAGCCCGGTTCGGGCCGGGCGCGGCGGACGCGAGCGCGTCCACGGCATCCACCCCCGCGGTTGTCTTATTGTCGACAATCGTACATGCCGACGTTCTGATTGTGGAAATGTCGACGGCTCGTCGTAAGGTGGGCGGCGGCAATCACGAATCCGGACTGGATCAGCCGACCCCGCGCTCCGTCCCCCTCGCGAGCCCCATGCGGGAGCGGCGGTTCATCCAAGACCGAGAAGAGGAACCATGTCGAAGCGGACCACGAAGTCGCGCATCGCACTGACCGCCACCGCCCTGCTCTCCGCGGGCCTGCTCGCCGGATGCGCATCCGGCGGAGGAGGCGGCGAGGCATCCGGCGGCGGCGAGGACACGCTCGCCAAGCTGCAGGACGCCGGCAAGATCACCGTCGGCATCGCCGACGAACGGCCCTACTCCTGGGTCGAGGACGGCGAGCCCACCGGCGCCACCATCGCCATGCACGAGCAGATCTTCAGCGAACTCGGCATCGACGAGGTCGAGGTCGTCGAGGTCGACTGGAACTCGCTCATCCCCGGCCTGAACGCCGGCCGCTTCGACGCCATCAGCGCGGGCATGTCGATCCTGCCCGAGCGTTGCGAGCAGGCCGCCTTCAGCGACCCCGAGATCATGTACACGACGGCGCTCATGGTGCCCGAGGGCAACCCCAAGAAGCTCACCGACCTCGACTCCGTCAAGGAAGCCGGCGATGTGAAGCTCGCCGTGCTCTCCGGCGGCATCGAAGCCGGCTACGCCGAGAAGCTCGGGATCTCCAACCCCCAGTCGGTCGCCAACGCGCAGGACGGGATGGATGCCGTCGCCAACGGCCGCGCCGACGCCTTCGCGATGACGGCGATCTCGCTGAACTGGATGGCCGACAACGCGCCCGACGCCGGCGTCGAGACCACCGACGCCTTCGTGCAGGAGATCGACGGCGTCGCCCAGATCGGTGCGGGATCCACCGTCTTCCGCAAGGCCGACACGAAGCTCCTCGACGCCTACAACGAGGCGCTCGGCGAGATCACGGCCGACGAGCAGTCCTACCTCGACCTCGTCGGCGACTTCGGCTTCACCGCCGAGAACCTGCCGCCGGCCGACCTCACCACCGAGCAGCTCTGCGCCGGAGACCTCGGCTGACGATGGGTTCCGACTTCGCCGCGCTGGGAGCGGCGCTGCCACGGATCCTCGAGGGGATGCTCATCACCCTCGAGCTGACCGTCGGCGGCGCCCTCCTGGCGATGGCCATCGCCATCGGCCTCGGGCTCCTCGCGGGATCGAAGAACATCGTCGCGCGCGGCTTCGCCCGGGCCGTCATCGAATTCTTCCGCGGCACCTCGCTCGTCGTGCAGCTGTTCTGGCTGTTCTTCGTGCTGCCCCTGTTCGGCGTCGAGATGCCCGCGATGCTCGTCGGCATCCTCGCCCTCGGCCTGAACTACGGCGCCTACGGCGCCGAGGTCGTCCGCGGCTCGCTGAACGCGGTGCCCGCCGGCCAGTGGGAGGCCACGGTCGCCCTCAGCCTCTCCCCCATGGGCCGGCTGTGGCGCGTGATCTTCCCGCAGGCGTGGGCCCTCATGATCCCCTCGCTCACGAACCTGCTCATCCTCATGCTGAAGGGCACCGCCATCGTGAGCACCATCACGATGGTCGACCTGACCGTCGAGATCAACAAGCTCCGCGTCGACACCGACACCTTCTTCGCCTACGGCGTCGGGCTCATCCTGTACTTCGCGATGGCCTACGCGCTGACCCTCATCATGAACGCCCTCGAGGTGCGCGCCAAGCACCGCCTCGGCCGGGGCGAATCGCTCGGCGAGGCGCTGCGCTTCCGCACCCCCACCCGTGACCCCGAACGGGAGACCGCCGCATGACCGGACCGCAGTGGAACTGGAGCTTCGCGTGGGAGTCGCTGCCCGCGCTGCTCGCCGGCTTCTTCCAGGCGACCCTCGTCGTCACCGTGCTCGGCACCGCCATCGCCGCCGTGCTCGGCCTCGTCGTCGCCATCGTGCGCTACGTCGCCCCCGCCCCCGTCACGGCCGTCGTCACCTTCGTGATGAACTTCATCCGCATGACGCCGCTCATCGTGCAGCTGCTGTTCGCGTACTACCTGTTCCTGCAGGTGCCGCCGCTGACGATCGGCATCGTCGTGTTCGGCATCCACTACGCGACTTACATGGCCGAGGTCTACCGCGCCGGCATCGAGGGCGTGCCCGCCGGCCAGTGGGAGGCCGCGACGGCCCTGTCGCTGCCGAAGCGGCGCACCTGGTTCGCCGTCGTCATCCCCCAGGCCCTCCGCCAGACGATCCCCTCGCTCGGCAACTACGCCATCGCGATGTTCAAGGACACCCCGTTCCTGCTCACCATCGGCGTCGTCGAGATGGTGCAGGCCGGTCTCGTCTTCGGCGGCAACCACTTCAGCTACCTCGAGCCGATCACCCTCTGCGGCGTGATCTTCCTGCTCGCGAGCTACCCGACCTCGCTGCTCATCCGCAGATTGGAGAAGCGTCTTGCTTTCGCATCCTGATTCCGAGACCGAACCGGCACAAACCGGCCCCGACACCCGCTCGATCTCCCTCGCCCCGGCCGACTTCGACCAGGCCATCCGCTTCCAGGACGTCGAGAAGCGCTTCGGCGACCACGTCGTCCTGAAAAACCTGGACTTCACCGTCAACAAGGGCGACCGCGTCACCCTCATCGGCCCCTCCGGCTCGGGCAAGACGACGATCCTGCGCCTCGTCATGACGCTCGAGGAGGCCACCGGCGGCTACATCTTCATCGACGGCCAGCCCCTCACCCACGAGGAGCGGGGCGGCAAGCGCGTCGAGCTCAAGGAGCGCCACAAGAACGAGATCCGCAAGCGGATCGGCATGGTGTTCCAGCAGTTCAACCTGTTCCCGAACATGACGGTCATCGAGAACATCATCGAGGCGCCCGTGCACGTGCTCGGGCTCTCGAAGAAGGCCGCCAAGGAGAAGGCGATGGGCCTGCTCGAGCAGGTCGGGCTCGCCGACAAGGCCGACGCGCACCCCCTCGAGCTCTCGGGCGGGCAGCAGCAGCGGGTCGCGATCGCGCGCGCGCTTGCGATGGATCCCGAGATCCTGCTGCTCGACGAGGTCACGAGCGCCCTCGACCCCGAGATCGTCGGCGACGTGCTCGGCATCCTGCGCGATGTCGCCGAGACGACCGACATCACGATGCTCATCGTCACCCACGAGATGCAGTTCGCGCGCGACGTGTCGAACCGCGTGCTCATGTTCGACGGCGGGCACATCGTCGAGGAGGCCAGCCCCGAGGTCATGTTCACCGACCCGAAGGAGGAGCGCACGCGCGCGTTCCTATCGGCCGTGCTCGACCACTGAGCGGATCCCGCTCGGCCCCTGCGCGGGCCGGGGCGGGGTTCATGAGCGGATGCCGGGGCGCACCGGTATCCATGCACGCCGTGCGGCGGAGTCAGTCCCGCTCCGCCGCACGGCGTTCGCGCATCTTCGCCACGGGATGCGGCCGGTCGGCGACCTCCGAGGCGGTGCCGAAGCGCCGCCGATGCCAGAAGCCCAGCACCTCGATGAGCACGCAGGCGATCGGCACGACGATGACGGCATCGACGATCGTGTCGGTAGACGGCCATGCCAGTTCGAGGAAGTCGACGAGCCACGGGATCAGGAAGACGAGCACGAGGCCGGCGTACATCGCGACGACGACGCCCGCCTTGATCCATGTGAACGGGCGCGAGAGCACGACGAGGATCCAGAGGCCGATGAGCGCGAGCGTCGTCATGCAGGCGGTGCGCACCGCGTCCTCCCCGTCGCCGCCGGCGCGGGCCTGGCCCGAGACGATCGCGATGGATACGGCCACGACGAGGCCCGCCGGGATCGCGAACGACAGCGAACGCTGCAGGAACCCCGGCACATAGCGCCTCGCGTTCGGCAGCAGCGCGAGCAGGAACGCGGGGATGCCGATCGTCAGCCCGTCGGTGATCGACAGCTGCCGCGGCAGGAACGGGAAGGGCCACAGCAGGATGCCGAAGAGCACCGACATCGAGATCGCGTACGAGGTCTTCGACAGGAACAGCATCGAGACGCGTTCGATGTTCGCGATGACCCGCCGCCCCTCGGCGACGACGCCCGGCATGTGCGAGAACTTCGAATCGAGCAGCACGATGCGGGCGACGGCCTTCGTCGCCGCCGACCCGGACTCCATGGCGATGCCGATGTCTGCGTCCTTGATCGCGAGGGCGTCGTTGACCCCGTCGCCGGTCATCGCGACGGTGTGGCCGTTCGCCTGCAGGGCGTGCACCATGCGCTTCTTCTGCGCCGGCGTGACCCGGCCGAACACGAGGTGCTGCTCGAGCACCTCGGCGAGCGCGGCGTCGTCGTCGGGCAGCTCGCGGGCGTCGTAGCCGTTGCCGGCGTCGAGGCCGACCTCGCGGGCGACGGCGGCGACGGTGCGGGGGTCGTCGCCCGAGATGACGCGGACGCCGACGCCCTCCTCGGCGAAATAGGCGAGGGTTTCGGCGGCGTCGCCGCGCACGGCCTCGCGGAAGGTGAGCACGGCGACGGGGGCGAGCTGATGCGGGAGCGCACCGGCATCCGCCTCCGAGGCGCCGAGCACGTGCGCGCTGTGCGCGAGCAGGAGGGTGCGGCGGCCGTCGGCGGCGAGCCTGCCGGCGAGGGCGGTCGCCTCGTGTGCGGCCGCCCCGTGCGGGCCGTCTCCGAGGACGAACTCGGGGGCGCCGAGCACCCAGGTGCCCTCGGCGGGGCCGCCGAAGGACACCGCCGACCATTTGCGTGCCGAGGAGAACTCGATGCGGGCGACCGGTTTCAGCGCGGGATCTGCGGGGAACTCCTCGGCCAGGCAGCGCGCCGTGGCGTTCGCGTCGGGCTCGGCGCCGGCCCAGCCGAGGGCGAGCCGCCAGCCGGTCGGCTGCGATCCGCCGAGGGGGAAGGCTTCGTCGAAGACGACCTCGCCGCTCGTGATCGTGCCCGTCTTGTCGAGGCAGATGACGTCGACGCGAGCGAGCCCTTCGACGGCGGGCAGCTCCTGCACGAGCACGTTGTGGGTGCCGAGCTTCACGGCGCCGACGGCGAAGGCGATGCTCGTCATGAGCACGAGCCCGAGCGGGATCATCGCGATGACCGCGGCGATCGAAGCGACCGCGGCCGAGTTCCACGCGCCGCCGGCGATGGCCTCGGCCCAGCCGCCCGCGGCCTGCATGTTCGCGTTCACGACGATGAGGATGATCGGGAAGATCGCCCAGGTGATCCACTTCAGGATCCGGTCGACCGAGGAGCGCAGCTCCGAATTCACGAGCGAGAACCGTTTCGCCTCGGAGGCCAGGCGCGCGGCGAACGAGTCGGCGCCGACGGTGGTGACGACGGCGGATCCCTCGCCCCCGACGACGATCGACCCGCTCAGGACGGCGTCGCCCGGCTGCTTGTCGACCGGATCGGATTCGCCCGTGAGCAGGGATTCGTCGACCTCGAGCCGGGTGGCGGCGAGGATGCGCCCGTCGGCGGTGACCTGGTCGCCGGCGCGGAGCAGCAGCAGGTCGTCGCGGACGACGTCGGCGACGGCGAGCTCCTGCGTCCGCCCGTCGCGGACGACGCGGGCGCGCGGGGCGTGCATGAGCGCCAGCCGGTCGAGGGAGCGTTTCGCGTGGTATTCCTGCGTGACGCCGATGACGGCATTGGCGAGGGCGGCGAGGCCGAACAGGGCGTCCTGCCAGTGGCCGAGCACGAGGAGGATCGCGAACCCCGTGACGACGATCGCGTTGAACAGGGTGAAGACGTTCGCGCGGAGGATCGACCAGACGCTGCGGCTGGATGCGTCGGCGGCGGCGTTGGCGAGGCCGGCGCGCATCCGCTCGGCGGCCTGGGCCGCGGTGAGCCCGTCGGGGCCGGGCTCGACGGGTGCCGGGCCGGTGCCCTCGGGTGCGGATGCCGCCCCTGCCTCGTCCCCCATCGACCCCCCGATCGCTCGCGTCGATCCTCGCATACGCGGTACCCTGAACGCACGGTCATACCCGAGCATCCGCGACCGGCATCCACTGCACGCGACTCGGAAGGAACGTCATGACCCGCAGCTATCTCGTCACCGGAGCCGCAAGCGGCATCGGCCGCGCGACCCGCGATCTGCTGCTCGAACGCGGCCACCGCGTGATCGGCGTCGACCTGCGCAACGCCGACATCGAAGTCGACCTGACGACCGCATCCGGCCGCGACGACGTCATCGGCCGGGCCACGGAGCTCTCCGGCGGTGTGCTCGACGGCGTCGTCGCCGTCGCCGGGCTGTCGGCGCCCATCGCCGCGACGGTCGCCGTCAACTACTACGGCGCCGTCGCCACCCTCGAGGGGCTGCGGCCGCTGCTGGCGAAATCGGATGCGCCGCGGGCGGCCACGGTCGCCTCGATGACCTCGATCGGCCCGTTCGACGAACGCCTGCTGAACGCGATCGAGTCGGGCACCGAGGCCGAGGCGCTCGGCCGCGGCAAGGAGCTCGAGGACTCCGGGCCCGAGATCGGCTACCTGAACTATCCGACCTCCAAGCGCGCCCTGGCCCGCTGGCTCCGCCGGCAGGCGCCCACCGAGGCGTGGGCCGGCGCGGGCATCCCGCTGAACGCGATCGCGCCGGGCATCGTGCTGACGCCCATGACCGAGCCGCTCATGGCGACCCCGGAAGGCCGCGAGCAGGTGCTGCAGTCGGTGCCGATGCCGCTGAACGGCCCCATGGGGCCCGCCGCGCCGGCCGAGCTGCTGGTCTGGCTCACGAGCGAGGTCAACACGCACGTGACCGGGCAGGTCGTCTTCATCGACGGCGGCTTCGACGCGGTCACGCGCGGCGACTCGACCTGGTGAGACGGCGGCGCACGGCGTGGAACAATGACGCCGTGCGCCCCATCGTCTTCGTCCTGCTCGCCGCCGTCTGCTTCGGCACGACCGGCACCGCACAGGCTCTCGGTCCGGCGGCCGACCCGCTCTCGGTCGGTGCGGCGCGCGTGCTCATCGGCGGGGCGGCGCTCGCGACGATCGCCGGGGTGCTGCGGTTCCGGCGGCGGCGTTCGGCCGGCCGGGCGCTCGGCGCGGCATCCACCCGACCCGGCTCCCCCGGCCTCCTCGGCCGGACGCCCGCATGGCTGCTCGTCGGCATCGGCGCGGCCGGCGTGTTCGCCTACCAGCCCGCATTCTTCGCCGGAACCGCCGCGAACGGCGTCGCCGTCGGCACCGTCGTCGCCCTCGGCTCGGCGCCCGTCATCACCGGAGCCCTCGACTGGGCCGTCACCGGCCGCCGCCCCGGCGGGCTCTGGCTCCTGGCGACCGCCATCGCCACCGCGGGCATCGCGATGCTCGCCTTCGCCGGCGACGGCAACGGGGCCGCCGCCGATCCGGCCGGCCTCGCGGCATCCATCGGCGGCGGCGCCTCGTACGCCGTCTACACCGTGACCAGCAAGGGGCTCCTCGAACGCGGCTGGAGCCCGGCCGGCACGATGGGCGCCGTCTTCGGCCTGGCCGCGCTCGCCTCGCTTCCCGTGCTGCTCGGCGGCGATACCGCCTGGCTCGCCCGGCCAGGCGGGCTCGCGATGGCCCTCTGGCTCGGCCTCGTGACGACGACCCTCGCCTACCTGCTCTACGCCGCCGGGCTGCGCTCGCT
The DNA here is from genome assembly GCF_018024495.1 of Agromyces archimandritae. Classification (NCBI taxonomy): domain Bacteria; kingdom Bacillati; phylum Actinomycetota; class Actinomycetes; order Micrococcales; family Microbacteriaceae; genus Agromyces; species Agromyces archimandritae. The sequence goes on from NZ_CP071696.1 coordinate 1,117,585, forward strand.
CCGCCCGCCCGTCGTGTCGACGCTCGTGCTCGCCGAACCGCTGACGGCGAGCCTGCTCGGCCTCCTGCTCCTGCACGAGACGCTCGTGCCCGGCGCCTGGGCGGGGATCGGGATGCTCGCCGCCGGCCTCGCCGTGCTCGCGATATCGGCGACCCTCGGTTCGCGGGGTGCACGCCCCGCGACGCCCCGAGTGGATGCCGCGAGCGCCGCATCCACCGCAGACACCCGTGCCGCTCGCTATGCTGAGGCCGACGAGGCGAGGGAGCGGCCATGACGGACGACATCGGTCGGCAGAGTACGCCCGGTTCGCCGCCGAACCGGTTCCTGGAATGGCTGAAACAGCGCTGGGTCGCGATCCTGCTGATCGTGCTCGCCGTCGTGTTCATCATCCAGAACGGCATCGCCTGGCAGACGACGACGATGTCGCTGTTGTGGATCACCGTGACCGTGCCGCTGTGGCTCGTCGCCCTCATCGTCTTCGCCGCCGGCTGCGCGGTCGGCTACGTCTTCGCCAAACGGCGCGCCGCCCGCCGCGAGCAACGCTGAGGCCGGGGCGCCCGGGCATCCACCGGCTACAGGCCGCCGGCCGGCACCGAGAAGGTATCGCACGCCGCCGCACCCCGCTCGTAGCCGGCGGTGAACCAGCGCTGACGCTGCTCGCTCGTGCCGTGCGTGAAGGTGTGCGGGGAGACCTCGCCCTGCGCGGCCTGCTGGATGCGGTCGTCGCCGACCGCGGCGGCCGCGCTCAGGGCATCCGCCACCTGCGCCTCGGTGACCGGCTCGAGCAGCGGCGTGCCGCCCACCTCGCGCGGGTCGGATGCGTCGCCCGCCCACGCGCCGGCGAAGCAGTCGGCCTGCAGCTCCGTGCGCACCGCGTTCGAATCGGCGCCGGTCAGCCCGTCGCGAGTCGCGTCGAGGATGCCGGCGAGGTTCTGGACGTGATGGCCCCACTCGTGCGCGACGACGTACATCTCCGCGAGCGGCCCGCCGCTCGACCCGAAGCGGGTGCGGAGTTCCCCGAAGAAATCGACGTCCATGTAGATCGTCTCGTCGGGCGGGCAGTAGAACGGGCCCGTCGCCGCGCTCGCCGCCCCGCACCCCGTCGAGACCTGATCCTCGAACAGCACGACGTTCTGCGGCGAGGCGTAGGCGATGCCGACCTCGGGGGCCGCGGCCGCCCAGTACTGGTCGAGGGAGGCCGCCGCGCCCTTCATCCGGCACTCGACGCTCGCATTCGCGTCGGCGCCGGTGCGGCACTCCTCCAGGGCGATCTCCTCGCCGCCCGTCGCCCCGCCGCCGGCCTGGCCTCCGCCGACGAAGGCGCTGAGATCCACCCCGAACAGCTGCGAGAGCAGGAAGATCACGACGACGCCGATGCCGCCGCCGGCCGCCGTGATTCCGGCCGTGCGGCCGCGCCTGGAGACCCGCCCCCGGCTGATGTCGGCGTTCGGATCGAACGTCATGGCCGGCCGCCTCAGCACCCCCGGGCCGCGTCAGCGATCGTCGTCATCACGGTCGTCATCGTCATCGTCATCTTCGTCTTCGTCGTCTTCGTCGTCTTCGTCGGGGTCGAGGTCGTCCTCGCGCTCGCCTTCGTCGTCGTCATCCGGGTCGACGTCGTCCTCGCGCTCCTCCTCGTCCGCCTCCTCGTCCGCGTCCTCGTCAACGTCCTCGTCCGCATCCTCGTCCGCCATCGCCGCTCCCTCGCCCGCGAAGCGGTCCGTCGCCGCGATCAGCGCAGCCAGGATGCCCGGCTCGTCGTACGCATGCCCCGCATCGGCGATGACCTCGAACCGCGCCTCGGGCCAGGCCAGGTGCAGATCCCAGGCCGTCATCATCGGCGTGCACATGTCGTAGCGGCCCTGCACGATGACCGCGGGGATGTGGCGGATGCGATCCACATCGCGGATCAGCTGCCCCTCCTCCCACCACCCGCCGTGGCGGAAGTAGTGGTTCTCGATGCGCGCGAACGCCGTCGCATACTCAGGCGCCGTGAAGCGGGCGACCGTCTCGATCTGCGGCAGCAGGGTGATCGTCGACGACTCCCATCTGGCCCACGCGATCGCCGCACCCTGGTGCACCGAAGGGTCGGGGTCGGTCAGCAGCCGCGCGTACGCGTCGATGAGATGGGCGCGATCCACCGGCGGCACCGGCGCCAGGAAGTCCTCCCACAGGTCCGGGTACACCGCCGACGCCCCGCCCTCGTAGAACCAGTCGAGCTCCTCGCGCCGCAGCGTGAAGATGCCGCGCAGCACGAGCTCGGTCACCCGCTCCGGATGCGTCTCGGCATAGGCGAGCGCGAGCGAGCTGCCCCACGACCCGCCGAAGACCTGCCAGCGGTCGATGCTGAGATGCTCGCGCAACCGCTCCATGTCGGCCACGAGATGCCACGTCGTGTTCGTCGACAGATCCGCGCCCGGCTCGCTCGCATGCGGAATGCTGAGGCCGCAGCCGCGCTGGTCGAAGAGGACGATCCGGTAGCGTTCCGGATCGAACAGGCGCCGGTGCGCAGGCGCTGTGCCCGCCCCCGGGCCGCCGTGCAGGAAGACGACCGGCTTGCCGTCGCGGTTGCCGGACACTTCCCAATAGATGTGCTGTCCGTCCCCCACGTCGAGCATGCCGGTCTCGAGAGGCTCGATCTCCGGATACATGTCTCGCATAGGCTCACGCTACCGAGCGGGGTGGATGCGGGGAAGAGCCGCGCCGCCGGGGCCGCGCCGTTCCGCGGGCACCGCCGTCGGGGCTGCGGCGTTCCGCGACCCCGGTGCCGTGCGCGGTTCCCCGCCAGGGCCGCCCGGCGTAGGCTCGGAACATGAGTCACCCGATCACGGTCACCATCACGGGCGCGGGAGGCCAGATCGGCTACGCGCTGCTCTTCCGCATCGCCTCCGGAGCGATGTTCGGCGACACGCCGGTGCGCCTGCAGCTGCTCGAGATCCCGCAGGGCGTCAAGGCCGCCGAGGGCACCGCCCTCGAGCTGCAGGACTCCGCATTCCCGCTGCTGGCCGGCGTCGAGGTGTACGACGACGCGGCGCGAGCCTTCGACGGCGCCAACGTCGCCCTGCTCGTCGGCGCCCGCCCGCGCACCGCCGGCATGGAACGCGGCGACCTGCTCGAAGCCAACGGCGGCATCTTCGGCCCCCAGGGCAAGGCCATCAACGACCACGCCGCCGACGACGTGCGCGTGCTCGTCGTCGGCAACCCGGCGAACACGAACGCGCTCATCGCCGCCGCCCACGCCCCAGACGTGCCCGCCGACCGCTTCACCGCGATGACGCGCCTCGATCACAACCGGGCCCTCGCGCAGCTGTCGATCGCCCTCGACACCCCCGTCGGCGGCATCCGCGACGTCGCGATCTGGGGCAATCACTCCGCGACCCAGTACCCCGACCTCGCCCACGCAACCGCGGCCGGCGACCCCGTCACCGGGCTGCTCGAGAACCGTTTCGAAGGAGCCGACGGCGCCCGCGAATGGCTCGTCGAGACCTTCATCCCCCGCGTCGCGAACCGCGGGGCCGAGATCATCGAGGTGCGCGGCGCCTCCTCGGCGGCGTCGGCGGCATCCGCCGCCGTCGACCACATGCGTGACTGGACGGCCGGCACGCAAGCCGGCTGGACGAGCGCCGGCGTCGTCTCCGACGGCTCCTACGGCGTGCCGGAGGGGCTCGTCTGCTCGTTCCCCGTCGAATCCTTCGACGGCGCCTGGCACATCGTCCAGGGCGTCGAACGCGACGCCTTCGCGGCCGCCCGCATCGAGGCCTCCGTCGCCGAACTCGCCGAGGAACGCGAAGCGGTGCGGGCCCTCGGCCTCATCTGAGTCCGCGAGTGGATGCCGCGGAGCACTGAGCCCGGCCCCGCACTCCGCGGCGCAGGCCGCGCCCGGCGACCCGCCCGGGATGCGGCACGTAGGCTTGTGGCATGGCATCTTCGCAGCCCGACCCGGCGGCGCGCCGCCGTCAGATCATCGCCGGCGTCGTCGTGGGCGCGATCGTCGGCGTCGTCATCAGCCTCGTCACCCAGTTCTGGCTCTGGCTGCCCGCCGGCCTCGCCGTCGGCCTCGCGGCCGGCGCCATCATGAAGCCGCCCGCCCAGGACTGAGCGCGCCGGGGCATCCGCACCCCGCCACGTCGCGGCGACCCAGGGCATCCGCACCCCGCCGGTCGCGGCGACCCCCGGCATCCGCACCCCGCGGCACCCGCCGCACGACGAAGCGGCCCGCCCCCTGAGAGAGCGGGCCGCTGTCTCGAGCGTTACTTCTTCTTGGCCTTCTTGACGAGGGTCTTCTCGTCGATCGGGGCGGTGCCGTTCGCACGCTGCTCGGCGTAGTAGGCGCGCGCCTCGTCCTGGCGCTCCTGCTCGGCGCCCGAGGAGATCTTCGCCCGCAGGTGCTCCGGCGAGTAGCCGAACGCGTCGACCAGGTCGAGGGAGTACGGGCGCAGGCGCTCCAGCAGACGGTTGATGTACGCCGTCACGGACTGCGCGCGCTGCGCCGAGAGGCGGCCGTTGATGAGGTACCAGGCGGCGTGCTTCTCGATGAGGCCGAGGCCGAAGAGGTCGCGGAGCCACGTGAGCACCTGCTTGGTGCCGGCATCCTTCGTCTCTGCGAGGCCGCGCGTGAACGCCTCCCACTGCAGGAGCTCGCCGTGGGCGCGGGCGGCCTCGATGAGCTCGTCCTGGTTGCGGTTGAACGCGGCGGCCGCAGCGGCCGGCGACATCTTGTTCGTGTTGCGCAGGCGACCGGCGATGCCGGCGATCATCGTCTCGACCCGGTCGGTGAGCAGCTCCCGCTGCATCTCGGGGTCGCGCAGCTCCTTGACGGAACGGCCGGTCGAGCCGAAGTCCGAGACCGACTGGCCGAGGCGGCGCAGGCCCGAGCCGTGGTAGGCCTTCTCGGCGGTCTGGGCGATGACCATGCGGGCGAGCGCCCCGGCATCCGCCTTCGCGAACTTCTTCGAGTAGTCGGTCAGCAGGCGCTTGGCGACCAGCTGCAGGAGCACGTTGTTGTCGCCCTCGAAGGTCACATAGATGTCGAGGTCCTGACGGAGGCCGACGATGCGGTTCTCGGCGAGGAAGCCGGCGCCGCCCGTGGCCTCGCGGGCCTCCTGCAGCGTCTCGAGCGCGTGCCACGTCGACAGCGGCTTCAGGGCCGCGGCGACCGTCTCGAGGTCCTGCCGGTCGGCGTCCGTGTCGGCCTTGCCGCTGAAGACGGCATCGAACTTCTGCAGGAACTCGTCGTGCGCGAAGGTCTGCGCATACGTCGTCGCGAGCTTCGGCAGCAGGCGGCGCTGGTGGCGCTGGTAGTCGAGCAGCACCTCTTCGTCGGTCTCGCTCGCGGCATTGAACTGGCGGCGCTGCGTCGCATACGTGATCGCGATCGTGAGGGCCATCGCCGACGCGGCGGTGGATGCGCCGTCGAGCGAGACGCGACCCTGCACGAGCGTGCCGAGCATCGTGAAGAAGCGGCGGCCGGGGCTCGCGATGGGGCTCGAATACGTGCCGTCGGGGGCGACGTCGCCGTAACGGTTCAGGAGGTTCTCGCGCGGGATGCGGACGCCCGTGAAGTGCAGGCGACCGTTGTCGATGCCGTTCAGTCCGCCCTTCAGCCCGTCGTCCTCGCCGCCGACGCCCTTCTTGAAGTTGCCGTTCGCGGTACGGATCGGCACGAAGAAGCAGTGCACGCCGTGGTTGACGCCCTTCGTGATGAGCTGGGCGAACACGGTCGCGGCCTGCCCGTGCAGGGCGGCGTTGCCGAGGTAGTCCTTCCACGCCCCGCGGAACGGGGTGTCGATGACGAACTCCTGCGTCTCCTCGTCGTAGGTCGCGGTCGTGCCGATCGCGGCGACGTCGGAGCCGTGACCGGTCTCGGTCATCGCGAACGCGCCCGGCAGCTTCAGGCTCATGATGTCGGGCAGCCACTTCTTATGGTGCTTCTCGGTGCCGAGGTGCAGCACCGCGGCCCCGAACAGGCCCCACTGCACGCCCGCCTTGATCTGCAGGCTCGGGTCGGCGATGACGAGCTCTTCGAACTGGGCGATGTTGCCGCCGTGGTCGTCTTCGCCGCCGAGCTCCTTCGGGTAGGCGCGGCTGATGGCGCCCATGTCGACGAGGATCTGCAGCTGGGCGAGCACGCGCTCGCGGTGCTCCTCCATGCTCTGGCCCTCGATGCGCTGCAGTTCGGGCATCGCGGCCCGCTCGCGTGAGGCGAGGCGGATGTCGGCCCACGTGCCGAGCAGCTGCCGGCCGAGCGCCTCGACGTCGACCTTCGGGCCGGGCCGGGAGCCCTTCGCCGGGGTCGTGGATGCCGTGGCGCCCTGGGCGCCGGTGGGACGTGAGGCCGTGTCAACCATCGTCGGTGTCTGCCCTTCGTTGAGATCTGGAGGAGGTCATTCCACGCTATGCCCGGTGTTTCGGAGGCGGTAGCGAACGGTGCGGCGGCGACAAACGGGCGGCGGAACGCCTCGCACAGCGTTGAGGATCCGCACAAGTCGAGGCCGCCGCGCTGTCATGTCATCGACAAGGCGGGTGGATGCCGAGGCGCCCTGTCGCCGAGCCCGCGTCTGCGTCTGCGTCTGCGTCACCGCAGCTTCGGATCGTCCGGCTCGTCGGGGGCGAGCTGGCGGAACCAGCGGCCGGCATCCCCGACCCAGAGCAGCCCGACGATCGCGATCGCGATGAGGATGCTCACGAGCTCGCTCCACACCGCGTTCGGGTCGATCGCGAAATGCCACACCGAGATCCCGATCGAGAACAGTTCGAGCACCGTGATCGCGAGCCGGGCGACCGGGTTGCCGGCCAGCAGCCCGAACCCCACGATGAACGCGGCGACGCCGAAGAGGATCGACGCGATCGCCAGCGAGACGAGCCCGCCGGTGCCGCCGTATTCCTCGGCGAGCTCGGGCGCACCGAGGAGCGCGAAGACGAGGATGCCGGCGACGACGTCCATGACGGCGCCGATCCAGACGAGTGCGGCCACGACCGTGACCCCGATCGGCCGCGTCGGCCCGAGTATCCCGCTCATCGATCCCCCCGATCGCCTGCGTTGCTCCCGATCGTATCGCGAGTGGATGCCGCGGGCATCCGATCCGGCAGCGCACCCGCCGCCGCGGCGGTGCTCTGCGGCGCCCGCCGCGATGGTGGGGCGCCGCCTGCGGCGCCGGGGCGGAGCGTCAGGCGTGCCCGGCGACCGTGTCGACGAGCGCCTGGCCGTAGGCCTCGAGCTTCTTCGCACCGATGCCGGTGATGCCGTCGAGTTCGGCGAGGCTCGCCGGCTTCGCGACGGCGACCGCGCGCAGCGTCGCATCCCCGAAGACGATGTACGCCGGCACGCCCTGTTCGCGCGCCTCGCCGGCCCGCCAGGCGCGCAGCGCTTCGAAGAGCTCCAGCTGAGCGGGTTCGAGATCCACCGCGGCCGGCGCCTTGCGCCGCTCGGACCGGACCTGCCGCTCGGGCTCGGTGCGCAGCGACACCTGCCGTTCGCCGGCGAGCACGGGCGTCGCATCGGGCGTGATCTCCAGCACGCCGTACTCGCCCTTCGCCTGCAGCAGCCCCTGCGCGAGGAGCTGCCGGACGACGCTGCGCCACTGCGAATCCGACAGGTCGCCGCCGATCGACCACGTCGACAGGGCATCGTGCCCGTACTGCTCGACGCGCGCCGTGCGCTTGCCGCGGAGGATGTCGATGAGGTGGCCGGCGCCGAACCGCTGCCCGCGCTCGCGCTGCAGGCGCACGACGGTCGACAGGAGCTTCTGCGCGGGGATCGTGCCGTCCCACGACGCGGGCGGCTCGAGGCAGGTGTCGCAGTTGCCGCACGGTTCGGAACGCTGACCGAAATAGGCCAGCAGGTTCTGCCTGCGGCAGCTCACCGTCTCGCACAGGGCGAGCATCGTATCGAGATGCGACTGCAGACGGCGCCGGTACGCGAGGTCGCCCGGGCTCTGGTCGATCATGCGGCGCTGCTGGACGACGTCCTGCAGCCCGTAGGCCAGCCATGCCGTCGCCGGCGCACCGTCGCGGCCGGCGCGACCCGTCTCCTGGTAGTAGCCCTCGACCGACTTCGGCAGATCCACATGCGCGACGAAGCGCACATCGGGTTTGTCGATGCCCATGCCGAACGCGATCGTCGCGACGATCACGACGCCGTCCTCGCGGAGGAAGCGATCCTGTGTGCGGCGCCTCGTCTCGGCGTCGAGGCCCGCGTGGTACGGCATCGCATCGACGCCGTGCTGGGCGAGGTAGCCCGCGAACTTCTCCGTGCTCGCCCGCGAGAGCGCGTAGACGATGCCCGAAACCGGGTTGCCGTCGGCGTCGCGCCCCTCGCTGCGCACGAAATCGAGCAGCTGCTTGCGCACCTCCGCCTTCGGCGCGATGCGGTACTGGATGTTCGGCCGGTCGAAGCTCGCCACGAAATGCCTCGCGTCGCCGAGGGCGAGCCGCTCGGTGATCTCGCGGTGCGTCGCCTCCGTCGCCGTCGCCGTCAGCGCGATGCGCGGCACGTCCGGCCAGCGTTCGGCGAGCTCGCCGAGCGCGAGGTAGTCGGGCCGGAAATCGTGGCCCCACTGCGACACGCAGTGCGCCTCGTCGATCGCGAACAGCGCGACGCGCCCCCGCGACAGCAGCGACTTCGCCCCCTCGGTGTTCAGTCGCTCGGGCGCGATGTAGAGCAGATCCAGCTCGCCCGCGAGGAACGCCCGCTCGACCTCGGCTCGATCGCCCGGGTGCTGGCTCGAGTTCAGGTACGCGGCGCGCACGCCGTTGCGCGTGAGCGCCTCGACCTGATCGTGCATGAGCGCGATGAGGGGCGACACGACGACGCCCGTGCCCTCGCGCAGCAGCGCCGGGATCTGGTAGCAGAGGCTCTTGCCGCCGCCCGTCGGCATGAGCACGACGGCGTCGCCGCCACCGGCCAGCTGAGCGATGATCTCGGCCTGCTCGCCGCGGAACGACTCGTACCCGAAGACCGTGTGCAGCGCCTCGAGGGCGGTGCCGAAGCGGGCGGGGGCCGCCCGGCCCGGGCTTCGGCCTCCCGCAGCGGATGCCGCGCCGCCGGCCCCCGGACCGCCGCCCGGCCCTGCGGCGACCGTGTCGAACCGGTCGTCGGGCGGGGGCGGCGCGTCCCAGTCGTCGGGCGGCGGCGCGAACTCGTCCTCCGGGGGCGCGAACGCATCCGGGTCCCAGGGCTCGGGCAGGGGGATCGAAGTCACCCCCCGAGCCTAACCATCACCGCCGACACGCCGGCGGGCGAGCATCCACGTCACCCCGCCGGCGACGACGACGGCGAGCACGGTGCCGCCGATCCACCAGACCTCGCCGGGGATGCCGGCCGAGTCGGCCGAGTCGCCGGCATCCGCCGCGTCACCGGCATCCACCGCGTCATCGGCGCCGCCGTCGCCCGCACCGCCGTCGCCCGCACCGTCGCGCAGGACCTCGCACGCCGGCTCCGTCGAACCCTCGGCGAGCTCCACGCCCGCCGCCGGCCGCCAGTCGAAGGCGAACTCGCCCGAGATCGGATGCCCGTCGGCCGAGACCACGCGCCACTTCACCGTGTACTCCCCCGGCTCGCCGAGCGCCGCAGCCGCCTCGACGGTCGGCCCGTCGATCACGGCGCACTCCGTCGCATAGTGGAGGCCCGCGGCATCCACCACGTCGATGCCCGCTCCCCCGTCGCCGAGGTCGAGGAGCACATCGCTCGTCGTCAGGCTCACCGTGCCCGGCTGCGCCGTGACCGTCGAGCCCTCGGCCGGCGACGACGATACCGGGGAATTGTGGGCGAGGGCCGGCATCGCCGCGATCGCCAGGCCCGCCGCGGCCACGACCGCGCCGAGCAGCAGGCCCGCGGTCAGCGACCGCCAGGCGGTATGCATCACGGCGCCGCCCCGCGGCGGGCCGGCCGGAGCATGGTTCGCCGGGTCGCGGTCGGCCCGGGTGGGGTTCGCTGCGTGGCGGTTCGCCGAGTCGTGGTTCGCCGAGTCGTGGTTCACCGGGTCGCCGTCCGCCGAGTCGCCGTTCGCCGCGTCGTGGTTGACCGGGTCACCATTCGCCGTGCGGCGGTTCGCGCGGGCACGCCCCGCGGGCGCGCGCATGCCGCGCGGCTTCGCACCGGCGAACCGACGGGCCCCGCCGCTCACAAGGCCGCCCCGCGGCGGCGTGAAGTCAGCGCCACGACGAGCGCGACGACCCCGAGCACGAGGCCGCCGATCCCGGCGACGCGGGCGAAGACATCCACCGGCGTCTCGTCCGCCGCCTCGCTCGTGCCGGCCGTCGCCTCATCCGTGCTGCCGGCACCCGCCGCACCGTGGCCGCCGTGCGGGTCGGCCACCGCCTCGGTCACGTGCACGACCGGCGCCGGCGACGCGGGCTCGGCGCCGTCGCCCGACGGCTCGTTCCAGTTCGTCTCGCCCTCGGTGCACTCCTGCAGCACCGGGAACTCGAGCGTCTCGCCCGCCGCGTCCTCCGGCAGGCGCACCTGCACCGAAACCGTGTCGCGGAAGCCGTCTTCGAGGGGCGTCACGGCCCGGTACACGACCTGGCGGACGGCGTCGCCGTCGGCGACCTTCTCGACGGTCCAGTTCGGGTTCATCTGCGGGGTCACCGACTCAATGCCCTCGGGGATGTCGATCGTGAGCGTCGTCGTCGGCGACCCCTCGCAGCCGTGGCCGAGCGAGAAATCGAGCACGGCGTAGCCGCCCGCCGCGGTGCTCGACGGGTCGACGGTGACATGCGCGCTCGCGGCGAGCGGCGTGCCGAGGGCGAGGAGGGCGCCCGCGCCGAGCGCTGCGGCGCCGAGCGGAAGGGTACGGCGAAGGGAGATGTGCATGGGTGTGTCCTTAGATCTGTCCGGAATCGGGTGCCGTCGGCTTGCACACGGGTGCCGAGCCGCCGGTCGAGTGGTCGTCTCGCGCTGCGGCACGAGCGGCCGCTCCCCGTTCACGGGTGCGGATCGGCTCGCGTCAGTGCGCGGGGACGAACGCCGGCGGCCCCCGATGCGGATGAGCGGACAGGATGACGAGGGAGTGCGCGCGACGGGGCGCGGCGGGCGATGCGGCGCGCGGGGCCGCCTGCGGAGGCGGCGCGAGCACCGGACGCGCGCGGGCGACGACAGCCCGGAGGGCGCCGGCCGCGGCATCGAGTGCGGCATCCACCCGCAGGAGGACGACGACCGCGAGGACCGCGGCGCCCGCGTGGGCCAGGAGCATGAGCGCGCCCGCCGCCGACACGGACGGTGCGGCGCCGCCGATTGCGTCGAGGCCCGCGAGCGGGTCGTGCACGTGTGCGGATGCCGCGGGCGCCCCGAGCGTGGCCGCACCGAGCTCGGCGGTGGTGCCCGCGCCTCCGCTGCCGCTGCTTCTGCTACCGCCGCTGCCGCCGCCGCCGCCGCCGCCGAGCGAGTAGAGGGTGTGCAGGGCCGCTTGCGCGAGGAGCGCCGCGACGACGGTGCGCCGACGCCGCGCCGGGCGGCCGGGGCGGGCGAGCAGCATCGCGATCGGCACCGCCGCGGCCAGCGTCAGGGCGATGACGACGAGGCCCGGGGCACGGCCGCCGCCGAGCGTGTGCGCGACCGAGGCGAAGACGACCGCCGCACCGGCGACGAAGAGCCCGCGGAGCGCTCGGCGCGCCCGGGTGTTCGTCGACTGCGGCATGCCTCCAGCCTAGGCGCTCACATGCCCACGTCGCCGCGCGTCCCGTCCGCACGCCGCCGGGCACAGGAGTGCCGTTGGGGAGGCGCGAAGAGCGACGCGCCGCGGCGCAGGAGTGCCGATTTCCCGCTGGAGTGCCGGAATGTCGGCACTCCCGCGGGAGATCGGCACTCCAAGGGCGCGCCGTCCGGGAGATCGGCACTCCCACGGGAGATCGGCACTCCAAGGGCGCGCTACGCGGGAGATCGGCACTCCAAGGGCGCGCCGTCCGAGAGATCGGCACTCCGGTGGGAGACCAGCACTCCAAGGGCGCGCTGTCCGGGAGATCGGCACTCCAAGGGCGCGCTGCGCGAGAGATTCGTATTCCGACGGGAGACCGGGACTCCTGAGGTGCGCCATTCGGCAGACGCCCGATCCGGCGAGAAACGGGCACTCCTCGCGGTGCGTCGGGTCTGGCGAGAGCGCTGCCGCGCCGCGCCGGCGCGCTGGCCCCACGAAGGAGGTCGACCCTCCCTATGGAGCACGGGAGTCCGCGCCCCTCTCACGGGAGAGCCGACCTCCAACGTGGACACGGGGCGCAGCCCGGGGACGACGACGAAGCGCCGCCGGGACGGCGGCGCTTCGGGAGGGGCGAGTGCAGGTGCGAGCCCGGGCGGAGGCCCGGGCTCGCACCTGCGGTCAGCGGCGGGCGGGGCGACGGCGGGCGGCGAAGGCCGTGCCGAAGCCGAGGGCGAGGAGGGCGACGAAGGCCGCCCACCCGAGCTCGACGCCCGTGGAGGCGAGGCCCGCGCCCGATCCGGTGCCGGCCGTGCCGGGGCCGGCCGGGCCGGCCGGGTCCGTCGGGTCGACCGGGGCGAGGGCCTCGACCACGAGGGTCGCCGAGGCGACGGCGATGCCGTCGACGAAGGCGTACACGGTGTGGGTGCCGGCGGCGACGTCGAGCGGCACGGTCGCGGTCAGCGACAGGGTACCGTCGGCGGCGGCCGTGGCGGTGCCGAGGGCGACCGGCGTGCTGTGCAGTTCGACGCCGACCTCCGTGCCCGGGGCGAAGCCCGCGCCGGAGATCGTGATCGGCTCGCCCGGCTTCACCGAGTCGACGTCGATCGAGATCGTCGGGGCGGCCGGATCGGCGGGGGCGAGGGTGATCGGCAGCGCGGCGCGGCTGCCGGTCGGGGCGACCTGCACCTCGAGAAGCTGCTCGCCGGCGAGCGCGGGCGGGATGACGCCGGTCACGGTCGCCCGGCCGACCTCGTCCGAGGCGGGGACGAGTTCGCTGTCGACCTCGGCCGAACCGATCTCCACGCCGCCGATCGTCACCGACACGGAGTCGGCGTGCAGTTCGGTCGTCGAGAAGTCGAGCGAGGAGAGGTCGACCGTGATCGGGTCGCCCGGCCGGAAGCCGCCAGCGGGAGCCTCGGAGACGGCGATGCCGACCGAGCGCTGCCGCAGATCGGGCGAGGCCGGCGCATCGGCGTGCGCATCGAACCAGTCGACCATCGACTGCAGGTCGACGAGGCCGCTGTCGGCGCGGTTCGCACCCTCGGCGAAGGTGCCGAAGTTGTCGCCGCCGGCCGCGAGGAAGGAGTTCACGACCACCGAGTACGACCGGGATGCATCGAGCGGTTCGCCGTTCAGGCGCACCGAGGTGATGTGCGAGCCGGCCGCCGCGGCCGGGTCGTAGACGACCTCGAGGCCCTCGCTCACGCCGAGCTTCAGGAACGGGCGGCTCGCCTCGGCGGGCTGCCACTGCTCCTCCAGCACCTGCACGATCTGCGCACCCGTCAGCTCCATGACGGTCAGGGTGTTCGCGAACGGCTGCACGTTCGCAGCCTCCCGGTAGCTGACGTTGCCGTCGGCGTCGCCCTCGCCGCTGCCGGCGAACTTCAGATCGGTGCGGATGCCGCCCGGGTTCATGAACGCCACGTCGACATCGCGGGTCTGCTCGGCCGCCCACAGCTGCACATCGGCGACGAAGTTGCCGATGGTCGACTCCCCGCCGCGGTTCTCGACGAGAGTCGGGTTGCCCTGCTGATCGGTGCCCGGCTGCAGCGCCCGGTTGAAGTCGGCGGTGATGTCGCCGACCTTCTCGGCACCGAGCACATCGGCCACCGCCTTCGCCTCGGCGACGATGCCGGCGACCTCCTGGTCGGCCTGATAGAGCGGCGCCCCTCCGGCATCCAGCAGCGGCTTGATCTCGTTCGAGATCGACAGCAGTTCCTTCGTGCCGGGGTCGACCGAGAGCCGCATGACGCCGAAGCGCTCGCCGTACTGCCCCGCCGAGACGACCGGGCGGCCGTCGATGACGTGGTTGTAGGCCAGGTGCGTGTGCGCCGAGACGATCGCGTCGACCTCGGGCGTGACGCCGGAGACGATGCGGCCGAGCGGGGTGTCGCCGAGGGCCGAGTCGATCGCCGTGGTCGCCGCGCCCTCGTGCACGAGGAGGATGAGGACATCGGCCTCGCCGTTCGCGTCGTCGCCGTCGGTGAGGTCGGCGGCGGCGGCGTTCACGGAGTCGACGATGTCGCGCACCTCGAGTTCGGCGATGCCGGCCGGGCTGACGAGCGAGGGCAGCTCCTCGGTGACGGCTCCGATGAAGCCGACGGTCACGTCGTCGAGCGTCTTCGTCCAGTACGGGGCGAGGGCGGTCTCGTCGGTGCCGTCGAGGAAGACGTTCGAAGAGATGTAATCGAAGTCGGCCAGGCCCTGCACGCGGTCGCGGAGGTCGGCCCAGCCCTGGTCGAACTCGTGGTTGCCGGCCGCGCTCACCTCGAGCCCGGCGGCGTTCAGCGCCTCGATCGTGGGCTCGTCGTGCTGGATGAACGAGGTGAACGTCGAGGCGCCGATGAGGTCGCCGGCGGCCGCGAAGATCGTGTTCGGGTTCGCCGCGCGGATCGACTCGACGGCCCCGGCGAGCACCGCGGCGCCGGCCGACGGAGCGGACTGCTCGATGCGGCCGTGGAAGTCGTTGATCGTCACGACGTCGATGTCGACGGCGCCGGCCGGTTCGCCCGAGGGGCCGCCCACGCCGACGAGGATCGGGTCGTGGTCGCTCGAGCGGAACGGGTTCGACGCATCGGCGGCGCCGTAGGCGTAGCCGCGGTCGCTCCACTCGGGCGAGTTGATGTTCCAGACATCCACCCCACGGACCTGCTCGGCGGCCGAGGGGCTCGCGATCACGTGGTCGAGCGAGCCGAGCTCGCCGTCGAAGGTGTACGTGAACTCGTCGGTGCGCTCGGGCACGAGGTCGACCCAGCCGGCATCCGCGAACACCTGGATCGGGTCTTCGTTCGCGTAGGAGTTGAAGTCGCCGATGAGGAAGATGCGGTCGCTTCCGGCGGCCTCGGCGACGTCGTCGGTGAAGCCGAGGAGCGATTCGGCCTGCGCGACGCGCTCGGCGTTGAAGTGGCCCTGGCCGTCGGCCGGCTCATCGCCGTCGCCGCCCTTCGACTTGAAGTGGTTCGCGACGACGGAGAAGATCTCGCCGTCGGGTCCTTCGAAGGCCTGCGCGATGGGTTCGCGGGCGATGTCCCACACCGTCTCGTCGACGAGGGCGAGGCTGTCGCCGACGGGGGCGACCCGGTCGGCGCGGTAGATGATCGCGCTCGTGATGTAGTCGGTGATCGCCGCATCGTCGAGGACGGCGGGGGTGGGCACGTACGCCCATTCCTCGTCGCCGGTCTCGTTCAGGTGGGCGACGAGCGCGGCGAGGGCCGAGTCGATCGGCTTGCCGAGCTTGACCGAGTTCTCGATCTCCTGCAGGGCGACGACGTCGGCGCCGAGACCGTGGATGGCCCGGCCGATCTTCTCCTGCTGGATCGCGAACTGGGCGGCGTTCGCGGCGCCGCGGGCGTTCGAATCCTCGTCGCGGAAGGTCGTGAAGTAGTTGTAGACGTTGAACGCGCCGACCTCGACGGCGCCGCCCACGTCCTCGGGCGCATCGGTGCGCGGGTTCAGCGACTCGAAGCCGGGCTTCAGCGACTCGTCGCTCTCGCTGTCGACCGGCAGCAACGGCTGGAGGCGCCACTCGTCGAAGCCGTAGGAGAGCACGTAGGGGGCGTCGGGGAAGTCGACGCGGTCGCCGTTCCGCACCACGGTGCCCTCGGTGAAGTAGGGCTGGTCGTTCGGGTGGGCCGCGTTGTCGACCCGGATCGACCAGCCGTCGTCGAGCAGGATGCGCGACGCCCGGTTCGCGGCGGCCACGGCATCCGCTTCGGGGCCGGGCCGGAAGGCCTCGGTGCTCTTGACCGGCAACTCCTCGCCCGGGTCGAGCCAGAGCTCGCCGAAGCTGAAGAGGTTGTGGCTCGACGCGAGGCGGTACTCGCCGGCGGGTTCGACGAGCATGCCCTCGAGCAGTTCGCGGGCGTCGCCGACGACGTCTTCGGGCAGCGGGGTCGGCACGGGCTGCTCGGCGTCGGAGGAGACGACTTCGGAGGACGTCAGGGAGATCTGCGTGAGCCCGTTGTACTCGGTCGCGGTGCCCGTGACGCGCACCAGGTCGCCCGGGTCGGCGTCGAGCGTGCGCGAGCCGAGGAAGACGAAGATGCCGTCGGAGGCGGTGCGGGAGGCATCCACCCCGCCCGAACCGGCGGTCTGCAGGTAGACGCCCCGGTACCCGCCCGTGCGGAAGTCGGCGGTGACGACGCCTTCGACGGTGACGGTCTGCCCGGCCAGCGGGGTCGCGTCGCCGGTGCCCTGGACCTCGGCGATCGTATGGGTCGGTTCGGCCGCGAAGGCCGGTGGCGCCCCGAGCAGGCCGGTGGCGAGGGCACCGGCGGCGATGACCGCGGCGACGGACGAACGACGGATGCTGCGCTGCTCCATTGGGGATCTCCTCGGGAGTTCGGGTCGGCCGCCCCTCGCGCGCCGGGTGCACGCGCGGTGAGGGGACGCTGACCGTAGCCTATGAGGGGCCTCCGACACTGCGGAAGGGGGTCGGGCCGGATTTCACGCCCCGTTCACGTGCTTCCACGCATGAGCAGTCGCGCACTGGGCTGCTGCGCAGATGAGCAGCGGGGCGAGTGGATGCCGCGAGCACCGCAACCGGTGGATGCCGCGGCGGCGCCCCACGGCATCCGCACCCGCAGCCGGGCGCCCCTCACAACCGCACGAACGCCTCCGTGCGCACGACCGCCGCGCCGGCCTCCTCCGACGCCGGCAGGTCGACGACCGCCCGCAGCCGCCAGTCGTGATCCCCGGCCGGGTCGGCGATGGTCTGCTCGACGCGCCAGACGCCGTCGGCGGCATCCGCGTCGTCGATCGCGACGAGGGCCGCCGATCGCGCCGCCGCGTCGATGCCGATCCCGTCGTGCTCGGCGTAGTAGCGGTCGAGGGCGCCCGGCCAGTCGAAGTCGGGGTCGAGCCCTGCGAGCTCCTCCTCCCGCTCGAACGCGGCCGCCTGCACGCGCCGGAACAGCTCGTTCCGCACGAGCACCGTGAACGCGCGCCGGTTGCCGACGACCGAGGGCGGCGCTGGCGGCACGACGACGCCGCCCGCATCCACATGCCGGGACGGGTCGACGAGCTCGGCCCACTCGTCGACGAGGGAGGAGTCGACCTGCCGGACGAGCTCGCCGAGCCACTCGATGACGTCGTGCAGCTCCTCGGTCTTGGCCTCCTCCGGCACCGTCTGCCGGATCGCGCGGAACGCATCGGAGAGGTACCTGAGCACCAGGCCTTCGCTCCGGGCCAGCTGGTAGAAGGAGACGAACTCCGTGAACGACATCGCCCGCTCGAACATGTCGCGCACGACCGACTTCGGGCTGAGCTCGAAGTCGCGCACCCACGGCTGGCCGCCCGCGAAGGTCTCGAAGGCCTGCTCGAGCAGTTCGGCGAGGGGCTTCGGGTACGTGACCTCCTCGAGGCGTTCCATGCGTTCGTCGTACTCGATGCCGTCGCGTTTCATCGCCGCGACCGCCTCGCCGCGCGCCCGGAACTCCTGCTTCGACAGGATCGCGCGCGGGTCGTCGAGGGTCGATTCGATGACGCTGACGACGTCGAGCGCGTAGTGGCCGGTGCCGACCCCGCCGGGTTCGGGTGCGGATGCCCCGGCCCGCTCCTCCGGGTCGAGCAGCGAGATCGCGGCGAGCGCGAACGGCGACAGCGGCTGGTTGAGCGCGAAGTCGGCCTGCAGGTCGACGGTGAGGCGGACGCCGATGCCCAGGCCGGGTGCGGGCTCGTCGGCGGGGGCCCCGGCATCCGCTCGGGGCACGAACTCGACCACGCCCGCCGTCTTCAAGGTACGGAAGATCTCGATCGCCCGCCGCGCGAGCGCGAACTTCCGGGCCCGCGGTTCGTGGTTGTCGAAGACGAGGCGGCGGATGTTTCCGAGCGCGTCGCCGCCGCGCGCGATGACGTTGATGAGCATCGCCGCCGTCATCGTCAGCTGCGGCTGCAGGGGCTCGGGGTCGGCATCCACGAGGCGGTCGAACGACGCCTCCGTCCAGGTGACCTGCCCGGCCGGGGCCTTCTTGCGGACGAGCTTCTTCAGCTTCTTCGGGTCGTCGCCGGCCTTCTTGCGGGCGTGCTCGTTCTCGATCTCGTGCTCGGGGGCGAGCACGACGACGGTGCCGGCGGTGTCGAACCCGGCGCGGCCGGCACGCCCGGCGATCTGATGGAACTCGCGCGCCGAGAGCTGCCGCATCCGCTGCCCGTCGTACTTCACGAGGGCGGTGATGAGGGCCGTGCGGATCGGCACGTTGATGCCGACGCCCAGGGTGTCGGTGCCGCAGATGACGCGGAGCAGGCCGCGCTGGGCGAGGGTCTCGACGAGCCGACGGTAGCGCGGCAGCATGCCCGCGTGGTGGATGCCGATGCCCGCCCGTACCAGCCGCGACAGCGTCTTGCCGAACCCGGTCGTGAACCGGAAGTCGCCGATCGCGGCGGCGATCTCGTCGCGCTGCTCGCGGGTGGCGACCCGGATCGAGGAGAGCGCCTGCGCGCGTTCGAGGGCGGCGGCCTGCGAGAAGTGCACGATGTAGATCGGCGCCTGCCGGGTCTCCAGGAGCTCCTCGACGGTCTCCTGCGCGGCCGTCTTCGCGTACGAGAAATGCAGCGGCACCGGCCGTTCGACGCCCGTGACCTCGGCGGTGGCCCGGCCCGTGCGGCGCTCGAGGTCCTCGGCGATGGCCGTCGTGTCGCCGAGCGTGGCCGACATGAGCACGAACTGCACATGCGACAGCGTGATGAGCGGCACCTGCCACGCCCAGCCGCGCTCCGGGTCGCCGTAATAGTGGAACTCGTCCATCACGACCTGGTCGACGGGGGCGTGCTCGCCCTGCCGCAGGGCGAGGTTCGCGAGGATCTCGGCGGTGCAGCACACGATCGGCGCATCCGCGTTCACGGAACTGTCGCCGGTGACCATGCCGACGTTCGCGGCGCCGAAGATCTCGACGAGCTGGAAGAACTTCTCGCTGACGAGCGCCTTGATCGGCGCCGTGTAATAGGACCGCCCGCCCCGGGCGACGGCCGTGGCGTGCGCGGCGACGGCCACGAGCGACTTGCCGGTGCCCGTCGGGGTCGACAGGATCACGTTCGAGCCGCCGACGATCTCCATCACGGCCTCGTCCTGCGCGGGATAGAGGGCGAACCCGCGCGACTCGGCCCACTCCACGAACGCGTCGTACATCGCGTCGGCGTCGTACGGGTGCGGCGCGCGATCCAGGAGTTCCATCGTTCGAGTCTGCCGCATGGATGCCGCCTCAGGCGGCGAAGAGCAGGCCGATCACGAACAGCACGGGCAGCGAGCCGATCGTGGTGATGAAGACGGTATCGCGGGCGACGACCTCGTTCGTCTCGTAACGCTGGGCGAAGTTGAAGACGTTCTGCGCCGTCGGCAGGGCGGCCAGCACCGTCACCGCGTACAGCGCATGGTGGTCGAGGCCGAACACGAAGCGGCCGACGAGGTAGGCGACGACGGGCATCGCGAAGAGCTTCAGGGCGCTCGCGAAGAGCACGTCGCGGCGCCCGGTCCCGGGCTCCAGCAGCCGCTGCCCGGTGAGGGACATGCCGAAGGAGATGAGGATGACCGGCACCGCCGCATGCCCGATCAGTTCGATGGGGTCGAGGACGATCGCCGGCAGTTCGAGGCCCGAGAGGGCGACGATGAGGCCGGCGAGGGAGCCGACGATGATGGGGTTCGTGATCGTTCCGACGACGATCGCGCGCACCGAGGTGCGGCCGCGAACGGTCGCGTCGAGCACGGCGAGGGTGACGGGGGCGAACAGGAGCAGCTGCAGCAGCACGATCGGCGCCGAATAGGCGGCGTCGCCCAGCATGTACACGGCGATGGGGATGCCGAAGTTGTTGCCGTTGACGTAGCCGGCCGAGAGCGCGGAGATGAGCGCCTTCGGCAGCCCGCGGCGCCAGATCGCGAGCGAGACGAGCCCCGAGATCAGCATGATGACGATCGCGGTGATCGCCGAGACCGGCAGCAGGTTCGAGAACAGCGCGCCGACGTCGGCCGTCGCCAGCACCGAGAACAAGAGGAACGGTGCGAGGACGTTGAAGGTGAGCTTGGCGAGCACGGGTTTCGCGTGCGGGCCGAGGATGCCGCTGCGACCGGTGATGTAGCCGACGACGACGGAGAGGCCGATGACGGCGAAGCCCGTGAGGATGCCGATCATGCGGCGGAGGGGGTGGGGGCTGACATCGCCTTCGAGCGTAACCGTTTCGGCGGGTGCGACCGACCCGATGCGCACGTAGGCTCGGAACGTGGGGACGACGGGGGAAGCACTCGCGACGGTCGACGCCTGGTGGCGTGCGGCGAACTATCTGAGCGTCGGGCAGATCTACCTGCGCGGCAATGCGCTGCTCGGGCATCCGCTCGAGCCCGGCGACATCAAACCGCGCCTGCTCGGCCACTGGGGCACGAGCCCCGGCCTGAACCTGGTGTGGGCGCATCTGAACCGGGTCATCGCCGAGCGCGGCACGCCGACGCTGTTCGTGTGCGGGCCGGGCCACGGCGGCCCCGCGGTGGTCGCGAACGCCTGGCTCGACGGCACGTACTCGGAGCTGTACCCCGAGGTGTCGCAGGATGCGAGCGGCATCCACCGCCTGTTCCGGCAGTTCTCGACGCCCGGCGGCATCCCCTCCCATGCGGCCCCCGAGACGCCCGGGTCGATCAACGAGGGCGGCGAACTCGGCTACTCGCTCATGCACGCCTACGGTGCGGCGCTCGACAACCCGGGGCTCGTCGTCGCCTGCGTCATCGGCGACGGCGAGGCCGAGACGGGCCCGCTGGCGGCCAGCTGGCGGGCCAACGCGTTCCTCAGCCCGGAACGCGACGGCGCGGTGCTGCCGATCCTGCACCTGAACGGTTTCAAGATCGCCAACCCGACGATCCTCGCGCGCATCCCCGAGGACGAGCTCGTGCAGTTCATCCGCGGTTCGGGGTACGAGCCGATCCTCGTCACGGGCGGGTTCGACGGCGAGGAGCCGGCGCGGGTGCACGAGCGCATGGCGGCCGCGGTGGATGCCGCGTACGACCGCATCCAGGAGGCGTGGGCGGATGCCCGGGGCGGTGCATCCGGTGCATCCGCCGGCACTGAGGGCGACCGGCCGCCGCGCCGGCCGATGATCGTGCTGCGCACGCCGAAGGGGTGGACGGGGCCGCGGATCGTCGACGGCGTGCAGGTCGAGGGCACCTTCCATTCCCATCAGGTGCCGCTCGCGGGCGTGCGCGAGAACCCGGAGCATCTGCGGATGCTCGACGCGTGGATGCGTTCGTACCGCCCCGAGGAACTGTTCGGCTCGGACGGGCGGCCGGTCGCCTCGCTCGGCGGCATCCGCCCCCACGGAGGTTTGCGGATGAGCGCGAGCCCGCACGCCAACGCGGGCCTCGGCGAACCCCTCGCGCTTCCGCCGGTCGACGACGACGCCGTCGCGGTCGACCGCGATGACCGCGGCGGCCGCGGCGAAGCCACCCGTGTGTTCGGCGACTGGCTGTCCCGGGTCATCCGCGGCAACCCCGACACGTTCCGCCTCTTCGGCCCCGACGAGGTGCTCTCGAACCGGCTCGGCGGCGTCTTCGCCGTCACCGAACGCGTGTGGCGCGAGGAGCTCGTGCCCCTCGACGAGCACCTCGCCCGCGAGGGCCGCGTCATCGAGGCCCTCAGCGAGCACCTCATGCAGGGGCTGCTCGAGGGGTACCTGCTGAGCGGCCGGCACGGGCTGCTGACGAGCTACGAGGCCTTCATCCACATCGTCGACTCGATGTTCAACCAGCATGCGAAGTGGATCGAGCAGGCCGCCGGCGTCGACTGGCGCGGCGACATCGCCTCGCTGAACTACCTGCTGTCGTCGCATGTGTGGCGGCAGGACCACAACGGCTTCACCCACCAGGACCCGGGGTTCCTGAACGTCGTCGTGAACAAGAGCGCCGAGGTCGTGCGGGTGTATCTGCCGCCGGACGCGAATACGCTGCTCGTCACGATGCGGCACGTCTTCGGCACCCGCAACCGCGTGAACGTCGTCGTCGCCGGCAAGCAGCCCCAGCCGCAGTGGCTGAGCCTCGACGAGGCGCGCGAGCACTGCGCGGCCGGCGTCGGGGTGTGGGAGTGGGCCGGGACGGAGGGCCGGGCCGCTTCGGGCGCCCCGAGCATCCACCCGGTGGATGCCGCGGCGCCCCCCGACCCGGGCCGCTCCCCCGACGTCGTGCTCGCCTGCGCCGGCGACGTGCCCACGATCGAGACGATCGCGGCCGCCCGGCTGCTCGCCGACCGCGTGCCGGGGCTCCGCGTGCGCGTCGTGAACGTCGTCGACCTCATGCGGCTGCAGGATCCGCGCCACCACCCGCACGGCCTGTCGGACGAGGCGTACGACCGCATCTTCACCGCCGACCGGCCGGTGGTCTTCGCCTTCCACGGGTACCCGTCGCTCATCCACCAGTTGACCTATCGGCGGCACGGGCACGACGAGCTGCACGTGCACGGCTACGCCGAACGCGGCACGACGACGACCCCGTTCGACATGCTCCTCATGAACGGCCTCGACCGGTACCGGCTCGCCCTCGACGCCCTCGAACGCACGGGCCTGAGCGACGAGGACGGCGGGGCCCTGGCCGCCGAGTGGCAGCAGGCCCGCGAGGACGCGCGGGCGTACGCCATCGAGCACGGCGAAGACCCGGAGTGGATCACCGCGTTCCCGCGCGCGTAGCGGTGGCGGTATTCGGCCGGGTGGGGGTCTCGGCAGCCACTACGCTCGGGATCGATGCCCGAGAACCCCGAGGCCCGCCAGGCCGCCCGCGCCCGCTGGGCCCTGGTGACCCAGTTCACGATGTTCGGCCTGGTCGTCGCTTCGTGGACGAGCCGGATGCCCTCGATCCGCGCCGATCTGGATGTGACGGCGTGCTGCGGCTCGTGCTGCTCGTGCCGGCGACCGAACCGACCGCCGGCGAGCACGGCGGCCGGGTCAGCGGCCGCACCGCGCTGCGCACGGCGTTCTCGGCGTGGATCGAACCCCGCACCCTGCTGCTCGGCCTCGTGCTCGTGGCCGCATCCCTCTCGGAGGGCACCGCGAACACCTGGCTCTCGCTCGCCGTCGTCGACGGCTTCGCCGCCGAAGAGGCCACCGGCGCGCTCGCTTTCGGGTCGTTCGTCGCGGCGATGACCGTGATCCGCTTCTTCGGAACCCGGCTCGTGGATCGCTTCGGCCGGGTGAGCGTGCTCCGCGCCTCGGGCATCGCGGTGCTCGCCGGCGTCGCGCTCTTCGTGTTCGCGCCCTCGCTGACCGGGGCTCAGGGGTGACGCGGATGCGTGTACGACTTGACGTACACCGCACCCGATGTCAGAGTATTCGTACATGATCGGATGTGTACGAGTCGTCGTACACTCGCATCGGGGGTGAAGATGTTCGTCAACACGCCACGCGACTGGGGCAATATCGTGCGCGACCGGCGCATCGATCTCGGAATGACCCAGAGCGACCTCGCCGAACGCATCGGCAAGGCACGCCAGTGGGTGGTGCGCTTCGAATCCGGGCACGCCGGCAGCTCGAACCTCGACAGTCTCGTCAAGCTGCTCGACGTCCTCGAGCTCGAAGTGGACCTCGCTGTCGCCGACGATTCCGCCGACCCCGATCCCCTCTTCACGGACGCACCCTCAGCGGGCGGGGTCGAACGATGAGACTCACCGCATATCTGAACGGGCACCGTGCCGGTTGGTTCGAGCTGCCGAACGGCGGCGAGATCACGCTCGAATACGATCGGGCGTGGCAGGCCGGCGCCGGGCGCCTGGAATTGTCGTGGTCGATGCCGAAGAGCCGCCGACGCCACGGCGGCGGCGCTCCGGGCAACTATCTGTGGAATCTCCTTCCCGACAACAGCGACGTCCTCGAACGTTGGTCTCGCCGATTCGGTGTCTCGTCCCGCCAGCCGATGGGCCTCCTGGCGAACGTCGGCTTGGATGCCGCCGGTGCGGTCCAGCTGCTCGACAGCGACGAATACGACCGGCCCGAACTCACCGAAGACGGCGGCATCGAACCGATCAGCGACGAACAGATCGGCGTGCATCTGCGCGAACTCCGGAGGGACCCGACGGCATGGGTGGCACCCGGCCAAGACGCCGGATACTTCTCCCTCGCCGGCGCTCAGTCGAAGTTCACCCTCGTGCGCACGCACACGGGGTGGGGCATCGCCACGGGCCGCACCGCGTCGACCCACATCGTCAAGCCCGGCATCACCGGGCTCGCGCGGAGCGACCTGAACGAGCATCTGACCATGCGCGCGGCACACGTCCTCGGACTGCGGGTGGCCGAGAGCCGGGTGATGCGGTTCGGCACGGAAACTGCGATCGTCGTCACCCGCTTCGATCGTGACCGCGCGCCTGCCGGCGACTCGGTCGTGCGACGCCACCAGGAGGACTTCGCCCAGGCCACCGGAGTGCATCCGGCTTCGAAATACCAGAATGAGGGCGGGCCGGGTATCGCCGCGATCGGAGCCGCGATGAACGAGCACCTCGGCTCGGCGGCCAACGCAGAGGTCGCACGATTCTTCGAAGCGACCATGTTCAACTGGGCGGCACTCGGCACCGACGCACATGCCAAGAACTACGCGCTGGTGCATCCTGTCTCAGGAAGGCGGCGGCCCATGCTCGCGCCGCTCTACGATCTGGGCTCGGCACTGGCCTATCCGGAGATCAACACCCGCAAGGCGAAACTCGCGATGTCATACGCGGGGCACTACCGGGCGTACGAAATCGAACCGCGGCACATCGTGCAGGAGGCCGCCGGTCTCGCACTCCCCGAGGAATGGGTCATCGACCGCGCACGCCATCTCGTCGGTCGGCTCCCGGATGCATTCAGCGCAGCCGCCGAGGAAGCGCAGCTGCACGGCGACGACGCCGCTTTCGCCGCAACACTCATCGACCGCGCCGCGGAGCGTGCGCAGACGCTCGCCCGCCAATTGGGCGGGATCGCACGAGCAGACTGATCGAGGAACCCCTCATCGCGCCGGCGCGCGGCCCGCGATGCTCGTCGTCGCCGCCTTCGCCCTCGTGAGCCTCGCGGTCGCGGGTGTCGCGCGGCGGCGGTTTTCCTAGTCCCCTATCCGACTTTCCAAGTCCCCTATCCGACGCCGGATGAAATCGGCCATGCCAGGAACGGTGAACGCCACGAATCCGCGATCGACCGCGTAGATGTGGCCGGACTTGATCAGCTCCTTGCGCGACACCGACAAATCGCTAGTGCGTGACTTCCCGAGCCGGATGACGAGATCTTGGATTGCAGACGGCCGGTCGTCATCCTCGGCCATCGCCTTCATCATGGCCCGCTGTGCCTGCGTTGCTCGATCCCATCGCGACATGTAGAGACCGCGATCGACCTCGTCACGAGCCTTCTGGATCCCGATCAGGGTGTCGGGGCGTGTGATCGTGGTGCCGGTGCTGACGTCCCAGACATGCTTCCCGCACGCCTGCGTGAAGTACGGATAACCGCCCACGCTCTGCAGAGCTTCGTCGAGCGCCGCCGGCTCCCAGACGATTCCGCGACGCTCGACCGGATGCGCGAGTGCATCCCGCGCCTCCGCATCCTCGAGCAAGCCGATCGTGCGATAGTCGTACAACCGCTCGGCGTAACTCGTCGCATCCGAGAGCACGGACGGCAGTGACGGCAGCCCCGTCCCGATGAAGCTCACCGGCACCGGGCGAGGATCCTGCCCGAGATTGTGCAGGGCCACGTTCAGGGCGTTGAGATCTGACTTCGGAGCGCTCTGCAACTCATCGATGGCGAGCAGGACCCCCATGCCGAGATCGCGAGCGGTGCGACCGAGCTGGTCGAGCAGATCGAAGACGTCCTGTTGGAAATCACCGGTATCGGCAATACCCGGTACGGGTTCGACGTCGAACCCGAAGGCGTACGTGCCAGACGGGTCGACCTTCACCTGGAACGACTTGAATGCGGCGAGCGCTCGCATGAGTTTCTCTCTTGCGACCTCGCCTGTCGTCATCAGGCTGCGGAGTTCCTGGTGGATGGCACGCGCGAGAGGAAGCTGCAAGCTGTTGCCGGCGACGGCCTCGAGCTTGATCGCGATCCAGCGCTTCGAGTCCTGTGCCGTGCGGACGAACTCGTTGAGGAGCACCGTCTTTCCGACGCCGCGAAGCCCGGAGATGATGACCGGGCGGCCACCTTCGCCTTCGTGCACGACCTCGTCGAGCGAAGTCTGCACCTCTGAGACCAGGGCGTCGCGGCCCGCGAGTTCGGGCGGCACTCGCCCGGCGCCCGGGCGGAACGGGTTGGGAGTCGGAAGCGCCATATAACACTCTCTAAGGTCGTATAAAAATCCTTATACGCGATGATACTCCGTTACATTTGCCGACCGAGTACCGGAGCGGGCCTGCACGACGCCGGTCGAAAGCGGCCCGCGGTCCTGCGGCATTGCTTCCCCTACCACCGCCCGTGGACGTCGGCGCGGATGCGGCGGTCGTAGAGGTCGCGGACGGCGTCGGCGAAGCCGGGCGGCAGCTCGACGGAGCCGGCGGCGGCGTTCGCGCGAGCCTGGTCGGGGGTGCGGGCGCCGGGGATGACGGCCGAGACGCCGCGCTGGGCGGCGACCCAGGCGAGGGCGGCCTGGGCGGGGCTCGCGCCCGGCACGGCGGCGGCGAGCCCGGTGAACTCGGCTGCGGCGGCGATGCCGGTGTCGTAGTCGACGCCGGAGAAGGTCTCGCCGACGTCGAAGGCTTCGCCGTGCCGGTTGAAGGTGCGGTGGTCGTCGGCGGCGAAGACGGTGTCGGCGGTGAAGCGGCCCGACAGCAGCCCGCTTGCCAAGGGCACGCGGGCGATGATGCCGACGCCGGCGGCGGCCGCCGACGGCAGGACGAGTTCGAGGGGCCGCAGCCGGAACGCGTTCAGGATGATCTGCACGGTCGCGACGTGCGGGCGGGTGATGGCGGCCAGCGCCTCCTCGACGCGTTCGACGCTGACCCCGTATGCGGCGATCGCCCCCTCGTCGACGAGGGTGTCGAGGGCGTCGTAGACGGCGTCGTCGCCGTAGACGGTCGTCGGCGGGCAGTGCAGTTGCACGAGGTCGAGGGTGTCGACACCGAGGTTCTTCCGCGACCGATCCGTCCAGGCGCGGAAGTGTTCGAGGGTGTAGTTGGCGTGCAGTTGCGGCATCCGCCGGCCCATTTTCGTGGCGACGGTCACACCCGAGTCGGGGTTGGCGCGCATCCACTGCCCGATGAGCGTTTCGCTGCGCCCGTCGCCGTAGACGTCGGCGGTGTCGAAGAAGGTGACGCCGGCCCCGCGTGCGGCGTCGAGCACGGCGAGGGCGTCGGCGGGGTCGACGTCGCCCCAGTCGGCGCCGAGCTGCCAGGTGCCGAGGCCGATGACGGAGACGTCGCGGCCGGTGCGGCCGAGGGTTCGCTGCTGCATGGCACCGAGCGTAGTCGCCGGGCGGCGGCGCAGGGTCGCGAGTGGATGCCGCGGGGCGGCCGGCCCGGCGGGGCTGCGCCCGGGCATCCGCTCGCGCTGGCAGCATGGCCGCATGGGCGAGGCGGCGTTCGACGCGACGAAGGATCTGCGGGAGTTCTACACGGCCCGGGCCGGACGGTTCGACCTGGTCGTGGTGCCGGAGCTGCCGTTCCTCATGCTCGACGGTCACGGCGACCCGAACACGGAGCCGGCGTATGCGGCGGCCGTGCAGGGCCTGTACGCGCTTTCGTACCGGCTGAAGTTCACGGTGAAGCGCGAGCTCGGTCGGGATGCGAAGGTCGCCCCGCTCGAGGGGCTGTGGTCGGCCGCCGATCCGCGCGCGTTCGCCGCCCGCGACACGTCGGCGTGGGACTGGACGCTGATGATCCTGCAGCCGCCGTGGATCACCGCCGAGCTCGTGGATGCCGCGCGTCCGGCCGCCGCCGAGAAGGCGCCGGCTGCGGCGTCCGCCCGTTTCGAGACGCTGACGGAGGGCCTCAGCGTGCAGACCCTGCACCGCGGCCCGTACGACGAGGAGGGGCCGGTGCTCGCGGAGCTGCACGAGGAGTTCATGCCCGAGCACGGCCTCGCCTTCAACGGCCCGCACCACGAGATCTACTTCGGCGACCCCCGCCGGCAGGCGCCGGAGCGGATGCGGACCATCCTCCGGCAGCCGGTCGCGCGCACGGCGTGAGCCGCGCACCGGGCACGCGGAGCGGGTGGATGCCGGGAGCTCCGGCATCCACCCGCGAACCGCCTCAGGCTGCCAGCAGCGCGTCGAGCCGCGCGTAGCCTTCGGTCAGCCCGGTCTCCATGCCCGACTGCACCATGCCGTCGCGTGCCTCGACGCTCGGGTAGGTGGAGTGGATGACGAGCCTGGAGCGGCCCTCGCCGAGGTCTTCGAAGGCCATCGTCTCGATGGCGACGACGTCGGGGTAGCCCTCGAATTCGAAGGTCTGCACCGCGAAGTCGGGCCGCACCGAGTGGAAGGTGCCGTTGAAGGCCCAGTCGTTGCCGTCGGGGTCGGTGTGGATGTAGCGGTAGCCGCCCTGGGGCACGAAGTCCCAGCGCTCGACCTTCATCTCGTAGCCGTTCGGCCCGAGCCACTGCGTGACGAGCTCCGGGTCCTCATGGGCTCTGAAGAGCGCTTCGACGGGGGCGTCGAACTCGCGGGTGGTCTCGATGAAGGGCAGCCCCTCGGGGGCGGTGATGGTGACGGGATTGCTCATGATCCTGCGTCTTCCGTGCGGGCGACGATGATCGTGTCGTCGCGAGTGGATGCGGCACCTTCGGTGCCTTCGGTGCCTTCGGTGGCGAGCAGCGCATCGAGCGAACGGTACTGCTGCTCGTGGATCAGCCGGTGGCGGTCGATCCATGCGGTGAGCGATTCGAGCCTCGCCGGGTCGAGGTGCACGGGGCGTCGCTGGGCGTCGCGGCTTCGCGTGACGAGCCCGGCGTGTTCGAGCACCTGGATGTGCCGGGAGACCGCCTGCTTGGAGATCTCGAACGGTTCGGCGAGTTCGTTGACCGTGGCCGGCCCGCGGCTCAGGCGGGCGATGATCCGGCGGCGGACGGGGTCGGCGAGGGCGAGGAACGCCCGGTCGAGCCGCTCGTCTTCCGTCGGGTCTACGATCATAATAATCAACTCATTCGTTTATCAACTTATGTGTTGATTACACGCTACGCCTGCGAACGGATGCCGTCAACCCCCTCATCGGCCGCGCACCGGCATCCACACGCGACACCCCCCGCGAACCCTCGCGATGGTCCGCCGTTCGGCGCAGGAACACCCCCGTTCGACCGCCCGTCGCAGATTTCCTACCGCTCGTCGCGAGCGTGACCGGTGCGTGACCTGCCTTCCCTATGATCGGCCTCGCAAAGATGCAGCCGCCCGAAGGAGATGGAATGACCCCGAATCCACCCCCCGCAGACGCGACACCCGAGCCCGACGGCTCGGATGTGCTCGTCCAAGACCCCAACCTTCCCCCCGTCGCCCTCACCGAAGAGGAGCAGAAGAAGGACGCGAAGTGGACCCCGGCGAAGATCGCCCTCTGGGTCGCCATCGCCCTCCTCGGCGCCGTCGCCTGGACGATGATCGCCATCGTGCGCGGCGAGACCGTGAACGCGATGTGGTTCGTCTTCGCCGCCGTCTGCACCTACCTCATCGGCTACCGCTTCTACTCGAAGGTCATCGAGCGCTACATCACCAAGCCCGATGACCGCCGGGCGACGCCGGCCGAACGCAAAGCGGACGGCAAGGACTTCATGCCGACCGACCGCCGCGTGCTCTACGGCCACCACTTCGCCGCCATCGCCGGCGCCGGCCCGCTCGTCGGCCCCGTGCTCGCCGCGCAGATGGGCTACCTGCCCGGCACGATCTGGATCATCCTCGGCGTCGTGCTCGCCGGCGCGGTGCAGGACTATCTCGTCCTGTTCTTCTCCATGCGCCGCGGCGGACGCACCATCGGCCAGATGGCCCGCGACGAGCTCGGCAAGATCGGCGGCACCGCCGCGATCGTCGCCGCACTGCTCATCATGATCATCATCGTCGCGATCCTCGCCCTCGTCGTCGTCAACGCGCTCGGCGAGAGCCCCTGGGGCGTCTTCAGCGTCTCCATGACGATCCCGATCGCCCTGTTCATGGGCATCTACCTGCGCTTCATCCGCCCGGGCCGCATCACCGAGGTCTCCATCATCGGCTTCGTGCTGCTCATCGCCGCGATCATCGCCGGCGGCTGGGTCGCCGGCACCGACTGGGGCTACGCGATGTTCCACCTGCCGCGCGAGGTCATCGCCTGGGGCATCATCGTCTACGGCATGATCGCCGCGATCCTGCCCGTCTGGCTGCTGCTCGCCCCCCGCGACTACCTGTCGACCTTCATGAAGATCGGCGTCATCGTCATGCTCGCCGGCGCGATCGTGCTCGTGCGCCCCGAGATCACGGTGCCCGCGTTCAGCGAGTTCGCCGGCGGCGAGCTCGGGCCGGTGTTCAACGGCGCGATATTCCCCTTCCTGTTCGTGACGATCGCGTGCGGCGCATTGAGCGGATTCCATGCGCTCATCAGCTCCGGCACCACGCCGAAGCTCATCGAGAAGGAACGCCAGACCCGCTTCATCGGCTACGGCGGCATGATCATGGAGTCGTTCGTCGCGATCATGGCCCTCGTCGCGGCCATCTCGATCGACCGCGGCATCTACTTCGCCATGAACTCCTCCGGCGCCGCCACCGGCGGCACCATCGAAGGCGCGGTCGCGTTCGTGAACTCGCTCGGGCTGACCGGGGTGAACCTCACCCCCGACATGCTCTCGAGCGCGGCCGCATCCGTCGGCGAAGAATCGATCATCTCCCGCACGGGCGGCGCCCCGACCCTCGCCTTCGGCATCGCGTCGATCATGTCGAGCTTCGGCGGCACCGCGCTCATGGGCTTCTGGTACCACTTCGCGATCATGTTCGAGGCGCTCTTCATCCTCACCGCGGTGGATGCCGGCACGCGCGTGGCCCGCTTCATGCTGCAGGACTCGATCGGCAACTTCATCCCGAAGTTCAAGGATGTGAGCTGGCGGCCCGGGGTGTGGATATCCACGGCCGTCATGGTCGCCGGATGGGGGGCGATCCTCATCATGGGCGTCACCGACCCGCTCGGCGGCATCAACACCCTGTTCCCGCTGTTCGGCATCGCCAACCAGCTGCTCGCGGCCATCGCGCTCGCCGTCGTCATGGCGATCGTCGCCAAACGCGGCACCTTCGGGTGGCTGTGGATCGTGGCGCTGCCGCTCGCGTTCACCGCGGTCATCACGATCACGGCATCGATGCAGAAGATCTTCTCGACGGTTCCGGGCGTCGGCTACTGGGCGCAGCACGCCGCGTTCCGCGACGCCCTCGCCGCCGGCGAGACGAGCTTCGGCACCGCCGGATCGGTCGAGGCGATGGAGGCGGTCGTCCGCAACACCTTCATCCAGGGCACCCTGTCGATCATCTTCGTGGTGCTGGCGATCATCGTGATCGCCGTCTCGGTGCTCGTGACGATCAAGGCCTTCCGCAACGGCGGCGGCGTCGACACCGAAGACCCGGCCGTGCCGAGTCGCCGGTTCGCCCCGGCCGGCCTGTTCGCGACGAAGTCCGAACGCCGCATCGAAGCCGAATGGGCGAAGCTCCCGGCCGACGAGCGACCGGAGTCGGTGCGTCACTGATGCCTCGCACCTCCATGCCGGGTTCCGCCCCGTCCCCCATCGGGGCGGAGCCCGCCGCACCGCACACGCCGGGAACGTCCCACCCGGCGGGCGAGGCGGACCCCGGCCTCGGCGGAACCGCCCGCTTCGGCGAGCGGCTCCGCCGGGCCGGCAGCGGCATCCGCTGGTACGTCACGAACCTCATGGGCGACACCGCCTACCGCACGTACCTCGAGCACCACACCAGGCACCACCCCGGTGAGCCCCCGCTCACCGAGCGCGAGTTCTGGCGCGAGAAGATGGACGAACAGGACCGCAACCCCGGCGCACGCTGCTGCTGAGGGATTGAGAACGGCCGCCCGGGTGGATGCCCGGGCGGCCGTTTCCGTGTGCCGCGCTGCACTCAGTCGAAGAGCTCGGAGAGCCAGCTCTCCTTGCGCTTGCGCGGGTAGCCGCGGTCGCCGTACGCGCGGTCGTACTTCGGGCGCTCCTCGTAGCGGGGGCGCTCCTCATAGCGCGGGGCCGCGCCGCGGGGCGCCGGGCCCGGCTGCTCGGCCGACCGCTCGATGATCTTGTCGAGCTCGCCGCGATCGAGCCACACACCGCGACACGTCGGGCAATAGTCGATCTCGATTCCGCTCCGCTCGCTCATCACGAGCACGGTTCCGTCGGTGGGGCACTGCATCAGGGGGCCTCCCAGGCGTCGATCCATCGGTCGCCGCGAGCCTAGCGAGGCCCGCCTCGGGATCCGCCGAGAGCCCGCACCGGTGCGCAGCGGCATCCGCCACGCACCCGCACCCGCACCCGCACCCGCACCCGCACCCGCACCCGCACCCGGCCTATCGTTCCGGGGGTCGAATCCTGCCATCCTGAAGCGGAAAACCGCATGCGCGTGGCAGGAAATGACCCCCGCAAGTGCTTTTCGAACGAGAACCTTGCGTGAAGGGGGCAGCGCGCTCCGGCATCCGCACCCGGGATCACGCACCCGCTGCGCGCCGCATCCCACCCGCTCCTTTCCCGTTCCGGGGGTCGTTTCCTGCCATTTTCAGGCGGAGCTCCGCGTGAAGGTGGCAGGAAACGACCCCGGGAAGCAGTGCGGGGTCGGAAGCGGAACGGTTGCGGCCGCCGAGCGCAGCGCATAGGGTGCGGGTGGCAACAGCTCGTGGGCGAGGGGCGCCCGCGATGAGAGCGGAAACACGAGTCGGTCGCCCAGGGGGGTGCGCGGCTCGCACGGTGGATCAGCATGAGCGAAGAGCCGACGACGTCACCCGAGACCACGCCCGGCGGCAGCCGAACGCGGCTGCGATTCCGCCGGAAGGCCGCGCCGGACGGGGACGCGCCCGCGGGGCGCAGTCGGCGGGGGTGGCGATCCACCGTCGCGATCGGCGCGGCGATCGTGCTCGCGGCGACCGCCGGCACCGGGGTGCTCGTGCAGACCGCCGTCGGCCTGCAGCAGGCGAGCCTCGCCGAGACCCGGGAGCTCGCCGCCGTCGGCCGTCCCGAAGCGGCCAAGCTCGGCGTCTACGACACGGTGCTCGAGGTGCAGGCGTCCAAGGAGGCCGCCGCGACCATCGAGGACGCCGACCGGCTGATCCGCGAGGCGCGCGGCAAGTCCGACGCGTCGAAGCTCGCGAGCACGACCGCGGCCCTGCGCGGCTTCGGCAAGCTCGGCTCGGACCGCGTGCTCGAGCTCGTGGATGCCGCACGGGCCCACATGAGCGGGCTCCGCCGTTCCATCGCCGATTTCGACCGGCGTGCGGCCGAGCAGGCGGCGGCCGAACGCGCCGCCGCAGAACGCGCCGCGGCCGAGGCGGCCGCAGCAGAGCAGGCCGCGGCCGAAGAAGCCGCCGAGGCCGCTCCGGCACCGCCGCCCGCAGCCGCCCCGGCACCGCCGGCGAGCCCGAGCGATGCGCAGATCATCGCCCGCGACATGTCGGCCGCCCGCTACGGCTGGGGGCAGGACCAGTTCGGCTGCCTCGTCGCCGTCTGGGATTACGAGTCGGGGTGGAACGTCACGGCCGGAACCCCCGACGGCGCCTACGGCATCCCGCAGGCGCTGCCGGGCACGAAGATGGCCTCGGCCGGCGCCGACTGGCAGACCAGCGCCGCCACGCAGATCAGCTGGGGGCTCGACTACATCGCCGGCCGCTACGGCAACCCGTGCGCGGCCTGGGCGCACATCGAGGCCGAAGGGTGGTACTGATGCGGATGCCGGGCCGCGGCGAGGCGATCCGGCATCCGCTCAGGGAATATCGTTGCGCGGCGAGGACGACGCAGCGCGTGCGGAGTTCCGCACCCGGCCTCAGTAGCCGACGGTGAAGCGGGCCCGACGGTGCGCGGGCTTCTCGATCTCGTCGAGCACGGCAAGGGCGAGGTCGGCGCCCGAGAGCGAGGAGGTGCCGTCGGCCTCGGCCACGAGCACGTCGCCGTCGGTGCGGTACGTGCCGCGGCTCTCGACGCTCACGAAGGACCCGTAGGTCGCCGCAGGGCTCACGAGGAACCAGTCGAGCGACTCGGGCGAGCGGCGCAGGTCGTCGAGCACCTCGCCCATCGCCGTCGCCTCGGGCTTGACCGCATCGGGGAACTCGGGGGTGTCTTTCAGCAGCGGCCCGCCCTCGGCCACGAACGAGGACCCCGCGCCCCCGATGACGCCGAATCGCACGCCGGCCTCGGCGGCCTCCTTCGAGAACGCCGCGATCGCCGGGCGCACCGCATCGGTCATGTCGCCGCGGGGCGAGATCGCAACGATGACGTCGTCGGCGTCGCGGAGGGCGCGGGCGCGGTCGGCCGCGTCGGTGATCGAGCCGATCTCGTAGACCGCACCGTCGACCGGGTCCTGCGGCAGGGAGCGGCTCACCGACGTGACGTCGTGGCCGCGCTTGACGGCCTCCCGCAGGATGTGTCCCCCTGAATAGCCGGTGCCCCCGATGATGACGATGCGCGCCACGTTGTGTCCTTCCCTCGGATAGACCGCCCCTCATCGGACGGCCTGTATATCCTTTCACGAGGCGCCTTCGCGCGCCCCCGTTCGGGGGATGCCGCGGGGTGCCGCGGGGCGGGTGCGAGCCGGCATCCACTCGCCGCAGCCGGCGGTGCGGCCCGGCATCCGCACCCGGAGACGCGAACAGGGGCCCGGCGAACCGGACCCCTGCGACTCACGCGTACGTCAGAGCACGCGGATGTTCTCGGCCTGCAGCCCCTTGGGGCCGCGGGCGACCTCGAACTCGACCTTCTGGTTCTCTTCGAGCGAGCGGTAGCCGCTGCCGGTGATCGCGCTGAAGTGCGCGAACACGTCGGCGGAGCCGTCGTCGGGGGCGATGAAGCCGAAGCCCTTGTCGGCGTTGAACCACTTGACGGTTCCGGTTGCCATATCTGTTCCTTCTGTATTCGTCTGCGCCGCCTGGCGGCGCATTGCGCCTGCCCCCAATGGGCCTGCGCGGCATCCGCGGCGCCTGCCGCGATGATGCGTTCCGCGCGACTCGCGTCGTGCGGCTCGACGGGCGGACGCGATGTGGATCGCATGCCCGAAGATGGATGCCGGGAGCTCGCTCCCGCTGCCCCGGCGTTGGGTGCGGGCGGCGAACGGACCGAGGGACTCGGCCATGCCGGCGGTGAAAACGGTATTGAAGTGGAAGAGCCGGCCTGCCGCCACACGGACTCGGCGTACTCGCCGGAGCGGGTAGCGACCCGGGAACACCCGGGCTGGACCCTTCGAGACTACCGGCACGTTGCTGTGCGGACGATTCGCGTGACGGAGCGTGTCCGGATCGTGACGTGCGATCGGCGTGCGGTCGGCGTGAGATCGGCGTGCGGTCGGCGGCCGGTCAGCCCTCGACGCGGTCGGCGGCGTGCGGGATGGGTCCGCACATCGTCACCATGACGCGCGCCCGTTCGGTCGCGACGACCGTGTGCGGCAGGTCCGCCGGCACGTACAGGATGCCGCCGGCGCCGAGCTCGTGGGCGGCCGGCTCGTCGCCGGCGACCTCGACCGTGACCCGCCCCTCGACGGGCTGGACGAGGATCGGCACCGTCACCCGGTGCTCGCTCATCACCTGCCCCGCATCGAAGGCGAGCAGCATGACGCGCACGCTCGCACCGCCGAACAGGCGCGCCGGCGCGACCCGCCCCTCGACGTACGGGCGCGAGGCGAGCAGCGTTTCGGCGTCGGCGGCGAGCAGCGCGGCCTTCTCCACATCCCCCATGACCATGGCGCCAGCCTACGCGCGGACCGTGCGCGAGGGGCGGCTTCCACGGCAGAATCGGAAGCATGGAACCGCTTCGCATCCCCGTCGGCGACGGCAGCGTGCCGGCGTCGTTCACGCCGGCCGGGGCGGGCGCCGCGGCATCCACCGCGGGCGAGGCCTCGGCCCTGCTCGTGCTCGCGCCCGGCGCGGGAGCCGGCCGCGACCACCCCTTCATGCTCGGCCTGTCGGAGGCCCTCGCCGGGCTCGGCATCGCGACCCTCCGCTTCGACTTCCCGTACCGCGAGGCGGGCCGCAGGTTCCCCGACCGGGCGCCGGCCGCGATCGCGACGTGGCGTGCCGCGGTGGATGCCGCGGGCGAGCTCGCCGGCGGATCCCCTATCTGGGCCGGCGGCAAATCGTTCGGCGGGCGCATGGCCTCGATGGCCGTCGCGGACGGCATGCCGGCGGCCGGCCTCATCCTCATCGGCTACCCCCTGCATCCACCGGGCGAACCCGAGCGCATGCGCACCGAGCACCTGCCCGAGGTGCACGTGCCGACCCTCTTCCTGCAGGGCACGAAGGACCCGTTCGCGACGCCGAACGCCGATCTCGACGCCGTCGTCGCCAAGATGCCGACGGCTCGCCTCGAGTGGATGCCGGGCGGCGGCCACTCCTTCGACGTCGCCGGGCGGAAGCGCGCCCCCGCCGAGGTCGGCGCCTCGCTCGCGTCGAGGGTGGCGGCGTTCGTCGCGGAGGCGCGGTAGGCGCTACTCGGTGGCGACGAAGACGTCGTCGGCCAGGAACCCGGGGCGGATCATCACGAGTCCGCCGTCATCGTCGACGGGCACGAGGAAGGCCATATCGCCGGTGGCGCCGCCGCCGGGCAGCAGGTCCTGGGGCTCCAGCTCGCCCCCGAAGGTCATGAAGATCTCCTCGTCGATCACGTTCCCGGCACCGGTGGCGTACCTCACGCGCACACTGGAGGTGCTCCCGGATTCATCGCCGGTGTACGTCACGGTCAGGTTCACGAGCACGTACCGGCTGCCTTCGGCCGGCTCTTCGTTGAACGTGTTCTCGGCGACGATCTCGTCGCTGCGGCTCCGATCCACCCCGTTGACGACGACGTCGTAGTCGTCACCGCTGATGGTCGCACCGAGCGGGACCGGATTGTCGCGCGTCCCGGCCTGGGCCGACGATCCGTCTTCGGCGTCGTGCGTCTCATGTGCGCTCGCCGGCGGGGTCACGGTGACGTCGCCTCCCCCGAAGGAATCGTCGAACGACGATGCGGCGGACGAGACGAACACGATGAAGCCGACGATGGTCCCGACGACGGCGAGGATGAGCGCGACGATCGCGGGCCACTTCTTCCCCTTCAGGAAGAATGCGACGATCGCGAGGATGAACGCGACCGGCAGCAGAACCCACCCGACGATGAGCGCACCGGGCATGCAGGCGAAGATGAAGCCGACGACCGCGAACCCGAGCGCGACGAATGCGAGGACGTTCCATTTCGGACCCGAGTCCCCCGACCGCCCCGTGCTCGGCGGCGCGTACGGCGGAACCGGCGCCCCGGCATCGGCGAAGCGATCCGTCCACTGCGCGCCGTCCCAGTACCGCTGACGGCCGCTGCCGTCGTCGTACCAGCCAGCGGGCGTGCCTGTATTCGTGTTCTCCCCCATACGGCCGAGTCTGGCACATTCACGATGATTGCTCACCTCTCGCCGGTCGGGGCCGGGGCGGCGGTGCGCGCTACCCCGCCGCCCAGACGAGGGCGGGGCGGGCGGCGATCGAACCGGCGGCGGTGCGGCGGGCGAGTTCGAGGGCGCCGTCGAGCGGGTCGCCGGCTGCGGCGACTCGGGTGAGGCGCGCGGGCAGGGACACGTCGAATGCGGCGCATACCTGCGGGATCGCCGCGATGCCGCCGGTGAGCGCGACGCGGGGGTGGATGCCGGGGCGCGCCGCGGCGCCCGCGCTCGCGGCGAGTTCGGCGCCGGCATCGGCGAGGATCGCGGCGGCGCACGCATCGCCGGCGTCTGCGACGCGTGCGACGTCGGCGGTGAAGGCGGCCAGCAGGCCGGCGCGATCGGCGCGCGGGTAGAGGAGCGCCGGCCAGGCCTCGGGCTCCCCGAAGTGGGCGCGGGCTGCGGCCAGCAGGGCGAGGCCCGCGGCATCCACCCCGTCGAAAGCGCGCATCGCCGCCCGCAGGCCGGCCATGCCGATGCGGGCTCCCCCGCCCCGGTCGCCCAGCAGGTGCCCCCAGCCGTCGACGCGCACCCACTGCTCGGCGAGATCGGTGCCGAGGACGACGACGCCGGTGCCGGCGGCGACCACGATGCCCGGGGCGCCGCCGAGGGCGCCCAGGTGGGCCGTGACCGCGTCGGCGGCGAGCGCGACGGGCGCGCCGGCCCGTTCGGCGAGGGATGCCGCGAGCGCACCCGGATCGGCGACGAGCGAGGGCACCCCCGTCGAGCCGATGCCGACGGCGGCGATGCGCGGTCGGCCGGCCGGCGCGCCTGCGAGGTCGGTCTGCGCGCTCTCGGTACCGGCCGGTGCGCTCTCGGTGTCGGCCGGCGCGCCTGCGAGGGCGGCGAGGGCGCGGTCGATGAGCGCGGCGACGACCTCGGGAACGGTCGTGCCGTGCGCCTCGACGGCGGGCCGCGGGCCGGCGAACTCGGCGGGCTCGCCGCCGGGGCGGACGAGGCGTGCGCGCGAACCGGTGCCACCGATGTCGATCGCGAGCAGCGCACCGGCGCGTTCGGTCACGAGCGCTCCCCCGCGGTGCGCAGCGCATCGCGCACCGATCCGGCGGAGCCGGCGAGGAGGGCGCGTGCGGCATCCGCACCCGAGGCCGTCAGGTGGGCGACGACGGCGGTCTTCAGCTCGCCGTCGGCCGCGTCGAGGAGGTCCTTCGCAGCGGCCTCGTCGAGCCCGGTCGCCTCGCGGAGGATGCGCACGGTGCGGTCGCGGAGCTTCGCGTTGGTGGCGACGACCGAGACCATGAGGTTCGACCAGGTGCGGCCGAGGGCGACCATGAGCGCGGTGGAGAAGCCGTTCAGCACGAGTTTCTGGGCGGTCGCGGCCTTCAGCCGGGTCGAACCGGTGACGACCTCGGCGCCCGTATCGAGCACGAGATTCACGTCCACCTCGCCGGCGAATGCGGCGTGCGGGTTGCTCGAGATCAGCACCGTGCAGGCGCCGGCGGCCCGCGCCGCGGCGAGCGCAGCACCGACGTAGGGCGTGTTGCCGCTGGCGGCCAGGCCGATCGCCACGTCGGCCGCTCCGAGCCCGGAAGCAGCGGCGGCGCCGGCTTCGGTCGAGTCCTCGGCGTCTTCGACGGCGCTCTGGATGGCGTCGTCGCCGCCGGCGATGTGCGCGACGATGCGGCCGGGTTCGAGGTTGAACGTCGGCAGCAGCTCGGCGGCATCGAGCACCGCGAGCCGGCCGGAGGTGCCGGCGCCGAAGTAGTGCACGGCGCCTCCGCGCCGCATACGCTCGGCCGCGACGTCGACCAGTTCGGCGAGGGCCGGGAGCACGGCGCCCACGGCATCCACCGCGACCCGGTCTTCGGCGTTCAGGAGGCGGAGCACGCCGAGGCTGCCGAGCTCATCGAGGCGCGCGGATGCCGCAAGGCGCCGCTCGGTGGGCGGCACCCCCGCGTCCGCGGGGTCTTCAGGAGTGGGAGTGGTCGCGGCCATGCGGCTCGATCCTTCGCATCGTGAGCACGTTCCCCGCCAGTATGTACAAAAGTGTCGCGGTTGGCGAAGCGTTTCGGATATTTTTTTCATATGGATGCCTCAACGACCCTCCGGTCCCGCGCATGACCGACGTGTTCGTCGCCCTGCGCCAGCGGATGCCCGGCCTCAGCAAGTCCGAACGGCACATCGCCGAGATCGTCATGGACGATCCGCAGATCGTCGTCGACTCGACGATCACCCAGCTCGCCGAACGCTGCGACACCTCGCAGGCGAGCGTCGCCCGCTTCTGCCGGGCGGCCGGCTTCGCCGGATACAAGGAGTTCCGCATCGCGATCGCCGCCGCCAACAGCCGCGAGGAGGCCGCACGCGAACTCTTCCGCGTCGCCGACGCCGAGATCGACCCGGACGACTCGGCCGCCGACGTCGTCGCCAAAGTCGCCTACCAGGAGGCGCGCGCGATCGAGGAGACCGCCCGCGCCCTCGACCTGGGCGCCCTCGACGCCGTCGTCGCCGCCCTCCGCACCGCCCCCCGCATCGACATCTACGGCGCCGGCTCCAGCGGGCTCACCGCCGCCGACCTGCAGCTGAAACTGCACCGCATCGGCATCGTCGCCTTCAGCTGGGCCGACGCGCACCTCGCCCTCACCTCCTTCGCGCTCACCGGGCCCGGCTCGGTCGCGATCGGCATCTCGGACTCCGGGCTCACCGTCGAGACCAACCAGATGCTCGACCTCGCCCGCTCGCGCGGCGCGACCACGGTCGCGATCACGAACTACCCCGACTCGCCGCTCGGCGCCGCCGCCGACCACGTCCTCACCACGAGCGCCCGCGAATCCCGCTACCGCACCGGCGCGATGGCCAGCCGCCTCGCACAGATGGCCGTCGTCGACTTCGTCGTCGTCCGCCTCCTGCAGGGCGACTTCGACCGCGCGAGCGAACTGCTGCGCCGCACCTACGACGCCGTGCAGGAGCACCGGCTGGGGTGAGGCCGCGGCTATCGTCCCGACTGCCGGAGACGCTGCACCGCGGCGGCAAGACGCGGGATGTCGGTGCGTGCCGTGTTCATGACGAGGGCGTGCACCGTGTCGAAGTAGCGGTGCGTCAAGTGGTCGCGCATGCGCGCGATCTCACCCCACGGAATCGTCGGCTCGCCGACGAGCACCTCCGGCGGGATGTCCTTGACGGCCTCGCCGATCTCGACGAGGCGAATGCGGACGGCGTCGAAGACGAGGTCTTCCGGAGCCTCATCCGCACGGCGCATGTGCTCGGCGATCGCAGCGCAGGCGACCTCGATGTCGAGCAGTCGATTCGGCAGCGGGCGGATCACAGGGCGACCGCTTCGGCGTGGATGCCTGGCGCGGCGTCGTCTTTGAGCCCGCTCGACGGGATGACGTCGACCGGGTACCCGAGGAGACCTTCGGCGAAGGTCTGCATGTCGGCAAGGTCGAAGAGCGAGACGCTCGGGTCGATGTCGACCAACAGGTCGATATCGGAATCCTCGCCCGCCTCGCCGCGGGCGACGCTGCCGAAGACGCGGACGTTTCGGCCGCCCCGCAGCTCGATGCCGTCGATGAGCTCGCGCGCGTGCTCACGCACGAGGCCGAGGCTCGGGGCATCCCGGAGCGGCACGAGCGAGACGTCGAGACGCTGGCCTGCGGCCGCGACGAGCTTCTGCAGCGTGTCGAGGCTCGGGTCGCGGCGACCGCGCTCGTAGGCGCTGACGACGCTCTGCGTGATTCCCGCACGTTCGGCCAACTGCACCTGCGTCAGATGCGAGGCGAGACGGGCGGTGCGGATGAGACTCGGAGCGGCGACGGTCATCCATCCACAATAGCCCGTTTCGTAACTATTGACGGAACGCTCTATTGCCGCACGCGTGACACGCGCGTTGCGGATGCCGCACAATTCTGGAAATTCCTTGCACTCGGCGGCGACCTGCCGAATACTACTTTCAAACACACGGGATCCGGCGGGCCTGCACCACCGCCGGTGGCACAAGGGAGTCCAGATCATGCAGAAGCGCTTGCTCACGCTCGCCGCACTCGGCACCGCCGCCGT
Source organism: Agromyces archimandritae (assembly GCF_018024495.1). Taxonomy (NCBI): domain Bacteria; kingdom Bacillati; phylum Actinomycetota; class Actinomycetes; order Micrococcales; family Microbacteriaceae; genus Agromyces; species Agromyces archimandritae. Next base: position 1,159,225 of record NZ_CP071696.1, read on the forward strand.
GCTCGGGCTCGCCGGCTGCTCCAACGGGGGCGGCGACGACAAGAACGGCGGCACCGACGCCGAAGGCCAGACGCTCGACGTCTGGATCATGGAGGGCACGAACCCCGACGCGACGGCATTCTTCGACGAGGTCGGCGAAGCCTTCACCGAGGAGACCGGCGCCGAGCTCAACGTCGAGTTCGTGCAGTGGGCCGACGCCCACGACCGCTTCGTCACCTCCATCGCCGGCGGCACCACCCCCGACGTCGCCGAGACCGGCACGACGTGGACCACCGAGTTCGCCGACGCCGGCGCGCTCGCCCCCATCGACGATTACGTGGAAGCCGACGACCTCGGCAGCGACCTCGTCGAGGGCCTCGTCGAAGCCGGCACCTACGACGAACAGCTCTACGGCATGCCCTGGTACGCGGGCGTGCGCGCCCTCGTCTACCGCGCCGACATCTTCGAGGAGCTCGGCCTGAAGGCCCCCACGAACTGGCAGGAGATCGTCGACGCCGGCAACGCCATCAAGGCCGCCCACCCCGAGATGATGGCCTTCGCCGTGCCCGGCGACGCCGAGTTCGGCGTCTACCCCTGGGTGTGGGGCGCCGGCGGCGAGGTCGCCGCCCAGGACGGCGACGAGTGGGTCTCGGGCCTGGCGAGCCCCGAATCGCAGAAGGGGATCTCGTTCTACACGGGCCTGGCCACCGAGCACGGCTTCTCCTCGGCGGGCGCGACCACGTGGAAGGAGACCGACGTGCTCGACAACTTCGTGCAGGGCAACGTCGCCATGGCGCTGCAGGGATCCTGGACCCCGGCGACGATCGTCGAGCAGGCCCCCGAGCTCGAGGGCAAGATCGCCGCGGCGACCATCCCCGGCGAGACCGGCGGCATCGCCCCGTCCGTGCTCGGCGGCTCGCACCTGTCCATGTTCGAGACGGCAGAGAACAAGGACCTCGCCTGGGCGTTCATCAAGCTCATGACCACGGGCGAGTTCGCCGAGAAGTGGGGCGGTCAGTCGGGCTACTTCCCCGGCCAGACCTCGCTGCTGGACGCGGCCATCGCCAGCGACGACCCGCTCGTCCAGCCGTTCGCGAAGCAGATGGTCGACGGCGGCGCATCCGTCCCCGTCACCCCGCAGTTCGGTGCCGTGCAGGCGAAGAAGACCACCAACACCGCCATCCAGGCCATCCTCTCCGGGCAGAAGAGCGTCGAACAGGCGATGCAGGATGCCGCGAAGGAGATGGACTCCATCCTCAACGAGAAGTAGCACGTGTCGACGATCCAGCTGCCGCCGGTCGCGCCGGAGACCCCCTCGGGGGCCCGCGCGGCCGGCGGCCCGGTTCTGCCGCGGAAGCGCCGCCGCCTCGCGCTCGCCCGCCCCTGGCTGCTGCTCGCACCGGCGCTCATCGTGCTGGCCGTGCTCATGCTGTGGCCGCTCGTGCGCGTCTTCCTCTTCTCGCTGCAGGACTACGGCCTGCGCGAGATCGTCTCGGGCGAACCCAACTGGAACGGCGTCGACAACTACGTCGAGGTCTTCACCACCCCCGAACTCTGGACGGTGGTGCTGCCGAACACCGTCGTCTTCGCCGTGATCTCGGTCGCCGGCACCGTCGCGTTCGGCACCGCCGTCGCAGTGCTCATGGCCTCCCTCGGCCCGTTCTGGCGCACCATCGTCGGCAGCGCCATCATGATCGCCTGGGCGATGCCGGCCGTGACCGGCACCTACGTGTGGGTGTGGATCTTCGACGCCGACCGCGGCGTCTTCAACCAGACGCTGCAGGCCCTCGGGCTGCAGGACGCTCCCGTGAACTGGTTCACCGACCGCTACACCTTCTACGCGATCGTGCTGCTGAACATCATCCACCACGGGTTCCCGTTCGTCGCGATCACCGTGCTCGCCGGCCTCCTCGGCGTGCCGAAGGAGATGCTGGAGGCCGCCGAGGTCGACGGTGCCGGCCCCTGGCGGCGCTTCTTCCAGGTGATCGTGCCGAACCTGCGGCAGGTGTTCGCGGTCGTCATCATCCTGTCGACCATCTGGGACTTCAAGATCTTCGCGCAGGTCTACCTCATGCCCGGCGGCGCCGGCACGAACCGCGAAGCACTGAACCTCGGCGTCTGGTCCTACGTCGAATCGTTCGGGCAGAACCGGTACGGCTTCGGCTCGGCGATCGCGGTGCTGCTGACCCTCGTGCTGCTGGCGATCACGGTCGTCTACGTGCGCACCATGCTGAAGGAGGAGGAGCTGTGACCGTGCGCGAGGGCATCCACTCGGGGGTGGATGCCCCGAGCCCCCGAACCGTTCGCACGCCCCGTGCCCGGCCGCGCCGTTCGGCCCGCAAGACGCGCACCGCGGCCGGCAAGGCCGTGCTCGTCGTGCTGCTGCTGGCCTTCACCCTGTTCCCCGCGTTCTGGATGCTCTCGAGCGCGTTCGACGCACAGGCCGGCCGCGGCGGGCAGACGCTGCTGCCCCGCGAATGGTCGCTCGCGAACTTGGCATACGTCATCACCGACGGCGGCTTCGGCCTGTTCCTCAGGAACTCCGCGCTCGTCGCCGTCGTCGTCGTGCTCGCCTCCGCCGTGCTCGCCCTGCTCGCCTCGGTCGCCGTCGCACGCTTCCGCTTCAGCTTCCGCACCACGATCCTCCTCATGATCCTCGTCGTGCAGATGGTGCCGCTCGAAGCGCTCGTCATCCCCCTGTTCGTGCAAGTGCGCGACCTGCAACTGCTGAACACGCTGCTCGGGCTCATGATCGTCTACGTCGCCCTCTCGCTGCCGTTCGGCATCTGGATGCTGCGCGGCTTCGTCGCCGCCGTGCCCGTCGAACTCGAAGAAGCCGCCTACCTCGACGGAGCAAGCTGGAGCCGCATGTTCCGCTCGGTGCTGCTGCCGCTCGTCATGCCCGGGCTCGTGGCGACCTCCGTGTTCTCCTTCATCACCGCCTGGAACGAGTTCATCTTCGCCATGACGCTGCTCGGCGGCGCCACCGAGAACTACACCGTCGCCATCGGCCTGAAGCAGTTCTTCGGCGAGCACAGCAACGAATGGGGCTACATCATGGCCGCCTCCACGCTCATCACCGTGCCCGTGATGATCTTCTTCGTCATCGTGCAGCGCCGCCTGTCGAGCGGCCTCGTCGCCGGGGCCGTGAAGGGATGAGCCGGGCCGATCTCGAGCTCGCGAACCGCGTGCTCTGGCCGGGCGTGCTCGGGGTGTGGATGCCGGGGCGCGATGCCGGCGGAGGGCGCGGTGTCGGCGGGCGCGGTGCCGGCCGGCGCGGTGCCGGCGGGAGCGGTGCCGGCGGGCGCGGTGCCGGCCGGAGCGGTGCCGGCGGGAGCGGTGCCGGCCGCGGCGCCGACGGGAGCGGTGCCGGCCGCGGTGCCGGCGGGAGCGGTGCCGCGGCTCACGAGTGGATGCCGGGGCGCGGCCTCGACCGACCCGGCATGCCCGCCTGGCTCGGCCGCGAGGGGGCTCGCGGTCTGGCGGGAGTCGTGCTCTTCGGGCACAACCTCCCGGACGCCGGCCGGACCCTGCCCGCCGACGAAGGGGGCGACCGGGGTCCGGCCGGCATCGAAGCTTCCGGGGGTCGGATCCTGCCACATTCGGGCGGAACCGCCCGGGAACGTGGCAGGATTCGACCCCCGGAACGGAGTGGAGCGCGCGCGGCGGGCGCGGGCGGGGCGGGGCGGGGCGCACCGGCATCCACTGCTCATCGGGATCGACGAAGAGGGCGGCAACGTCACCCGCCTCGAAGCGGACGGCGGATCCACCCTGCCCGGAGCCCTGCAGCTCGGCACCGTCGACGACCCGGAGCTCACCCGGTCCGTCGCGCGCGAACTCGGGCGGCGGGCGGCATCCATCGGCGCCAACGTCGTCGCCGCCCCCGTCGCCGACGTCAACACGAACCCGCTGAACCCCGTCATCGGCCCGCGCGCCTTCGGCGCCGACCCCGAACTCGTCGCCCGGCACGTCGCCGCCGCCGTGCGCGGATTCCTCGACGCCGGCGTCGCCCCCTGCGTCAAGCACTTCCCCGGCCACGGCGACACCGTCACCGACTCGCACCTCGGGCTGCCCGTCGCGGGCGGGCGGCTCGCCGACCACCTGCTGCCGTTCCGTGCCGCGGTGGATGCCGGGGCGCCGGCGATCATGACCGGCCACCTCGTCGTGCCCGACTGGGGCGAGGAACCCGCGACGCTGAATCCGCGCGCCCTCGCCGAACTGCGCACCCTCGGCTTCGACGGGGTGATCGTCAGCGACGCGCTCGACATGGCCGCCGTGCGCTCCCGGTACGGGGCGGGCGGCGCCGCCGTGCGGGCGCTGCTGGCCGGCTGCGATCTGCTGTGCATCGGGAACCCGGGGCTCGGCGGCGGGCCCGGGGGCATGGTTGCGCCCGACGAGGCGGATTTCCTCGAGGTCCGGGATGCCGTGGTCGCCGCCCTGGAAGACGGCACCCTGCCGCGCGCGCTCGTCGAGCGCGCCGCCGACCGTGTCGCCGCACTCGCGGAGCGCTTCGGCGGCGATCGAGGGGCGGCGCCCCGCCCGAGTTCGGAGTGCCGACCTCCCGCGGGAGTACCGACTTCCCGGCACTCCGACGGGAAATCGGCACTCCTAGATGGCGAGCCCACCGACGGCGCGGCGCCCCGCCCGAGCCAGGAGTGCCGATCTCCCGCGGGAGTGCCGACCTCCCGGCACTCCGACGGGAAACCGGCACTTCTCGGGGGCGAGCCCACCGACGGCGCGGCGCCCCGCCCGAGCCAGGAGTGCCGATCTCCCGCGGGAGTACCGACTTCCCGGCACTCCGACGGGAAACCGGCACTTCTCGGGGGCGAGCCCACCGGCGGTACGGCGCCCCGCCCGACCCAGGAGTGCCGACCTCCCGCGGGAGTGCCGACCTCCCGGCACTCCGACGGGAAACCGGCACTCCTGCGGGGTGCGGGCGGGGTGGAGCCCGCACCCGGAGCGCGGGCGGATGCCGGGGCGGGCGACGCAGCAGGGGCGGGCGACGAACCGTGGGCGGGCGTCGCGCGGGCGGCGGCGAGCGCCGACGGGCGGGCGCCGGCGGTGCCTGCACCCCGCACGGTGATCGACGTGCGGCCGGCACCGACCATCGCGGTGGATGCCCGGGCGGAGACGGTTCCGCGCCTGATCGCCGAGGGCGGGGCGCTCGTTCGCGCCTCGGATGCGGGCGGGGCCGCCGTTGCCGCCCGGGATGCGGCGGGCGCGCCGGTCGTCGTCGTGGACCGGCTCGCCGACCCGGCGCAGCGTGCCGCCCTCGCGGCGGTCGCGGCGGTGCGCCCGGATGCCGTCGCCGTCGACCTCGGAGTGCCCGCCGGTGATCCACCGCTGATTCCGGTGCTGCACGTGCGGGCGGCCAGCCGCCTCGCGGCCGAGACGGCAGCGGGGATGCTCGCGGAAGGGTTCGGCGAATGAGGGTGCTCTCGCTGCAGTCCGGGACGTCGGCGGATGCGATCGACGTCGCCGTCGTCGAGTTCGCCGTGCGTCACCCGTCACCGGGTGTCACCGCATCCGACGACGCCGCACGACCCGCACGCCGCGATGGACGCGATCCCGAACGCGTCGCCGACCCCGAGGCGCGCGCCAGGGCATCCACCGCCGCATACGACCTCGCAGCCGTCACCGACCGAAGGCGCGACCCCGAAGCCGGCGACCCCGAACGCGTCGCCGCCGCCGGAGCGCGCGCCGCGGCATCCACACCCGGAATCGTGCTCGAGCTCACGCCCGTCGCGACCCGCGAGGTCGCGTGGGAGCCGGGGCTCCGGCGCGACATCCTGCAGGCGGCCGCAGGGCTGCCGATGGATGCCGGCGCCTGGTGCCGCCTCGACACGCGACTCGGGCGGGCGTTCGCGGCGGCCGCGGCCGAAGTGCTCGCCGAGGCGCCGGCGGAGCTCGTCGTGTCGCACGGGCAGACGGTGTTCCACTGGGCCGAGCCCGACGGCCGGCGCGGCAGCCGGGCGCGCGGCACGCTGCAGCTCGGCGAGCCGGCGTGGATCGCCGAACGCACCGGGCTGCCGGTGGTCTCGCATGTGCGGGCGGCCGATATCGCCGCCGGCGGCGAAGGGGCGCCGCTGATGGGCGTGTTCGACCGGTTGTGGCTGGCCCCGCTCGCGCGGGCGGCGGGGCGGCCGGTCGCGACGGTGAACCTCGGCGGCATCGCGAACGTGCAGATCGTGGATGCCGCAGGCGGCGTGCTCGCCTTCGACACCGGCCCCGGCAACGGGCTCATCGATGCGGCCGTCGGGCGGGCGGCGGGCCTTCCGTATGATGTCGACGGGCGGTTCGCGGCGGCCGGGCGCATCGACGAGGAACTGCTCGGTGCACTGCTCGCGCATCCGTATTTCGCGGCGGCGCCGCCGAAGACGACCGGGCGGGAGACCTTCGACCTCGCCGTAGTGGATGCCGCGGTCGCCGCCGCGCACGGCGCCCTGACCGAGGTGCCGACCGCCGACCTCGCCGCGACGCTCACCGAGCTCACGGCGCGCACCGTCGTCGACGCCGTCGCGGCCGCGCGCCCGGGCGTGGGCGACGCGGGCGCGAGCGCGACCGCCGTCGAACCCGGCGAGGCACCGCCACGGATTCGGAGATCGCCACCGAATCGGATGGATGCCGCCGATTCCATCCGAATCCGTGGCGATCTCCGACATGGCGGCGCGGAAGTAGGGCGTGCGGGCAGGGCGAGCGCACGCGAGGACGCGGGTGGGGGCGCACGGACGGGCAGGGCGAGGAGTCCGCGGGCGGGCCGGGCGGCGCGGGCGGTGCGAGTGCCACCGAGCTGCTGTGCTCCGGCGGGGGTGCGCGCAACCCGGTGCTCATGGAGCGGATCGCGGCGCATGCGGCGCGCCGGGGCATCCGCACCCGGTCGACGGCGGAACTCGGCATCGACCCGGGCGCGAAGGAGTCGCTGCTGTTCGCCCTCATCGGCTTCTGCACCTGGCACGGGGTTCCCCTAGCGATCGGGCCGACGCCGGCGCGCATCGCCGGCCGCATCACGCCCGCACCGGGCCGGCCGTTGCGGATGCCGGAACCGCTGCCCGGGATCGCCTCGCTCGAGGTCGCCGACGCGGCAGCCCCGGCCGCAGCCGCATCTGCCGCGAGCTGAGGGGCGGTGCGCCGGGCATCCACCGGCACCGCCGAACGGAACCGATGGCGAACACGCCGCCCCCTCGCCGCCGAGCCCGCCGTGTCATCCGGCGTCACATACGTCGGCGGTGCGCCGCGGCCCGCCGTTCCGGGCGACGGCGGATGCACGGGCGATGACGGGCGTGTTTCCGCGGGCGCGGTGTGGCCCCCGAACGGGGGCGGTACCGGTAGCGTGCCCCGCGATCGATCCGCCGATCGATCATCCGTCGATCCGCACAAGGGGAACGCATGACCGACTCATCCGCCGCCACGCCCGCCATGCCCGCCACGCCCGCCACGCCCGCCATGTCCGCCGCATTCGGGTCCGCCTCGCCGGCCTCGCCCGAGCTGTCCTCCGGCCGCCGCCGCGCCGCCCGCATCCTCGCCGTCGTCGTCATCGTGATCGGCGCGCTGTTCCTCATCGCCGGCGGCGCCGCCTGGCTCGGCGTCAGCGCGCAGCTGCGGGCCGAGAACGTGACCGTCTCGGACGAGGCCGCGTTCCTGCAGGGCAGCGACGTCGCCGACCCGCTGAGCGCCGCCGCGCAGGCGCACCTCATCACCGAGGATGCCCTGGCGATGGCCGACGGCAAGACCTACGCCGAACTCGAACGCGATGACCCCATCCGCGACACCGTTGCCCAGGCGGCATCGCTGCGATCCTCGCTGTACACCTCGATGGTCTCGTTCGGCGTCGCCCTGTTCGCCGCCGGCGTCGGCGCCGTGTTCGTGCTGCTCGGCGCGATCGCCCTCATCGCCGTGCCCCGGCCGGTGCGGGCCGGGTAGGGTTCGCGGCGGCGGGGTGGATGCCGCAGCGCCCCGCCGCCGCCGGGGTCCGCGTTCGGGTGCCGCCCGGGCGGGTTACCCTGTCTCAAGGCCCGCCGGCGTGCCGCACCCCCTGCATCCCCTGATCTTCCGAGGTACCGTGACGACCGCATCCACCGCCTGGCGCCCTTGGGCCGTGTGGGGCGTCGGCGTGCTCGCCTACGTGCTGTCGATCACGAACCGCACCTCGCTGTCGGCGGTCGGCGTCGATGCGGCGACCCGCTTCGAGGCCGACGCATCCACCCTGTCGATGTTCGCCGTCATCCAGCTCGCGATCTACGGCGGCATGCAGATCCCGGTCGGGGTGCTGCTCGATCGCTTCGGCGCCCGCCCGCTCATCACGGTCGGCATATTCGTCATGGCCGCCGGGCAGCTGCTGCTCGCGTTCGCGCCCGACGTCGGTTCGGCGATCACCGCGCGCGTGCTGCTCGGCGCGGGCGATGCGGCGGTGTTCCCGAGCGTGCTCAGGCTGATCGCAGTGTGGTTCCCGCCGCGGCAGGCGCCGGTGCTCGTGCAGCTGACCGGCATCTTCGGCCAGCTCGGCCAGCTGGTGTCGGTGCTGCCGCTCGCGGCCCTGCTGCATGCGACCGAGTGGAGCGTCGCGTTCGGTTCGCTCGCCGGCCTCGTCGGCCTGTTCGGGGTGCTCACGCTCGCGGTCATCCGCAATCATCCGCCGGGTGCGGATGCCGCGCCGACCCGCATCTCGGCGGCGGCTCTGCGCGGGGGCTTCCGCGACTCGTGGGCCCATCCGGCGACGCGGCTGGCGTTCTGGTCGCACTTCACGCCGCCCTTCGCCGGCACCGCGTTCATGCTGCTGTGGGGCTTCCCGTTCCTCACCGTCGGCGAGGGCCTGGCACCGGCGACGGCCTCGCTCGTGTTCACCGTGTACGTGCTGTTCGGGCTCCTCTCGGGGCCCGTGCTCGGTGCCGTGTCGGCCAGGCATCCGATGCGCCGCTCGACGCTGCTCGTGCTGCCGTCGGTCGGCCTGCAGGTCGTCGCGTGGGGTGCGGTGGTGCTGTGGCCGGGGCAGGTGCCCGTGTGGATGTTCTTCGTCCTCGCGTTCGCGCTCAGCACCGGCGGCCCGGCATCCATGGTCGCCTTCGACCACGCCCGCGCCTACAACCCCGCCGCCCGCCTCAGCACGGCGACCGGCATCGTGAACGTCGGCGGCTTCCTCGCCGGGCTCATCGCGATCCTCTTCATCGGCATCGCGATGGATGTGCAGGGCGCCGGCACGCCGGCCACCTACTCGCCGGAGGCGTTCCGCTGGGCGTTCGCGACGCAGGCGCTGATCTGGGCGACGGGGGTGACGATGATCCTCGTCGAGCGTCGCAAGACCCGTCGGCTCATCGGAGTGGATGCCGAGGGGCGCCGCCGCCGAGCCTCGCGCCCGCCGACCGAGCCCACCCCCGTGGCAGCGGCCGGCCGCGAGGGATAGCCTTCCCGCATGGGCGGGTTCGGAGACGGCTTCCTCCGGGTGCTCTCGCGCACCCTGAACCCGATCACGATGCGCGCTGCGCGGCGCGGGCGGGGCCCGTTCTCGCTCATCATCCACTCGGGGCGGAAGAGCGGCCGCCGCTACGAGACGCCCGTCATCCTCGCGCGCGTGCCCGAGGGCTTCGTCGCCGAGCTCACCTACGGGCCCGAGGTCGACTGGTACCGCAACATCGTCGCCGCGGGTGGATGCCGCGTGCTCCGGCATGGCGAGGAGCACGTCATCGACGGCATCTCGGAGTTCGATTCCCGGGCCGGGCGGGCGGCGTTCGGGCCGCCGGCGTCGTGGCTGCTCGCGCTGCTCGGGCGCCACGAGTTCCGGCTGCTGCACGAGGCGGGCGGGGCATCGGGCGAGGCATCGGGCGGGGCATCGGGCGACGCCGGCCCGGAGCCGCGACCCGGGGCATCCACCCCCGAAAGCTGAATGTTTCCTCAGATTCGCGACGTAGCGTCTGAACGACTGACCACTCGGCCAGCCGTCCGACCGCCCGCGCGGTGCGCGGGCCCAGGCTAGGAGTCGTTTTCCATGGGGAAGTTCTCGGGAAAAACCGCACTCGTCACCGGCGGGGCATCCGGCATCGGCAAGGCCGTCGCCCTGAAACTCGCCGCCGAGGGCGCCAACGTCGTCGTCGACGACCTGAACCTCGACGCGGCGCAGTCCGTCGTCGACGAGATCACGGGTAGCGGAGGGCACGCCGTCGCCGTCGCCGGAGACGTCGGCAAGCCGGACGACGTGAAGGCGGCCGTCGACAAGGCCGTCGGCGAATACGGCGGCCTCGACCTCGCGTTCAACAACGCCGGCATCGGCGGCCCGCAGGGCCTCATCGCCGACGTCGACATCGAGGGCTACCTGAAGCTCATGGACGTGAACCTCCACTCCGTGTTCTACGGCATGCACTACGAGATCCCCGCGATGCTGAAAGCCGGCGGCGGGGCGATCGTGAACACCTCCTCGATCCTCGGCCTCGTCGGCGAAGCGACGGCCGTGCCGTACGTCACCGCCAAGCACGGCGTCGCCGGCATGACGAAGGCCACCGCGATCGGCTACGCCGCGCAGGGCATCCGCGTCAACAGCGTGCACCCGGGCTACATCGACACGCCGCTGCTGCAGGGCATGCCGAAAGAGGCGTACGACGCGCTCGTCTCGCTGCACCCGATCGGCCGACTCGGGCACGCCGAAGAGGTCGCGAACCTCGTCGTGTTCCTGCTGAGCGACGAGGCGAGCTTCATCACCGGCTCGCAGCACGTCGTCGACGGCGCCTACACCGCCCGCTGAACCGGCACCGGAACCGCCCCGCCCATCGCCGGCGGGGCGGTTTCGCGTGCGGGGGCGGATGCCGCGGGCCGGGCGGCCGGCGCGGCGGGCTCGGCGGCGCGTGCGGGGGTGGATGCCGCGAGCGCCGCATCCGCGGCGGCGCCCGAATCGGCCGCCGCGAGCGAGGCGAGGTATTCGGCGTGCCGCCGGTCGAGGCGCCCCACGGCATCCCGGACCCGGCTCAGCACCCCGTGCACCCGGCGGCCGTCGCCCGCGGCGAACAGCCCCGCGCCCGTGTACGCGGACGCCGCCCGCGCGAGCGCCTGCATGCGCCCCACGGTGTCGTCGCGCCACATGCGATAGGCGGTGTCGTCGCGCTCGGCGAGGCGGCGGAAGCGCGCGTCGATCACCGTGACGCGCGTCTCGAGGGTGCGGAGGTCGGTCTCGAAGCGATGCGCTGCGGTGCGCTCGCGCGAGGAGCGGGCGTACGCCGCGAGCCGCCGCTCGAGGGTGGACGGGGCGGCGTTGACGTGGGCGGATGCGGGGGTCGGGTTCCACATGTGCGTGACCTCTCATGACTCCGGTCGCCGACCGAAGATCACCACGTTAGGGGCCCCCTCCGACACTGCCGCGACGATCAGGCCGAACCCCCCTCGATCGCGCGCCCCTCGTCCGGGGGCCGACACACCGCCCGCCCAGCTCATGCTCAGCACGGATTCCCGCTACGGTCAGGGTGTTCTCGGTCAGTCAGAGCACGGGCGCCGGCGGCCGAACAGCAGTCGACGCCGCGACGAAGGGGTCCATGGTGAAGGCGAAACAGAGCAAGCGGTTCGGGATGATCGGCGCGGCGGTCGGGGCGGTGATGATCGTCGCGCTCACGATTCCTGCGGGGGCCGCCAACGCGACCGGGTCGGATGCCGCAGGCACTGCGCAGGCGGCGACCGGGGCCGCGGTGGATGCCGCGAGCACCGCGACCGGCACCGACGCACTCACGGCCGACGCCGCCCGCGCCGCCGTGCCGACCGGCGTCGTGACCCTCGGGGACTCGTTCTCCTCGGGCCTCGGCAGCGGCGGCTACTACAACGACTGCGACAACACGGCGAACGCGTGGGGCAACCTGATCTTCGGCTCGTCCGTCACGAACCGCTCGCTGATCGCCTGCTCGGGCGCGACGATGCCGACGGTGCGCGCGCAGCTCGCGAGCATCCCGACCGGATCGGGCCGCCTCATCACGGTGACCGTCGGCGGCAACGACATGGGCTTCGCGAACGAGCTGAAAGACTGCTTCCTGTCGAACTGCACCGACCGCGAGGCGACCCTCACGGCGAAGATCTCGGCCCTCGTCGGGCCGCTCACCCAGCTCTACCGCGAGATCCGCTCGGCGACGCCGAACGACCGCCTCATCGTCGGCGGCTACCCGCTGCTCGTGCCCGACCCGGGCGTGCAGTCCAGCTGCAGCGCGCTGACATTCCTGCTGACGAGCGCAGAACGCCAGATGGTGCGACGCCTCGGAGTGCAGCTGAACGACGCGATCGACCGGGCCGCCGCCGCCGCCGGCGTGCCCGCCGTCACCACCGCGCTCGAAACCCGCTTCGCCGGTCACGAGGCGTGCAAGAACAGCACCTCGTGGATCAACGGTCTGAAGATCACGCTCTGGTCGTCGGTCGACGGCGTCGACCGGCTCACGAACGAGGCCGAAGAGGTCTACATCGAGCCGCAGGCCGAGATCGTGGCCGGGTGGATCCGCGACTCCTTCCACCCGAACGGGCCCGGGCAGACGGCCTACGCGGCGGCGTTCCAAGCCGCGTACTGAGCGCCGAGGGGCACGGCGCGGCACGCGCGCAGGGCGGGGGCCCTGCGCGCGTTGCTGTGCGCGGAGGGGCCGCGGGTCCACCCAGCGCAGCGCCCGCGGCATCCGCACCCGATGAAGACGGCGACTCGGCGGCGTGCACCCTCCCGCGGACGGCGCGGGCGGCGTAACGTCGGAACATGACGGCTACGTACGACTTCGCGCCGCGCCGCGCCATCGTCACCGCATCGGATTCCGGGATCGGCCGCGCCACCGCCCTCGCCCTCGCCGATGCGGGGCTCGACGTCGGCGTCACCTGGTACTCCGACGAGGCCGGCGCCGAACGCACCGCCGAGCTCGTGCGCTCGCGCGGGCGGCGGGCGGCCGTGACCCGCTTCGACGCGACGGATCTCGGCCGCGTCGCGGGGGTCGTCGACGGCCTCGCCGACGAGCTCGGCGGGCTGGACGTGTTCGTGAACAACGCTGGCGGCGGCACCGGCGGGCCGTTCCTCGACGTCGACCTCGAGACCTGGCGCTGGATCGTCGGCCTGAACCTCGACGGCGCGTTCGTCGGCATGCAGGCGGCCGCGCGGCGCATGGTCGACGCGGGCGAAGGCGGGCGCATCATCGCCGTCACGAGCGTGCACGAGCATCAGCCGCGGGTCGGATCCGCCCCCTACGTCGCCGCGAAGCACGGCCTCGGCGGCCTCGTGCAGACCATGGCGCAGGAACTCGGCCGGCACGGGATCACCGTGAACTCGGTCGCTCCGGGCGAGATCGCGACGCCCATCAACGACATGGTCGCGGCGGATGCCGAACGCATCCACCGCCCCGGGATCCCCCTCGCCCGGCCCGGCCGCCCCGACGAGGTCGCCGCGGTCGTCGCGTTCCTCGCCTCGCCCGCGGGCAGCTACGTCACCGGCGCGAGCTGGACCGTCGACGGCGGGATGCTGCAGATGGGCCCGCAGGCCGGCTCGCACCTGCACGACGACGCCTGGCGCGACGACGGCGCGTAGGGAGTCGGTCAGCGCGGGCCCGCGGGCTCCACGCGGAAGCGCTGGATGCGCGCCTCGGCGATCGGGGCGAGCAGGATGTCGCAGCGGAGTTCGCCGCGCGCGGCGGGCACGCGCCACGAGAGGTGCGCGGGCGAGTCGGAATCGCCGATCGGAACCGCGTCGAGCGCGCCCGCCTCGAGCGGGCCGACCTCTGCCAGCAGGGCCGCGATCGCGTCGGCGCGCTCGGCGTACGGCGTGTCGAGGGCGACGTTCGGGGTGAAGATCTCATCGGCGAGAGCGTCGTTCCATGCGGCGAGCAGCTGCTGCGCACGGCCGGCGAGCCGCACCGTGTCGGGCCAGGGGTCGATGCGCCACGGAGTGGATGCCGGGGCGCCGCCGCCGGCGGGCGCCGTCGCAGGGGTGTGCGCCATGGCATCCACACCCGAGAAGTGCTCGATGAGGCGGTCGAGGGCGCGCACGACTTCCTCGCCGACGCCGGCGTAGGTGGCGTTCTCGAAGGCGACGACGCCGATGCCGCTCGCCGGGTGCCAGCGCATGTTCGCGCTGAAGCCGGGATATCCGCCGGAGTGGTGGACGACCATTCCGTGCGCGGCGTCTTCGCGGATGTTGAGGCCGTACCCGTATCCCGAGACCGTTCCGGTGCGCCACGCGGTCGGGTCGGCGCGGCGCGAGCCGGCGGGCCGCTGCACGCGGTGCATCTGCTGCATCTCGCGGCGGCTCGCACGGCTGAGCGGTCCGGCATCCGCTCCCCCGTCATGGAACGCGTCGGCGAGCCAGCCGCCCCAGCGGGCGAGGTCGGCGACGGTCGAGAACAGCCCGCCGATCGGCGAGAACGCGCCCGGCCCCGAGAACGGCAGCGGCACCCAGGCGTCACCGGAACGCCGATACCCGGTCGCGACCGGGCCCGGCACGGCGTCGACGCTGAACCCGGTGCCGGAGAGGCTGAGCGGTTCGAGCAGTTCCCGTTCGACGAAGGCGCGGTACGGCTCGCCGGCGGCGTGTTCGATGACGCGGCCGAGCAGCGCATAGCCGAGGTTCGAGTACTCGTATTCCGTTCCGGGTATGGATGCCAGCCGCACCCCCGCCGCGATGACCTCCGTGAACTCGTCGCGCCCGAGGGACTCCTGCCGGTCGGCCCACGGGTCGTCGGTGGGCAGCCCGCCCGACATGCTCGCGAGCATCCGCACGGTCGGCGTGCCCTGCGCCCCGCCCGGCAGCGCCCGGAACTCGGGCACCGCCTCGGTGATCGGCGCGTCGAGGTCTACGAGCCCGCGATCGCGGAGCAGCAGCAGTGCGGCGGCGGTGAATGACTTCGTGCAGGAGGCGATGCGGAACGCCGTGGTGGATGCCGGATGCGCCGACACCCGCCCCTCCGCGTCGAAGGCGGCCGCCCCGAACCCGCGGGCGGCGACGAGTCCACCGCGGTCGAACACCGCGACCGACGACCCGGGCGCCCGGGCGCCGGCGGGCGCGGCGCCGGAACCGCCGGACGGGGCAGCACCGGGGCCGTGCGTGCCAGGCTCGCCGAGGTCCGCACCGCCGATGCGGGCCTCGAACCCCGCGAAGACCTCGTCCAAGACGCTCTCGTGCACGCATCCACCCCTTCCGGCCGCCGCCCCACGATACCGGCGCCGGGGGCGCACGGCCGCATCGACCACCGCATCCGTCGCGACCGGCCGCGGCCCTGCCGCGAAGGACCATACTGGGTTGATGCCCCTCCCCGACGATGACGCCCGCTGTCCATGCCTGAGCGGTCTCACGTTCGGCGAGTGCTGCGGGCCGATCCTCGACGGCGAACGGCCGGCCCCCACCGCCGAACGGCTCATGCGTTCGCGCTACAGCGCCTTCGCGACCGAGAACGCCGACTACCTGCTGGAGAGCTGGCATCCGTCGACGCGGCCGGCCGAGCTCGAGCTCGATCCGCGGCAGCGCTGGTACCGCCTCGACATCGTCAAACGCGAGCGCGGCCGTCCGCTCGATCTCGACGGCATCGTCGAGTTCATCGCCTACTTCCGTTTCGACGGCGGCGCGGACTCGCTGCACGAGCGCAGCCGCTTCCGCTGGGAGGGCGGCCGCTGGTACTACGTCGACGGGGCCGTGCTGGAGGCGTAGGGCGCGATCACATCGAGTCGTCGTCCTCCGTCGGGTCGCCGCGCTCGCCCTGCACGCTCACGCGTTCGACGCCCGGAAGCTCCATGAGCGGCGGGACGAGATCCCGCACCGGCTGGCGGCCGTGGAAGCGGATGTCCATCGCGACCGACGGGCCGTGCTCGCCGTCGATGCGGCGCGAGCGGGCGATCGAGGTCGCGAAGCCCATCGAGCTGGCCAGGCCGAGCACGCTCCGCAGCACCCCCTCGCCGTCGGCGTAGGTGATCTTCACCAGGCGTTTGCGGTCGGCCGTCGGCATGCGGCGCACGAGCGGGGCGACGAGGAAGAGCGTCACAAGGTGCAGCAGCGTCAGCACGACGCCGAGCGAGAGCATCCCGGCCCCGCACGCCATGCCGACGGCGGCGGCGACCCACACCGTCGCCGCGGTCGTGAGCCCCCGCACCACGTTGCGGCCTTTGAAGATGACGCCGGCGCCGAGGAAGCCGATGCCCGAGACGATCTGCGCGGCGATGCGCGAGGGGTCGAGGGCGACGTCGGGGCCGAGGACTGCGGCGAACCCGTAGCTCGAGACGAGCGTGAACGCGCACGAGCCGAGGCCGACGAGCACATGCGTGCGGTAGCCCGCACTCTTCTGCCGCACCTGCCGCTCGATGCCGATGAACGAGCACAGGATGAAGGTGGCGAGCATGAACTCGATCTCGATGCCCGTCGAATCGGTGAAGAAGTCCGTCAACGCCCCTCCGCGATGCGATCGGCCGCGCCGCGAGCGGCCTTGATGCGATCGGCCGCGCCGAGCGCACGTAGAGCTCGACGTTGCGGTCATCGCGGCTGCCCTCAGCGTACAACTCGACCGCGGGGAGCCCCGGCCGCGCCGTGCGGCGCGCCCCGGCATCCGCACCCCGTAGCGGCCCGCGCCCGGCCTCGCTACGGTTGAAGGAGGCCGCGAAGGCGGCCGGCTGGCCGCGGGGGCGGCCGAAAAGGGGGAATCGACATGGCGGCAGTACGACCCGTCGGAGTCACGATCGTCGCAGTGATCGCCTGGATCTCGGGCGCACTGCAGATCCTCGGCGGCATCATCCAACTCTTGCCGGGCGGCGGGAACTTCGGCTCCGGGCTGTGGGCGATCATCATCGGCGTGATCACGATCGTCGTGAGCGTCGGGCTGTTCCGCGGCTCGAACGCGGCGCGCATCATCGTCACCATCGTGTTCGCGGTGAACGCGATCTCCTCGTTCTTCCTGCTGTTCTCGCCGTTCACGTTCTGGTCGGCGCTGTTCTCGGGGCTCCTCGCGGTCGTCGGCATCATCCTGCTGTACACGAAGCCCGCGAACGAGTACTTCCGCTGAGCGGCGCCGCGCGCCTACCGCGCGCCGGCGAGCAGCCACTCCATGCCGGCGGCGAGGTACTCCCGCATGTCGGCTTCGTCGTGGGGATGGCCGAGCGTGTGCGTCATCTCGAAGACGCCGTGGCGGACCGGGATGCCGGCGTCGGCGAGCCCGGCGGCCCATTGGGCGCTGCCGGCGGCGACCTCGTCGAACGCGGAGGTCACGACGACGGCGGGCGGGAAGGTCGCCGGCACGGGGTGCCGCGCAGGTGAGACCGTCGGCGCGCCGGCATCCACCGCCCCGGTGTAGGCGTCGAGCAGCGCCGCGCGCGCGGTCCGGCGTTCGGGGGTGCTCGAGTAGAAGGTGCCGAAGTCGGTCAGGTCGAGGGCGGGGGCGGTGAGCACGACGCCCGCGAGGGGCGGGACGCCTTCACGTTCGCCGTCGGCGATTGCGGCGGCGGTGGCGACGTTGCCGCCGGAGGAGGTTCCGGCCAGCAGGATGCGCCCGGCATCCACTCCCAGCGTCGCGGCGTTCGCACGCACCCAGTCGATCGCGGCGATCGCGTCGAGGACGGGCGTCGGGTAGCCGTGCTCGGGCGTCAGGTGGTAGTCGACCGTGACGACGACGGCGCCGAGGCGGCCCGCGAGATACCGCGCCGAGGGGTCGCCGAGAGCGCGCAGGCAGTCGCCGTCGCCCATCCAGAAGGCGCCGCCGTGCAGTTCGACGATCGCGGGGGCCGCGCCGGCCGCCGCCGGGCCGCCGACGCCGAGGTCGGGGCGCTGGATGCGGATCGACGTCGTCCAGGCAGCCGGGCACGCCCCGGCATCCACCGCGTCGACGATGTCGCCGGCGGCTCCGCCCGGCACGTCCCCGTCCGCAGCCCCGCTCGCTTCGCCGAACGAGCGCGTCAGGCGGATGGCGTCGACGTCGATCCGGATGTCTTCGGGGGCCGGCGGGTGGATGCCGGGCTCGAGCTCCCAGGCGAGGATGCCGCCGCCGGGCACGCCGAGCGCTTCGCGCCCCCGCTCCCGCACCGCCGACTGGAACGACACCGCATAGGCGTTGTGCGCCGTGCGCGCTTCGGCGACCGCCGCGCGCCAGTCCGCATCGCTCTGCCCAGGCCGGGGCAGCATCGGCGGCAGCTCGGGCCCGGGAAGCGCCGAGCGCAGCCGTTCGACCAGGAGCAGGGCGTCGCCCAGTCGGCTGTTGCGGGTGATGCCCTCGGGCAGGGCGGCCGCCCTGGTGAGTTCGGTGAAGGCGGCATCCGCTTCCGCCTCGGCGGCAGCGACCCGGGCGAGTCGCTCGGCGGCCGCCTCGACGAGCGGAATCGGTGTTCCGTCGGCAGGCGCGTCGGTCACGCGGTGGCTCCTTCGCTGAGTTCGACCCCGAGGGTCACGTGTTTGACGGGCGTCTCCGGGTCGCGCATGTGCTGGGCGAGCACTTCGGCCCCGGCCGTGCCGGATCGTGCGAGCGGCTGCACGATCGTGGTGAGCGCAGCCGCCTCGGCGACCGGGCCGCCGTCGAACCCGACGACGGCGAACTCGCCGGGAACATCGCGACCCGCCGAACGGAGGCCGGCGACGAGGCCGGCGGCGATGCCGTCGTGGTGGGCGACGATGCCGGTGCCGGTGCCGGTCACCGTCGCCAGTGCGGCGCCGACCTTGCGGGCATCGGCCATCGTCGGACCGACGGCGACGTGGCGGAGGGTTTCGGGCGGCAGGCCCGCTTCGCCGAGCGCGCGGATCACGCCGTGCATGCGCCGCTGCCCCGGTGAGACGTAGCGGCGCGAGACCTGCCCTTCGGAGACGTAGAGGAACTCGCTCGCCCCGCGCTCGATGAGACGGCGGCCGGCGAGGTATCCGCCGCGCTCGTCGTCGACGACGATCGAGGAGAACTCGGGCCGGGCGCCGTCGACGAGCACCGTCGGGATGCGCCGGGCGAGCAGGCGTTCGGCGGTGTCGTCGTCGAGCGGGATGCCCATCACGATGAGCCCGTCGAGCTGGCCCGACACCGGCAGCATCGCAAGCCTCGGCGACGAGATCCGCGACACCGAGTCGTGGTCGTACACGAGGACCTCGTGGGCCGTGCCGGCGAACAGGCGCAGCACCCCCTGCAGGCGGGTGCCGAACGAGGCGTAGGAGGTGAACGGGGCGATGACGCCGACCCGGAGCGCCTTCGTGCGGGCACGGTGCACGGCGACGGCATGGGGTACGTAGCCGAGGCGGTCGATCTCGGCGAGCACCCGCTTCCGGGTCTCCTCGCCGACGCGGGCCGGCCGGTTCATGGTGTGCGAGACGGTCGCGATCGACACCCCGGCGGCGGATGCGACGTCGTAGATCGTGGGCCCGCCGTTCATGCGTGCGCCTCCGCACGGCGAGCGCGCTGCACCTCGGGGTCGGCGACCGGCGCCGCTTCGAGCAACGCGCGGGTGTACGGATCCTGCGGGTCGTCGCAGACCGCCGCGACCGGGCCGGCCTCGACGATGCGGCCGCCGTTCATCACGAGGACCTCGTCGCAGAAGCTGCGGACGACGGAGAGGTCGTGCGAGATGAAGATGTAGCTCAGGCCGAGTTCGCGCTGCAGTCGGGCGAGAAGCTCGAGGACCTGCTGCTGGATCGACAGGTCGAGCGCCGAGACGGGTTCGTCGCACACGATGAGCTTCGGCTGCAGCACGACGGCGCGGGCGATCGCGATGCGCTGCCGTTGCCCGCCGGAGAACTGCGCCGGGTAGCGGTCGGCGGCGCCGGCATCGAGGCCGACGCGGGCGAGGGCGTCGGCGACGCGTTCACGTGCGGCGGCACGCGACATGCCGTGGCCGGCGACGAGGGGTTCGGCGAGGGTGCGGCCGATGGTCTTCACCGGGTTCAGCGAGCCGTAGGGGTCTTGGAAGATGACCTGGATATCGCGGGTGAGCGCCCGGCGTTCCCGGGCGCTCGCGCGGCTGATGTCGCGGCCGTCGAAGACGATCGTGCCCGAGGTGGCCTCGACCAGTCCGGCGACGACGTTGCCCGAGGTCGACTTGCCGGAGCCGGACTCGCCGACGATGCCGAGGGTGCGCCCGCGCGGCACGTCGAACGAGACGCCGTCGACGGCGCGGAAGACGCTCTTCTTGCCCGAGGCGGTGCGGATCGGGTAGTCCACGACGAGGTCGCGCACGCTCACGAGCGCGTCGACGGCTTCGGCGGCCGGGTCGGCCTGCCGGGGGCTCAGCGACGGATCGGCGGCGAGCATCCGCCGGGTGAACGGGTGTTTCGGCGCACGGAAGACCTCGTGCACGCCGGCGCGCTCCACGATCCGCCCCCGGTACATGACGGCGACGTCGTCGGCGAGGTCGGCGACGACGCCCCAGTTGTGGGTGATGAGCACGAGGGCCGTGCGCGAGCCGGCGAGGATGCGGTGCAGCAGCTCGAGGATGCCGGCCTGCACGGTGACGTCGAGGGCCGTCGTCGGTTCGTCGGCGATGATCACGTCGGGCTCGCCGGCGAGGGCCGCGGCGATCACGACGCGCTGCGCCATACCGCCCGACAGCTGGTGCGGGTATTTGCGCATGACGGCCTCGGGGTCCCGCAGCTCGACGCTCGCGAGCAGCTCGACGGCCAGGCGGCGCGCGTCGGAGCGGGAACGGTCGGAGCGGATGCGGATGACCTTCACCAGGAAGTCGCCGACCCGCATCGACGGGTCGAGCGAGCCCTGCGGGTCCTGCGTGATGTACGAGAACCGGCTCGCGCGCACCCGGCGGTAGGCCCGGTCGTCGAGCCCGGTGAGCTCCTGCCCGGCGATGCGGATGCTTCCGGCCGCGATGCGCGGCCCGCGGGTCAGGCCGAGGACGGCGAGGGCCGTGATCGACTTGCCGGAGCCGGACTCGCCGACGAGGCAGAGCGTACGGCCGGGGCGCACGTCGAAACCGACGTCGTCGACGAGCACGGCCGGGCCGGAGGGCGTGTCGACCTCGACCGTGAGCCCGCGGACGCTGAGGACGGCATCGACGGGCGGCAGGGTGAGCGGCGCCGCACCGGCATCCACCGACGCACCGGCATCCACCGACGCACCGGCATCCACCGCACCCGCGGCATCCGCCGACGCACCGGCATCCGCCGCCCGACGCCCGCGCCGCCGCGCGCGCCCCGCCGACACTCCCGACCACCGCTCTGCGACCGCGTCGCGCAGCCCGTCGCCGAGGATCGCGAGGCACACGACCGTGATCGCGATCGTCAGGCCCGCCGGCACGAGCAGCCACGGCTGCTGGTTGATCGCATTCGAGGCCGTCTTCACGATGTTGCCCCAGGAGGGGTTCGGCATCTGCGTGCCGAAGCCGAGGTAGCCGAGGCCGGTCTCGATCATGATCGCCGACGACGCGAACACGGTCGCCTGCACGAGGATCGGGCCCGTCAGCCGCGGCAGGATGTGCCGCACCGCGACCTGCGTGCGCGTGAGGCCCGAGGCGAGGGCGGCGCGGACGTAGAGCTCGTTCCTGAGGCTCTTCGTATTGCCGCGGACGAGGCGGATGAGCAGCGGGCTGGCGAGGATGCCGGCGGTGATCATCGCCGTCGTCATGTTGCCCGGCACGATCGTCAGCACCACGAGGATGATGATGATCGTCGGCACGCTGATCAGCAGTTCCGCGAACCGGTTCACGAGCCCGTCGACCCAGCCGTCGGTGAGGCCGGCGACGAGGCCGAGCGCGACGCCCAGCACGAGGAAGACGATGACCGCCTGCAGGATGCCGAGCAGGGTGCCCTGCCCGCCGTGCAGCAGGCGCGAGAGCACATCGCGGCCGAGGTCGTCGGTGCCGAGCGGATGCGCGGGGCTCGGCAGGGCGAACACCTCGGTGAGGTCCTGCGCGAGCGGCGAGTACGGGCTGATCGCGTCGGCGAAGACGACCGCGAGCACGATGAGGGCGAAGAGGATCGCGGCGACGACGACCGAGGGCCGGGCGGCGAGGTGGCGCCAGAGGGGGCGGACGGCGCGGGTCTGCGCGGGCTCGGCGGCGGGCTCCGGCGCGTCGGGCCCGGCGGGCGGGCGGGCGGTGTCCTGGGGTTCTGCGATGGTGCTCATGCGCGGGCTTTCACGTTCAGACGGCCGTAGCCGAGTTCGACCAGCAGGTTCGTGACGACGACCACGATGGTGAAGATCAGGGTGATGATCTGCACCACGGGCAGGTCGTGGGCCTGCGTCTGCTGCACGGCGTAGCTGCCGAGGCCCGGGATCGAGAACACCGTCTCGACGAGCACCGTGCCCGTGGTCAGGCCGATGAGCTTCATGCCGAGGATCGTGATGATCGGCACGGCCGCATTGCGGAGCGCGTGCCGCCACACGAGGCTGCGTTCGCTGACGCCGTGCGCCCGCAGCAGCACGATGTAGGGCATCGTGAGCTGTTCGGCGACGGCGTCGCGGGTCTGCCGGGCGAGCAGGGCGGTGCCGGCGAGGGTGAGGGTGATGATGGGCAGGATCATCCGCGGCAGCCACTCCCCGACCCCGTCGGCGATCGGCCGGTACCCCGAGGTCGGCAGCCAGCCGAGGCCGACGGAGAAGACGGCGACGAGCACGAGGCCGATCCAGAAGGTGGGGACGGCGATGCCGCCGAGGCTCAGCATGTCGACGAAGCGGCCGAGCGCCCCGCCGCGCGAGGCCGACACGACGCCGAGGGTGATGCCGACGATCGTGGAGCAGACGAAGGCGCACAGCATGAGCGCGAGCGTCGGCTCGATGCGGTCCTGCAGCACCTGGTCGATCGGCACGCCCGAGAGCAGGGAGCGGCCCGGGTCGCCCGTCAGCAGCCCGCCGAGCCAGTTCAGGTACTGCTGCCAGACCGGCAGGTCGAGGCCGAGCTGGGCGCGCACCTCCTGGTAGCGTTCGGCGCTCGCCTCGGGGCCGACGACGGTGCGTGCGGCGTCGCCCGGCGTGAGCGAGATCAGCAGGAAGGTGAGGGCGGAGACGGCGAAGACGAGCACGATGCTCATCACGAGCCAGTTCGCGAGGCGGCGCCACGACATCTGTGGGCTCCTCTCTGTTCGGGTGTGGATGCCGGTGCGCTGGTGTTCGGGCGTGCGGCCGGCGGGTGGGGCTGATCAGGGGTGCCGGCGGGCGGGAGAGGCCGCCCGCCGGCACCGGCTCATTCGGCGGGGGCGATGCTGCGGAACACGGGCGACGGCACGGCGACCGTGACCTCGGGGGCCTGGATCGTGTCGGCCGAGTACCAGAAGTTCGGCATCAGGGCGAGGGGCGCGAACCACGCCTCTTCGACGAGGTAGCGCTCGGTCTGCTCGTTGAGCTCGCGCTGCTCGGCCGGGTCGCCGGCCGCTGCGGCCTTCGTGAAGAGCTCGTCGAGCTCGTCGCGCTGCGCCTTCAGACCGTTGAACGCGGCATCCGGGCCGTAGAGGCCCTGGTATTCCATCCACATGGGCTGCGAGCCGTAGCCGATGACGGCCGCCGGGTATTCGCCGCCGGACATCTTCTGGAAGTACCCGTCGCTCTGCTCGGCGACGAGGTCGATCGCGATGCCGACCTTCGAGAGCTGCTCGGTGATGACCTGTGCGAGCGCACCCTGGGTCGGGTTGTTCACGGCGACCACGGGCAGGCTGAACCCGTCGGGGTAGCCCGCTTCCGCGAGCAGCCGCTTCGCCTGCTCGGGGTCGTAGGCGTAGTGCCCGGCGAGCTCTTCGACGTACCCCGATTCGGCGGATGTGACGGTCTGCTCGGTGGGCTCGCCGTACGTGCCGAGGAGCGCCTCGGCGACGGTGTCGCGGTCGAGCGCGTAGTTGATCGCCTGACGCACCCGCACATCGGCGAGCGGCGTACCGAGGGTTCCGTCGCGGTCGAGCAGGCTGAGCCCGACGAAGACGAAGGGCGCGTAGCCGACGGTGAAGCCGGCGGCCTCGGCGGATTCGGCCGTGGTCAGGTCGCCGGCGACGAGGTCGAGTTCGCCGGCCTTCAGCCCGTTGACGCGCTGGTCGGTCGTCTCGATGACCTTGATGACGATGCGGTCCCAGAGCTGGTTGTCGGGCGACCAGTAGTCGTCGCGGGCCTCGTACACGTAGCTGTTGCCGGTGATCGTCTCGTCGGGCACGAGCGTGTACGGCCCGGTGCCTGCGGTCGAGGTCGACAGGGTGTCGGGATCCTCCATCGCCTTGGGCGAGACGACCATGCCGCCGAGGAAGCGCTGTGTGAGGCTCTGCGGAACGAGCGGGTGCGGGGTGTCCCAGCTCATCCGCACCGTCTCGTCGTCGATGGCCTCGTAGGTGCCGCCCGAGATCAGGTTCGCCATGTTCGACGAGCCGGCGGTGAAGAAGTCGAAGAACTCGGCGACGGCTTCGGCGGTGAGCTCCTCGCCGTCCGAGAACGTGACGCCGTCGCGGATCTTCAGCTCGAAGACCCGGTTCTCGTCGTCCGTGTAGCCCCACTCGGTCGCGAGGCCGGGCACGAGCTCGCCCGACGATTCCTCGAAGATGAGGGAGTCGTAGGCGGGCATCGCGAACTGGTTGGCCGACTGGTTCATGTCGGCCGGATTCAGGCTCGTCGGCGCCGCCGCGAGCCCGATCGTGAGGGTGTCGCCGCGGTCGGCATCGCCGCCGCGGTCATCGCTCGAGCTCGCGCAACCGGAAACGAGCAGCGCTGCTGTCGTCACGGCAGCGAGCGCTGCGAGTCGGGTGTATCGGATCACTGTGTCCTCCGCGTCCTCGGGAAGGGGGCCGGTCGGGGCACCGGCGGGCCACTCTTGGCAACGGCCCGCAAGCGAGCGTACGTATCGGCCCAACGCAGTGTAAAACCCTCAGTGTAAAGCGCTTCACAGGGTTCGCTCGCGGCGGGCGGGCGGGCGGATGCCGGGACCACCGGCATCCGCACCTCTGCGATGATGAGCGGATGCCCGAAACGTTCCCGCTCGCCGGCCGCACCGCGCTCGTCACCGGGGTCTCGCGGCGCCGCGGCATCGGATACGCGGTCGCCGCCCGGCTCGCCCGGCTCGGGGCGAGCGTGTTCATCCACCACTTCCGGCCGCACGACCTCGAGCAGCCGTGGGGCGGCGACGACCTGGATGCGGTGCGATCCGGCATCCGCTCGGCCCTCGCCCCGGGCGCCCGCTTCGGCGACCTCGGCGCCGACCTCGCCGACCCGTCCGAGATCCAGCCGCTGCTCGACGCGGCGCGCGGGCTCACCGGATCCGTCGACATCCTCGTCTGCAACCACGCCAAGAGCGGCGGCGACGGCGGCATCCTCGACATGACCGCCGAGCGGCTCGACGAGTTCTGGGCAATCGACACGCGCTCGACGCTGCTGCTGACGGGCGCGTTCGCCCGCGCCGTCGCCGGTGTCGACGGGCCGCGCGAGGCGCTCCGCCCCGGGGAACGCCCCGCCTCCGACGGCCCCTTCGCCGAGCCGCGCGGCCGCGTGTTCTGGATGACGTCGGGCCAGGTGCACGCGCCCATGCGCGGCGAGGTCGCCTACGCGACGAGCAAGGCCGCCCTCGCCGGCATCACCCCGACCGTCGCCGCCGAACTGCTCGGCCTCGGCATCATCCTGAACACCGTGAACCCCGGGCCCGTGAACACCGGCTACATGGATGCCGGCGCGAGCGACCGCGACCTCGACGAACTCGACCGCCGCCTCGCCGAAACCCCCTTCGGCCGTTTCGGCCGCCCCGCCGACCCCGCCGAACTCATCGCCTGGCTCGCCGGCCCCGCCGGCGCCTGGGTCGTCGGCCAAGTGCTCACGAGCGACGGCGGCTTCAGCCTCGGGTGACGGGTGTGGATGCCGGGGCGCGCCGGACCGGCTCGGCCCTGTGGACAACTTCTGCACGCGGCAACGAGATCCATTAGGTTCGCTGGCATGCCCGACTCCCCTGCTCCCCGTGTCGCCCGGCGGCTGTCCGCTGTTCTCCTCGGCGCCGCCCTGCTCGTCCCGCTCGCCGCGTGCTCGTCGGAGCCGGAGCCGACGGCGAAGCCGTCGCAGTCGAAAACGCCGGTTGCGAAGATTTTCGAGACGAAGGAAGAAGCGTTGGCTGCAACCGAAGCCTCGTTGACCGCGTTCTATGACGTGCTCGGCGAGCAGGGGGAACGGGGCGGGGATGATCCAGATGCCCTACGGGAAGTCACTGCGAGCCCCGCAACCGAACAAAGCATTGAGTACCTCAGCGAGCTCCCTGACCTTGGAGTGCATATCCAAGGGCGCACGACGTTTTACGGTGTGAAGGTCGCCGAGCACTGGCAGGACTCCGACATGGCACACGTCTCGGCTTACTACTGCATCGATAGTTCGGAAACACGCATGATCGACGCATCGGGTGCAGATGTGACCGGCAAGCGTGCTGAGATCACGCCTGCTCTCGGCGAGTTCGTCTCTGTCGCTCCGGAAGATCCCCGGCTCGTGTTGAAGGAGACCTCGCTGTGGCGTGGCGACAATTTCTGCTGAACGTTGCCATAGCGGCAAGCCTGCTCGCAAACAGCCCCTTCATGCCCGTGCCAGATATAACGCCGACGCCGAGCCCCGAGTCTGAGTCTCAGCCAGAACCGGTACCTGACCCGGGTAACCCGTTTGGCAACTGGGGTACTGACTCCGACGAGGTAATCGCATCCATCATCGGCATCGTCGACCCCAACGAACCGGCCGACTCGATCATCAGCATCGACCCCCCGGCTGACACCGATCCGCCGGACTACCAGACCTACGCGAACGACGTCCGCGTCGTCCAGGACCGCTGGTGCCTCCAGTACGACAACCTCGTCCCCACGACCCGATGCGTGGTGCTCCCCGGCCCGGGAGAGCCCGGCGACCCTGCGGCGGCCGTCTCCCTCGAAGACGTCGAGCGCTACAAGCCGGCAGGCCCCGGTGTCGTCTCGCAACCCGAGGGCTGGGGCATCGTCGACCGACCGGTGAACTTCGTCCTGAACGCAGAGCCCCACGTCGTCGCCGGCGAGCTCCTCGGCCAGCCCGCCGATGTCCGCTTCACCCCCGTCGCGTTCCGGGTGAACTTCTCCGACGGCGGCGCGATCGATTCGAACGACGCGGGCGCGACCTGGGAAGACCTCCGCCAGGACGACTTCACCGAAACCGCCACCAGCTACGTCTTCACCGAACGCGGCGACCACCAGTTCACCCCGACGGTCCTCTACACCGCCGAGTACCGCTTCGCCGGCTCCGGCTGGACTGCGATCCCCGGCGGCCTCGCGATCGGCGGCGACTCCCACCCGATCTACATCGGCATCATCGAGACCGTCCTCGTCCCCAACTCCGGCGAACGCCGCTGATAAATTGATCAAGCCCATCCGGTCCCGCTTCCGACACGATCTGGGGATCCGGCAGCCCGCGCCGGTCAGCAGCCCGAGGAGCCCGATGAACACGCACGAACGTCTCCGCCTGCGCGTCTCGCTCGACGCCGTCGAGCCCGAGATCTGGCGACTCCTCGATATCGACGGGTCGCTGACGCTGGAGGAGCTGCACGACGTGCTGCAGGCCGTGATGGGCTGGCGGGACGCGCATCTGCACGAGTTCCACGACGACGACCGCAGCGAGGCCGCGTTCATGTCGCGGCGATCGCACATGGACGAGGGCCCGGTGCGCAGTTGGGTGCCGCCGGAGGAGTTCGAAGAGGCGCGCGCCGCGGCCGCGAATCCGTTCCCCGGTGCCCGGCCGCTGACGGTCGTCGATGAGAGCACCGTCACCGTCGCGGACGTGTTCGACACGCTCGACGGCCCGCTCGGGTACAGCTACGACTTCGGCGACGGATGGCTGCTCACCCTCGAACTCATCGAGAGAGCCCCGGCCGACGAACCCGGGCTGTCGCCGTGGCGTCGCCGCGCCGAGCTCGTCCGCGGCGAACGTCGCGGCCCGCTCGAAGACTCCGGCGGACCGCACGGCTATGAGGGGCTAATCGATCGCCTGCAAGACCCCGTCACGGTCGGCGAGCCCGACTGGGAGGAGTTCCACGACGCGGTGCTCTGGTCGGAGGACATCGCGTGGCCGGCAGGCGGTTTCGACCCCGACGCGTTCGATGCGGAGGCGGTGGATCGCGAGCTCGCGCTCCGCTTCGACGTCGCCAGCGACACATCCGGCCTCATCGCGGCCGACGAACAGCCCGCAGTGGATGCCGGTGCTGCCGTCGTCCGGTTGCTCGACGCGCTGATGCCGCCCTACGCACGCGAGCTTCGGATCCGCATGCGTGCGAGCGGCGCCCTCGACCCGACCGTGGACGCACCATCCCCCGAGGCCGTGCGGACTGCCGTGCAGCCCTTCCGGTGGCTGCTCGATGCCGTCGGTAGCGACGGCATCCAGCTGTCGAAGGCGGGGTGGATGCCGCCGGCCGTCGTACGAACCGGCATGGACGAGATCCCGGCATTCGCGGGGTGGATCGGGACGGGGAACCGTGAGGACAACACCGTACCGATGCGCGCGCTGCGTGAGACGGCACGGCATCTGGGGCTCGTTCGCGTCTTCAAGGGACGCCTCATGCGAACCCCGGCCGCTCGCGCGATCGGCACGGACGATGCCGCACTCCTCACGCATCTCGCGCGGCGGACGGCGCTCGGCGCGACGCGTCCGGCCGAGGAGGACGCCATCGAGCTGTATGCCGTGGAACTCGCGTGCGGTGATCGACGCTCGCGAAACCGCGAGGTGGACTCGGCGCACCGGTTTTCCCGGCTCCGTGTCGGCGATGCGTCGGACGAAACGGCGCAACTGCGTGCGATCGCGTCCGGGCTCGAGGCGCTCGAGTGGGCCAACCGCGATGGCAGCCCCCTCCTGCCGCGTGACGCGCTCGGCCTGCTCGGCGGAGTGCACGAAGTTTTCGCCTCGCTCGGCTTCCGCGCGCGCCTCGACCCGCTGATGAGCGCCGACGACGAACGTGCGGTGCTGCGAGCGTTCGGGCGGGCTGTGCTGGGGGTCGGCGACCTGGCGTGAGTTCGGGTGCATCGCCGTGCATGCCCGTCTGTGGACAACTTCTGCACGTCGCGGCGGCATCGGTTAGGTTCGCTGGCATGCCCGACTCCTCCGCCCTCCGTGCCGCCCGGCGGCTGTCCGCTGTTCTCCTCGGGGTCGCCCTGCTCGTCCCGCTCGCCGCGTGCTCGTCGGAGCCGGAGCCGACGGCGAAGCCGACGCCGTCGGAAACGCCGGTTGCGAAGATCTTCGAGACGGATGAGGAGGCGTTGGCTGCGGCAGAGGAGGCGTATCAGCGTTGGATCGATACGTTCCTGGCAAGCACAGCGAAAGGCGCGGACGCCGCTGACCTTGAGGCTGCCGCCGAAGGCTCTGCGCTACGCGACCTTGAGTCGGACATTCAAGAGTTTCAGAAGAATGGTGAGCACGTGGTCGGTGACATCACCTTCACCTTCGTCGAGACTGTCGACTCCTACGAGAGCCAGGATCGCGGAGCAGTCGTCGCCGTCCGCGCCTGCGAGGACGTTTCAGCCGTCGATGTCCTCGACGCCTCCGGGAAGTCTGTCGTCTTGCCCGATCGCGTCGACCTCGTTCCCTATTCCTTGGTCATCGAGGGCACAACGACGACGTTGAAGGTATCCGAAAGGACCCTGTGGACACGCGAAAACTTCTGCTGATCGGAGTAGCAGCCAGCGTTGTCGCGTCTCAGCTGTTGCTCGGGGCAGCCTCGCCGGCATCTGCGAACACCTGCACCACTCGCAACGCACTCACGGGGGCAGTGACCACCAAAGATGGGGTTTGTGTAGGCGCCGCCAGCTCCACTGGCGGCTCGGAGGCATCCAACGACGGGGGCGGAACTGAGAGTGGCGGCACCACCACTCGCACTCCCGGCGAGATTCTGCAATTCGGGCCGAAAGAGCTCGTCAGGACGTACCCGTGCATCGTGTCGGTCAACTTCTCGAGTTACACCTGCGCACCGGCGGAGCCGGCCGACGCGACCCCCGGAACCCCGGCCATCACGATGACGGACATCGAGCGCTTCCAGCCCGCGGATCCGGGCGCCGTCTCGGAACCCGACGGATGGGGCGTCCGGAACATGCCTGTGAACTTCGTGCTCCAGGCGGAACCCCATGTCGTCTCCGCCGAGCTTCTCGGCCAGCCGGCGGATGTGCGCTTCACACCGGTGGCATTCCGCATGGTGGCATCCGATGGCGGAGTCGTCGAGTCGACCGATCAGGGCGCGACCTGGGCCGAGCTCGGCCAGGACGAGTTCACCGTAACGCCCACGAGCCATGTCTTCACCGAACGCGGCACGCACACGATCACACCGACCGTGCTCTACTCGGCCGAGTACCGCCTCGCGGGCGGCACATGGATGCCCGTGCCTGGTGTCCTCGGTATCGAAGGCGCCCCTGAGGAGATCTACATCGGCGTCATCGAGACCGTCCTCGTCCCCAACCCCGGCGAGCGCGGCTGAGCCGGCAGCCAGCCTCGTTGCGGGCAGCTTTGACATTTTGGTTTGGCAATTTTGAAATCCCTCGACCAACAGTCGAGAGGAATCAAAAACTTTGACATACTTTGACCATGACACCGGACGAGCTGGCCGAGCTGACCGCTGGCGGGGAGACGCTCAAGCTCGAGTTCAAGTCTGAAGCGCACGGAAAACTCAGTGATAGCACCATCGTCGAGGTCGTCGTATGCCTGGCGAACGGCGAGGGCGGCACCCTCCTCATCGGTGTCGAGGACGACGGGCGGATCACGGGCGCGAAGCCTCACCACAAACCATCCACCGATCCTCTTCGTCTGCAGGCCTACATCTCGAACAACACCGTTCCTCCGCTTGTCACGCAGGCCGAAGTCGTGGTTGTCGATGAGGCCCGAGAAGTCATCCGGATCGAGGTGCCGAACGCCGAGTCGATCGTCGGCACTCGGCAGGGTCTCTATGTGCGCCGAGGGTTCGGGGCGGACGGTAGACCTGCATGCCTTCCGCTTCTTGCGCACGAGATGCTCGCAGAGCGCATCTCGCGAGGCGAGACGGATTTTGCGCGGCTGAGAGAACCCACGGCCGGCATGTCCGACCTGGACCCGGCCGAGTTCGAGCGCTTCCGGCGGCTCGCCGCGCGAGCAGGCCGCGCATCCGCTGGTTTGGCTGCCCTCAGCAACGAAGATCTGCTCAGCTCGCTCGAGGTCGCCGAGCGTGACGGCTCGCGATTGATCCTCAGGCGTGGGGCTCTGTTGCTCTTCGGGCGGAGTGAGTCGATCAGACGCTACATTCCGACACATGAGACGGCGTTCCGCGTGCTCTCCGGGAACACCGGTCGCAGTGTCGAGAACGTGGACCCCCTGTTCAAGACGGCCGAGGGCCTTTTCGAGGATCTCCGTCCGCACAACTCCGAAGCAGACATCACCGTCGGCCTCCTCCGCGTGACCATCGATCGGATTCCCGAGATCGTAGCTCGTGAACTCATTGCGAATGCGCTCGTGCACCGCGACTACACGGTGAGAGGCACGGTCGCCGTCCAGCTCTCGGATGACGAACTCCGTGTGTCGAGCCCGGGCGGTTTCCCGCGTGGGACGACGCTTCAGAACTTCCTCGAGGTCAGCAATCCGCGCAGCCGAATCCTCGCCGACGCCTTCAAGCACGCCGGTCTCGTCGAACGGAACGGCAACGGCATCAACCGGGTGTTCGAAGCAGAGCTCCGCAGCGGTCGTCCCGAGCCCGATTACAGCGGCACAGACGGAAACCAAGTGGTCGTGTCCGTGCAACTCGGCGGAAGCGATATCCCGCTGGTCCGCTTCGTCATCGAGCACGATGAACGCACCGGAAGGGCCTTCGACCTCGCCGATCTGCAGGTGGTCCGATCGCTGAAGGACGATCCGAAACAGTCTCTCACCGAGTTGTCCGGATTGCTCCAGCGCCCGATCACGCAAACGAGGACCAGGCTCACACGCCTGCTCGAAGAAGGCGTCGTCGAGATGCGAGGCAACGGTCGCGCGCGACGGTACCTTCTCAGCTCATCCACCTACCGGAAACTGGCAAGCGATGCCGGATACGTGCGCGTCCGCGCCTTCGATGAACCCCAACAGGCCCAGATGATCCTGAACTACGTCGACGCGAACGGGAGCATCTCTCGAAGCGAGGCCGCTGAACTCTGCGGGACAAGTCCGGAGGAAGCTCGCCGCATCCTCTTGCGTCTTCGCGACGAAGGAGAACTTCGGCTGATCGGAGAACGCCGCACGTCGCGCTATGTCAGAGCGTGAGCGCGCGCGGGCATCCGTGCCCCTGCGGGCACAAAGCTCAGCATCCCGTGTGCAGTTCTTGCACAGAGTGCACTACTCCCCCACCACCGCCGCATCGCCCCGCGCACCGCGCCGCAGCGCGCTGAGCGCAACTGCCACGACAGCACCGGCGAGAGCCCCGACTCCGTTGAGGATGACGTCGTCGATGTCGGCGACGCGGCCGGTGAGGCCCTGCGTGATCTCGATCGCGATCGACAGCAGGGTGCCGGCGGCGGCCCCGACGAGCACGCGCGAGCCGGCGGTGAGGCGGGGCGCGGCCAGCAGCGCGACGAGCCAGCCGATGGGGACGAATACAGCGAGGTTGCCGATGACGTTGAACCGGCCGAGGGGGTAGTCGGGGTTGGTGAGCTGCGGCACGATGGTGTCGCCGGGGGTCAGGTTCGGGATGCCGGAGCCGCCCGATCCGCCGAGCATGGTGACGGCGAGCACTCCGGCGAGGCTGGCCCCGAGCATCCACCGCGCCCATGCCCGCCGGCGTTCGGGGCGGATCAGGGTGACGGCGACGAGCGCGAGGGCGAAGACTGCGGCGGCGACCGCCACCGGGATCGGACTGAACCAGACGCCGCCTCGGAGCACGGGGTCATCTTCGCACCGGCGACGCCCGTGAAGCTGGCAGCGCGCCCGGCAGCCCCGGCAGTACCGCCCGGTAGGGTTCCGGCGAAGCGGCGGGGCGGCCCGGCATCCACCCGGGGCTTGTACCTCAGCTTTCGGGGTCGAAGCCGAACACGCGGAGTTCCTGCGGGCAGTGGCAGCCGACGGCGAACTTCGCCGCCCAGTCGAGCGCGGCGGCGCGGTCGGGCACTTCGAGCACGGTGAATCCGCCGTCGAGGCCGGTCGCGGCCGTGTCGGCGACGGTGCCGTCGCCGGCGACGGTGACGGGCGGGACGGATTCGTCGATGCCGCCGCCGAAGACCCACACGCCGGCGGCTTTCGCCTCGCGCACGACGGCGTGCGAGGAGGCCTCGACGGCGGGCAGTTCTTCAGCGGTGACATCCATCGCCGCGCTCGGGAATGAGATCAGGATCTTCATGGGGCGCCTCCTGGCATCCATCGGCGGCTGCGAACGGCGCAGGTCACGCCGAACCGCGCCTTCCTCGATTCTCATGCCGACCGGCCCTTTCGGATGCGGGTCGGCGGACGCACGGCACGCCGCCGGGCACGCCGAGCAGGCCGGGGGTGGATGCTGGAGGCGAGCGAAGGGGGCGCGCATGCCGCAGGAGTCAGCCGGCGTGCTGCTCGTGCGCCGCCCGCCCGCCGGCGGGGTCGAGCTGCTGCTCGGGCACATGGGCGGCCCGTTCTGGGCGCGTAAGGAGGCGCGCGCGTGGTCGCTGCCGAAGGGTCTCGTCGAGCCGGGCGAGGAGCCGCTCGCCGCCGCCCGCCGCGAGTTCGCGGAGGAGCTCGGCGTGCCCGTGCCAGAGGTGCCGCTCGCCGAGCTCGGCAGCTTCCGCTACGCCTCGGGCAAGACGATCCGGGTGTGGATCGCCGAAGCCGACCCCGGCATCGCCACCCCGGCCGGCAACGCCGTCACCCTCGAATGGCCGCCGCACTCCGGCCGCACAGCGAGCTTTCCCGAAATCGACCGCATCGGCTGGTTCGCCCCCGACGAGGCCCGCCGCCTGCTCGTCGCCGGGCAGGTTCCGGTGGTGGATGCTGCGGTGCGGTGGGCGGCGGGGCGGTAGTCGGCCGCGATGATGAGCTGGACCCGCATCCGAGGTTTGACCGCCGAGTACTGGGCCGACAGAGCACCCGATCTGGGGCTATCTGTGGGGCAACTCCCGACGCTACGGTACCGCTGATGACTGACGCGCAACACACCGCCCCCGCCGGTTGGTACCCGGATCCTGAAACCAAACACCTCAGGTGGTGGGACGGCACGCGGTGGGCCCAGTTCGCTCCCCCGACCTCGCAGCCGTATGCTCCACCGCCACCGTGGAAATCAACTGGGGCCGCGATCGCGCTCTGCTTGCTCCTCGGTGCCTTCGGCGCCGACCGTTTCTATCTACGCCATCCTGGCCAGGGTGTAACGATCATCATCCTGTGGTGGGTCGGATGGGCTCTGACTCCGGTCATGGTCGGCTGGGTGCCGGTCATCATCGCCGCTATCTGGATGCTTGTGAACCTCTTCACGATTCCCGACGACGTCAACCGGTTGAACACGGTCATCGCTGCCGAAGCTCACGAGCGACGACCTTGAGTCGGCGGCGCATAGGGCGGGCCCTCATCCGAGGTTCGCGAACGCCTTGGCAGCGGCGATGACCTTACGGGGTCCGTCGAACGGATCCTCCTCACGCAGCACTTGCGCCGGCGCAGTGTCACCCAGTGTCGGGTTCATCCTGGGGTGTGACACTTTCTGTTGACGGTTGTTACCAGGAAGTAGTTTCACGAGATGTCGTCGAGTCGTAGGAAGTTCACGGATGAGTTCAAGGCCGACGCGGTCCAGCTCGTCGTGCAGGGCAAGCGTGCGGTGGCGCAGGTCGCCAGGGAGTTGGGTATCAACGAGTCCTCGCTGGGGTACTGGGTCAAGGCGTACCGGCAGCAGCATCCTGATCCGCAGACCGCGCCGATGCCGGTCGATGCAGCACGGATCGCTCGTCTGGAGGCTGAGAATCGCCGGTTGATCGAGGAGAACGCGTTCTTGAAAAAAGCCGCGGCCTTCTTCGCCCGGGAACAGCGGTGAGCGTGAAGTTCACGCTGATCCACGCGGAGAAGGCCAACCACACGGTCGAGTTCATGGCCTCGATGCTCGGCGTTACTCGCGCCGGCTACTACGCGTGGGCGCGGCGGCAGGGCACGGCCTCGCCGGCGGCGACGCGACGAGCGGCCCTGTCGGAGCTGATCATGCAGATCCATCACGACTCGGCCCAGACCAGCGGGTTCCGGCGGGTAGTGGCCGAACTGGGCCGCCGCGGCATCCACGCGTCGGAAGGCCTGGTCCGGAGACTCATGCGTGAGGCGGGACTATTCGGCGTTCAGCCGCGTACGAGGAAGCGAACCACGATCCCCGCCGCTGACGCCGCCGAACGCCCCGATCTGCTTCGCCGCGACTTCACCGCCGATCACCCCGGGACCCGGTTGGTGGGCGATATCACCTACCTGCGTACCGGGCAGGGATGGCTGTACCTGGCCACCGTCATCGACTTGTTCAACCGTGAGGTCGTGGGTTGGTCGATGGCCGATCACATGCGCACCGAACTCGTCGCCGACGCCCTTCGCATGGCGCACGCGCACGGGCGTGTCGAGCACGGGGCGATCTTCCACAGCGACCGCGGCAGCGTCTACACCTCGCAGGCTTACGCCGACATCGCCGACAGTCTCGGAGTGCGCCTATCGGTCGGACGCACCGGGGTTTGCTGGGACAACGCCGTGGCCGAATCGTTCTTCAGCATGCTGAAGAACGAGATGTACCACCGGTACCACTTCACGACCCGAGCGCAGGCACGGTTCCACGTCATGCAGTACATCGAAGTGTTCTACAACCGTCGCAGATTGCACTCGAGCCTCGGATACCGCACCCCGGCCGAAGTCCGAGCCCAGCACGACCCTCAGACCGCGATCGCGGCCTGAACACCAAACAGACCGTCCACCGAAACTTGACACAGCCCAATCCGAGTTGCAGAATACCGCCCGCTTCCGTCTCGCAGGAGCGGTTCCAGCCAAGGTGCTCGCGGACATGCTCGGCTTCAGCGTCGCCACCTTCGAGAACTACGCCCGCCTCTCAGGAGGCACCCGCGGCGACTACCCGGCCCTCCGCTCGCGTTCCGGCCTGGCAGTTCGCGGCTGAGAGGATAAGAGCATGACCGCAACCATCCGATCCACGTTGCTTCGGCTGGGCAACGGTTCCAGCTAAGAGGGCTGTTATGGCCTACGATGACCCGCGTCTGGTGGACCTCTACGACGGCGACAACCCGGATGGTGATGATCACGCCTTCTACCGAGGTTTGGCCGAAAGCATTGACGCCCACCGCATCCTCGACCTGGGTTGCGGCACCGGCATGCTCACGGTCACTCTCGCGACCCCCGACCGGACAGTCGTCGGGGTCGACCCGTCCGAGGCCATGCTCGCCGTCGCGCGCAGTCGGCCGGGCGCGGAGCGCGTGCACTGGGTCCGAGGGGACAGCCGCCAGATCCACGGCGGAGAGTTCGACCTCGCGGTGATGACCGGCAACGTCGCCCAGCACATCCAAGACACCGACTGGCCTCAGACCTTGACCGATCTCCGGGCCGCGCTGCGGGCAGGGGGCACGCTCGCATTCGAGAGTCGCAACCCGGCACGTCGCGCCTGGGAGAGCTGGGCCGACCAGCCGGTGAGCGAGAGGGACACCCCGCACGGACGCCTCCGCGAATGGATGGAAGCAGCAGAACACCCGCGACAGCGAATCGCTATGCGCTTCCACAACCTCTTCGTCGAAACAGGGGAACACGTCATCGAAGACATGACATTGATCTTTCGCGGCCGCGACGAGATCGAGGTGGACCTTGCCGCACACGGGCTCGTGGTCGACGCCGTCTTCGGCGACTGGGCTGGAACACCTCTCCACGAGGGCGACCCGGTGATGGTGTTCCGCGCACACGCAGCCTGATGCCTCGGCCAGACCATACGCGACCAAGATCCTGCTGGCCGATGAGGCACACCGCGAAGACGCCGACGCTCCTGATCATCCAGCAGAAGGTGGTGGGCCGCCCCCGTCGTTAGGTCCGGACGGTGTGTGGGTTGTCGGGTTCGATTTGATGGGTGCATTGCCGAGCGTAGTCGACGGGTGCGAGGTACCCGAGCGATGAGTGCCGGCGGTCGTGGTTGTACTCGGTCTTCCAGTCGCCGATGATGACCTGGGCGTGCAGCAGCGAGTAGAAGCTGTTGATGTTCAGGCACTCGTCGCGGATCCGGCTGTTGAACGACTCGACGTAGCCGTTGCGCCAGGGCGACCCGGGCGGGATGTACGACAGGCCGGTGCGGGTGCCGGCCCAGTCGGCCATCGCCTCGCTGATGAACTCGGGCCCGTTGTCCGATCTGAGCACCGCGGGAGCGCCGCGGACGGCGACGAGGTCCTCGAGGTGGGTGGTAAGTCGGTCGGCGGTGATCGAGCGTTCCACGAGGCCGCCGATGCATTCCCGAGTGTGTTCGTCGACGATCGAGCAGATCTTGATCGTCCGGCCCTGCTCGTCGGCGTCGAACTGGAAGTCGACCGCCCACACCACGTTCGGTGCAGACGCGGCCGGCGCGTCCGCGGTCGATGACCCGACCCGTTTCCGGCGGCGCCGCTGCGGGACCCGCAGCCCTTCTTCGGCCCAGAGTCGTTGGATCTTCTTGTGGTTGACCGTCCAGCCCTCGGCGCGGGCGTCGTGGTACGCCCGCCGGTACCCCCACCTGGGGTGGACCTTCGCGTACTGGCGGAGCCAGTCCCGCAGCGCCCGGTCCGGGTCCGCGGTCGTGTCGCCCCTGAGTGGGCGACGGTACGCGGAGCGGCTCAGCCCGGCCAGACGGCACGCCATCCGCTCGCTCACCTGCAGCTTCCTGATCAGGTGAGCGACGGCGGCGCGGCGCCTGCCCGGGCCTAGAAGTTTCCCTCAGCCAGCTCCTTGAGCGCGGCCTTCTCCAGCTCGGCTTCGGCAAGCAACCGCTTCAACGTGGCGTTCTGCTTCTCGAGTTCCTTGAGCCGTTTCGCGTCGTCGGCCTTCAGGCCGCCGTACTGGTTCCGCCACCGGTAGTAGGTCTGCTCGGACACGCCGAGCTCCCGACACACCGCGGCGACATCTGCGCCGTCAGCGAGTATCCGGTCGGCCTGCCCGAGCTTGCGGACGACCTGCTCCGGGGTGTGCCGCTTCCTGCTGTTCGTCATGATAAGACCAGTCTCTCTGCCCGCAACCGCGGGCAACAGGACGACTCTCACAACGACCGGACCTACACAATGGGGTCAGCCCAGTGGCATCCCGCTCCTACTCTCAAGACGCGGCGACAGAGCCGAATAGTTCCTCGTCGAATAATGCACTTCCACCGGTACGACGGACAGCCAGGGGTAGCCCTCGAACGTCGCCTCGGCAGCCTCGGTGGCGGCGACGAATGCCGTCAGCGCTGCGAGCGTCTCGGCGAGCTCGGCGGATGTCGTGGGCAGCTTCGAACCGGTGGCCTGCTGCAGGACCGTGTCGTCGATCGCGGCGATCACGGCGGCGGGAGCGCATTCCACGGTTTCGTCGAGAGGCCGAGTTGCGCGTTGCTCGCCGCCTCCTGGCCGGCCGAGACATCCGCGAGGAACTTGGTGTTGCCGCCGTACGACACGGCCGAGCCGAGGCCCTGTTCGGCGAGCGCAACGCTGACGGAGGTGCCGTCGGCATTCGTCACTGCGGCGAGCAGGCGGCCGTAGCGGTCACGGCGGTCGGTGTCGTAGTCGAGCGTCACCGCGGCGCCCACGGGGGCGAGGCGGGAGAGTTCGTCGGTCGCCTCTTGGGCGAGGCATTCGCCCACATCTGTCCGCGTCGGCGCGGGATGTCGGAGCGCGGGATGAATGCGCCCGGCCAGAAGAGGTGGGCGGGCTTCTCGTCCTGGTGCGCATACAGGTACCGGTGCTCGTCTGGCGTCATGTGGCGTCGTCGGCCGCGGAATTTCGCGATCGGGATGAGGACGAGCATCACCATCGATGCGAGTCCGATGAGCGCGGAGAACCCTCCGAGCACAGGATCGGACGGCATCGCGAAGCTCACGCTGAAGGCGATGAGCGTGCCGGCGAGTGTGCGGTTGTCACGGAGGAATGCGGTTCGGGAAGTCGATTTGGGCAAGGCAGTACCAGGGGAAGGAAGTAGTGGGGTTTCGGAGCGCGCGTGAGGGCGCGCTCGTGGCAGAGCGCCGAGTCGGCCTTAGCAGAGGATTCCTCACTCTATGGATGCCACGATGGCACCCTTATACCCCCACCAGCCGCGCGAGCATCGGCTCGCCGACGATCGGAATGCCGTAGTCGCGGGCTTTGCGGGCCTTGCCGGAGAGTGAGTCGGGGTCGGCGGCGACGACGAGTTTCACGCGCTTCGTCACGGCGGGGCGGGGCACGTATCCGGCTGCGGTCAGGCGTTCGAACCAGATTTCGCGAGCGAGGCTCATTTCGCCGGTGAGCACGATGTGGTCACCGGGCGCGAGCGAGAACGACGGCTGGTCAGAAGGGGCGGCGGCACCGGCATCCACCGGCGAAGGGGAAGCGGGAGCCTGCATGGCGGCGACGAGCCGCGCATCGCTCACCGAGAGCAGCTTGACGACGGATGCCAGGTCGGCGATCTCGTCGGCGGTGAGCACTCCGTCGGCCCAGGCGACCCGGGCGAGGTCGTCGAAGTAGCGTTCGTGGAGGGTGAGGCAGGTGTTGCGGGAGATGCCGAGGGTTTCGGCGGCGTCGACGAGGGCTTCAGCTTCGTGCGCGGAGATGTGGCGGTCGAGCAGGCAGCGGTCGAGCAGCGCGAGGTAGTCCTGGTGTTCGGCGGGGCCGGCGTGCTCGGGCAGTTTCGCGGTGATGCGTTCGAGGAAGCGCTCGCCGGCGGTCGGTGCGGTGCCCCGGGCGATCCAAGCCGCGGAGGGGGCGGCGGGCCAGGGCATCCACTCGACGGATGATGCGTGGTCGATGCGGCCGAGCCAGAACTCGGCGTCGGCCAGCTGCAGGTATTCGCCGAGGAGGCGCGCGGTGGCGGCCGCATCGACACTGGCCCGGTGGGCTCCGTCGAGGTCGATGTCGAACGCCGCGCAGCAGTCGGCGAGGGAACGGCCGGCTCCGGGGATCAGCTCGCGCGCGAGCCGCATCGTGCAGAGCCCCAGCTCGGCGAGCTCGGGCGCCGCATAGCCGGCCCGCCGCAGCTCCGCATCGAGGAACCGCAGGTCGAAGCTCGCGTTGTGCGCGACGATCACCCGCCCGGCGAGCAGCTCGATGAGCCGCCCGGCGACCTGCTCGAACCGCGGCGCGTGCATGACATCGGCGCCGCGGATGCCGTGGATGCGTTCCGCCCCGACGTCGCGGCCGGGGTTCACGAGCGTCTCCCACTCCCCCGTGATGCGGCCGGCCTCGTTCACATGGACGACGGCAACCTCGACCACACGATCGCTGCCGCCGGGCATGAGCCCGGTCGTCTCGAAGTCGATGACGGCGAATCCGGGCATGAGGGTCCTTCGGGTAGGGGGCAGAGCAAGGCTACGTCGGGTGTGGATGCCGGAGCGCGCCCCAGTTTTGGGGTGCGGCCAGATGAGATCAGAACTGTCTCGGTCGCGGATCTGTTCCAGACCTCTCGCGAGAACATCACGATGCACGTGCGCAACGTGTTCGATGAGGGCGAGCTCGACCGGGCGGCAACCCACAAGGATTTCTTACAGGTTCGCCAGGAGGGCGACCGCACAGGTCAAGTCCCGTGGAGTGGTGTAGCGCGGTGTCCTTCGAGTTGAGGGGTTAGGGCGTGTCTCCTAACCTGTGGGCGAGGTTGGCGGCAGGCTTGGAGGTGTGTCGCGGACCTCTTCTCTCTCGGATGCTGCCTGGGCTCGGATCGAGCCGTTGATGCCGGTCGCCTCGCGTAAGGGTGGTCGGCCGTTTCAGGATCATCGCCGAGTGGTCGAGGGGATCGTGTGGCGGTTCCGGACGGGGTCGCCGTGGCGTGATCTGCCGGCCGAGTTCGGGCCGTGGCAAACCGTGTGGAAACGGCATCGACGCTTCAGCGCCGATGGCACCTGGGACCGGATCTATGCGGCGATCCTCGCCGACGCGGACGCTGCAGGCGAGATCGACTGGGCCATCAGCGTGGACTCCACGGTCAACCGTGCGCATCAGCACGCGACGAACCTCCCGCGCGACGCAGGGGGGTCTATCGAGTTACAAGAACCATATTGATGGATGCCGTCGCCCTGGCGGCATAACCCCCGGACTCAAACAAAAGCTCAGCAGACCCCACCGGCCTCATCCGCCTTGACAAATTCCGCGCCGGCATCCTGCGGATGCTCGCGAACAGGGTCCCACCGCCGATCTGCTCTCGCCCTCGGGACACGAGATCGTCCCCTCGTCCGCTGAGCACGCAGAGGAGACGTTCGGCCGTCAGGCCTCGACGGAGGCCCGCTTCGTCGTGTTCCTCGTGCTCCGCCAGAGCAGACCGGTGATTACGGCCGCGAGTGCCATCGCACCGCCGAAGACGAGGATCGCCGCGGAGAACTCGCCGGTGAGATCCTTGATCCATCCCGTGACCTGCGGTCCGAGATATCCGCCGATGTTGCCGAGGCCGTTGATCAGCCCGAAGCCCGCGGCCAGGGCGGCACCGGCGAGGAACGAGCTCGGCATGGTGATGAAGACCGCCATCGCACTGTAGATGCCGATCGCCGCGACGCAGAACGCGGCCACGGCCACGGCCGGCGTGTGCACGGTGAGCGCGGCGACCGCGAAACCCAGCGCGGCGACGCACGCGGCGGCGACGAAGTGCCCCGGACGCTCACCGGTCTTGTCGGAGTGACGGTTCCACAAGACCATCGGCACGATCGCCACGAGCGACGGCAGCGCCGCGACCCAGCCGATCGCGGGCGACGGGAAGCCGAGCGCCGCGAGCATCTGCGGGAACCAGATCTGCAGGCCGTTCAGAGAGAACGTCACGCAGATGAAGACCGAGATGAGCACCCAGACGCGGGCGGCTCGGATGCCGGCGCTGAAATTGTGAGCGGTGTGCGCGTTCTGTGCGTCCTCCTGATCGATCACGCCCTGCAGCCATTCGCGCTCGGCGGGCTCGAGGAACTTCGCCTCGCGGGGAGTGTTGCGGATCACGGCGTAGAAGATGATTCCCATCGCCACCGCCGGGATGCCGGTGAGGATGAACAGCCAGCGCCACCCGGAGAGGCCGCCCAGGCCGTCGAAGGAATCGAGGATGCCTGTTAGAAGCGGGGTGAGGAGCCCGGAGAGACAGATGAACGAGACGATCCACGACATCGCGACGCCGCGACGA
The DNA here is from genome assembly GCF_018024495.1 of Agromyces archimandritae. Taxonomy (NCBI): domain Bacteria; kingdom Bacillati; phylum Actinomycetota; class Actinomycetes; order Micrococcales; family Microbacteriaceae; genus Agromyces; species Agromyces archimandritae. The sequence goes on from NZ_CP071696.1 coordinate 1,201,251, forward strand.
GCCGCCGGGAACCAGCGGGAGACGAAGTAGAGCATCCCCGGGGAGAACCCGGCCTCGGCGAAGCCGAGGAGGACGCGCGCGATGATGAGCCAGAACTCGTTCGACACCGCTGCCGTGGCGATCGTCACGAGTCCCCAGGTGATCATGATCCGGGAGATCCAGACCCGCGTGCCGATCCGGGTGAGGATGTAGTTCGAGAAAGGCTCGCAGAGCGTGTAACTCCAGAAGTAGACCCCCGCGGCGAACCCGAAGGCGGATGCCGAGATCGCCAGTTCGTCGTTCATCTGCAGCGCCGCGACGCCGATGTTCGTGCGGTCCAGATAGAGGATGATGTAGCAGATGCCGATGAACGGCAGCAGGCGCCTTGTGACCTTCTTCAAGACAGCGGACTCGCTGATCGCGGACCGCGCTGACGTGGCGTTCTTCGCTGACACGCCGATCTCCTTCGTTCGGTGAAGCGCCGCGACTATGCGACGATCCCAGGTTCCGCCGGTGCCATCCAGATCACCATCGGAATGTCCCGTTGTTCGGAACCTTTCGTGCTTGGTTCAGCCGCGTCCGACGAGAGGCATCGCGGAAGCGGTGACCGTGAGCGACAGGACGTTCGCCGCGGGCGGCAACGAGGCCATAAACACGAGTGCGCGAGCCGCATCCGCCGCATCGAACAGTGGCTCCGCGCGCACCGAGCCGTCGGCCTGCCTGGAACCCGTCGACATCTCCCTCGTCATCGTCGTGGCGGCGTTGCCGATGTCGAGCTGGCCCACCGCGATGCCGTGCGCGCGTCCGTCCAGGGCGAGCGCCTTCGTGAGCCCCGTGATCGCATGCTTGCTCACGGTGTAGGCCGTCGCCCAGGGCCTCGGGACGTGCGCCGAGACCGATCCGTTGTTGATGATCCGTCCGCCCGGGGGCGACTGCGCACGCATCAGCCGCCAGGCGGCCCTCGCGCAGAGCACCGCTCCCCCGAGGTTCACTTCCCAGGTCGCCCGGAGGTCGGCGAACTCCGTCTCATCGATCTCGCCCTGCGGGCCGAAGACCCCGGCGTTGTTGACGAGCACGTCGAGGCGCCCGAAGCGTCGCGCGACCGCGGCGAAAGCGACCTCGACCTCGACCTCGTCGGTAACGTCCGCGCTGAGCGCGAGGGAGCGGGACGGGTCGAGGGTCGCGATCGTCTCTGTCACCGCGTCGAGTCGACGTCCCAGTGCGACGACCCGGAACCCCGCAGCGGACAGCGCCCGGACGAACTCGCGCCCGAGCCCGGACCCGCCGCCGGTGACGACCGCGACGCGGTCGGTGTCAGTGGTTGTCACCGTGCACCTCCGATCCACGGCGACCCCGCAGGAAGTCGAAGTCGGCGCCGGTGTCGGCCTGGGTGACGTGCGCCCGGTACAGCGCGGCGTATCCCCCGCCGTCCTCGATCTCGGCGGAGGTGGCCGTTGCCCGTCGGCGCTCGAGCTCCTCGGCATCCACGAGCAGCTCGAGCCGCCGCGCCGGGACGTCGAGGGCGATGAGGTCGCCCTCCCTGACGAGTCCGAGCGGCCCGCCGACAGCGGCCTCGGGAGCGACGTGGAGGACGACGGTGCCGAAGGCGGTCCCGCTCATCCGCGCATCCGAGATCCGCACCATGTCCCGCACACCCTGGCGGAGGAGATGCGGCGGCAGCGGAAGGTTGCCCAGCTCCGGCATCCCCGGATAGCCGCGCGGCCCTGCGCCTCGCAGGACGAGAACGGAGTCCACGGTGATGCCGTCGCCCGTGACGTAGCGGCGCTCGAGGTCATCCATGCTCTCGAAGACCACCGCCGGCCCCGTGTGCACGAGCAGTTCGGGACTCGCGGCCGAGGCCTTGATCACGGCGCCGTCCGGTGCGAGATTGCCGTGCAGCACGGCGAGGGTCGGGGCCGGCACGACGGGACGATCCAGGTCGCGCACCACCTCATCATCCCACCGCTCCGCGAGAGCTGCCCGCTCGCGCACGGTGCCGACGACCGTCAGCGCATCGCCATGTAGAGCGTCGCGGAGCACCTGCATGACCGCAGGGATCCCACCCGCCTCGAAGAAGTCCTCCATGAGGAAGCGGCCCGAGGGCTGCACGTCGACGATGGCGGGGATGCCGGCGGCGATGTGGTCGAGCTCGGCGAGCTCGAGGGGAATGTCCAGCCGACCGGCGAGCGCCAGCAGGTGCACGATCGCGTTAGTGGACCCGGCCAGGGCCGCGTTGACGATGACCGCGTTCTCGATCGCCTGCCGCGTCACGATGTCACTCATCCTCACGCCCTCGCGGACGAGTTCGACGACGCGCCTCCCCGAGTCATGGGCGAGCACGCGACGACGGGAGTCGACCGCCGGCAGAGCGGCGTTGCCCGGCAGCCCGAGCCCGAGCGACTCGACGATCGACGCCATGGTGGATGCCGTTCCCATCGTGTTGCAGTGTCCGGCGCTGCGCGACATGCACGACTCTGAGCGTCGGAACTCCGCCACGCTCATGCTGCCCGCCCTGACCTCCTCGCTCAGACGGAACACGTCGGTGCCCGAGCCGAGAGGCCGGCCGCGCATCCTCCCGGTAAGCATCGGGCCACCGGAGACGACGATCGTGGGCAGATCGACGGATGCCGCACCCATGAGCAGCGCCGGTGTCGTCTTGTCGCATCCGCAGAGCAGCACGACGCCGTCGAGCGGGTTCGCTCTGATCGACTCCTCCACGTCCATGGACACGAGGTTCCGATAGAGCATCGTGGTGGGACGGACGATCGTCTCCCCCAGCGACATCACCGGGAACTCGACGGGGAGTCCGCCCGCCTCGTACACACCGCGCTTCACGAACTCCGCGATCTCGCGGAAGTGCCCGTTGCAGGGGGTGAGGTCCGAGAAAGTCTGACAGATGCCGATCACAGGGCGCCCGTTGAACATCCGGTCCGGGTGCCCCTGGTTCTTCATCCACGAGCGATGGATGAAACCGTTGACGCCCTCGCCCTCGAACCAGTCGGACGAACGATGGCGCTCGCGTTCCTCGTCGCTCATCAGCGGACCCTCCTCTTCACGTACCACAGCTCTCTCGTCTCGTCGACCGTGGCCGGCCGATGCCCGAGCGCACGCACGAGACGCACGGCCTGCTCGACCAGCTCGAGGTTGGAGCGCGGTGCGCCGTCCTCATCGAACGGGTGGTCCTCCACGCCCACGCGGATGTGTCCGCCGAGGATCACCGCCTGCGCGAGCGCTGCCCAGGGAGTGCGCCCGCCCACCGACACCGAGAACACGGCGGATCCTGGCAGGGAGTCGACCATGTGCGAGAGGAGCGCGGGCGACCAGCGGACCGCGTTCGTGAACACGCCGTCGATGTCGAGGCAGATGTTCACGATCGGCGGCCGTCCGTCATCGATGTCGGCGAGGAGTTCGGGGACGTCCCTGGTCAGCTGGGCCGGGTTGAAGACCTCCCACTCCGGGCGGGCCCCCGCGGCTGCGATGCGGGCGGAGAGCTCGCGGGCACGGGACGGCGGAGTGTTCATCAGGACCTCCTCGCCGTCGATCGACGCCCACGCCGTGATCGCGTCCAGGGTGACGATCTCGGCTCCTCCGTCGACGGCGGCGAGACGTTGCGGCCAGGAAATCTCGCTCATGCCGTCGCCGAGCGGCGCGCGCATCGGGACGGACACTCCGCCACCGCTCGAGTTGTTCAGCACGACGTCTGTGCGGGCGCGGACGAGGTGGTTCACCCGGCGATAGAGCTCGGGATCGCAGGCGGCGAGATCGTCGGCCGTCCGCACATGCAGCGCCGCCGCCGAGGCACCGACCTCCACGCACGCGGCGACGTCGGCGGCGATGTCCTCTGGCTGAGTCGGGACAGAGGGGTGCTCGCGTCTCGTCAGCATCCCTCCGGTCGGGGCGACCGTGATGATCACGGGCCTCATTCCGGCACCGCCGCCGAGAAGAACCACGCCACCGCCAGTGCTCCGGGATCCACGACCCCGCGCGCGTGCTCGCCGACGTAGCTCGAGCGACCGCGCCGTCCGAGCAGCTCCCTCGTCGACTCCGCGCCCGCCGCGGACTCGCGGGCCGCGCGCCGGAGCGACGCGTCGAGGTCGCCGCCGCTGTCGAAGGAGAGCACGGCCGGTGCCATCGCGTCGACCATCGTGTTGTCTCCGACCGCGGCTCCCGCAGCCGAGACTATCGCATCCAGCCCTCGTCGAGCGGCCTCGGCAACGTCCCCCGCCTGCACCGGATCGGACACCTGACGCGCGAACGCGCGGAACCAGAGACCGAACAGCGGCCCGCTCGTCCCGCCGGTCGCCCGGAACGCCGTCACGAGGGCGGCGAAGCCTCCGGCCCCTGCGATCATCGCGTGGCGGGCGCCCGTGGCCGCGCGCCGGAGATTGTCACCGAAGTCGCCGTCGCCGGCCAGGCGGTCCAGACGAGTGAGCTCTTCGTGCCCGTCCTCGATCCGATCGAGGAAGGCGGCCACCCAGCCGTCGACCGTCACCATGACAGTGCCGCCGTCCGCACGGGTGCGTCCCAGAGTTCGAGATCGAGATCGTCATCGCCCAGCCGCAGCAGCGTGATCGAGACCCCCTGCATGTCCAGGGCGGTGACCAGGTTGCCGGTCAGACTGCGTACGACGCCCACGCCCCTTGCGCCCAGACTCCGTCGGAGGTAGGCGTTCGCGGCTTCGAGCTGCAGTGCCGGTGTCCCGCCGAGCCCGTTCACGAGTGCGATCGCCTCGTCGCCGGATGCCAGCCCTGTCGCCTCGTAGAGACGCGCGACCAGAAGATCGATCAGCGCGGATCCGTCGCCCTCCCAGGCGATCTCCTCGCCGCGCTCGCCGTGGATGCCGACGCCGAACTCGACCGAGCCGGTGGGCAGGACGAACGATTCGTCGTTCTGCCCAGGCAGAGTGGCCGAACGGAAGGCGACTGCGAGGCTGCGCGCACGGTCGGCTGCAGAACGCGCGATGCGCGCGACGTCAGCGAGGGGCAGGCCGCGGGCGGCCGCGGCACCCGCGAGCTTCTCGACGAGGAGGGTCGCTCCGGTACCGCGGCGCCCAGGCCCCTGTGCGCTCTCGGTGGCGATGTCGTCGGCGACGACCACCACCTCGACGGCGCGCCCTGCATCCTCGGCGTTCTCGGCCGCGAACCGGAAGTTCAGCACGTCGCCGGTGTAGTTTTTCACGATCAGGACCACGCCCGCCCCTCGGTCCACGCTCTCGATCGCCGCCAGGACCTGCGCCGTGGTGGGGCTCGCGAACACCTGCCCCGGTACCGCCGCGTCAAGCATGCCCGGCCCGACGAGACCGAGGTGCAGGGGCTCGTGCCCCGACCCTCCGCCGGACACGACGGCCACCGTCGCGTCACCGGGGGCCGGGCGACGATGCACGTGCAGCGGCTCCTCGACGAGGATCAGAGCCCCTCTGCTCTCGGCGATCGCGCCCTCCACCGCGTCATGCACGAGCCGTGCGGGGTCATCGTGGATCTGCATCATCTGCTCCTTTCTGAACGCCGTGCGACAACAGAGTGCGGATCGCCTCGGGCACGGACATGCCGACGCGAATCCCTTTGTGCGAGGCGACCTCGTTCACCGTCGACAGCACGCCCTCGTGCCAGGTGCTGAGACCGTCGCTGATCTCGGCGCTGTCGTGCGACACCGCCATGCCGGAGATGCCGGCGTCGTCGAGCATCGGGAGTCCGGCCACTCCGGCCCGGTCCTTGCCGATCCCGGCGTCGTTGAGGACGACGGCATGGCAGCCCGCCTCGATCGCCGCCTTGCCTGACTCGCGGCCGCCGTTGGACCCGGCGATGATGACGCGCCCACGGTCACCGCTGTCGATCTGGGAGGCGCTGTCGAGAGCGACGACCTCACGGCCGTCGATCACGGCCACCGTGCGACGGATCATGCGTCCACTTTTCTCGTCCGGATCCCCGCCGCGATCGCGGTGACCGCTTCCTGCGTCGTCTGGCCGAGGAGCACACCGCATAGAGAGGCGCACCGGTTGGCGTAGCTGACCACGCCGTTCTCCCAGACGTCGTCACCGTCGCCTATGCGCGCGCTGACGTGGGAGATCCCGACGCCCGGAACGTCGACCTCGTCCAGATCACGCAATCCCGCGATCCCGGCGTCATTGCGCCCGATGCCCGCGTCGCTCGTGAGGAGCGCGGCGTAACCGTATCGCCGTGCGTACTCGCCGGCGCTGCGCCCGCCGTGGGAGCCGCACACGACGATCGTCCCGACGTGCTCAGTGGTGCCGAACGCCACAGAGTCAGCGACCAGTACACGGAGGCCGTCGATCACTCCCGCCGTACGAATCGACGCGATGGACTTCAGGATGTCGCTCATGCCGCAACCTCCGGGGCGAGCAGCGCGCGGACCTGATCCGGTTGCGCGGGAGACCGCCCGTGCCGGCGCCCGATGCGCACGACCTCGGCCACGAGTTCGGCGTTCGCCGGACCGCCTCTCCCTGCATGCGGGTGGTCGCCGAGTCCGATCGCGACGTGGCCTCCGGCGGCGATCACATCGTCGGCGAGATCGAGGACGTCACCGCGATGCGCCGATACCATCCACTCGACCTCGTCCTCGGCGGGAAGCAGCGCCCGATGCGCGGCGAGGCCCCCCGAAGTCGCGGGGTGCGCGGCGGGGAACTCGGAACCGCCGTGCACGAGGAGGGCGAGCTGCCGTCCCGGCAGCCGTCCCGCGGATCGGTGGACGTGGAAGGCCCTGCTCCAGGACGCCCCGAACGTCACGGAGAGCACGGGGACACCTCGGGTACGTGCTTCGGTCAGGAACCGGAGCTGCGACGCAGTGGTGGTCGTGAAGACCCTGTCGGTGCTGCGGAAGTCCCCGGTCTCCGGATCGACGGCGTCGAAGTTCGCGGTACCGAACTCGGCCACGAGGAAGTCCGCGTGTGCAGCCCCGTGCCCGTGCTCGTCGGCTAGCGACCATGCCGCCAGGCGCTCCTCGTCGGTCGCCCCCGGACGGTTCAGCAGACCGGGCGCGACGAGGATGTCCGATGCCGCATGCACCGCGGAGATCATCCGCACCATCGCCTCGGGAGAGACGTCGGCGCTCCCGTCCGGCGCACGAGGGTGCGCATGCACGATCGATGCACCGGCGGCACGGCAGTGCGCGGCATCCCGGGCGATCTCCTCGTCCGTGAACGGGACGTGGGGGTTCTCCGACCGGTCGGCGCCTTCGTTCTGCTGAACACAGATGATGAGGTCGTTCATGATTCCTCCTCCGGAAGCTGCCAGCCCGCCTGGACGGACTGGCCGCCGTCCACGGCCCAGGTCTGCCCCGTGACGAACGACCCGCCGTCGCCGAGCAGGAACTCGACGACCTCCGCGATCTCCACGGGCTGTCCCAGGCGCCCGAGGGGCACGCTGGCGAGCACGGCGTCGCGCAGGGCCGGTGATTGCACGCTGCGCAGCAGCGGGGTCTCGGTCGATCCCGGTGCGACCGCGTTGACGCGTATTCTCCGCGACGCGAGATCGAAGGCGAGGGCCCTCGTCAACGCCATCACCGCGCCCTTCGACGCGGAGTACGCCGCGCGGTGCGGCGCCGCGAGGATCCCGCTGACCGAGGCGACCGTGACGATGGACCCGCCGCCGCGACGCGCCATCACCCGAGCCGCTGCCTGTGCGGCGAGGAAGGTGCCCGTGACGTTGACGTCGAGGACACGACGGAACTCCACCGCCGGCATCTCCAGGGCGTCCTCGACGCGGATGATCCCCGCGCAGGTGACGAGTCCCCGCACCGGGCCGACCCCGCCGTCGATGCGCTCGATCGCACCGGCGACCGCGTCGGCATCGGTGACGTCGGCGAGGTGATGGACCGCCGGGTCGGCTCCGGGGCCCGCGAGGTCGATCCCGACGACGACCCTGCCGCGGGAGCGCAGGTGCGCGACCGTCGCAGCGCCGATCCCCGATGCCGCGCCGGTGACGACGACGACTCCGTCGCGTCTCATCGCAGCAGCTCCGCCATGTCGCGCACGGGGTCCGCACCGTCCCAGTCCTCCGATGCAGCGGCGACCGCCGCGAACAGGGCGGCCTTGCGTCCCCGGGTCTCGGAAATCTCGACGATCGGAGCCGTCGAGCCCGGCACCTCGAAGTACGCGAACCGTTCATCGGGACCGCCACTGCCGGACCGGCCGGACTGCACGAGCCGGAGGCCGCGTGCGCGCACGAGTGCGACGGCCTGATCGAACTCCTGCGTCCAGTGGGCCACGTGCTGCAGGCCCACTCCCGAGGTCCTCCGGTACTCGGCGAACGCGCTGGGATGCTCGTCCAACGGCTGGATGAGCTCGATCTGAATGCCGCCGCTCTGCGCGAGCGCGACCGCGATCCGGGCCTCGCTCGGCGCTCCACGGTGTGTGAAGCCGACGAGCGGCTGCTCCGCAATGCGGAAGAACGGACCGATGCCGAGCCGGTCGGTCCAGTTGCGGATCGCGTCGTCGAGATCCGCAACGACGAATCCGTTCTGCCTGATGGCACCGAGTGCCGTGTTCATGCCCCACTCCTCCTGTCCAGCGGTGCGCACGGCACCGGGTGCGATGCGCCCGTCATCGGGCGGCGAACTCGACCGCGATGTCGAGCAGCAGATCCTCCTGCCCTCCGACGTATCCGCGTCTGCCCGCCTCGGCGAGCAGCTCGTGGGTCGGGACGCCGTGGTCGGCGCCGATCCGCTCGGCGTGCAGCAGGAACGACGAGTACACGCCGGCGTACCCCTGCACGATCGCCGCACGATCGGCCCGAGGGAGCCGGCCGACGAGCTCGGGGAGCCGGTCGGCGATCGCGAGGATGCCGTCCAGATCGACGTGCGTGATGAGACCGGCGCGCTCGAAGACGGCCACGAGCTGCTCCGTCGGGGAGTTTCCCGCACCGGCGCCCAGCCCGCAGAGGGTGCCGTCGATCTGGCGGGCCCCGGCACGCGCAGCCGCGAGGCTGTTCGCGACACCGACGCCCAGGTTGAGATGCGCGTGCATGCCCACCTGCGCGTCGTCGCCCAGCTCCTGCAGGAGCGCGTCGACCCGGTCGGTCACCTGATGAGGCAGCAGCGCGCCCGCGGAGTCGACGACGTAGATGCACTGGCAGCCGGCATCCGCCATGATGCGGGCCTGCGCTGCCAGCTCGGCCGGCGCCGCACGATGAGCGAGCATGAGGAAGCCCGCGGTCTCCAGCCCGATCTCGCGGGCGATGGTGAAGTGCTGCACCGACACGTCCGCCTCGGTGCAGTGCGTCGCGACCCGGACGATCTGCGCGCCCGCGGACGCCGCCTCGCGCATGCGCTCGACAGTGCCGATCCCCGGTACCAGCAGAGTCGCGATCCGTGTGCGGGACGCCGCCTCCGCCGCCCTCTCGATGAGGCGGAGCTCGTCGGTGCCACTCATGCCGTAGGCGAATGACGACCCGCCGAGTCCGTCGCCGTGGCTCACCTCCGCCACGGGCACTCCAGCGTCGTCAAGACCCCGGATGACGGCCTCGACCTGATCGACGGTGAAGCGATGACGTACGGCGTGGCTGCCGTCACGGAGTGTCGTATCGGTGAGGCGGATCCCGTCGAAGTCAGGCAGCGGTCGGGCGGTCATCGGAGGGCTCCCTCGAGTCGCTCGGCGAACAGATGACCGACACGAGCGGCGGCCGCCGTCATGATGTCGAGGTTGCCGGCCCAGGGCGGGAGGAAGTCGCCGTTGCCTTCAACCTCGAGCATCACGGTGACCCGTGCCGCCCCGTTCCACTCCTCGCGGGGCGCGTCGAACCTCGGGGCGGACACGAGTCGGTAGCCGGGCACGTAGTGCGCGACTCGGGCGACCGCGCGCTCGACCGATGCAGTGATCGCTGCGGTATCGGCGTCGGCGTCGAGCGCGCAGAACACGGTGTCGCGCATGAGCATCTCGGGCCGGACGGGGTTGAGCACCACGATCGCCTTCCCCTTCGCGGCGCCACCGACCTCGGCAATCGCCCGAGAGGTCGTGTGCGTGAACTCGTCGATGTTCGCCCGGGTGCCCGGACCCGCCGATCGCGAGGAGATCGACGCAACGATCTCGGCGTAGGCGACCGGGGTCACGGACGACACCGCATGCACGATCGGGATCGTCGCCTGCCCGCCGCACGTGATCATGTTCACGTTCGGCGCGTCGAGGTACTCACCCGCGTTCACCGCAGGGCAGAGGAACGGACCAACGGCCGCGGGGGTCAGATCGATCGTCCTGACCCCCGCCTCTGCGAGACGGGGCGCGTGCACCTCGTGGGTCGCCGCCGAGGTCGCATCGAAGACGATGTCGGGCAGCTCGTCCTGAGCGAGCAGCCAGTCGACCCCTTCGTGACTCGTCTCGACTCCGAGCGCCCGCGCGCGGGCCAGACCCTCGGACTCCGGATCGATCCCGATCAGATGCCGGAGTTCCAGGGCGTCGTCCCTGAGCAGTTTCATCATCAGGTCCGTGCCGATGTTGCCGGAGCCGACGATCGCCGCCATTGCTGCCATGTGAGTGACCTCTCTGTCTTGTCCACTCTTGACAGTGCCCGGCAGGTGGTCCCACGATCAACGCATGAGTCCCGTTCATCGGAACACCGAAGAGGTATCGTCCCTCGGCAGATCGGTGCAGATCCTTCGCGCGTTCCTCCGTCCTACCCGGCACATGACCGTCGAGGAGCTGGTCCGGCGCACCGACCTGCCCAAGACGACAGTGCATCGGCTCGTCGCCGAGCTCATCCGTCTGGGCATGCTCGAACGAGGACCCTCCGGGCTGCAACTGGGGACCGTCGTGTTCGAGCTCGGCGAAGCGGCGCCCCAGTCCAGATCACTGCGGCAGGCGGCGCGGCGTACCCTCACGGATCTCAGCCACGCGACCAATCAGAACGTGGGGCTGGCGGTCCTCGACGGGGGCGAAGTGGTGTACCTCGACACCTACATCGGACGCGACGCGCCGCAGATCCCCCAACGGGGTGGCATGCGATGGCCGGCGCACGCAAGCTGCTCCGGAAAGGCGCTGCTCGCGTTCGCAGACGACGACGTGGCTGACGAAGCCCTCGCGCGGCCGCGGAGAACGCTCACGGACTTCACGATCACCGGGGACGATGAACTCCGCACGGAGCTGGAGGAGATCCGGCGACGGGGCGCTGCTTTCGATCGCCAGGAGTCGTTCCTCACCGTCTCGGGCGTGGCGGTGCCGGTCTTCGACGCCAACGGCGATGTCGTCGCCGCCGTGTCGATCTCCGGGCTCAGCGGCCGCATCAACCTCCCCCGTTTCGACATTGCCCTGAAGGCGGCGGCGCTGACCATCTCCCGCGCATACGCCGCCGCATGAGCGGCCGGGCATAAGAACATGGGAGAAGCAGGTCTTCCGCGAGGTCCTGCTCCCCGTCAGACGAGCTCGAACAATGTCGCAGGCCCGGGATGACGGCGACGCAGTCGTGGCACCTTCCGCCGATCGATCCCAGTAACCGCGTCCGGCCTGGCCCCTGCGTGTCAGGGTTGGGTGAGTCCACCGGTTCATTGCAAGTCCGCCTCGCGGGGCGAGCTGAAGGATCACCCTGTTTCGATGAGTTCGAGTTCCCCGGTCGCGCTGGTCGCCGACGATGAAGTCGTGAGTGCACCCTCGAGTCCCGACGGCCCGACACGTCGCCGTTCGTTCACACCGGGCCAGAAGCTGAAGTACCTGACCGAGTACGAGACCGCGTGCGAGACGGGCCAGGGGGCGGCGTACCTGCGCCGGCAGGGCCTGTATTCCTCGCTGATTTCGGAGTGGCGCAAGCAGCGCGATGCGGGCCTGTTCGAAGGCAAGAACCCGAGCCAAGAGGGCGTGCCGCGTGCCAGCGCCGCCCGTGCAGAAGCCAGACGCCGCCGACCCGACCCGGAACCCGCACCATCCCGCCCGGCGCCGGTGAACAAGCTGTCCGACGCGGAGCGAGCCGCAGTGCTGGCAGTGCTGAACAGTGACGAGTTCGTCGACAAGCCGCCGTTGCAGAACTACGCGATCCTCCTCGAACGCGGCCGGTACATCGGCTCGGTCGCGACGATGTACCGGGTGCTGGCCGAGAACGCACAGGTCCGGAAACGTCGCCGGCTCGCCACGCACCCCCCGCAAGGTGCCCGAACTGATCGCCACCGGCCCCGGGCAGGTCTACTCGTGGGACATCACGAAACTCGCCGGCCCCACCCGGGGCGTTTACTACGACGCGTACGTGATGATCGACATCTTCTCCCGCCACATCGTCGGCGCCGTCGTCCACTCCTGTGAGGACGGGCTGCTCGCCAAGGAGATGATCCAAGACGCGTTCGGGCTGCACGGCACCCCGCAGGTCGTGCACTCCGACGGCGGCCCGTCGATGACGTCGAAGACCGTGAAGACCGTGAAGACCGTGAAGACCGTGAAGACCGTGAAGACCGTGAAGACCGTGAAGACCGTGAAGACCGTGAAGACGTTACTCACCGACCTCGGCGTCGTCAGGTCCAGGCCCCGCCCGCACGTCAGTAATGACAACCCATACTCGGAAGCGCGGTTCAAGACGATGAAGTACCTGCCCGTCGTCCCCGTCCGATTCGTCTCTCTGCCGCACGCCCGGCAGTTCCTGGACGAGTTCGTGCACGCCTACAACCATCACCACCGCCACACCGGGATCGGGATGCACACCCCCGCCGATGCCCACCACGGTCACGCCGATGCGATCGAGCCTGACCGTGATGCCGCCCTCGAAACTGCCCGCCGCGCCCACCCGGAGCGGTTCACCAGCCGGCGTCGGGCCAGCCCCAAGATTCTCGACCGCGACCCGGCCACGTGGATCAACCAACCACCAGTCGACGAGCTACAGCTCGCCGCCTGACACTCACCGGCCTCATCCGCCTTGACAATTTCCGTTCGGCGACTGGCTCGTTTGGGTGCCGGCGGCCTTCTCGACGTAGACGACGGAGCCGGTGAAATGCGCACCAAGCGCGCTGTTCTCGCCGGCGCGCACGATGTCCTTCCACAACTGCTTGCACTCGTCCTCGCCCCAGGCATACGCGCGCTGGTAGATCGGCACCTCGAACTGGCTCGTGACCTTGAGCAGGTCAAGCAGATTCGTATCGACGGCCTTCACTGCCACGTCCTTGTCTTCCGCGCACGAATCTCGCGACAGCGAGTTCGGTGATGGTGGTCCGCGGGTGAGAGCCCGATGCGACCCAACGTATCGATGCCCTAGCGCGAGCCTCCCACGGGAATCCCCTACTTCGGGGTCTTGCGGCTGGGCTGACCCCATTGTGTAGGTCCGGTCGTTGTGAGAGTCGTCCTGTTGCCCGCGGTTGCGGGCAGAGAGACTGGTCTTATCATGACGAACAGCAGGAAGCGGCACACCCCGGAGCAGGTCGTCCGCAAGCTCGGGCAGGCCGACCGGATACTCGCTGACGGCGCAGATGTCGCCGCGGTGTGTCGGGAGCTCGGCGTGTCCGAGCAGACCTACTACCGGTGGCGGAACCAGTACGGCGGCCTGAAGGCCGACGACGCGAAACGGCTCAAGGAACTCGAGAAGCAGAACGCCACGTTGAAGCGGTTGCTTGCCGAAGCCGAGCTGGAGAAGGCCGCGCTCAAGGAGCTGGCTGAGGGAAACTTCTAGGCCCGGGCAGGCGCCGCGCCGCCGTCGCTCACCTGATCAGGAAGCTGCAGGTGAGCGAGCGGATGGCGTGCCGTCTGGCCGGGCTGAGCCGCTCCGCGTACCGTCGCCCACTCAGGGGCGACACGACCGCGGACCCGGACCGGGCGCTGCGGGACTGGCTCCGCCAGTACGCGAAGGTCCACCCCAGGTGGGGGTACCGGCGGGCGTACCACGACGCCCGCGCCGAGGGCTGGACGGTCAACCACAAGAAGATCCAACGACTCTGGGCCGAAGAAGGGCTGCGGGTCCCGCAGCGGCGCCGCCGGAAACGGGTCGGGTCATCGACCGCGGACGCGCCGGCCGCGTCTGCACCGAACGTGGTGTGGGCGGTCGACTTCCAGTTCGACGCCGACGAGCAGGGCCGGACGATCAAGATCTGCTCGATCGTCGACGAACACACTCGGGAATGCATCGGCGGCCTCGTGGAACGCTCGATCACCGCCGACCGGCTTACCGCCCACCTCGAGGACCTCGTCGCCGTCCGCGGCGCTCCCGCGGTGCTCAGATCGGACAACGGGCCCGAGTTCATCAGCGAGGCGATGGCCGACTGGGCCGGCACCCGCACCGGCCTGTCGTACATCCCGCCCGGGTCGCCCTGGCGCAACGGCTACGTCGAGTCGTTCAACAGCCGGATCCGCGACGAGTGCCTGAACATCAACAGCTTCTACTCGCTGCTGCACGCCCAGGTCATCATCGGCGACTGGAAGACCGAGTACAACCACGACCGCCGGCACTCATCGCTCGGGTACCTCGCACCCGTCGACTACGCTCGGCAATGCACCCATCAAATCGAACCCGACAACCCACACACCGTCCGGACCTAACGACGGGGGCGGCCCACGGCCCCATGGGTACGCGTCGATAGCCTGCTCAGATTCCTGCCCATCCGACCCGAAGCCGGCGCGCCATGACTGATCTGTCCCGTTGGATCGAGACCCGACTCGAAGCCGACCCCACCCTCGATGACGAGGAGCGGCTCGTTATCCTCGCCGCCCTTGCGGGCGACGCCGAGCTGGCCGACCTCGTCGGGTTCCAGGCGGCCCGCGGTGAGCACAAACCCGCAACCGGCGACGCCGCCGACGGCAACGAGGCTGCGTCCGTCATCGACGTACCTGAGCCCGCAGGCGCCTTCCTGCAGCAGCTCAAGGTTGCAGGCTTCCGGGGCATCGGCCCGGAGGCGAAGCTCGACTTCCGCCCAGGCCCTGGCCTGACCGTCGTAACCGGGCGCAACGGCTCGGGAAAGTCGAGCTTCGCCGAAGCCCTGGAGGTCGCGCTTACCGGCACCACGCACCGGTGGAGCGACAAGGGCAGCAAGATCTGGTCGAGCGGCTGGCGCAACCTGCACGCCGCGGACACGTCGACTGTCGAGCTCACCCTTGCCGAAGCCGGCGTCGGCAGGACCACGCTCTCCCTCGACTGGGCCGGCGCTACGAGCGCCGACGGCCACACCACCCACCTCCAGCGGTCCGGGCAGAAGCGCCAGGTCGGCGTCGCCGCCCTCGGTTGGGACGGTCCGCTCGAGATGTACCGCCCCATGCTCAGCTACGACGAACTCGGCGAGATCCTCACGGCCGAGCCGAGCAAGCTCTACGACGCCCTCGCCAAAATGCTCGGCCTCGAGCAGCTCGCCGCCGGCCTCAAGCGGCTGACCGCGAGAGTGAAGACGCTCGGGGAACCGGCGGGCGAGGCATCCAAGCGGCGCAGCGCCCTGCGCGCACGACTCGAGCCGATCGACGATAATCGAGCCCGCGATGCGGCGGCACTCCTGAAGAAGACTGCTCCAGATCTCAGCGCGCTCGGCGCGCTCGCGACCGGGCGCGCCAGCGCCGAACAAGGCGCTGCGAACCGGCTTCGCACGGCGCTTCGGCTCGAATTCCCTACCATCGAGCAGGTGCAGGATGCCCACATCGCGCTCGCGGACGCCCTGCAGAATGTGGCCGACGCCAGCGACGCCGCGACCTCAGGTTTGGAGCTGCAGGCGCAGCTGCTCGAGACTGCACTCCGTGTGCACGAGCATGAGGGCGACGGCGACTGTCCGGTCTGCGGCACGGGCCACCTCGACGACATGTGGGCGGCCACGACCCGCGAGCGCGTCGCAGACGCAGGGCGGCGCCTGGGTGAGCTCCGTCGCGCGAACGCGGCGCTCGCCGCCGCCCGCACGGCCGCGCACCAACTCATCGTGCCGACACCGAGCATCCTGAAGGACCTGGTTGAGGATGCTCGCTTCGCCGATCACGCACGCACGGCCGTGAGCGCGTGGGCAGCCTGGGAGACCCTCCCCGAGACCGATGCCGACCTGGTAGCGCACCTCGCGAACATCCATGCCCCGGCACTCGACGCGCTCG
Source organism: Agromyces archimandritae (assembly GCF_018024495.1). Classification (NCBI taxonomy): domain Bacteria; kingdom Bacillati; phylum Actinomycetota; class Actinomycetes; order Micrococcales; family Microbacteriaceae; genus Agromyces; species Agromyces archimandritae. Next base: position 1,217,200 of record NZ_CP071696.1, read on the forward strand.
ACACGATGCAGCGCGACGTGCGCTCGACGGTGGAAGCCGCCGACGACGCGTGGACGACCGTTGCGGCCGAACTCGGCGCCTACGTGACGGTCGCAACGGCGGCAGCGGCGCAGAAGGCGGAACTCGACTCGGCCAAGCGGGCCGAGAAGTGGCTTAAGGATGCCGACGGGCGCCTCAAGAACGAGCGGCTCGACCCGATCGCGACGCAGGCCGCCGAGATCTGGGACCTGCTTCGTCAGGAGAGCAACGTCGAAATCGACGGGCTGCGCCTCGAGGGCTCGAACACGACCCGGCGCGCGGTCATCCGGACGAAGGTCGACGACGAGGAAGCGAACGGCGTTACCGTGCTCAGCCAGGGCGAACTGCACGCGCTCGCCCTCGCGCTGTTCCTGCCGCGCGCGACCATGGCCGAGAGTCCGTTCCGATTCGTCGTGCTCGACGACCCCGTTCAGGCGATGGACCCCGCCAAGGTCGACGGGCTGGTGCAGGTGCTCGGTCGCATCGCGGTCGACCGCCAGGTCATCGTGTTCTCGCATGACAACCGATTCGCGGATGCGGTGCGACGCGCGAGCATCAACGCGCAGGTGCTCGAGATCACTCGCGAGAGCCGATCGCGGGTCAGCACGAGCGTGACCTTCGATCCCCCCAGCCGCTATCTGCGCGATGCCGGCGCCATCATCAAAGACCGGCAGCTGCCCGAGCATGTGCTGCGCCGCGTGCTGCCCGGGATGCTGCGCTTCGCCGTCGAAGCGCAGGCTCGCGACCGGTACTTCGGTAAGCAGCTCGCGGCAGGTGCCACGCACGGCGACCTCGAACGCACCTGGGAGCGGGCGAAGGTGACGCGCGACCGCGTCTCGCTCGCCGTCTACGGCGACATCCGCAGCCTCGACAGCTGGCTCAAGGCGCCTCATCGACGCCGAGGGCTGGGTGTGTGCTCGTCGGGCAATCACTCGCCGCTCCGCGGTGACGTGACGCTCGCACACGCCGACGTCGTGCAGATGGTCGGCGACCTCCGGGCCGGCGTGAAGTGAGCCCCGAGATCAAACTCGCCGAGGCACTGCTCTCGCGCACCGAGGCGCTGCGCTCGCATTCCCTGCGAATGGCGTGCTGGATCGCTCGCAACGCGCTCGAGAAGGTCGTCGACGAACTGCTTGAGATGAAGGATGCAGCTGCTCCTGGCGCGAACATGCGCACGCGCCTCGTGGCACTGGAAGTGCTGTACCGCGTCGACGACGCGGCGATCGCGCTGCGAGCCGAATACGCGTGGTCGCGGCTCTCGAATGCCTGCCACTTCCATGCCTTCGAACTCACCCCTTCCCTCGCCGAAGTGCGGTCGCTCGTCGAACTCGTGGCAGACCTCGAAGCCACCGCCGAGAAGGGTCGGACCGGTGCCGCTCCCGCTGCGTGACTATCTCGAACTCACCGTCGACGACGCTCGCAAGCAGTGGCTGCGCGTGGCCACCCGATCACAACCTGCCCCCGGCGCGCGGCAGGAGGACTACCGGCCGGTCGAATCGTTGATGTGCTTCTTCCTCGGGCTCGACTCGCCGCTCTCGGAGAACGGGCACCTCAATCTCCGAACGAGCGACCCTCGAGTGCAGCTCTTCGCGCAGCAGTTCAAGCGCTCCGAGAAAAGCCTGTCGAGCAAGCTCAACAACCTGGTCGGCCGAGACGGGCGCTCGAAGGGCGCGAAGCACGAGCGGGAGGTCGGGATCGAGCTCACGAACAGCCCGTCACTCCTCCAGGCGCTCTACGCCGTGCTCATCGAGGGCGCCCGCCAAGCCGGCCTCGGTCGCGACCAGGTGCCGGACTTCCTCGGTCTCGAGACTCGCGAGTTCCAGGCCGTGAACGACTCGGTACGCGCACGGGCCGCGGAGTACAACGATGAAGTCGATGACCGCCTCCGTCTGCTCGACGCAACCGAAACCGTCGACAGAGTCACCGAGAAGATGGTGCGCGGCACGGTGCGTGTTGGCCAACAGGTCTTCGCACGCCAGGTCTTGGCGGCATCCTCCTTCGCTTGTGCCTTCTGCGGGCTCAGCGCGCTCAAGCACGGCATGCCCTCGTCTAGGCTCCTCGTTGCCTCGCACATCAAGGCCTGGAGTGTGAGTTCGAGCGCCGACCGACTCAACCCCAGCAACGGCATCGCCGCCTGCCCCACGCACGACGCCGCCTTCGAGAGCCACCTCATCGGCATCGACCACAGCGGCAGGATCCTCAGATCGAAAGCAGTGATCGACGCAGTGGCTGTCGACGCCTCGTGGGAACGCTCGTTCGGCGACGCAACGCTGGCCCCGCAGCTTCTCGTGACGAGCGCCTCGAAGCTCCCCGACCCGATCTTCGTCGACTACTACGCGGCAGAAGCCGCGCAGTTACAGGTCGAGTACCTGTCGTGGCCGCTACCCGCGCCCCTGGCAGATCGGCTGGCCGCACAGTAGCACCCGCCTCACCGCACCGAGTCGCGCTCCGCGTCGTCGAGCCCGCGGCGGTCGCCGGCACGGTTGCGCGAAACATAGGCGCCGGCCACTGCGGAGAGGTCGCCGACCGCGTCGGGCCGGGCCGAGTAGGAGAGGGCGGCGTCTGCGGGAGATGCCGAGGCCTTCGGCGGGGATGCCCGTGACCTCCGCCTCCGGGGCGTTGACGGCCCTTCGGGCATTCGCTGGCGCCCTGAGGCGAATCCGCCGGATATCCGAAGAGCCGGCTGGTGCTCCCCTACCCTCTGCCCCCACCCCGCGGCCCCCGGTGCCCCGCATGGTTCCGGGCGTCCGCCCCAGGCTCGCTCGGCTGCACCCGCGGCCCGTGGGTGAACGTCAGGTACGGTGCCGAGTGCAGCGTCGACACCGGGCGGTCGGCGCCGAGGACGGACGCGGCGGCTGCCGTGGGCCAGTGGGCGTTCAGGAGTTCGAAGTAGCTGATGGTCGATTCGCTGATCTGTCGGCCTTGGAAGGCGTACTCGATGGTGCGGACGTTGACGAGTTCGGACGGGTCGCCCTGCCAGACGGGGAAGGTCGCCGGGTCGGCGACCCAGCCGGCGACGACTTCGTAGGCCTGGCGCAGGGTGCGACCGCTCGGTGAGACGTAGTCGTAGAGGTCGACGCCGTTGACGAGGGCGATCTCGGCGGCGATGGTCTGCGGTTGCAGGGCGAAGTGGGTGTACCAGATGCCGTGACCGCCGGTGCCGTCGTTGCGGCCGGTCTCTTCGGGCAGGGTGCCGTTCTCGTCGACCTGGTGCTCGATGAAGTGCTTCCACCGGTTCACTGCGGTGTGGAAGAGGGTCTCGTCTTCGAGGTAGGCGGCGGCCGACATGACGAGGACCATGCCCCAGTTGCCCCAGTTGTTCTCGCGGTCCATGGTGTTCGCCGGCAGGGCCTTGTCGCGCAGGAAGGTTTCGAAGGCGGCACGGTCGGCTGCCGTGAATCCTCGGTAGCCGTCGATGAGGTCCGCGGCGAAGATCAGCGCCGGGAAGTGGTACGAGAATGCGAGGCCCGAGTCGCCGGTCGTGCGCACCTCCTGCACCTTCGACCATGCGCGGATCATCTTGGCCGCGGCTTCCGCGTACCGTTCATCCCCGTTCACGGTGTAGACGAGGGCGGCTGCATAGGCCTGGTTCGCGTCGTCGAGGAGGGCATGCTTGACGGCACGGTTCGCATCCGCACCCGCGTAGAACGGCGGAACCTCCCAGATCGCCGGCGCCTTCGGGTCGCGGGCGAGCGCGAGATCCGCCTCGCCGAGCACGTCGAGCCATGCCGGGTCTTCGGGATTGCACGCGACGCGCGCCCGCAATTCGCCGTGCTGCCGTCGCCGAGGAACACGCCGCCCCAGGCGACCGGTTTGGGTTCGACCTCCGCACCGTCGTCGTGCACGACCTGCAGGTTCCGGAACGACGCGAACGCCCCGCCGGCCGTCAGGCCGAGCTTGCCGCGCGTGTAGCCGGCATCGGTGACCGAGATCGCCGGCGTCGCCGCCCCATCGACGAACACCTCGAGCGTCGTGCCCTCTGCACGCAGCGTGAGCTGCACCGGCGCCAGCCGGGGATCCACACCCGTCGACGCGGTGGCGATCGTGGCGACCGCGGTCGGGTCGGTGGCGTGCGGCTTCACGAGCGCGAGCTGGCCGTTGCCTCGGAGGAAGGCCGTGTAGCCGCTCGCGCGGAAGTCCTCCTGGCCTTCCGTCATGCGCGTCGAGATCCCGACCCAACTCGTGGGGGTGGATGCTTCGGTGATCTGCGCGGTGACGGTCGCCTCGAAATCGCCGAACTCCCACGAGGTGAGGTGCATCGACTTCGGGCCGCTTACCGTCGTGTCGGTGACGCTTGCGACACCGTCGGCGGCGCTCCACTGCCCGCTCGTGCTCGTCCAGTCACCGAGCCCGTTCGAGAAGTCTTCGGTGAACGTGCCCGCGTCCGGTGCCGCGAACGCCGGTGGTGAGGCGAGCACGGATACGGCGAGCACGGCCGACAGGCCGAGGGCGAATGCGCGTTTCTTCATCGGAACGACTCCACTTCTTCGATGGTGCGGCTTCTTCGATGGTGCGGTTTCCAGCGGCTACTCCCCACCAACCCCAGCAACCCCCGCGACCCCGCCCGCAGCACGCCGGCGGCGGTCAGGTGCTGGGCGCCGCCGTCGATGACGAAGTCGTTGCCGGTGAGGGTGGCGGGGGCGTCGCGCAGCAGGCCAGCGATCACCTGCCGGCGCCGCGCCGCGACCCCATCTCGTTCGCCGGCAGCCGCCTCGCCTGGCAGCGGGCCATCGACCTCGCCGGTGTCGGCATCGACGATTTGTCGCTCGTGGAACTGCACGACTGCTTCACGATCGCCGAACTCATCATGTACGAGGTGATGGGCCTGGCCGAACCCGGCCGCGGCGCCGAAGCGATCGCCGACGGCACCGTGCACCGCGACGGCCGCTGCCCGTCAACGTCTCGGGCGGGCTGAAGGCGAAGGGCCACCCGGTCGGCGCCACCGGCGTCTCGCAGCACGTGCTCGCCGCCATGCAGCTCACCGGCACCGCCGGCGACATGCAACTCCCGCGCGCGGACCGCGCAGCCGTGCACAACATGGGCGGCCTCGCCATCGCGAACTACATGAGCGCGCTCGAAACCATGTGACCCGATTCCCGGCTGTTCATTTTCCTGAACGATTGCTAGAATCGTCCAGAAGATTGGACACAGATGACCGGCCTCACCCTTCGCGACGCCATCGCCGAGATGCCGTTCAGCAAGAGCGAACTCGCGCAGCGGGCGGATGTCTCGCGCACGACCGTGCTGGCCGCCGAGGGGGACGAGTCGCGGATGCGCGTGAGCACGATCCGCGAGCTCGCGCTCGCGCTCGGCTACGACGTGCGGATCGACCTCGATCGGGCGAGCGATCCCCTGGCGGCCGCGGGCGCGCGCGCGATGCTCGGCGACCTCGAGCCCGGCTCCGACTTCGGGCACGAGGACGAGCTCGACGGCTGGATCGACCGCCTGCGCCGATACTCGGGCGGCGAGCCCATCGGCATCCTCCGTGAGGCAGCACGCCTCTCGGCCGCGGAACACCGCACCGGGTCCGCGATGTTCGCGGGGCCGGTGGATGTCGACCGGCTGGTCTCGGCCGGCCGCGCCTCCGAGGCCCGGTGGGCGCTTTCCGGAGCCGCCGCATTGGATGCCATGGGTGCTGACGGCGGCACCGTGACCGTGCTCTGGGCGGAGGATGCCAAACGCCTCACGGAACTCCTCGCGGCCGATCTCCGACGGTTCCGGGTCCGATCCGCTGCCGGGCTGATCGTCGCACCGGCCGACCCGACCGTCTTCGTCGGCGCATCCACCCTCGAAGATGTGAACCTGGTCAGCCCGGTGCAGGCGATCATCGACTCCATCGCGAACGGCGGCGCCGATCAGCGCATCGCCGAGTCGCTCGCAGAAAGCTGGTGAACCATGCGGGAGTGGGGTCCGCCGCCCGGCGGCGGGTACGTTCGCCGACCCGGGTCTCGGGATGCCGATGCGCGGCCCGAGCCGAGCGCCGACGCCCGTGAACGGCTCGCGCACACCGGCATCGACTGGGATCCATCCCGCATCGACCTCGACCTCATCGGCGGAACCGGCGACATCGAGCGGGCCCGCGCCCGGTTCCGGGCGAACCTGCCCGAGATCATCTGGGACGCCGCGAAGCTCGAGGGCAACACGTTCACCCTGCCCGAAGTGCGAACCCTCCTCGACGGTGTCACCGTCGCCGGCAAACGGCTCGAGGATCAGCAGCAGGTGCTCGCGCTGAACGACGCCTACAACGAACTCGACCGACTCGTCGGCGCCGGCGAGTTCTCGCTCAGCAAGGCGGTCTCGGATGACCTTCATCGCCGGGTTGCACGCCACGAGGCCATCGAGGCCGGCAACTTCCGCGGCGAGGGGAGCACCACGGGCGGCGGATCGGTCCGGCTCTCGTCAGGCGGCGTGGTCGACGGCCGCGCTCACGGCGACGGCGGAACCCGACTCATCGCCGCGTTCGACGAACTCGCCGAGTACCTCGCCGGTGTCGGCGACCCGCGCGAGCGTGCGCTGATCTACACCGCTGCCGCGACCCGCCACCAGTTCTATTTCGACGGCAACAAGCGAACGGCGAAGCTCATGGGTTCCGGCATCCTGATGTCCGCCGGGTTCGATGCGATCTCCGTGCCGTTCACGCGCCTCTACGAGCAGAACGTCACCCTCGACCGGCTGTTCGATACCGACGACGCGACCGGATACATGCGGTTGCTCGCGGACCGCGCCCGCTGACACGGGTGTGGATAACTGCGACGTGCGTCGCAGGGAGTCGGGTACGGTCACTGCATGGCACTGACTCCCCAACCGGTCGCCCGCCTCGCCGCCGTGCTCTGCGCCGGCGCGCTCATCGGAACACTCACCGCATGCACGCCGGATGACCCGAAGCCGACGAAGACGCCGGCCGCGACGGCCGACGGGCCGATCTTCGCGAGCGATGAAGAGGCGTTCGAAGCGGCGAAGGCGGCATATGAGCGGTTCCACGAGGTCTACACACGCGTGGGCGAATCCGGAGGCAAGGATCTCGAGGGAATCGAAGACGTCGCAACCGGCGAGTTCCTCGAGTACATCGAGGAAGACTTCGCCGCGCTTCGCGACCAAGGGTGGCACACGACCGGGCATTCCGAGGTTGAATACCTGGACCTCATCCAGGACTTCGAGACCCCCGAGCGGGGTGCCATCGTGCAAATCACCCTGTGCGAAGACGTCAGCGGTCTGGACGTAGTCGACAGGACGGGTGCCTCCGTTGTCGAGAAGGATCGCGATCCGACGATTCCCGTCGAGCTCACGGTCGAAGGTCCAAACGCATCTGAGATGAAGGTGAGCTCGCGATGGGAACGCGGAGAATTCTGCTAGCCGCCTGCATGGCTCTTTCGATGTCTTTCGGGGCCATAGCCGCGTTTGGATCCGAGCAGGATCCTCCAGAGACACCTGCACCAACCGAGGAGCCGAAGAACTCGGGCGGCGCCGGCGGACTCCTCCACGGAGCCATCTCCGGGTCCGGCGTCAACCTGGACGCCTCAGAAACCACTCCCGGTTCCGACGGCGCCGACTCCGGCTCCTCCGACGACTACGCCGATCTCGTCGGCCTCCTGACCGAGCGCGACGAGCCCGAGATCTCCTACCCGTACACGCGCGCCGACGGATGCGTCGTGACCCTCACCTACCTCTCCTGCCCCGTCGGCACCGGCGCCGTGACCATCACCGACGTCGCACGGTTCCTCCCGGCAGCCCCGGCCGCAGTCTCGCAGCCGGACGGGTGGGGAATCGTGAAGAAGCCCGTGAACTTCATGATCGACGCCGAAACCCACATCGCTTCAGGCGCCCTCCTCGACCGGCCGGCGCAGGTGCGCTTCACCCCGGTCGCCTTCAGCATCGACACCGAGCAGGAAGGCACGATCGTCGCCGCCTCCGGCCTCGGCGACACCTGGGAGAACCTCCGGCAGGACGAGTTCACCGAGACCCCCACCAGCCACGTCTTCACCGAACGCGGCACACACGCCTTCACCCCGACCGTCGTCTACACCGCCGCCTACCGCTTCGCCGACGACCCCAACTGGTACGACATCCCCGGCAGCCTCACCCGCACCGGCCCCGCCCAAGACATCCTCATCGGCAAGATCGAAACCGTCCTCGTCCCCAACAAGCGCTGAGCCTCGAGGCATTGGTAACCTTACCAAGCCCTCTCCACTTTGGTAAGGTTACCGCCATGCGGAATGCGGTCAACAACCCGTTCAGTCCCGGCGCAGACGTCGTTCCGACCGTGTGGGCCGGCCGAACCGAACAGCTCAGCGACTGGCGCGATATCGTCAGACCCCGACGCCTGGCGGGTCTCCCCGAGCGCGGCCGAACGTTTCTCGGCGAGCCGGGGCTCGGCAAGTCTTCCCTCGTGCGGCGGATCGCCCAGGATGCAGAGCGGTCCGGTGATTGGGTGAGCCCGCAGCTGCGCATGCCCTCCGGCACGGACCCGCTGAAGCTCGTCGCCGATGCGCTGCTGAAACTCGCCGATCTGGCCGGCCTCCCCGCCTCCCGGGACGAGCGGATATCGGCAGCGATCGAACGCGTTCAAACCGTCGCCATCGCCGGGATCTCCCTCACCGTCCGGCGGCAGGAAGGCATGGAACCGTACGCGGCGCTCACGAAACTACTGATCGAGATCGGGCGCGCTGCGATCGATCATGGCAACTTGGTCCTGATCCACATCGATGAGATCCAGAACATCGGTGATCAGAATGCGTTGTCACAACTCCTGATCGCGCTCGGTGACGCGCTCGCTCACGAGGACCCCGTCACCGTACCCGGCGGGGCGCGGGTCTCCCGCTCGCTCCCGCTTGCCGTGTACCTGACCGGTCTTCCGGACTTCGAGGACATGGCAGGCGCGGGAAGGGGAGCCACCTTCGCTCGACGCTTCAAAACGACCACCCTCATCGCCATCGACGACGAGGACGTCGAAGCCTCCCTGCACGACTTCGTCCTCGACGGATGGGAAGTGCCGGACGACCGCGGCGGTACGACCCGGATCCGCATGGAATCGGATGCGGCCTCCGACATCGTCGCGGCCTGTTGCGGAGAACCGTTCCTCCTCCAATTGGCCGGCGAACGAGCATGGTATGCGGGCACCGGAGACACCATCACCGCCGACGATGTCGCGCGCGGATGGAGCGGAGCCGAGACGGAAGCCGCCTCGCACGTCGAACGCATCCTGCGCCGGCTCCCAGCACGCGAACGGGAGTTCCTGGAGACGATGGCCCGGCTCCCGCCCTCCGAACGCACACTCACGACGATCGCCGAAGAGCTCGGATACGCGAAGGTCACCGAAGCCGGATCCGCCTCCCAGCGATTGGACACCGTTCGCGGCATCATCAGCCGCGGCCGCCCCTACTCGTTCCGCCATCGGGCCGTCGAGGCATATCTGACGAGCGACTGGCCGAAGCTCGGACGATGAGCCCCGGCGGCTGCTCGCGGACTGCGCACACTGACGCGGGTGTGGATAACTGGGGCGTGCGTCGCAGGGGGTCGGGTACGGTCGCTGCATGGCACTGACTCCCCGACCGGTCGCCCGCCTCGCCGCCGTGCTCTGCGCCGGCGCGCTCATCGGAACACTGGCGGCCTGCACGCCCGACGAACCGAAGCCGACGAAGACACCGGCCGCGACGACCGACGGGCCGATCTTCGAAAGCGATGAAGAAGCATTCGAAGCGGCGAAGGCGGCGTATGAGCGGTTCCACGAGGTCTTGGCGGACGTGACTGCCTCCGGAGGGCAGGGCGAAGAGAACCTCGATGAAGTTGCGACCGGTGAGGAGCTTGAACTCGCGCGGAAGGACGCGGCAGAATACCGGGAGGTCGGAGCGCATACGTCCGGAAGGATCGAGCTCGACTACGACACGGACATCCAAGCCTTCCAGGAGCCAGACCGGGGCGCCGTGATCCAATTCACCGTGTGTGAGGACGTCAGCCGAGTCGACTTGCTGGATTCGGCCGGCACCTCTCTTGTGGAAAGTGATCGCGACCCGACAACGCCCTTCGAAGTCACTGTCGAAGGCACGACCCCCGACTCGCTGAAGGTGAGCAGACGATGGATGCACGGAAGCTTCTGTTAGCGGCGGCCACGGCTGCACTCTTCGGGTTATCTCCGGTAGGGGCGTCCGCCACGGAAACCGTCCCTCCGACGAGTCCTCCGGAAGACTCCTCACCGGCCCCCACGGAGACCGACTCTGGGGGCACGAGAACGAGCAACCTCGGACAGATCAAGGAGGGTCGCGTCGACCTCAGCATCACCGAAACCACTCCCGGTTCCGACGGCGCCGACTCCGGATCAGGCACCGACGACGACTACGCCGACCTCGTCGGCCTCCTGACCGAGCGCGACGAGCCCGAGATCTCCTACCCGTACACGCGCGCCGACGGATGCGTCGTGACCCTCACCTACGTCTCCTGCCCCGTCGGCACCGGCGCCGTCACCATCACGGACGTCGCACGCTTCCTCCCGGCAGCCCCGGCCGCAGTCTCGCAGCCGGACGGGTGGGGCATCGTGAAGAAACCCGTGAACTTCATGATCGACGCCGAAACCCACATCATCTCCAGCACCCTCCTCGACCGGCCGGCGCAGGTGCGCTTCACCCCCGTCGCCTTCAGCATCGACACCGAGCAAGAAGGCACGATCGTCGCCGCCTCCGGCCTCGGCGACACCTGGGAGAACCTCCGGCAGGACGAGTTCACCGAGACCCCCACCAGCCACGTCTTCACCGAACGCGGCACACACGCCTTCACCCCGACCGTCGTCTACGCCGCCGCCTACCGCTTCGCCGACGACCCGAACTGGTACGACATCCCCGGCAGCCTCACCCGCACCGGCCCCGCCCAAGACATCCTCATCGGCAAGATCGAAACCGTCCTCGTCCCCAACAAGCGCTGAGCGATGTCGGCGGCCCGCGGTAGCGTCGGCGGCATGCAGAGCATCGAAGGAACCACGTCCGGCGGCGTTCCGTTCGTCGCGCGTGCCGCGAGCCACGACGATGCACCCGTCGTCGCCGCATGGCACCTGATGGATCCGCCGAACTCCCCCGCGGCGATGGCGGCGGCGATCCCACTCGACGGCCTCGACGCGCATGTCGTGTATTTCGGCCTGCCGCTCACGGGCGGCCGTGCCGAGCACGACGACTTCGAGGCGTTCGTCGCTGCCGGCGGCGATATGGTCACCGAGTTCTTCGGGCCGATGCACGTGCAGGCGATCGAGGAGTTCCCCGCCGCCCTCGCCGAAGTGCGGGAACGGCTCGGCACACCATCGGGCGGCAAGCTCGGGCTCCTGGGTGGATCGGCCGGCGCCGGGGTCGCCGCCGGCGTGCTGGCCGTGCACGGGGCGGATGCCGCGGTGCTCATGAACCCCATGCTCCGCCTGCGGCCGATGATCGATGCGATGGCCGACTTCCTGCCCGAGCCGTACGCCTGGTCGCAGGCGGCGGATGCCATCGCCGACCGCATGGACTTCGTCGCCCGCTCCTTCGAAGTCGCCACCGGCGGCGCCGAACTCCTCATCATCGAGGGCGGCGCCGACGAGCCGCCGTTCCTCGATGCGGTCCGCGAACTCGAAGCCCTCGGCATCGGAACGATCCGCTATGTGGAAGGCGTCGAGCATCCACTCGCCGAATGGCCGGGCGACCAGCCCGCACCGCAGACCGACGCCGCCAAACGCTACGACGCCCTCGCCGCCGACTGGTTCCGCGCCGCCTTCGCGAACTGAACGGGCGCCGAGTCGTCAATCTAGAAGCAATCGAGTCGTCAATTTAGAAGCGATCCAGTCGTCGATTTGGAGCTAAACCGGCAGCCAATTTGGAAGATTGGGGCCCGATACCGCCGGCCGAGCGCGAGGCGCCCCGCCCGCCCGCGCATGCGCGCGGAGGGACGGGGCGCCAGGGCACCGGCTCAGCGGGTATCGCTCAGCGACCCGAGCCGCGCGAGTTCCACGGCTTGCCGCGGCCCTCGCCGTGCTTCACCGGCCAGTCGACGCGCGCACCGGTGTCGAGACGCAGTGCGTTGGCGATGGTGAAGAAGGTGTCGGTCTGGTCGGTGAGGCCGAGCACGTTCGACGCCCCCGGCCCGTAGGCGGCGATCCGGAGCTGCGCGCCGGTGTGCTGCTGCGAGCCGCCGGCGGCCGCGGTGCCGTAGCTGATGCGCAACGGCGAACCCTCCGGGGTGGTGAGCGTCGTGCCGAGGCCCGGGGTGGCGCCGTCGACGATCTGGCTCGTGTGGGCGTGATCGGCGGTCACGATGACGAGGGTGTCGCCGTCCTGCTTCGCGAACGCGAGCGCCGCCTGCACGGCCTCGTCGAGGTCGGCGGTCTCGCCGATCTGACCGCACGCGTCGGCGGCGTGGTCGCGCTTGTCGATCGACGCACCCTCGACTTGCAGGAAGAAGCCCTGCTTGGCGCGCTTCTCGTTCAGCAGCGAGATCGCCTTCTCGGTGAGGTCGGCGAGCCCGAGGCCCTCGCCGAGCGCATCCGGGTTCTCCTGGCAGACCTCACCGCTTGACGCGCCCGAGCCGCCCACCGTGGCCGTCGTCGGCAGGAACCGGGTCGGGAAGTTGCCGTCGGCGAACAGCCCGAGCACCGGCCGCTCCTGGTTCGCGCGCTTCACCGCGGCGAGGCTCGCGGCATCCCGAACCACCTGGTACCCGCGGTCCTCGGCCTGCTCGAAGAGCGTCAGCCCCTCCCACTCGCCCGCCTTCGCGGTCTGCGCGAACGTCGCCGCGCCGCCGCCGAGGGTCACGTCGGGGCGGGTGTCGAGCAGCTGCTCGGTGATGGATCCGGCCCCGCCCGCGATGAGCGCGTCGTCACCGCACGCCGCCGAATCCGGCCCGTAGCATCCACGCGAGGCGACGTGCGCGAGCTGCACAGCCGGCGTCGCATCCTGGATCTCCGCCGTCGACACGTTGCCCGTGCGCAGCCCCTTCGCCTTCGCGAGCTCGAGCAGCGACGCCTGCGCATCGCCGTGGATGTCGACGCCGATCGCGCCGTCGTAGCTCTTCGTCCCGGTCGCCCACGCGGTGCCGGTCGCCGCCGAATCGGGCACGTAGTCGGGCTTGCCGGCGAGGGCGTGCCCGTCGGGGTACAGCGAGTACGTCGTGTACTGGCCGGTGACGGGCAGGGCGTCGATGCCGGGCAGCTCGCCGCCGGCGCCGTGCAGGTAGTCGCGGGCGACGGTGATCTCGCTGTCGCCCATGCCGTCGCCGATGAGCAGGATGACGTTCTTCGCCTTCGTCTTCTTCAGCGAGTCCTGCAGCATCCGTTGCTCGTCTTTCGTGACGCTCGTGTTGCGGGCGGCGCCGCCCGTCTCGTCGGGTGCCGGCTGCCGCTTCGACGCGTTCGCCGCGCCCGCCGCGCCGATCGTCGAGGCGACGACGAGCGCCAGCGCGGCGCCCGCGATGCCGATCCGCCGCGCCGGGCGATTGTCGATGATGCGCATATCGGTTCCTCCCCGGGCGATCGCACGGCGCGATCCACCCGGCGGCGGGTGTCGGGTCCGCCGCAGTCCGCGTCCCCGCGGCCGCTCCGAGCGAAGCGGCGGCGGGAGGCTGCGGCGTGAACCTCGCGTGTGCAGGGCGTGAACGCCCGCCGAATCACGGGTGCGGATGCCCCGGCGCACCGCCCACCGCGGCGCCCCCACCTCCTTGCCGTGCGCAATGCAGGAACGCGCGCGTGTCGCGGGCTGTTCTGCCGCATGGGCGCCGCGACACGCCGTGCGCGTTCCTGCATTGCGTAGGGGCAGGTTCGAGCGAGGAGCGGTTTCGGCAGGGACACGGCAGCACAAACCGGAGCGGTCACAGCGCAACGCAGAGGCAGCCTCGGATCGAGGCGGTCGCAGCACAACGCAGAGGCAGCCTCGGATCGAGGCTGCCTCTGCGTTGCGCGACGGAAGCGGAACGAGCCTCCGCCGGGGGGCTCCCTACTACTCTGCCCGTACGCGGGGAGCCGTTCCGGGCTGCTTCCGCGGGGCGGCGCGCCCCTACTCCGCCCGCACGCGGGGAGCCGGCATGGGCGGCGGCTGCTTCGCGGGGGCGGCGTCGAGCCGGGCGAGGGCCTCGGCGATCGCGCGGTCGAGCTGCGGGTCTGCGGCGGTGAAGTAGTCGCCCGGGGTGTGCACGACCTCGATGTCGGGGTCGACGCCGTGGTTCTCGACACCCCATTCCTTGCCCTCGAACCAGTAGGAGTATCGCGGCTGGGTGACGCCGGTGCCGTCGACGAGACGGTACCGGCCGTCGATCCCGACGACGCCGCCCCATGTCCGCACGCCGACCACGGGCCCGAGGCCGAGAGCCTGCGCGGCGGCGTTGACGATGTCGCCGTCGGAGCCGGAGTACTCGTTGGCGACGAGCACGAGCGGGCCGCGGCGCGCGACTTCGGGATAGGTGAAGGCCGTCTCGTAGTGGCGTGCGCGGTTCCAGCCGATGACCTCGGCGGCGAGCGCACTGATGACGAGCTGACTCGTGTGGCCGCCGCGGTTGTAACGGACGTCGGCGATGAGCCCCTCGGCGCGCGAGGCGGTGCGGAGGTCGCGGTGCAGCTGCGCCCATCCCTTCGACTGCATGTCGGGCACGTGCACGTACCCGAGGCGACCGCCGGAATGCTCGCGCACGTACTCGCGGCGCGACCGCACCCAGTCCTGGTAGCGCAGCACCTCCTCGTCGTCGAGCGGCACCACGACGACCCGGCGGTCGGTGCCCGCGGCGAGCGACGAACCCGGCGACCCGGAACGCAGCGTCAGCTCCACGGGCTTGCCCGCCGCACCGGTGAGCGCGGCTGCCGGCCCGAAGGCCGGGTCGACCGGCACCCCGTCGACGGCGACGATCAGGTCGCCGGGGGCGGCATCCACACCCGCAGCCCGAAGCGGCGAGCGGGCTTCGGGGTCGGTCGTGAGGCCGGGCAGGATGCGGTCGATCCGCCAGCCGCCGTCGGCCGGCGACAGGTCGGCGCCGAGCAGACCGATGCGACGCGACGCGTCGCCGAGGGGCAGCTTCGGCTGGATGTAGGCGTGCGAGGTGTTGAGTTCGGCGACCGTCTCCCACAGCAGATCGACGAGGTCGTCGTGGGTGGCGACGGCATCCACCACGGGCCGCCAGCGGCCGGCGACCGCCTCCCAATCGACGCCGTTCATGTCGGCACGCCAGTAGTGGTCGCGCATGAGGCGAGCGTTCTCGTCGAACATCTGCCGCCGCTCGGCGGCCGGATCGACCTCGAGGCGGATGCGCGAGAGGTCGACCTTGACGGCCTCGCCCGAGTCCTCGGCGGGCTTGCGGCCGGCCGGCTGCACGGTCACGTCCTGCTTGGTGCGCACCACGACGCGGGTGCCGTCGCCCGAGACAGCGTACTCGTCGACGCGGTCCGCGACCCGGATGACGCGACGTTCGGCGAACGACCAGAACTCGAGCGTGTCGGGCGCCGGATCGGCGCCGAACTGCGGGCGCCGCGAACCGATCACACCGGCATCGCCGGCCTCGCGGACCCACAGCACGCCGCCGTCCGCGGCACGCAGTTCGCGGTAGGCGTCGGACGGCACCGGGAACGGCAGGATGCGGTCTTCGGCGCCCTCGACGTCGAGTTCCGGCGAGGCGGGCGGCGCATCGGCATCCGCACCCGAAGCCGCACCCGACGCCCCCGCGGCACCGGCCCCGCCCGGCGCACCGGGTGCAGCGCTCAGCCGCCACCCCTCCACGCTCGGCCCGAACGGCGCCGGCTCGGCCGCCGAGATCGGCAGCAGCCACGGCCTGGTCGACCCCGTGAATGCGAGGTCGAACGACTGCTCGTCGTAGATCGGGTCGAAGGTGCGGTTCGAGAGGAACACGATGTGCTTGCCGTCGCGCGTGAACGCCGGACTGTGATCGTGCACGATGCCCGAGGTGAGCGCGATCGGAGCGGGCTCCGCCGCCGCGAGGTCGGCGATCATGAGCCGCTGCGGATCCATCTCGGCCTGCGGGGCCGGCTGCGTCCAGAGCAGGTAGCGCCCGTCGGGCGAGAAGCTCGGATGCATGGCCTCGCCGTCGCCCGAAACGCCGATCTCGGTGATCGCACCGTCGGCGACCGCCACGAGCAGGATGCGGCCGTCATGGGTGATGACGGCGACCCGCCCGCCGGCCGGATCGGCGGCCAGATGCAGCACCCGCCCGAGCCGGCCCTCGGCGAGCAGCCGCGGCGCGGCGTCGCCCGTGAGGGGGCGCACCTCGAGCGCGACGTCGCCGGTGAGGGGGCGCACCTCGAGCGCGTCCTCCCCCGCCGCATCCGTGACCCACACGGCGAGGCCGGTGCGGCCGAGCAGTTGCGGTTCGCGCACCCGCACGGCCGAGTCGGCGACGAGGGCACGCGCCGGCCCGTCGCGGTGCGTCACCCAGTACACGGCTCCGCGCACGCCCATCAGGCTGCCGTCTGCGCCGTGATCGGGCGCGATCGCGTTCAGCTGTTCGGCGGCCTTCACGAGGAACGACCGCGGCCGCACGCCCGGCAGCGCGAGCTCGATCGGGCGCGGTTCACCGTCCAGCCGGTCCAGCATCCACACCCGGCCGCGACTGTGCCAGACGATGCGGCGCCCGTCGGTGGATGCGTCGCGCACGTACCCGAGATCGGGCCCCTGACGGGTGAGCTGCCGCGGCTCGCCGGCGCCGGGCTCGCCCTCCCACACCCAGAGGTTCGCCTGCTCGTCGGCGCGATCCGGGAAGACCGCCGCGCGGTCCGAGACGAAGACGAGACGCCCGTCGACCCACATCGGGTCCACGACGGATGCCGCGTCCTCCGGCAGCAGCCGGCTCCACGACCCTTCGCCCGACGCATCCAGCCACAGGCGGGGCGCCGTGCCGCCGCGATACCGCTTCCACCACGCCGGCGGCCGGCTGCCGGGGGTGACGAGGGCGACCGCGCCGTCGTCGCGGCGCGCGAGACCCCATGCGGGGCCGTACGGCATCCGCTCGACCCGGCCGTCGAGACCGACCGCATGCACGACCGTGTCGCGCAGCAGCTGCCCCGCGTTCGTGCCTGCGAGCACCCGACCGTCGGCCGTCCAGCCGAGCAGCACGGTCGCCGAGGCACCCCACCAGCTGAGCCGACGGGACTCGCCGCCCGCGGCGTCGACGACGAAGACCTCCGGATGGCCGTCGCGATGCGAGATGTAGGCGATCCAGCGCCCGTCGGGCGAGAACCGCGGGGTGCGCGCCGGCGCCCGGTCGTTCGTGAGGCGGGTCGCGGTGCCTCCGGCGACCGGCGCGATCCACACGTCGTCGTCGGCGATGAAGGCGAGGCGGTCTTCGTGGAGGTGGGGGAAGCGAACGTACGTCGTCGTCGGGGTCACGGGCACCACGATAGGGGGTGCCGCCGACACGGGGAAGAGGGGCATGCGCCGCGCCTCCCGAATGAGCGCGGGCGGCATCCACACCCCTGAGCGGATGCCTCCCGCGCCCCGACCGGAGGGGCCTTCGAGACGGAACGAACCGCCTCGACCGGGCTCCAGAGGAGCGCCGGGGTCACGCATCGAGACACCGGTGCCGCGGGTCTCGATACGTGTCCGCGACGCTCCTCGCCCGGGCCGTGGCCCGGGCGAGTCGCGGTCAGTCTGCGAGGAGGCGGAGCGTGTCGACGACCCGGTTCGAGAAGCCCGACTCGTTGTCGTACCAGGCGACGACCTTGACGTGGCGGCCGTCGACGCGTGTGAGGGGCGCGTCGAAGATCGAGGAGTGCGGGTTGCCGGTGATGTCGCTCGACACGATCGGGTCCTCGGTGTACTCGAGGATGCCGGCGAGGGGGCCCGCGGCGGCCGTGCGGTAGGCCTCGAGCACCTGCTCGCGGGTGACGTCGCGCGCGACGGTCGTGTTCAGTTCCACGATCGAGCCGACGGGAACGGGCACGCGGATCGAGTCGCCCGAGAGCTTGCCGTCCAGGCCCGGCAGCACGAGGCCGATCGCCTTCGCGGCGCCGGTCGTGGTCGGGACGATGTTGACGGCGGCGGCGCGCGCACGGCGCAGGTCGCGGTGCGGGCCGTCCTGCAGGTTCTGCTCCTGCGTGTAGGCGTGCACGGTCGTCATGAAGCCGTGCTCGATTCCGGCGAGCTCGTCGAGCACGTGCGCGAGGGGGGCGAGGGCGTTCGTCGTGCACGAGGCGTTCGAGACGATCGTGTGCACGGCCGGGTCGTAGGCGTCGGTGTTGACCCCGTAGGCGAGGGTGACGTCGGCTCCGGATGCCGGGGCGCTCACGAGCACCTTCTTCGCACCCGCATCCAGGTGCGCCCGCGCGGCGTCGGCGGAGGTGAAGCGGCCCGTGGATTCGAGCACGATCTCGACGCCGAGTTCGCCCCACGGCAGCTTCGCGGGCTCGCGCTCGGCGAGCACCCGGATGCGGCGGCCGTCGACGACGAGGGTGTCGCCCTCGACCGAGACGGGGCGGCCGAGACGGCCGGCGGTGGAGTCGTACTTCAGGAGGTCTGCGAGCGTCGCGGGCTCGGTGAGGTCGTTGACGGCGACGACCTCGAGGTCGGTGCCCTGCTCGAGGAGGGCGCGCAGCACGTTGCGACCGATGCGGCCGAATCCGTTGATGCCGATGCGGGTCATTGGGGTGGGGGTCCTTTCGTTGCTCCTCTTACTCTCGGGTGCCGCGTCGCGTTGCGGGAGTGGCTGAAGCGTCAGGGTTCGAAAGGATCCCGCCGGTGTTCGGGGAGTGGATGCCGCGACGCACGGCTCGTCGATGGCCCCCGAACGCGTGGTGCGTGGCCCCAGTCATGGGGGTTTTCCCAGATCGGGGGTGTTTTTTAGCGGGCGCGGATCGTAAGCTCGCTGCGCGGCGGCATCCGCCCCCTGCCGTTCGCATCCCTGCAATCAAACCCGTTAGGAACCACATGAAGCGCCCGATCTCCGCGCTGCTGACCGCCGCGCTCGTCGGCGGACTCGCGCTCGTCGGCACGGCCGCCCCGGCCGTCGCCGACGAATCCGCCTCGCAGTCGATCACCGCATCCGACTGCCTCACCCTCGACGTCGCCCTCGCCGGCTACGCCACCGACCCCGGCGCCGACGCCGTCATCGAGCGGGAGCTCGACGAGCCTGCCATCGCGGAGGTGAGCCACACGGATTACCAGTACGAGCTCATGTACCTCGGCTTCATCCCCAGCGGCGACTACCGCTGGACGCACAAGTGGGTGGGCAACAGCGACTTCTACGACTGGGCCACGTACCGCTACACCGGCAACACCAAGACCCACGTCGTCGTGGAGGGGAAGGACGCCGTCTACCGCGACAACGTCGTGACGCCGGAGCGCCCCGCGAACGATGCCCCGAACACCGTCACCGTCGCGATCGACGGTGAGGTCGTCGCCGACGCCGTGGCCTTCGGCACCGAATTCTCCGCGTCGTACGCGCTCCCCGACAAGTCCGCCGAGAACACCTACACGGTGACGGTGACCTCCTTCGACGGTTTCGGCGCCGGCGAGTTCACGGGCACCGTGCCGGCGTGCGGCGTCGGCGACTTCCATGCCGAGGCGACGCTCGACGTCTCGGTCTGCGGTGTTGCCTCGGTCGCGCTCTCGAACGAGGAGCTCGCCGCCGAGCTCGTCAACGGCACCTACTCGGCCGTCGTGTACGCGGACGGCGAGTTCGTCGACGCACTCGCCGTCTTCGAAGGCGACGCCGTCGCGAAGGACTACGAGCTCGACGGCGGCACCGCCGTCGAGGTGCGCACCGGCCCGGCACACGGCGACGTGCTGCTGGCCGAGGGCACGGTCGTGCCCTGCCCGGTCCCGACGCTCGCCGTGACCGGCGACCTCGTGCCCGGCGGTGCGGTCACGATCTCCGGCACCGGCTTCGCCCCCGAGACCGAGTTCGACCTCGAGCTGCGCTCGGTGCCGGCCGCACTCGGTTCGGTCACGAGCGACGCCGACGGCGCCTTCTCGGTCGAGGCGACCCTGCCGACCGATGTCGAGCTCGGCGAGCACACGATCGCCGCCCTCTCCGGCGGGGAGACGGTCGCCGAGAAGCTGCTGGCGATCGCTGCGGCGGTCGACCCGGCCGGCCCGGGCGAGGGCACCGACGGTGAAGGCATCGAGGGCACCGCCGGCGAAGGCACCGAAGGCACCGAGACCGATGGCGTCCTCGCCCCGGCCGGTACCGACGGTTCCGACGCCGACGAGTCCGACGAGGCCGCCGACGTCGCCAAGACGGCCGACGCGAAGCGACTCGCCAGCACCGGCGTCGAGCCCACCGGCCTGCTCCTGGCCGCGCTCGCGCTCTTCCTGCTGGCCGGCGCCGCGATCGGCGGTGTGCGCCTGGTCCGCGCACGCGGCTGACGCAACCCACCCGAACGGCCCCGCGGCACCCCCGCGGGGCCGTTCGCCGTACACGGCGCGCCACGGCATCCGCACCCGCCATGGCCCGACACCCCTCGCACCGCGATCTCGCCGGCGCCCGCACCCGGTTAGGAGTGCGGCGAACATCGGCACTCCGGCCAGTCCGAGCCGTCGCTCACTCCTGCGCAGCGGCGGCGCACCGCGGCTTCCGGGGTCGTTCCCCCGCCGGAATCGCCGTCTCCGGTTCGCACAGCCGGGTGGGGCCGGGCGGGCGCCGCGCCTACCGCGCCACGTGCTCGGAGAGCGTGCGGGCGCGGCCCATGGCCGCTTCGAGGAGCTCCATGTTGATGCGCGCGTGCGCACGCCCGATCTCGAAGGCGGCGATGCGGTCGCGATCGCGGATCGCGGCGATGAGCCGCCGGTGGTCGTCGAGGGAACGGAGCTCGAGCGCTCGCCACCCCGCTTCGGGGCCCCATGGATGCCCGGGCGCGGCGACGTGCATCTGGCGTTCGAGCCCGAGGAGGGTCTCGGCGAGGGTCGGGTTGTGCGCGGCCTCGGCGATCGCGAGATGCAGCCGCTCGTCGGCGGCACGGGCGGGGGCGCCGGAGTCGGCCGTGCGGTAGTCCTCGAGTCGTTCGGCGAGGATCGTGACGTCGTCGGCGGTGTGGCGTTCGGCGGCCGCGGCGGCGATCGTGCCGTGCAGCCAGGACTCCGCTTCGTGCTGGTCGACCATCCGCGCCCACGCCGCGGTGAGCACACGTTCGATCGCGGCGGACGCTTCGGCCGAGTCGGCTTCGACGACGAAGGTTCCGCCGCCCCGACCCTGCTGCGAGCGCAGGAGCCCGAGGTCGACGAGCTCGCGGACGGCCGCACGGACGGTGACGCGACCGACGCCGAGTGCGGTGGCGAGATCCCGTTCGGACGGGAACCTCTGCCCGGGGACGGTGTCGCCGATGGCGACCGCGGTGATGAGGCGATCGGCGACCTCGCGCCGGAGGGTCTGGTCGGGTTGGCTCTCGGGGAGACGCCGTGCGAGGAGGTCTGCGGCGGGCGGCTCGTGATCGGGGGGCATAGCCTCACGCTAGCAACCCCGGATGGGGGCGGGAATCCATAAAAGGTTCCCTGATGGAACCTTATGTGCCATGATGAGCATGCGGTGACCCGATCACCGCAGTTCCGAAAGGCGGCGCAATGCGCACACCCGAGCCCACCGACGCCCTGGAGAGCGAAGACGCCTTCGTCCCCACTCCCCAGGGCCGGCTCTGGGCGCGCTCGCTGACTCGGCGGCGCGGGCCCGCACCGGGCTCCGCACCCGAAGCATCGCGCACCGCCTCCCGCACCCGACCCGACGACGGCCCCGTCCCCCTCGTGATCCTGCACGGAGGGCCCGGGTTCCCGAGCGACTACCTCCACCCGCTCGCCGCCGGGCTGGCCGAGGATCGCCCGGTGGTCGTCTACGACCAGATCGGGGCGGGCCGGTCCGACCCCGTCGGCGACCCCGCCGCCCTCGACGTCGAGCTCTACGTCGACCATCTCGAGCGTGTGCGACGGCACTTCCGCCTCGACCGCTTCCACGTGCTCGGCCACTCCTGGGGCGGCTTCCTCGCCCTCGCCTACACCGAGTCGCACCCAGAGCGGGTCGCCTCCCTCGTGCTCGCGAGCCCGCTGGTCGAACCCGACCGGTGGGATGCCGACGCACGTGCCCTGATCGGCGAGCTGCCCGCCGACCACCGCCGGAGTCTCGCCGCCGGGCCGCTCGACCCCGGCTACGCCGCCGCGGAGGCCGAGTTCTATCGCCGCCACTTCTGCCGGCTCGAGCCCTGGCCCGCGCCCCTCCAGGCGGCCGCGGACGGCGAAGACCGGGTCTCGTACACAGCGCTGTGGGGGCCGAACGAGTTCACGAACACCGGGCGACTCGCCGGCGACAGCCGCGCCGGCGTCATCCCGGAGCTCACGGTGCCGAGCCTCTGGATCACGGGGACGGACGACGAAGCCCGACCGCAGACCGTCGGCGAGTACGCGGCGATGAGCGACGCGAGCGAGCTCGCCGTGCTCCCCGGCACCCACTGCGTCCACCTCGAAGCGCCCAACGCGTACCTCGCCGAGGTGCGCCGCTTCCTGCACCGCTCCCCGCACGACCGTCGTACGCCTCGGGCACCGAGCCCCCGTGCGATCCACCCGAGAGAAAGCAGCCCGCTATGACGCACGCACCGCATCCGTCGCACGGCCGACCCGCGCATGACCCGGACCCCGAACGGGCATCCGCCGAACTCGAGGACCTGGGCTACACCCAGGAGCTCCGGCGATCCATGTCCCTGACCGACGTCGTCGTCTACGGCCTCATCTACATGGTGCCGATGGCGCCGCTGGCGGTCTTCGGCATCATCTACAACTTCTCGCACGGGATGCCGGCTCTGGTCTATCTGGTCGCGGCGTTCGCCATGGTGTTCAGCGCCCTGAGCTACAAGGAGATGGCCAAGCGCTTCCCGATCGCCGGTTCCGTCTACTCCTACGTGCGGCTCGGCCTGAACCGCTTCGTCGGGTTCATCGCCGGCTGGGCCATCCTCCTCGACTACCTGCTGCTGCCGGCACTGCTGTCGGTGTTCGCCGCGGCGGCGATGACGAGCATCGTGCCGGCGATCCCCGAGTTCGTCTGGGTCATCGTCTTCGTCGTGCTCGCGGCTGCGATCAACCTCCGCGGCATCAAACTGACGGCGGGGATGAACATGGTCTTCCTCGGCATCCAGCTCGTCGTCCTGGCCGTGTTCGTCGTCGGCGCCGTCATCGCCGTGGCGCAGGGCCGCGGAGCCTTCTCGCTCGACCCGGTCTTCCAGCCGTCCGAGTTCTCGTGGGGCATCGTGTTCGGCGCGATCCCGATCGCCGCACTCAGCTTCATCGGATTCGACGCGATCTCCACCCTGAACGAGGAAGCGAAGGGCGGCGGGGCGACGGTTTCGCGCGCGACCATGATCGTCCTCGTCGTCGTCACCTTCCTCTTCGTGGTCCAGGTGTATCTGGCCTCGATCTTCGTTCCCACCGGCACGCAGTTCGAGAGCGGAGACGCGACGAACAACGCGTTCTACCACATCGCCGGATCGATCATCGGCGACTGGTTCGAGATCCTGATCACGCTGACCTCGGCGCTCGTCGCGATCTTCGCGAACTCGATCGCCTCGCAGGCGACCTCGAGCCGACTCGTGTTCAGCATGGCGCGCGACCGGCAGCTGCCCCGCTTCCTGTCCAAAGTGAGCAAGCGCCGGGTTCCGCAGAACGCCCTGCTGCTCATCGCCGGCCTCTCGCTCGTGATCGGCATCGCCGGCACCGCCCAGCAGGAGCTGCTCACGACCCTCGTGACCTTCGGCGCCCTGACCGCGTACATCCTCCTCAACGTGACGGTCATCGCGCACTTCGGCATCAAGGAACGCAGCCGTCGCGTGTTCCTGCACTGGATCTCGCCGGTCATCGGCACCCTGGTGCTCGGCTATGCGCTCTGGAGTGCGAACGACACGGCGAAGATCATCGGCGTCGGCTGGCTCGTGATCGGTGCCGTGATCGCCGCCGTCCAGCAATCTCGCTCGCGGAAGGCCGATACGGCCGCCGCGAGCGCCGAAGCGGGTCGCCCCACGGGGAATTGAGGCGATCCGGCCGGCGGCGGGGGCGACAGGCATGCGCCCCCGCCGCTACCCCCGCTGCACGAAGGTGTGCCGGTATTCGTTCGGCGAGGTGCCGAGGATGCGGTGGAAGTGCAGCCTGAGGTTCGCGCCCGTTCCGAGGCCGACCTGCGCGGCGATCTGTTCGATGCCGAGCTCGCTGCGCTCGAGGAGTTCGCGGGCGAGGTCGACGCGGGCGCGCAGCACCCACTGCATCGGCGTGTATCCCGTGTCTTCGACGAAGCGGCGGGTGAAGGTGCGCTCCGAGACGGCGGCATGGCGGGCGAGGTCGGCGACGGTGAGCGGATCGCCGAGCCGTCGCAGGGCCCATTCGCGGGTGGCGGCGAAGCGTTCGCCGAGGGGTTCGGGCAGGCTTCGGGGCACGTACTGCGCCTGCCCGCCGCTGCGGTAGGGGGCGGCGACGAGGCGGCGGGCGGCGTGGTTGGCGACGGCGACGCCGTGGTCGCGGCGCACGAGGTGGAGGCAGAGGTCGATGCCGCTGGCCGCCCCGGCGGAGGTGAGCACGCTGCCTTCGTCGACGAACAGGACGTTCTCGTCGACCTGCACGAGCGGATGCTTCGCGGCGAGCTGGCGCGTGTAGTGCCAGTGGGTGGTGGCGCGCCGCCCGTCGAGCAGGCCGGTCGCGGCGAGCGCGAAGGCGCCGGTGGAGATCGCGGCGAGGCGGGCGCCGCGGGCGTGGGCGGCGAGGAGGGCATCCACCACGGCCGCGGGCGGATCCTGCCGGTCGGGTTCACGGGAGCCGGGGACGAAGACGGTCTCGGCCCATTCGAGCGCTTCGAGCCCGTCGGCGACGTGGTATGAGAGGCCGTCGCCGCCGGTGACGAGGCCGGGCGCGGCGCCGCACACGCGCACCTCGTAGGGCATGCTGCGGCGGGTCGTGAAGACCTGGGCGGGGATGCCGACGTCGAGGGGTTTCGCGCCCTCGAGCACGAGGACGGCGACGCGGTGGTGGTGTGGCATGATTCCTCGGGTGCGGATGCCGGGGCGCGCTCGCGCCGGTGGCCCGGCGCCGGGCGGCCGCCGGATGGATGGCGGTTCCACTGGCGGTTTCCCCGCTGTTCGCAAGCATACTGCCGCGCGCCGGGTGCGCACCCGGGCGCACGGCTCCGCCCTTCCCAAGACCGGGCATGCCGGTTAGCGTGGATGTGCGGGCAGGGGGCCCGCGCAACATCCGGTGAACAAGGGGGACCCGATGGCCGACGCACAGGCGATCATCGAAGCACGGCAGGCCGCGAACCTGGCCAGCTACGATATCCAGAAGCTGCCCGAGGACTCGATCGAGCGCCAGGCGCTGCACAACCTGCAGACCGCGATCGACGCGCTCATCACCGCGGTCGACTCGAACGGGTAGCCGGCGGGGCGGCGCGATCCGTGCCGGCGCCCGCCCGCGGCCGCAGCGCCGACGGAAGCCCGCGCCCGCCCTACTCCAGCAGCGCCCGCAATTCGTCGGCCGTCAGCGCGGCGTCGGCGAATCCTTCGTCGCCCATGAGCGCGTCGACGAGTTCGCCCTTCCGGCGCTTCAGCGTCATGACGCGTTCCTCGATCGTGCCCTCTGCGACGAGGCGGTAGACGTTCACGGGGCGCTCCTGCCCGATGCGGTGGGCGCGGTCGACGGCCTGCGCTTCGCTCGCGGGGTTCCACCACGGGTCGAGCAGGTAGACGTAGTCGGCTTCGGTGAGGTTCAGGCCGAAGCCGCCGGCCTTCAGACTGATGAGGAACACGGGGACCTCGCCCGCGCGGAACCTCGCGACCTCCTCGGTGCGCCTGCGGGTCGGCGTGGAGCCGTCGAGGTACGCGTAGGGCGTGCCCTCGGCATCCATTCGCGCAGCCACGCGCGCCAGGAACGAGGTGAACTGGCTGAACACCAGCACCCGATGGCCGGCGCCGGCGACCTCGTCGAGCTGCGCGAAGAGCGCGTCGAGCTTCGCCGAGGGGATGCCGGCGTGGCGTTCGTCGACGAGCGCGGCGTCGAGGGCGAGGAGCCTGAGCAGGGTGAGCGAGCGGTAGACGATGAAGCGGCTGCGCTGCTCGTCGGCGTCGAGGAGGTCGAGCAGTTTCTGCCGTTCGCGCTGCAGGGTGACGTCGTAGAGGCGGCGGTGCTTCGGGTGCAGTTCGACGGAGAGCACCTGCTCCTGCTTCTCGGGCAGTTCGGGGGCGACGACGTCTTTCGTGCGGCGCAGCATGAGGGGCCGCACGCGCCGCCGCAGCTGTTCGAGGCGCGTCTCGTGGCCGTGCTCGATGGGGCGGCGGTACTGCACCGTGAACGCACGCTGCGAGGGGAACAGACCGGGCGCGACGATGGCGAGGATCGACCAGGGTTCGCCGACGTGGTTCTCGACGGGGGTGCCGGTGACGGCGAGGCGGAACCGGGTGCGGATGCCGCGGGCGGCCTCATGGGCGCGGGTCGCCGGGTTCTTCACGAACTGGGCTTCGTCGAGCACGAGTCCGCCCCACTCGAGCGCGCCGAACGCGTCGGCTTCGAGGCGGAGCACCGCGTAGGTGGTGATGACGAGGTCGGCGGCCGCGGCCGCATCGGCGATGGACTGGCCGCGCTTCGCGGCCGTCCGGGTGACGGAGGCCACGCGGAGGCCCGGGGTGAAGCGCGCCGCCTCGGCCGCCCAGTTGGCGGCGACCGAGGTGGGGGCGACGACGAGGAAGGGGCCGGCGCCGGCTTCGGCGGCGTGCGCGACGAGCGCGAGGGTCTGCGCGGTCTTGCCGAGCCCCATGTCGTCGGCGAGGATGCCGCCGAGCCCGGCCCGCCAGAGGTAGGCGAGCCAGCGGAACCCCTCGAGCTGGTAGTGCCGGAGGGGCAGCACGACGCCGGCCGGTTGCGGCAGTTCGGGCGCGCCGCCGGGTTCGAGGGCCTCGACCGCCTGCCGCCATTCGACGGCCGGCCGGGCGATGTCGGCGAGGTCCTCGAAGTCGCTCCAGAGACTGACGCGGCTGCGGTGGATGCGGACCCCGGCCTCCCACTCCGCGAGCGTGCCGGCCTCGGCGATGAGTTCGCGCAGGCGGTCGAAGACGGGCAGATTCAGCGGCAGATAGCTGCGATCGATGAGACGCAGCCGTTTCGCACCCGCCGAGAGGGCGCGGTACAGCGGCAGGAAGGGCACCTTCTTGCCTGCGACGGTGACGATAACGCCGAGCTCGAACCAGTCGTTCTTCTCGGTCGGCACGGTCGTGACGGTGAGCTCGGGGGGTTCGTCGATGCGCCGCCAGCCGTCCTCGTCGGCCGCGTGCCCGACCGCGTCGCCGGTGCCGCCCGGACCCGTGCCGCCCGTGCCGTCGTCGGCGAGCTCGTGCTCGTCCGGTTCCGGCGGCGCGAAGCTGCCGTCGGCGCTGCCGACCTCGATCTCCCGCGCGAGCGGCCGGTAGTGGGCGGCGAGGAACTCGGGCACCTCCTCGGGCGGCACCCGGATCGCGGCCGGCGCGGCGAGCAGGCCGCGCACGGCATCGCTCGCCCGTCGTGCGAGCGGCGCGAGCTCGATCGCGCCCGTCTCGAAGTCGAAGACGTACACGCCGTGGTCGCCGATGAGGCGGGTGCGCCGCGGCTCGCGCGCCGACCCGTCGACGGCGACCGCGGGCACGAGCGCGAGCCCGCCGTCGGAATCGCTCGCGGCATCCATCGCGACCGAGGCGGCCTGCCGCAGGTGGATGCCGGGGGTCGCCGCAGCGCCCGTCAGCGCGATGCCGAGGCGGCCGGCCTCGGCGAGCAGCCCCCACAGCAGCGGGCTCTCGAACTCGTCGAGGGTGATCCACTCGGAGCCGTACGCCTGGTAGACGGCGGGGTTCCGGCCGTTCAGCAGCGCGAACTGCGCGAACCAGCGCGACTGGGCGGGGTCGTAGCCGCCGCCGTCGGCCCGGTAGGCGATGTTCTGCCAGCTGAGCTGGCCCTTGATCCAGGCGCCCTTCGCGCCGCGGGTCACGGGTCGCACCGCGAGCCGGTCGACGGCCGCGTCCCGCAGCGCCGGCTGGTCGCGCGGGCCCTGCCACGCGCCCGGGCGACGCGGCAGCCGCTGCCGGAGCTCGAATTGCAGGGCGAGCGGATGCCTGGGCGCCCCGGCATCCGCACCCCGCCGCTCGGGCCACGCCCCGCCCGGCGCACCGCCCGCGCGCAGCACCTCGAGCTCGCGCCGCCAGCCGCCGGGGCTCACGCGCGACCCGCCGGGTGCTTCACGAACATGCCGCTATCGTGTCACGGGCCGCCGACACGGCACCTGCGAGCGCAACGCCCCGGCCGACACGGCCGGCTCCACGGCCGCGACCGGGCACGGACCCCCGCAGCCCGGCTACGCTCGAAGCGTCGGGAGGAGCGAGCGGATGGGGTGGTTCTCCCGGCTGCGCGAGCGGCGGCGCGCGCGCGAGGGGGGCAACGGCGGAGCGGATGCGCGGCGGCCCCGCGACCCGCGGCGCGGCGTGCTGCCCGACTTTCTGAGGAACCCGCGGGCCCGCCGCATCTCGGTCGAGGATGCGAGCGAGGAAGGCCTCATGCTCGCCGAGTACGCCGCCGTGATGTCGACGAAGAACCTCATCATCGAGGCCGTCATCCGCGACGGCCGCGACTGGGATCCGGATGCGTATCTCGACGACGCGCGTTCCGTGCTCGACGGGCTCATCGACGAATCGGAGGAGTCCGCCGAGCATGTGCGCGCCGAGCAGCGCGCCGCGGCATCCGTCCGCGGCCGCGCCAGCCACCAGCACGACTACCACGCCCGCGACCTCGGCAATCTCGAGGTGCGCGAGGCCGTGAACGAGTACGTCGCCAGGCGGCTGCGCGCCTGGACGCGGGACGAGGATCGCCTGCGCCGGCTCGTGGATCGCGCCCGGGCATCCGCCTGGGGCGAGATCGCCGCGGAGATCGAGGCGACGCTCGACCGCACCTGGCCCGCCGAGCCCGAACTCGACGCGAACTACGGGGCCGAGCGCGAGGAGCGGATGTGGATGGTGCGCTACTTCGACCTCATCGAGCTGTCGATGCAGACGCAGTCGGGCGGGGCGGCGGCCGACTGAGGCCGGGCGGCGGCGGCGCGCTCCGGCATCCGCTCGGCGCGGATCCGCGGTTCGCGTCGCAGCAGGCCCTAGCCTGACACCATGCAGGTGAGCGAGCGACTGCGGAAGGCGTCACTGCTGGCGAAGAAGCGTTCGCCGTTCCTGCAGGTCGTGAAATCGGCGGCGGCGACCGTGGCGGCCTGGCTCGCGGCGTTCTGGCTCGTGCCCGGGCAGCTGCCGGTGTTCGCGGCGATCGCGGCGCTGCTCGTCGTGCAGCCGAGCGTCGACGAATCGTTCGGCAAGGCCATCGAGCGTTCCATCGGCGTGATCTCGGGCGTGCTGCTGGCGACGGGCATCTCCCTGCTGTTCGGGCAGGACAGCTGGGTGATCCTCGTCGCCGTCGTCGTCGCGATCCTCGCGGCCTGGGCCCTCAGGATGACCTCGGGCACCGCGAACCAGGTCGCGATCAGCGCCATGCTCGTGCTCACCATCGGCTCCGCGCAGCCCGAATACGCACTCGACCGCGTCATCGAGACCCTGATCGGCGCCGCGATCGGCATCATCGTGAACACCCTCATCGTGCCGCCCGTGCTCGTCGAACCGGCCCGGCGCGACGTCGCGCTGCTCGGCGGCGAGCTCGCGGCATCCCTCGACCGTCTCGCCGCCGCCCTCGAGGGGCCGCGCACGAGCACCGAGCTCGAACAGCTCATGCTCGAGGCTCGGCTCATGCGGCCCATGCGCGACGCCGCCGAGGCGTCCGTCGAAGCCGGGGAGGCCTCGCTCACGCTGAACCCGCGTCGCAGCGCCCACCGCACCGAGCTCGAGTCGCTCGGGGCCATCTTCGAGCGCATCGGCCCCGTCGTCACGCAGGTGATCGGCATGACGCGCGCCTTCGCCGATCACTACGACGACAGCATCCACCGCGAGCCGACCGTGCGTGCGATCGCGGAGCAGCTGCGGCGCAGCGCCCACGACATGCGGCTGCTGACACGGCCGATCGAGCCGGAACCGGAGCCCGTCACCTCGGAGCAGCCGGCGCTGACCTCGGCGCTCGTGGTGTCTCCGCCGACGGGCGGCCACTGGATCCTCATCGGGTCGCTGATGGAGGATCTGCGGCGGATCCGCGAGGAGCTCGTCGACTGATCGGGTGCGGATGCCGGGTCGCACCGCATCCGGGCGGGTGGGCGCCTCCGAAGGCGCTGCGAGCCTGCTCCGCATTCCCTCATTCCGGCGTACACGAGGTTTTGTCGTCACGGGGGTGGCGGGCTAGGCTGGCCGCGCCCGATCCGGTCACCGGCTCAGCTCAGCGTCGACTCCCGTCCGACCGACGCGTGCTCGGTACCGCGCATCCCGGCAGTCCCCCATCGTCGATTCGCAACACCGTTCCTCCACAACCGGCTTTCGCAACCGTCCCGTCCACCGTTCTCCCGCCCCCGGGTCTGCGCGGTTCGCCCCGACGGTACCTTCGACGAACCCTCCTTCGAAAGCGAACCCGTCCGTGCCTCACCTGCCACGAGATCCGCTCACCATCCCGATCCAGATCGGCCGCCCGGCCGGGCCCGGCGTCATGCCCGAACCGGGTGCGCCGATCGGCATCGGGGGCGTCGAGCTGCCCGCCGGCCGGCTCGTGAGCCGGGTGGTGGATGCCGCGAGCAGCGACATCGCGTGGCAGACCGTGGCGGCGCTGCCCGATGCGCCGCAGCTGTGGCTGCGCCTGGCGGCCGTGTTCGGGCAGACGGGGTTGTGGCCGTTGCTCGAGGATCTCGTCGCGGCGACGGCTCCGGCCGCCGAACGCCGCCGGCCGGGCGGGCGGGGCGCCGGTCGCAGTGAGCGCTTCGCCCGCTTCCGCGAGGGGCGCCGGGCAGCGGCCGAACGGGCCGCGCCGACGGCGGCGCCGTTCCGTCCGCTGGCAACGGGGTCCGCGCCTGCCGGTTTCGAGCGCTTCCCGACGGTGCCGGCCTCGCCACCGTTCGAGCCGATGACGCTCGCACTCGTGCCGACGGCGGATCCGGCCGATGTGCCCGCACGGATCGGCTGGGCGCTCGGCCGCCCCGTCGGTATCGACGCCGATGCATTCGGCGCAGCACTGCGCTCCTGGCAGCGCCGATTCGGCGCGTACATCTTCGCGAGCCGCCGCCTCGTCGTCACCCGCCCTCCGCTCTCGCAGGCCGACGCCGAGCTTCTCGCCGCCGAGCACCGCTGGTTCGCACCGGCCACCGTCGAGCGCTTCGACGCCGCCCACGGCACCGGTTCCTATGCGGTCGGCCTCGTCGGCGCCACCCGCTGGCACTTCGACTGGGAGGCATAGGGCGGAGCAGCACCTCCGCCACGTCGCTGCGCGGGCAGGTCTGGGCTGCGCGCTCAGCGCATCCGCTCGGCGATGGCCTCGCCCCACTCGAAGCGGCACTCGGCGGATTCGAACAGGCGCGACGGTCCGGCATCCACCCCCTCGCGGCCGTCGCACGGCATCGCATCGCCTGTGATTCATACCCCGCCCATAGGAAGATCATCGGGGTTTCGACGCCGGGTGTGAATGGATGGACACCTCCCGTTCCCCCGATATTCACACTGGAGGACCCACCCCATGGACCAGTTCGCCCTCGTCGCCCTCGATCTCGTCGCGATCACGCTGCTCTCGGTCGGCGTCTATTTCCCACGGCATCGACGGCGCGACCTCGTCGTCGCGTTCCTCGGGGTGAACGTCGGGGTGCTCGCGGCCTCCCTCGTCCTCGGCTCCTCCGGCGTCGGCGCGGGCCTCGGGCTCGGCCTGTTCGGCGTGCTGTCGATCATCCGGCTCCGCTCCCGCGAGATCGAACAGCACGAGGTCGCCTACTACTTCGCAGCCCTCGCGCTCGGCCTCATCGCCGGCCTCTCCCCCGCGTTCGGATGGCTGCCGGCCGGCCTCATGGCCCTCGTCGTCCTCGTCCTCGTCGTCGCCGACCACCCCGGCCTGTTCCGCCGTTCGCGCCAGCAACTGCTGACCCTCGACCGCGCGATCGCCGACGAGGACGAGCTCCGGGATGCCGTCGCCGCACTCCTCGGCGCCCGCATCCACTCCGTGAAGACCGAGCAGCTCGACTTCGTGAACGACACCACGATCGTCGACGTGCGGTTCGAAGCGCCCCGCCCGGGCACGCGGAAGACGGCGCGAGCGGATGCCGTGGCTGCGCCCGCCGCGGCCGGCGCACCGGCATCCATCGCACCCGCGTCCACGACCCCCGCATCAGACGTCGCCGCCTCCGACGCCGCGACGACGTCCGGCACCCCGGCACCCCGATGAGCACCCCGACCGTGCACGCATCCGACGCCCCCTTCGCCGCTTTCGCCCCGATCTCGCTCGACGAGCTCAACGCCGCAGCCGGGCTGCAGACCCGCGTCGACCGCAAGTACGTGCTGCCCGCATCCGCCCTGCCGATGCTGCTCGCAGCGGTGCCGACGGCCCGCGTGCTCGAATTCGCGGACGGGTCGCGCGGCTCGCGATACGAGTCCGTCTACTACGACACCCCCGAGCTCGACAGCTACCGTCTCGCCGCCCACGGCCGGCGTCGGCGCTTCAAGGTGCGCACCCGGCACTACCTCGACACCGGCGCCGGCTACCTCGAGGTGAAGACCCGCGGCGGGCGCAGCACCACCGTCAAGGAGCGCCTCGAACTCGGCGACGCCCCGCAGGTGCTCGCCGGCGCGCCCCGCGACTACGTCGACGGCGTGCTCGGCGACTGCGGCATCCGCGTGCCGGACCGCACCCTGCGGCGCACCCTCGTCACCCGGTACCGGCGCACCACGCTGCTCCTGCCGGGCGACCGCGGCGAGAGCCGCGCCACCATCGACCAGGGCCTCGAATGGGTCGACCAGGAACCCGGCTTCGAGCGGCGGATGCTGCTGCCCGGCC
Source organism: Agromyces archimandritae (assembly GCF_018024495.1). Lineage (NCBI taxonomy): Bacteria > Bacillati > Actinomycetota > Actinomycetes > Micrococcales > Microbacteriaceae > Agromyces > Agromyces archimandritae. Next base: position 1,250,070 of record NZ_CP071696.1, read on the forward strand.
GCATCATCGTCGAAACGAAATCGGCCGGCCAGGCGAGCGTCCTCGACCGCGCCCTGTGGCGGATGCGGCACCGGCCGACGACGATCTCGAAGTTCGGCACGGGCCTGGCCGCCCTCCGCCCCGGACTGCCCGCGAACAAGTGGCGACGCACCCTCGACCGGCACTTCGCCGCAGCCGACATCCGCGTCGAACGAGCCGCCTGACCCGCGGCGGCGCCTGCGCCGCCCCATCCCGACTCCCGAAAGGAGCCCCATGCGAACCCCCAAGACCCTCGCCGCCCTCGCGGTGGCCACCACCCTCGGCCTCGCCGCGTGCACGGCGACCGAGACGAGCGACACGAGCGCCGACACCGGCACCGAGGCGACCGAGGCCGCCCTCGCCGTCGACGTGCACCGCACCGCCGACGAGATCCTCGCCGACAACCAGCAGCCGCACGAGCCCGCCGATGCGAGCCGCAGCAACGCCGTCGACATCGCCCTCGACGGTGACACGGCGGCGGTGGATGCCGCGGGCGCCGACGGCGAGGCATCCGTCGACGGCGGAGTGGTGACGATCTCGCAGGCCGGCGACTACCGCCTGCACGGCAGCTTCGACGGCGGCATCGTCGTCGACAGTCCCGGCGAGGGCACGGTGCGCCTCATCCTCGACGACGCCGAGATCGCCGCTGCGGACTCGGCGGCGATCTTCGTGGCCGCGGCCGACGACGTCGAGATCGTGCTGGCCGACGGCAGCCGGAACACCCTCTCCGACACCGCCGAATACGCCGCCGACGACGAGGCGGGCGCCGCCCTCGACAGCAAGGCCGACCTCACGATCAGCGGCGACGGAAGCCTCGAGGTGACCGGCAACGGCAACGACGGCATCGCCTCCAGCGACGGGCTCGTCATCGAAGGCGGCCGCATCGACGTGAACGCCGCCGACGACGGCATCCGCGGCAAGGACTACGCGGTGCTCGCGGGCGGAACGATCACCGTCGAGGCCGGCGGCGACGCCCTGAAGGCCGACAACGAGGAGGACGCAGAGCGCGGCTACGTGTGGATCTCCGGCGCCCGGGTCACGGCGACGGCCGGCAACGACGCGGTGGATGCCGCGAGCGACGTCGTCGTGACCGGCGGCGCCTTCGAGGCGGTCGCCGGCGCGGCCGGCGCGACGGGCGAGGCCGCGTCCGACGACGCGGCGGCCGACGACGACGCCGAGGAGAGCGCGTCGAAGGGCATCGTCGCCGGGGTGATCGCCGTGCTCGAGGGCGGGGCGATCACGGTCGACGCCGCCGACGACGCGGTGCACTCGAACGGCGGCATCCGGCTCGCCGACGGCACGGCGACGCTCACCTCGGGCGACGACGCCGTGCACGCCGACGGCACCCTGCTCGCCGCCGGGGCGACGGTCGACGTGCTCGGCTCGGTCGAGGGCCTCGAGGGCGCGAAGATCGAGATCGAGGGCGGCGAGCTGGACATCGTCGCGAGCGACGACGGCATCAACGGCAGCGACGGGTCGGGTGCCGGCGAGATGGGCGGGTTCCCCGGCGGCACGCCTCCCGAGGGGATGCCCGAAGGCGGAATGCCCGAGGGCGGAACCCCGCCGAGCGGCATGCCCGAAGGCGGAATGCCGGAGGGCGGAACCCCACCGAGCGGCTTCCCCGCCGACGGCGAGCGCCCCGAACCGCCGGCCGGCGGCGAGGGCGGCCGGCGCGGCGAGGCCCCGGCCGGCGCCGCACCGGACGGCGGCGCACCGGGCGGCGAGAGCGCCGCGGCATCCATCGTCGAGGTGACGATCTCGGGCGGAACCGTGCACGTCGACGCGGCCGGCGACGGCATCGACGTCAACGGCACGCTCGCGATCACCGGCGGCGACATCGTCGTGGACGGCCCCGACAACGACGGCAATGCGGCGCTCGACGTCGACGGCGACTTCACGATCGCCGGCGGCACGCTGCTCGCCGTCGGCAGCGCCGGCATGGCGATGGCGCCCACCGCCGACTCGGAGCAGGGCTCCGTCTCGGTGCGGCTCGACACGCAGATCGAGGCGGGGCAGGCCTTCACCGTCGTCGCCGAAGACGGCACGGTGATCGCCTCGCATACGGCCATCCGCACGCTCGCCTCGGTGGTCGCGAGCGGCCCGGGCGTCGAGAACGGCGCGACGTACGAGGTGCGCGCGGGCGATGCGACGGTCGGGTCCGCTGTCGCGGGCGAGCAGGTCTCGGGCGGCTTCGGCGGCGGCCCGCGCGGCTGACGCGCGATTCCGCGGTGGATGCCCGGGCGCACGGTTCTTCGGCGCCCGGGCATCGCCGTGCCGTGGCCGGCCGGTGAGGTCCGGCATCCGCTCCCGGCGATGTCGGAGGGTCGGGCTAGCGTGGCGGGTACCGGAACGGAGGAGCGATGTATCTGCAGCACGCCACCGTCGTCACGAGCGCCAGCGATCTGACGACGGCTTCGAAGTGCGAGTTCGCGTTCCTCCGCGCGCTCGACGCGAAGCTCGGGCGCATCGACCCCGTGCCCGACCCCGAGGATGCGATGCTCGAGCGCAGCGGGCGCCTCGGCGACAAGCACGAGGCGCAGGTGCTGGAGCGCTACCGGGCCGAGTTCGGCGACGGCGTCGTCGAGATCCCGAGGCCCGACCTCCGCGACGGCGATGCGGTGGCGGCGGCCGTGCAGGCCACGCTGGATGCGTTCGCCTCGGGCGCCGACGTCGTGTTCCAGGCGACGTTCGCGAGCGAGGACTTCATCGGCTTCGCCGATTTCATCGTGCGGCGGCCGGGCGGGGTGTGGCTCGTGCAGGACACGAAGCTCGCCCGGCGGGCGCGCGTCACGGCGCTGCTGCAGCTCGCCGCGTACGCCGAGCAGCTCGAACGGCACGGGGTGCCGTGCGCCGACACGGTCGAGCTGCTCCTCGGCGACGGCAGTGTGAGCGTGCACCGGCTGGCCGACATCACGCCCGTGTACCGGTTGCGGCGGGCGCGGCTCCGCGAGCTCGTGGATGCGCGGGTCGCCGCCGACGGCCCGGTCGAGTGGGGCGACCCGAGGTATGCGATCGACGGGCGCTGCCCCACCTGCGCCCTCGAGGTCGAGGCGCATCGCGACGTGCTGCTGGTGGCCGGCATGCGGGTCACGCAGCGGGCGCGGCTCATGGCGGCGGGCATCGCGACGATCGACGACCTCGCGGCATCCACCGGCCCCGTCGACGGGGTGGCGGCCGCGACCTTGGAGGGCTTGCGCGCGCAGGCCCGCCTGCAGTTGCGGGCCGAGCACCCCGCAATGGATGCCGTGGCGCCCCCGGCCCCGCCCTTCGAGGTGCGCGATCCGCAGGCCTTCGCCGCGATCCCCGATCCCGATGCCGGCGACCTCTTCTTCGATTTCGAGGGCGACCCGCTCTACACCGAGGGCGACGGCAGCGACTGGGGCCTCGACTACCTGTTCGGCATGGTCGACGCGGCCGAACGCTTCACCCCCATCTGGGCGCACGACTTCGCCGAGGAGCGCCTCGCCCTCGAACGGTTCCTCGACTTCGTGATGCGGCGCCGAGCAGAGCATCCCGGCATGCACATCTACCACTACGCGAGCTACGAACGCACCCACCTGTCGACGATCGCGGCACGGCACGGCGTCGGCGAGGTCGAGGTCGACCGGTTGCTGCGCGAGGGCGTGCTCGTCGACCTGTACCCGATCGTGAAGCGCGGCGTGCGTGTCGGCAGCCGCTCGTACTCGATCAAGAAGCTCGAGCCCCTGTATATGGGCGACGAGGTGCGGGTCAGCGACGTGCAGGCCGGCGGCGACTCGATCACGGAGTACGTGCGGGCCCGGGAGCTCATGGCATCCACCGCCGCCGTCGATGAGGACTCGGGGCTGCCGCCGGCCGACGCGGCCGCCGAGCTCCTCGCCGACCTCGCCGACTACAACCGCTACGACTGCGTCTCGACGCTCCGGCTGCGCGACTGGCTCCTCGGCCTCGCCCGACGCGAGGGCGTGCACCCGGCCGAACCGGTGCCCGAACGCGACGGCGAATACGCGGCGAACCCGCTCGCGGTCGCGCTGCAGCGCCTCGCCGAGGGGCCGGCCGGCACCGATGAGGCGACGGCCGAGATGCGGCTGCGCGGCGGGCAGTCCGGCACCCTCTTCGCGCACGGGCCGCGGGCCGCCGGCCCCGCCGTGCCGCCGGAACGCACCGCAGACCAGACGGCGCTCGCCCTCGCGGCCGCCGCGATCGACTACTACCCGCGCGAACGCAAGTCGTTCTGGTGGGCGCACTACTTCCGGCTCGAGCAGCCCGTCGAGGAGTGGGAGGACACGCGCGACGTCATGGTCGTCGACCCGATGCGCTCCCAGCTCATCGCCGGCTGGGCGGTCGAGGGCCGCCGCGCCCCGCGACGGCGCCTGCTGCTGCGCGGGCACCTCGGGCCGGGCACGCGGTTCTCCGAGGACCGCGACGTCTTCCTCCTCTACGAGCCACCGGGCCCCGGCGACACGTCGCCCGAACGCCCCGGGTACCGGGTGCGGGCGGGGGCGAAGATCCTCGAGGTCCTCGACGACGGCGTGATCGTCGAAGAGCAGCTGTCGGGCGAGACCGAGTGGTTCGAACTGCCGATGGCGCTCACCCCCGGCTGGCCGCTGAACACCGCCGGGCTCGAAGCGGCGATCGCCGAGTGGGGAACGCATGTGCACGACGCGCATCCGGCATGGCCGATGGATGCCGCAAGCGACCTCCTGCGCCGGGTGCCGCCGCGATTCGCCCACGGCGGCACCCTCGCCCCCGTCGCCGGCGGCGATACCGTGCGCGCGCTCGTGGACAGCCTCCGCCGGCTCGACCGCTCGTATACCGCGGTGCAGGGACCGCCCGGCACCGGCAAGACCTTCGTCGCCTCGCACGTCATCGCCCGCCTCGTCGCCGAGCACCGTTGGCGCATCGGCGTCGTCGCCCAGTCGCACGCCGTCGTCGAGAACCTCCTCGAACGGGTCGTGGATGCCGGCCTCTCCCCCGAGCTCGTCGCGAAGGCCCCGAAAGAGCCGGCCGACCAGCACTTCACGATCATCGCCAAGAACGATCTGGCCGCATACACGGCGGAGCACCGCGATACCGGCTACGTCGTCGGCGGCACGACCTGGGACTTCACGAACCCTCGGCGCATGGGCCGCGGGCAGCTCGACCTCCTCGTCATCGACGAAGCCGGTCAGTTCTCGCTCGCCTCGACGATCGCCGCATCCGTCGCCGCCGAGCGCCTGCTGCTGCTCGGCGACCCGCAGCAACTCCCCCAGGTCAGCCAGGGTTCGCACCCGGAACCCGTCGACCGTTCCGCGCTCGGCTGGCTCGCCGACGGGCACGACGTGCTCCCGGCCGAGTTCGGGTACTTCCTGCCCGAGAGCCGCCGCATGCATCCGGCGGTCGCCCGCCCGGTCTCCGTGCTCTCGTACGAGGGGGCGCTGCACTCGCATGAGACCGCGGCGATGCGCGAGCTCGAGGGCACCGCCGCCGGGCTGCATGCGATCCCCGTCGTGCACCACGGCAATGCGACCGAGTCGCCCGAAGAGGCCGCCGAGGTCGTCCGCATCGTCCAGGAGCTCCTCGGCGAACCCTGGCACGAGATCCGGGAACGCACCGATCCCGCCACCGGCGAAGTCGCCGTCGTGCGGCTGCCGCCGCGGCCGCTCGCGCAGCGCGACATCATCGTCGTCACGCCGTACAACGCGCAGATGCTGTGCGTGCGCGAAGCGCTCGACGCCGCGGGCCTGAGCGGAGTGCCGGTCGGCACCGTCGACAAGTTCCAGGGTCAGGAGGCGGCGATCGCGGTCGTGTCGCTCGCGGCGTCGAGCGCCCGCGAGGTCCCGCGCGGCCTCGACTTCCTCCTCATGAAGAACCGCCTGAACGTCGCCGTCTCCCGGGCGAAATGGGCGGCATTCCTCGTCTCCTCCCCCGGCCTCCTCGACGCCCTCCCGTACACCCCCGACGGCGTCGCCCAACTGAGCGCCTTCACCCGCCTCATCGGCGCCGAGCCCCCGCCGCCCCCACCGGCCGCGTAGCCGCGCGGCACGTCAACCGCCGAGTTCGGCGACGGCCTTCTCGATGCGGCGGGCGCGGGTCTCGGGCGCCTTCGCGCCGGTCACGTTCGTGACGATCGCCTTCTTGCGGCTGGGCGACAGCGCCTCGTAGGCGCGCTTCGCGACCGGCGCGGCATCGAGCGCGAGCTGCAGGTCGTCCGGCACCTCGACGGTGCGCGGCTCGGTGTCGAGGGTGAGCTCGACGGTGATCGCGTCGTCGGCGCCGAGCCCGGTCGCGGCACGCTTGTCGGAGGAGAACGGGATGAGGAACCTCCCGCCCATCGGCGCGATCGTGCTGCGGTACTCGAATCCGTTGACGCTGACCTTGACGGGCGGGCGCTTGCCGGCACCGAGCGCCTCGACGTCCTCGGGGGCGACCTCGATCCCGGTGTTCCGGCCGTCCATCGACAGGAGTTTCGTCTCGAACCTCATATCCGCGAGTCTCCCACCCGCCGCGCTCCAGCGGAAGCCTCCCGCCCCATCGCGCACTCCATCCCGTTCCGGGGGTCGTTTCCTGCCATCTCCATGCGGCCGAACCCGGTTTCGTGGCGGGATCCGACCCCCGGAACGGGATGGGGGGGTGTCGGCGCCGGCGGATGCGGAGCCGGATGCAGCGGCGACCGCATTGCGGTGCCTCCCGGCATCCGCTCACGGATCTCCGACCTGCCGCGCCTACACTGGTCGCATGCCCGAACAGCCCGAGTACGCCACGCCCGACCGCATCACGATGTACGGCGCTGCCTGGTGCAGCGACTGCCGCCGCTCCAAGGCCCTCCTCGACGGCCGCGGCGTCGACTACGAGTACGTCGACCTCGAGGTCGTCACCGAGGGCGCCGACCGTGCCAAGGCGATCAGCGGCCGCACGAACATCCCGGTCGTCGTCTTCCCCGACGGCACCTTCTTCGTCGAGCCCAGCGACGCCGAACTCGGCGCCAAGCTCGACGCCACCGCCGCCGCGTAACCGGCGGATCTCCGCCCGGCGGCCGCCGCGCCCCCCGCTCAGCCGGCGAGCGCCGGGATGACCTCTCGCTCGAAGAGCTCGATGCCGCTCGTGTCGTAGGCGGCCTCGGGGAAGTAGTGGATCGCGTAGCCGAGCCCGAGCAGGCGCCGCGCCTGCAGGTGCTCGATGATCTGCTCGGGGGTGCCGACCATGGCGTGCGGGGCCCGGTATTCGGCGATCGCGGCATCCGCCCGCTCGGCCCCGAGGTGCGGCAGCAGGCGCGCGTGCACCGCGTCGAGCCGCTCGGAGACCTCGGCCTCCGTGGCACCGATGACGGTATTGAAGTTCGAGGAACGCACGATGCGTTCGAAGTCGGTGCCGACGCTCTCGCAGTGGGCGCGCAGGGTCTGGCTCTTGGCTTCGAACTCCGCGAAGGTGCCGGTGAAGTTCGTGTAGTCGGCGTACTTCGCGGCGATGCGGAGGGTGACCTTCGGGCCCGAGCCGGCGATCCACATCGGGATGCCGCCCGCCTGCAGCGGCACCGGCCGGACGATGGCGCCTTCCACCTGGTAGTGCTCGCCCTGCAGGGTCGCGGTGCCCGTGCGCCATGCCTGCTGCATGATCTGCACGCCCTCGTCGAGGCGGCCGAGCCGGACGCCGGCGCGCGGGAACCCGTATCCGTACGCCCGCCATTCGTGCTCGTACCAGCCGCCGCCGATGCCCATCTCGGTGCGCCCGCCCGAGATGAGGTCGACGGTCGCGGCGACCTTCGCGAGGTAGGCGGGGTTGCGGTAGCTCATGCAGGTGCACATCTGCCCGAGCCGCACGCGCGAGGTGGCGGCGGCGAACGCGCTCATCAGGCTCCACGCTTCGTGCGTGGCCTCCTCGCTCGGCACGGGCGTGGTGTGGAAGTGGTCGTACACCCAGATCGATTCCCACGGCCCGGCGTCGGCCCGTTCGGCGATGCCGCGCATCGCGTTCCACTGCTCCGCCGGGTCGATTCCGACGAGGTCGAAGCGCCATCCCTGAGGTACGAACATCCCGAATCGCATGGGCGTCATCCTAGCGAGTGGCGTGTGGCGAGTGGAGGCCCGGGCACGCGGCACGGCCGGCGATTGGATGCCCGTGCGCCCCCTACGCGAGCGCGAAGCGCAGCTCGGCCATCGCGGGGCCGGCCCACACGGCCGGGTCGAGGTCGTCGCTGCGGACGGTGACGATGCGCCCGCCGCGCTGGGCGACGAGCAGCGCGATCTGCGGCAGCAGGTCGCCGGCGCGTTCCCCGTTGGGCATGAGCGTCTCGCTGCCGTTGCCGGCGGCGAACTCGATGGCGCCCGATTCGCGGTCGAGCCGCCCGTTGACGGAGCTCGTGAAGTCGAACCAGTAGCGTTCGACGGCGCCGTCGGCGGCTTCGCGGGCGATGGCGGCGAGGTCGCGTTCGAGGCGGCCGGCGCTGCCGTCGACGAGGGCGCGGAGGGCGACGTCGGCTTCGGAGATGTTCAGCCGTGCGAGCTGTGCGCGGATCTCGACGTCGATCTCGGCGGGCCCGTAGCGGTCGGGGTTGCCGGCCACGGGGATGACGCGGCGGGCGTTCTTGGCGCGTTCCATGAGCAGGCTGAGGAGGGGTTCGGTGGCGAACACGAACAGCGGGATGCGCTCGTCGACGTCGATGCGGAGCAGTTCGCGGCGCACGAGGTCGGCGATGCGCTTGGCGTAGAGGTCGAGGAGGGTCTTCTTGCCCTCGTCGCCGATGAGGCGGCTGGCTCCGCCCTGGCTGGCAGCGCCGAAGTTGCCGCGGGGGCGGTCTTCGCCGGGCTCCCGGTTGGTGGCCTCGTCGAGGTTGGCGGTGCCGGTCTGGTCGATGTCGAGTTTCGCGGCGCGGTCGGTGGGGGTCGCGTGCCACAGCGACCATCCGTTGGCCGAGACGGTGAGGGCGAAGGCCTCCTGGTCTTGGCTGGGCGCCCGCAGCAGCTGCCCGAGGGTGAAGTGCGAGCCGGCGTGCCAGGCGTCGTCGAGGCGGTTCGGCAGCACGAACACTTCGCTGAAACCCGGCGAGACGAACAGGGCGAGGGATCGGGACAGGCCGCCCCACAGTTGCTGGTCGGCGACGATGCGGTCGCGTTCGGCGCGCACCGCGTCGAGGTCTTCCGCATCGGCGCCGAGCGTCTTCAGGCGTTCGATCGCCTGGTCGAAGGCGCTGTGCACGGCGACTTCGGCGCGTTCCCGTTCGGCGACGACGGGCGAGGTCGACACGTACACGGAGACCGCCGGGAAATGGTCGCCCGCCAGGGCGGCGAAGTCTGCGGCGGTCGGCAACTGGTAATGGACGGTCATCGTTCCCCCTGGTTCGAGTGATCCGGCATCCGGCGACATCGTCGTCGCCCTCGTCCACCCAGCCTAGGCCGCTCGCGCGTGCCGCGGAATGGGAGCTTTCTGAGTGCCGGCGGCGGTTGCCCCGAGTGGATGCCGCTGCCCGCCGCCCGGGGCGGGCGCGCCCGGGCATCCCCTCGCGGGCTCAGTCGCGGCGGCCTTCGATCGAGACGGGCACGGTGTCGGTCTCGCGTTCCCAGTCGCGCAGGGTGCGGGCGGCGATGAAGGGGGCGCGCTGCTCGGCCCATTCGTCGACGGCTTCGAGTTCGGCGGTCTCCTGTTTGGCGACGTAGGCCTCGCTGACGCGGCGGCCGGATTCGCGGCGGAGTTCGGCGCGGTATTCGGCGAGGTCGAGCCGGGGCAGGGTCTCCTGTTTGACGAGGCGCATCTCCTGTTCGGCGCGGTTGCGGGCGTTCTCGACGAGCACGCCGTCGCCGATGCCGGAGATCTGCTCGTAGGCGGTGGGCCGCATGAGGTTCTGCAGGGTTTTCATGAGCACGGGCATGAGCTCGATGCAGACGAACAGCAGCGCGATCATGAGGTGTGCGAAGCCGAGCATGGCGTTGCGGTCGCCGATGCGGCCGAGGGCTTCGAGGCGGGCGAGCATGCCGCCGGATTCGTCTGCCGCGGTGTCGAAGGTGGCCGCTTCGGCGTCGCGGGCCGCGGTGATGGATGCGAGTTGGGCGGTCTGCGTCTCGAGGTCGGCCGTCGCCTGGGCGACGGTGGTCGCCGATTCGTCTTCGATGCGTGCTTCGGCGGCGGCACGGGCGTCGGCCAGGGCGGCCTTGGCGGTTTCGAGGGCGGCGAGTTTGCCGTCGCGGTCGAGCTTCTTGGACTGGGTGATGGGGCCGTCGCCGACGATGCCGGTGCCTTCGGTGCCGTCGAGTTCCGACACCCAGACCCGGTTGGCTTCGTCGTAGGCGGCCTGTGCGGCGGTGACGGCCTCGGCGGCCGCGGCCACGTCGGGGTCGTCGTCGACGGGGGTGCGGCCGCCGTCGGCGATGGTGGTGCGGAGTTCGGCGATGGATGCCTGGAGTTCGGGGATCCGCGTGTAGCGCGGGTCGGTGGCGAGCTTCTCTTCGAAGGCCTGCTTGGCCTCCTGGTTCATGAGCTGCACTTCGGCGTTGATCTCGCGGTCGAAGATCTGCAGGGTGAGCGGGGTCGCGACGACGACGCCGATGACGAGGGCGAGTGCGACGCGCGGCAGCCCGAGGAGCACGTTCGCCCAGGCGCTCGGCTGCCGTGAGAGGCCGACGACGAGCATCCGGTCGATGGCGAGGATGATCCCGCCCCAGCAGATGCCGATGAGGATCGCGACGGGCAGCGGTGCGGAGAGCGCCATGGCGAGCGCGAACGAGGCGGATGCGGCCGAGACGGCCGCGGTCGTCAGCAGCACGAGGCCCATCGCCAGGTAGCGTTGCCGGTCGCCCGGTGCGCGTTCGAGCACCTCGGCCCGGGCACCGCCGAGCGTGGTGAGCGTGTCGCCGATGCGGCTCATCCGTCTCTCCCCCCGAAGCGGACGTTCTCGGGGGCGGGACGTGCCCGATTCACCCCAGAGGCGCAACGATACCCCTCGCGGCTGGCGGAGTCACTGGGGGGTATCCCCCATATCCGCCCTGAGTCCGTGTTCGCGGTGGATGCCGCGGGCGCCGAGCCCGTGTTCGCGGTGGATGCCGGACCGCCGGGAACAAGCGGGCGCCGCCGCCGGTTGCATTCGAGGTGACGATTCCCGCGCTCTCCGTTCTCGACCTCGTTCCCGTGCGCAGCGGGCAGAGCTCTGGGGGTGCCGTCGCGGCATCCGCGCGCCTCGCCCGGCTCGCGGACCGCCTCGGCTTCACCCGCTACTGGTTCGCCGAGCATCACAACATGCCGGCGGTGGCGTCGACGACGCCGCCGGTGCTGGCGGCGGCGATCGCCGCGCAGACCGAGCGGATCCGCGTCGGTTCGGGCGGGGTGATGCTGCCGAACCATGCGCCGCTCGTCGTCGCCGAGCAGTTCGCGGCGCTGGAGGCGATCGCGCCGGGCCGCGTGGACCTCGGCATCGGCCGGGCGCCGGGCAGCGACCCGGTGGTCACGCAGCTGTTGCGCGTGTCTGGCCCGACGGCCGATGTCGAGCATTTCCCCGACCATGTCTCCGACATCCTCGCGCTGCTCTCGCCGGAGGGCGCGACGCTGCGCCTGACGAGCGGCCGCGAGTACGAGGTGCATGCGACGCCTGCGGCGAGCGCCGCCCCGCCGGTGTGGCTGCTGGGCTCGAGCGACTATTCGGCGAGGCTCGCGGCCGAGCTCGGGCTGCCGTACGTGTTCGCGAACCATTTCTCGGGCGAGGGGCTCGAGCAGGCCCTCGCGCTGTATCGCGGCGGGTACCGGCCGAGCGAGGCGCACCCCGAGCCGCGCACCTTCCTCACCCTGAACGCGGTCGTCGCGCCGACGGCGGAGGAGGCGCGCGAGCGCGCCCTGCCGCAGCAGCGGTCGATGGCGAGGCTGCGCCTCGGGCGGCCGATGCACGCCCTCGAGACGGTCGACGAGGCCCTCGCGGCACCGGCGGACTCCGATGCGGAGCCGATCATGCGCGCGATGGCGTCGCGGTGGATCGTCGCCGATCCGGCATCCGCCGCCGACGAACTCGCCCGCTTCGCCGAACGCACCGGCGTCGACGAGGTCATGGTCGCGCCGGTCGCCGGCTCCTACGCATCCGAGCCGGCGGATGCGACGCCGGGCCGCGAGCAGACCCTCGAGCTGCTCGCCGGGGCGCTCGCCGCGCGCCGGTAGGGTCGCGCCGCGGCATCCGCAGCCGGCCGTCCGGCGGGCGCCGCAGGTTACGCCGCGAGGCCCAATCTGCGCAGGTCGCTGACGCTCGGTTCGACGGCGGAGCCGGCTTCCACGACGGTGTCGCGGGCGACGCGGGCGCCGTTGTGGACCTTCGCGTCGGCGCCGATCTCGGCGTGCGAGCCGACTTCGGCGCTGCGGCCGACGACGGCGCGGCGGCCGACATGGGCGTTGACGCCGACGACGGCGCGTTCGGCGACGACCGCGTCGCGGTCGATCCACCCGCCGGGGCCGATGTGGGCGTGGCGGTGCACCTGGGCTCCGGGGTCGACGTAGGCGGTCTTGTCGATAAACGCGGTGGGGTCGACCTTGGCGGTCGTGGCGACGAGGCCGCGGCCGTTCACGTGCTTGCGGTAGCGCTGCAGGACGCCGGCGTCGTCTTCGAATTCGACATAGCTGATGCCCATCGGGTCTCCTCTCTCGGGGGCGCCTCGATCCGGGGGCCGGGATCGGTGTCGGATGCACTCCCCGAAACATGTGCAACGCGGTCGGGGGCCGCGGTATTCCGGGCGAGCCGGGGTCGCACAGCTTAGGCTTGCCTAATGACCGACGGCCCCCTCCTCGAGCTCGAGGATGTGAGCATCCGCCATGCCGGGGCGGAGCGCGACACCCCGCATGACGTGTCGTTCACCGTGCGCGCAGGCGAGGTGGTCCTCCTCCTCGGGCCGAGCGGATCGGGCAAGTCGACGCTCGCGCTCGCCCTCGACGGCCTGGTGCCGCACGATGTTCCGGCGAGCCTCACGGGCACCGTCCGGCTCGCGGGGCTCGACACGGCATCCACCCCCGTCGGCCGGCTGGCCGAGCATGCGGCGATGGTGTTCCAGGATCCGGATGCGCAGATCGTCACCGGAACCGTGCTCGACGAGGTGTGCTTCGCCCCCGAGAACCAGCTGGTGCCGGTCGCCGAGGTCCGCGAGCGCGCCGAACGGGCGCTTCGGCGCGTCGGCCTCTGGGAGCGGCGCGGCGAGAACCCGGACCGGCTCTCCGGCGGCGGGCGGCAGCGCCTCGCGATCGCCTGCGCGCTCGCGATGGAGGCACCGCTGCTCGTCCTCGACGAGCCCACCGCGAATCTCGACCCGGCCGGGGTCGAAGAGGTCTACGCCGTGCTCGCCGGCCTCGCCGCCGACGAGGGGCGGGCGATCGTGCTCGTCGAGCATTCGCTCGATGCCGCCGCGGCGATCGTCGACCGGGTGATCGTGCTCGACGCCGCCGGCCGGCTCGCCTTCGACGGCCCGGCGCGCGAGGTGCTCGCCGGCCGCGCCCGCGAGCTGCTGACTCTCGGCGTCTGGCTGCCGGTCTCGACGCTCGCGGCGATCCGCCTGGTGGATGCCGGGGTGCCGATCGACCCGCTGCCGCTCACCCCCGCCGAGCTCGCCGCGGCCCTGGATGCGCAGCCGGTGCTGCCGGCGCTGCCGGGTGCCGCAGGGGGCGCCGGCGCAGCATCCGCACCCGGCGACGCGGCCGGATCCGGCGCATCCGGCGACGCCGCCGCATCCGCACCCGGCGCATCCGGCCCATCCGGCGACGCCGCCGCATCCGCCCCGGGCGCAGTCGCATCCACCCCCGCCGTCGCCGTGCGCGGGCTCTCGGTGCGACGCGGCGGCCGGCGCGGCCGCGAGGTCGTGCACGACGTCTCCCTCGACGTGCCGGCCGGGTCGTTCCTCGCGATCGTCGGCGCGAACGGCGCGGGCAAGACGAGCCTGCTGCAGGCGATCGCGGGCGTCGTGCCGCCGCCGCCCGGAACGGTCTCGGTGCAGGGCGCCGACCCCGCCCGCACGCCGCCGCGCGAGCTGGCCCGCCGCATCGGTTTCGTGTTCCAGAACCCGGAGCACCAGTTCATCACCCACCGCGTGGCCGACGAACTGGATCACGGCCTGCGCATCCAGGGGGTGGATGCCCGCACCGCCCGCGTCGACGCGATGCTCCGCCGCTTCGGGCTCGAGGCCGAACGCGACCGGCACCCGTTCCTGCTGTCCGGCGGGCAGAAGCGCCGCCTGTCGGTCGGCACCGCGCTCATCGCCGGAGCCCCCGTGCTCGCCCTCGACGAACCCACCTTCGGGCAGGATCGGCAGCGCGCCGCCGAGCTCCTCGACATCCTCACCGAACTGAACCGCGCCGGCACCACCGTCATCGTCGTCACCCACGACCTGCAGCTCGTCGCCGAGCACGCCACCCATATCGCCGTCATGCAAGGCGGGCGGCTGACCGCCCACGGGCCGGCCGAGGAGGTGCTCGCGGGCCCGGCGATCGTGGATGCCGGGCTCCGGCCCCCGCCGCTCGCCCGCGCGACCCGCGCCCTCGCCCGGCACCCCGGATGGCGCGCGGTCACCCGCATGGCGCAGCTGCCCGGTCGCGGCGCCACGGCCGCAGGATCCGGCTCGGCGGCATTCGCACCCGGCGCCCCCGGCGCCGCGCCCGGCGCGCCCGCGCCCGCGGAGCGCGGCGCCACGGCATCCACCCCCGACCCCGCCGGAGGCGCCTCGTGACCGCCGGCGAGCAGGCCGCCGTGCGCGCCGCCGACGCGGGCACGCCCGTCGACCCCTTCGCGCCCGACCGCGAACCCGCCTGGCGCTGGCTGCACCATCTGAACCCCGTCGCCAAGTTGGCTGCGCCGCTTCCGGTGATGGTCGCGGTCGTGTTCTCGGACGGCATCGCCGTTCCCGCGGCGTTCGCCGTGTTCGGGCTCCTCGTGCTGTTCTCGGGGGCGCGGATGCCGTGGCGCATCGGGCTCGCGCTCGTCGTCGGCATCCCGCTCGTCGCCGCCCTCCTCGGGATCACGATCGGCGTCTGGGTCGACCCGGCGCGCGTCGGCGACGTGCCAGGGGCGGATGTCGTGCTCGCCCGCATCGGCGATCTCCGCTTCACTGCCGCGATGTACCTCGTCGGCCTCGCGACGGCCGCGCGCCTGGCCGCCCTGCTCGTGCTCGCCCTGATCGCCGGGATGACCGCGACCGGGCCGGAGCTCGTGCGCGCCGCGGTGCAGACGCTCCGCGTGCCGTACCGGATCGGATACACCGCGCTCGCCGCGTATCGCTTCGTGCCGCGCTTCGGGCACGAGCTCGAGGTCATCCGGGCCGCCCACCGGGTGCGCGGAACGGATGCCGGGCGCGGCCCCGCCGCCGCCGTGCGGCGCTGGTTCGGCTACGCGGTGCCGCTTCTGGCCAGCGCCATCCGGCACGCCGAACGCGTCGCCCTCGCGATGGACGCCCGCGCGTTCGGCGCGCACCCGACGCGCACCGAACGGCACCCGGTCCCGTGGCGGACCCGCGACTGGGTCTTCATCGCCCTGTTCTGGGCGGCGAGCGTCGCCGTCTGGTGGCTCGCGGCATCCATCGCCTGAGGCTCCCGCTCCCGCTCCCGCTCCCGCTGCTGTTCCTGCTCCTGCTCCTGCTCACTCCAGTCCTGCGCACTCACTTCTGCGCACTCCAGTCCTGCGCGCTCCAGTCCTGCGCGCTCACTTCTGCGCACTCCAGTCCTGCGCGCTCACTTCTGCGCACTCCAGTCCTGCGCGCTCCAGTCCTGCGCGCTCACTTCTGCGCAATGCAGGAACGCGCACGGCGTGTCGCCGCGCCCATACGGCAGAAGCCCCCGCGACACGCGCGCACTCCTGCATTGCGCAAGAGCGCGGCAGGGCGCGGCAGAGCGCGGCAGGGCGCGGTGGGGTTCGGGGAGCGCAGACCGACCGCACGCGGTGCGGGCGCACGCAGCGAGTGGATGCCGGGGCGCACCCGCTCACGGGGCGCGCGCCGGCATCCACTCGCCGAAACTCAGCCCGCTGCCGGCGCCGTGTCGAGGATCTCGACGTAGAAGACGAGGGTCTGGCCGGCCAGCTCGTGCTCGCCGCCCTCCTCGCCGTAGGCGTACTCCGGCGGGATCGTGACGATCAGCTGCGTGCCGACCTTCTGCCCGACGAGCGCCGCAGTGAATCCGGGGATGAGCCCGTTCGTCGAGAAGGGCTGCGGGTCCTCGGTCTTGTCGAAGGACTGGTCGAAGACCTCGCCGGTGTTCCAGCTCGTGCCCTGATAGTCGACCGTGACCTGGCCGCCGGCCTCGACGGCCTCCCCGTCACCCTCCTTCAGAACCTTGAGCTCGAGTTCGGGTGAGGGGTCGGCCTTCGGGATCGTGACCTTCGGCACACCGTCGTCGCCCTTCTCGACCTTCGGGACGTTCTCGGTCCACTCCTTCGCCTTCGGCGGCTGGACGATCTCGACGATGTCGGTCACGATCACGGCCGAGTCCTCGCCGGCGAAGCCGAGGCTCTCGTTGCCGGTCTCGCCGTAGAGCTCGGCGGGCGGCACGACGGTCACGACGCGCGACCCGACCGCGATGCAATCGATGCCGGAGAGGAACGCGGGCATGAGCTGCGAATCGCCCGAGGTGAGGGTGCCGCGATCGGTGAAGACCTGCTCGCCCGAGGTCGCGTTGTAGAGGCTGATCTGCGCGCTGACCTGGTCGCCGGCGACCGTCTCATCGCCGTCGCCCTCGGTGACGACGGTGCGCTGCGTCTCTTCGACCGTGACCGGGGCCGTGAACTCGACCTTCGGTTCGGCGCCGATCTCGCCCGAGACCTTCACGGCATCGCTCGCCTCACCGGGCTTCGCCGTCGGGCAGGCCTCGGCGGAGGCGGTCTCGCTCGGCTCCGGATCCCCGCCGCCGGCGCATCCGGCGAGGAGAAGGGCGGTTGCTGCGGCGAGCGCGAGGGGCGCGCCGCGGCGGAAAGCACGAGTCATGAGTCGGATATCCGTTCGTCGTAGGCGTCCGCCCAGTCTGCCGCTCGCGCCTACGCGTTCCCTGAACCTGCGCGGCGCGCCCCGTTCGGGGTGCAGCGGCATCCACCCCGCGCGCGCTCGCGAACTCATCCTCCTTCCCTGCACATCCCCTGCCCCCCGCCGGGCTCGCACTCCACCACCCCTTGCGGGGGTCGAATCCCGCCACCTTCGGTGCCATTTCGGCGGAATCGTGGCGGGATTCGACCCCCGGAAGGAGATGGAGGTGCCCGCGTGGTGCGGCGCCCTCTTGATGCGGGGCGCCCCGGCATCCACTCGCCGAGACGACACGCTTTGCGGGAACGGACGGCGGCATTCCCGCAAGAATCGTCGTCTCGATGGGGCGGGGCGAGTGGATGCCCGGGCGCGGCGGGTTTCGCACGGGCGCCGGATCGCGGCACAATGGGGCGCATGGGGATGGGGGACGATTCCGGCGACCCCGAGGGGGAGGCGCCGGTGCATACCAGCGAGACCGACGTGCCGACGACGGGTGCGGATGCCGCGGGCGAGGCCGCTTCGGGGGAGACGGATGCCGTCGAGGCGACCGACGGCGCTTCGGAGGCGGATGCCGGATCCGCACCCGATGAGACAACCGGAGCGGATGCCCCGCCGGCCCCGACGCCGGCCCGGCCGCACCCGCTCGGCGCCGTCCTCCGCGAGGGCATCGCCGACGCCGTGCTCGTGCGCAGCCGGCCGGCCTTCGGCGAACGAGTGCTCTCAGAAGGCGTCGCCGAGGCGGCCGAGGCCGCCGAGTCGCTCACGCTGACGCGCATCGACCGTGTGGCCGGCGAGCCCGGGTACGACCTCGTGCAGTCGGTGCTCGGGATCCCGGATGCCGTGCAGGCCGGCGGCGATGCGGAAGAGGAGGCCGAACGGCTCGCCGATCTCGTCCGACCCGGCGGCCGGCTCGTGCTCGCGGTGTGGGCGCGCGGTGCGCTCGAACCGCTGCCCGCCCTCGTCTTCGGCGCCCTCGCGCCGGTGCAGACGGGCGATACGCCCGTCGAGGACCCGGCCGATATCACCCCGGTCATCGAGGGCGCCGACACCGCCGGATCGTTCGCCTTCGCGCTCGGCGAGCTCGGACTCGCGCAGGTGCGCGCCGAGGCGGTTCCGCGCCGCTTCGAGCTCGACGGGGCGTCGGGTGCGGATGCCGCCTGGGCACTCGCCGAACGCACCGGCATGGTCGCCGCCTTCGAGGTCGCCGCCGACGATCTCCCCCAGGCGCGGTCCCGCTTCGATGCGGCCCTCGCCGATCAGGGCATCCGCAGCCTCGACCTGACGATGCTCATCGCCGCGGCGCGCCGCCCGGCCTGAGCGCCGCGCCGGCATCCACCGCTGACCGCGGCCCGCGGCCCGCGGCCCGGAGCATCCACCCGCCGTCCGCAACCCGGGGCATCCACCCGCCGTCCGCAACCCGGGGCATCCACCCGCCGTCCGCAACCCGGGGCATCCACCCGCCGTCCGCAACCCGGGGCATCCACCCGCACCCGCACCCGCACCGATTCTCTGCGCAATGCAGGAACGCGCACGGCGTGTCGCACCCGCCATGCGGCAGAACGCCCCGCGACACGCGCGCACTCCTGCATTGCGCAGTGGATGCCCGCCACGCGGCGACCGCCGCACCCAGGCCACCGCTCGGGGACCCGCCGCACCCACGCCGCCGCACCAGACCGTCAGGGCCCGAATCCTGCGCAATGCAGGAACGCGCACGGCGTGTCGCACCCGCCATGCGGCAGAACGCCCCGCGACACGCGCGCACTCCTGCATTGCGCAGAAGGAGCGGGGAGCACCGGCGCGGCGGGAGCGGGGAGCACCGGCGCGGCGGGAGCGACGGAGCGGCTACGCCGCGCCGGGGTCGGGGCCGGTCGCGACGGGCAGCTCCGGGTGGTTCGACCAGGCGCTCCAGGAGCCGGGGAACAGCGCCGCGTCGAAGCCGGCGATGGCGAGGGCGGCGATCTCGTGCGCCGCGGTCACGCCGGATCCGCAGTAGGCGGCGATGCCGGCATCCGCCCGGACCCCGAGGCGTTCGAAGCGTTCGCGCAGCACCTCGGCGGGCAGGAACCGCCCCGTCTCGTCGAGGTTCGCGGCGGTCGGCGCCGACACGGCGCCCGGGATGTGGCCGGCGACGGGATCGACGGGTTCGGTCTCGCCCCGGTACCGCTCGCCGGCGCGCGCGTCCAGCAGCAGTCCGTCGGCGGCGGCCGCGGCGACCTCGTCGAGGGCGATGACGGGCATGGCGCCGAATTGCGCGGTCGCGGTGCCCGGGGCCGGGGCGACGTCGCCGGTCTCGAGCGGATGCCCCGCGTCGCGCCATGCGGCCAGGCCGCCGTCCAGCATCCGCACCCGCTCCTGCCCCGCGTGCCGCAGCAACCACCAGGCGCGTGCGGCCGACTGGTTGCCGAGGTCGTCCATGACGACGATCTCGTCGCCGTCGGCCAGACCCCAGCGGCGCATGGCGGCGGTGAAATCGGCTTCGCCCGGAAGCGGATGCCGTCCCTCGCCGGCCGGGCCGGAACCGGCCAGTTCGCGTTCGAGGTCGACGAAGACGGCGCCGGGCAGGTGGCCGGCGAGGTAGGCGTCGCGGCCGACGGGCGCCCCCGCCCCGGCGCGGCTCGCGGTGAGCGACCAGCGCACGTCGAGGATGCGGGGCGCGGTTCCGGCGGCGATGCGCGCGGCGAGCTCGTCGGGCCGGATGAGGATGGGCATGCCCCGATCATCGCACCGAGCCGCGGCATCCACACGCGGAAGACACGCTCACCCCGAGGGCCGACCCGAGGCATCCACCCCCGAACGCGGGGTGGCGGCGAACCGCCACGTGACGCGGCGATGACGCGGGTGTGCACGGATCATGCATCGGTTGCATAACGTCGGCTTGCGGCGCGCATCCGCGCACTCTATCGTCGTCTCAGCCGGTAATAGTGACCGAATGTTCGGTCACCAAATCCGATGCCGGCGACTCAGTGACGAGAACCCGAACCGGGCTCAAAGGAGAGTTCACATGCAACGCGCACACCGCCGTCTGCTCATCCCTGCCGCTGCGGCGGCGACCTTCGCACTCGCCCTCACCGGCTGCTCCTCCTCCAACTTCGGCGGCGGCGATGCAGCGAAGGGCGACGACGAGGGCCCCATCAAGATCGGCGCCGTGCTCGACATCACCGGCGTCGGCGCGAACCTCGGCGTGCCCGAGCAGAACACGCTCAAGATGCTCGCCGAGCAGCTCGAAGAAGCCGGCGGCATCGACGGCCGCGAGGTCGAGCTCATCATCAAGGACAACCAGTCCACCGAAGACGGCGCCGCCAAGGCGACCAGCGAGCTCATCGAGAACGAGGACGTCGACCTGCTGATCGGCGCGAGCCGCACCGGCCCCTCGCTCGCGATGCGCCCCATCGCCGAGGCCGCCAAGATCCCGACGATCTCCGTCGCCGCCAACGCCTCGATCGTCGACGGCAGCGAATGGCTCTTCAAGACCGCCCAGAACGACCTCGTCGTGCTCGAGGTCATGCTCGACGACGCGAAGGCAAAGGGCTACAAGAAGGTCGACCTCGCCCGCGACGCGACCGGCTTCGGCGAGGGCATCGCCGAGATCATCACCGAGCTCGGCGCCGAGCGCGGCATCGAGCTCGGCAAGGTCGAAGCCTTCGAGCCGAGCGCGACCGACTTCACCGCGCAGATGACGAACCTGCGCGGCACCGACTCCGACGCGGTCGTCATCTGGGGCATCACCCCCTCGGCCGGCCTCGCGCAGGCCGCCTACGCCCAGCTCGGCGTCGGCAAGCCCGTCTACCAGTCGCACGGCGTCGCCAACGCCGCGTTCTTCGAGGCCGCCGGCGACGCCGCCACGGGCGTCATCGCCCCGATGGGCCGCCTGCTCGTGCACGACCAGCTGTCCGCCGACGACCCCCAGAAGGAGGTCATCGAGCAGTTCGTCGCCGACTACACCGAGGCCTACGGCGACGCGCCGTCGAGCTTCGCCGGCCACGCCTACGACGCCTGGCAGGTCGCGATCGCCGCGCTCGAAGAGGCCGGCACCGACCCCGAGGCGCTCCGCGACGCGATCGAGGGCACGACGGGCCTCGTCGGCGTCTCGGGCGTGTTCAACATGACCGCCGAGGACCACTCGGGCCTCTCGACCGACGCGCTCATCCTCGCCGAGGGTCGCGACGGCCGCTGGAACCTCGTCAAGTAACGCACCTAGGGAACACCGCACCGTGACCGATTTCCTCCAACTGACGGTCGCCGGCCTGTCGCAGGGCTCCGTATACGCCCTGCTCGCGGTCGGCCTCATCGCCACCTACACGGTGCGGCACGTCGTGAACATCGCCCAGGGCGACTTCGCGACGCTGGCCGGCCTGGGGAGCATCTCGCTCCTCAGCGCCGGCCTCCCGCTGCCCGTCGCGATCCTCGTCGCGCTCGTCTCCGTCACCGCCGCCTCGATCCTCGTCGAACGGCTCGTGATCTCCCGCGTCAAGCACCTCACGACGCTCGTATCGATCATCCTCACGCTCGGCGTCTCGACCCTGATGCAGGCGATCATGCTGCTCGTCTGGGGTGCCGAGGGCAAGCGCCTGCCGGCGTTCGGCGGCGAGGACCTCATGCTCGGCGGGGTCAGCATCCGCGCGCAGGAGCTGTGGATGCTCGGCGCGCTCGTCGTCGTCGGCGGCGGCATCCTGCTCTTCTACGAGAAGACCCGCTGGGGCAAGGCGCTCCGCGCGAGCGCCGAGCAGCCGGTCGCGGCCCGCATCGTCGGCATCTCGCCGGCGGTGGCCTCGATCATCGCGTTCGCCGTCGCCGGGTTCGCCGGCGCCGCGGCGGGCGTCGTCTCCTCCCCCATCTACCTCTCGCTCTGGTCGGGCGGCCTGCTGCTCGGCCTGAAGGGCTTCGTGGCGGCCGTGCTCGGCGGGCTCACCTCGTTCCGCGCGGCGATCGTCGGCGCCCTGCTCCTCGGCGTCATCGAGTCCTACGTCGCCGGGTACGTCGCGAGCGGCCTGAAGGACGCGGTCGCGTTCTTCATCCTCATCCTCGTGCTCATCATCCGCCCGGCGGGCCTCGTGCTGCGCCCGAACGCCGTGAGGGTCTGACGTGTCGCTCCTCAACAAGTCCACCGTCCCGTCGCGCACGGGTTTCTGGCCGAACAACCGCAACACGATCATCGGCATCGTGCTGCTCGCGGTCGGGATCCTCGCGCTGCCGTTCGTGGCGAGCTCCTCGCTCATGAACATCGCCGTGTTCACGCTCATCTTCGCCCTGCCGGCGATCGGTCTGAGCCTGCTCATGGGCCTGGCCGGACAGGTCAGCCTCGGCCAGGCGTCGTTCTTCGCGATCGGCGCGTACACGCATGCGATCCTGCTGTCGAAGTTCGACATGCCGGGCCCGGTCGCCGCGATCGGCGGCGTCGTCGCGGCGATGCTCGCCGCCCTGCTCGTGGGCCTGCCGATGCTGCGCCTGCGCGGCCACTTCCTCGCCCTGGCGACCCTGGGTCTCGGTTTCATCGTGATGATCGCGGTGCGCGAGTGGGACTTCACGGGCCGCACGACGGGCATCTACGGCTTCGGCCGGCCCGAGGTGTTCGGCATCCCGATCGACAACAACGGCTTCTTCTTCTGGTTCGTGGCGCCGTTCGTGCTGATCGCGCTGGTGCTCGCGCTGAACCTCACGCGTTCGCGTGCGGGCCGCGCCCTGTCGGCGGTGAACGACTCCGAGCTGGCCGCCGAGTCGCTCGGGGTGAACACCTACATCCTGCGGCTGAAGGTCTTCGTGCTGTCGGCGGCGTTCGCCGGCCTCGGAGGCGTGTTCTACGCCTACCAGGTGCAGATCGTCTCGCCGCAGGTCGCCGAGTTCCACGTCTCGGTCGAGATCCTGCTGATGGTCGTCATCGGCGGCCTCGGTTCGGTGTGGGGCGCCGTGGCGGGCGCGTTCATCGTGGAGCTCCTCTCGGAGGGCCTGCGCGACCTCATCCCGGCGCTCATCCCGGGTGCCACCGGCGAGGTCCAGCTGATCGGCTACGGCCTCGTGCTGGTGCTCGTGATCATCCTGTTGCCGGGCGGCCTGTACCAGGCGGTCATGTCGGCGTGGCGGGCCATCCGGCATCGGGGTTCGCGAGTGGATGCCGGTGCGGCCCCCTCCCCCGAACCCGCGCCCTCCGCGGCGGCGGTGTCGACCGCGCCCGATGCGGGCGGCGCGACGGATGCCGCGCCCGCGGCATCCACCCCCGACACGCCCCTGCCTGCCGTGTCGACACCGCTGGCCGTCGGCGAACCCATCCTCGAGGTCGCCGGCCTCACGAAGCGCTACGGCGGCGTCGTCGCCGTCGACGACGTGGGCTTCACGGTTCCGGCCGGGAAGATCATGGGCCTCATCGGCCCGAACGGCGCCGGCAAGACGACGTGCTTCAACATGATCTCGGGCGCGATCGCCCCGACCGCGGGCACCGTGCGCTTCCTCGGCGAGGAGATCCAGGGCAGGAAGCCGCACGTGGGCGCGCTGAAGGGCCTCACCCGCACCTTCCAGAACCTGCAGGTGTTCGCCTCGACCGACGTCGTCGGCAACGTGTACATGGGCCGCTACCGCAAGGGCCGCGCCGGCATCGTCCGCGGCATGCTCGGCCTGCAGGGGCGCGAGCAGTACGCGCACGAGGAGATCGCCCGCGAGGTGCTCGAGGCGATGCGCCTCGGCGACGTCGCCGGCTCGGGCGCGAGCGATCTGCCCTTCGGCCGGCAGCGCATGATGGAGGTCTGCCGTGCGCTCGCCTCCGAGCCGGCGCTGCTGCTGCTCGACGAGCCGATGGCGGGCCTGTCGGGGAAGGAACGCGACATGCTCGCCGCCCTGCTGCGGCGTCTGCGGGACGCGGGGCTCACGATCGTGCTCGTCGAGCACGACGTCGCCCAGGTCATGTCGCTCGCCGACACCGTCGCGGTGCTCGACGACGGCGTGCTCATCGCCCACGGCGACCCGGAGACCGTCCGCAACGACCCGAAGGTCATCGTCGCCTACCTCGGCACGGATGCCGAAGAGGCCGAGGCCGAACTCATGGAACTGGAGGAGCAGGCATGATGCTCGAAGTGTCCGGCCTGCACGCCGGGTACGGCAAGCTCGGGGTGCTGCACGACGTGTCGCTCGGCGTGGACGCCGGCGAGATCCTCACCGTCGTCGGCGCGAACGGCGCCGGCAAGACGACGCTGCTGCGCGCGGTCAACGGCCTCATCCGGCCGACCGCGGGCTCGGTGAAGATCGACGGGACCGACATCACCGGCAAGCCGACCGAGCGGATGGCGTCGCTCGGGCTCACCCACGTGCCCGAGAACCGCCTCTGCTTCCCGACCCTCACCGTGCGCGACAACCTCATGCTGGGCGCCTGGGCGCGCGGCGGCAAGGGCGACGAGGCCGCAGTGCTCGAGCTGTTCCCGCGGCTGGAGCCCCGTCTGAACCAGGCGGCCGGCACCCTCTCCGGCGGCGAGCAGCAGATGGTGGCGATCGGCCGCGGCCTCATGGCGGCGCCGAAGGCGATCATGCTCGACGAACCGTCGATCGGCCTGGCCCCCAAGGTCGTCGCCGAGATCATGCGGGTGCTCGGGCGCCTGCGCGACCAGGGCCTTGCGGTTCTGCTCGTCGAGCAGAACGTGCGCGCCTCCTTCGGCATCGCCGACCGGGCGGTCGTCATGCAGCGCGGCCGCGTCGTCCTCGAGGGCACCCCGGCCGAGCTCGTGGAGCTGCCCGAGGTCCGCAACGCCTACCTCGGCGGCGCCGCCGCCTGACCGACCCGGATGCCGGGGCGCCCCGCCCCCTTCAGGGCGCCCCGGCATCCGCACCCCCACGAATGAGTTCCGCGCGGGCCTGTACTCGACGTACATGATCATAAATAATGATCAAATGGTCATGGCGAAATCGTGCATGAAGACGCCGATGTCGAGTTCGTCCCGGAGCTGACGGACTCCGCGCGAACCCGGCGACCCGTTCGCCACGGAGCGGCCATAGCGCGCCATCGCACCGCGCCCGGCATCCGGCATCCGCCCCCCTGCCCATGCCGCCGCGCGCATGTATCAGACGGGACTGGGCGATTCCGGGCCTCGCGCTTCGGCGCTCCGGTAGGATGCTTTCGGACATACGCGCGAAACTGAGGAGGCTGGATGATCGTCAGCCTCGCAGCGTTCGCAACGCTCTCGCTGGCGACTCCGCTACTGACCCGCTGGCTCGGTCGCCGCGTGTTCCTCCTCATCGCCGTGCTTCCGGCGGCCGTGTTCGGCGTGCTGCTGTCGTGGCT
This sequence comes from Agromyces archimandritae, assembly GCF_018024495.1. Classification (NCBI taxonomy): domain Bacteria; kingdom Bacillati; phylum Actinomycetota; class Actinomycetes; order Micrococcales; family Microbacteriaceae; genus Agromyces; species Agromyces archimandritae. The sequence continues at coordinate 1,275,258 of NZ_CP071696.1, forward strand.
GCCGGCCGTCCTCGACGGGCACGAGCGGCTCGAGCGTTTCGCGTGGATCACGCAGCTCGGCATCGAGCTCTCGTTCCGGCTCGACGCGCTCTCGCTGCTGCTCGCGCTCGTCGTCACGGGCGTGGGTGCGCTGGTGCTCGTCTACTGCGCGTTCTACTTCGCCGACGACGAGCCGGCGCTCGGGCGCTTCGCGGCGCTGCTGCTGCTGTTCGCCGGCGTCATGCTCGGCCTCGTCACCTCCGACGACGTGTTCGTGCTGTTCACGTTCTGGGAGCTCACGAGCGTGCTCTCGTACCTTCTGATCGGCCATTACACGGGCCGCAAGGAGAGCCGCGGTGCGGCGCTGCAGGCGCTCACCGTGACGACCTTCGGCGGCCTCGCGATGCTCGTCGGGCTCGTCATCATGACGGCGAACGCGGGCACGACCTCCCTCGCCGAGATCGTCGCGAACCCCGTTACGGGGGCGGCCGGCGAGTGGGCCGTGGCGCTCGTGCTCATCGGGGCGATCTCGAAGAGCGCCCTGGTGCCGTTCCACTTCTGGCTGCCGGCGGCGATGGCGGCCCCGACGCCGGTGAGCGCGTACCTGCACGCGGCGGCGATGGTGAAGGCGGGCGTGTACCTGGTCGCGCGCCTCGCCCCCGGCTACCACGATGCGTCGGTCTGGGCGCCGATCGTCATCGGCCTCGGCGTGCTCACGATGCTCGCCGGCGGCTGGCGCGCGCTCCGCCAGTACGATCTGAAGCTCCTCCTCGCCTACGGCACGGTCAGCCAGCTCGGCTTCCTCGTGATCGTCACGGGGCTCGGCACGCAGGCCGGTGCGCTGGCCGGCGTCGCACTGCTCCTCGCGCACGCCCTGTTCAAGGCGACCCTGTTCCTCGTGGTCGGCATCGTCGACCATTCGGCGGGCACGCGCGACTGGCGGCGCCTGTCGGGCCTCGGGCGGCGGATGCCGGTGGTCGCCACGATCGCGACGATCGCCGCCGCGTCGATGGCCGGTGTGCCGCCGCTGCTCGGCTTCGTCGCGAAGGAGTCGGTGTTCGGCGCGCTGCTCGACGACGTCGCAGTGGAGGGCGGTTTCTGGCCGTGGCTCGCACTCGCGGGCGTCTTCCTGGGTTCGGTGTTCACGGCCGCGTACAGCTTCCGGTTCCTGTGGGGGGCGTTCTTCACCCGCCCGAACCAGCCGCTCACCCCGCTGCACCGCGAGGGCCCGGCGATCTCGGTCGTGCCGGCGATCCTCGCCGGGCTCACCCTCGTGCTTCCGTTCGTCATCTCCCGGGTCGAGCCGCTGCTGGCCGCCTACGCGCACGAGCTGCCCGGCGACCACGCCCCGCACCTGGCGATCTGGCACGGGTTCGAACCGGCGCTCGGCCTGTCGGCGGCGGTGTTCGCGCTGGCCGCGCTCCTCGTATGGGGCCGGCGCCGGGTCTCGCGCATGCAGGCCGCGCTGCCGCCGGTGATCGACACCTCGCGCGGCTACCTCGGCATCGTCGGCGTCGTGGACCGGCTCGCGGCCGGCGTGACCACCTTCATCGCCCAGCGCGGCCTGCCGGGCTATATCGGCGTCACCCTCCTCGTCTTCATCGGCGGGCTCGGCACTGCGGTGCTGCTGAACGGCACCTGGCCGGACGACATCCGCCTGATCGACTACCCGGCCCAGCCGTTCATCGCCCTCGTCATGTGCGTCGCGGCGATCGCGGCCGCGGTCGTGCGGCAGCGGGTGGCCGCGGTGCTGCTGGTGAGCGTCACCGGCTACGGCCTCGTGCTGCTGTTCGGCATGTCGGGGGCGCCCGACCTCGCGCTCACGCAGGCGCTCGTCGAGACGATCACGCTCGTCGTCTTCGTGCTCGTGCTGCGCCGCCTGCCCCCGAAGATCGCGCAGCGCAACCGGGCGACGCATCATGTGCTGCGCGCGGTCATCGGCATCGCCGCGGGCCTCGTGATGGGCATCATCGGCTTCATCGCGCTCGGCGCCCGCATCCGCCCGTCGATCGCGGAGGGCCTGCCGGCGCTCGCCCTCGAGGCGCACGGCAAGAACATCGTCAACGTCATGCTCGTCGACATCCGAGCCTGGGACACGCTCGGCGAGATCTCGGTGCTCGTCGCCGTCGCGACGGGCATCGCGAGCCTGCTGTTCATCACCGGCCGGGCCGGCGGCGCCCCGCGTCTGGATGCGACGCCGGGCGGCCGCAACCGCTTCCGCCCGGTGCCCGAGCCGGCTTGGTCGATCAGCGCGCCCAGGCCGCGCCTGGCCGACGTCGAGGGCGAGGAGGATCAGCGGGCGGATGCCGCCGAGACCCGACAGACGTGGCTGCTCGCGGGCCGCACGCTCGACCCCTCGCGTCGTTCGATCCTCATCGAGGTGCTCATCCGTCTCCTCTTCCACCCCGCGATCGTCGTGTCGATCTACCTGCTGTTCGTCGGCCACAACCAGCCGGGCGGCGGTTTCGCGGGCGGTCTGGTCGCGGGTCTCGCGCTCGTGGCCCGGTATCTCGCGGGCGGCCGGTACGAGCTCGGCGAGGCGGCGCCGGTGGATGCCGGGGTGCTCCTCGGCACGGGGCTCTTCCTCGCTGCGGGCACTGCGACGTCCTCCCTGTTCTTCGGGCTCACCGTCTTCGAGTCGAGCTGGTTCGAGGCCGAGATCCCCGTGCTCGGCACGATCTCGATCGGCACGTCGACCCTCTTCGACATCGGCGTCTACCTCGTCGTCGTCGGCCTCGTGCTCGACATCCTGCGTTCGCTCGGCGCCGAGGTCGACCGCCAGCAGGAAGAGTCTGAGGAGGTGCCCGCATGACGGCATCCCTCACCCTGCTCGTGCTGATGGCCGTGCTGTTCGGCTCCGGCATCTACGTGATGCTGGAGCGGAGCCTGACCCGTGTGCTCATCGGCTTCCTCCTCGTCGGCAACGCGGTGAACATCCTCATCTACCTGATGAGCGGTGCGCCCGGCCTGGCCCCCCTCATGCACGAGGGCGTCGACGAGTCCGAGATCTCCGATCCGGTGCCGCAGGCCTTCATCCTCACGGCGATCGTCATCAACCTCGGCATCACCGCGTTCATGCTCGCGCTCATCTACCGCTCCTGGTGGCTGGCGCAACTGGGCGACAAGGGCGACCTCATCGACGACGAGGACGAGGATCTCGAGGACGCCGAGGAGGCGGAGGAGCTCGTGCGCTCCTCGCACGAGGACGACGAGGCGATCCAGTCGCTCATCGATGCGAGCGACGAGGAGTTCGACGACGAGTTCGACGACGACTTCGACTCCGCGGAGGCCGAGATCGACCGCGAGCCCGAGGACGAGTCGGTGCTCGAGGAGCGGGCCGATCCGCACCCCGACGACGAAGGGAGCACCCGATGAACGCCACCCCGCTCGTCCCCCTCGTCGTGCTGCTGCCCCTGCTCGGCGCCGGCCTGTCGCTCATGCTCGGCCGGCATCCGCGCGCCCAGATCGCCGTCGGCAGCACCGTGCTGTCGGCGGTGGCGATCATCGCGATCGTGCTGCTCGTCACGGTCGACACCGCCGGCGGCCTCGTCGTCCACATCGGCGACTGGCAGGCGCCGTTCGGCATCACCCTCGTCGTCGACCGGCTGGCGGCCGTCATGCTGCTGATCTCGGCGATCGTGCTCATCGTCGTCCTCGTATACGCCGTCGGGCAGGGCATCGCCGACCGCAACCGCGAGACGCCGGTCTCGATCTTCCACCCGAGCTATCTGATCCTGTCGGCGGGTGTGTTCGACGCCTTCATCGCCGGCGACCTGTTCAACCTGTACGTCGCGTTCGAGATCCTGCTGTCGGCCAGTTACGTGCTGCTGACGCTCGGCGGCACGGGCGAGCGGATCCGCGCGGGCGTCACGTACATCATCGTGAGCCTCGTCTCCTCGCTGTTCTTCCTGTCGTCGCTCGCGCTCATCTACGGCGCGACGGGCACGGTGAACATCGCGCAGCTCTCGGAACGGCTCGCCGAACTGCCGGACGATGTGCGGCTCATCCTGCACCTGCTGCTGCTCATCGGCTTCGGGGTGAAGGCGGCGATCTTCCCGCTGTCGTTCTGGCTGCCCGACTCGTATCCGACGGCGCCGGCGCCGGTCACGGCGGTGTTCGCGGGCTTGCTGACGAAGGTCGGCGTGTATGCGATCATCCGCACCGAGACGGTCCTGTTCCCCGGCGGCGATCTCTCGATCGTGCTGCTCGTCGTCGGCGGGCTGACGATGCTCGTCGGCATCCTCGGCGCGCTCTCGCAGGCCGATATCAAACGTCTGCTGTCGTTCACGCTCGTCAGCCACATCGGCTACATGATCTTCGGCATCGCCCTCGGCACCGAGCTCGGCATGACGGCGACGATCTACTACGTCGTCCACCACATCACGGTGCAGACGGCACTGTTCCTGACGACCGGCCTCATCGAGCGTTTCGGCGGGGCGACGTCGATCACCCGGCTCGCCGGGCTTCTGAAGGCGAGCCCGCTGCTGGCGATCCTGTTCTTCATCCCGGCCCTGAACCTCGGCGGCATCCCGCCGTTCTCGGGCTTCCTCGGCAAGGCGGGCCTGTTCCTGGCCGGGGCGGAGGATGCGAGCTGGCTCGTGTGGATCGTGATCGCCGCGGGGGCTGCGACGAGCCTCATCACCCTGTACGCCCTGACCCGGTTCTGGAACATGGCGTTCTGGCGTCGGCGGAGCGAGCTCGAGGGGTACGAGTCGGTGCTGCTCGATTCGGTGCAGGAGGCGCCGACGGGCGCGGTGCGCACGGCGACGGGCACGACGCCGGCGCTCATGACGGTCGCGACGGCGGTGCTGGTGCTGCTCACGGTGGCCCTCACGGTCTTCGCCGGGCCGTTGTTCGATCTCGCCGGGCGGGCGGCCGGGGGCCTCCTCGACCCGTCGGTCTACGTCGGGCTCGTCTACCCGGGGGGCATCCGATGAGGTCGCCCGAGGAGTTCTCGTCCTGGAAGTCGCTGTGGCGGCAGCTGCCGCTGCTGCTCGCCCTCGTGCTGCTGTGGCTGCTCCTCTGGGAGGAGCTGTCGGTGATGAGCCTCGTCACCGGGCTGCTGCTCGCCTACCTCGTCACGCGCGTGCTGTACCTGCCTGCGGTGCTGCTGTCGGGTCGCTTCAACCCGTGGCGGGGCCTGCTCCTCGGCCTCAGGATGATGGTCGACGTCGTGTTCGCGTCGCTGCAGGTCGCGGTGATGGCGATCAATCCGTGGTGGAAGCCGGTGAACGCGATCGTCGCCGTGCAACTGCACACGCGCAGCGATTTCGTGATGACGCTCACGGCCGAGGCGGTCTCGGTGGTGCCCGGCACCGTCGTCGTCGACGTCGACCGCGAACGCGGCGTGCTGTACCTGCACGCCCTCGGCACGCGCACCGTCGAGGAGGCCGAACGCACCCGACGGAACGTGCTCGGCACCGAGGAGCGCATCGTGCTGGCCATCGGCACGCATCACGAGGCCGAGATCGTCCGGGAGGAGCGCCGGGCCCGGCGCGCCCGGCAACGAACGAACGGAGGACAGGCATGACGTTCCTCAACTGGATCAGCGTCGCCGCCGGCATCATGTTCGGCATCGGTGCGCTCTGCGCGGTATGGCGGATCATCAAGGGGCCGTCGATCCTCGACCGGGCGCTCGCCACCGATGTGCTGCTCGCGATCGGCATGTGCGTCCTCGGCGCCGAGATGGCGATCAACCGGCACACCGACACCCTGGTGATCCTGCTGGTGCTCGCGATCTTCGCGTTCGTCGGGTCGATCTCGATCGCCCGGTTCATGGCGAAGCAGGACGCATCATGAGCGGATCCGAACTCGCGATCGGCATCCTCGTCCTGGTGTCGGCGTTCCTCTCGATGGCAGCCGGCATCGGCATCGTCCGCTTCCCCGATGTGCTGACGCGCCTGCACGCCGGCACGAAGCCGCAGGTGCTCGGCCTCGCGACGGTGCTGCTGGCGATCTCGATCGCCGACCCGCACTGGGGCGTCATCACGACGGCGATCCTCGTGCTCACCTTCCAGCTGCTGACGCAGCCGATGACGGCGCACATGCTCGGACGCAGCGCCTACCGCACCGAGCACCTCCGCCGCGACCTGCTCATCGAGGACGTCCTCGCCCGCGACATCGACACCCGCGGGATCGGGACGTAGGGCGCGGCCGGGCACCGGCGCGCTGCAGGCGCCTCACCGCCCGGCGAACACCGGGCGCCGCTTCTGCTGGAACGCGGCGAAGCCCTCCCGGTAATCCTCGGTATCGCAGAGCGCGGCCTGGGCGCGGTTCTCGGCATCCATCGACGCCCAGAGGCCGAGCCGCTCATCGCGGAGGGCGGCCACGAGGACCTTGGATGCGATGAACGCGGCGGTGGCGCCGGCGGCTGCGGCGCGTGCGGCATCCACTGCGGCCTGCTGCACCTCGGCGGCGGGGAACACCCGCGAGAACAAGCCCGACGCGACCGCCTCATCGCCGGACATGAGGCGGCCGGTGACGATGAGATCCATCGTCTTGTGCGCGCCGAGGCGGTCGACGAAGAGGGCGTGGCCGCCGGAGTCGAGGGTCGCACCGAGGTTCGCGAACGGCGAGCCGATCTTCGCGTCGTCGGCGACATAGACGATGTCGCTCGCGATGAGGAGGCCGAGCCCGACGCCGAGGCAGGCGCCGTGCGCGACGGCGAACGTGGGCGCCGGGAACGCGCTCATCCGCTGCATCAGGGGGGTGACAAGGCCGCCGAGGTAGCCGAGGACGTCGTCGTCGGCCGGGTCGACGCCGGAGATGTCGCGGCCGGCGCAGAAGCCCTTGCCCTCGCCGCGCAGCACGAGCGCGCGCACCTCGCCGGCCTCGGCGGCACGGGCCGCCTCCGCATAGGCGTCGTCGAGGGCGCGCACGGCGGTCTCGTCGAGGGCGTTGCGCTTCTCGGGGGCGTTCAGCACGACGGTCGCGACGCCGTCGGCGATCTCGAGTTCGATCATCGGGTCCTCTTCTCGGTCATACGTCATCATCCGGGCGGTCGGCCCAATCCGGCAACCTTCTCCGCGTTCCGGGGGTCGAATCCCGCCACGATTCCGCGTTTTCGGGCTTGGATGTGGCAGGAAATGACCCCCGCAAGGATTTGGCGGGCGGGTTGCGCGGGGCAGCGCCCCGCGGGTGGATCTCGCGGGCGGGTTGCGGGGGGCGGGTTGCGCGGAGCGGGTTGCGCGGAGCGGGTTGCGCGGGGGCAACGCCCCGCGGGCGGGCTACACGTCGTAGTCGACCACGACGCGCTCGCCCTTGGGGTGCGACTGGCAGGTGAGCACGTAGCCGCGTTCCAGCTCGTCGGGTTCGAGGGCGTAGTTCTCCGTCATCTGCACGCTGCCCTCGACGACGCGGGCGCGGCAGGTGCCGCACACACCGCCGGCGCAGGCGAAGGGCACGTCGCCGCGCACGCGGAGGGCCGCGTTCAGGATGGATTCCTGCGCGGCGACGGGGCTCTCGACGCGGCCGGAGAGGCCGTCGAGGGTGAACTCGAGCGTCCAAGTGTCTTCGCCCGTGCGCACCTCGACGGGGCGGCCGCGTTCGGGCACGGGCCCGTCGGTGGTGAAGAGTTCGAAGTGCACGGCCGACGTGGGCACGCCGACGTCGGCGAGGGTGTCGCGGGCGAGCTGGACGAGTTCGAACGGCCCGCACAGGAACCATTCGTCGACGGCGGCCGGCGGGATGAGGGTGCCGAGCATGGTGCGCAGCTTCTCCTCGTCGATGCGACCCGAGAGGATCGGGGCGCTGCGCTGCTCGCGCGAGAGCACGTGGTGCAGGGCGAGGCGGGCCGGGTAGCGGTCCTTCAGGTCGGCGAGCTCTTCGAGGAACATGACGTCGAGCGTGGAGCGGTTCGTGTAGACGAGCGTGAACCGGGAGGTGTCGCTGCCGGCGAGGACCGTGTGGGCGAGCGACATGAGCGGGGTGATGCCGCTGCCGGCGGCGATGCCGACGATGTGCCGGTGGTCGAGGTCCGCCAGCGCGGTCGTGAAGGTGCCCTGCGGGCTCATGACGTCGATGCGGTCGCCGGCGGCGAGTTCGTCGTTCGCCCACGTCGAGAAGCGGCCGCCGAGGTCGCGTTTGATGGCGACGCTCACCGAGCCGCGGCGCGGCGGCCGGCAGATCGAGTACGAGCGGCGGAGTTCCTGCCCGTCGATCTCGCGGCGGAGGGCGACGTACTGCCCGGGCAGGTAGTCGTAGTCGCCGGCGAGCTCGTCGGGCACGGCGAAGGTGACCTCGATGGACTGCTCGGTGAGGCGGCGCACCTCGGCGACCTCGAGTTCGTGGAAGCGGGCGCGCTTGCGCGCCGGGGCGGGGGTCGCCGTCGACCCCATGTTGCGGGCGGGCATCAGATCACCTTGAAGTAGTCGAAGGGTTCGAGGCAGCTGCGGCACTCGTAGAGGGCTTTGCACGACGTCGAGCCGAAGCGGGCGAGCTCGCGCGTGTCGAGGGAGTCGCAGCGCGGGCACTTGACCGCGAGCTGCACGCGGACGGGGCCGTCGCGGTGGGCGGCCCGGCCGGTGGGGGCCTGGATGCCGTAGCGGCGCAGTTTCTCCTTGCCGGTCTCGGTCATCCAGTCGGTCGTCCACGCGGGGCTCAGCACGAGGTCGACGTCGACCCGGGTGTAGCCGGCTGCGGTGAGGGCGAGCACGACGTCGTCGCGGATCGCGTCCATCGCCGGGCATCCGCTGTAGGTGGGCGTGATCGTCACGTGCGCGCGGTCGCCGTCGGCCTCGGCGCTGCGGAGCACGCCGAGGTCCTCGATCGTGAGCACGGGGATCTCGGGGTCGGTGACGGTCGCGGCGACCTCCCACGCGCGGGTGGATGCCGCGTCGCGCCCGTCGGCGGCCGCGGCCCGGGGCCGCTCGCGCACGCTCACCACGACGCCCCCGGGTGGGCTCGGGCGAGCACCTGCATCTCAGCGAGCATGGGGCCGAGGTGCTCGGTGTGGATGCCGCGCCGCCCGCCGCCGCGGGCGATGGAGGTGCGCGGCTCGTCGAGGCCGGCTTCGGCGAAGACGGCCGCGATGGCGGCGTCGAAGGGTTCGCGGAGGGTCGACGGGCGGACGGCGGCCTCGCCGAGGGCGTCGTGCAGTTCGTCGTCGCGGAACAGTTCGTCGACGTAGGGCCAGATGTCGGCGAGCGCGACGATCATGCGGCGGCGCGATTCCTCGGTTCCGCCGGCGAGGCGCAGCACCCACTGCACGGCGTGGTCGCGGTGGTAGTCGACCTCCTTGACGGCCTTCGCGGCGATCGCGGCGAGCGTCGGGTCGGCGGATGCCGTGAGGCGCCCGTAGAGCTCGAAGAGGTACACGGCGGCGACGAGCTGGCGGGCGATGGTGTGCCCGAAGTCGCCGTTCGGCTGCTCGAAGAGCCAGGCGGAGCGGAACTCGGGCTCATCGCGGAAGTAGGCGAGATCGTCCTCGCTGCGGCCCGAGGCGGTCCCGGCGTAGTGCAGCAGGGAGCGGGCGTGGCCGATGAGGTCGAGGGCGATGTTCGCGAGCGCGACGTCCTCCTCGATCTCGGGGGCCCGCGAGATCCACGCGCCGAGGCGCTGGGCGAGCACGAGCGCGTCGTCGCCGAGCCGCATGGCGTACTCGGCGGCCTCCTCGCTCGCGGTGCCGCCGGCGCCGGCGAGCTCATCGGCGAGTTCGAGGACGTCGACGGTGACGTCGCCGTGGGCGTCGTGGCTCACAGGTGCTTCACCCCCTCGGACTTCGTGTAGTAGACGGCGTGCCGGTAGTTCTTGCCGGCGGGGCTCTCGAAGAAGGAACCCTTCGCGTCGGGGTCGCTGGTCGTCACGGCATCCGCCGGCACGACCCAGATCGAGACGCCCTCGTTGCGGCGCGTGTAGAGGTCGCGCGCGTTCCGCACGGCCATGTCGGCATCGGGCGCGTGCAGCGAACCGACATGGACGTGCGAGAGGCCGCGACCGGCACGCACGAAGACCTCCCAGAGGGGCCAGGCCTCGGTTCCCATCTCACCGGGTGTGCTCATCAGGCGACCGCCTTCCGCTCGGCCTGCGTGCGGGCGTAGGCGGCGGCCGCCTCGCGCACCCAGGCACCGTCTTCATGCGCCTCGCGACGCCGGCGCATCCGCTCGGCGTTGGCGGGGCCGCGGCCGGCGAGCACCTCCTGGAACTCGGTCCAATCGATTTCGCTCATGTCGTAGGCCTGCTTCTCCTCGTTCCACTTCAGCTCGGGATCGGGCAGGGTGACGCCGAGCGCCTCGGCCTGCGGCACGAGCATGCCGACGAAACGCTGGCGCAGTTCGTCGTTCGAGAAACGCTTGATCTTCCACGCCATCGACTGCGCGGAGTTCGGCGACTCGTCGTCGGGCGGCCCGAACATCATGAGGCTCGGCCAGTACCAGCGGTTCACCGAATCCTGCGCCATCTCGCGCTGCGCCGGGGTGCCCTGCATGAGTTCGAGGAGGATCTCGAAGCCCTGCCGCTGGTGGAACGACTCCTCTTTGCAGATGCGGACCATCGCCCGGCCGTAGGGACCGTAGGAGGCACGGCAAAGCGGCACCTGGTTGCAGATCGCCGCGCCGTCGACGAGCCAGCCGATGGCGCCCATGTCGGCCCAGCTGGGCGTGTGGTAGTTGAAGATCGACGAGTAGCGCGCCTTGCCGGCGAGGAGCTGCTCGTTCATCTCCTCGCGGCCGATGCCGAGGGTCTGCGCGGCGGAGTAGAGGTAGAGCCCGTGACCGGCCTCGTCCTGCACCTTGGCAATGAGGATCGCTTTGCGCTTCAGGCTCGGGGCCCGGGTGATCCAGTTCGACTCGGGCTGCATGCCGATGATCTCGGAGTGCGCGTGCTGGCTGATCTGGCGGATGAGGGTCTTGCGGTACGCCTCGGGCATCCAGTCGCGGGGCTCGATGCGCGAATCCGCCTCGATGATCTCGGCGAAGCGGCGCTCTTCGGCACTCGGCTCCGCCGGCACCGCGGCGAGGTCAGCAGGGGTGGTCATCGTCGACTCCTGTCGTTCTCGGGCGACCGGTATTACTAACCGATCGTTCAGTTAGTATATAGTCGGATCACCGCGGCGGGCAACGGCGCGGACCGACTCGATGAGGAGTGAATGGATGACCGAGGCCACCGCGACCGGAGATCGACCCACCGGACAGGCGAACGCCCCGAGTCCCAACCGCGCGATGATGGATCGCGACCTGGCATCCGCCGCCCTCGGCATGATGGTCGAACGCGACGAGCCCGGCCACGCCGTCGTCTCCATGCGCGTGCGCGAAGACATGACGAACGGCTTCGCCATCACCCACGGCGGCCTCGTCTTCACCCTCGCCGACACCGCCTTCGCCATCTCCTGCAACGAAGACGAGCAGATCACCGTCGCCGGCGGCGCCGACATCACCTTCCTGAAGTCCACGCACGCCGGCCAGACCCTCACCGCGACCGCGATCCGCCGCATCCGCAGCGGCCGCACGGGCCTCTACGACGTGACCGTGACCGACGAGACCGGCGACACCGTCGCCGAGTTCCGCGGCCGCAGCATCACGACCAACCGCACCCTGCCGGCCTGAGCCGGCCCCCGACCCCGAAAGCGACGACGATGTCCCTCCTGTCCGAGCACCCCGAAACCCCGGCAACCCCCGCGCCCCTCCTCGACGATGCCGAGCGCCTGAGCCTCGCCGAACTCCGCGAACTGCAGCTCGAACGCCTCAAGCAGACCGTGCACCACGCCTACGCCAACGTGCCGCTCTACACCCAGAAGTTCGACGACGCCGGCGTCCGGCCCGTCGACATCCGCACCCTCGAAGACGTCGCGAAGCTGCCCTTCACGACGAAGGCCGACCTGCGCGACACCTACCCCTTCGGCATGTTCGCCGTGCCGATGGAGCGCGTCGCCCGCATCCACGCCTCCTCCGGCACCACCGGCCGGCCCACCGTCGTCGGCTACACGAAGGCCGACCTCGAGGTGTGGGCAGACCTCATCGCCCGCAGCCTCCGCGCGAGCGGCGTCCGAGCCGGCTGGAAGGTGCACAACGCCTACGGCTACGGCCTGTTCACCGGCGGACTCGGCGCCCACGCCGGCATCGAGAAGCTCGGGGCGACCGTCATCCCGATGTCGGGCGGGCAGACCGCCAAGCAGGTGCAGCTCATCACCGACTTCGCCCCCGACGCGATCATGTGCACCCCGAGCTACCTGCTCACCATCGCCGACGCCATGGAGGCCGCCGGCATCGACCCGCGATCGACGAGCCTGAAGGTCGCGATCCTCGGCGCCGAGCCGTGGACGAACGAGATGCGCCGCGAGCTCGAAGAACGCCTCGCGATCGACGCCGTCGACATCTACGGCCTCTCGGAGGTCATGGGCCCGGGCGTCGGCAACGAATGCGTCGAGACGAAGGACGGCCCGCACATCTGGGAGGACCACTTCCTGCCCGAGGTCATCGACGGCGACAGCGGCGAGGTGCGCGGCGACGGCGAACTCGGCGAGCTCGTCTTCACCTCCCTCACCAAGGAGGCCTTCCCCGTCATCCGCTACCGCACGCGCGACCTCACCCGGCTGATGCCCGGCACCGCCCGCCCGGCGATGCGACGCATGGAGAAGATCACCGGCCGCAACGACGACATGATCATCCTGCGCGGCGTGAACCTCTTCCCGACGCAGATCGAGGAGATCGCGCTCGGCATCGAGGAACTCACCCCGCACTTCGTGCTCGAGCTCACCCGCACCGGCCGCATGGACGACCTCACCGTCCGCATCGAGCGCCACCCCTCGCACGCCGTCGAACGCTGCGAGGCCGCCGGCGGGGTGCTCGCCAAGCGCATCAAGCAGCAGATCGGCTCGACTGTGCGCGTGCAGCTCGAAGAGCCCGGCGTACTTCCGCGAAGCGAGGGCAAGTACCAGCGCGTCTACGACCTCCGCTGACAGACTGGATCGCATGTCGATGAGCTCACCCCGTCGCGGCCGACCCGGCTACGACCGACAGCGCGTCATGGCCATCGCCGTGGCGGCGTTCAACGAGCACGGGTACGACGCGACCTCGATGGGCATGCTCGCCGACCGGCTGGGCCTGTCGAAGTCGGCGATCTACCACCACTTCGCGTCGAAGGAGGAGATCCTCGGCGCCGCGCTCGATGCGGCCCTCTCGGCCCTTGAGGGGGTGCTCGAAGATCCGGCTCCGGATGCCGCGGGCGCACCCGCCCCGGCCGGCCCGGCTGCCGTGCCCGTGGGCGCTGCGGCGCCCGGGGGCACGGCCGGCGCCCGCGCGGCCGGGCCGCTGCCCGCGCGCGCCGTCGACCGCCTCGAGCGGGTGCTCAGGCACGCCGTCCACGTGCTCGTCGAACGCCTGCCCGAGGTGACGCTGCTGCTCAGGGTGCGCGGCAACACCCGCGTCGAACGCGACGCCGTCGCCCGCCGGCGCGCCTTCGACCGCGCCGTCACCGAGCTCGTGCAGGAAGCCCAGTCCGAGGGTTCGCTCCGCAGCGACATCAGCCCCCGTGTCACCGAGAGGCTGCTGTTCGGCATGGTCAACTCGATCGTCGAGTGGTACCGGCCGAACGGCCCCGAAGACGCCGCGACCCTCGCCGACGACGTCGCGACGATCGCGCTCGAGGGCCTGCGGATGCCGACCTCGAACCGCGTCGAGGAGCTCCTCCCCCGGCGCTGACCCCGGCATCCGCCGCACCGCCATCCACCGCCCGATTCCGCGGCGCTGAGCCCCGGGATCCACTGCGCCCGGCATCCACCGCCGCCTGCGCCGCCGCCCGCCGCCGGGCATCCACCACCCGATTCCGCGCTGCACCCCCGCGCGCGCCGCACCCCCGCGATTTCTGCGCAATGCAGGAACGCGCACGGCGTGTCGCCGCGCCCATGCGGCAGAACCGCCCGCGACACGCGCGCACTCCTGCATTGCGCAGGGGCAGGAGAGTGCCGGCGCACACACACGGCGGGGAGGGAGGGAGGGAGAGGCGCCTCAGGCGGAGGCGGTGGGTTCCGTGGTGGGCGTCGGGGCCGGGCGGGATGATCTCACCACATGCGCGACGGCGCGCGGCATCCCGAGTTCGGGGGGTCAGCGGCGGCGCCAGGTGATCGAGGGCAGCAGGGCGCGCGGAGAGCGGGCGCGGATCGCGCTCCACCAGACGCCGGCGCCGTAGGCGAGGTCGTCGAGACGGCGGGCGATGCCGAAGCGCACGGGGTCGAGCTCGGCGCGGGTGCGGGAGTGCTCCCAGGCCGTGTCGGCGAGGGCGGCGATCACGACGGCGCGCCGCATCCGCCGCGATACGAGGCAGCCGAGCGCGGCGAGCGGCCACCAGTGCCTGAGCAGCAGCGCGAAGCCCTGCCCGATCGCGGCGACGAATCCGGTCACCGTCAGGCGCGTCGCGACGGCGACGCGGTGTTCGAGCGGCGGCAGGCGTTTCGCGATCCGCCACGTGGTGACGGCGGCGATACCCGCGGCGACGGGCACCGACCAGCGGCGCTGCGCGAGCAGGGCGACGAGCACCGCCGCGCTCCACGGGGTGAGGATCGCCGGGGCGATGTCGTCGGGGTGGCGCGCGGCGAGCGCGGCGGCGCCGCTGCCGTAGAAAGCCTTGCGGCCGAGCCAGCTGCGGAGCGTCGTGCGATGCTCGTGGCGGACGACCGCGGCGGGCTCGAAGCGCACCCGGTGCCCGGCATCCACGAGCCGCCAGACGAGATCCACGTCCTCGCCGACGCGCATCGCCTCATCGAAGCCGGCCGGGCCGGCCGCGAGCCGATCGACCCGCACGACGAGGCAGGTGCTCGACACCCAACTGAGCGGGGTGCGCGGGCGCACGGCCGCCGACTCGCGCCCGAGGTCGAGCGAGGATCGGGCGTTCTCGTAGCGGGTGATCCAGTTCGGGCGCTCGGCGGCGAGGCCGAGCACGCGCGGGGCGACCATCGCGACGGCCGGGTCGGCGAAGTGCCGGAGCATCGTCTCGAGGGCGCCCGGCTCCATGACGACGTCGGAGTCGACGAAGGCGACGAAGGGGGTGGATGCGGCGGCGAGCCCCGCATTGCGGGCGGCCGCCGGGCCGCGGTTCTCGGGCTGCCGGAGGAGGCGGGCGCCGGCCGCCCGCACGACACGGGCGATCGCCGCGGCGCCCGGGGAGGCGTCGTCGACGACGATGACGCGCTCCCCGGGGATCTCGGCGGTCAGGCTTCCGAGGAGGCGCGCGAGCTGGGCGGGCCGCTCGTAGACGGGGACGATGACCGTGAGGGCGGCGAGATCGGCCGCCGGCAGTTCGGCGGCGACCGGATCGGCCATGCCGGCCTCGAGGAGGTGTTCGGCCAGGGCGCGGCTCGCGGCGTCCCGCACCCGGAGCCGGCGGCCTCGGAGCAGCGCCGCGGCGAGCGGCTTCAGCCGGGAGACGCGGGTCGGCCAGCCGCCGATCAGCACCCGCCCGCTTTCGGTGCGGCGGGTGTGGCGGTTCAGACGCACGACGAAACCGTCGGGCAGGCCCGGGCGGGCGGTCGGGGCGGCGCCGGGCGCGGGGCTGCGGGGCGCCTCCGCGCCGGATGCCTCGGGGTGCGGATCGAGGCCGGCCGGCGGCCCGGCCTGCCGGGCCGGGCCGGCTCCCCCGCTCATCCGAGGCACCCGTTCTCGCGGGGGCGGTCGCGTTCGAGGCGGCCGAGGGCCGCCTCCGTCATCGCGGCGAAAAGCGCGGCGCCCTCCGCGGCGCTCGCCCCGCGGGGGTCGCCGAGCACCCCGTTCGGCGACACCGCGCGCACGCCGCCCCGCTGCAGGGCGGGCAGGAGTTCGCGGGCGGTGCCGGGCGCACCCGGTTCGAGGCGCGCGGCATCCACTCGCGAGGGGTCGAGGTGCAGCATGAGGGAGGTCTCGTCGCGGCCGGCGTGCAGGTCGCCGGCGCCGGCCGGGCCCGGGTCGGCGGGCAGCCACACGGCGGCGCGGCCCTCGAAGCGGAGGCGCGGCACGGCGGCGGCGAGCGCCGCGAGGTTGCCGCCGTGACCGTTGACGAAGACGAGGCGGGCGGCCCAGTCGACCGAGCGGCCGATCTCGATGAGCACCGCCTCGAGCACGGCGGTGCCGATCGAGACCGTGCCGTCGAAGCCGGCGTGCTCGCCGCTCGCGCCGAAGGCGATCGGGGGTGCCGTCACGGCATCCGCACCCCGAAGCCGCGCGGCCAGCGCCTCGGCCAGCGCCTCGGCGATCACCGTGTCGGTGTCGAAGGGCAGGTGCGGGCCGTGCTGCTCGAAGGAGCCGACGGGCACCAGCAACGTCGCGCCGCCGGCGTTGACCCAGCGGCGATCGGCGAGGCGGGCCGGCTCCCCCGACGCATCCTGCCGCGGCAGAGCGCCGGGAGCGGGCGCGCCGGCGCTGTCGGAATCGCCCGCGCCGGGCACGCCGACGCCCCGGCCGCCGGAGGGAGGATCACCGGCGGTCGGGGCGTCGTGCTTCATGCCTCCACCGTGTCAGACCTCGGCGGCCGCCGCCGAATCCGCGGCCGGAGCAGCAACGGGGGCGGCAACGGAGCCCGCGCCGAGCACGCGCTCGAAGTCCTCGGGGATGTAGAAGTCGTCCCGCGAGAGCTCGCCGATCGAGGAATGCCCGAGGCCGAGCACCGCCGAGTCGAGGCCCATCCGCAGCAGGTCGAGGACGTTCTCGACGCCCGTCTGCCCGTTCGCGGCGAGGCCCCACAGGTAGGCGCGGCCGATCATCACGGCGCGGGCGCCGAGCGCGAGGGCCTTGGCGACGTCGCCGCCGCGGCGCACACCGCCGTCGAGCAGCACCTCGATCTGATCGCCGACGGCGTCGGCGACGGCCGGCAGGCAGCGGATCGTCGCCGGGGTCGTGTCGAGGTTGTTGCCGCCGTGGTTGGAGACCGAGATGGCGTGCACCCCGGCATCCACCGCGCGCTTGGCGTCGTCGACTCGCGTGACGCCCTTCAGCAGGAACGGGCCGCCCCACTCCTTGCGCAGCCACTCGACGTCCTCCCACGTGGGCGGCGGCGTCTGCTGCCATTCGCCGTACGCGCCGAAGAACGTCGGCGCCGCCTGGCCGGGGGCCTGCAGGTTCGGCGTGGTGAGGTCGGGCAGGGTGCCCGACTTCAGGTACGACGTCAGCCACTTCGGCCGGCGGATCGCCTCGGGGGCCATGTCGACCATGGCCTTGAAGTTCAGCCGCTCGGGGATGGCGGGGCTGCCCCAGTCGCGGCCGATCGAGAACGACCAGTCGAGCGTCGCGATGAGAGCCTTCGCACCGGCCGCGTGGGCACGCTCCATGCGCTGCATCATCTGCTCGCGCGAACCCGTCCAGTACATCTGGTAGAAGGTGTTCGGATTGGCCTGGGCGACCTCTTCGACCGACTTCGAGGCGAAGGAGCTGAGCCCCATGATCGTGCCGCGGTTCGCGGCGGCCCGGGCGACCGCGACCTCGCCGTCGGGGTGGACGGCCTGCACGCCCGTGGGCGAGATGATCACGGGCATCGAGACCGGGATGCCGAGGACGGTCGTCGCGAGGTCGCGCTCGGGCGAGTGGCCGGCGACGTGCGGGGCGAACTCGAGCTCCGCGAACGCGTCGGTGTTGTCCTGCGGGGTGCGGCCGCGCTCGCTGCCGGCGACGAGCGCCGCGTAGACCGAGGGCGGCAGGCGCTTCTCAGCGCGCCGCTGCGCCTCGAGCACGGTTTCGAACCAGGGGTTCTGCTTCCAGGGCATGGTGTGCCTTCCTTCCTGTGTCGCCGATTCAGAAGTACTGCATGCCGGCGTCGACGCTCAGGTGCTCGGCGGTGATGAACTTCGCCGCGTCGGAGGCGAGGAAGGCGACGGCATCGGCGATGTCCTCGGCGTCCATCGCCCACTTCGGCAGGAACGGGGTGCCCATCTGGTTCAGCGGCGGGTTCGTCGCGCCGGCCTCGGCGAGGGCGGCTTGCATGCCGCCCGAGCCCATGGGCGTCATGACGGCGCCGGGGTGGACGCTGTTCACGCGGATGCTGTGCTTGCCGAGCTCGGCGGCGAAGGCACGGGTCATGCCGGTGATCGCGTGCTTGGATGCGGTGTAGTGCACCATGAACGGCTGCACCTTCTTGCCCGCGTACGAGCTCGTGAGGATGATCGAGCCGCCGCCGCGTTCGACGAGGTACGGGGCGCCGGCCATGACCGTGTTCCAGACGCCGGTGACGTTGATGTCCATGGTCGTCGTGAAGATCTCGGGGGTCGTCGCGTCCCAGGTCGCGGGGATGCAGATACCGGCGTTGGCGACGACGATGTCGAGGCCGCCGAACTCGGCGATGCCCTCGTCGACGATCGCGCGCATGCCGTCGAGGTCGCGCACGTCGCCCTGGCGGGCGATGATGCGGCGATCCAGGGCTTCGACCTGGCGCTGCGTCTCGTTCAGGTCGTCGATCGTCGGCGAGTCGTAGGGCACGAGCGGCAGGGGGCCGGCGATATCGAGGGCGATGATGTCGGCGCCTTCGCTCGCGAGCTTGACCGCGTGCGCGCGGCCCTGGCCTCGGGCCGCGCCCGTGATGAAGGCGACTCGGCCGTCGAGTGTTCCCATGGTGTCTTCTTTCTGCTTCGTTGCAGGCGGCGAGCGGTTCGCTCGCGCTCTCGGGTACCGTCAATCATAATGGCACCGGGTGCCAAATAACAGGGGTCGGGTGGATGCCCGGGGCGCCTTCGTCTTTCCGCAGTGGATGCCCGGGCGCGCCGCCCGCCGCCGCTCGGCCGCCGCCTCGGCTGCCGCCTCAGCCGCCGAAGATCGCGCTCAGCGCCGGTGCCACGTCACGATACCCGCGCACCCGGCGGAACATCCCCCGCCCGGCCGCGGCGAGTTCGCGCCCGAGCTCCGCATCCTGCTCGCCGCTGGCATCCAGCAGCACGTCCAGCCGAGGCAGGCGAGCCGCGAGCGGCCTCGGATCCGGCCCCGCATTGTGCACGCAGTCCGACAGGAGCAGCACCCGCGCATCCCGTGCCGGCACCCGCGCGAGCTGCCGCGCGGCCAGCTCCAGGGGGAACGCGACGTTCGTGAGCCCCTTCGCCGGCATCCTGAGCACCCGGTCGAGCAACGTCATCGGCTCGATGCGCTCGCCGAGGCCGAGCAGCACCGCCGCATCCGACCAGAACGCGATGACACCGAGGTCGTCGCGTTCGAGCTCGCCGGCGAGGGCGCCGACGACCGCTCCGGCCGTCTTCACCCGTTCGCCGCGCATCGACCCCGACACGTCGACGGCGAGCACCACCGAACGCCGGGTGCGGATGCGGTCGCGCACGACGATGTCCTCATCCTCGGGCACCGGCCGTTCGGCGAGCACCTCGATCGTGCGATCGAGGTCGATCTCGTCCGACCCGCCGCGGTAGGGCAGGCTGCCGAGTTCGCCGGCGCCCCGCCGGGCGGTCGCATCGCGCTTGGGGCGCGGCACGGCGAGCCGGGCGGCGATGCGGCGGGCCCGGGCGCGCGCCTCGGCATCCACACCCGAAGCCTCCTCGTCGGGCACGACGAGCTCGCCGGCGTCGTCGGTGAACCCCGGCGCCTCGGCCCCCGGCCGCTTCGGCCCGCCCGGCCGGCCCGGCCCGCGCTCGGCACGGAGCACCAGGCCGCCCGCCCCCGAGGAGGCGCTGAACACCGTCGGCGCCTCGTCGAGCTGCTTCGGCTTCCGACCCAGCGGCCGCCGCGCCGTCTCGGAGCGGCGGCGGATCGGGCTATCGGCCTCGACGGCTCTTCATCCCGGAGCGGCCTGATGCGGCTCCAGCACGAAGCGGTCCTCCCAGATCTCGCGCAGCACCTGCTCGGGGCTCGTCTCGGCGGCCTCGTCCAGGTGGATGCGCCCCGAGAGGGCGACGATCATCGCGTCGAGCACGAGCGGCGGATACGCCTCCTCGTCCGAGGAGCGGATGCCGCGGAGCCCCGCGAGCTCGCTCGCGACCAGCACCAGATCGATCGCACCGCGTACGCTCGAACCCTGCCGCACATCCGGATGCCGCCGCGTCGCCCGCGTGACGGCGACCCCATCGGCGACGAGCTTCGCCCCGAGCGGCCCCGCCGCCCCCGTGCGGAGCTCGACGATCGCCGCCTCGGCCGCCTCGTCCTGGTAGCCGACGGCGAGCCGGTTCAGCCGGTCGTGCACGCTCGTCGACAGCCGGGTCGTGCCGATGTTGTCGTACGGGTTCATCGACGCGATCACCCGGAACGTCGGAACGGCACGGATCCGCCCCACCCGCGGAATCGCGATCGAACGGTCGGCCATCGCCGTCAGCAGCGTGTTCAGCGTGTCTTCGGGGGCCCGGTTGAACTCCTCGATGTAAAGGAACCCGCCCTGCTGCATCGCCTCGACGAGGGGGCCGGCGACGAAGTTGTCGGCGTTGTAGTCCTCGGCGAGCACCCGCGCCGGGTTGTGGTGGCCGACGAGCTTGGCCGGCGTGAGATCCGCGTTGCCCTCGACGAACAGCAGCGGGATCCCCCACTCCGCCGTGATCGCCGTCAGCATCGTCGTCTTGCTCGTGCCGGGCGGGCCCTCGAGCACGATGTCGCGGCCCGCCGCGACGGCCGCGAGGGTCAGCTCGAGCTCCCGCTCGCGCCCCACGAGGTGGCGGGCGATGCGCTCGTGCTGCTCGACGATCCCGGGGGCGGCGGCCTGCGCGGCGCCGGCCGCGGGGGCCGCGGGCGCGGAACCGGGAGCCCCGGCATCCGCACCCGCCGCCCGTTCGGCGGTCTGCTCGTTCGTCACTTGACCGTGTACCCCGCGTCGACCTTGAGCTCGGTGCCGGTCACGTAGCGAGCCTCATCGGAAGCGAGGAACAGCACCGCGTTCGAGATGTCGACCGGTTCGACCCACGGCGTCGGCAATGCGTTCGTCGACTCGAAGATCGGAGCGGCATCCTCCTTCGTCGGGTGCTCGGCGTCGGGCATGAACAGGCGGAAGGTCGCTTCGTTGAGGATCATGTTCGTCGCCACCCCCGTCGGGTGCACGGTGTTCACCCGCACCCGGTGCGGCGCCAACTCGAGGGCGAGGGTGCGCATGATGCCGACGACCGCATGCTTCGACGCCGTATAGGCGGCGACGTTCGGCGTGCCCTTGATCCCGGCGGTCGAACTCGTGAGGATCATCGACCCTCCCGTGCCCTGAGCGATCAGATGCGGGATCGCGGCCTTCGCCGTATGCCAAACCCCCTTCGCGTTGATGTCGTTCGTGAGATCCCATTCTTCATCCGTGACCTCCTGCGACTCGACGCCGAACGTGAAGACGCCTGCGTTCGCCGACACGATATCGACGTGCCCGAGCTCGGCGACGCCCTCGTCGAGCGCCGCCTTCAGCTGCTCGAAGTCGCGCACATCGGCCTTGCGCGCGACGATACGGCGGTCGAGCGCCTCGACCTGCCGTATGGTCTCCGCGAGGTCTTCCTCGCTCGCTCCGGGGTAGTACCGCTCCATGCCGGGCAACGATTCGGCGACATCCACCGCGATGATGTCGGCTCCCTCCTGCGCCAGACGGAGCGCGTGGCTGCGCCCCTGCCCCCGGGCAGCGCCCGTGATGAATGCGACTTTCCCTGCGACTCGTCCGGTCATGATTGCTCCCTCGTCTTTCATCTCGTGTGCTCGATCGGTTCAGTACTGCGTCATGCCGCCGTCGACGGCGAGCGCATGCCCGGTGACCCACGTCGACTCGTCGGATGCGAGGAAGAGCACGGCGTTGGAGATCTCCCGCGGGGGCATCGAACCGGGGATCCACTGGCTCAGCATCCCGAACAGGTTCGGGTTCTCCTTCTGGCCCTGGGTGAACCCGCTGTCGGGAACGTTCAGGATCCCCTGCGCCATGGGCGTGTCGACGCCGCCCGGGTGCACGCTGTTGACCCGGATGTTGTCTTTTGCGAGCTCCATCGCGAACGACTTCGCCATGCCGGTCACGCCGTACTTGGCCATGTTGTAGGCCATGTTGAAGGGGCCGGCCTTCAGTCCGTTCGCCGAGCTCGTGAGGACGATGGACCCGCCGCGGCCGCCGGCGAGGATGTGCGGCAGCGACGCCATCACCGAGTTCCAGACGCCGATCAGGTTGATGTCGATGGTCGTGCGCACGATCTCGGGGGTCATCGTCTGCCACGGGCCGACGATGTCGATGCCCGCGTTGCCGGCGACGATGTCGAGGCGGCCGAGCTCGGCGACGCCCTTGGCGACGACCTCCTCGAGGCGCGCGAGATCGCGCACGTCCGCGGTCTCGGCGATGATCCGGCGATCCAGCGCCTCGACCTGCCGCACCGTCTCCTGCAGATCCGCGGCCGTCGCCGTCGCATACGGCACCCCTTCGACCTGCTCCTCGATGTCGATCGCGATGATGTCGGCACCCTCTTCGGCGAGGCGCAGCGCGTGCGCCCGCCCCTGCCCGCGCGCCGCACCCGTGATGAAGGCGACCTTGCCTGCGACCCGTCCGGTCATGTTCCGCTCCTTTGCGTTTCGATCGGCGGGGTGGATGCCGGGGCTCCCGGCATCCACCCGCGCCGCGGTTCAGTACTGCGTGTTGCCCGCGTCGACGGTCATCTCGAGGCTCGTCACGTAGCGCGACTCGTCCGAGGCGAGGAACAGCACCGCGTTCGACTGGTCGCGCGGTTCCGAGATCTCGACGGGCAGCAGGTTCGTCATCATGGCGCCCACCCGCGGGTGGCGTTCGAGGAAGCCCATGTAGCCGTCGCCGCCCTCCACGCCCATGGGCGTGTTCACGCCCGTCGGGTGGATGGTGTTCACGCGGATGCTGTGCTCGGCGAGCTCGGTCGCGAACGCCCGCATGAGCCCGACGACGCCGTGTTTGGCGGCGACGTACGGGTGCAGGAACGGCAGCCCCTTGATACCGGCCGCCGAGCTCGTGAGGATCATCGACCCTCCGCCGCGCTCGACGAGGTGCGGGGCCGAGACCATGATCGTGTTCCACACGCCCGTGAGGTTCGTGCCGATCGTCTGATCCCACATCTCCTGCGTGGTGTCCTGCCACTCGGCCATGATCATGATGCCCGCGTTCGCGACGACGATGTCGAGCCCGCCGAGTTCGGCCAGCCCCTCCTCGAGCGCCGCCTGCAGCGCGATCCGGTCGCGCACGTCGGCCTTGCGGGCGACGATGCGGCGATCGAGCGCCTCGACCTGGCGGACCGTCTCGGCGAGGTCCGCCTCCGTCGCGGAGGGATAGGTGACGTTCGGGATCTCGTCGCAGAGATCCACGGCGATGATGTCGGCGCCCTCTTCGGCGAGACGGATCGCATGGCTGCGACCCTGCCCGCGCGCGGCGCCCGTGATGAAGGCGACCTTGCCTTCGACTCTGCCCATGTCCAGTCCTTCGTCCGGCTACTTGATCGCGGCGCCGGCATCCACCGGCAGGGCCACGCCCGTGATGTACCGCGCCTCGTCGGAGGCGAGGAACACGAGCGCGTTCGAGATGTCGACGGCCTCGACCCACGGGATGGGCAGGGCGTTCATCGTCGTCGCCGCCTGCTTGAAGTCATCGACCGTCGGGTTCTCGACATCGGGCCGGAACAGTTTGAACGTGCCCTCGTTGTTCACCATCGGCGTGTTCACCGTCGTCGGGCAGATCGCGTTCACGCGGATCATGTCGGGTGCGAGCTCGAGGGCGAGCGTGCGCATGAGGCCGATCACACCGTGCTTCGCCGAGACGTAGTGCGAGATGTTCTCGTACGGAAACAGGCCCGCGTCGGAGCTCGTGAGGATCACCGCGCCGCCGTTGCCGCCCGCCTTCAGGTGCGGGATGGCGGCCTTGGCCGTACGCCACACGCCCGTGAGGTTGATGTTCACCATGTTCATGAACTCGTCGTCGGGGATGTCTTCGGAACGGTTGAACGCGCCGCCGATGCCCGCGTTGGCCGACACGACGTCGAGCCGGCCGAGCTCGGCGACCCCGCGATCCACGAGCGCCGTGACCTGCGCGGCGTCGCGCACATCCGCCTTCTCGGCCACGATCCGGCGGTCGAGCGCTTCGACGAGCCGGACGGTCTCGGCGAGGTCCGCCTCGGTCGCCGGCGGATAGCTG
This sequence comes from Agromyces archimandritae, assembly GCF_018024495.1. NCBI lineage: Bacteria > Bacillati > Actinomycetota > Actinomycetes > Micrococcales > Microbacteriaceae > Agromyces > Agromyces archimandritae. The sequence continues at coordinate 1,299,204 of NZ_CP071696.1, forward strand.
TTCTCGGGGATCGCCTCGCAGATGTCGAACGCGATGATGTCCGCGCCCTCCTCCGCGAGCCGCAGGGCGTGCGAACGCCCCTGACCGCGCGCCGCGCCCGAGACGAGCGCGACCTTGCCTTCCAGACGCCCCATTGCGTCCTCTCCTTCTCTTCGGATACCCGCGGGGTACACCGCAGGAGCGGCGGGCGGCTCGCGCCCGTCGCCGTCGAGCGGATGCCGCACGCGGCGGCATCGGGTGTTCAGTCCGGCTTCGGCCGGAAGTCTGCGAGCGGGTCGTCGCCGAGGTCGTTCATCGGCATCCCGCCCGTGCGATTCAGGAGGTTCGGCTTGATGTCGAGGGCCGCGCGCATGTCGACGCCCTGCTTCGTCTTCGTCGTCTGCTGCGCGTACGCATCGCGTGCCGAGAGCCCCGGCAGCATCTTCGCGCCGGGCTTACGGGTGAGGGTCAGCGACACCTTGCCGGACTTCGAGTACGGCGCGGTGCGGTGCGAGTGGTCGACGGAGGACTTCGGCAGCGCCTCGGCGTCGCGCTCGGCGAGCAGCTGTTCGCCGTAGCCCTGCACGCACTCGGGGTCGGGGCCGTCGAGGGGCAGGCCGGTGAAGAACTTCGCGGCCATGCACCCGCCCTTGCAGGTGTCGAAGAACTGGCACGAGGTGCACGCGCCGCCGGACTGCGGCTCCCGCAGCTTCCGGAACAGCTCCGACTCCTGCCAGACGCCCTTGAAGCCGCTCTCGTCGCGCACGCTGCCGGCGAGGAACTCGTCGTGGATCGCGAAGGGGCACGCATACACGTCGCCGATGGGGTCGACGAGGCAGACGACGCGGCCGGCGCCGCACAGGTTCAGGCCGGGAAGCGTCTCGCCGTAGGCGGAGAGGTGGAAGAACGAGTCGCCCGTGAGCACGTTGTCGCCGTGGGCGACGAGCCAGTCGTAGAGCTCCTTCTGCTGCGCCTGGGTGGGGTGCAGTTCATCCCACACGTCGGCACCGCGGCCGCTCGGGCGCAGGCGCGTGAGCCGCAGCTGCGCGCCGTACTCGTCGGCGATGGCCTTGAAGTCGTCGAGCTGGCCGATGTTCTGGCTCGTGCAGACGACGGAGAGCTTGAACTCGCCGAAGTCCGCATCCTTCAGGTTCTGCATCGCCCGGATCGCGGTGTCGTAGGAGCCGGGGCCGCGCACGTAATCGTTGACCTCGGGCGTGGCGCCGTCGAGGGAGATCTGGATGTCGAGGTAGTCGTTCTCGGCGAGCCGGGCGGCGACCTCGGGGGTGATCTTCACCCCGTTCGTCGAGAACTTCACACCCACATGGTGGGCGGTGGCGTAGTCGATGAGCTCGAAGAAGTCGGGCCTGACGGTCGGCTCGCCGCCGCCGATGTTCACGTAGAAGATCTGCATCCGCTCGAACTCGTCGATGAGCGCCTTGCACTCCTCGGTGCTGAGCTCGCGCGGGTCGCGGCGCCCCGAGGACGACAGGCAGTGCGCGCAGCTCAGGTTGCACGCGTAGGTGAGCTCCCAGGTGAGGCAGATGGGGGCGTCGAGTCCGTGCTCGAAGTGGTCGACGAGGCGGGTCGGCGCGGGCGGGGCTGCGGGGCGGGTGGACGGTTCGACGAGGGTCATGCGGCACGCTCCTGGATCATGTGCGACTCGGCGAGGGTGCCGAGGGCGCGCAGGTAGGTCGCCCGGTGTTCCGCGGCGACGCCGGCGCGGTCGCACGCTTCGCGTGCGGTCGCGGCTTCCGACAGCCCCTCGACGATGTCGAGCAGCACGCGGTCTTTCAGGAACGACAGCTTTCGGGTTCCGAAGTGGTACAGCAGCGCCCCGAAGGGCTCGGGGCGAACCGAGACCTGCGGGTGCAACTGCCAGGCCGCCTCGGGGTCGAGGCTCGGCATCGGCGTCTCAGTAGACGCCGCACATGCCGTCGATGGAGACTTCCTCGACGAGCGAGTCTGCCTCGATCACCGCCTGGTCGTCGGTACGCTGCGGGACGTTCACTTCGTTGTACGACATGAGATGCTCCTCATCTGGGTTCACCGCCATTGGCGATCCGGTCCGATTGGGGACGATACTAATGGCACCCAGTGCCGAATGGAAGGGGTCTTCGTGACCGATCATGGCGGCGAGCGGATGCCGGAGGCGGCGGCACCCGGAACGGCGGAGCAGACGGCATCCACCGCGGACCGCCCGCGCGTCGGCCGTGCCCCCGCGACCACCTCCGCAGAGCTCAGCCACGTCGGCCTCCGGCTCTTCATCGAGCGCGGATTCGACGAGGTCACCGTCGACGAGATCGCGCAGGAGGCCGGCATCGGCCGGCGCACCTTCTTCCGCTACTTCCCGTCGAAGAACGACCTGCCGTGGGGCGATTTCGGCATGCTCCTCGAACGGATGCGCGACTACTTCGCCGAGGTGCCGCCCGACATGCCGATGCTCGACGCGCTGCGGCTCGGCACCCAGCACTTCAACACCTTTCCCGAGGCCGAGACCCCGTTCCACAAGCAGCGGATGCAGTTGCTGCTGAACTCGCCGAGCCTCGTCGCCCACTCCGCCGTGCGCTACGCCGACTGGCGACGGGTCGTCGCCGAATTCGTCGCCGACCGGCTGGGGCTGGATCCCCCCGACCTCACCCCGCAGACCGTCGCCTGGGCCTGCCTCGGCGTCACCCTCTCGGCCTACGAGCGCTGGCTCGCCGACGACGACGCCGAACTCATCGCGCTCATCGACGAGGCCTTCGGCCTGCTCGCCGAGACCTTCCGCGCCGGCGGCTGAGGCTCAGCGCACCTCGGCCGGGGCCGGCTGCTCGCGGCGGGCGGCGTCGCGGCGCACCCGGCGGGCCAGCCGGTGCGCGGGCAGCTCGATGAGGCGCTGGAACGCCCACGCGACCGCGAGCGATACCGGCACCGTCAGCAGCAGGGCGAACTCGGGGTGCGGCAGCATATGGCCGACCGCGATGACGAGCGGCTCGTGCACGAGGTACAGGCTGAACGAGATCGCGCCGAGCCGGCGGAACAGCCGGCTCGACAGCAGGGTGCGGATTCCGGGTGCGTGCACTGCCGCGATCACGAGCCCCACGATCGCCAGCAGTACGGGGCCGAGCGTGACCGCCGAAGCACGCCCGAGGCCGAGCACCGGCACCAGGTACCACCACGAGCCGGCCACGACGAGGCAGGCGAGGGTGAACAGGGTCCACACGAGCGGCGCGATGCGGTGCGGGATGCGGGCGACGAGGGCCGGGATCCGGTCCCACACGGCGGCGAGCGCCACCCCGAGCCCGAACATCGGCAGGTACTTCAGGGAGGTGTTGCCGACGATGTTGCCGGCGACCGAGGCGGCGATGCAGATCGCGAACTGCAGGGCCACCGGCATCCGCCGCGACGCGTAGAGGTACACCGGCAGCAGCAGGGAGAACAGGACCTCCCACTGCAGGGACCACAACGGGCTGACGGTGTCGGAGGAGCCGCCGATGAGGATGAGGTCCTTCACGATGCCACCCGGCGTGTATCCGTCGGGCCGTGAGGCGAGCCAGGCGCTCTCGGTCGGGCCGGTGCGGGGCAGCAGCAGGATGACGGCGAGCGCGAACAGCACCCCGGCGGCGACCGGGAGGTAGAGGCGCACGATCCGCGACGGGAAGTAGCCCGCCCACGAGAAGCCCGCCGAGCCCGCCGAGCGGGCGAGCACGAGCCCCGAGAGCACGAAGAACAGGAACACCGCCTCGGTGCCGGCCCAGGCGAGGTGCAGCGGCGTGTGCACGAGGATGCTCGCGAGCCCGGGCGGGGTCGGCTGGCCGAAGTACGGCGCGGCGAGGCCGGGCACGAGCAGGAGCGTGTGGTGGACGAGCACGACGACCGCGGCGAGCCCGCGCAGCCCGTCGAGGGAGGCGAGGCGCGACGACTCCACCGTCTTGCCCATCGCGCCACCTCCTCGCAAGCCCTGACCGGGGCACGAAAGGGCACATTACCCCAGGGAGGGCGCATCCGAGGATTCGGATCGCGTCGCCTGGGCGTTCGACAGGAGGTCTCGATACGCTCCTTCGTCGCTACTCGACCGGCGACCCCCGTCGGTCGAGTAGGCCGCTCGCGGCCGTATCGAGACCTGGTGAGCGGGTCTCGATACGCTCCTTCGTCGCTACTCGACCGGCGACCCCCGTCGGTCGAGTAGGCCGCTCGCGGCCGTATCGAGACCTGGTGAGCGGGTCTCGATACGCTCCTTCGTCGCTACTCGACCGGCGGATGCCGGAGTGCACCGGCATCCGCACCCGGCAAATCTTGTTCGCGCTCGGCTCCCGTGTTCACTTGTTCGACTGCGAGGCGTTGAGATGCATGATAGGTTGCCGTTGAGTTGTTCGTTTCAATCTCGTTGACATGTAAGGTTGCCGAACATGGTCTATCGCCGCCGCATCGTGGACGACACCCTCGACGAGCTGTTCCCGCACCTCGCGGCGATCGCACTCGAAGGCGCGAAGGGGGTCGGCAAGACTGCAACGGCGAAGCAGCGAGCAGCAACCATCCTCGCCCTCGACCGAGAACGTCAGCTCGAAACACTCGGCGCCGATCCCGATGCGATCAATCGCATGCCGGCTCCGGTTCTCATCGATGAATGGCAGCTGCTTCCACCGGTGTGGGACAGTGTGCGCAGATCCGTCGACGACGATGCGGCAGGCGGCCGCTTCCTCCTGACGGGATCGGCCGGGGTGGCACCGGGGACCCGTATCCACTCCGGAGCCGGCCGCATCGTCAGCCTCCGCATGCACCCTCTGTCGGTCGCCGAACGCGATATCGAACGCCCGACCGTGTCCCTCCGAGAGCTCCTCGACGGCGGGGCCGACATCGGCGGGCGCACGGACGTCCGGCTCGCCGACTACACGGACGAGATCCTGAGGTCCGGCCTTCCGGGCATCCGAAACCTGCCCGAACAAGCCAGACGCGCACAACTCGACGGATACATCGAACGGCTCGTCACCCACGAACTCCCGGAGAACGGGGTCGAAGTTCGCAGGCCGCTGGCGCTGCGCTCATGGCTCGCCGCCTACGCTGCCGCCACCTCGACCGACGCTTCCTACAGCCTGCTGCTGAACGCCGCGACCGCAGGCCTCGCAGAGAAACCGACCCGCCAGACGCTCGACGGTTACCGCGAGCAACTGCACCGACTCTTCATCGTCGATCCGGTTCAAGCCTGGAGTCCGACATTCGCGCCGCTACGACGACTCACGAAGGCCCCGAAACACCATCTCGTCGACCCAGCGCTCGCTGCACGATTGGTCGGCGTCGGCAGAGCCGGCCTCCTGCAAGGCGAAGGCGACCGACCGTCCAACATCGGCGGCACCTGGCTCGGTGCCCTGTTCGAGTCCTTGGTGACGCAGTCGGTGCGCGTGTACGCGACGGCGGCACACGCGAACCTCGGACACCTGCGCACATACAACTCCGACCGCGAGATCGACCTCATCGTCGAAGGAGACGGGTTCAAGGTCGTCGCCATCGAGGTGAAGCTCGCCGGCACGGTCGGCGATCACGACGTCCGTCACTTGAATTGGCTCAAGGAATCGCTCGGTGATCGGGTCGTCGAACGCGTCGTCGTCACGACGGGCGAATTCGCCTACCGCCGCCGAGACGGGGTCGTCGTCGTGCCGCTCGCGCTGCTCGGCCCGTGAGCACGGACGCGGGGAGGCCGCGGCGCGGATGCCGGCGCGCACCGGCATCCGCACCCGAGGGCTACTGCTTGGCGACGAGGGTCAGCACGTCGTAGCTCGCCACGAGCTCGTCGCGCTGGTTCTTCAGCACCGCATCCCAGCGCACCTCGCCGTACTCGTCGGTCTCGCGCGGGGTGATCTGCTTCGCGGTGAGCTCGACGCGGATCGCGTCGCCGGGCGACACGGGCGTCACGAAACGCAGGTTCTCCAGGCCCGAGTTGGCGAGCACGGGGCCCGGCGCCGGCTCCACGAAGAGACCGGCCGCCCACGACACGAGCAGGTAGCCGTGCGCCACGCGCCCCGGGAAGAACGGGTTCGCCGCCGCGGCCTCCTCGTCCATGTGGGCGTAGAACGTGTCGCCCGTGAACGCCGCGAACGTCTCAATGTCGTCGAGCGTGACCGTGCGCGAGCCCGAGACGACCTGGTCGCCGATGCGGAGCTCGGTGAGGGGCTTGCGGAACGGATGCGTGCCCTCGGGCCGGGCGGTCGCGCCCTGGTGCCAGACGCCGGTGATCGCCGTCAGCATCTCAGGGGTGCCCTGCACCGCGGTGCGCTGCATGTGGTGCAGCACGGCGCGCACGCCGCCGAGCTCCTCGCCGCCGCCGGCCCGGCCCGGGCCGCCGTGGACGAGCTGCGGCATCGGGGAGCCGTGCCCCGTCGAGGTGCGGGCGTCGTCGCGGTCCAGGACGAGCACGCGGCCGTTGTAGGCGCCGATCGCGACCGTCAGACGCGCGGCCGTCGCCGGGTCGTGGGTGGCGATGCTCGTCACGAGCGAACCGCCGCCGCGGGCGACGAGCGCAGCCGCCTCCTCGATGGTGTCGTAGCCGAGCACCGCCGACACCGGGCCGAACGCCTCGATCTCGTGCACGGCATCGGCCGATGCATCCGCGAAGCGCAGCAGGGTGGGTTCGACGAACGCGCCGTCGCCGGCCTCCCCCGTCGAACCGTCGGCGAGGCGCACCTCGGCGGGGGCGGCGCCGCCGGTGAGGACGGTGCCCCCGGCATCCACCAGCCGCCCGAGCTGCCGCAGCACCTCGTCGCGCTGCGCGAGCGAGGCCAGCGGGCCCATCGTGACGCCCTCGGCGCGGGGGTCGCCGATGACGACGCGCTCCGCGAGGCGTGCGGTCACGGCATCCACCACCGCGTCGACGGATGCCGCCGGCACGATCGCCCGGCGGATCGCGGTGCACTTCTGCCCCGCCTTCGACGTCATCTCGGCGACGAGCTGCTTGACGTACGCGTCGAACTCGGGGGTGCCGGCCGACGCGTCCGGGCCGAGCACGCTCGCGTTGATCGAGTCGGTCTCGGCGGTGAAGCGGACCCCGCCCGTCTGCACGGACTCGTGCGCGCGCAGCTTCTCGGCCGTCGACGCCGAACCGGTGAAGCCGACCATGTCGCCGAGGCGCAGCGCCTCGAACAGGCCCGGCACGCTGCCCGACACGAGCTGCAGCGAGCCCTCCGGCAGCAGCCCCGACTCGGCGAGGATCCGCACCATGTGCACGGCGAGGTAGCCGGTCGGCGTCGCCGGCTTCACGAGCGTCGGCATGCCCGCCAGGAACGCGGGGGCGAACTTCTCCAGCGACCCCCACACCGGGAAGTTGAAGGCGTTGATCTGCACCGCAACGCCCGGCAGACGCGTGAAGATGTGGCGGCCGAGGAACGAGCCGTCCTTCGAGAGGATCTCGGGGGCGCCGTCGACGTAGACCTGCCCGTTCGGCATCTCGCGGCGGCCCTTCGACGAGTACGCGAAGAGCACGCCGATGCCGCCGTCGATGTCGACCCACGAATCCTGCTTCGTCGCGCCGGCCTTCGCCGACAGCTCGTACAGCTCGCCCTTGCGCTCGGTGAGGGCGAGGGCCATCCGCTTCAGCAGCACCGCGCGCTGGTGGAAGGTCAGCTCGCCGAGGCTCGCCTGCCCCGCCGTGCGGGCGTACTCGAGCGCCCCGGAGAGGTCGAGGCCCTCGCTCGTGACGCGCGCGACGGGCTCGCCGGTCGCGGCGTCGCGGATGACGGCGGCGCCGGCCGCGGCGGCCTCATCCGGCATCCACCACCCGCCCTGCACGTAGCTCGGCAGCACCTCGGGCGTGTTCGCGGTCATCGGGTCTCCTCAGGGGTCGGGTGCGGATGCCGGGGCGCGATCCACGCGCTCACGACTCGGTCCAGTCGTAGAAGCCGCGGCCGGCCTTGCGGCCCACGGCGCCCTCGGCGACCATCCGCCGAAGCAGCGCCGGGGGTTCGAAACGGTCGCCGAGGCTCGACGCGAGGTACTCGGCGATGCCGAGCCGCACATCGAGGCCGACGAGGTCGGTCAGGCGCAACGGGCCCACCGGATGCTTGTAGCCGAGCGTCATCGCCGCATCGATGTCCTCGGCGCTGGCGACGCCGTCCTCCAGCATGCGGATCGCCTCGAGGCCGAGAGCGACGCCGAGGCGGCTCGACGCGAACCCGGGGGCGTCGGCGACGGTGATCGGGGTCTTGCCGATCGCCCGCACCCAGTCGCGCGCCTCCGCGAGGAGGGCCGGATCGCTCGCCGGGCCCTGCACGAGCTCGACGAGCGTGGAAGCCGGCACCGGGTTGAAGAAGTGCATCCCGAGGAACCGCGCCGGCCGCTCGAGGGCCGCGGCGAGCTCGCCGATCGAGATCGAGGAGGTGTTCGTCGCGAGCGCCGCCCCGGCATCCAGCACGGACTCGACGCTCGTGAGCGCCTCGAGCTTCAGCTCCACGACCTCGGGGACGGCCTCGACGACGAGCCCGCAGCCGGCGAAGGCCGACACGTTCGTCGCCGACGCGTACCGGCCGGCGAGATCCTCGAAGGATTGCTCGGTCGTGCCGCGCGAGATCGACTGCTCGAGCGAGGTGCGGATGCGGGTGGATGCCGCCTCCGCCGCGTCCTCATCGCGCTCGACGACGGTCACCCGGGAGCCGGCGAGGAGGAACGCGTGCGCGATGCCGGCGCCCATACGGCCGCCGCCGAGGACGCCGACGCTCGCGGGGGCTTCGGGGGTGCTCATGGGGTCTGCTTTCTGTCGCTGGTCTGCGCGCCGTCGGCGGGGGTGTCGGCGGGGTCGGTGCCGGCGCCGGCCTTGGCGGCGCGGGCGCTCGCACGGCGCTCGAGGAACTCGGTCATGCGGCGCATCTTCTCGGGGCTCTCGAAGAGCACCGCCTGCTCCTCGCCGTCGATCGCCGGATGCGCCTCGCGCGGGGCGCGGAACGCCCGCTTCGTCGCGGCCGTCGCCGCCGGGTCGTTGCCGGCGATGCGGTCGGCGATCGCGTGCGCCGCATCCAGCAGCCCGTCGGCCTCGTGCAGGGAGGACACGAGGCCGATCGCCAGCGCCTCCTCGGCCCGCACCGTGCGGCCCGTCAGCAGCAGCTCGATCGCCCGGGCATCGCCCACGATCTCCTTCAACCGCCAGCTCGCACCCGCCGCAGCGAGGATGCCGAGCCCCGTCTCGGGGTTGCCGATCTTCAGCTCGGGCGTACCGATGCGGATGTCGGCCGCATACGCGAGCTCGGCGCCGCCGCCCAGGGCGTAGCCGTCGAGCGCGGCGATCACCGGCATCGGCAGTTCCGCGATGCGGACGAACGCGTTCGCGTTGATGCCCTCGAGGGCGTCGGCCGCGCGGCGCTCCCGCAACTGCGCGATATCGGCGCCCGAGGCGAACACGCCGCCCGCGCCGGCGAGGATCAGGATGCGGGGCTCGTCCTCGAGCTCCGCGCACAGCGCATGCAGGGCGTCGATCGTCGCCCGATCGATCGCATTGCGCTTTTCGGGGCGGTTCAGGGTCGCGACCACCCGGTCGGCGCGGCGCTCGATGAGGAGGGGTGCGGTCGCCTCCGGCTCGCGTGCCGCCCCGGCTGCGGCGCTTCCGGCATCCACCGCGGGCATCAGACGCGCTCCACGATCAGGGCCTGGCCCTGCCCGACGCCGACGCACATCGTCGCCAGGCCGTAGCGGGAGGCTTCGCGTTCCATGCGGCCGAGCAGGGTCACGACGAGGCGCGAGCCCGACGAGCCGAGCGGATGCCCGAGCGCGATCGCCCCGCCGTCGGCGTTGACCCGATCCGGGTCGAGGCCGAGGCGCCGCATGCTCGCGATCGACTGCGTCGCGAACGCCTCGTTCAGTTCGATCGAACCGAGATCGCCGACCGTCAGCCCCGAACGCCCCAGCGCCTTCTCGGTCGCCGGAACCGGGCCGAGGCCCATGATCTCGGGCGCGATGCCCGCGCTCGCGCCGACGACGATCCGGGCGCGCGGGGTGAGCCCGTAGCGTTCGACGGCGGCGGCGCTCGCGACGAGGATCGCCGAGGAGCCGTCGTTCAGCGAACTCGCATTGCCCGCCGTGACGACCTCGCCGCCGGGCACGACCGGGCGGAGCCGCGCGAGGGCCTCGAGGCTCGTGTCGCGCCGCGGCCCCTCGTCGACCGCGACATCGCCGGCCTTCGTCGGCACCGCCACGATCTCGGCCTCGAACCGGCCCGCATCGATCGCGGCGGCGGCGCGCTGCTGACTGCGGAGCGCGAAGGCATCCGCCTCCGCACGGGTGATGCCGTCGACGCGGGCGACCTCCTCGGCCGTCTCGGGCATCGAGAACGTCGCCTTGTCACGGGCGAGCAGCTTCGGGTTCGGGAAACGCCAGCCGATGGACGTGTCGTACGCCTCGCCCGGTTTCGCCCACGCGCGATCCGGCTTCGCCTGCACCCAGGGCGCTCGCGTCATCGACTCGACGCCGCCGGCCACGATGAGGTCGGCGTCGCCGGCGCGGATCGCCTGCCCCGCCATCGTGATCGCCGACATCCCGGAGGCGCACAAGCGGTTGACCGTGATGCCCGGAACGCTGTCGGGAAGCCCGGCCAGCAGCACCGACATGCGGGCGACGTTGCGGTTGTCCTCCCCCGCCTGGTTCGCGGCGCCGAGGATGATCTCGTCGATCTCGCCGTACGCCTCGGCCGGCATGCCGGCGCGGGTGAGGGCCTCGCCGACGACGAGCGAGGCGAGATCGTCGGGGCGGATGCCGGCGAGAGCACCGCCGTAGCGGCCGACGGGCGTGCGCACGCCGCCGACGAGATAGGCCTCGGTTCGGGGGGACTCTGACGCCAATGCTGCTCCTGACTGCGCTGTCGGTGGGGGTGTTCGGGCCGTTGCCCGCAGTGGATGCCGCGGGTCGCCGGCCGGGTCGTCGCCGGCGCCGTGCGCACCCGCGAATAAGTGACCGATCGTTCAGGAAGTAAGTATGCCCCACGGGCGCGCCGCGCGCCACTCGGCGGCGGGCGGGCGGGGCGGGCCGTACACTGAGGGCATGGCAGAGGTCGCCGCGCTCGCGCTCAACGTCGCGATTCCCGAGGAGTTGCGCTGGCGCGACACGCGCCGCGACGAGGAGTTCGAACTGCAGTCGATCACCGTGCGGCTCCTGCCCGACGGAACGCTCGCCGCGAAGGCCTACGGGCGCCCCGTCGCCGGCGGGCGCGGAGCCTACGTGTCGTTCGCCGTGCGCCGCTCCCCCGAGATCGACCGCCTCATCGACGACGCCGCGCACGAGGCCGCGCGTCGCTGGAGCGCCCAGCGCGGCCTGCCCGCCTGATCGCGCCTTCCGCGAGTGGATGCCGCGGCGCACCGGCGCCGGCAGCGGCACCCGGCAGCGGCACCCGGAAACGGTTCCGGGGGTCGTCCCCGGGTCTCGATACGCTCGCTGACGCTCGCTACTCGACCGGCGGATGTGCTCGTCGGTCGAGGAGGCGCGCAGCGCCGTATCGAGACCCGGGAATAACGACCCCCGGAAGAGATGGAGCGCGCGGGACGCGCGGCGCCGGTTATGCGGAACGCGGCTCGGCATCCACCGCGGACGGAGCAGCGTCCTCGGGATCGGGCGCGTCAGCCGCATCCACCTCGGGCGCAGTCTCGGGCTCGGGCGACGGCGCGAGCGGCGCCTCGGCGAGTTCCGCGAGCAGCGGGTCGCCGAGGTACACGTCCTCGAAGTCGACGTCGATCTCGGCGCGGCCGAGGAGCTCGGCCATGCGGCGCTGCCGGTTCCGCGGGATCAGCGTGACGACGCGGCCCGCCTTGCCGGCGCGGCCCGTGCGGCCGGCCCGGTGCAGATACGTCTTGTACTCGTCGGGCGCGTCGGCCTGGATGACGAGGTCGATGTCGTCGACGTGGATGCCGCGGGCGGCGACATCGGTGGCGACCAGCACATCCACGCGGCCGCTCGTGAGCTGCTGCAGGTTGCGCGTGCGGCGCGACTGGTTCAGGTCGCCGTGCAGGGCGACCGCGGCGATGCCGGCGTCTTCGAGGTGATCGGTGAGATCCTCGGCGAACGCGCGCGTGCGCGAGAACACGAGGGTCTTGCCGTCGCGGTCGGCGAGGGCGGCGACGATGTCGCGCTTCTCGCGGTTGTCGATGACGAGCACGTGGTGCTCGATCGTCGACGAGGCCTGGTCTTCGCCGGCGACCTCGTAGACGGCCGGGTCGACGAGGAACTCGTCGACGAGCGCCGCGACGCCCGTGTCGAGCGTCGCCGAGAACAGCAGCTTCTGGCCGCCGTCGGCGGTGCGGCGGATGATCCGCTGCACGGGCTCGAGGAAGCCCAGGTCGCACATGTGATCGGCCTCGTCGAGCACGGTGATCCGCACCTGCGAGAGGTCGAGGCGGCCCTGTTCGACGAGGTCCTCGATGCGGCCGGGCGTGCCGATGACGATGTCGACGCCGCGCTGCAGGGCACCGACCTGGCGGCCCTGCGGCACACCGCCGTAGATCTGCGTCGTGAACAGGCCGACGCTCTGCGCGATCGGCTGCACGGTGCGGTCGATCTGCAGGGCGAGCTCGCGCGTGGGCGCCAGGATCAGCGCGCGCGGCGCCCGGCCCATCTCGCGGCGCTTGCGGGCGTTCTTGCCGAGCCCCGCAGTGGATGCCGCGTCGCGCTCTCCGCCGGCGTCGCGCTGCCGGGCGGCCCAGTCCTGCATCAGCCGTTCGACGGTCGGGGCGCCGAAGGCGATCGTCTTTCCGGACCCGGTGCGGCCGCGGCCGAGCACATCGCGACCCTCGAGGACGACGGGGATCGTCGCCGCCTGGATCGGGAACGGGGACTCGGCGCCGAGCTCGGCGAGGGTGCGGACGATGTTCTGGCCGAGACCGAGATCGGCGAAGCTCGTGCCCTCGGTCGCGTCGGCCTGCACGGCCTGCGCCTCGAGGCGCTCGAGCACCACGTCGTCCTCCGGACCGAACGAGCGCTGCTCGCCCTTCGCCGGGTAGTAGGAGGAGGGGCGACGCTCGGAGTCGCGGAAGCCCGGCCGATCGAAGGAGCGACGGCGATCGTCGCGGTCGAAACCGCGCTGCGGGCGATCGGCGCGGTCGCGGTCGAAGGAGCGGGCCGGGCGGTCGGTCCGGTCGGTGCGGTCGAAGGAACGCTGCGGGCGGTCGCCCCGGTCGTAGGAGCGCGGGCGCTCGTCGCGGGTGCGGGGCGCACGGTCGTCGCGGTCGAAGGAACGCCGCGGGCGGTCGTCGCGGTCGTACGAGCGCGGGCGGTCGTCGCGGTCGTACGAGCGGCGGCGGTCGTCGCGGTCGAAGCGGCCCGGGCGGTCGTCCCGGTCGAACCGGTTCGGGCGGTCACCGCGGTCGTACGAACGTGCGCGGTCGTCCCGATCGGAGGAACGGCGCGGGCGGTCGTCGAAGGAACGCCGGCCGCCGTCGCGGGCACCGTCGAAGGAACGGTCGCCGCGCGAGCGGTCCGGGCGGTCGCCGCGGTCGTACGGGCGCCGCTCGTCGCGGTCGAAGCGGCGGCCGTCGCGCTGCCCATCGCGGGCGTCGCGCCCGCCGGAGGGGCGGTCGGCGCGATCGTACGAGGGACGGGCGGAGCCGCCGGTGCGGCGACCTTCCGGCATCCGCTCGCCGCGGCCTTCGCGGTCTGCACGGTGGGGCGAGCGGCCGGCATCCAGTCGCTCGTCGCGAGTCCAGCGGGCCTTCTTCGGGGCCTCGTCGGGGCGGTAGCCGCGGTGGCCGGGGCTGCGCGAGCCGGCCTTGGCGCCGCCGGAGCGCTTGCCGCGGGCGGGGTCGAAATCGCGGGCGGGGCGGCCGCCGGCGGGCTTCTTGTTCTTGGGCATCGTGGTGTTTCCTGGGTTGAACTCGTGTACATGCAGCACGGCGCACCCGCTCCGTGGCGGTGCACTCCGAGAACCCGGGCTGTCTCAGGCCGGGGCCGATCACATACGTGTGACTATCCGCCGCTCGAACTGCGACGGAACCGGCCCTCGGGACTCACAAACCCATCCGCGCATCGCGCGGTGTCCAGAACCGACCCGCCCACGATACCGGTGGATGCTGTGAGGCGCCCCCGAGCCGCGCGCAACACCGCCGTAACAGGTGTCGCATACGGTGCCGGCATGAGCACCACCGCGACGCCCGCCTTCACCGTCTCCCTCGAACCGCCCCGGCAGCCGGCGGTCGAGGCGATGCTCGGGGCCGGCGCCGCCTTCGCGCAGAGCCTGTACCCGCCGGAGTCGAACTTCCTGCTCGACGTCTCCGAACTCGAGGCGCCCGGGGTTCGCTTCTACGTGGCTCGGGATGCCGCGGGCGAGGCGATCGGCACCGCGGCCCTCGTCGCGGACGCCGCCCGGCCGGCCCGCGCCGAGCTCAAGCGCATGTACGTCGAGCCCTCCGCCCGCCGCCTCGGCGTCGCCCGCGGCCTGCTCGAGCACCTCGAAGCGGATGCCGCGGCGCACGGCATCCACGAGATCGTCCTCGAAACGGGCGACCTGCACACCGCCGCGCAGGCCCTCTACGAGCGCGCGGGCTATCGCCCCATCCCGCAGTTCGGCCAATACGTGGGCGAGGCCCACTCCGTCTGCTTCGCGAAAGCGGTCTCCCCGGAGCGCTGAGCGCAGGCGCGGGCGCGCCGCGGGCGGGGGCGCCCCGCTCAACCGCACCCCGCTCGCGCACACCCGCGCATCCGGACCCCGCGAACCCCGCGCACCCGCACCCGCTCGCGCGCACGGCGCTCCGTGCACCCCGCGCACCCGCTCGCACACCCCGCGCAACCCGCTCGACGCAGCCCGCGCATCCGCCGCCTTCACGCATCCGCACCCCGACGCATCCACTCGCCCAGGCGCATCCGCACGCGCTCTTCGCCCACCCAAACGCTTCCGGGGTCAAATCCCGCCACACTTCTGCGATCGAGCACCTGCAGGTGGCAGGAAATGACCCCCGGAACGCATTCGGCCGCGGCGAAGGTCGCCCCCGCTCCGGAGGGGGCGCTCGCAGCCCAGGAATCTCCGGTTCCCTTCCGGGGGTCGAATCCCGCCACATTTCTGCGATCGAGCGCCTGCAGGTGGCAGGAAATGACCCCCGGAAGGATAGGAGTGGCAGTGGGGATACGCTCGTGCCGTGGGCCCGGACCGACGGATTGCAAGCAGCACGAGCAGCACGAGCAGCACGAGCAGCACGAGCAGCGCGGTCGGCGTCGTGCTCGCGGCGGGCGTCGCGCTTGCGGCCGGGCTCTCCGGTTGCGCGCCCGCATCGGATCCGCGGCCGGTCACCGGCCTCACCGTCGGCGGGCTGCTCGACCTCGCTCCGGAGGCGGGGCTCACCGTGTACGACGTTTCGGTTCCCGTGCTTGACGAGCCGGCCACCTATGCCCCGCTGGACGCGGCCGACTTCCGGATCATCGCGGCCTGCGGCCGGACGCTGGACGACGACCTCGAGACCGTGCCGATCGCCGTCATCCCGACCGAAGCCGTGACCCCGGAGATCACCGAGCAGGCGCGGGCAGGCGAGTTCGATGCGCTGATGCTGGAGTGCGACGCCGCGGCGCGGTGACGTTTTCTCGGGTTCGGCTTGGCGGCGGGGGCGGTGCGGGGTAGCATCGCTGCACCCGCGACATCCCCGGAGCCCGCATGCACCCGACCCGTCAGGCGGGCCGGTCGCATCCGAGCGGCGAGGGCCCGCGCCTCCTCCCCCGTACACCGCACGGCGACGCCGCCCCGAACAGCGCCCGCACCGGGCGCGGCGAGCGCGGCATCCGCACCCGACGGCGCACCGCCTTCGCGGCCGCGGGTGCGACGCTCGCCCTCGCGGCGGTCGCCGCGCTCTCGGGCTTCCATCTGCCGCTCGCCACAGTCGACGCCGACGGCGCCTCGGGCGAGGTGCCGGCGGGCGCGCGCCTCGGCATCCGCACCTTCACGACCCCCGACGGCCTGACCGTCGACGCCGACCTCGAGTACGGAACGCAGCCCGACGGCACGCTCCTCACCCTCGACGTGTGCCGCCCCGAGGGCGGGGCGGCGACGGCACGGGCGGCGGTCGTCGCGATCCACGGCGGCAGCTGGCAGCGCGGCGCGAAGGACGACCCCGACTGGCGCCGCGTGTGCCTGTGGCTCGCGAGCGAGGGGTTCGTGGCCGCCGCCGTCGACTATCGGCTGGTGCCCGATGCGGTGTTCCCCGCGCAGATCGACGACGTGTCCCTCGCCGTCGAGTGGATGCGGGAGCACGCCGCCGACTTCGGCGCCGATCCGTCGCGCATCGGCGTGCTCGGCGGTTCGGCGGGCGGGCAGCTCGCGACCCTGCTCGGCACCCGCGGCGAGGGGGCGACGGATGCCGGGTCGCGCGTCGCCGCCGTCGTCGAACTCTCGGGGCCGGTCGGGCTGCGCGAGCCCGAGCTCGAGAGCGACGGCGCCTCGGACTGGCTGCGCGGCATCGTCGACGCCTACCTCGGCTGCGAGCCCGAGCAGCGGGGTGCGGACCGCGCCGCCTGCACGGAGGCGCGCGCCGAGGCGACACCGGCCGGCCATGCGGATGCGAGCGATCCGCCCGTCTTCATCGGGCACGCGACCGACGAGATCATCCCGCTCGCGCAGGCCGAACGCCTCGCCCGCGAACTGCGCGAGGCCGGGGTCGTCGTCGAGCTCGCGGTCGTGCAGGGCGGCGGGCATTCCATCGGCATCCTCGGCGAGGAGCTGCGCGCGAAGGTCGCCGCGTTCCTGCACGCGCACCTCGCCCCCGTGCCGGCTTCGGAGGCGGAGGCCACCTCCGCGCGGTGAGTGGACACAAATGCAGGGTGCGACGGCATCCACACCGGGTATGCGCGCCTCGGCCTCGTCGCGCTGAGGCGCCGCGGATGCAGGGTGCCGGGGCATCCACTCGGGGCATATGCACTCGCTGCCCCTCGCCTCGCCGCCCGACAGCCTCGCGAAAACAGGCCGGACTGCCCGCCCGGCACCGAACGCAGGCCGAATCGACCGGTACGGCGGCGGGGCTGCCTGCTTCCGATACCGCGACGGCGGCACAGACCGCCCGCAGTGGATGCCGGGGCGCGGTGCCGCGCTCGGTGCACCGCCCGCCCCGCATCCACCGCCGCACCTCCGCCGCCCGCCCCGGTGCCCGCACCCGCCACCTTCCGTTCCGGGGTCGTTTCCCGCCAGATTCACGCGGGGATGCTCGGATTCGTGGCGGAATTCGACCCCGGGAAGCGGAGAGCGGGCACAAAGGGGGCGGAGGCCGCGTCCGCGCGGTGAGTGGACACGAATGCAGGGTGCGAGGGCATCCACACCCTGCGTTCTCGTCCACTCACCCTTCGGAGCAGGCCGAACCCGCGCCGTACTGCGGTAGCGGGGCGGATCGCTCCGCGGGGTGATGCGCGCGGGGGCGGGCGGTGGAAGAGTTGCGGGTGTCATGAACGAGAACGAGGCGGCGGCCGGGCGCGCGCCGGCATCCACCCCCGAACGGCGGTTCCGTGCGCGGCTGCTGGCGGCGGCGGTGGGGGTCGCCGTCGTGCTGTACGCGGTGTCGGTGCCGATCGGTGCCGCCGTGTACGGGGTGAACGTGGCGGCGATGTTCGCGCTGGCGCTGCTGACGTGCGGGGCGATTCCGTTGGCGGTGCGGATGCCGTGGGTCGCCGCCGTGGCGGCATCCGTCTCCGCGAACGTGTTCACGGGCCTGTCGGCCGGTTCCGCCGATGCGCCCTGGCCGTGGCCGGTGACGACGATCATCGCCGCCGCCGCGATGCTCATCGTGGCCGGCCTGACCCGCCCGTGGTGGACGGGGCTCGGCTCGTGGGCGATCGTCGCGCTGCCGCTCGTGCCGTGGGGGTTCCGGGATGCCGGTGCCGCCGCCGACGCGATCGCCGCGGCCGCCATCGCGCTCCTCGCCCTCGCGGCGGCGATCGCCATCGCCGCGCGTCGCACGATCGCCCGCGAACTGTTCCAGGAGCGCGAGCACGCCGCCGAGATCGACGAACGCCGGGTGCTCGTCGAGGAACGCAACCGCATCGCCCGCGAACTGCACGACGTCGTCGCGCACGGCCTCTCCCTCATCCATGTGCGGGCGACGAGCGCTCCGTACCGAGTCGAGGGCCTGCCGCCCGAAGCGACCGCCGAGTTCGGCGAGATCGCCGCGTCGGCGCGCACCGCGCTCGGCGAGATGCGGCAACTGCTCGCGGTGCTCCGCAGCGAAGAGACGGTGGCCGAGTCGGCGCCGCAGCCGGGCATCCCCGAGCTCGACGCCCTCATCGACTCGGTCGAGAGCGCCGGCGTGCCCGTCGAACGCAGCATCGGCGCGGGCCTGCCGGATGCCGGGATCCTGTCGACGACGGTGTACCGGATCGTGCAGGAGTCGCTCAGCAACACCGTGCGGCATGCGCCGGGCGCCGCGGCATCCGTCGACGTCGACCGCCGCGACGGCCGGATCACGGTGCGCGTCGTGAACGGCCCCGCACCGCAGGGCGATGCCCGCGTCACCGCGCGCGCCGAGCGGGAGACGGGCGGCGGCCACGGCCTCATCGGGATGCGCGAGCGGGCGACCGCGCTCGGCGGGCAGGTGGAGTACGGTGAGACCGCCGACGGCGGGTTCCGGGTGCTCGCGGTGCTGCCGGCCGGCGAACGGCCCGACGACGAGGAGCGCCCGTGACGATCTCGATCCTCATCGCCGACGATCAGGCGATGGTGCGCGCCGGGTTCGCCGCCGTCCTCGGCGCCCAGCCCGGCATCGAGGTGCTCGGGCAGGCCGCCGACGGCGCCGAGGCGGTGCGGCTCGCGCGCGAGCTGCGGCCCGACGTCGTCGTCATGGATGTGCGGATGCCGGAGATGAACGGCATCGAGGCCACGCGCGCCCTGCAGACGCCGCCGCGCGGCACCGACTACCGGCCGCGCATCCTCATGCTCACGACCTTCGACATCGACGACTACGTGCACGAGGCGCTCCGGGCCGGCGCGAGCGGGTTCCTGCTGAAGGATGCGACGCCCGACGAGCTCACGAACGCGGTGCGCGTCGTCGCCGGCGGCGAGGCGCTGCTCGCGCCGAGCGTGACCCGGCGCCTCATCGAGGAGTTCGCGCGGGCGGATGCCGCCCCGAAACCCGATCCATCGCGCCTGAACGGCCTCACCGATCGTGAACGCGAGGTGCTCACCCTCGTCGGCCGCGGCCGCTCCAACGCCGAGATCGCCAAGGAACTCTTCATCGCCGAGCAGACGACGAAGACGCATGTGAGCAAGATCCTGCAGAAGCTCGGCCTGCGCGACCGGGTGCAGGCCGTCGTCCTCGCCTACGACACGGGGCTCGTGCGGCCCGGCGAATAGGGCGCGGCGGGCGGCGGCGAGTGGATGCCGGGGCGCAGCCGGGGCCGGCGAGCCGCCGCACCGTACGCCGGTAGGGGGTCGAACCGCTCCGCAGGGCGATGCCCCGCCGGCATCCGTCTTCCTAACCTGCCTGCAACGCCGGAGACCCCGGCCGCAGGGAGGAAGCGATGACCCTCGCAGACGAACGCCGCGCAACGCGGCCCGCGCCCGGCACGGCGCCCGGCGGCGCGCCCGGCACCGCGCCCGGCCTGACCGGCAGCGCCCCGGCATCCACCGCACCCGCACGCGACCGTTCGATCGACGCGGTCCGGGCCGGCCTGCTCATCGTGGTCGTCGCCCTGCACGCCGTCATGGTCGGCGTCGGCCTCGCCGCCGACGGATCCCCCGCGCTCGGCAACGCCCTCGAGCACCGGCCGGGTTTCGCGCCGGCGAGCTGGTTCGTGCAGATCATGCCGCTGTTCTTCGTCGTCGGCGGCTTCGCGAGCCTCCACCACTGGCGGTCGATGCGCGGCCGCGGCGACACGCCCGCCGCGTATGTGCGCGCCCGCGTCGAACGGCTCGTGCGGCCGGCCGTGTGGATGGTCGGCATCGTCGCCGCCCTCCTCGCGACCGCCGCCGTCGCCGGCCTGCCGGGCGAACTCGTCGCTGAGGCCGGCTTCCGCATCGGGCAGCCGCTGTGGTTCCTCGCCGTGTACATCGCCTGCTCGGCGCTCGTGCCGCTCATGACCCGGTGGCACGAACGCGCGCCGTTCCGGGCGCCGCTCGTGCTCGCCGCGGCCGCCTCGGGTGTGGATGCCGCACGCCTGGCCACCGGCCTCGAAGGCCTCGGGTTCCTGAACCTCCTCTTCGTCTGGCTGCTGATGCGGCAGCTCGGCTTCCTCCTCGCCGACGGGTTCGTGGATCGCCTGCCGGCATCCACCCGCATCGCCGCCGCGGCCGCCGCCGTCGCCGCGCTCGCCGTCTGCTTCGCCACCGGCGCCTACTCGCCCGACATGTACGAGAATCTGAACCCGCCGAACGTGACGCTCGTGCTGCTCGGTGTCGCCCAGCTCGCGCTCGTCAGCCTCGCCCGGCCCGCCATCGCCCGCGTCGCCGCACGGCCCCGCATCGCCCGCGCCGTGCGCACCCTCGGGGCGAGCTCGATGACCGTCTACCTCTGGCACCTGCCCGTCATGGTGCTCGTGGCCGGGCTCATCCTCGCCGGCCACAGCGCCTACGGCCTGCCCGTGCCCGACCCGCTGTCGGCGGAATGGTGGATCAGCCGGCCCCTGTGGCTCGTCGCCGTCGGGCTCGCGCTCGCGCCCGTGGTGCGGGCGACGCGGCGGTTCGAGGGTGCGCCGGCATCCACTCGGGAACGCACCGCGACCCCCGCACGCTCGGCCCTCGCCGCCGCGAGCGGCACCGTCGGCACCGGCGTGGTCCTCGTCTTCGGGTTCGGGGCGCTGCCCGCCTCGCTCGCGCTCGCCCTCTACGGCATCGCCCTCACCGCCGGCCGCGGGTCTGCCCGCGAACCCCGTACGAGGGGGTAGCATCCCGGCAGGGGGGATGCCACGTGACCCGAACTCGCACCCGGAACCGCACCATCGGCGCACTCGGAGCGCTCGCGCTCGGCGGGCTCATCGCCTTGCCCGGCCTCGTGCCGCCGACCGCAGAAGCCGCACCGATCGCCGCCGTCAACCCGGTGACGCTCGGCGAACGCGCCAACTCCGGCTTCCTCGTGTTCGTGCGCGGCGACGTGCAGCTCGGCCCGAGCAGCGACGAAGCCGAGGGCACCATCGCCGCCGGCGGCGACCTGCGGTTCCACCAGGCGTACAACGTGGCCGCCGGGCGACCGCCCGCATCCACGTTCCGCTCCCCGGGCGACGACGCCGACACCTACCTCTACGTCGGCGGCCGCGTCTCATGGGGCGCGAGCAGCAGCGCCCTCAGCATCCACAACGGCGGATACGTCAAGATCGCCGGCGGCGACTTCGACGTGCTGCACAAGAACCCCAACTCGACCGAGATCGTCCGCCCCGGCGAGACGAGCCCCGACGCGAGCCCGCGCATCTTCAACGACCGCATCGCCCAGCCCGCGGCATCCGTCGCCGACACCACCGGCGCCCCCGACTTCGACGCCGCCTTCGCCCGCTACACCGAGCTGTCGAGCGGGTTCGGCCAGTGCACCCCGAGCAACGAACTCCTCGACGGGCCCGGCGAGAACGCCCTGCCCGTGCCCCGCCCCATCGACCGGCACGTCTCGCAGGTCTACCTCGACCTCATCCCCGGCCGGACGAACGTCGTCACCATGACCGGGGCGGAACTGGCCAACATCGACCAGATCGGATTCCTCAACGGCCAGCGCGCCACCCGCGACACGCCCGTGCTCATCAACATCGTCGGCGGCGACTTCGAAGGCCCGATCCCGCGTCAGGGGTGGGATGCCTCCCAGGCACCCTACGTGCTCTTCAACTTCCCCGACGCATCCCGCGTGCACGTCACCGCCAACACCGCGGAACTGAACGGCACCCTCTACGCGCCCGCCGCACGCGTCGCCTGGCAGGCCACCCAGAACATCTCCGGCAACGTCATCGCCGCCGAGTTCGTGCACGGGCTCGACCGGGCCGCAGGCCTCGCCGGCCACTCGCGGGAACTGCACGAACTCCCCTTCGACGCCGAACTCTCCTGCGACGAGAACACCGGACGCCTCACCCTCGTCAAAGAAGTCCTCGGCTCCGACGAGGATCCCCGCTCCTGGACCCTCACCGGCACCGCCGCCGACGGCGAGACGATCTCCGGCTCGACCGGAGACCCCGCCGTCACCGGCGCCGAAGTGCCCGCCGGGCAGCACGTGCTCGAAGAATCCGGCGGCCCGGCCGACGTCGACGACTACGTCGTCGGCGGGTGGATGTGCGGACCGCGGGGCGAGGAGGGCTCGCTCGTCATGGAGGGCGGCGTCGTGACCGTGCCGCCGGGAGGCGACATCGTGTGCACCATCGTGAACACGTACGCGCCGCCGACGCCGGAGCCGACGCCCACGCCTACGCCGGAGCCGGGGCCCTCGCCTACGCCGGGGCCGACGGAGACTCCGGAGCCCTCGCCTACGCCGGGGCCGACGGAGACTCCGGAGCCCGCGCCCACGCCCACGCCGCCGGTGACGCCTACGCCGACGCCTACGGAGCCGGAGCCGACGGAGCCGGAGCCGACCACGCCTGGGCCGACCACCCCGGGGCCGGCGCCCGAGACGAACGCTCCGGAGACGACCGAGCCCGAGACCACGGCGCCGGAAACGACGGCTCCCGAGACGACGGCTCCCGAGACGAGCGCGCCCGAGACGACGGCGCCCGAGACGAGCGCACCGGCCCCCGGCTCGACCGAGCCCGAGACGCCCGCCCCCGCCCCGGCGACGCCCTCGCCCGGGCCCGGCGGCGTCGCCGGAACCGGCGTCGACCCGTGGCCGCTCGCCGGACTCGCCGCGATCCTCCTGGCCGCCGGACTCGGCTTCGCCCTCCGCCGCCGCCCGTCCACGCACGACTGAGCGGGGGCGCTCACTCGGGGGCGCTCAGCGCCCGGTGCCGTGGATGCGCTCGGAGAGGGTGCGCGCAGTGCCGCGCACGAGGGCGGGCAGTCCGTCGGGTTCGCCGCGGCCCGCCGGAAAGGTCACCGCGACGGCCGCGGCGGGCCACCCGAGATGGTCGACGACGGCCGCCCCGACCGAGGCGAGCCCGTCGGTGACCTCGCCGTGCTCGGTGGACCAGCCGCGCTCGCGGGTTTCGGCGAGTTCCTGTTTCAGGCGGCGGTACGTCCAGTCGGCGGATCCGCGCCCCTCGAACGCCGCACGATCCGGGTAGAGCGCCCGCAGTTGCGCCGCCGGCAGGAGGGCGAGCATCGCCCGACCGGTCGCCGTCAGATGCGCGGGCAGCCGCACGCCGACGTCGGTGACGAGCGAGGGGCGACGCGGGGCGCGCTCCTCGACGAGGTAGACGACATCGCGCCCGTGCAGCACGGCGAGATGCCCGCTCTCGGCGACCCGGTCGACGAGCTGGGCGACGAGGGGGCGGCCGAGCCTGGCAAGCGGTTCCTGGCGCGAGAAGCCGCTCGACAGCTCGAAGGCGGCGACCCCGAGACCGTACCGGCGCTCCTCGGGCAGGTGCACGACGAAGCCGTGCTCGGCGAGCACCGCGAGCAGCTGGTAGACGGTCGAACGCGGCAGGTCGAGGGCTGCGGCGATCGTCGCGGCGGGCACGGGGCCGCGCTGGCCGGCGAGGTGGGTGAGGATGCCGAGGGTCGCCGCCGCGGCCGGTGCCTTCTCGGATGCGCGCATCGCCCCTCCCGTCGCAGCGAGTGTAGGGCGTCGGCGGCGCGCCGCCCGGCACCGCCGGGCGCGCCGCGCAACGGTGCCGCACCCGGGGCGCGCGCAGCGGCATCCACTCGTCGGCCGGTCCGGGATCCCGGACGGCATCCACGCGCCGAACGCCCCGCCGCGCACGACCCCGCGCGACGATCGGAGGATGAGCACTCCCGTCACCGTCGGCACCGGCCCCCTCACGATCGACGAGGTGGTCGCCGTCGCCCGCCACGGCGCCGAGGTGCGCATCGACCCCGACGCGCTCGCCGGCGTCACCGCGAGCCGCGCGATCGTCGAGGCCCTCGCCGGCGACCCCGACCCGCACTACGGCATCTCGACCGGCTTCGGCGCCCTGGCGACCACGTTCATCGCCGCCGACCGGCGCGCGCAACTGCAGGCGAGCCTCATCCGCTCGCACGCGGCCGGCAGCGGCGCCGAAGTCGAGACCGAGGTGGTGCGCGCCCTCATGCTGCTGCGGCTGTCGACCCTGATGACGGGCCGCACGGGCGTGCGCGCGGTCACCGCCGAGACGTACGCGGCGATGCTGAACGCCGGCATCGCGCCGATCGTGCGGGAGTACGGCTCCCTCGGCTGCTCGGGCGACCTCGCCCCGTTGGCGCATGTGGCGCTCGCGGCGATGGCCGAAGGCGAGGTCCGCGTCAGCGGGCCTCGCAAGGCGGCAGCCCCAGCGAGCGAGGAGCACCGCTCCGAGCCGCGTCCCGCGGAAGACCTCGGACAGGACAACCCTCCGACGAGCGCCGACCCGAGCACCCGCATGCCCGCCGCCGATGCCCTCGCAGCCGCCGGCATCCGCCCCCTGCGCCTCGTGGAGAAGGAGGGGCTCGCCCTCATCAACGGCACCGACGGCATGCTCGGGATGCTCGCGCTCGCCGCCGACGACCTCGCCCGGCTGCTGCGGACGGCCGATATTGCGGCGGCGATGAGCGTGGAGGGGCTGCTCGGAACCGACCGCGTGTTCGCCGACGACCTGCAGCGCTTGCGGCCGCAGCGGGGGCAGCGGTCGGCGGCGGCGAACATCCGCCGCGTGCTCGGCGGTTCGCCGATCGTCGCGAGCCACAAGGGCCCCGAGGACGGCCGGGTGCAGGATGCGTATTCGCTGCGGTGCGCGCCGCAGGTGCACGGTGCTGCCCGCGACACGCTCGAGCATGCCCGCGGGGTCGCCGAGGCGGAGTTGGCGAGCGCGATCGACAATCCGGTGCTGACGCCCGACGGGCGGATCGAGTCGAACGGTAATTTCCACGGTGCGCCGGTCGCGTACGTGCTCGACTTCCTGGCGATCGCGGTCGCGGACGTGGCGTCGATGAGCGAGCGGCGCACGGACCGGTTCCTGGATCCGGCCCGCAATCACGGCCTGCCGCCGTTCCTCGCGCACGAGGTCGGCGTCGATTCGGGCCTCATGATCGCCCAGTACACGGCGGCGGGCATCGTCAGCGAGCTGAAGCGGCTCGCGGTGCCGGCGTCGGTCGATTCGATTCCGTCGTCGGCGATGCAGGAGGACCATGTGTCGATGGGGTGGGCGGCGGCCCGGAAGCTGCGGCGTGCGATCGACGGGCTCGCCCGGGTGCTGGCGATCGAGATCATGACGGCGGCCCGCGGCATCCGTCTGCGGGAACCCCTCGAGCCTGCCGTCGCGTCGGGCGCGGTGCTCGCGCTGGTCGGTTCGCGCCCGGGGCCCGACCGCGTCGTGTCGACCGAGATCGAGGAGACGGTGCGGCTCGTGACTTCGGGGGCGGTGCTCGGCGCGGTGGTGGATGCCGTGGGCCCGCTCGAATGAGGCCGGTTCGTACCTGAACGTCGGCCGTGAAGCGCGTGGGTCTGCTTGTGCGGATTCGGAGGAACCCAACAGACTGGTGACGATCGCGGCCGTTCGGGGGGACCGACGCCGCGGCACAGTGAGGGCGCATATGCGGTTCGACTGTTCCACCTGGAGTCGGGGACGACGAGTGGATGCCCTGCGGCCTGTTTCCGGCGGCTCGACGATGCTCGGTGCTCGCGGACTCGGCCGGTGGATCGCGGCCCTCGGTCTCGCGGCGCTCGTCGCGGCATCGACGACCGTGCCGGCGGCGACGGCGGTCGAGGAGACGCCCGTGGAAGGATCGGCCGCGCCGACCGACCCGGCGCCGACGGATCCCGGCGGTACGCCCGCGCCGAGCGAACCGGGCGAGACCCCCGACCCGACGGACCCGGGCGAGACCCCGGACCCGACCGACCCGGGCGAGACCCCGGACCCGACCGATCCGGGCACCCCGACGCCCACCCCGACGCCGACGCCCGATCCCACCGACCCGGCCACTCCGACACCCACTCCGACGCCCACGCCGACGCCCACGCAGACCCCGACGCCGAAGCCCGGAGCGGAGTCCTCCGGCGAGACGGTCGTCGAGGGCCCCCTGCTCACGACGGACGCCCCGATCGTGCGCATCACGGCATCCGCCGACCGCGATGTCGCCAAGCTCCTGACCGCCCGCACCCGGCTCGCGAAGGCGCAGCAGAAGCTGCAGACGACGAAGGACGAGCTCGAGGCCGCCAAGCGTGCCGAACAGGCCAACGAACGCCTCGCCGAGCAGGTCGAGGAGGCCGCCGGCCGTGCTCGCGAAACCGCCGACACCGCCGCACGCCTCTACCTGCGCGCCGCCCGCGGGCCGGCCGCCGGTGCGAACGCGCTCGACGTGATGACCGGCAGCGGCGACCTGCTCGACGGTCTGGCCGCCGTCGACCGGCTGAACGGCCGCACCGGCGACGTCTCCGAACTGCTCGCCCGCGCCGCCGACCGCGAGGACGAAGCCGCAGACCTCGAAGCACGCGCCGCCGCCGCCTGGCAGAAGACGCAGGACGTCGGCGTGACGCGCTACGAGGCGGCCGCCGCGACCGCCCAGCGGGCGTTCGCGACGGCGAAGACGAGCCTCACCGAGTTGCAGAGCTCGGTGGCGTCCGCGGCATCCGCCACGGTGCTCTCGCTCCCGGCGGACTCGGGGCAACTGAGCACGCAGGGCTGGTCGTGGCCGGTGACGGGGCGGATCACCGACGGCTACGGGCCGAGGCCGGATCTGCCGATCGCCGGCGTGAACGAGTTCCACCGCGGCACCGACATCGGCACCGAATGCGGCTCGCCCGTCTTCGCGGCGACCGCCGGCACCGTCGTGGCCGCCGGCCCGAACGGCAGCTACGGCAACTGGGTGCTCATCGACCACGGTTCGGGGGTGAGCACCGGGTATGCGCACCTCGCCACCGACGCCGGCATCCTCGTCGAGATCGGCGACGAGGTCGAAGCCGGGGGCCTCATCGGCCGGGCCGGCTCGACCGGCGCATCGACCGGCTGCCACCTGCACTTCGAGGTGCGCCTCGGCGGCGTCGCCGTGGATGCGCTGCCCTTCCTCGCCGCGAGCGGCGTCTCGCTCGGCTGACCCTCGCCGCCGGTTGAGGAGGCGCGCCAGCGCCGTCTCGAAACCACTCGCGGGCCTCGATACGCCCCTCGTCCCTCGGTGCTACTCGACCGCCGGGTGGTCGCCGCGCGCGGCGTCTCGCTCGGCTGACCCTCGCCGCCGGTTGAGGAGGCGCGCCAGCGCCGTCTCGAAACCACTCGCGGGCCTCGATACGCCCCTCGTCCCTCGGTGCTACTCGACCGCCGGCGGCCGCCCCGAGCGGCGCCCCTCTCCGCCGGTTGAGGAGGCGCGCCAGCGCCGTCTCGAAACCGCTCGAAGGTCTCGTTACGCCCCTCGCGGGGCTACTCGACCGCCGCATGTGGTTGCATACCCTCATGCCCGACACGCCCGCGCCCGAACGCCACCCCGCCGATTCCCCGTACCACCGCCGCCTGCCGATCGGGCAGCGCCTCGATGCGAGCGCCGTCGACGGCGGCCCGGTGCCAAGCATCGAGTCGATGACGATGCTGCCGCTCGACGAGATGCTCGTGCCCGAGCTGCCGCGCCGCGGCGAGCTCGACCCCGGCGAATGCGGCACCTGCCGGGTCACCGAGCACACGCTCTGGGCCGACGAGGACTGGCAGGTGAAGTCGGGCTTCGACGAGACCGGCCTGCCGTTCATCGGCGCCATCGCGCCGCGCGCGCATGTGCTGCTGGAGGATGCCCCGGTCGAGCTCCTCGCCGGCCTCGGCCCCCTCATGCAGCGGATCTCGGAGGCGGTCAAGCTGGTGCCGGGCGTCGCCAGGTGCCACTTCGGCCGCTGGAACGACGGATCCGCCCACCTGCATCTGTGGGCGCTCGCCCGCCCGGCCGGCATGATGCAGGGCCGGGGGGCGATGCTCGCGTTCTGGGACGAGGTGCTGCCGCCGCTGGAGCCCGAGCTCGCCGAGACGAACAACCGCATCGTCGCCGAGGCCCTCGCGGCCGGCGGCGGGCGGGCGTTCCCGGCCCGCTGAGCCGGCGCTTCGCACAACGGCCCGCTCGCCCGGTTCAGCGACTCACGCCGTGACTGGCGGCCTCCGTCCCGTAGCGATTGCGGTAGCGGTCGAAGTTGGCCTCGATCTCCGCGTCCGGCAGCACGGCCACCTCGCCGATTCCCATCGCGATCGCGACGGTGTGCGCGACGTCCTCGACCATGACCGCGGCTTGCAGCGCCTTGTCGATCGTCGGGCCGATCGTGAAGACGCCGTGCTGGCGCATGAGGATCGCCGGCGAGCGCCCGATCTTCGCGACGACCTCTGTTCCGATGGCGTCGCCGCCGATCGGGGCGTAGTCGCCGCACGGCACCGGCCCGCCGAACTCGTCGGCGATCGCGGTCAGCACGCACGGGATGGGCTTGCCCACCGCGGCGAACGCCGTCGCATAGCGGGAGTGGGTGTGCACCACCGAGTGGATGTCGGCCCGGTTCGCGTAGATGCCGAGGTGCGATCGGGTGTCGGAGGACGGGCCGCGCTCGCCCTCGACGATCCGGCCGTCGAGGGCGACCACGACCATGTCGGAGGGGGTCATCTCCTCGTACCGCACTCCCGAGGGCTTGATCACGATCACTCCGTGCTCCTCGTCGCGGGCCGAGAGGTTCCCCCCGGTCCATGCGACCAGCCCGGCGCGCGCCAGCGCGAGGTTGCCCTCGCACACCCGTTCCTTGAGTTCTTCGAGCACCGTTCGGTCCCTTCGTTCGTTCAGGCGGCGACGATGTCGAAGCCCGCTTGGCCGAGCCAGCGCTCGACGATGGTCCTGGCGTGCACGCACCGCTCGACGGAATCGGGGGCGTCGTCGTTCCACATCTCGATCATCATCCGGCCGCTCCAGCCCTGGCGCGACAGCTCGCCGAACGCTCGGGAGAAGTCCGCGATGCCCTCCCCCAGCGGCACGCGCCGGGGTTCCCCGACACGGACGTCTTTGATGTGGATGGCGAGCATGTGCCCTTCGCCGGAGCGCAGCTCTTCCAGTTCGTCGAGCTGCTGCTCGGCGATGTTGCCGATGTCGGGGTACAGCTGCACCCATGGCGAGTCGATCTCCCGCACGATGTTCATGCCCCGGCTGACCGAGGTGACGTCGCTGCCGTCGACGTTCTCGATGCCGAGCAGCACGCCGGCTCGCGCTGCGATCGACGCGGCCCGTCTGAGGGATGCGACGTAGCGATCGCGCTGACCGTCGTCGGCCGGCTCGTAGTACGCGTAGTATCCGGCCACCTGCAGCACGGGGATGCCGAGGTCGCGGCACAGTCCGATGCCCTGGGTGAAGATGCGATCGGCTTCTGCGCGCGTCTGCGCGTCGGCGGCCCCCGGACCGATCGCGCGATGGACGGACAAGCACAGTCCCCCGAGCCGCACTCCCTGCCGCGCGGCGGCGTCACGGACGGCCGACCGCGTCTCGGGCGACCAGTCGAGGCGGGCGCGACGGGCGGGCGTCTCATCGACGGAGAGGTCGACGAACGAGAAACCCGCCCGCCGGGCATCGGAGAACAGGGTGTCCCAGTCCCCCCGCCAGGGCAGGGCCTTCTCGTAGATCCCCAGGGCGATCTGGGGAGCGGCGGATGCCCCGTTCACGGCCAGACCTCGGCGATGGCCTGCTGCAGTTCGGCTGCGGCCTCGAGCGGGTCGTCGGCCTGCACGATGGCGCGGCCCGCGATCACGATCCCGACTGGGGCGTCGGCGAAAGCGCGGAGGTCGGCAGCCGAGACACCGCCGGTGACGGTCACGGTGAACCCCATGTCGGCCAGCTGCCGGATGCGGGTCAGGTCGTCGGGGCCCCAGCTGAGGTCGCCGGCTGCCTCCCGATCGCGGGATCGTTTGACGATGACGTGCCGCGCACCGAGTCGCCGCCAGGTCCGTGCCCGTTCGGCGTCGTACCCTTCCCCGAGTTCGATCTGCACCTCGCCGCCGTACTCGTCGGCCACCTTGACCACTTGCTCGACGGTCGTCAGCGACGCACCGGCGACGACGCTCACCCACGATGCTCCGGCTTCGAAGCAGTTGCGGGCGATGAGCGTGCCGGCTTCGGCGATGCGGACGTCGGCGAGGATCGTCTTGTCGGGGTAGAGCGCGCGGATCTCGCGGACGGCGCGCAGCCCCTCGGCGATGATGAGGATGGTGCCGCACTCGATGATGTCGATCTCCTCGATCGCCCGGTTCAGCGGTCGAAGGGCACCGGCGAGGTCGGTGGTGTCGAGTGCGATCTGGAGTCTGGGCCGCTTCGCGTCGGACATCACGCGGCATCCTTGTGGAAGCTGAAGAAGCGCTGGCCGTTCTGCATGAGGAGCTGCTCGACGTAGGCGCGGTCGAATCCTTCGTCGAGCATGCGCGGCCCGTCCACGGCAGGGTTGTAGTCGACCCCGGTGGTGGCCCCGTAGGCCTTCTGGTACGAGCGCTTGCCCGAGTCGGTGCCGAGCAGCAGGCGGTCGCCGTACCCGGCGGCGCCGAGTTCGCGGAACTCCATGATTCGGTTGGATTCCGGCTGGTACTTGAGCCTGGCGGTGCCGTCGAGTTCGAGGTAGACGCCCGTCTTCAGGATCTGGGTGAGGTACCAGATGTCGGCATTTCGCTGGATGTGGCCGATGGCGATCTGGTCGGCGGGCACGCCCAGAGAGATCATCAGTTCGGCCTGCTCGAGACCGCAGGTTCCGGCGGAGGTGTGGGTGTTGATCGGGCAGCCGGTCTCGATGGCGGCGATCGAGGCTGCTTCGATGCATTTGCGCTCGAAGGCCGTGATCTTGCCGTATGCGGTCGCGACCTTGATGACGCCGGCCTTGTACGGTGTGCGCTCGATGATCGGGCCGGAGTAGTCGTACGCGTCGATGCCCTCGGTGATGTCGGCGATGATCAGGTCGGCGATCCGGCTGACGGAGTAGCGGCTCACCCAGTGGGACTGGGTCTCGAGATAGACCTTCTGCTGGTGGAATCCGGTGGCCAGGATCACTTGGAGGCCGTCGACGCGGCTTTCGACCTCGGCGAGCTTCTCGACATCGCGACCGCAGTTGATCGGGCACATGTCGACGACGGTGCCGCCGTTCGGCGTCCAGTTCTTCGACGCCGACACGAAGAAGCCGCCCTCTTCGACGGCTTTGTCGACGTCGTCGAGCTGGTGGTCGGGGTCGAGGTAGACCTCGCCGGCCCCGACGCGGATGAGGTGGTCGTGGGCGTTGACCACGCCGAGGGTCTCGGGGGCGACGTCTCCGCGCAGTGTGCGAGCGAATGCCATCTCAGTCTCCTTCTGAACGCCGGCCCGGGCGGGCCGTTCGGGGTGCGACAGTCCTCACGCTATGGCGGCCAACGACACCCCGCCAGCACCCGTTTGCACATTTGTTCACGAAGAAGACGACGCCTTGCGCACCGACTTGAGAACACAGGCATCATTCACACACCTGTCACCTGCCAATCCGACTAACATGCACATATGATCAACGAAGATCCAGCTGCATCCGGCCGTCCCGCTCCGCTGCACCGCTCGCGCACCTCTGACGCCCGCGCCCATACCGCGCTCCTGCTCGAGGTCGCACGCCGCTACCACATCGACGGCGAGAGCCAGGCGGAGATCGCCCGGTCGGTGAGCTTCTCGCGCCCGACGGTCTCCCGCATGCTCGCGGAAGCCCGTCGACGCGGGATGGTGCAGATACGCATCGGGCATCCGCTCGAGCGGGTCCTCGGGATCGAGCGGGCGCTCGTCGAAGCATTCGGCCTGCATCAGGCGCGCGTCGCCGACCCCGAAGACGGTTCGGCGGTCCAAGACGACGTAGCCCGGTGCGCGGCCGACCTGATCGTCGAAGCGGCCTCGGAAGACCTCGTGCTCACCGTCTCGAACGGCCTGGCCGTGACGGCGACCGTGGATGCGATGCCAGAGCTCGTATGGCCGAGATCGCGCGTGGTGCAGATGATCGGCAGTGTCGGCTCCTCCGACACGCTGCTCGATTCGCCCGAAACGGGCCGCAGAATGGCCCGGAAGCTCGGCGGCTCCTTCCATCCGCTCCCCGCCCCGCTCGTGGTCGGCGACGCGCGTGTCGCTGCAGCGCTTCGCGACGAGAACCAGATCGCGACGACGCTGGAACTCGGCGGGCGAGCCGATATCGCCCTCGTCGGCGTCGGGGCGGTGCGCGACGGGCAGTCGGGATTGATCTTCCGCGAGTACGAGAGCTCCGAGCTCACGGAGGATCTGCAGCAGACGGGTGCGGTCGCCCACATCTGCGGGCACCACATCTCGGCGGCCGGCGATCATGTTCGCACGGTGCTGTGCGACCGGACGATCGCGGTGGAGCCCGAACGCATGAAGCGCATCCCGCTCGTCGTCGGCGTCGCCTGGGGCGAGGAGAAGGTCGCTCCGCTCGCTGCCGCCATGCGCGGGGGATTCATCTCCGCGCTCGTCACCGATCGGACCACTGCTCTCGCGCTGCTCGAAACCGTCGATACCTGACCCGGAGCGACGCGCCGGTCAAAAGGGTGCGGTGGCCGCAGCCACCGCACCCTTCGCCTCCATGCAGGTCAGATCGCGTCGAGCGACGTCCCCTTCGTCTCCTTCGCGAACAGATAGGTGACGCCGCCGATGATGAGCAGCACGGCGAAGAAGAGGAAGGCCGGCGGGATGATGTCGGTCGTCACCTTCGCACCGAACATGACGCCCAGAAGGGCGGGCCCGAAGATCTTCGCGGTCGCGCCGATGCCGTACCCGAGGCCGAGCCCGGTCGAGCGGGCCTCGTTCGGGAACTGCTCGGCTCCGAAGGGGTTCAGCACCCCGAACGCCCCATCGCCGAAGGTCATCGCGATCAGGATGCCGACGAAGAATATCCACCCGGCATCCTCCCCCGTCCCGCCCAGCATCGTCGACGCCGCGGCGATCAGCAGGCCCACGGCTCCGACCAGGCCGTAGCCGAGCATCACGAAGCGGCGGCCGATGCGGTCGGCGAGCCAGGCCGACGACAAGCGGCCCAACAGATCGCCGAGCGAAACGAGGATGAACAGGTTGGCGACCATGCGCGCGTCGAACTCGTATGCGGCGCCGAGGATCGACTGCCCCCAGGACTGGATGACGGAGGCTCCGAAGATGAAGCTGAACGATCCGATCGAGACGATCACCAGGCTCTTGAAGTACTTGCGGAAGATCAGCGAGTAGGACGCGGGCTTCGACGTGGTCGTAGCCTCCGGCAGGGTGCCCAGCTCATCGACGGGGATCTCCAGGGCCCACGCGAGCGACTCGCGGGCCTCTTTCGTGCGCCCCTGAGCCTGGAGGAACCGCGGCGACTCCGGCACGAACCGCAGCCAGATCAGCAGCAGGATCGGAATGCCGCCGAGGGCGATGAGCAGGCGCCAGTTCGACCCGGTCGCGCTCGACGCGACCGAACCGAGGAAGAGCCCGAGCGGGATGAACACGGCCGTGAGGCCCGAGAGCAGGCCGCGCTGCTTGGCAGGCACGAACTCCTGCACATAGGGGATGGAGACGATGTTCAAGCCGCCGACGCCGATCCCGACCAGGATCCGCAGGAGCGCCAGGAGAACCCAGGCGTTGTTCGGGGTGAAGACCGAGGCGATCGTGAAGACCGTGAACAGCAGCACGCACCAGAAGAAGGAGCGCTTGCGGCCGATCGAGTCGGCGAACCTGCCCCAGAGGATCGCGCCGATCACGGTGCCGAGCCCGGACATCGCCAGGATGATGCCCGCCTCGTCGCCGCGGAGGTTCCAGTTCGGGTCGCTCAACAGCACGTTCACGGCGAAGCCGATCAGGAACATGTCGAAGAACTCCGAGATGTTGCCGACGATCGCCAGCGAGATCAGTTTCTTCTGGTTCTTGGTGAGCGGTCTCGAATCGATCTGTTCGAGCGCCGTCGTAGGCGAAGAGGTATTCAACGTCATCGTGGACTCCAATGTTCGGATTCGCTGCCTGCGTCAGCGCAGAATGTCGTTCGAGATGGGGGTCTCCAGCTCGGCAGGCGAGATACGGGTGAGATCTCCGTAGTGGGTGAGGGCGAACTTCGAGGCCTGCTGGCCCCACGCGATGCCCTGGTGGACCGAGCCGCCCAGGTAGCCGTGCAGGGTCCCTGCCACGAACGCGTCGCCGGCGCCGGGTCGGTCGGTGACCGGCACGCGTTCCACCTCGTAGACGCGGGCTCCTTCGCGACCGCTGTAGGAGACGCCGAGGGTGCCGTCGGTCGAGACGACGTGCTCGAGCCCGTACCGCTCCTGCAACTGCCGATTGACGGAAGGGCCATCGCCTTCGAGCTCGAACACCTTGATGCCGTCCAGCCGGGAGCAGAACAGGATCGACACGTGCTCCAGCAACGGTTCGAGTACCTCGCGGGCCCGGTCGGGACCCCACAGCAGGGAGCGGTAGTTGACGTCGAGGGCGACATGGATGCCGCGCTCGGCCGCCGAGCGCACGGCGTAGGCGACGGTCTCGGCGGTGTGCTCCGTGAGGGCGGCGGTGATGCCGGTGACGAAGAGCACCCGCGTGTCGAGCAGGGCGTTCCAGTCAAAGAGCTCGGGCGTGATCTCGCGGAACGGCGTGTGCAGGCGATCGTAGGTGACGCGGGCCGGCATCGGCGGATCTCCGGGTTCGAGGAAGTACAGCGCCATCCGTCCCTCGGGTACACGGACGACGTGCAAGAGGTCCACGCCGACCGAGGAGTACTCCTGGGTGAAGCGCGTGGCGAGGTCGCCCTCGGGCAGAACCGAGGCCCATGCGGCCGAGCGCCCGAGTTGCGTCAGGAGTCCCGCGACGTTGGCTTCGGAGCCGGCCGGTGACAGGTGCAGGCTCCGGCAGGTCGAGAGCCGGTCGCCCGGATCGACGGTGAGCCGGATCTGCCCCTCGCCGATGGTGGTGAGGTCGTAGCCCTTGTGATCACCCATGAATGAAGCCTCCTCCGAGGGCCGCGGCATCGCCGCCCTCCGTGCGATCATTCAAACCAGCCGCGGCCCACGAATTCGACCCCCATCGTGAACACACGTTCACCTGGGCTCGAGAAGCAGCGACCGAATACCGCACCTCATCGCTGTACCGGCGAGACCTTGCACGTATGTGCATGCTCACGCGCATCGCCCGGCCGCGCGATGCCTGCGTCGGGCCTTCGCGTCCAGTCCCCCGTCGGGGGCCGAGTGCGGCTCGTGCCAGGCGCGCCCGCCGTCCGGCATCCCGGACGCCGCCGCCCGCACCGTCGTTGCCCGCCCGCACCGCGTGCGCGAGCATCGGAGCATGAGCGACCCCAGCACGAACGACGCCGGCACGAGCGACACCGGCACGAGCGACGCCGCCGACGGCCGGCCCGCAGCATCCACCCCCGGCCCGCGGCCCGTGCGCGCCCCGCGCGGCACCGAGCGCACCGCGCGCAGCTGGCAGACCGAGGCGCCGCTGCGGATGCTGATGAACAACCTCGACCCCGCGGTCGCCGAACGCCCCGACGATCTCGTCGTCTACGGCGGCACAGGGCGGGCCGCGCGCAGCTGGGCGGCGTTCGACGCGATCGTCGCAAGCCTGCGGGAGCTCGAGGGCGACGAGACGCTGCTGGTGCAGTCGGGCAAACCGGTTGGGGTGTTCCGCACGCACGAGTGGGCGCCGCGGGTGCTGATCGCGAACTCGAACCTCGTGCCCGACTGGGCGACGTGGCCGGAGTTCCGCCGCCTCGAGCACGAGGGCCTCACGATGTACGGGCAGATGACGGCGGGGTCGTGGATCTACATCGGCACGCAGGGCATCCTGCAGGGCACCTTCGAGACCTTCGCGGCGGTCGCCGAATCGCTCGGGCGCGACTCGCTCGCCGGCACCCTGACGCTGACCGCGGGCTGCGGCGGCATGGGCGGGGCGCAGCCGCTGGCGGTGACGATGAACGGCGGTGCGGTGCTCATCGTCGACGTGGATGCCTCGCGCCTCGAGCGCCGGGTCGCGCACGGCTACCTCGACGAGCTCGCCGCTTCGCTCGAGGAGGGGCTCGAGCGGGTGCTCGCGGCGAAGGCGGAGGGCCGGGCGCTGAGCGTCGGCGTCGTCGGCAATGCGGCGAGCGTGTTCCCCGAACTGCTCGCCCGGGGCGTGCCGGTGGATGTCGTCACCGATCAGACGAGCGCCCACGACCCGCTCTCGTACCTGCCCGAGGGGGTGCCGGTCGGCGAATGGGCGGAACTGGCGGCATCCGCACCCGAGGACTTCACGGCCCGCGCCCGGGCGTCGATGGCGCGGCACGTCGAGGCGATGGCGGGGTTCCGGGATGCCGGGGCGGCCGTCTTCGACTACGGCAACTCGATCCGCCGCGAGGCCGAGCTCGGCGGGCTCGCGCACGAGCGCGCCTTCGCGTTCCCCGGCTTCGTGCCCGCGTACATCCGGCCCCTGTTCGCCGAGGGCAAGGGGCCGTTCCGCTGGGCGGCCTTGTCGGGCGACCCCGCCGATATCGCCGCGACCGACCGGGCCATCCTCGAGCTGTTCCCGCACGATGCGAAGCTTCGCCGGTGGATCGAGCAGGCCGGCGAGAAGGTGCGCTTCGAGGGGCTGCCGGCGCGGATCTGCTGGCTCGGCTACGGCGAACGACACCTCGCGGGGCTGCGGTTCAACGAGATGGTCGCCTCGGGCGAGCTCAGCGCGCCGGTCGTGATCGGCCGCGACCACCTCGACTCGGGCAGCGTCGCCTCGCCCTACCGCGAGACCGAGGCGATGGCCGACGGTTCGGATGCGATCGCCGACTGGCCGCTGCTGAACGCCCTGCTGAACACCGCCTCGGGGGCGACATGGGTGTCGATCCACCACGGCGGCGGCGTCGGCATCGGCCGGTCGATCCACGCCGGGCAGGTCGTCGTCGCCGACGGCACGCCGCTCGCGGCCGAGAAGATCGCCCGCGTGCTCGTGAACGACCCGGGCACGGGCGTCATGCGCCACGCCGACGCCGGCTACGCGCGCGCCGTCGACGTCGCCCGCGAGCGCGGGGTGCGGCTGCCGATGGAGGGACGATGAGCCTCCTCGTCACCGGCATCGGCGAGCTCGTCACGAACGAGCCGTCGACGCCCGGTGCGGAGCCCGGCCCGCTCGGCCTCGTGCGCGACGCGGCCGTGCTCATCGAGGGCGAGCGGGTCGCGTGGGCCGGGCCGGCCGCCCGGGCCCCGGCCGCCGATTCCGCGGTGGATGCCGGCGGCTCCGCCGTCATCCCGGGCTTCGTCGACAGTCACACGCATCTCGTGTTCGCCGGCGACCGTTCGGCGGAGTTCGAGGCGCGCATGGCGGGCCGCCCGTACACCGCGGGCGGCATCCGCACCACCGTCGCCGCCACGCGCGCGGCCTCCGACGCCGAGTTGCGTTCGCGCCTGGCCGGCTTCGTGCGCGAATTGCACGCGCAGGGCACGACGACGTTCGAGGTGAAATCGGGGTACGGCCTGGGCGTCGCCGAGGAGGAGCGGCTCGTCCGCCTCGCCCGGGAGGTCACCGCCGAGGTCACGTTCCTCGGCGCGCACGTCGTGCCGCCCGAGTTCGACGGCGATGCCGACGCCTATGTCGAGCGCGTCATCGGGCCCATGCTGACGGCGTGCGCCCCGTTCGCGCGCTGGATCGACGTCTTCTGCGAGCGCGGCGCGTTCACCGTGGGGCAGTCGCGGCGGGTGCTGCAGGCGGGGGCGGATGCGGGGCTCGGGGTGCGCGTGCACGCCGGCCAGCTCGGGCCGGGCGAGGGGGTGCGGCTCGCCGTGGAGCTCGGTGCGGCCTCCGTGGACCACTGCACCTTCCTCACCGATGCGGATGTGGCCGCCCTCGCCGGCTCCGACACGGTCGCGACGCTGCTGCCCGGGGTCGAGTTCTCGACCCGGCAGCCGTACCCTTCGGGCCGGCGGCTCGTGGATGCCGGCGCGACAGTCGCCCTCGCAAGCGACTGCAATCCGGGGTCGAGCTTCACGAGTTCGATGGCGTTCTGCATCGCCGTCGCGGTGCGCGATATGGGGCTGACCCCGGCCGAGGCGGTGCGGGCGGCGACCGCCGGCGGGGCGCGGGCGCTGCGCCGCGACGACGTGGGCGTGCTGCGGCCGGGTTCCCGCGCCGACCTCGTGCGGCTTCGGGCGCCGTCGTATGTGCATCTCGCCTACCGGCCCGGGGTGCCGCTCGTCGACACGGTGTGGATCGGCGGCGTGCCCGTCTGACCTGGTTCCGCGAGGCCGGCGCGCCGGGGCATCCACTCGCGAACACGACGGTGGATGCCGAGGGACGGCACCGGGGTGGGAGGAGCGCCGCCCCTCGGCGGTCGGAGGGGGCCGGACGATGTGGTTCGGGTCGTCCGAGCTCATCATCCGGCTCCCCGTCTATTCGACTTCAGGCATGCCCTCACCCGAAGCCCTCTGCGAATCGGCGTCGACCGGGTCGCCGTCGTGCGGCTCGATCGTGCGCGGGTCGATGAGCCGGAACGATGCCCCCGTGGGATCGGTGACCCACGCGGTGCGGCCCTGCGTCGACGCCTCCGGCTGGGCGAGCACCGTGCCGCCGAGCTCTTCGACCCGGCCGACGGCCGCATCCACATCGGCGGTGTCGAAGTACACCTCCCAGTGGGAGGGGATCTCATGCGGCATCCACCGCGACGCATCCATGATGCCCGCGAGGCGTTCGCCGCCGTCGCTCAGCACCGCGTACCGGAACACGTCGTCGTCGCCGATGCGCTCCGTGTGCCAGTCGAACGCGCGCTCGTAGAACTCGACGGCGCGCTCGAAGTCGCGCGTGTACAACTCGAACCAGGCCGCCTCGCCCGGCTCGGCGAGCTCGGTGAACCCGGCGAAGGCATCCGGCTCCCAGTAGCCGACCTGCGCCCCGCCGACATCCTCGGCCAGACCCGCCACACCGGTGCTGCCGATCTCGCTCGGGCCGGCCGTGTTGACCCCGCCGGCCTCGGCGATGCGCTCATGCGTCGTGTCGGCGTCATCGGTGCGCAGGTAGACGTTCCAGGCATCCGGCGCATGGGCGCTCGCGTCGTACTGCACGGCGCCGGCCACACGCGCCCCGCCCGAGCGGAAGGTGACGTATCCGCCCGCGAGATCCTCATCGCCCCGGTCGGCCTGCCAGCCGAAGAGCTCCGTGTAGAAATGCACCGCCTTGGCGAGGTCGCTCGTGCCCAGGTCGGTCCAGCACGGCGCCCCGATGACGTCGTCACGCACTCCGCTCATGAGCCCGTCCCCCTTCTCCGGCCCCCACCGGATGCGCCCTGCGGATTCCGGTTCGCATTGTGCCCGGTTTCCGCTGCAGGTCCCGTCACTGTACGCGACGGACCCGGCATCCGCCCCCTCAGTTCTGGCGAATCCCCTGTGAAACGGGGTGGGCGCCGCGGGGCGCGGGCGGGCAGGCAGGCAGCGCCTCCGGGCGGCGAGGTGACGCGAAGTGCGGTTCACCGGCGATGCAAGCAGCCGTTTGCGTCATCTCGCCGGGCCAGGGCGGCGCGCGCGGGCGGGCGGCGCCTCCGGCCGGCGAGGTGACGCGAAGTGCGGTTCACCGGCGATGCGAGCAGCCGTTTGCGTCATCTCGCCGGGCCAGGCCGGCGCGGGCGCGCGGGCGGGCAGCGCCTCCGGTCGGCGAGGCGGCTCAGTCGGCGATGCCTGCGATGCCTGCGATGCCGGCCGCGAACTCGAGCACGCAGAGAGCGGCCAGGCGCACGGTGCGCCCGTCGGGGGCGTCGGCCATGGCATCCACTTCGGCGATATCGGCCGACCTCACCCGCCGGTCGGCGGCGGCCGCGCGCACGAGTGCACGCAACTCCCACGCGGCGAGACCGCCGGGCACCGACGCCGGGCAGCCCGGCGCGACGGAACGGTCGCACGCATCCACATCGATGTCCAGGTGCACCGGGCCGCCGGCCGCCCCGGCGATCTCGAGCGCCTCGGCCATGACGTCGGCGGGCGGGCGGCGGTGCAGCGCGTCGCGGTGGACGACGGTGATGCCGGCATCCGCCGCCCTGGCCGCATACTCGGCCGAATTCGCGAAATCCTGGATGCCGATCTGCACGACCCGGCGTCCGTCCAGCCCCGCCTCGAGCAGCCGCCGCACGGGCGAGCCGTTGGAGACGCCGTCGCGCAGGTCGAAATGCGCGTCGATCGTGATGAGGCCGGCGGTGGATGCCGCGGCGCGGTCGTCCTGCCCGGCGGTGGATGCCGGGGCGCGATCGTCTCCCGGCGCAGCGGATGCCGTGGCGCGATCCCCCGCCGGGACCGCGCCCTGCGATCCCACGCCCGCCGTCCACGCCGCCCACGCCCCGAGCGCGACCGGCACCGTCAGCGAGTTGTCGCCGCCGACCGCGATCAGCCTCTCCGCGGCGGCGAGCGCCGCCTCGACGGCCGCGCGCGTGCGCGCCTCGCCTGCGGCGCCGTCGGGGTCGGCGACATCGCCGGCATCCACGACGGGCAGGAGCCCGAGGTCGACGACGCCGCGGCCGCCGTGCCCGGCCGCACCGCCCGGCCCCCGCCGCGCATCCGCACCCGCGTCGGGCATGAGCGCCGGACTGTACCGCCGCAGCGCATCCCGCACCGCCGCGGGCGTCGCATGGGCGCCGGTCGGCGACAGCGAGGTGCGCCAGGTCGGCACTCCGAGCAGGGCGAGCGCCGCCCGCGAACCGCCCGGCGGCGGCCATCCACCCGCCCGCGGCCAGAGCGGATCATCGTGCAACGGCGCCCGCGGCGCCCCGTCTTCGGCGGTGCCCATCCCCCGACGCTAGCGCGATCACCCGCACCGCCGTCCGCGGCCGCCCCCACAGCGAAGTGATACCAACGACCCCCGAACGATCACTTACGCCGCGAAGACCGCCGCCACCGCATCCACGCCTTCCGCAGCTCCTCGACCCAGATGACGAGGGTCGCCGCGGTGATCGCGACGAGCCAGTGCGCCCAGTCGAGCGGTGCGGTGCCGAATGCGGTCTGCAGCGGCGGCAGGGTGACGACGAGCACCTGCAGCACGATGCCGAGGCCGACGGCGGCGAGCAGCCACCGGTTCGAAAGCAGCCCTCGGAACGCACTGGAGTATTCCGACCGGGCGTTGAACGGTGCGAGCAACGCCATGAAGACGAGGGTCGTGAAGCCGGCGGTGCGCGCGACGTCGATGCCGTCGGTGCCGCCCGGGATGAGCCCGCCGGGCAGGAACACGTCGATGACGAGCAGCGTCGCGATCGACATCGTGAGCCCCGTCGAGGCGATGCCGGCCCACATCCGGCCGTCGATGACGCGGTCGTGGATGCCGCGGGGCGGCCTGGCCATGACGTCGTCGATCTCGGGGTCGACGCCCATCGCGAGCGCGGGCGCCGAGTCGGTGACGAGGTTGATCCACAGGATCTGCGTCGCCAGCAGCGGCACGACGATCGCGTCGCCGGATGCCTGCGAGAGACCGAGCACACCGGCGAACACGACGCCGAGGAACACGGTGAGCACCTCGCCCATGTTGGAATACAGCAGGTAGCGCAGGAATTTGCGGATGTTGTCGAAGATGACCCGGCCCTCGCGCACGGCCTCGACGATGGTCGCGAAGTCGTCGTCGGCGAGCACCATGCGCGCCGCCTCCTTCGTGACCTCGGTTCCGGTGATGCCCATCGCGATGCCGATGTCGGCGGATTTCAGCGCGGGCGCGTCGTTCACGCCGTCGCCGGTCATCGCGACGACCTGCCCGTCGGCCTGCAGCACGTCGACGATGCGCAGTTTGTGCGCGGGCGAGACGCGCGCGAAGACGGAGACGTTCCGCACGGCATCCCGGAACTCCCGGTCGTCCATCGCGTCGAGCTCGGCGCCGGTGCGGGCCGGCCCGCCGGGTTCGATGATGCCGAGGTCGGCGGCGATGCGCGCCGCGGTGGCGGGGTGGTCGCCGGTGATCATGATGATGCGGATGCCGGCGGCGTGCGCTTCGGCGACGGCCGGCCGCACCTCGGGGCGGGGCGGGTCGATGATGCCGACGACGCCGGCGAAGACGAGGTCGCGTTCGTGGGTTTCGTCGACGTCGTCGGGTGCGGATGCCGCGGCGCGGCCCGGCTGCCCCGCAGCGGATGCCGTGGCGCCGTCTTCCGGGGCGGCCGCGCGACCGGCATCCACCCCCGAGACCGCCGGCACCGCATCGAACTCGGGCGCCTCGCGGTAGGCGACCCCGAGCGTGCGGAACGCGTTGGCCGAGAGCGCCTCGACCTCGCCGAGGATCCGCTCGCGGCCGGCGTCGTCGAGCACGGCGCTGCCGTCGCCGACCCGCACGCGGGTGCACCGGCCGAGGAGCACGTCGGGGGCGCCCTTGCTGAGGACGTAGGCGGTGCCGTCGCCCCGGCGGTGCACGGTCGACATCATCTTGCGTTCGGAGCTGAACGGCACCTCGCCGGTGCGTTCGAAGCCGGCCGCCCGCTCGGGCACCCCGTCGAGTTTGCGAGCGGCGACGAGGAACGCGGCCTCCGTCGGGTCGCCCTCGATGCGCCAGGTGCCGTCGACCTCGGCGAGCTGGGCGTCGTTGGCGAGCGATCCGGCGCCGAGCACGAGCTCGGCCTCCTCACGCAGCGGCCCGGCCTCGAGCGGCCGCCCGCCGACCGTCGCGGACCCGACGGGGCGGTAGCCCACGCCGCCGAGCTCGACGGTTCCGCTCGCGGTGACGACGCGTTCGATCGTCATCTGGTTCTGGGTCAGGGTGCCGGTCTTGTCGGTGCAGATGACCGATGCCGAACCGAGCGTCTCGACGCTCGAGAGTGATTTGACGACGGCGTTCCGCTTCGCCATCCGCTGCACGCCGAGAGCGAGGACGACCGACAAGACCGCCGGCAGCCCCTCGGGCACGGCGGCGACGGCGAGGGAGACGCCGAGCAGCAGGATCGTGACGACGTCGGCGAGCGAGTGGATGCCCTCGACGAGCGCGAGGGTGACCATGACGACGAGGGCGATGACGATGACGACGCGCCCGAGCATCCGCCCGAGCCGCCCGACCTCGGTCTGCAGCGGCGACGCCTCGGATTCGGTCTCGTCGAGCATGGTCGCGATGGCGCCCATCTCGGTGCGCATGCCGGT
Organism: Agromyces archimandritae; assembly: GCF_018024495.1. Taxonomy (NCBI): domain Bacteria; kingdom Bacillati; phylum Actinomycetota; class Actinomycetes; order Micrococcales; family Microbacteriaceae; genus Agromyces; species Agromyces archimandritae. Next base: position 1,342,149 of record NZ_CP071696.1, read on the forward strand.
CGCGGTGACGATCGCCCGGCCGGTTCCGCGGGTGACGGCGGTGCCTTTGAAGACCATGTCGTTCCGGTCGCCGATGGATGCCGGTGCGCTCAGCGTCGCCGCATCCTTCTCGACGGGCTGGCTCTCACCCGTGAGCGAGGCCTCGGCGATGTGCAGCGAGTTCGCGCGCAGCAGCCGCCCGTCGGCGCCGACCTGGTCGCCTTCGGCGAGGACGAGCACGTCGCCCGGCACGAGTTCGGCGGCGGGGACGGTGACGATGCGACCGGCCCGCAACACCTGGGATCGGGCTTCGGTCATCTCGGCGAGCGCGGCGACGGCATGCTCGGCGCGGGCCTCCTGCACGAGGCCGAGCACGGCGTTGGCGACGATGATGACGGCGATGACGATCGCGTCGACGGGGGCGCCGTGGGCGCCTTCGATGATCCAGGCGGCGATCGAGATCACGACGGCGGCGAGCAGCAGGATGATGAGCGGATCGGCGAACTGGGCGACGATGCGCTTCCAGAGCGGATGCGTGCGGGCGGCCCGCAATTCGTTGGGCCCGTGCTCGACGAGGCGTGCGGATGCCTCGGCGTCGCTCAGACCGGCGGCCGGATCGACGCGGTGCGCCCGGGCGACCTCCTCCGCGTCGAGCACGGAGGGGTCGGGCACGGAGGGGTCGGGCGCTGCGCCTGGCGGTGCCCCGCCTGCGGGCACACCGCCGCCGGCATCCGCCCCCGACGGATGCGGCCGTGCGTTCCCCTCGCGCGCCACCTTCCCAGTCTGCTGGGGCGGCGCCCGCCGCTCAAGCGCCGCGCCGCGCGCGACCCGGCCTCCGGTGCCCGCTCCGACGCCACAGGCCGAGATCGACGCCGGGAGTGTTCACGGTCCCAGAAGCGCAAGCGGCACCACGGCGACGCCATCCGGTCGCCGGTAGGCGAACCGGCCCGTCGTGATGACGAGTCGATCGGTGATGCGATCCCCGAGTTGGTCTTTCAACCAGTTGAGGTGTCGCACGTCGCGATCATCTGCCGCTCCCTTTAGCTTCACCTCGATAGCAACGGTGCGTTGCATCCCGCGGTACACGATGAGGTCGATTTCGTGTTCCGTGTTCTTGGTTCGCAGGTGACCGACAGATGCCTGCGCGGCGTCTGCGTAGACCCGCACCGACTGAGCCGCCAAGGACTCGAACAAGGACCCGAGCCACGTGTCGGCACCTGCCCCGATCCGCGGGCCTTTACCGTGCAACAGATCGTCACGGTCCACCCCGGTGAGTCGGGCCGCGAGCGCCGTGTCCACGAGGAAGTGCTTCGAGCTCTTCGTCAACCGTCTCAGTGGCGCAAGCACCGGAACCCACGCCTCGATCGGGTCGAGTACGAAAATCCTGCTGAGATGCTCCCGATAGCTCGCGATCGTTTGTCTGGCCGGTTTCTCGGCTTCACCCGGCGTCGCCGCATCGAGGATCGCTGTGTACGACGCATCTGTGGCCGTTGCCGCCCCGTATGCGGCGAGCCAGGCTCGAAGAGCCGCGGGATGCCGCACAAGCATGCCGTTTTCAGGGAGTTCGTGATCGACGATTCGGGTCAGATAGCTGTCGAGCTGCTGGACTCTGAGTCGTTCCGGTAGGTCACGGATGCCAGGGAATCCTGAGCGAAGGATCTCCTCGGTGTAGTCCGCGAGCGTGAGCGAGGTCTCACCCGAGATCCGTTGCTCGCGTCCTTCGAGAAGAGCCGACAGCGAAACCGTCGGTTCTGCAAGGCCCCGTTCGGCGAAGGACAGTGGGCGCATCACCAGGCTCACGATGCGGCCCGCTCCGGAGTGGATGCGCGTGCCGGGTGCAACATCTGCAGAGCCGGCAAGCAGGAATCGTCCCCCGGAGTTGTCGGCGTCTACAGCGCGTCGCACTCGGTCCCACACCGGCGGATATAGCTGCCACTCATCGATGAAGACAGGGGCTGGCGCATGCTCGATCAGACTCAGATCGGCTTCGATGGTCGTACGCTCGAACGGATCATCGAGCGAATACACGGTGCTCGCGCGTTGGAGTGCGGTCGCTGTCTTCCCGACACCCTTGGCCCCCTCCAGTGCGATCGCGGCAAGTCCCGGCATCAAGTCGTCCAGGGTCTGATCCAGAATCCGTCGGGTATAGACCATGTTCTGAATCTAACAAACGGACGACATTTCGTCTAACATTTGGACGTGACTTCATCTCACGGATGGACACCCTACAGGTCGACGCTCGGCCGCACCGGCAGAAGACTCCACTCAGCGGGCGGGCGGTCAGCGGGCGGCGACAGCGCCGGCAGCAGCGACAGGCGGCTGACGGTGCGGGCGGCATCCCGCGGCACGAAGGCGGCGTCGAGGAGGCGTTCGGGGCCGGCGGCCGAGGTGATGCGGGTGGGCACGGCGCCGTCGTGGAGCACGTCGACGAGGTCGGCGAAGCGCTGGGCGGCTTCGCGATCGGCGCGGGAGAGGTCGGGCACGCCGATGAGCTCGATGCGTGCGAACCGGCGGGCGAGTTCGAGGTATTCGCGGGTACCGAGGGGCCGCCGGCAGAGGTCGTCGAAGGTGAAGACCGCCCGTCCGGGCTCGGCGCGGATGGCATCCACCGGCAAGCCGTTCACGACGAGGCGTGCGGATGCCGTTTCACGCACGGCCGGCCGCTCGATTCAAGCGCCGCGCCGCGCGCGACCCGGCCTCCGGTGCCCGCTCCGACGCCACAGGCCGAGATCGACGCCGGAGTGATCGAGGCCGCCCCGACGGCCTCCCTGCCGCCCCCGTGGAGCCCCGCGCCTGAGTCGCCCTCCGCCGTGGTTGCGCCGGTGCGTCGCCGTGTGGTTCAGTGCATGCGAGCCGCCTTCCGCGCCGACGGCGCCCCGACGAACGGAGAGAGATGCCCCGCCCACGACGAGCAGTCCCTCGCGCAGCAGCCGCCGCGGTCGCGTTTCTCGGCATCTTCGCCCTGGCTTCGTGCGCGGCCGCACAGCCGCCGGCGTTCGACGGCCCGCGCGGAGATGACGATGCCCTGCCGGCCGGATATGAAGAAGCACTCTCCGAGGGCATCGATGCCGCCAGTTCGCGCCTGCTGTGGTCGGATGACACGACCCGCGTCTTCCTGGTCGAGGGGGACCGGGAATCACTGTGCCTCGTCATCGAGGCCGACGCGATCGAGGCCGCTTGCAGCCCCGAAACGCCGTTCACCGTCGAGATGCCGGGCGGTGGCGTGTTCGCATTCTCGGAGCGTGCCCCCGAGGGCGATTGGGTCGAGCGCGGCGAGTGGCTCTGGCAGGCGGACGGCGAGAGCTGACCCCAGCGGCCGGCGTCGCCCCTCGGACGCCGCCCTCCCCCAAGCCAGCTCCGCGCCCGCACCGGTCGCTCGCCGAGCGCGGCTAGTGCCGCGCGCAAGCGCCGCTCAGCGGGCGCTCGCTCAGCCCGCGGCGGGCGGCTGCGCCGGCAGCAGCGACAGGCGGCTGACGGTGCGGGCGGCATCCCGCGGCACGAAGGCGGCGTCGAGGAGGCGTTCGGGGCCGGCGGCCGAGGTGATGCGGGTGGGCACGGCGCCGTCGTGGAGCACGTCGACGAGGTCGGCGAAGCGCTGGGCGGCTTCGCGGTCGGCGCGGGCGAGGTCGGGCACGCCGATGAGCTCGATGCGTGCGAACCGGCGGGCGAGTTCGAGGTATTCGCGGGTACCGAGGGGCCGCCGACAGAGGTCGTCGAAGGTGAAGACCGCCCGTCCGGGCTCGACGCGGATGGCATCCACCGGCAAGCCGTTCACGACGAGGCGTGCGGATGCCGCCGCGACCGTGACCCCCGCGTCGACGACCCACGCGCCGGCCGCGAAGCCGGTTCCGTCGCCGCCGAGGGTGCGGTAGTCGATGCCCTCGCCGAGGTCGATGACGTCGAATTCCGTTTCGATGAGGCGGATCGCCGGAACGAAGCGGTCGTGGAACAGCGGATCGGGCAAGAGCTCGGCCGGCGCATAGTTCGAAGTCGCGACGACGAGGACGTCGCGTTCGACGAGGAGTTCGAGCAGCCGGGTGAGGTAGACGGCGTCGGCGACGTCGTGCACGTGGAACTCGTCGAACATGACCGCCCGCGACCCGCCGAGCATCATCCGAAGCACCCGATCGAGCGGCCGCCGCGACCGGAACAGGCGCGCGTGCAGTTCGCGGAAGAACGCGTGCACGTGCACGCGCCGCTTCGCGCGGGTGGGGATCGCGGCGAAGTACGCGTCGGCGATGACCGTCTTGCCCCGGCCGACGGGGCCGTGCAGATAGCTCCCCGAGTGGATGCCGGGCGCGGTCAACCGGTCGACCGCCGCCGCCTGCGCGTCGTCGAGCACGAGCCCGGTCCGCGCGAGTCGCGCCGGCAGGTTCGCCGCCGTCGCCGCCGCGAGTCGGGACGCAGCGGAAGCGGGGGCGGGCACGGCATCCATTCTCCCCCGCACGTCGCATCGCAGCCGCCGAATCGACCCGTCTCAGAAGCGTGAACGCAGCATTGACCGCGTTCGTGCCGCTCGCTACGCTGAACCGAAATAAACAGAATAAATACGATTCGGAGGCAGCAGGTGGGCAGTGCTCCAAGCCCGTTCACGCCAGGATACGGCAGGAAACCCGTCGTCTTCGGCGGGCATCTGACCGAACTCGATGAGCTCCGCGAGGTCTTCGAAACACTCGACTTCGGTGAGAACCATTCCGTCCTCGCGTCCGGTCTGCGAGGCTCCGGCAAGACGTCCTTTCTGACGACCCTGCAGGACGACGCCCGCGCCTCCGGCTGGGTGGTCATCTCGGACGACGCGAGCGCCGGCCTCATGGGACGACTGATGGACTCGGCGATCCCGGGTGCCCTCAATGAGTTGGAGCCGGATATCCGTTCGCGTCTGATCTCGCTCGGCATCTGGCAGTTCAATGCGCAGATCGAATATGTCGACCGGCACCGGGAGGTGAAACCGCAGTTGCGCACTGACCTGGTCGCTCTCTCCGAGGCACTCGGGCAGCGCGGAATCCTGATCACCATCGACGAGGTATCTTCCTCCAAGGTCCGCTTGCGGGAGCTTTCGAAGTTCGCACTCCAGGTTTCGCACGCCCTGACGGACGGGGCGCAGGTCATGGTCGTATTCGCCGGCGTGAAAGTCAGCCTCGACGCATTGCTCGAACAAGAACACGTCACCTTTCTGCGCCGCTCACGGGAGGTGCAGTTCCAGCGACTGAGCGCCCATGAGACGCGGCGTGTCTTCGTCGACACCGCACGCATCGGCGGGCGTGAAATCGAAGACGATGCGCTCAATCTGCTCGTCGCCCTCTCACAGGGGTACCCGTACCTGGTGCAGCTGGCAGGCGACTATGCCTGGCGGAATAACGGCACAGCACCCCGGATCACGCTCGAAGACGCCACCGTTGCCCACACGAAGGCGATTCGAGCGGTGGAAGACCGTGTGATCAGCCGCGTCTATCGCGACCTCTCGGATCGGGACCAGGAGTTCCTGCAGGCGATGGCCGAAGACGACGACCGCACCAGAGTCGCCGACATCGTCAAGCGGATGGGCGTATCCCCCCAGTACGTGCAGGTCTACAAGCAACGCCTCATCAACAGCGGGTACGTGCGGCCGGACGGGCACGGCTTCGTTTCGTTCTCATTGCCGTACCTCGGCGCGTACATTCAGAGGCAGATGGCCGGCGCGGAGTCCGAAGACTCCGGTGACGGCGGATGGGGCGCGTACCCCGCACCGACCCTTCCGTAACGGGAATCAGCACAGCCCCGTGCCGAGCGGCTCGACTACGGCCCACGGACCCCGCTCGGGCGGACGCGTTTCGGCGTCGCCCGACTGCTCATGCGGCTCGCCGCGGATTGAACCGCTTCCGGGAATACGGATGCGCGCGCCTCCGTTGGCACTAATACCCCTAGGGGGTATTATCGCGAATAGGCCGACGAAGGAGGAGGATCGTGAGCATGACTCGCGACGAGCAGCACGAGCATCGCGGGGGCGAAGCGCACGCCGGCCACGCACACGGCGACCACACCGGTCACGAACACGCCGCCCACGCGAACCACGCCGGCCGCGGCGACCACGTCGCCCGGTACCGCCGCCTGTTCTGGATCATGCTCGTCATCGCGATCCCGACGATCGCGCTGAGCCCCATGTTCGCGTTGATCCTCGGCTACCCGCTGCCGCACGACGGCATCGTGCCTTGGATCTCCCCCGTGCTCGGCACGGTCATGTACGTGTGGGGCGGCGCCCCGTTCCTCACCGGCGCCTGGGGCGAACTGAAGGCCCGCAAACCGGGCATGATGCTGCTCATCGGCCTGGCGATCACAGTCGCGTATTTCGCGTCGCTCGGAGCGAGCCTCGGCATCCTCGACCACCACCTCGACTTCTGGTGGGAGCTCGCGCTCCTCATCGTCATCATGCTGCTCGGGCACTGGATCGAGATGAAGTCCGTCATGCAGGCCTCCAGCGCGCTCGATGCGCTCGCGGCGCTGCTGCCCGACGAGGCGGAGCGGGTGGTGGATGCCGCGGGCTCCGCCGATGGTCCGCGCACCGAGCGGGTGGCGCCGGCCGAACTCGCCGCCGGCGACGTCGTCATCGTCCGGCCCGGCGGCCGGGTGCCCGCCGACGGCGAGATCACCGAGGGCACGGCCGCCCTCGACGAGTCGATGATCACGGGCGAGTCGCGCGCCGTCGAACGCGGCCCCGGCGAGCACGTCGTCGCCGGAACCGTCGCGACCGACACGGCGATCCGGGTGCGGGTCACGGCCGTCGGCGATGACACGGCGCTCGCCGGCATCCAGCGCCTCGTCGCCGAAGCCCAGTCGTCGAGTTCGCGCGCCCAGCGCCTCGCCGACACCGCCGCCGGCTGGCTGTTCTGGTTCGCCCTCGGCGCGGGCGTCGCCACGGCGATCGTGTGGACGCTGCTCGGCAGCCCCGACGACGCCGTCACCCGCACCATCACGGTGCTCGTCATCGCCTGCCCGCACGCGCTCGGTCTCGCGATCCCGCTCGTCGTGCAGATCGCCACCGAACGCGCCGCGAAGGGCGGGGTGCTCATCACCGACCGTCTCGCGCTCGAGACGATGCGCACGGTCGACACGATCCTCTTCGACAAGACGGGCACCCTCACCAAGGGCGAGCCGGCCGTCACCGAGGCTGCGGCCGCCGACGGGTTCGAGCTCGACGCCGTGCTGGCCCTCGCCGCCGGCGCCGAAGCCGACAGCGAGCATCCGCTCGCCAAGGCGATCGTCGCCGAAGCCGAACGCCGCGGCATCCGCGTCCCGCACGCGAGCGGGTTCGAGGCATCCGCCGCGGTCGGCGTCACGGCCGACGTCGACGGCACGCGCGTGCGCGTCGGCGGCCCCCGGCTGCTGGCGGATGCCGGGCTGGCGGCGCTTCCGGCATCCACACCCTGGGCCGAGGCCGGCGCGACCGTGCTGCACGTGCTCGCAGGCGAACGCGTGGCCGGCGCGCTCGCGCTCGCCGACGAGGTCCGCCCCGAGTCCCGCGACGCAGTGGATGCCCTGCACGCCCTCGACCGGCAGGTCGTCATGATCACCGGCGACGCCGAACCCGTCGCGAGGGCCGTCGCCGCCGACCTCGGCATCGACCGCGTCTTCGCCGAGGTGCGGCCCGAGGATAAGGCGGCGAAGGTGCGCGAGCTGCAGGGCGAGGGCCGCACGGTCGCGATGGTCGGCGACGGCGTGAACGACGCCCCCGCCCTCGCGCAGGCCGACGTCGGCATCGCGATCGGCGCCGGCACCGATGTCGCGATCGCGTCGGCGGGCGTCGTGCTCGCAAGCTCCGACCCGCGCTCGGTCGTCTCGGTCATCGAGCTCTCGCGCGCCACGTACCGCAAGATGCTGCAGAACCTGTGGTGGGCGGCCGGCTACAACCTCGTCTCGGTGCCGCTGGCGGCCGGCGTGCTCGCACCCGTCGGCTTCGTGCTGCCGATGTCGGTCGGGGCGATCCTGATGAGCCTGTCGACCATCGTCGTCGCCCTGAACGCGCAACTGCTGCGGCGCCTCGACCTGCGGCCGGAGGCCTCCGTACGGGCCGTGCTCGGCCGGGCTCCGGTAACTTGACGAACGTACTACACCCGTTTGGGGGTATTGAGCAGGCGACAGGACCCCCCTACCGTGGCTCTCGCACCATGCATCGGTTCATGTGAGCGGGAGCATCAACTCCGTGGGCACGGTCTCTTGCTCCCTCGTGATGGATGAGATCTACGTCAGGACATATCTCGAGAAGTCAACTGGAGAAGTTTGGGGCGGAACTCCACATGATTACTTCAATTCAACCTACGAGAACACAAATGCTGCCACTAGCTGCTCCAATGGCCCTGGGACGTTTCGAACACGTGTGAGCTACACCATCCACGCTCCAGTCGGCGTCAATCCTCGCTATACCGCCAACACCATCTATTCACCATGGAAGCCCGTCGCATGCGGCGCAGCACTCTTGCCCCCGGATGTGCTTGACTCACCGGCCGGCGCAGCAGTATCGAGCAGCATCACCGAGACCTTCTCCTTTCAGAATTGACGGCTCAACGGAGGGACCCGTTCGCCTCGGGCGTTCACAGGGTGGGGCGACCCGGCACACCGGCACCGCTTGGTCAGGTCCCATCGTCAACCCGACCGCGATCAGGCCGAGTTCGTCGAGGCGGGCGAAGACCGTCAGATCCGGCGGCCCGAAGGCAGCGTTGAGCAAGTCGAGGTCTCTCTTGGATGAAGCGCAGAATCCCCTCGCCGCAAGCGGCCTCACCCCATGGCCTCACCAGATGTCCGAAGAGCCATCAATATGACAGAATGATCGTCTCAGAAGCGGCGATTTCTGGCGATTTCCCAGAAAGGCGAATGAATCTTGATCGCTGCACGGCTCGGCCAGTACCGTCAAGCGCACTGTCCACCCACATGACAAAAACCTCATGCCAACGCCCCTCGGCTCGTACTCCCGCCCATTCGATGGCCTCGGTAGCCTCGGTGACGCCGATTAGGTCGAATTCCTCCACATGCCACGAATACTCCCGATGGACCGGCGGTACCCAGATTCGCACTCGATAGCCGGCAGGCACGTCGGGTGCGCCGACTGCGTCCTCTGGCGAGACTTCGAGGATTTCCATTCCCTGAGGTTACCCGGCTCTTCACGCCTTCGGGGTGCGGTTGGCGTTTGCAGCTCCAGCCGGAAGCCTCCGTGCGGGCCGTGCTCGGCCGTGCTCGGCCGGGCGAGGCCGCAGGATCGGCAGTAGCCGGGCGCACCGCACCGTGACACGATGAAACGAAGGGGGACACCATGACCGCACTGCAGAACGTGACCGTGCTCGGCACCGGCGTGCTCGGTTCGCAGATCGCCTTCCAGACCGCGTACCACGGGCATCCCGTCGTCGCCTACGACATCGGCGACGAGGCGCTCGCCGCCGCCGAGGTCCGCTTCGCGAAGCTCGCCGAGACGTACCGGGTCGAGGTCGACGGCGCCGCGGACGGCGGGGCGGATGCCGCACTCGCCCGCATCCGCCTGTCGAGCGATCTGGCCGACGCCGTGAAGGACGCCGACCTCGTCATCGAGGCCGTGCCCGAGAACCCGGACATCAAACGCGACACCTACGAACGGCTCGCGAAGGTCGCCCCCGAGAAGACGGTGTTCGCGACGAACTCCTCGACGCTGCTGCCCTCGCAGCTCGCGCCGGCGACCGGGCGGCCCGACCGCTTCCTCGCCCTGCACTACGCGAACCACGTGTGGGAGCACAACACGGCCGAGATCATGGGCACCGAGCAGACCGACCCGGCGGTGTACCGGCAGGTCGTCGCCTTCGCCGAATCGACCGGGATGGTGCCGATCGAGATCAAGAAGGAGAAGGCCGGCTACCTGCTGAACTCCCTGCTGGTGCCGCTGCTGACCGCGGCGAGCGACCTGCTCGTCGACGGCATCGCCGAGCCGGAGACGATCGACAAGACGTGGCGGATCGGCACCGGCGCCCCGGCCGGCCCGTTCCAGATCTTCGACGTCGTCGGGCTGACGACCGCGTACAACATCTCCGCGATGGGCGGGCCGAAGCAGCAGGCCTTCGCGAAGCTCCTGAAGGAGCAGTACATCGACCGGGGCAAGCTCGGCGTCGCCACCGGCGAGGGCTTCTACCGCTACGGCTGAAGGAGGGCATCCATGCCCGAGACGATTTCCGCCGATGGATCGCGCATCGGCTACGAGCGCATCGGCGACGGCCCCGCCGTCATCCTCATGGGCGGTGCGTTCAACGACCGCGACAGCGTCCGCGGCGTCGGCGACATGCTCGCCCTCGCCGGCTTCGCCGCCGTCGTCTTCGACCGGCGCGGCCGCGGGGCGAGCACCGAGGCGGGCCCGTGGTCGGTCGACCGCGAGGTGGAGGACGTCGCGGCCCTCATCGCAGACCCGGGTGCCGGGGGTGGATCCGCCGCCCTCTTCGGCCATTCCTCGGGCGCCGGGCTGGCCCTGCACGCGGCCCGCGCCCTGCCCGAGGCGACCTCGGTCGCCGTCTACGAGGTGCCGTACCGCGCAGAACCGATGCCGGACGACACCCCGGAACGGGTCGCCGCCGCCCTCGACGCCGGGGATGCGGATGCCGCGACGCGCGCATTCCTCACCGGCGCCGTCGGCGTGCCGGCGCCCGTCGTCGACGGCATGGCCGTCGGGCCCGGCTGGGCTGCGATGACGGCGATGGCGCACACCCTGCCGTACGAGCTGGCGCTCAGCGCGACGGGCGAGGGCATCCCGGCGTTCCTCGACGAGGTGCGGCAGCCGGCGCTCGTGCTCACCGGCGGCGAGAGTGCACCGTGGTGGCGGGACGCCGCCGAACGCATCGCGGCGCGCATGCCGGACGCGCGCACCGAGGTCGTCCCGGGGCAGGACCACGCGGTGCTGGCGCATCCCGAGGCGCTCCGCGAGCCCCTCACGCGCTTCTTCGCCGCCTGAGCGGCCCATCCCTCGCCCCCGGACGCATCCCTCGCCCCCGGACAGGGGACGGCGGCATTTCGCGGTTCGGTAACGATTCGCCGGGGCGGCCGACCCGCAGCGATGCGCCCGCGCGCACCGGAATAAGATGTCCTCACCTCCGGCGCGAACCCGAACGTCCCCCGCGCCGGCGTTCTCCGCGGCCCGCGAGGCCGCACCTCACAGACAGAGAGGTCTCATCGATGAGTGCCAAGCGCCTGACCGCCATCGCCGGCGGCTCCATCCTCCTGCTCGCCCTCGCGGCGTGCTCTTCCGACGGCGGCGACGGTGGCGGCGGCGGCGAGCTCGTCGGCAGCGGCACCGGTGCCGAGTGCACCATCGAGGCCGCCGTGCCGATCGGTGCGGCCTTCAGCCTCACGGGCGCTGCCGCGCAGTACGGCGAGAGCCAGAAGAACGCCCTCGAGCTCGCGGCCGACGAGCTGAACGCCACCGGCGGCGTCACCTACGAGCTCGCGATCGAGGACGACGAGACCGACCCGAAGCAGGCCATCCAGCTCTTCGACGGCTTCGTCGCCGACGGCACGAGCATCGTCCTCGGCCCGACCCTCTCGAACACCGCCAAGCAGGCCGACCCGGTCGCCCAAGACGGCGGGCTGCCCGTGCTCGGCATCTCGAACACGGCCGGCGGCATCACCGAGATCGGCGACTACATCTTCCGCGACTCGCTCACCGAAGAGGCCGTCATCCCGCAGACGGTCGCTGCGGCGACCGAGAAGTACGGCCTGAAGAACGTCGTCGTCATGTACTCGAACGACGACGCCTTCACCGAGTCGGGCTACCAGGCGTTCGCCGACGCGCTCGAGTCCGAGGGCGTCGAGGTCGCCGAGACCATCACCTTCTCGAAGGCCGACACCGACTTCCGTGCGCTGCTCGACAAGGCGAAGGGTCACAACCCCGACGCGATCGTCGTCTCGGCGCTCGTCGAGGCGGCCGTGCCGCTCGTCACGCAGGCCCGCGAGCTCGGCATCGAGCAGCCGATCATCGGCGGCAACGGTTTCAACGCCCCGGCCCTCATCGAGGGTGCGGGCGACGCGGCCGAGGGCGTCGTCGTCGGCGCGGCCTGGAACTCGGCCTCCGACAACGAGCAGAACCTCGCCTTCATCGACGCCTACACCGAGAAGTTCGGCAAGGCGCCCGACCAGTTCGCCGCGCAGGCGTACGCGGGCCTGCAGATCATCGACGCCGCCGTGCGTGCGAACTGCTCGGGCGAGCGAGACGACATCAAGGACGGCCTGACGGGCATCTCCGACGTGCCGACGGTGCTCGGCGACGTCTCGCTCGACGAGAACCGCGACGCCGTCCACGAGGCGCTCGTCCAGATCGTCGAGGGCGGCAAGTTCGCCATCCTGAGCTGACCCGCGGGCCGGACCCCACCATTCGCTAGCGGCCGTGCGTCACCCGGAACCCCCGGGCGACGCACGGCCCGAGCAGGGATGACATCATGCAACTCTTCGTCGACGGAATCTTCCTCGGCTCGATCTACGCGCTCTTCGCGATCGGCTTCACCCTCGTCTTCGGCATCCTCGACCGCCTGAACCTCGCGCACGCCGCCGTCTTCTCGGCCGGCGCGCTCGTCGGCATCGACATCGTCACACGCTTCGGCCTGTCGATCTGGATCGCGATCCCCCTCGTCTTCGTGCTCGGCGCGATCCTCGGCGTGCTCATCGAGCGCATCGCCTTCCGTCCCCTCGCGGGCCGACACGACTCCCACTTCGCCGGGCTCATCTCCTCGATCGCGCTCGGCACGATCATCCTCGCGATCCTGCAGGCCCTCTACGGCCCCGACACGCACCGCTTCCCCGCCGACGCGTTCCCGTCGGTGCGCATCGACTTCTTCGGCGCGACCTTCTCGCTGTTGCAGCTCATCATCCTCGTCATCAGCATCACCCTCATGGTCGTGCTCACCTGGCTCGTGGCGAAGTCGAAGCTCGGACGCGGCATGCGCACGATCGCCGAGAACCCGCACGCCGCCGCCGTGCTCGGCCTGAACGTGGGGCGGATCTCGAGCCTCACCTTCGCGATCTCCTCCGCCCTCGGCGCCGTCGCCGGCGTGCTGTTCACGCTGAACGTGAACGCGGCGAGCCTCGGCACAGGCCACGCCGTGGAGCTGAAGGCCCTCGCGATCATCATCGTCGGCGGCCTCGGCTCGCTGCCCGGCGCCCTCATCGGCGGCCTCATCCTCGGCCTGGCCGAGGTCTTCGCCGTCAACACGGTCGGCAGCTCGTGGCGCGACATGGTCGCCTTCGCCCTGCTCTTCCTGGTCCTGATCATCCGCCCGCAGGGCATCTTCGGCGCCCGCAAGGTGCGTGAGGTCTGACATGCAAGAGTACGCATCCCTGCTCACCTTCATCGCCCTGACGGGCATCCTCGCGTTCTCGTTCTACGCGGTGCTGATCGCCGGCCAGCTGAGCCTCGCGCAGGTCGGCCTCGCCTCGCTCGCGGCGTTCACCTCCTCCCTGGTGGTGCCGGCCGATCCGCTGTTCGGGGTCATCCCGCCGCTCATCGTCGGCATCGTGTTCGGCATGGCGGTCGGTGGGCTCGCCGCGTTCGTGCTCGGCCTGCCGGTCATCCGCTTGCGGGGCGTGTTCCTCGCGATCGCGACGCTCGCCTTCGCCGAGATGGTGCGGATCTTCCTCATCAACCAGTCGTGGACGAACGGCGCGCAGGGCCTCAGCTTCCCGAAGCTCGTGACGCCGGCGATCGCGTGGATCGCGCTCGCGGTCGTCGCGTACTGGTTCTGGCGGATGTCGGGCTCGCGCATGGGCCGCGCCTTCGCCGCGATCCGCGAGGACGAGCTGGCCGCGACGTCGATGGGCATCAACGTGACCCGGTACCGGATGACGTCGTTCGTCATCGCCGGTGCGGTCGCGGGCCTCTACGGCGTCATGTTCGCCCACTTCACGCGCTTCGCCGACCCGAACGAGTTCTCGTTCCAGGCCGCGGTCGACGGCCTGGTGACGGCGGTCGTCGGCGGCACGACGATGTTCCTCGGACCGCTGTTCGGCTCCGTGTTCTTGTCGGCCCTGCCGGAGCTTCAGCGCACGCTCGGCATCGACGCGGGGTGGATCCGCCCGACCATCTCGGGTGTGCTGCTCCTCCTCGTCATCCTGTTCCTGCCGGGGGGCCTTGCCGGTCTCATCCCGCGTCGCAAGTCGGCGAGCCGGCTCGTCGAGGGTGCGGATGCCGTGGCGGCGCTGCCCCCGCTGCCGGCGCGCGGCACGGGTCTGCTCGAACTCCACGGCCTCGGCAAGTCGTACGGCGGCGTGCGCGCGGTGCACGGCATCGACCTGGCGGTCGCGGCGGGCGAGGTGCACGGGCTGATCGGCCCGAACGGCGCCGGCAAGACGACACTGGTGAACATGGTCACGGGTGTCACGCCGCCGACGGCGGGCACGGGCACCGTGCTCGGCGTGACCCTCGGCGGCCGCACCCGCGCGCATCGGGTCGCCCGCGCCGGCGTGGCCCGCACCTTCCAGCAGATCAAGCTCTTCGGCCGCCTCTCGGCGCTCGAGAACGTGCTCGTCGGCGCCTACCGCATCACCGACGACACGCTCCTCCGACGCCTCGTCTTCCTGCCGTCGGCTCGCCGCAAGGAACGTGGGGCGCGTGCCGTCGCCTCTGCGCAGCTCGTGCGCGTCGGGCTCGGCGAGAAGGCAGCGACGGCCGCCGGGGATCTCTCGTACGGCGACCAGCGCCGTCTCGAGATCGCCCGTGCGCTGGCCGCCCACCCGTCGCTCCTGGTGCTCGACGAGCCGGCCGCGGGCATGAACCACGTGGAGGCGGAGCGGCTCTCCGAGCTGATCCGCTCGCTGGCCGCCGACGGCGTCGCGGTGCTCATCATCGAGCACAATGTTCGGATGATGCTCGCCACGTGCGACCGCATCACGGTGCTGAACTTCGGCGAGGTCATCGCCGCCGGCACGCCAACCGAGGTCGCCCGCGACCCGAAGGTGCTCGAGGCCTACCTCGGTTCCGAGGGCGACGACGCCGATCCGGCGGTCGCCGAGGACCTGGCCGAGGCGATGGAGGAGCTCGTCGAGGTCGCCGAGGAGGCGGAGGCGGAGGCCGCATCCGTCGAGGCGGCGAACACGCCGAACACGGCCGGCGCGGGCACGACGGACGGCCCGGCCGAGCAGAACCCCGAGGAGACCCGATGAGCGAGACGACGAGCGGCGCCGCGGCCGAGACCGTGCTGAGCGTCGAGGGCCTGCACGTCGGCTACGGGCGTGTGGATGCCGTGCGCGACGTCTCCCTCACGGTCGCCCGAGGGCAGATCGTCACCCTCATCGGCGCCAACGGCGCCGGGAAGACCTCGGTGCTGAACGCGATCGCCGGTCTCGTGCGGCCGAAGAAGGGCACGGTGCGTTTCCGCGGCGAAGACATCACGCGCCGCCCCGCGCACCGTCTCGTCAAGGACGGCCTCGTGCAGGTGCCGGAGGGCCGCGAGGTCCTCGCGACCCTCACGGTGCACGAGAACCTCACCCTCGGCGGGTGGCACCGTTCGCGCGGCATGAACGACGAGATCGCGGCGGTCTACGAGCGCTTCCCGATCCTCGCGGAGCGCCGCAAGCTCGCGGCCGGCGCGCTTTCGGGCGGCGAGCAGCAGATGCTCGCGATCGCCCGCGCGCTGATCGCGAAGCCGGAGCTGCTGCTGCTCGACGAGCCCTCGATGGGTCTGGCACCGATGATCGTCGACGAGGTGTTCCGCGTCATCGGCGAGATCCGCGACACGGGCACGACCGTCCTGCTCGTCGAGCAGAACGCGCGCCGGGCGCTCGCGGCCGCCGATGTCGGCTACGTGCTCGAGACCGGCGAGATCACCCACTCCGGCCCCGCCCACGAGCTCCTCGCCGACGAGCGCGTCATCGAGGCCTACCTCGGCCTGGCCTGATCGCGCGGGGTCCGCGTTGCGCGCGGCCCCCGCGACCGTCTCTCACACCGTCGACCACACCCCGAGCTCGTTGCCGCTCGGGTCGCGGAAGTGGAAGCGGCGGCCGCCGGGGAACGGGTACGGCGGTTCGACGATCTCGCCGCCGGCGGCAGTGACCGCGGTGAGCGTCGCTTCGAGCTCGTCGGAGTAGAGGAGCGGGAACGGCCCGCCCGCCGGGCGTGCCTCGTCGGCGAGCAGCAGGCCGCCGGCTTCTTCGCCCTCGGCTTCGGCCGAGGTGCGGATGCCGGCGTAGGCCTCGCCGTAGTCGGTGAACTCCCAGCCGAACGCGGCCGCGTAGAACGCCTTGGCCTCCGGCAGATCGGTGACGGTCAGTTCGAGGTAGTCGATCGAGTTCGGGATGCGATGCGCATGCGTCTTCGTCATGCCCCGAGTCTGCAGCGCCCCGCCGACATCGCCGCGCGCGCCGCACCGTTCACGCCGCGACCGCTACTGTGCAGCGCGGCGGAGCGTGTCGAGGCCGGCGTGGAGCGTCATCGCACGCGCTTCCGGTCGAGCTGGGCCGCACGCGCGCGCCCGAGGTCGGTGTCGAGCGGGTCGAGGGCGGCGGTGATCGGTTCGAGGATGCCGAGCGCCCGTGCGACGCGCAGGACGACATGGAAGCCCACGCTCGGGTCGCCGTGCTCGAGCTTGCGCAGGGTGCTTCGCGTGATGTCCGCCCGGTCGGCGACCTGCGCTGCGGTCAGGCCGAGCACCTTCCGCCAGCCGGCGATGTGCTGGCCGATCTCGGTGGCGGAGCGCTGGATCGCCGCGGGGTGCTCACGCGTCATCTCCGCCTCCGTAATGGTACCGACAACACCCACTATACCGGATAATGTCCAGGGAAGTGATCTTTACAGAACTTCACGCCGCGACGCGCGCGAGCGGCAGCACCGCCGCCCCGCGGAGCGCCGCGAGGGTCGCGCCCGAGACGAGCAGCTTCGAGCCGCGGACGCCGCTGCCGATGATGAGGTTCGGCGCGGCGGCGACCGCCTCGTCGACGAGGATCGGCCAGCCGTCGGGCAGCCCGACCGGGGTGATGCCGCCGGAGACCATACCGGTGAGCACGGGGGCGAGCTCGAAGGCCGCGAAGGAGACCTTGCGCACGTCGAGGAAGCGCCGCACGGCGCCGTTGACGTCGGCCCGGTCGGCGCCGCGCACCATGACGGCGGCGTGCACGACGCGTTCGCCGCGCCGCCCCTCGACGATCACGCAGTTCGCCCCCTCGTCCATGCCGATGCCGTAGCGCTCGCAGAACACCGCCGTGTCGGCGGCCTCGGGGTCGATCGCCGAGACGAGCACGGCCTCGCGGGGCAACTCGGCGACCGCGGCCGCCACCGGCGGGGCGAGCAGTTCGGGGTGGTCGGCGGCGGGGGCGAAGTCGAGGGAACCGAAGCGCATGGAACGACGCTACCGGGTGCGCCGACGTTCCCGCGCAGCCTCCACCAGCGCGTACAGCACGGGCAGGACGATGAGCGTCAGCACCGTCGACGAGACGAGACCGCCGATGACGACGAGCGCGAGCGGCTGCGAGATGAACCCGCCGTGCCCGGTGATGCCGAGCGCCATCGGCAGCAGCGCGAAGATCGTCGCGAGCGCCGTCATGAGGATGGGCCGGAGGCGCCTGGAGGTGCCGTGCACGACGGCATCGTGCACGGTCATCCCGCGGGTCCGGTACTGGTTCACGAGGTCGACGAGCACGATCGCGTTGGTGACGACGATGCCGATGAGCATGAGCACGCCGACGAGCGAGGCAACGCCGAGCGGGATGCCGGTGGCGATCTGCAGCAGGATGGCCCCGGTCGCGGCGAACGGCACCGAGACGAGCAGCAGCACGGGCTGCAGCAGCGATTTGAAGGTCGCGACCATGACGATGTAGACGATGAGGATCGCGGCGAGCAGGGCGAGGCCGAGCTGGCTGAACGCGTCGGACTGGTCGGCGGCGACCCCGCCGAGGGATGCGCTCGTGCCGGCCGGCAGCGCCGCGGCATCCACTGCGGACTGGATCTCGGCCGTCGCCGTGCCGAGGTCGTCGACGCCGGGCGTCGCCGTGACGGTGGCGCTGCGGAGGCCCTGCTGGGTGGTGATCGTCGCCGGCCCGTCGGTCTCCTCGACGTCGGCGAGCTCGTCGAGGCGCATCGGCCCCGCCGGCGTCGGCACCTGCAGGGCGCGCACCTCGTCGACGGTGACGGGCGGAGGTTCGGAGCCTGCGACGTAGACGGTGAGGGTGGTCTCGTCGATGACGACGGACCCGGCCTGCTGCGGCTGCATCGCCTGCGAGACGATCGTGCCGAGGGCGACCTCGCTGAGGCCGACGGCGGCCGCAGCGTCGCGATCGACGACGATGCCGAGGTAGGGGCGCGATTCGCTGAGGTTCGTCGTGGCCTGCTCGACGGAGTCGAGGCCGCGGACCTCGTCGAGCACGGCGTTCGCGGCGTCTTCGAGGTCTGCCTGGTTCGAGGCGCTGATCTCGATCTCGACGTCGTTCGAGGTGCCGAATCCGCTGGATGCCGCGAGCACGATCTCGCCGGCGTCGTCGATGTCGTCGAGGCGCCCGCGGAGGCCGGCCTGCAGCGCATCCTGATCGGCGCCCTCGTCGGTGGTGACGGAGTAGTCGATGCGGTTGCCGCCGCCGCCGAAGAGCGCCATGATGCCGCCGCCGCCGATGGAGGTCTGCACGGTCTCGACGCCGTCGGTGTCGCGGATCTCGGCTTCGACGGCGGTGGATGCGTCGTCGAGGGCGTCGAGGCTGGTGCCGACCGGCAGGGTCTGGGTGACCTGGAAGGTGTTCTGCCCGCTGGAGCCGAGGAAGTTCGTCTTCATGAACGGTGCGAGGGCGACGGTGCCGCCGAGCACGAGCACGGCGACGACGATGGTGACGACGCCGTGCTTCAGGGTCCAGCGGATGACGGGCAGGTAGCCGCGCTGCAGGCGGGAGGGGTGCTCGAGTTCGTCGGGGCCGCCTTCGGTGTCGGTTTCGGCCGCGAAGGATGCGGCACCGGCATCCGCTGCGGGAACCTTCGCCGGTTTCAGGAACCAGTATGCGAGCACGGGCACGATCGTCAGCGACACGAGGAGGGATGCGGCCAGGGCGAGCGTCACCGTCAGTGCGAACGGCCGGAACAGCTCTCCCGTGATGCCCTCGACGAAGGCGAGCGGCAGGAACACGGCGACGGTGGTGACGGTCGCGGCGGTGATCGCGGCGGCGACCTCGCGCACGGCGCGCACGATCGTCGCGGCCTTGTCGACGCCCTCCACGAGGTGCCGTTTGATGTTCTCGATGACGACGATGGAGTCGTCGACCACGCGCCCGATAGAGATCGTGAGGGCGCCGAGGGTGAGGATGTTCAGGGTGTATTCGGCGAACTGCAGCCCGATGAAGGTGATGAGCAGCGACGTCGGGATCGAGATCGCGGTGACGATCGTGGCCCGCACCGACAGCAGGAACACGAGGATCACGAGCACCGCGAACGCGAGCCCGAGCAGCCCCTCGGTCGCGAGCGCTTCGATGGACTGTTCGATGTAGGGGGCCTGGTCGAACACGATCGTGAACTCGGCGCCCGGGTTCGTCGAGTCGAGGCCGGCCTGCAGCTCGGGCAGCAGCTCCTGCACGGCGTGCGAGACCTCGACGGTATTGGCGGCGGGCAGTTTCGTGATCGAGATCGCGAGCGCGGCTTCGCCGTTCACGCGGGAGATGCTGGTGCGCGGGTTGTCGTCCAGTTCGACGTCGGCGACGTCGCCGATGTGTGTGGATGCCGGTGCCTCGGCCGCTTCGGTCGGCACCGCCGGGTTCGCCGGGTCGACGGGGGCGCCGCTTCCGGCATCCGCCGTGGCACCCGGCAGCGGCAGGCCGGCGATGTCGTCGACGGAGCCGAGCTTGTCGCCGATCTGCACCGCGAGCGTGCGGTCGTCCTCGGTGATCTCGCCGGCGGGGATGAGCACGCCGTTCTGCTGCAGCGCGTCGCGGATGGCCTGGGCGGTGAGCCCGCGCGCGGCGAGCTCGGCGTCGTCGGGGGTGATGACGACGCGCTGGCCGAGGTCGCCGACGAGGGCCGCTTCGCGCACCCCGTCGATGTCTTCGAGGGCGCCGACGGTGGTGCGTTTCAGTTCGTCGGAGAGGGCGCTTTCGTCCTCGGAGCCGGCGACGGCGAGCTGGATGATGGGGATGTCGTCGAGGCTGAGCGCGAGCACCTGCGGGTCGACGTCGTCGGGCAGGTTCTGCTGGATGCGATTGACGGCCGAGAGCAGTTTCTGCTCGGCGAAGGCGAGGTCGGTGCCGTAGGTGAAGGTCGCCGACACGATCGAGGATCCGGTCGAACTGGTCGTCGTGGTCGATTCGAGACCTGTGACGCCCTGGATGGCGGTCTCGATCGGCGTCGAGACCTCGTCGTTGACGATGTCGGGCGAGGCTCCCGGGTAGCTCGACACGATCGACAGCTGCGGGAACTCGACCGAGGGTGCGAGCTCCTGTTTCAGCCCGGTGAGCGCGAGCCCGCCGAAGACTGCGACGACGATCGTGATGAGCGCGATGAGCGCCCGGTTCTTCATGCTGAGCTTCGCGAGCAGCGACATTCCTCGATTCTTGCAGCGTCGGCCGGTCGGCGATACGGGCATGCCGGAGTGGATGCCCGTGCGCGCCGAAATGCTGGACGGCACACCCCTGCACCGATACCGTGACGAAGGAACCGCTGGGGAAGGAGCGGCAATGCCGACGACGAAGGTGCACGGAATCCGGGGGCGGATGAGGATGCTCGCCGCCGCCGCCGGTGCGGTCACCGCCCTGACGGGCGCCGGGCTGGTCTTCGGGGCGGCTCCCGCTTCGGCGGAGCCTGTGGATATCGGGGGCCTGATCGACGCGTTCGAGAATCCCGACGGGCCGACCGAGGTCGAGCTCGCAGAGGATATGGGCGAGATCGCCATGCAGCTCACCCTCGTCGACGGCAAGGAGCTCACGCTCGACCTCAGCGGTCACGCACTGACGGCCGGCACCATCGCCGTCGGAGCCGGCTCGACCTTGACCGTCCTCGACGCGGCCGGCGGAACCGGCACGCTCATCGCCGATGCTTCGTCGGCGTTCGCGGGGAGTGCCGGTATCGACACCTCGGAGGGGGCCCTCGTCCTGCAGTCGGGCACGATCTTCGCGACCGGCTCCGAGGGCGGCGCGGCCATCGGCGGCGGGGTCGGCGGCAGCGGCGGAAGCTTCACCATGAACGGCGGCAACGTCATGGCGAACGCCGACGGCGGCGGTGCAGCCATCGGCGGCGGCGCAGCCGGCGACAGCGGAACCGTCATCGTGAACGGCGGCACCCTCACCGCGACCGCCGACGGCGGCGGCGGCGCCGGCATCGGCGGCGGCGCGGGCGGCGCGGGCGACGAGATCGTCTTCGGCGGCGGCACCACGACGCCGCGCGCCATGCACCCGGAAGTCTCGGCGATCGGCCCCGGACTCGGGCTGCATGAGGACGGCGCGGCCTTCGGCTTCATCGGCTTCGGCGCCGGCGCCACGATCGTCTTCCCGGCCGACGGCGGCGACCAGCTCATGCCGGCCGACCGCTGGGTGCCGATCTCGTCGACCATCACGATGGATGCCGTGTGCACCGTCGCCGGCGAGCTCGAGCTCAGGGAGACCGGCCTGATCTCCGGCGCCGGAACCCTCCTTCGCTCCGGCACCGGCACCGTCGACAACGGGGGCACGATCACCCTGCCGACGGCGAACATCCAGCCGTCCGACCGGAGCTTCGTTTCCGGCCGGAACTTCGCCTTCGACTACGTCGATGTCGACCCGGTCGGATCCGAGCACGTCTACGCAACCACCTTCGCGGAGGGCGCACGCACGCTGCCGCCGGGCGTGTGGAACACCGCCGAAGACGGTTCGGGGCAAACGGTGGATGCCGAAACCGACCTCACCGGCTTCGGCGAACGCACCCCGCTCTACCAGCAGTCCGCCGGCACCCTCGAAGTCACCGCCTCGGCCACACGCGTCGACCAGGGCGGCAGCGTCGACCTCACCGCTCACGCCTGGACCGCCGGAGGCCGCGACCTCGGCGACGTCACCGCCGACACCGTCTTCACCAGTTCCGTGCCCACCGACATCGTCGACGGCAACCGCGTCGCCTTCCCGACGGCATCCCCGCACACCATCACCGCGACGTACCCCGGCGCCGCCGGCACGCTCACCGCAGACGTCGTCATCGAGGTCGTCGCTCCCCCGGTCCGACGCCCGGCCCGACCCCGCCGCCCGGCCCCGCCGGCGGCCACGCCCTCCCGGCGACCGGCACCGACCCGGCGGGCAGCGTCATCCCGGCCCTCGCCCTCCTCGCGGCCGGCGCCCTCGCGCTCGCGCTCGCGCGGGTCCGTCTCCGCCGCCCCCGCACCCGCTGAGCGCCTCGAAAACGCTTGCGGGGGTCGAATCCCGCCACCATCGCGCTCGAAACCGCATCCCGGTGGCAGGAAACGACCCCGCGAAGACTGGCACGCCCGCTGATCGCTGCACCCGCAAATGCGGCCCAGGTCGCGCGGGCCGTACCCGTCCGCACGATCACGCGCCCTGATCGGCGTAATGCGCGTGACGCACACCCGCGATCGCACGGTGTCGGGCACGCTGACGCACGCCCGAGCCCCGGCACGGCGCGGGCCGGAGCGCCCCCACGCCCCGGCCCCGCCGGTCGATCCGCTCCCCGGCGGACGCCACCAGCGTCACCCGTCCGGGTGGCGTCCGAGTGAACGCATCGCGGCAACCGGGTGAACACTGCCGCGCGCCTACACGAGCGCGGCGAAGCCGGGCTCGACGGCGCCGACGTCGCCGAGCGATGCCCAGGCGAGCTCCAGCAGCCGCACGGCCTCGCGGGTCTCGTCCTCGGACTGGCAGATCGGCATCCGCAGGTGCCGTTCGAAGGCGCCGTCGACGCCGAAGCGTGGCCCGGCGGCGATGAGGAGTCCCCGGGCGCGGGCGGCGAGGGCGAGCTGCGAGCTGACCGGGGCGCCGAGGTGCACCCAGGTCGCGATGCCGCCGTCGACGTGCGGCACGCGCCAGCTCGGGAACGATGCCGCGAGCAGCTCCTCGACGAGCGCGCGACCTGCGGCGAGCCGGGTGCGGCGGAGGGCGACGGCGTCGTCGTGCCGTTCGAGCAGCTGTACGGCGAGGAGTTGTTCGAAGACGGGGGTGCCGAGGTCGCCGGGCGAGCGGGCCGCGACGAGGCGGGCGATGAGGGCGGGGTCGGCGCGGATCCATCCGATGCGCACGCCGCCCCAGGCGAGTTTGCCGAGCGAGCCGACGAGCACGGCGGGCCCGAAAGCGGCCAGCGGCGGGTACGGCCCGCCGGGGCGGTCGATGTCGAGTTCGGCGGTGGTCTCGTCGGCGATGAGCACGGTGCCCTGCCGGGCGGCGGCGTCGACGAGGCGTTCGCGGGCGGATGCCGTGAGCGATCGCCCCGTGGGGTTCTGGAAGTCGGGCATGAGGTATCCGAGGGTCGGGTTCGTCGCACGGACGGCCTGCGCGAGCGCCTCCCCTTCGTCGGCCTCACCCGGCGCATCTCCCGGTGCCGCCCCGCCCGCCGCACCACCGGCCCCGCCGCCCGCGGCATCCACCGGCACGACGGGCACAGTCGCGAGCCTCGCCCCCGCCCCGCGCAGCGCCGTAGGCGTGCGGGTAGGTGGGCGCTTCGATGAGCGCCCGGTCGCCGCGGGTGAGCAGGGTGCGGGCGATGAGGGCGATGGCGTGCTGGGCGCCGATGGTGACCATGATCTGGTCGGGCACGGTGGGCAGCCCGCGGGCGGCGTAGCGTTCGGCGATGGCTTCGCGCAGGGCGGGCAGGCCGAGGAGTTCGAAGCCATGGGTGCCGAGGCTCGCGGGCAGTTCGTCGGCGGCGGCGCGGGCGCATTCGGCGATCCAGGGCAGGGCGGGCGGGGCGGCTTTGCCGAAGTCGATGACGGTGGATGCGTCGGGCCGGGCCGGGGCGGCGGGTGCGGCTACCGGCAGGCGCACCGCACTGCCCGATCCGCGGATGCTCTGCAGGTAGCCGAGCTCGCGGAGGGCGGCGTAGGCGGCGCTCACGGTCGTGCGGCTGAGGGCGAGACGGTCGGCGAGTTCGCGTTCGGCGGGCAGGCGGGTTTCGGCGGCGATGCGGCCGTCGAGCACGAGGAGGCGGATGCGTTCGGCGAGCGCTCGGTAGGCGGTGCGGTCGCCGCCGCGCCAGTCGCCGAGGAGGGCTTCGAGGGCGCGGGCCGTCATCGTGCCGGACATAAGGCCACTGTATGCGGATTGGCCACTTGCCGAAAGGCCACTTCTCGCATTGGATATGAGGGTGTCCTCGCGTGTTCCTTCCCGTCGCCTCGTGCGCCGCACCGTCCAGCTCTTCGTCGGCCTGTTCCTGTACGGCTTCGGCATTTCGCTCATCGTGAGCGGCAATCTCGGCGGCGCCCCGTGGGATGTGCTGACGCAGGGTCTGTCGAAGCAGACGGGTCTGAGTTTCGGGCTCATCACGATCATGACGAGCGCCGTGGTGCTGCTGTTCTGGATCCCGCTTCGGCAGAAGCCGGGCTTCGGCACGATCGCGAACGCGGTGCTCGTGGGCCCGTTCGCCGACCTCGGGTTCCTGATCGTGCCCGAGACCGAGGTGCTGTGGATCCGCATCGTCTATCTCGCGGCGGGCATCCTGGTGCTGGGTGCGGCGACGGGCCTGTACATCGGCGCGCATTTCGGGCCGGGCCCGCGCGACGGGCTGATGACCGGCATCCACCGGCGCACGGGGGTGAAGATCTGGATCGCACGCACCGCGATCGAACTCGTGGTGCTCGCGATCGGCTGGCTGCTCGGCGGTGTCGCCGGGCTCGGCACGGTCGCCTTCGCCGTGCTGATCGGCCCGATCTGCGGGTTCACGATCCCGTGGTTCGCGGTGCGCGGAGTCTCGGGTGTGGATGCCGACCGCGCGCCCGAGCCGCCGGCATCCGCTCAGGAGCCGGCGGCCGCGTAGACGCGCAGGGCGTCGCGCGCACGAGCCGTATACTCGAAGTATGTCGGATATGACCACGATCAAGGTCGCCGTCGGTGACCGCGATGCGCTGAAAAGCATCGCCGCCGAATCGGGCGTGACCCTCGGCGACGCGCTGCGCGCCCTGATCCGCGAGCACGAACGCAGCAGGCTCATCCGGGAGCTGAACGAGTGGGAACCCGATGAGGAGTATCTCGCCGAACGCGAGGAGTGGGATCGCGCCGACCTCGGTACGGCAGCGGGATGAGACGGCCCCGGATCCAGGCCGGTCAGATCGTGTGGGTGGAATGGGACCCGACGGTCGGCCATGAGCAGCAGAAGCACCGCCCGTGCATCGCGATCAGCGCACAGCTCGGGGCGCTGGTGATCGTCGTGCCGCTGACGAGCAGCCGGCCGAAGGTGGGCTCCCATGTGGAGGTCGAGACGCGGGACCGGGTCTCGACGGCGCTGTGCGAACAGGTGCGCTCGGTCGACGTGCAGCGCATCACGAAACGGGACGGAGCCGTCGAGCCGGACAGGCTGCGGGCGGTTCGTGACGTGGTGGCGCTGCTGATCGGGGTCTGACCGAGCCGGTCGGGTGCGGATGCCGCCCGCGCGCCCGAGCCGCCGGCATCCGCTCAGGAGCCGGCGGCCGCGTAGGCGCGCAGGGCGTCGCGCACGAATTCGGCGCCGACCTGCCCGCCGTAGTTGGCGGCGAAGCGGGGGTCGGCGACGTACATGTCGGCGAGGCCGAGCACGTAGCCGGTGAGGTCGGCTCCGGGGGCGGATGCCGGGGTGCCGGGGATGCCGGTGAGCCAGTCCACATGCCGGGCGGCGAGGGCCTGGGCCTCGGCGGATGCCGGGTCGGCGCCCGATTCGGCCGCCGCGATCCAGTCGGCGTTCAGCCGCCGGAGCCGTTCCTGAGGCTCGTGGTTCCGGTGAGCCGCGCGACCTCTTGGATGCTCCAGTCCTGCGTCATGCCCCCACGCTACGAGTTGACGCCGCGTCAATGTCAAGGGTGGATGCCGGAGCGCGCGCGACCCGGCATCCACACCCCCCTTGCGCGATCGCGAAACGCGATATATCGTGAATCTCATCGAACGCGATATATCGCGTCACATGCGAAGGGGAACACTCATGGCTCTCGAACACTGGATCATCGCCCCCGGGCAGAGCAAGGTGATCGACATCGAACTCGTCCGCAGCCTCAAGGTCAGCCTCATCGGCGGCAAGGTCGACGTCATCGCCCACGACGAGCCCGGCGCCCGCGTCGAGGTCGCCGGCGTCACCGGCAAAGACCTGAAGGTCGAGATCGACGGCGACCGGCTGATCGTCGACCACCCGCAATTGCGCTGGGAGAACTGGCTGGACGTCTTCCGCGGCTTCCGCGGCAACGCGAAGGCGGAGGTCTCGATCCTCGCCCCCAGGCATGTGCTGCTGAAGCTCGGCATGGTCTCGGGCGACGCCCTCGTCTCCGGGTTCGTCGGCGACGCGAAACTGTCGACCGTCTCGGGCGAGCTCACCGTCGACCGCCACGTCGGCGACCTCGAACTGAACGGCGTCTCAGGCGAACTGTCCGCCGGCAACCATGTCGGCGGCGTGAACGCCAACACCGTCTCGGGCGACGTCATCGCCAGCGGCGACCTCACGAAGTTCACCGCCGACGGCGTCTCGGGCAACATGATCGTCGACTCGGTCGGCACCCCCAGGCGCATCGACACGAACACCGTGTCGGGCGACCTCACGGTCCGCTACACGGGCGGCGACGGCGCACGCGTACGCGTCAACTCGGTCAGCGGCACGGTGCTGCTCGAAGACGCGAGCGTCCGCAGCATCTTCGGCAAGGGCTTCGAACGCATCATCGGCACCCTCGACGGCGACTGGCTCGACCTGAACGCGAACTCGGTGTCGGGCGACATCTCGGTCATCCGCCGCGAGCCGCGAGTGGATGCCGCGAGCACCGCGACCCCCGGCGCATCCGCCTCGGGCGCGCCCACGGCATCCACCCCCGAGGCATCCACCACCGCCGGAGCCGACGCGTGACGCCCCCGGTCTTCGCCCACGGCACGCTCCGCCTCTACCTGCTCGCGCTCCTCGAAGAGGAGCCCCGCCACGGCTACGAGCTCATCCAGGCCCTCTCGGACCGCTTCGGCGGCACCTACTCCCCGAGCGCCGGCACGATCTACCCCCGGCTCGCCAAGCTCGAGGAGGAGGGCCTCGTTACCAAAACCGCCGACGGCCGCAAAACGGTCTACGCGATCACGGATGCCGGCCGCACCGAACTCGACGGCCGCCGCCACGAACTCGACGCCATCGAAGACCAGGTCACCGACTCGGTGCGCCGCCTCGCCGACGGGGTGCGCGCCGAGGTCGGCGAGGCGATGCGCTCGCTCCGCGCAGAACTCGCTAGCGCCGCCCGCGAAGCCAAACGCACCGCGACGAAGACCCGCGTCGACCCCGCCCCCGCTCAGCCCGACGCCGGCCGCGCCCTCCACGAAGCCGAACTCGCCCTCAGCGAGTTCCGCCAGGCGATGCGCACCGAACTCCGCTCCCACGAGGCCCGCACCCGCCTCGGCGCCGACACCGTCGCCATCCTCCGCGCCGGCCTCGCCCGCACCGCCGACGAGGTCCGCGCCTCCCTGCGCGCGTAGGGGCCGCCGCGGCGGCGCCGGTGCCGGTGCCGGTGCCGCGGCGCGCTACCCGGCTCAGCTGAACGAGAAGGCCCCGACGACGCTGACGAGGCAGGCGCATGCATCTTCACGCCGTGGGGACCACGAACGCGACGACTGCGACGCCGATTCCGCACGCCGCGATGATCGCCGCGACGCCGAGCACCGATGAGAACCGCGGCCTGGGCCGCCGTGTGAGCAACAGCGTCAGCAGCACGGCCAGGATGGAGACGATCCCGGCGCCGATGAATGCGATGACCTCCTGGAGGGCGTAGTCCGGGGGCGGAGGTGCAGGGTCGACGAGCGGTCGGGCGTATCGGACGTTCGCAACGTAGACGAGGCCGAGCACCACGAGCGCGGTAACGGCCGACTCGAACACCCACGCAGCCCGCTTGCTCATGCCCCACACTCTCATCACGATCCACGGCCGACGGCCCGACACGGCGGATCGGCCTCCGGCAAGCGGCCGCACCTCGACCCATCATGCAATGGTCGCCACCACCGCGAACGCCACCAGGCCGACCACGATCGCGCCGGCACCGACCACGGCGAAGAAGACCCGCGAGGCCGCCGCGTTCATCTGCATCCCGGCTTTCTCGAACCGCCGGCCTGCCCAGAGCGCGATCTTCGAGCGGTTGAGGACCAACAGTGTTCCGGCGGCCAGCCCCGCCGCCCCGAACACGATCGCCGCGACGACGAGGGCCGGACCCGGTTCCGACGCCCCGGCGGAATCCTGCTCTCCCGCGGGAACCCGACCCGCGAGGTCGACGATCGCCGCGACGACGGCGAAGAGGCCGACGAGCAAGACCTGGATCGCGATGGATCGAGGGCCGGGCAGGCGGTCATCTCCCAGAAGCGCCCGGAAGATCCGGTGGTACCAGCGCCCGAGCGGACGATGCAGCACCACCAGCAACACGCCGAGCGTCAGCCCGAACAGGCCGGAGACGATACCCACCTGCGACCATCCTCTCCACGGCGGCCGTACGGCACGATCCCGGGCCGGGCCACCCGACCTGGACACATGATGTCGCATCGCCCGGGCGGTGCGCACCTGGGAGCGGGGTCGGCGGTGGATGCGAGCATGAGCGGATGGCTCGTCTCACGTTGATCCCCTGGTCGCCCGGCGATCTCGATCTGCTGCGCCGCGCGAACACCCCCGAGCTGATGGACCAGCTCGGCGGGGTCGAGAGCGACGAGCAGGTGCGCATCCGCCACGGACGCTATCTCGCGCTCGCCCGCGACGGCGCCGGGCAGCAGTTCCGCGTCGCGACCGAGGAGCATCCCGAGGGCATCGGCATCGTCGGCTATTGGCACCACGAGCACGACGGATCGCCGGCGCTCGAGACCGGGTGGTCGATCCAGGCCGAGCATCGCGGCCACGGGTACGCGCCGGAGGCCGCACGCCTCGCCCTCGCGGCGGCCGCTGCGGCCGGCGAGACGCTGCCCGTGCACGCGTACCCGCGCATCGACAACGCCGCGTCGAACGCGGTCTGCCGCAAGGCGGGCTTCACCCTCCTCGGCGAAGCCGAGTTCGACGCCAACGGGCACACCCTGCACGTCAACGACTGGGTCGCGCTGCCTACAGCATCGCCATGATCTGGCGGGCGATCATGCGTCCGGCGCGGCTGGCGCCGACGGTCGAGGCCTGCGGGCCGTAGCCGGCGAGGAAGACGCGCGGATCGCTCCAGGATGCACCCTGGCCGACGGCGACGCCGCCCTCCTTCTCGCGGAGCTTCAGCGGGGCGAGATGGCGGAGCTCGGGGCGGAAACCCGTCGCCCAGATGATCGCGTCGGCGCGGGCCGTCGCGCCGTCCTCCCAGACGACGCGGTCGGCCTCGATGCGGTCGAACATGGGGCGTGCGACGAGCAGCCCGCGCTCGATGCCGGCCGCGATGCGACGACTGCGGGGCACCCCCGTGCCGCTCACGATCGAGGGCAGGGCGCGACCCGAGCGGGCCGCTTCGTCCTGCGCGGCGACGGCCGCCGAGGCCCCCTCGAGATCGAGGGACTCGCCGTCCACCCAGTCGATCGGGCGGCGTGACACCCAAGTGAGGCCGGCGGCGATGTGCTCGAGCTCGAGCATGAAGCCGATCGCGCTCGTGCCGCCGCCGACGACGACGACGTGCTTGTCGCGGAAATGCTCGGCGTCGTCGTAGTCGGCGGTGTGCACGTGCCGCCCGGCGAACTCCGTCATGCCCGGGTAGTACGGCACGAACGGCGACCCCCAAGTGCCCGTCGCGTTCACGAGGAACTGGGTCGTCAGTTCGATCTCGGGCGGGCCGACCGGCTCGGGCTCCGGCTCGCGGAAGCTGCGACGGCGGCGCGTGAAGAGGCCGCGGCCGCGATGCTCCTCGACCGGTTGCGGTGAGAGGTCCTGATACTGCACCACGAGATCCACCCCGCGGTTCTCGACACGGCGCACATCCATCGGCCGACGCACCCGGAGGTCGAAATACTCCTCGTAGCGCCCGTAGTAGTCGGCGACGACCTCCTTGGCCGGCAACCGGCGGTCGGCGGTCTCGAAGCTGAGGCCCAGTTCGCCCATGCCCGGCAGATCGTTGACCTTGTGCGCGGAACCGAGCTTCAGGGACGACCAGCGATGCTGCCAGGCACCGCCCGGGCCCGGGCTGCGGTCGAGCATCACGAAGTCCTCATCGGCGACGAGCTGGAACCGGCGCAGATAGAAGGCGACCGACAAGCCGGCCTGCCCGGCGCCGATCACCACCACCTTCACACGCCCGGCATCGATCGTCACGCCCTCTATCTCAGCACGTCTGACTGGACGCCGCCCGAAGCCGGTGACCCCCATCCGCGACCGGCCGGCACACAGGCGGTCGATGCTAAACTGTGACCAGGATTGTTCTTATCAGATGAGTGCCGGGTGCGACCATTACCACCCGGCCGGTATTCGTGAGGGGGTCACGCATGGGGCGCGGCCGTCAGAAAGCCAAGCACACCAAGGTTGCTCGCGAGCTGAAGTACTTCAGCCCTGACACCGACTACGGTGCTCTCGAGCGGGAGCTGACCGGTGCTCAGCACGACCACTACGACGAAGAGATGTCGAAGTGGTCCGAGTACGCCTCCGACGAGGACTACGTCGCGGAGGACGGCCAGAAGCGGGCATAAGCACCGCGACCGGGCCGATACGCAGCGCGTGAGCGCCGCACGCTGATCCTGCGATGCGGCGCGTCACGGCATCCACTCGCGACCCTCAGGCGCGGTACGCGCCCACGAGCCGCACCGCACCCCCGTCGACGCCCTTCGCACCCTGCTCGAAACCGGCCGGGTCGTAGGCCCCGGTCGACACCTCGCCGACCGGCCACGCCGGCAGTCCGAGACCGTCGAGCGCGGCGACGACATCGCCGGCGGCATCCGCCGCGACCACCGCGAAGAACCCGATGCCGAGGTTCCACGTGCCCTCGGCGCTCTCGAGCGACGACCCGGCAAGATCCGACAGCACCCGGAAGACCGGCTGCGGCGACCACGTCGACCGATCCACCTCGGCCCACGAACCCTTCGGCAGCACCCGCGCGAGATTCGCCGCCAGCCCCCCGCCCGTCACATGCGACAGCGCGTGCACCGCACCGCCGTGCGGGCCCTCGAGCAACTCCACGAGCGGTCCGGCGTACAGGCGGGTCGGTTCCAGCAGCGCCTCGCCCCAGCTCGCGCCGAGCTCCGCGCTCGCATCCGCATAGCCGATGCCGCGGCCGGCGAGGATGTGCCGCACCAGCGAGAACCCGTTCGAATGCAGGCCGCTGGAGGCGACCCCGAGCACCACATCGCCCGCCCGCACCCGCTCCGCGCCGAGCGCGCGATCCGCCTCCACCGCACCGACCGCAGCACCCGCCACGTCGTACTCGTCCGGCCCGAGCAGGCCCGGATGCTCCGCCGTCTCGCCGCCGACGAGCGCCGTGCCCGTCGCCTCGCACGCCCGCGCGATACCCGTCACGATCGCCGCGATGCGCTCCGGCACGACCTTGCCGCACGCGATGTAATCCGTCATGAACATCGGCTTCGCACCCACCACGACGATGTCGTCGACGACCATGCCGACGAGATCCTGCCCGATCGTGTCGTGCTTGCCGATCGCCTGCGCGATCGCGACCTTCGTGCCCACCCCGTCGGTCGACGTCGCCAGCAGCGGCCGTTCGAACGCCTTCAGGAAGCCGACGTCGTACAGGCCCGCGAACCCCCCGACGCCGCCCAGCACATTCGGCCCGTGCGTGGCGGCGACCGCGCCCTTCATGAGTTCCACCGCGCGGTCTCCGGCGGCGGTGTCGACTCCGGCATCTGCGTATGAGGGGGTCACCCTCCAAGGGTACCCGCGGCCGGGCCGAGCGGCGGCCCGGGCGCGGCCGGGCATCCACTCGGCCGCGCCCGGCATCCACCCCGCCTCGCAGCCAACCCCCCGCGCGCGTGTGCGAGAATCGACCCGTCCAGCTCGGGCGCTTCACACCCACCCATGAGGAGCCATCGCTCGCATGTGCGGCATCGTCGGCATCGTCTCCACAGAACCCGTCAACCAGCAGATCTACGACAGCCTCCTCCTGCTGCAGCACCGCGGCCAGGACTCGACGGGCATCGCGACCGCCGACGGCCCCGTCTTCCACCTCGCGAAGGCCAGCGGCCAGGTCCGCGAAGCGTTCCGCACCCGCGACATGCGCGCCCTCATCGGCAACGTCGGCCTGGGGCACGTCCGCTACACCACCCGCGGCGCCGCCGAACGCGAAGAAGAAGCCCAGCCGTTCTACGTCAACGCCCCCTACGGCATCGTGCTCGTGCACAACGGCAACCTCACCAACACGCGCGAACTCTCCGAAGACCTCTTCCGCATCGACCGCCGCCACGTGAACTCCACGAGCGACACCGAAATGCTCCTGAACGTCCTCGCCACCGAACTCCAAGGCCAGATCGGCGGCCTCGAACTCGACCCCGGCCAGATCTTCAACGCCGTCTCGCAGGTCCACGAGCGCGTCGAAGGCGCCTACGCCTGCATCGCCCTCATCGCCGGCTACGGGCTGCTCGCCTTCCGCGACCCCTGGGGCATCCGCCCGCTCATCCTCGGCCGACGGCAGACCGACGCCGGCACGGACGAATGGATCGTCGCCAGCGAATCCCTCGTCCTCGAGAACGGCGACTACGAGATCGTCCGCGACGTCGAACCCGGCGAAGCCGTCTTCATCGGCACCGACGGCGAACTCTTCTCACGCCAGTGCGCACGCGACCCCCGCCTCGTGCCCTGCTCCTTCGAATACGTCTACCTCGCCCGCCCCGACTCCGTCATGAACGGCATCTCGGTCTACGAGGCGCGCCTGCGCATGGGCGACCGCCTCGCATCCACCGTGGCCACCCACATGCCGCTCGGCGATGTCGACGTCGTCATGCCCATCCCCGACTCCTCGCGCCCCTCCGCCATGCAGGTCGCCCAGCGCCTCGGCATCGAATACCGCGAAGGCTTCTACAAGAACCGCTACGTCGGCCGCACCTTCATCATGCCCGGGCAGGCCGAACGCAAACGCTCCGTCCGGCAGAAGCTGAACGCCATGGGCACCGAGTTCAAGGGCAAGAACATCCTCATCGTCGACGACTCGATCGTGCGCGGCACCACCTCGCAGCAGATCGTGCAGATGGCCCGGGATGCCGGCGCCAACAAAGTCACCTTCTGCTCCGCCGCCCCGCCCGTGCGCTACCCCCACGTCTACGGCATCAACATGCCCTCCCGGCAGGAACTCATCGCCCACGGCCGCAAGATCCCCGAGATCGCCGAGGCCCTCGGCGCCGACCACATGATCTACCAGGAGGTCGAAGACCTCCAGGCCGCCATCACCGAGGGCACCTCGATCGATGCCCTCGACCTGTCGTGCTTCACCGGCGAATACATCACCGGAACCGTCACCGACGAATACCTCGGCTGGCTGGAGCGCACGCAGCTGAGTTGAGTTGTGCGTCGCCGGCCTGTGCCGGCTGTGCCGCTGAGCGCCGCCGGCCGCCCTCTTGCGCAATGCAGGAACGGAATCGTGTCGCGGCGGCGCGTCGCCGGTCGCGCAGGGCGACACGCCGAGTGGGTTCCTGCATTGCGCAGGGGACGCAGGGCGCCCGGGCGGAGCCGGGTCGCGGGTCAGCGGTGGGTTTCGTCGTGCTCCGCGATGACGGTTCTCGCACGCTTGGTCGAGGTGCGGTCGAGGACGACGGCGACGAGCCCGCCGAGCGCCGCGCCGACGGCGCCGCAGCCGAGCAGCAGGAAGCCGAAGACCTGCCCGCGATCGAATTCCGCGTTCTCGGGGAACGCGAACGTCAGCACGAGCGCCGCGAGCACCCCGACCGCCACGCCGAGCACCAGGAACACGCCGACCCGCGGCGCCTTGCGCACCACGACCTCGTCGCGCACGGTCTCGGTCACGAGCTCCGGCTCGGCACGGTTCGCCTCGACGGGCGCCTCGGCGGCATGCTGGGCGGCCTCGGGCGTGTCGGGTGCGGATGCCGCGGCTTCCGGCTCCGGCGCGGACTCACTCGGTGTCTGGCTCACCCCTCCATTGTCGCGCACCCTCCTGGGAGCGCCGCCCGTCGTGTGACGCAGCCCGCTCCGCGCCCGCGAAAAGGGCAGGCACACGAAAGGGCAGGCACACGAAAGGGCGCCCCGGCGAAGCCGGAGCGCCCTTCGTGAGCCGCGTGCGGTGCCCTACTCGGCGCTGGCCGCGGCGAGCCGACGGCGGCGACGCATCTCGAAGACGACCGCGAGGGCGGCGAGCACGACGGCGAGTGCGACGATCGCCCAGATCAGCGCCCACGGGAACGTGGATCCGCTGACGACGGAGGTCGAGGCATCCGCCCCGATGCCGGCCCCGGCCGCCTCGACGTCGACGTCGGATGCCGCGGCGAGCGCGAGCCCGCAGTCGGCCGCGACGGGGATCGCGAAGCCCACGGGGTCGAGCGCTTCGCCGGCGTCGTAGGTGCCGAAGGCGGCCGCGCCCTCCGCGGTGAGCTCGGCGGGCACGCCGCTCGCGGTGAGCCCTGAGCCGTCGCGGGTGATGGCGGCGGCCGCGAGGTCGAGCACGGCGAAGCGGATGCCGTCGGCGGCGACCGTCTGGCCTTCCTGCGTCGTGCCGGTGACATCGAGCGTCAGGTAGGCCGCACCCGTGCCGTCGAACTCGAGGCCGGGGTTCGCGATGGTGGTGTCGAGGGCTCCGTCATGGCCGGTGAACTCGATGCTGCCGCCGAAGGAGACGAGGCCGCGTTCGCGCTCGGGGTCGAATGCGCCCGATCCGCCGGCGAACGTGAACAGCCCGCCGTCTTCCTTCGCCCCGCCGCCGAGCACCCAGTCGCCGTTCGCGATGCCGCTCGTGAGGTACGAGGTGAAGGACTCCTTGAACGCCCAGTCGAGCGTCGCGGCATCCACCGCGCATCGGTCGTCGGCGGCGATCGTGAACTGCACGCCCTTCGTGATCGACCCCTGGAAGGTCAGGGTGTGGATGCCGGGTTCGAGCCCGGCGGGCAGTGCACCCGTCCAGGTGGCGACGCCGTCGGCGTCCGCCCGCACATCGCGGTCGAGCACGATCGGGTCGGAGTAGACGACGACGTGGATGCCGGTCTCGTTCGGCTCGAAGCCGTCGGCCGAGATCGTGACGACCTCGCCGGCGACGAGCTTGGCGAGGGTGGCGTCGTCGAGTTCGATGCCGGTCGTGGCGGGCGGGGCGGCCGGCACGTCGCGAGCCGCGGTGCCGGCGGTGGATGCCGCGGAGGCGACGGTTCCGGTGTCACCGGCCGGCGCGGCGGCCGGCGATCCGATGGTCGCGGTGAGCGGTGCGAGCGCCTGACCGGCGTTGTAGTAGCCGGCGAAGGCGGGCTCGCCGCTCTCGAGGAGGGTGACCGGGGCGCCGGCGAAGCTCGTCGCGCCGCCGGAGCGGGAGACGCCCGCTTCGGCGAGGTCGACGCTCGCGAGGTCGATGCGGGTGCCGCCGGAGACGACGGAGAGGATGCCCTCGCTGCCGGAGACGATGCGCAGAGCCGGGTCGGCGAAGGTCACGTCGAGCTGCCCGCCGTGGCCCCAGAACCGCACGGCGCCGGCGTATTCCGCCGTGCCGCGGCCCGTGGCCTGGTCGAAGCTGCCGCCGGACTGGCCGAACTGGAACGCGCCGTCGGCTCCGCGGGTCGCCCCGTCGAGGGTGATGCTGCCCTTCGCGATGCGGTCGGTGATGTAGTCGGTGAACGACGCCGAGACGCCCCAGCTCAGGGAGCCTCCGACGGCCGAGGGGGCCGGTGCCGCCGGTTGCGGATGCTGCACGGGCGGCTTGGGCGCGGTCGGCGTGCCGGGCTCGGCGGCGCCGCTCGCGACGGTGACCGGGGCGAAGGCGTCGAGGCTGCGGTCGGTGGCCGACAGCCCGTGCGCGGCGGAGGTCGCGACGACGTAGTCGCCGGCGGGGCTCAGCGTGCCGGCGGGGACGTCGAACGTGGTGGTGAAGGAGCCGTCGACGATGCGCGACGGCTGCACCCATGCCTGGGCGATCCAGCCGTCGGCGACGAGCGGGCCGGACCCGTTCCACACCTTCGACTCGCCGAAGAGCACGTAGACGCCCTGCGCGGCACCCGGGCCGGTGTAGCCCGCGCCGGTCACGGTGAGGGTGTTGGCCTTGGTGCCGTCGAGGTTCTTCGAGGGGGTGACGGAGAGCTTCACCTGGGCGGCGGGATCGGTGCCGGGGTCGGTTCCGGGGTCCGTGCCCGGGTCGGTCTCGTCGGCAAAGGAGATGAGGGTCTCGGTCTCGAACGGCGCGTACTTCGCCCCGCTGCCGGGGTACGTGTAGATGCCGAAGCGGCCGTCTTCGAGGGCGGCGTCGAACGCGGAGACCTCGAGCTCGACCTCGAACGATCCGTCGGCGGCGATCGGAACGGCACCGGCGGCCGCGCCGCCGATCT
This sequence comes from Agromyces archimandritae, assembly GCF_018024495.1. Taxonomy (NCBI): domain Bacteria; kingdom Bacillati; phylum Actinomycetota; class Actinomycetes; order Micrococcales; family Microbacteriaceae; genus Agromyces; species Agromyces archimandritae. The sequence goes on from NZ_CP071696.1 coordinate 1,378,575, forward strand.
TGGCGGCGTCGGCGGCGTCGACGACCCACTTCTGCTGGTCGACCTTGCGCGCCGACGACGGGGCGCCGGCCGAGGGCTTCCAGTCTTCGAGGAACGACCCGAAGACGACGTACGCGCCGCCGAAGGAGCCCGCGAGCGGCGGGCGCGTGCCGGTGGTTTCGGGAGCGACGGGAGCGAAGCCCGCGCCTCGCACGGTCACGGTCTCGCCCTCGGGGTCGAGCCCGCTCGTCTTGGAGACGGTGACGGTCGGGGTGGACGGCTCGGGTTCCGGCTGCGCGATCGTGAGCGGCTGGAAGGCGTCGAGGGTGCGGTCGGTGACCGAGAGGCCGTGCGCGGCCGAGGTCGCCACGACGTAGTCGCCGGCGGGGTCGAAGGAATCGGCCGGAACGGTCAGGATCGTCGTGAACGCGCCGCCCTGGATCTGCTGCGGCATCACCCAGCCCTGCGCCAGCCAGCCGGCGGACGCGAGCGGACCCGATCCGTCCCAGATGCCGGCATCGCCGAGCAGCACGTACGCGCCGCTCGCCGCGCCCGCACCGACGTATCCCGTCCCCGAGATCGTGAAGGTGTTCTCGACGGCCGGGTCGATACCCGTCGCCGGCGTCACCGTGAGCTGCGGGTCGGCGACCGGCTCCAGCTCGGGCTCGGCGAACGGAACAGCCGTGCGGGTGTTCTGGCTCGGGTCCCCGAAGCCCTGCCCGTGCGCCTTGGAGGTGAGCACGACGTACTCGGGCGTCTCGTCGGAGAATGCGGGCACGGTGAATTCGATGCTGAAGGAGCCGTCGGCTTCGAGCGGGGCAGTGCGGCCCGAGTCGCCGAGCTCGTCGGCATTGCCGGGGCCGACCCAGACCGTGTCGATGAGGAGGCTGCTGCTCAGGTAGAAGCTCGTCGCGGCCGCCGGGGCGAGTCCGACGTACACGCCGGGCGCGGCCGGCGAGAACCCGGTGCCGGTGACGGTGACCGTCCCGCCCTCACGCGGCGCTTCGGTCGCCGTGACCGTCGGCACGGCCGCGTCGGCGGCGAGCGCGGGCGCGGCCGCGGTGAGCGAGCCGCCGAGGGCGAGCGCTGCGGCGAGCAGGCCCGCGAGCCAGCGGCGACGCGAGCGGGGTGGGGTGGTCGACGGTGTCTTCACGACGCGGTCCTTCGGGCAGGGGCGTTCGCACCTCGTCGGTGCGGGCCGGGTTGGAAAGCGGGTTTCGCCAAGTAAGCTTAGCCTCAGCTAATCCCAGATGCACCAGTCCGAGAGATCCGAGCCCGCATGAACCCGATCACGCGCCGCCCCGCGAAGCGCCCCGCCCGCGAATCCGCGGGGGGCGAGCACCGCCCGGTTCGGCCCACGGCCGCCGCGCGCCGCCCGGCGGCCGTCGCTCTCCTGCTCGCCGCGACGGTCGTGCTCACCGCATGCGGGGCCCCCTCCCCGAACGGGGGTGCCGCGGCATCCACCCCCGGCGAACCCGAATGCCCCGGCGGCGCGACGCCCTTCGCCGAACTCGCCGTCTCGCAGACCCCGCGCGAGCTCACCGGGCCGGCCACGGCCTGTCTCGCCGACACCGCGCTGCCCGAGGTCGACTCCGACGAACAGCCGGCGATGCCCGTGACCGTCACCGACGCATCCGGAACCGAGGTCACCGTCGAAAGCGCCGACCGCATCCTCGCGCTCGACATCTCGGGCACCCTCGCCGCGACCGTCTTCGCCCTCGGGCTCGGCGACCGGGTCGTCGGCCGCGACTCCTCGACCGGGTTCGCCGCCGCCGCCGAGCTGCCCGTCGTCACCCACGGCGGCCACAGCCTCACGGCCGAGGCGATCCTCTCCCTCGACCCCGACGTCGTCATCACCGACACCACGCTCGGACCGCGCGACGTGCTCGGCCAGCTCCGCGACGCCGGCATCCCCGTCGTCACGACGACGCAGGAGCGCACGGTCGACAACGTCGCCGAGGTCATCGGCGAGGTCGCCGCGGCCCTCGGCGTGCCCGAGCGCGGCCGGCTGCTGACCGAACAGGTGCAGGGCGGCCTCGACGAGGTGACGGCCGGCATCCGGGCGGCGATCCCGGCGGAGGCCGACCGCCCGCGCACCCTCTTCCTCTACGTGCGCGGCAATGCGAACGTCTACTACCTGTTCGGCGAGGAGTCGGGCGCCGATTCCCTCATCGAGGCCGCCGGCGGGCGCGACGTCGCCGGCGAGATCGGCTGGACGGGCATGCGCCCCATCACCGCCGAAGCCCTCGTCGAAGCGGCCCCCGACGTCGTGCTGCTCATGACGGGCGGCCTCGAATCCGCCGGCGGCGTCGACGGCCTGCTCGAACGCCTGCCGGCCCTGGCCTCGACGCCCGCCGGCGAGCACCGCCGCTTCATCGACATGGCCGACACCGAGATCCTCGGCTTCGGCCCCCGCACCCCGGCCGTCGTCGACGCCCTCGCGCGTGCGATCTACGTCCCCGAGGGCAGCAGCGAATGAGCACGGTCGCCGAGCATTCGGGTGCGGATGCCGGGTCGCGCCCGACCCCGGGGGCGGCGCCCTCCGGCGCGGCGTCCTCGAACGCAGCCCCCACGGGGGCGGCGCGCTCCGGCATCCACCCCGGCACGCCCGAGCCGGCCCGGGGCATCCGCACCCGTCGTACGATTCTCTTCACCGCGCTCGGCGCGGCCCTCGTCGCGGCGATGCTGTGGTCGGCCGGCAGCGGTCAGCTGCAGATCGCCCCCGGCGAGGTGTGGGCGAGCCTCATGCGCGCCATCGGCCTCGAAACCGCCCCCGAGGCGGTGCCGAACACCGACTCGGCGCTCTGGAACATCCGCTTCCCGCGCATCGTCATGGCCCTGCTCATCGGCGCGGCCCTCGCCGTCGCCGGCACCGTCATGCAGGCCGTGTTCGCGAACCCCCTCGCCGAGCCCGGGGTCGTCGGCGTCTCCTCGGGCGCCGCGCTCGGGGCCGCGGCGGCGATCGTGTTCGGCTGGACGGCCGCGGGCGACTGGGCCACGGCCGGCTCCGCGTTCGTCGCCGGGCTCGCGACGACGCTGCTCGTCTACTTCGCGAGCCGCGCCGGGGGCCGCACCGAGATCGTCACCCTGGTGCTCACCGGCATCGCGATCAACGCGTTCACCTCGGGGGCGCTCGCATTCATGACCTTCATCGGCGACAACGCGAGCCGCGAGGAGATCGTGTTCTGGCAGCTCGGTTCGCTGAACGGCGCCCGCTGGCAGGAGGCTGCGGTCATGCTGCCGCTCATCGTGGTCGCCCTCGTCGCCGCGCTCGTGCTCGGCCGCCGGCTCGACCTGTTCTCCCTCGGCGAGCGCGGAGCCCGCCACCTCGGCGTGAACGTCGAACGGGTGCGGATCATCGCGATCGTCATCGTCGCCGTGCTGGTCTGCTCGGCGGTCGCGTTCGCGGGCATCATCGCGTTCGTGGGGCTCATCGTGCCCCATCTCATGCGGATGATCATCGGCCCCTCGCACCGGGCGCTCATCGTCGCCAGCGCCCTCGGCGGCGCCCTGCTGCTCGTCGTCGCCGACCTCGTCGCGCGCACGGCGATGCCGATGGCGGACCTGCCGATCGGCATGCTCACCTCGATCGTCGGCGGCCCCTTCTTCTTCTGGTTGCTGCGTCGCACCCGCAAGCGTTCCGGAGGCTGGGGATGAGCGATTCGCGAGTGGATGCCGTGAGCGCGCCCGCCCCGGCCGTGCCGCCAGCCGCGTCGGGCGCCGCCGCAGGCCCGGTACTCGCCGCGGCTTCCGGAGCCGCCGCACCGGCCGGAGCAGGCCCGGTGCTCGCCGCCCGCGGCCTCACGGTGCGCATCGACGGGGCGACCCTGCTCGACGGGGTCGACTTCACGGCATCCACCGGCCGCGTGCACGCCCTCATCGGGCCGAACGGCGCCGGCAAGTCCACCCTGCTCGGCGTGCTCGCCGGCGACACCGGGGCCGTCGCGGCCGGCACGGTGGCCATGCTCGGCCGGCCGGTCGGCGCATGGTCGCTGAAGGAGCTGGCCCGGCAGCGGGCGGTGCTCACCCAGGAGCATCAGGTGAGCTTCCCGTTCCCGGTGCGCGAGGTCGTCGCGATGGGGCGGCATCCGTGGGCCCGCACCCCCGCCGCCGACGACGACGATGCCGAGGTCGAGCGGGCGATGGCGGATGCCGACGTCGCGCACCTCGGCGAGCGCACCGTTCCCTCGCTCTCGGGCGGGGAGCGGGCGCGCGTCGCCCTGGCCCGCGTCGTCGCCCAGCAGGCGGAGGTGCTGCTGCTCGACGAGCCGACGGCCGCCCTCGACCTGAAGCATCAGGAGGACGTCATGCGGCTCGCGCGCGCCCATGCGGCCGCCGGGCGCACCGTCGTCGTCGTGCTGCACGAGCTGAACGTCGCCGCCGCCTATGCCGACGACATCACGCTGCTCCGCCGCGGCCGCGTCGTCGCGACCGGGTCGCCCGCCGAGGTCCTCACGGCCGAACGCATCGAGGAGGTCTACGGTCAGGCCGTCGACGTCACCCCCCACCCGCGCACGGGCGCCCCGCTGGTGCTGCCCGTGCGTTGAGCGCCGGCGGAGGAACCATGCGCCCCGCGCTCAGCCGAGCGAGACGATGAGGGCGCACACGAAGAGGACGAGGCTCGCCGCGCCCGAGGCGTAGCGCTCCGGCTTGCTCTTCGACAGCGCGTTCATCACGGTGCCGAGCGCGAGGTAGACGGTGACGATCCAGCATCCGACGACCACGACGATCTCGGGCAGCACGAGCGGCAGCAGCCCGGCGCGCATCGCGAAGAACCAGGCGAAGAGCACGTACAGCACGATCGCGACGACGCTGCCGACGCGTTTGCGGGCGGGCAGCACCCGGTCGGCGCCGCCCCAGGCGAGCGAGCCGAGCGGCGCGCCCGCGATGAGGGCGATCTGCAGCACGGTGAACAGGGCGAGGATGGCGAGGAGGATGATGGCGGCCGCGGTCGTCATGGGCTCAAGCTAGCGCGCAGTCGTCTCGCGCGGCACGGATTCGGGACGATCAGCGCGCCCGGTCGGCGCTGATTCAGGGCGCCCGGTCGGCGCGGGGCTCAGCGCACGCGGTCGACGACCGGCACGAGCCCCGTGAGGTCGGCGCGCGAGCCGGATGCGTGGATGCGCCCGGCATCCCGAGCCTGTTGCCACGACGCGTCGCCGACGGCGAGCGCGAGCCACGTCTCCGCATCGGTCTCGACGACGTTCGGCGGCGTGCCGCGGGTGTGGCGGGGCCCCTCGACGCACTGCACGGCGCCGAACGGCGGCACGCGCACCTCGACGGTGTGCCCGGGGGCGATCTCGGCGAGCAGCTGCAGGGTGTACCGCACGGCGAGGGCGAGCGTGTTCCGGTCGATGGATGCCGTGGGGCGCTGCGCCCCGGCATCCACACCGCCGGCCGGCGCCGTATCCGCGCCCGCGCGCGCCCACGCGCGCACGGCGTCGCGCCCCTCCACGTCCGCGATCCTCGCCCGAGCCATGCCCTCATCCTTCCATCGGTCGGTCTCGAACAGTGCGCCCGCGCCCGCGGGAGGGTGTGCGCGCCCGGTAGCCTGAGGGCGTGAGAATCCTCGTGCTCGGCTCCGGCGCCCGGGAGCATGCCATCGTCCTCGCCCTGCTCGCCGAGGGGGCCGGCCACGAGATCATCGTCGCCCCCGGCAATGCCGGTATCGCGGCATCCACTGCGGGCCCCGATGCGGACCCCGCGTCCGGCACCGTCACGACCGTCGCGCTCGACGCGAACGACCCCGTGATCGTCGCCGACTTCGCGACCGACGAGAACGTGCAGCTCGTCGTCGTCGGCCCCGAGGCGCCCCTCGTCGCCGGCGTCGCCGACGCCGTCCGCACCCGCGGCATCGCCGTCTTCGGGCCCGGCCGCGAGGCCGCCCGCCTCGAGGGGTCGAAGTCGTTCGCGAAGCAGATCATGGAAGAAGCCGGCGTTCCGACGGGCGGTGCACGCCTGGCCGCGACCCTGGACGACGTCGCCGCGACCCTCGACGAATACGGCGCCCCGTACGTCGTGAAGGCCGACGGGCTCGCCGCCGGCAAGGGCGTGCTCGTCACCGACGACCGCGACGCGGCGCTCGCCCACGCCGCCCAGTATCTGCAGCTCGGGCCGGTGCTGATCGAGGAGTTCCTGTCGGGGCCCGAGGTGTCGCTGTTCTTCCTCTCCGACGGCACGAACGTGCTGCCGCTGTCGCCCGCGCAGGACTACAAGCGCCTCCTCGACGGCGACGAAGGCCCGAACACGGGCGGCATGGGCGCGTACTCGCCGCTGCCGTGGCTCGCCGAACGCTTCGGCAGCGAGCAGGCCTTCGTCGACGAGGTCACCGAGACGATCGCACTGCCCACCGTGCGGCGCCTCGCCGTAGCGCAGACGCCGTTCATCGGCCTGCTGTACGCCGGCCTCATCCTCACCGAACGCGGCATCCGCGTCATCGAGTTCAACGCCCGCTTCGGCGACCCCGAAACGCAGGTCGTGCTTGCGCGCCTGGCGACGCCGCTGTCGGGGCTGCTGCTCGCGGCATCCACCGGCGGCCTCGGCGGGCGGCCCGCGCCCGTCTTCCGCGACCAAGTCGCGATCACCGTCGTGCTCGCGAGCGAGGGCTACCCGGCAGCGCCCGAAACGGGCCGTGCGCTGACGGGGCTGGAGGCCGCGGCATCCACTCCCGGCGTGCACCTCGACCATGCCGCGACCGCCGCCGCCCCGGACGGCGGCCTCGTCGCGACCGGCGGCCGGGTGCTGAGCGTCGTCGCCACCGGAGCCGACTTCATCGAGGCCCGCACGCGCGCCTACGAGGCGATCGATCGCATCGGGCTGGACGGCGGGCAGTTCCGCACCGATATCGCCGCGCGCGTCGCGGACTGACCGTTCGTTCGAAAGGGGATCGCATGAGCCAGCAGCTGGTGGATGCCGGATGGCGCCACGTGTATTCGGGGAAGGTGCGCGACCTCTACGTGCCGCAGCGCGTGCTCGACGCCGACGAGACCTGGAGCGGCAACCCGCTCGAACTCTCCCCCGTCGTCCTCGTCATCGCAAGCGACCGCGTCAGCGCCTTCGACCATGTGCTCGAGCCCGCGATCCCCGGCAAGGGGGAACTGCTCACCCGGCTCAGCCGCTGGTGGTTCGAGCAGCTGCCCGAGGTGCCGAACCACCTCGCCTACGCCGAAGACGACCGCCTCGACGTGCCGCCGATCCCCGAGGAGATCGCCGGGCGGGCGATGCTCTGCCGCACCCTCGACATGTTCCCGATCGAATGCGTCGTGCGCGGCTACCTCGCCGGCTCCGGCTACCGCGAATACCTCGAGACCGGCGCGATCGGCGGCCTGCCGCTGCCCGCCGGCCTCACCGAGGGCGACCGTCTGCCCGAACCGATCTACACCCCCGCCTGGAAGGCGCCCGCCGGCGGCCACGACGTCAACATCGACTATGCCCGCACCGTCGAACTCGTCGGAGAAACCGTCGCCGAACAACTCCGCGGCATCTCGCTCGAGATCTTCCGGCACGCCTCCGAGGTCGCCGAATCGCGCGGCATCATCCTCGCCGACACCAAGTTCGAATTCGGCGCCGACCGCGCCACCGGCATCGTCACCCTCGCCGACGAGGTGCTCACCAGCGACTCCAGCCGGTACTGGGATGCGGAGGCCTACGTCGCCGCGCCGAGCCCCGAACTCCGGCTCGCGAGCTTCGACAAGCAGATCGTGCGCAACTGGCTCGCCGCCAACTGGGACGAAGGCACCGGCACTCCCCCGCCGACGCTGCCCCACGAGATTGTCGAGCAGACCGTGGAGCGCTACCGCGCGCTCGTGGACCGGCTGACGGGGGTGTAGGGGGGGGGCACCCTCGCGCGTTTCGCGCGGACCCGTTCGCACGCGTGCCGTTCGTGCGCGCGGCGTTGGTGCGCGCGCCATCCGTGTGCGCGCCGTTCGCGCGCGGGCCCGTCTGCGCGCCGCCTGCACATCCGGCTCCGCAGGAGTGCCGATCTCCCGCCGGAGTGCCGGGATCCGGGTACTCCCGCGGGAGATCGGCACTCCTAGCCCGTCGCGGACGGGAGATCGGCACTCCTGCGGGAATCCGGTGCTCCCGGTGCGCGCGGCCGGCGCGAAGGAAGTCGGTTCTCCCGCTGGAGGGCGTGGATCCGCCGCCTCCAACGGGAGAGTCGACCTCCAACGTGGATGCAGCGCGGGCGCGGGGTTGCGCAGCGCGCGGCGAGCGCGGGGCGCGGAGCCGGCGAGTGGATGCCCGGGGCTGTCAGCCGGCGAGCTGCGGCGGCGCGGCGGCCTCGTCGAGGTCGCGCAGCGCGGTCGTGAGCGCGTCTGCCCCGTCGTCGCCGAAGAGGTCTTCGGGGTCGCCGGATCCGCGTTCGCGGAACGGCGCTGAATACAGCAGTTCCACGTCGACACGGCCGTCTTTGGCGAGGTGGTCGACGACGAGGTCGAGGTAGCCGATCTGCCGGGCATTGAACGGCAGGGAGGCGGCGAGGTAGTCCTCGAGGAATGAGCGGGCGGCGGCACCGTCGAGGCCGACGATCGAGCGGATGAGGCGGCCGAGCCCGCCGGCGAGACCGGCTTGGGCATCCACTTCGTCGGCCGAGAACCCGCCGATGTCGATGAGGATGCGTTCGAGTTCGGCGAGGTCGGTATCGGTGAGCTGCCGGCCGCTGCGCACCTTGAAGAGGGTCGTGCTCTCGTATTCGGCGAGGAACGCGCGCACCTTGTCGGCGAACCTCGCCTGGTCGACGCCCGGCTGGCGCAGCGTGAGCTCGGCGTCGGCGATTTCGATCGTGTCGGCGAAGTCGGCGTAGACGGGTTTCTGGCGGGCGGCCGGCACGAGCCGCACGAGGCTGCGCAGGCGCGTGCGGGCCAGTTCGAGCAGCGGCACCGTGACGTCCTGCCACCACTCGGGCGAGGCGACGGCTTCGATGAGTTCGCCCTGCGCCGCGACGAGCGGGATCGCCCGTTGCTGCCCCATGGCCTGCGCGAGAGCTCGGACGCGGTCGCGGATCGCATCGGGCACCGCGCCGCCTTCGGCGACTGCGATCTGCGCCCGCAGCAGCAGCGCATCGAACCGTTTGGCCTGCTCGTCGGTGTCTTCGGCGAGGGCGGCCGAGGGCAACGAGGCGAGTTCAAGGGCGTCGCGGAGCGGGCCTGCGCCGGGCTGCCAGGCGGCGGCATCGACGAACCGCTCGATCGCGCGCAGGTGGGGGCGGGCGAGCACGTTCCGCGGGTGGATGCCGGCGACGATGCGATGCAGGTGCTCGACCACGGACTGGCGCACTTCGAGGTCGGCGCTCGCGGCATCCACACCCGAAGCACCGGCGTCGAGCGCTTCGACGAGGCGCACACGAGCGGTGAACAGGCGCTCCTGCAACGAGGCGCTCGTGCCCGGTTCGAGCCTGCCGAGGTCCTGGTTGAAGAAGGCGATGTTGCCGCCGACGTCGAAGACGGCGAAGTCCTCCTTGTCGCGGCCCGGCCCGTAGAGGTCGGGTCGCAGGCGGGTGCCCCGGCCGAGCATCTGCCAGAACTTCGTCTTCGAGAACACCGATTTGAAGAAGACGAGGTTGACGACTTCGGGCACGTCGATGCCGGTGTCGAGCATGTCGACCGAGATCGCGATGTGCGGCGCTTCGTCGGGGCGCGAGAACTGGTCGATGAGGCGGTCGGCCTGCTCGGTGCGGTGCGTGATGACGCGCGCGAAGGTGCCGCGGTATTCGGGGTAGTTCTCGTCGAAGCGCTGCTGGATGTATCGGGCGTGCGCCTCGTTCCGGGCGAAGACGATCGTCTTGCCGAGTCGGTCCCCGCCGGCGACGGTGCGACCCTGCGTCATGAGGGTGGAGAGCACTCCGTCGACCGTGCTCTCGTTGAACAGCCAGGCGTTGAAGGCACCGGCATCCACCGCATCGGGCACGTCGCCGTCGTCGCCCCAGTCGGTGAGGTCCCAGAGCTCGCGTTCCTCGGCGGAACGTTCGTCGTAGCGGATACCGCGGTGCAGGAACTCGCTGGCGATCTCGGTGGCGGCCGGCGGCATGAGGTAGCCCTGCTCGATGGCCTTCTCGAGCTCGTACGCGTACGTCGGCACGCCGTCTTCGAGGCGGAAGAGGTGGTAGGTGTTGCGGTCGACCTCGTCGACGGGGGTCGCGGTGAGGCCGATGAGCAGGGCGTCGAAGTATCCGAAGATCGCCCCGTACTTGCGGTAGACGGAGCGGTGCGCCTCGTCGACGATGACGAGATCGAACGCGCCGGGCCCGAGACGCCCCGCGGCCTCGCCATCGCCCGTGCCGCGATCGATGAGGTTCAGCATCGTCGGGTACGTCGAGACGACGATGCGCCCGTCGGCGGCGTCGCCGGTTCCGTCGAGCAGGGTCGCGACCGGGGTGTCGGGCAGCTGCGCCCTGAAAGCTGCGGCGGCCTGCCGCACGAGCGCACGGCGGTCGGCGAGGAAGAGCACGCGTTTGACCCAGCCGGCCTGCTGCAGGAGTTCGACGAGCGCGATCGCGGTGCGCGTCTTGCCGCTGCCGGTCGCCATGACGACCAGCGCGCGGCGTTCGCCCTGTTCGAGTGCTTCGGTGACGGCGCGGATCGCTTCGTGCTGGTAGGGCCGGCCGGCGATGTCGTCGTCGATGGGGATGGACGCCAACTTCTTGCGTGACGCCCGGCGCTGCACGAGCAGCTCGAGCTCGTCCCGGGTGCGGAGGCCCTGCACCTGGCGGGGCGGGGCATCGAGGTCGTCCCACATCCACGTCTCGTAGCCGTTGGAGGTGTAGATGACGGGGCGCTGCCCGAAGCGCGCCTCGAGGGCATCCGCATACCGCCGGGCCTGCTCCTGCCCGACGCGGGCGTCGAGCCTCGTGCGCTTCGCTTCGACGAGTCCGAGCGGGCGGCCGTCGTCGCCCCAGAGCACGTAGTCGACACGGCCGGCCCGGCCGTCGTCGAAGGTGACGGGGTATTCGGCGACGTCGGTTCCGTGCGGGTCCCACCCGGCCTCGCGGAGCAGCACGTCGACGTAGAGGCTGCGAGTGGATGCCTCGTCGAGGTCGTGCGGGATGGGTTCGGCCTCGTTGCGTTCGGCCGCCTGCGTGCGTTCGGCGCGGAGCGCTTCGAGTTCGGCGAGGAGCTCCGCATTGGCGGCGCGGGTCTCGGCGAGCTCGCGGTCCTTCTCCTCGTTCGCCGCCTGCGCGGCGGCGAGTTCGGCTCGGGTCTTCTGGATGAGCCCGGGCTTCGGTTTCGGCACGAGGGCGGCATCGAAGCGGATGCCGGCGGGCGGGCGGTTCGCGGGGTCGACGGCGTATCGGCTCGCGATGAAGACGAGGACGTGCCAGAGCTCGCGGACGATGCGCAGCGCTTCGTCGGGCGTGAAGCGCACGGTCTTGTGCACGGCGTCGTTGCCGCGCTTGCGGATCAGGTTGAGCTTGACGAAGACGGCCTCACCCACGAGAGCCTTGAACCCGGGCTCGTGGATGAGGGCGACGAAGTCGTTCTTGTACGGCCAGCTGAGCGCTCCGTCGGCGCGGTACATCCAGGTGACGGCGAGTTCCGCGGTGCGACGCGCGTAGAAGAGCGCTCCGCGAGGGTCGCCGGCGCAGTAGTGCTCGGCACGGCGCGCCTCGGCGGCGATATCGGGCCACTCAGCGGCGAAGAACTGGAAGTTGCTCATCTCACCGCTCACGGTAGCGGGTGGGTGGCCCGACGTCAGTCCTGACTCATTTCGACGGTCATAGTGACGCCCATCGCGGTCAGCTCGTACGACAGTACGCCGTCGGCGTATGCGAATTCCTTCGTGTCGTCCCCGGATGCGAGCAATGCACTGGACATCTGTTCGGTGTCGCCCTCGGACGTCCAGGAGTACGTATCGGCAGCTTCACCGGGGGCCGCATAGCTTCCGGCCCAGTAGAGCGCGGCCGACGAGTCTGCCTCGTTCACCCAGTTGACGGTGATGGTGTCGCCATCGATGATCGCGGCCTGGTAGCTGTCGGCGCTCTCCGAGTTCATCTGCGTCCACTGTCCCGAGAGGTCGAGCGGTTCCTGCTGTTCGGCTGCGACGGAGCCCTGTGCGCTGCCACCGGCGGTGTCTGCGGCGGACGAGCACGAGGTCAGCGTCAGCAGCGAAGCGGCGACGAGGACGAGGGCGGTTTTCGTGGTGAGAGGCAATGCGGCGCTTTCGGGTTTGAGGGGCTCTGTCAGACGTTCGAGGATTCTCGAGATGCTTCGACGGTAGCTCCGGGATCCCCGCATCCCGGCGTTGCTCCCCCGATCTGGGGTGGCCGAACCCGCAGAGCTCAACGCTCCAGAGTCGCGCTCCTTCCTGGTTCGCGTCAGGCTTCGGGAGGGGTGAATTCCAGCCGGTGCCGAAGCGCCTGTCCCCATGCGTAGTCGAGGGTCAGCCGCTGGGCTCGCCCGAGGACGATGCTGGGTGCGATACCGAGTTCGGCGGCCAGGGACTCGATGGCGGACACGTCGCGAGTACGTGGCAGCCTGTCTTCATAGCCGGTGGGGATGAGGGTTTCGGCCGCGAATCGATCGGCTTCGGCTTCGGCTTCGGTCTCACCGTCGACTCCGGCCCCGGCGCCGGCCACGAAGAGGGAGCGTTCACTGTGCAGGAGCACATGCCCGAGCTCGTGGAACAGGGTGAACCAGAGCTGGTCATCGGTCTTCCAGAGCAATGACAGCTGGATGACCGGGCGCCCGTCGACCCACCGTGTGGCGCCGTGGAGGCCGAGCCCGGGAACCGCGGGCACGAGCCGGAGGACGACCCCCACGGATTCCAGCGCTTCGATCGCCTGCTCGATGGCCACGTCCGGGTTCTCGCGCGTCATGCTACGAAGACGCGGCAGCAGTTCCGTGAGTCCCTGACGATCGAAGCTCGGGATGTCACGGAGCCCGTCGAGCTGTCGCTCGGCGAGTACGAGCCAGGTCGCGAGGGCCTCGGCCTTCTCGCGGCCGACCGCCGAGCGTCGATAGGCGACGTTTCCGCGGCTCCAGCTCGTCTCGAACGCCTCGAGACTCGCGACCCGGAGGAACTCGAGGAGCTGTCGAACTGTCGAAGCATGATCCCGCGCCGGCGCATCGATCAAGCGCCACTTCCGCAGATAGCCGAGGGGGAAGGCCTTCGCCGCTTCGTACTGCGCTTCGAGGTCTTTGGTCGTCGCCTCGCGCGCGAGTGCGTCGCGATACCCGGACTCGTAGAGGTTCCAGATTCGCGCGGGCACGCCCGTGACGCGTTCGAGCGCGAGCGCGAGAGCGTGCGAGAGCGGAGCCTTGCCGCTCAGGAGTTCGCTCACGTGCTTGGGCGTGACGCCGAGTCGGCGAGACAGCTCAGCAGCATTGATGCCTGCATCGTCCATCCACTCTGCGATGAACTCGCCGGTCGGTACGGCGTAGTCGAGTGTTGCAGCCACGGTTCTCTCCTCTCCTGCTCTCGCTGGGGTGCTCAGTGATAGTCGACGATCTCTATGATCTCCACCGTGACGACGGCCCGGTCGACAGGCCGCACGATCAATCGCCAATTCCGGGTGAGGCGGGCCGACCATTGCCCGGAGCGATCTCCGTGCAGCTCCTCCCACCTTCCGGTGCCGAGGAGCAGATCGGCCGGTTCATCGACGTAGCTCAGCTCCGCAAGGCGCCGCTTGAGTGCGCGTGCGACATCCGCCCTGAACCTGGCCTGCATCCTCCGCGGATCGGTGCAGACTCTCTCGAGGTCTCGCGTCGCGAACTCAAGCTGCATGGAAGTATGTTACCTATATCGTAACAGATCATGCGAACCGCGAAGAGTTCCCCGCTCGGTCGTTCGCGACGGAGGCCGGACGCATGTCTTGCGCTTCACGATGCGCTCACAGCTGTCCGGCGAATGCCCGATGCTGCAAAGAGGCGAAGAGGGAGTCGAGAGCGGATGCCCTTCGCTCTCCGTCTATGCGACGCTCTGCCACAGACAATGCCAGTTCGGCGAATCGCTTCTGCTCGTCGAACGCCGGACATGGAATCTCAAGAGACTCAACGAGTTGCTGGTTAATCTTGAACGTGCCGTTCGTGGTTTTGGCTCCGGCTTCGATCTGACGGCGCACTGATGGACGGTTCCAGGCGAACGCGGCGTATTCCGGCAGGACCTTCTGCTCGTCGAAGGTCACTCCGATCACCGTGTCGGGGAAAGCGACACTCGGCGCAGACGTACCGACGAGTTGCCCCCTGCCGACGAGATTGCGGTTACCGTTCCCTCGCGTCACAAGCAGGTCGCGTGCAGCGACCGTCCTGTTCATGTCGTGCTGCGCTGCGAACATCGCCGTCTTCCGTTGTGAGGGATCGAAGCGGACGCCCGAGATCGCACTGAGTGTCAGGACCTCGCCGGGAATCAATCCATTGGATGCCGGAGAAATGCCGTTCCGAAGCGGTTTCGCTACGAGTTCGCTAACTCTCCGCGCCGCCACAGCTCGCGCAGGAGTCTCGAATCGCCTTTCAAACTCGGCCGAAAGCAACTCGTCAAGCGTCGCGGCCCACATTGCAGAGGTTCGCCGGAGGGCGTCGGCCTCGTCGAGGATGGCGGCGATGCGACGCTGCTCGGGGAGGGGCGGGAGGGGAATTCGAGCCTGCCAAGAGCTTCAAGCGTGATCGACTTTCGCCGTTCCGCAGTGCCACGTCCGAGTGCTGCGTATCGTGCTAACGCGAAGGGCGACTTCAGCATGCGCAAGAGAAAAGCGGGCTCCACAAGAGACTCGTTGACAGCGAAAACCGTATACATCGGGCTGATGAGCGCACGTTCAGGTGCCCGTCCGATCGATCCTTCGTCGAGGTGAATCGTCGCGTACGCGAAGTCACCGGGCTCGACGAGTTTGTACCTAGAGAGATCTTCGCTAAAAACACGCTTCGTGAAGTACGCATCACTCCGGACGAATCCGCGGTGCTTTGTCACCGAGTACACGGGAGCCGATCGCTCGCCTGCACGACTCCCTGCCGGCTTGATCAGGTCGCTAAGGCGGGTCACGCCGCGCCCCGCAGCTTCGCGCGGAGCCCGCGCAGCCCCTCGGCGATCTCGAGTTCGAGCGCATCCAGTTCGTCGAGGATCTCCTCGGGGCTGCGGTGCTCGACCTCTTCGTGCTCGATCTCCCTGTAGCGGTTGATCGACAGGTCGTAGCCGTTCGCCTCGATCTCGGACTTCGGCACGGTGAAGCTCTGCGCGGTGCGGGGGCGGTCGAGCTCCGGAGAAGCGGGTTTCGACAGGCTCAACCAGCGGGTCAGCGCGTCGGGCAGGTCGTTCGCCTCGATCGCGGTGCGCTTGTCGTCGAGGGTGAACCCGTCGGCGCGCACATCGTAGAACCACACCTCGTCGGTGCCGCCGCTCGAAGTCTTCGTGAACAGCAGGATCGCCGTCGAAACCCCCGTATACGGTTTGAACACTCCGCTCGGCAGCTTCACGACTCCGTCGAGTTTGTGATCCTCGACGAGGATGCGCCGAAGCTCCTTGTGCGCCTTGCTCGACCCGAAGAGCACCCCGTCCGGCACGATCACCGCAGCGCGCCCGCCGTTCTGCAGCAGCTGCAGCATCCGCGCCAGGAACAGCAGCTCCGTCTTCTTCGTCTTCACGACCCTGAGCAGCTCGTTCGCCGTCGTCTCGTAGTCGAGGCTGCCGGCGAACGGCGGGTTCGCGAGCACGAGCGTGTAGTCCCCGCCCCCGAGATGGCCCTCGGCGAGCGCGTCGGCTCGTTCCATCGTCGGGTTCTCGACCCCGTGCAGCAGCAGGTTCATGCTCGCGATGCGTGCCATCGAGGCATCCGAGTCGAAACCGGTGAACGCCGCCGTGTCGAAATGACGGCGCAACCCGGCATCCACCTGGATCTCGGGGTGGTGCTCGCGCAGGTACTCGCCCGCCGCGACCAGGAAGCCCGCCGTGCCGGCCGCGGGATCCACGATGCGATCCTCGGGCGTCGGCCGCATGAGCTCCACCATGAACCTGATGATGTGCCGGCTCGTGCGGAACTGCCCGTTGGTGCCGCTCGTGGCGAGCTTGCCGAGCATGTACTCGTAGATGTCGCCCTTCGTATCCCGATCCTCCATCGGGATGTCGTGCAGCAGATCCACCACCTTCGCCAGCAGCGCCGGCGTCGGAATCGTGAACCGCACGTCCTTCATGTTGCGCGCGTAACTCGAACCCTCGGCGCCCAGCCGCCGCAGATACGGGAACACGTGCTCGCCGACGATCTCGTACATCTCCTGCGGCGACCGGTTCGTGAACTCGCGCCAGCGATAGTCGTTGTAGGGCCGGCCGCGCTCATCCACCCCGTCGGGGAACACCGGCTGACCGACCGCGATGCCCCGGCCCATCGCGCGCAGCTGGCTCGTGTAGACCTCATCGAGCCGGCGAACGAACAGCAGGTACGTGATCTGCTCGATCACCTCGACCGGGTTCGCGATGCCACCCGACCAGAACGCGTTCCACACCCGATCGACCTGCGGGCGCAGCTCACTCGCGACCATCCGAATCCTCTCCACGGCGCACGCCCCGCCGACCGAGGCCGGGCCCGTCAGAGCCTACCCGCGACCCTCCGACGTGGATGCCCCGAGCGCCGCCCCCCGAACACGGCATCCCATTTGTGGGACTCGCACGGCGGGCCGCTTCGGCGAGAACCTGATCGGCTGCTGCATCCACCGCAGCCGAACCGAAAGGAACCCGCATGGAGCCCGTCACCGAACCCGGCACCGAACCCGTCATCGATGCCGAATCGGCCGAGAACGAACCCGTCGGCGCGCCCGACTCCGCACCCGCCGCCGAACCGGCAGCAGGCGGCGAAGCCGGGCAGGAGGCCGAGGCGGAGGCCGAGCCCGAGCCCGAGTCCGAGCCCGAGCCCGAGACCGAGACCGAGGCGCGCGCCGACAGCGAACCCGCCCCGGTATCGAAGCCGCGTCGCATCAGCCGCAGCCTGCTCGTCGCCGTCGCCATCGCGGTCGTCGGCTGGGGCGCATTCGGCATCGCCGTCGCCGCCGCCTCGCGCTCGGCAGACGAGGCCGCCGAGACCGCGGAGGCCCGCGACGAACTCGCCGGCGATCTCGAGAAAGCACACGAAACGCTCACCCGAACCGAGTCCGACCTCGACGCCATGCGCAGTTCGCGAGACTCCTACAAGGAGCGCGTCGACGACCTCGGCGAGCGCGAGGCGGCCGTCGCCGAGCAGGAGAGCGCCCTCGCCGAACGCGAGAAGAAGGTCTCGGCCGCCGAGCAGCACAAGCAGGAGACGACGCTGCAAGCGGGCCACGCCTACACCGTCGGCACGACGATGGAAGCCGGAACGTATCAGGCCGAGGTCACGGGCGATCGGTGCTACTGGTCGATCACCGCGACCGGCAGCAACTACTCCGACATCATCGAGAACGACCTCGGCAAGATGGGCACGCTGCAGGTGACCGTCTCGGACGGGCAGGATTTCTCGTCGAATCGCTGCGGCGCCTGGACGAAGATCGGGTAGCCGTCGCTCGCTATTCGGCGGTGGCGCCCGCCCGCCCGGCGGTGTGCGCGAGCAGCCGCTCGGTCGCGGTGGCCTGCCGCTCGGCGGCGATCGCGGTGCGTTCCGCAGCCGCGGCCATGCGGCGCAGCGCGGCGATGACGCTGATCGCGGCGAGCACGACGGCGACGACCAGGGCGAGCCCGAGGTAGTTCATGGCGCCACGCTAGCTGTGCTCGGCGCGCACCGCGAGGGGCGATTCGGCGCCCGCAGCGCGCCCCCTCGGGCGTTCGCCGGCGCCGGCGGCGCGACCGGCTTCGCAGGAGTGCCCCGCGGAATGCCGGATGCCCCACAGGCGTTGGATACCTGCATGAGCATCGACACGAACGCGGCGGGGGCCCAGGGCATCCACCCCGGGCAGAACGCGGCGGCGGACCTCCTCGCGGCCGACACCGGCATGGGCGCGGTGACGCTTCGCGTCGCCGATCTGGACCGCATGATCGCGTACTACCGCGACGGCGTGACGCTCGATCTCATCGCGCACGACGGGCCGGTCGCGGTGCTCGGCCGCGGCGGCGTGCCGGCGGTCATCCTGCAGCATGCGCCCGAGCTGCGGCTGGCGAGCCCGGGCGCGGCGGGACTGTTCCACACGGCGATCGTGTTCGACACCCGCGAGGGGTTGGCGGCGGCGATCGCGTCGGTCGCGCATCGATACCCGGGCACGTTCACGGGCAGCGCCGACCATCTCGTGAGCGAGGCCTTCTACTTCACCGATCCCGAGGGCAACGGGGTCGAGCTGTACTTCGACCGCGAGCGTTCCTCGTGGAGCTGGGTGCACGGCCGCGTCGAGATGGCGACCCTGTACCTCGACCCGAACGCGTACCTGTCCGAGCACTTGAGCGAGGCGGCGATCGCGCGCGTGGTCGCGGGCGGTTCCGCAGTGGATGCCCCGGCGCACCGAACCCCCGCGGGCACCGCCCCAACGGGCACCGCCGACCCGGCGCATCCCGCCCCGCCCGGCACCGCGGCCCCGGCGGCCCCCGCCGACGCCCGCGTCGGCCATGTGCACCTGTCGGTCGGCGACACGGCATCCGCCCGCGAGTTCTACGTGAACCGCCTCGGGTTCGAGGTCACGACCGAGATGCCGGGGCAGGCGCTGTTCGTGTCGGCCGGCGGCTACCACCACCACATGGCGATGAACGTGTGGAACAGCCGCGGCGCGGGGCGCCGGCAGCCGACCCTCGGCCTCGGCAAGGTCGAGATCGTCGTGCCGGGTGCGGATGACCTGGGCGCCCTCGCCGAGCGCATGGCGCACCACGGTGTGCGCGGCCGCGACGACGGCCGCACGCTCGCCTTCGACGACCCGTGGGCGAACCTCGTCGAGGTGCGCGCGGCGTAGGCGGGTTGCGGAACCCGGCGCGCTGCGGCCCGGCCCGAACGCCGCCCGCGAGCCCCGTTGTGAGGAAGAGCAGAATCCCGGTACTCTTCGCACAGGAGCCTGAGGGGGAAAGGCGGAACCAACATGCACGCATGGATGCGAGCGCGGCGGGCGGGGGCGATCGTCGGAGGCAGCGCGATCGCCCTCGGGCTCGTGCTGGCGGGCGCCGGACCTGCCGCGTACGCCGACGATGCCGACCAGACGATAGACCTCGGGGTGGGATTCGCCCCGTTGGGTCTCACGCTCACGGACGACGCATCGCTGCTGTTCAGCTCCGACTTCCTGGGCGACGGGTACACCGTGAACCTGCTGGAGGATCCGGTCGCGGTCTCGTCGCCGGTCGGCACGAGCATGGGCGTTTCGACGGGGGCGGAGACCGCAGACGGCCGACCCGTCTATGTCACCCGAACCGGATCCATCGAGGGGTACACCCTCCGAGACGGCGTATTCACCAGCGACTGGGCGATCCCCGAAGGCGGACAGTGGCGCCTGAACGCCCTGTCCCCCGACGGGACGACGCTGATCGTCGGCGACTACGCCAACAACACCGCGACAGCCGGCCACATCAAGGCGATCGACGCCGAAACGGGCACGATCCTCTGGGAGTCCGACGGTCTGTCGCTCGGGGGGAGCGCGATCGCCGTGGGCCTCCAGTCGGGCGTGATCGTCGGCGATGTGCTGTACATGAGCGTCTACGGTGCCATCGACGGATCCGGGGCCTTGATCGCCGCCGTCGACATCGCCGATGGCACCGTCATCACCACCTATCCGATACCTCGCCCGGTCAGCGTCGCCCTCGCTCCCGACGGTTCGACCCTGTATGCCTCCGGTGCGAACCAGATCATCCGGATCGACACGCTGAGCGGTGAGACGCAGAACCTGCCGGGTGCGGAACGGGCCGGACAACTGGCGATCACCGCCGATGGCGACCGCCTGCTCGTCGGATCGCAGTCGAACGGCCCGGCATTCTCCGTCTTGGATGCGCACACCGGCGAGGAGCTCGGCCAGATCGAAGTAGCGAGCGGATACTTCCCGTCCGCCATGACCGTCGCCCAAGACGGATCCGCTGCGTATGTCGGATACATCCAGAGCGCAGGATTCGTCGCCGTCGACCGATTCCTCCGGCCCGTCGTCGAGCCGGCTGTGCCGGCCGAGACCGAGGCGCCGGTCGGCGAGCCCCTCACCCTGACGAGCGACGTCGCGGGCGCAGCCTTCGAAACCATGCAGTGGCAGCGAATGGATCCGGGCGGGACCTGGACGGACATCCCGGGGGCGAGCGGAACCTCGCTCGAGGTCGAAGTCGAGGACGGCCCCGTCCAGTACCGCCTCGTCGCCAGGTCCCTGATCTTCGGCGACGTCGCCGGTGACCCGGCGCTCGTCGGCCCGCTGCAGCCGACCCCGACGCCGACGCCCACTCCGACGCCCACTCCGACGCCCGCTCCGACGCCGGGGCCGACGCCGTGCCCGACTCCGCCGACTCCGTCTCCTGGGCCGGCCCCGACCGACTGTCCGCAGCCGGTGCTTGCCGAGACCGGCGTGGACGGCGCATCCGCCGGCGGCGGGGTCGCCGCACTCCTGGCCGGCGTTGCGCTACTGGGTCTGGCGATGCGACGGCGCCGCGCCGCATAGACGCGACCGTGGATGTCGGCGCTTTCGAGGAGGCGGGCGTTCCGGCCCGCGCGGCGCGCCCCGGCATCCACACCCCGCCCGAGGCGCCGCCCCACTAGCCTGAGGAAGGTGGAGCAACGAGACGACGCCCCGAACACTCGCGCGATCGAGGAGAGCGTCGTCACCGACTTCAGCGAGCGGATGAGCTACGGCGGGTATCTGGATCTGCCGACGCTGCTGTCGGCGCAGCGCCCGATCAGCGATCCGCCGCACCACGACGAACTGCTGTTCATCGTGCAGCATCAGACGACGGAGCTGTGGCTGAAGCTCGTCCTGCACGAGCTGGAGTCGGCGCGCGACCTGCTGCGCGGCGATGAGCTCGCGCAGGCGTTGAAGCGCATCGCGCGCGTCAAGCACATCCAGCGCACCCTGACCGAGCAGTGGTCGGTGCTCGCGACGCTCACGCCGACGGAGTACCTGCAGTTCCGCGGCTTCCTCGGCAATGCGAGCGGATTCCAGTCGGCGCAGTACCGGGCGGTGGAGTTCATGCTGGGCAACAAGCATCGCAAGATGCTCGGCGTGTTCGAGCACGACCCGGCATCCACGGCGATGCTCACCGAGGCGCTCGAGTCGCCGAGCCTGTACGACGAGTTCCTGCGGATGCTCGCGCGCGCCGGCTACCCGATCCCTGTTGAGGTGCTGGATCGCGACGTCACCGAGGCGTGGACGTACCGGCCCGAGCTCGTGCCCGTGTTCGCGTCGATCTACGCCGACCCGGAGCATCATTGGGCGGCGTACGAGACGTGCGAGGAGCTCGTCGACCTCGAGGAGAACTTCCAGCTGTGGCGGTTCCGGCATCTGAAGACGGTCGAGCGCATCATCGGCCACAAGCCCGGCACGGGCGGTTCGAGCGGCGCCCCGTTCCTGGAACGCGCGCTGAAGCTCACCTTCTTCCCGGAGCTGTACGCCGTCCGCACCGAGATCCCGGAGCCGCGATGACCCTCGACCTCGGCCCGGCCGCCCGGCCCGCGCGCCGTTCGCTCTCCGGCGAGCGCCCGGGCGAGACGGGCACGCGGCTGCCGCCCCTCATCGACCATCACGTGCATCTGCAGCTCGCCGATCCGCATGCGCCGGCGGCGGCCGGCATCGCCGGCGTCGTCGACTTCGGCGCGAATCCGGCGGTCGTCGCGCGGCTCGCGCGCGAGCTGGGTTCGCCTCGCGTCGTGTACGCGGGGGCGTTCCTGGCGGCGGTCGGCGGGTACCCGGGCGGGCGGGCATGGCTGCCCGAGGGGCGTTGCGCGAGATCCCCGAGTGGATGCCGCGGCGCGCCCCTCGGCGCTGCCGTCGCCCGCCGAGGCCGCCGTCGACGAGCAGGCGGCGTTCGGCGCCTCGGCCGTGAAGGTCGTGCTGAACGCGGATGCCGGGCCGGTGTTCGACGCGGCGACGCTCGCGGCGGTCGTCGCCGCGGCCCGCCGGGCGGGGCTGCCGGTCGCGGTGCACGCCGAGGGCGCGGGCATGGCGGCCCTGGCGATCGAGGCGGGTGTGGATGCCCTCGTGCACACCCCCTGGACCGAAGCCGTGCCCGACGCGCTCCTCGCAGCCGCCGCCGCGGCCGGGCAGCGCTGGGTGTCGACCCTCGACATCCAGGGCCGCGGGGCATCCACCCCGGAGCTCGCATGCGCGATCGACAACCTCGCCCGGTTCCGGGCGGCGGGCGGCACCGTGCTCTACGGCACCGACCTCGGCAACGGCGAACTGCCGGCGGGCGTGAACCCGCGCGAGATCGCCGCGCTCGTCGCGGCCGGCCTCGAAGCGCCGGGGATCGTCGCGGCGCTCACGGACCCGTGGCCGGCGGCATCCGCACCCCGCGGGGTGTCGACGTTCGTGCCGGGCGAGGTGCCGGCCTCGCTCGAGGAGCTGCCGGCGTGGCTCGCGAGCGCGGTCGTCGTGCCGAGCGAGGGGCTCGACCTCGACCCGGATGCGTGGGGGCCGCCGGCTGAGGCGAGCGCCGCCCGCAGCACGGCCGACGCGGCATCCACCCGGCCCGAGACCCCCGCGGAGCGCCCGTGACCCTCGACTCGCAGCTCGCCTACGCCCGCCGCGCCGACCGTGCCGACGGGCTCGCGCACTACCGCAAGCGGTTCGCCGGCGCCGAGACCCCGCTCGTGTACTTCGACGGCAATTCGCTCGGCAGGCCGCCGATCGCCGCCATCGAACGCGTCGAACGGTTCCTCCGCGAGGAATGGACCGGGCGGCTGATCCGCGGCTGGGACGAGTCGTGGCTCGGGCTCGCGCTCGAGATCGGCGACCGCATCGGCCGGGCCGTGATCGGCGCGAAGCCGGGGCAGACCGCGATCGGCGACTCGACGACGGTGCTGCTGTACAAGCTCGCGCGGGCGGCGCTGGACGCGCAGATGGCCCGGGATCCGCGCCGCGTGGAAATCGTCGTCGGCACCGACGACTTCCCCACCGACCGCTATGTGCTGGACGGCATCGCCCGAGAGCGCGGGGCGAGGCTCAGGTGGATCCGGTCCGACCCGGCCGGCGGCGTCACCCCGGCCGAACTCGCCCAGGTCGCCGGCCCCGAGACGGCCCTCGTCGTGCTCTCGCACGTCGCGTACCGTTCCGGGCACCTCGCCGATGCGCCCGAGCTGACCCGCATCGCCCACGACGCCGGCGCGCTCACCCTCTGGGACCTCTGCCATTCGGCCGGCTCGGTTCCGGTGCAGGCCGACCTCTGGGGCTTCGACCTCGCCGTCGGCTGCACCTACAAGTACCTGAACGGCGGGCCGGGCTCGCCGGCGTTCGCGTTCGTGCGCGAGGACCTGCAGTCGGCGCTCGCGCAACCGATCCAGGGCTGGTGGGGGGCCGCGGATCAGTTCGCGATGGGCCCCGAGTACGTGCCGGCCGCCGGCATCCGCCGCTTCCTCAGCGGCACGTCGCCGGTGCTCGGCATGCTGCCCATGCAGGACACGCTCGCGATGATCGAGGATGCGGGCATGCCTGCGATCCGTCAGAAGTCGGTGCACCTGACCGCGTTCGCGGTCGCCCTCGCCGAGGAATGGCTCGCCCCGCTCGGCGCGACCCTCGCCTCCCCCGCCGATCCCGCCGAACGCGGCGGCCACGTCACCTTCGCCCATCCGTCGATGCGCGAGGTCACCGCCCGTCTCTGGCAGCAGGATGTCATCCCCGACTACCGCGACCCCGGGGGCCTCCGCATCGGCCTCTCGCCGCTGTCGACCTCGTTCGAGGAGGTGCACGCCGGCATGGCCGCCGTCCGCGACACCCTGAAGGCGGTGCTGCTGGAGCGCACGGGGCTCGCCTGACGCGTGCCGTGTCGCCGCAGTGGATGCCGGGGCGCGCCGCCTCCCGCCGGTAGACTCGAGGCATCCATTCTCGCCACCGGACGGAGCACCACGTGCCAACAATCGTCGTCGACGTCATGCCCAAGGCCGAACTCCTCGACCCCCAGGGCAAGGCCGTGGCCGGTGCGCTCGCGCGCATCGGTGCCGCCGGCATCGACGGTGTGCGCATCGGCAAGCGTTTCGAGCTCACGGTCGCCGGCCCGATCGACGACGCACTGCGGGCCGAGGTGCAGCGGATCGCGGAGGAGATCCTGTCGAACTCCGTCATCGAAGACGTCGTCGGCATCCACTACGAGCAGTCGAACGCGGAACTCGCCGAGGCGGCGGCATCCGCCCCCGCCGCCGAGGGCTACGACGCGCCCGCCGGCGAGACGCACTGAGGCCGGCCATGCGCATCGGCGTCATCACCTTCCCCGGTTCCCTCGACGACCGCGACGCGCAGCGGGCCGTGCGGCTCGCCGGCGCCGAACCGGTCGCGCTGTGGCACGGTTCGCACGATCTCGAGGGGGTCGACGCGCTCATCCTGCCCGGCGGTTTCAGCTACGGCGACTACCTGCGCTGCGGGGCGATCGCCTCGCTGTCGCCGATCATGACCGAGGTGGTGGATGCCGCGGGGCGCGGTATGCCGGTGCTCGGCATCTGCAACGGCTTTCAGATGCTCGTCGAGGCGCACCTTCTCGAGGGCGGCCTGATCCGCAACGCGCACGGCACCTTCATCCGCCGCGATCAGCGGCTCGTCGTCGAGAACGCCGACACCGCCTGGACGAACGCCTTCGAGGCCGGGCAGGAGATCATCATCCCGTTGAAGAACGGCGAGGGCGGTTTCATCGCCTCGGAGGAGACGCTCGATCGACTCGAGGGCGAGGGCCTCGTCGCGTTCCGCTACGCGGGCGCGAACCCGAACGGTTCGCTGCGCGACATCGCCGGGCTCACGAACGAGCGCGGCAACGTCGTCGGCCTCATGCCGCACCCCGAGCACGCCGTCGAACCGGGCTTCGGCCCCGACACGCCTGCGGCGATGCGCTCGGGCGTCGACGGCCTCGGTTTCTTCGCGAGCGTCATCGAACGCTCCCTCGCCCGGGCGTAGGGCGCGGCCGCGCCGCTCGGACGCGGCTGCTGCGCGGCCCGCTCAGGCGCGCTGCCGGGCGGCTTCGACGGCGCGGATCGCGAAGCGGGTGCTCTCGAGCTGGTCTTCGGGGGCGCCGGCGGCCTCGCGGAGGGCGAGGGCGGCACGGAAGTCGGCGAGCGCGGCATCCAGCTCACCGATTTCGAAGCGGGTCTTGCCGCGGTGCTGCAGGCCGATGGCCTCGTGCACCCGCCACTCGTGGGTGCGGGCGTCTGCGATGCAGGCCGTGAACTCCGAGAGCGCCTCGTCGTAGCGGCCGTGCGCCTGCAGGATGGTCGCGCGGAGCAGGCGCGGGCGCTGGATGTCGCGCCGCTCCCCCGTGAACCGGGCGAGGCGGAGGGCCTGGTTGGCCTGGTCGAGGGCCTCGTCGAGCTGGCCGGAGACCTTGAACAGCCAGGCGCGTTCGCAGATCGCGTCGCGGCTGCGGAGCTGCCCGAGGGCATCGATGCGGCGCCCGACTTCGAGCAGGTCGACCTGCTCGCGGAGCGTTTCGGGGTCGTATCCGAGGATGAGCGGCATAGCCGTTCCAGGCTAACCACCACGGGCCGTTGCCGCGCCCAGCCCGGCGGCCGTGTCGCGCCCGCCGCCGCGCCCGCCTCCCGCGCCCGCCGCCCGCGCTCGCCGCCCGCGCCCGCCATCCAGAACGCTGTCCGGCGCTCACGCGCGCCATGGATTCGGAGATCGCCACGGTTTCGGATGGATAGGCCCGGATCCATCCGAAACGGTGGCGATCTCCGGAACGGTGGCGGCATGACGGCGCGCAGCACGGCGCCGGCGCATACGGAAGGGGCGGGGATGCCGCAGCATCCCCGCCCCCGGTGCGGTGCGTTACGCCGCGCCGTCTTCGACGGCGGCCTGCGCATACGCGGCGCGGAGCAGCTCGCCGAGTCCGGCATCCACGTTCGTCCAGTACTGGAAGAAGCGCTCGCGGATGTCGTCGATCGTGATCGCCTGGGCCTGGCCGAGCAGGGTCGCGTGGAAGCGCTCCTTCGTCTCGGCGGAGTACACCTCGCGGTAGAGGGTGCCGGGCTGGCCGAAGTCGTCGTCCTCGGCGTGCAGGGTGGCGGCGGTTCGGGTGAGCTCCCCGTCCGATTCCCAGGAGCCGGCGCCGGCGGCCTCGGCGGATGCCGTGGGCCCGCCGAATGAGTTCGGCGCGTACACGGGCACGCTCGGGTCGTTGAAGCCGTGGCGCTGCGCGCCGTCCTGCGAGTAGTTGTGCACCTCGGCGGCGTGCGGGGCGTTCACCGGGATCTGGTTGTAGTTGGTGCCGACGCGGTAGCGCTGCGCGTCGGGGTAGCTGAACACGCGGGCCATGAGCATCTTGTCGGGGCTGATGTCGATGCCGGGCACGGTGTTCGCGGGCGACAGGGCGGCCTGCTCGATCTCGGCGAAGAAGTTCTTCGGGTTGCGGTTCAG
Organism: Agromyces archimandritae; assembly: GCF_018024495.1. Classification (NCBI taxonomy): domain Bacteria; kingdom Bacillati; phylum Actinomycetota; class Actinomycetes; order Micrococcales; family Microbacteriaceae; genus Agromyces; species Agromyces archimandritae. The sequence goes on from NZ_CP071696.1 coordinate 1,404,929, forward strand.
CGTGAAGTGGCCGACCGGGATGAGCGGGTAGTCGGCGTGCGGCCACACCTTGGTGAGGTCGAACGGGTTGAAGCGGTAGCCGGCGGCGTCGGCGTACGGCATCACCTGCACGAAGACGTCCCACGTGGGGTGCTCGCCCCGCTCGATGGCCTCGTAGAGGTCGCGGCGGTAGTAGTCGGCGTCGGCGCCGGCGATGGCCTCGGCCTCCTCGCCCGAGAGGTACAGGTCGCCCTGGCGGGTCTTGAAGTGGTACTTGACCCAGAAGCGCTCGCCGGCGGCGTTGATCCACTGGTAGGTGTGCGAGCCGTAGCCGTTCATCGTGCGCCACGACTGCGGCAGGCCGCGGTCGCCCATGAGATAGGTGACCTGGTGGGCCGACTCGGGCGAGAGGGTCCAGAAGTCCCACTGCATGTCCGAGTCGCGGAGGCCGGAACCCGGCAGGCGCTTCTGCGAGTGGATGAAGTCGGGGAACTTGATGCCGTCGCGGATGAAGAACACCGGGGTGTTGTTGCCGACGATGTCGTAGTTGCCCTCGGTCGTGTAGAAGCGCAGCGCGAAGCCGCGAACGTCGCGCCACGTGTCGGGCGAGCCCATCTCGCCGGCGACGGAGGAGAAGCGCAGCAGCGTCTCGCTCTTCGCGCCCTTCTGGAAGACCGCGGCGCGCGTGTACTGCGAGACGTCCTCCGTCGCGACGAACTCGCCGAACGCGCCGCCGCCCTTGGCGTGGACGATGCGCTCGGGGATGCGCTCGCGGTTGAACTGCGCGAGCTTCTCGACGAGGTAGCGGTCGTGCAGCGCGGTGGTGCCGTCGGCGCCGGTCGTGAGGGAGTGCGCGTCGCTCGGCACGGGGGTGCCGGTCTGGGTGGTGGTGTTCTCCGCCATGGGTTCCTTCTCTGTCGTCGCCCGGGACTCTCCCGGGCGTGGGGTCAGACGATGGGTTCGGGGGTGGATGCCGTGGGCCGGCCCTCGGGCGCGGCCCCGTCGCCGTGGGCCACGGCATCCACTGCACGACAGTCGGCGCACACGCCCCAGAAGGTGACCTCGGCGCGCTCGATGCGGAAGCCGTGATCGTGGCCGGGGGTGAGGCACGGGGAGGCGCCGACGAGGCAGTCGACGTCTTCGACGCGGCCGCAGCCGGTGCAGACGAGGTGGTGGTGGTTGTCTCCGACGCGGCGCTCGTAGCGGGCGGGTGAGCCGGCCGGTTCGATGCGGCGCAGGATGCCGGCGTCGGCGAGGGCGCCGAGCACCCCGTAGACGGCCTGCAGCGAGGTGGACGGGAGGGTTTCGGCGACGCGGGCGTAGACGGCCTCGGCACCCTCGTGTGGGTGGTCTTCGAGGGCGTCGAGCACGGCGAGCCGGGGCGCGGTGACCTTGAGCCCGGCGTCGCGCAGCACGCGGGCGTGCGGGGCGTCGTACTGCTCGGGCATGCCCCGATCGTAGCAGTTGTTTTGAGGCATTCAAGACAATGAACGACTCAAGACATCGAGGATCGCTCAGCGTCGCGCCGAGGCATCCGCACCCGGCGCCGCGCGGCCCGCCTCATGCGCAGATGAGCACGTGAAACGCGCCCGCAACAACATGAGAGAATGATGCTCAACGTCGGCCTCATCCGGTACATCGTCCGTGCCACCGACGGACGGGGCCGCGCCCACCGCACCCCCACCCCGCGCCGCACCACAGCATCCGCGACGCCCCGCCGAGAGGTCATCCACCCGATGAGATTCCGTTCCCGCCCCGCCCGGGCCGCCGCCGCAGCGGTCGCCGCCGCCGCAGCCCTCACCCTCGCCGCCTGCTCCTCGGGCGGCTCCGACAGCGAGGGCGGCGACGCCGAGAGCTTCGGCGAGCTGAACATCCAGCTCTCCTGGGTGAAGAACGCCGAATTCGCCGGCGAGTACTTCGCCATCGAGAACGGCTACTTCGCCGACGCCGGCTTCGACGACGTCACCCTCACCGCCGGCCCCACCGCGACCGAGGCGACCGTGCTGTCGGGCACCGCGCTCGTCGGCGTCTCGAACCCGGTCTCGACCGCGCCGGTCATCCTCGAGGAAGACGCGCCGCTGAAGATCATCGGCACGACCTACCAGAAGAACCCGTACACGATCCTCTCGATCGCCGGCAAGGGCGACATCAAGACCCCCGCCGACCTCGTCGGCAAGAAGATCGGCGTGCAGGCCGGCCCGAACGAGACCCTCTTCGACGCCCTCCTCGCCGTCAACGAGATCGACCCGTCCGAGGTCACCAAGGTCCCCGTCGAGTACGACCCGGCGCCCCTCGTCAACGGCGAGGTCGACGGCTTCTTCGCCTTCGTCACCAACGAGTCCATCACCGTCGAGAACCTCGGCAACGAGGTCGTGAACCTGCTCCTCGCCGACAACGGCCTGCCGTTCGTCGCCGAGAGCTTCGTCGTCACCGACCAGTCCATCGCCGAGAACCGCGAAGCCCTCAAGGCCTTCCTCTACGCCGAAGTGCTCGGCTGGAAGGACGCCGTCGCCGACGCCGACGAGTCCGCCCGCCTCGCCGTCGAGGTCTACGGCAAGGACCTCGGCCTCGACGCAGCCAAGGAGATCGCCCAGGCCAAGGCCCAGAACGAACTGCTCATCGTCACCGACGAGACCGATGCCAACGGCCTGCTGACGATCAGCGACGAGCTGCAGAAGCAGTCGATCGCCTCGCTCGCCGCCGCCGGCTACGAGATCGACGCCGAGCAGCTCTTCGACATGAGCCTGCTCGCCGAGGTCTACGACGAGCACCCCGAACTGCTCGAGTAAACAAGGAACGACCATCGCCGTGAACGCGAACACCGCCGCTGCCCGGGGCACCGCCCCGGGCAGCGGCATCGCCATCGACGGGCTCGGCAAGACCTTCGCGTCCGGCCGCAAGACCGTCACCGCCCTGCAGGACGTGACCCTGCACACCGAGCAGGGCAGCTTCCTGTCGCTGCTCGGCCCCTCCGGCTGCGGCAAGTCGACGATCCTGCGCATCCTCGCAGGCCTCGAATCCGCCACCGGCGGCACCGCCGCCGTCGACGGCAAGACCCCCGAACAGCTCCGCGACGCCCACGAACTCGGCATCGCGTTCCAGGATTCGGCGCTGCTGCCCTGGCGCAGCGTCCGCGCCAACATCCGCCTCCCCTTCGAGGTCGCAGGCCTGCCCGTCGACGCCCGACTCGTCGACGACCTCATCGAACTCGTCGGCCTCCGCGGATTCGAGGACGCCAAGCCCGGCCAGCTCTCCGGCGGCATGCGGCAGCGGGCATCCATCGCCCGGTCGCTCGTGCTGAAGCCCTCCGTGCTGCTCCTCGACGAACCCTTCGGCGCCCTCGACGACATGACCAGGCAGCGGCTGAACCTCGAGCTGCTGCGCATCTGGACCGAGAAGCCGGCGACGACCCTCATGGTCACCCACGGCATCTCCGAAGCGATCTTCCTCTCCGACCAGGTCGCCGTCATGACGCCCCGGCCCGGCCGCATCCGCGAGATCATGACGATCGACCTGCCGCGCCCGCGCACCCCCGAGATGATGCGCACCCCCGAGTTCCACGCCTACGTCGACCACGCGCAGGAGCTGCTCTTCGGCGGCCCCGACCCGGAGGTCTGATGCGCGCCGTCCGCACCCACCCGGTCGTCAGCGGCCTCATCGGGGTCGTGGCTCTGATCGCCGTCTGGTGGATCGGGGCCGCCCTGTTCTTCCAGCGCGGCGACGGCACCGGGGCCGTGCCCACCCCGCCCGACGTCGTCACCCGGCTCATCGAAGACGGCTGGGCGTTCTACTCCGCGAACCTCGCCGTCACCCTCGGCGAAGCCGGCATCGGCTACCTCTTCGGCAACGTGCTCGCCCTGCTCATCGCCGCCGTCGTGCTCGTCTTCCCGCGCGCCGAAACCGTCGCGATGCAGGTCGCCGTCGTCAGCTACTGCATCCCCATCGTCGCCATCGGGCCCATCATCTTCATCGTCATCGGCGCGCCGAAGACCGGCGAAGCATCCGGCACCGCCGTCGTGCTCGCCGGCCTCAGCGTCTTCTTCACGACCATGGTCGGCTCGGTGCTCGGCTTCAAATCCGCCGACCGCGCCTCGCTCGACCTCGTACGCGCCTACGGCGGCGGATCCTTTGCGCAGCTGCGTTTCGTCCGCCTGCGCTCGGCACTGCCCGGCATCTTCGCCTCGCTGCAGATCGCCGCGCCCGCCGCGTTCCTCGGCGCCATCCTCGGGGAATACTTCGGCGGCGTCGACGTCGGCCTCGGGCCGGCGATGACCTACGCCATGCAGAACCTCGACGCCGCCCGCCTCTGGGGCATCGCCCTCGTCTCCGGCCTCGTCGCCGGCGGCGCGTACGCGCTCATCGGCCTCGCCGGCCGCATCGTGAACCCGTGGGTGCACCGCGAACGGAGGAGCGCATGACGGCATCCGTCGACGAACCCGTCGAGACGCCCGAAGAAGCCGGCGCCGACGCGCAGTCGTTCGCCTCTCGCGCCGCGGCCTTCGGCGGCGTATGGCGCAACCTCGCGACCGGCCTCGTGTCGCTGGCGATCGTGCTCGTGCTGTGGTGGGTGCTGCTGTGGGCCTTCGACGTCTCCCCCTACGTCGGCAAGGGGCCGCTCGACGTGTTCGCGTACCTCTTCCTCGACGAGGATGCCGGCGAGCACCTCGGCGCCCTCGGCACCCTCCTCGGCGAAACCCTCGTCGACGCCGCGATCGGCTTCGTCACCGGCCTCGCGCTCGCGATCGTCATCGCCGCCCTGTTCATGCTCTCGCGCGGCGTCGAAGCGGCGCTCATGCCGGTGGCGATGCTCTTCCGCAGCGTTCCGCTCATCGCGATGGCGCCCGTGCTCATCCTCATCTTCGGCCGCCAGGGTGCGACCGTCGCGGCGATGGGCGCGATCGTCGTCCTCTTCCCGGCGCTCGTGACGATCGTCACCGGCCTCCGCAGCGCGTCGAAGGCGATGACCGACGTCGTCACCGTCTACGGCGGCGGCACCTGGAAGCAGCTCAGGCTCGTCGCCTTCCCGTCGAGCCTGCCGTCGTTCTTCGCGGCGGTGCGCATCTCGATCCCCGGCGCGATCACCGGAGCCCTCCTCGCCGAATGGCTCGCGACCGGCCGCGGCCTCGGCTACGGCATCGTCTCGGCCATCGGCCGCGCCCGCATCAGCGAGGTCTGGGCCGACGTCGTCGCGATCACGCTCGTCTCGATCGTGCTCTACAACCTGGCCCTCGTGGTCGAGACGGCGGTGCTGAAGCGGCGGTCGTGAGCGGGCGTGCCGGCATCCGTCCGGCATCCGTCCGGCATCCGCCGCTGTTCGCACGAGCGGGCGACGGCGGGGCCGCCGGTGCGTCCCGGCATCCGCCCGCGTCACGAAAACAGGCCACGGCGGGGCCGCACGCGTCGATTCGGCCTGTTCTCGGTGCGCCGCAGTCGATTCGGCCTGTTTTCAGAACCGGGTCGAGGCGAGATGGGGCGGCGGGCGGATGCCGGGGGCCGATGGATGCCCGGGGCCGATGGATGCCGCGGTGCCGCGGCCCCGTTAGTACTGCAGGAGGCTGAAGACCTCGTAGCGGTCGCCGAGGGCGGCGCGGCCGCCGAGGTCCTCGAGCTCGATCGCGACCGAGATGCCGGCGACGACCCAGCCGGCGCGCTCGACCAGGCGCGCAGCGGCACCGACCGTGCCGCCGGTGGCGAGCACGTCGTCGACGATGAGCACGCGCGAACCCGGCGGCAGTTCGCCCTCGTGCACTTCGAGGGCGGCCGTGCCGTACTCGAGGTCGTACTCCTCGGTGAGCACCGCGCGCGGCAGCTTGCCCTGCTTGCGGACCGTCAGCACGCCCGCACCGCACAGCGCCGACGCCGCGCCGGCGAGCAGGAACCCGCGCGCCTCGACGCCGCCGAGGTGGTCGAAGCGACCGGCGAAGGGCGCCGTGAGCGCCTCGGCGAGCGCATGGAACGCGGGGCCGTCGGCGAAGACCGGGGTGAGATCGCGGAACAGGACGCCCGGCTCGGGGAAGTCGGGGATCACCGCGAGGTGGCTCTCGACCAGGGAACGGGCATCGGCAAGGGGCGAATTCACCGTCCGAGGATATCGCGGGCGGCCTGGGGATCGCCGGGGATCGCAGCCTCCGCCTCTCCGCCGGTGCGCGGGTGCTTGCCGAGACGCCGCACTCGGCGATATCCGCTTCCGGGGGTCGATTCCCGCCACATGCACGGGGAACTCCGCGGAAACGTGGCAGGAAATGACCCCCGGAACGGAGAAGAGAGCGCGCGGGGCGGAGAGCGGGTGCGGGAGCGGGTGCGGGAGCGGGAGCGGGAGCGAGCACCGGAACGGGAGCGGGAGCGGGAGCGACGGCAGGGCGATCCGGCATCCGCTCGGGATCAACCGTTCGTTCGATGCGGATGCGCAGGCTCGGCCGGGAGGATGGAAGCATCCCCGACCCCTGGAGTTCCCCCGTGTCACCGAAACGCCTGTTCCGTTCGCTCGCCTTCGCCGAGGCGGTGACGTGGACCATCCTGATCGCCGCGATGATCCTGAAGTACGGGGCCGGGTGGGATGCGGCCGTGCTCGTCGGCGGGTCGATCCACGGATTGGTGTTCCTCGCCTACGCGGGCATCTCGATCCTCGTCGGCGTGAACCAGCGCTGGAACGTCGGCGCGATCGCCTTCGCCGTGCTCACCGCGATCGTGCCGTACGCGACGGTGCCGTTCGAGCTGTGGCTGATTCGCCGCGGCCGCCTCGACGGGGACTGGCGGCGCGGGCCCGGCGAAGCGCCCGGCGACCGGGGCTGGGCGAACCGCGTCATGTACTGGATGCTGGCCCGCCCCCTCGTCTTCGGTGCGGTCTTCGTCGTGGCGGTCGTGGCGATCTTCGCGGCACTGCTCGTCATCGGTCCGCCCGGCGGCCGGGAGGCGTGAGCCCCGGCATCCACTCGGCCCGTCTTCTGCCAGCGGTCGCTCAGTGCACGATCGCGCTCAGCAGCATGACGATCAGCCCGAGGCTCGCCGTCACCGCCGCCGCCAGCAGGCGCGCCCACCACGGCCGGCCGCGGTGCGCGGCCCCCGTGAAGCCGATGATCGCGAGCACCGCGACGCCCGCCCACAGCGCGAGGTCGTAGGCGAGGTCCTCGCCCAGGATCCCGAGCACCCCGGTCAGCAGCAGGAGCGTCGGCACGATCATCGCCACCAGCAGCCCGACCGAGTCGGCCGCCGCCGCGCGCAGCGCCCGCATGACGCCGCGGAACGTCGCCCGGCGTTCGTGCTCGCGCGCGACGGCGCCCGCGAAGACGTGCGCAACCCACAGCACCCCGACCGTGCCCACCGTGAACAGCAGGACCTCGAGATCGCTGTCGTCCTCCCCGTGGACGGCGATGAGCGCGCTCACGAGGATGACGCCGTACACGGCCGACTCGCTGCGGTACGCGCGCGCGAACGGTTCGATCGGTCCGAGCGCCCGCACGGCATCCGCTGCGCGAGGCGGCTCGTCGCTGGCCCCCATGCCGTCATCGTATCCGCAGGTAGCGCTCGTCGGCGGGTACCGCTCCTCCACAGGCGCCGTACGTGCACGCGTCGTCCACGGTCTCGAGCGGATGCCGCCCCGCGCCCGTTCGGGTCTGGCATTCTCGGGGCATCCACCGCGACAATGGAAAGGTGCTGACCATGACCGAACCTCAGGTGTGGACCCTCATCGGGGTCTTCGCCGCCGGCATGCTCGGAACGATCACGATCGTCTCGACCCTTTTCGTGCGGGTGATCCGCGCCGAGATCGCCAGGCTCGACGCGCGGATCGGCGGCATGCACGGCGAACTCGACGCGAAGATCACCGGCCTCCGAAGCGAACTCAAAGGCGACATCGCGGCGCTACGCGGCGAAGTGCGCGCGCTCGACGGCGACGTGCAGGCGCTCATGAAGCGCACCTTCGGCATCGAGTGACGGCGCGGCCTGCGAGGCCGCGCCGGTAGACTCGAGAGGTCCGGCATCCGCCCGCGGCACCCGATCGCCGCCCTCTTCTGGAGCTCGCCCTGTGACCGCATCCACACCCGCCGAGACGCCCGCGCACGAGCGCGACGCGGCATCCGCACCCGGCACGGCCCCCGTGCTCGACACCGTCGACGTCGCCGCCGCCACCCCCGAGAAGGAGCAGCCGTACGCCGCCCTCGGGCTGAAGCCCGACGAGTACGAGCGCATCCGCAACATCCTCGGCCGCCGGCCCACCTCCGCCGAGCTCGCGATGTACTCGGTGATGTGGAGCGAGCACTGCTCCTACAAGTCGTCGAAGGTCTACCTCAAACAGTTCGGCAAGAAGGTCACGCCCGAGATGAAGCGGGACCTCATGGTCGGCATGGGCGAGAACGCCGGCGTCGTCGACATCGGCGAGGGCTGGGCCGTCACCTTCAAGATCGAATCGCACAACCACCCGAGCTACATCGAACCGTTCCAGGGGGCTGCGACCGGCGTCGGCGGCATCGTCCGCGACATCATCTCGATGGGCGCACGCCCCGTCGCCGTCATGGACGCGCTGCGCTTCGGCCGCGTCGACGACCCCGACACCGCCCGCGTCGTGCACGGCGTCGTCGGCGGCATCTCCTTCTACGGCAACTGCCTCGGCCTGCCGAACATCGGCGGCGAGACCTGGTTCGACCCGGTGTACCAGGCCAACCCCCTCGTCAACGCGCTCGCCGTCGGCGTGCTGCGGCACGAAGACCTGCACCTCGCCAATGCCCGCGGCGCCGGCAACCAGGTGGTGCTGTTCGGCGCCCGCACCGGCGGCGACGGCATCGGCGGGGCATCCATCCTCGCCTCCGACACGTTCAGCGAGGGCGGCCCGACGAAACGGCCCGCAGTACAGGTCGGCGACCCCTTCGCCGAGAAGGTGCTCATCGAGTGCTGCCTCGAACTGTTCGCCGGCGACCTCGTCGAGGGCATCCAGGATCTCGGCGCGGCCGGCATCTCGTGCGCGACGTCGGAGCTGGCCTCCAACGGCGACGGCGGCATGTCGATCGTGCTCGACCAGGTGCTGCTGCGGGACCCCTCCCTCACCCCCGAGGAGATCCTCATGTCGGAGTCGCAGGAGCGCATGATGGCCATCGTGCGCCCAGAGAAACTCGACGGCTTCCTCGAGGTCGTGAAGAAGTGGGACGTCGAGACCAGCGTGCTCGGCGAGGTCACCGACACCGGCCGCCTCTCGATCACCTGGCGCGGGCAGGAGATCGTCAACGTCGACCCCGCCACCGTCGCCGTCGACGGCCCCGTCTACGAACGGCCCGTCGCCCGCCCCGAATGGATCGACGCCCTGAACGCCGACACCGCCGCGAACCTGCCCCGACCTGCGGAGGCCGGCGAGCTCGAAACGCAGTTCCGCGCCCTCATCGGCAGCCCCGACCAGGCCGACGCGAGCTGGATCACCGACCAATACGACACCTATGTGCTCGGCAATACCGCGCTCGCCACCCCCGACGACGGCGGCATGATCCGCGTCGACGAAGCATCCGGGCTCGGCGTCTCGCTCGCCACCGACGCCAACGGCCGTTACTGCCAGCTCGACCCACGCGAAGGCGCGAAGCTCGCCCTCGCCGAGGCGTACCGAAACGTCGCCGCGACCGGCGCGAAGCCCGTCGCCGTCAGCGACTGCCTGAACTTCGGCAGCCCCGAGAACCCCGAGGTCATGTGGCAGTTCTCCGAGGCCGTCGAAGGCCTCTCGGACGGCTGCCTCGAACTCGGCATCCCCGTCACCGGCGGCAACGTCTCCTTCTACAACCAGACCGGGGACGTGCCGATCCACCCCACCCCCGTCGTCGCCGTCATGGGCGTCATCGACGACGTCGGCCGCCGCGTGCCGAGCGGCTGGCAGGATGACGGCCACAACATCTACCTGCTCGGCGACACCCGTGCCGAACTCGACGGCTCGGCCTGGGCCGGCGTCGTGCACGACCACCTCGGCGGGCGGCCCCCGGCCGTCGACCTCGCCGCCGAGCGGCGCCTGGCCGAACTGCTCGTCGCGGCTGCCTACGACGGACTCGTCGACTCGGCCCACGACCTCTCCGACGGCGGCCTGGCCGTCGCCCTCGCCGACGCCGTCTCGCGCTTCGGCGTCGGCGCGCGCGTCTTCCTCGACGAGGTCGCCGCCGACGCCGGGCTCGACCTGGCGACGGTGCTGTTCAGCGAATCGCAGGGCCGGGCGATCGTGACCGTGCCCCGCGAAGACGACGTGCGCTTCCAGGCGTTCTGCGCGGCGCGCGGATGCCCCGTGCGCCGCATCGGCGTGACCGATGCCGAGTCGGGCGCCCTCGACATCCAGGGCTCCTTCGCGCTGCCCGTCGCCGAGATCGTCGCCGGCCGCCGCGCGCCGTTCGAGACCTTCGGCGAACTCGTCAGCTGACGTCGTGGACAGGGCGGTCGGGGGCGCGGGTTCCAGGCCCGTTGGGGCCGGCGCAGGGGCCGAGGTGCTCGGGGCCGTCGCGGGGTGGATCGGCGCCGCGCTCGTCGCCGCGATCGCGATCGGCGTCGTCGTGCGCTTCGTGCGGGCGCCCCACGGCATCCGCTCGCGCCTGCGGCACGCCTTCAGCCCGATCGGCGCCGCCGGCGAGACCTACCAGCGCCTGCACACCGGGCAGGCCGGCCTGCAGGAGTCGTTGATCGAAGCCGTCGCCGAGCAGGAGGCCGGCGCGGCCGGGCGAGAGGGCCGTTCCGGTCGCTGAACGTCACGCCCGCGCGGCCGGCGCGGTCAGCGCACGGGCACGGTCAGCGCACGGGCGCGGTCAGCGCGGGCGGCGGGTGCGCAGGCCGATCAGGGCGAAGAGCGTCCAGAGCACGGCGCCGGTTCCGAGGAACACGGCGACCACGAGCGCGACGCCCCAGAAGTCGTCGAGCGGGAACCATCCGCTCGCCAGCAGCGCCGGCAGCACCGTGCAGACCATGACCGCGAAGTGCACCGCGGTCTGCTTCGCGAGGCTCCACCGCTCGATCCCGTAGATCACCGATGCCCCGCACGTCGCCGCGACGATGATGCCGACGCAGAACGTCGACCGCGCCTGCGCGACGTCCCCGCTCGCCTGCAACGCGATCGCGATCGCCGACATCACGACCAGCGGGATGCCGGCGAGCAGGAGCGCGCGCACTCCGAGACGCGGTGCGGTGCGTGCCACGGGCCCCCTTCGTCGTGCGGTGCCCCCATCCTGACAGATGCGGCGGATGCCGGAGACGCTGCTCCCCTAGGGGCGGTGATGCGGGGCCGTGCAAGGCGGGGCGCGGTGGCACCGAAGGTGCGGTGGTGCCCGAAGGCGCGGTGGCGCCCGAAGGCGCGGTGGTGCCCGAAAGTGCGGTGGTGCCCGAAAGTGCGGTGCCCCGACGAGCGGGCGGATGCCGGGTGCGATGCTTCCCGAAGCTGCACCGGTCCGGGGTGCGGCAGTGCGGGGTGCGATGGATGCCCGGGCGCCCGGCAGCCGTCCGACGCACCCACCGCAGGAGTGCCGATTTCCCGTGGGAGTGCCGACTTCCCGGCACTCCCACGGGAGATCGGCACTCCTAGCACGACCCCCACGGGAGATCCGCACTCCTGCGGGAGATCGGCACTCCTACGTCGACGTGGGTGGGTGGGTGGGTGGCTGCCCGGCCTGCCCGGCCCTGAGCCTGGCGCCGACTCGGGTGCCGCGCAGACGTCGTCACCACCCATGCGGCGAACACGGAACGGCGCTGCAAGCGGCAGCGGCAGACGGCACTGCAAGCGGCGGCGGCAGACGGCACTGCAATTGGCGGCGGTAGACGGTGCCGCAAGGGGCGGCGGGTTGGGGCGCGGTAAACGGCGCCGCAAACGGCCGCGGTATACGGCGCCGCGAGCGGCGGCAACTCGCGGCGGTGGCTAGCGGCGACGCACCGCCGCCCACAGCGCGGCCCAGTCCTCGGGGGCGAGCCGGCCCGGGAGAGCGTCGGCGGGGAGGCCGCGGGCGGCGAGGAGGCGGCGGGCATCCGGAAGCGGGCGCGGGGCGCGGGCGAGCACCTGTGCCAGTCCGCGCCCGCGGCCGCGGAACACCGCCGCGACATACGCCTGGTACGCGCGGCGTTCGCCCCACGGAACGAGCGGTTCGGTGCGCCGGTGCACGGTGAACAGTCCGGCATCCACCGAGGGGATCGGCCGGAACGCCCGCGCCGGCACCCGCCGCTCGAGCCGGAACGCGAACCATGGCGCCCACTGCGCCGTCAGCAGGCTCGAGCCGCCGACGCCGGTGCGGCGCCTGGCGACCTCCCACTGCGTGAGCAGCACCGCGTCGGTCCAGCCGGGTGCGGCCAGCAGCCCGCGCAGCATCGCCGTCGTGATGTGGAACGGCACGTTCGAGACGACGGCGTGCGGGGTGTGCGGATGCCGCCAGGCGAGCGCATCGGCGGTGACGACGTCTGCGCGGCGCCCGAGCCGGCGGCGCAGTTCGGCGGCGCGGTGCGGGTCGATCTCGACCGCGGTGAGGGGCCGGCCGAGCCGGGCGAGCGGATGCGTGAGGGCGCCGCCGCCGGCGCCGAGCTCGAGCAGGGGGCCGCCGGTCGCCGCGGCGAGTTCGACGACGCGGTCGATCACGGCGCGGTCGACGAGGAAGTTCTGCCCGAGTTCGTGGCGGCCGCCGGGCAGCGCGTGGGGGTCGCCGCTCGGCGGGTCGTGGCGGGCGCCGGAGCCGCCGGGCCGGGCGCGCTGGCCGCCGGAACCGTTGTGCGGCGGGTCGTGGCGGGACGCGGCGGATACGCGGCCGGGCCGCGCATCCGATCCGCGGTCGGGCCGGTGCGGGGCGGCGCCGCGCCGGGCGGCGGGCGTGTTCGATGAGTGGATGCGGGAACGTGCGCGCACGAGAAGACTCCGTTTGCCGAGATGGACGGCCGGGGTCGTGGAAGCAGACACCCGGCGATGGTCATCGCTGGGCGGAGCGGTGCGTGAAGAAGCCCCTCCGCCTCAGGCGGTACGGGGCCGAATGATCATCTCGAAGCACGACATAGGCAGCGACACTACCAGAGCAGGCTGCGCCCCGTCGAGGGTCGCGCGGCGACTCAGCCGAACCCCGACCCGCACCGCCGTCTCCTCAGGAGTGCTGACTTCCCGTGGGAGTGCCGACTTCCCGGCACTCTGACGGGAGATCGGCACTCCTAGCACGACCCCCACGGGAGATCCGCACTCCGAGCGCGTTCCATCCGGGAGAGCGGCACTCCTGCGGGAGATCGGCACTCCGAGGACGACGTGCACCGCGCACAGAAGGCCGCAACGCACGTGCCCAACGGGTGAACGGCACGTTGGAAGCGGGCTGCGCGCGAGTGCGCGTGGGCGGATGAGGGCGCGCGAGTGCGCGTGGGCGGATGAGCGCGCGCGGGTCACTCGGCGCAGACATCGCGCAGCTGGCGGCGCGCAGCGGGCGGCGCGCGGCGGGCGCGCAGCGGGCGCGCGGGTCGCCCGGCGCAGGCGGCGCGCACCGGGCGCGCGGCGCCTCAGCGCAGGATCGGCGGCGCGTCAGCGCCGGGTGAGGGTGAGGTGGACGACGCCGCTCGGGGCGGCGACGGCCTCGATATCGTAGCGGGATTCGAGGCCCTCCAGCCCGTCCCAGAGCCGCACGCCGCGGCCGAGGAGGATCGGCGCCTGCACGATGTGGGCGACGTCGATGAGGCCTTCGGCGAGGAAGTCGCGCACGACGGTCGGGCCGCCGCCGATGCGCACGTCGAGCCCGCCGACGGCTTCGCGGGCGAGCTCGAGCGCTTCGCGCGGGCTCGCGTCGATGAAGCGGAACACGGTGCCGCCCTCCATCTCGAGGTCGGGCCGCGGGTGATGGGTGAGCACGAACACGGGCGTGTGGAACGGCGGATTCGGCCCCCACCAGCCGCGCCATTCGGCGTCGGTGCCGAGATCCACCCACGGCCCGTGCTCCGGGCTGAACTTGCCGCGCCCCATGATCTCGGCGCCGACGCCATGCTCGTGCCGCTCGGCGAAGGCGTTGTCGACGCCCTCGCCGCCGCCCGGCTCGCCGTTCATGGTGTGCCACATGCGGGTCTCGAACATCCACTCGTGCATGCGCTGGCCGGCGTGCCCGAACGGCGCGTCGAAGCTCAGCCCCTCGCCCGTGCCGAAACCGTCGAGGGAGATCGAGAAGTTGTGGACCAGAACGCGCGACATGGGGCCTCCGAGGCGAGTGGATGCCCCGACGCTACCGTCGCGCGGGTCGGTCGTCACCTATTCGGGGACGCGCGGCGGCACGCCGGCGGGTGTGGATGCCGCGATGCGGCGCCGAGTTCACGCCCCGTCGGGCGGGTGCACGAGCAGATCGACGCGTTCGGCGAGGTAGGCGTCGAAGGGGGCCGGCGCGGCACCGGGGCTCCAGCGCACCAGGGGCTCGCCGCCGACGATGGTGAGGGGGCTCGCGGCATCCACCGGCTCGAGGGGCCGGGCCGCGAAGTTCACGACCTCGCCGCGCTCGAAGGGGCCCTGGAACGCGGCGGCGCGATAGGCACGGCGTTCTTCACCCGAGGCGGACTGGTAGTTCGGGTGGCCCGGCGGCACGGCCCGGGTCGTCGGCCCGGCCGCGAGGAGCGTTCCGTCGCGGGCGAGCAGGAACACGCCGAGCCGCCACACGCGGCCGATCGGGCGCATCTTCGCCCGGCGGCGGATGCTGTAGCGGCGCCGCTCGGGCACGAACTCGGCGAGCGCTTCGTCGCGGGCGCCGGCCTCGGCGAGTGCCGCGGCCGCGCGCACCCCTGCCGCGCGCACGTGCTCGAGCGCGGCCGCGGCATCCGGCCCACCGCCAGCACCCCCGGCGCCCTCCCTCGCCCCGCTCACGGCAGGCGCAGCTCTCCGCCGAGCACCCCGTCCAGGAACCCCCACACGCGGGCGCCGGTCTCGGGCGAGGCGCTCGTGCGGGTCGGGCGCTGGCGTTGCGGGGTGCCGCGCGTCAGGAACCTCGGCCCCCAGAAGTCGCCGCCGCGCACCCCGGCCGCGGTCGCGGCGTGCACGACGGGCAGCGCGCCGACGTCTTTGCCCTGCGCGATGGGGGCCTGCAGTGCGTCGGCGAAGCGGTCGGCACGGCCGGGCTCGTTGACGCCCGGCACGCGGGGCGTGCGCCCGCTGATCGAGTACCCGGGGTGGGCGACGAGGCTCGCGACGGGGACGCCGGCGGCGCGCAGCCGCCGGTCGAGTTCGAAGGCGAAGGCCTGCACGGCGATCTTCGACTGCGCGTAGGCGCGCCAAGCATCGTAGCCGTGCTCGAGCTGCAGATCGCCGACACGGAAGGTCGACAGGCGGCTCGACAGCGAACCGAGCGACACCACCCGGGCCGGTGCCGCGCCGAGCGAGTCGGCGAGCGCCGGCAGCAGCCGGGCGATGAAGAGGGCGTGGCCGATGAGGTTCGTGGCGAGCACGAGTTCGTTGACGTCGGGGCTCGTCTGCCTGCGGGCGGGGGTGTGCACGATGCCGGCGTTCGCGATGAGACCGTCGACGGGGGTGGATGCCAGCCGCTCCGCTCCGGCGCGCACCGAGGCGAGTGAGGAGATGTCCATGAGGTGGGGTTCGAGGGCGGCTGCGGGGTGGCGGGCGCGGATGGCGCGCGCTGCGGCATCCACTCGGCCAGCGTCGCGGCCGCTCAGCACGACGGTCGCTCCGGCTGCGGCCAGGCGTGCGGCGGTGAAGAAGCCGATGCCGCGGCTCGCGCCGGTGACGATGATGCGGCGCCCGGTCTGGTCGGGCGGCTCGGGCGCCGTCGCGGTCATGGCGCGGCGGGCGCCCCGCCGTCGGCCGCCGGGGCGGGGGCATCGCCGTTCGCGGAACCGGCGATCTCCTCGTGGTGCTGGATGACCTCGGCGACGACGAAGTTGAACCACTTCTCGGCGAACGCCGGGTCGAGGTGGGCCTCCTCGGCGAGCGCACGCAGGCGGGCGATCTGGCGCCGCTCCCGCTCGGGATCGCTCGGCGGCAGGCCGTGCGCGGCCTTCAGCCGGCCGACCTGCTGGGTGAACTTGAAGCGTTCGGCGAGCAAGTGGATGAGGGCGGCGTCGATGTTGTCGATGCTCGAGCGGATGCCGAGCAGCTCGGTCATCGCCGCGTCACGTTCGTCGAAGCTCTCGCCCGGTTCGGTCATGCGACGAGCCTACCGGCGACCGCCGGCGGGGCGGCAGCCCGGATCGCGCGGGCCGGGGCATCCACCGCGGGGCACGAAGGTGTGCGGGGGCGGATGCCGGCACGGCACCCGATTCCGTACCGGGCATCCACCCCCGCCCTGCCCTCGAGTCTCGCGCAGGCCCCCGGCCCGCGCATCGGCCGCGAGGGCCATCGGCGTCATCCGAGAGGATGATTCCGCCAGGCATGCGGCGGGCCGCGGCATCCGCCCGAATGGATGCCGCGGCCCGCTGACCCGGCCGGCGCCGGGGCCCGGCACGCACCCGGCCTGCCGCCGGGCGCGGCCCGATCAGCGCGGAGTGGCCCAGCGGATCACGAGGTACCCGGTGATCGCGAACACGACCGCGAGGGCCAGCAGGAGCGAGAAGCCGCCGACGATGCCGATCGAGGCGAGCCAGGCGATCACCTGGGGCCAGAGGTCGGCGAGGGTCATCCAGGCGACGAAGCCGAGCAGCAGCGCGACCGCCGAGAACAGCAGGACCATCATGCCCTTGATGCGCCAGCGCATGTAGACCGTGGTCACGCTCGCCCCGATGAAGAGCACGAGCAACTGGAACGCGAACGTCGTGTAGAAGTCGACGAGCCAGCCCTGCTGCCCGTACCAGAGGGCATTGAACATCGACAGACCGATGCCCCAGCCGTCGGTGGCCTTCTCGATCTGCACGAGCGTGGCGATGCCGACGGCCATCTCGGTGGCGACGATCGTGAAGATGAGGGCGGTGCCGAGCCAGTAGTCGCGGCGGGTCGCGCCGAAGCCGAGCGCGAAGGAGAAGGTGTAGGCGATGGCCTGCACGCCCACGGCGACGAGGTACCACTGGGGCGAGATGACGGCCCAGCTGTAGCGCATGCCCTCCTGGATCTCGGTGCGCGGAACGCCTGCGCCCTGGACGATGAGCGCGATGACGGCGCTGACGGCGAAGGCAACGCCGAGGATCATCCACGGCACCCCGAACAGGACGTTGGAATTCACGGTGTGCAGGCGGGCGATGCGCCAGATCTCGCCGACGCGGAATCGGCGGTGGTCGGTGACGACGCGGGTGTCGGCGACGGCGGTCATGCTGCGGCCTCCCCTTCGGTGGAGCCGGCGAGGTCTGCGCCGGTCAGGTGGACGATGAGCTGCTGGAGCGAGACGGGTGCGAGCTCCAGGCCGAGTTCGGCGGCGCGGATGCGATCGGGCTGCTCGAGGCGGCCGTCGATCGTGACCGAGGCGAGCCCGCCGATGCCCTCCGTGCCGATCACGGGGCGGTCGGCGACGAACTGGTCGACGACGGCGCGGGGGCCGGCGATGGTGGTCGCCGATCCGCGCACCTCTTCCGCATCGCGGTCGAGGAGGATGCGGCCCTGGTCGATGAGGATGATGTGCTCGAGCAGGTTGGCGACCTCATCGATCAGGTGCGTGGAGAGCACGATCGTGCGCGGATGCTCGGCGTAGTCCTCGAGGAGCCGGTCGTAGAAGATGTGCCGGGCGACGGCGTCGAGGCCGAGGTAGGGCTCGTCGAAGAACGTCAGCGGGGCACGGCTGGCGAGCCCGACGATGACGCCGACGGCCGAGAGCTGCCCGCGGCTGAGTTTCTTGATGGGGCGCTTCAGCGGCAGCCGGAAGTCGGCGATGAGGCGCTCGGCGAAGGCCTGGTCCCAGTTCTCGAAGAACCACGGGGCTGCCTTGAACACGTGCCGGGGCGCGAAGTCCTCGGGGTAGCGTTGCGACTCGGCGATGAAGCAGAGGTTCCGCAGCACGTCGGAGTGCTCGGCGGGCGTGCGGCCGAAGACCTCCGCCTCCCCGGCATTCGGGAAGAGCTGGCCGGTCAGCAGCTGCATGATGGTGGTCTTGCCTGCTCCGTTGCGGCCGAGGAGGCCGTAGATGCGGTTCTCGGCGAGGGTGAAGTCGACGGCGTCGACGGCCGTGAACTGCCCGTATCGCTTGGTGAGGCCGGTCGCCTTGACGACGATCTGGCTCATGATTCGATCCTTTCCGCGCGGACGAGTGCCGCGAGTTCTTCGATGTCGATGCCGAGCTTGTCGGCTTCGACCAGGAGGGGCCTGATGTACTGTTCGGTGAATTCCGCGCGACGCCGTTCGATGAGCGCCCCTCGCGCTCCGATGGCCACGAACATGCCGATTCCTCTCCGTTTCTCGACGAATCCGTCGTCGACGAGGCGATTGACGCCCTTCAGCGCCGTCGCCGGGTTGATGCGATAGAAGGCAGCGAACTCGTTGATCGAGGGGATCTGCGCGCCTTCGGCGAGGGAGCCCTCGATGATGTCGTTCTCGATCAACTCGGCGATCTGCTGGAAGATCGGTCGTGATTCGTCCATACCGGCCTTAGTTCATTAGTTAGTTGCTCGACTAACTAACCACCTAACCGGGGGTCTGTCAAGCCCTAGGCTGACGTCATGAGCCACTTCGACCTCGTCATCCTCGGCGCCGGCCCCGGCGGCTACGTCGCCGCCGTCCGCGCCGCACAGCTCGGCCTGAAGACCGCCGTCATCGAAGAGCGCTACTGGGGCGGCGTCTGCCTGAACGTCGGGTGCATCCCCTCGAAAGCACTGCTGCGGAACGCCGAACTCGCCCACCTCTTCCGCGAAGACGCATCCACCTTCGGCATCACCGGCGAGGCGAGCTTCGACTTCGGCGCCGCCTTCGACCGCAGCCGCGAGGTCGCAGCCGGGCGCGTCAAAGGCATCCACTACCTGATGAAGAAGAACGCCATCACCGAGATCGACGGCCGCGGCGTCTTCCGCGACGACCGCACCATCGACGTCACCGGCCCGGAAGGCGTCGCCCAGACCGTCACCTTCGACCACGCGATCATCGCCACCGGCTCGCAGGTGCGGCTGCTGCCGGGCGTCGAGCTCTCCGAGAACGTCGTCACCTACGAATCGCAGATCCTCACCCGCGAACTCCCCCGATCCATCGCCATCGTCGGCGCCGGCGCCATCGGCATGGAATTCGCCTACGTGCTGAAGAACTACGGCGTCGACGTCACCATCGTCGAGTTCATGGACCGCGCCCTGCCGAACGAAGACGTCGAGGTCTCGAAGGAGATCCAGAAGCAGTACCGCAAGCTCGGGGTGCCGATCCTCACCTCGACCCGGGTGGATGCCGTCACCGACCGCGGCTCGTCCGTCACCGTCGACTACACGGGCTCCGACGGCCAGACCGGCAGCCTCGAGGTCGACCGCGTGCTGATGGCCGTCGGCTTCGCCCCCAACGTCGACGGTTTCGGCCTCGAGCACACCGGCGTCGCCCTCACCGACCGCGGCGCGATCGGCATCGACGAGTACATGCGCACCAGCGTGCCGCACATCTTCGCCATCGGCGACGTCACCGCCAAACTCATGCTCGCCCACGTCGCAGAGGCCCAGGGCGTCGTCGCCGCAGAGACCATCGCCGGCGCCGAGACGATGGACCTCGGCGACTACCGGATGATGCCCCGCGCGACCTTCTGCCAGCCGCAGGTCGCGAGCTTCGGACTCACCGAGCAGCAGGCCCGGGATGCCGGCTACGACGTCGTCGTCTCCAAGTTCCCCTTCTCGGCCAACGGCAAAGCCGCCGGCCTCGGCGACACCACCGGCTTCGTGAAACTCATCGCCGACGCGAAATACCTCGAACTCCTCGGCGGCCACCTCATCGGCCCCGACGTCTCGGAACTGCTCCCCGAACTCACCCTCGCCCAGAAATGGGACCTCGGCGCCCTCGAACTCGGCCGCAACGTGCACACGCACCCCACGCTCTCCGAAGCGCTGCAGGACGCGATCCACGGCCTCGCGGGGCACATGATCAACCTGTAGGGGGATCTGCAAGGGCGGATACCTGCCCTTGCAGCCCTGGCGGGTCGGATCGCCGGCCGGCACGTCGGCGTATCCGGTCGAACGCCGTCGACCGGCGACGGAGACTCGCGACGGCTCCCAGGAATCCCGCATAAACCGCGATGAGCCCAGGCGGCCACAGCCAGGCCGCGAGCCACGGAGCACCGTCCCCGAGGAAGAACATGGCGGTGACGGCTCCTGCACCCAGGACGCTGAGGGACAACGCCCGAAGCGCCGGGCCGAGACCGAGATGCCGTGCATCTCGCATCGTGTACACCACCGGTTGCCCTCGGTGACGGGCGAGATCATCCGCCTCATCCCACCAGGTATCGCTCATGCGCATGACCGCACGGTCAGCCCGCCGAACAGCGGATGCCCGAACGAGTTGTGCAAGCAATCCGACCCCGATCGCCGTCAGCAGAGCCGGCCCCAACACGTGCCGCGCGGCAATGTGGGCGGCTTCTGCGACCATCGACCCGAGCACGCACAGCAACCCCGCCGCGGTCGCCGTTGCGATCACGGCGCGCGAGAGGGAATCGATACGTCGATAGCGTTCGGACACCGGTTCGAGAAGCCGAGTTGCGGCCTCGTCGTCGACACGGCACTTCTCTTCGAAGGCCAGTTGTTCCGGATCTCGGATTCCGGTGATCGAGGGAAGGATCCCCAGGCATCGAACCTCGTACAGGAGCACTTCCCGATCGACGTTCGAAGCGTTCCGCTCGATCGGGAGCCGGGCATGCCCCGACACCTGCAGCGCGAGCACGAAGCGGGCCAGACCGGCCAGGCCATCCGGCGTCATCGATGGGAGCGGCTTCGCTGAAACGAGCAACCGGAATGCGGTACCGCTCTCCGAGGCGAACGCATACTCGAGCGCGTGAGCGAACGCCCAGCCCGAGTACCTCCGGCGGAGTTCGATGATTTCGTCGGCAGGAACCTCCCGGCCCCGAACCCGCACGATGCACGCGGTCTCGTTCCACTCGACCCGCGGGTACCTGCGCACAAGGACGACCGAAATGACCGCGGCCCAGACGATGGCCCCGCCGAACAGAGACCAGAGCCATGGCGTCGGGACCCCGCCTGCGGCGAGCATCGGCCCGGCGAATGAACTGGACGCCAGGGAGGCCGACGCCGCGAGGGCCCACACCGCTGCCAGGGATCCCCGAAGGCCCGGCCCCGACAATCTGGTGACGACCGCATGTGCGCCGGCTTCGGCGCTGTGCGCGGTCGACGTCTGTCCGCTCACGCGGCCGACCCGCTCGCCGCGGATCGGACGTCGAGCGTTGCGAGGTCGGCGATCAGCTCGCGTGGCCCCGCCTCGGTCGTCCCTCGCTTCCCGGCAAGACCGGAGTGCAGCGGCGCATCCGCCGAATCCGAAGCGAACGCACCCGCGAGGCTGCCGGCGAACCGGCGGAGCGTGGCGACTCCGTCTGCATCCAGCGCAGTGAACGGCTCGCCGGTCATAAGCATCCGAAACTTCGGGCCGCCTTCTGGCACGAACGTGTACGTGAGGTATTGCGACGAGCCTTTGCCCGAGAGCTTGCGGTGGATGCGGGTGAGCTGGAGCACCGGAACCGTCCGACCGCGCACGTGCACCGTGCAGCCGGGTTCAACCCACATGACACGCGGGAAGGTCACCACGGTGATCGCCGAGAGCATCAGGCCCTCGCACATGGCAACAGTGAGCGCCGCCCATAACCACGGCAGCGGTCGCGCTGCGAACAGCGGCGCGACGAAGCGGCTGAGCAGCAGACCGGTCATCAGCGACATCAGGATGATGAGTCCGATGGATTTTGGCAGCACCGGCGGGGACAGTCGAATCATGGTGTGGACATCATGGCAGCCCGCGCGACGCCGAGCGAGAGTTCGCGCCAGAAAACTGTGTGGCGTGCCGCGGCATCCGCCGGCCGCCCGCACCGAAAGCAGGCCGAAGCGACCGCGCGTCGCCGAAAGCAGGCCGAATCGGCATGCGTGGTGCCCGCGTGGCCTGCTTTCGGGACACGCGGCACTCACAGGGTGCGGCGGAGCGGCACGGGGCGGCGGCAAGCGCGCGGCGCGGCGGCGGCAAGCGCGCGGCGCGGCGGCGGCAAGCGCGCGGCGCGGGGGCCCCTCAGCCGACGAGGCGGAAGTCGCCGGCGCGGGCCAGGGCGGCGGCGATCTCGCCGGTGTCGGGGGCGACGGACTCGCGGTGCTTGATGTAGAGGCGGGCGGGCCCGGCATCCGCCACCTCGAAGGTCGCGGCGCCCACGCCGAGCTCGGCGAAGCGATCGTAGAGGGCCTGCAGGGCGCGCCTGACCTCGTCGTCGGTGCGGATGCCCGACACCTGCAGCCTGGTCGTCGTGACGTGATCGGGCACCTCAGATCCTTCCGTTGAACACCTGCA
Organism: Agromyces archimandritae; assembly: GCF_018024495.1. Taxonomy (NCBI): domain Bacteria; kingdom Bacillati; phylum Actinomycetota; class Actinomycetes; order Micrococcales; family Microbacteriaceae; genus Agromyces; species Agromyces archimandritae. The sequence continues at coordinate 1,427,226 of NZ_CP071696.1, forward strand.
GCGCCGAATCCTCGCGCGTACCGCCGCGGCCGTCGCCGTAGTCGGCGTAGTCCGCGATCCAGCGGATCGAACGCACCCATTTGACGTGCTTGTAGCCGTGGTTCGACTCGACCCTGAGGCGCGCCGGTGCACCGAGGTACAGGTCGATGGGGGCGCCGTTGCGCTCGTAGGCGAGGATCGTGTCGTCCTCGAACGCCGTGTCGAGGTCGATCGCCGCATAGAACGGCTCGCGCGGGCGGTTGTCGATCATCTTCTGCGCGAGGCCGTACGAATCGACCAGCACGTACCGCGCAGCCTCCGGCTTCGGCCCGAGCAGGGCGAGGAGGTCGCGCAACCGCACGCCCGTCCACCGCGACGTCGCCGACCAGCCCTGCATGCAGCTGTGCGTGGCGATGTACGAGGCCTGCGGCAAGGCGCGGAGATCGTCGAGCGTGAGGGTCTTCGACGCACCGCTGCCGGTGTCGTCGCCGATCGTGACCGTGTACCCCTCCCAGTCGCGGTCGCGCGCGGCGATCCACTCCTCGGACTCCTCGGCCGTCGGCGGCAGGCCGTTCGTCCAATGGAACTCCGAGATGTCGGCGTCCGTGTAGCTCTTCTGCGCGTCGAGGCGCGGGCGCATCCGGTTCAGGAACACCTTGCGGCCGAGCTCGGTGAACCAGGCGAGGAAATGATGCGTGCGCACACGGTCGGCGAGCGTCAGATAGCTGAGCGCGATCCACACCACCACGACCGCGACGATCGTGCCGATCATGATGACGAGCGCCTGCGCGTACCTGGCCGTGTCGACGTCGCCGAAGACCATGTGCACCACGTTGTGCTCGCGATGCACGAGGAACACGAGGCTCACATGCATGACGATGAAGCCGCACATCAGCACCATCGCGATGAAATGCAGCGACCTGGCCCCCTGATGCCCGCCCCAGAACTTCACATACCAGGGGTAGCGGGAGCGGATCGCCGGCGACATCGCGAGCCCGGTGAGCATCATGAACGGCGCCAGGATGAAGATCACGAAGGAGTAGCCGAGCATCTGCAACGCGTCGTAGGGCTGGAAGTGCTCGATCGACGGGACGCCGAAGCCGAGGTAGATCACGAAGGAGTCCCACGCCTCGGGGATCACATCCCACGAGGTCGGGATGATCCGCCGCCACAGCCCGGTCGCGAACAGCAGCACGACGTAGACGACGCCGTTCAGCACCCACAGCATGACCGACAGGCCGTGCCAGTGCCGCCCGAGGCCCACATTGCCGCGGCCCGGCAGTCCGATGAGCGGGGAGAGGGACTTCTCGTCCATGAGGGAGGTGTAGACGCCCTCCTCTTTCGGCAGCTTGCGGCGGGTGAACCGCAGCCATTCGGTGCCCGGCGCCGAATCCTTCCGCCACCAGAGCCTCGGCAGCGATGCGAGGATCTCCCACCCGGAACGCAGCAGCATGCCGATGAGCAGGAAGTTGATGAGATGCGTCGCCCGCAGCCAGAACGGGAAATCAGGGTTCATCGCACGCCCCCCAGCGTCGTCGGTGCCCGTCGAGCGCGATTCAACCACATCCGCGCCCCGTACGGGGGGCGACACAGCGGGACGGCGGGCGGATGCCGCGAGCGCAGCACAAGCGGAGGCGAACGGATGCCGCGGGCGCAGCACAAGCGACGGCGAACGGATGCCGCGAGCGCAGCAGAACGGGGGCGGATGCCTCACGGCATCCGCCCCCGTCGGTTCGACGGCGCGGTCGGGGCAGGCGTTCCGACCGCGCCGCGGCCTTTAGTGGTCGGTCGCCTTCTCGGCGCCGACGCCCGTGAGGGAGCGGACCTCCATCTCGGCCTGCTTCTCGGGGTCTTCCTTCGTCTTGTCGGTGACGGTTCCGAGCCAGCCGAGGAAGAACGCCAGCGGGATCGAGATGATGCCCGGGTTCGACAGCGGCACGAAGTGGAAGTCGACGCCGGGGATCATCGACGATGCGCCGCCGGAGACGACCGGCGAGAACGCGATGAGCACGATCGCCGAGATCAGTCCGCCGTAGATGCTCCAGAGCGCGCCGCGGGTGGTGAAGCGCTTCCAGAACAGCGAGTAGATGATCGTCGGCAGGTTCGCCGAGGCCGCCACCGCGAAGGCGAGGGCCACGAGGAAGGCGATGTTCTGCCCGTTCGCGCCGATGCCGCCGATGATCGCGACGATGCCGATGACGACGACCGTGCGGCGGGCGACCTTGACCTCGGCGCCCGGAGCGGGCTTGCCCTTCTTCACGACGCTCGCATAGATGTCGTGCGAGAAGCTCGCCGCGGCGGTGATCGTGAGGCCGGCGACGACCGCGAGGATCGTCGCGAAGGCGATCGCCGAGATCAGGCCGAGCAGGAACGGGCCGCCGAGCTCGAACGCGAGCAGCGGTGCCGCCGAGTTCGCACCGCCGGGCGCCGCCTTGATCTTCTCGGCGCCGATGAGGGCCGCCGCGCCGTAGCCGAGCACGAGGGTGAACACGTAGAAGATGCCGATGATCCAGATCGCCCACACGACCGACTTGCGGGCCTCCTTGGCCGTCGGCACCGTATAGAAGCGCATGAGCACGTGCGGCAGCGCCGCGGTGCCGAGCACGAGGGCGAGGCCCAGCGAGAGGAAGTCGACCTTCGTGATATCGCTCAGGCCGTACTGCAGGCCCGGGTTCAGCACGGCGGGGTTGTTCGCCGTCTCGACCGCGCGCTCCAGGAGCTCGGAGAAGTTGAAGCCGTTCAGGGCGAGCACCCACACGGTCATGACAGCCGCACCGGCCACCAGCAGGCAGGCCTTGATGATCTGCACCCAGGTGGTGCCCTTCATGCCGCCGATGAGCACGTAGAGGATCATCAGGCCGCCGACGACGGCGATGACGACGCCCTGGCCGACCTTTTCGTTGATGCCGAGCAGCAGCGAAACCAGACCGCCGGCTCCCGCCATCTGCGCGAGCAGGTAGAAGAAGCAGACGACGAGCGTCGACAGGGCCGCGGCGATGCGCACCGGACGCTGCTTCAGACGGAACGACAGGACGTCGGCCATCGTGAACTTGCCCGTGTTGCGCAGCAGCTCGGCGACGAGCAGGAGCGCGACGAGCCAGGCCACGAGGAAGCCGATCGAGTACAGGAAGCCGTCGTAGCCGTTGACGGCGATCGCACCGCAGATGCCGAGGAACGACGCCGCGGAGAGATAGTCGCCCGAGATCGCCATGCCGTTCTGGCCGCCCGTGAAGGAGCGGCCGGCTGCGTAGTAGTCGCTCGCGGTCTTGTTGTTGCGGCTCGCCCGGAACACGATCACCAGGGTGATCGCGACGAACGCGGCGAAGATGCCGATGTTCAGCCACGGGTTGCCGGCGGTCGTGGCCGCCTCGAAGTGGAACGTCATCGACCCGCCTCCTGTTCGATCTCGTCCTCGATCTCGTTGCGGATGTCAGCGGCGATCGGGTCGAGCTTCTTGTTCGCGTAGCTCACGTACCACATCGTCACGGCGAAGGTCGTGACGACCTGGGCCAGGCCGAGGATGATGCCGATGTTCACGTGGCCGAAGACGGGGGTCGACATGAAGTCGGTCGCCCACCCGGCGAGGACCACGTAGAGGAGGTACCAGACCAGGCACACGGCGAGCACGGGGAAGACGAACTTCCGGTGGCGGCTCCGCAGGGTCTGGAACTCCTCGGATTTCTGGACGGCGCCGAAGTCGACCGACTCGGTCTCCTCCGCGCTCAGGGCTTCATTGCCCATGACGTCTCCTTCGAAGGGGTGTTGGGGATACCGACGGACGGCAGGGCCCGCCGTCGCTGTTCACTGCGCGCCCCACTCTGGCGCGTCGGAGGGCGCGTGTGAACCGTTCGCCGCTCGTCGTTCGGTGAACGGCATCCATCGTGCGACGAACGGTCGGGCGCACGGGTCGAAGCGAACGGCTACCGTGGTCACCATGCCCGAGTCGATGATGCTCGCCGCCGCCATCGGCGTCGCCGCCGGTGCGGCCGCGGTCGGGCTCGTGCTGCTGCTTCGGCGCATCGTGCTGGCTTCGAAGGATCTCGGCACCGAGGCCGAGCAGGCCACCTACCAGACGCTGCACCTCGCATCCCGCGCCGCGAAGCACCTGCGCGGCGGCCTCGCCGGCGCCGACGCCGCCCGCGCGAGCCGGCACCTCCGCACCCTGCTCGAGGCCGAGACCCTCGCCATCGCCGACGCCGAGGGGGTCGTCACCATCGACGGCGACGAGGCCCTCCGGGCGGCGGCGACCCGCCTGGCACGCGACATCGTCGCAAGCGGCAAGCAGCGGGTGGATCGGCGCATCCCCACCCCCCACGGCGAGACCGACGCCGTCGCCGCCCCCGTGTTCGCGGGCCAGCGGACCGTCGGAGCGATCATCGCGTTCGCCTCCCCCGTTCGGGCCGGCCTCGTCAGGGCGACCGGCGAGGTCGCCGACTGGGTCGCCGCCCAGGTCGAACTCGCCGAGCTCGACGCGAACCGGGCCGCCCTCGCCGAAGCCGAACTGCGCGCGCTGCGCTCGCAGATCAGCCCGCACTTCATCTACAACTCGCTGAACGCCATCGCCTCGTTCATCATCACCGACCCGGCGAAGGCCCGCGAGCTCGTCCTCGAATTCGCGGATTTCACCCGGTACTCGTTCCGCCGGCAGGGCGACTTCACGACCGTCGCCGAAGAGCTGCGATCCATCGACAGCTACCTGCGCCTGGAACGGGCCCGTTTCGGCGACCGGCTGCGGGTCACCCTCCAGATCGCGCCCGAAGTGCTCTCGACCGTCATCCCATTCCTGTCGATCCAGCCCCTCGTCGAGAACGCCGTACGCCACGGCCTCGAGGCCAAGGAGGGCGGCGGCCGCATCACGATCACCGCAGAGGACGCGGCCGCGTTCGCCCACATCAGCGTCGAGGACGACGGCGTCGGCATCGACCCCGACATCGCCGAACGGGTGCTGGCCGGCGGATCCCCCGGCGAGCACGTCGGCCTCCGCAACGTCGACGCCCGGCTCCGGCAGGTCTACGGCGACGAGCACGGCCTCGTCGTCGAGACCAACCTCGGCGCCGGCACCCTCGTGCGGATGCGAGTGCCGAAGGCCCACCCGGCACGCGCCTCCGAAGCATCCACCGGCCCGGTGCGGCGAATGCGAGACTGATGCGCATGATCTCCGTCCTCATCGCCGACGACGAGCAGCCCGCGATCGACGAGCTCGCGTACCTGCTCGGCCACGACGCACGGATCGGCACGATCCACCAGGCCCCGAGCGGCGCCGAAGCGGTGCGCCTGCTCACCCGCGAACCCGTCGACGCGGCCTTCCTCGACATCCACATGCCCGGCCTGTCGGGCTTCGACCTCGCCCGGGCGCTGCAGCGCTTCGAGCAGCGCCCCGCGCTCGTCTTCGTCACCGCCGACGAAGAGGGCGCCCTCGAAGCGTTCGACCTCGCCGCCGTCGACTACCTGCTGAAGCCCGTGCGCGCCGAACGCCTCGAACGCTCCGTGACGCGCATCGTCGAATCGCTCGGCCAGCCCGCCCGGGCCGAACCGCCCGCGCCGAACGACATGATCGCCGTCACCCTCGGCGGCACGGTGCGCATGATCCGGCGCGACGAGGTGCGCTACGCGCAAGCGCAGGGCGACTACACCCGCCTGCACACCGACGACGCCAGCTACCTCGTGCGCATTCCGATCTCCGACCTCGAACGGCAGTGGGCCGACGCCGGCTTCGTGCGCGTGCACCGCTCATACCTCGTCTCGCTGGCGGCCGTGTCACGGCTCCGGCTCACGGGCGAACGCGCGTGCCTCGTCGTCGGGCAGGTCGAACTGCCGGTGAGCCGGCGCCTGCTGCCGGGGCTGCGGGAGCGGCTCGGCTCGGCCACGATCCGCCCGCGGTCATGAGCGGCGGGGCGGGCGCGGATGCCGGCGCGGGCGCCGGGCCGGGCACCGGGGGTGCGGATGCTTCGGGTGCGGATGCCGGGCGGCAGCGCGCTCCGGCATCCACTCGCGTCCGCATCACCGCACCCAGGCAGCGGCCCGCGCCCGTCCCGTACGGCCCGGCCTCGGCATCCATCGGCCCCGACTCCAGCGATGTGCAGGGCATCTTCGTGCGCTCGCTCATCCGCTCGCAGCTGCGCCTCGCGCTCGTCTTCGCGATCGGCTTCGTCGTGGCCACGGCCCTGTTCGTGACCGGCATCGTGCTCGTGCCCGATCTCGGCCACAGCTACCTCGCCGGCGTACCGATCTCGTGGCTGCTGCTCGGCTTCGGGGTCTACCCCCTCGTCATCACCGTCGGCTGGCTGTACGTGCGGCTCGCGAACCGCAACGAGGCGAGGTACCGGGCCCTCTCGGAGGACGCATGAACGCCGGGATCGGGTATGCGGCGATCGCCCTCGTCGCCGTCGCGACCGCCCTCATCGGCTTCTACGGGCTGCGGGTCTCGCGCACCACCGGCGACTTCTACGTCGCCAGCCGCACCGTCCGGCCCTGGTGGAACGCGTCGGCGATCGGCGGCGAATACCTCTCGGCGGCCTCGTTCCTCGGCATCGCCGGTCTCATCCTGCTGACCGGGGCGGATGCCATGTGGTTCCCCATCGGCTACACGGCCGGATACCTCATGCTGCTGCTCTTCGTCGCCGCGCCCCTCCGACGAAGCGGCGCCTACACGATCCCCGACTTCACCGAGGCCAGGCTCGGCTCGCGTCCGGCCCGCCTCGTCACCAGCGGCCTCGTCATCGTCATCGGCTGGTTCTACATCGTGCCGCAGCTGCAGGGCGCCGCCCTCACCGTGCGGATCGCGACCGGGCTGCCGTCGTGGGCCGGCTCCCTCGCCGTCGCCGTCATCGTCGCGATCGTCGTCGCCGCCGGCGGCATGCGATCCATCACCTTCGTGCAGGCGTTCCAGTTCTGGCTGAAGCTCAGCGCGCTCGCGGTGCCCGTCGTGTTCATCCTCATCGTCACCGGCACCGGCGGCGGGGCCGTGTCGCTTCCGCCCGCGCTCGCCTTCGCGCCCGAGGCCGGGCCGGCCGGCATGGACGTCTACCGCACCGTCTCGCTCATGGTCGCCCTGCTCCTCGGAACCCTCGGACTGCCGCACGTGCTCGTCCGCTTCTACACGAACCCCGACGGCGTCGCCGCCCGCCGCACCACCGTCATCGTCCTGTGCCTGCTGTCGGTGTTCTACCTCTTCCCCACCGCGTTCGGTCTCCTCGGCCGCGCGTTCGCACCCGACCTCGCCACCCCCGGCGACGCCGACGCCCTCACCCTGCTGCTGCCGGGGCGCCTCGTACCCGGGCCGTGGGGCGACCTGCTGACCGCGTTCGTCATCGCCGGCGCGTTCGGCGCGTTCCTGTCGACGTCTTCGGGGCTCGTGGTCTCGCTCGCCGGGGTCATCAGCCAGGACGTGCTCGGCGGATCCATCCGCGGATTCCGCATCGCCGCCGTCGCCAGCTCGCTCGTGCCGCTCGCCGTGTCGCTCGTGACGGAGTCGAGCGGGCTCGCCGCCGGCGTCGGCCTGGTGTTCGCGTTCACGGCATCCACCCTCGCGCCCGTGCTGATCCTCGGCATCTGGTGGCGGGGCCTCACCGCCCGCGGCGCGATCGCCGGCATGCTCACCGGGGGGTCGCTGTCGGGGCTCGCGATCCTCGCCGGCCCCGCGATCTGGGCGCACGCACCCGTGCTGCGCGGCTTCCTGGAGCAACCGGCGGCGTGGACGGTGCCGCTGGCCGTGCTCGTGACCGTCGCCGTCTCGCGCGCCGACCCGCGCGGCGTGCCGCGGGGCGCGGACGCGTTCCTCGTGCGGGTACACGTGCCGGAGGCGCGGTAGGCGCCCCTTCCGCCCACTTCATGGGAGGGTCTCGATACGCTCGTTCCTCGCTACTCGACCGGCGAACTCCCGTCGGTCGAGTAGGCCGCCCGCGGCCGTATCGAGACCCGGTTCCGCCGAAGCCGGGTCTCGATACGCTCGTTCCTCGCTACTCGACCGGCGAACTCCCGTCGGTCGAGTAGGCCGCCCGCGGCCGTATCGAGACCCGGTTCCGCCGAAGCCGGGTCTCGATACGCTCGTTCCTCGCTACTCGACCGGCGAACTCCCGTCGGTCGAGTAGGCCGCCCGCGGCCGTATCGAGACCCGGTTCCGCCGGATGGAGCAGCTCTCGACGAACTACTCGGCGAGCTCTTTCAGCGCTTCCTCCGCGCCCTTGTTCAGGGGCACCGGGTCGGTCTGCTGCGCCGTCTCCGGGTCGAACTCGCCCGCGGAGGCGTGCACCTGCTCGAGGCGGTCGATGTTGCCCCAGATGGCGGTGTCGATACCGCACGCGGTCGCATCGTCCATGTCGTCGCGGACGAGGAGCATGTTCGGCACGATGATGGTCTTCACATCGCCGTCGAGCCCGTAGGTGTCGGCCGGGATCGTGCCCTCCTCGTAGACGGGGCTGAACTCGTGCATGCCGTCCAGCAGCGGGGTGATGTCGATGAACTCGACGCTGCCGGCGTCGGTGGTGAACAGTTCCGTGATGTTCGGCGTGGGCAGGCCGCCCGACCAGAAGATCGCGTCGATGTTGCCGTTGCGCAGGCCGTCGACGCTCGAGGAGAGGTCGAGGCGCTGTGCGGAGACGTCGGCGGCGGGGTCGAGGCCGGCGGCCTCGAGCAGGCGGTTCGCGATGACCTCGGTGCCCGACTTCGGCGAGCCGGTCGAAACCGTCTTGCCCTTCATGTCCTCGACGCTCGCGATGCCGGCATCCTTGCGGACGATGACCTGCGTCGAGTTCGTGTGGATGCGGCCGAGGGCCGCGATCGGCTGCTCCTCGCTGAAGGAGCCGGTGCCCTGGATGGCGTCGGCGGCGGTGTCGGCGAGCGAGAACGCGATGTCGTAGTCGCCGGCGACCAGCTGCTCGATGTTCTGCACCGAGGCGCCGGTTTCGGCGGCGGTGACGCGTAGTTCGGTGTCGCTGGAGAGCAGGTCGGCGATCGCGCCGCCGAGCACGTAGTAGACGCCGGTCGAGTTGCCGGTCGCGATCGTCAGCTGCGCGGCGGGTGCGGTGCAGCCGTCGCCGGAGCCGGCCTCGGGGCTCTCGGCGGCCCGCTGCTGCTGCCCGCCGCAGCCGGTGAGGGCGAGGGCGGTGGCGAGCGCGGCGGCGGTGAAGCCGATCGCGCGTTTCGTGGTGGTGGTCATGCGCTGGTTCCTTCCTGGGATGTGATCGGTGCGTGCGGTGCAGGGTCTGGGTCGTTCCGGCCGAATCGGGTGCGGATGCCGTTCAGCAGCGCCGCGGCGACGAGGAACGCGAGGCCGGCGGCGATCGAGACGGGTTCGAGGTAGAGGCAGGCGATGGCGCCGACGAGCAGCAGCACGCGTTCGACCCAGGTGGCGCGGGCGAACACCCATCCACCGGTGGCGCCGGCGAGGGCTGCGACCGCGACGACCGACACGGCCCCCGCCCAGAGCGTCGTCAGCAGATCGCCCTGCAGCAGCAGGCTGCCGCCGGCGGGCGTCAGGACGAAGGCGAGCGGGGCGAGGAAGGCGGGCAGGGTGTACTTCGTCGCCTGCCACATGGTGCGCATCGTGTCGCCGCCGGTGATCGCGGCCGAGGCGACGGCGGCGAGCGCGGTCGGCGGCGACACCTCGGAGAGCACGGCGTAGTAGAAGATGAACATCGCCGCTTCGGGGCGTTCGACGCCGAGGGTGATGAGGGCGGGCCCGATGATCACCCAGGAGATGATGAACGAGGCCGTCACCGGCACGGCGAGGCCGAGCAGGATGATCGCGACGGCGGCCAGCACGGCGGTGATCGCGAGGATCGCGCGCGGGTCGGAGGCGAGGGATTCGGCGACGCCGACGAGCATGCGGGCGAAGGTGAGGCCGACGCCGGTCTTGACGATGACGCTCGTGATGATGCCGGCGGCCGCGCAGACGGCGACGACGGGGATCGCCGAGCGGATGCCGGTGGACAGCGAGATGAAGAGTTCGCGGGCGTAGTCGGCGAGCGCCCGCCCGAGGGGCTGCGTGACGGCGTCGTCGTCGAGGGGGTCGCGGCGCGAGACGATCCGTTCGATGAGGCCGAAGACGGCGGCGACGCCGGTGGCGTACACGATCGCGCGGAACGGCGGCAGGCCGACGGCGAGGAAGAAGACGATGACGCCGAGGGAGAGGAAGTGGTACCCGAAGCGCGCCAGCAGCCATCCGGTGCGTTTGCGGGGCATGTCGATGGCGTTGGCGCCGAAGCGGCGGGCGTCGATCTCGACGGCGATGAAGATGCCGACGTAGTAGAGGATGGTCGGCACGATCGCCCAGATCATGACGTCGAGGTACGACACGGAGAGGTACTCGGCGATGATGAACGCGGCGGCGCCGAGCGTCGGCGGGGAGAGGATCGCGCCGATTCCGGCGGCGGCGAGCACCCCGCCGGCGGGGTTCGCCGGGTACCCGGCGCGCTTCAGCACCGGCCAGGCGAGGGAGCCGAGGGTGACGGCCGTCGCCGTGCCGGAGCCGGAGACGGTGCCGAGCAGGAACCCGCTGGTGACGACGGTGCGGCCGGCCGCCGACCGCGAGGAGCGGAACAGCGAGAACGAGAAGTCGATGAAGAAGCGGCCGGCGCCGGTGGCCTGCAGCACGGCGCCGTAGATGATGAACAGCACGATGTAGCTGGCCGCGACCGACAGGGGGGTGCCGTAGAAGCCGGACTGGTCGTTGAAGAAGCCGTTGATGATCTGGTCGAAGTCGACGCCGGCGTGGCTGATCGCCCAGTCCATCGGCAGGTAGCCGCCGTAGTAGGCGAAGGCGAAGAAGACGAGGCAGAAGATCGGCAGCACGAGGCCGGTGGTGCGGCGGGCGGCTTCGAGGATGAGGACGGTGAGGACGGTGCCGGCGACGATGTCGACGGTGCCGAGGGATCCCTGCCGGTCGAGGAAGGCGTTGAAGCCGCCGCCTCCGTCGCCGATCGCCACGGGCAGCAGCGGGTAGAAACAGACGAGGAAGCCGGCGATGGTGAGCGTCCAGTCCCACCAGGTGGGCTGTGTGGCCGCGCCCGGCTTCGAGCGGGCCCGGTAGAGCAGGAACGCGAGCGGCAGGGTGAGCCCGAGGAACACGATGAGCCAGTACTGCTGTCCCTGCCGCAGCGGGAAGAACACCTGGTAGAGCACGAAGACGGTGACTGCGAAGCAGTACGCGGTGACGATGAGGTCGAGGCGTCGCGGCAGGCGGCGTGCGGCGCGCTCCTCGTCGAACTCGGCGATGAGGTCGTCGGTGCTGCGCTCGGCGGTTCCGGGGGCGGTCGCGGTGGCGGTGGCGGATGCGTCGGGGGTGGTGGACGCGCCGGGCCGGGTGGATGCGCCGGGCGGCTCCGATGCGCCGCCCCCGGCTCGCCGTTCGGGCGCAGGCGGCTCAGGGGGCGGCGCGGCTTCGGCTCGGGCGATACCGGTGACTCCATCGTCTGGCATGCCGCCACGATATGGGCCGCGCGCGGCTCACCCCCGGTTTCTTTGCACGATCTTGAGGTTCGAGTAACCCCATGGCCTTGGATGATTCCGCTGAGCGTCGAAGGATACTGACGGAGCATGCGATGGAGAATCTTCATAAATTCTGTATGTTTGCCGAATGTTCTTCATACATTCGCAATACGGTTGCGTCATGTTCCCTGAATCACGATGCTGGACGGCAACGGAGCCAGAAAAGGAGATCTCGTCATGATCCTCAAGGTGCCTAAGGCGCGATTCATGACCACGTCCGCCCTCGTTGCGGTTCTTCTCGTCTTCGCGCCCGTGACTTCGGCCGCTCACGCCGAAGACGGCTCGATCAACGGCTGGGACAAGGACCTGTTCATCGCGGCAGCCGTCGAGGTGGGAGGCCTCACTGACGACAAAGCTGAGGAGGTCTGGGGCGACGAGCGTCTCATGTCTGCGGTAGGTGTTCAGTCCGAGACCGTCACGACGAAGACCGAGCGTGCACCGACCGCCGGTGACCTCGGGGAGAGTGCCGAGCACGGGTTCGTGCCGCTCACAATGATGAATACCGTGCACGATCGAACCGTCACAAACATCTTCGGCCATGTTGTGCGTCAGCTCATCGTCTACAAGGACTTCGCGTGCGGCAGCGACTCGTTCCGAGTCCTCAGCACCTCCTATTCAGTGGACGCTAACTCGACCATCGGCGAGTCCTTCACTGGCCTTGCTGGATCTCAGGACTACTTCAATGGCGCCCGGACGTCGCACACGACCTTCCGAAATGCGCATTTCCAGAACCTTCTTGTCCCTGGCTCATCGAATCTTTGGGTCGAGATCACGGTTACTTCGGGCTGTGGCGTCACCAAGAGCGCTGGTGGGCAGTAGCCTGATCAGGTCAGTCCGAGACTTCTCGGTCGCAGCAGAGATAATCAACTGAGGAGGTATGGCATGAACGCTAAGATCGCTGCCCTATGGGCCGGAACAGCTGCCGTGTTTGTCCTCGGGATGGCAGCGCTCCTCATCCTGGCCGCGCTCACCGCCCGACCCCTTCACCTGGGGGCCCTCGTCGCTCTGATCGTTTTCTGCGTTGCCATGTCAGCCATGCTAGTTTTCGCCGCGGTCAGGCGGCGGAGCACCTCAGGCCGCATAGACCTGAATCACGCTGGCTCAGGTGATGCGGAGCAAAGGCGTAAACCGAAGAGCTGAATCAACCGGCACGGGTGGATGCCGTGGCCCCCGGCATCCACTCGGGGCACCACCGGGGGCCACGCCGGTGTGCCACGGCATCCGCTCGCGCCCTATGCTTGCCGCCATGCGCGTGCTCATCGCCGAGGACGACGACTCCGTCGCCGCAGCCCTCACGGGCGTGCTCGAGCGCGCCGGGCACCGGGTGGCCCGCACCGCCCGCGGCGGCGACGTGCTGCTCGCCCACCAGCGCGCCGAACTCGTCATGCTCGACCTCGGCCTCGAAGACACCGACGGCTTCGAGGTGCTGCGCAGGCTCCGGATGGTCAGCGAGGTGCCCGTGCTCGTCGTCACCGCCCGCGGTGACGAACGATCCACCGTGCGGGCGCTGCGCCTCGGCGCCGACGACTACCTCGTGAAGCCGGTGCGCGTGCGCGAGCTGCTCGCCCGCATGGAGGTCGCCGTGCGGCGCAGGCCCGGCCCCGACCGCCCCGAAGCCGTGCACGCCGGACCCCTGGAGGTCGAGCTGCGCGCCCGGCGTGCGAGCGTCGACGGCGCAGAGCTGCCCCTCACCCGCACCGAGTTCGAGGTGCTCGCCGCGCTCGCGGCCCGCGTCGGGGCCGCCGTCAGCCGCGAGCAGATCCTCGACGAGGTGTGGGGCGACGCGTACGCGGCCAGTTCCCGCGCGTTCGACGTGCACCTCGCCCAGCTCCGGCAGAAGCTGCCGGGCGGCCTCATCACCACGATCCGCGGGTACGGGTACCGCCTCGAGGCCGGCTGATGCTCACCCGGGTGCTGCTGCCGATCCTGCTCGTCGGGGTCGTCGCGGTGCTCGCGCTCGTGCTGCCTGCCGGCGAGGCCCTCGCGGCCGCCCGCACCCAGCAGCTCACGATCACCCGTTCGGCGGCGCTCGGGCATCTCGTGCAGCTGGCCGAGGGGTCGATCGCGACCGGCGACCGCTCGGGGCTGACCGCCTACCTGGACCGCTTCCGCGAGGTCACGGGCGAACACGTGCTGGTGGTGGATGCTGCGGGCACCGTCATCGCCGGCGACCTCGACCCGCACCGCGCCGACGTCGACCGGCATGTGCAGGCCGCCGTGCGGGCGCTGCCGCAGCGCACCCTGCCGACGCTCCGGCCCTGGTCGAGCCCGGTCGCGCTCATCTCCGAACCCGTGCCCGGTGTCGGCGAGTCGAGCCTCGGCGCCGTCGTCCTCGAAGCCGATGCGAGCCGGGCGACCGGCGACATCGGCGCGCAGTGGCTCGTGCTCGCCGGAGCCGCTGCCACCCTGCTCGCAGGCCTCGCCCTGCTCGCGCACCGCTTCGCGCACTGGGTGCTGCGCCCCGTCAAAGCCCTCGACGACGCCGCGAACGCCTTCGCCGAACGCCGCGACCTGATGCCCCTCGCCCAGGCCGGCCCGCCCGAGCTCCGCCGCCTCGAGGCGAGCTTCACACGCATGGCCGGCGGCATGCACGACACCCTCGAGCAGCAGCGGGCCCTCGTCGCCGACGCCTCGCATCAGCTGCGGAATCCGCTCGCGGCGATCCGGCTGCGCGTGGATGCCGTGCGCGAGGCCCCGGTCGGAACCGGGACTGGGGGCGACGCGCCGGGAGCCGTCTCGGGCGATGTCTCGGCGGCTGCGAGCGGCTCCTCGGGCCCTGGGGGCGCCGCGGACGAGCTCGCGCTCATCGACGCCGACCTCGACCGCCTCGAACGCACCGTGGATCGCATGCTCGCCCTCGCCAACGCCGAGCATCGCGCGACCGCCGAGGCGAGCGGATCCCGCACCGGCTTCGCCCGCGACTCCCGCCGCGACCACACCGTGCCGTCGGCGGCGGCGCTCGCCGAACCCTTCCGGGCGCTCATGGACGCCGCCGACCAGCACCTCGTCGTCACCGGCGCGGAGGAGCTGCGCCTCGCCTGCCGCCGCAGCGACCTCGAGGAGATCGTCGCGACCGTGCTCGACAACACCCGCAAGTACGCGGGGGCGGGTGCGACCGTGCGGGTGCGGCTCGCGCGCTCGGGTGCGGATGCCGGCCCTCCCGGCAGCGAATCGTTCGCCGCCGCGGCGGGCACCGCCGTGCTCGAGATCGCCGACGACGGGCCGGGCCTCGGCGACGAGGAGCTCGCCCGCGTCGGCGCCCGCTTCTGGCGGGCCTCGCAGCACCGCCAGGTGCCAGGCACCGGCCTCGGTCTCGCGATCGTCGGCGAACTCGTGCGCGCGAACGCCGGCCGCCTCACCATCGACCGCGCCCCCGAAGGGGGCCTCCGCGTGCGCGCCGAGTTCGGGGTGCTCGCATGAGCGCGAGCGAGGGCGGGGGCGACCGCCGGAGCATGCACCCGGCCGGGCCGGCGCGCCGGGGCATCCACCCGAAGCTGCACCCGGCCGGGTCGGCGCGCCGGGGCATCCACCCGAGCCGCCGCGCCGTGCTCGCCCTCGGTGCCGCGGGCCTCGCGACGAGCCTGGCCGCGGCCCTCGCCGGCTGCGCGCCGGCCCCGGCGGCGCGGCGGATCCGCATGGCGTGCGGCGAACCGGGCGGCACGTACATCCGCTTCGGGCAGCTGCTGGCGCGCGCGGCGGTGGATGCCGGCATCGCCGCCGACATGCGGGCCCTGCCCACCGAGGGCAGCGTCGAGAACGTCGAACTGCTGCGCTCCGGCGAGGCCGAGCTCGCCATCGCCCTCGCCGACACCGCCGCCGCCCGGGCCGACGGGATCGTCGCGATCGGCCGCGTCTACCAGAACTACCTGCAGTGCATCGTGCGCGAGGATTCCGGCATCGCCGCCCCCGCCGGGCTCGCCGGGCGGCGCGTGTCGATCGGGGCGCCCGGTTCCGGGACGGCGACCATGTCGCTGCGCGCCTTCGCCGCGCTGGGGCTCGCCCCCGCAGGCGGCGCGGGCGAGACGGGCGGCGCGGACGGCGCGCGGATCGCCGCCGGCGCAGGGCAGGGCGCCGCGGCATCCGCACCCGGCGTGACGGGCGGCGTGCAGGGCGCCGCGGCATCCGCACCCGGCACCGCGGTCCTGCTCGAACTCGGCCTCGCGGATGCCGTGGGCGCCCTCGCGACCGGCGACATCGACGCCGTCATGTGGTCGGGCGGCATCCCGCTGCCGGAGCTCTCGCGCCTCGACGGCATCACCCGCGTGCGCCTGCTCGACCTCACCGCCGCCGTGCCGGCGATGAACCGCGACTTCGGCGACGCCTACGCGATCACCGCGGTGCCCGCCGGCACCTACGGACTCACCGAAGCCGTCCCGGCGATCGGCGTCTCGAACTTCCTGCTCGCCCGCCCCGAACTGCCCGGCGAGCTCGCCCGGGCGTTCGTCGACCTCCTCCTCGAAGAGGCGCCGCGCCTCGTGCCGCAGCCCTCGATCGGCCTGCAGTACCTCACCTCGTCGAGCCTCATCGACACCGCCCCGATCCCCTCCACCCCGCCGCCCGCCGCCGCTTCCGCGAGCGCTACGGCTAGCCACGCCGCCGCACCCCGCTCTCTCCCCACCCCGCACCCCTCTGTCCCCGCTCCCTCCTCCCCCTCCCCCAAGCACCCTCCCCTGCGCAATGCAGGACCGCGCGCGTGTCGCGGGGCGTTCTCCCGCATGGCGAGTGCGACACGCCGAGCGCGTTCCTGCATTGCGCAGAAGAGACAGCCGGTCCTGTGCTCAGCCGGTAGGTGCCGCGGTGGATGCGGGAGCACACCGCCACCGTGACCGCCGCGGCGCGGCGGCGGGCGCGGCCGCTCACGCGCGGGCGCGGCGCCGACGGGAGAGGCCGGCGGCGAGCGCAGCCCCGCCGCCGCCGAGGAGCAGCACCGCCCAGCCGAGTGCGGCGAGCAGGGCGCCGCCGTCGACGCCGGTCCGCGGCAGCGGCGGGTCGAAGCGGTTGTCGACGGTGATCGTGACGGCGGCGTCGGCCGTGATCACGACGGGATCAGCGACGGTCGCGCTGACCGTGGAGGATGCGGCGCCTCCGGCATCCACTTCCTCGGCCGAGCAGGCGGCGCCGACGGGCAGCCCGTCGAAGGTGCGCGTCTCACCGGGGCCGATGACGATGCGTTCGGCATCCATCGCGACGAAGGGATCGTTGTCGCCGCGGCCCAGCACGCAACTCACCTCGATGACGAAGGAGCGCCCGGCGGCCTGGTCGACGGCGCCGCTGACGGTCTTCTCGAGACGCAGCGACCCGGCCTCGTAGGTGTTCGTCGCGGTGATCGTGAGGTGCTGCTCCTCGGCGGACCGGCCGACGACGGCCGCATCGTCGAAGGACCCGAAGTCGATCGAGACATCGGAGGCGCCGGCGGCGTCGGGTTCGACGGCCCAGCAGTGCGTGCCGATCGGCAGGCGGAGCGGCCCCCCGCCGGGCCCCGCGACCGGCACCGTCTCGCCGGCCTCGATGCGGGTGGGCGCCTCGTAGAGGGTGACGGGTTCGCCGTCGCGGACGAGCTGACAGGTCAGCTGCACGGTGAAGACGGCGCCGGCCGCGGCATCCACCGCGTCGCCCGTCACCTCCTTGGCGAGCGCGACGGTGCCGACGGAGAACTCGTTGACGAAGCCGGCCGTGACGACGGACTCGACGCCGGGCTCCTCCTGGTCGGGGATGACGACGGTCACGGGCGGTGCGGGCGCGTCTGCGCCGCCCGGATCGGTCTCGGTGACGACGCATTCGGCGCCGACCGGGATGCCGGTGACGGTCTCGCTGCGGAACGGGCCGCCGCTGCCGTCGTCGAGGACGACGAGTTCGCGGTGCACGACCTCCTGCCCCTCGTAGGTGCAGACGGCTTCGAAGACGTAGCGGGCGGAGAAGTCGGGGGCGCCCGGCCCGGCGGCGTCCTTCAGCACGTCGAGGGCGCCGGTGCGGAAGTCGTTGACGACGTCGACGCGCACCGGGTCGGCGAGTTCGTCGTCGTCGATGACGGTGGATGCCGGGGTCGCGTTCGACTCGGTGGCGCCGGCGGCATCCACCTCGGTCACGGCGCAGCGGGCGCCCGTCGGCAGGTGGTCGACGAGCCAGACGTCGCCCGGGGCATCTACCGTCAGCGTATGCGTGTCGTCGTACACGTCGGCGTCGACGGCGTCATGCACGCAGTGCAGGCGCACCTCGAAGTCGCCGAATGCGCCGGCCCAGGTGTCGGCCCCCGTGCCGGTGACGGACTTGGCGATCTCGATCGAGCCGACCGGGTAGTGGTTCGTGACCGTCATGAGCGTCGTCGGCCGCCCGGCGTCGTCATCGGGCTGGAGCTCGAAGGTCGCGGTCGTGGTCTCGCCGAGGTCGTCGTCGACGCCGCCCTGCGCGAGGACGACGGTCGTGCGGGCATCCTGCTGGACGATCTCGTCGACGGTGCAGTCGCTGCCGGCGGGCAGCTCGGTGAAGCTGCGCGTCTCGCCGTCGCCGAGCTCGAAGATCTCGTCGAGCACGGTCTCGCCCTCGAAGCCGCAGACGACGATGAAGCGGTACACGTACGAGTACTCGACGGGCTGGCCGCTCTGGTCGACGGCGCCGCCGTTGTCGACCTCCTTGGCGACCGTGAAGCCGGCGTCGGGGAACACGTTCGTCACCGTGATCGTGACGGGTTCGTCGCCGCCGACGACGACCGGGTCGTCCTCGGTCGCGCTGATCTCGATCTCCCAGGCGCCCTGCCCGTCGGGCTCCTCGGCGTAGCAGGTGGAGCCGACGGGGATATCGCCGAGCGTGTCCCGCCCGCCGCCCCGCAGGACGACGGATTCATCGTCGTAGCTCACGATCGGGTCGTTGTTGCCGCCGCGGTCGAGAGTGCAGGTGACGAGGATCTCGAACTCGGTGTCCTCGGCGTATTCGGCGGCGCCGCCGGCGAGCTCCTTGGCGATCGTGAGGTCTGCGAGGTCGAAGGTGTTCGTCGCGGTGATCTCGAGCACGGCCGGGTCGTCTTCGTCGATCGGCACGACGACGACGGCGTTCTCGAAGGAGTCGTGGTCGACGGTGGATGCCGTGGCGCCGGCCGCATCGGTCTCCTCGCCCCAGCAGTGGGTGCCGACGGGCAGGATGAGCGGCGCACCGCCGTCCGTGACGGTCACGGTCTCGTTGCCGGTGACCTCGACCTCGCCTGCGAAGAGGGGGTCGGCGTCTTCGGTGAGGGCGCAGGTCACGAGCACGGTGTACGCGGCATCCACCACGGCCGGGTCTGTCGCGCCCGCGCCGTCGAGGGCTTTCGTCACCTGCAGGCCTGCGGCCGAGAAACGGTTCTCGAACGGTGCGGTGACGACCGTTGCGACGCCGTCGTCCTCGTCGGGGATCACGACGTCCACGGGCGGCGGCGTGGCATCCGCTCCCCCGTTCGCGGTCTCGGTGATGGCGCAGTCCGCCCCGACGGGCAGCCCCGTGACGGCCTCCGAGGTGAACGGCCCGGCCGTGCCGTCGCCGGTGATCGTGAGTTCGCCCTCGCCGACGGTCTCGCCGAGATACTCGCAGCGGTAGCCGAACACGAAGACGGCGCCCGCGCTGAAGCCGATGCCGGAGCCGGCGACCGTCTTCTCGACCTCGAAGCCGCCGACGCGGAAGTCGTTCTGCACGTCGACCAGGACCGGGTCGCCCGGGGTGCCGTCGATCCCGATGGCGACCTGCTCAGGGGTGATCGTCGCCTCGGTCGCGCCCCCGTCGTCGGACTCGTCGATGTCACACTCGGCGCCCGTCGGCAGCAGCCCGACGCTCCAGGTGCCGCCCGCGACCGGGAAGGTCCAGGCATCGTGGAACACGGGGTTCTCGTCGGCCTGATCCCAGGTGCAGACGAGGGTGACCGTGAACCCGTGCACCGGCGTGCCGTCGCCGATGACCCTCTTCGTGATCTCGATGCCGCCGACGGTGTACGTGTTCGTCACGGCGACCGCGGTCGCGTGCGTGTCATCGACGTCCGGCAGCACGGTGAAGTCGACGGACGCCCCGTCGACCGGCTCGCCCGGCACCCCGCTCTCGGTGACGACGATACTCGTCGTCGTCGCGCCCGCATCGTCGGTCTCGGTGACGGTGCATTCGGCGCCGACGGGCACACCGCCGAACTCCGCCTGCTCGCCGTCCTGCAGTTCGAACTCCTCGCCGAGCACCTCCTCGCCGAGGAAGGTGCAGCTCGTCTCGAACCCGAACGTCGGGTGGAACTCGATGAGGTCGCCCTCCTGATCCTCCGCGCCGCCGGGCACGATCGCCTTCGACACCGTGAAGCCGCCGAGCTCGTACTCGTTCCGCATCGTGATGAGATCCGACTCCTCGGACGCGGGGGCCGGGTGGTGGATGTCATCGCGCGCGGTGAGGTCGCGCTGCGCCGAGACGGTACCCGACCAGCCGTCGGTGCCCGCCGGATCGTAGCCGACGGCGGCGCCCTGCGCGGGGAGCTCCTGCACCCGGCAGTCGGCATACATGGGCAGGTTCGTGCCCTCCCCGATCAGCACGACGGTGCCGCCGGCGGGCACGTCGACGGGGGCCGGGTCGGGGGTGATCGTGCCCTCCTCCCCGTCCGAGGTGCACTGCACGTTCGCCTCGTAGGCATCGGGAAGCGGTGCGGGCCAGTCGACGGGATCCGTCACGACCTCCTTCTGCAACTCGAACGTCCCCGTCGGCGCGGCGACGCCGGCGCGGACCGGCTCGACCGGGCCCTGGTAGATCTCGCCGCCGTCGTGCAGCGCCAGGGACCCCGCCGCGACCGAGTTCCAGGCGATCGGCAGACCCCCCTCGTAGGCATCCGGGATCCAGGCCGGCGTGCGGGTGTCGAAGGTGATCGCCCCCGAGGTGCCGGGTGCGAGGCCGTCGCCCTCGGGCCAGACGGCGACCGTCTTCAGCGCCTTGGCCCGGGCGAGCTCCTCGGGGGGCGTCGTCGCGTCGTACGCGATCCAGTCGCGAGCGGCGATGTCGCTCGCGCACGCGTTCCCCGGCGGCACCTCTTCGCCGCGCGAGGAGTACTCGATATCGGTCGCATTGCACGCGACGCTTGGCACCGTCGTCGTGTAGAAGTTCGTCACCGTCGCCGTCGTCGCCCGCCCTTCGGGTCGGACGCCGCCGAGGAAGATCGGCGACCACTGCGAGCCGCGCGCGTTCGGCACGGTGACGCCCGTGTCGCCGACGGCGGGCAGCACGTCGATACCGGCGATGGCCTGCGACGGCACATTGCCGAGGTTCGTGAACGCCAGCCGCCACCGTTCGACGCCGCCGGGCCTGGTGATCGGCACGCAGATGTTCCGGTAGTTGCCGCCCGTCGCGTTCGGCTCGGCGCAATCCTCGGGCGAGCCGGTGGTGCTCAGCACACCGAGGTCGTCGTAGTTCGCGTCACCGGCATCCGCACCCGGCACACCGGCCGCGACTCCGCGCACCCCCTTCTCGAGGCTGATCGGGGCAGCCGCGGTCGGGTTCACGGTCGTGTTCGCCGTGCAGTCGTCGACGTCGCTCACGGTCGGGTTCGTCACCGTCCCGAACGAGGTCGAGTCGCAGGTGTCGAACATCCGGTCGCTCGTCGCGGTGATCGTGTTGGCGACGGGTGTGCCGGGCGGCAGAGCGTCGCGGAACTGCAGATGCGCCCTGATCTCCAGCACACCGGCCGGCTGCAACACGAACCCGTCCGGCACCGTGACCGCGACCACGCCCGTGTCGGGGTCGAGGGCCGCATCGAAGCCCTCGGCCGCCGCTCCATCGAGCAAGAACTCGAAGACGGGGTCGGCGCCGGGGCGCGGCACGAGCATCGAGCCGGAACCGTCCGCCTGGATGCGGTCTTCGAGCACAAGCCCCTCGATCGGCCACGAACCGGTGTTCGTGATCGTCATGCGGTACGGGATCTCGCTCGCGGGCGGGAACTGCTGCGAGTCCGCACCGTCCTGGCCGTTGCCCGGGAGCTTCTCGACCTCGATCCCGTTCGGCAGATGGCGCAGCACCGTCGTCGCCGGCACGGAGTCGTCCGCCGTCCACCGGGTGCCGGTGTCGACCTCCCACGCGCCGATACCGTGCACGTCGACGACATCGGTGATCGTCCCGGCACTCGTCTCACCCGGGGCCGGGTCGAGATCCGGTCGGGTCGAGGGCACCGGCACGCTGTCGATCTCCCCGCCCGGGCCGATGCGGAGGTTCCCGAGCCGGTCGGCGGTGAACGCGAGCTCGACGATCGGGTTGAACGGGCTCTCCCAGTTCGACTCGTCGGCGTCGGCGCGCACGTCGAAGCGGATGCCGAGGACGTCGACCGGGTCGACCCCGCTCGGCAGTGCGGGGGTGACGGTCGAATTCGCGTCCGTGTCCTGCCAGGGGCCGGGGACCCAGCAGCCGTCGAGCACGACGGACCCGCCGCAGGTGACGACGATGTCGCCGCTCCCCTCATCGAGGGCGTAGTCGACGCCGGTGAGCACCTGCACGCGCAGCTGGTGCAGGTTCGCCGGAAGGGTCGCATCGGGGAAGCCGGCGAACGTGAACGCGTTCCAGAACGTCGCCTCGTCGTCGGTGACCGAGAGCACGGTGGTGCGCACGTTGCCGCCGGGCTGCCCGGTGAGATCCACGCGGTACCCCTCGCGAGGCTCGTCCTCGAAGCGAGAGTCGGGGGTGATCGTCTTCCCGGCGAAGACGTCGTAGTCGGCGGCGTCGAAGGCGAGCGTGTCGCTCGCGGTGCCCGTGGCGATGTCGAGGTCCGGCAGGCCGCCCGGGCGTGCGACCTCGGCCCCGGCGACGTTGACGGCGGTGTCCGCCGCCGTCGGCGGAAGTCCGCTCGCGCGGCCGGTCTCCCGCAGTTGGTAGGTGAGCACGACGGTGCTCGCGGAGCCGGAGCGGATCGAGACCGTACCGGGGGTCTCATGGTGGACGTCGATGCCGATGACGTCGGCGAGGTCGGCCGGTGCGAGTTCGAGCGCGTCTTCGATCGAGATCGGCGGATCCGCCCCGCCCTCGCGGGTGAGGACGACGCTCGACTCGGTCGCGTCGACCGGAACGGAGATCGCGTCGATGCGGTACAGGTTCAGATACTCGTACATCGATTCCGTCGCGCCCGGCGCCGGGTCGGAGACGTCCATCGTGGAGACGGAGGCCTGGGTCGCGTTCGTGGCGACGATCGTCGCCGTCGCGAGCGGATACGTGGCCTGCCCGGCCGAGGCGGGCGGAATCGGCAGGGCCTCCTGATCGAACTCCTTCGACACCTGCACATCCGCGGCCGCATCGAGGATCGAGATGAGGTCGTCGTCGCTCTGCGCGACGGGGCGTTCGCCGTCGGCGACGATGCCGGCGGTGTTCTTCACGACACCGGCGGCGCCGGAGTTGTACGACTCGTCGTGCAGGGACCCGGTGACCGGGCCGCCGTCGCTGCGCTTCTCGTATCGGAGTTCGAACACGAGGTCGATGCCACGGTCGTGGTCGTAGGAGGCGGCCACTCCCGAGCCGGGCTCGGGGCCGGTCTCGCCGTCTCGGCCGCTGCCCTCCTCGAAGACGAGGCGGACGGCGCGGGTGGATGCCGTCTGCTCGGCGCTCAGGGGGTAGCCCGGGAATGCCCCGTCGCATGCCGACCCGTCGGCGCCGCACGCGTCCGCCGTGACATCGACCCAGTCCCCGACGCCCGCATCGAAGAGCTCGACGGAGGCGACCCGGTCGTACTGCATCCACGGGTCGAGATCGCCGTCGATCGGGGCGATCTCGACGAGGTCCCAGGCGTCGTACGCCGATGCGCCGATGACGCCGTCGCCGTACAACGGCCCGGCGGTCGGGTCGTCGGTGAAGGCGACCGAGTCGAACGGCAGACCCTCGGTCGACCAGGCGAGATGGGCGACGCGCGCGACCCCGCTGAAGGCGTACAGGGGCACTTCCGGGTCGACGAGCCAGGTCTTGTCGAAGAGGTCGGGGCCGTCGCCGTCGGGGTCGAGCCAGTGCAGCTCCGTCTCGTCGGCGGCGGTGGCGGTGTCGTCGTCGGGCGTCGAGTCGTTCGGGCTGTACACCTCGGAGCCGCCCGTGTTGGGCACGATCAGCGGGTCGGCGGCCTCGGCGGCGTCGGCGACCGATCCCGATCCATCGCGGAACTCCTCGCGCGTGACGACCGAGAACGACGGCGCGACCTGGAAGCCGGGCTGCAGCAGCTGCCCGTCCTTCGGCGTGTACACGAACCGCATGCCCTGGATGCTCTCGCGCTGCGCCGCCGGGACCGCCACGACGAGGTCTCCCGGCCCGTCGAGCTGCCCGCCGGGCAGGTCCGTCCACGCCTGCCCGTCCCAGACCTGCACCTGCAGGTCGGCCACGGTCGGCACCCCGGCGACGATGCGGCTGAGGTCGAAGGCGTTCCAGAACGCATCGACGGGGTCGCCGGGTTGCGGGTCGGGCGGGTCGCTCACGATGAGGTACTCGGAGCCGACGGTGGATGCGTTGGGCCCGTCGTCGTTGACATCGGCCCGGAACGACACATCCGTCGTGGTGCCCGGAACGGCCCAGAGCCAGTCGCGGGCGACCGATTTGTCGATCGTCGTCGACACGCGCCCGGGCTGGCGGGTGAGATCTGCCGCGGCGGAGTCGCTCCCCGTCAACCCGGCCGCGTCGGTGACGGCGGTCGTGATCGTGTTCGTGCTCGTGGTGTCTTCGTCGACCGGCTGGGCCGTGACCGTGAACGGCAGGGTCGCGCTCGCATGCTGGATGATCGGCCCTGTGAAGGTCGCCGTGAAGCCCACGACGCCGTCTTCGGACGGCGGCGGCAGGGTGTCGGTCTCGTCGGCGGTGAGCGTCTCGCTTCCGCCGCCCGCGTAGCGGTACTCGATGCTCGCGCCGGTCGCGCCCGCCGGCCAGAGCACGCCGTCGGTGAACCCGTCGAAGTCGAGGCCCTGCGCGGCGAGGTCCGGCTGCCCCGGACTCGGCTCGTCGATCACGAGCTCGGCGACGGGCCGGTAGCCGACGGTGGCGGTGAGCGTCGCCGTCGTCTGATCGCCCGCGAGCAGGTTCGGGTTCGCGAAGCTCTTGCCGGCGACCACCGTCGGGCCCTCGTTCGTGATGAAGACGGTGCCGTCCGCGGTGTTCGGCGTGCTCGTGCGGCCCTGCACGGTGACCGACGACGAGGCCGTGTTCGGCACGTCCACCGCCTGGCCGACGGGGATGTCGAGCACGGTGTCGTTCGTCTCGGCGGCGAAGCCGATGGATGCCTCCTCCCCGCCGGCCGGCAGCCGCCCGGTCGAAGAGGTGAAGGTGAACCGCAGACCCTTCACCTCGGAGTGCGGATCGACGGCGGGGATCCCCGTGAGGTCGCTCGGGATCTCGCCCGTGTAGTCGTCGTGCCAGACGCCGGCGGCGTCCCGCCAGGCGACCGCGACCCGGTCCGCGCCGTTCGGCGGGGTCAGCGAGGTGAGCCCGGTGAAGTCGAGGGAGCCCTCGAAGGGGCTCGCGACGCCGTCGGCCGGATCCTGGACGACGAGGGCGTCGACCGAACGGTTCGAGACGCTGCCGCCGCCGATCGTGTAATCGACCGGCTGCCCGGGCAGGGCCGGGATGCCGGGCGAGCCCGGCGCCTGATGGTCGTCGACCGTTTTCTGCACGGTCGTGTCGAGCACCTCGGGCACGTCGATCGCGACCGTCGCCGAGGCATCCACGTCCAGGGCGTTCTCGGCGGTCGCGAAGGCCGTGTTCACGATGTCGCCGTTGTAGTCGGCGCCGAGGTCCGGCGGGACCTGCACGTAGACGGTGATGTCGGCCTTGTTCCCGGTCGGCAGGCCGACGCCCGAGACGCCCGGCGTCGAGAAGTCGACGGTGAACGAGGTTCCTTCGCTGGTGACCTGGCTCGTGCCGCCGCCCGCCACGACGACCGCGTGTTCGACGCTCGCGTCGAAGACGAGCGGTTCCGGCAGGGTGTCGGTCAGCTGCGCCCCGACGCAGGTGTCCACGATCGAGCTGTTGCACGTCAACTCGACCCGGTAGCTGAACTGCGCGCCCGGGCCGTACGGCGACTGGCCCGTCGCATCGCTCTTCGCGATCAAAAACTCGGCGTCGTCCGGCGCCGCGACCGCCGGCGTCGACGCGGGCGCGGCCAGCCCGACCGCGAGCACCACGGCGAACAGCGCCGCGAACCATCGACGGAACACCCGCATCCACCCCCTGATGACCCGGCCCCCCGACCGCGTCGGACCCGCACTTGCGGCGGCGGATCCACCCCGACCCTATCGGCACAGCCGACGCCGAAGGAAGGCCCGCCCCCGATTCGGGCCGCGCCGTGAACTGGCCTAAGGTGTACCGGTGCTCCCCCTGCTGTCCGTCGCGATTCTCGCCGGCGCCTTCGCGCAGCGGATCACGGGGATGGGGTTCGCCCTCGTCGTGTCGCCGTTCCTCGTGGTGCTGCTCGGCCCGTTCGACGGCGTGCTCGTCGTGAACGCATGCGCCGTGCTGTCGTCGCTCATCATCCTGCCGCGCGTCTGGCGCGACGTGGAATGGGGCCGTCTCGTGCGCCTCGCCGTGCCGGCCGTCGTCGGCACCGCGACGGGCGCGTGGGTCGCCGCGCATGTGCCGGGGCCGGCGATGCAGATCGGCATCGGCGCCCTCGTCGTCATCGCGCTCACCTCGACGCTCTTCGCGATGCGCACGGCCGAACCGGTGACGGGTGCGGCGCCGGCGATCGCCGCCGGCCTCGCCTCGGGGTTCATGAATGCGACCGCCGGGGTCGGCGGCCCGGCCGTCAGCGTGTACGCGGTCGCGAGCCGGTGGCCGCAGCTCGGCTTCGCGGCGACCCTGCAGCCGTACTTCATCATCGTCAGCGGGTCTTCGCTCATCGCGAAGTTCGCAGCGACCGGCTGGGCGCTGCCCGAGCTCGATCCGGTCGCGTGGCCGTTCATCCTCGTGGCGATGCTCATCGGCATCGGCATCGGCGAACTGCTGCAGCGGCGCATCAGCCCGCGCATCGCACGCATCTCGGTCATCGCGATCGCCTATCTCGGCGGCATCGCGGCCCTCGTCGACGGCCTGCTCGCCGTCCTCTCCTGATCCGCTTCCCCGCTTTCCCCGCTTTCCCCGCTTTCCCCGCTTTCCCCGAGTGGATGCCGCGGCGCGCCGCCGCGCGTGGGCCCCTCTCCGCGCACCCCTCTCCGCGCACCCCTCTTCCGCGCACCCCTCTCCTCCGCGCACCCCCTGCTCCTCCGCGCACCCCTTCCCCTCCGCGCGCATTCCCTCCGCGCACCCCTTCCCCTCCGCGCGCATTCCCTCCGCGCACACTCCCTCCGCGCGCACCCCCTCACGCTTCCGGGGGTCATATCCCGCCACTTTCTGCCGGGATTCCGCGTATTCGTGGCGGGAAATGACCCCCGGAACGAGATACGAGCGCGCTCAGCGCGCGAGATGCGAGCGCGCGAGATGCGATCGCGCGAGATGCGAGCGCGCGAGAGCGAGCGCGCGCTACCCGAGTGCGACGGGCCGATCGCCCCAGGCGGCCAGGCGCGCGTCGAGGCCGGCGCGCACCGCGGGCCATTCTTCGGAGAGCACGGAGTAGATCGCGGTGTCGCGCCACGAGCCGTCCGGGCGGCGCCGCTCGTGGCGGATCACGCCCTCGAACCGGGCGCCGAGCTTCGCGATCGCCGCCCGGGAACGCTCGTTGATCGAGTCGGCCTGGATCTTCACCCGTTCGAAGCCGTGATCGAAGGCGGCCCCGAGCAGGAGCAGTTTCGTCTCGGCGTTCACGACGGTGCCCCAGACGCGCGGATCGTAGGCGGTCCAGCCGATGTGGGCACCCTCGTTCGCGAGGTCGAAGTCGCCGAGGGTGCTGGTGCCGACGAGCGCACCGTCATCCGGGCCGCCGACGAGGCGGATCCCCCACGAGGTGCCGGTCTCGTCGTCGCGGTAGTACCCGCTCGCGAAGCGCCGGAACCCGTCGAGGTCGGCCGGCAGCCCCGACGGCCCGCCGCCGTATCCGCCGGCGAACACCTCGGGTCGGCCGATCGCCGTCCAGAGTTCGGGCAGCTCGTCGGCGGTGAGCGGGGCGAGGCGGACGCGGGTGCCGGCGAGCGCGCGCACGGCGGGGCGGGTGGCGGTCATCCGTCGATTCTCGCAGGCACGCGTGCGGCCCCGGTCCGCCCGCGTCCCGGCGGTGCCGTGCGACCCGAACGGGGTTCCCGGCATGCGCCGCCCGGCTTACGATGAGCGAAACGGCCGAGATTCGGCCGACGAGGGGGCGTGGGGGCTATGGGTGCTCTTGACGATGCGACGAAGAAGGCTCAGGACTTCGTCGAGGAGAACAAGGACAAGGTGCAGGACGCGCTGAAGAGCGAGCAGGCCGAAGACATCAGCGACAAGATCATGGACGGCGTCGCCGGCGCGGCCAAGAAGGTCACGGGCGGCAAGTTCGACGAGCAGATCGACGACGCCCGCGAGAACGTCGACAAGCACATCGGCAACGAGTAGCGGCGCGCGGCGTGCGGGGCTGCGACCCGGCATCCACCGGTGGATGCCCCGGCGCGCGGCCCCGCACCCGCACGCCCGCCGGGCGCACGCGCGCGCCGACGAACCCTAGACCGCGCGCAACCCGCCCGAGCCGGCGGGGCGCCGGATGAGTTCGCGCGGTGCGTCGGTGAACAGCTCGGCGCCGTGCTCGGCGACGCGCAGCGATTCGCTGAACTCGCAGCCGATGCCGTCGAGCCACATGCCGGCGATCACGTGGAAGGTCATGTTGGGCCGCAGCACCGTGTCGTCGCCGCGGCGGATGCTGACGGTGCGCTCGCCCCAGTCGGGCGGGAAGCCGATGCCGATCGAGTAGCCGAGGCGCGACTCCTTGGCGAGGCCGTGGCGTTCGAGGAAGCGCCAGTACACTTCGGCGACGTCGCCGGAGGTGCGGCCGGGTGCGATCGCCTCGATCGTGCGGGTGAGGCCCTCCGCGGTGATCGCGGCGAGCTCTTCGACGGCCGCCGGCACCCGGCCGACGGCGACGGTGCGCGCGAGCGGCGCGTGGTAGCGGCGGTGCACGCCGGCGAGTTCGACGGTGACCGATTCGCCCTCGACGAAACGTCTGGCCGACCAGGTCAGGTGCGGGGTGTCGGCGGCTTCGCCGGTCGCCAGCAGCGGCATGATCGCCGGGTAGTCGCCGTCGGCGCCGTCGACCCCGCTCGCCTGCGCGTGCGCGATCGCGGCGGCGGCTTCGTGCTGCGGCACGCCGGCGGCGATGGCGTCGGCGGCGACCCGCATCGCGTTCGAGGCGATCAGGCCGGCTTTGCGCATGAGGGCGATCTCGGCATCCGACTTCACGACCCGCTGCCAGTTGACGAGGCCGCGGTCGCCGGTGAGGTTCCACTCGGGCAGGCCGCCCTGCAACGCGTGGTACGAGCGCACCGAGAAGTGGTCGGCGTCGGTGTCGATGCCGACGGTGCCGCCCGCCAGCCGCGCCGCCCAGCCGCGCCGCCGCAGTTCGTCGGCGACCCAGTCGAAGGGGTGCAGTTCGGGGCGGTGCACCGCCCATTCGGGGTAGCCGACGATCTCCTCGCGGTCGAGTTCGGCGGTGCGGTGGGCGCCGTGCGCGTCCATGCCGCGCAGGACGAGCAGGGTGGATGCGTCGTCGGCGGCGATGAGCATCGCCTGCGGCACGTAGAACGACCAGGCGTTGTACCCGGTGAGGTAGTAGAGGTTCGCCGGGTCGGTGACGATGAGGGCGGCGAGCCCGCGTGCGGCGGCTTCGGCGGCGGCGCGGCGGCGGCGCTCACGGTATTCGGTGGGCTCGGCGGCCTCGCCCGGATCGGTGATGGTGGTCACGTGCACCCCCTTCCGGCCGGCGGTCCGGCATC
Organism: Agromyces archimandritae; assembly: GCF_018024495.1. NCBI lineage: Bacteria > Bacillati > Actinomycetota > Actinomycetes > Micrococcales > Microbacteriaceae > Agromyces > Agromyces archimandritae. Next base: position 1,456,514 of record NZ_CP071696.1, read on the forward strand.
CGCTCACGGTAGGCGATGCATGTTTCGCCGCCGTTGCGGCCATTCTCACCCCGAAAAGCCCGGTGCGCGATGCCCCGTTGCTGCGAATCCGCCGTGCACGGCGGCCGGCGGCGGGCGGCGACGGTTCACAGCGCGCGGATGAACTCGCGCAGCACCGCCTCGCCGAAGACGAGGGCGTCGAGCGGCACCCGCTCGTCGACGCCGTGGAACATCGCCGGGAAGTCGTAGCCGGCCGGCAGCAGCATCGGCACGAATCCGTAGCCGCGGATGCCGAGGCCCGCGAGCATCGCATTGTCGGTGCCGGCCGGCAGCAGGTACGGCACGACGGCCGCGTCGGGCCGGTGGGCGCGGATGGCGGCCCGCATCGCATCCACGACGGGGCCGGTCGCGGGCGCTTCGACGGCGGGCGCCTCGTCGGCGATCTCGACGTCGACGTCGGGGCCGGCGAGTTCCCGGATGCGGGCGAGGGCGGCATCCCGGCCCCCGGGCACGAAGCGCACGTCGACGATGGCGGATGCCGTGGCGGGCACCACATTGGCGTTCGCCCCGGCATCCACGATCGTCGCGTTGGCGACGTTCGCGAGACCCGGCGCGATGAACGCGGCCGCGGGCCCGGCGAGCCCGATGAGGTCGAGCGGATCGGCCGGTGCCGCCTCGCCGAGCACCTCGCGGAGGCCCGCGTCGAGGGCGCGGCTCGTGGCCGATCCGGTGAGCGGCCAGTCTTCGTCGGCGATCCTGGCGAGGGCCCGCGCGAGCCGGTGCACGGGGTTGTCGGGGTTCCGTTGCGAGGCGTGCGAGGCCCGGCCGCGGGCGGTGAGCCGGAGCCACAGGATGCCCTTCTCCCCCGTCTGCAGGAAGAAGACGGGCCGGCCGGCGAGCTCGGCCGAGAAGCCGCCGACCTCGCTGACGGCGGTGTCGGCGCCGGCGAAGGCGTCGGGATGCGCCTCGGCGAGCCAGCGGGCGCCGACGCGCGAGTTGTCCTCCTCGTCGGCGAGGAACGCGAGGATCACGTCGCGTCGCGGCACGAAGCCGGCGGCGGCGAGGGTGCGGACGGCGGTCACGATCATCGCGACCATGTTCTTCATGTCGACGGCGCCGCGGCCCCACAGCATCCCGTCGCGGATCACCCCGCCGAAGGGGTCGACGCTCCAGCCGGCCGGGTCGGCGGGCACGACGTCGAGGTGACCGTGCAGCACGATGGCCGGCAGGGACGGATCGGTGCCGGCCCAGCGGGCGATGAGGTTCGTGCGGCCGGGTTCGCGTTCGTAACGGCGGCAATGGATGCCCGCTTCGGCGAGAAGCGCCTCGATGCGGTCGGCGGCGGCCCGCTCGCCTTCGGCGTCGCCGCCGCCGCGGTTCGTCGTGTCGATGCGGATGAGTTCGGCCGTGAGCCGGCAGACCTCCTCATCGCCGGTGGCAGCGCCCACTGACATGCTCAGTCGAGGAGGTCGTGCACCTGCACGATCTCGTCACGGCCGGGGCCGACGCCGATCGCCGAGATGCGCGAGCCCGAGATCGCCTCGAGCTCGCGCACGTACGCCCGGGCGTTGGCGGGCAGATCCTCGAGCGTGCGGGCCCCCGAGATGTCTTCGCTCCAGCCGGGGAACTCCTCGTAGATCGGCACGGCGTGGTGGAAGTCGGACTGCGAGACGGGCACCTCGTCGACGCGCTGCCCGTCGACGTCGTAGGCGACGCAGACGGGGATGCGTTCGAGGCCGGTGAGCACGTCGAGCTTGGTGAGCACGAAGTCGGTGACGCCGTTGACGCGGGCCGCGTAGCGGGCGATCGGCGCGTCGTACCAGCCGGTGCGGCGCAGACGCCCGGTGGTCGTGCCGTACTCGTGGCCGCGTTCGGCGAGCCAGGTGCCCCATTCGTCGAAGAGCTCGGTCGGGAACGGCCCGGCGCCCACGCGCGTCGTGTACGCCTTGACGACGGCGATGACCCGGTCGATGCGCCCGGGGGCGATGCCGGAGCCGGTGATCGCCCCGCCGCTCGTCGCGTTCGAGGAGGTCACGAACGGGTAGGTGCCGTGGTCGACGTCGAGCATCGTCGCCTGCCCGCCCTCGAACAGCACGGTCTCGCCGGCCTCGAGGGCGCGGTGCAGCAGCAGGCCCGTGTCGCTGACCATGGGCCGAAGCCGCTCGACGTGCGCGAGCAGTTCGTCGACGATCTCGTCGACGCTGAACGCACGCCGGTTGTAGACCTTCACGAGCAGGTGGTTCTTCTGGTCGAGGGCGCCCTCGACCTTCTGCCGCAGGATGTTCTCGTCGAAGAGGTCCTGCATGCGGATGCCGACGCGGTTGATCTTGTCGGCGTAGGCGGGGCCGATGCCGCGGCCGGTCGTGCCGATCTGCCGCTTGCCGAGGAAACGCTCGGTGACCTTGTCGAGGGTGCGGTGGTACTGCGTGATGACGTGCGCGTTCGCCGAGACCTGCAGCCGCGACACGTCGATGCCGCGCGAGGCGAGGGCCTCGAGCTCCTCGAACAGCACGTCGATGTCGACGACGACGCCGTTGGCGATGACGGGCGTGACGCCCGGGGTGAGGATGCCGGATGGCAGCAGGTGCAGGGCGTACTTCTCGTCGCCGATGACGACGGTGTGGCCGGCGTTGTTGCCGCCGTTGAACTTGACGACGTAGTCGAGGCGCGAGGCGAGCAGGTCGGTTGCCTTGCCCTTGCCTTCGTCGCCCCACTGCGCACCGATCAGGACGGCTGCGGGCATGTCAGTCCTCTCGTGCCGCGTCGGCCGCGGCTGGCTCTGCGTCCCCGGCGGGGTCGCGGTCGGGTTCGGGGGTTTCGGGGCCCTCCGCCTCGGGCGCGGGCGCGTCGGCGGGCGTGGATGCCTCGGGTGTGGATGCCGGGACGACGACCGCCTCGGCGGGGCGCACGACGGTGAGCACCTGGGTCGGGGTGAACTCGCTGGCGATGCGCGCCTGCGCGACCCCGTCGGCGGCGGCGAGCTCGGCCTCGAGGCGCTCGGCACGGCCCGTCAGGCCGAGGGCGCCGGCGGCGCGGCGCTGCGTGTCGAGCGCTCGGAGGTATGCCCGGTTGGCCTCCTCGGACCAGGGCACCCCGTCGCCCGGCCGCCAGCCGGCTTCGGCGAGCTGTTCGCGGGATCGCTCGGCGGCGACGCTGGCGAAGGCGTAGGCCTCGAGGGTGCGGCCTTCGGAGTCGGCGAGATCGGCGAGTTCGGTCCAGGCGAGCGGCGAATCGGGGTGGTGCGCGACGACTCCGGGGATGGATGCGCGGTCGACCTCGGCGAGCGCCTGCCGCACTTCGGGTTCGTCTGGGAGTGACGCCTCGGTCTCGGGAGATGATTCGTCTGCGGTCACACTCGATCTTATCCCGGGCTCTTCGACGCCCCGCGTTCGGGGGTCACGCGGGGACATGCCGCCCGGCGGTATGCCCGGGTGCGCGGCCCCGACGCCGCGCACCCGAGTGGGCCGTCGCGCGGCCCCCACCGCGCAACGGCCCGGCGCCCGCATGGAGGTTGGGCGCTCCGCCCGCGCATCTGCCGTTGACGGCGTCCGCGGTGCTGTCGGGCGGGGTCTTTCGAGGCCGTCTTCCGGCGGCCTCTATGGAGATTTCCTCATGACGCCAGGTTCTGCGCAACACCCCATTCCGGGGGCCTCCGTGCCGCGAGGCGCGCGTTCCACGCGGGCGACGAGGCGAACGCGCGGTCGACGGTGAAGCGCGGCGTACGGCCCGCGAGCGCATCGAGCACGGCCCGCACGGCACTGCGCCCGTTGCCGAGCGACATCTCGTCGGTCCAGGCTGCCGAGTGCGGGCTGAGCAGCACCCGCTCCTGGGCGACGAGCGGGCTCCGCATCGGCAACGGCTCCGTCTCGAACACGTCGAGCGCCGCAGCACGGATCGAGCCCGACGCCAGTGCGGCCGCGAGCGCAGCCTCGTCGACGATGGGGCCGCGGGCGACGTTGACGAGGGTCGCGCCGGCTTTCATGGCTGCGAGGAATCCGGCGTCGACGAGGTGCCGGGTCTCCTCGGTGAGCAGCGCCATGACGACGACCGCGTCGGAGCGGCGTGCGAGGTCACCCGGGCTCACGAGCTCGGCGCCGGCTGCGGCGGCCCGCTCGGGCGGGCAGTACGGGTCGGAGGCGAGCAAGGTGACCTTGAACGGCGCGAGGAGCCTGGCGAAGTCCGTCGCGGTGCTGCCGAAGCCGATGATGCCGACCGTTGCGCCGGTGAGGCCTCGGCCCATCCAGGCGGTACGGTCGCCCCAGGTGCCGCGCCGGACGAGCCGGTCCTTGGCGCCGAGGTTCAGCATCGCTCCGAGCAGCAGCGCGAGCGCCGCGGTCGCGACGGGGCGCTGTGCGCCGTCCGGAGTGATCGTCACCGCGATTCCGGCACGGCTGCAGGCCGCGACGTCGACGGCGTCGTAGCCGACGCCGAAGCGGGCGAGCACGAGCGGCGGGTTCGCGACGCCCGCGAGGCTGGCGGCGGTCACGGCCGGTTCGGCGAAGACGACCGCGGGACGCCCGTCGAGATCCGCCGGGCGCAGGCGTGTGACGTCCTGCTCCAGGTATTCCCAGGCGAGGCCGTGCTGCTCGAAGCCGTCGAGGCCGATGTCGCCCCAGACGTTCCGGCCGTCTGCACCGAGGAAGTCGCGCGAGACCCCGATGGGGCGGGTGAAACCCGGCGCGATCGTCGACCCGCTCATCAGAACACCGCGATCGGGTTGACGGGCGATCCGGTACCGGCGGGTACGTCGAGCGGCGCGACCGCGAACAGGAATTCGTAGCGACCGGTTTCCGAGGCGGTCAGGGCGAGCGCCTCCAGGTCGAGGTTGTCGAGCAAGGGCACTCCGAGGGCTGTGAGGGCGAGGATGTGGATCGGCGAGTGGATGCCGGGGGTCGGCGACGGTCGCACGTCGCTGTCGCCGTCCGAGCCGAGCAGCGCGATGCCCCGCTCGGCGAGGAGCGGCATGGCGCTCGTGTGGAAACCCGCGCTGAGCTCCGAGGAGTCCCACGGGCCGAGTTCGTCGCGCCGGCGCTTGTGGCCGGTGCGGAGCAGCACCGCGTCGGCCTCCCCGATGCGGATGCCGAGGCGCGCTTCGGCCTCGAGGATCTGTTCCGGGTACACGGCCTCGCCCGGCTCGAGCCAGGGCACCCCGAGCACGGCCGGCAGGTCGAGGAGCACGCCCCGGCCGACGAAGTGCCCGAGTTCGGCGACGGTTCCGAAGCGGGCGCCCGCGGCATCCACCGCGGCTGCGCTCGCCACGCCGCCGAAGAGCTCGCCGCGGTACGCGATGTGCGAGAGGGCATCGAGGTGGGTGACCGACTTGCCGTGGAAATCGACGGCGAGGAAGTCCTTGTTCGTCGCAGGCTCAGGTGCCTCCCGAACGCCGAGGTCGGTCATGTAGTGCAGCGCCGGGCGCCGGTTGTCGACCTCGGCCTCGGTGTTCCACGGCAGCGCCGTCGGCACGCTCCGGCCGGTGCGCACGAGTCCGGCCGCCGCCGCGGTCGTCGCCGGGGTGAGCCGGTTCCAGGCGCCTCGGCCGCGATCGTCCCAGGCATCCCAGGCCTTCAGGGAGTCGTAGAGCCGGTCGAACTCGGCGACCGTGACGGGCTCCGTCGGCCGGACCGTGCGCGAGGTCACTTGCCCCAGGCCTTCCGGTACACGTCGCGGTAGCCGCTGTCGGGGTCGTAGACGTCGCCGTCCGGCACGTTCGCGGCGGTCACGAGGGCCGGGGCCGCGGCGAAGCCGGAGTCGCCCTCGCCCGCGAGCGCGCGGTTGACCTCGTCGATCAGCTGCCAGCCCTGCAGCAGCAGGGGTTCGGCGACCGTCGCGGCCTGGTAGTCCACGTTGCGGATGCGCTGGAACTCGGCGGCATCGCCGTCGCCTGCCGCGACCGAGGCGGGCTCGCCCGCCGGGTCTTTGCCGGCCGCCCGGAGCGCCTCCTGGGCGCCGCCGAAGTAGTTGCCGTTGATCGCGAGCAGGTGGCTCAGGCCGTCGCCGTGCTCCTGCAGGAGGTTCGAGATGATACCGGGCATCCGCTGCCCGGCTTCGGCGATCGGCGAGTCCTGATACGACAGCACCGTGCAGCCCTCGCAGGCCTCGATGTACGCCTTCATCGCCTCGGCCTTCAGCACCGCGATGTCGTACTGGCCGTCGGTGAAGATCGCGACGCCCGCGGTGCCGCCGGACTCGGCGACGGCGTAGGCGCCGGCGAGCTGCGAGACCTGCAGCGGTTCGGTGGAGACGTTCGTGAAGAGCCCGTTGCCAGGGCCGGCGGCGGCTCCGGCGTGCCAGCCGATGACGGGGATGCCGGCATCGGTCGCCTGCGCGATCGAGCTCGCCTGCTCCGTCGGGTCGAAACCGCCGACGACGATCGCCGCCGGCCCGGCCGCGATCGCCTGGTCCATGGCGTCGGAGCGCCCCTGCGCGGTCGCCTTGCCGTCGTAGGAGTCGACGACCCAGCCGATGACGCCGGCGGCCTCGGCGACGCCCTCGGCGACGGTGTTGATGCCGCCGTTGGTGAGGTCGCTGCCGACGAAGGCGATGTGGGCGCCGGCCTGCTGCGCCGCAGGGCCTGCGGCAGGCGGGGTGAAGCCTTCCGAGGCGGTCAGGCTCGCCTCGACGAGCGCCTTCGAGAACTCGACGGCGTCGCCGCTCGGAAGGATCGACGAGAAGTCGGTGCCGGCCTCCTCGACGGCGGTCGGGCCGGCGTCGCCGACGGCGTCGCTCGTGCAGCCGGTGAGGGCGAGGGCGAGGGCCGCCGGGGCGGCGAGCGCGGCCAGGATCGTGCGGCGGCGCGGGGTGCGTGGTGCGGTGCTCATCGGTATTCCTTCCGGGTGGGATGCTGCGGTGCGGATGGTGCGGATGGTGCGGATGGTGCGTCGGGTGCGTCGGGTGCGGCGGCGGGCTTGCCGGGATCGGCCGACGATCCGGCATCCACCGGCACCTCGTCCGCCCTCGCGACCCGTCGTCGCGTCGCGAGCGAGGCGATGGTGATCGCCGCGACGAGGGTGAGCCCGTTGAACAGGGGCTCGAGGTAGAACTGGCCCGGCAGCAGCTGCTGGAGGCCCGAGATGCCGATCGCTGCGATGGCCACGCCGAGGATCGTGCCGAGCGCATTCACCCGCCCCGGGCGGATCGTCGTCGAGCCGAGGAACGCGGCTGCCAGCGCCGGAAGCAGGTATTCGGGGCCGATGTTGGCCTGGGCGACTCCCGCCTGTCGGGAAGCGAGGAGGATTCCGGCGACGCCGGTCAGCATGCCCGATGCGACCATGGCGCCCACGACGTAGCGGCGGCGCGGGATGCCGCTGAGGGCCGCCGCGGCGGGGTTCGCCCCGACCGCGTAGAGGTAGCGCCCGACGGGCAGGTAGTCGAGGACGAGCCAGAGCACGACGCCGATCGCCAGCGCGATGACGAAGGGGCCGGGGATCGGACCGAGCGACCAGCGCGAGATCGCGTCGAAGGCGCTCGCGCGCATCCCGCCGGAATCGGTGACCTGTCGGCCGCCCGTGTACCAATAGGTGACGGCGTAGATGACCTGGCCCGTCGCGAGCGTCGCGATGAATGCATCCACCTGGGCGAGTTCGACGAGCAGGGCGTTCAAGAGCCCGACCACGCCGCCGCCGACCAGTACGAGCAGGATGACGAGACGATAGTCGAGGCCCTGGATCTGCCACGACAGCGCCATCACCTGCCACAGGCCCACGCCGTACCCGATCGAGAGGTCCATCTTGCCGGCGATCATCGGAATCGTCACCGCGAGCGCGAGGATGAGCAGCACCGACTTGCTCGAGGCGAGCAGCTGGAAGTTCAGCAGCGACGCGAACGTGTCCGGCCGCAGCAGTGCGAACACGGCGAACAGTACGACCGTGAGCAGCACCATCCCGTAGTTGCTGGTCAGCTTCGACCAGAAGCTCGCCCCGGGGCCCGGTTCGAGAGCGGTCGATGCGACCGAGGTGTTCATGGTCATGGTGGGGCTCGATTCGGTTCGGGGTTCAGGCGGCGGTGCGGTCGAGGTCGGATGCGGCGGCGATGAGCCCGGGGATCGTGAGATCGGCGCCGGTGAGTTCGGCGACGATGCGGCCCCGGCCCATGACGATCGCGCGGTGGGCGATCTTGGCGACCTCCTCCATGTCGGTCGAGACGACGACGACGGCCGTGCCTGCGGCCGCGAGCTCGCCGAGCAGGCCGTAGATCTCGGCCTTCGCGCCGACGTCGACGCCCATCGTGGGCTCCTCGAGCACGACGGCTTCGCGACCTCGCCCGAAGCAGCGGGCGAGGATCACCTTCTGCTGGTTGCCGCCCGAGAGGGTGTCCAGCGAGAGCTCCGGGTCGGCGGGCCGCACGCCGAACGGGGCGAGCACGGCGTGGGCTTGGATCCGCTCGCGGCGCACCGTGCATGCCGACCATGCCCGACGCCCCCAGACCCTCGGATTGAGGAACAGGTTCTCGCGCACGGTCAGCCCGGCGGCGACGGACTCGGATTCGCGGTTGGAGGTCGCGAACGCGACGCCTGCGGAGACCGCGGCGGCCGGCGATGCCGGCGCGTACCGCGCCCCGTCGAGGATCATGCGCCCGCCGTCGAGGCGGGCGGCGCCGGCGATGGCTCGGCCGAGGAGCTCCTGGCCGGCCCCGCGGAGCCCGCAGACCGCGAGGATCTCGCCCCGGCGCACGTCGAGGCTCACGGGCGGGCCGCCGCCGACGCGCACACGACGCAGTTCGAGTCGCCGCTCCGCAGAAGGCGGGGCGAACGCGGGCGTCTCGGTGCTGCGGCCGACGATGAGTTCGACGAGTTCGCGCGGTGCGATCTCGGAGACGGCGCGGTCGGCGACGACGCGCCCGTTGCGCATGACGACGGCCCGACGCGCGATTTCGTAGATCTCGTCGAGCCTGTGGGAGACGTAGATCATGCCGACGCCCGTGTCTCGCAGGCGGCGCAGCACGCCGAAGAGCCGTTCGACGTCGGATGCGGGCAGCGAGGCGGTCGGCTCGTCGAGGACGAGCAGCTTCGGATCGCTCACGAGCCCGCGAGCGATCGCCAGCAGGCTGCGCTCGGTGCGCGGCAGATCGAACACGCGCGTCTCGGGGTCGATCCCGCCGCCGATGCTCTCCAGCACGCGGAGGGCCTGCGCGTTCATGCGTCGCCGGCTGATGAGGCCGAGCGCGTTGCGCGGGTAGCCGAGTCCCTGCGCGATGTTCTCGGCGACCGTCATCCACTCGACGAGCCCGAGGTTCTGGTGGATGAACGAGATCCGCTTGCGGGCGCCGCCGTCGAGTGCGGCGCCGGCGAGCAGCATCTCCCCGGCATCCGCCCGGTAGACGCCGGCGAGCATCTTGATGACGGTCGATTTGCCGGCGCCGTTCTCGCCCAGGAGAGCCACGATCTCCCCCTGGTGCACGTCGAAGTCGACATCGTCGACGGCCCTGGTCGCGTAGAAGGATTTCTCGAGGCCGCTCACGCGGAGCAGCGGCGGTTCGGACTCGCCGGGCGTGCGCGCGTACGAGTGCGGCGCGCGGGCGTCGCGGTTCATCGGGGCTCCTCCTCCACGGCGTCCTCACCGAAATCGAGGAGCACCTTGCCGCTGCGCGCCGCATCCGCCGCCACGCAGAACGCCGTGAGGGCGTTCGCCGCCGGAAAGACGTGCGACACGACCGATTCGGTCTGCAGCGAGCCGTCGGCGAGCGCCGCGAGGACCTCGTCGAGTTCGTCGTTGAAGCGGAAGGCGCCGACGAGCTCGAGTTCGCGCGTGATGGCGAGCGAGATCGGAACGGGCTGCTCGCCCGAGGGCAGGAGGCCCACCATGACGATGCGCCCGCCCCTCCGGGCTCCGCGGAGCGCCGCGCCGAGCCCGTGATGCGAACCCGAGGTCTCGAAGACGACATCGGCGGCGAGATCGGCGACGGCCGGATCCGCGGCGGCGAGGGTGCGATCGGCGCCCAGTCCGCGCGCGACGCGGAGGGGGCGTTCCGCGAGATCGGTGGCGATGATCACGGCCGCACCGGCCCGGCGCAGCACGGCCACGACGAGCGCCCCGATGGGGCCCGCACCGATCACGAGCACCCGCCGGCCGGCGACGCCGCCGGCCCGGGAGACCGCATGCCAGGCGACGGCGGCGGGCTCGGCGATCGCGGCGGTGCGCAGGGTGAGCCCGTCGGGGAGTTCCCGCAGCATGCGGGCGGGCAGCACGGCTTCGCGGCGGAAGGCGCCGTCGGTGTGCGGATGCCGGGCGGCGCTGCCGAGGTAGGTGCCGCCGGGTGCCAGGTTCGGCCGCTCGGCCGGGTACGGTTCGCCCGTATCGTGCGGGGTACCCGGGTGCACCGCGACGTTCGCACCCTCCGGCGGGCCGCTGCCGTCGGCGGCGGGCCGCACGACGGTCCCGACGATCTCATGGCCGAGGATCATGGGCTCGCGCAGCACGGAGTCGCCGGCGGCGCCGTGCTGCCAGTAGTGCAGGTCGCTGCCGCAGATGCCGCCGTAGGCGATGCGCACGACGGCTTCGTCGGGTGCCGGCGCCGGCGTGGCGATCGATTCGATGCGGAGGTCGCCGGCTGCGTGGGCGACGACCGCGAGCGAGGGGACGGTGCGGGGCTCAGACGACAACGGTCATCCCCCCGTCGACGAGGATGACCTGGCCGTTCACGTAGTCGGAGGCCGACGAGGCGAGCCAGACGGCCGGGCCGCCGAGGTCGGCCGGCGTCCCCCAGCGCCCCGCGGGGGTTCGCGCGCGCAGCCAGGCGTCGAAGTCGGGGTCGTCGACGAGGGCCTGGGTCATGTCGCTGTGGATGTATCCGGGGGCGAGCCCGTTGATCTGGATGCCGGCGGACGCCCATTCGGCGGTCATCGCACGGGTGAGGTTCCGCAATCCGCCCTTGGCCGCCGTGTACGCCCCGATCGAGGGGCGGCCGAGTTCGGATTGCACGGAGCAGATATTGATGATCTTGCCGCTGCCCCGGGCGACCATGCCGGCGGCGACCGCACGGCCGAGGATGAAGGCGCTCGTGAGGTCGATGCGGACGACGCGCTCCCAATCGGCGAGCTCGAGCTCGAGGAGGGGCACTCGGTGCTGCACGCCGGCGTTGTTGACGAGGACGTCGATCGGACCGACGCGGCCTTCGACGTCGGCGACTCCGTCTCGGACGGCGGACTCGTCGGTGACGTCGAAGGCGGCGGAGCGGATCCGATCGCCGAAGCGGCCGGCGAGCTCGCGTTCGGCGCCCGCGAGCCGATCCGGGTCGACCCCGTTGAGCACGACGGTCGCGCCTGCTTCGGCGAGGGCCGCGGCGAGCGCCTTGCCGATCCCGCGGCTGGATCCGGAGATGAGGGCGACCCGGCCGTCGAGGTCGAAGGGGCCGGCCATCATGCCGCTCCGTCGACGGCGCAGAGCGACTGCACGAGGAGCTCCGCGACGAACGGCGGCGTGTACGAGGCGACGTCGATGCGGATGCCGGGCTCGTCGTCCTCGAGCGGCTCGAGGATCTCGAGCTGCGAGTCGAGGAGCGACGGCGGCATGAAATGGCGCATGCGCCGGGCGAGTCGCGATGCGAGCACGTCGCGGTCGCTCTCCAGTTCGATGACGAAGAGATCGGGCACGTGGGATCGGAGGCGGTCCCGGTATTCCCGCTTCAGCGCCGAGCAGGCGACGATGACCCCGTCATCGGCCGCCGCGGCGACGCTGCCGACCTCGTCGAGCCATGGCGCCCGGTCGTCGTCGCCGAGCGGGATGCCGGCGGCCATCTTGGCGCGGTTGATTTCCGGATGAATTTCGTCGGCATCCACGAAGGGGAGGCCGAGGCGCGATGCGAGGATTCGACCGACCGTCGTCTTCCCGGCACCGGAGGCACCCATGATCACGATCGGCGCGATGCCCGACCATTCCTCGGCGTCCCGCCCCGCGCCGATCGCCACGTCGCCCACAGTGCCTCTCCTTCGACCACTTCCGAGTCGGCAGACGTTTCACCTGACCGAACGCCGTTCAGCATACGGAACAAATGGGCGACGTCAAATCACTCCCCTCATCGGAGGCACAGCGCCAGGACGACGACGCCCCCGCCGGGCGACCGGCGGGGGCGCGTGCGGGCGGCGGCCCGGCTCAGCCGGGGAAGGGCAGCATGGGATTCGTCAGGAGGTGCTGCAGCTGGCGCAGCTCGGCCACGATGGCTTCGCGCCACACCTCTCCGGCCCCCCTCGGTGATGAAGGAGCAGCCGATCGCGAGGGCCGGGGCGGCGGTCGTGCGCGGAGGGATGCGGACCGCGATCCCGGAGATGCCCGGGTGCACCTCGTTCTCGTCGACGGCGTAGCCCCGCTCGCGCACCTCGGCGAGCTTGCGCAAGAGCTCCACGACCGATGCCACGCTCTGCTCGGTACGTCGCGGCAGCGCCCCCGGCGTCCCGAAGCGCACCGCGATCTCCTCGGGCGGCAGAGCCGCGAGCAGGGCGTTCCCGACGGCGGTCGGGGCGGCCGGGAGGCGATCGCCGATATTGGCCGTGAGCCTCAGCGGCGCCGTGCCCTCGTGCCGGGCGAGATAGACGACGTCGGTGCCGTCGAGCATCGCGATCTGCGCCACCTCCTGCGAGAGCAGGGGTGCCGTGGAGCAGAACCGGTAGAACTCGCGCACCTCGTTGAACCCGTCGATGTACGCCCCGCCGAACTCGGCCGTGCGCGGCCCGAGCGTGTACCCCGTCTCGACGCGGCGGATGATCCGGGCATCCTCCAACGCGGCGCAGAGGTACGACGTCGACGACTTGGCGGCCCCGATCGCGCGTGCGATATCGCTCATCGGCACGGCGACGCCTCGGGCGTCGGCGAGCAGGTCGACGATGCGGATCGCCCTGGCGAGGGCCGGAACCTGGTCGCGGTTCTCACGGCTCTGCGTAGGGGGCACGTTCTCTCCGTCCGGGGTCAGTAGAACTCAAGGGTATCCACGAGGTTGCGCAGCCGCCGCCCGTCGAGCAGTCGGGTCGCATTGTCGGCGAAGAGCCCGGCGATGCGGAACTCCTCCCCGGGGTCGAGGGCCGCGGTGTGCGGGCTCACGAGCACGTTCGGGTGCTCCCACAGGGGGCTGCCGGCCGGCAGCGGCTCGGTCGCGAAGACGTCGAGCGCGGCGAAGCCGACCCAACCGTCGTCGAGGGCTTCGAGAAGCGCGCGCTCATCGACGACGGATCCGCGCCCGACGTTCACGAAGGTGAGCCCGGCCTGGATGCGCTCGAAGACCTCGGCGCCGATCAGCCCGGCGGTCCGCTCCGTGCCCGGCAGGGTCGACACGATCGCATCCACCCGCCCGACGACCTCGAGCAGGCGCTCCGGCGGCACCCACTCGGACAGTTCGAGGCCGGCCCGGAGGCGACGGCTCATCCCGATGACATTCGCGCCGAGCGCCGCGAGCATCCGCGCCACTTCGCTGCCGACGCCGCCGAGTCCGATGACGAGCACGGTCCAGTCGCCGAGCTGCGCCATCGGCCGCCGGTGAGCGGGCCAGACGTGCCTCCGCTGGTCGGCCTGGAGGCGGGGCAGCCGCTTGGCCGCGGCGAGGAGACCGAAGAGCGCGAACTCGGCGAGCGGTCTGCCGTGCACGCCGGCCGAGGTCGTGAATGCCACCCGTTCGAGTTGCGCCGAGCTGAGCCCCGCCGCCGCGATCTGGCTGCCGCCGCCGGCGGCCATGGTCTGCACCCAGCGCAGTTCGGGATTCGCGTCGACCGCACGCTTCAGCGCGGCCGGCGAAGCGTCGGGGATGCCGTAGAGCGCGTCGGCCCCGGCGAGGAGCCGTTCGAACCTCGATTGCTGCGCCGGCGAGCGGCGGTAGTCGGGGTCTCCGTGGAAGTCGGCGGGGAAGCGCATCGGAGGCAGGAGCTCGTCCTCGACGAGGAAGCGGATCCGCGGTTCGCGACGGAGCACCTCTCCACGGAGCTCGGCTGGCAGCGGAGTCGCCACACCGACGGTCAGTTCTGCGGGCATCGAAGCGGCTCCTCATCGCGACGGAATGGAATCGGGTGTCAGCCCCTCGATCCTAAAGCAGTTCATAGTATAGAACTCAGTTCTCTATGATGGACGCGTGTCGCAGAGCTCCCCGTTCCCCTCCACCGTCGCCATCACGGGCCTCGGCAACATGGGCCTCCCCATGGCCGACCACCTCCTGCGCGCATCCGCCGCCGCCGGCGGCACGTTCCTTCTCCACGGCCGCTCCCCCGAGAAGGCCGAACCCCTCATGGGCCGGGGCGCGCGCTGGGCGGGTGCCCCGGCGGGCCTCGCCGGGGCCGATGTGATCCTGTCGATGCTGCCCGACCTCGAGCAGCTCGAGCCGATCGTCTTCGGCTCCGGCTGCCTCGCCGACGCCGTACGCACGCGGACCGTCCTCGCGATCGGGTCGACATCGTCCCCCGACGGCGTCCGGTGGTTCGGCGAGCAGGCCGCCCGGCGAACCGGCGGGTTGCTGCGCGTCATCGACGCCCCCGTTTCCGGGGGCACCGAAGGCGCGACCGCCGGAACGCTCTCGATCATGGTCGGCGGGGACGACGCCGACGTCGCCGATGTCCGGCCCGTCCTCGACGCGCTCGGCACCGCCGTCCACCTCGGCCCGCTCGGCTCGGGCCAGGTCGCGAAGGCGTGCAATCAGGCCATCGTCGCGGCCACCGTCCTCGCGCTCGGCGAGGCCGCCGTCCTCGCCGAACGCTCCGGGCTCGACGTCGAGGCGCTCTTCGGGCTCCTCGCCGGCGGCTACGCCGGCAGCCGCGTGCTCGAGACCCGGGGGGAGCGCATCGTGCGACGCGACTATCGCGTCGCCGGCCCCGCGAAGTACATGGTGAAGGACCTCGGATTCGCGCTCGCCGAAGCCCGGCGCACCGCCACCGCGCTTCCGCAGACCTCCACGACCCTCGCCGCTTTCACCGAACTCGTCGCCCGCGGGCTCGGCGACGACGACATCGCGATCACCCGCGCCTTCATCGAGTCGCTCGAACCCGAGGTGTGAGCCGCCCCTGGCGGCTCCCGCACCGGCATCCGCCCGCCGCTCACGTAGGCTTGAGGGCATGTCCAAAGTCCTGACCAGCCTTCCCGTCGGCGAGCGCGTCGGCATCGCCTTCTCCGGTGGCCTCGACACCTCCGTCGCGGTCGCGTGGATGCGCGAGAAGGGCGCGGTGCCCTGCACCTATACGGGCGACCTCGGGCAGCCCGACGAGCCGGACGTGGAGGCCGTCCCCGGCCGCGCGAAGGAGTACGGCGCCGAGGTCTCCCGCCTCGTCGACTGCCGTTCGGCCCTCGTCGAAGAGGGCTTCGTCGCCCTGGCCTGCGGTGCGTTCCACATCCGCTCGGGCGGCAAGACGTACTTCAACACGACGCCCCTCGGCCGTGCCGTCACCGGCACCCTGCTCGTGCGTGCGATGCGTGAGGACGACGTCGAGATCTGGGGCGACGGCTCCACCTACAAGGGCAACGACATCGAGCGGTTCTACCGCTACGGCCTGCTCGCCAACCCCCGCCTGCGCATCTACAAGCCGTGGCTCGACGAGGCGTTCGTCACCGAGCTCGGCGGCCGGCAGGAGATGAGCGAGTGGATGCAGGCACGCAACCTCCCGTACCGCGCCTCCGCCGAGAAGGCGTACTCGACCGACGCGAACATCTGGGGTGCGACGCACGAGGCGAAGAGCCTCGAGCACCTGAACGCCGGCGTCGAGCTCGTCGAACCCATCATGGGCGTGCCGTTCTGGCGCGAGGACGTCGACATCGCCGCCGAAGAGGTCGAGGTGACCTTCGAGGCGGGCCGCCCGGTCGCCCTGAACGGTGTGGAGTACTCCGACCCGGTCGACCTGGTGCTGGAGGCCAACCGCATCGGCGGCCGCCACGGCCTCGGCATGAGCGACCAGATCGAGAACCGCATCATCGAGGCGAAGTCGCGCGGCATCTACGAGGCGCCGGGCATGGCGCTGCTGCACATCGCTTACGAGCGGCTGCTGAACGCGATCCACAACGAAGACACGGTCGCCAGCTACCACCAGGAGGGCCGCCGCCTCGGCCGCCTCATGTACGAGGGGCGCTGGCTCGACCCGCAGTCGCTGATGCTCCGCGAGTCGATCCAGAAGTGGGTGGGTTCGGCCATCACCGGAACGGTGACGCTGAAGCTGCGCCGCGGCGACGACTACTCGATCCTCGACACGGTCGGGCCCGCGCTCAGCTACCACCCCGACAAGCTCTCGATGGAGCGCGTCGGCGACGCCGCCTTCGGCCCGCTCGACCGCATCGGCCAGCTCACGATGCGCAACCTCGACATCGCCGACTCGCGCGCCCGCCTCGAGCAGTACGCGAAGCAGGGCATCGTCGGCGGCGACACCGCGAAGCTCGTCGGCGACCTCGAGTCGGGCGAGTCCGCCGAGATCGCCGCGGGCGCCGCCGAAACCCCCCTCGACGCCGCCACCGACGCGGTCAACGAGGCCGCCGCCTTCGACCTCGGCACCGACTGACGCGCACCCGGCGCGGGCGCGCCGCGCTCAGGCGGGCGTCTGCTGGTGCAGCGCGATCCGCCAGGCGCCGTCGTCGAGCACGTACGTCGTCGACATCCTGAGGCGCGCCACGTCGTCGCCGCGGCGGGCGACCGCCCGGTAGACGAGGATGCCGGCGTCCTCCCGGTCCCCGAGCCGGATGACGGCGGGCTCGCGGATCTCGTAGTCATCCCACGGTGGCACACCGTCGAAGGCGCCCAGGATCGCCTCGCGGCCCAGCACCGCCCCCTCGACGATCATGAGTCCGTCGCGGGTCATGGTGCGCCGGTAATGCTCCCCGCCGCGCCCGCCGAGGATGGCGCGCCACCCCTCATGCTCCTGCTGCAGCAGCCGCGCGGGCAGATCGTCGGTGATCTCGGTCATGTGCCCACGCTAGCCCGCTCGGCCGTGCCCCGCGCTCCGCAACGCAGGTGCGTGGGTGTCGCGGATCCTTGATTGCACAATGAACGCTAGAAGGCCCGCCTGGTGGTGTTCACCCGTGCTCGCGATGCAGCCCGAGAGCAATGAAGAGTGTGAGCGCAGCGGCGAGCGCGCTCGCCCCAACCCAGAGCGCGGCGGCTGGGGCGTCGGCGAGAGGCCACGCCCACGGATGCACAACGCCGCCCGCTCTCCCGAGCAAAGCGCAGAGCAGCACGTAGGCGACGGGGGCCATCGCCTGATAGGTGCCGTTTACGAGCACACCGGTTACGAGTTGCATCGCGAGCAGCCAGGCGAGCACTCCGAGATAGGCGAAGCCTGTTGCAGTAGGCAGCAGCTGGGCGGCGAGCGCCCCGACGATAAGGGCGGGCGCGAGTGCTGTGATGAGCACGACGGCCGCGATGACCGCTGACCGGCGGACGACGATCGTGCGTGTGGCAGGCCAGGCTGCGTTCAATGGGAAGGCGAGTACGACAGCCCCGACGAGCGCGGCGAGCACATAGAGAGGCATCGCACCGAGCCCGGAGAATGACGGCAGCTGGACGGTGGTGTGCCCGAGCAGAGTGCCAAGCACGGCGAGCAGCGTCTCGAGGGCAAGCAGTGGGCCGAGGCGGTGCGTGCGATAGGCGAGTCTCACGGCAGCGTCGGGGGTTCGGCGTTGCAGGCTTGCATAGACGCCAACGCAGCGCCGACCCAGTCGGCTTGTTCTGCGGCAGAGGCCTGTACCAGAGTCGCGACCGGCCCCTGCGGCTCAAAACCGGGGCCCGTATCGCGGATGGCCATCGCGAATTGCAGCGCCAGCCAGCTCCTGGCCGTGTCTGCGGCCTCTTGCCGGGTGATGGTCCGTTCGACGGACTCTGCTGCACAAGTCAGGGCCAGTTCACCCTGAAATCCGCTCGCCAGGGAGCCGGCGAGTTGTTCGACAGTCATGCCGGGCAGGTAGCGCAGGTGCAGTTCGCCTGCAGTCGCCGTGCTCACGCTGCCGTCAACGGAGCCGGCAACGACCCGATCAGGCATGGTGACGCCAAGTGCCATAACGTGGTCGACCATCTGTTGGATATCGGCGGTCGGGTCGCTCCCGAGGCCGGCGGCGGCTTGCTCCGGGTAAAGGCAGACTTCGGTGCGTCCAGGGGTGCAGCGCAGTTCTGCATCCGTTCGCTCGGTTGCGGCGGTGCTCGTCAGCCCGGCAGCGATGGCGAGGCCCACGACAACAGCGGCGGTGAGCAGCGCGGGGGCGGCGATTCGCGGCATCCAACCTCCAGGGATGAGGTGGAGAGCACGTGCAGCACCCGCGACGAACCCGGCGGAGGCGAGGATCGCGAACACGCTCGCGGCGAGCACCGATCGGGGATCGGGCTGTTGGTCGTAGAAGCAGCAGGTTTCGAGGACGAGCCCGGCGAGGTGACGCGGTGCGAACCACGGGACGGTTCCTGTGAAACCAAGCCAGGCATAGCTGAAAGCGAGGGCGATGGGCACGCCGAGCATCGGTCGCAAGAGTGACCCGAGCAGCAAACCAGCCGAGCTGTGGAAGAGCAGCATGGCCGCGATCGCGATGAGCAGTTCCCACGGCATACGGCTTCGGCCACCCCAGGCGTCGGCGGCGACGAGACCGATCGCGAAAGCCTGCACGATGAGGGCGGCCGTGTAATTCGTCCATATCGCGTCCCACAGCACTGCGAGGGGGTTGCGTAAGTTGGTGCGATTCTCGATGGCGCGCGTGCGGAGACGTGCCCCTTCGAGCGCGGCGCCGGTGGCGGCGACCGCGGCGGGCACAATGAGCAGGAGCACCGAGTGGGCTACCGTCCACGTCCAGTAGCCGGTCAACGGGGTACCGGTCTGTGAGGCGTTGTTCACGACGAATAGCAGCACCAGCGCGGGGGGCACGAGCCAAAGCACGGCGCGTCGGCGGAAGGGGACTGGCATATTCACTCCTCTGGCACGAACGAGGAATAGGCGGCTTGGAGACGTGCGGCGGGCGTGCCGTGGTGATGTCGCTCGGTGAACTGATCGGCCGTACCGTCGAAACGCAGTCGACCGTCGTGTAGGAGGAGGACGCGAGAGCTGGGTTCGATGAGCGCGGCAGTGTCGTGTGTTGACACCAACACGGATCGAGTACGTTCAATGTCGCGGAGAACGGCGACGAGTCGGTCGCGCTCGCGCGGATCCAAGCCGGCAGTCGGTTCGTCAAGGAGAAGGTAGCGTGCGTCATGCACAAGTACCCCGGCGATGCCAAGGCGGCGCATCTGCCCACCGGAGAGCCGCTCGGCCCGTTCGTTCGCTTTGCCCTCCAGGCCGACCTGCGTCAGGGCACTGAGTGCCCGGCTGGCTGCAGCGCGCGGCGTTAGGCCCTTCAACCACCCAATGTAAGAGACGTGTTCGCGAGCCGTCAGCCCCGGGAAGGGGGTCACATGTTGCGGCAACCAGCCGACGGCGGCGCGATACCGGCGTGGCCGCGATCGGTTCGGGCGCACCGTCTCACCGTCGAGGCGGAGCGTGCCGTCGTAGCCGTGCACCCCGGCGAGCACTCGCAGCAAGGTCGTCTTGCCGGCTCCGTTCGGGCCCAAGAGCACCGCGCGCCCGCCCGCGAGCGACACCGCTACTTCCGCCAGCTGGCATTCGCCACGACGATACCCGAACCGTTTCACATCCGCTTCGAGCACCCAGCACCCCTTCGTCGGTCGCCCCAATGCCCACTGCCGGGCTAGCTGTACTTCCCCGTGACGTTGTGAACGCGTTGTGAGGGTGTTTGGCCGCCGATGCCGGTGTGGGGTCTGTGGTGATTGTAGTCATGGAGCCAGGTGTCGTAGGCGGCGGTTCGTTCGGCTTCGCTGGTGTAGGGCTTCGCGTAGGCCCATTCGGCGGCGAGGGTTCGGTTGAACCGTTCGACTTTGCCGTTGGTCTGGGGCCGGTAGGGCTTGGTCCACTTGTGCTTCACGTTCTCGCCGAGGGCGTCGGCGAAGGCGTGGGAGCGGTAGCAGGCACCGTTGTCGGTCATCACCGCGGTCACTGTCACCCCGAGGCCGGTGAAGAACGCGTTCGCGCGGTTCCAGAACCCGGCGGCGGTCTCTTTGCGTTCGTCGTCGAGGATCTCCGAGTACGCGACCCGTGAGTAGTCGTCCACGGCGTGGTGCAGGTAGCGGTAGCCGCGTGAACCTGCCGCGCCGGCCCGGGCGGCTTTGTCGCGGGCGAGGCCAGCGTGGCGGTCCTGGGCGGACCCGCGGCCGTGGACGCGCCAGCCGCCGCCGTCGGGGATCCGGCCTTGCTTCTTGATGTCCACATGCACCAACTGACCCGGTTTGGCGACTTCGTAACGCACCGGCTTGGGCTTGCGGACGGGCAGCCCTGTGGCCTGGTCGATGTTCGCCAGCTTCGGCATCCGATACCGTGCGAGCACCCGGCCGACCGTGGAACGGTGCAGCCCCAGGTGATACGCGATCCGGTGCGGCCCCCACCGACGGACGAACCGCAACGCGAGGATTCGCCGTTCTGTCTTGCGCGGCAGCCGGCCCGGTGACGAGTGAGGCCTCGAACTACGGTCGGTCAGCGGCAGGCCGGCGCGGTACCGGCGAGCCCACCGAGATGCCGTCGCCGGCGAACACTGAAAGCGTTCGGCCGCACGGCGGACAGTCCAACCGTCATCGACGATCAGAACGGCAAGACGTCGACGCCCCTCCGGCGTCAAGGGCGCGTTAGCGTGAGTCACGAAGACCTCCGTGGTCAGGACGGTGAGTGTGGTAACCCACATCCTGCCCCGGAGGTCTTCACTACCTCAGCCGTTCACAACCTGTCAGGGAAGTACAGCTAGCGGTGACTCTATCGAGTCGCTCGACCCCAGGGCCCCTGCTGCAGCAGCCGCGCGGGCAGATCGTCGGTGATCTCGGTCATGCCGGTCACGTTACCGGCCGGGCAGCTCCGCGTGGGAGAGGACCCACGAGTGCATCGCGACGGCGGCGGCCGCCGAGGCGTTGATCGAGCGGGTCGAGCCGAACTGGGTGATCTCGACGACGGCGCTCGCGGCATCCACCGCCTCGGGCGAGAGCCCCGGCCCCTCCTGCCCGAACAGCAGCACGCAGCGTTCGGGCCATGCGAAGGCTTCGATGGGCACGGCGCCGGGCACGTTGTCGACGGCGATGACGGGCAGCGCGGCATCCCGCGCCCAGGCGGCGAAGCCGGCGACGTCGTCGTGGTGCGCGACGTGCTGGTAGCGGTCGGTGACCATGGCGCCGCGTTTGTTCCAGCGGCGGCGGCCGATGATGTGCACGGTGTCGGCGGCGAAGGCGTTGGCGCTGCGCACGATCGAGCCGATGTTCATGTCGTGCTGCCAGTTCTCGATGGCGACGTGGAAGGGGTGGCGGGTGCGGTCGAGGTCGGCGACGATCGCGTCCATGCGCCAGTAACGGTAGCGGTCGACGACGTTGCGGCGGTCGCCGTGCTCCAGCAGCTCCGGGTCGTAGTGCGGGTCGGCAGGCCAGGCGTCCGGGCCTCCGGGCCAGGGGCCGACGCCTGCCGAGACCGGGGTGGATGCCGGTTCTCCGGCCGGATCCGCGGGGCCCTGCTGCATCCCTCAAGGGTATCCGCCGTGGCACGGGGTCTCGATACGGCCGCGAAGCGGCCTACTCGACCGGCGGGCCGTGGCAGCGGGTCTCGATACGGCCGCCGTGGGCGGCTTACTCGACCGACGGGACCGCCGGTCGAGGAGCGAGCGCAGCGAGCGTATCGAGACCCTGCACCGGGTCTCGATACGGCCGCGAAGCGGCCTACTCGACCGGCGGGGCGTCAGCCTTCGAGGTCGAGCTCGCGCGTGCGGTCCCAGTCCTCGGCCCAGCCGAGCCGGTCGAAGACGGCATCCAGGATGCCGGCGGTGAAGCCCCACAACACGTGCCGCGACTCGGGCCCGACGAGCCAGGCCGGCCCGCGCATGGTGCGCCCGCCGCGGCGGAGCACGGAGGTATAGCGGTTGTCGGGGTCGAGGAGTTCGGCGACGGGGGTGCGGAACACGGCGGCCGACTCCGCGGCATCCACCGCGCGAACGGGCGACTGCGACGCCCACCAGCCGAGCACCGGCGTGACGATGTGCCGCGAGTACGGCATCGGCAGTTCCGGAAGCATGCCGAGCACCTCGACGCCCTCGGGGTCGAGCCCGGTCTCCTCGTTCGCCTCGCGGAGGGCGGCGTCGACGGGCCCACGGTCGGCCGGTTCGAGGCGGCCGCCGGGGAATGCGACCTGCCCGGCGTGGGTGCTGAGGGTCGCAGCGCGGGCGAGCAGCAGCACATCGAGGTCGCGCGAGACGGCGCGGGCCTGGGCGTCGCGGTCGGCCGGATGCCCGTCGAGCACGCCGAAGAGGACGAGGACGGCGGCGGGCCGTTCGCCGCCGGCGGTGCGCTCGGGCCAGCGGTCGAAGATCGTGCGGTCGCCGATGAGCCCTTCGAGCTGGGCCCGGGCGGATGCAGCACTCACCCCCCGAGCGTATCGCCGCGGGCACCCCGCCGCGTTCGAACGGACCTCCCCTCCTGCGCAATGCAGACCTCCTCTCCTGGCTCGTGCGCGACGACGACCTCCCTTCTGCGCAATGCAGGAGTGCGCACGTGTCGCGGCCCCGCGCGCCCACTCACGCGGGCGACACGCCGAAGGAGTTCCTGCATTGCGCAGAGACGGGGCCGGGCGAGGGCGAGCAGACAGGGGCGAGGGCGAGCAGACAGGGGCGAGGGCGAGCAGACAGGGGCGAGGGCGAGCGCGCGGTGGCGGCGGCGGCGGATGCCGGGGCGCGATGCGAGCGCGCGATCCGTATGATTTAGGCATGCCGAAAACTATCGACGACGCCGTGGATGCCGGGAGCAACGGCATCCGCACCCGACGCCGCCGCGCGCCGAAGCCCGTGACGACCGCCCGCGCCGCCTGGCTCATCGGCCCCGCCCTCGTCGCCGGGGTCGCCTACCTCGACCCGGGCAACGTCGCGAGCAACATGACCGCGGGCGCCCAGTACGGGTACCTGCTCGTCTGGGTCGTCGTGCTCGGCAACATCATGGCCTGGCTCATCCAGTACCTCTCGGCCAAGCTCGGCATCGTCACCGGGCGGAGCCTGCCCGAAATGCTGGGCTCGCGCATCCGCAACGCCTGGGGCCGGCGCGCATACTGGCTGCAGGCCGAACTCGTCGCGATGGCCACCGACCTCGCCGAGATCATCGGCGGTGCCGTCGCACTGAACCTGCTCTTCGGCATCCCGCTCATCTGGGGCGGCCTCATCACCGGAGCCGTGTCGATGGTGCTGCTCGCAGTGCAATCGCGGCGGGGGCCGCGCACCTTCGAGTTCGTCATCATCGGGCTGCTCGCGATCATCGCCGTCGGCTTCACGGTCGGCGTCTTCATCGCCCCGCCCGACCCGGGCGGCATGCTCGACGGGCTCGTGCCGCGCTTCGTCGACACGAACTCCGTGCTGCTGGCCGCATCCATCCTCGGCGCGACGATCATGCCGCATGCGATCTACGCCCACTCGGCGCTCTCCCGCGACCGCTTCGCCGGGCCGGCCGAAGGCGGCCGTGCGGGCACCGGCGGCGGGGCGGCCGCGGCGGGCGCAGCCTCGGGCGAGCGCCCCGGGGCATCCACCACGCGGATGCTGCCCGGCACCGCGACCCGCCTGCCCACCGACCGCCTGCTGCGGGCGACGCGCGTCGACGTCACCGTCGCGATGGCGATCGCCGGAACCGTGAACCTCTGCATGCTGCTGCTGGCGGCGGTGAACCTCTCCGGCGTCGATGGAACCGACAGCCTCGAAGGCGCGCACGCCGCGCTCGAGCACGCCCTCGGCCCGGTCATCGCCGCCCTCTTCGCGATCGGGCTGCTCGCCTCGGGGCTCGCCTCGACCTCGGTCGGCGCGTACGCGGGCGCCGAGATCATGCACGGACTGCTGCGTGTGCGGATCCCGCTGCTGCTGCGCCGCCTCATCTCGCTCGCGCCGGCGATCGCGCTGCTCGCGGCGGGCTTCGATCCGACCGTGTCGCTCGTGCTCAGCCAGGTCGTGCTCTCGTTCGGCATCCCCTTCGCGCTCGTGCCGCTCGTCCGGCTGACGGCCCGCGGCGAGGTCCTCGGACGTTGGCGCAACCATTGGGGGACGACCGCTGCCGGCGTCGCCGCGTCCGTGTTCCTCATCGCGCTGAACGCCGTGCTGCTCTGGCTCGTGTTCACCGGGGCCGGGTGAACCGCGCCCTCCGCCAGCGCTCCCCACGTCCCGGTGAACCGAGCCGTCCCCGGCGCCCTCCCATCGTTCCGGGGGTCATTTCCTGCCACAGGAATGCGGAATTCCGCGGAAAGGTGGCGGGATATGACCCCCGGAGCGTGAGACGGTGCGCGGCCGGGATACGCGGAGTAGCCGGGGTGGCCGGGTGCGCGGGGTAGGCTCGCGAAGAGGCAGAAGAGGCATCGGAAGCGTGCGGGGGCACGAGCTGGAGGGACGATGATCCGCGGCATCGTGATCGACATGGGGGGTTTCGCGCCGCTCGACGAACAGCGCGAGGCGGTCGGCGAGGCCGGCGAGGTCGTCGTGCTCGCGCCGGCGAGCGACGGGGCGTGGGTGGATGCCGTGACGGCGCTCATCGACGCCGCGGCGCCGGGCGATGCGATCGCCGTCGCGGCGCTGCACGTGCTCGGACCGAGTGCGCGAGGCATCCTCACCGCGCTCGACCGCGCCCGGGCGCTCGGGGTCGACGTCATCTCCGCGGCCGACGAGATCGACACCCGCGAGGACGCGGCGCCGCTTACGACCGCCGGCTTGTTCCTCGGCGCAGCCGACCGCGCCGCCGAAGCGCGCGCCCGCCGCTCGATCGCTCTCGCGGCATCCCGCCCCGAAGGTATCAGCCCGCCCCGCGCACTCTACGTGCCCGAGCGCTACCTCGGCGCCGTCGGCGAGCACGGCACGGACGCCGGCGCCGGGGCGGCGACGCCGTAGGCTGGGCGCATGCCTCAGACGAGTCCTGCGATCGAGGACTACCTGAAGACCGTCTATGCGCACACCGAGTGGCAGCCGGATCCGGTGACGCCCAAGGTGCTCGCCGGCAAGCTCGGCGTCGCGCCGTCCTCGGTGACCGAGATGGTGAAGAAGATGGCCGCGGCGGGCCTCGTCTCGCATGTGCCGTACGGGGCGATCCGCCTGACCGATGCCGGCCGTGAGCGGGCGCTCGCCGTGACGCGCCGGCACCGCCTCATCGAGACGTGGCTCGTGCGCGAGATGGGCTACGCGTGGGACGAGGTGCACGATGAGGCCGAGATCCTCGAGCATGCCATCAGCGACCGCCTGCTCGACGCCCTCGACTCGCGGCTCGGCCGCCCCGAACGCGACCCGCACGGCGACGCGATCCCCACCGCCGACGGCCGTGTGCCCGAGGTGCCGGCGGCCACCCTCGCCGAGCTGCAGATCGGCGCGACCGGTCGCGTCATCCGCATCAGCGACCGCGACCCGGAGCTGCTCCGCCGCCTCGAGCACGAGTCGATCGGCCCCGACGTGGTGCTCTCGGTCACGGGTGCGGATGCCGCGGGCACCCGCACCGTCGCGCTCGCCGGCGACCGCACGCTCACCCTCGACGCCGCGGCGGCGGCCGTCATCTGGCTCGTCCCGGCCGACTGATCTCCTCTGTTCGACCGGCCCGCGCGCCGATAGGCTGGGGGCGCGGGCGACGCACCGGGGGGGTGCGGCCGCATGGGGGAAGACATGGTGCTCGGGGAACTCATTCCGCCGGCGATGATCGCCGCCGGCTTCGCACTGCTCGCGTTCGCCGGGCGAACGCTGCGTGAACACCACCGCACCCGACGCATCCACCGCTGACGGCCCACGGCCCGCGCCATAGGCTGGGGTCATGGGACGACGCGACGAGGTCGAAGCCTGGCTGACCGACATGGACGGCGTGCTCGTGCACGAGAACCACGCCCTGCCGGGCGCCGCCGAGCTGCTGCAGCAGTGGGAGGAGGCGGGTACGCCCTACCTGGTGCTGACGAACAACTCGATCTTCACCGCCCGTGACCTCTCGGCCAGGCTGCGCGCATCCGGTCTGAACGTGCCCGAGCAGCGCATCTGGACGTCGGCGCTCGCGACCGCCGACTTCCTGAAGCAGCAGGTGCCCGGCGGCTCCGCGTTCGTCATCGGCGAAGCCGGCATCCTCACCGCCCTGCACGAGGCCGGCTACATCATGACCGAGACGAAGCCCGACTTCGTCGTGGTCGGCGAGACCCGCAACTACTCCTTCGAGGCCATCACGAAGGCGATCCGCCTCATCGACCGCGGCGCGCGCTTCATCGTCACGAACCCCGACGCGACCGGGCCGAGCCCCGACGGGCCGCTGCCGGCGACGGGCGCCATCGCCGCCCTCATCACGAAGGCCACCGGGCGCGAGCCCTACGTCGTCGGCAAGCCGAACCCGATGATGTTCCGTTCGGCGCTGAACAAGATCGGCGCGCACTCCGAGAACACCGCCATGATCGGCGACCGCATGGACACCGACATCGTCGCCGGCATCGAGGCCGGCCTGCACACCCTGCTCGTGCTCACCGGCATCAGCGACGAATCCGAGATCGAGAAATACCCGTTCCGCCCCGACGAGGTGCTCTCTGGGGTCTCCGAACTCGTCGAGGGCGACTGAGCATCTTCCCCGAGTGGATGCCGGGGCGCGCCCGCACCCGCCGGCATCCGATCGGGGCACGGCCGCCGAGGAGCGGCAGTGCGCCGATCAGGGGGCGGCGGGGCCGGGGCCGGCGATGCTCGCCGTCAGGGGTTCGCCGCTCGAACGGTTCGCGAAGCAGTAGTAGTCGCGCTCCCCGGCATCCCACTGCTCGGCCTTCGCCGGGTAGCTGCCCTGCACCTGCAGGTCCTCCATGCCGGCGATCGCGTTCACGTCGAGCACGCCCTCGGCCGTGCACAGGCCGCTGATCTGGCCCCGCAGCTCCTCGTCGCCCGGGTAGGCGGCCTCGGGGTCGTCGCTGACGGTGCCGCGGTAGACGAGCTGCGCGGCGTGCGGCTGATCGCAGGCGACGACCGTGAAGCTGGCCGCCCACGCGTCGGTGTACGGATCCACGCACTCGCCGCCGAAGAACTCGTCCCAGGCGTGCTCGCCCTCGCCGAGCGGCTCCGTGGGCTCGGGTGCGGGCCCGGCGTCCTCGGAGCTCGCAGCGTCGCTCGCGGGCGCCTTGCCGCCGCCGGCCAGGGTCGAGCCGAGCCAGAACAGGCCGACGAGCACGAGGATGCCGACGAGGCCGCCGGCCACCCACAGCAGGATCTTCTGCGTGCGCTTGCCGTCGCCGTCGTCGCCGGAACCGCCGGGGCCGCCGCCGGGGCCGCCGGTGTATCCGCCGCGGCCGCCGTTGCCGCCCTGACCGCCGTAGCCGCCCTGGTCGTACCCTCCGCCGCCGGAGCCGCGCTGGGCGCCGAATCCGCCGCGGCCGCCGGGGGCGCCGCCGTAGCCGCCGGGGGCGCCGCCGTAGCCGCCGGACGCGCCGTCGCCTCCCGCACCGCCGCTCATGAGGAAGTCGAAGCCGTCGGCGGCTCCGCCGCCGCTCGGTTCGCCGTATCCGCCCGCCTGGCCGTAGCCGCCGTCGCCGTACCCGCCGTCGCCGCCCGAGGCGCCGAATCCGTTCCCACGGCCGCCCGGTGCGTTCACGCGGTCGGATGCCGGGTACCCGGACTCGGCGGGGCTCACGATCTTGTTGACGCCGGTGTCGGCGAACAGGGAGTCGAAGAGACCGCCGGCAACGGGCTCGTCTCGGGCCGGGCTGCCGTGGGCCGCGCCGTATGCTCCGCCGGCCGGGGCCGCGTCGTATCCGTCGAACGCTGCGGCGGCCGACCCCGAGTACGCGGGCATCGCACGCGTGCGCGCGTCGTCGCCGAAGCCGTCATCGGCCGGCAGATGCGCGAAGGGGTCCTGCAGCGGCCGGTCGCGGCCGGGGATCTCGAAGCCCGCGGTCGGCGCGTCCGGGTCCTCGGGGCGCCACGGCTGCTCGATCTGCCAGTCCTGCTCGGCCTGCCAGTCCTGCTGCGGCTCGTTGCCGGCCGGCCAGCCGCGTTCGGCCTGCCGGCCCGTCTCGTCCTGCCAGCCCTGCCGGGTCTGCTCGTCCGGCCAGCCCGGGGCGTCCTGCCAGCCCTGCGGGCCCTGGGCGCCCTGCCAGCCCTGGGCGTCTCCGCCCTGCTCGTCCTGCCAGCCCTGGTCGTTCCACGTCTGCGGGTCGCCCTGCCGGTCGTCCCAGCCCGCCTGCTGCGGGTCGGCCTGCTGCGCCCAGCCCTGCTGGGCGTCGTCCCACGCACCGCCGGTGTTCGGCTCGGTCGCGGAGCCCCAGGGGGCGTCATCGTTCCAGGCAGAGTCATCGTTCTGCGCCGTGCCGTCGTTCCAGGCGGCGTCTTCGTCCGCGGGTGCTCCGGCGTTCCAGCCGGCGTCCGTGCCGTCGTTCCAGGCAGTGCCGTCATCCCAGGCGGCGCCTTCGTTCCATGCGGCGCCGTCGACCGGCTGCTCCGCCGGCGCGTCGCCCCACGCCTGCGGTTCGCGCCACCCGGCGTCGTCCGCGGGCTCGGGCGTCTCAGGGGTCCAGCCGCGCGCATCCGGCGCAGCCCCCGAGTACCGGGCCCAGCGGTCTCCGCCGTCGGGCTGATCGGCGAGCGGGTCGCCGGCGTTCGGGTCGGGCACGATGCCCCAGCTGAACCCGGGATCGGCGGCCGGCGCCTCCGCGGGGCTCGGGGCGGGCGCACCGCCGAATGCGCCGTACTCCGACACCGACGGGTCGCCGTCGTCGTATCGCGGTTCGGACCAGGCGCGTCGGATCGGTTCGGCCGGCGGCTCCTCGGCCACCGGCTCGGACCACGCACGACGGATCGGCTCGACGGGCGGCTCCTCGACCGCCGGCTCGGGCCGCACGGTCGGGATCATCCGCGTCTCGGCGGCCTCTTCGGCCCACTGCTCGGCGCGTCGGTACTGGTCGCCGGCGGAAGGATCGGCGACGGCCTCATCGCCCCATCCGGCGAGCGCCGAGAAGGGATCCTCGCCGCCCTGCGCGTTCCACGGCTGCTCCGCGGACCCGTCGGCCCGGCCGTACGGGTCGGACGAACCGCCGGCCGCGTCCTGCGCCGGCGCATACCCGGGTGCCGGGAACTGCTGCGTGCCGAACTGCCCGGACGCGAACTGCTCGGTACCGAGCTGCTGCCCGGTGTCGTATCCGTCGGTGCCGAACTGCTCGGCGTGCTGCCCGGTGTCGTACCCGTCGGTGCCGAACTGCTGCCCGGCGCCGTAGCCGTCCTGCGCGCCGTATGCATCCGTGCGGAAGGGGTCGTCGGCGAAACGGTCGACCGGGGCGCCGTACGGCGAAGCGGACGCCGGCTCCTGGTTCGCGTATCCGAACGCGGAGCGCGGGTCGGCCTCGACGGCCGGCTCATCCGCCGTCTCGTAGCTGCTGCGGCGCACCTGCGGTTCGGCCTCGGCCGGATCACCGCTGAACATCGCCCAGATGTCGTCTTTCGGGTCGGGCTTCGGGGGCTCGTACGCCGTAGGGGCCTCGTACGCCGCGGGAGCCTCGTCCGCCTCCGCGAAGGCCGCCCAGAGCTCGTCGTCGAACCCGGATCCGCCCGTCGCAGCCGGGGTCGGGGCGGGACGATCCGGGATGCTCGGGGCATCGTTCCAGGCGGGAGCCGGCGCGGCGGCAGGGGCCACGGGAGCCGACGCGGCCGGCGGGTTCCAAGTGGGAGGCACGACGGGGGCGGGGCGTTCGCCCTCGCCGGCTGCGCGGCGCCCGGGGCGCTGCGTCGGGATCGACTGCGTCTGCGCGGGTTCGCTCGTCTCGGCCGTGCGGCGCGCCTCTGCGCGGCTCACGGCCTGCCGGCGATCCCCCGGCCGGAACATGGCTTCGGCATCGGCCGCAGGAGGAGCGGCAGCCGAGGCCGCGTCGCGCGCCCAGTCGGGCCAGGCCGGCGGGGTCTGCCGGGCTTCGGCTCGGCCGGCGGGCGGCGGCGGTGCGGGAGTGGATGCGGCGGCGCCGTGCGCAGCGGCGGAGCCCGCAACTGAGGCGCTCGCAGCCGGGGCACCCGGTGCGGCGAAGCCCGGTGCGGCAGCCCCCGCGGCGGGGGCGGCCCCCGGAGCGGAGCCCGGCCGGCCGGCACTCGGCGTGCGGGGCTCGGCCCACTCGGGTCGCAACGGCGAGCCGGGGCCGCCCTGGCCTCGGGCTGGGGCTTCGGCGCGGCGCCCGCGTTCGGCGGGAGCCTCCTGCTGACGACGGCCGCGGATCGGCTCGGGCGAGGTGGGATCGGCGGCGGGGCCGGGCTGCGCCCGGTCGGCGGGAACGACGCCCGGGAAGCCGGACTGCGAGCCGGACGCGGCGGGCGCACCGGCCGCGGCGGCGGAAGACGGACCGCCGGCCGGGAAGCCGGGTCGCGCCGGAGCGCGCCGCTGCGGCTCGGCGGGGCCCGTCGGCACGGCCCGTGTCGCATCCGGCGCGCCGGGCGGCGGCGGGATGGGTGTGCCGCGTTCGGCGCGGCGGGCCTCCCCGCGGCCGACGGGCGGGAACGACGGCGCCTCGCGCCGGGGCGCCTCGTCGGCGACCGAGAACCAGTCGAGCACTTCTTCGTGCCGATGCGCCCTCGGTTCGGCCGGGCGTGCTGCCGGGCGACCTGCGGGCGGAGCCCCGGCGGGGTCGCCCCCGCCGAGCTGCCCGAGCAGCCAGTCCGCCCCCGTTCCGCGCTCGTCGTCGTGTGTCATCTCAAGCCAATCCCAGATCCTCGAGCCCGATCGCGTACAGATACGGGTAGCCGGCGGCCTCGATGGTCTCGCGGGCTCCGGTGTCGCGGTCGACGACGACCGCGACGGCTGCGATCTCGGCGCCGACCTTCTTCAGCGCCTCGATCGCCTTGAGCGGCGAGCCGCCCGTCGTCGAGGTGTCCTCGAGCACGATGACGCGCTTGCCTGCGAGCTCGGGGCCTTCGACCTGGCGGCCGCGGCCGTGGTCCTTGGGCTCCTTGCGCACGACGAAGGCGTCGTAGGCGAGACCGCGTGCGGCGCCCTGGTGCAGGATCGCCGCCGCGATCGGATCCGCGCCCATCGTCATGCCGCCCACCGCGTCGACGTCGGGCACGTCGGCGATGAGGTCGAGCATGACCTGTCCGATGAGCGGGGCCACCCGATGATCGAGCGCCACTTTTCGCAGGTCCACGTAGAAACTGGCCTGCTTGCCGCTCGTGAGCGTGAAATCGCCGTGGAAGACCGCGTCGCGGGCGATGGCGGCGATGAGCTCGGTTCGGGTGTCCGTCACGCCCAATACTCTACGTGCGGAAGCCCGGGAGTCGAGGGGTCGGTTTCAGCGAGCGTCTTCGGGCGAGTGGATGCCGGGGCCCGCTGCCGGCGCCGCGCCCTCGGAATCGGCGGGCGGCGCGCCGCTCGGTGCGGATCCGCTCCGGCCTTGCTGTGAATTCCCGATCAGTCGCAGCCGACGCCGCCTACGGCGCCCGAGGAAGGGCCGGGAGAATGCGGTGGCGAGGCGCTGCCACGGGTGCGGCGGCCCTTCGGCCGGCATGTCGATGTGGAAGAGCTCCTCGGCGCCGGTGCGTGCCACCCGGAACAGGGCGGTACCGATGAGCACGCCGAGCGCGATCGACATCACCGACACCATCGCGGCCGCGAAGTCGCCGAGGCCGCCCGCGGCGCCGACCGCCGACGTCAGCCCGATGACGCCGGCGGAGCCCGGCACGAGCAGCGAGAAGCCGGGCAGGAACGTCAGCTGCGACGGCACCCCCCGCGGCAGCCCCGAGATCCACAGCACGAGCGGCGTCATCGCCAACGCCCCCACGAAGCCGCTCACCGCGGCGCCCGCGAGTGAGCCGAGAGTCTGCGCCGCATACGCGACGAGCAGGACGAGCAGCACCCAGCCGAAGGTGCGCGCCGGCGCCGAATGGTGCAAGTAGGTGCCGACGGCGTACAGCACGACGCCGATCACCGGCACCCACCACGGCAGCTGCGCGGCGCCTTTCGCCGGCTCATAGCTGTCGTCGGCGACGCCGACGATCGTGCCGGCCGCGATGATCCCGAACGCGAGCAGGGCGAGCTGCACGAGACCCATCATGAGCCGCGAGGCGCCGGCGACCATCTGCTTCTCGGCGAGTTCCATCGTGCCGGTCGTGAGCAACGCGCCGGGCAGGAAGGTCGCCAGCGGCGCGATGAGCACGCGGATCGGATCGCCCACCGGGAAATGCAGGGCGATCAGGAATACCGCCAGGGCGCTCACGAACGCCGCGACCACGGGCAGCACGAGCTGCAGCGCCTGCGAACGCACGAGCTTCAGGGCGCCGAGCAGCCCGCCGAGCACCGCGGCGATCGCCAGCGACTGCCACGAAGGCACGAGCATGAGGGCGAGCCCCGCGGTGAGGATCGCATGCCCGAGCGTGCGCAGCACCCAGCCGAAGTGCGGGCGCATCGCACCGATCTCGTTCAGGCGGCGGATGCCGGCCGCCGGGTCTATGCCGCCCCGTTCGGCGGAGGCGATGAGCCGGTACAGCGCGTCGACCTGGTCGAAGCGGAAGTTCGCCGTGGTCGCCGAGCGCATGCTCAGGCGCCGCTCGTCTCCGTCGCCCGTCTGGACCAGGATGAGCGTCGGCAGCACCACGAAGTCGGTGCCGCCCTCGCCGTAGGCGCGTGCGACCCGGCCCATCGTCTCGCGCGTCTGCTCGACCGAGGCGCGCGCCGCGTTCATCCCCTCGGCCAATCCGAGGAGGAATCGGCGCAGCACCGCGCGATCGACGGGTTCGGCCATCAGCGCGGCACCCCCGGTCCGGCGCGGCCCGGCATCCGCACCGCCCTCACGCCACGATGACGAGCGAGAGGAGCACCCCCACGACCATCGCCACGCCCATGTAGATCAGGTTCGGCAGCTGGAAGGAGTGGTCGAGCACGAACTTGCCCATGCGGGTCGACCCCGTCTGGTCGAACGCGACCGTCGCCACCTGGCTGCCGTTTGCGGGCAGCGTGTAGATGCCCATCGCGCTCGGCCACAGACCCACCATGAGCGAGGCCGGCAGGCCGATCGTGAGGCCGATCGGCACGATCGCGTTCGTCGCCGACGACTGGCTCGTCGTGAGGGTGGCGACCAGGAACATCGCCAGCGCGAACAGCAGCGCGCCCACGAACGCCGTGCCGCCCTCGACGAAGTGGCCGAGGCCGCCGACGATGAGGGTGTTGTTCTCGGCGACGAAGGTGTTCGCCAGCCACGCGATGCCGAACAGGGCGATCGCACCCACGATGCCCGCAGGGAACGTCGACTGCGCCGGCACGTCCTTCGCCTTCACCTTGCAGATGATGAAGATGAGGGCCGCGATCACACCCATCGTGACCTGGATGATCATCACGACCGAGACGCGCACCGGGTTGCCGTCGTCATCGGTGCCGACGACCGGGCGGATCTGTTCGAACAGGCCCATGACGACGATGAACGCCACCCCGGCCAGGAAGATCGCCGCCGAGATCACGCTCGACTTCGGCAGCTTCTTGGCGTGCACATCCTCCTGCGGGGGCTTGATGAGGCCCTCCTCGAGACGGTGCTGGTACTCCGGGTCCTCGTCGAGATCCTTGTGGCGGCGCAGCATGAAGAGGGCCGCGACGAACAGGCCGATGATCGAGGCCGGCCACATGATGAGCAGGAGCTTGCCGAGATCCACCCCGCTCGGTGAAAGCAGCACGACCATCGACGCCGTCGCCGCCGACACCGGCGAACACAGGATGCCGACCTGGCTGGCGACGGCCGCGATCGCCAGCGGCCGCTCCGGGCGGATCTTCTGCTGGTAGGCGACGTCGTAGATGACCGGAAGCAGCGGGTAGTAGATGTTGCCCGTGCCGGCGCCGACCGTGAACAGGAACGACATCGCCGGAGCCAGGAACACGATGCTCTTGGGCCTCGAGCGGATCACCTTCGAGGCGACCGAGACCATCCAGTCGATGCCGCCGGCCGCCTGCATCACCGATGCGGCGGTGATCACCGTGATGACGATGAACACGGCATCCACCGGGGCATCGCCGGGCTCCACGCTGAAGCCGAAGACGAGCACCGCGACGCCGACGAGACCCCAGACGCCGAGGCCGATGCCGGAGGTGCGCGTGCCCATGTAGATGGCGAGCACGACCACGAGGAGTTCGGCGATGAGGAGCCAGATGTTGTCGTTCATGCGCTCGGTCCCTTCGCGATCGGGCCCGTGCCCGAGAGGATGACGGTCGGCAGCGCCGACTCGACGATGCGGCCGTCGACGGCCTCGACCTGCAGAGCGAGCGGGTCCTCGACCGGGCTGATGGCCGTCACGAACTCGCCGTTCTCGAAATGGAGCGACTGCAGGTTGCCGACGGCGAAGCCCTCGCTCAGCGTTCCGTCGAGCAGGGCACGGTGGAAGATGGGCTTCCGCTGGTCTTCGGCGTCGTAGTGGGGGCAGAAGCTGCCGTGCAGGAAGCCCAGCCCCTCGGGCAGGATCTGCAGCGTCGGCCCGTAACTGTCGGTGGTGCCGCCCTCGAACCAGCAGATGCCGCCGGCCGACCCGCCCGTGAAGACCGTGTTCGACGACTCGTCGGCCCACATCGACCGCAGGATGTCGTCGAGGCCCTGCCGCTTCCACACGTCGAGCATGTTGGCCGTGTTGCCGCCGCCGACGTGGATGACGTCGAACCCCCTCACGAAGGTCTCGATGTCGTCGAGCTCGCGATGGAACAGCCGCAGATGGTGCGGCGCGCACCGATCCGAGTCGTAGGTGCCGTAGAAGCTCACGATGTAGTCGGCCTCGTCGCCCGTCGCCGTGCCGAGGAACAGCACGCGCGGGCGGTCCTTGCCCGTGAGCTTCAGGATGTAATCGTGCGTCGGGTCGTTGCGCCTGGCCATCATGGCCTTGCCCGCCCCGGTCGCCACCACGTGCGCCATGGTCCCTCCCCAGCGGCGCGCCCGCCCCCGACGAGACGCCCCAAACGTCACGCTAGCGCGTCACGCGTGCAAAAGGGAAGAGCCGCCGTGCGGGGTGTCCCTCCCCCGCGCGACGGCTCTTCGATCGGGTCGAACCCGATCTCGCCCGGCGATCAGACGCGGGCGAAGTCCGCCTTCGGCGTCCGGCGGTACCCGTCGCGCGCGGTGACCACGAGGGTGCCGGCTGCGGCGGATGCGGCGAGCGCTCCGAGCACGATGAGCAATGCGATCATGCGTGGCTCCTTTCAGGATCTTGCGTGGGGGTTTCCGGCCGGTTCCGTGCCGATGTGCTTCCATTCTGACGCGAAAAACCATTCAGCACAATCTCATGCTCCTTCATTGTCTTTGTAGACTTTCTTCATGGATGTGAAGCGTCTCGACCTGCTCCGCGAACTCTCCGAACGCGGCAGCGTGACCGCCGTGGCCGACGCCGTCGGCCGATCCCCCTCGGCCGTCTCGCAGCAGCTGAAAGTGCTCGAACGCGAAGCCGGCGTGCCCCTCACCGAGCGCAGCGGCCGCGGCCTCGCCCTCACCAGCGCCGGCTTCGCCCTCGCCCGCGCCGCCACCGACGTCGCCGTCGCCCTCGAACGCGCATCCGCCGTCTGGGACGAGTTCCGCAACCACCCGAGCGGCGAGGTCACCGTGCTCACCTTCCCCACCGCCGGCGCCACCCTCCTGCCCGGCGTCATCACCGAACTCTCCGAGGTCACAGGGCTCGTCGTGCGCTGCACCGACCTCGACCCCGAACTCGCCGAATTCCCGGCCCTCACCGCCGACTACGACATCGTCCTCGCCCACCAGATGCCCGGCGAACTGCCCTGGGGCGGCCGGGGCCTGAAGGCCGTGCCGCTCATGGTCGAACCCCTCGACATCGGGGTGCCGGCCGGGCATCCGCTCGCCGCCAAAGCCGCCCTCACCCCCGAAGACGTCGTCGACGAGACCTGGATCGCCGTACCCAGCGGCTTTCCGTTCGAACGCATCCTGCACTCGATCGAACAGGCCGCCGGTCGGCGCATCCGCGTCGGCCAGCGCCTCTCCGACATGCGCATGATCGAAGCCTTCGTCGAAGCCGGGCACGGCATCGCCTTCATCCCCCGGTACACGACCGGATCCGCCAGCCCCGGCGTCGTGCTCCGCCCCCTGCGCGGCGTCACCTCGGCCAGGCAGGTCGTCGCCCTCATGCGGCCCGACGCCGCCGAACGCCTCGCCGTGCGCACCGTGCTCGACGTCATCGTCGCCCGCGCCGAACGCATCGCCGCCGCCCACGCGGATGGGTAGGCGCACCTAGACTCGGCGCATGAGCGACCCCATCCTCTTCGACGTCACCGACGGCCTCGCCCGCATCACCCTGAACCGGCCCGAACGGCTGAACGCGATCGATCCCGCCGCCGCGCACCGCTGGCGCGAGATCGGCGCCGAGGTCGCCGGCCGCGACGACATCCGCGCGGTGATCCTGGATGCCGCGGGTCGCGCATTCTGCGCCGGCGGCGACGTCGTCGCGATGTCGGCGCTCGAAGGCGACGCCCGGCAGATCGTCGCCGGGCTCGCCGATGCGATCCACGACGGCCACCGGCTGCTGCGGGAATCGAGCGTGCCCATCGTCGCCGCCGTGCAGGGGCCGGTCGCCGGCGGCGGGCTCGGCTTCATGCTCGTCGCCGACGTCGTCATCGCCTCGGAAGCCGCGAGCTTCGCCGGCAAGTACGCCGACATCGGGCTCACCCCGGACTGCGGCGTATCGACCCTCGTGCCGGAGGCCGTCGGCATCCGCCGTGGGCTCGAGCTGCTGCTCACTCCCCGCATGCTCGACGCGGCGACCGCGCTCGACTGGGGCCTCGTCGCCGAGGTCGTCGCCCCCGAGTCGCTCGCCGCGCGCACCGAAGAGCTCGCCGCGGTGTGGACGAGCGGGGCATCCGCCGCCTACGGCCAGACCAAGCGCCTCGTGCACGCCGGCGCCGCACGCGACTTCCAGGCCTCGCTCGACGACGAGGCGCGCACCATCGGCGCAGCCTTCGTCACGCCCGACGCCGAGGCGCGCATCGCGGCCTTCGCCGCGCGCTCGCGCCGCTGACGGCTCCCGCCCCGCCGCGGCGTCGCGGAAGCAGGCCGGATCGACCGGGCGGCACCGAACGCAGGCCGAATCGACCGCCCCTGGGCGGTGCGGCCTGCGTTCGGAGCACGCCGGCCCCGGGGCCGCGGCCGGCGGCGTGACGAACGGCACCCACCCGTTGAGGCCGTGCGGGGCGCGACGTAGCGTGTGAACCCGAGCAGCCGGGAGGGATCCGTGCCCATCGAGAGCGAGCATCGCGCCTCGGATTCGCCGTACATCGCGCGTGTGTGGCGCGGCCGCACGACGGGCGAGACCCGCATGACCTCGGTGGCGAGCACGAGTTGGGAACTCGTCTTCTGGGAGGAGGGCGGCACCCGGCACGTCGCGCTTCGGGGGCCGGAGACCGCAGCATCCACCGCGGAGATCTCGGGCGACGGAGAGTCGTTCGGCATCGCCTTCGCGCACGGCGCCTCGATGCCGCACCTGCCGGTCGCCCGGCTCGTGGACGATGAGATCGAGAGCCCGCGCGTGGCCGGCCGCAGCTTCGAGCTCGGCGGCGAGGAGTGGGAGATCCCGGAGCCGGACGACGCCGAGGCCTTCGTGCGGCGGCTGGTGCGGGCGGGGACGCTCGTGCGGGATCCGCTCGTCGACGAGGTCGTCTGGGGCGGCATCGCCCGGGTCGGATCGCGTTCGGTGCAGCGGCGCGTCGCCGCGTCGACGGGGCTCACGCAGGGGTCGATCCGGCAGATCCAGCGCGCCCGCGAGGCGGCCGTGCTGATCGCGGACGGCGCGGCGCCCCTCGACGTCGCGCACCGCCTCGGCTACTACGACCAGCCGCATCTCGCGCGGTCGCTGCTGCGCTTCATCGGGCGCACGGCGACGCAGCTGCAGGCCACGGCGAGCGGGGCCGCGGCCGGCGAGCCGCTTCGCGACGGGCAGCAGAGCGCCCTGTCGCTCCTGTACAAGCCCGACGGACCGTCCGCTTCCTAGCCTGAGGACATGACCGAACACACCGCCACCTCAGCAGACGGCACCGCCATCGCATACACCGCGACGGGCGACGGGGAGCCGATCGTCATCGTCGACGGCGCGACCGCATACCGCGCCATCACCGCCGAGGACGCCGAGATCTCGCGGCTGCTCGCCGACGGCTTCCGCGTGATCTCCTACGACCGCCGCGGCCGCGGCGGGAGCGGCGACACCGCCCCGTACGCGGTCGAGCGCGAGTTCGAAGACCTTGCCGCCGTCATCGAGCACGGTGGCGGCGGGCGACCCGCGACCGTGTTCGCGTGGTCGTCGGGCGGCAATCTCGCCCTGAACGCCGTGCAGGCCGGCGCCGTGCCCGTCGCGCGCCTCGCGCTCTTCGAACCGAACGCGCTCGTCGACGACGCGCTGCGGCCGCCGTTCCCGGACGACTACACGGAACGCCTCGAACAGGCCGTCGCCGACGGCCGCCCGGGCGACGCCGTCACGACCTTCCTCACGGTCGCCGTCGGGCTGCCGGAGGACATGGTCGCCGGCATCCGCTCCGACACGGAGGGCTGGGCCGTGCTCGAGGCGATCGCCCCGACGCTCGCCTACGACGCCCGCAACGTCGGCGACGCCATGTCGGGCCGCCCGCTCGCGGCCGATCGCTGGAACCGGGTCGACGTGCCCGTGCTCGTCATGCACGGCGCCGATACCTGGCCCGTCATGGCCGCCGGCGCCCGCGCCGTCGCCGAGCACGTGCCGACGGCCACCCTGCAGCTCGTGCCGGGCGAGAACCACAGCGCCGACGCCGAGGTGCTCGCCGGGGCGCTTCGCGACTTCATCCGTTCCACGCCCGGGGAGGCCTGATCATGGGCAGCATCGTCATCACCGAGTTCATCTCGCTCGACGGCGTCGTCGAGGCGCCCGGCGGGGAGGACTTCGAATACCCCGACTGGAGCTTCCGCTTCGACCGCGGCGAGGAGGGTGAACGCTACAAGGAAGAGGAAGCGCTCGGCTCGGCCGCACTGCTGCTCGGCCGCACCACCTACGAGGGTTTCGCCGAGGCCTGGCCGCAGTACGAGGGCGAACTCGCCGACAAGTACAACGGCATGCCGAAGTACGTCGTCTCGTCCACCCTCGCGGAACCCGCCTGGAACAACACGACCGTCCTCGGCGGCGGGCTCGCCACGAGCGTCGCACGCGTCCGCGCCGAGATCGACGGCGAGATCCAGGTCGCCGGCAGCATCTCGCTCGCACAGGCCCTGATCGCCGCCGACCTCGTCGACGGGCTGCACCTCATGACGTTCCCCGTCATCCTCGGCCACGGCCGCCGCCTCTGGACCGAGACGCCCGACATGAGCGCCTGGTCGCTGGAGACGAGCACCGTCTACGGCGACGGCGTGCTCGTCACCGAGTACCGGCGGGCGCGATAGGCCGCGGCATCCACTTCACGGGCCGAGAAGCGCGAGCGGAACGACGGCCACGCCGTCTCTGCGGCGATACGCGTACTCGCCCGTCGTGACCACGACCCGGTCGACGACACGATCGCCCAGCTGCTCCTGCAACCAATTCAGATGCCGCACATCCTGATCCGAGACCGTCGCCGCGAGCTTGACCTCGATCGCAAGGACCCGCCTCCCCCGCCCCTCCACGATGAGATCGATCTCACGCGAAGTGTCGTGCAAACGCAGGTGACCGACCGAGGCGTCGCAGGCGTCCGCATAGACGCGCACCGACTGGGTCACCAATGACTCGAACAGGGCTCCGAGCCAGGTTCCGGTCGCCCCGACACGCTCCCCCGCACCCCGGAGGAGATCGGCGGCATCGATGTCGGCAGATCGTGCGGCGAGCGCCGGATCGACCAAGTGGTGTTTCGGGCGCTTCGCGAGCCGCCGGAGAGGCGAGAACGAGGGAAGCCACGCCGGTACGGGATCGAGCACGAAGATGCGCTGCAAGTAGTCGCGGTACTGGTCGACGGTCTGGCGAGCGGGTTTCTCGACGTCTCCTGCCGTCGCCGCGTCGAGAATCGCCGTGTATGAGGCATCGGTCGACGTTGCCGCTCCGTACGCGGCGAGCCATTTCATCAGTGTCGCGGGGAGGCGGACCGCCATCCCGTTGTCGGGAAGGTCGCGATCGACGATGCGTGCGAGATAGCTGTCGAGCTGTATCGTCCTCGCACGCTCGGGGAGGTCGCGGATGCCCGGGAAGCCGGAGCGAACGATCTCCTCCGTATAGTCGGCCAGGGTGAGGTTCGTGCTTCCCCGTATTTCCGGGCGTCCGCCTCCGAGTAACTCTCGAACGGATACGACGGGAGTCTCGAGTGCGCGTTCGGAGAACGCGAGAGGACGCATGACGAGTCGCACGATGCGACCTGCTCCCGAGTGGATGCGGGTGCCCGGTGCGACCGTGGACGACCCGGCGAGCAGGAAGCGCCCACCGGTGCGGTCTGCGTCGACAGCGCGGCGCACTTGGTCCCACACCGGCGGGAGGAGCTGCCACTCGTCGATGAAGACCGGTGGCGTGGCGACATCGACAAGGTCGAGATCCGCTTCCACGAGTTCGAGTTCGCGAGGGCGATCCAAGGCGAAGGTCGTCTCGGCTCGCGCACGCCCGGTCGCGGTCTTCCCGACGCCCTTTGCTCCCTCCAAGGCAATCGCGGCAAGGTCGGGGAACAGCTCGTCGAGCGTGCCGTCGAGGATCCTTCGCTGGTAGGCCACAGTCTCAACCTAACAAATTTCGGACTTTCTATCTAACAAATTTCGGTATCTGAACCTCACAAATTTCGGAGCCCGAATCTCACAAATTTCGGTCGCTACGCACGCGCCCAGTCGGTGGATCCGAGCACCTCGTCGAACACGGCGATCGCCTCGTCGACCTCCTCGGCGGTGACGATGCACGGCGGCACGAAGTGGATGCGGTTCTCGGCGGTGAAGGGCAGCACGCCGCGGTCGACGAGGGCCGCCTTGATGCGGGCGATCGTCGATGCCGGCACCGGTTCGCGGGTGGCGCGGTCGACGACGAACTCGATGGCCCAGAACACGCCCTCGCCGCGCACCTCCCCGATGACGGCGTGGCGGTCGGCGAGCGCCGCGAGGCCGGGCGCGATGGCCTCGGCGCCGATGCGGCGGGCGTTGTCGACGATGCCCTCCGATTCCATCGCGTCGAGGGCGGCGACGATCGAGGCCATCGCGAGCGGATGCCCCGAGTACGTCAGCCCGCCCGGGAACACGCGCTCGTCGAACGTCGCCGCGACCTGCTCCGACACGATCACGCCGCCCACCGGCACGTACCCCGAGTTCACGCCCTTCGCGAAGGTGATGAGGTCGGGGCGCACGTCGTAGCCGTCGAGGGCGAGCCAGCGGCCGGTGCGGCCGAAGCCGCACATGACCTCGTCGAGGATGAGGAGGATGCCGTGCCGGTCGCAGAGCTCCCGGACGCCGGCGAGATAGCCGGGCGGCGGCACGAGGATGCCCGCGGTGCCCGGCACGGTCTCGAGGAGGACGGCGGCGATGGATGCCGGGCCCTCCGCCTCGATCACGCGCGACAGGTGCCTGAGGGCGCGCTCGGCCTCCTGCTCGGGGCTCGTCGCCCAGAACTCGCTGCGGTACAAGTAGGGGCCGAAGAAGTGCACGTGCCCGCGCGCGAACTCGTTCGGGATGCGCCGCCAGTCGCCGGTCGCGACGATCGCGGCGCCCGTGTTGCCGTGGTACGAGCGGTACGTGGAGAGGATCTTGTCGCGGCCCGTGTGGAGCCGGGCCATGCGGATCGCGTTCTCGACGGCATCCGCACCCCCGTTCGTGAAGAACACCTTCTGGAAGCCGGCAGGCGCATGCGAGACGATGCGGCGGGCCGCCTCGCCGCGGGCGAGGTTCACGGTCGCCGGGGCGACGGTCGTCAGCAGTTCGGCCTGCTCGCGGATCGCGGAGACGACCGAGGGGTGCTGGTGACCGATGTTCGTGTTAACCATCTGGCTCGAGACGTCGAGCCACTCGCGGCCGGCGTGATCCCACACGCGGCAGCCGCGGCCGCTGGCGATCACGAGCGAGGGGTGCTGCGCCTGCGCCGACCAGGAGTGGAAGACGTGCGCGTCGAGCTCGCGGGCCCGGGCGTCGAGATCGGCGGAGAGGTCGGCGGGGTTCTGCGTCATGCGCCCAGTCTGGCGGGTTCGCGCGACGGGGTGGATGCGCACCGCGCGGAGTAGGCTGGCAGGACGAGACCGCCGGTCGGATTTGACCGGATGCGACGGCCTGGATTTGGGCCGCAGGTCACGCATACCGTCCGTTTTCCGCGTGCCCGGATCGCCCGGCGCGCCCGTTCCGGAGGTCTCGTTGACCCGTCGTCCCATTCGCCCCGTCATGTTCCGGGGCGCCCCGGCATCCACTCGTCGTGCCGGCCGCCGCACCGCATCCGCCGCCGTCGCCGGCCTCGCCGTGCTCGCTCTCGCCGCCTGTGCGCCCGCCACCGCCGACGCCCCCGAGGCTTCGGATGCCGGCCCGCTCACGATCGACAACTGCGGGTTCGAGGCGAGCTTCGACGCCGCCCCCGAGCGGGTCCTCGCGATCAAGTCGACCTCGATCGAGATGCTCCTCGCGCTCGGCCTCGAAGACCGCATCGTGGGCACCGCGTTCTCCGACGGGCCGGCCGCCGAGGAGTGGGCCGACGCCGCCGCGAAACTGCCCGTGGTCTCCGACAAGGTGCCCGGGCAGGAGGCGACGCTCGAACTCGAACCCGACCTCGTCTACGCCGGCTGGGAGTCGAACCTCTCGGCCGAAGGCGCCGGCGAACGCGCCGACC
This sequence comes from Agromyces archimandritae, assembly GCF_018024495.1. Lineage (NCBI taxonomy): Bacteria > Bacillati > Actinomycetota > Actinomycetes > Micrococcales > Microbacteriaceae > Agromyces > Agromyces archimandritae. The sequence continues at coordinate 1,499,146 of NZ_CP071696.1, forward strand.
TCGCAGACCTCGGCATCGCCAGCTACGTGTCGCCGGCCGCCTGCCAGGAGGAGGGTTACCAGCCCGACCCGTTCACCTGGGAGCACCTGTGGGACGAGATCGGCGAGGTCGGCTCGATCTTCGACGCCGACGACGCCGCCGACGGGCTCGTCGAACGTCTGCAGGGCGAGCTCGACGCGATCCGCCCTGACGACCGCGGCCTCAGCGCCCTGTGGTTCTCGAGCGGCACCGACTCCGCATTCGTCGGCGCCGGCATCGGAGCCCCGCAGCTCATCATGGACTCGGCCGGCCTCGAGAACGTCGCCGCCGACGAGCACGACACCTGGACCGGCTACAGCTGGGAGGCCGTCGCCGACGCGAACCCCGACGTGATCATCCTCATCGATTCCGCCTGGGGCACGACCGAACGCAAGATCGGCCAGCTCGAGTCGAATCCGGCGACCGCCGCCCTGCCGGCCGTGCAGGAGGGGCGCTACCTCGTGCTGCCGTTCCCCACCGGCGAGGCGGGCGTGCGCAACGTCGAAGCCGTCGCCTCGCTCGTCGACCAGCTCGGAGAGCTCGACCTCGGATGACCGTCGAGCGCCGGGTGCGGATGCCGGGGGGCGCTGCCCCCGCGGCGGGCGCGCCCGCACCCGGCGCACCCGCACCCGCACCCGCCCCCGCCCCCAGCGCACCCGCCCTGATTTCGGTTCCGGGGTCAAATCCCGCCACAATTCCGGGCAAATCGGTGATTCGGTGGCGGGATTTGACCCCCGGAACAGCGGGGGGAGCGCGGGAAGCGGCGATGCGAGCGGGAGCGGGCGCGCCAGGGCATCCACACCCCGAAGCGGCGCACCCGCGGCATCCGCACCCCGTGCCGGCGCACCCGCGGCATCCACACCCCGAAGCGGCGCGGCATCCGCACCCCGCCGCGGCCTGCGCGTCGGGCTCGTCGCCGGCGTGCTCGCGCTGCTGCTCGCCGCGAGCGTCGTCGTCGCGATCGCGATCGGCCCCGCCGACCTCACGCCCGGCGAGGTATGGCAGAGCTTCCTGGCCCGCCTCGGGCTCGCCGAATCGCCCCTGTCGACCGTGCGCGAGGCGATCGTGTGGGAGCTGCGGCTGCCGCGCATCCTCACCGCCGCCGCGGTCGGCGCCGGCCTCGCCCTGTGCGGCGCGATCATGCAGGCGCTCACGCGCAACCCCCTCGCCGACCCGTACCTGCTCGGGCTGTCGTCGGGCGCATCCGTCGGAGCGGTCATCGTCATCATCCTGGGCGCGGCCGTCGCGCTGCCGCTCGCCGCGTTCGCCGGCGCGCTGGCCGCGCTCGCGGCGACGCTCGGCCTCGCGAGCGCGTTCGGGGAGATCACTCCGAGCCGCACGATCCTCGCCGGCCTCGCCGTGTCGAGCGTGCTCGGCGCCCTCACGAGCCTCATCATCTTCTGGTCGGCGACGGGCGACAGCTACCGCGAGATCCTCGGCTGGCTGCTCGGTTCGCTCGCCGGCGCGCACTGGGATGCGGTGTGGATCGCCGGCGGGGCGCTCCTCGTCGTCGGCGTGCCGCTGCTGTTCAGCGCCGGAACGCTCGACGCGTTCGCGTTCGGCGACCGGCAGGCGACCGCGCTCGGCGTGCCGGTGACGCAGGTGCGATGGATCCTGCTCGCGGCGACCGCCCTGCTCACCGGCGCGCTCGTGAGCGTCTCGGGGTCGATCGGGTTCGTCGGGCTCATCCTGCCGCACGCGGTGCGCGCGGTCACCGGGGCGCGGCATCGCGCCCTGCTGCCGCTCGCGGCGCTCGCCGGCGCCCTGTTCCTCGTCTGGGCCGACACCCTCGCGCGCAGCGTGTTCGACCCGAGGGAGCTGCCCGTCGGCATCGTCACGGCGCTCATCGGCGGGCCGGTGTTCGCCCTGCTGCTCGTGCGGAACCGGAGGATCGCGTGAGCGGGCGGGCCGACGGCGGCCGGCGCGGAGTGGATGCCGCGGGCGGCGCAGCCCGGGTGGATGCCGCTGGACCCGGTGCTGCCGGGGTGGATGCTGCGGGACCCGGTGCTGCCGGGCGTCCGGCTGAGCAGTCGGGTTCCGTTCCGGGGGTCATTTCCCGCCATCAGAATGCGGAATCGCGCGGAACCGTGGCGGGATTCGACCCCCGGAACGGTTCGAGCGGGAGCGCAGGCGGGCTGCGCATCGACCGGCTCGCGTTCGCCCGTGAGGGGCGGCTCATCATCGACGGCATCGACGCGACCGTGCCGGTGGGCGCGTTCGGCGCGGTCGTCGGGCCGAACGGCGCCGGCAAGTCGACGCTGCTGCACCTCGTCGCGGGCATCGAGCGGGCGGATGCCGGGGCGCTCTCGCTCGGCGGCGACGCCCTGGGCCGCATGCGCCGGCGGGAGCGCGCCCGCCGCATCGCGATCGCCGAACAGCAGACCGACGGCGACGTCGACCTCACCGTGCGCGAGGTCGTGCTGCTCGGGCGCACCCCGCACATCCCGGTGCTCGGCGCCCCGTCTTCCCGCGATCACGACGTCGTCGCGCAGTCCCTCGCGGCGGCGGGCGCGGCTCCGTTCGCCGAGCGGCGGTTCCGCACCCTCTCGGGCGGCGAGCGCCAGCGGGTCGTGCTCGCCCGCGCCCTCGCGCAGGAACCCGCGCTGCTGCTCCTCGACGAACCCACCAATCACCTCGACGTGCGGGCGCAGCTCGACGCCCTCGAGGTGCTCGCCGAGCTCGCCCGCGGCGGGCTCACCGTGCTCGCCGCACTGCACGACCTGAACCTCGCCGCCGCCTACGCCGACCACCTCATCGTGCTCGCCGACGGCCGCGTGGTCGCGGCCGGGGCTCCGGATGCCGTGCTGACGCCCGAGCTCATCGGCGCCGTCTACGGGGTGCGCGCCGCCGTGACGACGCACCCGATCACCGGGCGCCCGCTCATCGCGTTCGCGCCGTAGGGCGGGCTCGGCGCCCGGATGCACCCACGAGCGAATGGCTCAGCATGCGGCGAGCTGCAATGCCCGGCCTCAGCCGACCCCGGCGAGGCGGAGCAGCGCGGTCGTCGCCGCAGCGGCGACGATGACGATCGCGAGGGGCCAGCGGAGCATCGCGCAGACGGCGCCGACGGCGACACCCGCGATGCGGGCCCACCCGGCGGGCTCGGCGCCGTCGAAGACCGCCCCGGTGAGGGCGACCGCGGCGAGCAGCACGACGACCACGAGGTCGCTGCGCCGGAGCCGCGCGGGCGTCGCGTCGGTCTCGGGGGTGGATGCCGGAGCGCCGCCGCGCAGGTCGGGCGCGGATGCCGGGGCGCCGCCGGGAAGGGGCGGCGCCGGAACGGCGGCGGCATCGCCGGTGGATGCCGGTGCGCTCCCGCCTCGGGCCGTGCCCTGCGCACCCACGGCGAGCCGCTTCGCACGGCGCCGACCGGCGAGCAGGCCGATGAGGCGGGTGGCGTAGGTGCCGACGGCGAGCATGGCGACGCCGACGAGGAGCATCGGGTCAGGCATCCGCGCTCCCGTCGGAGCGGCGATCCGAAGCGTTCCGGGGGTCGTTTCCTGCCAACTTCTCGCGCGAATCGGCGGAATCGTGACGGGATTCGACCCCCGGAACAATGGAGAGGGGCCCTGGGGCGCGGTTCACGGGGCCGCGGGCGGCGGCCGCGCGGCGACGCATGAGTGCGGCGAGCCAGGGCATCCCGAGCCCGAGGAGGGCGAGCACCGACGCGACGCCGGGCGCGACGAAGGGCGTGGCGGCCAGGGCGATCGCGCCGCCGGCGAGCATTGCCGCGAGGGCGCGGCGGTCGCGGGCGGCGGGCAGCACCATGGCGACGAGGATCGCGGGCAGGGCGGCGTCGAGGCCGAGCACGTGCGGGTCGACGACGGCGCCGAGGAGGGCTCCGGCGATCGCGCCGAGCGGCCACACGATGAGGATCGCGAGGCCCGCGGCCCAGAACGCGGCCCGGCGGCGCGGCACCCCGGTGCGGTGCTGGGCGAGGGCGACGGATTCGTCGTTGACGACGTGCGCGGCGAGCGCGAGGCTCGGCCCGCCGCGGAGGAACGCGCCGGCCGAGTAGGCGTAGATGCCGTTGCGGACGTTCACGAGGATGCCGGCGAGGGCGGCCACGAGCGGGGCCCCGCCGGCGGCGACGACCGATACGAAGAGGAGTTCGCTCGCGCCGGCGAGCACCGATGCGGCGACGATGACGACGAGCCAGAGCGGAAAGCCGGCTCCGGCGGCGAGCGCGCCGTACGAGACGGCGACGAGGGCGACCGCCAGGCCGATGCCGGAGGCATCGCGCAGGTCGCGGGGGTGGATGCGGCGCGACCCGGCATCCACCGGCGAACGATCGTTTGACACAGTGAACAGTCTGCGCTCGCTCGAACCGTTCGTCAACCCGAACGGACGTCTTGTAGAGTAGCCGCCATGACGTCACCCGTCGAACGGATCGCGCACGCCCTCCACCGCGAACGCCACCGTGCCGGGATCAGCCTGTCGGAGCTCGCCCGGCAGGCCGGCGTCTCGAAAGCGACCGTCTCGCAGCTCGAGGCCGGCACCGGCAACCCGAGCGTCGAAACCCTCTGGGCGCTCGCGACCGCGCTCGGCGTGCCGTTCTCGGTGCTCGTGGATCCGCCGCCGTCGGACTCGGTGCTCGTCCGCCGCGGCGAACGCAGCCCCATCGCCTCCTCGACCGCCGCATACTCGGCGACGCTGCTCTCGGCCGGGACGCCCGGCGTGCGCCGAGACCTCTACCTGCTCGAGGGCGAACCGGGCACCCCGCGCGCCTCGATGCCGCACCCGACCGGCACGGTCGAACACCTCGTGCTCGCCTCCGGCCGCGCCCTCGCCGGGCCGACCGAGACGCCCGCCGAGCTCGAACCCGGCGACTACCTCGTCTACCGCGGCGACGAACCGCACACCTTCGAGGCCCTGGCGCCCGGCACCCTCGCGGTGCTCGTCAGCGAGCAGAGCTGAACCGGCGCCACCCGGCACCCGTGGCAGCGCGAATACAGCACCCGACGAATGCTCGCTATACTGCCGCCTTAGGGGGACAGCCTGAACCCCTACCATGAGGGGGTTCTGTGAACGTGTCGAGTAGATCGTCATTCGGTCTCGCCGGAGTGCTGGCCGCGAGCATCGCGCTGTCGTTGGGTGCCGTGACCCCGGCGCTCGCCGCCGAGCCCGAGCATCCCATCCACATCACGAGCCCCGTGCCGGCTCCGGGTGAGACATACGCGGTCGTCTCCGAGGACGGCACCCTGCCCGGCGGAGTCCTCGACGTCGAGGGCAGCGGACTGGCATTCGACGAGGTGTCCCTCGAGCTCTCCGACATCCAGCGGCCGGCCGGCTTCGTCACGCCGGGCGAGGTCGGCACGATCGTCGACACCGTCGAAGCCGAAGACGACGGAACCTGGACCATGCAACTGCTCGCCGCAGACATCCAAGACCTCGTCGGTGACGCTCCGTGGCAGCAACCGATCTACATCGCCGCGATCGCGGCCTTCCAGTCCAGCGGATTCCGCTCGCCGGTCGTGCCCCTGGCTTTCCGGCCGCCGGCAGCGACCATCGAACTCGGAGATGACGCCACCACCCTCGGCGGAACGACTCCGGGGTGCGACGTCATCGTCGACATCCACGACGCCTCCGGCGAGATCGTCAGCAGCCTCCTGATCGAGAACGACACGACGACCGAGACCTGGACGACCCCCATCCCCCAGCTGGCTGCAGGCGCCTACACGGCGACCGCCCTGAGCACGTGCGTCGTGGATGCCGCAGCGCCGTCCGATCCGGTGTCGTTCACGATCGCGGGCCCCGTGCCGACGCCGACCCCCACGCCCGCCCCGACGCCGGCTCCCGGGCCCGTGCCGCCGACCCAGACCGCAGCGCCCACCGCGACACTGCCTTCGACGGGTCCGGACGTCCTGCCCATCGCGGTCATCGCGGGTCTCCTGCTGGCCGGCGCGGCCGGCGCGATCCTCGGCCGTCGACGCCTCGCACGCGGCAACGCCGAGTAGCCGAAGCACGCCCGCGTTCGGCCCGCTCGACGCGTATGCTCCGAGCGCCAGGCGGGAGTTCGGGGCGCCGTCAGCGGGCAGCGCGGGTGCGGCGACGTAGGGCGACGCCGAGCAGTGCGGCCCCGGCCAGCAGAGCGGCCAGGGCGACGTCGGCGGATGCCGTGCCGGCGCCCGTCTCGGGCAGGCCCGCCGGGCCCGGGCACGCCGTCGGGGGCGGCGTGGGCGCCGGAGTCGGATGCGGCGTCGGCGGGGTCGGACACGGGGTCGGGGTCGGCGTCGGACCAGGGGTCGGCGTGGGCGTCGGCTCTGCCGCCGGCGACACCACCGCCGGCTCGCCCCCGACGTCGCCGAACAGCAGCGAACGCGCCACCAGGCGATACTCGACCGCCTCCGCCTCGACCAGCACATCCAGCGTGTCGCCCGTCTCGCCCTCGATATCGAGCCAGTCACCACCCGGAGCACGCGACTGCCACTGCAACGACTCGTACGAGTTGCCGGTCACACCGCTCGTCAACGTCACCGGCTCCCCCACCGGCGCCTCCGTCGACGACGGCTCCGCCGCCGCGACCACCGGCCGCAGGAACTGGTACGCGTCGATCTGGCCCTCCCCTGTGACCGCGTAGACGGCCGAGCCGTTCCGTGAGATCGCAGTTCCGCCCACAACGGCCTCGGTTTCGACGGTGCCGATGAACCTCAAGGTTTCGGCATCGAGCACCGCCAGGTCCCGTTCGTCCGGTGCGAGCGAAGATACGATGATGCGCGCTCCGTCCGGGGTAGCCAGGACGTTGCGACCCCAGGCGATCGGTGCGCTCAGCATGGCACCGGTGACCAAGTCGATCCTCGTCAGTGCGCTCTCCCCCGTCGTGTACAAGGCAGAGCCATCCGGCGCGGCGGCGATGGCGAATGGGAGGGAGACATCGTAGGTGGCGGTCACCTCATGCGTGACTGTGCTGAGTGCGATGACCCGGTTGCCCTCGTTCTGCGTCAGATAGAGGGTTTGGCCCACCAGGACGCCACGGGTCAGAGTGTTCGGCCCGAAGTCTTGTGATGACCACAAGATCTCTCCGGTCGATGCGTCGATCGCATGAACTCTGCTGACGTAGTCACCATCCTGGGATGCGACGTATACGACTTGGCCGTCCGGCGCCAGAACGTTGATCTCGGTTCCCAGCCAATAGGTCAGTGACGTCGCCCACTCCTCCTCGAACCCCGAGGCGTGGTGCTCGTACCGGGACACCCCGACCGTGTCAGCGAGCGTGAAGACCGTCTGAGGGTCGTCACCTGTTGACACCGATCCTGCCCCCATCGGCCCGAATGCTTCGACGATAGGCCCGTCGAACGGGTCGACGGCATAGAATCCGTTGCCCCATGTAGCGATGAATAGGCGACTCCCGTCCGAGGTCAGAGCGACGTACCTTGCGTCGCCCGCGCCGACCGGAATCACACTGTCCGGCTCGTCCGCCGCCGCGGGTGCAACGCCCGCGAACGCGAGCGCCAGTGCTGCGGCCCCGCCCGCTCCGGCGAGACCGCGCCGCCGCATCCACCCCTTGCCCGAAACCGCACGCACGAGACACCCCTCCCCCGAGGATTCTTCGTGCAGGCTATCGGTGCCCCGAATGCAGCCGCAAGGATCGCCGCGCGCGCGTCGTCAGTCCCCCGGCGCCACCCGGATCGGGCCCGTCTCGATCGGCCCCTCCGACTGCGCCTCCTCGAATCCGGCGCGATACCCGTCGTTGAACGCCTCGTCGCTGCCCTGACGGAACAGGTCGCGGTCGGCCGGGCGCACGATCGAGCGCGCCCCCGGCAGGTCCAGGTCGCCCACGAAGCGGTCGAGGCCGCGCACGAGCGCCACCGGCACCCCGGCCGCCTTGCCCTTCACGAGCTCCGCAGCGGCGGCGATCTCATCGGCCGTGCACGGCAGGGTCACCTGCAAGGGGCGCCCTCCGGCATCCACACCCCCGCGAAGATCCTCGAAGACGTGCACGCCCGCCGCGCCGATCGCGATATCGGTCTGGCCCTCGCGCCACGGGCGGCCGAGGGTGTCGGAAAGGATGACGCCCACCTGCCGGCCCGTGATCGAACGCAGCCCGAGGCAGAGGTCGCGGGCGGATGCGTCGGGGTCGAGCGGCAGCAGCAGCACCGTTCCGTCGGGGGTGTTCGAGGCGTCCACCCCCGCCGCCGCCCCGACGATGCCCTGGCGGTTCTCGACGATGCGCGTCACCCCGCCCTCGTAGGCGCGGCTCGCGACGATGCGCACCGTCTCCTCGGTGATCGCCCGCTCGCGGTCGGCGGCGACGACCGCACGGCCCTCCGCCTTCGAGACGATCTTCGACGTGACGACGAGGATGTCGCCGTCCTCGACCTGCACTGCGGCCCCGATGATCCCGGCGAGGTCGTCGCCCGCGGCGATCTCGCCGATGCCCTCGACCCCTTCGACGCTGAACCTCACCCGAACCCCCTCCGCTCAGGCTCTACCCTGCCAGTTTCGGCAGCACCTCGCGAGCGAAGACGTCGATCCACTCCCGCTGGTTGCGGCCCACGTTGTGCAGGTAGATGCGGTCGAAGCCGAGATCGGCGTAGCGCTGCAGCTCGCGGCGGTGCACCTCGGGGTCGGCCGAGACCAGCATCCGCCCCGCGAAATCCTCCGGCCGCACATGCCGGGCGATCTGCTCCACCTCGAACGGGGAACGGATGTCGGCCCGCGGGAAGCGCATCGCCCCGATCGGCCACTCGGTCAACGCGTTCCGCATCGCCTCCTCCTCCGTCGCCGCCCACGACAGATGCACCTGCAGCACCCTGGTGAGGGTCGACGGATCCCGCCCCGCCTCACGCGCACCCTCGTGGAAGCGGCGCAGCAGCACCTCGAGGCGCTCGGGCGGCGCATCCACCGTGATCAGCCCGTCCACCGTGCGACCCGCCCGCTTCGCCGTCACCGGCCCGCCCGCCGCGACGAAGATCGGCGGCGGCTCGGCCGGCATCGTCCACAGCCGCGACGACTCCAGCCGGAAATGCGGCCCCGCATGCTTCGCGTCGCGACCCGCACGGGATGCCTGGAACAGCTTCTTGACGACCTCGACGGCCTCGAACATGCGCGCGATCCGCTCCGGCGCCTCCGGCCAGTACTCGCCCACCACATGCTCGTTCAGCGCCTCGCCCGAACCCAGCCCCAGCCAATGCCTGCCCGGATGCATCGCCGCGAGCGTCGCCGACGCCTGCGCCACCATCGCCGGATGCCAGCGGAACGTCGGCGCCGTCACGCCCGGCCCGAAATCGCCCCTGGTCGCCGCCGCGATCGCCGGCAGCACGCTCCACACGAACGACGCCTGCCCCTGCTGCGGCAGCCACGGCTGGAAATGATCCGCCGCCATCACCCCGTCGAACCCGTGCCGTTCGGCGTACGCCGACAGCTCCACCGCCTCCGCCGGCGGGAACTGCGCGAGCATGGCGGCGTAGCCGAGCTGGAGTCCCATAGGCTCCATCCTGCCGGGCCGGGCGCGTTGCGGCATCCACCCCCGGCCTGGAACACTCGGAACAGGGGGGCGCATGGCCAGGGACGAAGCCGACGACTACGGTCCGCTGTCGGAGATCGCCGAAGCGCGCGTGCCGGAGGAACCCGCTCGCCGCCCCATGCGCATCTGGGATCTCATCGTCTCGATCGTGCTGCTGCTCATCATGGTCGCCCTCGCCGCCCTCATCACCTTCGCCGCGCCCTACATCGCCTTCGCGCGCACCGGCTGCGCCGACTCGGCCGAATGCCTCTTCGGCACCGACGGCATCACCACGACCATGCTCATCGCGCCCGGCATCATCTCGCTCGTCGGCTCGATCGCGGCCGTCGCGCTGCTCGCGTTCCGCCGCATCGCGTTCTGGGTGCCGCTCGTGGGCATCGTGCTGCTGGCCGTGCTGTTCCTGCTGGCGATGGTCGTTCTGTAGCGGCGGCACCGCGTCGGGGGTCGCCCGTAGGCTTGAGGCATGCGCATCGCGACCTGGAATGTGAACTCGATCCGCACCCGCGTCGGCCGCGTCGTCGACTTCCTGGTGCGCGAAGACGTCGACGTGCTCGCGATGCAGGAGGTCAAGTGCAAGCCAGAGCAGTTCCCCGCCGAAGCGTTCGACGAGGCCGGGTACGAGCTCGCGATCCACGGCCTGAACCAGTGGAACGGCGTCGCCATCGCCTCCCGCAGCCCCATCCTCGACGTCGAGACCGAGTTCCCCGGCATGCCCGGCTTCCTGAAGAGCCACGACGGCCCCGACCTGCCGAAGGAGGCCCGCGCGATCGGCGCGACCGTCGACGGCGTGCGCGTCTGGAGCCTGTACGTGCCGAACGGCCGATCCCTCGACGACCCCCACTACGCGTACAAACTCGACTGGCTCGCCGCCCTCACCGAGTACACCCGCACCGAGACGAGCAGCCGCCCCGAGGTGCCCTTCGCCCTCATGGGCGACTTCAACATCGCCCCCCTCGACGAGGACAACGGCGACCCCGCCGTCGTGCCCGGCGCATCCACCCACGTCTCCCCGCCAGAACGCGAGGCGTTCTTCGCCCTCGAGAACGCCGGCGTCACCGACGTCGTGCGCCCACTCGTGCCCGCCGGGTACACGTACTGGGACTACAAGCAGCTGAAGTTCCCCCGCAACGAGGGCATGCGCATCGACTTCGTGCTCGGCTCGGCGGCCTTCGCCGAACAGGTGACGGATGCCGTCATCCACCGCAACGAGCGCAAGGGCGACGCCCCCAGCGACCACGTGCCCGTGCTCGTCGAACTCGCCCTTTCCGAGGACGACGACGACCTCCCGATGATCTTCGGGTAGCGGGGGGCTCATGTTCGGCGGCCGGCCGGCCCGGGCCCGCATCTGCGGCGAATCGGTCGTCGGACTGCCGGCAGGCGGGGACGTACGGGCCGCCTGCCGGCACCTCACCGGTTTCGGTCCGGTCAGACCGGCTCGCCGACCGTGTCGGAGACCAGCGCCATGACCTCTTCGATACCGGAGGCCCGGAGGGCACCCGCCGGCACCGCCGGCAAGGCGCCTCCCTCATCGAGGTGAGCGCCGGCAATGGCGCGGATGACGTCCGCACCGACCGGATGGGGGCGAGCCGCGTCGCGGCGGATGGCCTCTTCGATGCCGATCGGGAAATCCCAGACCACCAGCGGGGTCTGCAGGAGGCCGGCCATGCCCGTCCACCGGACCAGGTAGCCGGGGTTCAGACTCGTCGCATCGATGACCGGGATGAAGCCCTGCTCGAGGGCATACCGGGCGGAGGCGACTTCGATGAGGGAAACCATCCGTTCGCCCTCATCACGGGCCCGGCCGGGGTCGGCATAGACGTCGCCGCCGAAGCACATCCGGCGGATATCGTCGCGGTTGATGCGCATGAAGCGGTTGGAGTGGTCTGCGACGAGGGCGGTGGACATAGTGGTCTTGCCGCTGCCGGGGATGCCGCGGGTGAGGACGATGGGCATGTGCTCCTGCTTCGAGTCGGGTGTCATGTGAACCGGTGGCGGTGCCTTCGGCGGATTCGGCGCGTACGTTCTTCGGTCACCCCGGCCGTGATGAAGTCTCGTTTCGAGTCACGGCTGGAGTATTCGCGGCCGGCGCCGGTTCCGGTCGACCGCGATCGCCTGGGCCATGTCCACACACGCCCGGCAGAGCCAGCCGAGTTCGGCTTCGGCCAGGGCAGACCCCACATCGGTCAGCGCCTCGCCCTGCCCGCCAGGATCGGTACGCACCCCGCACAGCGACCGGCCGAGGCGCGGCCGGCGCAGGTGCGTCTGGACGTACGGACTGAGGCCGCCCCGCAGGGCCCGGACGAAGAACACCGGACGATAGGAGACTTGGTCACCGAAGAACTGCATTCGCTTCCTTTCTTCAAGGACTACGACGCTACGCCGACCTTCCGGGCTCGTGAGCCGCGGATCCGGCTCCGAGTGCGGCAGCCACCGCCTCTGCGCCCACCGTCCGGGCGCGCGGGTCCCGGCCGCTCCGGCCGGAACGGGCTCGGCTTCGACCGCGGTCAGGGGGCGCCTGCGAGGACCGGTGGTGGACCCCGGAACGGTGACACCCAACGAAGGCCGAGCGGCGATCATCCACCGTGTGATCGCCAAGACCACCGTCGAAAACTCGCCGACCCTCGAGTTGAAAGGCGACGCAACCGCACCGCAGACCCCGAGCCCTACCCTGTCGACGACGTCTGGCGGAGCGTATTCCACGTTCCGGGCCTGGGGCATCTCGCCCTCTTCCTCCAGAACGGCAACCGGCTCCTCGGCATCGGCGGCGTATTCCTGACCCTCGCAGCGGTATATACCTCCTCGACCCGCACAAGCTCGCATCAACGCGGGTCCCGGACCCCGACGAAGAGGCAGCCGAGCCGGCCGTTCCCTCAGAGCACCGGGCAGAGACCTGACCCCGGGGAAGGTAGCCGTGCCGGGCGCATCATGCTCGGCGCACATCTGGGCGTTCAAGCGCATCCCGCCCCGAGCCGGAGACGATCCTTCGACGTTCGGCCCGGTACGCACGAATGGCCCCGCCGAGGCGGGGCCATTCGCGAGAGAGCGCTCAGGGGCGCGAGCGCACCAGTCTGACACCGAAGATCCCGATTCCGGCGATCGCGATCAGACCCAGCGCGATCAGCGCCGTGCTGCCGACGTCGACGCCGGTGTGGGCGAGGCTCTTTTCCGCAGCCGTGGTGGCCTTGGCCGTCGGAGTGCCGTCGGTCGGCGCGAGCTGTCCGGCGCCTGCCGATGCCTTGCCATCATCACTGCCGGTGGTCTTGACGGCGGCGGCGTCGTCACCGGGGTTCTCACCGTCGTCGTCACCGCCGCCCGGGTTCTCACCGTCGTCGTCACCGCCGCCCGGGTTCTCACCGTCGTCGTCACCGCCGCCCGGGTTCTCACCGTCGTCGTCACCGCCGCCCGGGTTCTCACCGTCGTCGTCACCGCCGCCCGGGTTCTCACCGTCGTCGTCACCGCCGCCCGGGTTCTCACCGTCGTCGTCACCGCCGCCCGGGTTCTCACCGTCGTCGCCGGGATCGGTGCTGTCGACGCATTCGAACTGGACCGGGCCGGTGTCGAAGGAGGATTCGGGGTCGAAAGCATCGACGAAGACTCGGTACGTTGAGGCGCCGGCCAGATCGTGAGACGAAACGTGAGCCTGACCGAACTGGGTGCTCAGCGCCTCGACGCCGTCGACGTGGACGCTGACCGTGTTCGGAGACTCATCGCCCGGGATGGCCGGAACGTCGGCGTACACGGCTGGTTTGGCAGCCTCGCGGTGGAAGGACACGTGCGAGAACGTGTATTCGTCGAACAGGTCGAACATGGCTCCGCCATGCGAGGTGTGGTAAGTCACCTCGAACGGGAAGAGCTCGGTATGGACATACACCCAGTCCCAGTGTTTGATCGCCGGCTGTGCAGCCTCGACGAGAACCCGGGTGGCCTCCGTGCCTGGGTCGGTGGTGTAGCCGCTGAGGGCGAGCTCGAGCGTGCAGTCATCGGTGACCTGCACCTGAGGTTCATCGGCTGCGACGGCCGGGGCTGCCGCGCCGAGCAGGGCGATTCCTCCGCCGAGCAGAGCGGTCAGGAGCGCATTCGTCTGGCGTTTCACGTACTACCTTTCCTCGAGTTGGATGTGCGAGAACGGCCAGCAGGGGGCGATGCTGGCCGCAGGCATGAGCATATGAATCAGTCGAGTAAAAAAGAGGTGCCGATCAGTGCAAAGCCCTCGCTTTGGGGGCGCGGTCCCGGCTGCCTCCGATCCACTGCCGGGCACAGGTTGGGCAGGTGGATCGGCACGAAGACGCGGATTTTTCATGTTCCGGCAGCCTGATTGCCGCACGCGGCGAACGTCTGATCCAGCGCTGGGGGTCAGGGCAGTTGCTGTCCCCTGAACGCGTCCGGACGGCGCGGACGCCCCTCGGTCGCACCGGAAGCGGCACGGGCCATCGACGCAGGTCGCGACGTGCACGATGGCAGTTGATAGCGCGGCCCGCCTTCAGCTGAAGCCCTCACAGGCGCGTCGCCGTCGGCATCCGCACACCGACACGTGCGGGCGCAGCCCCGCGGCCATAGGCTCGGGCCATGACGCATCTCGCGGTTCCCGGTGCCGAGCTCCGCTTCGAGGTCGACGGGCGCAGCAGCGCGCCGGCGCTGATGATGCTGCCGGCGGGCATCACGAATCTCGGGATGTGGGATCCGCAGCTCGGAATGCTCGCCGAGGAGCACTTCGTGGTGCGGATGGACTATCGCGGGCTCGGCGACACGCGCGCCGAACCCGATGCGCCCTTCGAGCACGCCGACGACATCCGCGCGGTGCTCGACCACCTCGGTATCGCCCGGGCGACGTTCATCGGCGCGAGCTTCGGCGGCAAGCTCGCCCTCGATGTCGCCGTCGAAACCCCGGAGCGCGTCGCCGGGCTCGTCACGGTCGGTTCGGGGCCGGGCGGGTTCCCGCACGTCGAGATGACGCCGTACGAGGTCGAGGCGTACCGACGCATCGACGACGCCGAAGAGGCCGGCGACTGGGCGCAGGTCATCGAGCTCGAGGCCGAGCTGTGGGCGGTCGGGCTCGGGCGGGGTGCGGATGCCGTGAGCCCGCTCTTCCTCGACGAGGTGCGCCGCATGCATCGCGGCAATCTCGACGTCATCGCCTTCGACGCCCCCGAGACGCGCCCTGACCCGCCCGCCTACGAGCGCGCCGCCTCCCTCGAGATGCCCGTGCTCGCAATGGTCGGCGCGCACGACCTGACGGCGCCGCTCGCCCAGCAGCGCTGGCTCGTCGAGCACCTGCCGAATGCGACCGGGTACGTCTTCGGCGGTGCGGCGCACCTGCCGAGCCTCGAGGTGCGCACCGAGTTCGACGCGGTGCTCGCGGACTGGCTGGGTTCGAACGCGCTCTGAGCGCGCGGCCGCGCGCCTTCGGCCGCGCGGCGCCATCGGAACGCGCGGCGGCATCCACTCAGGAGACGCCATGGAATCGTCATGAGACGCCATGGAATCGGAGAAAACCACGGAATCGGATGGAGAGAGCCGGATTCATCCGAATTCGTGGCGATCTCCGGGATGGTGGCAGCGCGGCATCCACTCGCGAGACACCATAGATTCGGAGAAAACCACGGAATCGGATGGAGAGAGCTGGATTCATCCGAATTCGTGGCGATCACCGGGATGGTGGCGGCGCGGGCGGGCGCGGCAGGGCCGCGCCTCAGGCGGCGCGGACCTCGGCGGCGAAGGCCGCCGCGAGCGCGGCGCAGCGGGCGGCGGAGTCGGGTTCGACGGCGCGGGCGGCATCCACCAGGGAATCGCGGGAGATGCCCTCAGCGGAAAGCGCCGCCTCGTCCCAGCGCAGCAGGTCTTCGGCGCCGGCCTCCGGGTGGAACTGCAGGCCCCGCACGTGGCGCCCGAGCCGGAACGCCTGGACCTCGCAGGCCGCGCTCGATGCGAGCAGCACGGCGCCCGCCGGCAGCGCGGTGATCATGTCCTGGTGGTTCTCGATGACGTGCGCGGCCGGCGCGAACGCGCCGATCACGGCGTCGACGGCACCAGCATCCGTCGCGCGGATCTCCTCCGTGAGATCAGAGCCTCCACCGAACCCAGGGCGCTTCATCGTTCGCGAAAAGCCTCTTTCTAGTGCCTGGGGGCACCGATATCGTTGCCCAGTCAGTCAACAGCTACGGCGCAGTTGCGACTGCCCAAGTCGGGTTGCCGGCCAACCAGCTGGAGACTGTCTGGAACGTGCCTTCAGTTGCGCACTGGCGACCCGACCAGTCGTACCCCATACATGCTGATGATTTGGACGTATCTATCGTGCTGATCACTCCCGTAGCCAGGGCCTGGCCATCGACGATGCGGATGACGGGCCCGCCACTGTCGCCCTGACCATAGATCGCCTGAGTGGCGGGCGTCGAGGACTTCACTCGAACTTGATTCTCCCAGCACATATATCCCAGGACACACACCGTGATGTTGCTCTGGGTCACTGTGCCCCATGTGGTCGCCCCGGAGTAAGCGCCGCTCGGCACGACCTCACTGCCGAGAGCCGCGTAAGCCCACCCCTTGATCGCCGCAAGGTCGCTTGTCATTGGGCCACCGAGGAACATATAGGGGCCGATGCTTCCAGTCGTCTGGGTGAGTACCATTGTGTCGTGTGCGCCATTCGTATTATTGGCGATTCCGCGGCTACCGTTTGGCTCCCATCCCCATCCGCCCCTGAAATGCTCTCCCGGATTCCCACAATGTTCGGCGGTAAGCAGAGACCTGCTGAAAGTTGGTGGATTTTCAGGCCGAAGGACATAGAATGCAGCAGAACAGGTCTGATCGTTCTCACCGTTGATGACCGACCCGCCCATCGCTGGATCGCTACCATTGTAGCGCGTGTAGGCGGCTTCAATACCGCCAGAGGGTTCGAAGGTCAGCGGATAGTCTGAATCAACGACAGGCGCCGCTCGCAGACGCGCCTGTTCTCCCGTCGAGGCGTCGGTAACGCCGACAACGATTCCAGAGCCGTCATTTGCAGCAGCGGCCCAACCGACCCCTTTGCCGGCGCCTTCCTTGGCAACACGAGTGGCTTCGGCGCGCAGCTCATCGCCAGTGAACCTGCTCGGCACGATCTTGTATCCATTTCCATGAAGCTGCACCTCGAGCGCCGCCTCGATCGGTTTCAGATTCCCTCCAGCGATGACCTCGATGAGCTTCGTGTCCTTGTTCCACCGGAAAGTCACAATCTCATCACTGAATTCCGAGAGTACGAGTCGGTTCATTGCCTCATTCTGGGCAGTGGTCATCCCGTCGTCGGGGTACTTGCTGAGGTCGGCGACTTGATGGCCCTCGGGCAGAGTGAAGTCGCTGACCTCGACCACCCTGGTCTGAGAGTCCTTGACTTCCGGATGCGATTCGACCTCTGTTGCCACCGATGCGGTGGGAATCCCTAGAACAATCAGGGCTGCAGCTGCGGCGAATATCTCAGGCAGACGCAGCAAGCGAGCACCCTTGCTCACGCCAAATCGTTTCGGGTTCAAGACGTTCTCCCATTCAGGTCTAGTGTCGCGTGTCGTTAGTTCCTAACTGGTTGGTTGGTTGGGAGGATTGGGTATGGCGAATTCTCCGGCTCCCGCGTTGCGTCTTTTCGAGGGCGATGAGTCCAAGCTGCGTGGCTGGCTCAGGTCGACGACGGTGTCCGCGGGGGCTGTGAAGCGGGCCCGGATCGTGCTGCTGGCCTCTGAAGGCGTTGCGAATACTCGGATCAGCGAGCTCGCGGACGCGAGTGTGGTGACGGTGCTGAAATGGCGTAGCCGGTACGCGGAGCAGGGTCTGGCGGGTTTGCGTGATGCGGAGCGGACTGGCCGTCCGCGTCGTCTTGATCATGCGGACATCGTGGCGGCGACGCTGACTCCGCCACCGAAGAAGCTCGGTGTGACGCACTGGTCGTCGCGGTTGCTGGCGTCGCACTTGAAGGTCGGGAACGCGACGGTAGCCAGGGCGTGGCGGGAGTACGGGGTACAGCCGTGGAAGTCGGAGACGTTCAAGTTCTCCACCGACCCGGAGCTGGTCGGCAAGGTCACCGACGTCGTCGGGCTCTATCTGGCGCCGCCGGAGAACGCGGTCGTGCTCTGCGTGGACGAGAAGTCCCAGATCCAGGCACTGGACCGCACCGCGCCGATGCTGCCGATGCGGATCGGGGATGCCGAGAAACGCACCCACGACTACAAACGCCACGGCACCACGACGCTGTTCGCCGCGCTGGAGATCGCGACCGGGCACGTCACCGGTGCGGTGAAACCGAAGCATCGCCGGCAAGAGTTCCTATCGTTTCTTCGGCAGATCGACCGCGCCTACCCCGACGTCCCGCTGCACCTGGTGATGGACAACTACGCCACCCACAAGACCCCGGAAGTGAAGGCCTGGCTTCGCCAGCACCCGCGGTTCCATGTCCATTTCACGCCGACCTCGGGATCCTGGCTGAACCTCGTCGAGGTCTGGTTCGGGATCATCGACAAACAGGCCATCCGCCGCGGCATCTTCACCTCCGTGAAGGACCTCAACGCGAAGATCCGGCAATTCATCACCGGCTGGAACGACCGGAAACACCCCTTCGTCTGGACCAAGACTTCCGAGCAGATCCTCACGAAAGCCAACCGTCAACCAACTTCCGGAACACGACACTAGCTAGAGCACGGGTCTCGCTCAGGTCTGAACCTGAAACTAGCAACAAACCTGAAAGAGTCGCTCCCCCCAAAGTGGGCGGCTTGTGCTATCTGTGCTGGGGATGTCATAGTTCGCCTCCTGCGAAGAGCGTGCGTTGCTGGCAGTTGGCTCGGATGCGGTGCCCACGGGCGATGAGGCCCGGACGTCCGCACCGTCGCACGGAACGCATCGCATGGGGCGAGATCCTCGCGACTCCACCGTCGCCGCAGCCATGCTCGACCGACTCCTACACCGCAGCGTCGTCATCACCCTCGACGGCGCCTCCTATCGGCTCCGCCACCACACCACCGCAGCAAACGAACTCCGCCACGCCACCACCGACACCAACCTGCGCTAACGTGACCCCGCGACCTGAGGAACTTCGATGAGCAACTACGAGGAAAACCGGCTCTGCGCAGTCTGGGTGGGGGCGGGTGAGTTTGGCGGGCGTGTTGTGGCGTGGTGAGGCGGGTCGAGGTCCGGAGGATCGGTAGCGACCAAACTGCCTGTCTGTCCGGAGACCTCGACCCGTGCCCGATGCTACCCACTGCGCTGATGCGCGCCCAGGTTCCTCTGCTGCTTACTGTGATCGTTGCGACCTGCTCGTCGGGCTCGACGGGCTCCGCGTCACCGGGGTCGAGCACCGCAGTGACGGTGTACTCGTCATCGATGTCGAGTCGCCGCCGGGGCCGGTGGGCTGCCCGGGGTGCGGGGTGGTCGCGGAATCGGCGGGACGGAAGGCACTTGTTCTGAAGGACGCCCCGATGGGCACTCGGCCGGTGCGGGTGAGGTGGCGAAAGCGCCGCTGGCGGTGTCGCCAGGACGGATGCGAGGTGCGCGCGTTCACGGAGCAGAACCCGGCTGTTGCCGCCCCGAACGCGATCTTGACGGCCCGCGCGGTGGCCTGGGCGGTGACGCAGATGCGACGTGAGAACGCGTCGGTGCGCGGTGTCGCTCGGCAGCTGCGGGTCGCGTGGGGCACCGTCTGGACGCACGTGGAAGCCGAGTTGCAGCGGCGCGAGAAAGACCCGGGCCGGTTCGATGGCGTCGAGGTGCTCGGCGTGGACGAGCACCTCTGGCACCACGTCTCCACCAAGCCCGTCGCCGAGGGCGGCCGAGGCCCGAAAGAACTGACCGGGATGGTCGATCTCACCCGCGACGCGTCCGGTCACGTCAGGGCGCGGCTGCTCGATCTGGTGCCGGGCCGGTCCTCGAAGGCATACGCCGACTGGATCAAGGAACGCACGCCGGAGTTCCGGACCGGCGTCAAGATCGCCGCTCTTGACCCGTTCGCCGGATACAAGAAGGCCCTCGACGACGAGCTCGACGATGCCACCGCTGTGCTGGATGCGTTCCACGTCGTCAAGCTCGGCACCGCTGCGGTTGACGAGGTCCGCCGCCGAGTCCAGCAGGACACCCTCGGACACCGCGGCCGCAAGGGCGACCCGCTCTACGGGATCCGCAACATCCTCCGCGCCGGAAGAGACCGACTCACCGACAAGCAAAGGAGCCGACTCGAAACCGCGTTCGCCCGACAGGAAGAGCACATCGAGGTCGAAGTCGCCTGGCACGCCGCTCAGCAACTCCGCGACGCCTACAAGCACCCAGACCTCACGGAGGGACGCAAGATCGCGCTGGCCGTTCTCGGATCATTCCCCTCGTGCCCGATCCCGGAGATCGCCCGGCTCGGGAAGACACTGAACCAGTGGCGTGACGCATTCCTCGCGTACTGGGCGACGAACCGGTCATCCAACGGTGGCACCGAAGCCGTGAACGGACTCATCGAGCTCGCCCGCCGGGTCGCCCGCGGATTCCGCAACTACGACAACTACAGACTCAGAATGCTCCTCATCGCCGGCGGCCTCGATACCCCCGCCCCCACCTAAAATCCGAAGAGCCGGAAAACCAGTGAGCGCCATCAGCGCCAGGTGGCGAGGTAGTCCGCCGTGGAGACGAACTGGCGAACCTCTTCCTGTTTGTCGAGGACCACAAGGACGCCTACGGCGCGGAGCGGTTGTCCGAGATCGCGAGGTCATCGTTCCACGCATGGCTGACTGCCGTGCCGGGACGAGCCGCTCCGATGAGGCAGGTGCGCGCGCTGGAATCGCTGCCCGTATCAACAGCCCTCGGTGAACTCTGTTCCCATCGAGAACAGCTGTTCAGCGGCACGAGGCTGCATCGCGTCCTCGACCGTCCAGCCGTCGTCGGTCCAGGAGAGCCTGTACATCGATGAGACGCGGAAAGTCGAGTGCAGAGCACCCCCGACCACGATACCCATGCCAACCGAAACCACGGCCCCGTCGTACGAGTACGACTCAAGGTTCCAGACTCCGGGCACAGTCGACAGATGGAACTCCGTCCCATTCGGCACGAGCCCGTCCGATAGATTGGGTTCACCCTCCAGATACGACACAAGGTCGTAGCTCGATCCCGGTGAGATCACGGCTGCTTGCAGCTGCAGTGCTTCACCCGGTGCCGGCACCGGGTATTGCTCAGCCCAGCGACCGAACGATGCCGCAAACTCGACTGCGCCGGTACCGGTGCGGGGTGCTTCGGCTTGGGCCGCGAGTACCATTGCGGCGTCGCGCGAATCTCCTCCAGAACACCCAATCGGAAGCTGATCTTCTTTCGGAGGCGGAGTCACATTTGATGGCGTGCCAATAAGGATGGGTGGCACCAGCTCTTGATTTCCAATGGCGTACCAGACGCCACCGGTGACAACGAGGGCGGCTAGGGCAACAGCGCTTGCAGCAATCAAAGGCCGCTGTCTCCAGGGGTGTCGCCGCCCTTCGGCCCGCATCCAGCGGCCTATCCGAACAGGGCGAGGGTCTCGCCGATGATCATGCACACCACGGCGATGATGATATCAGTGCGCCTCAGGCGGCGCGGACCTCGGCGGCGAAAGCCGCCGCGAGCGCGGCGCAGCGGGCGGCGGAGTCGGGTTCGACGGCGCGGGCGGCATCCACCAGGGAATCGCGGGAGATGCCCTCAGCGGAAAGCGCCGCCTCGTCCCAGCGCAGCAGGTCTTCGGCGCCGGCCTCCGGGTGGAACTGCAGGCCCCGCACGTGGCGCCCGAGCCGGAACGCCTGGACCTCGCAGGCCGCGCTCGATGCGAGCAGCACGGCGCCCGCCGGCAGCGCGGTGATCATGTCCTGGTGATTCTCGATGACGTGCGCGGCCGGCGCGAGGGCGCCGATCACGGCGTCGGCTGCACCGGCATCCGTCGCACGGATCTCGGTCGCGCCGCGCTCGGGCATGCCATGGGCGGCGCGCACCTGCCCGCCGGCGACGTCGGCGAGGAGCTGCCCGCCGAGGCAGATGCCGAGCGTCGGCAGGTCGGCGGCGATCGCCTCGGCCGCGAGCGCACGCTCCGCGGCGAGCCAGGGGGCGCGGGCGAGGTCGTCGGGCATGAATCCGCCGCCGAGCATGACGAGGCCCGCATACCCGGCGATGGATGCCGGCAGGCCGTCGGCCCCGTGCCGCACCTCGAGGTCGAGGCCGGCCTCTTCGAGCCAGCCGGCGAGGCGGCGCGGCCCGCTCGACGGGCTGTTCTGCACGACGAGCACGCGGGGCGGCGCAGCGGATGCCGCGGCGCGCCCCTCCGAGGCTGCGGCGCAAGCGCCCGCGCCCGCGGCAGCGCCGCCCGCGGCATCCACACCCGCGCTCACGCCGCCCCCTCCGCGAGGAAGGCTCGGTACGCGCCGTCGGAGGCGTCGATGACGCGGAGCACGTTGCCGCTGCCGAGCTTGACGAGTTCGGCGTCGCTCCAGCCGCGGCGGCGCAGCTCGTCGAAGAGCGCCGGGTAGTCGGCGACGGAACCGAGGCCTTCGGGCATGGCGTCGGTTCCGTCGTAGTCGGCGCCGAGGCCGACGGCGTCGATGCCGGCGACCTCGCGGACATGGTCCACGTGGTCGGCGACGTCGGCGATCGTGACGACGGGCGCGGGCCCGTCTTCGCCGGCGAGCACCCACTCGTAACGCTCGACCGTGAGGAACGATGGCACGAACGCGACCATGTACACCCCGCCGCCGGCGGCGACGCGGGCGATGACGTCGTCGGGCTGGTTGCGGGGGTGGGGGTTCAGGGCGGCGGCGCCGGAGTGGCTGACGATGACGGGCAGGGTGGATGCGTCGAGGGCGTCGCGGGCGGTGTCGGTCGAGACGTGCGCGAGGTCGACGAGCATGCCGATGCGGTTCATCTCGGCGACGACCTCGCGGCCGAAGCCGGTGAGTCCGCCGTGCTCGGGCGGGAGGGCGGCCGTGTCGGCCCAGGAGGTGTGCGCGTTCCAGGTGAGCGTCAGGTAGCGGGCGCCGAGGCGGGCGTAGCTGCGCAGCACGGCGAGGGAGTCGTCGATCTGGTGGCCGCCCTCGACGCCGATCATCGAGGCGATGCGGCCGTCGGCGATGGCGGCGCGGGCGGCATCCGCCGTCGCCGCGATGCGGAACGCCTCGGGGTAGCGGGCGGCCATGCGGTGGATGAAGTCGATCTGCTCCAGGGTCGCCGTCACGACGCCGGGCCCGCTGAGGTCGGTGTGCACGTACGCCGACCAGAACTGCGCGGCGACGCCGCCTGCGCGCAGTTTCGGGATGTCGGTGTGCACCGTGAGGCGAGTGTCGTCGATGCCCTCGACGGAGTATCCGCGCTCGGTGCGGGCCGTCCACGGCAGGTCGTTGTGCCCGTCGAAGACGGGGATCGCGTCGGTCATCGGAGCTCCTCGTCTCGTGCGGTTCAGACCATTCTTCACCCGCGGCGACGCATGGATGCCTGCGGGCCGGCGAAGGAGCGCCACCGTCGGTCGAGTAGGCGCGCCAGCGCCGTATCGAGACCAGCAGAGGGTCTCGATACGCTCGTGCCTCGCTACTCGACCGGCGAACGAGCACGCCAGCGCCGCGCCTCGCTACTCGAGCGGCGAATGGGCGGCGCGATCGCTCGGCTCATCCGATGCCCTCCGGTGCGTCGGCGAGCGCGGACTGCAGCCGTTCGGTGAGGTCGCGGTCGACGGGCCGCGCCTCGCCGTCGAGCCGGTTGATCGGCGCCGCGCGGCGGGTGCTCGACAGCAACCAGAGCCCCTCGGCATCCGCGAGCCGCGACACCGGCACCTGCTCGTGGCGCACCTCGAAGCCCTCGCCGGCGAGGAACGCGATCGC
The DNA here is from genome assembly GCF_018024495.1 of Agromyces archimandritae. Taxonomy (NCBI): domain Bacteria; kingdom Bacillati; phylum Actinomycetota; class Actinomycetes; order Micrococcales; family Microbacteriaceae; genus Agromyces; species Agromyces archimandritae. Next base: position 1,522,444 of record NZ_CP071696.1, read on the forward strand.
CGTGCCGAGGGTCGTGCCCTCGAGGATGCCCTGCCGGGCAGCGGGCGTCACGAACTCGTCGCCGAAGCGCATGAGCACGGTCGAGCTGGGGCCTTCGAGCACGTATCCGTCGCTCGAGACGAAGATGACGTCTTCGGCGTCGCGGCGGGCCGCTTCGCGCAGCACCGCCTTGTTGACGGCGTACGAGAGGGATTTCGCACCCTGCAGCAGCCACGGCGAGGTCTCGGCGACGTCGCTGCGGTAGCCGCGGTCGAGGGTGACGACCGAGACGCCCTCGGTACGGGGGCGGGCGAAGTCGCCGGATTCGAACACGGTCACCCAGCCGACCGGGACGCCGGTGCCCTCGATGCCGCGGGTCATGACGAACTTCGCGGCGATGTCCTCGCCGCCGTGGGCCGCGACGGCGTGGCGGATCGCCCGCTCCCACACCTCGAGCTTCGGCGCGGGCAGCTCGAGCATCCGCGCCGATTTCGCGAACCGCGCCAGGTGCGGGCCGAGGGCGAACAGGCGGCCGCCCTTCACGCCGACGGTCTCGAAGACGCCGTCGCCGCGGGTCGGCCCGAGGTCCTGCACCGAGAGCTGCGGCTCGGCCGGGTCGACCTCGCGGAACTCGGCGGCGACGGGCGGCACGCCCTCGGCGAGGTCGTCGACCATGACGACGACGATGCGGGGGGTGGATGCCGCGGGACGCCCGTCCGGGGCGGCGCCGCCATCGGTGGGCGCGGCCGCGGCAGCGGCATCGGTGGGCGCGGCCGCCGGGGCGGCGCCGGCCGCGGCCTCGCCCGCGGCATCCACTCGCGCGTGGCGCAGCCGCTGCTCGGCGAGGAAGCCGGCATCCACCTCGTGCCCGATGCCGGGCGTCGTCGGCACCTGCACGATGCCGCCGTGGGCGACGATCGGCGGCGTGACGATGTCGCGCGCGTAGTACTTGTCGGAGCCCGACACGTCGGACGGGTACGAGAAACCGGGCAGGGCCGACACGGCGACGTTCACGGCACGGCCGATGCCGAACTCGTGCATGCCGCCGCACCACACCGGCACGCCGGCATCGCGGGCGAGGTCGTGCGCAGCGCGCGCCACGCCGGGGCCGCCCATGCGGGAGACCTTGATGTTCAGCACCCGGCCGGCGTCCAGGGCGAGCATCGTGCGCAGATCGTCGAGGGCGACGACCGACTCGTCGAGGCAGACCGGCGTCTCGATGCGGGACTGGAAGCGGGCGTGACCCGTGAAGTCGCGCGGCGCGAAGGGCTGCTCGATCATCGCAAGGCCGTCGGCGTCGAGCGAGGAGAGATGCGCCATCGTCTCGTCGTCGGAGCGGTACACGCCGTTCGCGTCGACGTGCAGCACGAGATCCGGGAACGCCTCGCGCACCAGACGCACCGGCTCGACATCCCACCCGGGGGCGATCTTCAGCTTGACGCGGCCGTAGCCGGCATCCACCTGCCGCTGCACCTGCGCCAGCAGCTCGTCGAACGTCGGCTCGATGCCGAGCGAGACGCCCGCCTCGACCTCCGTGCGGGTCGCGCCGAGCGCCCGCGCGAGCGGCACGCCCTCGGCACGCGACCACAGATCCCAGGCGGCACCGGCGAAGCCGGCCTTCGCGAATTCGTGCCCGCGGATCTTCGCCCACGCCGCCTCGAGCTCGTCGGGGTAGCCCCACTCGGTGCCGAGCACGGCCGGCGCGAGATAGCGGTTGCCGACCTCCCACGCCGTCTCGTTCGTCTCCGAGGTGAAGTACGGACCGCTCGGGCTCGCGATCTCGCCCCAGCCGACGACGCCGGATGCGTCGTGGGCCTCGACGAGGATGTGCGTCAGGCTCGTCTTGCGGTGCGAGCTGGTCTCGAAGCCGTGCACGAGCGGCAGGCGCACCTCGTGGAGCTCGATGCGGGTGATTCTCATGCGCGTTCCTTATTCGTACAGGGCGAGGTCGTCGAGGAGTTCGTCGCGGACGGCGAGGCGGCGGCGGGCGCCCTTCGCGCTCGCCGTGGTGAGCGCCGACAGCAGGTGGCAGACGGCGGCGATCGCCGTCGGCGAATCGGCGTAGGAGGCCGACCCGGTGTCGACGACGATGAGGGAGTCGGCGTATTCGGCAAGCGGCGCGTCCTCGCGGTCGGTGACGACGACGAGGCTGCCGCCGGCCTCGTGGAAGAGGCGGCCGAGGGTGACCGTCTCGCGCCGGTAGCGGCGCATCGAGAACAGCACGAGCACATCGCTCGGCCGCACATCGCTCAGCACGGTGAGGGTCGTCAGCGCGTGCCCGTCGACGAAGTACACGTTCGGCACGGTGCTGGCCAGGTCGGCGTTCAGCAGCGCCGCATAGGCGGCCGATTTGCCCTCGCCGGCGATGTACTTCCGGCGGGCGCCGAGCAGGATCGCGGCCGCATCGGGCAGCGCGGCATCGGCCCGCAGCCGCTCGAAGGTGTGCGCGAGCGATGCGGTCTCGGCATCCATGACCCGTTCCTGCAGGGCCGTCGCCGAGACGTTGCGCCGCAGCCGTTCGCCGTAGCGGGCCTGCGGGGAGGAGAGGGCGCGGTTCTCGGTCACGTGGTGCCTCCCGGGGTGGATGGGCGCTGCGCGCCGGGGGTGGATGCCGGGCCGTGGCCGGCCCGGGTGGTGCCGGGGGTGGATGCCGTGGTGCCGGGTGTGGATGCGTCGGGGCCGGGTTCGGAGGCCGCAGCGGCGGGTGCGGATGCCGCAGGCACCGCGAGGTAGGCGGAGGTCGCCGTGCCGAGCCGCACGCAGCTGACGAGCACGAAGCCGTCCTCGTAGAGGGCGCGCATGCCGCCCCGCACGCGTTCGGCGAGCCGCGGCACGGCGGCGACGGCCGGGTCGGCGGGAACGGGCATCCACCGCCGGCCCTCGATCTCGACGGGCACGGCGACCTCGGCGGCGGCGAGCCCCGCGGGCGGTTCGACGGCGCGCACGGCGGCGTAGGGGTCGGGCACGGCGATCGGCCATTCGGCGACGATGCGGTCGCTGCCCGGGCGGTGGTAGTAGTCCTCGACGAAGGCGGCGCCGTGGGCGCCCAGCACGTCGAAGTTGAAGTGGGCGTTGCGCGCGAGCGCCGGGTCGAAGGCCCAGCGCATACGGGTGGCACCGGAGGCGAGCGCGACGAGCCGCTGCCGCTCCTTGAGCAGGCGGCCGATTCCGCGGCCCTGGTGGGCGGGGTCGATGACGGCGGCCTGCGAGTAGTGGTACGCGCCGTGCCCGTCGCTCGCCGGGAACCCGTAGGCGAAGCCGATGAGCCGCCCGCCGGCGTCCCGCACGCCCACGGCGGAGCCGCCGTTGCGCACGAGCGCGCTCAGCAGGTTCGCGTTCAGGGCGAACGACGCCGGGTCGTACCCGAACACCCGACGGTACAGCTCGCCGGCCGCGACGAAATCGGCGGCATCGGCGAGCTCCTCGGCACGGTGGGGGGCGGGCTCGGCATCACTCACATGATCAATCATATGACGCATATCTTTACGCACAATGGATGCCTCGGTGCGGTTTCGTGCGAAATCTGGTGGAATGATCTGCGGCACATCATTGGGAGGAACCGTGACCCCTGAAGAGGCGACAACCCTCGCCGCCGCGGCGCGGCCCAGCGCGTTCGAGCGCGTGCGCACGCTCGTCGGCATCGAGTCGCCCACCGGCGACCGAGCCGCCAGCGAACGCATCACGGCGCTCATCGCCGACTGGTTCGCCCCGCTCGGCGAGGTGCAGCGCATCGAGGTCGAGGCGGGCGTGCACCTCGTGATCGACGTGCCGGGGGTGGATGCCGGCGCGGCAGCCGAGGGCGCCGCCGGGTCGGCCGGCGCCGCACCCGATGCCGGGCGCGCCGGGGCATCCACCGAGGCGCCCCTGCTCGTCGTCGGCCACACCGACACCGTGTGGCCGGCCGGAACCCTCGACGGCGAACTGCCCTGGTCGGTCGACGGCGACACCGTCACCGGCCCCGGCGTCTTCGACATGAAGAGCGGCATCGTCGTCGCCCTCACCGCGCTCGAACTCCTCGCCGACCGGCCCCGCCGCCCCGTGCGCCTCGTGCTGAACTGCGACGAGGAGATCGGCTCGCCGAGCTCGGCCGAGCTCGTCGTCGCCGAAGCCCGCCGCGCATCCGCCGTCATCGCCTTCGAATCGCCGCACCCCGACGGCGCCCTGAAGGTCGGGCGGGCCGGCAGCACCCGGGTGCGCCTGGCCGTCCACGGTCGCAGCGCGCACGCCGCCCTCGACCCCGAAGCCGGCATCTCGGCGATCGACGAACTCGTCGACCAGCTGCTCGCCGTGCGCCGCATCGTCGACGACACCCATGCCGCCGGCGGCCGTGTGCTCTGCAACATCGGCACGATCACCGGCGGCACCCGCGCGAACGTCGTGCCCGACGAGGCCGCCGCCGAGATCGGGCTGCGCTTCTTCGACGGCGACACCGAGGAGCGCGTGCTCACCGCACTCGCCGGTCTCACCCCCGTGCGCGCGGGCGCCCGGCTCGACGTCGAGACGCTGAGCCGCAGGCCGGCATGGGCGGCGACGGATGCCGACCGCGCACTGCTGACCGGGCTCGAGGCCTGTGCCAGCGCGCTCGGGCATCCACTCGGGGGCAGGCCCGCCGCAGGCGCCGGCGACGCGAACCTCACCGGCGCGGCCGGCGTGCCCACCGTCGACGGCCTCGGCCCCCGCGGCGGCGGCGCGCACGCACCCGGCGAGCACATGAGCCTCGCCTCCTTCGAGGAGCGCATCGCGCTCGTCACGCTCCTGTTCGCCCGCTGACGCCCGGCGCTGCGGGGCGCACCACGTAGGCGACGCCGCCGCTGCCGCGCCGCCAGGCGGCCTCGAAGGCGGCGCGCGGGTAGACACGGCGCACCCCCTCGTTCGAGGCGGCCGCCGGGTCGTTCACGATGACGTCGCCCGCCTCGGTGACGCCGCGGATGACGAGCAGGTGCCCGGCCGTCGCATAGCCGGCCTCCGGCAACTGCTCCCGGGTGAACGACACCGAGCCGATCAGCGGAATGCCGGCCGCGAGCATCCGCTCCGCCTCGGCGAGATCGGCGAAACGGTCGACGTAGGCCTCGAGCCCGTCGCCGGCGGCCGCGGCCGCGCTGAACGCCCAGTTTCCCGTGCCGCGATAGGCGTGATCGTAGGCGCGGATCGCCGTGTACGGCACCTGCGCATCCCCGTTCGGGGCGTGGATGCCGGCGAGCTCCGCCGCACCCGGCGCACGCCCCCACGCGGCGCGCACCATCGCGACCGAGCTCGGCGAGCACCAGGCCTCGCCGCCCCCGCCGTACTCGGGGTACTCGCCCCGGTGCGGATACTGCGCATACCGCGGCACCGCGATCTCCCCGGCCCAGCCGTGAGTGGACAGGAATGCAGGGTCCGGGGGCTCCGCAACCCTGCATTCTTGTCCAGTCACCTGGGTGGGCGGTTCGGAGGCGACCGCGCCGAGCAGGGTCACCCGGGGATCGCCTCTGCCGCGGGGAAGCCGAGCTCCACGACCGGCCCCGTCCAGCAGGCGACGTCGAGCTCGCGGACGCGGGCGTCGGGATCGAGCGGATCGGTGCGCGACTCCCGGGCGGGCGTCGCACCGAAGACGAGGGCGCCCGCGGCATCCACCGCCGTGCCGTCGTGCCGGCCGCCCGCGAACGCGCGCACCGCGTCGAAGCGATGCCTCACGCGAGCACGTGCTCCCGGATCGCCAGGCCCGCCTCGCGCATGACGGCGAGGGCCTCGTCGCGGCGGTCCTCCCCCGGCGCCCAGTTGGCGAGCACGGCGTAGGCGACGCGGCGTTCCGGCGACATGACGACGCCGATGTCGGCGCGCACGGTCGACATGGTGCCGGTCTTGTTCCACACCCACAGGCCGCGGTCGAAGAAGTCGTGCGCGAGGGGGTCGAGGCCGAAGCCGGAGGGCACCATCGAGCAGTCCATGCCCGCACCGAGCCAGCGGCGGAACATGTCGCACGCCTCCGGCGTCAGCAGCTCCTTGCGGGCCAGGCGCGCGACGAAGTCCGACAGCTCGGCCGCCGTGCCCGAGGAGAGGGTCTGCGGGGCGCCGGGCGGCCGCGGCCAGCGGATCATGTCGTGCAGCGCCGAATCGCGGTAGCCGAGCGCCTCGGTCGAGGCCTGCACCGCCTCGATGCCGACGCGGCGCACGAGGGTGTTCGTCGCATGGTTGTCGCTGACGGCGCCGATGAGGGCGCAGAGGTCGTAGATCGACAGGGTGGATGCCTGCATGAGGTACCAGAGGCCGGAGTCGTCCATCCAGTCGCTCGGGCGGCGCGTGACCGGTTCGTCGAGGCTCAGCCGGCCGGCGAGCTCCTCCTCGAGCACCGTGTGCAGCAGGAACACCTTGCCGATGCTCGCCGTCTTCAGCACCCGGCCCGTCTCGTGCGCGAACAGCACCTCGCCGTCGTCCAGGTCGAACGCCGTCGCCGACCACACCAGGCCGTCGTGTTCGGGGAACTCCATGTCTCCTCCTGTCTCGCGGGCTACGCGGCCCGCGCCTCCCCCGACGCGAAGGCGCCGAGCTCGCCCGTCCACGCCGCACCCTCGCCCTGTAGGGCGATGCGGTCGCCGACGAGGTCTGCGACGGCCGTGACGAAGGTGAAGATGTCGGCCGAGCGGTTCAGCACGCCCGGCGAGCGCAGGGCCGAGAGCACCTCGGGTGTGGATGCCGCGTGCCCCGCCGCCGTGGCGAGCGCCGCGCCCCGGGTGCGGCTCTCGGCGAGCCACGGGTCGTCGCCGCCGGGTTCGAGGCCGGCGGCGCCCGCCCCGACGTAGCGCAGGTGGTTCGTGTGCCACCGGCATCCACTCGCGGATTCGGCCTCGCCGATGACCCCCGCCGCGTTCTCGACCGTCGTCGCGAACCCGGCGCCGGCGACGTTGAACGCGAACCCGCCCGCGCACGGGATGCGCCGCACCGCGTCGAGCCCGGCCGCCCCCGTCGGCTGCCGTTGCGCATGCCGCGCGAGCAGATGCCGGCCCGCGCCGGCGAGCTCGGCGGCGACGACCGGCAGATGGTCCATGCCCCAGACGACGCCCGCCGACGTCGCGACGAAGGCGTTCGCCGGCACGAAACCCGGGTACCAGACCGCGGTCACATCGGGGTCGCCCTCGATGCGGAGCGTGACGAGCCGCACCGTGCCGGCGAGGTCGCCGTCGCCGTCCTCGTTGTGGCCGAGCACGAGACGCGGGCGGCCCGCGGCATCCACTCCCCCGAGCACGAGATCGCTGCAGCCCGTGCCGTCGCGGCCGAAGTCGCCGCGCAGGTTGTACGTCCAGAGCTCCCGGGTGCGGATGCCGGCGCCCGCCGCCATCGCGTCGAGCTCGGCCGACTCCACGGGGCAGTGCCGGCGGGTCGCCGCGATCACGGCATCCACCCGCTCGCCCGCCGCCGTGCCGTCGGTGCGGGCCACGAGCCGCTCCCACTGCCCGCCGGGCCGCTCGCGGGCCTCGCGGATCTCGGCGGCGAAGCGCGCACCCAGCTCGTGGAAGACGGTCTCGCGGTCGCCGGCGAACACCGTCCAGGCCAGGCCCGCGACGGGCTCGTTCTCGTGGATCACGGGGCCGCCTCGGCGGAGGCCGAGACCGGGGCCGGGTCGCCGGGAGCCGGGTCGCCCGCTCCGCCGACCGACGGGCCGGGTGCGGATGCCGTGGCGCGCGCCCGGGCATCCGCACCCGCACCCTCGGCCATGCCCGCATCGGCGATGCTCGGCGCCGCCGCCAGCAGCCGCTTCGTGTATGCGTGCTGCGGGTCGAGCAGCACCTCCTCGACCGTGCCGCGCTCGACGATCTCGCCGTGGTACATGACCGCGACGGTGTCGGCGATGTTCCAGGCGAGGCCGAGGTCGTGCGTGATGACGAGCGCCGACAGGCCGAGCTCATCGCGCAACCGCAGGATGAGCGCGAGGATCTCGCCGCGCGCCGAAGCGTCCAGCGACGCGACCGGTTCGTCGGCGATGATCATGCGCGGGTCGACGGCGAGGGCACCGGCGATCACGACGCGCTGACGCTGCCCACCCGACAGTTCCTGCGGGATGGCACGGATGTAGCGCTCCGGCGGCGACAGCTCCGCCGCCTCCAGGCTCTCGAACACGCGGGCCCGCTCGTCGCCCGCGAAACGCTGCACGCGCAAGCCCTCGGCGACCGACTCGTACACGCTGATCTTCGGGTTCAGCGCCGCCGCCGGATCCTGCAGCACGAGCTGCACCTCCGAACGGAACGCCCGCAACCCCGTCCCCTTCCGCGCGAGCGGTTCGCCGTGGAAGCGGACCTCGCCGCCCGCATCCGGCTGTTCGAGCCCGAGCAGGGTGCGCGCGAGCGTCGTCTTGCCCGACCCCGACTGGCCGACCAGGGCGACGATCTCGCCCTCCCGGCACGCGAGATCCACTCGGCGAACGGCCTGCACCGTCTTGCCGCGAGCCCGATAGGTCACGCTGAGGTTCCGCGCCTCGAGGATCGGCGCGGCGGCCGAGAAGTCGATCGCCTCGGTCGCCGGCGCGTTCGGGTCGGACTTCCGCGAGACCGGGCGGCGGCGGGATGCCGGGTCGCCGATCCGCGGGAACGCATCGGCGAGCTGCTTCGTGTACGCCTCCTTCGGCGTGTTGCACACCTCCGCGGCCGGGCCGACCTCGACGAGGGATCCGCCCCGCATCACCGCGATCCGCTCGCACGCGGTCGCGAGCACCGAGAGGTCGTGCGAGATCATCAGCAGGGAGATGCCGCGCCGGGTCACGAGATCGCGCAGCACCTCCAGGATCTGCCCCTGCACGATGACGTCCAGCGCCGTCGTCGGTTCGTCGGCGATGACGATGTCGGGCTCGCACGCCAGCGCCATCGCCATCATGATGCGCTGCTTCTGCCCGCCCGAGAGCTCGTGCGGGTACGACTTCGCCTTCTCGGGCGGCAGATCCACCTGCCCGAGCAGCTCGGCCAGGCGGCGCTTGCGGGCCTCGGGCGTCTTCCACGCATCCTTCACATGCAGTTCGAGGGCCTCGAGGATCTGCTGGCCGACCGTGCGGACCGGGTTCAGCGAGTGCATCGCCCCCTGGAACACGATCGACGCCTCCGCCCAGCGCAACGCCCGCAGGCGGCCGAAGCTGAGCCCGGCGACATCCTCGTCGCCGACGAGGATGCGCCCCTCCAGCCGGGCGTTGCCGGGCAGCAGGCGCAGCACGCCCATCGCGAGCGTCGACTTGCCCGAACCCGACTCGCCGGCGATGCCGAGGGTGCCGCCGGCGGGCAGATCGAGGCTCACATGCGAGACGGCCGCCACATCGTCGCGGTCGCTCGTGCGGTAGGTGATCGAGACGTCCTCGAAGACGAGATCGGGCATCAGCGGCTCCTCAGGGTCGGGTTCGCGATGGTCTCGAGGGCACGGCCGACGAGGGTGAAGGCGAGCACGACGGCGACGATCGCGACGCCCGGGATGATGACGTACCACCAGTACCCGCTGGTGGCCGCCGACACGTCGAGGGCGTCTTTCAGGATCGTGCCCCACGACTGCTGCCCCGCCCCCAGACCGAGGAAGGCGAGGGTCGACTCGGCGATGATCGCCGAGCCCACCGTGAGGGTCGTGTTCGCCAGCACGAGCGGCAGCACCGCCGGGAACAGGTGCTTGCCGATGATGTGCCAGTGCCCCGCCCCCAGCACCCGGGAACGTTCGACGTAGGGGCGCGCCTCGACGCTCAGGGTCTGCGCGCGCACGAGCCGGGCGGTGCCGGCCCACGAGGTCAGGCCGATCGCGATCACGATCGTCCAGATGCTGCGCGACAGCGCCGCGCTCAGCACGATCGCGAGCACCAGCGACGGCAGCACGAGGAAGAAGTCGACGAAGCGCATGATGACGCCGCCCGCCCAGCCCGTGAAGTGCCCGGCCGCCATGCCCATGATCGTGCCGATGATCATCGACATCGCCGTCGCGGCGACGCCGACGATGAGGGTCGTGCGGGCGCCCCACACCATCCGCACCCAGATCTCCCGGCCCTGGTGGTCGGTGCCGAGGGGGTGCTCGAACGAGGGCGGTGCGAACCGCGGCTGGCCGACGAGCTTCGTGAGGTCGAGCATCGAGCGGTCCGCGATGAGCGGCGCGAACACCGCCACGAGGATGATGACGACGAGGATCGCCGCGCCGATCATGCCCGAACGGCTGCGGCGGAACGCGTTCCAGACGCCGGCGGCCGCCTCGAGGCGGCGGCGTGCGGCGAGGCTGCGAGTGGATGCCGGTGCGGTGCTCATGCGCGCCTCACTCTCGGGTCGAGCTGCCGGTAGATGAGGTCGGCGATGAGGTTGAAGACGATGATGATCGCCGAGAACACGACGAAGGTGCCCTGCAGCAGCGGCAGATCCGGCCCCGAGATCGCCTCGTAGGTCAGCTTGCCGAGGCCCGGCCATGAGAACACCGTCTCGACCGTGACGGCCCCGGCGATGAGGCCGCCGATGTGCATGAACACGAGCGTCACCGCCGGCAGCAGCGCGTTCGGCACGGCGTGGCGGCGGCGCACGAGGTCGTCGCGCAGGCCCTTCGCACGGGCCGTCGTGAGGTAGTCGGCGCTCTTCTCGTCGAGCAGGGACGCCCGCATCACCATGAGGTACTGGGCGAACACCACCGCGACCATCGTGACGACCGGCAGCACGAGATGCATGGCGACGTCGAGCACATAGCCGGGATCGCCCGGCCGCATCCCGGGCGTGACCATGCCGCCCGTCGGGAACCACCGCAAGGTGCCCCCGAACACCATCAGCAGGATGAGCGCCAGCCAGAACGTCGGCACCGACCACAGCACGAGCGAGGTGCCCGAGGCGATCTTGTCGAACAGCGAGCCGTGCTTCCAGCCCGCCCGCTGCCCGAGCCACAGGCCGAGCGTGATCGCGAGGATCGCCGCGGTGCCGGTGAGCAGCAGCGTCGGCCACAGGTACTGGCCGATCAGGGTGCTCACCGACTCGCGGTACACGTAGCTCTCGCCGAGGTTGCCCGTGACGATGTTCACGAGGTAGTCCCAGAACTGGGCGATGAGCGGCTTGTCGAGGCCGTACTGGCGGCGGAGCTCATCCATCTGCTCGGGGCTCATCGGGCGTTCCTGCGCGATCTTCCGCACCGGGTCGCCCGGCAGCACCCGGAACGCGAAGAACCCGAGCACGACGACCATGACGAGGCTGATCGCCGAACCGCCGATCTTCGTCGCGAGATACCGCCAGAACGACGAGCCCCCGCGGGGCCCGTCCTCCTCCTCCCGCACCGCCTCCTCGGGCGTGAGCAATTCGGTCATCGCGCCGCGATCACTCCCGCTCGTCGGCCGACTTGCGGCGGCGGACGATGAGGATCGCCGCGACCGCACCGAGCACGACGACCGCACCGATCCCGATCCACACCCCCGTCATCCCGCCGTCGCCGGTCGCAGCCGCATCCGAGACCTCGGCGACCGGTTCGACCGTCAGGTACCCCCAGTAGCCGGCCTGGTTGGCGATGATGCCGTCCTGCTCCGGCATCAGCGTGAAGCCGTCGAAACGGTCGGAACGGTACGCCTCGAGCGACTTGCCGTACCAGAGGGTGATCTGGGCGACATCGGTGTAGTGCAGGCGCAGCATCTCGTGCACGAGTTCGGCGCGCTTGTCGACGTCGAGCTCGGAGTGCTGCTCGGCGTAGAGCCGGTCGAACTCGGGGTTGCACCAGGCATCCTGGCTCGTACCGCCGTTGCCCTCGGCGTCGGGCCTGGTCGAGCACAGGTTGATGCCGAGCTGGTAGTCGGGGTCGGGGTTCACGCTCCAGCCCGAGAAGTACATGTCGTAGTCGCCGACCGAGGTGCGGGCGTCGATCGTGTCGGAGTCGGTGGCCTCGACGTCGATCTCGACGCCGATCTCCTTCAGCCAGCCGGCGATGTACTCGGCGCCGTCGGTCTCCGTGATGTCCTCCGCGTCGGCCAGCAGGCGGATCGTGAGCCGCTGCCCGTCCTTCTCGCGGATGCCGTCGGCACCCGGAACCCAGCCGGCACCGTCCAGCAGCGCCGTCGCGGCATCCGGATCGTACGAAACGATCGCCTCGTCGTCGTCGGGCAGGTGCCACGTCGGGAACGCGGCCGGGATGAAGCTCGTCGCGACCGTGCCCTGACCGTCCAGCACCTGGTTCATCAGGGTCTCGACGTCGATGCCGAGGCGGAGCGCCTGGCGAACCTCGACCTCCTTCAGTGCCGCGCTGCCCGTGCCGTAGGCGACGCCGTCGGGCGTCTCGGAGCCGGGGTTGATGCTGATCGAGGTGAAGCGGCGGCCCTGGCCCGCGTGGGTCGTGATGCCCTCGGTGCCCTCGAGCGCCTCCATCTGCGTCGACGTGAGGCCCGTGACGAAGTCGACCTCGCCCGCCCGCAACGCCTGGATCTGCGCGTCGGGGTTCGTGTAGTAGATGTACTGGATGCCGTCGATCTTCGGGCCGCCGCGCCAGAACTTCGGGTTCGCGACGAGCTCGATCGACTGGTTCGCCGAATAGCTCTTCAGCAGGTACGGGCCCGAGCCGACGACATCGGCGTCGTTCGGATACTCGGCGATGTCGTCGATCTCCGACCATACGTGCTTCGGCACGACCGGGATCTCCAAGCCCGGGTTGGAGGCCTGCGGCGACTTCAGGTGGATGACGAGGGTGCGCTCGTCGGGCGCCTCGAGGCTCTCGAAGTTGCTGACGAGGCTGCCGTTGGCGGTGCCGAGCACCGGATCCTGCATCATCTGCTCGTAGGTCCACTTCGGGTCCTCGGAGGTGATGGGCTCGCCGTCAGACCACTCGAGGCCCTCGTGCAGGGTGAAGGTCCACTCGGTGCCGTCTTCGCTCGACTCCCAGTCCTCGGCCAGGCCCGCGGTCGGCTCGCCGTCTTCGGAGGCGTTCTGCACGAGGCTCTCGTACATGTACCGGATGATGTTCGTCGGCGTCAGGTAGATCGAGATGAACGGGTTGAAGGTGTCGACGAAGCCCGCCGTGGCGATGCGGAAGATGCTCGGGTCTGCGGCGTCGGATGCTTCGGCGGCGACGCCCTGCGCCTGGGCGGGGTTCGCGAACGACGCCGACGCCGGAACGAGCGCGAGACATGCGGCGAGCCCGGCGGCGACGATGCCCGCCGGGGCCCGCCACGAACGTGGACTGGTGCGGGGTGGAACGACCATACGATTCATTTCCTTCGCTGTGAGTACGGGTCACACGAGCAGTGCGCTCGTGTCAGTGCAGCGTTCGAGGCGGCCCCGCGTCAAGTCGAGACGGCCGCTTATCGTAGGAATTTACCCATCGGTTACACCGGGCACAATAGGCCGGTCGCGCGTGGCGGTGTGGATGCCGCCGGGCATCCGCACCCGGTGTTATGTTTCATATCTTCGGGCGACCCGTGTGCCGTTCATCGATGCCGGGTCGACCGGCGGATCTCGGCCGCGTACCCGTCGAGGGCGTCGAGCACGCCCGGATGCTGCCAGACCCGGTTCCGCGCGCGACCCGTGCGCTCGACGAGCACCCCGCGTTCGGTGAGCGTCTCGACGGCGCGCAGCGCGGTCATCTCGGTCAGGCCGAGCGATTCGCGCAGGTGCCGCGTATTGACGACCGGTTGGGCGATGAGATGCGGCACCACATCCCACGCCCGCGAGACCGAGCGGACTCCGGCGAGCTTCGCACGGGATTCGTCGAGCACCCCGGCGAGGGCTTCGACGAGCCCGCGACCCGATACCGCGGCGAACCGCGCCGCATCGGCGAAGCTCCGCAGGATCGGCCCCGCGTCGCCCTCGCGATACGCGCCGAGCGCGTCGAAGTAGCGCGGGGTGTCGATGAGCAGACCCGCCGAAATGGGAACGGTCGTGTGGGTCGCGAGTCGCTTGTTCCGCAGCATGGCCTGCGCGAGCGCGCGACCGGTGCGGCCGTTGCCGTCGACGAAGGGATGGATGGTCTCGAACTGGGCGTGCGCAACCGCCAGCTGGGCGAGCACCGGCAGGTCGACGCGGTCGATGAAGGCGACGAGGTCGTCGAGGGCGGGCCGGATCAGCCCAGGCTGCGAGGCGATGAAGTCCGCACCGCGCGGGCCTGCGTTGTCGCGCCCGCCGATCCACACGAGTTCGGTGCGGAGCCGCCCGGCTTCGCCCTCGAGGCCCGGTTGGCGGGCGAGCAACGCACGGTGCATGGCGAGGATGGAATCCAGGTCGAGGTGTTCGGAGAGCGCGAGCGCCGCCTCCATCGCTCGCACATTCGCGACGACGACGCCGGCGTTCGCGCGGTCGCCCTCGTCGATCTCGGCGAGGGCCAGTTGGCGTGCGGATGCCGTGAGCTGCTCGATCTGGCTGCTCGACGCGCTCTCGGTGCGCAGCAGGATCGCGGACATCGGGCCGAGCGCCGGGTTGCCGGCGCCGAGGCGGTCGAGCGCATACCGGTCGAACTCCAGGAGTGCCCGCGATGCTTCATCGAGGTCGGTGATCAGCGCGGCGGGGAACCGGGGCGACCACGCGGAGATGGCGGACGGCACCGCGGAATCGTAGGGCCCGGTCTGCCGGAGCGTTTCTGCGCGCGAGAAGATCTCGGGATGCCGGGGGCGCCACTCGTGTCGCGACGTGCCGGTCGCCGGCACGTCGACGCGTCCTTCGTCCGCGTTCGTTCCATCTGTGGGCATACGCCGAGCCTACCCACACATAGGGCTCTATCTGTTGGTAAGACGCAGCCCAACCCGCACATACAGGCGCCCGCGCTCGCCCCCCGGCTCGATTCCCACTCGATAGAGGTCGACTCTCCCGTTGGAGGTTCCGGATTCGCGACCTCCAACGGGAGAGTCGACCTCCATCGCGAGTGGATGCCGCGGGTCACCGACCCGCCGGGACATAGGAGTGCCGATCTCCCGCAGGAGTGCCCACTTCCCGGCACTCCGGCGGGAAATCGGCACTTCCCCGCGAGGTCACCGACCCGCCGGGCGCTCCGGGTGGACGGACGCCCACTCCTCCGGGAGCGGCACCGGCCCCACCGCCGGCGGCACCCACGGCGACCAGTCCATCGCGGCCGGCCCATCGCCCGCGCGCAGCAGCCCGGCGAGCTCGTCACCCGCTCGGCGGATGCGCGCCGCCTCGGCGGCGGTGAAGAAGCCGTGTTCGGTGAACCACGCCAGTTCGTCCTCATCCTTGAATCCCACCCGCCACCCCGGTGTGCCGGGCCGCCCCTCGGCGACGACGTCGAGCGCCCAGTCGCGGGTGTCGAAGCCGATCGGGGTGCGCCGCCACGGTGCTTCGAGGTTGCCGTACCAGTCGCTCGTCCAGTCCCGGCCGTCGTGCCACCGCCACAGCGACCAGCATCGCCCCCGCGGGTGGACGCGCACGACCGCCTCGCCCTCCCACTCGGCGAGGTCGTACGAACCGTCCCAGTCATCCACCGCGATGTTGCGGCCGCGGGGCCCCGTCCGACGCCCCGCCCGCGATGCCCGCCCGGAACCCGACGGCGTTGCGACGACCGCGAACTCGGCGTCGTCCTGCAGCACGATGCCCGCGACGGCGAAGCTCACCGCGAGGCCGTGCCGCGGGATGCGTTTCAGACTCCGCAACGCGACCGCGGTGCCTGCCGGGTGCGGCGCCGGTTCCGGCCCGGCATCGTCTCCGTGCGGCGCGAGCTCCCCGAGGTTGTCGTCCATCCGCCCACGCTAGCGGCGCCGGCGCGGCGCTCCGCCGAGCACCGCCGGGGCGCGATCCACTGCCGCGGGTCGCTGCTCCGCCGGGCGCGCACCGGGCCTGGTGTCCAGCGCCCGCCGACGCAGGAGTGCCCACTTCCCGGCACTCCGGCGGGAAATCGGCACTCCTACGCGTCGCTATTCGGGAGATCCGCACTCCTGCGAGTGCTGCCGCCCGCCGAGCGGCGCGGGCGGCATCCACTGCCCGGACTCGCCCGTTGGAGGTCGCTGCTCCCGTTGGAGGTCGCGAATCCGGAACCTCCAACGGGAGACACGACCTCCATCGAGAGTGGATGCCGCGGGTCACCGCCCCGCCGGGCGCACGCCCGGCCCGGTGTACGGCGCCCGGCGACGCAGGAGTGCCGATCTCCCGCCGGAGTGCCCGCTTCCCGGCACTCCGGCGGGAGATCGGCACTTCTCCGCGTCGCTATTCGGGAGATCCGCACTCCTGCGGGAGATCGGCACTTCAGGGAGGGGCGTCAGGGGCGCGGGGCGGCGGGGAGGCCGAGCCAATCGAGCGCGGCGAAGCGCGGGGCGCCGAGGAGGCGGTGCAGGACGGCATCCACTGCGCGAAGACCCTCGGAGCTATTGAAGAACATGCCGACGGCCTCGCCCCGCGCCGGGGAAGCGGCGAAGAACGCCGTGCGGATGCCGTTATCGCCCCAGTGCCAGGCCCAGTCGCCGTCGGCGCGGTGCTCCAGGCCGACGCCGAGACCCCATGAGACGGTGTCGGCGGCGGCGGCCGCCGGCCATCCGCGCGCGTCGGAGGCCGGGGCGAGCCAGGCGGCGTGCGCGGCCGGCGAGAGGCCCTCGCCGCCGAGGAGGGCGCGGCGCACGAAGCGGTCGTAATCGGTCGCGGTCGTCGTCAGGGTGTAGGCGATGCTGCCGCGCGTGTAGCGGCTCGGGATGCCGGGCCGGCCGGCCCGGTCGTGCCCGGCGACGAGGTGCGCCGCGTCGGGCAGCCGGAACACGAGGCTCGTGTCGGCCATGCCGAAGGGGCCGAACACCTCCTCGGCGAGGGAGCGCGCGAACGGGCGCCCGTCGATCGCCTCGACGGTGCGTTGCAGCACCTGGAAGCCGTCGCCCGAGTATCCGAACCGCTCGCCGGGCTCCCACGCGGGGGTGAGCGGCGCCTCGTCGGAGCCGGGATCCCCGGCCCAGTCGGGCAGCCCGGTCGTGTGCGCGAGCACGTGGCGTGCGGTGATGCGGCGGGCGCGGGCGTCGGTTCGGGGCGATGGATGCCGGGAGTGCAGCGTCTCGTCGAGGTCGAGGCGCCCGGCATCCACTCGCCTGAGGACGAGGTATGCCGCTACGACCTTGGTGAGCGATGCCGCCTCGAAACGGGTGCGCGGCGTGACGGGGTCGCCGGTTCCGGCGTCGCGCACGCCGAACGCGAAGGCGTCGGTGCTGCCGGGCCGCGAGTGCACGATCTGGGCGCCGGGGACGCCGTGGCGCGCGAGGATCGCGGCGAGCGCGGCATCCGGATGCGGGCCGGCGGCGTCTCCGTACGGCGCGAACCGCCCGAGGCTGTCCTCCATCCGCCCACCGTAGCCGCTGCTCGCGGCGCCTCGCCGGGCGCTCTCGAGCGCCGGTGCGAGACCGGAGTCCGGCTCGGCGGAGGGTCTCGATACGCTCGTGCCTCGCTACTCGACCGGCGCCAGAGCGCCACCCCGTCGGTCGAGTAGGCGCGCCAGCGCCGTATCGAGACCAGTCGAGGGTCTCGATACGCGAGCTGTGCTCGCTACTCGACCGGCGCCAGGGCGCCACCCGTCGGTCGAGTAGGCGCGCCAGCGCCGTATCGAGACCAGTCGAGGGTCTCGATACGCGAGCTGTGCTCGCTACTCGACCGGCGTCAGGGCGCCACCCGTCGGTCGAGGAGGCGCGCCGGCGCCGTATCGAGACCAGTCGAGAGTCTCGATACGCGAGCTGTGCTCGCTACTCGACCGGCGCCAGGGCGCCACCCCGTCGGTCGAGTAGGCGCGCCGGCGCCGTATCGAGACCTCCTCGCTACGCGACCGGCGGCTGCGCCGGCCGCCCGGTGAAGCGTTCCATGGAGCGGTAGACGCCCATGCCGTCGCCGACGACGCGGTCGAAGACGCGGGTCGGCAGGACGGCCCGGAGGATGCGTGCGAGGCGCACCGAGGCGGGCAGTTCGACGAGGGGGCGGCCGTCGAGCATGGCCTGCCAGACGCGTTCGACGACGACCTCGGGTTCGAGGATGGGCGTCAGCATCGGGCCGCGGGCTCCGGCGAACATGCCGGTAGAGATGTAACTGGGCGTGACGGTGACGACCTTCACGTGGTCGTGGCCGGCCTGTTCGAGCTCGATGCGCAGCGAGTCGCTCCAGCCGATGAGGGCCGCTTTCGAGGCGGCGTACACGGCCATGCGGGGGTTGCCGAGCGTGCCGGCGGCCGAGGCGATGTTGACGATCCGCGACGGGCGGCCCAAGGCGATCATGCCGGGCAGGAACTCGCGGGCGATGTACATGGGCGCGAGCGCGTTGACCTGCATCGTGGGGCGGGTGTCGTCGCCCGAGTCGGACTCCCAGAAGTAGGCGTTGCCGCGCACGATGCCGGCGTTGTTGAAGAGGATGTCGGGGGTGCCGACTTCCTTGCGGGTCTTCTGGGCGGTCTTCGCGATGCCGCCGAGGTCGGAGACGTCGACGACGTACGAGCGGATGCCGGTGCGGCCCCGCGATTTCTCGCCGAGCTCGTCGGCGACGCGCGCGAGCGCGGCCGCGTCCCGATCCCACAGCACGACGGATGCCGCCGCCTCTTCGACGGCGAGTTCGGCGTACATCCGCCCCATTCCGGCAGCCGCGCCGGTGATGAGCACGTTCGCGCCACGCACGGTTCTCGTCATCGCACCATCTTCGCGCACCTGCGCACCGGAGTGTTACGCCGCGGGTCGGCGGGCGCTGACAAGAGCCGGTGCGCCTGGCTAGCGTCGGAACCCCGTCGGGCTCGTCCCGGCATCCACACCACCACCGCCGAGGAGCCGTCATGGCATCGTCATCCACCGCGGCGCGGCCGTCGGCCGATGCGCTGCGCCGGGCCGCACCGATCGGGTTCGCGGGCGTGGGCCGCACGTTCACGGTCGCAGGCGGCGAACGGGTCGTGCTGCGGGGTGTGGATCTCGACGTCGCCGCCGGCGAGATCGTCGCGATCATCGGGCCGAGCGGATGCGGCAAGTCGACCCTGCTGCGCCTGGCCGGCGGGCTCGACGAGCCGAGCGAGGGCCGCATCGCGATCGACGGAACCCCGGTCGCCGCCTACGACGACCGTTCGGCGATCGGGTTCCAGGAGCCGCGGCTGCTGCCGTGGCGTTCCCTGGCCGACAACGTGGCGCTCGGGCTGCCGCGGGGCGCGCACTCGCGGCGCGACGCCGAGGCGATCGTCGGGCGGCTGCTCGAGCTCGTGGGCCTGGCCGATTCGGCCGGGCACCGGCCGCGCGAGGTTTCCGGCGGCATGGCGCAGCGGGCATCCCTCGCCCGGGCGCTCGCCCGCACCCCCGCCGTGCTGCTGCTCGACGAGCCGTTCGGGGCGCTGGATGCGCTGACGCGCCTCCGCATGCAGGACCTCCTGCTCGACGTGCACCGCACCGAACCGACGACGGTGCTGCTCGTCACGCACGACGTCGACGAAGCGCTGCAGCTGGCCGACCGCGTCGTGCTGCTCGGTGCGAACGAAAGCGGCGCGAACAAGAGCGGTGCGAACAACAGCGGCGCGAGCAAGAGCGGCGCGAACGAGGACGGGGCGGGCGCCGGCATCCGCCGCATCGTCGAGGTGCCGGGCGCGAGGCCCCGCGACCGGGGTTCGGCCGAGCTCGCCGAGCTCCGCGCCGAACTGCTCGAGGGGCTCGGCGTCGACCGGCATGAACACGGCACAGGCGGCGTCGCCTCCGGCGGGCGGCGCGCCGGGGCATCCGCACCCGAGCACGCCCGGCTCGCCTCCTGACCGCGCACCACCACCCGAGTACCCACCGCAGAACAGCCCAGACCAGCACGAGGAGTCCCATGTCCCGCACGACCTTCCGCACGGCGCTCGCCGCCGGCGCCGCCGCATCCGCCCTGCTGCTCACGGGCTGCGTCGCCGGCGAGAACGCGCCGGCCGCCGAGAACCCCGGCGACGGCCTCGAGGGCCAGTCGCTCGCGATCGACTTCGCGACCTACAACCCGCTGAGCCTCATCATCAAGGACCAGGGTTGGCTCGAAGACGCCGGCCTCGAGGTCGAATGGGTGCAGTCGGCGGGCTCGAACAAGGCGAACGAGGCGCTGCGCGCCGGCGCGGTGGATGTCGGTTCGACGGCCGGATCGGCGGCCCTGCTGGCCCGGTCGAACGGTTCGCCGATCAAGGTCATCGACATCTACTCGCAGCCGGAGTGGGCGGCCCTCGTCGCCCCCGACGGCTCGCCGATCACCTCGGTCGAGCAGCTGAAGGGCAAGCAGGTCGCGGCGACGAAGGGCACCGACCCGTACTTCTTCCTGCTGCAGTCGCTTGAGGCCGGCGGTCTCGCGCCCGACGACATCACGGTGCAGAACCTGCAGCACGCCGACGGATGGGCGGCCCTGCAGGCCGGCGCGGTGGATGCGTGGTCGGGCCTCGACCCGATCATGGCCGGCGCGGAGGAGGAGGGCGCGACGCTCTTCTACCGCAACGTCGACTTCAACAGCTACGGGTTCCTGAACGCGACCGAGGAGTTCCTCGAGAACCGCCCCGAGGTCGCGCAGGCCGTCGTCGACGCCTACGAGCAGGCCCGCGCATGGGCCGCCGAGCACCCCGAGGAGACCGCGCAGATCCTCGCCGACGTCGCCGGCCTCGACCTCGCGGTCGCGACGAAGGTCATCGAGGAACGCTCGAACCTCGACGTCGACCCGGTGCCCGGCCAGGCGCAGATCGACGTGCTGAAGAAGATCGGCCCCGTCTTCGTCGAGCTCGGCGACGTGCCGAACCAGCAGCTGGTCGACGACGCCCTCGACACCCTCATCGACGACTCCTTCGTCACCGCGGCCGACCCGGGCCGCTTCGCGTAAGGCGGGTTCGAGCATGGCCGAGGTGTTGCAGCGAGCGGATGCCGCGGGGCGCCCCACGGCATCCGCACCCCTGACGCGTCGTCGCTGGTTCCGGGTCGCCGGCGGCGCGATCATCCCGGTCGTGCTGCTCGCGGCCTGGCAGATCGTGTCGACGTCGGGGCTCGTGCCGGTGTCGCGGATGCCGTCGCCCGAGATGGTGTGGCTCGCCGGCATCGATCTGGCCGAGCGCGGCCAGCTCGGGCTGTACGTGGCGATCTCGACGCAGCGGGTGCTGCTCGGCTTCGCGTTCGGCGCCGTCATCGGCATCGTCGTCGGCGCCGTGGTGGGCCTGTCGCGGCTGGCGGATGTGCTCATCGCCCCGACGCTCGGCGCGGTGCGGGCGGTGCCGTCGCTCGCGTGGATCCCACTGCTGCTGCTGTGGTTCGGCATCGGCGAGGATTCGAAGGTCATCCTCATCGCGATCGGCGCGTTCTTCCCCGTGTATACGATCGTCGCCGCCTCGCTCCGGCACGTCGACCGGCAGCTGCTCGAGGCCGGCCGCGCCTTCGGGCTTCGGGGGATTCGACTGTTCGGCACCGTGCAGCTGCCGGCGGTCGTGCCGTCGGTGCTGTCGGGCCTCAGGCTGGCGCTCGCGCAGGCGTGGCTGTTCCTCGTCGCCGCCGAGCTCCTGGCATCCTCGATGGGCCTCGGTTTCCTCTTGAACGACTCGGGTCAGAACGGGCGGATCGACCGCATCTTCCTCGCGATCATCCTGCTCGCCGTGCTCGGCAAACTGAGCGACGCCCTCGTCGGCCTCCTCGAGAAGTGGGCGATCCGCCGCTGGGCGTGAGCGCAGCGCCCGTGCACGCATCGCGCGCCGCACGCGCGAGGCGAGCGCGTCGGAGGCGTGACGCGCAAGGAACCCGCGCCGACCCGCAACACAAATGACGGACCCCCGGCCTAGCCTGAAACCAGGGGCCGATCGCGCCCCGGCATCCACACGCGAAGCCCAATGGGGAACGGAGGGTCATCATGTCGAACGTCACCATCGACGCCGTCGTCGGCGAACCCGAGGTCCTCGAAGACCGCGCGACGCCCGAGCAGATCGCCCTCGCCGACGGCGTCGAGACCGACGCTGCCTGGGTCGCGCTGAAGGCCGCCGCGACCGAGCTGCAGGGCCTGCAGGTCAAGGACGGCTCGGTGCCCGAGGAAGCCGACAAGCCGCGCGCCGCCGAACTCGTCGCCGAGATCACGGGCGCCATCGGGCGCCTCGCGCCGCGGTTCCCGCACGAGGCCGAGTACCTCGCGGCATCCATCGCGGACTTCGACCGGTGGCGGGACGAGGGCTTCGGCGTGCCCGACTTCCTCGACTCGCTCGTCGCGTTCCAGCCGCAGCGGCAGCGCGTCGACGGCATCCGCCACCTCGTCGTGTTCCCGATGTACACGCAGAACGGCTCCCCCGACCGGCATGTCGAGGCCCTCGTCGTCGAGACGATCTGGCCCGAGTTCATCGCGCGCCTCGAAGCGACCGACTACTCGAACAAGCTGTTCGTGAGCCTGCGCCTCATCGACTTCACCCCGGGCTACGACACGAATTCGGCGGTGCTGTTCCCCGAGACCGTCGCGATGCGCGAGATCCCGCCGTTCACGTGGGGCGCGATCTTCCAGGACCGCGAGGCCGCCCGCTACCGCCGCGTCGTCAAGCGCGCCGCCGAGATCACCGAGCTCGAACTGCCGGCAGGCCTCGCCGAAATGCTCGACGACCAGGCTCTCGCCGAGCGCATGTTCGTCATGTGGGACCTCATCCACGACCGCACGCACATGCGCGGCGACCTGCCGTTCGACCCGTTCATGATCAAACAGCGCATGCCGTTCTTCCTGTACTCCCTCGAAGAGATGCGCTGCGACCTCACCGCGTTCCGCGAGTCGGTCAAGATCGAGCAGCGCCTGCGCGGGCGTGTGGATGCCGGCGAGGCCCTCGACGACCTCGACGCCCAGCTCCTCGAACACGCCGAACTCGTGCAGTACGGGGTGATCTTCGACCGCATCTTCCGCTTCGCGATCACCGGATCGCGCGTGCGCAACTACGACGGGCTCGGTGGGCAGCTGCTGTTCGCCTGGTTGCACCGCCGGCACGCCCTCGAATGGACCGACGTGCGCCTCACCTTCGACTGGGACGCCGTGCCGGCTGCCGTCGTCGCCCTCGGCGACGCGATCGACGAACTCTACTGGGAGTCGATCGACCGCCCGAAGACGGTGCACTGGCTCGCCGCCTACGACCTCGTGCGATCCGTGCTCGCCCCGAACCCCGCCTCCGTGTGGGCCGACGGGCTGCCGCGCGACGTGCTCGCCGGCCCGCCGAAGGGCTACACCGACCTCGTGATGGACGACGAGTTCCCGCTGTCGATGTTCTACGAAGCGCTGAACAAGAAGATGGGCGACGTCATCGAGTCGACGCGCGGCATCACCGGCCGCAGCGATGCCTGAGGCCGGCGAGACCGGCACCGCGGGCGCGGGTGCGGATGCCGTGAGCACCGCACCCGCGGGCCGCGCCACGGCATCCGGAGCCGCCGGCCGCACCGTGCTCATCGGCGGCGGCACCTCGGCGTCGGGCCTCGCCGTCGCCCGGGCCCTCGTGGATGCCGGGGCGACCGTCATCACCGTCGGGTCCCGGCAGGACCGGCTCGACGCCGCGGCCGCCGAGATCCCCGGCCTGCTCGTGCAGCGCTGCGACCTCGGCGACGACCGGGCCGTGCTCGAACTCGTCATGGACGTCCACGCCCGCGTGGGCGACATCGACGGCCTCGTGAGCCTCGTCGGCGGCTGGCGCGGAGGCGGCGGCATCCCGGGCCAGACCGAGGAGGACTTCCGCTTCCTCGAAACGTCCTTCACCGCTCTGCGGCTGACCAGCCGGTTCTTCTGGGACGATCTCGTCTCCTCCGACGCCGGCCGGGTCGCGATCGTCTCCTCGACCTCGGTGCCGCACCCCACGGCCGGCGGCGCGAACTACGCCGCCGTCAAGGCCGCGAGCGAATCGTGGATGGCCTCGCTCGCCGACGGCTTCGCGAAGCAGTCGCCGGATGCGGCCGCCGTCACCTACCGGGTGCGCTCGCTCGCCGGCCTGGAGGGCGCCCTCGCGGCATCCATCGCCGGACTCTGGGGCGCAGACGCCCCCGCCAACGGCGCCGTCGTCCCGCTCGGCTAGGCGGCCGGGGGCGGCGGGCCTCATAGGCGCGCCGCGCGACTCCACATCCGTTCCCGGGGTCGTTTCCTGCCACGTTTCCGCGAGATACCGCTCGCGGATGGCGGGATTCGACCCCCGGAAGCGGGGAGCCGACCGCGCCGTGGGGCCGCCGCTCAGCCGCCGCACCGCCCGCCGGGCCGCCCTCAGTGCATGTTGTCCTGCCCCGAGGCGTGGGTCGCGTACCCGGCGCAACCGGCGTCCTCCCAGCGGTAAGCGGATCCCAGACCGGCATCCCCGTAGAGCGCGAGGTTCCACGCATCGACCTCCGCGGCCGTCAGGTCGGCGGGTCGTGCCGGGTCTCCCGCGAGGTGTTCCTCGTCCGTCAGCTGCCACCAGCCGACGACGCGGTACTCGAAGCCCTGCTCGGCCATGCAGTCCGCGGTGAGCTGATGGTACGCGAGCACGACCTCGCGCTGGGTGGGCCGGGCGGGATCGATCGGCGGGATCGGCGCCGTCAGCGGAGTGCCGGCCTCGCGCGCGAGTTCGGCTTCGTGCTCACCGCGGCCGATGCAGCCGCGATCCTCCCACGGCGCCGACCCGTCGTACATGCCGGCGTCTCCGCCGTACAACGCCTGCAGCCACAGGATCGAGGTCTCGTAGTCGAGCCCCTTCGGTTGCGCCTGTCCGCCGATCCACCACGGGTCGACGAGATAGTCGAAGCCGGCCTCCTGCATGCACGCCCGCACGACCTGCTGCTCGCCGAGCCATTCCATGCGAGTCTGTTCGCTGAGGTATTCGGGGTCGCCCGGCGTGAGGTAGGGGTTGTATTTCGGCGATGTCGGGTCGAGCTCGAGGGCCGGTTCGGCGACCGGTTCGGCGACCGGTTCGGCGGTCGGCTCCGCGGGCGCGGTCGTGGTCGGAGCGGGCGCGGCATCCACCGCGTCGTTCGTCGCGGCCGCCTGGATCGCGATGCTCGGCGGCTCGGGCAGCTTCAGACCGGCGGCTCCGAAAGCGAACGCGCCGAGGGCGACGGCCCCGACGAGCCCGGCGGTCGCGCCGACACCCACGGCGAGGCGTTTCGTGTTCATACGTGCTCCTGTTCGACGGTGGATGCCGGTGCGAACCCGCGACGGCGTGCACCGCTGTGACGCGCGCCGGGCTCGGGAGCCCACCACACGGCCATGGCGACGAAGTACAGCACGCCGGCGACGGTCAGCACCCGGTTCACGAGGATCGCCTGCGCGGGTTGCGAGACGTAGAAGTCGGTCATGGTGGTGCTCGCCGCGAACACGGCGTACATACCGTGGCGCAGCAGGATGTACGCGGCCGAGGCGAGCGCGAAGGCGCCGAGGGTGCGCCGGCCGGGCGCGAGGGTGAGGATCGCCCCGATGGATGCCAGGGCGAAGCCGACGATGCCGGCGCCGAGCATTTCGGACGCGGCCGACGCGCCCGTCGCGCCGGCGGCGCGCAGCGCGTGCACGATGACGGTAACGCCCCAGGCGAGCAGCAGCGCGGTCACGAGGTGAGTGGCGGCGGGCATCGCGATCGGGAGGGTTCCGGGTTCGGCACTCTCCCGGCGAAGGGTGCGGAGGCGCCAGGCCAGGTCGGCGGGCATGCCGTGCAGCGCGCGGCCGACGATCGCGCGACCGGCGGAGGCGCCGGCATCCACCCGATGCTCATGGAGGTCGGAGGCGAGCTCGGCGCGCCGCTCGGTCGCGACCGGCCCGGGGAGGTCGGCCGTGTACCAACGGCACCACGCCATGACGAAGCGTTCGGCGCGCGGCAGTTCGCACCGTGGGGCGAGCCGCACGACCGCGGCGGTCGGCCCTGCAGGGTCGGGTGCGGATGCGTTCGCGTGGCGCCGCGCCGACACGGGGTCGGGGGTGGATGCCCGTGCGCCTGCCGCGCCGTCGGGTGCGGATGCCGTGACGCCCCCGCTCATGCGAGCGCCGCCTTGCCGACGGGCGCCGTCCGGGGAGCGGCCGCCGCACGCGCGGCAGCCTGCGCCGCGGCGGCCGCGCTCGCGGCGCGCTCGCCGAGCCCGCTCACCCGGTACAGGCGCCGCCGGGGGCGGCCTTCGCGTTCGGACGCGGCCGGATCCTCCCACTCGGATTCGAGCAGGCCGGCCTCGGTGAGGCGCCCGAGCGCCTTGTAGAGCGTGCCGTGCGCGGTGAGGGCGCCGGAATCGCCCGCGTGCTCGGCGATGCGCTTCGCGAGGGCGAAGCCGTAGAAGTCTCCGTCGGCGGCTTGCAATTCGAGGCCCGCTTCGAGGATGGAGAGCTCGAGCGGCAGGAGCGTTCCTTCACGTCTGCGCGGCATGAGCCGAGTTTAGGAAGATATCTTCCTACTCCCCAAGCCCCTCTTCGGGTGGCCCCAGCAGCAGAATGCGTATGGATGCCGGGCGCGCTCAGCGCCAGGAGGCGTAGCCGGTTTCGGCGGCGCCCTGCGCCCAGCAGCCCGAGGTCGCGCCCTCGCTGCTGGCGGCGCCGCCGTAGAGCAGGTCTTCCCACGCGGCCCGCTCGGCCTTGTCGAGCCCCGTGGGCATCGCCGGCAGGGCTCCGTCGGTGCTCTCGTATGCGGGGTTCCAGTGCTCCCAGTAGAGGTATTCCTGGCCGGCGGTGTTCATGCATCCGCGCACCGCATCCTGGAACTGGATCCACTGTTCGCGCTCGGTCGGCCCGTCGGGCTGCGGCAGCAGTTCGCCCTGCAGCGGGGTGCCGGCGGCTTCGGCTTCGTCGGCGGCGCGCTGCCCGACGGCTTCGCAGCCCTCGGCGGAGCCCGATCCGGAGCCGCGGAGGGCCTGCATCCACGCAGCCGTGGCCGACCCGAGGTTCTGCGGTTGCGGGCTGCCGCCGAACCACCACTGCCATTCGAGGTATTCGAAGCCGGCGTCGGCCATGCACTCGCGGACGACCGCTTCGCGGCCGAGCCAGGCGCGGCGCTCGGCGTCGCTGACGAACGCGGGGTCGCCGGGCGTCGTGTACGGGTTGTACTTCGGCGACATGGGGTCGGCCGGGTCCTGGGAGACCGGCGGATGCGGGCGCTGCGTGGTCACCGGCGGCGTCGGGGTCGGCGTGGGGCGCTGCGTGGCAGGCTCCTCGGGTTTCCCGGTGGGGCTCGGCTGCTCGACGGTGGGGTCGGGGGTGTCGGTTGCGTCGTCGTCGCGGGGTGCGCCGCCCTTGATCGGGGTGCCGAGGGTTCCGTCGCCGGCGACCGCCTCGTCGGCGTCGTCGTACGGCAGCGACTCGCCGGCCTCGATCGCGTCGATCACCGCGCCGACATCGCCGCCGTTGCCGACGCCGGCCTGCACGCCCGTGTTGATCGCGAACCCGGCGATGGCGACGGTCGCGAGGGCACCGGCGCCGAGCAGCACGAGACGCCGACCTGAGGCCGCGCCGCGGCGCTCGGGGTGCCCGAGCGACGCACGGTGGATGCCGCGACGCACGGCGAGCCTGGTCAGGCGCCCGATCCGTACCATCCGACGGCGGAGCGGCGCGAGGGCGGCCCGGGCACGGCGCGAGGCGGCGCCGGCCGTGCGGGCGATCCGGTGTGCGGCGACGGAAACGGTCGCGGCGACGGTTCCGGCGGCCGATCGAACGGTTCCGCGGAACCCGCGTGCGGTGCGCGGCGGCCGGCCTGCGGGCCGTCGGCGCTCGCCGCGACGGACGCGCGACGCTCGCCGCGAGTCGGGGTTCGAGGGGGTACCCGGCATCCAGCCGATCTTAAGCGGCCCTTCGGCGAGAAACAAGCTCTGCCGGCCCAGTCAACCCCCATTCCAGGGGTCATCCCAGGGAGCGGTCTCGCCCGCTCGCGGGCGCGAGGTCGCGCGAATGAACCGTCCCGGCCTCCGGAACCAGCATTTCGCGCGACTTCGCCGCCGCGGGCGGCGGACCGGGCCGCATCCGCCGGCTCAGAACCGCCGGGTGAAGGGCAGGGGCTTGCGCATGCGGACGAGCAGCAGCAGGGGGATGAGCACGTACGGCAGGTTGAACGCGAGGAACTTCGCCGGGTTCGGCGTCACCCATTCGGGTTCGCCGAAGAATTCGACGCCGAAGACGATGATGCCCGTGATCGACGCGATCATGGTCGCGTAGATGACGGCGGGCAGTTGGATCCAGTTCCAGCCGCGGATGAGCGCCGGCACGAGCACGAGGTAGAACGCCAGGTAGACGAACGCGGAGAGGCCGGTGACGATCCGCATCCACACCGGCGGGTTCTGGAACAGCGGATCGGTGCCTTCGGCGTACCAGTAGTTCGCGTTGACGATGGGGTTCGACGACGGCTGGTTGAAGTCGATGCCGAGCGTCGGCACCATGTCGGCGATGCAGCTGGTCACGATGAACAGGGTGAACACGATCGCGAAGGCGATGTCGATCGGGCGCTTGCGCAACGGCAGATTCGCGGGGCGGGTCGCCGGCCGGGCCTCGGTGTCGGTCGTCATGTTCCGACGCTAGCCGGGTGTGGATGCCGGAGCGCGCCGCCGCGCGGGGCCCGCGATGCCGGGGGCGGCGCTCCCGGCGCCGCACCGCCCTGCGCCGCACATCGGCTTCGCGGGGCGCCCCCGCGACGAGGCGGCCCTCCCCCGCACGACGGAGTCCCGCCGGCGGATGCCCCCGCGCGCCCGCATCGCTAGCGTAGGAAGATGGCCGCCACCGATTCCGAGCGCCCCGCGGCATCCGCACCCGGGCCGCACCGGCCGGCACCCGCGGTCGCGCCCGACGCATCCACCGCCCACGGCGCACCCGCCGCACCCCTCGTCGAACCCGGCATCGAATGGGTGCGCCCGCGCCCCGGCCCCGAGGGGCGCCGCCGCGACCTGTGGCTCGCGCTCGTCGTCGCCGGACTGACGACGATCAGCGTGCTGCTGTACCGCGCAGCCGGCGCATACGACGAGGCTCCCGCATGGGCGGTGGTGCTGTGGGTCGCCGCGATCACGCTGCCGCTGGCCCTGCGCCGCGTCATCCCCGAGATCGTGCTCGGCGTCGTCGCGGTCGCGTTCGCAACCGGTGCGATCGCCGGTGTCGGCGAGGCGCTGTTCGCGAACATCACCCTGTTCATGGCGTTCTACGCGGTCGGCGCGTGGAGCACGAACCGTCTGCGGGCGAACATCGTGCGCGGGGCGGTCACGGCGGCGATGTTCGCGTGGCTGCTCATCCAGTCCGCGTACCTGTCGAACGTCGACGACTACCTGCCGGAGATCGAACGCTCCGGCGATGGGCCCATGTCGCCCTACATCGCGTATTCGCTCATCAACGTCCTCACGAATCTGCTGTACTTCGGCGGCGCCTGGTTCTTCGGCGACAACGCCTGGCGCGGGGCGCGCACGCGGGCGGCGCTCGAGCAGCGCAGTGCCGAGCTCGCGGCCGAGCGTGAGCGCACGCGCGCGCAGGCGGTCGCGCTCGAGCGGGTGCGGATCGCCCGCGAACTGCACGACGTCGTCGCCCATCATGTGTCGGTCATGGGGGTGCAGGCGGGGGCCGCGCGTTTCATGCTCGAACGCGACCCGGCGGCTGCGGCGGCCTCGCTGGAGGCGATCGAGGCGAGCGCGCGCGAGGCCGTCGACGAGATGCAGCGCCTGCTCGGCACGCTTCGCGGCGGGGCGGATGCGGGCGCGGGCGGGGATGCGGCGAGCACGCGCGGGCTCGCCCAGCTCCCGGAGCTCGTGGAGCAGTCGAACGCCGCCGGGCTCCCGGCGACGTTCGAGGAGGTCGGGGCGGCGCGGCCGGTTCCGCAGCTCGCCGGCTTCAGCGCGTACCGCATCGCGCAGGAGGCGCTGACGAACGTGCGCAAGCACGCCGGCCCGGCGGCGGCCGCCGAGGTGCGCGTGCGATACACGGCCGACGCCTTCGAGGTCGAGATCGTGAACACCGGGCAGGTGCGAGCGGATGCCGCGGGCGGTGCCGCCGAATCGGCGCTCTCGAACGGTGCCGGCCTCGGGCAGATCGGCATGCGCGAGCGCGTCGCCGCGGCCGGCGGGACCATCGAACTCGGCCCGCGCGCCCGCGGCGGGTACCGGGTGCGGGCACGCTTCCCGGCTCCGGGCGCCGCGCCCGGTGGCGGCACGGCGGGCGCCGCGCCGAGCAGCGCCCCGGCCGGCGACGCCGAGTCCGGCGGTACCGCCGGCGGTGCCGCACCCGCAGCATCCACCCCCGAGGAGGCATCGTGACCGTCCGTGTACTCGTCGTCGACGACCAGGATCTCGTGCGGGCCGGCTTCCGGACGATCCTCGACTCCGACCCCGGCATCGAGGTCGTCGGCGAGGCGGCCGACGGCGCCGCCGCGATCGACGCGGCCCGGCGCCTCGACCCCGATGTGATCTGCATGGACGTACAGATGCCCGGCGTCGACGGCCTCGAGGCGACGCGCGCGATCACCGCCGACCCCGCCATCGGGGCCGCCGTGCTCATGCTCACGACCTTCAATCGCGAGGACTACCTCTTCGAGGCCCTCGCCGCCGGCGCAAGCGGATTCCTGCTGAAGAATTCGAGCCCCGAGAACCTCCTCGAGGCGGTCCGCGTCGTCGGCCGCGGCGACGCGCTCCTCGCGCCCGACGTGAC
The DNA here is from genome assembly GCF_018024495.1 of Agromyces archimandritae. Lineage (NCBI taxonomy): Bacteria > Bacillati > Actinomycetota > Actinomycetes > Micrococcales > Microbacteriaceae > Agromyces > Agromyces archimandritae. Next base: position 1,552,833 of record NZ_CP071696.1, read on the forward strand.
GCGTCACGTGATCGAGGCGGTCGTCGGCCGGGCGGGTGCGGATGCCGGTGCGGCGCCCGCCGCCGCACCGGCGAGCACGGGACCGGGTGCGCCCGCCGCACCCGTCACCGCACCGTCCCCGTCCGCCGCACGGACCCCGTCGGCCGCGGCCGAATCGGTTGCGCCGGGCCCGATCCGGCCGCCCGCGGCATCCGCACCCGGGCTCGACGCCCTGACCGACCGGGAACGCGAGGTGCTCGAACTGCTCGCGAAGGGGCTGTCGAACGCCGAGATCGCCGCGCGACTCTACGTCGGCGAGGCGACCGTGAAGTCGCACGTCTCGAAGGTGCTCATGAAGCTCGGCCTGCGCGACCGCGTCCACGCCGTCGTCTACGCATACGAGCACGGCATCGCCCGCCCCGCCGACTGACCCTGCGCTCCCCGCCCGGAAGGGAGAAGAGCAGCGCACCTGCACACACTGCGGACACCCGCGCGCACAACCACCTCCGCGCTGCCCCTTCCTCCACCCTTCCACCCGCTTCCCGGGGTCAGATCCCGCCACATTTCCGCGATCCAGCACCCGAAAATGGCGGGAATCGACCCCCGGAAGGGAGAAGAACAGTGCACCTGCACACACTGCGGGCACCGCGCGCACAGGCCGCCCCCGCACTGCCACCCGCTGCTGCACGCTTCCCGGGGTCAGATCCCGCCACATTTCCGCGATCCAGCACCCGAAAGTGGCGGGATATGACCCCCGGAAGGGAGAAGTGGCGGTGCGCGCACGGGACGGAAGGAGCGGGGACGCGAGTGGGCCGGCGCTGAGCTCAGCGGGCGGCTCCGCCGCCCGCGGCCGGATCCGCAGCGCCGTCGGCACCGGCGGCATCCGGATCGGCGGGGCCGGCCGAGCCGGCGGGGCCGCCTGAGCCGGCCGAGCCGGCCGAGTCAGCGGAGGCGGCGGGGCCGCCGGCGGCGAACTCGGCGGAGAGGATGCGGTAGGCGCGGGTGGTGAAGGCGAGGAAGGCGACGGCGACCATGATGAGCCCGCCGATGAGGAAGACGAGGGCGATGCCGCGGGCCTCGCCGTCGCCGAGCAGCCAGCCCCAGGTCGCCTGGCCGGCTTCGCTGTTCATGTAGGGGATGATGACGAACTCGGCGATGGGGGCGATGACGAACGCGGTGATCGGTGCGGCCGCCGACTCGACGGCCATCGCGAAGCCGAACACGCGGCCCTGCCGCCGGAACGGCACGAGCTTCTGGATCACGGTCTGCTCGGCGGCCTCCACCGCGGGCACGAGCGCCATGTAGAACCAGATGCCGACGGCGTACAGCAGCCACCATTCGCGGATCGTGAAGACGGCGCCGAGCAGGCCCATGCCGACGACGACGAGCAGCATGGTGCGGATCGGGTTCTTGCCGAGACCGAACTTCGCGATGGCGAGGCCGCCGATGATGAACCCGGTCGATGAGATGCCGAGCACGACGCCCCACGCTTCGACGGGGAACAGGGTCAGCCCGTAGGGGTCCATCAGTGCGATGTAGACGCCGCCGATGAGGTTGTTGAACGTCGAGAAGAAGATGAGCGTGAACAGGCCGGGGATCTTCCGCACGGCGGCGATCGCCCCGCGCAGGTCGACCGCGGGGGCCGCCTCGCCTTCCGCGGGCACCGGTTCGGCCTCGGGGATGCGCAGGAACAGCAGGTGCGCGAGGGCGACGGCGGTCGCGGCGAGCGCGATCACGAGCGTCCACCCCATGCCGAGCAGGCCGACCGAGAGCCCGCTGAACACGCTCGTCACGATGAAGGCGATGCCCTGCACGGTGCCGACGAGCCCGTTCGCGTTGGCGTGCCGTTCGACGGGCACGAGCAGGGTCACCGTCGTCGACAGGGCGATGTTGCGCATGTGCTCGACGACGGCGCCGAAGAGGATGATGCCGGTGAACAGCCAGAACCACGGCCCGCCGATGTCGATGAGGGCCGCTTCGGGCTGCAGCAGGAACAGCACGCCGGCCGCGCCGAACGCCGCGACCGTGACGAGGCTCGAGAGCACCATCACGGCGTGCTTGCGGTGCCGGTCGACGATGGTGCCGAACAGCATCGAGAACACGGCGACGAAGAGCATGTACGCCCCTCCGATGACGCCGGTGGCGAGCACCGATCGCGTCTCGAGGTAGATCCAGAAGGTCAGCGCGAACCACAGGTAGCTCGTCGTGACGTTCGCGACCATCGTGTTGACGAGCACCTGCAGGAAGGTGCGCATGCCGTGCGCGGGCGGCGAAGGATCGCCGGTGGATGCCGCAGCGCCGGTGGATGCCGCGGCGTCGGTGGATGCCGCAGCGTCGGCCGGTCCGGCGGCGCCGTTCGAGGGTTCCCCAGTCATTCCGGCAGGCTAACCCGCACCTCCGACATCGCCGAGCGGTCGTGGACCGATGTCCACCCCGTCGGCCTCCCCCGCACGGCGGAGGTCGCGCCGGCCCGGCGCCCCGGAAACCGGCCGTGCGGCGGATGCCGCCGCGCCCCGGCATCCATAGCGTGGAAGCATGCTCGAACTCAGCGGAATCGACAAGTCCTTCGGGACGAGACGCGTGCTCGACGGCGTCTCGTTCGCCGTCGGCGACGGACGCATGACCGGCTTCGTCGGCGGCAACGGCGCCGGCAAGACGACCACGATGCGGATCATCCTCGGCGTGCTCGCCGCCGACGGCGGCACCGTCACGATCGACGGCGCCCCGATCGGCCCCGACGACCGGCGACGCTTCGGGTACATGCCCGAAGAACGCGGCCTGTACCCGAAGATGAAGGTCCTCGAGCAGATCGTCTACTTCGCCCGCCTGCACGGCTGGAAGACGGCCGCCGCCACCCGCAACGCCACCGACCTGCTGGAGCGCCTCGGCCTCGGCGAACGTCTGGACGACACCGTCGAATCCCTCTCCCTCGGCAACCAGCAGCGCGCCCAGATCGCCGCCGCGCTCGTGCACCGCCCCGAGGTGCTGGTGCTCGACGAACCGTTCTCGGGTCTCGACCCGATCGCGGTCGAGAACGTGCAGCAGGTGCTCACCGACTACGCCGCCGGCGGCGCGCCCGTGCTGTTCTCCAGCCACCAGCTCGACATCGTCGAACGCCTCTGCGACGACCTCGTCATCATCGCCGGCGGTCGCATCCGCGCAGCCGGCGGCCGCGATGCGCTCCGCGAGCAGCACGGATCCACCCGCTACGAAGTCCTCCTCGCCGGGGATGCGGGGTGGCTCCGCGAGCAGCCCGGCATCGACGTGATCGACTTCGACGGCGGCTGGGCCGTGTTCGAGGCCGACGACCCCGAGGCCCGCCGGGCCGCCCTGGCCGCGGCCGTCGCCGCCGGCGAGGTCGTGAGCTTCGGCCGCGAACAGACCACCCTCGCCGAGATCTTCAAGGAGGTCGTCCGATGACCGATCCCGCCGTGCTCCGCCCCGCGACCGGCGCCGAGGCGCCCCGCGCACCGCGCTTCACCCAGGCCGTCGGCCTCGTCGCCGGCCGCGAGATCTCCTCCCGCGTGCGCAGCAAATCGTTCCTCGTCTCGACGGCGCTGCTCGCCCTCGCCGTGCTCGCTTCGATCGTGATCGGCGGGTTCGCCGCGCAGAACACGGAACCGCCCCAGGTCGCCGTCGTCGGCCAGTCCGCCGCCGTCGCCGACCGCGGCCTCGACGTCGTCGCCGCCGGCGACCGCGCCGAAGCCGAACGGATGCTCCGCGACGGCGACGTGGACGCGATCGTCGTGCCCGGCGGCGACGCCGCATCCACCACCGTCATCGGCCTCGACTCGGCCCCCGACACGGTCGTGCAGATGCTCTCCGTCCCGCCGCAGGTCGAGATCCTGAACCCCGACGCCCCGAACCCGTTCCTGGCGTACTTCGTCGCGCTCGGCTTCGGCATCGTCTTCCTCATGGCCGCGACGACGTTCGGCTCGACGATCGCGTACAGCGTCGTCGAAGAGAAGCAGACCCGCGTCGTCGAGATCCTGCTGTCGACCGTGTCGAGCCGGGCGATGCTCACGGGCAAGGTCGTCGGCAACTCGCTCATGGCGTTCGGGCAGATCCTGCTGATCGCGGCCGTCGCGATCATCGGCCTGCTCGTGACGGGTCAGGACGTCGTCGTCGCCGGCCTCGGGCCGAGCATCGCGTGGTTCGTCGTCTTCTTCCTCGTCGGCTTCGTGATGCTCGCCGCCATGTTCGCCGCGGCCGCCGCGCTCGTGTCGCGGTCGGAGGACATCGGCTCGGTGACCTCGCCCATCACGATGCTCGTGATGATCCCGTACTTCCTCGTCGTGTTCTTCAACGACAATTCGCTCGTGCTGACGATCATGAGCTACGTGCCGTTCTCGGCACCGGTGGGCATGCCGATGCGGATCTTCCTCGAGCAGGCGGCGTGGTGGGAGCCGCTCGTCTCGCTCGCCGTGCTCGTGGCGTCGACGGCGCTCGTCATCCTCATCGGGGAGCGCGTGTACTCGAACTCGCTGCTGCGCATGGGTGCGCGTGTGAAGCTCGGCGAGGCGCTGCGCGGCTGAACGGGCGGGGGCGTGCGGGGTGCCGCACGGGGGACGTGCGCCCGGGCATCCATTTCGCGAGTGGATGCCCGGGCGCCGTCCGGTGCGAGGATGGATCGGTGACCGACAGCACCCTCCACGACCCCCAGTACCGCGGCTTCGCCAGCGACAACTACGCCGGCGTGCACCCCGAGATCCTCGACGCGCTCGCCGCGGCGAACGGCGGCCACCAGGTCGCCTACGGCGAGGACGCCTACACGGCCCGCCTGCAGGAGGTGTTCGAAGCGCACTTCGGCGCCGGGATCGAGTTCTTCCCCGTGTTCAACGGCACGGGCGCGAACGTCACCGGGCTGCAGGCGATGCAGCCCCGATGGGGGGCGGTGATCGCGGCATCCACCGCCCACATCAACTCCGACGAGGGCGGCGCGCCGGAACGCGTCGGCGGCATGAAACTGCTCACCGTCGACGCCCCCGACGGCAAGCTCACCCCCGAACTCATCGACCGGGAGGCATGGGGCTGGGGCGACGAGCACCGCACCCAGCCGGCGGTCGTCTCGATCACGCAGACCACCGAGCTCGGCACCGCGTACACGGCCGAGGAGATCCGGGCCATCGCCGACCACGTGCACGCCGCCGGAATGCGCCTGCACATGGACGGCGCGCGGATCGCGAACGCGGCGGCGAGCCTCGGCCTGCCGCTCCGCGCCTTCACGCGCGACGCGGGCGTCGACGCGCTGACCTTCGGCGGCACGAAGAACGGGCTCATGTTCGGCGAGGTCGTTCTCGTGTTCGAGCCCGAGGCGGCGCCCGGCATGAAGTACCTCCGCAAGCTCGACATGCAGCTGGCGTCGAAGATGCGGTTCCTGTCGGCGCAGTTCATCGCCCTGCTCGAGGGGGACCTGTGGCTGCGCAGCGCCGCGCACGCGAACGCGATGGCCCGCCGCCTGCGCGACGCCCTCGACGCCGGCATCGCCGACGGGTCGATGCCGGGCCTCGGCTTCAGCCAGGAGACGCAGTCGAACGGCGTCTTCGCGATCCTGCCGCCCGGCGTCGCCGACCGCCTGCGGGAACGGTTCCGCTTCTACGACTGGGACGCGGCCAAGGGCGAGGTGCGCTGGATGTGCTCCTTCGACACCACCGAAGCCGACATCGACGCCTTCGTCGCCGGCATCCGCGAAGAGCTCGCGCGCTGACGAGTGCGGGGGTGGATGCCGTGGGCCCGGGCATCCATCGCCGAGTGGATGCCGGGGCGCACCGGCATCCGCTCACCCCCTACGGGCGCAGCAGCACCTTGATCGCGCGGCGCTCGTCCATCGCCGCGTAGGCTTCCGGGGCGTCGACGAGGGGCAGCTCGAGGTCGAAGACGCGGCCGGGGTGGATGCGTCCGCTGCGCACATCGTCGATGAGCTCGGGGATGTAGCCGCGCACCGGGGCGACGCCGCCGTTCACGCCGACGTTCGTGCCGAACAGCCGCCCGATCGGCAGTTCGGGGCCGCCGGCCGGCACGCCCACGTAGCCGACCATGCCGCCGGGGCGGGTGGAGCGGATCGCCTGATCCATCGACTCCTTCGTGCCGACGCACTCGAGTACTCGGTCGGCGCCGATGCCGCCGGTGAGCTCGCGGATGCGGGCCACGCCCTCGTCGCCGCGTTCCGGAACGACATGGGTGGCGCCGAACTCGCGGGCGAGGGCCGCGCGATCCTCGTGGCGGCTCATCGCGATGATCGTCGTCGCCCCGAGGCGCTTGGCCGCGATCACCGCGCACAGGCCCACCGCGCCGTCGCCGACGACGGCGACCGTGTCGCCGGGCCCCACCCCGGCCGACACCGCCGCATGATGCCCGGTGCCCATGACGTCGCTGAGGCTCAGCAGCCCCGGAATCTCCTCGGTCCGCACCGGGTCGCCGTCGACGACGAACAGGGTGCCGTCGGCCAGCGGCACCCGCACCCGTTCGCCCTGCCCGCCGTCGACCTGCACCCCGTTGCGATCGAGAGCACCCCACGACTCCCCCGCCAGGCACGACGTGCTCACCCCGTTCCGGCAGTTCACGCACGTGTCGTCGCACACGTAGAAGGGGGCGATGACGAAATCACCGGTCTTCACGGCATCCACCGCGTCGCCCGTCGCCTCGACCACGCCGATGAACTCGTGCCCGATGCGCGAACCCGGCGTCACCTGCTTGATGCCTCGGTAGCGCCACAGGTCGGAACCGCACACGCACGACGCCACCACCCGCACGATCGCATCCGTCGGATCGGCGATGACGGGGTCGGGCACATGTTCCACGCGCACCTCGTGCGCGCCGTCGATGATCGTCGCAAGCATGCTTCGAGCGTAGCGAGTGGGGGCTGCGAGGCGGCGAGGGTGGATGCGGGACGGATGCGACATGCCGGGCACAGGAAGCACGGAGGCTCTATGCGGTGTCATGGAATGCGCGGCGACGCGTGCGCGTTCGAGACAGGGTGCCCCCGGTGCAGCGCCGGCCGCGCTGCCGTCGGGCGCGCGGGCAGTTCGTGCGCGCCGCGGCATCCACACCCGAGAAAGGCCCGAATTGACCCTCATCACCGACATCGCCAGCCGTGCCGCCGACACCGACGCGCCCCTCATCGACCCGCTCATCGAACGCTGGAGCCCTCGCGCGTTCGACCCCGAGGCCGTCGTTCCCGAAGCGCAGCTGAAGACGATGCTCGAGGCCGCCCGCTGGGCGCCGTCGGCGGCGAACACGCAGCCGTGGCGCTTCATCGTCGCGCGCCGCGGCGAGGCGGCCTTCGACGCCATCCACGAGACGATGCGCGACTTCAACCGCGTCTGGGCCGACCGCGCCTCGGTGCTCATCGCGAACGTCGCCCGCACCGTCGGCGACGACGGCACGCCCATGCCGTGGGGGCTCTACGACCTCGGCCAGGCGGTCGCGCACCTCACGATCCAGGCCCAGCACGACGGGCTGCACACCCACCAGATGGGCGGCTTCGACGCCGACGCGATCGCCGCCGCCTTCGGGCTCGGCGAAGGCATGCGGGTCGTCTCGGTGACCGCCGTCGGCATGCTCGGACCGATCGACGAGCTCGACGAGCGCTTCCTCGCCCGGGAATCCGCGCCGCGCACGCGCCTGCCGCTCGCCGAGATCGTCATCCGGCCGGAGGGCTGACCGGGGGCGTCGCCGGTGTCAATCGACGGCGGGCGACGAGACGATCAGGCCGATGACCCGTTCAAGCCATCGGCGCGCCGCCACGACGTCCGGCAGCACGGGAGTGCCGCCGTCGATCTCGGTTTCCGCACGTGCATCGGCGTACGCGAGTTCCCAGCCGTCCATCGGGCGCAACGGGAGCGGCGGCCAGGCCTGTTGGCGTCGCCAGCCGAACGTGCGCACGCACAGGTCTTGCACGACGAGCAGATCGGGCTCGGCGCTCCACAGCAGCTGCAGGTCGACCAGATCATGCGCTCGCACGTAGGTGGGATCGGTGACGGCGTGGAGCTTCTGCGCGATCTGATACTCCAGATCGATCAGTTCTACGGGCTGCAGATTCCCGAAGCCGAAGTACGCGCCGAATTGCACGAGTTCGCCGTCGAGCCCCTTCCGCGCGTGCGCATCCGGGTTGCGGCGCTGCGCGCCTTTCGACGCCGGCACCGTTCCCCAGCCCTCGGCCAGACGCGCGCGGAACGCCTGCTCGAACTCCTCACCACGGACGCGGGTGGAGACATCGAGGTCGGACGTGGCGCGCGTGCCGCGCTCGCCGAAGCGCAACTTCACTCCCATGCCGCCTTTGACGGCGACGGCGTCGGGAAGCATCTGCGACACGATCAGCGTGCAGAGCATGACGCGCGCACGAGCGACGGGGATGCTCAGCGCGGCAGCGACCTGCGCGAGCCTGGCATTGAGCTGAGTCACGTTCAGCGGCGGTGTCGCGTCGTTCACGGCTGCACCGTCTTCCGGTCGGTTGCGTCGTGCTCGTCGATCAGGTCTCGCCTGAGCGCCTCATCGACCATGCCGTCCCATCGGTCCGGCGGCATGCGATCACGCATGTCGTCCAGCGCCCGCCGGACGGTCGTCGCCGGGATGCCTTCGTACGCCGTGATGTCCTCATCGGGCACATCGGATCGGTTCTCGAGTTCCATCCATCCCGGCAGCGCGCGCCGCACACGGCGACGCGTACCCACACGCACCTTCGGCGGATTGAACCGCCCGATCCCGAACAGATCGAGCACGGATTCACGATGCAGGAAGGCCTCTTCCCCGGCGAGTGCCACGGCGATCGTCGGCTCGGTCAACGGGGTCGTCGGCACGTCACGGTGCGTGTAGACGCCCTGCCCGTAGGCCCGGAGCGCGCCGCGAGCGGCAAGCTTCCGCACCTCGACGGCAGGCACGCCTGCATCCTCCGCCTCGGCGACCGTGACGACTCCGTTGCGAGAGGCTGCAATCTCCCACAGATCTTGCCGATATCCCATCTGATCACCTCGCGGGCAATACCGTACCATAATTGGTACGTTGTTGACAGCCGAATCTCGCTTATGGCGATCCGACCCGCGGCCGGGCAACCCGTATCGAGGTTCGAGAGCCGCCGAGCTTCGCGAACTGGGGCGAGGCCGGAGCCCAACGCCCGCGAAACGGGATCCGGCCGGAGGGCTGAGCGGGGGCGTCGCCGCCTCCCCCTTTCGGCGGAGCGCGGACAGCGCTAAGGTGTGCCGGGTGCCGGGGGGCACTTTGGGGGGTCGGATGGACGTCATCTCGCCGACGGATCGCACCGTCGCATCGGAGGCACGCGCGACGCGCTGCGCCGTCGCCTCGGTCAGGACGGGGCCGATCACGGCCGTCCCCGGAGTCGGGCCGGCAGGCCGGCTGGCCGGGCAGGCGGCCGGGGCCGGGCAGGCCGGGGCGGGCAGATCCGGGGCCGCGCCCTCGGGTGTCGCGTCCGAACCCCTCAGGCTGCGGACGATCCCGATGTGGCATCCCGCGTTCATCGGCCTCGTCGAGGCACTCGCCACCGAGGTCTTCGACGAAATCGACCTCGACTCGGCGGCCTCGCTCATCGCCATGCAGCGCGACGCGCGCCTCGAACGGCTGTGCACGGGCGATGCGACGGCGATGCTCATCGAGCGCGGCGGCGAGGTCATCGGCTACATCGTGACGGCCGCGGGCGACGGATGCCTGTGCATCCTCGACGGGTACGTCCGCCCCGACGCCCGGGGGCGCGGCATCGCGACCGCCGTGCTCGCCGAGATCACCTCCACCGCCGAGGCGGCCGGATGCCCCGTCGAGGTGGAGCTGTGGGCGGCGAGCCCCGCGATCCGGCTGTGCCGGCGGTTCGGCTTCGCCGAGGCGAGCGCGCACGCCGGGCATCGACGGCTGCGGCGGATGCCCGGGGCATCCACCCCCGCCTGAACCCGCGCCTCGTTGCGCAGCCGACCGCGCGGGTCATCCGCCGGTCATCCCGAATCATCCGCCCGGCCGACGACGATGTCGGCGGGGCCGTGCAGAATAGCCGAGTGCACGGCATGCGAGGGTTCTGGGCGGCGCTTCCCACCGAGGGGCGGTGGCTGCTGTCGACCGTCGTCATCACGACGTTCGGGCGCGGGCTCACGCTGCCCTTCACGATCATCTACCTGAGCGAGGTGCGCGGCTTCGACCTCGGCTTCTCGGGGCTGCTGATGAGCCTCATCGCCGTCACCGGCCTGATCGTGACGGCCCCCTCCGGCGCCCTCACCGACCGCTTCGGGGCGCGCGCCGTGCTGCTCGCCTCGCTCGTGTCGATGATCGCCGGGTGCACGCTGCTCGCGTACGCGACGCATCCGCTCACCGCGACCATCGCCGTCTGCCTCATCGGCGTGAACTTCGGCGCCTCGTGGCCGGCGAACAACGCCCTCATCGCGCACGTCGTCGACGGCGAGCTCAGGCAGCGCTACTTCGGCGTGAACTTCGCGCTCGTGAACCTCGGGATCGGCTTCGGCGGCATCATCGGCGGTCTTTTCATCGACGTCGCCGACCCCTTCACCTTCACCCTCATCTTCCTCATCGACGCCGTCAGCTGCTTCGTGCCGATCGCGCTGCTGCTCGGGCCGCTCAGGCGCGTGCACACGGTGCCGGCGCCCGTCGAAGGCGAGGGCCCTGCGGCATCCGTCGGCTATCTGCACCTGTTGAGACAACCCGCGGTGCGCTGGATGACCCTGCTGTCGTTCCTCGCGGTCTTCGTCGGCTACGGGCAGTTCGAGGCCGGCTTCCCCGCCTATGCGCGCGGCGTCGCCGAAGTGTCGACGCAGACAATCGGCTTCGCGTTCGCCGTGAACACCGCCGTCATCGTGCTGCTCCAGTTCACCGTGCTGAACCGCATCGCCGGGCACCGCCGAACCCGGGTGCTCATCGTCATGGCCCTCATCTGGACCGTGTCGTGGATGCTGCTCGGCACCGCCGGGCTGCTGCCCGGCTCCTGGGCGGCGGTCGCCGGAGTGCTCGCGTTCACCGGGGTCTTCGCCTTCGGCGAGACCCTCATGCAGCCCTCGATCCCGGCGATCGTGAACGACCTCGCCGACGACCGCAGCCGCGGCCGGGCGAACGCGGTCAACTCGGCATCGTTCCAGGCCGGCGCGATCCTCGGCCCCGTCGTCGCCGGGCTCCTGCTCGACCACGGCCTCTCGGGGATCTACATCGCCGTCATGGTCGCCGGCTGCCTCGGCGTCGCCGTGCTCGCCCTCGTACTGGAACGCCGCCTCCCGGCGCACGCCAACGGCGTGCCCGCGGCGGCGGCCGCATCCCCGGCTGCGGAGTAGCCGGAGGGCGCTCGGGCACCTGCACCCCGGCATCCGTGCCCCGGGGCATCCGCGCCCGGCATCCGCCCCCGCGGCATCCGCGCCCGGCGGCATCCGCGCCCGGCATCCGCCCCCGCGGCATCCGCGCCCGGCGGCATCCGCGCCCGGCATCCGCGCCGCGCGGCATCCACACCCGGCACCTACCCGTCCCTCACCACCTGCCCGGCCTCATCCGCCTGCCGCGACGCCCTCCGCAACTGCATCGTCTGCGCAATGCAGGAACACGCACGGCGTGTCGCACCCGCCCATGCGGGAGAACGCCCCTCGACACGGTTGCACTCCTGCATTGCGCAGAACACCGGCGCCGCGCGAGGCGGCACGCACCCGATCACCGCGCACCCCGGCTCCCGGCCCTCGTCCGACCGCGCGGCATCCACACCCGGCACCTACCCGTCCCTCACCGCGCGCCCGGCCTCATCCGCCCGCCGCGACGCCCTCCGCAGCCGTGTCGTCTGCGCAATGCAGGAACACGCACGGCGTGTCGCACCCGCCCATGCGGGAGAAGGCCCCACGACACGGTTGCACTCCTGCATTGCGCAGGACTGCAGCGCCCGCACAGCGGCGCCCACAGGGCGGCGGCCGCACAGCAGCGACCGCACAGCGGCGCCCACAGGGGCGGCGCCCGGGGCGGCGCCCGCACAGCGGCGCGTCGAGGGCGCCGCTACTCCTCGACCGGCGGCTCGGTCGTCGGCAGGACGGTGAGCCGCTCGCCGTCGCCGGCGAGGCCGACGACGACCGAGTCCCCGTCGTGGATCTCCCCCGACAGCAGCCCCTGCGCGAGCCGGTCGTCGATCTCGTGCTGCATGAGGCGGCGCAGCGGCCGGGCCCCGTAGATCGGGTCGTAGCCGCGTTCGGCGAGCCACGCGCGCGCGTCGGGCGTGACGCCGAGGCTGAGGCGGCGCTCGTGCAGGCGGTCGGCGAGGCGGTCGATGTAGAGGTTCACGATCTCGGCGAGCTCGTCCTCGGTGAGCGCCGAGAACACGACGATGTCGTCGAGGCGGTTCACGAACTCGGGCTTGAAGGCCTGGCGGACGGTCTGCATGACCGCCTCCTCCTTCTCGGCCCACGACAGCGACGGGTCGACGAGGTAGTTCGAGCCGAGGTTCGAGGTGAGGATGAGGATCGTGTTGCGGAAGTCGACCGTGCGCCCCTGCCCGTCGGTGAGGCGGCCGTCGTCGAGCACCTGCAGGAGCACGTCGAACACTTCGGGGTGGGCCTTCTCGACCTCGTCGAAGAGCACGACCGAGTAGGGCCGGCGGCGCACCGCCTCGGTGAGCTGGCCGCCCTGGTCGTAGCCGACGTATCCCGGAGGGGCGCCGACGAGCCGCGAGACCGAGAACTTCTCGCCGTACTCCGACATGTCGATGCGGATCATCGCCTTCTCGTCGTCGAAGAGGAACTCGGCGAGCGCCTTGGCGAGCTCCGTCTTGCCGACACCGGTGGGGCCGAGGAAGAGGAAGGAGCCGGTGGGGCGGTTGGGGTCGCTGATGCCGGCCCGGGATCGCCGCACGGCATCCGCCACCGCCGTCACCGCCTGCTTCTGCCCGATGAGCCGCCGCCCGAGTTCGGCTTCGAGGTGCAGGAGCTTTTCGGTCTCGCCCTGCAGCAGCCGGCCGACGGGGATGCCGGTCCATGCCGAGATCACGGCGGCGATGTCGTCTTCGGTGACCTGCTCGTTGACCATGCGGGGTTCGTCGTCGGCGGCTTCGGCCTGCTCGGCGGCCTCGAGGTCGCGCTGCAGTTGCGCGATCGTCTCGTATTCGAGTTTGGATGCGCGTGCGTAGTCGGCGTCGCGCATGGCGCGGTCGCGGTCGGTGACGGCTTCGTCGAGGCGCTTCTTGAGGTCGCCGACGCGGTTCAGTCCGCTGCGTTCGCGCGACCAGCGCTCTTCGAGCTCGGCGAGTTCGCGTTCGAGGCCGACGAGGTCGTCGCGGAGCTTCGCGAGGCGCTCCTTGGAGGCGTCGTCCTTCTCCTTCTTGAGGGCGAGCTCTTCGATCTTCATGCGGTCGACCTGGCGTTTCAGCTCGTCGATCTCGACGGGGCTGGAGTCGATCTCCATCTTCAGGCGCGACATGGCCTCGTCGATGAGGTCGATGGCCTTGTCGGGAAGCTGCCGGGCCGAGATGTACCGGTTCGACAGGGTGGATGCGGCGACGAGCGCGGCGTCGGAGATCGTGACGCCGTGGTGCGCCTCGTAGCGGCTCTTCAGCCCGCGGAGGATCGCGATGGTGTCTTCGACGCTCGGCTCGCCGACGTAGACCTGCTGGAAGCGGCGTTCGAGCGCGGCGTCCTTCTCGATGTACTCGCGGTATTCGTCGAGGGTGGTGGCGCCGATGAGGTGCAGTTCGCCGCGGGCGAGCATGGGCTTCAGCATGTTGGATGCCGCGACGGACCCTTCGCCGCCGCCGGCGCCCATGAGCAGGTGCAGTTCGTCGACGAAGGTGATGATCTCGCCCTCGGACTCGTTGATCTCTTTCAGGACGTTCTTCAGCCGTTCCTCGAACTGGCCGCGGTACATGGCGCCGGCGACGAGGGCGGAGATGTCGAGCGAGATGAGCTTCTTGCCCTTCAGGCTCTCGGGCACGTCGCCGGCGACGATGCGGCGGGCGAGGCCTTCGACGACGGCGGTCTTGCCGACGCCGGGCTCGCCGATGAGTACGGGGTTGTTCTTGGTGCGGCGGGTGAGCACTTGGCTGACCCGGCGGATCTCGGAGTCGCGGCCGATGACCGGGTCGAGCTTGCCGGCCTCGGCGAGCTCGGTGAGATCCACCCCGAACTGTTCGAGCGCCGACTGCTGTTCTTCCTGCGAGCTCGGCGCGCCCTGCATGTTCGCCACTTCGCATCCTTCCTTCAAACTTGAGTCTAGTTGACTCAACTTCACGGAAGGGGCGCGTATTCCGGCCACATCGCCGGGCATCCCCCAGATCTCACGGTAGACGGATGCCGCAGGCCGCGCCAGCACCACGGGCGCCGATCGCGGGTCTCGCGCGTCGCAACCAGCCGACGCGCCCGCCGTCGCACCCGCCGCCGGGAATGGCGGAGGCGGATGCTCGGTTGTGCATCGCAGAAGAGCGCGCCGCGGCATCCACTCGGGGCCGCCGGGCCACAGGGCCTCCGGGCCTCCGCCCGCCGACGCGCCACATCGCGAATCGCACCGCCGAGCAAAGGAGTCGCATGCCGCTGCAGGGAGAATACGCACCGAGCACCGCCGAATGGGCCCGCAAGCAGGCCGAGGCCTTCGAAGCCTCCCAGGGGGCCGAGGCCGCCACGCTGCAAGGCCGGCCGATCATCGTGCTGAGCTCGCTCGGCGCGAAGAGCGGCAAGATCCGCAAGACGCCGCTGATGCGCGTCGAGCACGACGGCGAATACGCGGTCGTCGCCTCGAAGGGCGGGGCTCCGGAGCACCCGCTCTGGTACCACAACCTCGTCGCCAACCCCCTCGTCGAACTGCAGGACGGCCCGGTCACGCGCGATTACCGTGCGCGGATCGCGACCGGATCCGAACGCGACGAATGGTGGGCCCGCGCCGTCGAAGCATGGCCGCCGTACGCCGACTACCAGACGAAGACCGACCGGCTCATCCCCGTGTTCGTGCTGACGCCGGTCGAGTAGCCCGCGAGTGGATGCCGCGGGGCGCCGCGATCGGCGTGCGCCCCGGCATCCACTCGCCGTTACGCTTGGCGCACACCGAACCGGAAGGCGCGCCGTGCCCGAACGCGAACTCACCGAGCCCGTCGCCCTCTGCCGCCCCGACGGGCGGCTGAACCCCGAAGCGGTCGGCTGGAGCCGGCATCCGCTGCACGACACCGACGGCATCGGCCGGGGCCTCCGCGGCCGGCTGCGCAACAAACGGTGGGAGTACTGGGCGTTCACGAGCCGGCGGTGGATCGCCGCCGTCACCGTGTCGATGCTCGACTACGCGACGCTCACCGAAGTGTGGGTGCTCGACCGCGCCTCGGGCGAGGAGATCGACCGGACGGCGATCACGCCGCTCTCGCAGGGTGTCGAGCTGCCGGGAACGCTCGGGCGCGGGGTCGCCTCGGCGGACGTGCCGGGCGTGCGGGTGCGGATCGAGGAGCTCGGCTCGAGCGGCGGCACCCGCATCCGCGCCACGACCGACCGTGTGCGCCTCGACGTCGTCGCCGAACGCCCCGCCGGCCATGAGGCGCTCGGGGTCGTCGTGCCGTGGTCGGCGACCAGGTTCCAGTACACGGTGAAGGATGTCGCCCGGCCCGCCCGCGGCGTGATCGAAGTCGACGGCGAGCCGGCCGAGCTCGGCGACGACGCCTGGGCGGTGCTCGACCACGGCCGCGGCCGCTGGCCGTACCGGATGGCGTGGAACTGGGGCGCCGCGTCCGGTCGCAACAACGGGCACACGATCGGCCTGCAACTCGGCGGACGCTGGACGCTGGGCACCGGCTCCACCGAGAACGCCTTCTCGATCGACGGCCGCCTGCACAAGATCTCCGACGAACTCGAGTGGAGCTACACCCCGGGCCGCTGGCTGGACCCCTGGCGCATCATCGGCGACCGCGTCGCCCTCCGCTTCGACCCCTTCCACGACCGCGTCGCGCACACGAACCTCGGCCTCATCGCCTCCGACACCCACCAGTGCTTCGGCCGCTACCGCGGCACCGTCACCGCCGACGACGGCACCGTCCACCCCATCGACGGCCTCCTCGGCTGGGCCGAGGACGTCCGCCAGCGCTGGTGAGCGGGTCGGGCGTGGCGAGCGCGCGGCGCAGCGTCTGCGGGCGCGGCGCGGCCGCGGCGGGGCGCGCGGCGGGCACACTGGGCTCGTGGAGCATCTGCGATTGATCGTGCCGGTGGGGCTGCGCGAGGCGGTGGATGCCGCGCTCGACGTTCCCGATGTGGTGAACGTCATCGTGATCGAGGGCTCGGGGGTGCGGCCGGCCGGCGACGTCATCCTGTGCGATGTGCAGCGAGCGGCGATGGGGCGGCTGATCCGCGATCTGGACCGGCTGGGCGTGAACGAGCACGGGTCGATCGCCGTCGAGAACATCGACCTGTCGGTGGTGCCCGAGTCGAAGGAGCCGCAGCACATCTTCGGCGGCGACGACGATGCGCTCGTGCTGCAGGAGGTGGAGTCGCGCACCGAGGCCGAGGTGCGGCTGTCGGCGACGTATCTCGTGTTCATCGCCGTCGCGACGGGCATCGGCGGCGTCGGCGTCGTGCTCGATCAGCCGGTGCTGCTCGTCGCGGCGATGGTCGTGGGGCCGGATTTCGGCCCGCTCGCGGCGATCTCGGTGGGCCTCGTGCGGCGGCATGCGCGTGGCATCCGCCGCTCGGTGCTGACCGCGGTCGTCGGGTATGCGGTCGGCATCGCCTTCACCCTGCTCATGAGCCTGCTGCTGATCGCGACGGGCGTCTTCCCGCGCACCATGTTCGATTACGAGCACGAGCCGCTCGCGGCGTTCATCTGGCAGCCGAACGTGCTGAGCACGGTGATCGGCTTGTTCGCCGGCATCGCCGGCATGCTGTCGCTGACGTCCGCGAAATCGAGCGCCCTGGTCGGGGTGCTGATCTCGATGAACACGATCCCCGCGGCCGCCGCGATCGGAGTCGCCGCGAGTTACGGCGCCTGGGCGCAGGTCGGCGGCGCCGGCCTCGAGTTCCTGCTGAGCCTCGCGTCGATCATCATCGGCGCCGCGGGAACCCTCGCGTTCCAGCTCACGATGCTCGGCCGTCGCGTGCGCGGCTGGCCCGCACGCCTGCGCAACGGGCGGTAAGCGCCCGCTGGCCGCGAGTGGATGCCGCGGCGCGCTGCCCTGCGGACAGGCCCCCGCAAGGCCGCGATTTGTTCGGTAGATGCCCCCTCACCCGGCGCGCGCCGGGGGCCCCGCGGCGAGCCGGGCGGCCTCGGTGCGAGTGGATGCGCCGAGCTTCCGGAGGATCGCCGAGACGTGCACGCTCGCGGTCTTGCCCGAGATGAAGAGGCGTTCGCCGATCTGCCGGTTGCTGAGCCCCTCGGCGACGAGGTCGAGCACCTGCCGTTCGCGGGCGGTGAGCTCCGCGAGCGGGTCGGGGGTGGATGCCGCGGCGCGCCGCCCGGCGTCCGCCGCGCTCCCGGCATCCGCACCCGAAGCATCAGCACCGGCGGCCGCGGCACCGATGCCGCCGGCGGCATGCCCCATCGCATCGGCTTCGGCGACGAGGAGCCCGAGCCCGATCTCCGCGGCGGTCTCGCGGGCCCGGCCGAGCACCGTGCGGCCCTCCCGGCGTTCGCCGGCGGCGAGGAGCGCCCTGGCGAGCTGCAGCAGGGCGTACGGCATGAGGTGCGCAGGGGCGAGCTCGCTCTCGGCCGCGTCGATCGCGGCGCGGAACGCCGGGGCGTCGCCGGCGAGCTCGGCCGCGGCCATCGGCGCCCAGACCCCGTGCGTCGGCCACGACGCCGTCCCGGCGAGCACCCGTCGGGCGACGGCCTCGACCGCGGTGAGCGCGGCATCCGCACCCGAAGCATCCGCACCGCTCGAAGCAACCGCGCCGGCGCGCCCGCCCGCACCGCGCTCATCCGCACCGCGCACGGCACGCACCGCGCGCGTCATCGCCCACACGAGCGGCAGCGTGTGCCCGGCTTCCTGCGAGCGCAGCGAACCGTCGGGGGCGGCCAGGTCGTCCGCAGCCGCCTGCGCATGCGTCAGCGCGCCGCCTGGGTCGCCCTCGGCGAGGGCGAGTTCGATGCGCGCGCGCAGCAGCGGGTGGCGGACCTGCGATTCGTCGACGGCGATGCGCCGGGCCGTGGCCGGCCGATTGTCGAGGAGTTCGCGCGCGCCGGCGAGGTCACCGGTCCAGATCGCGAGCCAGAGGCTGCAGCTTTCGAGGTAGACGCGGTAGGTGACGGGCGGGTCCATGCCGATCGCGCGGTCGACGAGCTGGCGGGCCTCGTCGAGGCGGCCGAGTTCGAGCAGCGGTTCGGCGGCGTTGGACATGAGGATGGTGCCCGAGCTTCGCGCGACCCCGATCTCGGCGGCGCGGCGCATGCCCTCCTCGGCCAGGTGCAGGGCGTCTTCGTAGCGGCCGACGAGATGGGTGAGGTCGCTCGCGTTGACCCAGTACCGCAGCAGGGCGGCACCGTCGCTGCCGGCGTACTCGCGGGCCCGCGCCAGATCGGCGAAGGCCTCGTCGATCTCGCCGCGGGCATGGGCGCGGGTCACGCCGCGGATGTTCGCGGCGACCGAGGAGTAGCGCGGCGCATCGCTCCGCAACCCGAGTTCGACGGCCTCGTCGGCGAGGGCCAGGGCCTCGTCGTAGCGGGAGGCGACCATGAGCCGACCGGCGAGTTCGGCGATGACCGTCGTGCGGAGCATGTCGTCGGTGCCCGGCGGCAGGTATTCGAGGGAGCGCTCCAGCAGCTCGACGCGCTGCTGGTTACCGTCGTAGGTGTACCGCGAGAGGTCGCGCAGCAGCCTCGGCAACTGCGGGTCGTCGGGCGCGCATTCCTCGATCGCCCGTTCGAGCAGGGCACGTGCGCGTGCCGATTCGCCGGCTTTGTCGAGATGTGCGGCGGTGCGGCTGAAGAGCACGATGCGGCTCATCTCGGCGATGGATGCCGGTTCGCCCACCCGATCCCAGAGTTCAAGGGCCCGCTCGCCGAGGGCGCCGGCGGTCGCATACGCGTAGGCGTCGCGGGCCTGCCGCATGGCGTCGATCGTCGCCGGGAAGGCCTTCTCGGCGTCGTGGGCGCCCATCCAGTGGAAGGAGATCTCGGCGGCCACACGCCGGCCCGCCTCGGCCGCGCGTTCGAAGTACGCGGCGTAGCGGGCGTGGAAGCGTGCGCGCTCCCCCGGCAGCAGGTCGTCGAGCACGGCCTCGCGCACGAGCGCGTGCCGGAAGACGTAGTCGTCGCCGTCGACGACGAGCACGCCGGCGGCGACAGCCTCGCGCGCGCCTGCGTCGAGCGCATCGGCGGGCCCGTCGAAGACCTCGGCGAGCGCCGCATGCGAGACGCGCACCCCGCCGGTCGACACGAGCCGGAGCAGGGCCTGCGCCTCGTCGCTCAAGCGTTCGTAGCGGCCGAGGAGGAGCTCCCGGAGCGTCTCGGGCACGCTGTCGTCGCAGTCCAGCAACTCCTCGACGAAGAACGGCACCCCGTCGCTGCGCCGGAACACCCGATCGAGCACGGCATCCGTCGGCGTGCGGCCCGTGATCGCCCGCATCTGCTTGCGCACCTGCCCGCGGGTCAGGCGCGAGAGCTCCCAGCGGTCGACCGCGCGCAGCCGGTCCGATTCGCTGAGGAACGCGCGCACCGGGTGGCCGCGGCCGACGTCTTCGCTGCGGTAGCTGAGGACGAGCAGCACGCGCCCGGCGAGCGAGCGCAGCAGGAATCTGAGCAGCGCGAGCGTCGAACCGTCGACCCAGTGCAAGTCCTCGACGACGAGCACGACGGGGCGTTCGGCGGAGACCGACTCGAGCAGCACGGCGACGGCCTCGTGCAACCGGCCGCCGCTGTCGACGATGCGCACGGCGTCGCCGGCCTCGCCGGTCTCGCCGGCGGCGAGTTCGGGCAACAGCGCCGAGAGCAGGATGCGGCCGGGGCCGGCCGCATCGAGCAGCCGTTCGGCGCCCAGCCGCCCGGCGAGCTCGCGCAGCGCCGAGGTGACCGGGGCATACGGTGCCGCGACGTCGCCGAGATCCACGCACTGGCCGAACAGCACATGGGCTTCGTCGCCGATCGAGGCGCCGAGCTCGCGGAGCAACCGCGTCTTGCCGACGCCGGCCTCGCCGCCGAGCACGACCGCGCGGAACTCGCCGTCGGCCGCGGCCTCGTACGCCTCGCGCACGCGCGCGAGCTGCGACTGCCGCCCGACCATCGTCGGGCTCACGGCTGCTGAGGTCACTCCTTCATGCTGCCACCGGCCACCGACATGCGGGGGTGGGTTCGCCGCGGGCGGATCGCGCACCGGGTCTCGATACGGCCGCGAGCGACCTACTCGACCGACGGGGTCGCCGGTCGAGGAGCGAGCGCAGCGAGCGGCCTACTCGACCGACGGGGTCGCCGGTCGAGGAGCGAGCGCAGCGAGCGTCTCGAGACCCCGCACCGGGTCTCGATACGGCCGCAAGCGGCCTACTCGACCGCCGGGGGCGCCGGTCGAGGAGCGAGCGCAGCGAGCGACCTACTCGACCGACGGGGTCGCCGGTCGAGGAGCGAGCGCAGCGGGCGGATCGCGCACCGGGTCTCGATACGGCCGCGAGCGGCCTACTCGACCGCCGGGGCCGCCGGTCGAGGAGCGAGCGCAGCGAGCGTCTCGAGACCCCGCACCGGGTCTCGATACGGCCGCGAGCGGCCTACTCGACCGACGGCGGCCAGCGCTCAGCGGGCGGCGAGGCGGGGCAGCAGGTGGCGGGCGACGGCGCGCTCGGCCTCCTGCTCGCGTTCGGCGCGCTCGGCGATGGAGCGGCGGATGGCGAGCTCGCGCTCGGCGCGCTCGACGGTGGAACGGTGCAGTCCGAGGGTGAGATCCGAGGTGAACATGTCGTGCTCCTGTTCGTCAGCGTGCTTCCACGCTCCTCTCTGAGGCGGGGCCGGCTCATCGGGTGATCGCCGTATCTTCTGCGGCGGGTGGATGCCCCGGCGCCCCGTTCCTTAAGGCGGCGCGCTCCGGCATCCACTCACGAAACCCCCCGAACGGGAGGCGAAACGCGCCTCGACCGGGGGTTCCCGTTCGCCGCCGGGTGCTCTAGCGTGACTTCGTGCGCCCCCGACGACCACCCCGGCCCGTGCATCGCAGCGCGCTCGGCGGGGCGCTGGCGCTGCTTGCGACCGGGGCCGCGGCGCTCGTGCTCGCCGCCTGCACCGCCCCGGAGGCGCCGCCGGCGGTCACCGAGACCGTCGTCGTCACCGAGACCGCGTTCGTGACGGTCACCGCCGAGCCGCCGCCCGCGCCCGAGCCCGACCCGGCCGAGGCCGCCGACCCCGAGGCGCCCGCTCCGTCGCCGAACGATGCCGCACCCGTCTACGAATGGGGCGCCGCCTACGACAACGGCCCGCGGCCTGGAGCGAATGGCGCCCCCGAGGTCGACGAGACGGGCGAACCGGAGCGGTACAGCGTCGTCTCCGGCGACAGCTTCTTCGACATCGCGCAGCGTTTCGATCTGCCGCAGCAGCAGCTGCTCCGCATGAATCCGCAGATCTACGACTACGGCGACACCGTCTACATCGGGCAGCTGCTGAACCTCGACTGGCAGAAGACGGGCGTCGGATAGCGCGCGCGGCCGCCCGCCGGCGCTGGGAGCACGCTGAAGATGCTTCCCCCGTCCGCGGCACACGGATACGCTGATCGGACGCCGCGACGATGCGGCGGATGGTTCGGGGGGAATCCATGTACACCAGCGGCGGCGAGATCCTGCCCGCAGGCAAGCCCGGCGCGTCGGCGTGGGCCGACGAGGCCTCGGCCTGGATCGTCGGGGCAGGCTTGTCGTCGATGGCGGCGGCCGGAAGCCTCATCCGCGACGGGCGGATGCCGGGCCCGCGCATCACGGTGCTCGAACGACGGCAGCTTCCGGCGGCGGTGCTGGGCGAGACGGGCGGCTCGGGCGCGCCCGGCGGCTCGCGCGGCTTCCCCGAGCGGATGCCGGCGGTGCGCGAACTGCTCGCCGCGATCCCATCGCTCGAGATCGACGGCGCGAGCGTGCTCGATGAGCTCGACGGCGCGCCCGCGCACCCGGCCGATGCGCTCGCCCTGCCGCTCTACAAGTGGCTGCTCGACGCGGGCGTCGCGTTCCGGTTCGCGACCGAGGTCACCGGCATCCACGCCGCCGCTTCGGGCCCGCGCATCGCCTGGACCCGCGCGGGCACGCCCGGCGGCGTCGCCCTGGCCCCCGGCGACCTCGTGCTGAGCGGCGCACCGCTGCCGCGTTCCGGCACGCACACGACGATCGCCGGGGCTTCCGACCCCGGGCACGCCGTGCGCTCGGGTGTGGATGCCGCCCGCGCCCTCCTCGCCCGCGCCGCCGTTCCGGCCGGCGCCGCCGACCCTCTGCGCTCGCCCGCGCAGGCGGCTGCGCCCGCCCCGGTCGCCTGACGGCGACCCTGCCGCGCCCGGCGCTTCACGGTATCCACCCAGGTGCACTTGTCGCTCGCCGCCGCCCGGCTTATGCTGGTCTGAACAATAAACGAATGCTCCGTTCTATTATCGAACACGGCATGGAAGCCGCGGCCGAGAACGCGCGAGGGCATCCACCCCCTGCACCAGGCATACCCCAGCGAATGCCCACAGAGAAGTGAGGAGAAGCCGTGCAGTTCCACCACTACGGCTACGTGTCCGAAGACCCGAACGTCCAGCCCGCAGCGGGCGTCGGCCTGAACCGTTCGCCCGAGCTGCCCGACGAGATGGACGTCCTCATCGTCGGGGCCGGCCCCGCCGGCGTGATCGCCGCCGCCCAGCTCGCGCAGTTCCCGAACATCGACACCCGGATCATCGACCGCCGCGACGGCCGCCTGCCGATCGGGCAGGCCGACGGCATCCAGGCGCGAAGCGTCGAAACCTTCCAGGCCTTCGGCTTCGCCGAACGCATCATCGCCGAGGCCTACCGCATCACCGAGATGGCGTTCTGGAAGCCCGACACCGACCACCCCGAGAACATCGTGCGCACCGCCCGGCCCGCCGACGACCCCTCCGGCGTCAGCGAGTTCCCGCACCTCATCGTCAACCAGGCCCGCGTGCTCGACTACTACAGCGAGGTCGCCGCGAACGGCCCGGCCCGCCTCACGACCGACTGGGGCTGGAACTTCGTCTCCCTCGAGATCGGCGAAGGCGAATACCCCGTCGCCGTCACCCTCGAGCGCACCGCCGGCGAAGACGCCGGCACCCCCGCCGGCACCCGCCGCACCGTGCACGCCAAGTACGTCATCGGCGCCGACGGAGCCCACTCCGGCGTCCGCGACTCCATCGGCGCCAAGCACATCGGCGGCGTCTCGCAGCACGCCTGGGGCGTCATGGACGTGCTCGCCAACACCGACTTCCCCGACATTCGCACCAAGTGCGCCATCCAGTCGCACGACGGCGGCAGCATCCTGCACATCCCCCGCGAGGGCGGCTACCTCTTCCGCATGTACGTCGACCTCGGCGAGGTCGCCCCCGACGACAACGGGGCCGTGCGCAAGACCTCCATCGACGAGATCATCGCCCGCGCCAACCAGATCATGCACCCCTACACGGTCGATGTGAAGAACGTCGCCTGGTCGAGCGTCTACGAGGTCGGCCACCGCGTCACCGACCGCTTCGACGACGTGCCGGTGGATGCCGCGGGCACCCGCACCCCGCATGTCTTCATCACCGGCGACGCCTGCCACACCCACAGCGCCAAGGCCGGCCAGGGCATGAACGTCTCGATGCAGGACGGCTGGAACATCGCCTGGAAGCTCGCGCACGTGCTCGACGGCCGCGCCCCCGAGTCGCTGCTGTCGACCTACTCCGCCGAGCGCCAGGTCGTCGCGCAGAACCTCATCGACTTCGACCGCGAATGGTCGACCCTCATGGCCAAGCGCCCCGAGGAGTTCGAGAACCCCTCCGAGCTCGAGGACTTCTACGTGCGCACGGCCGAGTTCCCCGCCGGCTTCATGACCGAGTACACGCCGTCGATGATCGTCTCGGGCGAGGCCGAGCAGGCCCTCGCGACCGGCTTCCCCCTCGGCAAGCGCTTCAAGTCGGCCCCCGTCGTCCGCGTCGGCGACGCCAACCCCGTCCACCTCGGCCACCACCACCGCGCCGACGGCCGCTGGCGCGTCTACGCCTTCGCCGACGCCCCCGTGGCCGGCGCGCCGTCGAAGCTCGGCGCATGGGCCGACTGGATGCTCACCTCCCCCGAGTCGCCGCTGGCCGCCCACACCCCCGAGGGCGCCGACCTCGACAGCGTCTTCGACGTCAAGGTCGTCTACCAGCAGCAGCACCCCGAGGTCGACCTCGGCGCCGTGCCGGCGGTGTTCCTGCCGAAGGTCGGGCCGTTCCAGATCACCGACTACGAGAAGGTCTACGCGACCTCCCCCGAGGAGGACATCTTCGAGTCCCGCGGCATCTCGCGCGAGGGAGCCGTCGTCGTCGTCCGCCCCGACCAGTACGTCGCGCACGTGCTGCCGCTGACCGCGACCGCCGAACTGGCCGCCTTCTTCGAGGGCGCCCTGCTGCCGCGCCGCGCCGCCGTGGGCGCATAGCGCGCAGCCGCCGGTGCGGGGTCGCCCCTTCGGGGGCGGCCCCGCTTCCGTGTGCGGTGGAGCCTCCATCCACCGGGCACACCGCTCCGCGGCATCCACCCGGCACCCGCTCCGCGGCATCCACCCCCGCCTGCGCTGCCGTGTCTGCGCAATGCAGGAACCCGCACGGCGTGTCGCCCCCTCCCATGCGGCGCGCGGCCCCGCGACACGATCGCGCTCCTGCATTGCGCATTCCCTCACTCCGGCATGCTGCGCAGCCGCATCCACCCGGCACCGCGGCATCCACCCCCGCGCCGCGGCATCTACCCCACCTACGCCGCCGCTTCTGCGCTGCCGTGTCTGCGCAATGCAGGAACCCGCACGGCGTGTCGCCCCCTCCCATGCGGCGCGCGGCCCCGCGACACGATCGCGCTCCTGCATTGCGCAGTCCGCGGTGCGGTGAGCGCAGTCCGCAGTACGGTGAGCGCAGTCCGCGGGTCGGTGAGCGCAGTCCGCGGGGCGGTGAGCGCTGGCGGCAGGGGCGGCGCGAGCAGAGGGCGGCGCGGGTGCGGCGAGTGGATGCCGGCAGCAGCGCCTCTCAGGCGCCGTAGGCGCGGGCGATCGCGTCGGCGGCGGCGGTGAGGCGGGCGGCGATCTCGGCCTCGGGCGCGGGCAGCGACACGTGGATGACCGCGATGGATGCCGGCAGCTGCCCCGGAAGCGTCAGCGGCACCGCGACGGAGCGCAGCGACGACACGACCTCGTCGTGGCTGACGGCGTAGCCGCGGGCGCGCGCGGTGTCGATCTCCGCGCGCACGGCATCCGGAACCGAGTCCGGCCACGCCGCATCCGGCAGCGCCTGCAGGATGGCCTTGCCCGGCCCGCCGCGCGTGATCGGGTGCCGGTGCCCCGGCCGATACGAGACGACCGCCATCGAGCGGCGGGGCGCCGCGCTGACGAGCGTAACCGCCTCTTCGGGGTCGGCGAGGACGGCGATGAGGCAGGTCATCCCGAGTTCGTCGGCGACCTCGTTGAGCTCGGGCAGCGCGATCTGCTGCAGATCGCGGGCGACGCCGGCGGCGAGCGCGGCCAGGCCGGTGCCGAGGGCGACGCGCCCGGCCGCGTCGCGGATGACGAGGCCGTGCGACTCGAGTGTGCGCAGCAGCCGATAGGCGACCGAGCGGTGCACGCCGAGTGCGACGGCGAGTTCGTCGATCGTGAGGTCGCGTTCCGAGGCGGCGAGGACTTCGAGGATGCGGATGCCGCGCGAGAGCGTCTGCGAGCCCGCGGTTCCCGCAGTGGATGCCGTCATGCCGCCCCTTCCCTTGCGCGTTCGATACTAGGACACTCCGATCGCTATCCGCACACGCCGGTGCACCGGCATCCACCCGCCCGACGGCCTCGCGCCGCCCTCTGGCCCCCGCCCGCCCCACCCGCGTAGCGTAGAGCCCGTGCCAACACCGCCTGCGACCGCGAAGAAGCCCACCGAACGCATCCACCACGGCGACGTCTTCGTCGACGACTACGAGTGGCTCCGCGAGAAGGATGACCCCGAGGTGCTCGCGCATCTGCATGAGGAGAACGCGTACACGCAGGCGAAGACGGAGCATCTGGCGGTGCTGCGGGAGCAGATCTTCGAGGAGATCAAGGCGCGCACGAAGGAGACGGACCTGTCCGTGCCGTCGCGGGAGGGCGAGTGGTGGTATTACACGCGCACCGTGGAGGGGCTGCAGTACGGCATCCACTGCCGCGTGCCGGCCGGCGGCCCGGATGAGTGGGAGCCGCCCGCCCTGCCCGAGGACGGTTCGGCGCTGCCGGGCGAGCAGGTCCTGCTCGACGACAATGCCGAGGCGGAGGGGCACGAGTTCTATTCGCTCGGCAGCTTCGACATCAGCGACGACGGCACGATGCTGCTGTACGCGGTCGACACGGCCGGCGACGAGCGGTACACGATCCGTCTGCGCGCCGTCGACGGCTCGGGGCGCGAGTTCGCCGACGAGATCCCGGGCACGGCGGGCGGCGCGTTCTTCGCCCCCGGCGGGCGGTACCTGTTCTATTCGACGGTGGATGACTCGTGGCGACCCGACACGGTGTGGCGGCACGAGGTGGGTGCGGATCCGGCCGGCGACACGGTCGTCTTCCACGAACCCGACGAGCATTTCTGGCTGGGCGCGGGCCTGACCCGCAGCCGCCGTTACCTGCTCATCGAGGCCGGCTCGAGCATCACGAGCGAGACCCGCATCCTGGACGCCGCCGATCCCACGGGGCAGTTCCGCGTCGTCTGGCCGCGGGAGGAGGGCGTCGAGTACGACGTCGAGCATCTCGTCACCGCCGACGGGCACGACCGTCTGCTGATCGTGCACAACGGCGGCGGGGCGGTCAACTTCGAGCTGGTGAGCGTCGACGCCGACGACCCGCAGGGGGCGCGGCGGGTCGTGATCCCGCATTCGCCGATGATCCGCCTCGAGGGGGTGGATGCGTTCGCCGGCTTCGTCGCCGTCCAGTACCGTCGCGAGGGCCTGCCGCGCGTCGCGGTCGCCGCGCTGCCCGCGGCCGGTGCGGTCGTCGAGGGCCGCCGCCTGGACGACACCCCGCACGAGCTCCGCTTCGACGAGGAGCTCGTCGCGGTAGGCCTGGCCGGCAACCCGGCCTGGGAGCAGCCGTCGCTCCGCCTCTCCTACATGAGCTTCGTCACGCCGCCGACCGTGTACGACTACCTGGTCGCCACCGGCGAGCTGCGCCTGCGGAAGCGTCGCGAGGTGCTCGGCGGTTACGATCCCGCCGACTACGAGCAGCGGCGCGCATGGGCCACCGCCGACGACGGCGCCCGCATCCCGATCTCCCTCGTCTACCGCCGCGACCTCGTCACGCCCGGCACGCCGGCGCCGATGCTGCTCTACGGCTACGGCTCCTACGAGCACTCCCTCGACCCGCTGTTCAGCGCCGGGCATCTGTCGTTCCTCGACCGCGGCATGGTGTTCGCCGTCGCGCACGTCCGCGGCGGCGGCGAGATGGGCCGCCTCTGGTACGAGCACGGCAAGAAGCTCGACAAACGCAACACCTTCACCGACTTCATCGCCTGCGCCCGGCAGCTGATCGACGACGACTGGACGGCCCCGGACCGCCTCGTCGCCCAGGGTGGCAGCGCCGGAGGCCTGCTCATGGGGGCGGTGGCGAACATGGCGCCGGGCCTGTTCAGCGGCATCGTCGCGCAGGTGCCGTTCGTGGATGCGCTCACCTCGATCCTCGATCCGGAGCTGCCGCTCACGGTCATCGAGTGGGACGAGTGGGGCGACCCGCTGCACGACCCCGAGGTCTACGCCTACATGAAGTCGTACACTCCGTACGAGAACGTGCACGAGACGACGTACCCGCCCATCCTCGCCGTCACCTCGCTGAACGACACCCGCGTCCTCTACGTCGAACCGGCGAAGTGGGTCGCGAAGCTCCGCGAGGTCGGCGCCGACCCGCTGCTGAAGATCGAGATGAACGCCGGCCACGGCGGCGTCTCGGGGCGCTACTCGGCATGGCGCGAGGCCGCGTTCTCGATGGCGTGGGCGGTGGATGCCGCCGGCGCACGGCCCAGCGGCGAATAGCGCGCCGGGTGTGGATGCCGGAGGGCGCTGCCCCGGCATCCACACCCGCCTGCACGCCCCGCCGGCCCTCTGCGCGCGCCCGCCCCGCGCGCCCTTCCCGACGTGAGTGGACAAGAATGCAGGGTGCGGGCGCTCCGCAACCCTGCATATGCGTCCACTCACCGGGCGACGCGGGCGGCGAACGCCATCGCGGGGCGCCGCCGGGTCACCCGGCGCCGGTCAGCTCGCGCGCGCCGTGAACGCCGCGACGAGCGCGACGCCGGCCATGATCGCGGTCATCGCCGCATAGCCGCCGACGCCGCCGGCGACGGCCGGGCCGATCGCGGGGGCGAGCGCCATCATGATCGTCACGGGCGCCGCGAAGACACCGTTGATCGCACCGTAGCTGCGGGTTCCCCACCGGTCGGCGACGGCGGAGGCCTGCACGAGGGTCTGCGCTCCGCGCACGGCACCGGCCAGCATCCCGATCGCGACGAGCAGCCACGGCGGCCCCGGCACGACCGCGAGGAGGCCGAGGCACACGGCGGTGACGACGGCGACGATCGCGAGCGGCATCCACGGGGCGACGCGTCGCGGCACGACGAGGAACAGCAACCGCCCGACGACCTGCCCGGCCCCGATGAGCCCGAGCGCGAGGGCGGCCAGCTCGAAGCCGAAGCCCTTCTCCATGTACAGCGGCACGGCCGCGAGCGTCGCACTGAACGATGCGGCGACGATGCCGAGCATCGTGATCTCGAGCATCCAGAACCGGCGGGTGCGAAGCACGGCGCGCACCGGGTCTGCGGGTTCGGGGGTGGATGCCGCGGCGCGCCGCTCCGGCCAGCGCCGCTCGAGCGAGAACCAGGTCACCGGCAGCGCGACGACGGCGAGGATTCCGGCGAGCACGAGGAACGTCGCCCGCCAGTCGAGGCCGCCGAGGAGCGCCGCGACGATCGGCGCGAACACCGTCGAGGCGAGCCCGCCCGCGAGCGTCAGCACCGTCAGCGGCAGTTGCGTGCCCGCCCCGTGCCGGCGGATGACGACCGTGAACACCGCCTGGTACAGCAGCGTCGACTGCGCGAGCCCGCACACGATCCACGCCGCGAGGAACACCCACAGGTTCGGCGCGAGCGCGACCCCGACGACGCCGGCGACGCCGAGCGCGGTGCCCGCCGTCATGACCGTGCGGGGGCCGCGCGCATCCAGCATCCGCCCCACCGGGATGCCGGCGATCGCCGACGCGACCAGCCCGGCCGAGAACGCCGACGTCACCGCGAGCACCGGCCAGCCCGTCTCGCGCGCCACCTCGGGCGCGGCGACGATCATCGCGTAATAGAGGATGCCCCACGCGACGACCTCGAGCAGCGACAGCGCCCCCAGCCGCACGGCGTCGCCGCGCGTGAGGCGCGTGCGCTTCGGGCGGGGTGCTGGTGCGCGAGGTGCGTCGGTGTCGGGTGTGGATGCCGCGGGCGCTGCGGCCGCGGGTGCCGCGGAATCCGGGACGGATGCTTGCCCTGCCGACACGCCCCCGCGCTGCGGGTCGGCGGGGTCGGGCTCGGGCATCGCGTCCACGCTACCCCTGCTCCCGTACGCTCGATGCATGAACGTCACCACTCGCCACGGCGCCACCGTGCTCACGCTCGCAGCCGACGGGCCGGCGATCGACTCGGCCGGTCAGGCGAACGACCTCATCGGCGACGCCTGGTCGGCGACGGCCGACACCGTGGTCGTGCCGGCATCCCGCCTCGGCACAGCATTCTTCGACCTCTCGACCCGGGTCGCCGGCGAGATCACGCAGAAGCTCGTGAACTACCGCATCCGCTTCGTCGTCCTCGGCGATGTGACCGCCGAACGCGCCCGCAGTGACGCCTTCGACGCCTACGTGTGGGAATCGAACCGCGGCACCCAGATCTGGTTCCTCCCCGACACCGCCGCCCTCGACGCCCGCCTCGCCGCCGCCGCGCGCTGACCGCGCGCGCCGAACCTCCATCGGGAGGGCGCCGGCCGTTCGCCGGTCGAGTAGCGAGGCACGAGCGTATCGAGACCATCGGTTGGTCTCGATACGGCGCTGTCGCGCCTACTCGACCGGCGGTGGCGGCGCTGTCGCGCCTACTCGACCGGCGGTGGCGGCGCGAGCGCCCGGGCGACACCGCAGGGCGGGCGCGGCGCGCGGGCGCATCGGTGCCGGGGCGCACGAGCGGCGGCGCACCCCGGCATCCGCACCCGGTCAGTGGTGGGTCGGGAACCCGAGGTCGACCTGGGACTCGGTCGGTTCGGGCCAGCGGCTGGTGACGACCTTGCGGCGAGTGAAGAAGTTGAACGCCTCGGGGCCGTACATGTGGGTGTCGCCGAAGAGGGAGTCCTTCCAGCCGCCGAACGAGAACGCCCCGACGGGGACGGGGATCGGCACGTTCACGCCGACCATGCCGACCTCGATGTCGAACTCGAAGGAGCGGGCCGTCGCGCCGTCGCGGGTGAAGACGGCGACGCCGTTCGCGTACCGGTTGGCGTTGATGAGCTCGACGGCGTCTTCGTACGAGGGCACGCGCACGACCGAGAGCACCGGGCCGAAGATCTCCTCGTCGTAGACGCGCATGCCGGGTTCGACGCGATCCAGCAGCGAAGGCCCGATGAAGAATCCGCCGCCGTCGAAGTGCTTCTCACGACCGTCGACGACGACGGTGGCGCCTTCGCCGGCGGCTCCGGCGACGTATCCGGTGACGCGTTCCAGGGCGGCGTCGGTGATGAGCGGGCCCATCTCGCTGGCCGGATCGGTGCCGTCGCCGATGACGAGGTCGGCCATCCGCGAGCCGATCTTCTCGATCACGGGGTCGGCGCTGTCGCCGACGGCGACGAGCACCGAGACGGCCATGCAGCGTTCCCCGGCCGACCCGAACGCGGCCGACACGGCGGCGTCGGCGGCGGCGTCGAGATCGGCGTCGGGCATGACGACCATGTGGTTCTTCGCCCCGCCGAGAGCCTGGACGCGCTTGCCCTGCTCGGCGGCGCGCGTGTAGATGTACTTCGCGATCGGGGTGGATCCGACGAACGAGACCGACTTGACCGTCGGGTGGTCGAGGATCGCGTCGACGGCGGTCTTGTCGCCGTGGACGACGTTCAGGATGCCGTCCGGCACACCCGCTTCGAGGAACGCCTCGGCAAGCCACACGGCGGCCGAGGGGTCGCGTTCCGAGGGCTTCAGGATGACGGCGTTCCCGGCGGCGATCGCCGTCGTCACCATCCACAGCGGCACCATCGCGGGGAAGTTGAACGGCGTGATGCAGGCGACCACGCCGAGCGGCTGGCGCACCTGGTGCACGTCGACGCCGCTGGAGACCTGCTCGGAGTATTCGCCCTTCAGGTGGTGCATGAGGCCGGCGCAGAACTCGACGTTCTCCAGGCCGCGGGCGACCTCGCCGAGCGCGTCGTCGACGGTTTTGCCGTGCTCGGCGGTGATGATGCGGGCGAGCTCCTCCCGCCGCGACTGGATCACCTCGCGCAGGCGGAACATGATCTGCTGGCGCTTGACGAGCCCGGTCGCGCGCCAGGCGCGCTGCGCGGCCGCCGCGGACTGCACGGCGGCATCCACTCGGGCCGGGTCGGCGAGCACGACCTCGCCGGACTGCTGCCCGGTCGCGGGGTTGAAGACGGGCGCGCGGCGTTCGCCGGCGTCGACGCGTGAACCGCCGATGACGTGCGGGATGACGGTGAGGCCTGCGGCGGCTTGCTCGGCCGGGGCGGTGGCGGTATCGGTCATGATGGTCCTTTCTCGGGTGCGGATGCCGGCGCGCGCGTCACTCGGCGGTCGCGGGGGCCGGGTCGGGCTCGAAGCCGGCGACGGTGCCGTCGGCGCTCGCGTACTTCACGATGAGCGAACAGTCCTTGCCGCCGTAGCCCTCTTCGATGAGCTGCTCGAACTGGTCGAGGGCGAGGTGGGCGGCCGGCAGGTGCAGGCCGGCGCCGTCGCCTGCGGCGAGCGCGAGCGAGACGTCCTTCTGCGCGAGCAGGGTCGAGAAGGTGGCGTCGAAGTCGTGGTTCGCGGCCGAGGAGTCGACGATCCCGGGCACGGGGTACCAGGTGCGCATGGCCCACGAGTCGCCGGAGGAGACGCGGGCGATGTCCCAGAACGTCTTCGCGTCGAGGCCCATGGATGCGGCCAGTTGCGAGCCTTCGGAGGCGGCGAGCAGCGAGATGAACAGCATCATGTTGTTCGCGAGTTTGGCGGCGATGCCCATGGTGGGGCCGCCGACCGCGAAGATGTTGCCGGCCATGGGCTCGACGTAGCCGCGGGCTTCGGCGACGTCGGCGTCGGCGCCGCCGAGCATGAAGGTGAGGGTGCCGGCGGCGGCGCCCGAGATCCCGCCGGAGACGGGGGCGTCGACGAAGCGGAAGCCGAGTTCGGCCGAGTGCTCGTGGCAGTACCTGGAGGTTTCGACGTCGACCGTCGAGCAGTCCATGAGCAGGGCGGTCTTGGGCGCGTTGGCCCAGACGCCGCCGTCGCCTTCGAACACCTGGCGCACGTGGGCGCCCTTGGGCAGGCTCGTGAAGACGGCGTCGGCGTCGGCGACGGCGTCGGCGGTGGATGCCGCGATCCGCACCCCATGCGCCTCCGCGGCCGCCTTGGCGCCCTCGTCGAGGTCGTACCCGACGACCTCGTGGCCGGCGCCCACCAGGTTCGCGGTCATCGGGCCGCCCATGTTGCCCAGCCCGATCCATGCGATCTTCGCCATCGTGTCCTCCTCGACGTCTTCGGCGTGAAGTGCGAGCCGCGACCCGCGGCGGGCCGTGCCCGCGTGCGGTGCGGGCGGTGCGTGCTCGCGGCGCCAGGGGCGCCGTTCCCCTCACGATACGTTCGCGACGCATGATCGCTCAATGCACATTCGTCCGGGAATCTTGCACCGCGGCCGTGCATTCATGCACGATGGTGCCGTGCCCTCACGCGACCCGAACCCGGAATGGCTCATGACCTTCCTCGCTGTCGCGCGCCTCGGCAAGTACACCGCGGCCGCGCAGGTGCTCGGCGTCAACCATTCGACGGTCTCGCGCCGCATCGCCGCCCTCGAGGACGCGATGGGCGGCCACGTCCTCACCCGCACCGCCGCCGGCTGGGAGGCGACGCTGCTCGGGCAGCGCGCCCTCGCCGTCGCCGAACGCATCGAGACCGATCTGGCCGGCCTCGTCACCGACGACGACACCGGTCTGGGGGGTCTCGTGCGCATCGCCGCACCCGACGCGTTCACCGCCCTGCACCTGGTGCCGGCGATCGCCCCGTTGCAGGAAACGCATCCGGGTCTCGCGTTCGAACTCATCAGCGCGACCCAGCGCGTTCGCCAGCACCGATCCGGGGTCGACATCGAGATCGCCGTCGGTCGCCCGCACGTGCGCAAGGCCCTCGCGACCCCGCTGCTGGAGTACATGCTCGCACTGTATGCCGCCCCGGAGTACCTCGAACGGCATGGCGCACCGGCATCCATCGCCGGCCTCGCCCACCACCGCGTCGCCTACTACATCGACTCGGCCCTGCAGGTCGACGAGCTCGACGCCGCCGGCGCGCGCCTGCCCGAACCGGCCCCGAGCATCCGCTCGACCTCGGTCTTCGCCCACCTCGCCGCCGCGCAGGCCGGCGCCGGCATCGGGCTGCTGCCCGACTTCCTCGCCGCAGCCGATCCACGCCTCGTGCGCGTGCTGCCCGACGAGTACGAGCACACCCTCGCCTACTGGGCCGTCACCCGCGAGGAGGCGCTGCGGAACCCCGCGGTCGCCGCCGCGTTCCGCGCCATCGTGGAGCACCGGCCGGCGTAGGCGGCGCGGGGGCGCTGGGCGCGCGCGACGCGGCCACGCGCTGCGCACCGACCGGGCCGGGCACACGCGCTGCGCGCGCCCGTCACCGATTCGGGGATCGCCACGGAATCGGATGGATAGGGCTGGATGCATCCGGATCCGTGGTGATCCCCGGATCCGTGGCGGGATGCCGAGGCGCGCGCGCACGCAAGCCGCCGCGCACAGCAGATGTGACCGCGCCCGGCGCAGGCGGGCACACGCGCTGCGCGCTCGCCACCGATTCGGAGATCGCCACGGATTCGGATGGATAGGGCTGGATGCATCCGGATCCGTGGTGATCCCCGGATCCGTGGCGGGATGCCGAGGCGCGCGCGCACGCAGGCCGCCGCGCACAGCAGATGTGACCGCGCCCGGCGCAGGCGGGCACACGCGCTGCGCGCTCGCCACCGATTCGGAGATCGCCACGGATTCGGATGGATAGGGCTGGATGCATCCGGATCCGTGGTGATCCCCGGATCCGTGGCGGGATGCCGAGGCGCGCGCGCACGCAAGCCGCCGCGCACAGCAGATGTGACCGCGCCCGGCGCAGGCGGGCACACGCGCTGCGCGCTCGCCACCGATTCGGAGATCGCCACGGATTCGGATGGATAGGACTGGATGCATCCGGATCCGTGGTGATCTCCGGGTCCGTGGCGGGATGCCGAGGTGCGTGCGCACAGCAGTGCAGGGTGCACGCGGGCCGGCCGCGCACAGCGATACGGTGCACGAGGGCCGTCGCACACAGCGGCGCGGCACGCGGGCCGGCCGCGCACAGCGATACGGTGCACGAGGGCCGTCGCACACAGCGGCGCGGCACGCACGCGGGCGCTCGACCACGCGAGAGTCGCTGGCGAAGGCCCGCGCATCAGCCGAATGCCCGGGCGGATGCCCGGCGCAGTGGATGCCGCGGGCGCACCGCCCCGGTCTTCCCCGGCCCTTCCGCGCACGTCCGTTCTGCGCATGCCCCTTCTGCGCAATGCAGGAGCCTGCGCGTGTCGCGCCCACGTGCGCCCATCCACGGGCTGCGACACGCCGAGTACGCTCCTGCATTGCGCAACGTTCGACGGCGCCGTGGCGCGTGCCGGTTCCGCAACGCGCTGCCCGTCCCGGCGCGGTCGGCACCGGTCAGGCGCAACGCCCTGGATGCCGTGCCGGCTCAGACCTGCTGCACCGGCGACCCGTATGCGGCGACCATCGCGTCGGAGCTGAGCAGCGTGACGCCCTCGACACGGGACTGCCCGACGAGCATCCGGTCGAACGGGTCGCGATGCAGCGGCGGAAGTGCGGCCGCCTCGATCGCATGCTCGCTCGTGATCGGCAGTTCGAGGTATCCGGTCTCGATCAGGCCGCGCCGCAGCACTCGCGCGTCGACCGTGAAATCCGCGCGCCCCATCGGCTGCTTGATGCCGACCTCCCAGATGCTCGCGGCGCTGAACCAGATCGCGTTCGCCTCGTCCTCGATATGCGCCCGTGCCGCATCCGGCAGCCGTTCCGGTTCGTAGGCGGCCCACAGCAGCAGCTGGGTGTCGAGCAACGCGATCATGCGACGGGGCCCATGCCGAAGCCGGCGGCGATCTCGTCGGCGGCCCAGGCGTCGAAGTCGTCGGGAATGGTCGCCTGCCCGCTGAGGAAGCCGAGGCGGGAAACGGCGTGCTCGGGTGCGCCGAGGCGGGTCAGCTTCGCGACCGGCGCGCCCGCCTTCGCGATCACGATGGTCTCACCGTCGCGGGCCGCTTCGACGAGCTTCGAGAAGGTCGTCTTCGCCTCGTGGATGTTGACCGTGCGTGCGCTCATGGTGCCTCCGGACTAAGTCTACCTGACTAAGTTTGGGTGCCGCGAGCGCGCGGTGGATGCGGCACCCCCGCGCCGGCGCCGGCCCCGCCGCGCGCACCACCGAATCGGAGATCGCCACGGAATCGGATGGATAGGGCTGGATGCATCCGGATCCGTGGCGATCTCCGGACCCGTGGCGGGGCCGAGGTGTGCGCACACAGCAGTGCGGCCCACGCGGGCCGACCGCGCATCGCGGTGCGGCGCGCACGGCAGATGCGGCCGCGCCGGATACAGACGGGTGCACGCGATGCGCGCACCACCGAATCGGAGATCGCCACGGATTCGGATGGATAGGACTGGACGCATCCGAATCCGTGGCGATCTCCGGACCCGTGGCGGGATGCCGAGGCGCGCAGCGGTGCGGCCCACGCGGGCCGGCCGCGCGCAGCGGTGCGGCCCACGCGGGCCGACCGCGCACAGCAGATGCGGCGCGGGCCGGCCGCGCACAGGAGGCCGACCGCGCGCAACAGTGCGGCGCACCCGCCCGCGCGCAGCGGTGCCGGGGCGCGCAGCGCGCCCCGGCACCGGGAGGGGCGGTGCGCCCCGGCATCCACACCCCTACTTGGCGGCGGCCTCCTCGGCGAGGCGGACCCGGTCGGCCTCGTCGACCGCGCGCAGCGACGAACCCTTCGTCTCGCGCAGCGCCGCGACGGCGACGAGCGTGATGATGCAGCACAGGGCGAGGTAGATCGAGATCGGAACCCAGCTGCCGAAGTCGCTGAGCAGGGCGGTCGCGATGATCGGCGCGAGCGATCCGGCGACGATCGAGGTGACCTGGTAGCCGAGCGAGACGCCCGAGTAGCGCATCCGCGTCGGGAACATCTCGGCCATGATCGCCGGCTGTCCGGCGTACATGAGGGCGTGGATGATGAGCCCGACGATCAGCACGCCGACGATCAGCAGGTCGTTCTGCGTGTCGAACAGCGGGAACGCGATGAAGCCCCACACGATGCCGAGGATCGCGCCGGCGGCGTAGACGGGCTTCCGGCCGAGCTTGTCGCTGAAGCGCCCGACGAACGGCACGACGCAGAAGTGGATCGCGTGCGCGACGAGCATGAGCAGCAGGATGCCGGAGGTGTCCATGCCGACGTGCGCCGACAGGTAGGTGATCGAGAACGTCACGACGAGGTAGTACATGACGTTCTCGCCGAAGCGGAGGCCCATGGCGGTGAACACGCCGCGCGGGTAGCGCTTCAGCACCTCGACGACGCCGTACGAGGCCTTCTTCTCGGCCTCGAGCTCGGCCTGCGCCTCTTCGAAGATGGGCGCGTCGGTGACTTTGGTGCGGATGTAGTAGCCGACGGCGACGATGACGACCGACAGCCAGAAGCCGATCCTCCAGCCCCAGGCGAGGAAGTCCTCGTTCGACAGCGTGTACGAGAGCACGAGGAGGACGATGGTGGCGAGCAGGTTGCCGCCGGGCACGGCCGCCTGCGGCCAGCTGGCCCAGAAGCCGCGCTCCTTGTCGGGCGAGTGTTCGGCGACGAGCAGCACGGCGCCGCCCCATTCGCCGCCGACGGCGAAGCCCTGGAAGAAGCGCAGCACGATGAGCATGATCGGCGCCGCGTAGCCGACGGCGTCGAAGGTCGGCAGGCAGCCCATGAGGAAGGTCGTGACGCCGACGAGGATGATCGCCAGCTGCAGGAGCTTCTTGCGCCCGTACTTGTCGCCGAAGTGCCCGAAGACGATGCCGCCGAGGGGGCGGGCGACGAAGCCGACCGCGTAGGTCAGGAACGCCTTGATGATGTTGTCGAGCGGGTCGCCGGATTCGGGGAAGAAGATGTGGTTGAAGACGAGCGTCGCCGCGGTCGCGTAGAGGAAGAACTCGTACCATTCGACGACGGTGCCGGCCATCGCGGCGGCGACGACCTTGCGCAGGTGTTTGCGGCCGAAGGTCTGTTCGTTGCCCGCCGGGGCAGGACTGCTGACAGCCATGTGCGACTACCTCCTTGTAGTGAGCGCTCGGGTGCGCTCCGCCGATTCTCCCGACGACGGCGCCGTGCGACAAGGCGGGATCCTGCACAGCACCCGTGCATCTACGCACAAACCTGACGAGCGGTTCAGGTTTGCGGCGGGGCGTGCGCGGCTTCCCCGAGTGGATGCCCGGGCGCGCCCCTACCGGTCGGACCGCGCCGCGAGGAGCGCCGCCGCGGCGGTGCGCGCGGCGGCGAAGGGGTCGCCGAAGGTGTCGAGGCCGACGGTGACGAGCGCGCCCTCGTAGAGCAGCATGAGCGCGTCGGCGAGTTCGTCGACGCCGCGGCGGATGCCGGCCTCGCGCACGAGTTCGCGGAGGCGTTCGAGCAGCCACGCCTTCTCGCGGGCGACCTCGCGGGCGATGGGATGGGTGTCGTCGCCGGTCTCGGCGCGGGCGTTGATGGCACTGCATCCGCGCGGGGATCGCTCGCGCGACCAGGTTCCGGCGAAGTCGAAGAAGCCGAGGAGGCGGTCCGCGCCGGCCGGCATGGCGGCGAGCGCCTCGTCGAGGGCGGCGCGCCAGACGTCGTCGCGGCCGCGCAGATAGGCGACGGCGAGCGCGTCTTTGGAGCCGAAGCGGTCGTAGATGGTCTTCTTCGTGACGCCGGCGCGGTGCGCCACGGCATCCACTCCGACCGCGTGGATGCCTTCGGCGTAGAAGAGCTCGGAGGCGGCCGCGAGCACCTTCCGCGCGCCGGGCGTGAGCGTCGTCTGCTCGGTCATGCGAACAAGTATACCGGTCTGTATAGTGAAGGGATGAGTAAACCGATCGGTGTACTTCGCGGAGCCGGGCTCGCCCTGGCATCCATCGCCTTCGTCGCGACCTGGTCGAGCGGATTCCTGAGCGCCAAACTCGGCGTCGCAGGTGCCCCGCCGGCCACCGTGCTGTTCTGGCGATTCGCGCTGCTCGCCGTCGTGATGAGCCTCGTCGCGATCCCGTTCGCCCGCCGGCATCCGCTCCGGCCTGGGCCCGTGCTGCGGCAGGCCCTCATCGGCGTGCTCTCGCAGTTCGGCTACGTCGCCTTCGTCTATCTCGCGATCGCCCACGGCGTCAGCACGGGCGTGACCGCCCTCGTGGATGCCGTGCAGCCCCTCGCCATCGCCACCCTCGTCGGCCCCCTGCTCGGCCTCGCCGTGCGACCCGTGCAATGGGCCGGCCTCCTCATCGCCTTCGCGGGCGTCACCGTCATCATCGTGCCCGACCTCGAGCAGACCGCTGCCCCCGCCGGCGCATACCTCGCACCCGTCGGTGCCGTCGCCTCGCTCGTCGCCGCGACCCTGCTCGACCGCCGCCGCCCCGCCGAGATGCCGCTCGTCGTCGTGCTCGCCGTGCACATGGTCGCCGCCTTCGCCGCGAGCGCCGTGCTCGCCGCCGCCACCGGCACCATCGCGCCGCCCGTCTCCCCCGCCTTCTGGGGCGCCGTGCTCTACATCGCCCTCGTGCCGGCGCTGGCCGGGTACGCCCTCTACTGGACGATGCTCCGCCGCCTCGGCATCACCGTGTTCAACGCGCTCCTCTTCCTCGTCGTGCCGACCACCGCGGTCGGCGGAGCATTGCTCTACGGCGAACCCTTCACGGTCGCGACCGCCCTCGGCATCCTCTGCTGCGGCGTCGGCGTCGCAGCCGTCGCCCTCGCCGAGCGGCGCCCCGCGGCATCCGCCACAGCCCCGCCCGCATCCTTCCGGGGGTCGAATCCCGCCAGAATTCCGCGCTGAACCGCTTCCGGATGGCAGGAAATGACCCCCCGGAACGGGAGAGGGTGGGGAGTGCGGCCCCCGCACAACGCGGAACCCCGCCCCGGGCGGTGTCGCGCCCGGGGCGGGGCCGCGGCTCCGATGGAGCCGCCGGCGGCGGCGGGCGGGGAACCCGAAAACCCCGCCCGCGCGCCGCGGGTCTAGTCGGCCGCGCCGGCCGCGGGCGCGGTGCCGGCCGCCGGGCCGGAGCCCGCCGGGCCCGCACCGTGCGCCGGCCCGGCCGAGGTGGCGCGCGACGCGGCGAGCGCCGCCCGCTCGGCCGCGGCCTCGGCCTTCTCGTGCAGGCGTTCGGCCTTGCGCTCGCGGCGCGAGCGCTTCCGGTCGCGGCGGCCCTCGAAGAGCGCGTACAGCACGGGCACGAGGATGAGCGTCAGCGCGGTCGAGGAGATGAGGCCGCCGATGACGACGATCGCGAGGTCCTGCGAGATGAAGCCGCTCGACCCGGTGACGCCGAGCGCCATCGGCAGCAGGGCGAAGATCGTC
Organism: Agromyces archimandritae; assembly: GCF_018024495.1. NCBI lineage: Bacteria > Bacillati > Actinomycetota > Actinomycetes > Micrococcales > Microbacteriaceae > Agromyces > Agromyces archimandritae. Next base: position 1,592,717 of record NZ_CP071696.1, read on the forward strand.
GCGAGCGCCGTCATGAGGATCGGCCGGAGGCGCTGGCGGGCGCCGTTGAACACGGCGTCCTTCACGCTCTGACCCTGACGCCGGTACTGGTTGACGAGGTCGATGAGCACGATCGCGTTCGTCACGACGATGCCGATGAGCATGAGCATGCCGATGAGCGCCGACACCCCGAGCGGGCGTCCGGTGGCCAGCAGCATGAGCAGCGCGCCGGTCGCGGCGAACGGGATCGACACGAGCAGGATGAGCGGCTGTGCGAGCGAGCGGAACGTCGCCACGAGCAGCAGGAACACGATCGCGATCGCCACGAGCATGGCGAGCCCGAGCTGTTCGAACGATTCGCCCTGCATCTCGGCGAGGCCGCCGATCTCGGCCTTGGCGCCGCTCGGCAGGTCCAGTTCGTCGAGTTCGGTCTGCACGGCGGTCGTGAGCGCGCCGAGCTCGCCCTCCTCGGGGGTGAGGGAGACGGTCGCGACGAGGTCGCCGGCGTCGCGCGAGATCGAGGTCGGCACGGTCTGGCGTTCGACGGTCGCGAGCGACGACAGCGGCTGGATGCCGGCGGCGGTCGGGATCGGCAGCGCCGCGAGCTCGTCCTCGCTCGTGGGGGCGGTCATGCCGGTGTCGACGAAGATGCGGTAGTCCTCGCCGTCGAGCTGGATCTGCCCGATCGACTGCGGGGTCACCGTTCCGGCGACCATGCCGAGCACCTGCATCTCGGTCAGGCCCTGCTGCAGGGCGGCGACGCGGTCGACGGTGATCTGCAGGATGGGCTGCGCGGGTGCGCGGTCGGTGGCGACCTCGGCCGCGTAGTCGACGTCCTGCAGGCCGTCGTAGACGAGGTCTGCGGCGTCGGCCAGTTCGCTGTCGTCGCCGGCGGTGACGACGACGTCGACGGTGGATCCGAACCCGCCCATGCTCGCGGCATCCATCAGGGAGATCTCGCCGGCGCCGGTGATCTCGGCGAGGCGCTCGCGCACCTCGTCCTGCAGTTCGGTCTGGTCGACGCCGGAGTCGGTGTTCACGATGAACGTCGCCGATCCGCCGCCGCCGCCGAGCATCGCGGCCATGCCGCCCTCGCCGGAGCCCGCGGTCATCATGACGTCTTCGACGCCGTCGATGTCGGCGAGCGCGTCTTCGACCTTCGTCGCGCCCTCGCCGACCTCGTCGAGGTCGGTGCCGGGCTCGAACTCCTGGCTGACCATGAGCATGTTCTGCCCGGTGGATCCGAGGAAGTCGACCTTCATGAGCGGCACCATGCCGACGGTGAGCACGAGCAGCAGCACCGAGGAGAGCAGGGTGACGACGGGATGGCGCTGGGTGCCGCGCAGGATCGGCTTGTAGGCGCGCTGCAGCCAGGAGTTGTGCTCCTTCTCCTCCGCGGCGGCGCGCTGGGCATCCACTGCGGCCCGGAGTTCGGCGGGGTCGGCGCCTTCGACCGACTTCGGCCGCTTCAGGAACCAGTACGAGAGCACCGGCACGATCGTGAGGGCGACGAGGAGCGAGGAGAGCATCGCGATCGTCACGGTGAGGGCGAACGGCGAGAACAGTTCGCCGACCATGCCGCCGACGAGGGCGATCGGCACGAACACGGCGACGGTGGTGAGGGTGGATGCCGTGATGGCGCCCGCGACCTCGCGCACGGCGGAGAGGATCGCCTTCGTCTTCTCCTCGCCGTATTCGAGGTGCCGTTTGATGTTCTCGATGACGACGATGGAGTCGTCGACGACGCGGCCGATCGCGATCGTGAGCGCGCCGAGCGTCAGCATGTTCAGCGAGTAGCCGCCGAGGTACAGGCCGATGAAGGTGACGAGCACCGACAGCGGGATCGAGATCGCCGTGACGATCGTCGACCGGGCCGACAGCAGGAAGACGAGGATGACGACGATCGCGAACACGAGGCCGAGCAGGCCTTCGATCGCGAGGTGCTCGATGGATTCCTCGATGAACGGCGCCTGGTCGAAGACGACGGTGAGCACGAGGTCGTCGCCGTACTCGTCGGAGAGCTCGTCGATCGCCTCGGCGACGGCGTGCGAGATCGCGACGGTGTCGCCCGAGCCGGCTGCGGTGATCGAGATCGACAGGGCGGCGTCGCCGTTCATGCGGGTGATGGAGCTCTGCTCCTCGGCGACGCGTTCGACGGTGGCGACGTCGCCGAGGGCGACGACGGTGCCGGGCTGCGTGGTGCTCGCCAGCGGGATGGATGCGAGCTCGTCGAGGGTGGTGAGGGCTTCGCCGCCCTGCACGGGCAGGATCTCGCCGTCGGCGGTGATCGAACCGGCCGGGATGGTCATGCCGTTGGCCTCGAGGGCGGCGGCGATGTCCTGCTGGGTGAGGCCGAGCATCCCGAGCTGCATCTGGTCGGGGGTGATGACGACGCGTTCCGTCTCGCCGCCCGAGACGGCCACGGCACCGATGCCCTCGATGGATTCGAGGCGCGGCACGACGACGTCGTCGAGGTTCGAGGACAGTTCGCTGGCTGAGGCGGTGTCGCTGGACGCGGTGAGGAACATGACGGGGATCGCCGAGGTGCTGCCCGACATGACGCTCGGTTCGGCGTCGTCCGGCAGCTGATCCTGCACGCCCTCGAGCGCCGACTTCAGCGACGCCTCGAACTCGTCGGCGTCGGTGCCGTACTCGTACGAGATCGACACCATCGACATGTTGCTCGACGATTCGGCGGCGACCGTCTCGACGTGCTCGAGGTTCTCGATCGCCTTCGAGATCGGCAGGCTGACCTGCTCGTCCATCACCTCGGGGCTCGCGCCGGGCACGACGGTGACGACGGTGGATGCCGGCAGCTCGATCGACGGGATGAGCTCCTGCTTCAGCTGGGTCATCGTGAAGAGGCCGCCTGCGGCGATCACGATCGTGATGAGCGCGACGAGGACGCGGTTGGCGAGACTGAAACGAGCGAGTCGGAACATCGGTTTGCCGCCTGGAGGTCGTGAGTGGATGCCGCGCGAACGTCGTGCCGCACGAAGCTTCGCTTCAGGCTACGTTTCTTCGGCTGAGTCGATCCTGTGAGCGAGTGGATGCCGTGAGGGCGCGGCACGGCATCCGCACCCGGGTCCGCGGCACGACGGCCGGGAGCACGTACGCTCGTCGCATGGACACCGGGAACGAACGCGCCGAGCGCGACGCGCTGCTCGAACGCCTGCTCGGCCTGGAGGCCGAGATGGAGACGAGCATCGTGCCCGACCTCATCGAGCCGTTCCTGCAGATCCGGCTGACCACGCAGCAGCTGAAGGTGCTCGTCATCCTCGTCACCATGCAGCCCGACGGCACGACCGTGCAGGCCCTCGCCCGCGACCTCGAGGTGTCGCTGGCGACCATGTCGGGCATCGTCGACCGGCTCGCCACGCAGGAGATGGTCGAACGCGTCGAAGACCCCCGCGACCACCGGGTGCGGCGCGTGCTCATCACCGACGGCGGCCGCGCGATCGTGCAGCAGCTGCTCTCGACCCGGCCGCAGATGGATCGCGCCCCCCTCGAACGCCTCGCCCTCGACGACCTGCGGGCCCTCGCCCAGGGGCTCGGCGCCCTGCTCGCCGTCATGAAGGAGGAGCGGCCGCGGGGGTAGTGGGATGTTATGGTGTAGACACCATATTCGAGAGGGGGCAGCATGTCTCACGCAAGCACCCTCATCCGCGCGGCGCGCAAAAGCCGAGGACTCACCCAAGCCCAGATCGCCGCGCGCGCCCGAATCGACCAAGGAGACGTCTCACGGTCGGAACGCGGCCGCGACCTCGCCTTCCAGACCGCCGACCGACTGCTCGCCGCAGCCGGGTACGGTCTCTACGCGGCACCGACCCGGCGCACCGACGCCTCAGGAGCCGCGGAAGAGATCCGCACCCGCCTCCGCGAAGGCGACCGCGATCGTGCACTTCGCGCCCTCATCCAGCTGAACGACGACCTGCAGGCCGAGCACGGCCTCGTCCGCGGCATCCTGGGCCTCGCCGAACCGGAACCGACCGGCGAACGCATCTGGGATGCGGCGCTCGCGGCGCTCGTCGCTTGGCGCCTCGCCGACCACGGGCTTCCGCTGCCCGCCTGGGTCGGCGACCCCGCACGACGACTCGATCCACCGCGCCCCTTCATCATCGACGCAGCCGACCCCGTGCCCGACGCCGAGGACGTCCCGCCCGAGTTCCTCGAACGAGGCGTCCTCGCCTGGCGCGACACCTTCGAAAGCATCTGACATGGCCACCGTGCTGAACCGCGACGACATCATCCTCGGCCTCCGGGAACTGATCGCCGAACTCCACAGCGCCGGAGAAGTCGCCGGAATCAGACTCGTCGGCGGCGCGGCGCTCGCACTGCGACATTTCGATCGGGGCACCACCCACGACCTCGACGCACTGCATGTGAAGCCCGGCAGCGACGAGGCCGTCGCCGCCGCGGCCGGCCGTGTGGCCGAACGCCGAGGATGGGATTCCGACTGGCTGAACTTCGCCGTGAACTCCGCAGACGCACTGCCGACCCTCGGGCGCACCGTCGAATGGGAGGCCCTCTACGACGACGGCACGGTCATCATCGAAACCGCGGCGAAAGAAGCACTCCTCGCGATGAAGCTCCGAGCCAACCGCCCAGGCCGCGACACCCGCGACATCAGAAACCTCCTCGCCATGTGCGGCATCTCCTCCCTCGAGGACGCCGAGGACTTCTACGAGGAGTACTACCCGGGCGACGGCCTCACCGACCGGGCAGTGCGCATCGTCACCGCGATCCTCGCCGACGGTCCCGGACTACGGCCCGAACCGCTCGACATTCCCGACTTCGGCTGAACGTCTCGGACCGACCGCGCCGCGGCCAGCCGGGCGCGCTCAGGCCGGGATCGGGCAGCGCAGCTGCGTGCGCTCGCCGCTGCGGTCGATGTCGTGCGCGGCCATCGGCGCACCGCACAGCGGGCACCCCGGAGCGGCCGGCGGCACGGCCGGCTCATCGTACGGGCCGAGCGGCGGCGGGCCGATCCACGGCAGCAGCCGGGCGTTCAACCGGTCGATGAAACCGGCGTACCCGGTCTGTTTCTCGCGCGCCATGCCCCGAGCCTACGGAGCCCACCTGCCGAAGTGCTGACTCCGGGCGGTCGCCCCCGGGCATCCACTCGCCGCCGCTCGACGTCGCGCGTCGCGCGCGCGTCACCGAAGCAGGCCGGATCGACCGGGCGGCACCGAACGCAGGCCGAATCGGCATCCCGGCGGCCGGTGCGGCCTGCTTCCGCGACGCCGCCGGCCGGCGCGAGTAGCGTTGGCGACGGGGAAGGGGGCGCCGATGAGCGCGGAACCGAAACCGGCACCGCCGGCGAACGAGAGCCTCGTCACGGTCATCATCGCCCTGCTCGCGAACGCCCTCATCGCCGTCGCGAAGACGATCGTCGCCATGATCACGGGCGCCGCCTCCATGCTCGCCGAGGCCGCCCACTCATGGGCCGACACCGGCAACGAACTGCTGCTGCTCGTCGCCGAACGGCGTTCGCAGCGGAAACCGGACTCGCGGCATCCACTCGGCTACGGCAAAGACGCCTACATCTGGTCGATGTTCGCCGCCTTCGGCCTGTTCACCGTCGGATCGGTCGTATCGATCCAGCACGGCATCCAGGAACTCCTCGACCCCGAACCGGCAGGCGAATTCGGCCTGGCCTACGCGGTGCTCGCGATCTCGTTCGTGCTCGAGGGGATCTCATTCGTGCGCGCCTTCGGGCAGGCGCGACAGGCCGCGAGGAAGCGTGCGGCATCCACCCTCGAACACGTCCTCGAGAGCTCGAACCCGACCCTGCGCGCCGTCTTCGCCGAGGACGCGGCCGCCCTCATCGGCCTCGCGATCGCCGCGGCCGGCATCGCGCTGCACGAGATCACCGGCTCGCCCGTGCCCGACGCGATCGGCTCCATCCTCGTCGGCATCCTGCTCGGCGTCATCGCGGTCGTGCTCATCGCCCGCAACCGGGCGTTCCTGCTCGGCGAAGCCGTCGACGACGAAACGCGCGGCGCGATCCTCGCCGAGCTGCTCGCCGAACCGCGCATCGAACGCATCACCTTCCTGCACATCGAATACACGGGGCCCGGCACGGTGTTCCTCGTCGCCGCCGTCGACCTCGTCGGCGACGAACCCGAGGCCGCCGTCGCCGACCGCCTGCGCGAACTCGAGCGGCACATCGAGGCCGAGCGGCCGCACATCGCCGTCGCCGTGTTCACCCTGTCGGCGCCGGGCGCGCCCGCGCTCTGATCGGGCGGGCGGCACGCGCAGCGCCGGTGCTGGAGCGGGGGCGGCGCCCGCAGCGCCGGTGCGGATGGGGGCGACTGCCGCCAGCGCCGGTGCGGATGCGGGGGGGGGCGGCTCCCGCAGCGCCGGTGCGCATGCGGGGGCGACTGCCACCCGGCATCCACTGCGCCCGGCATGCGCGCGTGCCCGCGCTCCCGCCACCTGCCACCCACCGTTCCGGGGGTCGGATTCTGCCACCGGCATGCGGGGATCGCACCGGAAGTGGCGGGATACGACCCCCGGAAGATGCAGCGCCCGGCATCCACCGCCGGAGTACCGAACTCCCGCAGGCGGGCCGATCTCCCGGAATGCGATTCGCAGGAGTGCCGATCTCCCGCCGGAGTACCGACCTCCTGGTACTCCGGCGGGAGATCGGCACTCCGGGCAGGTCGCCTGCGCGGCCCGAGGCCCGTCCGGCATGGCAGATGGCGCGGGCGACCGGGGTGGATGCCGCAGGGCGGTGCATGCCGAAGCGCGCTCTCTTCCGGCACACGAGCGTGGCGCGCGGCGCCTCAGTTGAGCAGCTCGCCGACGAGCCCTTCGACACGGCGGCGGATCTCGTCGCGGATCGGCCGCACCTCCTCGATCGGCCGGCCGGCCGGGTCGTCGAGCACCCAGTCCTCGTATCGCTTCCCGGGAACGTACGGGCACTCGTCGCCGCAGCCCATCGTGATGACGACGCTCGCCTCGCCGAGCGCCTCGTCGTCGAGCTCGACGGGCACGCCGCCGGAGATGTCGATGCCCGCCTCGGCCATCGCCTGCACGGCGACGGGGTTCACGGCATCCGCCGGCATCGACCCCGCGGAGCGCACCTCGATGCGCTCCTGCGCGATCGCCCGCAGGTATGCGGCGGCCATCTGCGAGCGGCCCGCATTGTGCACGCACACGAACAGCACGCTGGGGCGTTCGCTCATGGGGCCCTCCACTTCGACGGTGCCATGAGACTACCCTTCCGGGGCCGCGAGCGGATGCCCGGGGCCGATGCCGCGGGTCGCTGCCGCGGGTCGATGCCGCGGGTCGCTCCGACTCGCCCCGGCTCGCACTCCGCTCCTGCCCACTGCTCTTCCCCTGCTCTTCCCCTGCGCAATGCAGGAACACACACGGCGTGTCGCACCCGTCATGCGGCAGAACGCCGCACGACACGCGCGCACTCCTGCATTGCGCAGGGGAAGGAGCGGCGCGGGTGGATGCAGGAGCGCGGGGGCGCGGGTGGATGCGGGGAGATGCGGGGAGCAGGGGCGGCGGCGCGGGTGGATGCGGGGGCGCGGGGCGGGGGTGGATGCGCGGGGGCGGCGGCGCGCCGCGGCATCCACTCGGGGATGCCGCAGCGTCAGGCGATGGGGAGGTTGTCGCGGAAGAGACCGCCGGGGTCGACCTCGCGCTTCAGGGCGCGGAGGCGCTCGAGCACGGCCGGCGGGTAGACGGCGTCCAGCTGCTCGGGGCTCTGCTCGGTGTCGAAGCTGAGGTAGGCGCCGCGCATGTGCGGGGCGAGGAGGGCGCGCCAGCGCTCGTCGGTTCCGTGCCGTGCCGAACCGAAGGCGACGACCGAGAATTCGGCGTCACGATGGGCGAAAGCGGTCGCATCCGCCGGCACGTCGTGCACGGCTCCGCCGACGGCGCGGAACTGGAAGAAGTACGTCGCCCCGCTCTCCAGGAACCGTGCGGCGTCGCGGGCGAACTCGGGGGTGATGCGGCCGATCAGTCCGCTGCGGGACGTCGGCTCGCCCTCGGCGGAATGCGCGCCGTCCGCCGCGTTCGCGATGATCGCCGGATACGTCGTGAGGCTCACCTGCTGGCCGACGAGGGGCGCCGCCTCGGCGAGGGGCTGCAGGCGGGCGATGATCGTCTCGGGATCGGCGGAGCCGACGGTGGCGAGCACCTGCGCGATCGGCGGCTGCCCGGGCCGGGCGGCGCCGAGGATGAGGAAGCTGGTGAGGTCGCGCGGGGCATCCACCACCCAGTCGCCCCAGGCCTGCAGGAACGCCGCCGTGTCGCTCGCGTCGAACGCGAGCTGCGCGAACCCGAGCTCGCCGACCTCGTCGACCTCGAACTCGAACGCGGTCGCGATGCCGAGCTGCGCGCCGGCGCCGCGTACGCCCCAGAAGAGTTCCGGGTGCTCATCGGCGCTCGCGCGCACGATCGAGCCGTCGGCGAGGACGAGCTCCACCGCACGGACGTGGTCGATGGTCAGGCCGTGCTCGCGGACGAGCCAGCCGATGCCGCCGGCCGTGGCGAGACCGCCGACGCCGACACCGCCGTAGTCGCCGGACGAGAGCGCCCAGCCGTGCGGGGCGAGGAACGCCGCCACGTCCTGCCAGCGTGCGCCGGCCTCGATGCGCACGAGGCGGGCGGATGCGTCGAGCACCTCCATCGCATCCATGCGGCCGAGATCTATGACGATGCCGCCGTCGTTCGTCGAGCGGCCGGAGATGCCGTGCCCGCCGCTACGGATGCCGAGCGGCACCGCCCGGTTCGCGCGCGCGAACGCGACGGCGTCGGCGACCTCGACGGCGGTGCCGGGGCGCAGCACCAGGCCCGGGCGCCCGCCGCGCATGTACGTGGAGCGCACGCGCGAGAAGCCGGCGTCGCCGGGTTCGACGGCGTGGGCGGCGAGGGATGCCGGGACCGCGTCGTAGTCGATGCCCTCGCGGCGCTTGGCGCGCACGGCGGTGCTGCGGATCGGGGCGGGTGCGGATGCCGCGGGGCGGGCGACGGAGGGGGTGCTGCGCAGGGTCTCGATACGGCGCTGCGCGCCTACTCGACCGGCGGGTGCAGTAGTGCCGGGCAGGGTCTCGATACGGCGCTGCGCGCCTACTCGACCGGCGGGTGCGGTAGTGCCGTGCGGGGTCTCGAGACGGCGCTGCGCGCCTCCTCGACCGGCGGGTGCAGTGGATGCCGCGGCGCCGGCCGCGCGGGCTGCGCCCACGGCATCCACCCCCGATTCGCGGGCGACGGCCTCGCGCAGCCCCGGCGCGACCTCCGCGGCGAAGCGCTGCATCGTCGCCGGGTCGTCGCTGGCGAGGATGAAGGTGTCGACCCCGAAATCGAGCACGTACGGCAGCAGCTGGTCGATCCACTGCTCGGCGGGGCCGTCGAGGAACCCGCCCGCGCCGCCGGCGAACCGCCCGCCGATGTTCACGAGCCGGCGGATCTCGCGCGGGTCGCGGCCCGTCTCGCGCGCCGCGTCGTCGAGGGTTCGGGTCGCGCGCTCGAAGTCGCCCGGCTGCATGTAGCCGAGCGAGGGCATCCACCCGTCGGCGAGGCGGCCGATCAGCCGCAGCATGCGCGGCTTGTACCCGCCCACCCAGATCGGGATGTTGTGCGCCGGAGCCGGGCCGCGCTTCGCGCCGTCGATGCGGTAGTGCTCGCCGTCGACGACGAATCGACTGCGATCCTCGACGTCCCAGACGCCGCGGATGACGCCGATCGCCTCGGCGAGCGCATCGACCGACTGCCCGGGCGTGAGGCGGCGGCCGCCCATCGCGGCGATCGGATCCCAGAAGCCGCCGGCGCCGATGCCGAGCGCGAACCGGCCGCCCGACAGCAGGTCGAGGCTCGCGGCGGCACGGGCCAGCACCGCCGGCGGCCGCAGCGGCAGGTTCGTGACGTTCGCGGCGACGTGGATGCGTTCGGTGCGGGCCGCGACCCAGGTCAGCAGCGTCGAGGTGTCGTGGAACGCCGGCTGGTACGGGTGGTCCTGGAAGGTGACGAGGTCGAAACCGGCCTGCTCGGCGAGCTCGGCGAGACGCACGGGCGCCTGCGGCGGGTCGTTCCGCGGGGTGATGAAGGTGCCGAACTGCAGACGAGCGGGGTCCATGCATACACATAACGTTGCGCGGGTCGCCGCATTCCCGCGCGGCGTTCCGCGGGGCGTTCTCGCGCGGCGTTCCGCGGGATGGATGCGCCGGGTGCGGCGGCGCGGGCGAGGCGCACGAGCGCGGGGTGGATGCCGGGGCGCAGCACGCCCGGCGGGCGAGCGGATGCCGCGGCGCCGACCGCCCGGCCGGCGAGTGGATGCCGCGGCGCCGACCGCCCGGCCGGCGAGCGGATGCCGTGGCGCCGCCCGCCCGGCGGGCGCGGCCGCTCTACTCGACCGCAGGCGGGCGCCGCACGAGCTCGATCGCCGCCACGGCGAGCGCCGCGAGCACGAGCGTCCACACGATGAGCGCGACGGAGAGCGGCCGTGCGAACACCACCACGAGCGCCGCCGCGAGCCCGACGGCGGCGAGCAGCCACGGCCGCCACCGCTCCACCCAGACGCCGAAGGCGCCCGTGCCGAGCCCGCGCTGCCCGGCCGCCTCGCGGAGGCTCGCCGCCGCGTCCGACGCGGCCCCGCGCATCCGTCGCGGCACCTCGAAGGGCCCCGCGAGCCACGCGACGAGCGCGACCGCCGCCCCCAGCACGGCGACGACGACCGCCGTATCGAGCATGCGCGCCGTCACCCCGCCGTAGAGCGCCGCGGCGGCATCCGCCGGAACCCCCGCGTCGTCCAGCGCCCCGCCGGCGACCATGCCGCCGACCCCGAGCCCGATGGCGAGCACGATCGCGCCGATCGCCAGTGCGACGCCGGCCCAGATCAGCGCCCGCGCGCGCTTGTGCGCGAGCAGCACCCCGGCTGCCGCGAGGGCGAGGACGAGCCACGGCATCCACACCCCGGCGATCGTCGCGACCGCGTATCCGAGCTGCACGGCCGCGACCGAATCGCCCTCGGCGACGACGATCGTGCGGTCGACGGCGGGGATCGCCGCGGCGAAGTCGAGGCCGGCGTCGGCGAGGGCGTCGGCGGCCCGTTCTACGATGGGCCCGAGCTGGATGCCGAGTTCGTCGCCCTCCAGCGAGACTGCGGCGCCCGGTTCGTGCCGGAGTGCGGCGAGGGCCTCGGCGTGGCTCGCGCGCAACGCCTCGCGCCAGATGTCGGAGAACGCGTCGGAGGCGACGAAGTCCTCGACGGTGTTGCGGATGAGGGCGCGGATGCCGGCCGCGGCCGGTTCCTCGAGCGCCCGGAGCGCGTCGCTCGCCCGCTCGCCGGTGCCGAGGTCGATGATGCCGTCGATGACGTCGGAGGTGAGGCCTTCGACGTCGAGCGCTTCCTCGGTGGCGGCGACGGTCTGCGCGGCGACGAGGCGCTGCACCGCCGGGTCGTCGGCGAGCGGGGCGAAGGTGCCGACGAACGCCTCGGTGTCGGTCAGCTGCGTCGCCGCCCACGCCCCGACGATCGCCACCGGAGTGAGCACGCCCGCGAGCACCAGGCACACCGCCGAGAGGATGCTGCGGATCACCCCTCCGGCGGTGCGGCGCGGCTTGCGCCGGCCGGGTTCGCCGGTGGATGCCCCGGCCCGCCCGTTCCCGAGCTCCGCGCGCAGTCGCGCGTTCTCCGCCTCGAGCGAGGCGAGCCGCTCGCCGGCGGAACCGGCGTCGCCGTGTGGGGTGTCCGCGGCGGCGCCGGTTCCGGCTTCGCCCACCGAAGCGGCGGTGCCGTGCGCGGCATCGCGCCCCTCATCCCCCGCGCCGTCGGGCGCCGCCTCGCCCCCGGCGATGCTGTTCGCGGCGTCGCCGGTTCCGCGCGCCGCGTCCCCCGCATCGCCGGATCCGCGCGCCGCATCCCGCGCGCTGTCGTGCCCCGTGTCATCGTGCGCCATGCCGTCCCCCTCGGCTCAGCCGGGCGCCGCGAGCGCCCCTCCCTCGATTGTGCCCCGCCCGCGCCCCCGCGTCGAGGCGTGCGCCCCGGCATCCACGCGCTGTTGGAGGTCGCCTCTCCCGATGGAGGCGCCGAATCCGCGCCCTCCAACGGGCACTCGAACCTCCATCGCCTGCAGAAGTGCCGATCTCCCGCGCAGCGACGCGTAGGAGTGCCGATCTCCCGTGGGAGTGCCGGGAAGTCGGAACTCCGGCGGGAGATCGGTACTCCAAGGGGCGGCGAGGCGCAGTGATGCTGCGGGGCAGTGGATACTGCGGGGCACGGGCAGGCGCGGCGGTGGATGCCGGTGCGCGGTGTGGATGCCGGTGCGCAGTACAAGGAGGGATGGTGCGCAGTACAAGGAGGGATGGTGTCAGGAGGCGTCGATGCCCGCGAGCATGGCCCGCAGCGCGTCGCGGTGGGCGGCGTCGAAATCGCGGCCGACGAGGACCTGGAAGAGGAGCGCCGAGATCGCGAGGTCGGCGGCGGCGTCCGCGCGAACGGATCCGTCCGCAGCACCGCCCGCGCGAACGGATCCGTCCGCAACACCGCCCGCGGCATCCGCACCCCGAGCCGCTGCAGCACCCGCACCCCTGCCCGGGCCGGCTGCACCGGCGCCCGAACCGTTGCCTGCGGCATCCACACCCCCGTCGCCCTGCAGCAGCTCCGCGACCGCACGGCGCGCGGGCCCGAGAGTGCGTTCGGCGAAGCGGGCGGCCGCGTCGTCGTCGCCGGCGATGGCCGAGAGCGCTGCGCGCAGGGAGGCGACGACGTCGGGGTCGGAGAGGGCCAGAGCGGAGCGGTCGATCCACCCGGCGATGTCGGCGTCGCGATCGCCGGTGTGGACGACGGTGGCGGGGCTGGGAGGTTCGAATCCTTCGATGACGGCCTCGGCGATGATCGCGGACTTCGACGGCCACCAGCGGTACAGGGTCTGTTTTCCGACGCCTGCGCGGGCGGCGATGCCGTCCATCGAGAGGCGGTCGACCCCGCCGGGGAGCAGTTCGCGGGTGGCGGCGAGGATGCGCTCGCGGGATGCCTGGCTGCGCGGCCTGCCCGGTGGTCTCGTCACAGGGGCGATCCTAACGCGGTGGGCGTAGCATTCTGAGACGAATCGTTCCGAAACACGGAACGCGCGAAACCTGGAGGAACACATGAGGCTCGAAGGCAAAGTCGCCATCATCACCGGAGCCGCCGGCGGCATGGGCAAGTCCGCCGCCCTGCGATTCGCCGCCGAGGGCGCGAAGGTCGCCGTCGTCGACCTGCAGGAAGAGGCCGCCCGATCCGCGGTCGACGAGATCGTCGCCGCCGGCGGCACCGCCCTCGCGATCGGCGCCGACGTCTCGAACGCCGCCGACGTGCAACGCATCGTCGAGCGCACGAGCGCCGAACTCGGCCTGCCGACCGTGCTGTACAACAACGCCGGCGTCGACCTCGAGAACAAACTGCCCATGACCGAGACCGGCGAAGACGTCTTCGACAAGATCATCGCCGTGAACCTCAAGGGGCCGTGGCTGCTCATGAAGGCCGTCGTACCCGCGATGACCGAGGCCGGCGGCGGATCCATCATCAACACCGGCTCGATCGGTGCGATCCGCGCGGCCTCGACGGCCGTCTACTGCGCCTCGAAGGGCGGCCTGCTCGCCATGACCCGCGTCGCCGCCGCCGAACTCGGCCGCTTCGGCATCCGCGTGAACGGGCTGAACCCCGGCGCCACCATGACCCCGATGGCCTACCAGCAGGCCGAGGAACTGCGCGCCCGCGGCGTCGAGATCCCCGACGAGTCGGTCGCCTCGCGGCAGTTCTCGGTGCTCGGCCGCTTCGGCCAGCCCGGCGACATCGCCGACATGGCGCTGTTCCTCGCAAGCGACGAAGCCTCGTACATCACCGGCGCCGAGTTCAACGTCGACGGCGGCATGAGCATCATGACGGCGGTCACCACCCACCCCTGAGGCGTGCTTCGGCGAGTGGATGCCGGGGCGCCCCGCGTGGATGCCCTGGCGCGCCCGCGCCGCGGCGGCGCGCCCCGGCATCCACTCGCCCGTTGGAGATCGCCCTCCCGATGGAGGTCCCGAATCCGCGCCCTCCAACGGAACCGGGACCTCCATCGCCTGCAGAAGTGCCGATCTCCCGCGCAGCGACGCGTAGGAGTGCCGATCTCCCGCGGGAGTGCCGGGAAGTCGGAACTCCGGCGGGAGATCGGCACTCCTGTGCCGCGGCGGGGCGGCACGCCGCGACCGGCGGCATCTCGACACGAGTGGATGCCGGGCGCGGGGCGGCGGGCACGGCGCGGCCGGCTGGGGTGGATGCCGGGCACGGAGCGGCTGGCCGGGGTGGATGCCGGGCACGGAGCGGCTGGCCGGGGTGGATGCCGGGCGCGGCCGGCCGGGGTGGATGCCGGGGCGGGGCGCCCGGCCGGGGTGGATGCCGGGCGCGGGGCGGCTGGGGAGGCGCGCCCGCGCCCCGGCGTGCGCCCCAGCCCCTACTCCCCCCGCGGGGCGAACGCGGCGTGGAAGATCGACCAGGCGCGGCGGCCGACTGCGTCGCGGTCGGCGGCGTCGGTGCGGGCGAGCACTTCGGCGAGCATCGTGATCGCGAGGAGGACGTCTTCGGTGGCGACGTGGTCGCCGATGCGGCCGGCGGCGCGCTCGCGATCGACGACGGCGGCGACGATCGCCTGCATCCGTTCGCCGAGGTGCGCGACGCGGGCGTCGTGCTGGTTGCCGCTGACCATGTCGATGAAGGCGGTCGAGACGAGGGTGCGTTCGATGACGCGGTCGAGCAGTTCGTCGAGCCCGGCATCCACCGCGGCCGAGGCGGTTTCGAGGGCGTCGAGGTTCTCGTCGAAGACGGCGACGGCGAGGTCGATGCGTTCGGGGAAGTGCCGGTAGAGGCTGCCCTGCCCGACGCCGGCGCGGCGGGCGACGGCGTTCAGCGGGGCGTTCAGCCCCTCGCTGGCGAAGATCTCACGGGCGGCGGCGATGAGGGCGGCCCGGTTGGCGGGGCCGGCACTCGGTCCGCGATTCGTCTTCCGCGTCGTCGGCACGGCTGCTAGCGTACAACCGGACAGCGTTGTCCGGATGGAGGGGAGCACCATCATGAGCGAAACATGGGACCGCGAGGTCGACATCCTCGTCGCAGGCTCGGGCGCCGCGGCGCTCACCGCCGCGATCACCGCGAAGGACGCGGGGCTCGACGTCCTCGTCACCGAGAGCACCGACCGCTGGGGCGGCACCACGATGCGATCCGGCGGCGGCCTCTGGCTGCCGAACAACCCCGTGATGCGGCGGCGGGGCATCCACGATTCGCGCGAAGCCGCCCTCGAGTACCTCGAGGCATCCATCGGCCCCGTGGCATCCATCGGCCCCGCCTCCTCGCAGGCCCGCCGCGAGGCCTTCGTCGACGGCGTCGCGCCGTTCGTCGAACTCACCGAACGCCTCGGGGTCGTCTGGTCGGTCGGCAAGGACTACCCCGACTACTACCCCGACCGGGCGGGCGGGCGGATCGGCCGATCCATCGAGGTGAAACCGTTCGACGCGCGCAAGCTCGGCGACGGGCTGGCGACCTCGCGCATCGGCGACGCGATCCCGGTGCCGCTGAAGAACGACGACGTCTGGCTGCTGTCGCGGGCGTGGTCGACGCCGTCGGGGTTCGTGCGCGGCGCGCGGTTCGTGTTCCGCACCCTCGGCGGCCTGATCATGGGCCGCAAACTCGTCGGCATGGGCGGCGGCCTCATGCTGAGCCTCGGGAACATCGTCAAGAAGCAGGGCACCGAGATCCTGCTGAACTCGCCGCTCACCGAACTCATCACGGCCGCCGACGGCCGCGTCACCGGGGCCGTCGTATCCACCCCGGCCGGCACACAGCGCATCCACGCGCGACGCGGCGTCATCCTCGGCGCCGGCGGCTTCGCGCAGCGCACCGAGTGGCGCCAGAAGTACCACGGCATCCCCGGCTACACCTCGGCGGCCGACGGCGACCTCGGCACCGCGATCGAGGCCGGCGCCGCGGCCGGCGGTGCGCTCGCCCTCATGGACGACGCCTGGTGGGGCGCATCCGTGCCGATCCCGGGCAAGCAGGCCTCGTTCGTGCTGAACGAACGCAGCGACCCGTTCTCGATCGTCGTCGACCAGTCCGGTCGGCGATACCTGAACGAGTCGGAGAGCTACATCGACTTCGGCCACCACCTGCTGGAGCGCGACGAGACCGTTCCCGCGAACCCGTCGTGGCTCATCACCGACCGCCGGCACGCGCGCCGCTACATGTTCTCGGGAGCGCTCCTCGGCGGCAAGGCGATGAGAGAGCAGGGGATCATCGTCGAGGCGGCGACCCTCGACGAACTCGCCGCGAAGCTCGGGTTCGACCGCGACACGTTCCGCGCGACCGTCGAACGCTTCAACGGCTTCTGCAAGACCGGCGTCGACGAGGACTTCGGCCGCGGCCGCACCGCCTACGACCGCTACTACAGCGACCCGCGCGTGAAGCCGAACCCGAACCTCGGGCCGCTCGAGAAGGGACCGTTCCGCGCCATCAAGCTCGTTCCCGGCGACCTCGGCACCAAGGGCGGGCTGCTCACCGACGAGCACTCCCGCGTCGTCCGCGCCGACGGCTCGGTCATCGACGGCCTCTACGCCGCCGGCAACACGACCGCCTCGGTCATGGGTCACACCTACCCCGGTCCGGGCTCGACGATCGGGCCGGCCGCGGTGTTCGGCATGCTCGCCGCGCGCCACGCGGCGGCGGGTGCGTCGGGGGCGGGGGCGTCGGGGGCGGGTGCGTCGGGGGCGGGTGCGGATGCCGGGGCGCAGCGTTCCGGTGCGGTGCCGCGCACGACCACGGTGGTGGATGCCGCGTCGCAGCCGAGTTCGGGTGCCGAGGCCGAGGCGCAGCCCTCGGGTGCCGAGGCCGGGGCGCAACCTTCGGGTGCCGAGGCCGAGGCGCAACCTTCGGGTGCCGAGGCCGAGGCGCAGCCTGTAATCGAGCCCGCCGCCCGCACCGCCGAGTAGCCGCACTCGTCTCCGACCGGCGGACCGGACGCCCCACGGCATCCACCGCAGCCGAGCCGGCGCCGACGCGCTCTCTTTCTCTGCGCAATGCAGGAACACGCACGGCGTGTCGCCCCCGCCATGCGGCAGAACCCCCCGCGACACGATCACACTCCTGCATTGCGCAGAGAACAGCCAGGGTTTCGGGTGGATACCGCGCGCGACCGAGCCCAGGAGTGGATGCCGCGGCGCAGTCGACCGAACCGGTGCCCCACAGCATCCCCGCGCTCGATGAGCCACCCGCTCTCTGCGCAATGCAGGAACGCGCACGGCGTGTCGCCGCCGCCACGCGGCAGAAGTGCCCGCGACACGATCGCACTCCTGCATTGCGCAGAGAACAGCCGGGGTTGCGGGTGGATGCCGCGCGCGACCGAGCCCAGGAGTGGATGCCGCTGCGCAGTCGACCGAGCCGGGTGCCCCCCACAGCATCCCCACGCTCGATGAGCCACCAGAGCCGCCCTGCTTTCTGCGCAATGCAGGAACACGCACGGCGTGTCGCCCCCGCCATGCGGCAGAACCCCCCGCGACACGATCACATTCCTGCATTGCGCAGAGAACAGCCAGGGTTGCGGGTGGATGCCGCGCGCGACCGAGCCCAGGAGTGGATGCCGCTGCGCAGTCGACCGAACCGCTGCCCCACAGCATCCCCGCGCTCGATGAGCCGCCAGAGCCGCCCTGCTTTCTGCGCAATGCAGGAACACGCACGGCGTGTCGCCGCCGCCATGCGGCAGAAGTGCCCGCGACACGATCGCACTCCTGCATTGCGCAGAGACCGGCACCCCTGCGCGGGGAGCGCCCGATGTGCGCACCCGCGCAGGCCCCCACCCGCACCGCAGACCCACACCGGCTTCTTCTGCGCAATGCAGGAACACGCACGGCGTGTCGCCGCCGCCATGCGGCAGAAGTGCCCGCGACACGATCGCACTCCTGCATTGCGCAGAGACCGGCGCCCCACAGGGCGGAGCGCCCGCTCAGGCGGGCACAGCGGGCACAGCGGGCGCGGCGGGCACAGCGGGGCCACCGGGACCGGCACCGGCCGCGGCCGCCGCCGCCGCGCGCGCGTAGCGCGCCCGGATCGCGCCCACCGGGGCCGGCTCGAGCGTCGCCTCGAACTCGAGGGCCCACCCGGGCCGCTGCCCGGTGAGCACCCAGGCGGCCTGGCGGGCCGCTCCGTCGGCCACGTACTCGCCCGCGGCGGGCACCGCGACGGGGACGTCGAACACCCCCGCGGCGATGCGCTGCACCGCCTCGTTCTTCGCGGCGCCGCCGATGAGCAGGATGCGTGCGGCATCCACCCCCTGCCCGCGCACGGCGTCGAGGCCGTCGGCGAGCCCGCACAGCATGCCCTCGATCGCAGCGCGCGCGAGGCCCGGGCGGGTCGTGTTGGCGAGGGTGAGGCCGCTGACGGATGCCGTGGCGCGCGGCAGATTCGGGGTGCGTTCCCCTTCGAAGTACGGCACGAGCACGGGGCCGGCGGGCGGCGCTTCGAGGGCGAGGCGGCCGAGTTCGGCGTGGTCGACGCCGAGGAGTCCGGCGATCGCGTCGAGCACGCGGGCGGCGTTCAGGGTCGCGATGAGCGGCAGGAACGCGCCGGAGGCGTCGGCGAACCCGGCGACGGTGCCCGAGGCATCCGCCGTCGGGGAGCCGGTGACGGCGAAGACGGTTCCGCTGGTGCCGATCGAGACGACGACATCGCCGGGCCGGGCGTCGAGGCCGAGGGCCGCGGCGGCGTTGTCGCCCGCGCCCGGCCCCACGATGACGCCGTCGGCGCCGTCGGCGAAGTCGGGGTGCACGGTTCCGGCGCGTTCGGCCGGGCCGAGCACGCGCGGCAGCACGGCGTCGTGCCCGAGGGCGCGCGCGAACAGTTCGCGGTCGTAGCCGGCCGCCCCCCAGTACGCGGTGCCGCTCGCGTCGGAGCGGTCGGTCGCGAGCGCGGCCAGCTCGGGCCCGAGGGGTGCGGATGCCGCAGGGCCCGGCATCCCGGTGGTGGATGCCGCAGCGGCACCCCCGCGGCACCCCCGCCCGAGCCGCCCCCGGCCGGCACCGGCCCACCGGCATCCGCCGGCCCGTACCCGCGCAGCCGCCAGCTCAGCCAGTCGTGCGGAAGCCCGACCGCCGCCACCCGCGCCGCATGCTCCGGCTCGGCATCCCGCAGCCAGCGGAGCTTCGCCGCCGTGAACGATGCCACCGGAACCGACCCGGTGCGCCGGGCCCACGCCTCGGCGCCGAGCTCCTCGGTGAGGTCGCGGGCCGCATCGGCCGAGCGGGTGTCGTTCCAGAGCAGGGCCGGGCGGATGACACGGCCCTCGGCATCCATCGCGACCATGCCGTGCTGCTGCCCCGCGATCGACACGGCCGCGACATCGGCGAGCCCGCCCGCCTCGGCGAGCGCGAGCCGCAGCGCCTGCCACCACGCTTCGGGGTCGACCTCGGTTCCGTCGGGGTGGGCGGCGCGGCCCTCGCGGACGAGGCGGCCGGTCTCCGCATCGCGGATGACGACCTTGCACGACTGGGTGGACGAGTCGATGCCGGCGACGAGCATGGGGCCTCCGCTCAGCGAGCAGCCATCAGGTGCTCGGTCGCGAGCTGCTGCAGGCGCACGAACCCGAAGCCGCGGGCGTTGAAGTAGGAGTCGGCGTCGAAGTCCTCGAAGGCGCTGCGGTCGGCCAGCAGGCCCGCTGCCGTCTCGCCCGGGGCGAGCGTCGGTTCGGCGAGCTCGGCGACGCGGGCCTCGGCGAGCGCCTCCTGCACCTCGGGGTCGGCCCGGAACGCGTCGGTGCGCTCCTTCAGCAGCAGGTAGGTGCGCATGTTCGCCGCGGCCGACTCCCAGACGCCGCGCTCGTCCTCGGTTCGCGAGGGCTTGTAGTCGAAGTGGCGCGGCCCGTCGTAGGCGGGGCCGCCGCCGGGGCCGCCGTGCTCGAGCAGGTCGACGAGGGCGAAGGCGTTGTGCAGGTCGCCGTGGCCGAAGACGAGGTCCTGGTCGTATTTGATGCCGCGCTGGCCGTTCAGGTCGATGTGGAAGAGCTTGCCGTGGTACAGGGCCTGGGCGATGCCGGCGGCGAAGTTCAGGCCGGCCATCTGCTCGTGGCCGACCTCGGGGTTCAGGCCGACGAGTTCGGGGCGTTCGAGCGTCTCGATGAACGCGAGGGCGTGGCCGACGGTGGGCAGCAGGATGTCGCCGCGCGGTTCGTTGGGCTTCGGTTCGATGGCGAAGCGGATGTCGTAGCCGCGTTCGACGACGTGGTCGCCGAGCAGGTTCACGGCCTCGCGGTAGCGTTCGAGGGCCTGGCGCACGTCTTTCGCGGAGTCGTATTCGGCGCCTTCGCGGCCGCCCCACATGACGAAGGTCTTCGCCCCGAGCTCGGCGCCGAGGTCGAGTTGGCGGAGCGCCTTGCGCAGGGCGAAGCGCCGCACGCCGCGGTCGTTCGAGGTGAAGCCGCCGTCTTTGAAGACGGGGGCGCTGAAGAGGTTCGTGGTCACCATCGGCACGACGAGGCCGGTGGCGTCGAGGGCGCCCTTCAGTCGGTCGATCTGCTTCTGGCGTTCGGCGTCGGTGGAGCCGAACGCGAAGAGGTCGTCGTCGTGGAACGTCAGGCCCCAGGCGCCGAGTTCGGCGAGCTTCTCGACGGCGTGCACGACGTCGAGGGGTGCGCGGGTGGGGCCGCCGAAGGGATCGCTGCCGGAATAGCCGATCGTCCAGAGCCCGAAGGAGAACCTGTCGGCGGGGGTCGGGGTGGTCATGGTGCTCCTCGTTCGTCGGTGAACCGGACGGAAATGTTGCCAAACACAACCTATACCGGGATCCCGGCCCCGTCCAGCACCTTCCTTCCCCCGAGTGGATGCCGCGGGGCGCCCTTCCCGGATCGGCGCTCCGCGCCGCCCCACCGGTGCGCGCGGGCTCAGGTGTCGGCGGCCACCGGCATCCGCTCGCCCGACGGCACCGCCGCCAGCCGCTCGGCGAGCCAGCGCGCCTGCCGCACCCACTGGTGCATCTGCCCGCCCTCGTGCCCGTTGTACGGGTACACCTCGATGGAGCGGTCCGCAGAGCCGAGCCGGTTGTAGGCGGCGAACACGGTCGAGGGCAGCACGATCTCGTCCATCAGCCCGACCGAGAACAGCGCGGGCGCGTGGATGCGCGGCGTGAAGTTCGCCCCGTCGAAGTAGGAGAGGGTGCGGAACGTCGCCTCGATGCGGTCGCGGTGCACCGAGAGGTACTTCGTGATCTCGGTGAAGGGGGCGGCCGGCGTCGCCTCCACCGCACGCCGGAAATGGCTGAGGAACGGCACGTCGGGCATCACCGCGCGCACCGCCGGCGACAGCGCCGCGACGGCGATCGAGATGCCCCCGCCCTGGCTGCCGCCCGTCACGGCGATGCGCGAGGCATCCGCACCCGGGATGTCGCCGACCGCGTCGATGAGCCGCACGCCGTCGGTGAACACGCGCCGGTAGTAGTAGTCGTGGGGGTCGGCGATGCCGCGGGTCATGAACCCGGGCGTCGCCGAGTCGGAGCCGTGCGGGTCGGGGGTGTGCCCGCCGCCCCAGGTGCCGCCCTGACCGCGCGTGTCCATGAGCAGGTGCGCGTAGCCGGCCGCGGCCCACTGCAGCCGTTCGCCCGGCTGCGCCCGCCCGCCGCCGTACCCGACGAACTCGACGACGACGGGCAGCGGATCGCCGTGGCCGCGCGGGCGGGTGAGCCAGGCGCGCACGGGCTCGCCGCCGAAGCCGGGGAAGGTGACGTCGTCGATCGCGAGTTCGCGGATGGGCGTCTCGGCCGGTTCGCAGTGGATGCCGGTGCGCGCCGCAGCCCGCGACTCGGCGATGGTCTCGGCCCAGAACGCGTCGAAGTCGGCGGGCTCGTCGATGTCGGGGCGGTACTCGCGGAGCGTCTCGAGGGGGAGGTCGATCAGTGGCATGCAGGAACGTTAGCGCGGGCCGGGCAGCGCGGGCGCCGGCGACTTCCCCGCCCCGGTGATCGGCTCCGACGAACCGAACCACCTGCGCGTCACCGTCGACGGCGAGGTGCGGTACGACGGCGATTTCACGACGGACTTCGACCTCACCCTCACCCTCACACTCGACAAGTCGACCGGGCACAGCTGGGAGGCGGTCGTGACCTCCTCGCAGGCCGGCTACGACTTCTCCTACGCCGACACCACCCGCGCCTGCGCGAGCGGTGCCGGGCCATCCGCCGGGCCCACGGCATCCACCGCGCGTCACACGATTCCCGACGCACAGGGAACGGGACTAACGTCGAGAGGTCCCGCGCCCGCGCGTCGAGAAGGAAGCACCGTGCCACAGCTCCATGAGACCCTCGTCCCCGTCTTCGAGGAGGTCGTCGCCAGGAACCCCGGGGAACGCGAGTTCCACCAGGCGGTGCGCGAGGTGCTCGAAAGCCTCGGCGGCGTCGTCGCGAAGCACCCCGAGTACACCGACGCGGAGGTGATCCGGCGCCTGTGCGAGCCGGAGCGGCAGATCATCTTCCGCGTGCCGTGGCAGGACGACGCTGGCCGGGTGCAGATCAACCGCGGGTTCCGGGTCGAGTTCAACTCGGCGCTCGGGCCGTTCAAGGGGGGCCTGCGCTTCCACCCGAGCGTCTACCTCGGGATCGTGAAGTTCCTCGGCTTCGAACAGATCTTCAAGAACTCCCTGACGGGCCTGCCGATCGGCGGCGGCAAGGGCGGCAGCGACTTCAACCCGCGCGGCCGATCCGCCGCCGAGGTGATGCGTTTCTCCCAGTCGTTCATGACGGAGCTGTACCGCCACCTCGGCGAGTACACGGATGTGCCCGCGGGCGACATCGGCGTCGGCGGCCGCGAGATCGGCTACCTCTTCGGCCAGTACAAGCGGATCACGAACCGCTACGAGTCGGGCACGCTCACCGGCAAGGGTCTCAGCTGGGGCGGCTCGCAGGTGCGCACCGAGGCGACCGGGTACGGCACCGTGTTCTTCGTCGACGAGATCCTGAAGGCCGCCGGCGACTCCTTCGACGGCAAACGGGTCGTCGTGTCGGGGTCCGGCAACGTCGCGATCCACGCGACCGAGAAGGTGCACCAGCTCGGCGGCCTCGTGATCGCCTGCTCCGACTCGGACGGGTACGTCGTCGACGAGGCCGGCATCGATTTCGAGCTGCTGCACGAGGTCAAGACCGAGCAGCGCGGGCGCGTGAGCGACTATGCCGCGGTGCGCGGCGGCAGCGCCCGGTACGTCGCGGGCGGCTCGATCTGGGATGTGCCGTGCGATATCGCGCTGCCGTGCGCGACGCAGAACGAGCTGGGCGTGGATGGCGCGGAGCGCCTCGTGCGGAACGGCTGCACGGTCGTCGCCGAGGGCGCGAACATGCCGACGACGCCCGACGCGATCCGGCTGCTTCGGGATGCCGGCGTGCGCTTCGCCCCCGGCAAGGCGGTGAACGCCGGAGGCGTCGCGACGAGCGCCCTCGAGATGCAGCAGAACGCCTCGCGCGATTCGTGGAGCTTCGAGTACACCGAGGAGCGCCTCGCCGAGATCATGCGGTCCATCCACGACCGCTGCCTCGAGACGGCCGAGGAGTACGGCCAGCCCGGCGATTACGTCGCCGGTGCGAACATCACCGGCTTCACCCGTGTGGCCGACGCGATGCTCGCGCTCGGGCTGATCTAGATTCCCCGAGTGGATGCCCCGGGGCATCCACCCCCGCCCGCCGGTCGAGTAGGCGCGAAGCGCCGCCCGCCGGTCGAGTAGGCGCGAAGCGCCGCCCGCCGGTCGAGTAGGCGCGAAGCGCCGCCGCCCGCCGGTCGAGTAGGCGCGAAGCGCCGTATCGAGACCCTGCCCCGGAACGGCAGCCCCCGCGCATCCACCCCCGCACGCACCCACCCCGCACGCGCTCACTCTGCGCGCACCCCGCCCCGCGCATCCACCCCCGCACGCATCCACCCCCGCACCCCATTCACTTCCGGGGGTCATATCCCGCCACCGCGACGGTGATCTCCGCGCAAAAGCGGCGGGATTTGACCCCCGGAAGCCTCGGGGCCGAGGCTCCGCAACTTTCCGCCTAGGATACGAAACATGGTGAACGGCATGAGCGAGCGGGTGACGCTCGCCTCCGTCGCCGACGAGGCCGGCGTCTCGCTCTCGACCATCTCGAAGGTGCTGAACGGGCGCGCCGACGTCTCGCCCGACACCCGCGACCGGGTCGAGCGGCTGCTGCACGAACGCGGCTACGTGCGCCGCGGAACCGGTCGCGCCGAAGCGCACGCCGAACTCATCGAACTCGTCTTCCACGAGCTCGACCCGATCTGGTCGATGGCCCTCATCGGCGGCGTCGAGGCCGTCGCCAAGGAGCACGGCCTGAGCGTCGTGCTCACCGTCAACGGCAGCCGCCACGAACCCGATCCGGACTGGATCGACGGCGTCATCCGTCGCCGCCCCGTCGGCGTCGTGCTGGTCTTCTCCGAGCTCGCCCTCGAGTACCGGGAACGGTTGCAGGCGCGCGCGATCCCGTTCGTCATCGTCGACCCGGCCGGCGACCCCTCCCCCGAGGTCCCGAGCGTCGGATCGGCGAACTGGTCGGGCGGTCTCGCCGCCACCCGGCACCTCATCGAGCTCGGCCATCGCCGCATCGCCGCGATCACCGGGCCCGACGACATGATGTGCTCGCATGCGCGACTCGACGGGTACCGTTCGGCGATGACCTCCGCCGGGCTGCCGATCGACCCGGACTGGGTGCGCTGGGGCGACTTCCACCTCGACGGCGGCCGCGACCGGGCGCGCGAACTCCTCGCCCTGCCCGAAGCGCAACGGCCGACGGCGATCTTCGCCGGAAGCGACCTGCAGGCCCTCGGGGTGATGGATGCCGCCCGCGCCGCCGGGCTCGCGGTGCCGGCCGAGCTGTCGATCGTCGGCTACGACGACATCCCGTTCACCCGCTGGGTGACGCCGCCGCTGACGACCGTGCACCAGCCGCTGCGGCGCATGGGCGAGGAGGCGGCGCGGCTCGCGATCCGCCTGAACCGGGAGCCTGCGGCATCCACCCCCCGCATGGATCTCGCCACGAGCCTCGTCGTGCGCGAAAGCACGGCGCCCCCGCCGGTCGAGTAGGCGCGCAGCTCGCGTATCGAGACCCCGCCGACACTCCTGCCGCCGGTCGAGTAGGCGCGCAGCGCCGTATCGAGACCCGCCCCGAGCCGGCCGAGTAGCGAGCGCAGCTCGCGTATCGAGACCCGCCCCGAGCCGGCCGACCGCGAATGGATGCCGCCGCGCATCCACTCACGCAGGCGCCCGACCGGAGAAGTGCCGATCTCCCGCAGGAGTGCGGATCTCCCAAATAGCGCATCGCAGGAGTGCGGATCTCCCGCCGGAGTGCAGGGAAGTCGGCACTCCCACGGGAGTTCGGCACTCCAAGCGCGGGGGCGGCGCGGGGCGGCGGGGCGGGGTCTCAATACGGCGCTGCGCGCCTACTCGACCGGCGCGGGGCGGCGGGGCGGGGTCTCGATACGGCGCTGCGCGCCTACTCGACCGGCGCGGGGCGGCGGGGCGGGGTCTCGATATGGCGCTGCGCGCCTACTCGACCGGCGCGGGGGCGCTGCGCGCCTACTCGACCGGCGGGGGCGGCGGGCGGCGCCTACAGCGGCACCGCCTCCACCTCGGTGCGGAGGCGCCGGGTGTGGTCGACGCGGCGCGCGGCGCCGACGATGCGCACGGCGTGCTCGTGGACGAGGTCGGCGCTCGAGCGGCCGAGGGCGAGCACGATCTCGCCGGGTTCGACGATGCGCTTCCCGTCGCGGCCCGTGAAGGAGGCGGCCTCGGCCGGCACGGTGAAGCGCAGCTCGGCGGCCGAGCCGGGGGCGAGGTCGACGCGCGCGTACCCGACGAGGCGCTGCACGGGCCTGGTGACCTGGGCGACGGGGTCGTGCAGGTAGAGCTGCACGACGTCGGATCCGGCGCGGTCGCCGGGGTTGCGGACGCGCACCGTGAGGCGCACCTCGCCGTCGGGGGCGATCGCGTCGACGTCGGCCGTGAGGGCCTCCCAGACGAAGGTGCCGTAGCCGAGGCCGTGCCCGAAGGGGAACGCCGCGGTCGGGTCGAGGTTCGACACGTCGCTCTTGCGTCCGAGCGGCGCGGCGAGGTAGGTGCTCGGCTGCACGCCGGGGCGGGCCGGCACGCTCACGGGCAGCCGGCCGCCCGGGTTCACGCGCCCCGAGAGCACGCCGGCGATCGCGCCTGCGCCCTCCTCGCCCGGGAAGAAGGTCTGCACGATCGCCGCCGCCTCGCCGATCGCCCGGCCGAGGGCGTATGGCCTCCCGGCGAGCATCGTGACGATGACGGGCGTTCCGGCATCCAGCACCGCGTCCAGCAGCGCCTGCTGGGCCCCCGGCAGCGCGAGCGATTCGGCGTCGCAGCCCTCGCCGCTCGTGCCGCGGCCGAAGAGCCCGGCGCGGTCGCCGAGGGCTGCGACGACGACGTCGGCGGATCGGGCGACGCGCACGGCATCCGCGATGGATGCCGTGTCGCCGTCGTCGACCCCGGTGCCGCGCACATGCTCGACGCTCGCGCCGGGGAACTCCTCGCGGATCGCCTCGAGCAGGGTCGGGATGCGAATGCCCATCTCGGTGCCCGGGTGCTGGGTGACGACGTGCGTCGGGAACGAGTAGCAGCCGAGCATCGCGTAGGGGTCGTCGGCGTTCGGCCCGACGACGGCGATGCGCGCGGGGGCCGGGCGTGTGGATGCCGCCCCGCCGGCCAGCGGCAGCACGCCGTCATTGGAGAGCAGCACGATCGCCCGCTCGGCGAGCTCGCGTGCGAGGGCGCGGTTGCCGGCCGGGTCGAGGTCGACGCTGCCGCGCACGGCATCGGCACCGGGCGCACCGGGCGCCGCGGCATCCACCGCCCCGCCGTCACGCGGAGCAGCAGCCGAACCAGCCCCGGCATCCGCACCCGACGCCGCGAGCACGGCCGACACCGGCGACCACCCCTCGTCGAGGAGCCCGAGCTCGATCTTCTGCCGCAGCACCCGCCGCACGGCGGTGTCGACGAGGGCCTCGTCGACGGCGCCCGCCTCGACGGCACGGCGAAGCGGCTCGCCGAAGGCCTTCACGGTGGGCAGCTCGACGTCGAGGCCGCCAGCGAGGGCGGCGCCTGCGGCGGAGGCCCAGTCGGCGGCGACGCCGTGCAGCGTGTGCAGGAAGGCGACGGCGAAGTAGTCGGCGACGACGGTTCCCTCGAACCCCCAGGTCTCGCGCAGCAGCCCGGTCAGCAGCTCCCGCGAGGCCGCCGAGGGCACGCCGTCGAGTTCGGTGTAGGCGTTCATGACGCTGCGGGCCCCGCCCTCGCGCACGGCCATCTCGAACGGGGGCAGGATCACGTCGGCCAGTTCGCGGGGTCCGATCGAGACGGGCGCGAGGTTGCGGCCGGCGCGCGAGGCGGAGTACCCGGCGAAATGCTTCAGGGTCGCGACGACGCCGGCCCGTTCGAGGCCGCGGACGTAGGCGGTGCCGACGGTGGCGACGAGGTAGGGGTCTTCGCCGATGGTCTCTTCGACGCGGCCCCAGCGGGCGTCGCGCACGACGTCGAGCACGGGCGCGAGCCCCTGGTGCACGCCGACGCTGCGGAGGTCGCCGCCGATGCGGGCGGCCATGCGCTCGACGAGTCCCGGGTCGAACGCGGCCCCCCACGACAGCGGAACCGGGTAGGCGGTCGCGCCCCAGGCGGCGAAGCCGGCGAGGCATTCCTCGTGGGCGATCGCGGGGATGCCGAAGCGGTTCGCGGCGACGATGCGTTCCTGGGTGCGCTGCAGCGAGAGGGCGCCGGCCGCCGCATCCACCGGCGCAGACCCGAACGGCCTCGTGAGCTGGCCGAGCCCGGCCGGCAACAGGCCGTCGAGGTCGACGGCCTCTTCGAGGTCGTGCTGGTGCGGGGCGACGTCGCCGCCGTCGGCGGATGCGCCGACCCAGACGCCGATGAGCTGGCCGAGCTTCTCGTCGAGGGTCATCGCGGCGGCGAGCGCGGCGGCGCGGTCTGCGGCGGGCAGCGCGGGGTCGCGCCAGGCCGGGCTTCCGCCCGGCGGGGTGGTGTTGGTCATCCTTTGACGGCTCCCGTCAGTCCGCCGACGATGCGGCGTTCGAACACGCTGAAGAACACGAGCGCGGGGATCATCGACAGGGAGGTGAAGGCGAGCACCTTCGCCGTGTCGACGGAGTATTGCGAGGCGAAGGCCTGCACGCCGAGCGGCAGCGTGTAGGTGCTTTCGTGGCTCAGCACGAACAGCGGCAGCAGGTAGCTGTTCCAGCTGGCGATGAAGGCGAGGATGCCGACGGTGATGACGCCGGGCAGCGACAACGGCAGCACCATGCGCCAGAAGAACCCGAGCCGGCCGGTGCCGTCGATCGCGGCGGCCTCTTCGAGTTCGTCGGGGATGGCCTTGAGGAACGGCACGAGGATGATGATCGTCGTCGGCAGGGCGAAGGCGATCTGCGGCAGGATGACGCCGGCCGGCGAGTTCATCAGCCCGATCTGCCGCACGACGAGGTAGAGCGGGGTGATCGCGACCGTCATGGGGAACATGAGGCCGGCGGCGAAGAGGGCGTAGAGGAACCCGCGGGCCCGGAACCGGTAGCGCGCGAGCACGTAGCCGGCCATGAGCCCGAGGGCGACGACGCCGACGGTGGTGACGACGGCGGCGATCGCCGAGTTGCCGACCTCGGTCCAGAAGGTGCCGCTGGTCAGCACGTTCAGGTAGTTCTCCGGCACCCACGGGGCGGGCAGGCCCGAGGGGTCTTCGGTGATCTGCGCGTTCGTGCGGAAGCCGCCGGCGATGATGTACGCGATCGGCGCGAGCATGAGGGCGATGACGACGAGCGCGACGAAGTACACGATCGGGTTGCCCCACGGCATCCGCTCACGGCGCGAACGGCCTGCGAGGCGGGGTGCGGATGCCGGAAGCGCGCTCATCGCCGTCCCTCCGTCAGGGCGCCGGCGGTGTCGCGGCGCAGCACGTAGCGCTGGTAGACGAGCGCGACGATGAGCGAGATGAGGAAGAGGACGACGGCGACCGCGTTGCCGTAGCCGTAGTTGCCGGCGTTGCGGCCGTTGGCCACCATGTAGGTCGCCATGGTCGAGGTGCCCGCGGTGGATGCCACGTACTGCCCCCAGATGATGTAGACGAGGTCGAAGAGCTGCAGCGATCCGATGATCGACAGGAACGCCCAGATGCGGGTGGTTGGCCCGAGCAGCGGCAGCGTGATGCGGCGCTGGATCTGCCAGTACGAGGCGCCGTCGATCTGGGCGGCCTCGGTGAGTTCGTCGGGGATGCCCTGCAGGCCTGCGAGGAAGAGGATGACGGCGAAGCCCAGGTATTTCCAGGTGAGGATGACGAGCAGCGTCCAGATGGCCGCGTCGGGGTCGGCGAGCCAGTCGGCGGCGAGGAAGCCGAGGCCGATGCGTTCGAGGAGGCCGTTCAGGGCGCCTTCGCTCTGCAGCATGAGGCTGAGCCCGGTGCCGACGACGACTTCGGAGATGACGTAGGGCACGAAGATGAGGACGCGGATGATCGACTGCCCGCGCATGCGCCGGTTCAGCAGCAGCGCGATGAGCAGGGCCGCCGGGCCCTGCAGCACGAGCGACATGACGACGATGACGCCGTTGTGCCAGAGGGCTTCGTGGAACTCGGGGTCCTGCAGGATGGTGACGTAGTTCTGCAGGCCGATGAAGTCGGTCGGGGCGCCGAAGCCCTTCCAGCGGAAGAAGCCGTAGTACGCCGCCATCACGACCGGGAAGATCACGAACGCGAGGAAGACGATGAGCGCCGGGCCGACGAGCAGGGCGATCTCGGCCGTTTTGACCCAGTCGCGGCGAGTGGATGCCGTGGCGCGCCGATCGCGGCCCCGACCGGGCCGGCCGGTGCCGCGCGTGTCTGCGGCACCGGTCGGCGGGGCGCCGGCCGCGCGGCCGGCCGGGGGCGATGCCGGCCGCGCGGTTCGGTCTCTCGAAAGTTTCGACGCCTGCGTCGAAAGTGATCTGGACGCTTCGAATATACGGCGCGCCCGATATGGGGTCAAGCGCAACATATCCGGCGCGGCACCGAGCGGCGAGGCCCCCGCAACCCTAGGCTGAGGCGGTGACCGACCGACCAGGAACCTTCGACGGGGTGCACCGCCGAAACCTCTCGAAAGTACTCGGCCTCCTCCACGACGACGGCCCCCTCTCCCGCGCACGCCTCACCGCCCTCACCGGCCTGAACCGATCCACCATCGCGAGCCTCGTCGCCGAACTCGACGGCGCCGGCCTCGTCGCCGAGCGGGCCCCCGACCCCACCAACCGCGTCGGACGCCCCTCCCCGTCGTCGCCGTGCGACCCGAGACCGTCGCGATCGCCGTCAATCCCGAAGTGGATGCCGTGACCCTCGCCGCCGTCGGCCTCGGCGGCGAGATCCCCGTGCGCACCCGCATCGACGCCGATGCGCTGCCCACCCCGGCATCCACCGCCGCCCTCGTCGCCGACACCGTCGAACGCTGGCGCACCGGGCCCCTCGGCGGGCACCGCATCGCCGGCATCGGCCTCGCCGTGCCCGGGCTCGTGCGCGCCGAAGACGGCCTCGTGCGCCTGGCGCCGCACCTCGAATGGGCGGATGCGCCGCTCGCCCGCATGGTCGCAGACGCCACCGGACTGCCCGCATACGTCGGCAACGACGCGAGCCTCGGCGTCATCGCCGAACACCGCTTCGGCGCCGGCCGCGGCATCGCCAACCTCATCTACCTGAACGGCGGCGCCAGCGGCATCGGCGGCGGTCTCGTCATCGGCGGCACCCCCGTCGGCGGCGCGCACGGCTACGCCGGCGAGTTCGGGCAGAATCGCCCCGGCGCCGCCGCCGGCGACCGCCGCGCCGACGGCGGCGTGCTCGAAGACGAGGTGAGCCGGGCCCGGCTCCTGGATGCCGTGGGGCTCCGCGCCGCCGACGAACCCGCCCTCGCCGCCGCCCTCGCGGCATCCGCCGACCCCGCCGTCGCCGCCGAACTCGACCGCCAGCGCCGCATCCTCGCGACCGCGCTCGCGAACGCCGTCAACGTGCTGAACCCCTCGCTCGTCGTCCTCGGCGGGTTCCTCGCCACCCTCGCCGAGCACGACCTCGCCGGGCTCGAGGCATCCGTCGCCGCCCAGGCCTTCTCGGCCGCCTCCGAAGACCTGGCCATCCGCACCGCCGCCCTCGGCGAAGACCGCCTGCTCATCGGCGCCGCCGAACTCGCCCTCGCCCCCCTGCTCGCCGACCCGCTGGGCTGAGGCGGCGCCGCCGCGCCCCGCGCCCCGGTGCGGCGAGTTCACAGAACTCACCGCTACTCACAGAACTCATCGGTACTCATCGAATACACTGATACTCACAGAACTCATCGGAGGCGCGATGACGCTCAATCCGTTCCGCCCGACCGCCGGTGCCGAGCCGCCGCAGCTGATCGGCCGCGCCGGCGTGCTCGATGAGTTCGAGTACGGTCTGCGCATCAGGTCGGGCGCACCCGGTCTGCTGACGATCTTCACCGGTGCGCGGGGCGTCGGGAAGACCGTCATGCTCGGCGAGGCGGAAGATGCCGCCCGGCGAGCGGGTTGGGCGGTCATCTCCGAGACGGCGACGCGCGGCTTCCTGGGTCGTATCGGCGCTGAGATGAAGCGCCTCATCGAAGAACTCGGCGCAGGGCCGAGCATCCGACGCATCACGGGCATCGGCTTCGGCGGATTCTCGGTGCAGACCGAGCTCGCCCCCGAGCAGCAGGCCGGATGGCGACAGTTGGGCGAGGAGCTCCTGCGTCTGCTCGACGAGCGCGGAACCGGGCTCGTGATCACGCTCGACGAGATCCATGGCGCCGACCGCGACGAGCTCGCGCAACTGGCCGCCTCGGTGCAGCACTTCATCCGGGCGGGTCTGCCGATCGCACTGGTCTTCGCCGGCCTCCCGGCGGCGGTGTCGGATCTCCTCGACGAGGGCGTCGCGACGTTCCTCCGCCGCGCAGACCGCATCGACCTCCATGCTGCGACCGTCGACGACGTCGCGGCCTCGTACCTCGAGACGTTCGGCACCTTCGAGCATCCCCTTCCTCCGACCCTCGTGCGCGAGGCGGCGGAAGCCACGGGCGGGTTCCCCTTTTTGATCCAGCTCGTCGGCTACCACCTGTGGCAGGTGGCCGAAACGACTCCTGGGCCGCTTTCGGCGGCGGAAGTCGGTGTCGCCATCGCGGCCGCGCGCCGGAGGAACTCGCGGGTCGTCATCGACGCCGCCCTCGCCTCTGCGTCGCAGAAGGATCTCGCGTTCTTGCGCGCAATGGCCGTCGACGACGGCCCTTCGAAGACCGCGGACCTCGGCAAACGCCTCGGCGATCCGTCGAACGCGATCGGCAACTACCGGGCCCGCCTCATCGATGCCGGTCTCATCGAGTCGGCCGGGCGCGGGCTGGTGGACTTCGCGGTGCCCGGGCTACGGGAGCGCATGCGCGCATGACCTCGGGTGCGGATGCCCGAGGGCGTCCACAGGTGCGGATGCCCGGCGGCATCCGCACCACGACCTCGGGAGTGTTGCGGAACTCCGTGCGCGGCGAGGACGTGCGACGGGCGACCGGATGCAAGGCGGAGGAGGAGAGCCTCACTGGAGGTGAGGCCGACGACGACAACGCCGCAAACGGCCGCCCGTCGTGCGCCGCAGCGCGTGCGGAGTTCCGCAACACGCCCTAGAACAGCTCGTCGGCGAGGGCCTCGAGGGTCGGCACGGGGTCGCTGCGGAGCACCTGCGCGCACACGTGCGAGGCGCCCGCGTCGAGGTGCTTCCGGAGCGCGGCGGCGAGGTGCGCGGGGGTTCCCCAGACGGCGAGTTCGTCGATGAGGCGGTCGCTGCCGCCGTTGGCGATGTCGTCTTCGGTGAAGCCCCAGCGGAGCATCGTCTTCGTGTAGTTCGACAGCTTCAGGTAGCGGTCCAGCGCCTTGCGGCCGATCGCGCGGGCGTGCTCGGCGTCGTCGTCGGCGAGCACCATGACCTCGGGGGCGAGCAGCTTGCCGGCGCCGAGGACCTCGCGCGCCCATGCGGTGTGGGCGGGCGGGGTGAGGTAGGGGTGGCTACCGAGGCTGCGGGCGGCGGCGAGCTCCAGCATTTTCGGGCCGAGCGCGGAGAGCACGCGGCGGCCGGCGGGCACGCCTTCGGCGTCGAGCACGTCGAGGTAGTCCGACATCGCGGTGAGCGGCGTGCGGCGGTCGGCGTTGGATTCGGGATGCCCGCTGCCGATGCCGAGGAGGAAGCGGCCGGGGTGGCGCGCCTCGAGGCGGCGGAAGGATGCCGCGGCGGCGCGGGCGTCGGCCGTCCAGATGTTCACGATGCCGGTGGCGACGACGATGCGTTCGGTGGCGTCGAGCGCGGCTTCGGCTTCGGCGAGTTCGGCGCCCGGCGATCCGCCGACCCAGAGGGTGCCGTAGCCGAGGCGTTCGACCTCGCGTGCGAGCTCCGGGGTGGCGTCGGTGCGGCGTGCCCAGACGCCGAAGGTCCCGAGTTCGTGTTGTTCGACCGTCATCCCGCCACGCTACCCGGGATCGCGGCACCCCCGGCCGGATCGGCGGAATCCATGCCTCCGGGTCGTGCTACGCTGCATACCGACCAGACGGTACGGACCGGTGGAAGCCGCCGCACCGACGACCCGAGCACACGACGGAGTGGATGCCGTGCAGAGATTCGACGGCCGCGTCGCCCTCATCACCGGGGCGAGCCGCGGCATCGGCTACGCGATCGCCGAACGACTCGTCGCCGAGGGCGCCGAGGTCGTCATCACCGGGCGCGACCCCGAGACCCTCGCGGCGGCGGCCGAACGCCTCGGACCGGCCGCGAGCGGCATCCCGGGCCGTGCCGACGACGACGAGCACCGCGAACGCGTCTTCGCGCATATCGCCGAACGCCACGGCCGCCTCGACCACCTCGTGAACAACGCCGGCATCAACCCCGCCTGGGGGCCCGCGCTCGAGCTCGAAGCATCCGTCGTCCGCAAGATCCTCGACGTCAACGTCGTCGCCGCCCTCGACTGGACGCGCGGCGCCGTCGCCGCCGGCCTCGCCCGCTCGGTCGTGAACCTGGCGAGCCTCGCCGGCACGACCTCCAGCCCGAACATCGCCTTCTACGGCGTCTCGAAGGCGGCCCTCATCAACCTCACGATGCAGCTGGCCGCCGAGCTCGCCCCCGGCATCCGCGTGAACGCCGTCGCCCCCGCCGTCGTGAAGACCAAGCTCGCGCGTGCGCTGTACGAGGGCCGCGAGGCATCCGTCGCCGCCGAATACCCGCTGCAACGGCTCGGCGAGCCGGCCGATGTCGCCGGCCCGGTCGCGTTCCTCCTCTCCGACGACGCGGCCTGGGTCACGGGGCAGACGCTCCGCATCGACGGCGGCGCGAGCATCCGCTCGTTCGGATGACGCGGGCGCTGGTGAAGGATGGACGCATGAAGGACTCCAACGTCGCCGAAGCCGTCACCCGCGCCGCCGTCGAACTGTTCGCCGCGCAAGGCTACGCGAACACCAGCGTGCAGCAGATCGTGGCCGCCGCCGGCGTGACGAAGGGCGCGATGTACCACTACTTCGAGTCGAAGGACGACCTGCTCTTCGGCATCTACGAGCGCATGCTCGCCCTGCAGAAGACGCACCTCGACGAGATCATCGCCCGCGGCGGCCGGCCCGATGAGGTGCTGCGCGACGTGTGCGTCGACGTCATCGAGACCTCGATCGACTTCCTGCCCGAGGGCACCGTGTTCTTCCGCAGCCTGAACATGCTGACTGCGCCCCGCCAGCAGGAGGTCACGCGCCGCCGCCGCGCGTACAACGACGAGTTCGCCGCGATCCTCGAGCGCGGGCAGCGCGAAGGCCTGTTCCGCACCGACATCCCTCGCCCGGTGCTCATCGCGCACTTCTTCAGCGACGTGCACTACCTCTCGCACTGGTACGACCCGAGCGGCCCCGAATCCAAGCAGACGGTCGCGGCGCAGCTGACCGATCTGTTCCTCACGAGCATCAGGAGTGCAGATGCCTGACACCATGCGCGCCTGGCGGGTCGCCCGCCTCGGCGAACCCGAGTCCGTCCTCGAACTGCACGAAGTGCCCGTGCCGGTGCCGGCCGCCGGCGAGGTCGCCGTGCGCGTGCGGGCGGTCGCGGTGAACTTCCCCGACGTCCTCCTCGCCCGCGGCGAGTACCAGGTGCGGCCCGAGGTGCCGTTCGTGCCCGGCATCGAGTTCGCGGGCGAGGTCGTCGGCGTCGGTTCGGGTGTGGATGCCGTGGCGCCCGGCGACCGGGTCGTCGGCTCGGCGATCGGGGTGCTCTCGGAGTTCGCGGTGCTGCCGGCCGAGGCCGTGCACCCCGCACCGGACGCCCTCTCCGACGCGGAGGCCGCCGCGCTCACCATCGCGTACCAGACGGCCTGGTTCGGCCTGCACCGGCGGGCCGGCCTCGCCGCCGGCGAGACGCTGCTCGTGCACGCCGCCGCCGGCGGGGTGGGCACCGCGGCCGTGCAGCTCGGCGCCGCCGCCGGTGCACGCGTCATCGGCGTCGTCGGGAGTGCCGCGAAGGCCGAGGTCGCCCGTGCGGCCGGGGCCGACACGGTGATCGTCCGCGGCGACGGCGACCTCGTCGCCGCGATCAAGGCGGCCGCCCCCGGCGGCGTCGACGTCGTCTTCGACCCGGTCGGCGGCGACGCCTTCGCCGCGTCGACGAAGACGATCGCCTTCGAGGGCCGCATCGTCGTCGTCGGCTTCGCCGGCGGAACGATCCAGCAGGTGCGCCCCGAGCATGCACTCGTGAAGAACTACGCCGTGCTCGGCCTGCACTGGGCGCTCTACCAGCAGCGGCGGCCCGATCTCGTGGACGCCGCGCACGCCGAACTCGCCCGCCTCGCCGATGCCGGTGCGATCCGCCCGTTCGTCGAGCTCGTGCCGTTCGCCGAAGCGCCTGCGGCGATCCAGCGCCTCGCGGGCGGGGCGACGACGGGCCGCCTCGTCATCGATGTGGCGGGGGTGGATGCCGGTGCTCGCTCGGCCGGCTCCGCCGCGTCGGCGGTGGATGCCGCCGGCGGGGTTTCCGGCGCCGCCACCGGTGCCGCGACCGGGGCGGGCGCTGCATGAGCGCGCTCGACGGGCGCACCGCCATCGTCACCGGCGCCGCCCGCGGGCTCGGCGCCGAGTACGCCCGCATCCTCCACGACGCCGGGGCGAACGTCGTCATCGCCGACCTCCTCGAAGAAGAAGGAGCGGCCCTCGCCGCCGAGCTCGGAGCCCGGGCGCGCTTCGAGCGCCTCGACGTGACCTCGGAAGAGGAGTGGGAGCGCGTCACGGCATCCGCACTCGACGCCTTCGGCGCGATCGACGTGCTCGTGAACAACGCCGGCATCGCCAACGCGGCACCCATCGAGCACTTCACGCTCGCCAAGTGGCGCGCGGTGATCGAGGTGAACCTCACCGGCACCTTCCTCGGTTGCCGCGCCGTCGTGCCGGCGATGAAGGCCGCCGGGCGCGGATCCATCATCAACATCTCCTCGGTCGAGGGCCTGCGCGGAAGCCCCGCCCTGCACGGATACACCGCCTCGAAGTTCGGCGTGCGCGGCCTCACGAAGTCGCTCGCCGTCGAGCTCGGGCCGGCCGGGATCCGCGTGAACTCGGTGCACCCGGGCCTCATCCTCACCGAGATGACGACGCGCATCGACCCCGACGACCTCGTCATCCCGCTCGGCCGGGCGGCGCTGCCGGCCGACGTCGCCGGAACGATCCGCTTCCTCGCCGGCGACGATTCCGCCTACACGACGGGCGCCGAGTTCGTCGTCGACGGCGGCATGACGGCGGCGATCGCCCACCGCTGAGGGGCGCCCGCGGCGCGGGCCGTCCGCCCGCTGCCGCGCCCCCGCGCTCCCGCCGCGCTCTCCGTGCCGCTGCCCCTGACTCCGCTCGCAGCCCGTTCTCCTACGCAACCTCCCTTGCGCAATGCAGGAACGGAACCGTGTCGCGGGCGGCGCTGCCGCATGGGCACCGGCGACACGCCGGGTGCGTTCCTGCATTGCGCAAGGACAGATTGCGCACGGCGACATTGCGCACGGGGAGATTGCGCGGGGACAGAGGTGCAGGGGCACGTGGATCGGCGGGACGATCATGGTGCGCAACACCGACATACCGTCTGGTCGGTTTTTGCGGTACTGTGGGGAGCGTTCGCAGTCCTGGGCAGTGAATCCGACACGAAGAGGTGCCGATGTCCGACGCTCCACACGAAACCACCCCGACCCCGCCGCGGCTCGCGGTCGAGGGGCTCACGGTCGCCTTCGGCGGGCTGAGAGCCCTCGACGGGGTGGGCTTCGAGGTCGCCGACGGCGAGATCGTCGCCCTCATCGGCCCGAACGGCGCCGGCAAGACGACGGTGTTCAACGCGATCAGCGGCCTCGTGCGGCCGCGCGCCGGCACGATCCGCATCGGGGGGCGGCCCGCACCGGCATCCACGACCCGACTCCTGCGCCGCGGCGTCTCGCGCACCCTGCAGGGCCTCGGCCTCTACGCGGGCATGACGGTGCTCGAGCAGGTGCTCGTTCCGCTCGCGGGGGTGCGCGCGGCGCGCGGTTCCGAGCGCGAGCGCGCGATGACGATGCTCGCCGAACTCGGAATGGATGCCGATGCGCACCGCCCCGCCGACGCCCTGCCGTACCCCGAACGCAAACGCGTCGCCCTCGCGCGCGCCCTCGTCACGCGGCCGAGCCTGCTGCTGCTCGACGAGCCGGCCGGCGGGCTCGGCGGGGCGGACATGGCGCAGCTCGCCGAGGCGGTGCGGCGGGTGTCGGCGGGTGGATGCGCCGTGCTGCTCGTCGAGCACCACGTCGATTTCGTCATGGGGCTCGCCGATCGCGTCGTCGTGCTCGACTTCGGGCGCGTGATCGCGAGCGGGGCGCCGGCCGAGGTGCAGCGCGATCCGGCGGTCGAGGCCGCCTACCTCGGCGTGCCGCCGACGCCAGGACCGCCGACGTCAGGAACGGCGGCACCCGGAACGCCGACACCCGAAACACCGGCACCCGGAACGGCGGTGCGCGCATGAACGCCGACACCCGCAACACCCCCGCCCCGCTCCTCGAGCTCGACGCCGTGACCGTCGGCTACGGGGCGGCGCCGGTGCTGGAGGCGCTGAGCCTCGGCATCCACGAGGGGCAGCTCGTCGCCCTGCTGGGCGCGAACGGCGCCGGCAAGACGACCCTGCTGCGCACCGTCGCAGGCCAGCTCCGACCGAGCGGCGGTGCCGTGCGGTTCGCCGGCCGCCCGATCGACGCCCTCCCCGTCGAGGATCGCACCCGCGCCGGCCTCGCCCTCGTGCCCGAGGGGCGCAGCGTCGTCGCCGAGCTCACCGTCGACGAGAACCTGCGGCTCGGCGCGCTGCGCCTGCCGCCCCGCGAGCGGCGCGCGGCGACGGCGGCGATGTACGCGCTGTTCGAACCCCTCGCCCGGCGTCGTCGCGCCGCCGGCCACGAACTGTCGGGCGGCGAGCGCCAGATGCTCGCCCTCGCCCGCGCCCTCGTCGCGCGCCCCCGGCTGCTGCTGCTCGACGAGCCGAGCCTCGGCCTCGCGCCGCTCGTGGTCGCCGAGCTGCTCGGTGTGCTCCGCGAGACGGCCGATCGCACGGGCCTCACGGTGCTCCTCGCCGAGCAGAATGCGGCGAGCGCCCTCGCGATCGCCGACCGCGGCATCGTCCTCGGACTCGGCGAGATCGTCGCCGACCGCCCGGCGTCCGAGCTCGCCGCCGACCCCGCCCTCCGCCACGCCTACCTGGGATTCTGATGGACCGACTCCTCTTCCTCCTCGCCACCGGCCTCGCCCGCGGCGCCGTGTTCGCGCTGTTCGCGCTGTCGCTCGTGCTGATCTGGCGGGCGGCGCGCATCGTGAACTTCGCACAGGGTGCGATGGCGGTCGTCGCCTGTTACGTCGCGTTCGCGGCGACGGCGCTCAGCGGTTCGTACTGGGTGGGCCTGGCGGCCGCGATCGCCGCCGGAGCGCTCACGGGGTTCGCGGTCGAGCGGGGCGTGATGCGGTTCGCCCCGGCATCCGCACCCCTGGCCGGCGTCATCATGGCGATCGGGCTGGTGATGGTGATCCAGTCGGCCCTCGGCATCGCGTTCGGCCCGCAGGCGCGGCCGATGCCGGCGCCGTTCGACACGCGGCCGATCGTGGTCGGCGGGGTGCCGGTGCTGAGCCCGTACGACCTGTTCGTGCTGCTCGTCGCGCTCGGGGTGATGGCGGGGCTGCTGGTGCTGTTCACGCGCACCTCGCTCGGTCTGCAGTTGCGGGCGTCGGCGCTGGCGCCCGAGGTGTCGCGCCTGCTCGGGGTGCGGGTGGGGCGCATGCTCACCATCGGGTGGATGCTCGCGGCCGCCGTCGCCGGCCTCGCGGCCCTGCTGCTCGTGCCCACGGAGCTCGGGCTGACCCCGCATTCGGCGGATCTGCTGTTCGTGTACGCGTTCACGGTCGCCGTGGTCGGCGGGCTCGATTCGCCGGCCGGCGCGCTCATCGGCGGCCTCGTCGTGGGGGTGGTGATGACGGTCGTGACCGGAACGCTCGGCGCGACCGTCGCGCCCATCGCGGTGCTGGTGCAGCTCGTGACGGTGCTGCTCGTGCGGCCCGGCGGCGTGTTCTCGGCGCGGGAGGTGCGGGCGGCATGAGCGAGCACGACACGAGAGTGGATGCCGGGGCGGCGACCTCGGGTGCGGATGCCGCCACGGCGACGCCCGCGGTGGATGCCGGTTCCGCGGTCCGCCCGGAGCGGCGCCCCAGGGCATCCACTCGCCGACTGCTGCTGACCGCCGCGGGCCTCACCGTGCTCGCGATCGCGGGCACCTTCCTCCTCGACCCGTACCGCAACTACCAACTCGCGCTGATCGCCGCGTACTTCTGCGCGACGGCCGGGCTGACCCTGCTCATCGGCCTCACGGGGCAGCTCTCGCTGGGGCACGCCGCGCTGATGGCCGCCGGCGGCTACGGCTATGCGATCACGACGAACGCCGCGACGGAGGCCGGCATCGAGGGCGCCGCCCG
This sequence comes from Agromyces archimandritae, assembly GCF_018024495.1. NCBI lineage: Bacteria > Bacillati > Actinomycetota > Actinomycetes > Micrococcales > Microbacteriaceae > Agromyces > Agromyces archimandritae. Next base: position 1,632,719 of record NZ_CP071696.1, read on the forward strand.
GTTCGGGCTCGGGATGCTCGGGGCCGTCGCCGTGTCGGCGGCGCTCGGGCTCGCGCTCGGCCTGGCCGCGGCCCGGTTGCGCGGGCCATACCTGGCCGGCGTCACGCTCGTGCTCGTGATCGCGCTGCCCGCGTTCGCGGCGGTGTTCGCACCGGTGCTCGGCGGCGACCAGGGTGTGCGGATCGCCTTCGACGGCGTTCCCGAAGCCCTGCGGGCGCTCATCGCGGTCGAGCAGTGGCAGGCGTGGGTCGCGATCCTCGTCGCGGCGGTGTGCGCGACCGCGCTCGCGCTCGTCAGGCACGGCCGGCTCGGGCTGCGGATGCGCGCCGGCCACGGCGACGAGACCGCCGCACGCCTCGCGGGCGTCGCGACCGGGCGGGTGAAGGTCGCCGCGTTCGCGTGGAGCGCCGTGACCGCCGGTGCCGGCGGCGCCGTGCTGTGCTTCGTCACGCAGGCGGTCAGCCCCGGGGCGTACACGCTCGCGTTCTCGCTGCTGCTCGTCGTCGCGGTCGTCGTCGGCGGCCTCGGCAGCCTCGGCGGCGCCGCGTCCGGCTCGGCGATCATCGTGCTGCTGCCGTGGGCGGTCGGGGCCCTCACCGCCGCCCTCGATCTGCCCGCCGACCTCGGGCAGCGCCTGAACGGAAACCTCGCCGTGCTCGTGTTCGGCGCGATCCTCATCGTCGTCGTCGCGTGGCGGCCCGCAGGGCTCGCGGGCGTCGCACGGCGCGCAGTGGATGCCCTGGCGCGCCGCCGCCGACCGCGCAGTGCCGCGGTGCCCGCCGGCGGGCCGCGACCGGCGGCATCCGCACCCGAACCCGAAGCATCCACCGAGCCCGAAGCATCCACCGCTCCCGAAGCATCCGCACCCCGCACCACCGAACCCACCCACATCGAGAGGTGAATCCCATGTCACAGCACCGCACCGCCCGGCGCCTCGCCGGGCTCGGAGGGGCAGCCGGGGCGACCGCCCTGCTCCTCGCCCTCACCGCCTGCAGCACGCCCGGCGCCGGCGCCGCCGACACCCCCGGCGTCACCGACGACACCGTCACCGTCGGCACCCACCACCCGCTCACGGGCCCGGCCGCCGCCGGATACTCGACGATCTCGGCCGCGACGAAGGCGTACTTCGACTACGTCAACGACCAGGGCGGCATCAACGGCCGCACCATCGAATACCTCGTGAAGGACGACGGCTACAACCCCGCGAACACCCAGACCGTGGTGCGCGAGCTCGTGCAGGAGGACGAGGTGTTCGCGATCCTGAACGGGCTCGGCACGCCGACGCACTCCGCCGTGCTCGACTACCTCGACCAGAACGCCGTGCCCGACCTCTTCGTCGCCTCGGGGTCGACGAGCTGGAACGACCCCGAGACGTACCCGATGACGTTCGCGTTCAACGTCGACTACGTCGTCGAGGGGGCCGTGCTCGCGCAGTACGCCGCCGACGAGCACCCGGGTGCGAAGGTGTGCGTGCTCGGGCAGGACGACGACTTCGGCGAGGAGTTCCTCGAGGGCGTCGAGCTCGCGCTCGGGGTCGGCGGCGTCGCCGAAGTGCAGGAGTACTCGGTATCGAACCAGGACGTGAGCGCGCAGATCGGCGCCATGCAGGCCGCCGGCTGCGAGATCAACATGCTCGCCACGGTGAACGGCTTCTCGGCGCTCGCGATCGGCACCGCCGCGAAGCTCGGCTGGTTCCCGATGTGGTTCTCGTCGTCGTCCGGCGGCGACTATCCGACGCTCGCCGGCTTCCTCGGCGAGGCCGCACCGCAACTGCTGCAGGGCTTCGTCAGCGCGAACTACCTGCCGTTCGGCCCCGACGGCGAATGGGTGGAACTGTTCCGGCAGATCAACGACGACTACAACGGCGGCGCCGACTTCGACGGCAACACCGTCTACGGCATGAGCGTCGGCTACCTCTTCGCCGAAGCCCTCGCCGCCGCCGGCGACGACCCGACCCGCGAGGCCCTCGTCGCCGCCCTCGAATCCGGCGATCTCGCCGGCAACGGCATCCTGCCGCTCGGTTTCTCGAAGACCTCGCACGCCGCCTGGAACGGCGCGGGCATCACGATCGTGGATGCCGGCGTGCAGGACTTCGTCGACGCCGCCTACGAGGTGGAGGGCGGCGAGGTCTCCGCGGTGGATCCGGCGCCGGTGCCGCTCGAGAACGCGGGCGTGCCCGCCGCCTGAGCGAGTGGATGCCGGGGGGCCCGGCTCCTGCCCGGTCGGTGGATGCCGGGGCGCAGCGCATTGCCCGGGGCGCCCCGGCATCCACCGCCCCCGGCATCCACCCCCTCCCCGGCATCCACCGCCCCCGGCATCCACCGCCCCCGGCTCGCGTCTCTGCGCAATGCAGGAACGCTCCCGTGTCGCGGCCCCGACTCCCGCATGCGCAGCACGACACGCCGAGCGCGTTCCTGCATTGCGCACGAATGCCATCGCGACGCAGGCCATGCAGCGGGCAAGGCGCCGGCACCGGCGCTCGGTAGAATGGCGGAGTGCCTGTGACCGTGCCCGCCTCCCCCGTCCCACGGTGGTGCACGGCGACGACCGCGCACCCGGTGGCGGGCCCGCGGCATCCATCGGCCGGCGCGACGGCAGCCGGTCGGTGACGATGGCCGAACGCATCACCCGCACCGAATCCGTCGTCGACGGGCTGCTCGACGCGATCATCGCCGGGCGCCTCGTCGCCGGGGCGCCCCTGCCGCCCGAGGCCGAGCTGGCCGAGGAGTTCGGCGTCTCGCGCCTCACCATGCGCGAGGGCGTGCGCCTGCTGCAGGCGCAGGGCGTCATCGTGCGCGTGCCCGGCAGCCGGCACCGCATCGCGCCCGTCGAGGAATGGACCGGCCTCGAAGCCGTCGTCCGCCACGCCCGCAGCGCCGGGGCGCGCGAGCGTTCCTCGCTCGAGCTGCTCGAGCTGCGCGTGATGCTCGAGACCGGGGCGGCCGAGCTCGCGGCATCCCGTCGCAGCGACGACGACCTCGCCCGGCTCGAGGAACTCCTCGGCCTCATGCGCGCCGGCCACGCCGCGACCGACGTTCCCGCGTTCGTCGCCGCCGACCTCGCGTTCCACGACGTCGTCTTCGCCGCGGCCGACAACCGCATCCTCATCGCCTCGATGCGGCCGCTCACGAGCATGCTCGAGGCGACCCGCAGCGAGACCAGCGCCGTCGCCGAGATCCGCGAGCACGCGATCTTCGAGCACGGCGCGGTGCTCGAGGCGCTCCGGTCGGGGTCGACGGATGCCGCCCGCGATGCCATGGCGAGCCACATGCGCCAGACCCGCGACGACCTCCTCACCTACATCCACGGCCGCGCCGCGGCTTCCTCCACCGCCCGCTGAGCGGGCGCGCGCTCCAGGTCCGCGCGGCACCCGGCATCCCGCCACCCTTCGCTCTTTCTCCCCGTCCCTCACCCCCTCCTCCTTCCGTCTCTTGCGCAATGCAGGAACGCACTCGGCGTGTCGCGGCGCTGATGCGGCGGAACCGGCCGCGACACGTGTGCGTTCCTGCATTGCGCAAGAGCACGGCGCGTTCCGCGTACATGACGGAGGAGGGAGGGAGGGAGGGACGGACGGACGGAGGGAGGGAGCGAGGGCGGCGCGCCGCGCGTCGGGTACACTCGATATCTGATATCGGATTTCTGCCGAGCGCGAACGTCGCGCGAACCGCCCGCGACCGGCGCGAGCACCCGCCCGCACCGCGCGCCACGGCATCCACACCCCGAAGACCCCGAGTGACGAAGGAGTGCTCCATGCGCCTCGACACCCTGCTCGCACCCCTCCCCGAGCCCGTGGCCGTCACGGCCGCCGAGGTGCGTGCCGCCCAGCATCCCGATGCCGTGCTCGTCGTGCTCGACGACGACCCCACCGGCACGCAGTCCGTGGCCGGTCTGCCCGTGCTCACCCGCTGGGAACGCGCCGACCTCGACGGCGCCTTCGCGACCGGTGCACCGGCGGTCTACGTGCTGACGAACAGCCGTTCCCTCGGCGAGCGCCAGGCCGCCCGCCGCAATCGCGAGGTCGTCGCCGTCGCCCTGGCCGCGGCCCGCGCGGCCGGCAAGCAGGTCACCTTCGTCTCCCGCAGCGATTCGACGCTGCGCGGCCACTTCCCCCTCGAGACCGATGTGCTCGCCGAGGAGATCGTCGCGCACGGCGGCGAGCGGCCGGCGCTGACGCTGCTCGTGCCGGCGTTCCCCGATGCGGGGCGCATCACGGTCGATTCGGTGCACTACTGGGTCGTCGACGGCGAGGCGACGCCGGTCGGCGAGACCCCGTTCGCGGCGGATGCGACGTTCGGTTTCGCCGCGAGCAGCCTCGACGAGTGGGTGGCCGAGAAGACGCACGGGCGCATCGCGGCGGATGCCGTGGCGCCCCTCACGATCGACATCATCCGCGGCGGCGTCGACGATGTCGAGGCGTTCCTGGGTGCGCTCGCGCCGGGCACGATCGTCGCGGTGGATGCCGTGGAGGAGTCCGATCTGCGCGTCGTCGCCCTCGCCCTGCACCGGCTGGACGCCGAGGTGCTGCTGCGCGTCGGCCCGCCGTATGCGCGCGCCCACATCGGGCAGGACATCGCGCGCCCCGTGGAGCCCGCCGACATCCCGTTCGCGCATGAACGCGGCGGCCTGGTCGTCGTCGGCAGCCATGTGCCGCTGACGACGGCGCAGCTCGCTGAACTGAAGCGGGCCCGCCCGGGCACGGCGACGATCGAGCTCGACGTGCGCCGCCTCATCGACGAGCGCCGCGAGGCGCACCTCGACGAGCAGGCCCGGGCGACCGCGGCCGCCCTCGAGCAGGGCACCGTCATCGTGCACACGAGCCGCGAACTCATCACCGGCGCCGACGGCGCCGCGAGCCTCGACATCGCCCGCCGCGTCTCGAGCGGCGTCGTCGAACTGGTGCGGCGCGTGCTGGAACTCGCCCCACCGCGCTTCGTGATCGCCAAGGGCGGGATCACGTCGAGCGATGTCGCCAGCGAAGCCCTCGAGATCCGCCGCGCCACGGTGCTCGGCCCGATGCTGCCGGGCATCGTGTCACTGTGGCAGCCGGAGACCGGCCCGGCGGTCGGCATCCCGTACATCGTCTTCGCCGGCAACGTCGGCGACGAGGGTTCGCTCGCGGCGGTCGTCGCGAAGCTCGCCGGCCCGGCCGACACGGCCGGCGCCGACGCTGACCCCGGCACCGGCACGGAACCCGGCGCCGAAGAACGCTGACCCGCCGGCCGCGCCGCCGCACCCGCCGCGACGAACACGACCGGCCGCACCATCCCGGATCCACCCCCGAAAGGAACACCATGACCTCCACCGTCGCCGTCATCGGTCTCGGCGCCATGGGGCTGCCGATGGCCGCCCGCCTCGCCGAGCGCTTCGAGGTGCGCGGTTTCGACATCGCCGCCGAACGCGTCGCCCTCGCCGCCGAGTCGGGCGTCGCGCCCGCCGCCTCGGCCGTCGAGGCGATCTCGGGTGCGGATGCCGTGCTCGTCGCCGTGCGCAACGGCGCCCAGCTCGACGCGCTGCTCTTCGGCGAGGGCGGCCTCGCCGACCATCTCGACCGGGGATCCGTCGTCATCCTCACGAGCACCGTCGGCACCGACGGCATCGCCGACATCGCCGCCCGGCTCGCCGAGCACGGTGCCGACCTCGTCGACGCCCCGCTCTCGGGCGGACCGCTCCGTGCGCGCGAGGGCGACCTGCTCATCGTCGTCGGCGCCCGCCCAACCGCGCTGGAGGCGGCGCGGCCCGTGCTCGAGCAGCTGGCATCCACCCTCTCGATCGTCGGCGACAAGCCCGGCGACGGGCAGGCGCTGAAGACCGTCAACCAGCTGCTGTGCGGCGTGCACATCGCCGCCGCCGCCGAGGCCCTCGCCCTCGCCGACGCCCTCGGGCTCGACCGCGAGAAGACCCTCGAGGCACTGACGGCCGGTGCCGCGAACTCGTTCATGCTCGGCAACCGCGGCCCCCGCGCCCTGCAGGCCTACGACGAGGGCGGCGCCGAGGTGCTCAGCCGCCTCGACATCTTCGTCAAGGACCTCGGCATCGTCGGCGACGCCGCACGCCGTGCGCACCTGTCGACGCCGGTGGCCGCCGCCGCCGAGCAGCTCTTCCTCCTCGGAGAAGCCCAGGGCCTCGGCGCCCAGGACGACTCCGCCGTGATCCGCGTCGTCGCTCCCGAGCGGCGCCCGTAGGCGCTTCGGCGCACCCGCCCGGGCATCGCGCCCCGGCATCCACACCCCACCCCCACAACCCGAAAGAGAAAGAGACGAGCCGATGACGCTTCCTCTTCCCGCCCTGATCCTGATCGGGCTCGCCGGCCTCGGCCTGCTGCTCCTGCTCATCATCAGGTTCAAAATGCAGGCGTTCTACGCCCTGATCCTCGTGTCGATCCTCGTCGGCCTGGCCGCGGGCCTGCCGATGACGACGATCCCGGCCACGGACGACGCACCCGAGCAGCTCGGCATCATCCAGGCGATCATCGCCGGCGTCGGCGGAACGCTCGGCTCGGTCGCCGTGCTCGTGGCGCTCGGATCGATGCTCGGCAAGATCATCGAACTCTCCGGCGGGGCGGATGCGCTCGCGGGCAAGTTCACCGGATGGCTCGGCCCGAAGCGGGTCGGCATCGCGCTCGTGATCGCCGCCGGCATCCTCGCGATCCCGGTGTTCTTCGACGCCGGCTTCATCATCCTCGTGCCGATCGTGTTCGCGTTCTCGAAGGTCGCCGGCCTGAACCCGATCAAGTTCGGCCTGCCGGTCGCGGGCATCATGCTCGCCGTGCACGTGGCCGTGCCGCCGCACCCCGGCATCGTCGGCGGATCCACCATCCTCGGCGCCGACATCGGCTGGGTCACGATCCTGTCGCTGGCGATCTCGGTGCCGCTCGCGGTGCTGTCGTTTTATGCCGCGAAGGTCGTCAACCGCCGCGAGTACGCGATGCTGCCGGCCACGAAGGCGATGTTCGACGCCTTCGGCACCGAAGAGGCGGCCTCCCCGAACGCGGGCCTCCGCGACGGCGAGAAGCCGGCGAGCGCCTGGACGGTGCTGCTGCTCATCCTGCTGCCGCTCGTCCTCATCATGCTCGGCACGGCCGTCGCGCCGGCGTTCGAGACCGGCTCGTTCTGGCACGGCTTCCTGTCGATGATCGGCCAGCCGATCTTCGCGCTCATGGTCGCGATCGCCGCGGCGATGTTCTTCCTCGGCGTGCGCCGCGGCTGGTCGGCCGGCAAGCTCGGCGAGGTCATGGAGTCGGCGCTGCCCGGTGCTGCGGTCATCATCCTCGTCACGGGTGCCGGCGGCGCGTTCGGCCGCATCCTCACCGAGACCGGCATCGGCGGTGCGGTCGCCGAGGTCCTCGCCTCCAGCGGCATGCCGATCCTGCTGGCCGCGTTCCTCATCTCGCTCATCATGCGCGCCGCGCAGGGTTCGGCGACGGTCGCGATCGCGACGACGGCGGGCCTCATGCTGCCGACGGTCGCGGTGCTCGGCCTGGACCCGATCCACACCGCCCTCGTCGCGGTCGCGATCGGTTACGGCGGCCTCGGCCTCAGCCACGTGAACGACTCGGGCTTCTGGGTCGTGACCCGCTACCTCGGCCTCTCGGTCAAGGACGGTCTGCGCACCTGGACGCCGCTGACGACCGTGCTCGGCGTCGCCGGCTTCCTGCTGACGTGGCTGCTGTACGCGGTCATCCCGATGAGCTGACCGCTCGCGCATGACGGGCGCGCCTCCGCTTCGGCGGGGCGCGCCCGTTCGCGTTCGGCCTCTGTTTCCGCGCTCGCTGCGGCGCGCGGCCGCGGCGCCCGTTCCGCGTTCGACCCCTGCTTCCGGGGGTCATATCCCGCCACGTTCCGAGGGTTTTCCGCGCGTTGATGGCAGGGTTCGACCCCCGGAACGAGAGAGCACGGTGGATGCTGCGGCGCAGTGGATGCCGCGGGGCGGTGGATGCCGCGGGGCGGTGGATGCCGCGGGGCGGTGGATGCCGTGGGGCGGTGGATGCCGTGGGGCGGTGGATGCCGTGGGGCGGTGGATGCCGCGGGGCGCCGCCGCGGCATCCACCCCGCTAGGAGTGCCGATCTCCCGCGGGAGTGACAACCTCCCGGCACTCCAGCGGGAGGTCGGCACTCCTACGCGGCACCGAACGGGAGGTCGGCACTCCTACGCGGCGGCCCCGGGTACCGGACCCCCCAGCCCCTACTCCGCCGGCACCGCCGCGAAGCGCTCGACGAGCGCGCGCTTCAGCACCTTGCCGCTCGCCCCGATGGGCAGCTCCTCGACGAGGTGCACGACGCGGGGGTACTTGTAGGCGGCGATGCGTTCCTTCGCGAACGCGATCACGGCGTCCGCGTCGACGGCGCGGCCTTCGCGGGCGACGACGGCGACGTGCACCTCCTGGCCGTGCACGGCGTCGGCGATGCCGAAGACGGCCGCCATGGCGACGTCGGGGTGGCGGGCGAGCACCGCTTCGACCTCGGTGGGGTACACGTTGTAGCCGTTGCGGACGATCATGTCCTTCTTGCGGTCGGTGATCGTGACGATGCCGTCGGCGTCGACACTGCCGAGGTCGCCGGTGCGGAACCATCCGTCGACGACGGTCTCGGCAGAGGCATCGGGCCGGCCGAGATACCCCTTCATGAGGTTATGCCCGCGCACGACGATCTCGCCGAGGGCGCCGGGTTCCTCGAGCAGCGCGATGCGCCCTTCGACGGCGTCGTCGGCCACGGCGACGTCGACGCCCCAGAGGGGCCGGCCGACCGTGCCGGGGCGGATGGGTTCGGCGACGGTGTTGAAGGATACGGTCGGGGCGGTTTCGGTGAGGCCGTAGCCTTCGTGCACTTCGGCGCCGTAGGCGGCGGCGAACGCTTCGAGCACGGCGACGGGCAGGGCCGCCCCGCCCGAGACGGCGAAGCGCAACGGCGGGCGGGCCTCCGAACGGCCGGCGGCTTCGAGCATGCCGACGAACATGGTGGGAACGCCGGTGAACACGGTCGCGCGGTGGGCGTTCAGCAGTTCGAGCGCAGCGTCGGGGTCGAACTTCGGCAGCAGGATGACGGATGCGCCGCGGCGGAACGAGATGTTCATCACCGACGTCTGCCCGAAGGCGTGGAAGAGCGGCAGCCCGCCGAAGACGACATCGTCGGCACGCATGTCGAAGGAGTCGATGAGGGCGGTGTGCACCTGTTCGACGATCGCGAGGTGCGAGCCGACGGCGCCCTTGGGCGTGCCGGTGGTGCCGCTCGTGTAGAGGATCGTCGCGGCGTCGGTGGGCCGCGTCGGCACGATCCGGGCGATGGGGGTCGCGGCGGCGGCTTCGGCTTCGAGGCGGGGCAGGGCGCCGGCCGCAGTGGATGCCGGAGCGCCCCCGTCTGCGCCTGCGCCGCCGGGCGCGGCGCCCGCGGCATCCACCGGCAGCAGCACTGTGACGAGCGGAACGCCCGCCGCCGCAGCCGCCGGAGCCGCCTCGGCGAGCATGGGCGCTGCGACGACGACGAGGTCGGCGCCCGAGTCGCGCAGCACGAACTCGATCTCCTCGGCCTTGAACAGCAGGTGCACGGGCACCACGATCGCGCCGAGCGCGAGGGCGGCGTAGTAGACGCGGGCGAAGTCGGGCACGTTCGGCACGATCATCGCGACGCGGTCGCCGGGCCCGATGCCGCGGGCCTGCAGGGCGCCGGCGTAGGCGCGGGCCTCGTCCCACAGCCGCCCGTAGGGGATGGTGGCGCCCATGAAGTGCAGCGCCGGGGCGGCGGGGGTGCGGCGGGCGGTCTCGGCGAGGATGCTCGCCGCCGAGAGGGTTCCGTAGCCGTCGCCGTCGATGGCCTGGTCTGGTCGGTGGGTCATCTCGGTGTTCCTTCCATCGTCGTTGATGTGGGGTGGTGCGTGATGCGTGCGCTGCGGGGGCGCGTCGGCGGCCGGGTGGATGCCCGTGCACGGTCTAGCGTCGGAGCTCGGCCTTCCCGAGCGCGGAGAGGTGCACTTCGTCGGGTCCGTCGGCCAGGCGCAGCGCCCGAGCGCCGGCGAACATCTCGGCGAGCGGGGTGTCGTCGGAGAGGCCGGCGGCGCCGAAGACCTGGATGGCGCGGTCGAGGATGCGCTGCACGGCCCGCGGCACGGCGATCTTGATCGCCTGGATCTCGGTCATCGCGGCGCGGTTGCCGACGGTGTCCATGAGCCAGGCGGTCTTCAGCACGAGCAGCCTGAGGGCTTCGAGCTCGATGCGGGCTTCGGCGATCCACTCGCGCACGACGCCCTGTTCGGCCAGGGGCCGCCCGAACGCGACCCGTTCGCCGGCGCGGTCGCGGACGAGGTCGAGGGCGCGTTCGCCCATGCCGATGGCGCGCATGCAGTGGTGGATCCGCCCCGGCCCGAGGCGCGCCTGCGCGATCGCGAAGCCCTCGCCTTCGCCGCCGAGCAGGTTCGCGGCCGGCACGCGCACCTCGTCGAAGTCGATCTCGGCGTGGCCGCCGTGGTCGCGGTCGTCGTAGCCGAAGACGGTGAGGGGGCGCACGATCCGCACGCCGGGGGTGTCGCGCGGCACGAGGATCATCGACTGCTGCCGGTGCCGCGGGGCGTCGGGGTCGGTTTTGCCCATGACGATGAAGAGGCGCGCGTCGGGGTTCATCGCGCCCGTCGACCACCATTTGCGGCCGGTGATGACGTATTCGTCGCCGTCGCGGCGGATGCGGGTGGCGATGTTCGTCGCGTCGGAGGAGGCGACGGCGGGTTCGGTCATGCAGAACGCGGAGCGGATGCGCGCGTCGAGCAGGGGTTCCAGCCATTCGGCCTGCTGGGCGGGTGTGCCGAATTCGGCGAGGAGTTCCATGTTGCCGGTGTCGGGGGCTGCGCAGTTGACGGCGACGGGCCCGAGGCGGGGGCTGCGGCCGGTGAGTTCGGCCAGGGGCGCGTATTGCAGGTTCGTGAGGCCGGCGCCGCGGTCGCCGGGAAGGAAGAGGTTCCAGAGCCCGGCGGCGCGGGCCTCGGCCTGCAGCCGGCCGACGACGGGCCGGAGGCCCCATTCGCCGGGCGTCGCGGCGAGTTCGGCGTCGAGCTCGGCCTCGGCGGGCGTGACGCGGTCCTCGATGAACGCGCGCAGGCGTTCGGTGAGCTCCTCGGTGCGGGCGTCGGGTGCGAAGTCCATCAGATCCTCCCCGCGGTGGATGCCGGGAGCTTCGCCGCATGCGCGAGCCCCTCTTCGGCGAGCGGTGCGACGAGCTCCCCGATCCGGTCGAACCCGGCCCCGACGGTCTCGCCTGCCCGGAACCGGACGTGGATGCCCTCGAGGATGACGGCGAGCTTGTATGCCGCGAACGCCCGATACCACCCGAGGTCGGGGGTGCGGATGCCGGCGCGCGCCGCATACGCGTCGACGAGTTCGTCGAAGACGGGGTACCCGGCGGCCGGGTCGACGGAGCTCGCAGCGACGGATGCGCCGCCCGGGATGTCGGCGATGTTCCAGTACAGGCCGAGCATGCCGAGGTCGACGAGCGGGTCGCCGAGGGTCGCCATCTCCCAGTCCAGGACGGCGGCGATGCGCGGCGCGCCTGCGGGGCCGGCGACGATCGCGTTGTCGAGGCGGTAGTCGCCGTGCACGATGCCCGAGCGGATGCCGGAGCCCGCGGCATCCGCACCCGCACCCTCATCGGGAACGGTCTCGCCGAGCCGCTCCTGCAGACGGTCGAGGCCGGGCAGCTCGCGCGAGCGCGAGGCGTCGTATTGGCGCCGCCACGTCGACAGCTGCCGGGCGAGGTAGCCGGCGGGCCGGCCGAAGTCGGCCAGGCCCACGCTCGCGGGGTCGATGCCGTGCAGTTCGGCGAGGGTCTCGGCCAGCTCGATGCCGAGGGTGTGCAGGCCCGCCGGGGTGTATGCGGCGTTCTGCGCGGGGTCATTCAGGACGGTTCCGTCGACGCGCTCCATGAGGAAGAAGGGGGTGCCGGTGACCTCGCCGGCCGCCGTGTCGTCGACGAGGTCGACCGTGCGCGGAACGGGCACCGCCGTGCCGGCGAGCGCCGTGATGACGCGGTGTTCGCGAGCCATGTCGTGCGCGCTCGAGAGCACGTGCCCGAGCGGCGGCCGCCGCAGCACGAGCGGGATGCGCGCCCCGTCGATGCGGTAGGTGAGGTTCGACCGGCCCCCGGCGATGACGCTCGCCCGCAGGGTGCGGATGCCGTGGGGCGCCGCGCCCCCGTCGCTCGCCCCGGCCCCGGCCTCCGCGAGGTCGGCCGCTCCCGCCGCACCGTCGGCCTCCGCGGGCTTCGGCCCTGCGCCGTCGACCAACTCCGGGTGCGCGCTGTCGAGCCAGCGCGCGAGCCCATCGACGTCGAGTCCGGGCACTTCGGTCATCCTCGACCACCTCTCCCGCGCCGGCGGCGCGCCTCTCGCCCCACAGCATACCGCGCGGTCGGTATGCCCGCGACCGCCGCCACCCGCACCCCGGCACCCCGGCACCCCCTGCACCCCTGCACCCCTGCGCAATGCAGGAACGCGATCGTGTCGCGGCCGACTCCGCCGCATGGGCGGCGCGACACGCCGAGCGAGTTCCTGCATTGCGCAGAAGCCACCGCGCTCACAGACCCGGTGCGCAGAGGCCGCCGCACTCGCAGACCCGGTGCGCAGACCCGGTGCGCAGAGGCCGCCGCACTCGCAGACCCGGTGCGCGGACCCGGTGCGCAGCAGCCGCGGCGCCGGAGCGCCGGCCCGGCCGCTACGCCCGGTCGAGCATCCCGTAGGCGGCGAAGGCCTCGCGCACCCCGGCGGGCACCGGCACGGGGCGGCGCGTGGCGGCATCCACGAAGACGTGCACGAATTCGCCCGTCGCGATCGTCTCGCCCGACGCATCCGAACCGTCCGACGAAACGCCCGGCACCGCACCGTGCGGCACCCCGCCGGCCGCGCGCAGGATCCCGAGCGCCCAGGTCACGCTCGTCGTGCCGAGCCGGCCGACCGAGACGCCGACCTCGAGCGGCTCGGGGAACGAGGCTGGCGCGAGGTAGCGGCAGTTCGAGGCGACGACGAGGGCGATGGGGCCGCCGCCTGCGGGGTCGAGGCCGGCGTGCCGGATCATCCAGGCGTTCACGGCGGTGTCCATGGCCTCGTAGTAGACGACGTTGTTGACGTGCCCGTACTGGTCGTTATCGCGCCAGCGGGTCTCGAAGGGGATGCGGACGGGGTAGTCGGTCACGGTGGCCTTCCGGGCGGGGTGGATGCCGTCAGTCGACCCGCAGCAGCACGCGGAACGCGGTGCGGGCGCGTTCGGTGCTCGGCGGGTCGCCGGCGATGAGGTCGGCGTAGCTGAACGATTCCGAGACGCGCACGAGCAGGTAGGCGAGCGCGGGCGGGTCGATGGCGCCGCCGAGGGGCGCGTCGCCGAGTTCGCGGCGCACGAGCCAGTCGGCGGTGGCGACGTAGCGGCGCTGGATCTGGCTCTCCTTGGTGGTGAGGAGGCGGAGGGCGCGGGCGGGTTCGCGGCGCAGGAAGTCGCGGAAGTAGTCGGCGCCGATGAGGTCGTCGACGAAGCGGGTGAGGACGGCGGCGACGCGTTCGGCGCCGGTGAGGCCGGCGGCTGCGGTTTCGGCCTGCACGAGGGTGGGGGCGGCGAGCGACCAGAGCACTTCCGACAGCAGCGCGTCGCGGTTGCCGACCCAGCGGAACAGGGAGCTGCGGTCGACGCCGAGGGATGCCGCGAGCGCGCTCATGTCGATGCGGCGCCCCTCGATGAAGGCGGCACGGGCGGCGTCGAACGCGCGGACGGCGTCGGCGTGGGTGCCGCTCGCGAGCCGTTCGGAGAGCCAGGAGGGTGCTTGTTCGAGGCCGATGCGTGCGATTTCGCGGCCGGGCCGGCCGGTGGGCGGGCCGGCGGGTCGGCGCGTGCCGCCGGGGGTGGATGCCGCGGCGCGCTCCTCGGCGGCGGGCGATGCGGCGGGTTCGGCCATGCCGCACATCGTATCCCGGCATCCGCTCAGGGGTGCATCATTTCCGAAAGTGTTGCATACTCGTCGTGATCACCGACGATCGGAGGAAGACCGATGACGCTCACCGACACCCTCGCCGGCATCGGCGCACCCGCGCCCCTGCTCGACGCCGACTTCTACGCATTCCAGCAGCAGCTCACACCCGAAGAGCAGGCTCAGATCGGCCGCATCCGCGCCTTCCTCGACGCCGAGGTGCGCCCCGACGCCGACCGGCTCTGGGAGGAGGCGCGAAGCCCCCGCCACCTCATCCCGCAGCTGGCCGAGCTCGGCCTGTTCGGCTCCGCGATCCCCGAGGTCGCCCGCTTCGCCTCGAGTTCGGTCGCCCGCGGCTGGATCGCCCTCGAGATCGCCCGCGCCGACCCCTCCACGGCGACCTTCATCGGCGTGCACTCCGGCCTCGCGATGAACGCGATCGAGGTCGGCGGCTCGCCCGAGCAGAAAGCCGAATGGCTGCCCGTGATGGCCCGCGGCGAACTCATCGGCGCTTTCGGCCTCACCGAGCCTGGGCACGGATCCGACACCGCCAAGGGCCTCGAGACCACCGCGACCCGCCGCACGGCGGCCGACGGCACCGAGGAGTGGGTGCTGAACGGCGCCAAGCGGTGGATCGGCAACGCGACCTTCGCCGACGTCGTCGTCATCTGGGCGCGCGACACCGCCGACGAGCAGGTGAAGGGCTTCCTCGTGCGGCAGCCGGCCGCCGGCTTCACGGCGACGAAGATCGAACGCAAGCAGTCGCTGCGCGGCGTCGAGAACGCCGACATCACCCTGCAGGACGTCGTCGTGCCCGAGTCGGACCGCCTGCCCGGCATCCACTCGTTCCGCGATGTCGCGATCGTGCTGCGCCTCACCCGCGCCGAGGTCGCCTGGCAGGGCATCGGCGTCGCCGTCGGCGCCTACGAGGCCGCCCTCGCCTATGCGAAGGAGCGCACCCAGTTCGGCAGACCGATCGCATCGTTCCAGCTGGTGCAGGAGAAGCTCGCGAACGCCCTGTCGAACATCACCGCCTCGATCGCCCTGTGCGTACGGGTGTCGGCGATGCAGGACGAGGGCGCGCAGCGCGACCACCACTCGGCGATGGCGAAGGCGTTCGTGACCGCCCGGATGCGCGAAGTCGTCGCCTGGTGCCGCGAGATCCTCGGCGGCAACGGGATCCAGCTCGACCACGGCGTCGCCCGCTACTTCGCCGACGCCGAAGCCGTGTACACCTTCGAGGGCACCTACGACATGAACACCCTCATCGTCGGCCGGGCGATCACCGGGCACGCCGCGTTCGTCTGAGCGCGAGCGTCGCGACACCCGGCGAAGCGCCGCCGGTCGAGTAGGCGCGCAGCGCCGTATCGAGCCCCCCGCCCCCGCGCACCCGCCGGTCGAGTAGGCGCGAAGCGCCGTATCGAGACCCCGCCCACCTCCGCACACCCGCCGGTCGAGTAGGCGCGCAGCGCCGTATCGAGACCCCGCCCACCCGCATCCACACCCCTGCATCCACCCCTGAAAGGGGCTCTTCGGATTTTAGGTGGGGGCGGGGGTATCGAGGCCGCCGGCGATGAGGAGCATTCTGAGTCTGTAGTTGTCGTAGTTGCGGAATCCGCGGGCGACCCGGCGGGCGAGCTCGATGAGTCCGTTCACGGCTTCGGTGCCACCGTTGGATGACCGGTTCGTCGCCCAGTACGCGAGGAATGCGTCACGCCACTGGTTCAGTGTCTTCCCGAGCCGGGCGATCTCCGGGATCGGGCACGAGGGGAATGATCCGAGAACGGCCAGCGCGATCTTGCGTCCCTCCGTGAGGTCTGGGTGCTTGTAGGCGTCGCGGAGTTGCTGAGCGGCGTGCCAGGCGACTTCGACCTCGATGTGCTCTTCCTGTCGGGCGAACGCGGTTTCGAGTCGGCTCCTTTGCTTGTCGGTGAGTCGGTCTCTTCCGGCGCGGAGGATGTTGCGGATCCCGTAGAGCGGGTCGCCCTTGCGGCCGCGGTGTCCGAGGGTGTCCTGCTGGACTCGGCGGCGGACCTCGTCAACCGCAGCGGTGCCGAGCTTGACGACGTGGAACGCATCCAGCACAGCGGTGGCATCGTCGAGCTCGTCGTCGAGGGCCTTCTTGTATCCGGCGAACGGGTCAAGAGCGGCGATCTTGACGCCGGTCCGGAACTCCGGCGTGCGTTCCTTGATCCAGTCGGCGTATGCCTTCGAGGACCGGCCCGGCACCAGATCGAGCAGCCGCGCCCTGACGTGACCGGACGCGTCGCGGGTGAGATCGACCATCCCGGTCAGTTCTTTCGGGCCTCGGCCGCCCTCGGCGACGGGCTTGGTGGAGACGTGGTGCCAGAGGTGCTCGTCCACGCCGAGCACCTCGACGCCATCGAACCGGCCCGGGTCTTTCTCGCGCCGCTGCAACTCGGCTTCCACGTGCGTCCAGACGGTGCCCCACGCGACCCGCAGCTGCCGAGCGACACCGCGCACCGACGCGTTCTCACGTCGCATCTGCGTCACCGCCCAGGCCACCGCGCGGGCCGTCAAGATCGCGTTCGGGGCGGCAACAGCCGGGTTCTGCTCCGTGAACGCGCGCACCTCGCATCCGTCCTGGCGACACCGCCAGCGGCGCTTTCGCCACCTCACCCGCACCGGCCGAGTGCCCATCGGGGCGTCCTTCAGAACAAGTGCCTTCCGTCCCGCCGATTCCGCGACCACCCCGCACCCCGGGCAGCCCACCGGCCCCGGCGGCGACTCGACATCGATGACGAGTACACCGTCACTGCGGTGCTCGACCCCGGTGACGCGGAGCCCGTCGAGCCCGACGAGCAGGTCGCAACGATCACAGTAAGCAGCAGAGGAACCTGGGCGCGCATCAGCGCAGTGGGTAGCATCGGGCACGGGTCGAGGTCTCCGGACAGACAGGCAGTTTGGTCGCTACCGATCCTCCGGACCTCGACCCGCCTCACCACGCCACAACACGCCCGCCAAACTCACCCGCCCCCACCCAGACTGCGCAGAGCCCTGAAAGGACCGACCATGCCCGAGGCGTACATCGTCGCCACCGCCCGCTCCCCCATCGGCCGCGCCCGCAAAGGGTCCCTCGCCGGCATCCGCCCCGACGACCTCGCCGCGCAGATGGTCGATGCCGCCCTCGCGAAGGTGCCCGGCCTCGACCCGGCCCGCGTCGAAGACCTCATGCTCGGCTGCGGCCTGCCCGGCGGCGAGCAGGGCATGAACATGGCGCGCATCGTCGCCGTGCTCCTCGGCCTCGACGGGGTGCCGGGCACGACCGTGAACCGGTACTGCTCGTCGAGCCTGCAGACGACGCGGATGGCGTTCCACGCGATCAAGGCGGGCGAGGGCGAGGTGTTCGTGTCGGCCGGCGTCGAATCGGTGACGCACACGATGCGGGGCTCCAGCGACTTCATCCCGGGCGAGGATGTGCGGAATCCGCGCTTCGCCGACGCCCTCGCACGCACCGAGGCGCGAGCCGCGAGCGAGCCGGGGCGGATGCCGTGGCGCGACCCCCGCGAGGCCGGCGAGCTGCCCGACGCGTACATCGCGATGGGGCAGACCGCCGAGAACGTCGCCGAGCTCACCGGCGTCGGCCGCGACGAGCAGGACGCGTTCGCCGCACGCAGCCAGCAGCGCGCCGAAGCATCCATCGCGAGCGGATTCTGGGGCCGCGACATCACCCCGGTGACGCTCGCCGACGGCACCGTCGTCGCGGCCGACGACGGCCCGCGCGCCGGCGTCACCGTCGAAACCCTCGCCGCCCTGGATCCCGTGTTCCGCCCCGGCGGCACGGTCACCGCCGGCAACGCCTGCCCCCTGAACGACGGCGCGGCCGCCGTGGTCGTCGTCAGCGATCGCATCGTCGACGAGCTCGGGCTGCAGCCGCTGGCCCGGATCGTCTCGACCGGGGTCAGCGGCCTCTCCCCCGAGATCATGGGCCTCGGCCCCGTCGAGGCGTCGCGGCAGGCGCTCGAGCGGGCCGGCCTCAGCATCGACGACGTCGACCTCGTCGAGATCAACGAGGCGTTCGCCGCCCAGGTCGTGCCCTCGGCCAGGCAGCTCGGCATCGACCCGGAGCGCCTGAACGTGCACGGAGGGGCGATCGCCGTCGGGCATCCGTTCGGCATGACCGGGGCGCGCATCACCTCGACGCTCATCAACGCGCTCGGCGAGGGCGGCGGCCGCTACGGCCTCGAGACGATGTGCGTCGGCGGCGGGCAGGGCATGGCGCTGGTGCTCGAGCGGGTGTGACCGAGCGAAGCGGCGCAGAGCGCGGGTAGACGGGTCGGCTGCGTCAGTACGGGGCGGTCAGGCCGTGGAACATCGGGAAGTGCTTGACGTTCCGCGTGAACAACCGGGCATCGAGCACGATGGCGGTGGCGGCGATCGCGAGGTCTGCGGAATCGATGCCGCGGTTGCCGGGAAGCCACGCGCGGCCGAGTTCG
Source organism: Agromyces archimandritae (assembly GCF_018024495.1). Classification (NCBI taxonomy): domain Bacteria; kingdom Bacillati; phylum Actinomycetota; class Actinomycetes; order Micrococcales; family Microbacteriaceae; genus Agromyces; species Agromyces archimandritae. The sequence continues at coordinate 1,651,104 of NZ_CP071696.1, forward strand.
CCGGCGACTTCGGCGATCCGGTCGTCCACAGGGCGCCAGTTCAGCACGTCGAGCAGTTCGCGGGTCGCCGCCTCTTCGCGCGGGCGCATCCCGGCGAGCACTTCGAGTCGGGTGATCTCGCTCGCGTGCAGGGGCCCATCGGCCCGCGCATCGCGCAGCACGCCCGCCGCCTCGGGGATGCCCCGGAGCACGTCGATGAGCACGGAGGTGTCGACGAGGATGCTCATCGGGCGCCGGCCAGGCGATCTCCCGAACGCAGGCCTTCGACGTATGCCGCGCCGTCGATATCGCGGTCCTGCCAGGCTCCGAACGCCCGGTCGATCGCCTCGATGTCTTCGTCGACATCGCTCGCCGACCCGTACGTGCGCTCGACGGCGTCGCGGATCAGCGCGGAGATGGATCGGCCGGTCCGGGCCGCCTCGGCGTCGAGCAGGGCGCGGTCCTCATCCGTGAGCGAGATCTGCGTGCGCAACATGATGTAATCCTACATCACGGCGGGCCGCGCACACCCGAGCGGCCCGCCGTCCGTGAACCGTCAGACCGCGGCGACGAGCTGCGCCTGCCCCAGCCGTTCGGCGTTGTTCAGGATGCTGAGCGCGGTGCCCGAGAAGATCTGCTCCTTCTCGTGCCGGGGCACCTCCATCGCCTCGATCGAGGCGACGCCCTTCTCGATGCCGCCGAGCGGGTGCGGGAAGTCGGTGCCGAGCACCATGTGGTCGGTGCCGACGATGTCGCGGAGGAAGCGCAGGTTGTGCGGGTTGAAGGTGACGGTGTCGAAGTAGAGGCGTTTGATCGACTCGCTCGGCAGGTGGTCGATGTGCTTGCGGTCTTCGGCGTAGTCGCGGTAGCCGTTGTCGATCCGCTCCATGAGCCAGGCGACGGCGCCGCCGGCGTGCCCGATGTGCCATGTGATGTTCGGGTACCGGTCGAGGGTTCCCGAGTAGGCGAGCCTCGCGACCGAGATCGTCGTGTCGAACATGAAACCGAGGATCGGGCCCATCACGAAGTCGCGCAGGGTGTTGTTCGCGGGCGCGAGCAGCGGATGCATGAAGAGGGTGAGCCCGCGATCGTTCGCCTCGCTGAGGAAGGGCTCGAATCGGGGATCGTCGTAGTAGTCGCCGGCGATGTTGCTCGGCAGGATGACGCCGTTGAACCCGGCGCCGTCGACCATGCGATCGACCTCGGCGAGCGCGGCCTTCGGATCCGCCATCGGCACGGTCGCGTAGGCGCCGAGCCGGTCGGGGTTCTCCGCGATGAGTTCGGCGTAGCGGTCGTTCAGGAACTTGGCCGCGCGGATCTGCTGGTCGCGGTCCTTGATGAACTGCGGCAGGGGCCCGACCGACATGACGGCCACGTCGACGCCGGCGCGATCCATCGCCTCGAGCCGGAGGTCCATGCGCGACATCGGCTCGGTCAGCCCGAAGAACCGGGCTCCCTGGTAGGCGATGAACCGCATCCCGTCGGTTCCGACGCCGAACGAGAAGTCGGAGTCCGCCTCCTCGATGATGTCGAAGAATTCCTTCGGGTAGAAGTGCGAGTGGAGGTCGATGCGCATGTCGTCTGCTTTCTGTTCGGCTTGCGCCCGACCCTAGGAGCGACGTTCCGCATTCGGGAACAGCATTCCGATATCCGGCTGCTTTCGCTCTCGCGGCGCGTCGGCATCGAGGTCCGCGGAATCGCGAAGCCGATCCTCGGGCGCTTCGCGGAGGAGCTGCGCTGCACGGCGATCCTGAATGTCGTCGACGGCGAGGAGGTCGTCTGCCTGGTGTCGGTCGAACCGACGAGTTCGGGGGTGCGCGTCGCCCACAGGGAGGGCCAGCGGCATGCGCTGAGCCGGGGCGCGTCGGGGATCGCCGCGGCGGCCGCCCTGCCGCACCGGCCCGGGGAGCGGCGGGCGGTGACCGCCGCCCGGCATGTGGGCTATGCCGTCAGCCACGCCGAGGTTGCGCCGGGCACGGTCGCGGCGTCCGCCCCGTTGAGCCTCGCCTCGCACGACTGGACGGGTGCGGTATCGCTGCTCTTCGCGGATGCGCTGGCGCCGACGCCGGCGGACGCCGGCCGGGCGGTGAAGGAGGCGGCCCGGCTCATCGGCGAGGCCGCCGCCTGATCAGGCTCCCAGCACCGCCGCGACGAGGCGTCCGGAGGTGTCGGGGGTGATCGGGGTGCGGTTCAGGATGCGGAACACGACGCCGCCGACGAGGAGTTCGACGATCTCTGTGCGGGGGGCGTCGGGCGGGATCTGGCCGGCGGCGACGGCGGAGTCCATGCGGGCGGCGACGAGGGAGGTGCCGAGGTTCTCGCGGAGCCGGGTGCCGACGTCGGCGTGTTCGATGGCGACGGCGAAGAGGGATCGCACGAGGGTGTCGTGGGCGGGGTCGCCGACGAAGGCGAAGAGGTCGTCGAGCCAGTCGGCGAGGTCGCGGCGGATGTCTCCGGTGTCGGCGGGCACGAAGCGGTCGGGCAGCAGCATGCCCTCGATGAGGGCCTCGGCCACGAGCGCGGCCTTGGAGGGCCACCACCGGTAGATGGTCTGTTTGCCGACGCCGGCGTCGGCGGCGATGCCCTCCATGGTGAGGTGGTCGAAGCCGCTGCCGGCGAATTGGCGGGCGGTCGCTTCGAGGATCGCGAGGCGAGCCGTCTCGCTCCGCGCGGCACCGCGCCGTCCCTCCGCCATGCCTCACATCCTACGTTCAGTCAACGAGACGCGACGTTTCGTATTCTGATTGCGCTCGCGGCTGCGCGACCCACGGCATCCACACCCGACCTTTTCGGAAGGACCCCCCAATGGCGGAACTGCTCTACCGGCTCGGCACCTTCGCGGCACGCCGCGGCTGGGTCGTGATCGGGTCGTGGATCGCGGTGCTCGCGATCGCCGCCGGCGGCTTCCTCATCGGGTTCAAGGGGCTCGCGACGAGCTTCGACATCCCCGGCACCGCCTCGGGCGAGGTCATCGCCGAGCTCGAGGAGCAGCTGCCCGACTTCGCCGGGGCATCCGGAACCGTCGTGTTCGAGACGGAGGACGGCGAAGCGTTCACCGAGGCGCAGAAGGACGCGATCGGCGCACTCGTCGACGACGCCGACGGGCTGCCGGACGTCTCGGGGGTCGTCGACCCCTTCGACACCGAGGCGGAGCGGGCCGAGCAGGCTGCGAAGCTCGCCGACGGCCGCACGCAGATCGCCGACGGCGAGGCGCAGCTGGATGCCGGGCAGGCACAGCTCGACGCGGGCCTCGCCCAGCTCGACGACGCGCAGGCGCAGCTCGACGCCGGGCGCGAGCAGGCCACGGCCGCCGGCTTCCCCACCGACGAGCTCGACGCCCAGCAGGCCGCGCTCGACGCGCAGCGCGAGGCCGTCGCCGGCCAGCAGGCCGAGCTGGACGATGCTCGCGCCGAGCTCGAGACGCAGCAGCAGCGCCTGGACGACGGCGCAGAACTGCTCGGCTTCGCCGACGGCATCCGCATGGTCTCCGAAGACGGCTCGGCCGCGCTCGTGAACGTCGCCTTCACCGAACCCCGCCTCGAACTCGAGCAGGCCTCGAAGGATGCGGTCATCGACCACTTCGAATCCGAGCCGATCGACGGGGTGACCGTGTCGTTCTCGACCGACATCGCCCAGGGCGTGCCGAAGATCATCGGCGTCGGCGAGGTCGTCGGCGTCGCCTTCGCCGCCGTCGTGCTGCTCGTCATGCTCGGCTCGATCATCGCCGCCGCCCTGCCGATCGTCACCGCGCTCGTCGGCGTCGCCATCGGCGCCCTCGGTGCGCTGGCGTTCTCGGGGGTGGTGCAGATGGCATCCGTCACCCCGATCCTCGGGGTCATGCTGGGCCTGGCCGTCGGCATCGACTATTCGCTGTTCATCATCAACCGGCATCGCAAGCAGCTGCTCGAGGGCGCCGAACCGATCGAGTCGATCGGGCTCGCGAACGGCACCGCCGGCAACGCGGTCGTCTTCGCCGGCACCACGGTGATCGTCGCCCTCCTCGCCCTGAACGTCACCGGGGTGCCGTTCCTCGGCCTGATGGGCACGGTCGGTGCGATCAGCGTGCTCATCGCCGTCCTCATCGCGGTCACCATGACGCCGGCGATCCTGGGGCTCCTCGGCATCCGCGTGCTCGGCAAGCGCGCCCGCGCCCGCATCGGGCAGGTGCATCACGAGGATGCGAAGGCGAAGCCGATGCGCACCTGGCGTGCGATCGGCACGGTGCTGGTGTCGGCGGCGGCGCTGCTGGCGATCGCGGTGCCGGCCCTCGACATGCGCGTCGGCCTTCCCGACGGGTCTTCCGAGCCGGCCGATTCCGCCTCCTACCGGGCGTTCATGACGACCGAGGAGTCGTTCGGGGCCGGTGCGAACGGCCCGCTGCTGGTGACGGCGTCCCTGCCGTCCGGTCTCGACGACGACGCGGTGGATGCCGCGCAGCTCGAGGTGGCCCGCACCCTGTCCGAGCAGCCGGATGTGACGGCCGTCGCCCCGATCGCCGTGTCGGAGGACGGCGAGCTCGCCGCCTTCCAGGTGATCCCGGCGGAGGGGCCGAACGCGGCATCCACCGACGCCCTCGTGCGGGAGCTGCGGGAGCTGCCCGCGATCGACGGCGACATCGAGCTCGGCGTCGCCGGCCAGGCGGCGATCAACATCGACATCTCCGAGAACCTGCTCGACGTGCTGCCCCTCTATCTCGCGGTCGTCGTCGGCATCTCGCTGCTCATCATGATCCTCGTGTTCCGCTCGATCCTGGTGCCGCTCATCGCGACCGGCGGCTTCGTGCTGTCGCTGTTCGCGACGTACGGCGCGGTCGTCGCTCTGTTCCAGTTCGGGTGGGGGGCGGATGCCCTGGGCATCCACACCGGCCCGATCCTGAGCTTCCTGCCCGTCATCCTCGTCGGCATCCTCTTCGGCCTCGCGATGGACTACCAGTTGTTCCTCGCGACCGGCATGCGCGAGGCGTACGTGCACGGGGCTCCGGCCAGGCTCGCGGTCGCGCGCGGCTTCCGCGCGGGGCGGTCGGTGGTGATCGCGGCGGGTCTCATCATGATCTCGGTGTTCGGCGGGTTCGTGTTCGCCGAGTCGACGATGATCCGCTCGATCGGCTTCGGCCTCGCGTTCGGCGTGCTCGTGGATGCGTTCGTCGTGCGGATGCTGCTGATGCCGGCGCTCATGCACCTGCTGGGCCGGTCGGCGTGGTGGATCCCGAAGTGGCTGGATCGCATCCTGCCCGATGTGGATGTCGAGGGTGCAGCCCTCGAGCGGCGGCACCACGCGACGCCCGCGGCATAGCGGCGCAGGATCCGGCAGCCGGGGGCAGAATGAGGGTATGACGGCATCCGGCCCCGTGGTCGTCGGCGTCCTCGCCGGCGAGCGGCACGACCCCGTCGTCGTCCGCGCCGCGGAGTTCGCCCGCCGTTTCGACGCCGCGCTCGTCGTCGCGACGGTCGACCCGGCCCGGTACGCCGTCGACGAGCACCCCGACGGCTCGGTGCGTTCGGCATCCGTCGACCCCGACCTGCCCGACGAGCGCGAAGAGACCCCGGATGCCGCATACGCCGAGCATGTCCGCGAGCTCGCGGGCGGGGTGGATGCCGAGGCGCGCGCCCTCGTCGGCGAGCCGGCCCATGCGCTCGCCCGCCTCGCCGAGCGGCTCGGGGCGCAGATGATCGTCGTCGGCACCCGTGAGCGTTCCGTGCTCGCCTCGGTGCAGCGCTTCTTCGCGGGCTCGGTGGGTGCGCGTCTCGCGCATGTCCAGCCGCTGCCGGTCGTCGTCATCCCCCTCGACCCGGCCGGCGACGGCGAGCGCCTCCCCTGGGACGAGGGGTGACGGCGGGCCTCGGCCGCTCGGCGCTGCTCGTCGCGGCCGGCGGCACGCTCGGCTCGGCGGCCCGCATCGGCATCGGTCTGCTGCTGCCGGCGAGCGGCGGGATGCCGTGGGCGACGCTCACGGTGAACCTCGTCGGGGCGTTCGTGCTGGGGGCGCTGCTCGAGGTGCTCCGGCGGCGCGGACCCGACGAGGGGCGGCGGCGCGCGTTGCGGCTCGCGGCGGGCACGGGCTTCTGCGGCGGCTTCACGACGTACAGCGCGTTCGCGGTCGAGTCGGTGCGGTTGCTGGAGTCGGCGCCGGTGCTCGGCGTCGTCTACATCCTCGCGACCCTGCTGGCGGGTGCGGCGGCGACGCTGGCCGGCTTCGGCCTCGGCGGGTGGATGCACGGGCGCACCGAACGGCGGCGGCCCGCGTGAGCCCGCTGCTGGTCCTCCTGGCCTCGCTCGCCGGCGGCATCGGCGCGGCGTGCCGGTATCTGATGGACGAGGGGGTGCGGCGCCTCGTCCGCGTCGGGTTCCCGCTCGGCACCCTGCTCGTGAACATCGTCGGCTCGTTCCTGCTCGGGCTGCTGACGGGTCTCGGCGAGCGCGGCATCCCGGACCCGGAGCTGGCCGTGGTGCTCGGCACGGGCTTCCTCGGCGGGTACACGACGTTCAGCACGGCGAGCGCCGAGACGGTGCGGCTCTTCCTGGAGCGTCGCCGGCTCGCCGCGGTGCTGAACGGCGCCGGCATGTTCCTGCTCTGCGGCGCCGCGGCCCTCGCCGGCCTCGCCCTCGGCCGGGCGTTATAGATAAAAGTCTAGATTCGGCGTAGACTGTCGATATGAAGACCGTCTCCGTCGGCGAACTCCGCCAGAACCCGACTGATGCCCTGAATCGCGTGAGCGACGGCGAGACGCTCGTGATCGTGAAGCATCGGCGACCGATCGCAGACCTGGTCCCGCATGTACGCCGAACCGGCGTCCCAGCCGCCGAGGCCTTCGCCGCGCTCAGCCGCGTGGCCTTCGATCCGGGAATGGCGGACGATATCGGCGATGCGCGCCGCCGTGCGGACCGCGACTACTGGGCCGACTGAGCGTGCACGCCCTACTCGATACTTCGGTCATCATCGCGCTCACACAAGAACACACCCAGATCGACGGCAGTGTCTTCGACACGGTCTCGATCGCTTCTCTGAGCTACGCCGAACTCCAGCTCGGCGTCGCCGTCGCGGGATCGCGAAGCACAATGCGTCGGCGAGCCCTTGCGCTCGACTCCGTTCGAGACATCTTCGGTGCCGGCCTCCCCTTCGATGATCGGGCCGCGACCGTGTTCGGCCGCTTCGCCACGGCGATCATCGAGCGGAAGGGAGATCCGAAGGCGAACCGCACCGATCGTATGATTGCGGCCGTAGCGGCCGCCCATGACCTCGCTCTCGTCACCCTGAATGCTCGGGACGTCGCCTTGCTCGATCGGGAGATGCAGATCATCGACGCATCGACCATGTCCGGTTCAGCTCCCCCACCGACCTCCCCCTGACGCGACCGCCTACGATCGACGGGTGGCCTTCTTGATCCTCGCCGTGGTGCTGCTGGCGGCGAACGCCGTGTTCAATCTCGTCGCGTGGCCGCGGTTCTATCCGCGTATCGCCGCCGATCCCAGGGCGCGTGACGCCGACGGGCGGCGCACGCCGTTCTACACCGTGCATCTGGTGCTGATCGTGATCGGCATCGTGCTGGGCGTCGCTTCGGCCGTGACGGCGGCGCTCCTCCTCATCTGAGATCGCACGGCGGGGCTCGTCTGAGGCCGGGCGGCGGCTCATCCGAGATCGCACGGGGGCCGGTCGCAGACCGGAGCCCCGGCGCCCCGGCATCCACTCCGACCCCTCACGCCTCCGGCACGAACAGCGCGACGGTCTCGGCGATGAGCGCCGGGCGATCCGCCCCCTCGATCTCGATCGTGACGGTCACGGCGGCCCGCACGCCCTGCGGCCCGGGCTGGACGCCGGTGAGTTCCGAGACGGCGCGCACGCGGGAGCCGCTCGTGACCGGTTGCAGGAACCGCACCCGGTCGAGGCCGTAGTTGACGACCATGGCGGTTCCGGCGACGTCGAGGTGGCCGGCGGTGAGGTGCGGGATGAGCGAGAGCGTCAGGTAGCCGTGGGCGATGGTCGCCCCGAAGGGGCCGGCGGCGGCGCGGGCCTCGTCGAGGTGGATCCACTGGTGGTCGCAGGTGGCGTCGGCGAACGCCTGGATGCGGGCCTGGTCGATCTCGAACCAGTCGCCGGCGATCCGCGTGCCGACGGCGTCGGCGAGGGCGGCGGGCGAGGCGGCTGCGATGCTCATGCGCGCGGCCCTCCGGCGACGTAGAGCACCTGGCCGGAGACGAATCCGGCGTCTTCGCGGCAGAAGAAGGCGACGGCTGCGGCGATGTCCTCGGGCGTGCCGGCGCGGCCGACGGGGATTTCCGCTGCTGCGGCGGCGAGGAAGTCCTCGAAGGGCACGCCCATGCGTTCGGCGGTGGCGCGCGTCATGTCGGTCTCGATGAAGCCGGGGGCGACGGCGTTCGCGGTCACGCCGAAACGGCCGAGTTCGATCGCGAGGGTCTTCGTGAACCCCTGCATGCCGGCCTTGGCGGCGGCGTAGTTCGCCTGGCCGCGGTTGCCGAGCGCCGAGGTGCTCGACAGGTTCACGATGCGCCCCCATTTCGCGTCGACCTGGTGGGCCTGCACCGCGCGGCTCATGAGGAAGGCGCCGCGCAGGTGCACGCCGAGCACCGCATCCCAGTCGGTCTCGCTCATCTTGAACAGCAGGTTGTCGCGGAGGATGCCGGCGTTGTTGACGAGCACGGTCGGGGCGCCGAGTTCGGCGGCGACGCGGGCGACGGCGGCTTCGACGGCTGCGGCATCCGACACGTCGGCGCCGATGCCGAGGGTGCGGATGCCGGGGGTCTCGGCCGCGATGGCTGCGGCGGTGCCGGCGGCGGTGTTCTCGTCGAGGTCGATGACGGCGACGTGGCAGCCGTCGGCGGCGAGGCGGCGGGCGGTTGCGGCGCCGATGCCGCGGGCGGCTCCGGTGACGATGGCGGTTCGGGTCATGCGGGGTCCTTTCGTCGTGCGCGCAAGCATACCGACCATGCGGTATGTTCGCGAGCGGATGCCGCCCCGCCCCCGACGAGCGCCTTCCGGCATCCACCCCCGCCCCTCCCGCACGCCCGGGCCGCAGAGTATCGTGGGGATGACTTGGGGAATCGGGGGATCACCATGGCCTGGACGGCGGACGAACTCGAACGCATCGGCGACGCCGAAGAACTGCAGGTCTCATCGAGGCGGCGCGACGGCAGTCTGCGCCCGTTCGTGACGATCTGGGTCGTCGTGGTCGCCGGCGCCGTCTACATCCGCTCGGCGTACGGCCCCGACAACGGCTGGTACCGGAGGGCGAAGGCGGCCGGCACGGGCCGCATCCGCGCGGGCGGCGTCGAACGCGACGTGACCTTCACCCCCGGCGACCCCGCCGAGAACGAAGCCGTCGACGGCGCCTACCGGGACAAGTACGCGGCGCACCCGGCGAGCATCGTCGCGACCGTCGTCGGCGAGCCGGCCGGATCCACCACGCTCCGTGTGAGCCCGGAGAGCTGAGCCCCCATGGCCGAGCTGCTGTACCGTCTGGGAAAGTTCGCCGCGGGCCGCGCCTGGTGGGTGATCGGGGCATGGATCGTGATCCTCGCGATCGCCGGCGGCGCCTTCGCGATCGGGTTCAAGGGTCTCGCGACGAACCTCGACGTGCCCGGCACCGCCTCCGAAGAGGTGCTCGACGAGCTCCAGCAGAAGCTGCCCGACCTCGCGGGCGCCTCCGGCACCGTCGTGCTGCACCGCGAGGACGGCGAGGCGTTCACGCCCGAGCAGCAGGAGCGGATCGCGGCCCTGGTGGCGGATGCCGGGAGCCTGCCCGATGTGGCGAACGTCGTCGACCCGTTCGCCACCGAGGCCGAGCGGGCCGGGCAGGCCGAGGAGCTCGCCGGCGCCGCCGATCAGCTCGAAGCGGGTCGTGCGCAACTGGATGCCGGGCAGGAGCAGCTGGATGCCGGCCTCGCCCAGCTCGAGGCGGGCGAGGCGCAACTCGCCGATGCGCAGGCCCAGCTCGATGCCGCCCGCGAGCAGGCCGAGGCGGCAGGCGCACCGCCCGAGCAGCTGGCGGCGCTCGACGCCCAGCAGGCCGAGCTCGACGCGCAGAAAGCGGCCATCCAGCCCCAGCGCGACACGCTCGAGGAGCAGCAGGCCGAGCTCGACGCGCAGCGCGCCGAACTCGAGGACCAGGCGGCGCGCGCCGAAGAGGGCGGGGAGCTGCTGCAGCTCGCCTCCGGCATCCGCCTGGTGTCGGACGACGGCGCGACGGCGCTCGTGAGCGTCGCCTTCACCGAGCCCCGCATGGAGCTCGCCGAGTCGTCGAAGCAGGCCGTCATCGACCACTTCACGGCAGAGCCGATCGACGGCGTCGAGGTCGCCTTCTCGACCGAGATCTCGCAGGGCGTGCCGCAGATCCTCGGGGTCGGCGAGATCGTCGGCGTCGTGTTCGCCGCGATCGTGCTGCTCGTCATGCTCGGCTCGCTGCTGGCGGCGATGATGCCGATCGTGACCGCCGCCGTCGGCGTCGGGGTCGGCGTGCTCGCCTCGCTCGCCTTCTCGGGGATCGTGCAGATGGCATCCGTCACCCCGATCCTCGGCGTGATGCTGGGCCTGGCTGTCGGCATCGACTACTCCCTGTTCATCGTGAACCGGCATCGGACGCAGCTGCTGCACGGCGCCGAGGTCGTCGAGTCCGCCGGGCTCGCGAACGGCACGGCCGGCAACGCGGTCGTCTTCGCCGGCTCGACGGTCGTCGTCGCCCTGCTCGCGCTGAACATCACCGGCATCCCGTTCCTCGGCGTCATGGGCACCGTCGGCGCCGTCTGCGTGCTCGTCGCCGTGCTCATCGCGATCTCGCTGACGCCGGCGCTGCTCGGCCTGTTCAAGACGCACATCCTGAGCCGGCGCGCGCAACGTCGCATCGGCGAGGTGGACCACGTCGACGCGAAGGCGAAGCCGATGCCGTGGTGGCGGGCGATCGTGACCGTGCTCGGCACGATCGTGGTGCTGCTCATCGTGGCGATCCCGGCCCTGTCGATGCGGGTGGGGTTGCCGGATGGATCCGCCGAGGCGACCGACTCGTACGCCCACCGGGCGCACGTCCTCACCGAGGACGCGTTCGGGCCCGGGGCGAACGGACCGTTGCTCGTCGCCGCCGAACTGCCGGCCGGGCTCGACGAGGCCGACCGGCAAACGGCGCAGCTCGACGTCGCGCGCACGCTCGCCGAGCAGGACGACGTCGTCGCGGTCGCGCCCGTCGCCGTCTCGGAGGACGGCGAGCTGGCCGCATTCCAGGTGATCCCCGCGGAGGGCCCGAGCAGCGCCTCGACCGAGGGTCTGGTGCGGGATCTGCGCGCGCTGCCGCCGGTGAACGACGAGATCGAACTCGGCGTCGCCGGGCAGGCCGCGATCAATATCGATATCTCGGCGAACCTCGCCGATGTGCTGCCGGTCTATCTCATCGTGGTGGTGGGCCTGTCGCTGCTCATCATGATCCTGGTATTCCGCTCGCTGCTCGTGCCGCTCATCGCGACCGGCGGGTTCATCCTGTCGTTGTTCGCGACCTACGGCGCGGTCGTCGCGGTCTTCCAGTGGGGGTGGCTCGCCGCGCCGCTCGGCATCCAGACGGGTCCGATCCTGAGCTTCCTGCCCGTCATTCTCGTCGGCATCCTCTTCGGCCTCGCGATGGACTACCAGTTGTTCCTCGCGAGCGGAATGCGCGAGGCCTATGTGCACGGGGCGAAGGCACGATTGGCGGTTTCGCTCGGATTCCGTGCGGGCCGCAACGTGGTGATCGCCGCCGGCCTCATCATGGTGTCGGTGTTCGGCGGTTTCGTGTTCGCCGAATCGACGATGATCCGCTCGATCGGCTTCGGCCTCGCCTTCGGCGTGCTCGTCGATGCCTTCGTCGTGCGGATGCTGCTGATGCCCGCCCTCATGCACATGCTGGGGTCTGCGGCATGGTGGATCCCGAAATGGCTGGACCACATCATGCCCAATGTGGATGTCGAGGGCGCGGCCCTCGAGCGCAAGCACCATGCCGCGCCGGCGGTCTCGGTGCCGGCGGGCGGGGAATCGACCTGATTCCGCGCAGTTCCGCTGATGAGCATCGGCCATCGATGCGTCATATGACCGACTGAATAGGTCATACGCGCTATTCTCGTGAATTCGCCGTGCGAGTATTGCCCGCGAATGCACATGAATGGCTACACTGTTCGCCATGGCACGCAAAATCATCCACCAGCTCGTCGACGACCTCGACGGAACCGTCCTCGAACCCGGCGACGGCGAGACCGTGCAATTCGCCCTCGACGGCCGCGCTTTCGAGATCGACCTCACCGAGGCGAATGCGAAGGAACTGCGCGACGCGCTCGCGCCCTACCTGAAGGCCGGCCGTTCGCTTCGCGCAGGCGCTCCGGCACCGCGCCGCGCCCCGCGCCGCAACCCCTCCGGTCGGGACCTGAACGCGATCCGCGAGTGGGCGCGCGGCAAGGGGCACAAGGTCTCCGACCGCGGCCGCGTCTCCGAGGCGATCCTCGCCGAGTACGACGCCGCGCACTGACCCGATCGCGGTGATCCGGCAGCGCTGATCCAGTCGCTGTGATCCGACCGCATTGAAGCGTTCGGCCGGTGGGAAGACCCACCGAGAATCGCCGAAGGCCTCGTCCGCACGTTCACGTGCGGACGAGGCCTTCGTGCTCGATGCCCGCCCTACGGGCGCGATACCACCTTGATCGCCCCGGTCTGTTCGAGCGACCGCCCTCGGGTCTCGGGCGCCATGATGTAGACGACGACGAACGCCACAAGGGTGAGAATGGCACCGAACAGCATGGTGGTTCCGGCGCCGAACGTCTCCAGGCTGATGGGCATCAGGTAGGTTCCCGTCGCCGCGCCGAACCGGCTGGCCGCAGTCCCGATGCCGACGGCACTCGCGCGATACTGCGTCGGGAAGAGTTCGTTGGGGTAGATCCAGACGAGAATGCTCGGCCCGCCGGAGAAGAAGTTGTACGAGCAGAATGCGATGAGCACGAACCAGATGGGCGATTCCGTCCAGAGCCACAAGCCGAGCAGCGGCACCGCCATGAGCAGCAACGGCACCACGGCGAGCGGTCGGCGCCCCCAGGAGTCGACCTTCGACATTGCGACGAGGGAACCGGCGACCGTGATCGCGAGGATCACCGTTTCGACCCACATTCCGGAAACCCCACCGCCATCGATGTGGAATCCCTCGAGAAGGGCGGGCAAGAACGTCACCAGTCCGTAGAGCGGGGTGACGACCGCGATGTACAGGACGCTGCACATGATGAGGCGTCGCAGATACTGGCCCCGGAACAACGGCTTCAGGTCGATCTTCGCCGGCTCTCCGACCTCGTTGCTCTGGTCGGCTTCGGCGAGGGAGACATCGACGCCGTAGATGTCCTTCGCCACGCGCTCGGCATCCGCCACGCGCCCGTTGCGCGCAAGCCAGCGCGGCGACTCCGGAATGCCGCGCCGCAGCAGGATCACAATGACGCCGAGCACCGCGGTGGATCCGAGCAGCAGGCGCCACTGCCCGTTGTCGCCGCTGATTCCCACGACGAGCGCGCCCATCATGTAGGCCGCCACGGCTCCGGCCGACCATGCCACCGCCGACGCCCCGACCATGAAGCCGCGCTTCTTCGACGGCGTGAACTCGGTCAATAGCGAGGTCGCGATCGGGTAATCGGCTCCGATCGCCACTCCGATCAAGAAGCGGAGCGCGACGAGCTGCCACGCTTCGGTCACGAACACACTCATCGCGCAGGCGACCACGAGAACGAGCAGGTCGACCGCGTACATCTTCTCCCGCCCGTAGCGGTCGGTGAGGAATCCGAAGATGGCCGACCCGATGAAGATACCGACGAGGGAGGCGGCACCGATCAGCCCCATCTCGACGGCCGATGTCTCCAGCTCTGCGCTGACCCCGACCAGCGCCACACCGATGATGCTCATTACGTAGCCGTCGAGGAACGGACCGCCGCAGCAGGCGATGAGCAGCCGCGTCAGGAATCCCTTCTTCGCCGGGTGTTCCATGAAGTCATACGAACTCATTGAAGATCCCTTCGATCTGGTGAGTGGCGCCCGGCATCGGGCGCAGAGTGTGGCTCAGGCCTCCGTCCGGTTGAGGGTTGCGTAGGCGAGACGCTCGAGCAGCAGCGAGCCGGCAAGACTCGCCTCCTGACTCATCTCGAGCACTCGTTTCGTGTGCTCGAGCGCGAGCGCGTCCCGCTCGGCGAACTCTGCGGCGACGTCGAGCGCGCGGGACAACGCTTGCCCGCGCTCCGCGACCTCGCTCACGACCCCCCACCGCTCTGCCTCGACCGCGCCGAAGCGACGCCCGCGCAGGACGAGGTCCGCGGCCCGCCCGGTGCCGACGCAGCGGGTGATGCGCGTGACGCCGCCCGAGGAGGGAAGGATCCCGATCCCGATCTCGGGAAACCCGAAGACCGCTTCGTCGTCGGCGATGCGGACATCGGCCGCGAGCGCGAGCTCGAGACCGCCGCCCAGGCAGTAGCCGGTGATCGCGGCGACCACGGGCTGCGGCAGCGCAGCGACCACCTCGTAGACGCCACCGCTCGAGCGATAGTAATCGGCGATGGCCCGGGGGGTCATCTCACGGAGTTCGGTGATATCGGCTCCGGCAGAGAAGCATCCCCCCTCGCCGGTGATGACCACGGCGCGGCTCCCCGTCACCTCCTCGCTCGAGATCGCGCGCTGCAACTCCCGCTCGAGGTGGGTCGACAGTGCGTTGCGCTTCCGCGGCCGATCGAGGGTGATCAGGGCGATGGCACCCCGACGCTCGACGGAGACGCTTCCATCGCCGGCGGTGCCACCGCCTGATTCGTTTCCCATGATCGGCCCTACTCCGCCGGTCCGCTGAAGCTGAGGAGTGCCTGGATCCCGCGCTTGTCGGCCTCATTGGCGATCACCAAGCGCTGAATCTCCGAGGTGCCCTCCCAGATGCGGTCGACGCGCAGTTCGCGCCACAGCCGCTCGACCGGGTACTCCCGCATGTAGCCGCGGCCTCCGAAGATCTGCAGGCAGCGATCCACCACTCGGTTCGACGCTTCGGACGCAGCGAGCTTCACCGTCGCCGCCTTCGCGTGCAGCGTCTTGCGGCGCGCCTGATCTCCGGCCTCGGCCTGGTCGAACTCCCAGGCCACCTGGTGCACATATGCGCGGTTGACCGCGATCTCGGCGGCGGAGTCGGCGATCATGGCCTTGATCATCTGGTGATCGATGAGGCGAGCACCTCCCTGCACGCGGTTCTTCGCCCAGTCGACGGCGAGCTCGAGGGCTCGTTCTGCGGCGCCGATCGTGCGGGCTCCGATCATCAGGCGCTCCTCGGTGAACCAGTCGCGCGTGAGCTCGAGTCCCTCACCGATCCCGCCGAGCACCGCCTCCGGGCCGACCTCGACGTCGGTGAAGTGGAACTCGGGGTGCTCGTATACGAACGTGTGGGTGTAGCGGGGGGTCTTGGCCTTCGTGATCCCCGGGGTGTCCATGTCGACGAGGAACATCGTCGGCTTCATTTCCGGCTCGACCATCGCCAGGACGATGAGGTAGTCCGCGACATCGCCGACGGTGACGAACCACTTCTCGCCGTTGATCAAGTACTTGCCGTCTTCCGTCGGGGTCGCCGTGGTGGCTGCCGTGGAGAAGTCCGATCCGGCTTCGGCCTCGGAGATCGCGACGGCGTCGCGTCGGTCACCGCGCGCGCCCGGGAGCAGGTACTGTTCCCGCTGCTCGGGAGTGGCATGCGCCAGCGGATTCGCCGGACGCCACACCGTGTCCCAGAGCGCTCCGGTGAGACGACCGAGCTGCTCCTGAACGACCGCCTGCTCGAGCACCGAGAGGCCCGTGCCGCCGAACTCGACCGGAGTGTTGATGGCGTTCAGCCCGTGATCGAGCACGGCCTGCTTGATCGTCGCGTGAGACGCGGCCGAGATCCCGTTGTTCTCCTCGCATTCGAGCTCGAATGGCTCGATCGCGTCGGCGAGGGAGCGTGCTCGGGCTTTCAGCTCGGCGAGACGAGGGCTGTAGGCGAATTCCATGGTGTGTTCCTTACTTCTCTGAGGTCTCTGGGTCGAGGATGACCCTCGCGTCGAGGGCGATCGCGCCCGCGGCCGAGACGAGCAGCGGGTTGATCTCGATTTCGCGGATTCTGAGATTGGCGGCTGCGAACGCGGAGATCTTGGCGAGGAGCTCTGCGGCCGACGCGACGTCCACGCCTGCTCTGCCGCGGAAGTCCCCGAGCATCTTGGCGGTACGCAGTGAGCGCAGCAGCGTCTCACCTTGTTCGGGATCCACCGGGGCGAGCTCGAAGGCGACGTCACCGAGCACTTCGGTGAGCACGCCGCCGGCGCCGACCATCACGACGCTTCCGAAGCGAGGATCCCGCTGGACGCCGAGGATCAGCTCGACGGATCCGGAGGCGTCCACCATGCGTTCGACGACGAATCCCGGCGGCGCGAGTTCACGCTCCATCCGCGAGAGCGCGGCGTCGAGCTCCTCGGCATCGGTGATCCCGAGGGCGACCCCGCCTGCATCCGATTTGTGCAGCAGCCCGAGCGCCTTCAGCACCACCGGGTAGCCGATGCGATCCGCCGCAGCGCGGGCCTCCGCGCCGTCGCTGACGCGCATGGCGGGTGCGAAGGGGATCCCGATGTCTGCGAGCATCTCCCGCTCGCGCCAGTAGTCGTCGCTGACGAGGGGGACCTCCGGGAGGGTGACTCCTCCGGTAGGGGTGGGTGCCCTGCGGGCGCGGTCGAGTGCCGCGAGCGCGCGGACCGCGTCCTCGATCGCCGAGCACACCGGAACACCTCGCTCCTCGAGGAGCGCTGCGGCCGGCGACGTGTGCGCCATCGTGTGGACGAGCACCGGTCTGCCGTACTCCGCGGTGAGTTCGGCCATCCGCGCGGCCGTCTGCAGCTCCTCCGCCGCCAGGCCCTCGCCGTACGAGGCGTACCCGCCGAAGTAGCCGGTCAACAGCACGGCATCGACCTCACCGCTCGCGAGGCATTCGTGCAGCACCCGGGCGAAGGACGGATTGTCCTGTTCTCCGGCGCCGGCGATGTCGATGGGGTTCGCCGTACCGGCCGAAGGGGGAAGCAATGCGGCGACCCGCTCGCTCAAGGCAGCGCTGAACTCGGGCACCGACAACCCGAACCGCTCGCAGGTGTCCGACGCGATCCCGCCGTGGCCGCCGCCGTCTGCGATCACCGCGACGCGCCGCACGACGTTTCCCACGCCATAACGCAGCAGCACTTTCGCGGCATCGGCCAGTTCGCGGGGAGTGTGGACGCGCACGACGCCGGCCGCGCGGCAGGCCGCATCGATGACGGCGGTGTCGGAGGTCAGAGCACCCGTGTGGGATTGGGCGCCGCGCATGGAGGCCTCGCTCCCACCGACGGTCATGAGTATGACGGGCTTTCCCGCCTCGACCGCGCGCGAGGCGGCCTCGGTGAATGCGCGCCCGTCGCCGAAGTCCTCGCAGTACACCGCGATCGCGCGCGTCGCCTCATGCTCGATACAGGCATCGATGAGTTCTGCGGCTGTGACATCCGCTTGGTTTCCGAGCGAGACGAAGCGGGAGAAGCCGTGGCCGTTCTGCTGCAGGAAACCGCTGAGCTCGAGCGCCATGTTGCCGCTCTGGGAGAACAGTGCGAGTTCGCCCTCCGGCATGGGGTTGGAAGCGAGCGTCAGCCCCGAGGCCGCATCCACGACGCCGAGACAGTTCGGCCCGACCAGCACGGCTCCGGCATCCCGCACACGGCGCACGATGCGGTCCTGGATCGCGCGGCCCTCTGCGCCGAGTTCGGCGAACCCTGCCGTCACCCCGACGATCGCGCGGGCCCCTGCGGCGAGCGAGTCTTCGACGGCCTCTTCGAAGCCGGAGGCGGGAACCGTGATCACCACGAGGTCGACCGGCTCGCCGATCTCCTCCAGGGAGCGGACGGGCGGACGCCCCCGCACCGAGACTCCGCGCCGGTTCACGAGGTGCAGCTCACGGCGGCCGAGCATTCCGAGGGCCTGAACGCTGATCCAGTTGCCGTACTTCGTCTCGTCGTTGCTCGCGCCCAGGATCGCGACCGATCGCGGCTCGAACAGTCCGGTGAAATCCCGTGCCGTCATCACGCGTTCTCCCCCGGTGCCTCGACGAGCGGTGGCACCGGACGACCCGTGCCCCATGCGTCGCCGCCGCCATCGACGACGATCTGGGTTCCGGTGATGAACGAGGCCGCCGGCGTCGCGAGGAACGTGACCAACGCCGACACATCCCACTCCGTGCCCAGCCTGCCCAGCGGAACTCCCTGGGCCCACTCACGGCGAGCAGACTCGTCGTACTGCTGCTGCAATCCCTCGGTGTCGATGGTGCCCGGGTTCACGCAGAGCGTGCGGATCCCGTATTGGCTCCACTCGAGCGCCAGGCCGGACGCGAGGTTCTCAAGCGCCGCCCGCGCCGAGGTCGCATGCACCATCTGAGGGATCCCTCGCCTCGGAGAGAATCCGATGAAGAAGATCACACCGCTCAGCCGGGGGATCATCGAACGTGTCGCGACTTCTCGGGTCACCATCCAGCTGCCGTCGACGGCGAGCCGGTGTACCGCGCGCCACCCCTTCGGCGTGATGTCCTCGGCCGGTGCCATGAACTGGCCGCCCGCGTTGTTGACGAGCACATCGACGGCGCCGAACCGATCGAGCGCGGCATCGACCATGCTGGTCACCTGGTCGGCTTCACGGATGTCGGCAGTCACGACGAGGCAGTCCGCCCCCACGAGCGCGGCTTCGTCGCGGGTGGCCAGCAGCGGCTCCTCGCGACGACCGGCGAGAACGAGCGAGGCGCCTGCGCGTGCCGCGTCGAGCGCGATCGCGCGACCGATTCCACTTCCGGCTCCTGTGACGAGCACGACTTTCCCGCTCAGTGCGTCAGACCGCAGCACCCGTGAGCCCGGGGAGCTCCCCAGCAATTCAGACATCTTCGTCTCCTCATTTACCGTGGCGCTCACGCGCTACTCGAAGCCCGAGGCCACAGGAAGCAGCTCGACTCCGGAGCGAGGTTATGCTGACTCCAGAGTCAGTGTCAACCGAAGCCCGGATATGCCCCGCTTAATGGGGGCGCGTGCGAACCGCGGTGGTAGGCGGTAGCGAGCGACTGATCGAGCAGTCAATCTCAGGTCGGGACGGCATGGCACGGCTACACTCGACTCATGAATTCGCGCGCCCGCAACGCCGCCGGCCCGTCGCCCGCTGGTACCTCGCCGTCGAGGCCGTCGGAGAAAGCCCCGATCTCCCGCGCCGACGAACCCGGCGAGGCGAAGAGCACCCGCGCACGAATCCTCGATGCCACCGCTCGACTGATCGCGGAGCGCGGCTTCCACGCCGTGCGGGTTTCCGACGTCGCGCGTGAGCTCGGGATCAGCACGAGCCTCGTGCACTACCACTTCGACGGCAAGCACGACCTGCTCAACGATGCGCTCATGCACGCAGTGGATCGCGCGTTCAACCGCCAGAGCGACGTGCTCAAGCGCATCGATGACGCCCACGAGCGCCTGCTGACCCTCATCGATATGCAGCTGCCCCGGATGGGGGAGCTGCGCGACGAGTGGTCGATCTGGGTGCAGTTCTGGGCGGAGGCGACCGTGCGCCCCGAGTTGCGCACGGCGCACCAGGGATACTACGACCGGTGGTATGAAACGGTGCAACGCACTGTTCAGCGCGGGAAGCGCCAGAACATCTTCCGCTCCGACGTCGATCCGGAGACGGTGGCCCATCGGCTCACTGCGATGACCGACGGGCTCGCAATCCAGTACCTCACGGGGTCACCCAGAATCACGATCACCGCAATGAAGGAGATCCTCGTGCGCTACATCTCGGACGAGCTGCTGCCGAAGTAGTGCCACGAAGGCCGGGTTATCGGTCAAGAGGAGTGGATGGGATCTCGGTCGAGCCGCGGAATCATGCGGTGAATCAGGGATCGCAACGTTGGCGGTGCCCGTCGTGCGTGTCCTGGCTGACCGGGAAGAGCACCCAGGGCGAGATCGACGGCACGCCGAGCTCGGCGAACCGTTCGCGAACGATGTGCAGGTCGCGTTCATGGGCTGGCCCGAACGGCTGCGCGCCCCCATGCGGGCGTGGACCGAGAAGAACCGGCGCGCCACCCGGGAGCTCGATCGTGCGGCGATGGAAGAGGTCGCGAACGAGTTCGACGGCTACATCCGCGAGCAGCTCGCGGACCGCCGTGCGAGCGGCGAGCGCGACGACCCGACGGGGCGACTGCTCGCCGAACACGTCGACGGCCGGCCGCTCAGCGACGAGGAAATCGTCTCGACGATCGCAATTGGACCGTCGGCGAACTGTCGACGATCGCGGCATCCGTCGGCATCGTCGTCGCCGCCCTCGCCCGGCATCCCGAACGGCAGCGGATGCTGCGCGCACATCCCGGGCTCGCCGACGCGGTCACCGACGAGCTCATCCGCATCGACGACCCCTTCGTCGGCAACCGCCGCCGCACGACCGAACCGGTCGAACTCGGCGGCCGCGTCATCCCGACCGAGGCGCGCCTCATGGTCTACTGGGCGGCCGCGAACCGCGACCTCGCCGCGCTTCGGCGACCCCGAGGAGTTCCGAGTGGATCGCGACCCGGCCCTGAACCTCGTCTACGGGCGCGGAGTGCACGCCTGCCCGGGCGCACCGCTGGCCCGCCTCGAGCTCCGCGTCCTGCTCGAGGAGCTCTTCGCATCCACCCCGAGATCCGCCCCGCCGGCGACGGCACCCGCGCCCGCTTCCCCCGTCGCCCGGTCCCCTGCCCGCCCGCGCCAGCAGCCAGAAGTGCCGATCTCCCGCCGGAGTGCCGACTTCCCGGCACTCCCACGGGAGATCGGCACTCCTACGCGTCGCTTCGCGGGAGATCGGCACTCCAGCAGGAGATCGACACTCCGGCGGAGAATCGGCACTCCGGCAGCAATTCGGCACTCCTACGGGAGATCGGCACTCCTACGCTGCCGCCGGGTCCGCCGACGGTTCGCGCATCGCCGCACGCGAGCCGAGGTACAGCGGCACGGCGGCGGCGAGCAGCACGGCCGCGCCGATCCATCCGCTGATCCCGCGAATGCCGGGCATCCAGAACAGCGCGACCGCGCCGATCCCGACGAGCACGCCGGCGAGCACTCCGTACAGGCGGATGCCATAGAGCGAGATGAAGGTGAGATAGTGGGCGCCGACGATGATGAGCGATGCCGGCAGGAACAGGGTCGGCTCGAGGATGCCGAGCGCGATCGCCACGAGGAGCCCCGCCGGCACTGGGCCTCTTCGACATCCACGTGCCGATCCTGGCACGCGCCGGCCGCGAGCGGAACAGCTGCCGCCGCCCGGTCGCCCTCCGCTCCAGCCGCACCGCTGTCGCTGCCAGAAGTGCCGATCTCCCGCCTGAGTGCCGACTTCCCGGCACTCCCACGGGAAATCGGCACTCCTAGCCTCCCGCCGGCAAAGCCGCCGGTTCGAGCGTCGCCGAGGCCGCGAGTGAAACAGACGCCGCGCGACCCCTCGCTGCACGCAGGAGCCGCTGCGGTCGGGAATAACGCCGCACACGCCGACGGCCCCGGGGAACCGTGGTTCCGCCGGGGCCGTCGTCTCGTGCGCGAGGGGGGACTTGAACCCCCACACCCTTGCGAGTACTGGCACCTGAAGCCAGCGCGTCTGCCAATTCCGCCACTCGCGCGTGAGCACCGGCACGCATCGCGCACCAGCCAACAGAGACTAACACCTCCCGGCTGAGATTCCCATTCGGGCCGGGCCTGGGCCGGACCAGGGCCGACCCAGGGCCACCCCGGGCCGACCCCCGGGCCAGAGGGCTGGACCCCGGGCCGGACCCCGGCGCGGACGCCCGCCCACGCCCGCCCCGACCCAGTGAAGCGTGTGAAGGGCACTCGCGCAGCCGGGGCCCGCCGCATAGCATCGAAGTGCGGGTTGCGCCAGGCCCGGGCTTCGGGAGGAAGGACCGCCGTGCCCTCACGCGACAGTGCCGCGACGCTCGATCCGAGCGTCATCCGCGGCTACCTCTTCGATCTCGACGGCGTGCTCACGCCGACCGCGGTCGTGCACATGCACGCGTGGTCGCGCCTGTTCACGCCGTTCCTCGCCGCGCGCGGGGCTGCGCCGTACACGGACGACGACTATTACGCGTGCATCGACGGCAAGCCCCGCTACGACGGGGTTCGGGCGCTGCTGGCCAGTCGCGGCATCGTGCTGCCCGAGGGCGACGGGTCATCGGGTGCGGATGCCGCGAGCACCGCTCCCCCGGCATCCACCGCCCCCAAAGACACCGCCCGCGAGAACACCGAAGACACCGACACCGTCCGCGCCCTCGGCGACCGCAAGAACGCCCTCTTCACCGAGACCCTCGACGAGGAGGGCGTCACCGCATACCCGGGCTCGGTCGCGTTCCTCGACGCCGTGCAGGCGGCGGGATGCCGGGTGGCGGTCGTGTCGAGTTCGAAGAACGCCCCCGCGGTGCTCGAGGCTGCCGGCATCGCCGACCGTTTCCCGGTGGTCGTCGACGGCGCGGTCGCCTCGGCGCAGCATCTGCCCGGCAAGCCCGCGCCCGACACGTTCCTGCGTGCGGCCGAGCTGATCGGCCTGCCGCCTGCCGCCTGCGCGGTGGTGGAGGATGCGGAGAGCGGCGTGCAGGCCGGCGCGGCGGGCGGTTTCGGCATCGTCATCGGCGTGGATCGCGGCGTCGGCGCGGCGCGCCTGGCCGAGCTGGGTGCGGAGCTCGTCGTGAAGGACCTCGCGGATCTGGTGCCGGCCGTGAGAGGCTCGGAGATCGTGCCGGCGGATGCCGGTGCCGAGCTCGATGCCCTGCAGGGAAAGGAACACCCCCGGTGAGATTCGCCGACGACGACCCGCTGAACCGCGGCCGCTTCCCGATCGAGGAGTGGGCGCTCGTCGAGACCGAGTTCAGCGAGGCCGATCAGGGCCGCACCGAGACGCTGTTCGCGGTCGGCAACGGGTATCTGGGTCTTCGCGGCAATGTCGAGGAGGGCCGCACGGGGTATCTGCAAGGCACCTTCGTGAACGGGTTCCACGAGACGTGGCCGATCCGCCACGCCGAGGAGGCGTACGGCTTCGCGCGTGTCGGCCAGACGATCGTGAACGCGCCCGACGGCAAGGTGATCCGTCTGTACGTCGACGACGAGCCGCTCATCATCACCGAGGCGGAGCTGCTCAACTACGAGCGGCGTCTCGACTTCCGGCTCGGGTCGCTGTCGCGTTCGATCGAGTGGCGGACGCCGTCGGGCAAGAAGGTGCTGATCACCAGCCGGCGGATGACGAGTTTCATCGACCGGCACATCGCCGTGGTGGATTACGAGGTGGAGCTGCTGGATGCTCCTGCGGCGGTGACGATCTCGAGCCAGATCATCAACCGGCAGGACGGCCGTGACGAGTACCGTTCGCGGGTGCCGCAGGTCACCGACGGCACCTTCGACCCGCGCAAGGCGGAGCAGTTCACCGACCGGGTGCTGCAGCCGCGGCTGCAGCGCGAGAACGCGGGCCGCTATCAGCTGGGCTATCAGTGCACGAATTCGGGCATGACGATCGTGGTCGGCGCCGATCATCGCATCACGACCGACAACGAGTACACCGAGCGCGGCATCGTCGAGGAGGACCTCGCCGAGCACAGCTACCGGATCCGCGCCCAGCCGGGCAAGCCGATCCGGGTGACGAAGATCCTGAGCTACCACACGGGCGCGGCGGTGCCGGTGCGAGAGCTGGCCGGCCGCAGCGAGCGGGCGCTGGATCGGGCCCGGGATCAGGGCGTCGGGCGGCTCTTCGCCGAGCAGCGGGCGTGGCTGGACGATTTCTGGGACCGTGCGGATGTCGAGGTGACGCCGCAGTCCGAGTTGCAGCAGGCGATCCGCTGGAACCTGTTCCAGCTCGCCCAGGCGACGGCCCGAACCGACGGCGGCGGCGTGGCGGCGAAGGGCGTGACGGGCTCGGGTTACGGCGGCCACTACTTCTGGGACTCGGAGGTGTATGTGATGCCGTTCCTCAGCTACACCTCGCCTGCGGTCGCACGCAACGTCCTGCGATTCCGGCACAAGATGCTGGATGCGGCCAGGGCCCGGGCTCTGGAGATGAATCAGCGCGGGGCACTGTTCCCGTGGCGCACGATCAACGGCCTCGAGTCGAGCGCGTATTACGCGGCCGGCACCGCGCAGTACCACATCGACGCCGATATCTCCTTCGCGCTCATGCAGTACGTGCGGGCGTCGGGAGATGTCGAGTTCCTCGCCCACGGCGGCATCGACATCCTCGTCGAGACGGCGCGGATGTGGGAGGACCTGGGGTTCTGGCGCGTCGGCGAGGACGACGTGTTCCACATCCACGGCGTCACGGGGCCGGACGAGTACACGACGGTCGTGAACGACAACCTGTACACGAACGTGATGGCCAGGGCGAACCTGCAGGCGGCGGCGGCCGCGGTCGATCACGTGCAGGTGGAGGATCCGGAGGCGTATCAGCGGGCGGTCCACCGGCTGGGCTTCACCGCCGGCGAGGTCGCCGAGTGGCGGCGCGCGGCGGCGCATATGCACATCCCCTACGACGAGCAGCTCGGCATCCACCCGCAGGATTCGCAGTTCCTGCAGAAGGAGCTGTGGGATCTCGAGCACACGCCCGAGGACCGGCTGCCGCTGCTGCTGCACTACCACCCGCTCGTCATCTACCGCTTCCAGGTGCTGAAGCAGACGGATGTGGTGCTTGCCCTGTTCCTGCAGGGCGACCGCTTCACCGATGCGCAGAAGCGCGCGAATTTCGAGTACTACGACCCGCTGACCACGGGCGATTCGACGCTTTCGGCGGTCGTGCAGTCGATCATCGCGGCCGAGGTCGGGTATCACGAGCTGGCGATGCGCTACTTCCGGGCGAGTCTGTTCGTGGATCTGGCCGATCTGCATCACAACGCCTCGGACGGGGTGCATGTGGCATCCACCGGCGGGGTGTGGGAGGCGATCGCCTACGGTTTCGGCGGCTTCCGCGACCACAATTCGCATTTCACCTTCGACCCGCGTCTGCCGGACGGCTGGGAACGGCTCGTGTTCCGTCTGACGATCGCCGGTGCGCGGCTCCGGGTGCGGATCGAGCACGCCTCGATCTCCTTCGAGCTCGAGACGGGCGAGGAGGCACGCGTGTCGGTGCGGGGCCGGGATGTGCTCGTCGTCGCCGGCGAGGAGGTCACGGTGCCCCTCGACGGGCAGGGTCCGCGCCTGCGCGGCCGTCCGTCGGTGCACGGGATGAGCGGGGTGCGCCGTTCCGACGGCACGCTGCTGACGGCCTCGATCCCGACGATCTCCCTCGACGTCGACGTCGACGAGGCCGAGGCGGGCCTGACGGTCGACTGAGCGGATGCCGTGAGGCGCCGGATTCGGCGAGGACGGCAGATCCATCGGCGCCGATCCAGCGGGTACGGCTAACATGCAACAGAACCACGCCAACCGGATCGGGAGACCTGTGGGCCTACTGGACAACTTCGAGAAGGGTCTCGAGCGCGCCGTGAACAGCGCGTTCGCGAAGACCTTCCGTTCTGGACTCCAGCCGGTGGAGATCAGTTCGGCGCTGAAACGCGAGATCGACACGAACGCGGCGATCGTCTCGCGCGACCGCGTGCTCGTGCCGAACACCTTCACGGTGCGCATGGCGCAGGACGACTACGACCGCATGGCCGGCCTCGGCCCGGCGCTCATCGACGAGCTCACCGGCGTCGTGCAGCGGCATGCCGCGAGCCAGGGTTTCCAGTTCGCCGGCGGCATCACCATCGGCTTCGCGCCCGACGAGTCGCTTTCGGTCGGCATCGTGCAGATCGATTCGCACAGTGTGAAGGGCGAGGTCGCCTGGACGCCGGTGCTCGACGTCGCCGGTCGCCGCTATCCGATCACGAAGGGCCGCACGATCATCGGGCGCGGCCGTGACGCCGACGTCACCCTCGACGATTCGGGCGCCTCGCGCAAGCATGCCGAGGTGCAGTGGGACGGGCGGCGGGCGCGCGTGCGCGACCTCGGCTCGACGAACGGCACGCAACTGAACGGCGCCCCGGTGAAGGATGCCGTGCTCGAACCCGATTCGGTGATTTCCATCGGTCGCAGCCGTATCGTGTTCCGGGTGATCGCACAGGCATCCGGCGGCGCCCAGCCGGCCGGCAGACGGCACGACCCGACCATGTGGGGGCCCGCCTCATGACGAACCCCAGTGAACTGACCCTCGTCGTCCTGCAGCTCGGCTTCCTGCTGCTGCTGTGGATCTTCGTGTTCACGATCGTGTACGCGCTGCGCAGCGACCTGTTCGGGCAGCGCGTGCGCAAGCTGCAGCCGGCGCAGCAGGCCGAAGCCCCGGTGGCGGCGGCGTTCCCGGCATCCGCACCCACCGCCGCGGCCCCGCCCCAGCCTGGGGGTCAGGCGACGGCCGAGAACGCTTCGAAGCTCGTGATCACGTCGGGGCCGAAGGCCGGTGCGGAGTTCCCGCTCGGCCGCGACGAGATCACGATCGGCCGCTCGAGCGATTCGGCGATCATCATCCGCGACGACTACACCTCCACCCACCACGCTCGGCTCATGCTGTGGAACGGCGGGTGGATGCTCCAAGACCTCGATTCCACGAACGGCACCTTCCTCGACGGCTCCCGCGTGACCGTGCCCGTCCCGGTCCCGCTCGGAGCCACGGTGAAGGTCGGGGCGACGACGTTCGAGCTCCGGCGGTAGTCCATGGCCTCGGTCAAGGCGAGCGCGGCGGTCTCCCACGTCGGCAGGGTCCGTTCGAACAACCAGGACTCCGGCTATGCCGGGCGGCGACTGTTCCTCGTCGCCGACGGCATGGGCGGGCATGCGGGCGGCGATGTCGCCAGCGCGATCACGACGCAGTACATGCAGCGCGCCGACGTGGACTTCGGCGATGCCCGCGAGGCGGCGGTCGGCCTCGAGGAGGCGCTGCTGGAGGCGAACCGACGCCTGGCCGAGACGGTCGCCGAGCACACCGAGCTCACCGGGATGGGCACGACGTTCAGCGGCATCGTCGTCGAGGGCGACCGGGTCGCGATCGCCCATATCGGCGACTCCCGCATCTACCTGTTGCGCGGCGGCGAGCTCAGCCAGATCTCCACCGACCACACCTTCGTGCAACGGCTGGTGGACTCGGGGCGCATCACGGCCGAAGAGGCGATGGTGCATCCGCGCCGTTCGGTGCTCATGCGCGTCCTCGGCGATGTCGAGTCGACCCCCGAGATCGACACGCTCGTGCTCGACACGCGCGCCGGCGACCGCTGGCTGATCTGCTCCGACGGTCTGTCGGGCTTCGTGTCGTTCGAGACCCTGCACGAGCTGCTGGATTCGGAGGCGAGTGCGAAGCTCGTCGCCGACCGGCTCGTGAAGGCCTCGCTGGATGCCGGCGCCCCCGACAACGTGACGGTCGTGCTCGTCGATATCGGCGAACCGCCGGCTCCCGAGACGCCGCCGCTCATCGTGGGCTCTGCGGCGGCCCCGCTCGCGTTCGGCGCGGCGGCCGAGCCGGTCAAGCCACGCGGCATCCGCCTCACCCCGTTCCGCCCGCATCCGGTGCAGGAGACGCACTTCGAGCCGGACAGCGAGGAGTACTTCGACGAGATCATCGAGGAGGACGCCCGCCGGCGCCGGCGCCGGCGCATCGTCTGGGGGTTCTGGATCGCCCTGCTCGTCGTGGCGATCGTCGCGGTGTTCGGGCTCGGCTACCAGTGGACGCAGACCCGGTACTACGTGGGCGAGTCGAACGGGCGCGTCGCGATCTTCCAGGGCATCCAGCAGGACCTCGGGCCGATCTCGCTGCACGAGCTGCACGAGGAGACCGAGGTCGACGTGTCGGAGCTGCGCACCTACGACCAGCAGCGGATCGAGCAGACCATCAGCGCCGATTCCCTGTCGGATGCGCGTGCGATCGTCGAGCGTCTGGAGGCGTCACTTGACTGAGCAGATCCCGGCGCAGCCCCGCCCGGCGAACGGGGCGAAGGCGGCCAAGACGAAGCCGGTCGGCCGGATCCGCCTGCCGCAGAAGCTGCGGAACCTGGAGCTCGCGCTCCTCGTGTTCGCGTGCGTCATCAACGGTGCGGCGATCGTGCTCGTCCAGCTCGGCGCCCTCGGCCACATCGACACGCAGCTCGTGCTGCTGGGGGCGGGCCTGACGGTCCTCGCCTTCGGGATGCACATCGCGATGCGGTTCGTGGCGCGCGACGCCGACCCGTTCCTGCTGCCGATCGTGACGGTGCTGAACGGCCTGGGGATCGCGATGATCTATCGCATCGACATCGCCGAGCAGGATGCGGGCTGGGAGTCCGCGGCCGTCCGCCAGGTGGCGTGGAGTGCGATCGCGATCGTCGCGGCGATCGTGACGATCCTGCTGATCCGCAACCACCGCGTGCTCTTCCGCTACACCTACCTGTCGGGGCTCATCGCGATCGTCCTCCTGCTGCTTCCGCTCGTGCCGGGCCTCGGGCAGCGTCGCGACGGGGCGCAGGTGTGGATCGGCTTCGGCGATTTCGCGACGTTCCAGCCGGGTGAGATCGCGAAGATCGCCCTGGCGGTGTTCTTCGCCGGCTACCTCGTGCGTGCGCGGGATTCGCTGTCGATGGTCGGCACGAAGTTCCTCGGCATGCGCTTCCCGCGGGTGCGGGATCTCGGGCCGTTGCTCGTGGTGTGGGCCCTGTCGATGGCCGTCATCGTCTTCCAGCGCGACCTCGGCACCGGTCTGCTGTACTTCGGCCTGTTCCTCGTGATGCTGTACGTGGCCACGGGCCGCTTCTCGTGGGTGCTCATCGGCCTCGTCCTCTTCTTCGGCGGTGCGATCATCGCCGCGAGCTCGCTCGAGTACGTGAACGCGCGCGTCGTGAACTGGCTCGACGCCTTCAATCCGGACATCTACGATCGCGACCCCGGCGGCAGCTATCAGCTCGTGCAGGGCCTGTTCGGCCTCGCCAACGGCGGGCTGATCGGCACGGGCCTCGGGCGCGGGATGCCGGAGATCACCCCCGTCGCCCAGAGCGATTACATCATCGCGAGCCTCGGCGAGGAGCTCGGCCTCGGCGGGCTGTTCGCGATCCTCGTCCTGTACGTGCTGTTCGTGGCCCGCGGCTTCCGCATCGGCTTCGCCGGCCAGGACGACTTCGGCAAGCTCCTCGGCGTCGGCCTCTCGTTCGTCGTGGCGCTGCAGATCTTCATCGTCGTCGGCGGCGTGACCCGGGTCATCCCGCTCACGGGCCTGACGACGCCGTTCCTCGCGGCGGGCGGATCCTCGCTCGTCGCCAACTGGATCATCGTGGCGTTGCTGTTGCGCCTGTCCGACACGATCCGCAACCACCCGAGGCTGGTGATCGACGGATGAACCGTGAACTCAAGCGGGTCGCGATCCTGGCGATGCTGATGTTCGTGACCCTGTTCGTCTCCTCGACGATCATCCAGTACTTCCAGGCCGAGAACCTGAAGGACGATCCGCGCAATTCGCGCACCCTGTATGCGAGTTACAGCGTCGAGCGCGGCCCGATCCTCGTCGACGGGGAGCCGATCGCCTATTCGAAGCCGAGCGACGACCGATACCAGTTCCAGCGGGTGTACGCGAACGGCCCGCTGTATGCGGCCGTGACGGGGTATCTGCCGGTCAACGGCGAGCCGACGGGCCTGGAGCGGAGCGCCAACGCGTACCTCAGCGGCACCTCGAGTTCTCAGTTCTTCGATTCGCTGCTGCGGCTGGTCTCGGGCCAGGACCCGAAGGGCGCCTCGGTGGAGGTCACGATCGACCCGGTCGCGCAGCAGGCCGCTCAGGATGCCCTGACCAATGCCGGGTATCGGGGCGCCGTGTACCTCTCCGAGCCGAGCACGGGCAAGATCCTCGCCATGTACTCGACCCCCGGGTTCGACCCGAACACGCTCGCCGTGCACGACGGCGAGGAGGCCCTCGGGGCCTACGACGCGCTCGTCGCGGATCCGTCGAACCCGCTGTACAACCGGGCCACCGGGGGCAACATGAACCCTCCCGGCTCCGTGTTCAAGCTCGTGCTGACGGCCGCGGCGCTGGAGTCGGGCAAGTACACGCCCGAGTCGACCTTCCCGAACCCGACGGAGTTCACCCCGCCGGGCACGGATTCGGTCGTGCGCAACACCGAGGGGGGCAACTGCGGCGGCGGAGCCGAGGTGACCCTGGCGACGGCCCTGCGCCTTTCCTGCAACATCCCGATGGCCGAACTCGGCATCGAGCTCGGCGACGACGCGATCCGCGAGCAGGCCGAGAAGTTCGGCTTCAACACCGAGTTCGACATCCCGATGGGCACCGAGGCGAGCGTCTACCCGACCGAGCAGCTCGACGATGCGCTGACGGCGCTCACCGCGTTCGGGCAGGGGGATGTGCGCACGACGCCGATGCAGATGGCGATGGTGGCCGGCGCGATCGCCAACGGCGGGGTCGTGATGAACCCGAACGTGATCGAGAAGATCGTCGCCCCGGACTTCTCGACGCTCGAGACGTTCCAGGGTTCCGAGTTCGGCCGGGCGATCAGTGAGGAAACCGCCAAGACGATGACCGAGATGATGGTCAACGGCGTCGAGAACGGCGCCGCGAGTAATGCAAGAATAGACGGCGTCAGCGTGGCCGGTAAGACGGGTACGGCGGAGAACGGCGAGAGTGACCCGTACACTCTCTGGTTCACCGGTTTTGCCCCCGCCGACGACCCTCAGTATGCGATCACCGTGGTCGTGGAAGATGGCGGGGGACTTGGGCAGGACGGATACGGCAACCTCGTTGCCGCACCCGTGGCGAGACAGGTACTAGAGGCGGTGCTGAACAAATGAGACCGAGCGCAGGGCTGACCTTCGGGGGACGCTACGAACTGCAGTCCCGGATCGCCATCGGCGGCATGGGCGAGGTGTGGAAAGCCACCGACCTCGTCATCGGCCGTCAGGTCGCCATCAAGATCCTGAAGGACGAGTATCTCGGCGACCCCGGCTTCCTCGAGCGCTTCCGCGCCGAGGCGCGCCACGCCGCCCTCGTGAACCACGAGGGCATCGCGAACGTCTTCGACTACGGCGAGGAGGAGGGCAGCGCCTACCTCGTCATGGAGCTCGTGCCCGGCGAGGCGCTCTCCACGATCCTCGAGCGGGAGCACGTGCTCTCCACCGACAAGGTGCTCGACATCGTCGCGCAGACGGCCGCGGCCCTGCAGGCCGCGCACGCGGCCGGCCTGGTCCACCGCGACATCAAGCCGGGCAACCTGCTCATCACGCCCGACGGGCGGGTGAAGATCACCGACTTCGGCATCGCCCGCATCGCCGACCAGGTGCCGCTGACGGCGACCGGCCAGGTCATGGGCACGGTGCAGTACCTCTCGCCCGAGCAGGCCTCCGGCCACCCGGCGAGCCCGACGACCGACATCTACTCGCTCGGCATCGTCGCCTACGAATGCCTCGCGGGCCGTCGCCCGTTCACGGGCGAGTCGCAGGTCGCGATCGCGATGGCGCAGATCAACGAGACGCCGCCGGATCTGCCGGTGACGGTCTCGGAGCCGGTGCGCAACCTCGTGTATGCGTGCATCGCGAAGAACCCGGCGGATCGGCCGCAGTCGGCCGCGCATCTCGCGCGTGCCGCGCAGGCGCTGCGACGCGGCGACATCCAGGCCGCAGCCGCTGCGGTTCCGGCGGTGCTCGGCGCGAACGGCACGCTCACGGGCGCGACGATGCTCATGCCGCGGCAGAACGGCGCGCCGACGGCCGCGACGACGGTGCTCTCCGCCCAGGACGGGGAGGCCGGCGACGAGGGCGAGGAAGAGGGCGAGAAGAAGAAGCGCAGCCCCTGGACGTGGCCGCTGATCGTGCTCATCGCGATCCTCGCGATCGTGCTCATCGGCACGATCGTCGCCCTGATCGTGAACTCGAACAACGGGTCGCCCACGACGACCTCGACGCCGGCGACCCGCCCGACGCAGACGCAGACGCAGTCGGAGGAGCCGCCGGAGACGAGCGAGGCCCCGCAGACCGTGACGGTCGACCGCAACGCGCTCATCGGCATGAACATCGACGAGGCGCGCGGCGTGCTCGAGCAGATGGGTCTGGCGACCGAGGCGCAGCCGGGTGCGGCCGCGACCGACCCGCAGGCCGAGAACACCGTCTCCGACGTCAGCCCCTCGGGCGAGGTCCAGCAGGGCACGACGATCACGCTCACCTACCTGACGGCCCCCGAACAGCCCGCGGCCCCCGGCAGCGCGCCGAACGTGTCCCCGTCCAGCGCGGTCATCCCGGGCAGCCAGGTGCGTGTCAGCTGGCCGGCCCAGAGCTGCCCGGCGGGGCAGTCGCTCTCCGGCTACCAGGTGAACGTCTCGGCCGGCAGCGCGCCCGCGCCGGTCGGGCCGACGACGACCGAGCTCAGCTTCGACGCCCCCGATCAGGACTTCGAGGTGTCGTTCATGTACTACTGCGGGAAGCTGAGCTCGCCGAACTCGCCGACGACGTCGGTGACGGTGCTCGCGGCTCCTCAGCCCACGACCCCGCCCGGCGACGAAGAAGGCGACGGCTGAACCGACGACCCCTGCCCAACAGTGAACGGAGCTGCGTATGAGCGATGAAGGACGGTTGATCGCGGGTCGATACCGCGTCGGCGCCCTCATCGGTCGTGGCGGCATGAGCGACGTCCATGCGGGCGACGACCTGCGCCTCGGCCGACGCGTCGCCATCAAGCTCCTGAAGCCGCAGCTCGCGACCGATCCGGCGTTCCGCATGCGGTTCCGCCAGGAGGCGCAGTCGGCGGCGCGGATGGCGCATCCGACGATCGTGCGCGTGTTCGACGCGGGCGAGGAGACGGTCACCGACTCCGCGGGGCAGGAGGTGCAGCTGCCCTTCATCGTCATGGAGTTCGTCGAGGGCCGGCTGCTGAAGGACATCATCGCCGACGGCCCGGTCGAACCGCAGGCCGCGGTACGCATCATCGACGGTGTGCTGACGGCCCTCGAGTACTCGCATCGCGCCGGCGTCGTGCACCGCGACATCAAGCCGGGCAACATCATGATCACCACCGCCGGTCAGGTGAAGGTCATGGATTTCGGCATCGCCCGGGCGGTGTCGGATTCGGCGACGACGGTCGCGCAGACGACCGCGATCCTCGGCACGGCCTCGTACTTCTCCCCCGAGCAGGCCAAGGGCGAGACGGTGGATGCCCGAACCGACCTGTATTCGACGGGTGTCGTGCTCTTCGAGCTGCTCACGGGCCGCCCGCCGTTCCGCGGCGACACTCCGGTCGCGGTGGCCTACCAGCACGTCAGCGAGCAGCCGATCAAGCCGAGCCAGGTGAACCCGCGGGTCTCTCCGGCCCTCGACGTCGTCGTGCTCCGCGCGCTCTCGAAGGACCGAAACGCCCGGTATCAGTCGGCCGCGGAGTTCCGCGAGGACGTCGACGAGGCCGCGGCCGGCCGGGTACCCGTGAATCGCCACACAGCCGATGAGACGGCGATGCTGTTCGGCGCCCCGGCTTCCCAGCTGACGAGCTCCGAGCTCGCCCTCCGCCAGCTCGCCGAGGACGAGACCATGCACCGCACGCAGCGGCGCCCTCCGGCGACATGGATCTGGGCGGGGATCATCGCCGTCGTCGTCGTGGTGGTCGCCGTCATGTTCTGGGCGGTCAACCTCGTGCCGACCAACGACATCCCGAGCAATGCCCGCGAGGTGCCGCAGCTGGCCGGCAAGGTCTACGACGATGCGAAGGCCGAGCTCGAGGAGCTCGGGCTGACGGTGACCCGCGTCGACGAGGTCGACGAGAAGGTCGAGGCCGGGCTCGTCTCGCGCACCCTGCCCGAGGCCGGCGAGATCGTCGGGCTCGAGACGAACGTGCGCGTGATGGTCTCGACGGGCCCGCAGCCCGTCGAGGTCCCCGACCTGCGGAACAAGAACCTCGAGGATGCGAAGCTGCAGCTGAGCGAGGCCGGGCTGAAGGCCGGCGCCGAGCGGCGTGAGAACTCGCCGACGGTGGCCGCCGACATCGTGCTCGGCACCTCGCCCGAGCAGGGCCAGACGCTCGAGGCGGGCAGCGCCGTGGACCTCGTGCTCTCGAGCGGCAACGTCACCCTGCCCGATCTCACCGGCCAGCCGGTATCGGATGCGAGCGCGGTGCTGCAGGCGGCGAACCTGCAGCTGAACGCGATCCCGACCGCCGACCCGAGCTGCAAGGAGGCCGACGGCAACCCCGTCCTGCACCAGTCGCTCGCACCGGGCGATGTGCCGCAGCATTCGGACGTCGAGCTCCGCTACTGCACGGGCAAGCGGTAGCGGGTGCGCCGCCGCCCGCGGGCGGCCCCGCAGCGCCGGCGCGCGCCCGCGCAGCCGGGTGCGGCGTCAGCCGGCGGGTGCGGCTCAGCCGGCGCGCAGCAGCGGGTCGAGGCCCGCGGCCGTTTCCCGCGCACCCTCGAGTCCGACGGCGGCGAGCCAGTTGCCGAGCATGCGGTACCCGCCCTCGGTGAGCACCGATTCCGGGTGGAACTGCACGCCGGTGATCGGGGCCGACTCGTGCCGGATGCCCATGATGACGCCGCCGGGGGTGCGGCTCGTGACGACGATCTCGGGCGGCAGGGTGCCGTCGACGATCGCGAGCGAGTGGTAGCGGGTCGCGGTGAAGGGCTGCGGCACGTCCCGGTAGAAGGCGTCGTCGTCGTGCTCGACGATCGAGGTCTTGCCGTGCATGAGCTCCTCGGCCTGCGTGACGACGCCGCCGAACGCCTCGGCGATGGCCTGGTGCCCGAGGCAGACGCCGAGCAACGGCATCCCGCGCCGAAGCGCTTCGTGGACGACGGCGATCGAGACGCCCGCGCCGGCCGGGGTTCCGGGTCCGGGCGAGAGGAGCACCGCGTCGTAGGCGTCCAGCGCGGCGGGCAGTCCGGCCTCGCCGACGGCGTCGTTGCGGATGACGTCGGTTTCGGCGCCGAGCTCCTGCAGGTAGCTGTTCAGCGTGTAGACGAAGCTGTCGTAGTTGTCGATGACGAGCACGCGGGTCATTGGTTCACCGTGACTTCGATGGGGTTCACGATGCCGTCCACCCACGGGAACACCCAGGTGAAGAGCGCCCAGACGACGGCAGCGATGAGAGCGAGCAGGATGATGAGCCGGACCCACCAGGGGCCGGGGAGGACGCGCCAGAGTGCACCGTACACGCTCACTCCTTCCACGCGGCGACGTCGGCCGCGATCGCCTCGGGCGGGCCGGCGGCCGCGGGTCGCCACGACTCCAGAACACCATAGGCGATGATGCGTTCTTCGGTGGAGAAGATGGGGTTGCACGTGGTGAGCGCGATGATGCGATCCGTCGGGGCGACGTCGGGCTGGTGCGGCACGGGCGCGAGCACCTGGAGGGTCGTCGGCGTGACGTACTCGAAGTCGCGGAACGCGTAGGTGTACCAGCCGTCCGGGGTCTGGATGTAGATCTTGTCCCCCATGCGGAGCTGTTCGATCTCGTGCATGCCGCCGCCGTAGGCGCTGCGGTGCGAGGCGATCGCGAAGTTGCCGACGCCGCCCGGGCGGGCCGTTTCGGGGTAGTGGCCGACGCCGAGCTCGGAACTGTTCAGCACGTCCAGGCCGATGCCCTCGGCGACGTTGCGCTGGGAATCCTCGCCGAAGCGGGGCACGTACATGATCGCGAAGGTCTCGGCGTTGGCGAGCTTCGCGTCGCTGACGACCGGGTCGCCGTAGTCCTCGGGCGCCGGCGGCGGCACGGACGGGTCGCGGGCGGCCTGATCCCACTGCTGGCTGAGCGAGGAGGCGGAGCCGGACTGCTGACCGGCCATGATCGCGTCGTTCCACCACAGCTGCCAGGCGAGGAAGAGCAGGATGAGCACCCCGGCGGTCAGCAGCAGCTCCCCGATGACGCCGATGACGCTCACGCGGTGCCGGGGGCGGGCGGAGCCGTTGCGGCCCCCGAGATCGCCGGCATCGGCCGCTGCCGCCCGAGCGGCTCGACGGGTCGCACGGTCTGAGCGGTCGGACATACGCGCGAGTCTAACCGCCGGGCGCTGCGAGGGGCTGAGGTCACGCTGTTTCCGCCCGGCCTCGCAGGCTAGAATCGTCGGCATGGCACGCACGAAATCATCGAAGCCCGAGCGCGCGGAGCAGCCGAGCGGCGAGGAGGCTCCCAACGCCGTCTGGTTCAAGCCCGTCATGTTCGGCTTCATGCTGCTCGGGCTGGCCTGGATCATCGTCTTCTACGTCTCGAGCGGCACGCTTCCGGTGCCCGGTCTCGGGCCGTGGAACATCCTCATCGGCTTCGGGATCGCCTTCATCGGCTTCCTCATGACGACGCGCTGGCGCTGAGTCCCCCTTAACGCCCACAATTACACCCGTGTAACTCTCCCCACATGTGGAGAAGTTGTGGATAACCGCCGGCGGCGGCCCTGCGACTCAGCCGAGCAGCGGGAAGTACAGGTAGCGGCCGGCCAGCACGAGCAGCACGACCGCGATCGCCGCGAGCAGCCAGGCCTGCAGGGTGCGCTGCGAGCGCTTCCGGGTCTCCATGAAGACGAAGCCGGCCACGGCACCGGCCACGAGCCCGCCGAGGTGGGCCTGCCATGAGATGTTGACCCCGGGCAGGAAGCCGATCACGAAGTTGATGCCGAGCAGCACGAACAGCTGCGTGGTCTGCCCGCCGAGGCGGCGCTGGATGACGAGGAACGCGCCCATCAGACCGAAGATCGCCCCCGAGGCGCCGACGACGGCCGAGTTCGGCTCGGCGAGCCAGACGACGCCGACCGAACCGCCGAGGCCGGCGATGAGATACAGCGCGAGATAGCGCCACCGACCGAGCAGGCTTTCCAGCAGCTGCCCGAAGATCCAGAGCGTGTACATGTTCAGGGCGACATGCAGCACGAACCCCGTCGAGTGCACGAAGACGGCCGTGATCAGCCGCCACGGTTCGAACGAGAGCCCGCCGACCCCGGCGAGTGCGGCATCGCTCACGTACAGCGGTGAGAACAGCAGCCGGTTCGTGATGTCGAGGCCGGGGATCCACTGCAGCAGGAAGACGAGCAGGGTGACCCCGATGATGCCGTAGGTCATGACGGGCGCACCGCGGCCGGCGGCCGAGCGCACGCGCGTGAGCACGGCGGGCTTCGTCTTCGGCGCCTGCGCGCGCTGCTCCTTCATGCATTCGGGGCAGATCACGCCGACCGGCGCCTGCGTCATGCATTCGGGGCAGATGGTGCGCCCGCATCGCTGGCAGAGCACATAGCTCTGCCGGTCCGGATGCCGGTAGCAGGTGTCTCCGGAGCCGGCCGTGTTCGTCACGGGCGGTTAGACCTCTTCGACGGCGATGTGCTCGATCACGACGTCGTCGAGCGGACGGTCGCGGCCGTCGGTCGGCACGCTCGCGATCTTGTCCACGACGGCCTGGCTGGCGGCGTCGGTGACCTTGCCGAAGATGGAGTGCTTGCCCTGCAGCCACGTGGTCGGGCCGACGGTGATGAAGAACTGCGAGCCGTTGGTACCGCGGCCCATCTGGATGCCGGCGTTGGCCATGGCGAGCACGTAGGGCTCGGTGAAGTCGAGCTCGGGGCTGATCTCGTCGTCGAACTGGTAGCCGGGGCCGCCGATGCCCTGGCCGAGCGGGTCGCCGCCCTGGATCATGAAGCCGGGGATGATGCGGTGGAAGACGACGCCGTCGTAGAGCGGTTCGTTCTTCTTGTCGCCGGTGGCCGGGTGCGTCCACTCGATGTCGCCCGTGGCCAGGCCGACGAAGTTGCGGACGGTCTTGGGTGCCTGGTTGCCGTAGAGGTCGACCTTGATCGGCCCGAGGTTCGTGGTGATGGTCGCGACAGCGGTGGGGTGTGCCATGGCATCCATCCTCCCATAGCGGGCCTGGGCGGAGGCCTTGCGAGACGGCCGCGGAGGGCGGATCCGCACCCCCTGCCTGGGATCTCGCCGAGTCCTCTCCCCGATTCGGGCCCGTTGGGTGGCAAGATGGAGGAAGTTCGCTGCCGATTGATGGAGGTCGAGATGAGCCTGTCACGCACGCGCCGGAAGGAACTCAAGCGACTGCGCAGCAGTGCCGAGGACCTCTGGAACAACCAGCAGACCGTCCTCGAGCAGGCGAATCATGTCGCCCGCGAGGCGAGCCGCCAGCTCGGCAACGTCACGCGCGAAGAGGTCGTGCCGCGGGTTCGAGACGGGTATGAGCAATACGTGCGCCCCGCCGCGCACCAGGCGCGCCGCACCGTCGAGAACACGGCCGGCGGCGTCCTCGGATCGCTGCTGTCGATCGGCGACATCGCCCAGGATGCGCGTGTGCGCCGCACGGTCGGCCGTGTGGCCCCGAAGGCTCTGCCGCCGCAGAAGAAGAAGCGCGGCTTCGGCACCTACCTCGCGATCGGCGCCGGCGTGGCCGCGGCGGCCGCGGTGGTCTACGCGGTCTGGCAGACGTTCCGCGCCGACGACGAGCTCTGGGTCGCCGACGACGAGCCGGGCTCGAACCCCGAAGGCTGAGTTCCACGAAGAACGACCCCGCCCGTGCGGGGTCGTTCCGGCGTCCCCGAGTGGATGCCCGAGCGCGCTCCGGCATCTTCGTGGAGCGTTTTTCGGAAAACCCTTGCGCACCGTCATCGCGTCTGACTATGCTCGGTTTCTGGCCCTGTTTCACCGAACGAGAGGAGTTGAGCCCGATGATTCAGTATCGATTCGAATCCACACCACGCGGCATCCTCCTCGCCGGGGTCTGCTAACAGCACGCTGCGCACGCCGTCCTTCGGGAGCGTGCCCGTTCGTGCCTCGGTGCACGCGCTCAACGCGTGCCGCCGGCTCCCGCTGATGCCGTCGGCATCGCAACCCGCGCCCGGTCTCCGGTTCCCGGAGCAACGCCCGGTCGCATCCCCGGCCGGATCGGCGATCCACCGCTGATCCTTCTTCTCGCACCATCGACGTTCGTCGTGCCCGGCGACCGTCCGACGACGGCGCGCGCCCGCGCGCCGTCATCCGCGCACCACCCTTCATCGATAGGAATCGACGTGACCACGCAGTTCATCACCACCCACCCGCCGCAACGCTCCGCCGTGCGCCTGGCCTTGCGCCAGCGCGTGGCACGCCGCACCGGCATCGCGCTGCTCGCCTGGAGCCGCCGCAGCGCCGAACGCGCCGCAGACCGCGACCGCGCCGTGAGCGTCGTCGCCGTGGCCGAGGCCGAGGCGCTGCTCCGCCGCGACCGGCTGAGCATCGAGCTCGCGGCCATGCCGCACCGGCTGCTCTGATCATGGCGGCCGGCACCGAGGCACCACGACGAACCGCCCGGTTCGGGATCCGCTCCCGCACCGGGCGGTTCCCGTTTCGACACCCGGCAGGGCCGGCGGATCAGACCTCGGCCGGCACCCCGTCGGCGGGTTCGTCGCGTTCGAGGCGCAGTGCGACGTCGACGAGCGAGACGCGCCGCAGCCGGTCGATCTCGTCGAGCCGCACCCACCGCGCCTCGTCGCTCGAACCGTCGATCTCGTGCTGCAGGCGGCCGCCGGTGACGTGCGCGCGGTACACGATCCGCAGCGCATAGAGGTCGTCGTCGCCGGCGATGCGGTGTGCGAGGGGGATGATCGACCGGTCGATGCCGAGCAGGCGGTCGATCGCGGCGTCGTAGCCCGTCTCCTCGCGGATCTCGCGGACCGCGGCGTCGACGGGGTGCTCGTCGCCCTCGAGGCCGCCGCCGGGCAGGGTCCAGCCGCTGCGGCCGTTCGCGTTCCAGTGCGAGAGCAGCATCCGCCCGTCGTCGATGATGACGCCGTACGCGGCGATGCGGATATCCATCCCGTCACCCTACCCGCGAGCCGGCGGACCACGTCATCAGCGAACGGGCGCGGCCTCCTCGTCGACGGGCGCACCCGTCTTGACCGGGGCGGAGGTGCGCTGGCTGAGCGTGCGCGAGAGCCGCTCGGCGAGCCACCCCAGCGCGAGGTTGATCACGAGGAACATGAGACCGGCGACGATGAGCGCCGGCAGCAGGTTGCCGTTCGAGGAGCCCAGCAGACGCGCCTGCCGCAGGAGTTCGGGGTAGGTGACGAGGTAGCCGAGCGCGGTGTCCTTCAGCACGACGACCATCTGCGCGACGACCGAGGGGGTCATCGCGAGCAGCGCCTGCGGCAGCTGGATGTTGCGGAGCGTCTGCCCGGGCGTGAGACCGATCGACAGGCCCGCCTCGCCCTGCCCCTTCGGCAGCGTGTGCACGCCGGAGCGCACGAGCTCGGCGATGACCGATCCGTTGTAGAGGGTGAGGCCGATGACGACCGCCACGAACGGCGACTGCTCGCCGTCGACGATCTGGTTGAACGACAGCAGGTACCACAGGAAGATCATCATGATCAGCACCGGCACGGCCCGGCAGAACTCGACGATCGCCGTCGAGACGGCACGCACGATCCGCTGCTGCGAGAGGCGGCCCATGCCGAAGACGAGGCCGAACACGATCGAGGCGACCATTGCGATCCCCGCCGCCTCGAGGGTGCGAAGCGCACCCGGCAGCAGGTTGTCGAGCCACGCGGAGGGCTGCAGGAACGGCTCCCACTTGCTCGGGGCCAGCTGCCCCTTCTCGCCGAGGGCGAGCAGCACCCAGACGAGGATGCCGAGCACGATGAGCGTGCCGAAGACGTTCAGGACGGCGACCCGGCGGCGCGTGCGGCGGCCGGGCGCGTCGAAGAGGAGGTGGGTGTCGCTCATCGGCTGACTCCGAATCGTCGGGAGAGGGATGTCGTGATGAGGCCGATCGGCAGGACGACGGCGACCCAGCCGATCGCGACGACGACGAAGATCGGGAAGATCATGTTGCCGTTCTGATCGATCGCCGTGATCATGAACGACGAGGCCTGCACGACGCCGGCGGCCTGCGCCACGGTCGTGTTCTTCGCGAGGGCGACGAGGGTGTTGCCGAGGGGCGTGATCGCGCCGCGGATGGCCTGCGGCAGGATGACGAGGCCCATGACCTGGCCGAAGCCGAGGCCGATGGATCGGGCCGCCTCGGACTGGCCGACCGGAACGGTGTTGATGCCCGAACGCAGCGACTCGCACACGAAGCACGAGGTGTAGAGCGTCAGGCCGAGCACGGCGAGACGGAAGCTGTTGGTGGAGATGAAATCGCTCGACTCCTCGGAGGCGAGCACGACGCCGAGCTGCCCCCACAGGCCGAGCGAGCACGCGAGGATGACGAGGGTGAGCGGCAGGTTGCGGACGGTGTTGACGTACATCGTCGCCGCCCGGCGGAGGCTGCCGACCGGCGAGACCCGCATGATGGCCAGCACGGTGCCCAGCACGAACGAGAACACCGCCGCCCAGAACGTCAACTGGATGCTGACCCAGAACGCCCCGAAGTAGTCGTACTGCAGCATCACGTCCCAGATGCCGGAATCAGGCTGGTCCATCGTGTTCACCGTTCGTGGGGTCGGGGGTGGGGCGGTGACGGCGACCCGTGCGGATCGCCGTCACCCGGTGCCGGGATCGCCCGGCGGCGGATCAGGGTGTGGATGCCGGCTCGGCCGATCCACTCGCCCGATCAGAGGTTCTTGTCGCACCCGCGCGGGCTCGGCGGGTTCAGCTCCGCGTTCGGCGTGTAGGAGTCGCCGAGGTTCTTCGCGACGAGCTTCTCCCAGGTGCCGTCCGAGAGGATCTCCTCGATGGCCTCGTTGATCGGCTCGCAGAGCTCGGAGTCCTGCTTGATGCCGACGCCGTAGGGCTCTTCGGAGAAGGGCTTGCCGACGATCTTGAACTGGCCCGCGTACTCGTCCTGCGCGGCATAGCCGGCGAGGATGACGTCGTCGGTGCTGACGGCGTCGACGGTGCCGGCGGCGAGCAGCTCGATGCACTCCGAGTAGGTCTGCGCCGGGTAGAGCTGGGCTTCCTTGGCGTACTCGTCGCGCAGGCGCTCGGTGGAGTTGGATCCCTCGACGGCGCAGAGCGTCTTGCCGTTCAGGTCCTCCGGGCCCTTGATGTCGTCAGCGTCGGCGGGGACGAGCACATCCTGACCGGCGACGAAGAACGGCCCGGCGAAGTCGATGACCTCGTCGCGCTTCTCGTTGATCGTGTAGGTCGCGAGGATCATATCGACCGTGCCGTTCTGGATGAGCGTCTCGCGCTGCGCCGAGACCGACTCGGTGAACTCGACCTCGTAGCCCATGCGCTCGGCGATCTCGCGTGCCATGTCGGCGTCGAACCCGGTGAACTCCGAGCCCTGCTTCAGGCCCATGCCGGGCTGGTCGAACTTGAT
This sequence comes from Agromyces archimandritae, assembly GCF_018024495.1. Taxonomy (NCBI): domain Bacteria; kingdom Bacillati; phylum Actinomycetota; class Actinomycetes; order Micrococcales; family Microbacteriaceae; genus Agromyces; species Agromyces archimandritae. The sequence goes on from NZ_CP071696.1 coordinate 1,693,293, forward strand.
GCCGACCGTGAGGGTCTTCGCGTCGTCCTTCGCCTCGTCGGCACTGGATCCGCCGCCGCTGCAGCCGGTCAGTGCGATGAGGCCGGCGACGGCGACCGCCGCCACGCCGATTCGCTTCGTGTGCATCACGTGTGTACTCCTTCGGGGATGGGAGGTGGTGGGCCGTCGGCGTCGCCGCCGGCCCGGCGCGCTGGGGATCAGTGCGCGAGGACTTTGGAGAGGAAGTCTTTGGCCCGGTCGGTCTCCGGGGCGTCGAAGAAGTCCGCCGGGGCCTTCTCCTCGACGATGCGCCCGTCGGCCATGAACACGACCCGGTCGGCGACGCGTCTGGCGAAGCCCATCTCGTGGGTGACGACGATCATCGTCATGCCGTCGGCGGCGAGGTCGGACATGACGTCGAGGACCTCGTTGATCATCTCGGGGTCGAGCGCCGAGGTCGGCTCGTCGAAGAGCATCAGCTTCGGCTGCATCGCGAGGGATCGGGCGATCGCGACGCGCTGCTGCTGGCCGCCGGAGAGCTGGGCGGGCAGCTTATGGGCCTGGTCGGCGACGCCGACGCGCTCGAGGAGCTCGCGGGCGCGTTCCTCGGCCTGCTTGCGGCCGAGACCGCGCACCTTGCGGGGGCCGAGGGCGACGTTGTCGAGCACGGTGCGGTGGGCGAAGAGGTTGAAGGATTGGAAGACCATGCCGACGTCGGCGCGGAGCCGGGCGAGTTCCTTGCCCTCGTCGGGCAGGGGCGATCCCTCGATGGTGAGGGTGCCGGAGTCGATCGTCTCGAGTCGGTTGATGGTGCGGCACAGCGTCGACTTGCCCGACCCCGACGGACCGATGACGACGACGACCTCGCCGGGGGCGACCGAGAGGTCGATATCGGTGAGGACGTGGTGGTCGCCGAAGTACTTGTTGACGCCGGCGAGTTCGACGATCGGGGTCGTGCTCGAAGCGGCGGCCGTTCGGGTGGATGACACCGGTTCGGGGGAGTGCATGGAACGAAGCTAGTGCATTTATGTTTCGTATAACAGCGCGAAGTGCAACGGGATGGCAACGAAGCACGAGGATCCGCCCGTCAGTCCGCGAATTTCCGAAACGTATCTCTTCTGATGCGCTGCATGCGCGACGCCGAACCCCGGCCTGTGCCGCCTCCGCCCCGTGATGCCTCAGGGGCGGCGGCGGATCGGGGCGACGCCGTTGTCGTCGCCTCGGGCGTGGAAGTCGCGGATGAGGCGGGCCAGGAGGTCCGCCTTCTCCACGATGAGGCCGTGGGTGGCACGCGGTACGATCGCCAGTTCGCCGTCGGGCAGCGTCTCGTACATGCGGATCGCGTGGTCGAATCGCACCTCGTCATCGTCGCCCAGGACCACGAGGACCGGCATCGCCAGCGTGCCGAGATCGTCTTCGGACAGCCTGGGTTCGTTCTCGTGCATCCGGTTCGACTTGGCCGTGACGGTCGGCCAGTGCGCTGCCCCGTCCGGCGACACCTCGGCGTATGCGTCGGCCATGAACGCCGGTGGTTCTCCGTCCAGCACCCCGGCCCGCCACCCTTCGACGTGGAAGGGGGCGCCGCCGAAGACCAGACTGGCGACCAGCTCGGGCCGCGACAGCGCGAGATGAAGCCCGACGATCGCACCGGCGCTCCACCCGAAGACGTGGGCTCGGCCGACCTCCATCCCGTCGAGGAGCGCCGCGGTGTCGGCAGCCATGTCGGCGAAGTGCCACTCGCCGTCACGGTCGGGGGTGTGGCCGTGACCGCGCTGCTCGGGGGTGACGATGCGGTAGTCCTCGATGAGTTCAGCACGCAAGGGGCCGAGCGCCCGCGCATCGGTGCCGCCCGGATGCAGCATCAGGAGCACCTCGCCGTCACCGCCGTCGGCGCACCACATGCGGTCGTGGCTCTCCGCGATGTCTCGCGCGTCGGATGGCTGAATTCCCCCCATGACACACCCTCCCCTGTGGTTTCGGGTCCAATCCTGCCGGAGTCGCCCTCCGGAGACCAGAAGGGATTCTCCGATACGTATCCCGGGATTCCCGCGACGGGCTTCCGACCCTCAGGAGGCGAGGCTCCCGGCATCCGAGCGAACGATCCTGCCCAGGCGGACCACGCCGTCCTCCTCCGCCTCCCGCTCGAAGCCCTCGCTCGCGTAGAGGGCGAGGTTGCCCTCGCTGCCCGAGCCGGTGCTGAGCTCGAGGCGGTCGCAGTCGGGCTCGAGTTCGGCGATCGCCCGGCGGAGGAGCCGGCGGCCGATTCCCCGGCCGCGGAGGTCGGGCACGACGGCGAGCCGGCCGATGTGCCCCGTACGTCCGTCGAGGCGGGTGCGGAACATCCCGATCAGCCGGCCGTCGAGCCAGAGGCCCGTCGTCGTCCATTCGGCCAGCCAGCGTTCGACATCCGCCAGGCTCTCGTGCAGCGGCTCCAGCTCGAGGGTGGCGTTCGCGCGTGCCTCGTCGACCCAGCAGCAGCGCTGCAGCACCATGACCTGCCCGGCGTCGTCCGGGCCGATGGGTCGCGTATGGCTTCCGCGGATCGGCCCGGCCTGGGCGGCGGGCCGGGCCGCCTCCCGCATGGGCGCGAGGGCGTGGGCGAGGCGGACGAGTTCGTCGAGCAGGCGGGTCGCGGATGCCTCGAGGCGGGGGGTCCCGAGGACGCGGCCGTCTTCGACCATCTCGCCGAGGCGGATCGCGATCGTCTCGCCGAGCGGGACGAGACGGAGCGTGGTGATCACCTGCTTCGCGTGCTGGACCGAGCGAGTGCCCGCCGAGGTGTTGCCGTAGCTGACGAAGCCCATCGGCTTCCAGGCCCATTCGGCGCTCAGGTAGTCGAGGGCGTTCTTGAGAGTGGCCGGCATGCCGTAGTTGTACTCCGGGGTCACGACGATGAAGGCGTCGGCTGCGTCGACGAGTCTGCTCCAGGCCAGGGTGTGCGGCTGCCGGTAGACGCCGGACGACGGATGCTCCTCCTCGTCGAGGAAGGGGAGGTCCAGTTCGCCGAGCGAGACGGGCGCGAATTCGACGCCGAGTTCCGCGGCGGCCGGGCCGAGTGCGGTGAGGAGCCAGTCCGCGACGGCGGGGCCGGTCGCCCCGGGGCGCGTGCTGCAGGTGAGGACCATGACTCGAGTCGTTTTCGTTGACATGTAAACAACGCTAGGCGATAGGATGTTTACATGTCAATGAACCGACCGGGCTCGGCCGCCCCCTGGCTGCGCGAGGACGAGGAGCGCGCCTGGCGCGCCTTCCGCCGCATGATGATCGCCGTGCAGTCCGGCACGGTTCGGGATCTCGGCGAGACCGGCCTCTCGGCGCCGGACTACGAGGTCCTCAGCACCCTGGTCGAGCGCCGCGAGACCACGAGCACCCTGCACGCCCAGGCGACGAAGATGGGCTGGTCGAGAAGCCGGCTCTCCCGACATGCGAGTCGGATGGAGGAGCGGGGCCTGATCCGACGCGCCCCCGACCCGGACGACGGGCGCGGGTGCCTCCTGATCCTCACCGGCCTCGGCCGTGACGCCCTGCGCGAGGCGACGCCGGTGCATCTGACCTCCGTGCGCAGCCGCTTCGCCGACCGCCTCGACGAACGCGACCTCGAAGACCTGATCCGCATCGCGGAGAAACTCGCCGGCGGATCGGGTCACGCCTGAAACCGTGGAGGTAGCGCGACAGTGTTCGAACCTTGCCCCACACCTGAGATCGGCAATCTCAGCGCACCCTCAGATCCGCTGTCAGCGCCTCGCGCAACGGCTGCGCGATCGCGGCTGCGCGATCCCCAGGGGCGGGAACGGTAGCTGACCTCGCTCTGCGCAGAGTCACACAGCAGACTCTCGGCCGATCAATTCGAGGAGTCCGGGAAAGCGGGCGTCGAGGTCATGCCTGCGCAGGGTGACCTCGCTGCGGTTGCCCCGGTCGACCTGGTGCACGAGGCCCGCTTCGCGGAGCACTTTGAAGTGGTGGCTGCGGGTGGATTTAGACACGTCGAGGCCGAAGCTCGTGCAGGAGCGCTCGCTGCCGTCGGCGTCGTTGACGAGGTCGTGGATCACACGGCGTCGGTGCGGGTCGGCCAGCGCGGACAGCACCGCACCGAGGTCGATCTCGTCAGGCTCCACGCCATCCTTGCTCTTCGGCATCGTCACACTCGGTCTCCGTCCAGCATCAAAGGTTCGACTTGTATCGTACCTCATGGTCGTGTCAATCTAGGTTCGTTATACATCGAACCTTAGTTGCTTATCGAACCAAAGGAATGCCCGTGCCACGACCTCGACTAATGCTCGCCGTCATCCTGTTCGCCCAGTTCGTCATCCCGCTCTCGATCTCAGGCACCGCCGTCGCGCTGCCCGAAATCGCGTCCACGCTCGGGGCGAGTCCGACGCCGCTGCAGTGGGTCGTCAACGGGTTCAACGTCGCCTTCGCGGTCTGCACGATCGTCTGGGGCGTGTGCTCCGATCGCATCGGGTACACCCGCTCGTTCCAGATCGGCATCGTCATCGCTGCGCTCGGCGGCGTCCTCAGCACCTTCGCCACGAACATCGCCCTCCTCGACACGGGCCGTGTCATCGCGGGTATCGGCTCGGCGGCCGTGCTCACCGGCGCGGCACCCATCCTGAGCCATCTGTTTCATGGCGCTGACCGCGCGAAGGCGTTCGCACTGTTCGGCACGATCAACGGCCTCGGTCTCGCCGCAGGCCCCGCGCTCTCCGGCCTGCTGATGTCGGCGTGGGGGTGGCGCGGCATCTTCGCCGCGCACACGATCGTCCTGCTCCTGGCCCTTGTCGGATCGATGCGGCTTCCGCTGCTCGGGCGCGCGAACACGTCGCTGCGCCAGATCCTCGATTTCTCCGCGTTGAAGGCTCCGAAGTTCCTCACGATGACGCTCGTGCCGATGGCGGGAGCGATCGGGTTCGTCACGTTCCTGACCTACCTGCCCAGCGCGCTCGGCGCGATCCACAGCCTCGCTGCCGGAGCCACCGGAGCGCTCATGCTCATCATGACGATCCCGGTGCTCATCGCACCCGTTCTCGTGCACCGGGTCCTGGAACGCACCCGCATCACACCGACCGGGATCGTCGCGGCATCCTTCGCATGCCTCATCCTCGGCGGCGTCGGGGTGCTCATGCTGCTACGGCCGGACCTGCCGGTCGCGCTCGGTGTTGCTCCGATGATCCTGCTCGGACTGGGCTTCGGCCTCCCGCTCGGCATCGTCGACGCCGAAGCCCTCGCCGCCGTGCCCGCTGAACGAGCCGGAGCCGCCTCCGGCGTCATCAACCTGTTCCGCATCGGCTCCGAAGCCGTCTTCGTCGCCCTCTTCGCCGTGATCCTCGCCACAGTCGTCACAACCGCGCTCCCAGGCCGGAGCGGACAGCTCGTCGCGTCGGGCGAGCACGGTCACCCCTGGATCTACCACGACGGACTGCTCGCCGCAGGGATCACCATGATCGGGATCGTCATCGTGCTGGGCATCGTATTCTTCGCACTCACCCGCGCTGTCAGCCGCACGCCTGCGTTGGGAGAGCAGCTTGGGGAGCAGTAGTCATGCGTACCGCCCAAGGAGAAGTAGGTCGCTGGTGCCAGCACTCGCCGCTCGGACCGCGAGATCGTCGCGCTTCCTCAGCTTCGATATCTGCGCATCCACCTTCTTTTCCTTATCGCTCGAGTTCGGGAGGATACGCCCGCTACACCGAGACAGGTCGCGGGCTGGCCTCGATCACCGCGTCCAGGGCGGTCACCGATGCGCGCAGCGCGTCGATTCGCGCCAACAGTTCCGCGCGCTCGGTGATGAGTTCGTCGTAGAGGTCACCGCAAGACAGGGCGAGGCCTGCGTCGTGCTGGCGCATGCACGGCAGGATGCGTTCGAGCTTGCGGGTGCTCAAGCCCGCCGTAAGCAACGCCTGGATGCGCTGCACGTGCACCACATCCGTGTCTTCGTAGACCCGATAGCCGCTGGGCATCCTCGTCGGGTGCAGGAGGCGCTGCTCCTCGTAGTAGCGCAGCGACCGCACACTCACACCCGAGCGCTTCGCCAGCTCACCGATCCGCATCTGCCCTCCCTCCACGACTTGACTCTCACATCAATGTCAGAGTTTAGCGTCGAACGTATGCCCGCATCGACCCCTGTCTCCCGCCCGGCCGGAGTACCGCACCTGCTCTCATTCGCGTTCATCCTCGGCGCATTCGCGCTGGGCACCTCCGAGAACGTCATCGTGGGGATCGTGCCCCGCCTGTCCGAAGCATTCGAGGTGTCAGTATCGAGTATCGGTCTGCTCGTGACCGCCTACGCGGGAACCGCAGTGATCGCCGGCCCCGTTCTCTCGCTCCTGACCGCTCGTATACCGCTGCGCGTGCTCACGCTGTCCGCGCTCGTGGTCTATGCGGCGGGCACGGTGCTCGCGGTCTTCGCGCCGTCGTTTCCGGCGCTGCTGATCGCGCGGATCGTCACGGGCGCGCTGCACACCTCCGTGCTCGTGTCGTTCATGCTCACGGCGATCCGTCTCGCCCCCGACGGTCAGCGAGATCGCACGGTCGGGCGGATCACGCTCGGCCTCGGTATCGCGACCGTGATCGGCGTGCCCATCGGCAATGCCCTGGCCGAAGCCTGGAACTGGCAGTGGGCATTCGCGTTCATCGCCGCCCTGGTCGTCGCGACCTCGGCGATCATGCTGGTCGTCTTCCCCGACGATCGTGCCCCGCGCGGTGAGGCGGGCTGGCGCTCTCTGCGGGTGCTGGCACGTGGCAGCGTGCTCGGTGGCGTCGCGATGAGCGCGCTTACCGGACTCGGCGCGATGACGCTCCTCGCGTTCGCGCTGCCTTTCCTTACCGGTACCGGTATCAGAGAAAACGCGGTCGCCGCGCTGCTCCTGGTCTACGGGGCCGCGTGCCTGGCCGGGAACGTCATCGGCGGCAGACTCGCCGACCACAGACTCGCGCGGGCACTCCTCGTCACCCTCACCGCCACTGGAATCGCCCTGCTCATCGCGGGCCTGCTGGCCGGAAGCCGCCTCGGAGCGGTGATCGGACTGGCGCTCGTCGGCCTGACCTACTTCGCAACCTTCCCGCCACTGAACACCTGGATCGCCACGCACGCGGCAGGCATCGCCCCTGACCTTGCGCTCGCGGTCAACAGCTCGGCGTTCAACATCGGCATCGCCGCAGCCGGTTCCCTCGGCGGTTTCGCCCTGAGCGCGGGCCTCGCGGCCGCCCGGCTTCCCTGTCTCGGGGTCGGAGCTGTTGCGGCGGCGCTCGCTGTGGCCTGCCTCACCGTTCGACAGAAAGGGCCTAAAGATGCGCCGCCCTGAACCGAGTCGGCTATTGCGCGAGGCTTTCTTCCGTGTGCGAGGTGAGTCCATCCAGGTAGCGCTGGATGGCCTCGGCGCTGTTGGAGAGTGTCGCGATACGCTCCCGGATCGTATCGAGTTGTGCGCGCAGTTCCGGGGCGACCACCGGGCACGCGCGCAGAGCCGCGCCGTCGGATGCCGCGCACGGCAGCACGGTGCGGATGGCAAGGAGCGTGAGCCCGCCTCGGACAGCGCGACGATCTGCCGGGCGGTCTGCACGTCGGCGTCGTCGTATTCCCGATCGACCTCCTCAAAACCGAGCAAACCAACGCAAGAACCCTGCCCCCGCAATGATGCGGGGCAGGGTTCGAACATTCAACTTTACGTGGAGCCTAGGAGAATCGAACTCCTGACATCCTGCTTGCAAAGCAGGCGCTCTACCAACTGAGCTAAGGCCCCGTGCCCGATCGATTCTAGCGGATGGCCGCAGTCGCTCGGACCGTCCAGGATACCTGTCACCCCGGGGTTGACATGACGCAGAGCGCCTGCCACGCTGATCCCATGAACGGTAACCCCAGGGGTGACAAAGGATGAACGATCCGGAGTGGATGCGGGTGCTCGCGCACCGCGTGCGCGACGGCGAGCTCGTCGTGCGGGAGACCATCGCCCGCTTCGAAGCGGCCGGCGTCACCCCCGGGGACCTCGCGCCGCACCTCGCGGACGGGGGCGACCGTCTGTACGCGGCGGCTGCGGCCGGCGACGACGAGTGGGCCGATGCGTTCGGCGGGCTCCGCTCGGTCGCGCTCATCGCCGCGGAGGTCGGCGCCCTGATGTCGCACCTCGTCGCACGCGCCGCGAGCATCCGCGGACTGAGCATCGACGGCCTGCTCGACGAGTACAGCGCCGTCACCGTCGCCGAGGCGCTCGGCGTGGCCCGCCAGAAGGTGTACGGCCTCGCGAAGCCGCACGTCGATCCCGACTATCTCGAACGAAGCCCTTGGAGTGGATCATGAACGAACTGCGTGAATCCGTCGCGCTGCCCGATATCGCCGAGCAGCGATACGTGCACCCCGTCGACCTGCCGGAAGCCCGGAACCCGTATGTCCGCGGGTGGTGGTTCGGCCGGGTGGGCTCCATCCCCGTGGTCGTCGCCGTCGGAGCCCTCGTGTGGGCGATCGGCGGGAACGTCTTCGGCGTCGCTGCGGCGGCGCTCAGCGTGCTGCTCATCGGTGTGTTCGTGGGCCGGGTGCTCACGAATCGCGCCTGGGAGCACATTCCGCGGAAGCGCCAGGACCGGACCCGCGAGCCGTGGAGCACGGCTGCGGCCGCGATCGATGCGGCGGCCCTCGTCGTCATCGCGCTCGCCGTCCTCATCTCGCTGCAGACGCATCCGCTCCCCGACGAGGTCGTCGCCTACGCAGTCGGGTCGGGGGCCGGCATCGTCCTCCTGCAGATCGTCGAGCTCGTGGTCGCGGTCCTGCGCGGACGCTCCGGGTGGCGCATGGCGCTCCTCGTCGCGGGCGTCGCGGTGGCGGTCGCACTCGTGGCGGCCTTCGGGGTTCGGGCCGGCTGGGGCGAAGACCTCGTTATGCCCGCCGTGCTCGGCGCCGTGATCATCGTGCTGGTGCAGCTGGGGTGGTGGGCTGTGACCGGTCTCGCCTCGCGCCGACGGGATGCGGCCGTCGCATGAACGCCGTCGAGGTCACCTCGCTGCGGAAGACGTTCGGCGAGCTCGTCGCCGTCGATCGCGTCGGGTTCACGGTCGAGCCGGGCGAAGTGTTCGGCATCCTCGGCCCGAACGGGGCCGGCAAGAGCACCACCGTCGAATGCCTGACCGGGGCCATCACCCCGGATGCCGGCATGGTGCGCGTGCTCGGCGTCGACCCTGCCGCCGACCGCGCCACGGTGCGCGAGAAGGTCGGCTACCAGCTGCAGTCCGCCGTGCTGCCGGCGGCACTGCGGGTCGAGGAGGCCATGAGACTGTACGCATCCTTCTACGCGAACCCGCAGCCGATCGGGGAGTTGCTCGAAGCCGTCGGCCTCCGCGAGCACCGCAGGCGGCCCTTCGGCAAACTCTCCGGCGGGCAGCAGCAGCGCCTGTCGATCGCCCTCGCCCTCATCGGTTCGCCCGAGGTGGTGGTGCTCGACGAGCTGACCACGGGGCTCGACCCGCAGGCGCGCCGTGAGGTGTGGGCGCTCGTCGAGCGCGTCAAGGCCCGCGGCGTCACCGTCATCCTCGTCTCGCATTCGCTCGACGAGGTCGAGCGACTCTGCGACCGGCTCACGATCATCGCGGCGGGCCGGACGAAGTTCATCGGCACTCCCGCCGAACTGCGCGGCGACGCGCGCACCCTCGAAGACGCCTACGTCACCTATCTCGATGCACACGACCGGAGCGATCGCGCATGAATGCCCTCCGTACCCTCACCGCGACCGAACTCCGTCTCTTCGCACGCACCCCGACGAGCGTCTTCATGGCGCTGCTGCTGCCTTCGCTGCTGCTCGTCCTGCAGGGGTTCGTCATCCCGGGCATGAACGAGCCGATGGCGGGCGGTTCGCTGCGCACGATCGACCTGCTCATCCCGATCGCGTTCACGGTCGCGCTGCTCAGCGTGGCGGTCATCAACTACCCGACGGCGATCGCCGGCTACCGGCAGCTGGGCGTGCTGCGACGCCTGGACGTCACGCCCGTCGGCGCACCGCGCGTGCTGTTCGCACAGTGGATCGTGAGCATCCTGTCGTATGCGGCCGCGGTCGCCGTGACCGGAGCGTTCGCCTTCCTCGCGTTCGGTGCCTCGGTGCCGCGGAACCTCGTGCTCGTGATCGCGATCATCGCGCTCGGTGCGGTGACGATGATGGCGGTCGGTTCGATCATCGCGGCGCGGGCGCCGAGTCCGCAGGCCGCGAACGGCATCGGGATGCTCGTCTTCATCGCATCGCTCTACACCGCCGGGGTGTGGACGCCGGGCGACACGATGCCCGAAACGATGCGGACGGTCTCGGGATTCACGCCGCTCGGCGCGATGAGCCAGTCGCTCACGTCGGCCTGGTACGAGGGCACCGCGACGCTTGCGCCCATCCTGGTCATGGGCGCCTGGGCGCTGATCTGCTCGCTCCTCGCCATCCGCCTGTTCCGCTGGCGCTGATCGGCGGCGGGCTCCGCCCTGCGGGTCCGGCCTGCGGGTGGTCCGCGTGCGGCTGCGGTGGATCCGCCACTGCTCCTCCACAGCCGCGTCGCAGGCCGTCGCCATCCACAGATTCGTCGCTCTCGCCTCGACGGAGCGGGGTTCGTCCATACGCTCGGAGTTCACCGAGACTCCCGACCGTGAGGATGATCCCATGCCGCTCGAAGGACCCCGCACCACCGACTATGACGCCCCGAACCCGTCCGCACCGGAACCCCCGGATCAGGCTTCGACGGGGGTGCGGCCGACGTCGAAGCGCCGTCTCGTGCTCGTGCTGGCGCTCCTCGGCGTCCTGGGCATCATCGCCACCGCCGTCAGCAGCTGGGTCGTCGTGGGGGCTTTCGCGCGCGGGTTCTCGACCGTCGCCGAACTCGGGAAGCCGGTCGCCGCCGCCGTGGTGCCGGAGACGCCGGGCGAGGGGCCGGCCTCGGTCGAGCCGGACGCCGAGCCGCCTGCTGAACCGGCTGCGGCGGCGGAGCGACGCGATCTGGACTGGGATATGCCGCTTCCGGAGGGCGAGATCCCGTATGTCAGCTTCACTCGCGGCACGGACTGGTCTTTCGGCGCGGAGCGTCCGGAGTTCGGGACGGACGGGTACCGCAATGAGCAGACCGGCTGCTCGGTCTGGGTGACGTCGGGCGGTGTGGAACTGCCCGCGCCGGATGCTGAGGAAGGCGACCGGGAGCGGAGCCTTCGCTGGGCGGGAAGCCTGCTGGGAAGGTCGTTCGCCTTCGAGGAGACGGCCGATGCCTCGATCGCCGCCGAACACGGGTCGAACCGTGGGCGCATGGATCTGATCGCGGTGCCGAAGGAGCGCAGCGAAGGTATCAGCGACCTGATCATGACGCGGGTGTTCACGGATTCCGACCAGGGTGTGGTCGCCTACGCCGAATGCCCTGACGCCGCTTCGCTGCATCCGACGTTCGAGTACCTCCTGCGGAACGCCTACGTCGTCACCGCCCCGCCCTTCTGAGCCCGGGGCATCCACCCCGAGGCAAGGCGATGCCTCAAACTCCCCGCATCGGCCCGCGCGGCGCATCACCCGCATCCACGATGCGGTGCGACGCCGCCCTCGCCACACGCTCCACCCGAGCACCCCACGCACACGCCGGGCAAGAACCGGCGGACACTCGAATACGAACGAGAAACCCCCCGTCCGCGATGCGGACAGGGGGTTCCCGTTTCGAGTGGGGCTACCAGGACTTGAACCTGGGACCTCTTCGTTATCAGCGAAGCGCTCTAACCGCCTGAGCTATAGCCCCGAGAATCGGCCGAGTGCTAGATTACCCGACCGATGCGGAAACGACGAATCGTGTCAGTTGTTGGTGAAGCCGACGAGGATGCCGCCGGTGATGCGGACGCTCAGGTTGTAGAGCGCGGCGAGGACGGCGCCGAGGGCTGTGGTGACGACGAGGTTGAGCAGCGCGGTGATGAGCGCGAAGCCCATGACGTTGCCGAGCGACAGGAACGACATGAGGTCGGTGCCGGAGCCGGCGACGTCGCGGACGAGTTCGTCGACTTTCTGGAAGACGTTGGTGGACAGCAGCACCGTGTAGATCAGGAACGAGGCGACGATGCTGACGATCGCGAGGCACACGGCGACGAGGAACGACAGTTTCACGGCCGACCAGAAGTCGATGTAGACGAGGCGCAGCCGCACCTGCTTGGCGGGTGTGCGCCGGGTCGACTTCTTCGCGAGCTTCTCGGCGATGCTACTCATTCAGCTGACTCCTCCCCCGATGCCGCGGGGGCCTCGGTTGCTTCATCCGCCAGGCCCAGGTTCCGCTCGGAGTTCCTGGCGACGGCGATGATGCGGTCCTGCTCCGCGAATTTCGCGAAGACCACACCCATCGTGTCACGCCCCTTCGCGGGCACTTCGGCGACGTCAGAGCGTACCACCTTGCCGCTGGCAAGAACCACAAGGACCTCGTCGTCGTCGTGCACGATGAGGGCGCCGGCGAGGTCGCCGCGGTCGTCGGAGAGCTTGGCGACCTTGATACCGAGCCCGCCGCGGTTCTGCAGGCGGTACTGGGCGACGTCGGTGCGCTTGGCGTATCCGCCTTCGGTGACGACGAAGACGTAGGGGCGGCCGTCTTCGGCGGCGTCCTCCTCGCCGGATGCGGGCACGACGGCCGCTTCGAGGAGTTCGTCGCCATCGCGGAACGACATGCCCTTCACGCCCGAAGTGGATCGGCCCATGGGGCGGAGGGCGTCGTCGTGGGCGGCGAAGCGCAGCGACATGCCCTTGCGGGAGACGAGGAGGATCTCGTCGCCCTCATCGACGAGCATCGCGGAGACGAGTTCGTCGCCGTCGCGCAGTTTGATCGCGATGATGCCGCGGGAGCGGTTGGTGTCGTACTCCTCGAGGGCGGACTTCTTCACGAGGCCGTCGCGGGTGGCGAGGACGAGGAACTTCGCAGCCTGGTAGTCGCGCAGGTCGAGGATCTCGGCGACCTCTTCGTCGGGCTGGAGTTCGAGGAGGTTCGCGAGGTGCTGACCCTTGGCGTCGCGCCCGCCCTCCTGGATCTCGTAGGCCTTCGCACGGTACACGCGGCCCATGTTCGTGAAGAACAGCAGCCAGTGGTGGGTGGTGGTGACGAAGAAGTGCTCGACGACGTCGTCGGCGCGCAGCTGGGCGCCCTTGACGCCCTTGCCGCCGCGGTGCTGCGAGCGGTAGTTGTCGCTGCGGGTGCGCTTGACGTAGCCGCCGCGGGTGACGGTGACGACCATCTCTTCTTCGGGGATGAGGTCTTCGATCGACATGTCCCCGTCGAAGCCGGGCATGATGTGCGTGCGGCGCTCGTCGCCGTATTTGCCGACGACCTCGGCGAGCTCTTCGGAGACGATGCCCCGCTGACGGGTCTCGTCGGCGAGGATCGCCTGGTATTCGGCGATCTCCCGCTCGAGTTCAGCGAGCCTGTCGAGGATCTTCTGGCGTTCGAGGGCGGCCAGCCGACGCAGCTGCATCGTGAGGATGGCATCTGCCTGGAGGGTATCGACGCCGAGCAGCTCGATGAGGCCTTCCCGGGCGGCATCCACGTCGGGGGATCGACGGATGAGCGCGATGACCTCGTCGAGCATGTCGAGTGCGAGGGCGTAGCCGCGCTGGATGTGCGCGTCGGCTTCGGCCTTCTTCAGGCGGAACTTCGTGCGGCGCACGATGACGTCGACCTGGTGGTCGACCCAGTGCGCGATGAAGCCGTCGATGGAGAGCGTGCGGGGCACGCCGTCGACGATCGCGAGCATGTTGGCGCCGAAGTTGTCCTGCAGCTGGGTGTGCTTGTACAGGTTGTTCAGCACGACCTTGGCGACGGCGTCGCGCTTCAGCACGATGACGAGGCGCTGGCCGGTGCGGCCGGAGGTTTCGTCGCGGATGTCGGCGATGCCCGAGATCTTGCCGTCCTTGACGAGGTCGGCGATCTTGATGGCGAGGTTGTCGGGGTTGACCTGGTAGGGCAGTTCGGTGACGACGAGGCAGGTGCGGCCGTGGATCTCCTCGACGCTGACGACGGCGCGCATGGTGATGGATCCGCGGCCGGTGCGGTAGGTGTCGAGGATGCCCTTGGTGCCGAGGATCTGCGCACCGGTCGGGAAGTCGGGGCCCTTGATGCGCTGGATGAGCGCTTCCTGCAGTTCTTCGCGGGTGGCCTCGGGGTGCTCGAGGTACCACTGGGCGCCTTCGGCGACCTCGCGGAGGTTGTGCGGGGGGATGTTCGTGGCCATGCCGACGGCGATGCCGACGGAGCCGTTGACGAGCAGGTTCGGGATGCGTGCGGGCAGGATCGACGGTTCCTGCGTGTGGCCGTCGTAGTTGTCCTGGAAGTCGACGGTGTCCTCGTCGATGTCGCGAACCATCTCGAGGGCGAGCGGCGCCATCTTGGTCTCGGTGTATCGGGGGGCGGCGGCCCCGTCGTTGCCGGGCGAGCCGAAGTTTCCCTGCCCGAGCGCGAGCGGGTACCGCATCGACCACGGCTGGACGAGGCGGACGAGGGCGTCGTAGATGGCCGAGTCGCCGTGCGGGTGGAACTGGCCCATGACGTCGCCGACGACGCGCGCGCACTTCGAGAAGGCCTTGTCGGGGCGGTAGCCGCCGTCGTACATGGCGTAGATGACGCGGCGGTGCACGGGCTTCAGCCCGTCGCGCACCTCGGGCAGGGCACGGCCGACGATGACGCTCATGGCGTAGTCGAGGTAGGACCGCTGCATCTCGAGCTGCAGGTCGACCTGGTCGATCCGGCCGTGGATGCCCGGGCCGTCCGTCTCGTCGGGGGTGATCTCGTCAGTCATCGCTCTTCTTCTTCTCGGATCCGCGGGTCTCGTCTCTCACGCTGGCGCGTCAGATGTCGAGGAACCGGACGTCCTTCGCGTTCTTCTGGATGAAGGTGCGGCGCGCATCCACGTCCTCGCCCATGAGGGTCGAGAACACCTCGTCGGCGGCGGCCGCGTCATCCATCGAGACCTGCAGCAGGGTGCGGGTCTCGGGGTTCATCGTCGTCTCCCAGAGTTCCTGGTAGTTCATCTCGCCGAGGCCCTTGTAGCGCTGGATCCCGTTCTCCTTGGGGATGCGCTTGCCGTGGGCGACGCCGTCGGCCAGCAGCGCGTCGCGCTCCTTGTCGGAGAACACGAACTCGTGGTCGGCGTTCGTCCACTTCAGCCGGTACAGCGGCGGCTGGGCCAGGTAGACGTGCCCGAGCTCGATGAGGGGCCGCATGAAGCGGAACAGGAGGGTGAGCAGCAGGGTCGTGATGTGCTGGCCGTCGACGTCGGCGTCGGCCATGAGCACGATCTTGTGGTACCTGGCCTTGGAGGGGTCGAAGTCCTCGCCGATACCGGCGCCGAAGGCCGTGATCATCGCCTGGATCTCGGCGTTGGCCAGGGCCCGGTCGAGGCGCGCCTTCTCGACGTTCAGGATCTTCCCGCGCAGCGGCAGGATCGCCTGCGTCGCGGGGTTTCGGCCCTGCACGGCCGAGCCGCCGGCCGAATCGCCCTCGACGATGAAGATCTCGGAGATCGACGGATCCTTCGAGGAGCAGTCCTTCAGCTTGCCGGGCATGCCGCTGGATTCGAGGAGGCCCTTGCGGCGGGTCGCCTCGCGCGCCTTGCGGGCGGCCAGGCGCGCGGTGGCCGCGCCGATCGACTTGCGGATGATGTCGCGGGCCTGGTTGGGGTTCCGTTCGAACCAGTCGCCGAGCTGGTCGGCGGCGACCTTCTGCACGAAGGACTTCGCCTCGGTGTTGCCGAGTTTCGTCTTCGTCTGGCCTTCGAACTGCGGTTCGCCGAGCTTGACGGAGATGACGGCGGTGAGGCCCTCGCGGACGTCTTCGCCGGTGAGGTTCGCGTCCTTCTCCTTCAGGAGGCCCTTCTCGCGCGCGTACCGGTTCACGAGGGTCGTGAGCGCCGCGCGGAAGCCTTCTTCGTGCGTGCCTCCCTCATGGGTGTTGATGGTGTTCGCGAAGGTGTGCACCGACTCGGTGTAGGCGGTCGTCCACTGCATCGCGACCTCGAGGGCGATCTTGCGCTCCGGGTCTTCGGATTCGAAGGAGATGACCTCGTCGTGGACGAGTTCGGCCCGCTTGGAACGGTTCAGGTATTCGACGTAGTCGACGAGCCCGCGCTCGTAGAGGAAGACGTCGTGCCGGTGCGGGGCCTTGCCGGCCTCCTCGTCTTCGCCAGTGTCCCCGTCGACGATCTGCGGCACGTCCCGCTCGTCGTCGAGGGTGATGCGAAGACCCTTGTTCAGGAACGCCGTCTGCTGGAAGCGGGTGCGCAGCGTCTCGTAGTCGAACTCGACGGTCTCGAAGATGTCGGCGTTCGGCCAGAAGGTGATGGTCGTTCCGGTGGCGTCGGTCGTGCCGGTCTGGGCGAGGGGGGCATCCGGGACACCGCTGTGGTAGGTCTGGCTCCAGACGTGGCCCTTCTGGCTCACCTCGACGTCGAGGCGCGTGGAGAGGGCGTTCACGACCGAGGAACCGACGCCGTGCAGACCTCCGGAGACCGCATAGGCCCCGCCGCCGAACTTGCCGCCGGCGTGCAGGATCGTGAGCACGACCTCGACCGTGGACTTGCCTTCGGCCTTGTGGATGTCGACGGGGATGCCGCGGCCGTCGTCGACGACGCGGAGGCCCCCGTCGGCGAGGATCGTGACGTTGATGGTGGTCGCGTAGCCGGCCAGGGCTTCGTCGACCGAGTTGTCGACGATCTCGTAGACGAGGTGGTGGAGGCCTCGGGGGCCGGTGGATCCGATGTACATGCCCGGGCGCTTGCGAACCGCCTCGAGGCCTTCGAGCACCTGGATCTCATCCGCGCCGTATTCGGGCGAACTCTGGCCCTTCTTCGGTTCCGCTGTCATATTTGAATCGGGCTCCTGACCGTCGTTGTGGCGACGTTCAATCCTATCAGCCCGGGCGTGTTTCGAAGCCGTTACACGCCCGCCTGACGCCCTGAGGCGCGCTCAGTGACCGATTTTGCCTCCTCAGCCATAGGTATCGCGCGGACCGCGCCCTGGAACCGATCTGGGACCCCTTTTCCAGGATGGGGCGTCGGGCCCCTGGAAGCGCATCGATTCCACGCCCGAATCCGGGAAGCGGTCGACGACCCGTGAGACGAGCTCGGTGCGCATCAGCCGGAGCTGCGTCGCCCACGCCGTCGACTCGCATCGAACCGTCATCATCCCGCCCTCGATGCCGACCGGTTCGGAGTGCTTCGCGATCTCCGCACCGGCGACCTCGGGCCAGGATGCGAGCAGTTCGTGCCGGGCGAGCGGCGCCGTCCAGCCGAGCTGGGTCGTCAAGGCGTCGAGGGCATCCCCGAGGGCGCGCGGATCGCGCCCCGGCGCGAAGGGGAGCTCGGCTTCGGGCGTGCGGCGCTCCCGCCGCCGCCGGCTCGGCGCACGACCGTCACCGCCGAATATCTCGCGGAAATGGCGGTAGACGCGCTCCGCCTCCGTCTGGGGGCCGGGCTCAGGCATCCGTGCCTCCCTCCTCGGCGGCATCCGCGTCGCCCGACTCGATCCTGCCACCGTCGATGTGCACGAGCCGAGCCGAGAGGGACTCCGGCACGTCCTCGAGCACGGCGGCCGTGATCAGCACCTGCTCGAACCCCGAGATCGCCGCGGCGAGTCGCTCGCGCCGGGTGCGATCGAGCTCGGCGAACACATCGTCGAGCACGAGGATCGGGTCGCCCGACGGCGCATCGCTCCGCAACAGCTCGGCGCCGGCCAACCGGAGCGCGAGGGCCAGCGACCACGACTCGCCGTGACTCGCATACCCCTTCGCCGGAAGCCCGCCGAGTTCCAGCAGCACGTCGTCGCGATGCGGGCCGGCCAAGGTGACGCCGCGCTCGAGCTCGCGCGGGCGAAGTGCGGCGAGGGCCGTGCGGAAGCGCGCCGCCGTATCGGCAGAGTGCGACCCGGCATCCACCGCGGCGCCCTCGGGGACCCGCGATGCGGCCGGCTCGTCGTCGACGATAGCCCCGTCGATGGAGAGGAGGGGTCGAATGCGCGGCTCGTGGTCGGCGTCGACGATCGCGTGATAGGCGCGGCGCAGGGGCTCGTCGAGGGCGCGGATGACGCTCGTGCGCTGATCGATGAGCTCCGTGCCGAGCTCGATGAGGCGTTCGTCCCAGATATCGAGCGTCGACAGCCCCGAGGCCGGGATGCCGCGTGCGCGCGCCGACTTCAGCAGCGAGTTGCGCTGCTTCAGCACGCGCTCGTAGTCCGCCATGACACCGGAGAGCCGCGGGGTGAGCTGGACGAGGAGCTCGTCGAGCATCCGCCGCCGTACGGAGGGCTCGCCGCGCACGATCGCGAGATCTTCCGGCGCGAACAGCACGCTGTGGCAGTATCGCGGCAGCTCGCGGGGCTTGGACGGGGCACGGTTGATCTGCGCCCGGTTCGCGCCCTGCCGGTTCAGCTGCACCTCGACGAGCACGTCGCGGCCGTCGTGGCGGAGCAGCGCACGGATGATCGCCGCATCGGCGCCCGCGCGGATCAGCGGCTGATCGCTCGAGACCCGGTGCGAACCGAGCGTGGAGAGGTAGCCGATCGACTCGACGAGGTTCGTCTTGCCCTGACCGTTCCGGCCGACGAGCACGGTCGCACCCGGCTCCAGCTCGAGCTCGGCGCGCCCGTAGTTGCGCCAGTCGGTGAGGGAGAGTCGGGCGACGTGCACGGATCCACGCTACCTGCGACCGCCGACACCCGCGTCGGCCGGGCGCTCAGCGCAGCAGCAGGTTCGGCTGCAGCAGGTAGCGGTAGCTGTCGTTGCCGGCCTGCTCGCGCGAGGTCTGCGCCGTGATCAGGACGGGTCCGGGCTTGTTCGGGTTCTCGGTCTTCGTGAACGAGACCCGCACGAACTCGGAATGCACGGCGCCGAGGCCGTCGAGCAGGAACTGCGGCTTCAGCGAGACGACGGTCGCCTCGCCGGTGAGCACCGTGTCGATGGTTTCCTGCGCCTGCGCCTGCTCGCTGCCGATCGCCTCGAGGGTCAGACCCTCCTCGCCGAAGCTGTAACGGAGGGCCGCTTCGCGTTCGAGCACGAGGGAGACGCGCCGGGTCGCCTCGATGAGCTCGGCGGTGTTCATGACGGCGTAGTTGTCCACCGTCTCGGGGAAGAGACGGCGAACCGGCGGGAAGTTGCCCTTGATGAGCAGGCTCGTGACGGTCTTCTTGTCGGCGCTGAAGGCGATGATCGCCCGGTCGTCGCGCTGCGCGATCGTCACCGAGATCGTGCCGGAGTGGCCGAAGGTCTTGCCGATCTCCTGCAGGGTTCGCGCCGGGACGAGTGCGGTGGTGACCTCTTCGTCGCCGACGCGCCCGCCGTCCCAGTCGATGTCGCGCACGGCGACGCGGTACCGGTCGGTGGCGACCATGCTGAGGCGATTGTCGGCGATCTCGAGCTGCACGCCGGTGATCACCGGTGTCACGTCGTCGCGGGAGGCGGCGACGGCCACCTGCGAGACCGCGTCGGCGAAGGCATCCGCCGGCACGACGCCCGAGGGCTCGCCGATCTCGGGAACCGAGGGGTACTCCTCGACCGGCATCGAGGCAAGGGTGAAGTTCGCCGAACCGCAGGCGACGGAGATCCTGGATTCCTCGGTCGTGAAACGCACCGGGGCGTTCGGCAGGCGGCTGGCGATCTCGGCGAGAAGTCGGCCGTGGACGAGGATCGTGCCGGGCTCTTCGACGTCGGCGGCGATTTCGGTCTGCGAGGAGACCTCGTAGTCGAAGGAGGAGAGGACGAGACCGTCCTCGCTCGTGCGGATGAGCACGCCGGAGAGGATCGGGAGCGTGGTGCGCTGCGGAAGCAGCTTCACGGCGAAGGAGACGGCCTCGCTGAACACATCGCGATTGACCTGGAACTTCACGTGATCTCCCGTCGCTGAGGTTGGATGCGGCGCTCCAATGCTAGGGCGTGGGCCCGGCCGGCGCACGCTGCGCGCGCCGAAGCCGTCGGCCCTTCGGCGCGAAGCGCCGGCCGCCGCTTCTCCTGGCTCGGCGCGAGGCGACCGCCTCGGCGACGTTCGACTCGAGGTTGTCGAGCTTCCCTGGTTAACACTTCTCTGTTAACGGTGTTAACCGGTGTGGAAACTGTGGACAACTTCCTCGAGGCCCGGAATCACGCGGTGTTAACGCGATCGGGCTTGTGGATGCGGTGTGGGAGGACCGGCCGCGGATGTCGAGGGGCGGTCACCGGCCGAGGCGGTTATTCACAGGCGCTCCCCGCCCGTCAACAGGCCCGCCGGGGTTGCTCGTTAACAATCCACAAGTTATCCACATGTGTGAAGTGGGCTCGCGGAGATCAGCGGAAGCGGCTCGTCTGCTTGATGCGCGCCGTCAGCTCGGTCACCTGGTTGTAGATCGAACGGCGCTCCTTCATGAGCTCCGAGATCTTCTTGTTCGCATACATCACCGTGGTGTGGTCGCGATTGCCGAAGAGCTGACCGATCTTCGGCAGCGACAGGCTCGTGAGCTCCCGGCAGAGATACATCGCGATCTGCCGCGACGTCGCGACCCCCTGCGAACGGCTCGACCCGTACAGATCGTCGACCGTGAGCTTGAAGTACTCGGCCGTCGCCGTGATGATGTCGACCGGGGCGACCACGTTGTCCTCATCGTCGCTGATGAGGTCCTTCAGCACCGTCTGCACGAGCGCCATGTCGACCGGCGTGCGGTTCAGGCTCGCGAACGCCGTCACGCGGATCAGCGTGCCTTCGAGCTCGCGGATGTTGCTCGAGACCTTCGTCGCCATGTACTCGAGGATGTCGTCGTCGACCATCAGGCGATCCGACTGCGCCTTCTTGCGAAGGATCGCGATGCGCGTCTCGAGGTCGGGCGCCTGCACATCGGTGATGAGCCCCCACTCGAAGCGGCTGCGCATCCGATCCTCGAAGCCCGTCAGATGCTTCGGCGGCACATCGCTCGTGATCACGACCTGCTTGTTGTGGTCGTGCAACTGATTGAAGGTGTGGAAGAACGCCTCCTGCGTCTCCGCCTTGCCCTGCAGGAACTGGATGTCGTCGATCAGGAGGATGTCGATGTTGCGGTAGCGCTGCTGGAACAGGGCTCCCCGGTTGTTCGCGATCGAGTTGATGAAGTCGTTCGTGAACTCCTCGCTGGAGACGTACCGGACGCGGATGCCCGGGTACAGGCTCATCGCGTAGTGCCCGATCGCATGCAGCAGGTGGGTCTTGCCGAGCCCCGAGTCGCCGTAGATGAACAGCGGGTTGTAGGCCTTGGCCGGCGCCTCGGCGACGGCGACCGCCGCCGCATGCGCGAAGCGGTTGGACTGGCCGATGACGAAGTTGTCGAAGGAGTACTTCGGGTTCAGCCTGGAATCGCGCGGCCGGTCGGCACCGGGCGAATCGAACATCGACTGCGGCGGAGCCGGAGTTTCGAGGTGCTCCTCGACTGCCGGTTCGGCGACCGGGGCCTGCGGCGCGAAGTGCGGCGCCTCTTCGAGCTCCGGGTTGACCACCACGTAGAACGATGAGGCGACGGCGGCCTCGTCGCCCTCGGCGGCCGCGGCGCTCGAGACGGCCTGCATCGCCGAGATCAGGGGGACGCGCATCCGCTGGTTCAGCATGCTCGCCGTGAAATCGTTGGGCACCTCGAGGTAGAAGGTGCCGCCGGCGATCCCCTTCGGCTCTACGAGGTTCAGGAACCCCTGCAGCATCGGCGTCACGGCCGTGTCTTCCGAAAGGCGTGCGAGCACACCCGCCCAGGTCTCGGAAATGGGCTGTTCCGCCATCGTTCCCCTGTTCCAAGCCACGTCACGCCGCTGGTCGATCCCCCGTTCGATGGAGCGAGCCGCGTGAATCCGAATGTTCACCAGGTTATCCACCGCCTGTGAAAAGTCCGCGCGACATGCGCGGAATTCCGGGCGGAAAGCTGGGGATAACCGGCTTCACACGGTAGTGGACGGGCCGCTCGGCGACAAATACTTCGACCTGAGGTCGAGGCTCTCGGCGTGTCGGTGCGTCGCGTAGGCTGTGGATCAGGCGATAATCATCGGTTCGATGCCGTCGCGGTTTGACCGCAGCGGCGCAAAGCCGTAGGTTTAATCAGTTGACCAACGCCTTTTGGGCACCCCAGTTTTCCCCGGGCGGCCGTGTTGCACGCCGTCCGCTGCGGAGATCACAGCGAAAGCAGCAGAGTATGAGCAAGCGTACGTTCCAGCCGAACAACCGTCGTCGTGCCAAGAAGCACGGCTTCCGCCTCCGGATGCGCACCCGCGCCGGCCGTGCGATCCTCGCCGCCCGCCGCCGCAAGGGCCGCACCGAGCTCTCCGCCTGAGCGCGCGTGCTCCCCGACGGTGCTCGCAAAAGCCAACCGCATCACGAGCGCTGACGACTACCGCGCGCTCGTGCGGCGCGGCGCGAAGGTCGCCGGTGCGCACACCGTGAGCTACATCCGGCCTCGGGACGAAGGCGAATCCGCCCGATTCGGGTTCATCGTCTCCAAGAAGGTCGGGAAGGCCGTCGACCGCAATCTCGTGCGGCGACGGCTGAAGGCCGCCTGCCGCGGCATCGTCGACGACGGCACCATCGGGTTCGACGTCGTCGTGCGCGCACTGCCGTCGGCGGCGGATGCCGGATGGGATGCCCTCGAAGCTGACATGGCCCGCGTCGTCCGCAAGGCACGGAGCCGGTGAGATGCCTGCTTTCGTCGCCGTCGTGCTCCTCCTGCCCCGCAATCTCGTCATCGCGGTGCTCATCGCCTACCGGAAGGTGATCTCGCCCCTCTACGGCGACGTCTGCCGGTACTACCCCTCCTGCTCGGCATACGGCCTCGGATCCGTGCAGCAGCGCGGGGTCGTCATCGGCGCCGCCCTCGCTGTCTGGCGCATCCTCCGCTGCAACCCGTGGGCCTCCGGCGGCATCGACGAGGTGCGTTCGCCGGCACGGTTCCGGTACCGGATCACGCGTGCGGGCTTCGTGGCGCCTTCGCGCGGTGTGGATGCCGCTGCGGCATCCACACCCGGCTCGCACGCCGGCCATGCCCACGCTTCTGACGTCCGCGCCACGTCGTCGGCCCTCGCCCCCGCACTGTCCCGAAAGGACTGACCCGCTTCCATGGACATCATCGGAATCATCCTCTGGCCCATCAAATGGGTCATCGAGCTCATCCTCGTGGCCTTCCACTCGATGTGGACCTTCTTCGGCCTCGATGCCGACGGCGGCGTCACCTGGGTGCTCTCGATCGTCGGCCTCGTCATCGTCGTCCGGGCCGCGCTCATCCCCGTCTTCGTGCGGCAGATCAAGAACCAGCGGCGGATGCTCGAGGTCGCCCCGCAGCTGAAGAAGATCCAGGACAAGTACAAGGGAAAGAAGGACCAGTTCTCGCGCGAGGCCATGTCGCGCGAGACGATGGACCTCTACAAGAAGACCGGCACGAACCCGATGTCTTCGTGCCTGCCTCTGCTCCTGCAGATGCCGATCTTCTTCGGCCTGTTCTCGGTGCTGAACGACGCCCAGCACGATAAGGCCGGCGTCGGCCTGTTCAGCCAGGAGCTCGCCAACTCCTTCGCGAACTCCGAGTTCTTCGGCGCTCCGCTGAAGTCGACCCTCATCAACGCCGTGAACGCCGGCGGCCCCTGGCAGGTCATCGTCATCGCCGTCATCATGATCGTGCTCATGACCGCCTCGCAGTTCTTCACCCAGCTGCAGATCGTCTCGAAGAACATGTCGCCCGAAACTAAGGCGAGCCCGATGTTCCGCCAGCAGCGCGTGCTGCTCTACCTGCTCCCCTTCGTGTTCCTGTTCTCCGGCGTCGCGTTCCCCCTCGGTGTCATGTTCTACTGGCTCGTCTCGAACTTCTGGACCATGGGCCAGCAGTTCGTCGTCATCCGGAACATGCCCACGCCCGGCTCCGACGCGGCGAAGGCCCGCGAGGCCCGCCTGGCCAAGAAGGGCAAGCTGCCAGCCGAAGAGCAGTCGACGATCGTCGTCGAGGAGAAGAAGCCCGTGCAGCGCCAGCAGCCCGTGAGCAAGTCGCGCTCCAAGAAGCAGCAGAAGAGGAAATGACGATGACCGACGTCCAGCCCGAAGCAGAATCCCGATCCCTCAGCCAGCTCGAGGAAGAGGGTGACATCGCCGCGGATTACATCGAGGAGCTGCTCGACATCTGCGACCTCGACGGCGACATCGACATCGATGCCCGGAACGGCCGCGCCTACGTCTCGGTCAACGCCGGCGACGGCGCGAACCTCCGCGTACTGTCGAAGCCCGAGACGGTCAGTGCCCTCCAGGAGCTGACGCGCCTGGCCGTGCAGACCAAGAGCGGCGCGTTCTCGCGGCTCATCCTCGACATCGGGGGTTCGCGCGACGCCCGCCGTTCGGAGCTCGAGATACTCGTGGCCCGCTCGCTCGAGCGCATCGAGAACGGTGCCGCCGAGGCGGCGCTTCCTCCGATGTCGTCGTACGAGCGCAAGCTCGTGCACGACCTCGTCGCGGAGGGCGGCTTCCACTCCGAGTCGCGCGGCGAGGGAGCCGAACGGCACACGGTCATCACGCGTTCGGCGTGACGGGCGCCATGGACGCCGGCGCCGGCTCCCCCGCGCTCGAGCCGGAGCCGGCCGCTGCGGCCAGGCTGTTCGGCGAGCGGATCGAGCTCGCGCGCGCGTTCGCCGCGGCGCTCGCCTCGCGGGGCGAGGAGCTCGGCCTGATCGGGCCGCTCGAGCTGCCGCGTCTGTGGACGAGGCATCTGCTGAACAGCGCACTCGTCGCTCCCCTGCTCCGGCCGGGTCGCGTCGGCGACATCGGCAGCGGTGCGGGGCTACCCGGGCTCGTGCTGGCCATCGCCCGGCCCGACGTCGACTTCGTGCTCATCGAGCCGATGGAGCGCCGGGTCGCCTGGCTCGAATCCCAGGTGGAGGAGCTCGGCCTGCGGAACGTGACCGTGCTGCGCGCCCGGGCCGAGGACGCGAAGCTCCGGGGCGAACTCGACCAGGTGACGGCCCGGGCTGTGAGCGCCCTCCGCACCCTGATCCCGATCACCGCTCCCCTCCTGAAGTCGGGCGGCGAACTCGTGCTCATGAAGGGTGCGAGCGTCGAGAACGAGATCGCAGCGGCCGAGAAACCCATGCGAAAGTATGGGGTTCGGGATGCCGAGGTGATCGTGCTCGGTGAGGGCATCGTGCCCGACAGCGAGGTCACCCGCGTGTTCCGCGCGCGCGTCGCGTGACCGCTACGCGCTGAGCCGTCCGCGCGGCTTCGGGCCGACGGTCTCGTCTTCGCCCGCGAGCCTGTGGAGATGGTCGGCGATGCGTGCACGGAGGGCGTCGTGCTGCGGACCGAGCGCCGTCTCCGGGTCGCTCCAGTTCGTCGGCTCGTACTGCCAGACCGGCTTCGTCACGAGCTCCGGCCTCTCCCACTCGTGGCGGGGCCAGATGTGCGTGTGAACGAAGGCATCCGTGTTGCCGAGGATCTCGATGTTGATCCGGCGGAAGGCCGGATCGGCCTCACGGCAGGCGGCCTCGACCGCGGTGGCGAGGAGATCCACATCCGCGAGGTATCGCACGCGCTCGTCTCGCGGCAACTCCGCCAGGGCGCGCGCATGGGATCCTTCGCGAGGAGCAGGCTGTAACCGGGAAGGAACTGCACGTCCCCGATGACGGCGAATCCGCCGTTCATCTCCGTGAGAACGGTCGGATTCTCCCCGCTCGCGGCCGAGCGGATGCGGTCTTCTCGCCATGCGGTCATGGGCGCCGACTCTAGCAGGACGCCGGCGGGAGGTCGGCTTTCCTGGGTGAATGCCGCAAGGGATGTTCACATGGGAGTGCACCTGTGGATAACTGCGTTCGGTGCGATTCGCAGGGGGTTCTTCGGGACGCTGAACGGTCATGCTGTGGGCTTGTCCTGCACAACCTGGATCAGGCGGCCGTCGGGATCCTTGACCCATACGATCAGGAGGCGTCCCAACCACGGCTCGGGCTCCTTCACCGGTCGTGCGCCGAGCTCGAGCAGTCGCCGGTATCCGGCCGGCGCATCGTCGGTCCAGAGGATGACGGCTGCTCGTTCGCCCTCGGTCACGGGGTCCTGGCCCGAGGCCGATCCGACGTTCTCTTCGCCATGCCGCGTGAGGGTTCCCTCTACGAACCCACACCGCGAAAGTCGCTGCGTAGACGCACCCGTCACCGCGGCATAGCCTGCGGCATGGGGATGGACGGCGATACCTGGTTCGCGATCGCACTCGTGGGCGTCTTCGTTGCGCCCTTCGCGACCTGTCATTGCCGTGGATCATCAGCGCCGAGAAGAAGCGGCAAGCTCGAAGGGTCCAATCTGGCATGCTCGGAACGTTCGACGATCTCCTCCACCCCGAAGCGCGAGCGGCCAACCTCATCTGGGAAGCCCAAAGAGAACTCCCCGCGCCGGCATCCCTGCCAGGCGACCGAGACTTCAGCAGCGGCAAGATCCGGATCGGACTCCCGGAGCAGCCTGAACGTTCGAACGCTAGCTGTACTTCCCCGTGACGTTGTGAACGCGTTGTGAGGGTGTTTGGCCGCCGATGCCGGTGTGGGGTCTGTGGTGATTGTAGTCATGGAGCCAGGTGTCGTAGGCGGCGGTTCGTTCGGCTTCGCTGGTGTAGGGCTTCGCGTAGGCCCATTCGGCGGCGAGGGTTCGGTTGAACCGTTCGACTTTGCCGTTGGTCTGGGGCCGGTAGGGCTTGGTCCACTTGTGCTTCACGTTCTCGCCGAGGGCGTCGGCGAAGGCGTGGGAGCGGTAGCAGGCACCGTTGTCGGTCATCACCGCGGTCACTGTCACCCCGAGGCCGGTGAAGAACGCGTTCGCGCGGTTCCAGAACCCGGCGGCGGTCTCTTTGCGTTCGTCGTCGAGGATCTCCGAGTACGCGACCCGTGAGTAGTCGTCCACGGCGTGGTGCAGGTAGCGGTAGCCGCGTGAACCTGCCGCGCCGGCCCGGGCGGCTTTGTCGCGGGCGAGGCCAGCGTGGCGGTCCTGGGCGGACCCGCGGCCGTGGACGCGCCAGCCGCCGCCGTCGGGGATCCGGCCTTGCTTCTTGATGTCCACATGCACCAACTGGCCCGGTTTGGCGACTTCGTAACGCACCGGCTTGGGCTTGCGGACGGGCAGCCCTGTGGCCTGGTCGATGTTCGCCAGCTTCGGCATCCGATACCGTGCGAGCACCCGGCCGACCGTGGAACGGTGCAGCCCCAGGTGATACGCGATCCGGTGCGGCCCCCACCGACGGACGAACCGCAACGCGAGGATTCGCCGTTCTGTCTTGCGCGGCAGCCGGCCCGGTGACGAGTGAGGCCTCGAACTACGGTCGGTCAGCGGCAGGCCGGCGCGGTACCGGCGAGCCCACCGAGATGCCGTCGCCGGCGAACACTGAAAGCGTTCGGCCGCACGGCGGACAGTCCAACCGTCATCGACGATCAGAACGGCAAGACGTCGACGCCCCTCCGGCGTCAAGGGCGCGTTAGCGTGAGTCACGAAGACCTCCGTGGTCAGGACGGTGAGTGTGGTAACCCACATCCTGCCCCGGAGGTCTTCACTACCTCAGCCGTTCACAACCTGTCAGGGAAGTACAGCTAGACGTTCACAGCACCTCCCGACGTGACGAAACGACATAGGGCCCCGGGCTCGAATGCGATGGCTCACGTGGAGCATCGCCACCGCTCCGCAGTGCCGCGAAGTCCGGACGGTTGCCACCGGACGCCCGTTGCGGGGGCCACATATTCGGAACGCGCCCCGTATGGGTGTTGTCTTCTACGCCAGAACCAGCGAGGGAGAGGGTGGGGCGGTGCGGCGGCTCGTGTCGGGAACCAGGCCCGGCCATCGCGCCGGTACATGCCCGCCGCGGGAATTCCCCTACGGAAACTCCCCCTATTCGATGCGATGTTTCACGTGAAACATCGACCCTGGCCCGTAGCTCCGCGGAAGCGGATGGTTGTCGTCGGGAGCCTTCTGCGCGAGCCTCGTATCAGGTTGTAGCCCCATACGGAGTTGCGTCTCGATGTGAGCTCTCGGACCATGGAGGCCTAACAGCGAGCACGACGTGGGGCTGGGATTCGTGTCAGGGACCAGGCCTCGGCCATATGGCCAGGAGACCTCCTGCATGAATGCGATGGTTCACGTGAAACATCGACGTCTGCCCGCGGTGCCGCGGAAGCATGGATGGTTGCCACCGGGAGCTCTCTGTGCGAGCCGCAAGTCCGGGTCGTTGCCCCGCACCGGTCGTGCCTTCGATGTGAGGCCTCGGATCGTGGTGGTCTAACGGCGAGCGCGACCTGGCGGTGACTCGCGTCGGGGACCGAGCCTGGCCGTATCGCCGGCACACGGCCGCGGGAACTCCCTCTGTTCGACGCGATGTTTCACGTGAAACATCGACACTGGCCCGCAGCTCCGCGGAAGCGGGGATGGTTCCCACCGGGAGCCTTCTGCGCGAGCCGTGCATCCGGGTTGTAGCCCCGCATGGGTTCGAGTCTTCGATGTGAAATCTCAGACCGTAGAGGTTTAGGGAGTGTTGCGGAACTCCGTGCGCGGCGAGGACGTGCGATGGGCGACCGGATGCAAGGCGGAGGAGGAGAGCCTCACTGGAGGTGAGGCCGACGACGACAACGCAGCAAACGGCCGCCCGTCGTGCGCCGCAGCGCGAGCGGAGTTCCGCAACACGCCCTAACAGCGAGCGCGACGTGAGGCTGCGATTCATGTTGGGGACCGAACCTCGGCCATATGGCCGGGAGACACTGCTCGAATGCGATGTTTCACGTGAAACATCGACGTCTGGCCGCGGTGCCGCGGAAGCATGGATGGTTGCCACCGGGAACTCGCTGCGCGATCAGCACGTCCGGGTCGTCGCTCCGCACGGGGTCGTGCCTTCGATGCAAGTTCTCGGACCGTGGTGGTTCTCCCGGCGGGAGCGGTTCGGCGAGTCGAGTCGAGCGTGGGGCTCCGCAGCGCGGCTGCGATGCGGGCGGAATGCCTATCGGTCTCACGATCGAATGCAGTGTTTCACCTGAAACATCGTTCCGTGTGGGGTGTGCCATCGAAACCAGACTCTGGCCGGTGTGGAGCTGCAGGCGAGGACGAGTCGGCGCGGCGAACACCAAGTCTGGGACTGTGGCGTGGGTATGGTGCCGGCGCAGCGTCAAGAGGACTCCCCCGCACGAATGCGATGTTTCACGTGAAACACCGACGCCATTGTCTCAACCACGCATTCGTCGATCCCGACCGTGAACGCAGGACTGGCGGCACCGACCGATCATGGCTGGAGCGCCCGGAAGGTTGCGCCCTTCGATGTGGATCGTCGACGAGACACCGGAGGGCTGTGCGGCGTTCCCTTCCTTTGGACGCCGCCTAGCCTCGGTCTGATCCTGTTCCAGGCTGCAACGCCTCCGGAGCAGGGCAGCGTAGCCGGCTGCCACCGGACTTGTTCTCCGCATCCGCGAATCGTCCTCCCAGCATCTTTTGAATGCCAGAGGTCGGCGTAGACCTCCGGGGTGAGGTTGGGAGCCACACTCGCTGATCGTCCACGGCGGTCTTCGGGACTCACACTCGCCCTCTATGCCGGAGGGGCGTCGCCGTCCGACCGTCGATGGTTGCGTCATCAGACTGACGGTGGAACGGTTCCACGTGTCCGGCCCGTGACCGCGTCTCGGTGAGTGCGCAGAAACAGTGCGGCCGAGGTGCTGGTCGAGCGGTGCGGGGAAGAACAACTCGTCCTCACCACTGCACGTTCGATCCACGCCTTCGACCCCGCATCTCCGATCGTTGCGGTTCTGGCGGCGGGAGCCGCTCGGCGAAGTGATCTCGTTGATGTCCGCGGCCGACCATCGTGTCGGTGTGCTGCCAATCAGGCGCTCCTCCTCGAGTGCGATGTTTCACGTGAAACATCGATGCTGGCCTCTGCTGCGTATCGATGACCCTCGGGCATGTGCGCGGTGCAACGTCACCGGGCGAGCAGCACTGGAGCGGAGGGAGCCGCCATCCGGCAACCGTCCTCTGGACGGTGACCATCAATGTCATTCGACTGTTGAGCGGGTGCGCGGTCGTGGCGAGCGTGCTCGCCCCCTCGGACGCCACTCGGTTCGGGCGCGCTCATCCTTCCGGCCGTGGCTTCGGTGTGAGGCCTCGGATCGTCGTGGACTAACGGCGAGCGCGACGTGGCGGTGACTCGCGTCGGGGACCGAGCCTGGCCGTATCGCCGGCAGACGGCCGCGGGAACTCCCCCTGTTCGATGCGATGTTTCACGTGAAACATCGACGCTGGCTCGCAGTGCCACGGAAGCATGGATGGTTGCCACCGGGACGCCGGATCTTGGACCGTCCTGCCTTCATGGGTCGGGATGCGCAAGCGAGGCGGTTTCACGTCGGCGGCAGCGTCCCGGGCATCCTGCTGGCGTGCAGCGGACAGGTATCCCCGGCATCGGTGTTTCACGTGAAACACCGATGCCGGTCCCGCAGTGGTGGCTACGTGGCTGCCACAGGGCGTGCGGATACGGCACCATCGGCCGACCACTCTGGGGGTGCAGGGAGAAGGAGCGTGCTCTGTTCGAGGTCGGCCGCTGACAGGATGTGAGGGTTTGAGCGAGTGCGCATGCGCGGAGAGCGGCTTCTCCATATCTCGAACGCCCGCATGTTCGCCGCGGACGTGGTTCGGCACGCACAGCTGCCGGCAAACCGGGACGTGAACCCCCCGCCGTGACCGACGCCGCGGGCCGCAGGGAGTGTTGCGGAACTCCGTGCGCGGCGAGGATGTGCGAGGGTGACCGGATGCAAGGCGGAGGAGGAGGGCCTCACTGGAGGTGAGGCCGACGACGACAACGCGGCAAGCGGCCGCCAGTCGTGCGCCGCAGTGCGTGCGGAGTTCCGGCAACACGCCCTAGTTGCCCATGCGCTGACTCTGGGGCGTCCACGGTGTTGTCGGGACTCCGCGGGCATCAGCACAGATGTTCTTGCTCGGAGACCTTGGTCATACCGGCGTGAGCTCTCCGTATCGCAGGCAACGAGTCCCGCGTGACGTGCCGAGCGAAGCGATGTTTCACGTGAAACATCGGCGTGTCGATCGTCGGACCGGCAATACCGTGACACCCGGTGTTCCGCCTATCCGCGCGGGAGAGCGAGGGTTAGGGTGGGACCGCCATGGACTCCCGGCACAACCCGATCGGGAGGGCGCGAACGACGGGATGGCGAATGGCTGGCTGGTTTCAGCGTCGACGTGAACGTGCGGAAGCCCGACGTGCAGAGAAGGAAGCTCGAAAGCGTGGAGTGCCGCTCGAGGCAGCCCCGGACGAGCACCCCCAGGCGGAGCGGGACGTCGAGCTGACGAATCCTCCCGCGCACGAGACTGCCGCCGGTGCGGCGCGGCTCGGCGATGGAGATGAAACGAGCGGCACGTCCGGCGCGATCGCCGTCGCAACACTCGAGAAGGATGACGTCGAGGCCGCGGAGCATGTCGTCGCCGATGAGCCGGCGGCCGAGGCGAACGACTCCCCCGCCGCAGCGGATACGGTGACGCCATCCGCAACGGGCGAACCGGCACCGGCGGAACCCAGGGCCGATGTCGACGCAGCGGTCGAAGGTGCACCAGCGGAGAACGAGCAGGCGCGGGAGAACGAGCAGGCCGACACGGGATCCGAAGCTCCCGAAGCTGAGCCTGAGCACGCCGGATCCGAGCGGAGCGAAGCAGCCGCGGACGCGCCCGCCGGCGCAGCCGCGGAGTCCGAGGACGATGCGATGGACACCGAAGCGCGCGAGACGGGTGCGTCTGCGCAGAACGGTGCGCCCGAGCGTATCGACTGGGATGCGGTGACCGCCGCCGCACTCACCGAGGACTTCCCCTCCGGTTTCGATCCGCTGGCCCAATGGCGCCCAGGGACGGACGGGGCCGAGCAACCGGGGGACGCAGCGGCGGACGCTTTGCCCGCGGCCGAGCAAGCGACGAGCGAGCACGAAGCGGACTCCGGCGACGAGAGTGCGCGGGCGTACGACGAGGAGTCGAACGACGACGCAGCGGACGCCGAGGAGACATCGTCGACGGAAGACGAGAATGCCGGCACCTCGGCTGCGGACGAGAGCGACGGCGGGGCCCGCGAGGCCGGGAGTGCCCCGGCATCCATCCACGCGGCCGCCGAGCGTGCGGTGGACGCCGCGTCGGTCGCGGCGACCGCACCGAACTATGCTGAAGAGGCGCCCGAAGCGGCATCCGAGCAGGCCCCCGCGAGTGACGCGCCTTCCGATGTTTCACGTGAAACATCTCCCGCACTCGGAGGAACCCCCCTGGCTGATCAAGTTGCGAATGAGACGCGCCGTCGCGCGGCCCTCGACTCCAAGAAGCTCCCGCTCCCCTCGTCCACCCGCATCCTGACGGTGTCGAACCAGAAGGGCGGAGTCGGTAAGACCACGAGCACCGTCAACCTCGCCGCCGCTCTCGCGCGCGGCGGTGCGCGTGTCCTCGTCATCGATCTCGACCCGCAGGGCAACGCCTCCACCGCTCTCGGTGTCGAGCACCCCGCAGAAGAGCTCAGCGTCTACAACGTCCTGGTCGGCGAGGCGACGATCGGAGAGGTGATCCGTCCGTCGACCGAGCATGAACGACTCGACTGCGTGCCGGCGAATATCCACCTCGCCGGCGCCGAGATCGAACTCGTCTCCCTCGTCGCGCGCGAGCAGCGGTTACGGCGAGCCCTCGACCGCTACCTCGGCGAGATGGAGGACCCGTACCACTACGTGATCATCGACTGCCCGCCGTCGCTCGGACTGCTGACGATCAACGCATTCGTCGCCGCACGTGAGGTGCTCATCCCGATCCAGTGCGAGTACTACGCCCTCGAGGGCCTGTCGCAGCTGCTCAGCAACATCGAGCTGATCCAGCAGCACCTGAACAGCGAGCTGACGATCTCGACCATCCTGCTCACGATGTTCGACTCCCGCACCAATCTGGCGCAGCAGGTGGCGCAGGAGGTCCGCGACCACTTCCCGACGCAGACCCTCGAGACGATCATCCCCCGCTCGGTGCGCGTCTCCGAGGCACCGAGCTACGGCCAGAGCGTCATCAGCTACGACTACTCGTCGAGCGGATCCCTCTCCTACCGAGAAGCCGCCGCGGAGCTCGCGCACCGCGGTGCACCAGTCAGCAAGGAACGGTAATCCATGGCAACCAAGCGAACAGGGCTCGGCCGCGGCATCGGCGCCCTCATCCCCACCACGGACGAATCCAAGGGTGCCCGGCCCGTCGACGTGTTCTTCCCCGGCGCCGAAGCCGCCACCGCGACCGCGACCGCCATCGCCGCTCCGCCGAGCGAACCGGACGCCCCCGCAGAGGAGCTCATCGCAGTCCCGGGCGCCCGGCTCGCACAGCTCGACCCCCACTCGATCGTGCCGAACGCCAAGCAGCCGCGCACCGTGTTCGACGAGGACGACCTCGCCGAGCTCGTCCACAGCGTGCGCGAGTTCGGCGTGCTGCAGCCGATCGTCGTCCGCCCGCACCCGGACCTGCCGGAGCAGTACGAGCTCATCATGGGCGAGCGGCGCCTGCGCGCCTCGAAGGCCGCCGGCCGTGAGACGATCCCCGCGGTCATCAAGGACACCGCCGACGAGGACATGCTGCGCGATGCGCTCCTCGAGAACCTCCACCGATCCGAGCTGAACCCGCTCGAAGAGGCATCGGCCTATCAGCAGCTGCTCGAGGACTTCGGCATCACGCAGGAAGCCCTCGCCGATCGCATCGGACGCTCCCGCCCGCAGATCTCGAACACCCTCCGCCTGCTGAAACTGCCCGAACCGGTTCAGGTGCGCGTCGCGGCCGGCGTGCTGAGCGCCGGACACGCTCGCGCGATCCTCTCGGTCGGCGACACCGAAGCCATGCAGCGCCTGGCCGACAAGATCGTGAACGAAGACCTCTCAGTACGCGCGGCCGAAGCCGCCGCGACAGCGGAGCCGAAGTCCGCGAAGCGCAGCAACAACCCGGCTGCGGGCCGCCGGCAGGAGTTCCTCGACGAAGTCTCCTCTCGCCTCGGTGACCGCCTGAACACTCGCGTCAAGGTCACGCTTGGCGCACGAAAAGGCCAGATCAACATCGATTTCGCGAGCGTGCAGGATCTCCGCCGCATCCTTGAGGAACTCGGCGAGGACCTCACCGGCATTTGAGCCGGAGACAAGAAGCGGCGGTGCGCGATGCGCACCGCCGCTTCTGCGTGGTCGACCTTACGCCGCTGCTCCGCCGCGAGCGGCCGCCGCGCGGACGAGACCGTCGTACACCTCGGCCTGCGTGCGACCGGCAGCCTCGATCGCGAGCGGCACGAGCGAGGTCTCGGTGAGCCCCGGGATGACATTCGCCTCGAGGAACCACGGGGTGCCGGACTCGTCGACGATGAAGTCGATGCGGGACAGATCGCGGAGGCCGAGCGCATCGTGCGCGGTCACCGCGGCGCGCGCCACGGCATCCGCCTGCTCGGCGGGCAGCCGCGACGGCGCGTAGAACGTCGTCTCCCCCGCCGTGTACCGGGCCTGGAAACTGTAGACCCCGTCCACCGGCACGATCTCCACCGCCGGGAGCGCCACCGGGCCGTCGCCCGTGTCGACCACGGTGACCGCGACCTCGGTGCCGAAGATGCGTCGCTCGACGATCGCGGTGTCGTCGTAGACGAAGGCCTCGACCATCGAGCGGGGCAGTTCCTGCGGATCGGCGACGATGCTGACGCCCTGCGCCGAACCGCCGGAACCGGGCTTCACGACCAGGTCGCCCTCGAGCCCGCGACGGACGACGCGGAGCACGCTCGGCGCCCCGAGCTCACGGAACGACTCGTGGGAGAGCACGACCGACTCCGGCACGACGATCCCGGAACGGGCGACGATGGAGCTCGCCCCCGGCTTCCACCACGCCTCGCGCGCCGCTGCTCCCGTCGAGCCGACGAAGGATATGCCGAGCGCGGCAAGCAGATCGAAGAGCGAACCGTCCTCGCCGCTCGATCCATGCAGTGCAGGGAATACCACATCGGGCTTGAACTCCGCGAGATACGGCAGCAGTCCGGCATCCGGATCCCGCATCGTCACGTGATGCCCGGCCGCGGTCAGGGCATCCGCCACCCGCCGCCCCGAGCGGAGCGAGACATCGCGTTCATGGGAGATCCCGCCCGCGAGGACGATGACGTTCAATGCGCTCGAGTCGTTCATGGATCGGGGGCTCCCTACTTGAGGTCGGACGGCGGGGCGGAGTCGAAGTCGGGGCTCGGCGGCAGCGACAGCGGGCCGGTGCCCGCGAAGGTGTCGAGCAGGTCGAGCTCGCCGTTGACGACGGTCGCGAGGCGGCGGATGCCGACCCGGATCTGATCGGTCGTCGGGTAGCAGAACGACAGACGCATCGCGTGGCGACCGCGCCCGTCGGCGAAGAACGCCGTGCCCGGGGTGTACGCGACGAGTTCCTTGACCGCGCGCGGCAGCATCTGCTTCGAGTCCAGCATCTCGGGCATCGTGACCCAGACGTAGAACCCGCCGTTCGGGTTCGTCCAGCTCAGCTGCGGCAGGTGCTCGCCGAGCGCCTCGACCATGACGTCCTTCCGCTCGCGATAGACGCCGCGGAAGCGGTCGATCTGCTCGCGCCAGTCGGCGGTCGCGAGGTACTCGGACACCACCATCTGGCTGAACGATGAAGGCGAGAGGATCGCCGACTCGGCGGCGAGGATGAGCTTCTCGCGCACCGCGTGCGGGGCGAGGGCCCAGCCGACCCGGAAGCCGGGCGCGAGCGTCTTCGAGAACGAGCCCAGATAGACGACGCCCTCCGGGTCGAGGGCGCGCAGGGCATCCGGAGCCGGCTCGTCGAAGTGCAGCAGCCCGTACGGGTTGTCCTCGAGGATGAGGATCTCGTTCTGCCGGCAGATCTCGATGATCTCGGGCCGCCGCTCGGCCGCGAGGGTCACGCCGGCCGGGTTGTGGAAGTTCGGGATCGTGTACAGGAACTTGATGCGCCGGCCCTGCCCGCGCAGGTGCGCGATCGTCTGCCGCAGCGCTTCGGGGATGAGGCCCTGATCGTCCATCGCGACGTGCACGACGTTCGCTTGGTACGAACGGAACACGCCGATCGCGCCGACGTAGCTCGGCGCCTCGGCGAGGATGACGTCGCCCGGGTCGATGAAGAGCTTCGTCACGAGGTCGAGCGCCTGCTGCGAACCCGTCGAGGTCACGACGTTGTCGACGGAGCCGTGGATGCCTTCGAGGGCCATGACGTCGAGGATCTGCTCCCGCAGTTCCGGGATGCCCTGGCCCGATCCGTACTGGAGGGCCGTCGGGCCCTGCTCGCGCATGACCTTCTCCATCGAGGAGACGATGAGCTCCTGCGGCAGCGCGGAGACGAACGGCATGCCGCCGGCGAGCGAGACCACTTCGGGCCGCGACGCGACGGCGAACAGAGCTCGAACCTCGGATGCGGAGAGCCCGGAAGCTCGCTCTGCGTAGTTCGCATACCAGGGGTCGAGGTTGTTGCCGGTCCGCTCGGGGACGCCGTCAGTGGTCACATTGCTTCCTTCTGCTCAGGGTATTCATCGTAGTTCTCGGAGATGGGTGCGGAATGCGCGGCCCCCGGCCGGGGTGCGCCGGGGCATCCACCCGGGAATCGAAAAGACCCGCCCGGCGTGTGCCGGACGGGTCTGATGCGAAGACCGCCGACTACGAGATGTAGGCGGCGAGGTCGGCCTCGAGGGCGGGCTTCGGCTTGGCGCCGATGACGGTCTGCACGACCTCGCCGTCCTTGAAGACCTTCATCGCGGGGATCGCGGTGATCTGGTACTTCATCGCGAGCTGCGGGTTCTCGTCGACGTTGAGCTTGACGATGTCGAGCTTGTCGGCGTGCTCGGTCGCGATCTGGTCGAGGATCGGGCTCACGGCGCGGCACGGGCCGCACCATTCGGCCCAGAAGTCGACGAGCACGGCCCGGTCGTTCTTCAGGACTTCCTGCTCGAAGGTGGCCTCGGTCACTGCGCGTGCAGTCATGGTTTCTCCTTCTCGTGCGCCGGGCGGGCCGGCGAGGTTCGTGGACGGGCCGTGGATCAGTCGGAGACGGTCGCCAGGGCGGGTTGCGCAGCGGTGGATGCGTCGTCGAGGTCGGCCAGGTAGGCCTCGGCGTCGAGCGCGGCGACGGTGCCCGAGGCTGCGGCGGTCACGGCCTGCCGGTAGTGCGGGTCGATCACGTCGCCGGCGGCGAACACACCGGGCACGGAGGTCTTCGAGCTGCGCCCCTCGACGGCGATCGTGCCCTCGGCGGTGAGGTCGAGCTTGCCGTGCACGAGGTGGGTGCGGGGGTCGTTGCCGATGGCCACGAAGACACCGTCGAGGTCGAGGCCTCGCTCTTCGCCGGTGACGGTGTCGCGCAGGGTCACGCCGCTGACCTGCGAGGTGCCGTGGATCGCGGCGATCTCGGCGTTCCACACGAACTCGATCTTGGGGTTGTCGAAGGCGCGCTGCTGCATGATCTTGGAGGCCTTCAGCTCATCGCGGCGGTGGATGACGTGGACCTTGTCGGCGAAGCGGGTGAGGAAGGTGGCCTCCTCCATCGCGGAGTCGCCGCCGCCGACGACGGCGATCGTCTTCTGACGGAAGAAGAAGCCGTCGCAGGTCGCGCACCACGACAGGCCGTGGCCCGAGAGGACCTCCTCTTCGGGGAGGCCGAGCTTGCGGTAGGCGGATCCGGTCGCGAAGATCACGGCTCGTGCCTCGTGCACCTCGCCGCCGCCGAGCGTGACGCGCTTGACGGGGCCTTCGAGATCCAGCGAGACGACGTCGTCGTAGACGACTTCGGTGCCGAAGCGTTCGGCCTGCGCCTGGATCTTCGTCATGAGGTCGGGGCCCATGACGCCCTCGGGGAAGCCGGGGAAGTTCTCCACCTCGGTGGTGTTGACGAGTTCGCCGCCGACCTCGACGGAGCTGGCGATGAGCAGCGGCTTCAGCTCGGCGCGGGCCGCGTAGATCGCCGCCGTGAGGCCGGCAGGGCCCGAACCGATGATGATGATGTCGCGCAACGCGGCTCCTTTTCGTCAGCGTGCCGCCGGTGGAAAGGCGCCACGACATGGTGAACACAGTCTAGGCGGCGGGTATTCCGTCGGCCGGTCAGCGACGGGTGAGCCGGGCGAGGATCGGTTCGGCGAACCCGCGCAGTTCGGGCGAACGGGTGACCCAGAGGATCACGAAGTACAGCACCGTCATGACGACGGCGATGACGGCCATGGTGATCAGGGCGCCGACGCGGCTGGAGAGGGCGAAACCGTCGGCATCGGTGCCGCCGAGCATGATGAGCAGCCACACGCCGGCGAGCACCGGCATGAGCAGGGCGACCACCGAGCGGGCGATGCTCTCGACGATGCGGCGACCGTCGAGCCCGCCGAGGCGGCGGCGGAGGAGCACGACGGCGATGATCAACTGCACGGTGCCGGCGACCGTGGTGGCGATGGCGATACCGACGGCGACGAGGGAGCTCGGCAGGGCGATGCACGCGAGGGCGAGGACGATGAAGATCACCGACTGCGCGAGGGTGAAGAAGAAGGGCGTGCGGGTGTCGCCGAGCGAGTAGAAGGTGCGCTGGACGATGAAGAGGATGCTGAAGCCGATGAGGCCGGCGACGTAGGCGATGATGACGTCGCCGGTGGCCCAGACGAGCGGTTCCACGCCGGTGAAGACGCGGGCGAACGGGTACGCGCAGACGATGAGGCCGGCGGCGGCGAGGATGACGATGACGCTGACCCCGCGCACGGCGCTCGAGAAGTCGGCGCGCACGCGGTCGAGTTCGCCGATCGCGGCGTGCTCGCTCATGCGGGTGAAGTAGGCGGTCGCGATCGAGACGGTGATGACGGAGTGGGGCAGCATGAAGATGAGCCAGGCGGTCTGCAGGGCGTAGATGGATGCTTCGGTGCTGTTCTCGGCAGAGACACCGGCGATGGAGGTTTCGACGAAGCCCGCGATCGTGGTGAGCAGCAGCATCCCGAACGTCCAGCCGGCCATCGTCGCCGTCGAGCGCAGTCCGACGCCCCGCCACCGGAAATCGGGGCGGTAGCTGAGGCCTGCGCGCTTCCAGAACCAGAACAGGATGAGCGCCTGCGCCGCGACGCCGAGGGTGGCGCTGCCGGCCAGCAGCGCGATCATGCCGCCCGTCCAGTCTCCGGCCGCCCAGCGATCGCCGTCGGGGTCGGTACCGAAGATGAGCGCGAACGCCCCGAGGCCGGCGAGGGCGACGAGGTTGTTCAGCACCGGCACCCAGGTGAAGGGCCCGAAGACGCGCTTGGCGTTCAGCACCTCGCCGAGCAGCGAGTACATGCCGTAGAAGAAGATCTGCGGCAGGCACCAGTACCCGAACGCGACCGCGAGCGCGAAGACGCCGGGCGACATCCGCGAGCCGACGAGCATCGTGAGCAGCGGCGTGAGCAGCGTCGCGAGGATCGCCGCTCCGCCGAGGACCACGAAGCCGAGCGTGACGATCTTGTTCAGATAGGCGACGCCGCCGTCGGGGTTCGCGGCCGAACGCACGATGAGCGGAACGAGCACGGCGCTCAGCACGCCGCCGGCGACGACGACGTAGATCGTGTTCGGCAGCTGGTTGGCGGCCGCGAAGGCGTTCGTGCCGGCGCCGGCCGCGCCGATCACGGCGGCCAGCAGCAGCGTCTTCAGGAAGCCGAGGACGCGCGAGACGATCGTCCCCGACGCCAGGAACAGGCTTGCGCGGCCGATGCGGTCCTCAGCCATGGCTGGGTTCCTCCGTGGGGTCGGGGGCGGATGCGCCGGGTTCGGCGTCGGGCGAGCCGTCGGCATCCGCTGCCGACCGCCGCCGGCGCCGGATCATGCGGAACACGCCGAAGCCGAAGAACGCGACCACCGCGACGGCGAGCACGATCGCGCCGATGCCCTCCCAGTCGGCCTGCACGTTCGCCACGATGCGTTCGGTGCCGCCGATCTCGACGCCCGTCGGCGACGTCAGGGTGACGGCGAGCTGCACCTCGCCGTTGCCGACGCCGGCCGCGACCGGGATCTGCACCTGGGCGCGCGAACCGGCCTCGACCGTGAGCTCCTGATCGTCCTCGACGACGAGCCGGCCGTTCTCGGGCTCGACCGAGATGATCACCGTCGCCGGCACCGGCAGTTCGTTCTGCACCGAGACCGGGACCCCGGACTCCCGCGAGACCACGAGGATCGCGCTGCTCGGCACGACCGAGACGGCATCGGTGATCTCGTGAGCGGCCGAGAGGTTCTCGCCGACCGCCGCATCCCAGTCGAGGGCGCTGCCCACCCAGCCGGCGCCGAGCACGGCGAGCAGGTCGCGCCGCACGGGAGCGGTGAGGGCGGCAGGCGTCTCGGCGACGCTGGAGAACTCGTCGACCTCGCGCTCGGCGACCATCATGCGGTCGACGTTGCTGCGCCGCTGGTCGGACTCGGGGGAATCGACGAGCTCGGCAGCCTGCGGCGGGGCGCCGATGGCCTCGGAGAGCCCGGCCGAGCGCACGAAACCGAGCGCCTCGATCGTGTCGAGCACGGCAGGGATGCGGTCGGCCTCGACCGGCAGCTCCCGCCCGAAGGCCGCGAGCAGCGTCTGCCCGCCGCCGGCGGAGGCGGCAAGGGTGAGCGACGCCGCGGCATCCGCTCGGGCACCGCGCAGCGCCGCCTCGCTCGACGCCGTCGCAGCCTCCGAGAGCGCAGTCGACAGGCTGCCCTCGGCGACGAGCGCCGTCGTCCCCTCGATGGAGACGGACGCGTTCGAGAAGGCATCGGGTCCGTCGACGTTCGCCGCGTCGAGGATCGCGGTCGTCAGCCCCTGGCGCGCGAGGAACTGCAGATCGCCGGTGGCGACGGTGCGCGGGGCCGGCCACGCCAGATCGGTACGCGTGTAGTTCCAAGCGAGCAGTTCGGCATTCGTCGGCAGTGTCGTCGGCACCGGATCTGCGTCCGGATCCGCGGTCGGCGGCACCACGGGCTCCGTCGTCGCCGGCGGCTCGCTCGACGCATCCGCCCCGCCCGCCGCCGCACCCGCCCCGCTCGCCGGTGCCGTGTCGGTCGACGTCGGCTCCGGCGATGCGGGCGGCGTCTCGGTCTCCCCCGGGCCGCCTGGCTCGGCCGGCTCGAAGCGCTGCGGGTCGAGCGCATCGGAGAACTCGTCGGCGGCGAGCAGCCCGTCGAGGCCGAGCTGCGACTGCACCGCAACATCGGCATCCGCATAGGAAAGCGGGAAGACCTCGTTCGGGGACGCCTGCAGGCGCTCGAGCCACGCGACCGCGCTCTCGGGCGCCGCGCTGCCGAGCACGCGAATCGACGCCAGGATGCGCGGATCCAGCCCGATCGCGACGCCGCGACCCTCGACGGCGTCGAGCTGCCGGGTGAGCAGCCCCTCCGGGCCCGTCCACGTCTCGAGATCCTCCGCATCGACGAGCCCCTCCCCCGACGGCGGAACCGTCAGCGGGTAGGCGATCGCGAGACCGAGCCCGGCCGGGGCATCGCGCCCGGCCACGGTCGCCGATCCACGCCCCGTCGACGCGATCTCGCCGCCCGCGACGAGCTCGCCCGCGAGGCCGTACACCGTCGCCGCGTCGCCGGAAGGCAGCAGATCGCGCGGCACCGACACGTTCGTGACGAAGACATCCCCCGGCGGCACATCGCGGGTCTCGACCGAGGCCAGCTCCGTGCCCGAGACCGGATCGCTCGCACCGAGCCACGCCTGCAGCCCGGACGGATCGCCGATCGCCTCGGAGCGGAGCACCCGCAGCACGCCCGCCGGAACCG
Organism: Agromyces archimandritae; assembly: GCF_018024495.1. Classification (NCBI taxonomy): domain Bacteria; kingdom Bacillati; phylum Actinomycetota; class Actinomycetes; order Micrococcales; family Microbacteriaceae; genus Agromyces; species Agromyces archimandritae. Next base: position 1,734,942 of record NZ_CP071696.1, read on the forward strand.
TCTCGCCGGTGCCGTTGGCGAGCTCGACCGAAACGAGCAACGGCTGGGCGGCCGGCTCGGCGCGCACGACCTCGTCGACCGGGGCGACCGTGAGGCTCACCCGGCCGGCCGGGGCCTCCGCGTCCTCGACCTCCCCCGGTTCGGCGTGCGCGGGGACCGTGAGGGCCGCCGCCGCGGCCTCGTCGGGCCGGTCGGGGCCGACGGTCATCGCCGTTGCGGGGGCGGATGCCGTCGCGAGCAGCGCCGCGGCGACGACGGCGACCCCGGGCATCCACACCCGGGCACGCCTGCGGAGTCGGCGGAGTCGGCGCGCGGGAATCGACTCGGCCACCATGAAGGGGATTCTACGGCGTCGCGGCAGGGTACCCGCCGTGCCGGCCGGGCCCGCGCCGCGCCCGGCATCCGGCAGCCACGCGCGGCCCGGGCCGCATCCACAGGCCTCGTCGCACCGCGCATCCGCCCACGTACGATTGGGGCATGCAGAGTGTCGCAGCAGCCCTCGAGCGGCTGGGCGAACTGGCCGAGTCGCCGGCCGTCTCACGCCTCGCGACGGCGTTCGCCGATGCAGGCCACGAGCTCGCCCTCGTCGGCGGGCCCGTGCGCGACGCGTTCCTCGGCCGCGCCGTCAACGACCTCGACTTCACGAGCGACGCGACCCCCGACGAGATCCTCGGGATCGTGAAGCCGATCTCCGAGGCGCACTGGGACGTCGGGCGCAAGTTCGGCACCATCGGTGCGAAGATCGCCGGCGAACAGGTCGAGATCACCACCTACCGCTCCGACGCCTACGACGGCGAATCCCGCAAGCCGGAGGTCGTGTTCGGCGACTCCCTCGAAGACGACCTCGTGCGCCGCGACTTCACCGTCAACGCGCTCGCCCTCCGGCTGCCCGAACGCACCCTCGTCGACCCCTCCGGCGGCATCGAGGACCTGCTCGCCGGCATCCTCCGCACCCCGGCGGCCGCCGAGCAGTCCTTCGGCGACGACCCGCTGCGCATGATGCGCGCCGCGCGCTTCGCCGCCCAGCTCGGCTTCGCCGTCGAACCGGCCACCGAACGCGCCATGGGCGACCTCGCCGGCGCCATCGAGCGGATCTCGGCCGAGCGCGTGCGCGACGAATTCTCGAAACTGCTGCTGACCGCCGATCCCGTCCCCGGCATCCGCCTGCTCGTCGACAGCGGCATCGCCGACCGCGTACTGCCCGAGATCCCCGCCCTCCGCCTCGAGATCGACGAGCACCACCACCACAAGGACGTCTACGAGCACAGCCTCACCGTGCTGCGGCAGGCGATCGACTACGAGGTTTCACGTGGAACGCTCGCATCCCCCGACCTGATCGTTCGCCTCGCCGCGATCCTGCACGACATCGGCAAACCCGCCACCCGTCGCCTCGAGGCAGGCGGCGCCGTCTCCTTCCACCACCACGACGTCGTCGGTGCCAAGCTCGCCCGCAAGCGGCTGCGAGCCCTCCGCTACGACAACGACACGATCGCCGCCGTCGGCCGCCTCATCGAACTCCACCTGCGCTTCTTCGGCTACTCCGACCAGCAGTGGACCGACTCGGCCGTGCGCCGCTACGTGCGCGACGCCGGGCCTCAGCTGGAACGCCTGCACATCCTCACCCGTGCCGACGTCACGACCCGCAACCGCCGCAAGGCCGACCGCCTCGGCTTCGCCTACGACGACCTCGAGGAGCGGATCGCGGTGCTCGCCGAAGAAGAGGAGCTCGCCGCCGTGCGCCCCGAGCTCGACGGCGTGCAGATCCAGGAGGCCCTCGGCATCCGCCCCGGCCCGGCCGTCGGCGAGGCGTACCGCTTCCTGCTCGAACTGCGCCTCGACGAGGGCGTCATCGGCGAGGACGCCGCGCGCGAGCGCCTCCTCGCCTGGTGGGCGGGGCGCGACGGCGCGGAGGGGTAGCGGGGCGGCGGCGCTGCGCCAGGGTGCGGATCGCGCGCGCTCTACTCGCGCGCTGGGGTGCTGGTGCGAGCCGCAAATCTCTTCCCGGGGTCGTATCCCGCCATCTTCATCGTGTTTTCTGCGGGATTGTGGCGGGAAACGACCCCCGGAACGGTGAGCGTCGCGCGGTGAGGATAGTGCGCCGCATGGGTGCGCCCGCAGGCTCTCGTACATCGTGGGTGGATGCCCGGCGCTGGCCCGCCCTTGGCGCATCGCTATTCCCGCTCCAGTGCACCCGACAGATCTTCCGGGGGTCGTTTCCCGCCATCTTCATGGCGTTGTCCGTGGGATCGTGGCACGAAACGACCCCAGGAAGAGGGGAGGAAGGTGCCCAGCATTCCTCCGCTGGCCTCCTCCGGCAGGCAACCTCAGCAGGACCCGGAATCCTCCTCCACAAGGGCGCCAGCGGAGGCGGCCGTCCACCGATTCTGCGATCGGCCCACGGCATCCACCGCGGTCGGGCACGATCGCACGCATGGGCATACCGCAGACCTCCCCTCACGCGTCGCCGCCTCCCGTGCTCTTCGCGCGAGGTGCCGGCGCCCCGCACGCTTCTCAGCGGACGCTGCATCGGCTCGCGCAGCAGGGCGAGCTCGAACGGATGCGGCCGGGAGCGTTCGTGGATCCAGGGTCCGAGGCCGTGGCGGACGACCGGCGCCGAGCACTCGCCGAGATCTCCGCCGTCGTCGGGACCCGCCGGGATCGCGTCGTGCTCAGCCGGGAATCGGCGGCGATCGTCTGGGGCCTGCCGCGATTCGGACCGCGCCCCGATCGAGTCGAGCTCGCCGACGCCGTCGGCACGTTGCCGCACAATCGCGGCGGGATCAGGTGGTGCCGCACCCCGTTCGATCCGACCGAGGTCGTCGAAATCCACGGGTTCCTCGTGACCGGCCTCGTGCAGACGCTCGTGGATCTCGCGTGCACGCGACCGTTTCTGAGCGCTGTGGTCGCGTTGGATGCCGGGATCGCGGACGCGGTGCGGAGCGATGCAGGGCTCGAGGCTCCGGGCGCCGACAAGGAATTCCTGTTGCAGCGACTCGACGAACACGGGCGGCGACGCGGATCGCCCGCCGCACGTGTGGCGATCGGGTTCGCGGACGGGGCATCCGAGTCCGTCGGGGAGTCGCTGAGCCGGGGCCGCATGCATCAACTCGGGTTTCCGGCTCCGACGTTGCAGCGGGAGTTCGTGCGGGTCGACGGGCTGGGCGTGGATCGCGCGGACTTCGATTGGGAGGAGTACGGGGTCTTCGGAGAATTCGACGGCGAGACGAAGTACCTCGACGAGGCGATGCGGGGCGGTCGCACGATCGAACGGGTGCTGCTGGCGGAGAAGCAGCGCGCGGATCGGATCCGACTGGGGTACGGCCGGCGCGATGCCCGTTGGGGATGGGAGACGGCGCGTGCCCCGGAACGGCTCTTCGGGACGCTGCGTGCGGCAGGGCTTCCCCTCGTGAGCCGCGCGGCGTGATCCGGCCGCGCCCCTGTCGTCATCTCCTCGCTCTCCGTCTTGCTCGCACATTCCCTCTTCCCGGGGTCATTTCCCGCCATGTTCATCGCGTTTTCCGTGGGATCGTGGCGGGAAATGACCCCCGCAGGGTGAGTGGATGCCCGGGGGCTGCCGCCCCGGATGGTGCGGGAAGCGGTGCGGGCAATGGTGCGGGAACAGGTGCGGAACTCCCCCGAAACGGGGTCGGGGCGACGCCCCGATTCGTGGTCTACCGCGCGGGATAGCGGGCCGGTTGGTGTCGCTGACACCCGACCTTCCGACGAGCCCGCGGCGGCGACCCGAAGCCGCACGTGCCGGCGCCGGAGACCCCTGCTCGAGGAGTTCCCGCATGAACCGCATCTTCACCGTGCTCGCGCGCAGCGTGCTCTGGATCGTCTCGATCCCGGTGCTCTCGGTCGCCGGGGCGCTCGCGCTTCTCGTCGTGTGCGTGCTCGGCGTTCGAGAGGGCGCAGCGCGGGCTCGCCGCTTCCGGGGGTCGTTTCCCGCCATTTTGAAGGGGTTTTCGGCGCGATCGTGGCGGGATTCGACCCCCTGAAGGATTGGAGGGAGCGCTGAGGGGTGCGGGCCGCGGATGCCGGGGCGCGCGGGGCGGACGCGGCGGTGGATGGTGGGGCGGGTGGATGCCGGCGGCGCCGGGGCGAGTGGATGCCGGAGCGCGTGGGGTGCGCCGCGCAGCGGCATCCGTTACACTGTGAAGGTTGCCCGTGCGCCGCGTTCCCGCGGCCTCCGCGGTGCGACGCATGTACACCCTCCTGCTGCAGAGATCCTGCAGCCGTTCGAGTCCGAAGGAGGTGGGTCTGTCATGCACCAGTACGAGCTGATGGTCATCCTCGATCCCGCGATCGACGAGCGCACCGTTGCTCCGAGCCTCGACAAGTTCCTCAACGTCATCCGCAATGATGGCGGCACCGTCGACAACGTCGACATCTGGGGAAAGCGTCGTCTGGCCTACGAGATCGACAAGAAGTCGGAAGGCATCTACGCCGTCGTCGACTTCACGGCCGAGTCCGCGACCACCAACGAGCTCGACCGCCAGCTGAACCTCAGCGAAGCGGTCATGCGCACGAAGGTCCTCCGCGCCGAGGAGGCCATCGCCCAGGTCGCCAAGCACCAGAAGGCGCAGGAGGAGAAGGCCGCCAAGAAGGCCGCCTCCGCCGCGGCCAAGAAGGACGCCTAGTCCTCATGGCCGGCGAGACCATCATCACCGTGGTGGGCAACCTGACGGCGGACCCCGAGCTGCGCTACACGCAGTCGGGCCTCGCGGTTGCCAACTTCACCATCGCATCCACTCCCCGGACGTTCGATCGTCAGGCGAACGAGTGGAAGGACGGCGAAGCGCTGTTCCTGCGCGCGAGCTGCTGGCGTGACTTCGCCGAGCACGTGGCGGGATCGCTCACCAAGGGAACCCGGGTCATCGCTTCCGGGCGCCTCAAGCAGCGTTCCTACGAAACGAAGGAAGGCGAGAAGCGCACTGCCATCGAGCTCGAGGTCGACGAGATCGGCCCGAGCCTGCGCTACGCCACCGCGTCCGTGACGCGGGCCCAGTCGAACCGCGGTGCGGTCGGCGGCGGCAACTTCGGCGGCGGCCAGTCGAACGACGAGCCGTGGTCGCCCAGCGCCCCGGCGCAGTCGAGCGGCGGCGGCGACGTGTGGAACACGCCCGGAACCAATTACGGGGACGAAACCCCCTTCTAATCCCTGCCGCGGCTGCGCGTGCCAGCGCACCCGGCGACACAGACAGGAAAGACTATGGCTGGAAAGAGCAGCGGCGACCGCCGCAAGCCTCGCAAGGGCGCGAAGAACGCCGCCCCGGCGAAGTCCGTCAAGGTCGGCGTCATCGACTACAAGGACGTCGCGACCCTGCGGAAGTTCATCTCGGAGCGCGGCAAGATCCGCGCCCGTCGCATCACCGGTGTCTCCGTGCAGGAGCAGCGCCTCATCGCCCGCGCCGTGAAGAACGCGCGTGAGATGGCGCTTCTGCCCTACTCGGGCTCCGGCCGCTAAGGAGCACGGCAATGTCAAAGGTTATTCTCACGAACGAGGTCACGGGCCTCGGTGCTGCGGGCGACGTCGTCGAGGTCAAGAACGGCTACGCGCGCAACTACCTCGTGCCGCAGGGCTACGCCGTGGCGTGGACCCGCGGCGGCGAGAAGCAGGTCGAGCAGATCAAGGCGGCGCGTGCCGCCCGCGAGCTGCACTCCCTCGAGGACGCGCAGGCCCTGAAGGCCTCGCTCGAGTCGACCAAGGTCAAGCTCACGGTCAAGGCCGGTCAGGGCGGGCGCCTCTTCGGCTCCGTCAAGACCGCCGACGTCGCGGCCGCCGTCAAGGAGGCCGGCCTCGGCGAGGTCGACAAGCGCAAGATCGAGATCGCCACGCCCATCAAGGCGCTCGGCGAGCACGAGGCGACGGTTCGCCTCCGCGACGAGGTGCTGGCGACGATCACCCTTCAGGTGATCGCGGCCAAGTAATCCCGCGCGACACGGGCGGCGGCTCGGGCATGTGCCCGGGCCGCCGTTTTCGTGCGCCCGCGAGGGGCGGTTTTCTCCTCTTGTCGGGCGTCTGCCGCAAGAGGCGGCACGGGTTTTCGGCCTGAGTTGTGCACAGGAGTTCTCCGCAGGGCGAGGGAGTTTTCCAAGAAGTTTTCCCCCACAACTGTGGATTGTGGAAATGCCTGGTGAGTCCCGAATTCAATCCGTGTAATTCGCGGGTTTTCCACAGTTATCCACACCCTGTGTGCACAACTTCCACGGCGTTTCGCGCAGTTCCTCCACAACGTTATCCACAGGCCGGCTTGTGCGCCGTCGAGCGGCTTCCCTATGGTGAGCAAGCGGTCTCGGATCCGGGGGTGGATGACCGGCCGCGTACCGCCCGTGTCGGTGGCTCCCGATACACCTGGAGTGAGACCGAGACGGGCGATGGCATGCCCGAGAGCGTGTCGCTGAGATGGAGGTAACGAGTGTCGATCGCCCACCTGGTGTCCGAGCCCGGCGAACCCCGCCAGGCCGAGCGGACCCCTCCGCACGACCTCCTCGCCGAGCAGTCGGCGCTCGGAGGCATGATGCTCTCGAAGGACGCCGTCGCCGACGTCGTCGAGACGGTGCGCGGCGTCGACTTCTACGTCCCCAAGCACGAGGTCGTCTTCGACGCGATCCTCTCGCTGTACTCGCATGGCGAGCCGACGGACGTCATCGCCGTCACCGACGAGCTCACGAAGACGGGCGAGCTGCAGCGCGCCGGCGGCATCGAATACCTGCACACGCTCACGAGCCTCGTGCCGACTGCGGCGAACGCCGGGTTCTATGCGACGATCGTCGCCGAGCGGGCGCTGCTGCGCCGCCTCGTCGAGGCCGGCACGCGCATCGTGCAGATGGGCTACTCGGGCGAGGGCGAGGTCACCGAGCTGGTGAACTCGGCCCAGGCCGAGATCTATTCGGTGACCGGGTCGACCGAGAGCGAGGACTACGTTCCGCTCACCGAGGCCGTCACCGTCGCGATCGACGAGATCGAAGCCGCCAAGCACACCGACGGCAAGTTCACGGGGGTGCCCACCGGCTTCGCCGAGCTCGACGACCTCACGAACGGCCTGCACCCGGGGCAGATGATCATCGTCGCCGCCCGACCCGCGATGGGCAAGTCGACGCTCGCCCTCGACTTCGCGCGCGCCGCGGCCATCCACAACGACCTGCCGACGATCTTCTTCTCGCTCGAGATGGGCAAGAGCGAGATCGCGATGCGCCTGCTCTCGGCCGAAGCATCCGTGCCGCTGCAGAGCATGCGCAAGGGCGTCGTCGACTCGCGGGACTGGACGACGATCGCCCAGGTCCGCGGCCGCATCAACGATGCGCCCCTCTACATCGACGACTCCCCCAACATGACCCTCGTCGAGATCCGCGCGAAGTGCCGCCGGCTGAAGCAGCGCGTCGGCCTGAAGATGGTCGTCATCGACTACCTGCAGCTCATGACGAGCGGCCGCCGCGTCGAGAGCCGCCAGCAGGAGGTCTCGGAGTTCTCACGTGCCCTGAAGCTGCTCGCCAAGGAGCTGCAGGTGCCCGTCATCGCCCTCTCGCAGCTGAACCGCGGCCCCGAGCAGCGCGCCGACAAGATGCCGGCCCTCTCCGACCTCCGGGAGTCGGGCTCGATCGAGCAGGACGCCGACATGGTCGTGCTCCTGCACCGTGAAAGCGCCTACGAGCGCGACAGCCCCCGTGCGGGCGAGGCCGACCTCATCGTCGCCAAGCACCGCAACGGCCCCACCCGCACCGTGACGGTGGCCTTCCACGGCCATTTCTCGAGGTTCGCCGACATGGTCCAGAGCTGAACCGGGCGGGCCGCAATCCTCCCTCCGCGGCCCGCTCGGTTCAATCCCCCCCGATCTCGCTCCCAACGAGAACCAACCCGATTACCCAGGACCCGCGAGGCACCCGCCTCGCGGGTCCTTCCCGTGCCGGCAGCCGCGTGTTCACGCCTCGGCGACGACGAGTTCGGTGGATGCCGCCTCCCGCAGCGCCCCCATGCGCGCGACCTCCTCGTCGAGCTCCCGGCGGAGACGGGCCGGCAGCGGGGCGAACGGGGTGACGGTGACCGTGAGGCGGGCGCCGGTTTTGCGGGCGCGCCAGGTGCCGGCGAGCTCGCCGTCGGCGAGCACGGTGCCGGGGGCGCCCACCGGCATCCACACCCGGCGGTGCAGGCCGGGGTCGAGCACGGTGCCGCGGTCGTGCAGTTGCGTGTAGGGGTCGCGGGGCGGCAGCAGGCGGACGCCGCGGGGCATCCTCGCCTGCCGGAGCGCCGGCAGTTCGGCGGCGGGTATCCACGCGCGGCCGGCGTCGGTGCGGACTTCGGCGAGTTCGTCGTCCAGCGGTTCCCACCACGGCCCGACGTCGCCGGCATGCAGGCCGATCCACGCGGCGAAGCCGGCGCGGGTGCTCGGCCCGAAGCAGCGGAGGTAGCGGCGAAGGAGTTCCGTGCGGGCCCGGTCGGGGTCGCCGGCCGCGAGGGGGTGGCCGATCCACTCCTCGACGAGCACGAACGGCGCCGTGTTGCCCTCGCGCGGCGCGAGGCAGACGACACCCCGTAGGGTGAGGATGCGAAGGCAGAAGTGCACGACGGCCTCGCCGAGCGGCTGGCCGGCCGCGTACGGGCCCTCCTGCCACCAGATGCGGCGCTGCGCCGGCGGCAGGCCGGCGGCGATGCGGGCGGCGATGTCGGCGCCGAGGGGGCCGATGGGCAGGCGGCGGCCCGACAGGGCGGGGCGGATCTCGGCGTCGCAGCGGGCGAGGGCATCCATCGCGGTCATGCCGAGCTCGTCGAGGGCCGGGCCGAGCCCAGGCAGGAAGTGCCGCACCTCCATGTCGCCCGGCGGCAGCACGCCCGTCGTGAACACGGCGGCATCGGCGGTCGGGAACAGGAACGGCGCGCCCCGCAGACTCCAGCTCTGCAGCAGCGTCTTCGCGTCGATGGATGCCGCAAGCCCCGCCGCCGTGACGCCGCCCACCCGGGCGGCGAGGGCGAGCAGGGCCGAACCGGGCGGACTGTTCTGGATGCCGCAGCGCGCCGCGGCATCCACCAGCGCGGCATCCACCGCCCCGTCGTCGGGCCCCGCTCGCGAGGCGAGCCCGTGAGCGCCGAGGCGATAGGCGACGACCTCGGTGCGCGACACCCGCTCTGCGGCCATCGGCCCAGGCTAGCGGGCGATTCCGCGCGCAGCGCCCGGGCGCACCGGCCCCGCCGGCATGGGCGGCGCGGGCCGTCCTCGGCACTGTCTACGCCGCGTAGACTGGATCGGTACGCCGCACGAAAGAGGATGCTGTGACCGACGCCCGCAAGGCACCCGAGCGCACCGGGTACTGGACCGTCCCCGTCGTGCGGGGCGTGCTCGCCGTGATCCCGGCGATCGTCATCACCTTCTCGCAGGATCACAGCCCCGAGCTCGGCCTCGTCGCCTTCGGCATCTGGGCGCTCGTCGCCGGCGTCGTCGTCGGAGCCCTCGGCTTCCGGCTGATCGACGACCCTGTGATCCGCTCGCTCGCCCTCGTGGGCGGCATCGTCTCGGCCGTCGCCGGCCTCCTCGCGTTCAGCCTGCCCGCCTCGCTCCCCCTGTTCCTCTACCTCGTGAGCGTGTGGGCGGCCGTCACCGGCTTCCTCGAGCTGTACGCGGGCCTGCGCGCCCGCGGCCGCTCGGCCGCCGCCCGCGACTGGGTCGCCGCCGGCGTCTTCACCGCGGTGCTCGCGATCGTCTTCCTGCTGCTGCCCCCGGATGCCGTCACCGCTGTCGGCCTGCTCGGCGCCTACCTCGTCATCCTCGGCGTATACCTGCTGATCGGCGGTTTCTCGCTCAAGTGGGCCGCCAAGGAGCAGGACGCCGCACCCCGTGCGGCCGGAACGGAGCAGTCGTGAGCAACACCCCCGAATTCCCCAAGCCGAGCCGGCGCGACGTGCTGCGCCCGCTCGAACTCGTCGGCGGCGCCGGCATCGCGGGCATCTTCACGGGGCTCATCGTGCTGATGGTCACGCGCGACCTCGTGCTCTCGGCGATCTTCCTCGGCATCGCGTTCATTGTCGTGCTCGTCGTGCTCGCGATGTTCGCGCTCACCTTCAAGCCGGACGACGCCGAGCAGGCCGAGCTCGACGACGAAACCCCGAAGGCGCCGAAGCCGCCCAAGCCCGGGCACGAGTAGGCGCGCTCCGGCGCGTAGCGCGCCTCGGCATCCACTCGGTGCGGTGTGTTCGTTTGCGCGCCGCGTCTGTTTGCGTGGCGTCAGTTCGTTGCGGTGGATGCTGCTTCCCAGGCTTCCCAGGCTTCCCAGGCTTCCCAGGCTTCCCATGTTTCCCACGTTTCCGGGGGTCAATTCCCGCCACATTCGAGCGGTTTTTCCCAGAAACGTGGCGGGAATTGACCCCCGGAACGGAAGAGGAGCGCAGCGAGCCCGTGCGGGGAGCGCGAACGCAGGGCGCGAGGGCGGGAGCGCAGCGAGTGGATGCCGGGAGGGCAGCGCGTGCGGGCGTGCGCGGCGCACGGCGTCCGTTCGGCGCGGTGGATGCTGCTTTCCATGTTTCCCACGTTTCCGGGGGTCAATTCCCGCCACATTCGAGCGGTTTTTCCCAGAAACGTGGCAGGAATTGACCCCCGGAACGGGAGGTCGAACGCAGCGGGCGCGCGCAGAGCGCGGCGCGCGCCGGGCGCGCGGGGAGCGCCAGGTGCAGCGCGCCCCGGCATCCACTCGCGGACCCTACTCGAGCACCTCGAGACGGTCGACGAGCTCGTCGGCGAGGCCCGTGTACCGGGGCGGCGTGAGGGCGAGCAGCCGCGTCTTCGCCTCTTCGCCGATCTCGAGGCCGGAGACGAACTCGGCGAGTTCGGCGGCGCCGATCCGCTTGCCGCGCGTGAGCTCCTTCAGCAGGGCGTAGGGGTCGGCGATCGTGGATCGGCCGGCGACGACTTCGGCGCGGATCACGGTCTGAATGGCTTCGCCGAGCACCTCCCAGTTCGCGTCGAGGTCGGCGAGGAGCCGTTCGCGGTCGACGTTGATCTCGCCGAGGCCGCGGCGCAGGTTGTCGAGGGCGAGCAGGGAGTGCCCGAGGCCGACGCCGATGTTGCGCTGCGCGGAGGAGTCGGTGAGGTCGCGCTGCAGCCTGGAGGTGACGAGGGTCGCGGCGAGGGAGTCGAGCACCGCGGAGGAGAGTTCGAGGTTCGCTTCGGCGTTCTCGAAGCGGATCGGGTTGATCTTGTGCGGCATCGTCGAGGAGCCGGTCGCGCCGGGCGCGGGCACCTGGGTGAAGTAGCCGAGGGAGATGTACTCCCAGATGTCGGTCGCGAGGTTGTGCAGCACGCGGTCGGCGTGCGAGATCTTCGCGTAGAGCTCGGCCTGCCAGTCGTGGGATTCGATCTGGGTGGTCAGCGGGTTCCAGCCGAGGCCGAGGGACTCGATGAATTCGCGTGAGACGGTCGGCCAGTCGATGTCGGGGGCTGCGACGACGTGCGCCGAGAAGGTGCCGGTCGCGCCGGAGAACTTGCCGAGGTATTCGGCGGATTCGATCTGCCGCAGGATGCGGGTGAGGCGGTGGGCGGGCACCGCGAGCTCCTTGCCCATGGTCGAGGGCGTCGCCGGCTGCCCGTGGGTGTGCGAGAGCATGGGGGCGTCGCGCAGCTGCCGGGCGAGTTCGCCGAGGCGGGCGATGACGGTGCGGAACGCGGGCAGCCAGACCTGTTCGACGGCGTCGCGCACGGTGAGCGCGTAGGAGAGATTGTTGATGTCCTCGCTCGTGCAGGCGAAGTGGGTGAGTTCGGCGATGCGGTCGAGGCCGAGGGCGGTGAGGCGGTTGCGCACGTAGTATTCGACGGCTTTGACGTCGTGCCGGGTGGTGGCTTCGAGGGCGGCGAGTTCGTCGATGTCGGGCTGGCCGAAGTCGGCGACGACCTGCCGGAGGGCGTCCTTCTCATGGTCGGTGAGGGGGGTGGCGCCGAAGAATCCGCGGTCGGTCTGGGCGATGAGCCATTCGATCTCGACGTGCACGCGGGCGCGGTTCAGGCCGGCTTCGGAGAGGTGCTCCCCCAGTTCGCCGACGGCTGCGCGGTATCGCCCGTCGAGGGGGCTGAGCGGCTGGGGCGGCAGCGAGGTCATGCGGTTCCTTCGTTCGCGCGGCGGTGGATGCCGGGGCGCGCGGCCGCCGGCGCTTCCATTCTCCCCCGTGCGGTCGGGTTCGGTGCGCCGGGGCCGATAGGCTGCATCTGACTCGAGCGGGGAGGCGATGTGGCCGAGGCACCTGAGGCGGATGTTCCGGTCGATCATGCGGTCGCGTCGCGTCTGGTGCGCGAGCAGCATCCGGATCTCGCCGGCCCGTTGCGGCTCGTCGCGAGCGGCTGGGACAACATGGTCTACCGTCTCGGGTCCGATCTGGCGGTGCGGATGCCGAGGCGCGCCGCCGCCGTGCCGTTGCTGCTGAACGAGCAGCGCTGGCTGCCGGTGCTGGCGCCCGTTCTGCCGGTGCCGATTCCGGCGCCGATCCGTGTCGGGCGGCCGGGGGCGGGGTATCCGTATCCGTGGTCGGTGGTGCCGTGGATGCCGGGCGAGTCGGCCCTGTCGGTGAGCGCCGGGGAGCGGCTGCCGTTGGCGGCGCCGATCGCGGAGTTCCTCATCGCTCTGCATACTCCGGCGCCGGCGGATGCGCCGGTCAATCCGTGGCGCGGGCGGCCGTTGGCCGAGCGCGACGCGTTCTATCGGGAGCGTTTCGCGTCCGGCGGGGTGCCGGCGGCGGACGAGCTGCTCGCGATCTGGGAGCGCGGGCTCGCCGCACCGGTGTGGCCCGGCCCGCCGGTGTGGGTGCACGGCGATATGCATCCGGGCAATCTGCTGGTCGACGAGGTCGTGCCGGGTGTGGATGCCGCGGGCCTCGATCCGGCCGGCTCGCCCGTCCGCCTGTCGGCGGTCATCGACTTCGGCGATCTCACGGGCGGCGACCCGGCGGCGGACTTCGTCATCGCCTGGCTGGGGTTCGATGCGTCCGGGCGGGCGGCGTTCCGCGAGGCGTTGGCGGCGGCCGGGCATCCCGCCGCCGACGATGCCGGCTGGGCGCGGGCGCACGCGCTTGCGGCGGGCATCGCCTCGTCGCTCGCGATCACGACCTCGGGTGACGGGCCGATGGCGCGAATGGCCCGCAGCGCCGTGGCCGAGGTGCTCGCGGGCTGAGGGTCGTCCTTTCCTCCACAGGTGGATGCCGCGGGCACCCGTTCCACGGATCCGCCGGATCGGGGCTCGCGGCATCCGCACCCGGGGCAGGCTCGTCGGCATGGACCCGATGCAATTCGATCAGCAGCTCCGCATGCTCGGTCTCGAGGCCGAGCGGCTCACGCGGTTCCGGGACGAGGTGCAGGCGCTGCTCGACGAGATCCGCGCCTCGGTCCCGCGGTTCCTGCCGCCGGCGCGGGGGATGCTGTGGCGGTCGGCGGCCTCAGGGAGGTATGCGGAGGCGGCCGAGGAGCTCGAGCTGCTCGTCGGCGGGGTGATCCATGCGTTGCAGCTCGCGCTCGGGCAGACCGCGATCGACCTCGGCGGCAATGCGCGCGAACTCGACCGGGTCCGGAGTGAGCGCGAGGCGGCCGGGCGATGAGCGACGAAGCGTACCTCGCTCGCATCACCGTCGACACCGATGAGCTGCGAGGCCGCGCGCAGCTCCTCGGCCTCCTCGATCGGGCGATCGTCGCGTGGCGTTCGCGGTGCACGGCCGAGTACGCGGTGCCCGGTCTCCGCGCCGGCGGGGCCGACGAGCTCGGCCGGGCCGCCATCGCGCTCGACCGGCTCGCCGAACGCACGGACGCGGTTCGGGCCGGCCTGCATGCCGCCGCCGACGGGTACGAGCGGGCGGAGCGGCAGGCGGGGCTGATGAATGCCCTCCTGCAGACCATGTGGTGGCAGGCGGGGCATGCCGCGGGCCCGGCCGTGTTCGGCACGATCGCGTTCCTGGCGACCCTCTCGCCGATCGGGCTCGCCGTCGTCGCCGGAACGGTCGCCCAGCAGGCCGCCCTCGGCCTCACGGCGGGTGCGCTGCTCGGCTACCTGCTCTCATCGGCCGGCGTCATCGAGGGCGAACCGGGGCCCGATGCGCTGCTGCGGCAGGTCATCTCCCAGCCGGCGTTCGCCGCCTGGCTCCGCACCGCCGTCGACTCGGTCGACGACTTCGGAGCCGGGCTCGTGGGCCTGCCCCCGAGCTTCGGCCTCATCGACGCCGACGAGAGCACCGCCGCGCTCATCGTCGGCATCGCGGCGATCGGGGCCGCGTTCGGCGGGCGGCCGTTGCAGGAGACCCCGGTGAAGGTGAAGCAGGTCTCTCCCGAATACGAGTCGCCGGCCGCCCTGGCCGCCGGCGGAGAGGCGGCGCGGGCCGAACGCGAGGACCTGCCGGAGGAACTCACCGAGAGCCGGGTGCCGCCGAACGGCGAGGTCGACGCGCCCGACGACCTCAACGAGCTCATGCGCCGCATCCCCGACAGCGGGCCCGGCGAACCGCAGGTGCGCGTCGAGCAGTACGACGGCGGATGGGTCGTCTACGTCTCGGGAACGGTCGACTGGAGCCTCGAACCCGGCACCCAGAGTTCGGATGCGACCTCGGCCGTCGGCGCGGTCGCGAACGAGGCGATGCTCGCCGGGCGCACCGCCGCCGCCGAACGCGCCGCCGAAGAGGCCCTCGCGGCCGCCGGGTTCAAGCCGGGCGACCCGATCGTCACCGTCGGCCACTCCCTCGGCGGCGCCGTGGCCGCCCGCATCGCCGAGAACCATCCCGACGAAGTGAAGGCCGTGTTCACCGCGGGCGCCCCGGTCGCGAAGATCCCGGTGCCCGACGGCGTGCCGGTCGTCTCGCTCGAGCACCCCGAGGATCCGGTGCCGGCCACGGCCGGAAGCGGGGCTCCGAACGACTCGCAAGTGGTCCTCGGCCGATCCGTGCTCGACGGGGCGGCGACGACCGACGTCATCCCCGCCCACGGCATGATCCACTACCGGGGAACCGCCGGGTTCGTGGACGACGATCCGGCGCTCGAGCCCACCGAAGCCCTCGATGCGCTCGCCGGCATCACCGGCGGCGGAGGCGGTCAGGCCACGCGCTGGCTCGCCGAACGCGTGCCGCCGGAGCCCCGCCCGGCGGAGCCCGCGCCGCCGGCCGTCACTTCGACGGGCGGACGATGATCCCGATGAGCCAGGTGATGATGCCGAGCACGAGCGCGCCGAGCACGCCCCACCAGAAGCCCTCCACGACGAGCCCGAAGCCCATGAGCCCGCTGATCCAGTCGACGAGCAGCAGGAGCAGCCCGTTCACGATGAAGGAGAGGAGGCCGAGCGTGAGGATGTAGAGCGGGAAGGCGACGATGCGGATCGCCGTGCCGACGATCGCGTTGACGACGCCGAAGATGAGGGCGATCAGGAGGTACGTGAGGATCGTGGCGATCTCGGTGTCGTCGTAGGGTTCGACGTTCACCCCGCCGACGATGAGCGTCGTGAGCCACAGCGCGAAGGCGCTGACGATGAGCTTGACGATGAATCGCATGCCTCCATGATGGCATCGGGCACCGACGATGGCACGGGATGCGTGCACGCGGGCGGGTGGATCGGCGCGCTCCTCGCGCGCACGGCGGGCCGCAGGCGGTGTCGGCGGGACGGGTGGATCGTCCGGGCCCGCCGGCGCAGACGGATGGCCGGTCGCGCCCGCGAAACGGTGACGAACGGGCATCCGCCGCGGAGTACCGTTGAGAGGTGACCGCAACGCCCGACTCCCCCCTCCGCCTGCGCCCCGAGATCGCGGCGCTCCCGCCGTACCGGCAGGGCCGCCCCGCACCCGCGGAGGGCTTCAAGCTCTCGAGCAACGAGAACCCCTTCGAGCCGCTCCCCTCGGTCGTCGACGCCGTGCGGAACGTCGCCGAGTTCAACCGCTACCCCGACGCGACGGCGCTGTCGGTGCGGGAGCGCCTCGCCGCCCGCTTCGGCGTCACGGCCGACGAGGTGCTCGTCGGCACGGGGTCGGTCGCGCTCATCGCGCAGTTCTTCCTCGCGGCATGCGCACCCGGCGACGAGGTGCTGTACTCGTGGCGTTCCTTCGAGGCCTACCCGGGCCTGGCGACCGTCGCCGGCGCCGTCAGCGTGCAGGTGCCGAACCGGCCCGACCACGGCCACGACCTCGACGCGATGGCGGCGGCGATCACCGACCGCACCCGCGTCGTCATCGTCTGCTCGCCGAACAACCCGACCGGCGTCGTCGTCACGAAGGCCGAGTTCGAGGCGTTCATGGCGAAGGTGCCCGCCGACCTCATCGTGCTGCTCGACGAGGCGTACGCCGAGTTCGTCACCGACCCCGATGCCGTCGACGGGCGCGAGCTCATCGGCCGCTACCCGAACCTCATCGTGCTGCGCACCTTCTCGAAGGCGTACGGCCTCGCCGGCCTCCGCATCGGCTATGCGATCGGCCCGGTCGCCGCCCTCGACGCGGCCCGGGCGACGGCGATCCCCCTCGGCGTGACGGGGCCCGCGGCATCCGCCGCGCTCGCATCGCTCGACGCCGAAGCCGAACTGCTCGAACGCGTCGCCGTGCTCGCCGCCCGCCGGGACGCGTTCCGCGACGCCCTCGTCGCCCAGGGCTGGCCGGTGCCGGCCTCGCACGGCAACTTCGTGTGGCTGCCGACCGGCGAGCGCACCGCCGAGGTCGCCGAGCGCCTCTTCGAGGCCGGCCTCGTCACGCGCGCCTTCCACCCCGACGGCATCCGCATCTCGGTCGCCGAAGAGGCCGCGATCGAGCCGCTGCTCGCCGCCCTCGCGCCGCTGGCGCCCACCGCGTAACCGCCTCGTGCGGGTGCCGTGGCCCGCGGCATCCACTGCGCCGCCCGCGCCCACCGGAACCGCACTCGCGGATCCGCCGCGCCGCGGCATCCACTGCGGCGCACGGAATCCCCCAAGGGATCGGCGACACGTTGTCGAGGTTCCATAAGAGCGCGGCATATGCCCGCCGGTAGCGTGGAACGGTGGCTGCCCGAGAAATCACCGTGCCGACGGTCCAGATCCTGACGCCGGAGGGCGAGTTCCGCCCGAACGACGCCGCCGAGGAGTTCCTGCCGTTCGTCGAGGCCCTCGACGACGCGACGCTCCGCGCCTTCTATCGCGACATGGTCGTGTCGCGCCGAATCGACCAGGCGGGCGCGAACCTGCAGCGGCAGGGGCAGCTGGCGCTGTGGGTGCCGAGCCACGGGCAGGAGGCCGCCCAGGTCGGCTCGGCGCACGCCGCCCGGCCGCAGGACCACCTCTTCCCCTCCTACCGCGAGCACATCGTCGGCATGATCCGCGGGCTCGACCCGATCGGCATCCTCGCGCTGCTGCGCGGTGCGACGCAGGGCGGCTGGGATCCCGCCGAGAACGGCAACTTCCACCTCTACACCCTGGTGCTCGCCGCGCAGACGCTGCACGCGACCGGGTACGCGATGGGCATCCGGTTCGACGGGCTCGTCGGCACGGGCGATGCCGATGCCGATACGGCGGTGATCGCCTACTACGGCGACGGCTCGACCTCGGAGGGCGATGCGAACGAGGCCCTCGTGTTCGCGTCGAGCTATCAGACCCCGCAGGTCTTCTTCATCCAGAACAACCAGTGGGCGATCTCGGTGCCGGTCGAACGGCAGTCGCGTTCGCCGCTCGCGCTGCGCGGTATCGGGTTCGGGATGCCGGGCCACCGCATCGACGGCAACGACGTGCTCGCCAGCTATGCCGTGACGCGGGCCTCGCTCGAAGCGGCCCGTGCGGGCGAGGGGCCGGCGCTCATCGAGGCGCTCACGTACCGGATGGGCGCCCACACGACCGCCGACGATCCGACGAAGTACCGTCCGTCCGGCGAGCTCGAGGCGTGGGAGGCGCGGGATCCGATCACCCGGTACCGCGCCTGGCTGGTGGCCCGCGGCACCGACGAGGCGTTCTTCGCCGAGGTCGACGCCGAGGCGGCCGACATCGCCGCGGATGTGCGTCGCCGCACGCTCGAGCTGCCGTCGCCGCCGCGCCGGGCGATCTTCGAGCATGTCTATTCCGAACCGCATCCGCTGATGGAGGCCGAGGCGGCGTGGCTCGACGCCTACGAGGCGTCGTTCGCCGAGGCGGAGACGCAGGGAGGCAACGCGTGACCATGACCGAGCACACGCCCCGAATGGATGCCGCGAGCGATGCCCAGGCCGCGCCGCCGGCCGAGGGCGCACGGGCATCCGCACCCGACAACGCGGGCGCAGCCGCAGGCGCCGGCCCCCGCGGCGTGCAGACGCTGCCGATGGCCAAGGCCATCCAGGCCGCCCTCGCCGACGCGATGCGCGCCGACGAGAAGGTGCTGCTCATGGGCGAGGACGTGGGCCGGCTCGGCGGCGTGTTCCGCGTGACCGAGGGGCTGCTCGACGAGTTCGGCGAGCAGCGCGTGCTCGACTCGCCGCTGGCCGAATCGGGCCTCGTCGGCACGGCGATCGGCCTGGCGATGCGCGGGTACCGGCCGATCGTCGAGATCCAGTTCGACGGCTTCATCTTCCCCGCGTTCAACCAGATCACCACGCAGCTGGCCCGGCAGACGGTCCGGCATGCGGGGCGGATCGGGATGCCCGTGGTGATCCGGGTGCCGTACGGCGGTCACATCGGCTCGGTCGAGCATCATCAGGAGAGCCCGGAGGCGTACTTCGCGCACACCCCGGGCCTCAGGGTCGTGAGCCCGTCGAACCCGCACGACGCGTACTGGATGCTGCGCGAGGCGATCGCCTCGAACGACCCGGTGATGTTCTTCGAGCCGAAGAGCCGGTACTGGCCGAAGGGCCCGGTCGACCTCGACCACGCCGGACTGCCGTTGCACGCGAGCCGCATCATGCGCGAGGGCACCGACGCGACGCTCGTCGGGCACGGCGCGATGGTCTCGACGCTGCTGCAGGCCGCCGATATCGCCGCCGAGGAGGGTCGGAGCCTCGAGGTCGTCGATCTCCGCAGCCTCTCCCCCGTCGACTACGGGCCGCTGCTCGACTCGGTGGGGCGCACGGGGCGCCTCGTCGTCGCGCAGGAGGCGTACGGCTTCGTCAGCGTCGGCAGCGAGATCGCGGCGACCGTCGCCGAGCGTGCCTTCTATTCGCTCGAGGCGCCGGTGCTGCGGGTGTCGGGCTTCGACACCCCGTTCCCGCCGGCTGCGCTCGAGAGCCAGTATCTGCCGAGCCCCGACCGGGTGCTCGAGGCCGTCGATCGCGTGCTGGCGTTCTGATGCCGCACGAGGCGAACGCGAAGGAGCCCGAATGAGCGAGATCCGCTTCCCCCTGCCCGACGTGGGCGAGGGCCTCACCGAGGCCGAGATCGTGTCGTGGCGGGTGCGGCCGGGCGACCGGATCGTGCTCGATCAGGTGTTCGTCGAGATCGAGACGGCGAAGTCGCTCGTGGAACTGCCGAGCGCCCATGAGGGCGTCGTCGCCGAACTGCTCGTCGAGGAGGGGCAGACCGTCGACGTCGGCACGCCGATCCTCGTGGTTCGGACGGCGTCGTCGGGTGCGGATGCCGACGGGGCCGGTGCCGCAGCGGATGCCGGGGCGCCCCCTCCCCGCCGCGCCGGTCTCCCCCGCCGAGACCTCGGGCGCGGTGCTCGTCGGGCACGGCAGCAGCGGCCCGGCGCCCACGCGCCGGACGCGGCACACCGGTCGACCCGTAGCGCATGCCCGTCTCGGCATGGACGCGACGGCGGTGCCGCGCGATGCTGCGGCGGGCGCGCCGACGAGCGCGCCGGGCGCCTCCACCCCGGCGTCGGTCGCCGGGCAGGCGGTGCCCGCGGCATCCACTGCGGGCCCGGCCCAGGCCTCCCCCACGCGCGATCCGTCGCTGCCGGTGCTCGCGAAACCGCCGATCCGCAAGCTCGCGAAGGACCTCGGGGTCGACCTGTCGCGGGTCGCACCGACCGGACCTGTGGGCGATGTCACGCGCGACGATGTGATCCGCGAGGCGAGCCAGGCGAGCGTGTTCCGCAACATCCAGACGCCCGAGTGGCCGGAGGGCCGCGAGTCGCGCGTGCCCGTGAAGGGCGTGCGGAAGGCGATCGCGCAGGCGATGGTCGCGAGTGCATACTCCGCGCCGCATGTATCCGTGTTCGTGGATGTGGATGCGACGCGCACGATGGAATACGTCAAGCGTCTGAAGGCCTCCCCCGACTATGCGGGCGTGAAGGTGTCGCCGCTGCTCGTCATGGCGAAGGCGATGATCTGGGCGGTTCGGCGGAACCCGACCGTGAACGCGCAGTGGACCGATGAGGAGATCATCGTCAAGCACTACGTGAACCTCGGCGTCGCGGCGGCGACCCCGCGCGGGCTCATCGTGCCGAACGTCAAGGAGGCGCAGGCGATGAGCATGGTCGAGCTCGCGACCGCGCTCGAGCAGCTCACCCTGACCGCCCGGGAGGGCAAGACGCAGCCGGCCGAGATGTCGGGCGGCACGATCACGGTGACGAACATCGGCGTCTTCGGGATGGACACGGGCACGCCGATCCTGAACCCCGGTGAGGTCGGCATCGTCGCCCTCGGCACGATCAAGCAGAAGCCGTGGGTCGTCGACGGCGAGGTGCGCCCGCGCTATGTGACCACCATCGGGGGTTCCTTCGACCACCGGGTCGTCGACGGCGATGTCGCCTCGCGCTTCCTCGCCGACGTCGCCTCGATCATCGAGGAGCCCGCGCTGCTGCTGGAGTGAGGGTCCATCGCATCCGATACACCGCGCACATCCCGCCGGGGAGGAATGATCGTGCCGCTGCTCCCGTGAACAGGGGGCAGTTCAAGGTGACGGAACAGCAGGCTTGCTCAGTTCGAAAAGCCTGATCAACCGTAATATCAACGCCTTTGAGCCGGAAGACGGAAAAAGTCTCTCAGTAATCGCGTCATGAATGCCGAAGGCCGCCGTCTGCCTGGGTGTCGGTACGTCCGACGCTCCGCAGCCGCAATCCGGTCGTGCTGCGGACAGACCCGAGCACGGAGGACACTCATGCACTCGATCCAGACCCGCAAACCCGCCGGAAAGAAGCGCTTGATCATCGCCGGGGGTGCGGTGCTTGCCGCGGGCGCCCTGGCGACGGCGGCCGCGTTCACCGACATCGCGAACCTGAACCTCGGCGGCGGCACCGAGGACTCCGGGATCGGTGGGAACAACCGGTTCAACATTCAGGTCGTCGGTACCGACACCGCCGGCGACCCGGTGCCCGGGACGTGGCAGGAGGCGGACACGGCCGAAGGAGTCGACATCCGTGTTCCCGGTGCCGACGTGCTCTACCCGGGTGCGGCGCCGGTGACGGTGGACATCCCGTTCAAGAACGACAGCCCGGTCTTGTCGGCGGCGATCGACCTGGACATCGTGTCGTCGACCCCGGCCGGAGTGACCCGGAGCGCGGAAGAGCAGGCTGCCGACGCGCTGATCGCCGCTGGGCTGCGGTACACGGTCGCCGTCGACAACGACGTGCTCGCTTCGGGGGTGCCTTACTCGGACATCGACGACCTGGACCTCGGCACGTACGAGGCCGGGTCGGGAGGCGAGCTCACGCTGACGATCGAGCTGCCGGGTCAGGGGAGCCCGGCCGCGGACAACGCGTTGCAGGGCGGCATTTTCTGGGCCCAGGCGCACTTCGATGCGGCGTCGGTGACGCCGTAACCAGACCGACGGAGGCGCCCCGAAGGTGCCCCCAACCGGGGCGCTTCCGTCATCCCTCGGGTGGGGCCGGCAGATCAGGTCCTGCCGGTTCCGCCCACCATCACCGAGTCTCGAGGAACACGCAGATGAAGCCTCCCCGTTCGGATCTGGTCCGCATGCTGGCCGCCAGTGGCGCCGTCGCCTGTTGCGGCGCGGTGTTGACGGCGGCCGCTCTCAGCGACCGGGCACGTGTCGACGTTCACCTGGATGGCGGGCAGAATCGATTCGACATCCTCGTCGCCGGGGCCATCGACCCGACTCGGGCGTGGATGCCGGGGGCCGGGGAGTGGCGTCAGGGCGACCCTGTCCATGAGATCCGGGCTGTGACGGCCGCGGATCGGTTGCTGATGCCGGGCTCGGCCATCCATGCCCGGGTCGCGGTGAAGAACGACAGTCCGAGACTGCCGGCGATGCTCACGCTGACGATCGGCGACTCGGATCCGCAGGGTTCGGCGACCGATCCGGCCACGGGGAACTTCGTGGAGCTCTTCGATCAGCTCGTGTTCACCGTGACCGAGGGGGAGGAGACCTTGATCGGTGCGGTGCCTGCCGGCCAGTTGGATGCGCATAGTTGGGATGAGGCCTTCGCGCCGGGCGAGGAGAGGATCCTCGATGTGCGGATCGAGATGGATGCCGGGGCCGATAACCGGTGGCAGTCGGCCGGTACGGGTATCCGGTTCGCGTTCGAGGCGGTGGCTCCGTGACCGGCAGCACTGAGCGTTCTCCTCGTCGCCGGGGGCGTACCGGGCGTGTCAGGACGGTGGTTGCGGCGGGCACGTTGCTGCTCGGGGGGATCGCGGCGACGGCCGCGTCGTTCACCGATCAGGCGGTAGTGGATCTCGGTTCCGGGGCGATCGGCAACCCGGGCCTGTTCGACGTCGACGTCCTTGAGGATGGCGAATTCGTCGACGCGGTGGTGCCGGAGGACGCGGTGCCGATGATGAAGACTTCGGGATCTGCTCCGGCGTTCACGACCACCGGCACTCCGGTCGAGTACCAAGCGTTCTTCGTGAACTCCGGTGAGATCGACGGGACGTTGACCTTCCGGGTATACGACCCTGATGACACCGGGGACGGCGATCTCTTCCACAAGCTGGTCTTCACGATCGTGTTGCTGCAGTCGGGGCGTGAGTCCGAAATAACCGGGGCGAGTGCCGAAGAGGTCAACGCGGCGAATATCGCCTTCGACCGTGCTTCCAAGCAGACGGTGACGGTTACGATCCGCGCTCGCCTCGCGGACGACGCCGATGTGGCCGGCTTGTCGACGCAGGTGGGCGTTCGGGTGGAAGGGGAGAGTCTATGAGGGGTCGTGGGATCGTTTTGGCCGGCTTGGGCATCGCGGCCGGGATGTGTCTGAGTCCGACGGCTTCGGTTGCCGCAGATGGGCTCATCGATGCTGCGCCGGATGTGGTCGAGGTGACGGTTCCGACTCCCGGGGAGGCGGTGCGGTGGGAGATGGAGGCGCGCAACCTCGCCGCAGTCTCCTTGCCGTTGAGTCTTGTCGTCTCCGGGGTCGGCTCGCATCTCTTCGACGGCCCGTATCCGCTCGAGTTGGAGGTGTACGAGACGGCCACCGGCGCCACCGTCTATCGGGGCGTCGCCGCCGAGGCGGTGGACACCCTGCTCGAGCTGTCGCCGGTGCCTGCCGGTGAGCGGACCGTGTTGACCGGGGTTGTGAGCCTGCCGGCCGACGCCGGCAACGAATACCAGGAGGCTTCGGGCACGTTGAGTTTCGAGTTCCGCACCCGTATCGATGAGGCGGCCCCGGTCGGCGAGGAGATGCCGGAAACCGGGGTGGATGTTTCGGGTTGGCTGTGGGCTGCCGGCCTCGTCGGTGTCGTCGGTGCTGCGACCGTGTTCTCCAGGAAGCGGTGGTCCGCATGACCGGCACGGTTCTCCGGGTTCGTGAACACGTCGAACGGGCACTGGGAGCCGTGGGGGCGGCCGCGGTGATCCTGAGCCTGGCCGCCGCTGACCCCACTGCAGCCGCGTATATCGATACGGCCCATGCACGCACTCCCTCGATCCCGGCGCAACCGGACGGCGCGCGCCGGGCGGGGGATTGGTCGATGGAGGTCTTCGACCGATGACCACCCCCAGATCCCGGGCCGTATGGTTCGCCTCGGCCGCCGTCCTCGCCGTCGGAGGCGCATTGGCTGCAGGCGCGACCTCGGCGGCGTTCACCGATGAGGCACGCCTCGTCACGACGGGACGTATCGGGTCACCGTTCACGTTCGACATCGGTGTCGTAGATCAGGGCGGTATGGTCCGCCAAGCCGACGGGCCGGCCGGGATCGACTGGCCGATTGCCGGCGCCGATACCCTCGTGCCCGGCCACAGCATCACGACCGAGCTCACCGTGTTCAACAACACTCGCCAGGTCGGCGCAGACACCACCGTGAGCATCGTGCTTCGGAACGACGACGGCGCGGTCGCCGACAAGCCGAACATCACCGGATACCTGCGCTTCACGGCCCGTATCGACGGGGTCGCCGTATTCGAGGACCGTGCGTGGGCGGATGCCGAGGGATCCATCGGGGTGCTGGCCGCTCGCGGCACCGCCCCTCTCGCCGACGGCGCCGCGTACACGGCCGGGAATGCCGGCAGCGAACGAAACCTGGAACTGACGATCACCTACCTCGATGCCGACGGCGTCGAATACCTCAACGGCGGCCAGGCGGCCATCGCGCTCAGCTTCGACGCGGAAGCGACGGCGACCGCACCTTGATCCCTGACCGCCGACGCGTCGATATCCCGAACACCGACTGGAGTCTGGACATGATCGCCCGATGACCGCCCGATCCACGCCCGCGCACCGGCTCGAGGGCAAAGCGAGCCGGCGGCCGAGCGCCTCGGAGACCGATCCGCGACCCGAAGCCCTGCCGCGCGCCGAAGCACAGCCGCGCCCGATGTGGCTTCGGGTGCTCGGGGCGGTACGCCAAACACTCCTCACGGCCGCGGCGGTGCTCGGTGGGGTGAGCATCCTCGTCTTCGCTGGAGGTCTCCTGCTGGGCATCCGCCCCGTCGTCGTGATCTCGGGGTCGATGGAACCGGTACTGCCGGTCGGATCGGTCGCGCTCATCAAGTCCGTCGACTACGACGAGGTCGCCGTCGGCGACATCGTCACCGTCCAGCGCCCCCGAGGACTCGGACTCGTCACCCACCGGGTGGTCGAGAAGACGACCATCGACGGATCCCCGGCCCTCGAGTTGAAGGGCGACGCCAACCGCACCGCCGACCCCGACCCGTACCCTGTCGACACCGTCTCGCGCATGGTCTTGTCCGTGCCGGGCCTCGGGCACATCGCCATATTCCTCCAGAACGGCAACGGCTTCATGGCCGCAGCCGGCATCTTCCTCACCCTCGTCTCCGTCTACCTCCTCGACCCCGAGAAGATCCTTCACGCCCAGACCGGAGCCTCGCGCCGGTCCGGACCACGACGGCGAACATCCGACTTTGACAATCATTATCAATAAGACGTAGGGTCGAGGTCATGCAGATGACCAAGACCCTCGTGGGGCGCGCCACGGCATCCATCGCGGGGCTCGGCGCAGCCGCGCTCGTGCTCGCCGGCTGTGCGGCACCCGACGCCCGCACCGGCGAGGGCGGTCCGTCGATCGTGGCGACGACGACGCAGGTCGGCGACTTCGCCCGGCAGCTGCTGGGGGAGCAGGGCGAGCTCACGCAGCTCGTCAAGCCCGACCAGTCCGCGCACGACTTCGACCCATCGGCCGCGCAGTTGCTCGCGATCGGGGAGGCGGATGCGCTCGTCGTCAACGGCGCGGGCCTCGAATCGTGGCTCGGCGACGTCATCGACGCATCCGGGTTCGACGGGCGCCTCATCGACGCCTCGACGGGCATCGAGCTCGAGGCGACCGGTGACGACGACCACGACGGCGGCACCGAGAACGGCGGCCAGGGCGGCGACGCCGACGACCATGCCACCGTGCTGCCCGAGAAACCGGAGCCGAGCACGGCGCCGGCCCCCGGCGACGACGACCATGACCACGGCGCGGGCAACCCGCATATCTGGACGAGCCCCGAGAACGCCGAGCAGATGGTGCAGAACATCGCGGCGGGCCTCGAAGAGGTCGAGGGGGTGGATGCCGGGGCGATCCGTTCCGCAGCCGACGCGTATCTGGCCCGGCTCGACGACCTCGACGAGTGGATCGACGCCGGCATCGGGCAGGTGCCCGAACCGGATCGGCTGCTCGTGACGAACCACGACGCCTTCACCTACTTCGTCGACGAGTACGACATCACCTTCGTCGGCAGCGTCATCCCGAGTTTCGACGACAACGCCGAACCGTCGGCGGCCGAGATCGATGCGCTCGTCGAACGCATCCGGCAGACCGGCGCGAAGGCCGTGTTCTCGGAGGCGTCGCTCTCGCCCGAGGCTGCCGAGACCATCGCCCGAGAGGCCGGGGTCGCCGTCTTCTCGGGGCCCGACGCCCTCTACGGCGATTCGCTCGGCGCCGCCGGCAGCCCGGGGGAGACGTACCTCGGCAGCCAGATCCACAATGTGCGGCTCATCCTGAAGTCGTGGGGTGTCGAGGCGCCGCCGCTGCCGGCTTCGCTGGAGGGATGACGGCCATGGGCGAGGGGGTCGTGCTGGGGCTCGTGGATGCCGCATTCACCCACCCCGGCGGCGGGGGAGTGCATGGGCTCGACCTCGAGGTGCACGCCGGTGAGGCCGTCGCCCTCATCGGGCCGAACGGCGCCGGCAAATCGACGTTGCTGCAGGGGCTGCTGGGGCTCGTGCCGCTGACGGCGGGCACGGTCGACTTCGGCGGCGGCCGGATGCATGCCGCGAGCGGCATGATCGGGTATCTGCCGCAGTCGGCGGACTTCGATCCGGAGTTCCCGATCACTCTCGCGCAGGTCGTCATGCAGGGGCGCTACCGCCGTCTCGGGTGGCTGCGGTGGCCGGGCCGGGCGGATCGCCGGGCGGTCGCGGATGCGCTGGAGACCGTCGGCCTCGCCGACCGGGCGAAGACCCGCTTCGGCGAGCTCTCGGGCGGGCAGCGGCAGCGCGGGCTGCTCGCACGCGCCCTCGCGGGCCAGCCCCGCGTGCTGCTGCTCGACGAACCCTTCAACGGGCTCGACCAGCCGAACCGCGACGCGCTCATGTCGGCGCTGCGGGCCCTGAAGCAGCGCGGTGTCGCCGTGATCGTCTCCACCCACGACCTCGAACTCGCCCGCGAGGTGTGCGACACGGTGGTGCTGCTGAACGGCCGCCAGCTCGCTGCCGGCCCCGTCGCATCCGTGCTCACCCTGGAGAACGTGCAGGCCTGCTTCGGCGACGTCAACGTCGAGATCGACGAGCACACCCTCGTCGTGCCCGATCACCACGGGGACGGCGCATGACGGCATCCCGAGCAGGCGCCGCGTGAGCCCCCTCGACGCCCTCTTCGCCGCGTTCGCCCTGCCGTTCATGGGGCGGGCGCTGCTCGTGATGCTCGCCCTGTCGCTCGTGGCCGGCGTCGTGGGGGTGCTGGTGAATCTGCGGGGGCTCGAGTTCATCAGCGACGGGCTGACGCATGCGGTGTTCCCGGGGCTCGCGATCGGGTTCGCGTTCGGCGGGGCCGGCGGGCTGCTGCCGGGGGCTGCGGTCGCCGCGCTCGTCGCCGCGGTCGTGCTGACCTGGCTCGCACGCGCCGGGATCGGCAGCGATTCGGCGATCGCGATCGTGCTGACGGCGACGTTCAGCGTCGGCGTCATCGTCGTCTCGCTCGGCACCGACTATGCGGGTGAGCTCGAGTCGTTGCTGTTCGGGCGGGTGCTGACGATTCCGGCGGGGCAGATCCCGCCGCTCCTCGTGGTCGCGGCGCTCGCGCTCGTCGCGGTCGCGGCGACGCTCAAGCAGCAGCTGTTCCGGGCGTTCGACCCGGCCGGAAGCCGCGCCTCGGGCATCCCGAGCCTCACCGTCGACCTGGTGCTGAACGTCGCCGTCGCCCTCGTCGTCGTCGCCGGCGCGAGCACCATCGGGTCGCTGCTCGTGCTCGCGCTGCTGATCGTGCCGGGGGCGGTGGCGCGCCTCACGGGCGTCGGCCTGTTCGCCCTGTTCCCCGTCGCCGCCGTGTTCGCGCTGCTCGCGTCGTGGCTCGGGCTCGCGGCGAACTTCGCGGTGAGCGTCGGCGCCGGCCTCGACCTGCCTGCCGGCGCCACGGTCGTCGCCGTGTTCGTCGCCGGCTACCTGCTGGTGCTCGCGATCACCGAGATCGTGCGGGCCGTGCGACGCGGGGCGCGGGGTGGGGGAGTGGATGCCGCATCCGCCCGCATCCGCGGCGACCTCGGCCCCGCAGGCGCGCCGGCGAGGAGGCACGGCTGATGGGTTACCTCGATCGCGCACTGCTCGCCGCCGTCGTCATCGGCGCCGCGGCCGGGCTCGTCGGCACCCTCGTCGTGCTGCGGAAGCGCACCTTCTTCGCGCAGGCGCTCACGCATGCGACCTTCCCCGGGGCGGTCGCCGCGGCCGCGCTCGGTATCGCGGTGCCGCTCGGGGCCGCGGTCGCCGCGGTGCTCATCGTCGCCGCGATGGTCGGCATCTCTCGCATCCGCCGGCAGGGCGCGCAGGTGGCCGCGGGCATCGTGCTGACGGCCGGGTTCGCGCTCGGGGTGCTGCTGCAGGCGGCGATCCCGGGCATCCCGGTGCGCGCCGAGTCGTTCCTCGTCGGCTCGATCCTCACGGTCTCGGAGGGGGATATCCTCTTCGCGGCATGCGTGCTCGTCGTCGCCCTCGCGGTGTTCGCCCTGTTCGGCAAGGAGCTCGCGTTCTCGACGTTCGATCCGGCGGGGTTCCGTGCTGCCGGCTACCGGGAGCGGCCCCTCGAACTGCTCGTGCTGGCACTCATCGCCGCCTCGGTGGTGAGTTCGCTGCCGGCGGTCGGCGCGATCCTCGCGATCGCACTGCTCGCAGCCCCCGCCGCGGCCGCACGCCTGCTCGCCCGCTCGTTCGCGGGGGTCGCCGTGCTCGCCCCCCTGGTCGGCGCCGCCAGCGGGGTCATCGGCGTCACGGCATCCCGAGCCCTCGGCATCGCCGCAGGCCCGGCCATCGCGATCACCGCGGCAGCCTGCTTCGTGCTCGCGCTCATCGCATCCAAGCTGCGCGGGCTACCGTGGATGCGAAGGGCCGCCCCGGTCGGAACCCCCGTCGGAGAGGACGCACGTACGGCATGAAACGCAACACCTGGCAACGCGAAGCGGTGCGCGAGGCGCTCGACCGCACCGAGGGATTCATCAGCGCGCAGGCGCTGCACTCCGACCTGCACCGCTCCGGGTCGTCCATCGGGCTCGCCACCGTCTACCGCGCCCTCGGCGACCTCGCCTCGACCGGCGAGGCCGACTCGCTGCAGTCGCCCGAGGGCGAGGCCATCTACCGTGCCTGCTCGACCACCGGCCACCACCACCACCTCATCTGCCGCAACTGCGGCCTGACCGTCGAGATCGCCGCCGACGAGGTCGAATCCTGGGCCCAGCGCATCGCCGCCGAGCACGGCTTCACCGAAGCCGCCCACGTCGTCGACGTCTTCGGCCTCTGCGAGGCCTGCGCGAAGGCGTGAGCGGATGCCGGGCGCGCGGGCGCCCGGCGGAGCCGCGCACTGGGGGCTGGGAAGCGCCGTGCCGTGAGTGGACGGAAATGCAGGGTTGCGGCGTGCTCCGGGCGAGCTCCTGCTGGGTCAGGCCGCGCCGGAGCCGGAGTGAGCGGGCGCTGCGCGCTCAGGGGACGCGGAGTTCGGTGATGGGCTGGCGGCGGGAGGCGGCGAGAGCCGGTACGAGCGCGGCGACGACGGCGACGGCTACGGCGAGCACGGCGACGGCCGCCGAGTAGGCCGGCCCGGGCAGCGGGTCGCCGCTGGCCGCGAGCACGCCGAGCGCGACCGCGGTGCCGAACGTAGCACCGAGTGTTGCGAGCAGGGCCGTCTGGGTGAGCAGCATCCCAATGATGAGACGCTGGCTGGCGCCGAGCGCCCGGCGCCGGCCGAAGTCTTTGCGGCGCATCATGATGAGGCCGTAGAGGATCGCGGTCGTGAGCAGGCCGGTGAGCGCCAGGATCCCGAGGGTGAGCCCGCGGCCGAAGAGCCCGAGCTGGCCGTCGATGAGGCTGCGGAGAATCGCGAGCTGTTCGCTCGTCTGCACGGCGACGCGGGTGGGGTCGTCGGCGGCGAGCACGCTCGTGACGGCGTCGGCGACGGCCGCGACGAGGTCGGGGCGTTCGGCGGTGACGACGAGGATCGCGATAGGCGCGTCGGCGTCGGCGGGTTGCGGGGCGAGCAGCACGGGTTCGAGGAAGCGGAGGGCGTCGGGCACGTCGATGCGGGCGGCCACCGTGTATCCGGTGCCGGTGCCGGTACCGGTGCCGGTGCCGGTGGCGATGCCGCCGACGGCCTCGCTCATGCCGAGCCGGGCGAGGGCGGCGTCGGATGCGTAGGCGGTCTCGCCGGCGCCGGCCATCGCATCCGCCGGGTCGATACCCACCGCATCCCCGTAGGCGAGGCGCAGCGGCACCCGGAGGCCGTCGCCGAAGGCGGTGTTCTGTACGTCTTGCGCCGCACCGAACGCGCCGGCCCATTCGACACCGTCGAGGTGGGCGATGCGGTCGAGCACGCCCGTGTCGAGGCCGGCTGCGGGCTCGGCGCGCACCACGATCGAGCGGGTTCCGGCGGAGTCGATGGAGCCGAGCACCGCCTCCTGGGCGCCGACAGTGCGGCCGCTCGTCAGCAGCACGGCGGCGCACATGCTGGCGAGCATGACGATCGTGATGATGGATGCGACAGGCGCGGCGCGTGCGGCGGCGACGGCTTCGCGCACAACGGCGACGGCGTGGCTGAGCGCCCCGCGGGCGGCGGGCGCTCCGGACGCGGACCGCGGCGGCGCCTCGGGATGCGGCGCCTCGGGATCCGCGCCCCCTCGCCCGGCCGGCTCCCCACGTTCGAGCGCGGTGGTCACAGCGGGATCTCCCGGTCGCAGCGGGCCACGAGCGCGGGGTCGTGGGTGACGATGACGACGGCGGCGCCGCTGACTGCACGCTCCCGGAAGGCGTCGACGACGACGTCGGAGGAGCCGGGGTCGAGGTTTCCGGTGGGCTCGTCGGCGAGGATCACGTCAGGGTCGCCGAGCAGGGCGCGGCAGAGGGCGATGCGTTGCGCCTGCCCGCCGGATACCTGGCCGGGTTTCGCGTCGGCACGCAGGGCGACGCCGAAGCGTTCCATGAGCTCTCGGGCGAGGCGCGCATCCCGCCGGCGGTCGCCGCGTCGGTAGAGGGTGGTCTCGAGGATGTTGTCGAGCACCGTGCGCGATTGGTCGAGGGCCGCATCCTGGAACACGAAGCCGTAGCGTTCGGCGCGCAGCCGGGCGCACGCCGCATCCCCGAGGCTGTGTATGGGCCGGCCGTCGAGTAACACTTCGCCGCTGGCGGGCGCAAGCATGAGGCCGAGCAGGTATAGCAGGGTCGATTTGCCGCGCCCCGACGGGCCGGTGACGGCGACGACTTCGCCGGATGAGAAGCCGGCCGTCCACTCCTCGAGCAGCGGCGTGCCTGCCTCGTAGCGGAAGCCGAGACCGCTTGCGGCCAGCCGGGCGGTCACCCGGCGGCCTCTGCGTCGGCAGGCACACGCACCCGCAGCCCGGCATCCGCGCCCGTGATCACCGACATGCCGCGGGCGGATGCGACGACCTCGACGGCGTGTTCGCGCCCTTCGGCGTCGATGACGCTCACGGCGCCCCCGGCGTCCGATCGCAGCGCGGCCGATGGGGTAACGATGCCGGTGACGGATGCCTGGGTGACGATGCGTGAGCGCAGCAGGCTCTGCCCCTCGACGGGCACGAGTTCGCACTCCTGCGCGCAGACGGATGCTCCCTCGACCCCGTTCAGGATGACGACGACCTGGTCGCCGCCGTCTTCGGCGGGGCGTTGCCCGGCGACCTCGGCGACCCAGTCGGCGCCG
Organism: Agromyces archimandritae; assembly: GCF_018024495.1. Lineage (NCBI taxonomy): Bacteria > Bacillati > Actinomycetota > Actinomycetes > Micrococcales > Microbacteriaceae > Agromyces > Agromyces archimandritae. The sequence goes on from NZ_CP071696.1 coordinate 1,766,546, forward strand.
TCCGCGGCGATCTCGACGCGGGTGCCGACGGGCATCGACGCCCCTTGCGCGGTCGTCGCCGGCACGGTGAAGACGGGTTCGGGCGAGAGCCCGGCGAGGACCGCCTCGCCGCCGGCGAGCACCGTGCCGCGGGAGACGAGCTCATGGTCGAGGGTGAATCGCCCGGGCAGTTCCGGTACGAAGATGAGGTCGCCGGCCTGCACGACGCCGTCAGCTGCGAGGCCGAGCTGATCCTGCCATGCTTCGACGGCGGCGCGTGTCTCCCAGGCGAAGACGCCGTCGGCTTCCCCTTCGTAGAGCCCGAGCGTCGCGAGCATGGACTGCAGTTGGGCGACGTCGGCGCCTTCGACGCCTTGCGAGAGGGCGCGGAACGCGGGCACCGCACCGGCGGCGATGACCACGGGCCGCAACTCGACGTCGTAGAGCACGGCCCCGGCATCCATCGCGGCGCCAGCCTCGGCATGTACCGCGGTGACGGTGCCGGTGGCCTGATTCGTGCCGACGGGAGTCTGCGCCCATTCGGCGACGGTGTTCAGCGTGATGGACGAGCCGACCTCGCCCTCGGCGAGCTCCACGAAGGTGAACGCCGCCTCGGCGGGCACATCGGCGCGCGGCGCGAACACCTGAGCGCCGGCCCAGCCGACGCCCGCACCCGCGGCCAGCACGAGCACGGCGCCGAGCGCCCACACCGGCCGGCGCCGGCCCGCTCCACCCTCAGACATGCGGCGAGCATAGCGACCGGCGCACTCCGCCGGCCACCCTCCGAGCCCGAATTGTGCAAGATTACACATTGTCGAGGATCACCGGGCAGGAATACCGTTTTGCTGACCAACAAGAATCAAGGAGGATCAATGAGACGGATCCCGGCAATGATCACGGCCACCAGTGCAGTTGCGCTCGCACTCAGCTTCACAGGGGGCGCAGCGAACGCCGCCGACTACAGCCGTACCGCTACCTGCAACAACAGCTGGTCGTTGACGTTCGGGACTGGGAGTGGCTCTCTTACCCACCGTCACGAAAGTGGCGGCCGATGGCGGGAGAGGACGTATGAGAAGGGCTATAGCAAGTACACGGGATGGTGGAAGCCGGGGCCGGTCTATCTGACGATGACCACTCCCGGCAGCCTGACCGGCTACGGAACCGGATGCGAATGGTCTTGAAACACAGGAATGCCCCACGGTTCGCCCTCGTGGCAGGTGTTGTCGGCATCCTCGTTCTGAGCGGATGCGCGGAGAGCCCCGGGGCCGTTCCCAAAACACGCGACCTTGAGCCGACCAGCCTTTCCGCCGGGGCGGAATTCCTCTACGAGTGCCTTGCGGAATTCGGATGGGGCGATGCCGTCAAGCTGGAATGGGATGGCGTCGAAGCAAGCAGCGAGACGATCCCGGATGCTCAGTATGAGCATTTCGACGCCGACAGAAGTGCGTGCATGAAACGTCTCGACGATCGCACCGCCGCAATGTCGCCGCGCGAGGTTGCAGAAGTGTATCGGCACGAGCTCGAAACCCGTGAATGCCTCATCAAGCAAGGCTACGCGAGCAGTACACCGCCTTCTGAACAGGAGTTCATTGATAGCTACTTCTCTTCACCGTGGATGGCATACGACGACTCAGGCATCGATCTCGCCAGGATGCCGCAAGACGAATGGAAGCAACTCAACATCGCTTGCCCGCAGCCCTCGTGGGCACTCGGCGGCGATTGAGCGGGGTCGACCTCTTCTGCGAGGCCTGCGCGAAGGCGTGAGTGGATGCCGGGCGCGCGGCGTCCGGCGGAGCCGCGCGCTTGCGTGGCGGTACTCGCGATTGACGGCCAGTGCCAGTTTCCCGTCATTGGCGTATTGAGCTTGTGGTGCGAGGTCGTATGCCGGTGCAACGCGAACGCTGCCATCTGCGTAGTGCAGGAGCCCCAAGTTCTTCGTGTGTTGGTCGAGATTGCCGATGGCGACCGTTGTGATGACCATGCGCGCGAGGTGACGGAGGTCCTCCTCAGGTGCATATCTGCGCAGGGTGCCGGCTACCCGTTCGAGGCTCACGATGCCGCCGAGTTCCTGGTACTTCTGGTTGCCGCTTGCACCGAGTGCCTGGCTGAAGTCTTCCTGATGCAACCGGCGCCCTTCCTGCCTGTCGTATCGTTCGATCACCAGGGCCGGCAGCCCGTCGAATACCTGGATCTCGGTCCGGTAGTCCATGAGCCCGAGTCGGCGTGCCAGACGTGAACCGTACTCTTCGTCATAGATCACAGGTGCAAGATCGCCTGAGAGCTGCGGTTTCAGGATGTGGGTCGTCGGATAGCCGCCGAGTGCTTGTGCCCACCCGTCGGCCGTGCGCACCAGAACGACCTTCGGCTGGACTCCACCGAGGGAAGACTTTCCGAGGATCGGGGCGTTCGCCAGCGGCGTACCCAGGGGGTCTTCGAGTATTTCGCGGATCTGCTCTGCCGTCACGGGTCGAGAGGACGGGGTCTTCGGCTCGGTCGGATCATCGAGGTCCCAGAGCTGAACCGCTCCGGCGATATCGCGGCCATAGCGAGCGAGGAAACCGGGGACGTCTCCGTCTCGGAGCTGACCCTGGCGGAGCATCGACGCGTATTGGTCCCCTTCCGGCAGCAACTCCGCGAACCAGTTTCGACGTCTCGTCGCCTGGCCCCGACGTGGCGCGGGGACGAGGGGGATCGTCGTCGAAAGCACCGGGCTGTTCATGCCGAACCGTTCGATTCCGGCCTCCGCGGCGGTGAAGTCGAACGTGCGAGGGGAGCCGTCAAGCGTGCCGATCACAGTGTCGTACAGTTCAACTGCGAGGCGCATGTTCGTCCTCCCACGTTGCCGTGAGTTCGACACCGGTTTCTCGCATCAGGCTGAGGATCCGGCGCAAGTAGATGGTGGACTTGCCCGATTCGATTTCACTGACCGTGCTCTGCGGTATGCCGAGCAGGTCGGCGAGCTCCTGCTGGGTCAGGCCGCGTCCGATGCGTGCTTGCTGGATGGCGAGCCCGAAATCGGCGGGTGCATGCAGTCGTGCGATTCGCATCGTGTCCCCCGGAGGATTATCTGGTTATCGCGATACTCCGAGTTTATCAGAATATTCCGATACTGCATGGATCCGACTACTCGACTGTCGGCGTATGCGGATGACGGGCCGAACGGCCTAACCGCCCTGCATGTAGAGGTGGGAGCCGAGGTCGGCGCATGCCTTTCCGATCGCCGAATTGAGGCGGAAGAACTCATCGGTTCCCGGGTCGTAGGGTCGACCGGTCTCGTCAGGGGATGACTCGTCGATGCACGCGAGAATCTGGAGCACGGCGTCGTCGATGGCAGGCGTCCCGCTCGCTTCCGCCCCGCGGAAGAGCTCGGACGCCCGGTTGAGATCGCTGTTCCGCTGCTTTTCGGTGAGAGCACCGTCTTCGAAATTGAGCCAGGCGTTGTGGGCCAACGAGACAGGTTCGCCGAGCGAGCTGCAGGCCAGGTCGACCGCGGACGGCTCAGGCGGTTCGGCGGCAGTGTTCTCTTCGAGGGACTCGTCGGGTTTGAGGCGATCGCCCGGCGCGGACGCTTTCGGTGCCGCCTCGACGATCGCTGGAGCGGACAGGGCGCAGCCGCTGAGGAGAAGCGTGAGGGAGGCTGCTGCGGCCAGGAAGAAGTGCGTCCTCAAGTGGGCCTCCAGATGCTTCGAAAGGAACAGCTTACTGAAGTGCCAGGGGCCCGACAATGTGCGATCTAGCACAGTGTGACGATGCGAAGCGAGCGGTACCGTCGCAAACACAAGAGCCACCCAGGAGATGACATGGAGAGCAGGGGAGTAAAGGGGCTCTTCGGACATCCGGTGGGGGTCATGGGGTGAGGCCGCTGGCGGCGAGGAGCATGCGGAGCCGGTAGTTGTGTCGATTGCGGTAGCCGCGGGCCAGGCGGCGGTGGAGTTCGATGATGCCGTTCACGGCTTCGGTGCCGCCGTTGGATGAGCGGCCGGTGGTGAAGTACGCCAGGAACGCGTCGCGCCACCGGCGGAGGGTGCGGCCCAGGCGGGCGATCTCGGGGATCGGGCAGGTGTGGAACGACTCGAGGACCTGCTCGGCGATCCGTCGTCCCTCTGCGAGATCCTTCTGGTGGTACGCAGAGCGCAGCTGTTGCGCGCACTGCCAGGCGACGAACACCTCCTCGTGCGCAGGATGTGCTTCGATCGCTTTCGCGAGGCGGGAGCGCTGCTTGTCGGTGAGGTTCTCGGCTCCGGCGCGGAGGATGGTCTGCACTCCGTAGAGCGGGTCGCCCTTGCGGCCCCGATGCCCGAGGGTGTCCTGTTGGACGCGTCGGCGGACCTCGTCGACGGCGGCGGTGCCGAGCTTGACAACATGGAACGCGTCCAGCACCGCGACGGCGTCGTCGAGCGTGTCCTCGATCGCGGTCTTGTATCCGGCGAACGGATCCAGCGCGGCGATCTTCACCTGCTTCCGGAATGCGTCGCCGCGTTCACCGAGCCAGCCCGCGTACGCCTTCCCGGACCGGCCGGGCACCAGATCCAGCAGCCTCGCCCGTGTCTTCCCGCTGCTGTCGCGGGTGAGGTCGACCATCCCGGTCAGCTCCTTCGGTCCCCGCTTGCGCGGGTCGACGTGATGCCAGACATGCTCATCGATACCGAGGATCGTGACGCCCTCGAACCGGGACTCGTCCTCGGCGAGCTTGATCAGCTCGGGTTCGACGGCCCGCCACACCGTCTTCCACGATGTCCCGAGCTGACGGGCGAGCCCGGCGATGGTCGCGTGCTCGCGTCGCAGCTGCCCGATCGCCCAAGCGATGGCGCGGGTCGTGATCGACCCGCGGGCGCCGACCAACGACGGAATCTGCTCGACGAACGTCTTCCTGGCGCAGTCGGCATCGCCGCAGCGGAACACGCGTTGCCGCCACACGATCCGAACCCGTGTGATGCCGGGCACGTCATGCAGCACCCGGCGGCGACGCCCACGACCGATGGCGACGACCCCGCATCCCGGGCACCCGGTCGGTGCCGGCGAGCTCGAGACCGTCACGACCAGCAGCCCGTCGCAGCGATCGACGTGCTCGACATGCACGCCATTGAGACCGACCAGCAGGTCGCAGCGCGGGCACGGACAGGCGGCAGGGAGCACGGCAGAGCGCGCCGAAGTAGGGTGAAGCACGTCGAGGTCCTCGTGATCGATCGGAGAGTTAGCGCTTCTGATCCTCGGGGACCTCGACCCCTACCCGCCAACCATCACCCGGCGACCCTCACCCCACAGATGTCCGAAGAGCCAGTAAAGGACTGAACCTATGAGGAATCCTGCATTCTGGGCTATCGCCGTGACTCTTGCGGCTGGCCTTACGGGTTGCTCCGCAACACCTGAGCCCGTTCCTCGGCCGACACCCAACCAGCTTTCGCCGGCCCGGTCGGACGCCTTGCAGCAGGAGCACCTGGATGAGGTATGGGCATCCACTGGGCTTCCGGATGCGCAGAGGCCCGACGTCACGGAAGAGCGCACGATTGCGCTTCACGAGTGGTCGAGCACCATCGCCGCATGCATGACCGAGGAAGGGATACCGACTGAGGCTGACGGCGGCGGTGTTTCGTACCAGAGTGTCTCGAACGCCGCCCTTGTCCAGTACATCTGTGAAGCTCGCTATCCGGTCGACGCGGTCTACTACGACCAGCTGAACGAGTCGCAACTCCGCTTCTTGTACGACTATCTCGTGAACGACTTCCGAGATTGCCTGCACAGCTATGACATCGCCGTCTCAGACCCGCCCTCGTTACAGAGCTTCATCGAAAACTATCCACGAAACGGCGGATGGCAGCCGATGACGGAAGTGCCGCCGAGCCAGGCGATAGAGGTCGAGCGTGCGTGCCCGCAGATACCGGAGGGAATCTACGGATGACATGCCCATTGCAGGAACAGAAACAATGATTGAGGAGATAGTGTGCGCCACAAGATTGTAATTCCTGGTAACTACGGTTCTCGCTCTGGGCGGTATCGGTGTTGTAGTGGCACCCTCCGCTTCCGCCGCGGTAGAACGCTACTGGGAGAACTACAGCTGCTACAGAACCGACCAGAGCTCGCAAGACGTGCTTACCACCGGTAACGGCACCGGGAACATCACACACGCCCAGCAAAAGCTCGGATCTTCCTTGACGAACGTCTGGGTCGCGAACCACGGGGGGACGATCTCCACCATATCCAGGACGTTTGGCCACGTCCATGTTTCAAGCGCGAGCGTCGCAGGCCCGGGTGGGAACTGGGCGTCGATCGGTTGCACCGCATAGCGCGTCCGCAAGAAAGCGCAGGAGCGTGGGGGCCGTCGCCAAGGCGCGGCCGCCACTCTTGGCTCGCCGCTCGCTTACGGCCACGGCGGGACTGTAACGAGGTCGTCGAGCGGGACGGCTTCGGCCGGTTCAAGACCGCCGTCGCCGAAGAACTGCCCGAGGTGGTCGCGGTGATGGATCCGTTCCGCGCCTTCCGCCCGCCGCCAACGCCTTCCACGAGCACTGTCGCCGTGCCCAATGCAAGACATCCGGCGGGCGGGAATGGAAGCGCGTCCCGCTCTACGAGGCCCGTCAGAGATACCCGAAGCGGCGGGCCGTGTGCAGGGCTTCAGTCCGTGAGGTCGCGTTGAGGCGCTCGTATGCGTCTTCGAGGTGACGTTTCACCGTGCCGGGGCTGATGAATAACTCGTGCGCGACTTCTTCGGTCGACAGGCCTCGATCGAGGAGGCGGAGGACATCGATCTGACGTGGTGTCGGCGTAGGACCGTGTGTCGCTCCACCGACGTCCGCGAGAGCAGCACGGATGACGGCGACCACCTTGTCTTGATGGTGGGACCAGTCTGCGAGCCAGGCACGTTTGCCGTTCGCGCATTCCCATGGGGTTCCGCCCTGGATATTGGGGTGTGGATCCCAGCTCCCGATCGCCACGACAGGGAGCGGGTCGGCCCCGTGCAGCACGTCCTCAATGCGGATGTCGTCGGGCGCGTCAACAGCATCCAGGACGACGATGTGCGCGGTTCCGTCTGTGCGGGCCCTGCTCAACTCCGATCCACGATCGATCCGCAGTGCTGTAACGCCGAACCGTTCCACGATGACCGCCAAAGCCTCGCGAAGGAACGGCCGCGATGACACGATCGCGGCAGTCGGTCGGATGTCGGGTCGTTCGATGGTGACGGACATGCATATCCCCCTCGGGTCGGCGATCCCGTCATCCAAGCAGTGCACTCACTCCCGCGGTACCCCCCGAATGGTGGGCCGCCTCTGCCGCACGGCACATGCCGCAGCGGCTCGCCGCCCGGTACGGTCGAGCGATGAAGCGGCTTTGGGTTTCGCTGGCGGTCGTGGGCGGGGTGGGGCTTCTCGTGACGGTCGTGCTCACGATCATCGAGGGGGTGAAGTACCGGGTGCGCGAGGAGCAGCGGCTCGATCCGATTCCGGCCCCCGACTGGGTGGCGGCGGCCAGCTATGGGGGCCTCGCCGTTTTCGCTCTGGCTGTGGTGGCCCTCGGGGTCGCGGGGCTCGTCGCCCTGCTCAGGAAGCGTCGGCGGGCAGCATAGGCTCACGCCGCCTGACGGCGGGGGCGGGCCCCCGCCCGATCAGACCGCGGCGACGGCCTCTACCGGCGAGCTGCCGACGGTCGCGGCCGGCGCCGCGCCGCGGAGCAGGGCCACGAGGGCGGCCGGGTCGGCCGGGGCGGTGTCGCCGCGCCAGACGATGTGCTGGTCGTCGCGGACGATGACGTAGCGGTGCTCGTACCCCGCGGGGGCGAGCTCACGGGGCAGAGGCAGCACGGCGAGGGGGAGCGCGGCATCCACTGCGGCCGTCACGAGCGGGGCGATGCCCTCGGCATCGCCGAAACGGAGCAGGGTGTAGCCGCGGGCCAGCACGTCGTACACCGAGGTGAGCTCGTCGAGCCAGAAGTGCGGGGCCCGGCACCCCGGAACCGTCGACGGGGTGTAGGAGCCCATCGTGTACGTCGGGGGCGTCGACCCGTCATAGGCGATGATCGGCGAACCCGTGTACGAGTAGCCGAAGTTCAGGCCCTCGGCGGCGAACTGCTGCACGTTCAGCTCATAGGCCTCGCGGCCGAGCTGTTCGCGGGCGGCACGACCGGCCGGAGTGTCGTCCTCGATCTCGGCGGGCACATCGGCGGCGACGATCTTGCGCTGGTGGCCCATCGCGAAACGCGACACCTGGTCGGTGATCGGCAGCCGCTCGGCCTCGTACGCGTCGAGGATGCCGGCATCCGCCCACCCCGCCAGGTGCGCCCCGAGCATCCACGTCAGATTCAGGACGTCCGCGATCCCCGCGTTCATGCCGTACCCGGCATACGGAACCCACAGGTGGCAGGCGTCGCCCGCGATGAACACGCGGCCGTCGCGGAAGCGGTCGGCGACGAGGCGGCGGGCCACCCAGTCCTCCTCCGACACGATCTCGTACGGGAACGCCTCGTCGACGCCGAGGATCGCCTGGATCGCCTCATCGCGGTCGACACTGCCGGCCTCGAACTCCGCCGCCGTCAGGTGGTTGTGCAGCAGGAACACCTCGCGGCCGTCGATCGCATAGACATGCCCGTTGCGGCGCGGGTTGAACGTATAGGTGCCCCACGAACGGCGGCCCGCGAGCACCTCGCCGAGCCGCGGCGAACGGATGCACGTCGACTGCACATGCTGCAGCACCGGGTCGCCCGACAGCTTCGCGCCGATCCGCTTGCGGACCGCCGACTTGCTGCCGTCGGCACCGATCATGAACCGGCCGCGCACCCGCACCGGCTCGCCGCCGCCGACCGGCCCGAACGTCACCGTCACGCCCGACGCGTCGTGCGCGAAATCGGTCGCGACCGAGCCGAACCGCACGTCGACCCGCGGCAGCGACACCGCATGCTCCTGAAGGATCGGCTCGAGGAAGGTCTGGTTGATGCGATGCGGCGGCTCCGGGGTCGCCCAGCGCGTGTCGGGCCCCTCCGTGGACGTGTAGCGCTCGGCCGCGGCCGGGATCGGGATCCGCCCGAGCTCCTCGCCCGTCATCGTCGTGCGGAACGCGATGTCCTGCGGATGATCGGCCGGCAGGCCTGCCGCTCGCACCTTCTGCGAGACGCCGAGCTGCCGGAACCGCTCCATGGTACGCGCCGACACGTGATTGCACTTCACGCTCGGCGCCTCGAGGTACGCACGGCGCTCGATGACGATGCTCGTCGCGCCGCGGGCGTCGAGATCCATCGCCGCCGTCAGGCCGACCGGCCCGCCGCCGATGATGATGACGTCGGCGTCGAAAACCTCGCTCATGGGGTTCCTCTTCTCATACAGGGGGTCGGGGAGCGGATGCCGCCCGGCATCCACTCGGGAACACGATCAGATGCTCGCGAGATCCTTCTTGCGGCCCTCGGAGGCGATGAACAGGGCGACGAGGCACAGGACGAGCACGCCGATCCACACCCCGCCGAGCAGACCGATGCCGGCCGAGGCGACGAGCGCCGAGGCGATGATCGGCGTGAAGCCCGCCCCGATCGCCGACGCGCCCTGGAACGCGACCGACGAGCCCGTGAACCGCACCGACGTCGGGAACAGCTCGGCCAGGAACGCCGCCAGCGGCCCCAGGATGATGCCCTGGATGCCCTGCCCCACCATGACCGCAACCGTGAACCCGACCGTCGTGCCGCTCTCGACGAGTAGCAGCAGCGGGTACGCGAACGCGATCGCCGCGATGATGCCGAACGCGATCACGGGCTTCCGCCCGAACCGGTCGGACAGGCGTGCGGCGATGATCGTGCAGAGGAACAGGGCGATCGCCGCGAACGCCTTCGAGTTCAGCACGCCCGTCTTGTCGGCGCCCTGCGCGACGGCGTAACTGACCGCCCACACGCTCGCGATGCCCGAGATCGTCAGCTGCGTCATCGCGACCATGATGCCGAGCACGAGGTTCCGCCACGACTTGGTGAACACCTCGACGATGGGGACGCGGCGATCCTCGGCCTCCGCGTTGAACTTCTGGAACAGGGGGCTCTCGACGACCTTCAGGCGCACGAACATGCCGATGAGCACCAGCACGATCGACAGCAGGAACGGCACGCGCCAGCCCCACGAGAAGAACGCGTCGTCGGGCAGCAGGCTGAACAACGCCAGAATGGATGCCGACAGCAGCGACCCCGCCGGGGCGCCCAGGTTCGCGAACGACGCCGCGAATCCGCGCTTGCCGCCCGGTGCGTGCTCGAGGGCGATCAGCATCGCGCCGCCCCACTCGCCGCCGACCGCGAAGCCCTGTACGAGGCGGAGCACCACGAGCAGCAGCGGCGCGATGCCGCCGACTTGCGCGTAGGTCGGCAGCAGGCCGATCGCCGTGGTCGCCAGGCCCATCATGAGCATCGTCGTCACCAGCACACCCTTGCGGCCGAGGCGGTCGCCGAAGTGGCCGAAGACGATGCCGCCGAGGGGGCGTGCGACGTAGCCGGCGGCGAGCGTGCCGAAGGAGGCGAAGGTCGCCATGGCCGGGTCGAGGTCGGCGAAGAAGACCTTCGAGAACACGACGGCGGATGCCGTGGCGTACAGCATGAAGTCGTAGAACTCGATGGCGCTGCCGAGGAAGCTCGAGGTCAGGATGCGCCGCATCTGCGGCGTGTTGAGGGAGTCGTTCGGGGCGGTGCTCGCGTCGGCGGGGGTGGCGGCTGCGGCGGCTGCCGTGCTCGCGCCGGCGTCTGCGGGGGTGGATCTCATCGTTGAGCCTCTTCAGGAAGGGGAGTGGTGCGTGGCCGACGCGCTCGCGTTCGGGCACTGTAGCCACCGTGCCTGAACGTCCTTCCTCAAGCAATGTCAATTATCTGGATGGCTTGTTTAGGATTCCTGCATGAGTGAGTTCTCGCTGCGCCAACTGGAATACTTCGTCGCCGTCGTCGACGAAGAATCCGTCACCGACGCCGCCCGCCGACTCCGCGTCTCTCCGGGCGCCGTCTCGTTCGCCATGAAACAGCTCGAAGACTCCCTGCAGGTCCAGCTCACCCTCCGCGTCCCGGGCAAAGGCGTCGGCGTCACCCCCGCCGGCCGTTGGGCCTACGCCCACGCCAGAGCCGTCCTCGAACGCGCCGACGACATCCGCTCGGTCGCCCTGGCCGTGCGCGGCGAACTCGCCGGCCCCCTGCGCGTCGGCTGCTTCACGACGCTCTCGCCCTGGCTGTTCCCCCGCATCGCCGCGCACTTCGCCCGCGCCTACCCCGGCATCGACCTGCAACTGCACGAGGGGGTGTCGAGCGAACTGCAGGCGCTGCTGCGCGCCGGCGAACTCGACGTCGCCCTGCTCTACCGCAACCACCTCGGCCCCGGCGTCGTCGGCGAACCCGTCATCCCCGTGCGCCTGCAGCTCGCACTGGCCCCCGAGCATCCACTCGCCGAACTCGACGAAGTGCCCCTCGCCGCCCTCGAAGCGGAACCGGCCATCCTCCTCGGCGTGCAACCGGCGATCGGCCACGTCGAAGAGATCCTGCGCGCCGCCGGCATGCACCCGAACGTCCGCTGGCGCTCCACGAACGTCGAAACCATCCGCTCCATGGTCGCCCGCGGCCTCGGCTACACCATCATCATGGGCCGCCCCTACGGAGACCGCACCTACGACGGACTGCCCATCGTCTACCGCCGCATCGCCGACGAGATGCCCGACAACGCCGTCGTCGTCGCCGTCGCGCAGGGCACCCGGCCGACCGCCAAGGTGAGCGCCCTCACCGAGTTCTGCCAGCGCGAGTTCCGCGGCGAGGGGCGAGTGGATGCCGGGACGGGGGCGCTGTAGCGCGCTGTCGCGCGCCCTGTGCGCTGGCGTGCGCCCTGCGCGCTGGAGCGCCACCACGGTTTCGGAGAAAACCGTGATTCCGGATGGATCGGCCTGGATCCATCCGAATCCGTGGCGTTCTCCGAAACGGCGGCGGCACGAGTGGCACGATCGGCGCGCCGATCCCGCGCGCTGAGCTGGCGCTGCCGTGCGCGGGGTGGGCGCTGACGTGCACGGGGTGGCGCTGCCGTGCGCTGAGCTGGCGCTGCCGTGCGCGGGGTGGCGCTGCCGCGCGATGGGTGGGCGCTGCCGTGCGCGGGGTGGCGCTGCCGTGCGCGGGGTGGCGCTGCCGTGCGATGGGTGGGCGCTGCCGGTGCGCGGTGCCCCTGCGGTCAGCGGGCGGAGCGGCGCCGCGCGCTGCGACGCCACCACGGTTTCGGAGAAAACCGTGATTTCGGATGGATCGGGCCGGATCCATCCGAATCCGTGGCGTTCTCCGAAACGGTGGCGGTACCGGCGGCATGAGTGGCCCGGGCGGCGCGGCGCTGCCTCCAGGCGGCGATCTCGGCATCCACTTCGCGAAGCGGCGTGACCACGGGCGGGCCGCCGAGCAACTGCATGCGCGCCTCGCGCACCCGCCGGTTGAAGTCGTCGAGGGCCCCGCGCACCTCCGACTCGCGCTGCATGCGATCGAGGCGGTCGTTCAGCTGCGTATCCTCGGTGCGCAGGGTGAACGCGGCCGGGCCGAGGCCCGTCAGGCGCTCGGTTTCGATCTTGCGGCGGATCCACCAGTCCGGATCGTGGCGCCCCGTCAGCCCGGGCAACGGCTTGCCGGCACCCGGCAGATCGTCGAACTCGCCGGCGCGGATCGCCTGCTGGATCGCCGTCTCGATGACGGCGGCCCGCTCGCCGGCGAGGGCCGCCGCGGGCGCGGTCACCTCATCCGAGTCGCGACGCTGCTCGGGCATCGCGCGCTCCAGGCGGTACTCGAGGGCTCTCGCCTTGGCGTCCGCTTCGTCCCGGGGCATGTTTCTACGCTACGTCGAACTCGGGGCCGCCGCCAGGGTCGGCGCGACCCGGCATCCACTGCCCCCGGCATCCGCCGCCTCATGGCACCCAGGAGTGCCGATCTCCCGTCGGAGTGCAGGGAAGTCGGCACTCCGACGGGAGATCGGTACTCCTACGTGTTGCGCTGCGATCGGTACTCCTCCGGGCAGCGAGTGGATGCCCGAGGGCGCCGATCCCGAACGCGCGCAGGCATCTCCCGCCGCGTCCGGGCATCCACTGCCCCGAAACGCACTCCTTCTTCTTTACGGGGTCGAATCCTGCCACCGGAATGCGGATTCCCGCGAGAATGTGGCGGGATTCGACCCCCGCAAGCGTGATTGCTCGGAGTGCGGGTGCTCGCGGGTGCTTGGAGTGTGGGTGCTCGGAGTGCGGGTGCTCGCGGGTGCTTGGAGTGTGGGTGCTCGGAGTGCGGGTGCTCGCGGGTGCTTGGAGTGCGGGTGCTCGCGGGAGCTCGGCGCCCGGGCATCCGCCACCGCCACGAGCCGCCGTGGCGGATGCCGCGAGTCGCAGCGTCTCGGTAAGAAAGCGCCGGTCACAACCATTTTCGCGTGCGTCCGTTTGGGGCGTGTCGAGGGTCGCCGATAGACTGGCGGTTGGTCCTCACGGACCACCCCGCCCAGTCCGCGGTCCTGCATCCGCTTGTTCACACGAGTTTCGTCGAGCATTCGAATGGGGGAGCGTATGGTTCGGCAGCGAGGTGAGCGGCTCCGATGGCCGCCCGTGATGGAGACTCGGTTCGCCGGTGACGTGCGAAGGCATGCCGCGCTTGAGCAGAGGCCTCCTGCTCGCGATCGAACCCGGCCGCAACCGAATGCGCACCCCGTGCCGCGCCCCACCCCCGTGCGCGCGCATCGCGCATTCTGGAGTACAGCATCGTGAACGAACCCGTCACCCCGGCGATCGAAGCCAGAGGACTCACGAAGTTCTTCGGGAGGAAGCCGAACGAGGCCGTGCAGCGCCTCCGCGCCGGCGCAAGCCGTGCCGACGTCGCCGCCCTCGGCACCGCCGCCGTCGTCGACGCCGAGTTCACCGTCAACCAGGGTGAGATCTTCGTCGTCATGGGCCTGTCGGGCTCCGGCAAGTCGACCCTGATCCGCATGCTGAACGGCCTGCTGGAGCCCACCGCGGGCAGTGTCCGCGTCATGGGCGAGGAGATCGCCGGCATCTCGGCCAAGCGCCTCCGTGAGGTGCGTCGCACCCACATCTCCATGGTGTTCCAGCACTTCGCGCTGCTGCCGCACCGCACGGTGCTCGACAACGCCGCCTACGGCCTCGAGATCCAGGGCGTGCCGCTGGCCGAGCGCACGCGCCGCGCCGAAGAGATCCTCGAGCGCGTCGGCCTCGGCGGCTGGGGTGCCAAGTACCCCTCGCAGCTCTCCGGCGGCATGAAGCAGCGCGTCGGCCTCGCCCGCGCGCTCGCCGCCGACACCGACATCCTGCTCATGGACGAGGCGTTCAGCGCCCTCGACCCGCTGATCCGCCGCGAGATGCAGGAACAGCTCGTCGAACTCCAGCAGGAGCTCGGCAAGACCATCGTCTTCATCACGCACGACCTGAACGAGGCCATGTTCCTCGGCGACCGCATCGCCGTCATGCGCGACGGCCGCATCGTGCAGCAGGGCTCGGCCGAAGAGATCCTCACCGACCCCGCCGACGACTACGTCGCCCAGTTCGTCGCCGACGTCGATCGGGCGCGCGTGCTCACCGCCGCGAATGTGATGCAGGCGCCGCGTGCGGTCGTCCCGGCATCCGCCGGCCCCCGCGCAGCGCTCCGCACCATGCTCGAACAGGAGACCTCGGTCGTCTTCGTCGTCTCGGGCGGCCGCAACCTCGTCGGCGTCGCCCACGACCGCGACGTGCTGCGCCTCGTGCAGAAGGGCGAGCGCACGCTGCAGCCCGCGATCCTCGCCGATGTGTCGAAGGTCTCGCCCGACGAGCACCTCGCGGACCTCCTCGAAAGCTCCGTCGAGAACCAGGTGCCCCTCGCCGTCACCGACGAACGCGGCCGGCTGCTCGGCGTCGTGCCCCGGGTGACCCTGCTCGCCGCCCTCGGCAACGTCACCACCGACACCGGTGAGATCGTCGTCGCCGAGCCGCCGTCGACCATCCCGGTCGAGATCATCACGGCCACCCTCGACCGTGCCGCCGCCGACGCGGGCGGCGTGCCCGTCGCGGCGATCCCGCAACCCGACGACCTCGGGCAGGGCGCGGATGCCGGTGCCTCGCCAGGCGAGACGGGTGCGGATGCCGGTGCCCGCCCCGCGGTGCCGGCCGCCGAAGAAGGGAGCGCATCGTGAACGGCGAGTTCCGCATTCCGCTCGGCGACTGGGCTGAGGCCGTCGTCGACTGGCTCACCGACGCGCTCGCCGGCTTCTTCGCCGTCGTCCGGGCGATCTTCGCCGGCTTCTACGACGGCGTCGACTTCCTGCTGCAGGCGCCCCCGTTCTGGGTCGTCATCATCGTGCTCGGTGCCATCGCGTTCCTCGCGAAGGGCTGGAAGCTCGCGCTCGGCACCGTCATCGGCCTCCTCGTGATCGTCGGCGTCGACCAGTGGGACAACGCCATGTCGACCTTCGCGCTCGTGCTCGTCGCGGCGATCACCGCGGTCGTCTTCGCCATCCCGCTCGGCATCCTCGCCGCGCGCAGCGAGATGGCCTCGCGCATCATCAGGCCGATCCTCGACTTCATGCAGACGATGCCGGCGATGGTGTACCTCATCCCGGCGCTCATCTTCTTCCGTGTCGGCGTCGTCCCCGGCATCGTCGCGACCATCGTCTTCGCCCTCGCCCCGGGCGTCCGGCTCACCGAGCTCGGCATCCGCGGCGTGGACAAGGAGGTCGTCGAGGCCGGCCAGGCCTTCGGCTCCTCGCCGTGGCGCATCCTGCGGCAGATCCAGTTGCCGCTCGCGATGCCGTCGATCATGGCCGGCATCAACCAGGTCATCATGCTCTCCCTGTCGATGGTCGTCATCGCCGGCATGGTCGGCGCCGGCGGCCTCGGCGGCGACGTCGTGCAGTCGCTCACACGCCTCGACGTCGGCCTCGGCTTCGAAGCCGGCCTGTCGGTCGTGATCCTCGCGATCATCCTCGACCGCGTCACCGGCGCCTTCGGCAGCGGCAAACGCAAGCCGCTGTTCCGTTCGCGGGCCGCTCAGCGCACCGACGCATCCACCGAGGAGGAAGACGCCGAGACCGAGACGACCGTCGCGCCCGCGCAGGGGCCGGTGCGGAACGCCTGAGCGGTGGATGCCGCATCCACCGCCGCACGATTCGCCGCCCGATCGGGCGGCGCTCCCCAACACCCGTGAACACAGCACACGGGAGGAAAGGAATCACCATGAAGAAGCGCACATTCGGCGCCATCGGCCTCGCGGCCGCTGCTGCACTCGTGCTCGCCGGCTGCTCCACCGAAGGCGGCGACGACGGGGGCGAGACCCTCGAGAACGGCGACCGGAAGGACGTCACCATCGCCGTGTTCAACGGCTGGGATGAAGGCGTGGCCGCGTCCGAGCTCTGGAAGGCCGTGCTCACCGAGCAGGGCTACAACGTCGAGCTCGAGTACGCCGACCCGGCGCCCGTCTACTCCGGTCTCACGACCGACGACTACGACGTGACGCTCGACACCTGGCTGCCGATCACGCACCAGGACTACATCGAGCAGTACGGCGACGACCTCGTCGACCTCGGCTCGTGGAACGACGACGCCGTGCTCACGATCGCCGTGAACGAGGACGCCCCCATCGACTCGCTCGAGGAGCTCGCCGACAACGCGGACCTCTTCAACAACCAGCTCGTCGGCATCGAGTCGGGCTCCGGCCTGAACCGCGTGACGACCGAGAACGTCATCCCCGAATACGGTCTGGAGGACATGGAGTACACCACGTCCTCGACCCCGGCCATGCTCGCCGAGCTGAAGGCTGCGACGGATGCCGGTGAGAACGTCGCCGTGACGCTGTGGCGCCCGCACTGGGCCTACGACGCGTTCCCCATCAAGGACCTCGAGGACCCGAAGGGCGCCCTCGGCGATTCCGAAGGCATCCACTCGTTCGGCGGCAAGAGCTTCGAGAAGAACTTCCCGACCCTCGCGGGCTGGCTGAAGAACTTCAAGATGGACTCCGACCAGCTCTACTCGCTCGAGAACGTCATGTTCAACGAGAACGACACGGACGACTACGGCCCCATCGTGGAGCAGTGGATCTCCGACAACCAGGAGTACGTCGACTCGCTCACGAAGTAAGTCGCGCCCCAGTGAAGGCGGCGACCCCCTCGGGGGTCGCCGCCTTTCGTGTGCTGTGGACAGAAGGCCACTTACGTGCAAGGGTGTTCGGCACCACTCGTGGCCACCTCAGATCAGGAAGACAACATGCCCCAGAATAGCTGGAGAGTCATATGCGGTGCCGGGATTCTGGCACTGTGTGGGACGCTTTCCGGATGCGCTGCGCTGCCCGAGCACCAGTCATCGGTCCCGCGGGCGACTTCGGCAGAGGATTTCCAGCAGCGGTTGGCCGCATGTATGGATGCCCGCGGTTGGAGTTCGACCCCTGGAGCGGACGGAACTGCCGAGTTCGAGGTGCCGCTCGAACAGGAATCCGCATTCACCGAAGACAACGACGCGTGTACGGTCGAAGCCGGCGGAGGTGAAGTAGAATTGAGCGACGCTGATTATGAGCGACTCTACGAAGCGGTCGTTGAGTTGAGGGAATGCCTCAACGAAGAGGGTTTCGAGATCCCCGAGCCGCCCTCATTCCATGAGTTCCGCGACGGCAGCGGCGAATGGACACCGTATACGATGATCGACCAGGAAGAGCTGTTCACCCGTCTCGACGAACTCAACGAGGCCTGCCCGATGCCGTTTATCTGACATTCATCCACCGCGTGCGGCATCCACTCGGGGCCGGGGATGGACACCCGCGCTCGGCGCGGCCTATCGTCGGGAACGGGGGAACGCATGAGCGAACAGCACGACGCGGCGTCGCACGAGACGCCCGAGCAGGAGCCGGACTTCGCCAGGCCCGGCGAGCGGACCGCGGCGCCGCGGCGCACCATTCCCGAGCACGAGTCGCTCGCCGAGACCGCCTACCAGATCGTGCACGACGAGGCCATGCTCGACGGCAACGCGCGCATGAACCTCGCGACCTTCGTCGGCACCTGGATGGACGAGCAGGCGCAACGCATCTACGCCGACGCGTTCGACAAGAACATGATCGACAAGGACGAGTACCCGCGCACCGCCGCGATCGAAGAGCACTGCTGGCGCATGCTCGCAGACCTCTGGCACGCGCCCGACCCGTCCAAGGCGATCGGGACATCCACCGTCGGCTCATCGGAGGCGTGCATGCTCGCCGGCCTCGCCTTCAAACGCCGCTGGCAGCACGCCCGCCGTGCCGGCGGCCACGACACCGACCGCCCGAACCTCGTCATGTCGAGCGCCGTGCAGGTGTGCTGGGAGAAGTTCTGCAACTACTTCGACGTCGAAGCGCGCTTCGTGCCGATCAGCGAAGCGCACAAAACCCTCGACGGGCACGACCTCGAACACCGCATCGACGAACGCACCATCGGCGTCGTCGCGATCATGGGCGTCACCTACACGGGCATGTACGAACCCGTCGCGAAGATCGCCGCAGCCCTCGACGCGATCCAGGCGAAGACCGGGCTCGACGTGCCCCTCCACGTCGACGGGGCCTCGGGGGCGATGGTCGCGCCGTTCCTGCAGCCCGACCTCGAATGGGACTTCCGCCTCGACCGCGTGCACTCCATCAACACCTCCGGGCACAAATACGGCCTCACCTATCCGGGCCTCGGCTGGGCGGTCTGGCGCGACGCCTCGCTGCTGCCCGAAGACCTCGTGTTCCAGGTCAGCTACCTCGGCGGGCGGATGCCGACCTTCGCCCTGAACTTCTCGCGCCCCGGCGCCCAGGTGCTGCTGCAGTACTACACGTTCCTCCGCCTCGGGCGCGACGGGTACCGCACCGTGCAGCAGACCTGCCAGGACGTCGCCGTCCACCTTGCGAAGGGCATCGCCGCCATCGGCGCCTTCGAGCTCTGGAACGACGGCACCGACATCCCCGTCTTCGCGTGGCGGCTGAAGCCCGGCCACACCTCGAACTGGAACCTCTACCACCTGCAGGAACGCCTGCGCACGAAGGGCTGGCTCGTGCCCGCCTACCCCATGCCGGACGCCCTGACCGACCTCACCGTGCAGCGCATCGTCGTGCGCAACGGCCTCTCCATGGACCTCGCCGGCGAACTGCTCGACGACATCCGCACCGAGACCGCCTACCTCGACGGGCTCGAGGCGCCCATGCCGGCCGAGGGGTTGCACTCGGGGTTCCATCACTGAGGGGCGGGGCTACACGAGTCCGTTCTCGGGGCGGTCCAGCTTGAGCGTATCAAGGCCGAGGGATGCCGCATGCTCATGCAGATACTCGCGCAGATACGGAACGGCGAACACGACCAAGCCGTGCCCGGCCGGTGCGATCATCCCGGCTTCGATGAGCCGGGCTCGGTATTGGCTGGCGTAGCCGGCCGTGACACCCATTCGGGCTGCGATCGCCGCGAGTTTGCTCCGCTCCGGATCCTGTGCCATGGCGACGAGGAACGTCCGGTCGACGTCGGAGAGGTCTGCGAGTCCGGCTTCGTGCACGGTGGTTCCCAGGCGCCGGCGAGCCGCGCTGATGCCCGCCACCACATCTTCGTGCGTGATGACCGCACGAGCCGGATGCTGACGCCAGATGTGGAATCCCACGAGTTGGATGAGGAACGGGTACCCGAGGGTCGCTTCGGCCGCGGCCCGGAGCGCTTCCGGGTCGATCCGCCGTCCGTGGCCCGTGATCGTCGCTTGCAGCGCACGTTCCACAGCTTCGAGCGGGACGTCCTCGAGCGTGACCCGGTGAGCCCGGCGAAGGAATGTCAGGACTTTGTCGTTCAGCAGCGCGGACACCGCTGACGGCAGCCCGGCGAATGCGATCGCGACGTCGAGGTCATCGCGAACGAAGTGCTGATAGGCCGCGGCGAGACGGCGCAGCTCCTCGACTCCTGAGTGGACTTCGTCGACGGTGATGAGGATGCCCGCACCGCGCTCGTTCAGCGTGCGGATGATCGCTTCCATTCGTTGGCGCCAGCTCAGCTCGCGACGGTCGCCCGGTGCGATGCCGATGCTGAGCCCTCCGGCTCCGAACGATGTGACGTCGCGGGAGGGAGAGGGGAGCAGTTCACGACCTTTCACGAGGAGCTGGTCGTGCAATTCCTCGAGCATGCCGGCCTCGGCGGTCGCATCGGCTGAGATCCAGCCGGCGCTCAGGGCATGGGAGGCGACCTCAGTGAGCATGACGGTTTTGCCGACCCCGCGTGCGCCGGTGAAGATGGTGGCGCGGTTCGGCGAGCCCGGCCCTTCCTCGAGGCCGATGGCGAAGTCTTCGAGTTCGTCATCGCGCCCGACGAGCACCGGTGGAGTGCTCCCGAAGGATGGTTTGAAGGGATTCTCGGGCATGGTGGCCGCCTTTAGAGGTTTTTAGATCTTTTCATTCCTTTAGATATGCTAGCTCGGGCGGGTGCGGATGCCGGGAGGCGCCCCGATTCGGGCGTGACCGGCGCTTCGTGTAGACTGTTCCTTTGGCTGGGCACTTCCACTGCCCATGCCGTAGACGCATCCCCAGTATCTGACCGGGCGACCGGGTGGGGGCGCGTCTGCCGACAAGAGATCTTGGGAGGGGCATCGCCCCTCGGTATTGGAGGAAACCAATGGCAGCAGTGTGCCAGGTGACCGGCGCCGTTCCCGGCTTCGGTCACAACATCTCGCACTCGCACCGCCGGACGAAGCGCCGCTTCGACCCGAACGTGCAGAAGAAGACCTACTACGTGCCGTCGCTGCGTCGTAACGTCACCCTCAACGTGTCCGCCAAGGGCATCAAGGTGATCGACGCACGCGGTATCGAAGCGGTGGTCAAGGACATCCTGGCCCGCGGGGAGAAGATCTGATGGCCAAGCAGCAGGACGTCCGTCCCATCATCAAGCTCCGTTCGACGGCCGGCACCGGGTACACCTACGTGACCCGCAAGAACCGTCGCAACAACCCCGACCGCCTCGTGCTCAAGAAGTACGACCCCGTGGTGCGCAAGCACGTCGACTTCCGAGAGGAGCGCTAAGACATGGCCAAGAAGAGCAAGATCGCGCGCAACAACCAGCGCCAGGTGATCGTGGACCGCTACGCGGCCAAGCGCCTCGAGCTGAAGAAGGCGCTCGTCGACCCGAACGGCACCGACGAGTCCCGTGAGGCCGCCCGCATCGGCCTGCAGAAGCTGCCCCGCAACGCCTCGCCGGTGCGTCTGCGTTCGCGCGACGCCATCGACGGCCGCCCCCGCGGCGTGCTGACGAAGTTCGGCATCTCGCGTGTGCGCTTCCGCGACATGGCGCACAAGGGCGAGCTGCCCGGCATCACCAAGTCGAGCTGGTAAGCATCCACGCCCGCGCTTCGGCGCGACGCGTCCGAAGGGCGCCCCGTTCCGCGGGGCGCCCTTTCGCATGCCCGCGGCATCCGCTCGCGGGTCGTTCACGTGCCCCGAATGGATGCCGAGGCGCCCTCGACACGCCGGGCCGCAAATGCCGCAAAGCCCCGGAAATCCGCGGGATTCCGCGGAACTCTGCTACATTCGAGCACGGCCGATCAGGCCACCGGGGGCAGCCGACCGACCGCGCCCGACATCACGATCAAGCTGTTCCAACAGTGGAAGGTCCGAGGAGGACACTCAATGGCTGACAAGTCGCTCAACAAGACCGAGCTCGTTGCCAAGGTCGCTGCGTCGACCGGGCAGAGCCAGGCCACCGTCGACGCCGTGCTCGGCGGTCTCTTCGACGCGCTCGCCGAGTCCGTCGGCTCGGGCACCAAGGTCTCCATCCCGGGCTGGCTCGCCGTCGAGCGCACGCACCGCGCCGCACGCACCGGCCGCAACCCGCAGACCGGCGCCACCATCGAGATCCCGGCCGGCTACTCGGTCAAGGTCTCGGCCGGCTCCAAGCTCAAGGCCGCCGCGAAGTAAGACGGCCTCCGAAGGGGCGCGGGCTTCGGCTCGCGCCCCTTCGCCGTGCCCGGGGCGGCCCTTGCCGCGAGGTTCTGATCCGGTGGAGCGAGGCGCGGCGAAAGCAGGCCGAAGCGACCGGGCGTCACCGGAAGCAGGCCGAATCAGCGTGGGCGGGATCGCTGCGGCCTGCTTTCGCGACGGGGCGGCGGATGCCGGGGCGCTCCGCCCCTCGTTCTCGCACCCCTTCCGTTCCGGGGGTCGAATCCCGCCACTTCCATCGCTCGAATCGCTTCCAGATGGCGGGAATCGACCCCAGGAAGCGATCGCACACGGCGAAGCCGGGGCAGGTGCGGACACGTACTGGAGTCGGGCGGGTGGATCCCGAACCGGGCGGGCGCGGGCCGGGCTCACAGCGGGCTCGCATAGGCTGGATCGGTGCCCCGCTCCGTCCGCGTGCTCGGCCCCGCCGTGCTCACCGCCGTCGCACTCATCGCGACGGTCGTCGCGCTCTCCGCCGGCGGCGGCGCCGCCCCCCTCGACTTCCAGGATCCCGGCCCCGTCACCCGCTGGGGCGTGCCGATCGCGAAGCTGTTCGTGAACCTCGGCGCGGCCGGAATGATCGGCGCGCTCGTGCTCGCGGTGTGGGCGCTCAGCCCCGAGCGGCGCGAGTTCGACCGCGCCCTCGACGTCGCCGCCGCCTCGGCGGGCGTGCTCACGGTCGCAAGCGCCGCCACCGGGTTCCTCAGCTTCCTGCTCGTCACCGGCAAATCGGTCGCGTTCGACGACGCGTTCGGGGCGAGCCTCGGACAGTTCCTCACGGCGATCCCCCTCGGGCAGGCGTGGCTCGCGACGACGCTCATCGCCGCCGCCGTCACGGTGCTCGCCTTCGCCGTCCGCAATCACACCGCGCTCGTCTTCGTCGCCGTGCTCGCCGTCGTCGCGCTCGTGCCGATGGCGCAACAGGGGCACGCCACCGGGTCCGTAGGCCACAACGAGGCGATCACCGCGCTCGGCCTGCATCTCGTCGGCGCGGCCGTGTGGCTCGGCGGGCTGCTCACGCTCGTGCTGCTGCAGCGAAGCTTCGAGCCCGGCCGTCTGCCGATCGTGCTCGCGCGCTACTCGAGCATCGCCCTCATCTGCTTCATCGTCGTCGCCGTCTCCGGGTACGCGAGTGCCGCCCTGCGCGTGGGGGAGTGGGCCGAGCTCGCGACCCCGTACGGCGGGCTCGTGATCGCGAAGGTCGCCGCGCTCATCGCGCTCGGGCTGTTCGGGGCGTGGCAGCGCGGCTTCTGGATCCGTCGCCTCTCGGGTGCGGATGCCGCGTCGCAGCGCGCCGCGGGTGCGGGTTCGGCGGGTGCCGTGGGGGCGGGGGCCGGCGGGGAGGGCGGCGACCGGCATCCACTCGGGACTTCTGGGCGATCGTGGTCGCAGAGCTCGCCTTCATGGGCATCGCCTCGGGCGTGGCCGCAGCCCTCGCCCGCACGCCCACCCCCGTCGCCGAGACGGTGCCGTCGATCGGGCAGACGCCCGCCGAGATCCTCACCGGCGAACCGCTGCCGCCCTGGCCGGAATGGTGGCGCTTCTTCACGGAGTGGCGGCCCGACCTGATCTGGCTCTTCGCCGCCGGGTTCGGCATCTTCTTCTACCTCGCCGGCGTGCGGCGCCTCCGCCGCCGCGGCGACCGCTGGCCGATCTACCGCGCGGTGCTCTGGATCGCGGGCATGCTGCTGCTGGCATACATCACCAACGGCGGCGTGAACGCCTACGAGCAGTACCTGTTCTCGGCGCACATGGGCGCGCACATGGTGCTGACGATGGCGGTGCCGGTGCTGCTCGTGCCGGGCGCTCCGGTCACGCTCATCGCCCGCGCCGTCGAACGCCGGAGCGACGGCAGCCGCGGCGGCCGGGAATGGGTGCTGCTGGCCGTGCACTCCCGCTTCGCGCGCGTCATCGCGAACCCGATCTTCGCGGCCGTGATGTTCGTCGCTTCCCTCTGGGTCTTCTACTACTCGCCGCTGTTCCGCTGGACGATGCTCGACCACATCGGCCACGAGTGGATGATCGCGCACTTCCTCATCACCGGGTACCTGTTCGTGCAGTCGCTCATCGGCATCGACCCGGTGCCTTTCCGGCTGCCGTACCCGTTCCGGTTGTTGCTGCTGCTCGGCACGATGGCGTTCCATGCGTTCTTCGGGCTTGCGATCATGTCGAGCACGGGGCTGCTGCTCGCCGACTGGTACGGCGCGATGGGCTGGGGCACCGATGCGCTCGCCGACCAGCGCGTCGGCGGCGGGCTCGCCTGGTCGATCGGCGAGATCCCGACGCTCGCGCTCGCGATCAGCGTCGCCGTCCAGTGGGCGCGCAGCGACGAGAAGGAGACGAAGCGCCGCGACCGGCACGCCGACCGCACCGGCGAAGCCGAGCTCGAGGAGTACAACGCGCGCCTGCAGCGGCTCGCGGTCCGCGATTCGGAGGAGTAGGTCGGCCGCACGGGTGCGGCGGCCAGCCGTTGCCCGAGTGGATGCCGGGGCGCGCTGCGATGGCGCACGCTGCGATCTCGGGCGGCGATCTCCGTTCCGGGGGTCGTTTCCTGCCACGTTTCCGTGCAGGACCGCATTCGGATGGCAGGATTTGACCCCCGGAAGGTTGGGTGCGGGGTTGGGTCTCGATACGGCGCTGCGCGCCTACTCGACCGGCGGGTGTGCGGGGTTGGGTCTCGATACGGCGCTGCGCGCCTACTCGACCGGCGGGTGTGCGGGGTTGGGTCTCGATACGGCGCTGCGCGCCTACTCGACCGGCGCGGCGCTGCGCGCCTACTCGACCGGCGGCGCTGCGCGCCTACTCGACCGGCGGGGGCGCGTCAGCGCAGGCTGACGACGATGTTGCCGTCGGGTTTGATGCGCGCGGTGAGGGAGATCGTGAACGGCACGTCCTCCTCGTGCTGTTCGATGGTTCCGTCGTAGAGCGACTGCACCTCGACCGAGAGGTGGGCGACGCCCTGGGTCTGCGCGAGCTCGAAGGCGCCGTCGCCCGGGGTCAGGGTCACGACGGGGGAGTTCGCGATCGACCACTTCGGCTCGCTCGTGACTCGGTCGTCGATGTAGGTGCCGAAGGGGCATTCGGCCGGTTGCAGCACGTGCTGCTCGGCGCAGGCGGCGAGGTGCTCGTCGAGCTTCGTCTGCACGCGTTCGACGAAGGCATCCGTCGCCTGCACGTCGAGGACGACGTCGGCGCGTTCGCCGGGCGCGGCCACCGCGTCGACATCGTCGGCGTGCAGCAGCGGGTCGTCGAAGTCGAGAGAGTACGCCGCGGGCGCGACCACCAGGTACGGCGCGGACTGCGTGAAGGCCGTCAGCTCCTCGCCGCTCTTGGTCGCGCGGGTGTCGAGGGTGAGCCCGTTCTCGCCGACGGTGAAGAAGGAGCCGTGCTGCACGGTGACGTTCATGACCGCGAGCGGGCTCTCGGCGAACGCCCACCGCGACAGCACCCCGTAGAGGGGGGCGATGCGTTTCACGTGGAACGTCGTCTCGACGATCTCGGTGCCGACGCGATAGTTCGCGGTGACGGCGTAGACGCCGTCGCCCTGCGCTTCGCCGACGGTGACGCTGATGTCTTCGGGGCCGGCTTCGATGACGCCGTCGCGGAGCATCGCGCGCGAGGTGTCGGCGGGCAGGCCGAGCTCGGCGAGCTCGTCGGTGTCGAGCGCGACTCCCGGGGTGGATGCCGCGGTGAGGATGTCGTCGTCGGCGATCGCGGTCAGGTAGCGCTCGACGAAACTGGCCGGCCCGTAGACGGTCTGGTTCAGGATCGCGAAGGCCCCGAAGAACGCCCCGATGAGCAGCGCGGCAGCCCCAGACCAGCCCAGCACGACGAGCGGCGACACGCCGCTCCGAGTCCTGGACCGCTTCCCCACCCGGACAGTCTAGGGTGAGGCACCGGCGAGAAGGCCGGGAGGTCGCCGCCGACCCCCTGAGCGGGGTTGGGGATGGATGCCCCCGGCATCCAGGCCCCGCGGATACACTCGCACCGGCATCCACTCGCCGACCCCGACCCCGCCCGGAGCACCCCGTGACCGTCACCCTCACCCCCGAACAGCAGGCGGTGTTCGCGGCGATCGAGGGCACCCGCGACAACATCTTCGTCACCGGCCGTGCCGGCACCGGCAAGTCGACCCTGCTGAACCACCTGAACTGGAACACGCAGAAGCAGATCGTCATCTGCGCCCCCACCGGCGTGGCCGCCCTGAACGTCGGCGGGCAGACGATCCACTCCCTGTTCCGCCTGCCGATCGGCGTCATCGCCGACCACGACATCGAGCAGAACGACGCCGTCCGCAAGATCCTGAACGCCGCAGACACCCTGGTCGTCGACGAGGTCTCCATGGTCAACGCCGACCTCATGGATGCGATGGACCGCGCCCTGCGCCAGGCGAGGCAACGCAAGGCCGAACCCTTCGGCGGGGTGCAGCTCGTGCTGTTCGGCGACCCCTACCAGCTGGCCCCCGTGCCGCCGCGCGACCCCCACGAACGCGCCTACTTCGCCGACACGTACCGCTCCATGTGGTTCTTCGACGCGAAGGTCTGGGACGAGGCGACCCTGCGGATCTTCGAGCTCGGCGAGGTGCACCGCCAGCACGACGACGAGTTCAAGCACATGCTGAACGCCGTGCGGCACGGGCAGGTCACCCCCGAGATCGGCGGGCGGCTGAACGGCATCGGCGCCCGCCGCCCCGTGCCCGAACAGGGCGCGATCACCCTCGCGACCCGCAACGACGCCGTCACCCGCATCAACCGGCTGCAGCTGCAACGACTGCCCGGCACCGCGCTAGCCAACCAGGCATCCATCGACGGGGACTATGCCGGCCGCGCCTACCCCGCCGACGAACGCCTCGAACTCAAGGTCGGCGCGCAGGTCATGTTCCTCCGCAACGACACCCGCGTCGGCGGCGACGGCCCGCGCTGGGTGAACGGCACCATCGGCACCGTCACCCGCCTCGATGGCGAGGTGCGCGTCGACGTCGACGGCGCCGAATACGAGGTCGAACCGAGCACCTGGGAGCAGTTCAAATACCGGTGGGATCCGGCCCGCAAAACGCTCGAGAAGCAGATCGTCGCCGAATTCACCCAGTTCCCGCTGCGCCTGGCGTGGGCCGTCACGATCCACAAGGCCCAGGGCGCGAGCTACGACACCGCGATCATCGACCTCGGGGCGCGCGTCTTCAGCCCCGGGCAGACCTACGTCGCCCTCTCACGGCTCACCGGCCTGAACGGCCTCTACCTCGCACGGGGCCTCAGACCCAGCGACATCATCGTCGACGAACACGTCGAACGATTCATGGCTGGTGCGGAACGCGAGCTGACTGGTTAGACTCGCCAGAGGCAGACACATGGCTAGGGGGGCTACGTGGCTGAACGACTGGGGGGAATCCGGCGCGTGCTCGTCGTCGGAACGGCGATCGTCGCGCTCATCGCGCTGGCCGGATGCACGTCGCCGGCGACGGATCGCTACAAACAGGTCGCGGGATCGTTCGACGACGATCGCGCCGCCGCACTGCAGGGCGTCCTGGAAGAGGCCGTGCGCCTCAGCGGATCCAGCGGCGGCATCGCAGGCGTCTGGTCGCCGTGGGCCGGCGAATGGACCGCGGCCGTCGGCACCGAGAGCTTCGAGGAGGGCAGCGCCCCGGTCACGGAGAAGACCGGCATCCGCATGGCGACCTCGACCGCGGCGATCACGTGCACGATCATGCTGCGGCTCGCCGAGGAGGACAAGATCGACCCGGATGCGCCCGTCGCCGAGCTGCTGCGCGACATGCCCGGGCTGCACGGCGCGACGCCCGCGCAACTCTGCCAGAACACCTCGGGCATCGCCGACTACTACGGGCAGCTGAAACCGCAGTTCCTCGGCAACCCGCAACGCGAATGGTCCACCCTCGAGCTCATCTCGAACGCGCTGGCGATGAAGCGCACCGGCACCGCCGGGCACACCTTCTCGTACTCGCGCGGCGGCATCCTGCTGCTCGCCCTCGCGCTCGAACGCACCACCGGCAGTTCGTGGAACAGCCTCGCCGAACGCTACGTCTTCGACCCGCTCGAACTCGAGCACACGCGCCTGCCCGCCGGTTCCGAGAAACTCGGCGCCGGATCCCTGCACGGCTACTCGGCCGCCTTCTCGGACAAGAAACCCGTCTGCGACCAGCGCCTCGATCTCGGCGCGAGCTCGAGTTCGACCGGCGGCGGCGCGGCCGGTGCCGTCTCGACCCTCGCCGAACTGCACACCATGGCGCAGGCCTTCGCCTCGGGGGCGCTGCTCTCGGAGGAATCGGCCGAGGCGCAGTGGGCCGCGATCCCGATGGGCAGCAAGGCCGCCGGCTGGCAGGACTACGGGCTCGGCGCCGCACAGTACGGGCCGTTGCGCGGCATCGCGGGCGAAGTGCCCGGCGCTCTCACCGCCGTCTTCGCCGACGCCGGCAGCGGACTGACCGTCGTCGTCGCGCTGAACAACTCGACCTCCGGGTCGGCGCTCGTGCGCGAGACCGCGTTCGCGATGGCATCCATCGGCGCGAAGGCCGACGCCGCCAAGGGTCGCGAGCGCCCCTTCGTCGAGCTGCCGTGGTCGCTCGAGCAGGCGCAGGAGAAGATGGCCAAGTTCGGCAAGTGCCCGGCGGCGGCCGAGTAGGGCGGGACGGGCCCCTGCGCAATTGGGGCGCCGCGCGCCGCGGTGGGAGGCTGCCCGGGCGGTTTCTGCGCAACAGGGCCCCGCGCACCGCGGTGGGTGCCTGCCGGGGCTGTTCTCCTGCGCAATGGGGCGGCGCCGCGCGCCGTGGCGAGTGGCTGCCGGGGCTGTCCCCTGCGCAAATGGGGCGCCGCGCGCCGCGGTGGGAGGCTGCCCGGGCGGTTTCTGCGCAATGCAGGAGGGCGCGCGTGTCGTGGGGCCGCGCGCCGCATGGGCACGGCGACACGCCGTGCGCGTT
This sequence comes from Agromyces archimandritae, assembly GCF_018024495.1. Lineage (NCBI taxonomy): Bacteria > Bacillati > Actinomycetota > Actinomycetes > Micrococcales > Microbacteriaceae > Agromyces > Agromyces archimandritae. The sequence goes on from NZ_CP071696.1 coordinate 1,795,335, forward strand.
CCTGCATTGCGCAGGGGGTGCACGGTGCCGGGGGTGTGCGGTGCACGCGGGTGCGCGTGCGAGTGCAGGTGCAGGTGCGGGTGCAGGTGCGGGTGCAGGTGCGGGGGTGGCCGGGCCGAGTGGATGCCGGGGCTCGGTCTCGGAACGGTGACAGTTTGCGCGGGGCGCTTGCGCCGGGTGCGGCCGGCCGTGAGGATACGAGCATGTCGCGACGATGGATGCCCGGGCGCGCCCACCCTGCCGGGGCGGCCGGCTCGGGGGCCGCGCTCGCCGCGGGCGCGGCGCTCGTCGCGGGGGCGCTGCTCGCGCTCGCCGCGTGCGCTGCGCCGCCCGGCGCCGTGCCGCCCGGCAGCGGGCCCGATGCGCCGCCGTGGAATATGCGGCCGGCGGGGGTGGATCCGGCATCCATCGACTGCGCAGCCGAGTTCGCCCTGGCGCAGGGGGTCGTGCCGCCCGCGGAGGAGCCGCCGTCGACCGAGGGTCAAGAGGCGCCCGCCCCGACGCGGGTCGGTGACGACGCCGAGGCCGTCGCGGTGCTGCGGTGCTCGCAGCAGACCGGCGAGGCAGCCGATACGGGCCGGACGACGTTCGCCGTCGTGCTGGAGCGGCTCGAGGGCGACCTCGATACCGTGCTCGCCGAGCTGGCGCGCCCCGACGGGCCGCCGCCCGGGCCGACGACGGCATGCATGGCGATGATGGAGATCCGCCCGCCGCTCTGGCTCGTTCAGGAGGACGGCACCGCCGTGCGCGTCGAGATTCCTCGCGACACCTGCGGCTTCAGCTACGCCGAGCTGTGGGATGCCGTCGACGCCCTCGACGTGGTCGAGCGCACCGAGACCGTGCAGGAGCCCGCCCTGACGGACGACCCGCCGCTCGCGATCGCGCCGTTCGACCCGAGCGATATCGAAGTGCTCTGCGTGCTGCCGGACGGAATGCTGCCGGGCGACGAACTGCCGGCGATGACCTTCCAGCCCGTCGAGCCCGACGTCTGGACCGGGACGCTGCCGGAACAGGGCTCGGCGGCCTCGCCCGACGTCCCGGCGCACGCCCCGACCGCCGCCCCGGACGATCCGGGAGATCTCGTCTGCCCCACCATGGAGCCGCACCCGGCACCGCCTGCCGACTGAGACCGCGCTCCGGCATCCACCGCGCTCCGGCATCCACCGCGCTCCGGCATCCACCGCGCTCCGGCATCCGCCGCCGTGGTCTTCTGCGCAATGCAGGAACGCACTCGGCGTGTCGTCGGCGTCATGCGGCACGCGGGCCCGCGACACGGGTGCGTTCCTGCATTGCGCAGAACGCAGGGGGCGCAGAACGCAGGGAGGCAGGGGAGATAGAGAGAGACAGAGAGACAGAGAGACAGAGAGACAGAAAGAGACAGAGGAGGGACGGGGCAGGGGGCGGGAGAGAGGTGCGGCCGGATGCGACGAACCGCCCGCCGGCGGGGCGGGCGGTTCGGGCGGAGCTCAGGCCTGGGTGGCGATCGCGAAGCGGACCGTGCCGTCCTGCCCGATCTCCGCGTCGAGGATCTTGTCGTCGAGCGCGATCGCGGCGTTCTCGCCGAGATACACGCGGGCTCCGTCGTTCTCGACGACGGCATCGAGCGCCTCGGGGGTCTCGACGACGCTGACCGCGAAGTCGGTGGACGCCTGGTCGGGCGCATTGATGCGGAGGCCGCCCTGCTCGGAACCCCCGTTCTGGGCGACGATGGTCTTCACGACGGTGCTTGCCGTTTCGGTGAGTGTGAGCATGATGCTCCCTTCCTATGGTCGGCGAGCAGCCCACGATTCCGAACCTCGGGGCGTGCCGCAAGGCTCCCGCGGGCGTTTCTGCGGAGACTCCCAAGAAGTTCCGCGGGGCGCGAACGGCGCGCCGCGGCAGGGCGCGCGGCGGGGGAGCAGCCGGGGCGCGCGGTCGCTACTTCGCCGGGCGGTGGATGCGCAGGTCCGACGGGATCAGCTCCAGCAGCTGATCCTGCCGCACGGGCAGGTCGAGGAGGCTCAGCTTGATACGTCCCTTGCGGGCGTGGCGGCCGGCGTCGAGGCGGATGACCATGCCGGCGTCGCGGCGGAGGCGGATGTCGAGCTCGTCGCCGGCCGAGAGCTCGGCGAGCACCTGCCCGTCGACCTCGAGCGCGGCGTCCGCGGTGCGGTCGGCGATGGCGAGGTGCGGATGCTCGTGCGCCCCGAACACGACGGCGCGGTCGATGCCCGACATCGGGGCGACCGGTGTCACGACGATCGCCTCGACCGCCGGCGACAGGATCGGCCCGCCCGCGGCGTGGTTGTATGCGGTGGATCCCGCCGCCGTGGCGATCACGATCGCATCCGCGCGGTAATACCCGAAGGCGGTTCCGTCGACGCTGAAGTCCGCCGACACCGAGCTCACGCCGGGGCGACGGGCGATCGCGAGATCGTTGAACGCGAGGAAGGAGCGCGGCGCGGCATCCGCTCGCCCCCTGAGCCCGAGCTCGAGCGCATGGTGCGGCTCGAGCTGCACGTCGCCGTCGACGAGCCGGCCGAGCGCGGCCGGCAGATCGCGCGGCTCGACCTCGACGAGGAACCCGAGGTTGCCGTAGTTGACGCCGAGCACCGGCACCGGGCGGTCGGCGACGTCGCGCATCGCCCCGAGCATCGTGCCGTCCCCGCCGAGCGCGACGATCGAGGTCACCTCGTCGCGGAACGCGTCGTCGGCGACGACGTCGATGCCGGTTCCGGTACGGGCGGCGTCGCGTTCGCGGGCGATGAGGCGCACCCCGGCCCGCGGGCCGAACGCGCGGAGCACCTCCAGTGAATCCTCGACGGACTTCGTGGGATGCAGGACGAGGCCGATCGTCTTCGTCATGCGCTGAGACTACGCCGCGACCCGGGGCATCGGCTGTGACGTGGCGGTCGGCGGTGACCGGGCGGTAACGGTGACCGGGCAGTCGCCGCGGCCGGGATTCGGTCGCTTCCCGGGGTCATTTCCTGCCACGTTTTCGCGGAAATGACGGTCGTGGTGGCGGGAATTGACCCCCGGAAGGTTGGAGGGTGCGTGCTGGGCGGGGTGCTGGGCGGGGTCTCGATACGGCGCTGCGCGCCTCCTCGACCGGCGCGGGTGCGGGGGCGCGCAAGCGCGGGGGTGTGGATGCTGCGGGGCGCGCCAGGGCATCCACACCCCGGATCGGGCAGGGGCGCAGAATGCCGAGCGCGACACCCCGCAGCGCGCCCCTACGCGGACTGCCGGTTCGCCGCCGCCCGCTCGTAGAGGGCGTCGATCTCGACCGAGAAGTCCTGCACGATGACGTGGCGCTTGATCGACAGCTTCGGGGTCAGGTGCCCGCTGGCCTCGGTGAACTCGGTGTCGAGGATGGTGAACTCGCGCACCGACTCCGCCCGCGACACGAGCGTGTTCGCCTCGGCGATCGCCTCGCCGACGACCCGCCGCACCGTCTCGTGCACGGCCGCCTCGGCGACCGTCATCTTCGCGTCGAGCCCGTTGTTGCCGAGCCACATCGGCAGCATCTCGCTGTCGAGGGTGATGAGGGCGGCGACGAAGGGGCGCTTGTCGCCGACGACCACGACCTGGCCGATGAGCGGATGCGCCCGGATCGGGTCTTCGAGAGCGGCGGGGGCGACGTTCTTGCCGCCGGCGGTGACGAGGATCTCCTTCACCCGGCCGACGATCGTGAGGTAGCCGTCCTCATCGAGGGTGCCGAGGTCGCCCGTCTTGAACCAGCCGTCCTCGGTGAATGCGGCTGCGGTCGCCTCGGGGTTGTTCCAGTACTCCTTGAAGACGTCGATGCCCTTCACGAGCACCTCGCCGTTCTCGGCGATCTTCAGCGAAACCCCCGGAAGCGCCGGCCCCACCGTGCCGATCTTGTACTTCGTCGGCACGTTCACCGTCGCCGGCGCGGTCGTCTCGGTCAGGCCGTACCCTTCGAGGATCGTCACCCCGAGCGAGCGGTAGAAGTGGCCGAGGAAGTCGCCGAGCGGCGCCGATCCGCTGATCGCCCACACCGCGTTGCCGCCGAGCAGGGCGCGCAGCTTCGCGTAGACGAGCTTGTCGAACACCGCGAACTGCAGCTTCAGGCCGAGCGGCACCTTGCCGGCATCCAGCGCCTTCGAATGGGCGACCGCGACCTCGGCGGCCTTGCGGAAGATCTTGCCCTTGCCCTCGGCGACCGTCTTCTGCTCGGCCGAGTTGAACACCTTCTCGAACACGCGCGGCACCGCAAGCAGGAACGTCGGCTTGAAGGAGCCGAGCGCAGGCAGCAGCTGCGTCGTGTCCCACTGGTGGCCGACGCGCACGCCCGCATGCACCGACAGGACCGAGATGAAGCGTGCGAAGACGTGCGCCATCGTCACGAACAGCAGCGTGGATGCGCCGGGCGTGCTCACGAGTTCGGGCATGACGGTCGCCGCGTTGCGCGAGAGCTCCACGAAGTTCGAGTGGGTGAGCACGCAGCCCTTCGGCTTGCCCGTCGACCCCGACGTGTAGATGAGGGTCGCGAGGTCGTCGCCGACCGCGAGCCGGCGGCGGCGCTGGATCTCCTCGTCGGGCACGCCGGCGCCGGCGGCGACGAGCTCGTCGAGCCCGCCCTGGTCGATCACCCAGTGCTGTGCGACGAGCGGCAGGCGCTCGCGCACCGAGTCGAAGCGGGCGAACATGTCGTCGGTCTGGCCGAGGAAGGCGATCGCGCCCGAATCCTCGAGGTTCCAGCGGATCTGCTCGGGGGCGCTCGTCTCGTAGACGGGCACGAGCACGGCGCCCGCGTACCAGGCGGCGAAGTCGACGAGGGCCCATTCGTAGCTCGTGCGGCACATGAAGCCGATCCGCTGGCCCGGTTCGATACCGGAGGCCGCGAAGCCCTTCGCGAGCCCGATCACCTCGCGTTCGAACTCGGCGGCCGTGACATCCTCCCAGCCATCGCCGGAGGGGCGCGAGAAGATCACGCGATCAGGGGTTTCCGCGACGCGGAGGGCGAGCAGATCGCTCGCGTTCGCCTCCGGGTCGAGCGGGACGGCGAGCGGGGTTTCGGTCTGCAGCACGGGGTAGCTCCTTCGGTACCTGCGGGGACGGCCGGTCGGGGAATCATAGCCGCGAATGGATGCCGAGCGCACTCGTTGACCGACGGTCAATGCCGGATCGTTGCAAACGGGGCGTGTTGGGGCGGGGTCTCGATACGGCGCTGCGCGCCTACTCGACCGGCGGGGCGGGGTGGGGCTGGGGCTCGATACGGCGCTGCGCGCCTCCTCGGCCGGCGAGGGCGGACATCCGGCGGTCGAGTAGCCCCGAGGGACGAGGGGCGTATCGAGACCCCGAGAGGTTTCGATACGGCGCTGCGCGCCTCCTCGACCGGCGAGGGGCGGCGGGCGGGGTGCGGGCCCGGGGCGGGGCGCCGCGGCATCCACTCGGCCCGCACGCCTGGCAGGATGGGCCGCATGCCCAGCCTGCCCGCGTTCCTGCTGCCGCCCGTGATCCGCCTGACCGGGCGGCGTCGTCGCAGCCGGAGCACGGAGGCGACGCGCGCCCGCATGGAAGCGATGCACCGCACGCCCGCCCCGTTCGAACCGCCCGCGGGCATCGCACGCGACGTCGACGTCTCCCGGGAGGACGCGGAGGGGATGCCCGTGTTCCGGCTACGGCCGCGCGGCGGCGGCACCCGCGGCGCTGTCGCGGGGGAGCGGCGCGATCCGGCATCCGCACCCGTCGTCGTCTACCTGCACGGCGGGTCGTTCACGAACGAGATCGTGCCCACCCAGTGGCGCTACGCCGCCGGACTCGCCGCCCGCACCGGCGCCGAGATCGTCGTGCCCATCTACCCGCTCGCCCAGGACGGGGGACGTGCCGGCGAGGTCGTCGGGCGGATCGCGGCGCTCGCGGCATCCATTCACGGGGTGGATGCCGCCCGCCCGCTCGTCCTGCTCGGCGACTCCGCAGGCGGCACCCTCGCGCTCGCCGCCGCCCGCGTGCTCCGCGACGCCGGCGGGCCGGCCGCCCCCGTCGTGCTCATCTCGCCCGCGCTCGACCTCGCATTCGACGACCCCGAGGCGCTGCGCCTCGCGCCGCGCGACCCGTGGCTCGCCCTGCCCGGGTTGCACGCGACCGCCGAACGCTGGCGCGGCGCCCTGCCGCTCGGCGACCCGCGCGTGAGCCCGATCCACGCGCCGCTCACCGGCCTCGGGCCGATCCTCATCGCCAGCGGAACCCGCGACCTGCTGAACGCCGACGCCCACAGGCTCGCCGCCGCCGCACGCGAGGCCGGCCACCCGCTCGAACTCGTCGAGGCGCCCGGCGGCGTGCACGTGTTCCCGTTCTTCCCGACCGCGGACGGGCGCGCGGCGCGCGAACGCATCGACGCCTTCGTGCGCGCGACGCGGTAGGGCGCGGGCCTGCGCCGCCCCGCGCGGACGGGTGCGGATGCCGCCCGCGCGGTCTACCCCGCCCGCGCGGCCTACCCCGCCCGCGCGGTCTACCCCGCCCGCGCGGTCTACCCCGCCCGGAAGCGGCGCAGCCGCAGGCTGTTCGTCACGACGAACACGCTCGAGAACGCCATCGCCGCACCCGCGACGAGCGGGTTCAGCAGGCCGAGCATCGCCAGCGGGATCGCCGCGACGTTGTACGCGAACGCCCAGAACAGGTTGCCCTTGATCGTGCCGAGCGTGCGGCGGGCCAGGCGGATGCCGTCCGCCGCCGTCCGCAGGTCGCCGCTGACGATCGTGAGGTCGCCGGCCTCGATCGCCGCATCGGTTCCGCCGCCCATCGCGATGCCGAGATCCGCCGCCGCAAGGGCGGCCGAGTCGTTCACGCCGTCGCCGACCATCGCGACGACGCGGCCCCGGGCCTGCAGCTCGCGGACCGCCTCGAGCTTGCCGGCCGGAGTGACGCCGGCGTGCACGTCGTCGATGCCGACTTCCGCGGCGATGCGCGCGGCCGCGCCGGCGTTGTCGCCCGTGAGCAGCACCGGGTGCAGGCCGAGCGCACGGAACCGGCGGATCGCCTCCGCACTCGTCGGCTTCGCGGCGTCGGCGACGACGATCGCGCCGCGCACCGCGCCGTCCCAGGCGACGGCGATCGCGGTGCCGCCGCCCGCCTCGGCGCGCGCGATGCGCTCCGCGAGGTCGGCGGGTGCGGATGCTCCGGCGCGCTCGGGTGTGGATGCCCCGCCGCGCTCGGGTGTGGATGCCCCGCCGCGCTCGGCGGGTGCGGATGCTCCGGCGCGCTCGGGTGTGGATGCCCCGCCGCGCTCGGCGAGTGCGGGTGCGGATGCCCCGGCGCGCTCGGCGCCCTCGGCCCGCTCGGCGCCCCCGGCTCGCTCGGCGCCCCCGGCCCGCTCGGCAGCGGCCGCACCCTCATCGTTCCGGGGGTCGAATCCCGCCACTTCGAGCGTGTTCTCCGCGGGAACGTGGCGGGAAATGGCCCCCGGAAGCCCGGTGGCGCGTTCGGCGACCCACGCGGGCCGGCCGGCGATCACCGTGCGTCCGTCGATGGCCGCTTCGACGCCGGCGCCGGCGTGGGCAGTGAACGCGGTCGGGGCGGGGTGCGCGGTCGAGGTGGTGGCGGTGAAGGCGGTCGGGGTGGCGGGGCGCGCGGCCGCGGTGGATGCCGCGGGGCGCTGCTCGCCGCCGGAACCCGCGTGCGGAGAATCCGCAGCGTTCCGGGGGTCATATCCCGCCATCGGAGCGGTGGTTTTCGCAGAATCGTGGCGGGATATGACCCCCGCGGGAGAAATGGGGTGCGCCATACGGGCGGTGCCCGGCCGGGACGCGTGTGCGGCGGCATCCGCGCCCGGACGGGACGCGTGCGCGGCGGCATCCGCACCCGCTGCGACGATCGCGCGGGCGATCGGGTGCTCCGAGCCGTCCTCGGCGGCGGCGGCCACGCGGAGCAGCTGCGCGGCATCCACCCCCGGCACGGCCACGACCTCGGCGACCGACATGACACCCGTCGTCACCGTGCCCGTCTTGTCGAGCACGATCGTGTCGACCGTGCGCGTCTGCTCCAGCACCTGCGGGCCGCGGATGACGATGCCGAGCTGCGAACCGCGCCCGGTGCCGACGAGCAGCGCCGTCGGCGTCGCGAGCCCCAGGGCGCACGGGCAGGCGATGATGAGCGTCGCGACCGCCGCCGTGAACGCCTGTTCGAGGCTGCCGCCGGCGAGCATCCACCCGGTGAACGCCGCGACCGCCAGCACGATCACGACCGGCACGAACACCGCCGACACGCGATCGGCGAGGCGCTGCACGCGGGCCTTGCCGGTCTGCGCCTCCTCGACCAGGCGGCCCAGGCGGGCGAGTTCGGTGTCGGCCCCGACGCGCGTGATCTCGACCACGAGGCGGCCGCCGGCGTTCACCGTCGCGCCCGCGACGCGGTCGCCGACGCCGGTTTCGACGGGGACGGATTCGCCCGTGAGCATGCTGCGATCCACCGCCGAGGCGCCCTCGACGACGAGCCCGTCGGACGGGATCTTCTCGCCCGGCCGCACCACGACCCGGTCGCCGGGCACGAGCGAGGCGACCGGCACGCGCGTCTCGACGCCGCCGCGGAACAGCGCCGCATCCTTCGCGCCGAGCTCGAGCAGGGCCCGCAGCGCGGCGGACGACTCGCGACGGGCGCGCGCCTCCGCGTACCGGCCGGCGAGGATGAACACCGTGACCGCCGCCGCGACCTCCAGATAGATCTCCGGCGTGCCGCCGGCCGGGTCGGCGAACCACGTGAACTCCATGCGCATGCCGGGCATGCCGGCGCCGCCGAACAGCAGGGCGTACACCGACCAGGCGAATGCGGCGAGCACGCCGAGGCTGATCAGCGTGTCCATCGTCGCGGCGCCGTGCCGTGCGTTGATCGCCGCCGCCCGGTGGAACGGCCACGCCCCCCACACCGCGACCGGGGCGGCGAGCGTCAGCGAGACCCACTGCCAATTATCGAACTGCAGCACCGGGATCATCGACATCGCCGCAACCGGAACCGTCAGCACGAGCGACACCAGCAGCCGCGTGCGCAGGGCGCGCGTGCCGTCGGGCGCCTTCGCGTCCGTGCCCGGCTCGGCCGACGCATCGGGTGCGGGCTGCGGGGGCGGCGGAACGCTCGCGCCGTACCCGGCCGCTTCGACGGTGCGGATCAGCTCGGCCGCGTCGATGCCCGCCGGAGCGAGCACGCGGGCCTTCTCGGTCGCATAGTTCACGGTCGCCTCGACGCCGTCGAGCTTGCCCAGCTTGCGCTCGATGCGCATCGCGCACGAGGCGCACGTCATGCCGGTGATGTCGAGTTCGACGGTGGATGCGGCGCCCGCTGAACTCATGCGCGCCCCGCGAAGCGGTACCCGGCCGTCTCGACGGCCTGCCGCACGTCGTCATCGGAAGGCGCAGCGTCGGCGGACACCGTGACGCGGGATGCGCCGTCCGCGACGAGGTCGACCGAGACCGCGGAGACGCCGGCGAGTTCGCCGAGCTCCTCGCTCACGCTCGCGACGCAGTGCGAGCACGTCATCCCTTCGACGAGGTAGTCGGCGGTGGCGGTCGTGGGCTGGCTCATGCGGGACTCCTTCGCTCGAGCCGTCGGGGTCGACGGCGGCGGGGATCAGTATACCCCTAGGGGGTATAGGTGCAAGGGGGTTCGGGTTCGGAGGTGTGTGCGGCGTGCTCGGAGTGCCGATCTCCCGCCGGAGTGCCGGGAAGTCGGACCTCCCGCGGGAGATCGGCACTCCTACGCGGGAGATCGACACCACCGCCGCCGATACGATGGCCCGGCCACCGCCCGCACCGAAGGAGCCCCATGCCACGCCGTGTCACCGTCATCGGATCCGGCGTCATCGGCCTGTCGATCGCCCACGAACTCGCCGCGGCCGGCCACACCGTCACCGTGCGCGGCGACGCCGCCGACCGGGTGTCGCTGCTGGCGGCGGCCGTGTGGTTCCCGTTCGAGGCGTTCCCCGCCGACCGCGTCGAAGCCTGGTCGATCGCCGCCCTCCGCCGCTTCACCGAGCTCGCCGCCGAACCCGGCACCGGCGTGCGTATCGCTCCCGGCCGCATCCTCGTGCGCGACCCCGACACGTTCGACGACGCGTGGCGGGCGTGGGTCCCCGGCATCCGCCCGATGGACGCCGCCGAGCTGCCCGCGGGAGTCGCCGCCGGTCTCCGCGTCGAGCTGCCGGTCATCGAGATGCCCGTCTACCTCGCCTGGCTCGAGGGGCGGTGCCGGCGGCTCGGCGTCCGCATCGAGCCGGGCCTCGTCCCGGGGGTGGATGCCGCGCTCGCCGACGCCGATGTCGCCGTGATCGCGGCCGGCCTCGCCTCGGGCGGACTGCTCGGCGGCGACCCGGAACTCGCGCCGATCCGCGGCCAGGTGGTGCGCCTCGCGAACCCCGGCATCGACGAATGGACGCTCGACGAACAGCACGCCGACGGCCTCGCCTACGTCATCCCGCGCAGCGGCGACGTCGTCTGCGGCGGAACGGCGACCGCCTCCGGGGACACCGCCGTCGACCCGGCGACGGAGACCGCGATCCTCGAACGGGCACGCGGCCTCGTGCCGGCCCTCGCCGACGCCCCGATCGTCTCGCGCGCGGTGGGACTGCGCCCCGGCCGCACGGAGGTGCGCCTCGAGGTCGTGCGCCGGGCGGGCTCTTCGGGTGCGTCGGGCACGGTCTCCACCGGGGCGGGGGCTGCTGCTTCGGGTGTGGATGCCGCGTGGGGCTCTGATCCTGCGGGTGCGGCGCAGGGTATCTCGGGTGTGGATGCCCCGGGCGCCGTCATCGCCTGTTACGGCCACGGCGGCGCCGGCGTGACCACCTCGTGGGGCTGCGCCGAGGAGGTCGCCGCGCTCACGGCATCCATCGCGCCCGTCTGAGCCGCCGTTCGTCGCGGGCCGCCCCCACCCCGGCGCAACCGGGTCTCGATACGGCCGCGAGCGGCCTACTCGACCGGCGAGCACCCCCGGCGCCGGCTGTCGAGGTCGTCGTTGCCGCGCCCGCGAGGTGACGCAATCGGTGCCTCGTGCTCTGGGCGAGCGACCGTTTGCGCCACTTCGCCGCGCGGTGCGGCCGCCGCGGGGATGGGAAGGTAGGGGCATGCATCCCGAACCCGAGTTCCGTGCGCTGCCGCCCGAGCGATTCGACGGGTGGAAGGCTGAGACGGTCGCCCACCTCGCGGCCCTCCGCCGCGATTCTGGGCTCCGCACGCCAGAGGTTGCCGTGCAGCAGGCGGAGGGCATCGTCGCGAACCGCCTCGGCGACGGGCCGGCGAGCGAACACCAGCATGTGTTCGCCGTCACGGTCGGCGGCCGCGAGATCGGCACGGCCTGGCTCGAGGTCGCCGGGGAACAGGCGCTGCTCGTCGACTACCGGATGTCGGGTGCGGATGCCGCCGATGCCGCAGGGAACGAAGCCCTGCCGCGCATCGCCGTCGGCATCGAACGCATCGCCCGCGAGCTCGGGGCGACGCGGCTGAGCGTCGACGTGTTCGTGCAGGACGCTGCAGCTGCCGCGCTGACCCGGAGCCCGCGCTACGAGGCGTCGTCGATCCAGATGGTGCGGGATCCGCTGCCGGACCGGGAAGCGCCCGCCGGCGCCCTGCGCCTCGGCCCGATGACGCCGGCCGAGTTCGAGGCGTACGTCGAACCGTCGGTCGCGGAGTTCGCCGACGACCTGGTGGCGACCGGGCGGATGACCCGGGCCGAGGCGGATGCCGAGTCGCACCGCCAGTTCGACGAGGCACTCCCCGACGGCATCCGGACCCCCGGCCATGCGCTGTACACGGCGCGCGCAGACGGCGAGGACGTCGGCATTCTCTGGCTCGGGTTCGAGGATCGCGGGCACGGGCGACACGCCTTCGTGTTCGACGTCGCCGTTCACGAGGGGCACCGGCGCCGCGGGCACGGCCGCGCGATCATGCTCGCCGCCGAGTCGGAGGCGCGCCGCCACGGCGCCGCCTCGATCGGGCTGCACGTCTTCGGCGTCAACCACGGGGCGATCGCCCTCTACGAGGGCCTCGGCTACCGCGCCCTCGAGGTGCTCCGCGTCGCGCGCCTCGACGCGTAGGCTCCGCCCGGAGGTCTCGATACGGCCGCGAGCGGCCTACTCGACCGGCGACCCTCCGCCGGTCGAGGAGTGAGCGCAGCGAGCGTCTCGAGACCCGCACCCCGGGGCGCACCGGGTCTCGATACGGCCGCGGAGCGGCCTACTCGACCGGCGACCCTCCGCCGGTCGAGGAGCGAGCGTCTCGAGACCCGCATCCTGGGCGCGACCGGAGCGGCGACGACCGGGTGCGGATGCCCCAGGGCATCCGCACCCGGAAGCTCAGCCCTGCTTCGGGGCGTCCTCGCCGTCGCTGTCGGCCTCGGCGGCCGCGTCCGCAGCGGATGCGCCCATGAGGTTCGCGCCGACCGCGCCCTGGGATTCGCCGACCGCGGCGCCCGCTTCGGCGAGTTCGGCGGTGCGATCCGGCTCGGCCTCGGCCGCGGCGTCCGCCGGCGCGCCCGAGAGCGCCTCGAGCTCGGCGTCGAGATCGGTCGCCGCCTGCTCGAACTGCGAGTTGTAGAGCCGCCAGTAGGCGCCCTTCTTCGCGATGAGCTCGTCGTGCGTGCCCTGCTCGACGATGTCGCCGTGCTCCATGACGAGGATGAGGTCGGCATCCCGGATCGTCGACAGGCGGTGCGCGATGACGAACGAGGTGCGGCCCTGGCGCAGGGCGTTCATCGCGTGCTGCAGGAGCAGCTCGGTGCGGGTGTCGACCGAGGAGGTCGCCTCGTCGAGGATCAGCACCGAGGGCCGGGCGACGAACGCGCGGGCGATCGTGATGAGCTGCTTCTCGCCGGCGGACACGTTCGACGCATCCTCGTCGAGCTCCGTGTCGTAGCCGTCGGGCAGGGAGTGCACGAATCGGTCGACGTAGGTCGCACGTGCCGCTTCGAGGATCTCGTCCTCGGTGGCGTCCTCACGGCCGTAGCGGATGTTGTCGCGGATCGTGCCCGCGAACAGCCACGGATCCTGCAGCACCATGCCCGTCTTCGCGCGCACGTCGCGCCGGGTGAGGTCGGCGATATCCTGCCCGTTCAGCAGGATGCGGCCGGAGTCGAGTTCGTAGAACCGCATGATGAGGTTCACGAGGGTCGTCTTGCCGGCACCCGTCGGGCCCACGATCGCGACCGTCTGACCCGGTTCGACGCGGAACGAGAGGTCGTTGATGAGCGGCCGCTCGGGCGTGTACGCGAACGAGACGTTCTCGAACTCGATCGTGCCGTTTCCGGCGGCCGGCTCGGGGGCGTCTTCGGGGTCGGCCGACTCCTCGTCCTGGTCGAGCAGTTCGAAGACGCGCTCGGCCGAGGCCGTGCCGGACTGCACGACCGCGGCCATGCCGCCGAGTTCCGAGAGGGGCTGGGTGAACTGCTGCGAGTACTGGATGAACGCCTGCACGTCGCCGAGGCGCAGCTGACCGGTGACGACCATGAGGCCGCCGAGCACGGCGATGCCGACATAGGTCAGATTGCCGATGAACATCATGCCCGGCATGATCATGCCCGACAGGAACTGCGCCTTGAAGGAGGCCTCGAAGAGTTCTTGGTTCTCCTTCTTGAACGCCTCGCGGCTCGACTCCTCGCGGCCGAAGACCTTCACGAGCGCGTGGCCCGAGAACGACTCCTCGACGCGGGCGTTCAGCCGGCCGACCTTGCGCCACTGGATGCCGAAGGCCTTCTGCGACTTCGGGCCGATGACGCCGAAGATGACGCCCATGAGCGGCAGCGAGACGAGCGAGACGAGCGCGAGCTGCCACGAGATCGAGAACATCATGATGAGCACGCCGATGACGGTGAGCACCGAGGTGACGACCGTCGACAGCGACTGCTGCATGGTCTGTGTGATGTTGTCGATGTCGTTCGTGACGCGCGAGATCAGTTCGCCGCGCTGCACCTTGTCGAAGTAGGAGAGCGGCAGCCGGTTGATCTTGCGTTCGACCGATTCGCGCAGGGTCCACATGGTGCGGACCATGATCACGTTGATGACGTACCCCTGCAGCCAGGTCAGGATCGAGCCGAGCATGTAGAGCGCGAGCACGATGATGAGCACCCGGCTGAGCGCCACGAAGTCGACGCCCTGCCCGGGCACGAGGCTGTCCATCGCCGAGACCATGTCGGCGACCTGGTCCTGGCCGCCGGCGCGGAGGCCCTCGACGACCTGCTCCTTCGTGGCCCCCGGGGGCATCTGCTTCGAGACGACGCCCTCGAAGATGAGGTTCGTCGCCTCGCCGAGCACCTTCGGGGCGGCCACGGTCAGCACGACGCCGATCGCGCCGAGCAGCGACACGAACGCGAACGCGAAGGCGTGCGGTTTCAGCAGCCCGATGAGGCGGGCGAAGCTCTTGCCGAAGTTCGCCGGCTTGCCGGGCGGCATCCCGCCGCCGTCCACGTCGCCGGAGCCGAGACGCGCCTTCTCGGCGAGCTCGAGCTCTTCCTGTTCTTCCGCCGTGAGCGGAGTCTGGTTCGTCATGCCTGGGCCTCCACTCCCTGCTGACCGGCGCCGAGCTGGCTCTCGACGATCTCCCGGTATGTGGCGGATGTCTCCAGCAGCTGCTCGTGGGTGCCGATGCCGTCCATGCGGCCGTCGTCGAGGACGATGATGCGGTCGGCGTCGGTGACGGTCGAGATGCGCTGGGCGACGACGATCTTCGTCACCTCGGGCAGCTCGCGCCACAGCGCCTGCCTGAGGTTCGCGTCGGTGCGCAGGTCGAGCGCCGAGAACGAGTCGTCGAAGACGAGGATCTCGGGCCGGTGCACGAGGGCGCGGGCGATCGCGAGGCGCTGCCGCTGCCCGCCCGACACGTTCGTGCCGCCCTGGGCGATGCGGGCGTCCAGCTTGCCGTCCATCTCCTCGACGAAGTCGCGGCCCTGTGCGATCTCGAGCGCGTGCCACAGCTCTTCGTCGGTGGCGTCCTCCCGCCCGAAGCGGAGGTTCGACGCGACCGTGCCGGTGAACAGGAACGGTCGCTGCGGAACGAGTCCGATCGTGGACCACAGCGTCTGCAGATCCGCTTCGCGGACATCCACCCCGTTGACGAAGACCTCGCCGCCGGTGGCGTCGAACAGGCGCGGGATGAGCGAGACGAGGGTCGTCTTGCCGGACCCGGTCGAGCCGACGATCGCGACGGTCTCGCCGCGCGCCGCCTCGAACGCGATGCCCGAGAGCACCGGCTGCTCGGCGCCGGGGTACGAGAACTCGACGTCGCGGAACGAGACCGTGCCGTGCTCCGGGAACTCGGTGACCGGGTGCTCGGGGGCGACGAGCGTGCTCTCGGCATCCAGGACCTCGCCGATGCGCTCGCCCGAGACCGCGGCGCGCGGGATCATGATCGTCATGAAGCTCGCCATGAGCACGCCCATGAGGATCTGACCGACGTACTGCATGAACGCGAACAGGGTTCCGATCTGCACGTTCCCGGCATCCACCTGGATGCCGCCGAACCAGATCACCCCGACGACCGTGACGTTCAGCACGAGCATCGCGAGCGGGAACAGCAGCACGAACAGCGAACCGACCCTGCGGCCGACGACCATGATGTCGGTGTTGGCGCCGCGGAACCGCTCCTCTTCGATGCCCTCACGGACGAAGGCGCGCACGACGCGCACCCCCGTCAGCTGCTCGCGCATGATGCGGTTGACGTTGTCGAGCTTCTGCTGGAAGCTGCGGAACAGCGGCACCATGCGGCTGATCACCAGGCCCGCGATCAGCAGGATCGCCGGCACCGAGACGGCGATCAGCCAGCTCAGCCCGACGTCCTGCAGCAACGCCATGACGACGCCGCCGATCGCGAGGGCCGGCGCCATGACGAGCATCGTCGCGCCCATCACGGTGAGCATCTGCACCTGCTGCACGTCGTTCGTGTTGCGGGTGATGAGGGAGCCGGAACCGAAGCGCGTGACCTCGCGCTCGGAGAACGACGCGACGCGTTCGAACACGTCGTTGCGGATGTCGCGGCCGAGCGACATCGCGGTGCGGGCGGCGAAGTACGTCGCCGTGATCGAGCAGGCGATCTGCCCGAGCGAGATCGCGAGCATGAGGGAGCCGCGGGCCCAGATATAGCCGACATCGCCCTGGGAGACGCCCTTGTCGATGATGTCGGCGTTCAGGGTCGGCAGGTAGAGGCTGGCGAACGCGGAAGCGAGCTGGAACACCAGCACCCCGACGAGCAGCCAGACGTACGGTTTCAGATAGCGGACGAGCAGTTTTCCGAGCATGAGGTCCTTCGGTGGACGGGGTCGAGGCGCCCTCGGAGCTGTCGCGGGCCGGCGGCATCGTGGAGGGAGCGTGCAGTGGTCGCGGATCCGGGACGGCGCGTGAGCGCGAGGCCGGATGCGGGGTGTCGCGCCCCCGAAGCGACATGCAGAGAAGTTGAGCCTCGCACGGGGCCGGGGGGCAGTCAAGCCGCGAGAGCAGGCTGTCGGCCGAGTTCTCGCAGGGCGAACGGATGCCGGTGCGCGGGCCGCGTCGGCGGGGTGCGGATGCCGGTGCGCAGTGTGCTCGGCCGGGGTGTGGATGCCGTGGCGCGTTGCGCCCGGGTGGTGCGTGAATGCCGGTGCGCGCACGCGTTCCGGGGGTCGTTTCCTGCCATCCGGATGCGGATGGGGCGCCCGATGCGGCGGGATTCGACCCCCGGAACGGTCAGGCGCGCCGGTCGGCGCCGTGCGGGTGCTCGTGGTGCGGGTGCCCGTGGTGGTGCGGGTGCTCGCAGCCGGCGTAGGGCTCGCGGCCCTGGAACGCCCGGCCCTGGTGGCCGTGCCCGCAGGCGCCGGGGGCCGGGCCGAACCAGGGCTCCGGCCCGAAGCCGGGCACGGGGGCGTAGCCGCCCCGGAAGCGGCGGCCGCGGCGGCCGCGCCCGTGGTGCCCGCGGCGCGGGCGGTCGGGGCGCGACCCGGCATCCGCACCCCCGAGCTCGTCGGCGATGGATGCGAGGGTGCGCAGCGTGGTGCGGAAGTCCTCGTCGGAGACGGTGCCGGCGATGCGTGCGCGGAGCCCGCTCACCTGCCCCGTCAGTTCGTCGAGGGCGGTGCGGCCGTCGTCGGTGAGGCGGCGCTCGCCGGGGCGGCCGGCGACCCAGCCGCGCGCGACGAGGCGTTCGACGCGGTCGGGGCGCCGCTCGAGGCGGTCGGCGGCCTCGGGGTCGTCGACGAGGCCGGCGATGAGGTTCAGGCGCCGCCAGTCGCCGCGGGTGAGGCCGCGGCCGGCGAAGAGCTCGTCGAATTCGCGGCGGATGAGCCGGTCGACGCGCTTCAGCAGGGCGCCGAGGGGGCGTCGGGGTGCGGATGCCGTCTCGCCCTGCTCCTCGGGGGTGTTCGGGGTGTTTGGAGTGTCGTTCTGGGAAGTCATGGGGTGGTCCTTTCGAGTGGCCCGTGGGCTCGTGCCCGGATCGGGCGGTGCGGCGGAACCGGACCGGTCGCGCCGATGCATGTCGAATGACATGTATATGTAGTGTGACATGCGCCCGATTAGATGTCAACATACATGTAAAATCGGATCATGCCCGCCGAAGATCCGCTCGCCGACATCGAGACCTCGATCGCCCGCCTGCGTCACCCCGGCCCCTTCGGGCGGCCCGGGCCGTGGGGCGGTGCGGACGGCCGGCGCGGCGGCCCCTGGGGCGATCCGCGCGCGGGGCGCCGCCCGCGCGCCGAGGGCGAGCAGCCCGGCCAGCACTCGGGTCAACCCTTCGGGCAGCCCTCCGGCGGCGGCCCGCACGGGCGCGGCCCGCATGAGGGCGGACCCGGCATCCACCGCGGCATGCGCGGCCCGCGCGGGCGCGACATGCTCGGCGCCGCCCATCGCATGCTCGTCGCCCTGGCCCGGTCGGATGCTCCGATGTCGGTCGGCGAGATCGCCGCGGCGATCGGCGTCGACCAGCCGCGCGCGAGCCGCCTCGTGCAGGGCGCGGTCGAGATCGGGCACGTGCGCCGCGAGGCCGACCCCGACGACGCCCGCCGCACCTCGATCGTCCTGACGGATGCGGGGCGCGCGCATCTGGAAGAGGCGCGCAGCATGCGCCGCGGATCCATCGAGACGGCCCTCGCCGGCTTCTCGGACGAGGAGCGCACCCAGTTCGCCGCGCTCCTCCGCCGCTTCGTCGACGCCTGGCCCGCCTGAGGCGCGGCCCGCCCCGGGGGGCCGCGGGGGCTGCCGCGCCGTCGTGCGGCCCGGCAGCCGACGGAGCGCGCGCCGGCGCGCGGCGGGTCAGCGGGTGAAGCGCGCCAGGGCATCCACCGGCGCACCGGCGGCGCGAAGCCGGGCGGCCTGGGCGCGGCGGGCGCGGGCATAGGGTTCCTCGGAATCGGTGAGCACACCGTGCGTGTTCGCGTGCTCGTAGAGGGCGGCGAGTTCGAAGGCGAGCTGGGCGGCGTCGGTGTCGGCGGCGAGTTCGCCGAGCTCGATGGCGTATCCGATGGATGCCGTGAGGTATCCGGCGAACTCCGCGTCGGCCGCGATCACGGCATCCCGAACCGGCCCGGGCTTCGCGTCGACGTCGGCCATGGCGGCGGCGAAGAAGCATCCGCCCGGGAAGACGCGGCCCTGCGAGTACGCGAGCTGGGCGTCGAGCAGCGCGAGCACGCGGTGGATGCCGCGGGGCTCTCGCCTGGCGGGGGTGATCACCGTGTCGATGAAGCGTTCGCGCGCGGCGGCGACCGTGGCGAGCTGGAGCTGCTCTTTGCTGCCGAAGAGGGTGGCGACGCCGCTCTTGCTGACGCGGGCGGCGGTCGCGAGGCGGCCGATGGAGAGGCCGTCGAGGCCGGCGATGGATGCGAGGTCGGCGGCGTGCTCGAGCACGTTGCGGCGGGATGCGTCGCCGCGCCGTCGCCGCCCATCGTCCGTCATGGGGTCGATTTTACGCACGATCGTTCGTATACTCAACGCACGACCGTTCGTACACATTGCGTCGCTCCGGCGCCGCCGACCACGAGGAGCACCGATGCCCGACCGCAGAACCGCACCCCCGGAGCTCGCCGAGCGCCCGCCCACTGAGCGCCTGTCCACCGCGCCCGATCCCCACCCCGCACTCGTTCCTGCGGGAACCTCCACTGCTTCCGGGGGTCGAATCCCGCCACATTCGGTGCCGGAACCGCATTCCGGTGGCAGGATTCGACCCCCGGAACGGTTGGGCGGCGCTGAAGGGCGCCCCCGGGCATCCGCACCCGAACCACCCGCCGCACCCCCGCGGACCGCAGGCGCGCTCGGCATCGCGGTCACCGCGATCCGCGCCGCCGAACGCGTCTCCCCGGGCCTCGCGGCCGAGCTCGCGCTGCCGCTCATGCGTTCCACCGCGCCGCGCCTGCCCGTCGCGCGCGATGAGCGCGGCGTGCACGAGCAGGCGCGCCGATCCGTGCTCCGCGTGCGCGGGCGTGAACTCGCCGCCTACGAATGGGGCGGCGGCCGCGACACGGTGCTGCTCATGCACGGCTGGCGGGGGCGCGCCGCCCAGTTCGCCCCGCTCATCCGCGAACTGCGCGGCAGCGGCTTCAGGCTCGTCTCCTTCGACGCGCCCGGGCACGGCGCTTCGCCCGGCCGCACGACCGACATGCGCGACTACCTCGCCGCGGTGGATGCCGTGAGCGCACGCCACGGAAGCCTCCACGCGATCGTCGCGCATTCGCTCGGGGCGCTCGCCGCGGCCGTCGCCGTGCACGAGGGCGCCGCGACCACCGGCCGGCTCGTGACGATCGCCGGACTCTCGGCCGCGCGCTCGGTCACGCACTCATTCACCGGTGCGATCGGGCTCGGCGCCGAGACCGCGGAGGGCATCTCGCGCCGGTACGCCAGACGGGTGCTGCGCGATATCGATGCACCCTACGAACGGTTCGACGCGACGACAGCGGCGCTGCCCGTGCCGACCCTCATCGTGCACGACCGGCGCGACCGGCAGGTGCCCGTCGGCGAGAGCCTCCGCCTGCACGAGGCGAACCCCGGCAGCAGGCTGCTGCTGACCGAGGGTGCCGGGCATGCACGCATCCTCGGCGACGACGCGGTGCTCGACGCGGTCGCGGCGTTCGTCGGGTAGCGGCGCGCCGCGGCATCCGCACCCCTCGCCCCGGCGCGCCGCGGCATCCGCACCCCTGGCGCCGACCGGCGGCCCGTGGGACGATCGAGACGAACGATCCTCTGGGGAAGGAACGCACATGCACGCCTGGCAGTTCACGAACACGCACGAGCCGCTCGTCATGAACGACGTGCCTGAGCCGACCGCGGCGCCGGGCGGCGTCGTCATCGAGGTGAAGGCCGCGGGCCTGTGCCATTCCGACGTCGGCCTGCTCGAGGACGAGGGCTGGCTCGCGCTGCTCGCGAAGCGCCCGATCACGATCGGGCACGAGGTCGCCGGCGTCGTCGCCGAGGTCGGCGAGGGCGTCACGGACTGGAAGGTCGGCGACCGCGTCGGCGTCTGCCCGACGACCGACGCGGGGGCGCCCGGGTACGCGTTCGACGGCGGATTCGCGCCGAAGATGGCGGTCGACCGGATCGCGCTCGTGCGCATTCCCGAGAACGTGTCGTTCGCCTACGGCGCGGCCGGCACCGACGCCGGCATGACCTCGCACCACGCGGTCATCGCGACCGGCGGCGTGAAGGCCGGCACGAAGCTCGGCGTCATCGGTTTCGGAGGGCTCGGGCAGATCGGCGCACGGGTCGCCGTGCTCGCCGGCGCCGAAGTGTACGTCGCCGAGGTCAACGAATCCGTGTGGGACAACGTGCGCGCCGCCGGCGTGAAAGGGGTCGCGAAGAGCATCCGCGACTTCGCCGACGTCGGCCTCGACGTCATCGTCGACTTCGCCGGATTCGGCGTGACGACCGCCGACGCGATCGAGACCGTCCGCCCCGGCGGCCGCGTCGTGCAGGTCGGCATGGGCCGCCTCGAGGCGACGATCAACACCCGCGACCTCATCACGAAGGCCGTCACCCTCGCCGGCTCGGTCGGCGGCACGAAGGACGACGTGCAGGGCGTCTACGACTACTTCGCCACCGGCGAGCTGAACCCGGCCATCACCGAGATCTCCTTCGACGAGATCCCCGACGGCATCCAGCGCCTCGCCGACGGCAAGGTCGTCGGCCGCCTCGTGGCGACCTCGGGGTTCTGAGCGCGCGCGCCCGCGTCGTGCGCGGCACGATTGGCGCGGTCCGCGAGTGGATGCCGCGGGTCGGCCGATCCGCATAACGCGCTTCCGGGGGTCGATTCCCGCCACATCGCCGGCGAAATCCGCTTCGCGGTGGCAGGATCCGACCCCCGGAACGGGTGCGCGGTGTGCGGATAGGCGCGATGCCAGTCGGCGGCTGCGCGGCTGCGCGGCTGCGCGCGAGGGAAGCGGTGCGCCGGGGCATCCACCGGTGGATGCCGTCGCCCGCCCGCCCCGCGCGACACACCGTCAGAAGCGGTACCCGATGAGCGCATCCTCCGTCTGCACCACGCGCCAGCGAGGTGCGTCGTCGTCGGCATCGTCGTTCCAATGGTCCATCGGGTCGTCGTCGCCGGGGCCGTCCTCGAGCGTCCGCCACTCCTCGTCCTCGGGTGCCCAGGTGGTGCCGGCCGTCCGCACCGCCGCCATCGAAAGGGGCGAGTCGTCGGGTCCGTCCGCGCCGCAGGACTGCGCCGCGATGCCCGAACGCACGAAGGACACCTGATGACGAAGCGGGTTCGAGCCCTCGGGCGCCGAGAAGCCGATGTCGACTTGGCAGGCCGCATGCTCGCCCTCTTCGAGGCCGCGGGTCTCACCCGTTTCCTCATCGACGAGTAGGGCACGACCCCCGTCGCCGATCAGGTAGTACCCGTCGATGCCGGCGAACGACGCCGCATCGACCGTGTCGTCGCTGAAGTCGTCGATCGCGAGATCCCACTCGCCCTCACCGGTGCGCGGGTCGATGTGCGTGAGTTCGACCGCACCCATCACCGAACGGAACCTGGTGTTCGTGCCGAGGGTGCTGCCCTCGATCTTCTCCCAGGAGATGTCGCCCGTGCAGATCGACGACCACTTGCAGAGCGAGACCCCGTCCTTCCGCCAGAGTTCGTCGCCCGAGTCCGCATCGATGGCGACGAGGCGGCTGCTCTCGAGCCGGACCGCGTCCTGACCGAGCGCAAGCGACCCTCGCCACACGAGCAGCGTTCGCTCGTCGTCGGAGACATGCATCTGCTCGTTGCCGATGCCGTAGGTGGGGGAGCGGTCATCTCCGAAGAGCCCTGCCGCATCGACCGTCCATACCGGGTCGTCGGCGACGTCCGCCGCATCGGTGTCGATGTCGTGATCCTCGACGCTGATCAGCTTCTCGGTGCCGTCGTCATCCACCGCGTACACGCCCCCGCCGAGGTTCCTCGACGAGGCGTACCCGTTCAGACCCCGCTCGTCGACGGTGCGAACTCGGCGGTCTGGCTGTCGAGCCGCATCGTCACGGGTTCGGCCTCCGGATCCGTTCGGCCTTCGAAGCAGATCCCGGAGACCGTCTCGCAGCTGCGAGGGTCGGTGACCCAGATCGGATCGCTGATGGCGATCTGCGACCCCGTACCGGGTTCGATCATCCGAAACCGGTGCCCGTAGTCCTCATTCACCTTCACGGACGGCGGGGTGATGACGACGACGCGCGCTTCACGGTCGTCGGCGGTGACGATGCGGGGGTACAGGACCGTGCCCGCGCCGACGTCCGCCGTGCTCGCCGGCCAGCTCCAGGCCTCTTCGCCGGTCTCGACGTCCACCCCGATCAGCAGCAGCTCGCCGGCATCGTCGGTCGCGTACGCCATCGCGACCCCGTCGACGATCGGGGTCGACGAACCCACCGGTGTCACGGGTGTGCGCCACTGCTCTTCCGCGACGGTGCGCAGCTCGTCATCGCTACGTTCTGCGGCGCTCTTCTCCTCCGCATCGGCGCACCCGCTGAGCGCGGCACCGAGGGCGAGGACGGCGAGAGCCGCCGGCAGGATTCGTCGTGTTCGGGTCATGGGCGTCGAGCGTAGCCAGACCCGGCGAACGGCATCCGCGGTTGTCCACAGGCCCGGCAAACCATGCTTCCGGGGGTCGAATCCCGCCACTTCGGCCGCGGGTTCCGCTTCGCGATGGCGGGATCCGACCCCGGGAAGGTTCAGCGGCGAGCGCTGGAGCCGGCACGGCCGGGCCGGGTGCGCCGGGGCATCCACCGATGGATGCCGCCGCGCGCCCGCCCCGCGCGAGGCGCGCTACTCGCCCGAGGCCCCCGCGTCGGTGACGCTCACGTCGACGCGGTGGAAGTTCAGGTGCGAGCGCGACGCCGTCGGCCCGCGCTGGCCCTGGTAGCGGGAGGAGTATCCGGCCGAACCGTAGGGCTGCTCGGCCGGCGACGACAGGCGGAAGAAGCACATCTGCCCGATCTTCATGCCCGGCCACAGTTTGATCGGCAGCGTCGCCACGTTCGAGAGCTCGAGAGTGACGTGCCCGGTGAAGCCGGGATCGATGAATCCCGCGGTCGAATGCGTGAGCAGGCCGAGGCGGCCGAGCGAGCTTTTGCCCTCGAGGCGCGCGGCGACGTCGTCGGGCAGCGTCACGGACTCGTAGGTCGATGCGAGCACGAACTCGCCCGGGTGCAGGATGAACGCCTCGTCGGGCTTCACCTCGATGAGATGGGTGAGCTCGGGCTGATCCTCGGCCGGGTCGATGAACGGATACTTGTGGTTGTCGAACAGCCGGAAATACCGGTCGATGCGCACGTCGACGCTGCTCGGCTGCAGCATGGACGGATCGTGCGGCTCCAGGCGGATGCGCTGCTGATCGAGTTCGGCCTTGATGTCGCGATCCGAGAGAAGCACGGGGCAAGACTAACGCCTCGCGGCCGTCCCTTCCCCGAGTGGATGCCGGTGCGCGCCGCGCCGGGGCGCGCTTTGACGCGAGGCGGTCGGGCGCTCGTGCCCGCCGCGTTCCGAAAACAGGCCGCGCCGGCGCACGCCGATGCGGCGCACGGCCGCACGCCTTGCTACGATGGGCTGGCGCATCCCCCGGATGCCGCACGCCGATGTAGTTCAATGGTAGAACTTCTGCTTCCCAAGCAGACAGCGCGGGTTCGATTCCCGTCATCGGCTCGGTGTGATGTCTCAGGACATTGCGAACGGCTGAACCCGCGGTTGTCGCGGGTTCGGCCGTTTTTCGTTGCGGGTTGGTAGGCCTGTTCGGGGCCTATAGGCAGGAAATAGTGGATGGTTCGGGCGTGTAGCCGAGCCCGGAATGTAGTCGCTGGTTGTTCCATCACCAGACCCATTCGAGGGTCGCGAGTTACACCCGCCCCTAACCTCGGGTTTTCACGGGGTAGGGGCCTGATCGCTACGTCCTGGACGTGAAAAGTGCCCCTCCCCGGTGCTTCCGATCACGGCCTTCGGGATCATCGTGGTCGCCTGGGTCGGCGCCGCGATCTGGCTCCTCGTCGTCGCGAACCGGCGACGTGCCGTCGCGGATCCGCTCATCGCCGGCTGACGCGGAGCAGCGGTCAGCGGCCGCCCCCGGCATCCACTCGTCGGCGAGGAGGGCGTAGGTGTAGCCGTCGATCCAGCCGAGCTCGGCGTGCCAGGAGTCGCGCACGCCGTGCTGTTCGCGGCGCATGCCGACCCGCTCCATGACGTGCCATGAGGCGGTGTTCTCGGCGAAGCATCCGGCGGTCACGCGGCGCACGCCGACCTCCTCGAACGCGACCTCGAGCAGGCCGCGCGCCAGCGCCGTCGCATACCCCCTGCCGGCGTGCGCGGGGTCGATCATGTAGCCGAGCTGCGCCTCGACCAGGCGCGTGTTCGCGGGGTCGCCGTGGGTCTGGCCGAGCCCGTCGTCGAGCTCGAGCGTGCCGAAGCCGACGACGTCGCCGCCCGCGACGGCGATCGCCGAATGGTCCTTCGGGTCGTCGACGGCGGTCAGCCAGCGCGCCCGGAACGCATCGGGGTCGACGACGGTGTTGATGAACCAGCGCGTCACCTCGGGGCGGTTGCGCCACACGAGCACCGCGTCGAGATCGGCCGCCGTCGCCGGGCGCAGTTCGAGGGGGCCGGATGCCCGGGGCCAGCGCACATCGGGAGTGGTCATCCGTCTTGTCTAGCACCGTGCGGGGGCGGCGGGGGCGCGCCGGGGCATCCACCCGGGCATGCAGACAGCCGGCTCCCCGAGGATGAAAGGGGCATTCGGGGAGCCGGCTGGGTTCTGGGGTCGGGCGCAGGGCCCGACGGCGGCGGGGAGGCCGGGCCGGCCGCCCCACCGGAGGGTGCTACGCCGCCTCGGCCTCGGAGGGTGCGGCGGCGGCAGGCTGCGCGAGCCACACGTCCGGCCCGAAGATCTCGTAGCGGATCCGCATCTCGGGCACGCCGGCCCGCACCGCGGCGTCCCGCTGCGACTTCATGAACCCGAGCGGCCCGCACAGCAGGATCTCGGCACCGGCAGGCAGGGTCTCGGCGGCGAGATCCACCCGGGCATCGCCCGTGTACCGCACGTCGAGGCGGGCGTTCGGCAGGCGATCCACCAGCTCGGCGATGCGCTCGGCGTACGCGAACTGGGCGGCGTCGCGGTCGGCGTGCAGCACGAGCACCTCGCGCTCCGAGCCGGCAGCGGCCAGCGCCTCGAGGAACGCCAGCGACGGCGTGCAGCCGATGCCCGCCGACACCAGCACGAGGGGCGCCTCCGACGAACCGAGCGTGACCGCTCCGTACGGGTTCGACAGCTCGACCACATCGCCGACGTTGACATCGCGGTGCAGCAGCGGGGTGACCTCGCCGTCCTCGTCGAGCTTGACGGCGATGCGGCGGGTCGCGCCCGGCTCGAGCAGGGTGAACGCCCGCGCCTGGCGGAGCCCGTCGGCGACGGGCAGGCGCACGCTCACGAACTGACCGGCGACGGCGTCGGTGACGGGGGTGTCGTCGGCCGGCTCAAGCGTGAACTCGACGATGGATGCCGTGCGCAGCGTCTTCGCGGCGACGCGCCACGGCATCCACATGCGGTCGTTGGCCTGTGCGCCGTAGAGGCTGCGCTCGCGGGCGATGAGCAGGTCGGCGAAGAGCCAGTACACCTCGGTCCAGGCATCGACGACCTCGGGGGTGGCGGCGTCGCCGAGGTTCTCGGCGATCGCGGCGAAGAGGTGTTCGTAGACGATCGCGTACTGCTCGGGCGTGACGGCGAGGGAGGTGTGCTTGTGCGCGATGCGCTCGAGCACGGCCGCCGGCGCGACCGAGGTCTCGAGCAGGGCGACGGCGAACGACACGATGCTGCCCGCGAGGGCCTTGGGCTGCTCGCCGCTGCGCTGGTTCGCGCGGCTGAACGTGCCGTCGAGCAGTTCGGGGTGCGCGGCGAACATGCGCGCGTAGAAGCGCGGCGTGATGTCGTCGATGCGCCCCGCGATGACGGGGGCGGTCGCGGCGACGACGGTGCGGGTCTGCTCGGTGAGCATGGCTGTTCCTCCTCGGTGGATGCCGGTGTGCCCGCGTCGGGGGGTGGATGCCGGGCGCATTCGCACGCTATCCGGGCGCCCGTGCGGGGTGCTCCGGCGACAGCCGTGAAAAATCGAGATGCTTCTACGAGGCGTAGAATCCAGCCATGACGATCGCGGAGATGCGGGGAGTGCTCGACTCCGAGCCGCGCCTGGCCATCCTCGAATCCCTGCAACGGCACGGCCCCCAGACCGCCGGCATGCTCGGCGAGGTGATCGGCGCGCACGAGAACACCGTGCGCGATCACATCCGCCGCCTCATGGACGCCGGGCTCGTCGTCGCCGAGCGCGAGCACCGCGGCACCCGCGGCCGCCCCCGCGTCCTCTTCGCCTGGGCCGACGGCGTCGACCGCCGCGCCCCCGGCGCCGACGCGCAGACCGCGCGGGCGCTCGCGATCGGGCGCGCGTACCGGGCGATGTACGGGAGCGGTGCCGGCGGCGCCGCCGGGGTGCCGGCGCCCGCGGGCGGGTCCGGCGGAGCGCCGGACGCGTGCCCGGCGAGCACCGGCACTCCGCAGGCCGCGACTCCGATCCGTGAGGAGACGGCCAACCTGCAAGACGCCGCCGCCCAGTTCGACGTGCTCATCGACCACCTCGACCGCTGCGGCTTCGAGCCGGGTGTGGATGCCGCAAGCCCCCTCGACGTGCGACTGCGCTGCCCCTTCGCAGACCTTTACGAAAGCGCCGGGCCGGTGCTCTGCCAGGTGCACCTCCGCCTCATCCGCAGCGTGCTCGCCCGCTCCGAGGGGCCGCTCGAGGTCGCCTCGCTCGAGCCCGCCCCCGTCGAGTGCCGCCTGAGCCTCGCGCGCACCGCTCCGGCGTCCGCCGCGTAGCGGGCAGCCTCGCTCTCCCGCAGGAGTGCCGATCTCCCGCCGGAGTGCCGACTTCCGGGTACTCCCACGGGAGATCGGCACTCCTGCGCGTCGCTGAACGGGAGATCGGCACTCCAAGGTCCCGGCGGAGGGGGCAAGGCAGGCCGGGGGCCGTGAGCGCGGGGGCGGTGAGCGCGGGGGTCACGGCGGCGCAGGCGTCCCAGGCGAAGGCGCACCGGGCGCGGAACGGGCAGCCGCCGCCGAGGCGGGCCAGGTCGGGCGGCGAGCCCCGCATCCACCCTCACGGCCTGCAGATGCGGTGGCTCCTGAACCCCGACGCCGTCGACATGCCCGCCATCGTCGGCCGCACGATGGACGAACTCCTGGAGCGGCTCGCCCCTGCCGAGTGAGCGCGGCCGCGCGCCCGAGGTCAGGGCACGCGAAGCTCGGCGATGGGTTCCCGGCGTGAGGCGGCGGTCGCGGGAAGGAGCGCCGCGGCGACGGCGACGACCACTGCGAGCACCGCGATCGCGCACGTATAGGCGGCCCCCGGAAGCGGGTCGCCGGTCGCTCCGAGGACGATGAGGGCGGCGATGCTGCCGACGGATGCCCCGAGCAACGCCAGGAGCCCGGTCTGCGTCAACAGGAGGGCGATGATGAGCGAACGGCTCGCCCCGAGCGCTCGCCGTCGCCCGAAATCCTTGCGGCGCATCATGACGAGGCCGTACAGGATCGCCGTCGTCAGCAGCGCGGTCAGGACGAGGATGCCGAGGGTGAGCGCCCGGCCGAACTGCCCGAGCTGCCCCTCGACGAGCGCGCGAAGGGTCGCAAGGTCTTCACTGGTCTCGACGGTGACCTTCGTCGCATCCGCGACACCGAGGACGCCGGTCACCGCGCTCGCCACGGGGGCGACGAGGTCGGGTCGCGCGGCGGTGACGACGACGATTCCGACCGGTTCGGCCGGGTTCCCGGGCTGGGGCGCGATGAGGACCGGTTCGAGGAAGCGCAGGTGGTCCGGCACGGCGACGCGTCGGCCGATCGCAAACCCGCTGCCGCCGCCGTCGATCCTGCCGACGGCATCGGTCATGCCGAGTTGCTCGAGCGCCGCGGCGGAAGCGAAGGCGACATCGCCTGCGCCCGGCAGTTCGTCCGGGAGTGAGAGCTCCGCCCACCCGGTGCCGTACGCGAGCCGGAGCGGGACGCGGTTGCCGCCGGGGAAGGCGGCATTCTGCACATCCTCGGCATAGCCGAACGCGCCGGACCATTCGACGCCTTCGAGGTTCGCGATGCGGTCGAGCACGCTGCTGTCGAGCCCTGCCGCGGGGTCCGCCCGCACGACGATCGATCGGGTCCCGGCCGAGTCGATGGAGCCGATCACCGCCTGTTCCGCGCCGACGGTGCGGCCGGCCGTCAGCAGCACGGCGAGGCACATCGCCGCGATCATGGCGATCGTCAAGAGCGAGGCGACGGGTGCGGCGATCGCGGCGGCGACCGCCTCTCTGACGAGTGCGGCTGCGTGTCGGCCGGGGCGTCGTCTCATAGCCGGATGTTCCGGTCGCAGCGTTGCACGAGTGCGGGATCGTGGGTGACGACGACGACGGTCGCACCGGCGGCGGCACGTTCGTGGAAGGCATCGATCACGACGTCGGACGAGTCGGGATCCAGATTGCCGGTCGGTTCGTCGGCGAGGACGATGTCGGGGTCGCCGAGCAGCGCACGGCAGAGCGCGATGCGCTGGGCCTGGCCCCCGGAGACCTGCCCGGGTTTCGCGTTCGCCCGGAGCCCGACCCCGAAGCGGTCCATCAGCCGGTGCGCGCGTTCCGTGTCGGCACGACGGTCCCCGCGGCGATAGAGGGTGGATTCGAGGATGTTGTCGAGCACCGTACGCGAGTGGTCGAGCGCGGCATCCTGGAACACGAATCCGAAGCGAGCCGCGCGCAATCGGGCCCGGTCCGCATCTGCACGCCCGTGGAAGGGCTCGCCGTCGACGAGCACGCGACCCGCTGTGGGCCTCAGCATGAGCCCGAGCAGGTAGAGCATGGTGGACTTCCCGCGACCGGACGGACCGGTCACGGCGACCACCTCCCCGGCGGCGAACTCCGCAGCCCACCCTTCGATCAGCGGAGTCCCCGCGTCGTACCGGAAGGTGAGCCCGTCGGCCGCGAGGCGCGGATTCATTCGACGGCGCCAGCGGTGGATGCCGGGATGCGCACCTTGATTCCGGCATCCACCCCCTCGACCACCGACATCCCACGGGCGGAGGCGACGACCCGTACCGGGTGGGCATCCCCGCCTTCGTCGATCACGCTGACCGCGCCGTCGGCGTCCGAGCGCAGCGCCGCCGACGGGGCGACGATGCCGCGTACGGTCTCCTGGGTGATGATCCTGGAAGACAGCAGGTTCTGGCCCTCGATGGGCAGCAGGCCGCATTCGTCGCCGCAGACGGGTGCGCCGTCGACGCCCTGCAGGGCGATATCGACCTGGTCCCCGCTGTCGGGCGAGGGTGTCTGCCCGGCGACCGTTGCCGACCACACCGAGTTCTCGAAGGTGATCTCGACCGCGGTGCCGGCCGGCATGCCCGCGGCCTGGGAGACCGTCGCGGGGATCGTGAAGACCGGCTCCGGCGAGAGACCCGACACCACCGCTTCGCCGCCCGTGAGCAACGCGCCGCGGGAGACGACCTCGGTGTCGAGCGTGACCCGGGCCGGCAGGCTGGGGATGAAGACGAGGTCGCCCGCCCTGACCGTGCCGTCGCCGTCCAAGCCGAGGGACTCCTGCCAGGCCCGGGCCGCAGCCTGGGTCTGCGCACCGAACTCGCCGTCGGCTTCGCCGTCGTAGAAGCCCAGGGCGGCGAGCATCGTCTGCAGCTGGGCGACATCGGCACCCTCGATGCCGCGGGAGAGAGCCCGGAACGCCGGCGTCGCACCGGCGGCTGCGACGACCGGCCGCAGATCCACCTCGTACAGCACGCCTCCCTGGCCCACCTCGTCTCCGCCCGTCGCGCGCACCGCCGTCACCGTTCCCTGCGCCTGATTCGTGCCCGCCGGCGAACGTTTCCATTCCGCGACCGTGTTCAGCGTGATCGATGACCCGACCTCGCCCTCGACGAGTTCGACGAAGGTGAACGGGCTCTCGGCGATCACATCCGTGCGGGGCGCGAAGACCTCGGCGGCCGCCCATCCGGCTACCCCGCCGACGAGGAGCACTGCGACGCCCACAGCCGCGAACGCCGGCCACCGGCGCCGCTTCGCGTCCTTCCCCTCGGGCATGGGCCAGAGCCTAGCGGGCCGCCGAGGATCTGTGCCAGCACTCATCCCGGTCAGCCGTAGAGCCCATCCGGCGTCTGGGGGCAAGCGGCATCGAGTTTCGCGAACTCACGCGACGAGAGTTGCCCCAGACTGGAGTAGGGGGTCCACATCGTCCCGTCGTCGAGACGCTCATCGAATCGCTGCCGGCTGGGTGCGCCTTCGGGGGAGTAACCCTCTTCGCGCAGACAATCGAGCAGCGTCTCAGACAGGTACTCGTACAGATAGGCGGCTCTTCGGACATCCGGTGGGGGTCATGGGGTGAGGCCGCCGGCGGCGAGGAGCATGCGGAGGCGGTAGTTGTGGCGGTTGCGGAAGCCTCTGGCGAGGCGGCGGTGGAGTTCGATGATGCCGTTCACGGCCTCGGTGCCGCCGTTGGATGAGCGGCCGGTGGTGAAGTAGGCCAGGAACGCGTCGCGCCACCGTCTCAGGGTGCGGCCCAAGCGGGCGATCTCGGGGATCGGGCAGGTGTGGAACGTGTCGACGACGGTGACGGCGATCCGTCGTCCTTGGGCCAGATCCTTCGCGTGGTAGGCGGCGCGGAGTTGCTGTGCACACTGCCAGGCGATGAAGACTTCCTCGTGGGCGGGGTCGGCGTTGATCGCGGCGACCAGACGTGCTCGTTGCTTGTCGGTGAGGTGCTCGGCCCCGGCGCGGAGGATGGTCTGGATCCCGTAGAGCGGGTCGCCCTTCCGGCCGCGATGGCCGAGGGTGTCCTGTTGGACCCGGCGGCGGACCTCGTCGACGGCGGCGGTAGCGAGCTTCACAACGTGGAACGCGTCCAGCACGGCGATCGCGTCGTGGAGCTTGTCGTCGATGGCGGCCTTGTAGCCGGCGAAGGGATCCAAGGCGGCCACTTTCACGTTCCGACGGAAGTCCTCGCCGCGTTGGTCCAGCCAGGCCTTGTAGACGCGCCCGGAACGGCCGGGCACGAGGTCCAGCAGCCTGGCGTGCGTCTTGCCGTGCTCGTCGCGGGTCAGGTCGACCATCCCGGTCAACTCCTTCGGGCCGCGCATGCGGATCGACGTGGTGCCAGATGTGTTCATCGACACCGAGGGTGCTGACCCCGTCGAACCGGGACTCGTCGGCGGCAAGCTGCTCGAGTTCGGGTTCGACGGCCCGCCAGAGCGTCTTCCACGACGTGTCGAGCTGACGAGCCAAGCCTTGGACGGTGGCGTGTTCGCGACGCAACTGCCCGATCGCCCAGACCACGGCACGGGCCGTGATCGATCCGCGTGGGGCGACCAACGACGGGAGCTGTTCCATGAACGTCTTCCGGCCGCAGTCGGTGTCCTCGCAGCGGAAGACGCGTTGCCGCCATACCAGGCGCACCCGGTCAGCGCCAGGCACGTCCCGCAGCACCCGGCGTCGGCGGCCACGACCGGTCGCGATCACCCCGCACGATGGGCACCCGGCAGGTCCCGGCGGGCTGGAGACCGTGACCGTCAGCAGGCCGTCACGGCGATCGACATGCTCGACGTGGACCCCGTCCAGGCCCAGCAGCAGGTCACAACGGTCACAGGGATCAGCAGCCGGACGCGCGTCAACGCGCCCCGAAGTAAGGTGAAGCACGTCGAGGTCCTCGGTCGGAATCAGGTGGTTAGCGCTTCTGATCCTCGGGGACCTCGACCCCTACACGCCAGTCACGCCCCGGACACCTCACCCCCACCAGATCTCCGAAGAGCCAGATAGGCGCGCTGCGCTTCGTTGAGGGTTGCGCTGTACTTCGGGTCGAGCGGATACGACGCCTCGCATACGAACATCGCCAAGTTATAGGCGTCGAGCTGTTCGTTCGCGACGTCACCGGATTGCATGCCGCCGCCCGCGCCGATCGAAACGTCGAACCCTTGTTCGCGCATGCACGGCGCCATGACCGATCCCCATTCGTCGAGCTCGATGGTCCTGATGAGCGGCACGTCGGGGCGCTCCTGACCGGGCGGACCATAGGCCTTCCAGGACTGCTCTATCGCGGCGTCGATCAGGGCGTCTGCTTCAGCCGAGGAAAGGGCGTCGGGGGTGGGGATGACCGGTTCGGAGGTTGCGGCACACCCGGCGAACCCGATGGCCATCGCAACGAGGGTTATCGACGCCGCGATGGCTCGGCTGCGATCTCGCGGCATGGCTCAGGCGCTCCTTTGCTCGGTGTGCCGATGATTGCGCGCCATGCTAACGGTTCCAAGAGACGTGGCGCATTCCCCGGTTCGGGGGTCAACTGTTCGCCCGCGCCCGCTCCCGCAAACCGACCGTAAACCGGCTCTTCCCAGTTGAGCGAAAGTGGTCAGGCCCCTATCCGTGGACCGACGCGCCAGACCGACCGACACCCTCGACTGCGAAGAGCCGGTTACTCGAGTTCAGCTGGTCGTTGTGGACATTCTTCGTTCAAAGTTTCCCAATCGGAGAAATTCAGGCCGCCAGTGCGGAGCAGGCCGGCGTAGGGGTCGTAGCGTTCGTCGGTGCTCATTGCATCGAGGAACTTCGTCTCGCTCGGCAGTGGTTCCGGTTCGAATCCCTGGTCGGTGAGGCATTGGATGAGCGAATCACGATAGTAGGAATACAGCAGATGCCCACTCGCGTCGTCTTCGGCCACGCCCATTTCCGTCGGTCGTGGGTACTTCGCTTCACAGATGTACATGGCGAGCGAGAATGGCTCATCCTGGCCCTCGGGGACGAATGCCTTGAACCCGGTGTCCTCGTATACCTCGACCTCGAACCCCTCTTCATGCATGCATTGCTCATACAGCGGAGCGAAATCCTCATCAGTAATGACCCGCACGATTGGGACCTCGGGACGGACCGCATCGGGAAACCGTGCCATGATCGAGTCCCACATCACGTCTTGGTAATCCTTGGGAGTGAATACGACCTTTGCGGTACTCGAAAGGTTTGCGGGATTCTGCTGAGATGTGCACCCTGGGAGCAGTAAGGTCAATGCCAACGCGAGCGAAACTGCAAGCATCTGTCGGGTATGGGCGGTTCTCCCAATGTGTTGGCGCACCTCATTGACCGACATATTGGTCATTCGACCCAAACGTTCACGAACCAATTGTCCTTGCACCCTTTGTGAAGAGTAGCGGCAGTGCGAGGACCACCCCAGGGACCGTAGATCGTGCCGTTGTTCAAGCAGTTGACTCCAAGGCGCCAACTGCTTCCGTTGCATGATGCGATTCCCGCTGACAGGTTGTTGTCCCAGTATGGACCGGCAGAACAGCTGCCCACAGGGGCCGCCTGAGCTGGAGCGGCGAGCCCCAGTGCGGCGCAGCTTCCGGCCGCGAGTCCGGGAATCATGGTGACTATCGGTTTTCGATGTTCATGAATCATTCCCATCCTCTGGTGTCTATGGAGAGGTTATGACTTGCTTCGACATTGCTCAATACCCATAACGTGTGGCACTCATAGTGGGGCTCTGCGCAGTCTGGGCGGGGCGGGAGAAATGGGGGCGGCGGCTCGCGTATGCGATCGACGGCCTCTCGCAGGAGAATTTCACGTCGCTGAACACGTGCCCATCGGAACCGGACGACTTCTGGGGGTAGCCGCACCGCGGTGCCCGCGCGGGTCAGCGGGGTGCGAGCGCGCCCACCACGGCGGTGCCCCTGCGGTCGTCGTCGGGGTCGCGGCGGATGCCGGCGTCGAAGCCGGCGGCGGCGAACAGTGCGAGCAGTTCGGGCGCCTGGCGCCGGCTCGTCTCGATGATGAGGCGGCCGCCGGGGCGGAGGCGCTCGGGCGCGCCGGCGAGGATGCGGCGTGCGATGTCGAGGCCGTCGGCGCCGCCGTCGAGGGTGATGCGGGGTTCGTGGTCGCGCGCCTCGGGCGGCATGCGGCCGATCTCGCCGCTCGGCACGTAGGGCGCGTTCGCGACGACGAGATCGATGCGGCGGTGGATGCCGCGGGGCAGCCCGTCGAACAGGTCGCCGCGCACGACAGTCGCCGGCCGGGTGAGATTGCGGCGCGCCGCCCGCACCGCGGCCGCCTGGATATCGCTCGCGACGATGACGGCGTGCGGATGCCGGTGCTGCACCGCCGCCGCGATCGCGGCCGACCCGCAGCACAGCTCTACGACGATCGGGGCGGCCCGCGGCATCCGCACCCCGCCGTCGAGCGCTGCGATCGCGAGCTCGGCGATCCACTCGCTGCGTCGGCGCGGCACGAACACGCCCGGCTCGAGCAGGATGCGCAGGCCCGCGAACTCCGCCCAGCCGAGGATCTGCTCGAGCGGATCGCCCGCGATGCGGCGGACCGCCATGCGTTCGAGGGCACCGGCATCCGCCGCCTCGGCGATCAGGAGTCGCGCCTCCTCCTCGGCGAACACCGATCCGGCCGCCCGCAACCGCTCCGCGAGCGCACCGGCATCCACGGCACCCGGCACCGTCACGAGAGCTGTCGCGACTCCGCCCGCACCGGGATCAGCAGTGCGAGGCCGGCCGCGACGACCAGCACGATGCCGAGGATGCCGAAGTACGGTTCGCCGCCGATACCGACGAACAGGGCGAACGCGGTCGGTGCGAGGAAGCTGACCGCGCGGCCCGTCGTCGCGTAGAGGCCGAAGACTTCGCCCTCGCGCCCGGCCGGGATGATGCGCGCCAGGAACGAACGGCTCGCCGACTGAGCCGGCCCCACGAACGGGCAGAGCCCGAGGCCCGCCGTCCAGAACACGATCTGCCCGCCGTCGTGGAGGAAGAACACGACCAACCCGAACACGACGATGCCGACGAGTGACG
The DNA here is from genome assembly GCF_018024495.1 of Agromyces archimandritae. Lineage (NCBI taxonomy): Bacteria > Bacillati > Actinomycetota > Actinomycetes > Micrococcales > Microbacteriaceae > Agromyces > Agromyces archimandritae. The sequence continues at coordinate 1,830,583 of NZ_CP071696.1, forward strand.
CGAGGATGACGGGCTTCGGCCCGAGGCGGTCGTCGAGCAGCCCGATGAGGATCGTCGAAACCCCCGCGACGACGTTCGCGGCGACCGCGAAGATGATGACCTCGCCCGCCGAGAACCCGAAGACCGACGCCGCGAGCACCCCGCCGAAGGTGAACACCCCCGCCAGGCCGTCGCGGAACACGGCGCTCGCCAGCAGGAACCACACCGTGTTGCGGCGCTCCCGCCAGAGGCCCGCGATATCGCCGAACAGGCGCCGGTAGCTCGCGAAGAACGACACCTTCTCGCGCGCGGTGCCCGTGCCGCGGTACTCGGGCACGGCGAACAGCACCGGCAGGGCGAAGATCCCGAACCAGGCGGCGGCGATGAGCATCGAGATCCGCACGTCCATGCCGTTCTCGCCCGTCACCCCGAACCAGCCGACCTCGGGGGAGATGAAACCGAAGTAGAGGATCAGCAGCAGCACGATGCCGCCGACGTAGCCCATGCCCCAGCCGAAGCCCGAGACCTTGCCGATGGATGCCGGGGTCGACACCTGCGCGATCATCGCGTTGTAGTTGACGCCGGCGAACTCGAAGAAGATGTTGCCGGCCGCCAGCAGCACGAGGCCGAGCACGAAGAACTCCGGCGAGGCCTCCACGAAGAACAGGGCGGCCGTGATCGCGACCACCAGATAGGTGTTGACCGCGAGCCACAGCTTGCGGCGCCCGCTCGTATCGGAACGCTGCCCCGTCACCGGCGCGAGCACCGCGATCAGCAGGCCGGCCGCCGCGAGCGCCCAGCCGAGCCACGCCTCAAGCTGCCCCTTCGGGCCGAACGCCGAACTCGTGATGTACACGGTGAACACGAACGTCGTGACGACGGCGTTGAACGACGCCGACCCCCAGTCCCACAGCGCCCAGGCGAAGATGCGGCCCTTGCGGAGGCCGGCGCCGCGCACGGCGTCGACCTGCTCGGCCGGCACGCCGATCGCGGCGGCCGAAGCATCCTCGTGCGCGAGGGGCGGCGGCGGGAAGTTGCGCGGCCGCTCGGGGTCTGGGGTGGGATCGCTCATGCTCGCAGTCTTCCGGGCTCGGGTGAACGGGTGGCGACCCGGCGCGGCGATCCGCGTCGATCCCGTGCACTGTATCGCGGCCGGGCCGCGGGGGCGAGTGGATGCCGGGGCGCACCGGCATCCACTCACCGAGGCGTCACCAGTAGGAGATCTCCCACATCCACGGGCGCGACGCGTTGTCGACCTTGTACTTGCAGGAGTGGTAGACCTTCGTCTGATACCCCTTCATCAGCAGGTTCGTGTACTTGACGGCGAAGACCGCCGCGCACTGCGCCTGTGTCGTGTAGCGCTTGACCTCGCGGTTGACGGCGGCCTGAGCCGGCATCGCCGCCCCGAGGACGAGGCCGACGCTGAGGGCGCCCGCCGCGAGGGCGCCGAGCGTGCGCTTGGTTCGGGTTCGTTCCATGTTCCGTGCTCCTGTGTCTTGGTGTGCATGGTCGCGGCGCGGGCGCAGCGGTGCCGCCGGCGCCGAGCCGACGATATCGGCGCTGCGCCGCGACCGACATGGGCAGCGGTGCCCGTGCCCTGAGTGGATGCGAGCCGGGCGCGGCGAGTGGATGCCGGCGCGCACCGGCATCCACTCGCGCCTGCGGCTCACCAGGCGATCGCGGCCTCCCACACGCGCACGTACCCCTCGGCGCCGGCCATGAGCTGCTGCTCGAGCAGCGGGCCATCGGCGCCGGCCTTGTGCACGACGTCGACCGTCCAGTCGGCGAGCTGGCCGTAGCCGGCGACGCCGTCGGTGTTGATGTCGAACACGCGGTCGCCCATGACGTACCGGTCGAGGGTGACGCCGTTCAGCGCGGTGAGCGGGTAGACGAGCGGATCGCTCGCCGCATCCTCACGGGCCGCGGCCTGCGGGCCCAGCCCGTTCACATCCGTGCCGAAGCCGTACGCGTCGATCACGCCCGGCGCCGCCTCGCGGTTGGCGATCCACTCGTCGAGGAAGCCCTCGCGGTCGCCCTGCGTGTGCGCGGCGTTCGCATAGCTCGCGACGAACCCGCCGACGTTCGCGATGCGGGCGATCATCGAACGGTCCGCCCAGGTGTGCGAGGTGAGCACGCCGGGGTAGCCGCGCTCCTCGGCCATGCCGAGCACGGCATCCGCCGTCTTCACGCTCATGTGGTCGATGTGGATCATGAGGCCGCGATCCATCGCCCGGTCGACGAGCTGCCGCCCGAGCTCCGTGAGCCCGCGCACATTGCACACCGGGCCCTCCGGGTAGATCGGTGCGATCGTGCCCGCCGGCAGGCCCGACGAGCCGAGCAGCGCCGCGATCTCGTCGCTGCGGAGCGGCTGCTCGTTGTCGTGCGCGTCGCCCGCGCACGCCTCGGTCTGCCACCAGTGGCCCGTCGAGAGCTTGTTGCCGATGTTCACCGCCGCGCCCTGCGCGCCCGAGTCGAACCGGGTGCCGCCGAAGGCGTTGTCGAACTTGTGGACCGGGTATATTCCGCTGACGCCATATGAAACGAGTTCGTCGAGACCGGCGTCGATGTCGGCGGTCGTGCACAGCGGGGCGCCGTTCACCTCGCGGCAGCCGAACAGCTCGGAGCTCTCGACGCCCACGATGACGGCGAGCTTGCCGTCGGCCGCGATCCGCCGCACCTCGTCCGGAGTCGTCGCGATGCGGAACCAGCCGAGCCCCGGCCCGCCCGACTGCGCGTCGATGTAGTCCTGCATATCGCGCAGATACTGCGCCTGCAGCCGGATCTGCTCGGTCTCATCGCAGCTCGTGACCTTCTCGGGGTAGGCCTCGCAGATCACCCGGTTCGCGACGAGCAGGGCGTTCATGATGCGCTCGCCCGACTCCCACGCCCGCTGGATGCCGCGGAAGTACGCCTGCTCGTGCAGCAGCGTCTTCGGCTCCGGCCAATCGTTGAAGCTCGGCCAGCCGCGGTAGTCCATGAACGGGTCCGTACCGGAGATCAGCGCGCCCGTCCACCCGCTCGCGCCGATGGCCGAGTGCGAAAGGCACCCCTTCAGGGCCTCCTCCACGCCGCCCGCCGCGAACGGGCTGCCGCAGCGCATCTTGCCGCCGAAACCGGCGGCGGCCGTCACATGCATGTGCGCGTCGATGAAACCGTTCAGCGTGCCGTCGGCGTTCACCGCGGGCTCGGGCGTGCCGCTCACGCCCGTGGCGATGTCGGGAACCTCCGCGCATCCATCGGCCGGCTCGGCCGTGAACGAACCGCTCGCCGCCGCCAGCAGCCCGAGCTTCGCGCCGATGCGCTTGTCGTTGAACGTGGAGGCGAGCTGCAGCCCGTCGCTGCTGCGCACCGCAGCCCAGTCGGCCCGTTCGCCGTAGCTGGAACCGGGCATGACGGTGTTGAAGATGCTCAGATACAGGTGGCTGCCGCGCTGATCGACGAGGAAATACGTGCCGAGTCCCGTCGCCTCGAAGCGGATCTTCGCCGCCTTCGCGGCCGTGCCGTTCGTGCCGTAGCCGGCGGTCTTGCGGGTGACGTAGCCGCTGCCGAGGCGAAGGGCGACGCACGCGCCGTCGAGGTCCTCCGCCGGGGCGGGGGTTTCTGCGGCTGCCGCGGGCGCGGATGCGGCGGCTGCGGTGGATACCGGGCTCGCCGCCGGGCTTACGGTCGGGCTCGCCGCCGCCGGGGCGAGGCCGGTGCCTGCGAGGGCGACCGCCGTCGCGGCGACGGCGAGCGTGCGGAGCGCACGGGCGAGCCGGGGCCGAGGCGGGGCGGTGTCGTGGTCGGGTGTTCGGCGGCGGGTGCGGATGCCGGGGGTGCGGATGGTGCGGATGCGTTCGCTCACAGATCCTCCTCGAACGACGGTGTACGAGACTGGACGCAGGCTATCGGCCGCCTATGGCCCGGTGCCGCATTCGTCGACAGTGCACAACGGCATCCACCCGCGGGGTCGCCGCATTGTGCCCACTCTCCAACCGCACGGGCCAGCCGCCCCCTACCCGGCGGGCGCCGCCTCTACCCGCCGGGCTCCGCCGCATCCCCGTGCTGTGGGCGCCGCCGCATCCACACCCTGTCCCTGCTTGCGGGGGTCATATCCCGCCACATTCACGGGGTTCGGCGCGGAAAACTGGCAGGAAATGACCCCCGGAAGGGGTGGGATGCGGCACCCACTGCGCACCGGCATCCACCCCCGGAACCCCCCGGCTCACCAGGCGAGGACGCCGACGAGTTCGGCGAAGAGCTCCTCGGCGTCGCATTCGAGCCCGTGCCGCGTGAACCAGGTGCACACGTTGACGCAGTCGCGGTGCAGCAGGTCCATGCCGCTCGGGTTCGAGATGACATCGACGAGCTGCGGCAGGTCGATGATGACGAGGCGGTCGCCGTCGACGAGCAGGTTGTACGGCGAGAGGTCGCCGTGCGCGAGGCCCGCGCCGGCGAGCCGGTGCATGGCGTCGGTGAGCTGCTCGAGCATCGGCCGCAGTTCCGGCCCGCGCAGGCGCGTCTCGGCGAGGCGCGGGGCGGCGACACGGCCGGTGCCGACGAACTCCATGAGCAGTTCGGTGCCGAGCACCTGCACGGGGTACGGCACCGGGACGCCGAGCTCGACGAGCCGGCAGAGCGCATCGAACTCGGCGCTCGCCCACTGGCTTGCGGCGAAACTGCGCCCGTATCCCGTGCGGCGCGCCATGGCGCGCGCGTCGCGGCTGCGACGCGTCGAACGGCCCTCGGTGTAGATCGTCGAGCGGTGGAAATCGCTGCGCTCGCCCGCGCGGTACCGCTTGGCCGCGAGCACGCTGTCCGGGTGCGGATGCCCTGGGGCGATGCGTGCCGTGACGCGCGGACGCCGCGGTCGATGGATGCCGTTGCGCAGCGCCGCCGGTCAGGCGGTGTGCGCGACCTCGCTGGATGAAGAAGCGGATGCGTGGCGTGCGACGAGAACAGTCATGATCGCCCTCCCCTCTTCGGCGGCCGGAGCCGGCGCGCGCCGATCGGCGCGACTCCGCTCATCGTATGCGCTCGAGCATCCACTGTCGAGGCCTCGGCCCGTCGCTGCTCGCTGCCCGCCCCGCTGCCCGCGCCGCCGCGCGCAGCCTGCGCCGCTCCAGCCAGGAGTGCCGATCTCCCGCGGGAGTGCCGACCTCCCGGCACTCCCGCGGGAGATCGGCACTCCTGCGAAGGCGGCGGCGCCAGGAGCGGGGCGGCGGGAGGACCGTGCCGCCGCGTGCCGCCCCCCGATGTCGCTGTCGCCGGCCCACCCGCACCGCCGCATCCACTGCAATCGGTTTCACGATGCGCCGCGCGGCGCGATCTATGCGCCCGCAGAGATCACGCCCCGATCACGGGCCGCCCCGATCCCTTGACGTTGAAATCGATTTCTGGAACCCTGGTGCCACGCTGATCGCCGACGATCCGGCTGCACTCCGACCGGGACGCGATCCGCGGGATCCGGCCGTTGCGGCCGGGAGTCCGGGCGGCTCGACGACGAGCCGGATCCCTGAGGAGGGAAGATGCACAAGAGGCACAAGCGGTTCAGCAGGATCACGGGCATCATCGCGGCCGTCGCCGCGACGAGCCTCGCGCTCGCCGGGTGCTCCGGCGGGGGTTCGTCAGGCGGCGCCGAAGGCGACCCCGAGAAGGGCGCACTCACCTTCGTCTACATGGGCGACGCCGACCAGCAGAAGGCGTTCAATGCGCTCTTCGCGGAGTTCAACAAGCAGTACCCCGGCATCAAGCTGAAGGCGCAGGGCATCCCAAGCGGTGACTGGTCGGTGTTCTCGAACACCGTCGCCACGCGCCTTGCGGGCGGGCAGAAGATCGACATCATCCAGGTCGCCACCGAGGGCCAGCGGCTGTTCGCCTCGAAGGGCGTGCTCGAACCGCTGGAGCCCTTCATCGAACAGGATCAGGACTACGTCGACGACTACTTCGCCGACATCAACCCCGAACTCGTCGAGTTCAACGAGCAGTTCGCATCCGGGCCCGACGGCGAGACCCTCTTCATCCCCGGCGGCTTCAACACGATGGGGCTCTACCTGAACAAGACCGTGTTCGAGGCGGCCGGTGTGCCGATCCCCGAGGAGGGGAACTGGACGTGGGACGAATTCGAGGCCGCCGGCACGCAGATCAAGGAGAAGACGGGGGCGTACCTCTTCGGCGCCGGCTCCGGCTACTTCACCGACGTCATGCCGTGGCTCACGACGAACGGCGCGAGCACCTTCAACGACGACTGGAGCGAGCCCACCTACGACTCGCCCGAGGCCGTCGAGTCGGCCGAGTTCGTCCGCAAGCTCGTCGAGGAGGGCCTTGCGCCCGAGCCCGGCGGTCAGTTCGACGCCGAGACGCAGTACAAACAGGGTAAGCTCGCGTCGATCGGCGGCGGCCGTTGGCCGACCATCGGCATGCGCAACATCGACATGGTCGACGACACGGTCATCGTGAACTTCCCGACCAAAACCGGCAATGGATCGCCGGTCGGCTGGGATGCCTGGAACATCGCGAAGAAGAGCGAGAACAAGCAGGCCGCGTGGACGTTCATCAAGTTCCTCATGTCGCAGGAGGCCGGCGAGTACTTCGCGAGCATCGGCGGCACGATCGTGCCCGCCCGCACCTCCGTCGTCGAATCGGATGCGTTCACCGAGAACGCTCCCGCGGGGTCGACGCGCCTGAGCGATGCGATGGCGTTCGCCACCCCGATCCCCTCGATCGACCGGGGCGCCGAAGCGCAGAAGGCGATCCAGGAGGCGTGGGAGACGATCATCACCGGCAACGGCGATGCCGCCGACACCCTCGCGAAGGCGCAGAAGACCCTCGAGGGTCTCGTCGAGTGACCGAGAGCACCATGCTGGTGCGGCGCCCCGGGGCCATGCTCCGGCGGCGTCGCACCGAGGCGGCCGGGTGGATGTTCGTCAGCCCGGCCCTGCTGCTGTTCCTCGTGTTCATCGCGGGCCCGTTCGCCTTCGCGATCGTACTCGCCCTGTTCAAGTGGGATCTGCTCACCGATCCGCAGTTCATCGGCTTCGACAACTTCGCCGCGCTCTTCGCCGATCCCGTGCTGCCGCAGGTGCTCGGCAACACCTTCGTGTTCGCCCTGGCGTCGGTCGTCACGCACATCGTGTTCGGTCTGCTGCTCGCGATCGCCGTGAACCGTGTCGTCAGCCGAACGCTGAATTACTTCCTGCGGGTAGCGATCTTCTTCCCGTTCCTCATCTCCTGGGCGGCGGTGTCCCTGCTGTGGAAGTACGTGCTCGATCCCACCTTCGGCTATGTCGCCCAGTACGGGGCCGTCGTCGGCATCGACACCCCGAACTTCTTCACCGACCCGGCGTGGGCGTTGCCGGCGATCATCGTCATCGACCTCTGGCATACGCTCGGCTTCACCTTCATCATCATGCTCGCCGGCCTGCAGACGGTGCCGACGGAGCTGCTCGAGGCAGCCCGCACCGACGGCGCGAACGCCTGGCAGACGTTCTGGCGGGTGACGTTGCCGCTCATGTCGCCGACCCTGTTCTTCGCGACGATCATCACCTTCATCGGCGCGTTCCAGATCTTCGAGCCCATCCAGATCATCACGCAGGGCGGCCCGAACGATGCGACGAAGACGATCGTCATGTATCTGTACGAGCGCGGCTTCCAGGCGTTCGATATGGGGTACGCGGCGGCGGTGGCGATCCTCGTGTTCGTGATCGTGATGGGCGTGACCCTGCTGCAGTTCATCGGCAGGCGGAAGTGGGTGCACGAAGCATGACGCTCGATCTCGAGACCGGCCGGCCCACGGCATCCACCCCCGGGCCGGATCTGCTGACGCGCATCGATCGCGCGCCGCGCCGACACCGGCGCACATCGACGGGCAGCATCGTGCTCGACGTCGCGCTCGCCGTGTTCGGCGTCGTGATGATCGCCCCGCTCGTGTGGCTCATCGTCACGAGCCTCACGGATCCGTCGGCGGCCTTCCCGACGCCGCCGAGCTGGCTGCCGATCCCGTTCAGCCTGCAGAACTTCGCCGACGTGTTCGACTACATGCCGTTCGGGCAGCAGTTCGGCAATTCGGTGCTGCTCGCCGTGATCTGCACCGCGGGCTCGCTGTTCTTCTCGGTGCTCGCCGCGTATGGGTTCGCCCGCGTCGAATTCCGCGGCAGCCGGGGTCTGCTCGTGTTCATGCTGTCGGCGCTCATGGTGCCGGCGCAGCTCGTGATCATCCCCGTGTTCATCATGATGCGCGAGCTCGGTCTGGTCGATACGCTCGCAGCGCTCTGGCTGCCGGCGCTCGTGAACGTCTTCCAGATCTTCTTCCTCACGCAGTACTTCCGATCCATTCCGCGGGAGCTCGACGAGGCGGCGACGATCGACGGCGCCGGGCACCTGTGGATCCTGTTCCGGATGCTCGTGCCGCTGTCGGGGCCGGCGCTGTCGGCCCTCGCGATCCTGTCGTTCGAGGCATCGTGGAACGGATACTTCGGCCCCCTCATCTTCCTTTCGAGCCCCGAGAACATGACGCTGCCGCTCGGCCTCGTCGTGCTGCAGAACGGCTTCGGCGCGGCACCGGCGGCGGTGGTGTTCGCCGCGATCACGCTCGTGGTGCTGCCGGTGCTCATCGTGTTCCTGCTGTTCCAGAAGCAGTTCGTGTCGAGCATCGCTTCGACGGGACTGAAGGGGTGAGCGCGGTGCGGGGCGCGGATGCCGGGGGGCGCGGGCGTGCGGCCGCGGTGGATGCCCCGGGGCCCGGTTCGGGTGCTGCGGTGGATGCCGCGGCGCATGGCGACCCGGCCCTCGCCCGCTTCTTCCCCGCACTCTGGCGCGCCCTGCCGGTGCTGCTCGGTGCGAGCGTCGCGATCGCCGCCGTCGTGCTGGTCGCGCTCCACCTGCTGGGGGCGGGCAGCCCGCTGCTGCCGCTTGCGATCGCCCTGCCCGCCGCACCGTTCGCCGCATGGGCGACGCGGCACCTCGCCGCCGAGACCGAGGGGCGACGCGCCCGCACCTCGTGGCGCGACGCACGCCGCGCGGCCGCCGTGCTCGCGGTGCCCGCGCTCGCCGCGGGCCTCACGGTCGCCGCCGGCGACATCGCGGTGCGCTCGGGCATCCCGGGCATGATGGCATCGGCACTTCTCGGCCTGGCTGCGACGATCCTGACCCTGCTGACGGCGGTCGCCGCCCTGCCGCTCGCCGTCGAACGCGACGAGGCGCGCCTCTCCTCGGTGTGGCGGGTCGCTCTGCACGCCACCGCGCGCACGCCGATCCCGGCGATCGGCGTCCTCGCCTTCACCGCCGCGGCCGCCTGGGCGAGCCTCGTCTCCACGATCGGCCTGTTCGCCCTCGTGCCCGGCCTCGCCGTCGCCCTGTGCTGGGCCGCGGCCGCCACCGCGCTCGGGCGCATCGGTGTCGTGCCGGTGCGCCTCGGCATCCACTCGGCGGAGACCGCTCCGCCCGAGCATGCCGCCGCCGGTCAGCCCGAGCCCACGACCGGCATCCGCATCCCGAACGAAACGGAGCACTCCGCGTGACCCACCCCGCCCCGCCCATCCCGCACACCGAGGCGCCCGCGCTCGCGATGCCCGTCGGCGGCATCGGCACCGGAGGGTTCGCGGTGAACGCGGACGGGTCGCTCAGGCAGTGGCAGCTGCACGGCATCCCGAACCACCGCGGCGCGCTGCCGCTCAGCGGGTTCTGGCTGCGGACGACGCAGATCGAACCGCCGCTCGACGAGATCCGCATGCTGCAGGCCGCGCCGGTCGCCGACCCGCGTGCGCCGCTCGTCACCGACGGCGAGGTGCCCGAGTGGATGCTGGATGCCGCCGGCCGGGTCGGCACCTTCGCCGAGGCGCGCTTCAGCGGCGTGTACCCGTTCGCGGAGGTGTCGCTGGCCGATCCGGCGATTCCGCTGGCGGTGCGGATGCGGGTGCTGAACCCGATGGAGCCGCTGGATGCCGAGGTGTCGGCGATCCCGACGGGGATGTTCGAGTTCGCGCTGACGAACACGGGCGACGTCGCCGTGCACGGCACCCTCGCCGGGTCGCTGCTGAACGCGGTCGGGTGGGACGGCGTCACCCCGATCGGCACCGACCTCACTGCGAGCGGGCTCGGCGGCAACGTGAACCGTTTCTCGCGCGGGCGCGGCTGGGCGCGCGTGGCCATGGACAACCCGAACTACCGGGAGGACGACGCGGCGGCCGGGCAGATGCTGCTCGCCGCCGACGACGAATCCGCCGCCGCGATGCCCCGCTGCGGCAGCCTCGCAGAACTGCGCGCGTTCCTCGAGTCGAGGGCGCTGAACGACGGGCGGGCGAAGGCGGCGGCGGCCGCGACGATCCCGGATCCGCAACTGCACGCGCCGCGCGGCGGCACCGGGCCGAGCCCGGCGGGCCGCAGCTGGGCGGCCGTCATCGGCGTGCCGTTCTGGATCGAACCCGGGCAGACGCGGCGGGTGCGGTTCGCGATGACGTGGTGGTTTCCGAACCGGTTCGTCGACGTCGAGCAGTTCGGCCGCCCGCACGGCGAATGGGGCGCCTCGAGGTTCTGGATCGGCAACCGCTACGCGACCCGCTTCGCGGATGCGGCCGACGCCTTCGAGCACGTCGCCCGCGACTGGGAGGGGCTCGTCGCCCGCACCGAGGCGTGGACGGCGACGCTCGCCGGGGGCGAGCTCGACGTGCGCACCGTCGAGCGGATGGCGGCGCAGGCGATCGTGGTGCGCTCGCCGACGTGCTTCCGGGGCGCCGACGGGCGATTCTACGGCTACGAGGGGTCGCTCGGGGCATCCACCACCATGTGGTCGGGCGTGTTCGGCGGCTCCTGCCCGCTCAATTGCACGCACGTCTGGCAGTACGAGGCGGCGCTCGCCGCGCTCTGGCCCGAGCTCGAACGCGATATGCGCGACACCGAGTTCGACGTGCTGCAGGCGCCCGACGGGTCGATCCCGCACCGCTTGCGCGTGCCCGTCTACCTGCCGCAGATGCAGCACGAAGATGTCGGCGGGCCCGAGGAGTCTGCGCTCGACGGCATGCTCGCCACGATCCTGAAGTCGTTGCGCGACGTCCGCCGCGGCGCCGGACTCGACTGGCTCGAACGCCGCTGGCCGGCCCTCACCCGCCTCTACACCCACATATGCCGTAAATGGGATATTCGCGACGACGGGGTGCTCCGCGGCATCCAGTCGAGCACGCACGACATCGACCTCGCCGGCGTGAACCCGTTCATGGGCTCGCTCTGGCTCGCCGCGCTCCGCGCCCTCGAAGAGCTCGCCCGCCTCGTCGGCGACGAACAGACCGCGGTGGATGCCCGGGCGCGCTTCGAGCGCGGCACGGCCGCCTACGATGCGACGCTCTTCGACGGCCGGCACTACATTCAGAAGCTCGACGACGGCGACCCCGTCGAATACCAGTGGCTCACCGGGGTGCTGAGCGACCAGCTCGTCGGGCAGTGGTGGGCGCACCAGCTCGGCCTCGGCCACATCCTGCCCGCCGAGCATGTGCGCAGCGCCCTGCGCCACATCGTCCGCGTGAACCTCCGTCACGGCTTCGACGGCTTCCGGCATCCATACCGCGTCTATGCTGACGCCGCCGACGATTCCGGGCTGCTCATGTGCAGCTGGCCCGACGGCGGCCGCCCCGAGGTGCCCACCCGGTACGCCGACGAGGTGTGGTGCGGATCCGAATACCAGATCGCCGCGCACTGCCTCTTCGAGGGCCTCGTCGACGAGGGGCGCGCCGTGCTCGACGCCCTCTGGACCCGCACCGACGGGCGCCGCCGCAACCCCTACAACGACATCGAATGCGGCGACCACTACGTGCGCGCGATGGCCGGCTGGACGGTGCTCGACGCCCTCACCGGCATCCGCTGGGATGCGGTCGCCGGCACCCTCGCGCTCACCCGCGCGGGCCGCTTCCCGTGGCTGACGTCGACGGGGTTCGGGGTGGTGGATGCCGCGGCGGATGCCGTGACGCTGCACTGCCACGGCGGCACCCTCGACGCCGAGGTGGTGCTCGGCGCCGATGATGCCGCGCGGTCGCTCGGCCGGGTCTCGCTCGCCGCAGGCGAGTCGCACCGCCTTGGATCCGCGTGCTGAACTGCGGATTCGCCGGTGCGGCGTTGGAATGTCGGTGGTCCCTGTTCTACTCTTCGTGGAGGGAGAACAAACCATGAGCGCAGTCATCGAGCTGACGAGGGAAGACCTCGAACGGCGTCGCACAGAGCTCCTTGGAGCGCTCGAGCGGCCGGTCGAGAGTTTTCGCGAGGATGCATCGAACGGTGTCCTTTCGGACGCCGAGTGGTCGATCAAGGAAGCTCTGGATTCCGTGGAGTTCCTCCTCGGTGCGCTCGGCGACGCGTGAGCGGCCTTCTCGGGCAGGCGGAGCTCTTCACACAGCGAGTGGATGATGTCCTACGGGCGTCGTTGCCAGATGTACCGCAGACCGTTGCCCTCAACACCGGGAATCGGGTCGTCGTCACCTCGCAGGACGACCGGCGGATTCCACTCTCCGTTTCCGGCGAGGTCGTCGCGGGGCTGAGTTTCAGGTATCACCTCGCCCTCGACCGCGACAATGCTCATCTGAAGACCAGCGGCAGCACGTTCGCCTTGCACTCGACGCTCGATCGGCAGCCGTTGATTCGCTGCGATTACAACGCCGAGATGAACACGGAGCCGATGGCGCACTGGCAGATTCATGCCGAGCGGGGTGCATTCTCCTCGATGCTGACGATGGCGCATCGGAGTGATCCGAAGCGTGTCAAGGCTCCGCATATGCTCTCCAGCCTGCATATCCCCGTGGGTGGTGGGCGTTTTCGCCCCTGCATCGAGGACATCATCGAACTCGCGATCCGTGATTGCGGCGCCGACTCCGTGTCGGGCTGGCAGAGAGCGCTGCACGATTCTCGGCAGGTATGGCGCACGCTCCAGTTGCGCACGGTGGTGTCCCGACACCAGGTGATCGCTGCTGAAGAGCTTCGGGCGCAAGGGTGGCGAATCGACCCACCGTGCGACGTGGATGTCATGACCGCCGATGTTGATGTCGACGGCCTTCGTCGCTGGTGAGCGCCCTACTGCCGGTCGAGCCGCAGCTCGCGCAGGCCGAACCAATAGGAGCTCATGCCCGCCGGCGCGCAGGGGCACACGTTCGACTGCACCCACATGCGCGTGCCGTCGTCCGAGACGAACTTCGACGGGATGGTCGTGCCGTAGCCCCCGAACGACTCGTCGGTCCAGGGGTACGGGCCGAAATCCTCCGAGAGGAACAGCGTCCACGGCCCCCACGGCGTCGGCGCTTCGGAGAACTCGAAGCTGAGCTCGGTCCATGAGGTGTACACGTAGCGGTCCTGCGCCGGCAGGTTAGTGACGCCGCCCTGCGAGACGACGCTGAGGTCGGCGGTGCCGGGGGCCGCGCCCTGCCCGGATTCCGAGGGGTACCGCCGCCGGTCGTCGACGAGGACCGGCCGCTTGTCGGCGATGTCGGCCGTCCAGCTCGCTTCGGCGTCGCCCGGTCGGCCGGCGTAGAACTCCCAGCGGTCGACGTCCTGCACCGCATCGACGGGTACGCGGGCGAGGAACAGCTCGGTCGGGTCGGGCACGCTGTCGTCGAAGGAGTCGCGCCAGTTGCCGTCGAGCCCGTAGGCGTAGGCGTACCCGTCGGGGGCGTGCTCGTTGCCCTGGCCTGCGTCGAGGAAGAACACGGTCGTGAACTCGTGCTCGTCGAACATGGGCATCGACCGGTCCCACACCCAGGTTCTGCCGCCGTCGTCGCTGCGTGCGATGGTCGCGGCCGGCGCCTCGTTGAAGTCGAGCCGCAGATCCTGCACGGCGAGGTAGATGGATCCGCCCACGCACAGCATCCCGGTCGGCTTGCGCGTGAACCCCTCGCCGGACCACACCTGCCCGACCGCATCGCCGCCCGCCAGGAACTCGCCGTCGAGCTCGCCCTCCTCGTCGGGGGAGCCGGTCACCCGGTTCACCGCGATGTCGAAGACCTCGCTGCCGAAGCCCGATCCGTCGCCGTTGGCCGCGTACAGCTCGCCGTCGTCGGCCCAGCAGCTCGGCCACAGGTCGCCGTCCGACACGGCACTCGCCGTGACGTGCCGGTCGATCTCCGCGGCGAACGCGGCGCCCGGCAGCGGCTCACCGAGGTCCGGCGTTCCCGGCGCGGCCGTGCCCGGCGCGCCCGTGCAGCCGGCGAGCAGCAGCATCCCGCCCGCGGCGAGGCTCGCGATCCCGCGGTGGATGCGGTGGCGCGCCGCCCCGCCGTGGCCCGCCGGGCGCAGCACCCCACGCACGGTCAGTCCCGCGGCGCGCGCGGCGGGGTCGCGCCGATGTCGGGCACCGGCGCCGAGCCGAGGTGGATCTCGAGCTCGTCGGCGGTGGGCACGGGCGGCCGGGCCGCGACGGGCCGGTCGAGGTAGAACAGCGCCGTCGAGGCGATGTCGTCCCGCAATGGCAGGTAGCGCCAGCCGCTGCGCCAGCCGAGGGCCTGGATGTCGACGCGCAGGCGGGAGGCGAAGCGGATCGGGTCGAGCACGTGCCAGCGGTACATCCCGAATCGCTGCTGAGAGACGTAGAGCCCGTCGGGGCGGATGACCTGCGGCATCCCGAGGTACGGGGTCGAGTATTCGGTATATCCCTTGCCGGGAATATCGAAGTTCCAGGCGCCGCCGAAGTAGTCCTCGGTGCCGGTGCCGCAGATCGTGGGGTAGTCCTCGTCGTCGTCGAGGTAGAACTTGATCTCGCCCTCGCCCCACCAGCCGTTCGAGTTCACGCCCCAGGCGAGGTAGCTGCCGACGTAGTGACCCGATCCCTCGACGCCGTCGACGATGGTGTGCGGGGTGCGGTCGGCGAGGGGGTTGCTGCGCCGCCACTGGGCGTGGAAGTACCCGTCGTGCTCGAGCTCGTCGCCGATTTCATAGCTGACCTGGTAGTACACGCGGGCGTCCACGTCCGAGACGTTCTCGAGCGCGAGCCGCGCACCCGTGCGGAACGGCATCGGCCAATACGAGTTGAACCCTCCGTGGGGGTTCGCGGCGATCGGCTGCGAGTCGACCTGCGCGAACACGCCCCAGCCGTTGCAGAAGAAGTCGCCGTAGGGCACCTCGACGGCCGGCTCCTCGGCGCCGTTCCAGTAGGCGCGGAGCAGCAGGGTGCGCCAGTGGTCGGTGTGCGTCGTGATCCAGATGTGCGTGATGCGGCCGGGGCCGTCGATGCGGGCGAGGTCGAAGGTCTCGCCGGCGGGGATGTCGACGCTCGGAGAGATCTTCCAGCCCGGGCCGAGGTCGCGGGCGGCGGATGCCCCGGTTCCGTTCGTCGCGCGGCCGCCGCCGCCGGGCGAGCCGTCGAAGTTCTCGGGGCTGATCGAGCGCGTTTCGAGTCGTCGGATGCGGGAGAGCCCGCCGAGGTCGCCTGGCACGTGTGCTCCACTTCGTCGTGTCGTCGCACGGTTCCGGGTGCGGATGCCGTGGCCCGCCGCACGGCGGCACGCCGCGTTGAAACCGATTTCAACACTGTAGGGTTGGGCTCGGCGGGTGTCAACGAGACCGGCCGCGGCCCGCCCGCACGCCGCATCCGGGCATCCACCGCCCGACCCGGGCCGCCCGGTGCCGGGCCGCCCCGACGCCGGCCCGGCGCATCCCGAGACGACTCGCACCGAACCGCCCGCCCGCGGCATCCACTGAGGAAGGAAGCGCCCGATGGCCACCATCTACGAGGTCGCCGAACTCGCGGGCGTGTCGCCGGCGACCGTGTCGCGTGTCTTCAACGGCACCCGCGTCTCGCCCGAGCGCGAGGAGGCCGTGCGCGAGGCCGCCGAGAAGCTGAACTTCACGCCGAACCGCACCGCGCGCACGCTCCGCAGGCGCAATTCCGAGGTCATCGCGCTCGTCATCCCCGACATCGAGAACCCCTACTTCACCGAGCTCGCTCGCGGCGTCGAGGACGTCGCACAGGCCGCCGGCTACTCCGTCGTGCTCTGCAATACCGACGAACGGCCCGACAAAGAGCAGCGCTACCTCGCCGTCGCCGTCTCCGAGAACATGGCCGGCGTCATCCTCGCCCCCGCCTCCGACCAGACCGACCTCGACGCCTTCGTCGCCTCGGGGCGGCCCGTCGTCGCCGTCGACCGTGCCTCGGCGTACGACATCGACGCCGTCGTCGTGTCGAACCGGGATGCGGGGCGCGCCGCGGCATCCGCCCTGCTCGAAGCCGGCTATCGCCGCATCGCGTGCATCACGGGCCCCGACGGCATCGAGACGGCTCTCGAACGCGCCGCAGGCTGGCGCGAGGTCGTCGGCGAGCGGATGCCGGAGGGCTACCTGCGCTATTCGACCTTCCGAGTGGAGGGCGGCCGCGAGGCGATGACCGAGCTGCTCGCCCTTCCCGAGCCGCCCGACGCCGTCGTCGCCACCAACAACCTCATGGCGGTCGGCGCCTTGCAACTGCTCGCCGAACGCGGCCTCACCCCGCCCGAGGTGGGCGTCGGCGTCGTCGGCGGGCTGCCGTTCACGACCATCTCGCCGGCCGCCGTCTCGGTCGTGCGACTGCCCGCGCGCCACATCGGCGTCACCGCGGCGCGCATGCTCATGGAACGCATCGGCGGCGACCGCGAGCCCGCCCGCACCGTCGTCCTCCGCAGCGAACTGATCCCGGCGGCCGCCCCCGCCCCCGCGGCCGCCGCGCCCGCCGCCACCGAGTAGCGCGCCCGCCGCGCGGGCGCGCCCGTCCTGGCGTGCTCGGGCGCCCGGCACCGTCGCCGCCGATTCGGAGATAACCACGGATTCGGATGAATGCGTGGGTTTCCATCCGAATCCGTGGCTTTCTCCGACATGGCCGTGGGCCGGGGTCTTGGGGAGCGCCCGCACCCCGGCAGCTGCCGCCCCCTTGCTCCTGAAATCGATTTCTGCCAGAGTGACAGCACGTGGCGGATGCGCGGCGCTCCCGGCATCCACCCGCGGCCATCGAAGCCCGCACGCAGAAGGAGCCCCATGAGCTACACCCTCCCCGAACCCGCCCCGCGACCGGCCGCCGCGCCGCCGAAGACCGCCTACCTCATCGCGTCCGGCGACCTGCGCGAGTCGGCGAACACCGCCGCGTGGCCGACGCAGGCGGCGCTCGAGGATGCCGTCACGGCGGCGTTCTGTGAGCTCGGCTGGAGCATCGTGCGCGCGAATCCGGTCGACGCGACCACGGGGCACGGGTTCATCTCGAGCCAGCGCATGGGCCTGGAGGCCTTCACGAGCATCCCGGTCGATGCGCCGCTCGTGGTCGCCGAGGCCGTCTGGCAGTACAGCCATCACGTGCTCGCCGGCCTCCGCACGCATCGGGGCCCGATTCTCACGGTCGCGAACTTCGTCGGCGACTGGCCGGGGCTCGTAGGCCTCCTCGGTCTGAACGCGGGCCTGACGAAGATGGGCACGGCCTACTCGACGATCTGGAGCGTCGACTTCACCGACGACTGGTTCACGGCGGGCCTCCGCGAATGGACCGAGACCGGCCGCATCACCCACGACGCCGCCCACGTGCATCCGCTGCCCGGCCTCGATGCCCACCCCGACGAGCAGGGCCTCGGCCGCGCCGTCGCCGCCCAGCTGCAGACCGACAAGGCCATCATCGGCGTGTTCGACGAGGGCTGCATGGGCATGTACAACGCGATCTTCGACGACGAGTTCCTGAATGCCCTCGGCATATACAAGGAGCGGCTCTCGCAGTCGGCGCTGTGGGCCGAGATGCAGCGCGTGCCCGACGCCGAGGCCGATGCGGTGGGCGCCTGGCTCGCCGACGCGGGCATGCGATTCGAGCTCGGCACCGACGAGGCGAGCGAGCTCACCGAGTCGCAGCTGCGCTGGCAGTACAAGATGTACATCGCGGCCCTGCGCATCGCCGATGATTTCGGGTTGGATGCCGTGGGCATCCAGTACCAGCAGGGGCTGAAGGACATCTGCCCCGCGTCCGATCTTGCCGAGGGCCTGCTGAACAACACGCAGCGACCGCCGGTGACGAGCCGCGACGGCTCGCGCGTGCTGTGGGAGGGCCAGGCGCTGCCGCATTTCAACGAGGCGGACGAGGGCGTCGCGGTGGATGCGCTCGTGACGAACCGCGTGTGGCGCGGCATGGGCTTCGATCCGGCGACGACGTTGCACGACGTGCGCTGGGGCGAGGACTTCGACGGACGGTTCGTGTGGGTGTACGAGATCTCGGGGTCGGTGCCGGCCTCGCATCTCGCGGGCGGATACGCCGGCGCGGTCGGCATGCGGCAGGATCCGGTGTACTTCCCGCTCGGCGGCTCGACGCTGAACGGCGTTTCGCGGCCGGGCGAGATCGTGTGGTCGCGCGTGTACATCGAGGGCGGCCGGCTGCACGCCGATCTCGGCCGCGCGTCGGCGGTGGAGCTGCCGCCGGAGGAGACGGAGCGCCGCCGGCAGGCGACGAACCCGGAATGGCCGATCATGCACGCCGTGCTGCACGGCGTGAGCCGCGACCAGTTCATGGCCAGGCACAAGGCGAACCACCTGAACGTGGCATATGCGCCGTCGGGTGCGGATGCCGATGCGGCCCTCATCGCCAAGGCGGCCGCCTTCGACGCCCTCGGCATCGAGGTGCACGTCTGCGGCGACGTCGCGGCGCTCGCGTAGGGGCGCCTGCCGGCGGGGTGCGGATGCCGCGGCGCGCGGCTCGGCTCGGGTGCGGATGCCGCGGCGCACGGCTCCGCGCGCTCAGCCCAGTGACACCGCGACGATGATGATGAACACGCCCATCGCGGCGAACAGCAGCCCGAGCAGGAGGAACAGCCACGGCTTCGGGCTCCGCAGTCCCGGTCGCATGCCGGGGGCTTCGCGTTCGGCGCGGATGCGTGCGGCGAGCCAGTCGCGCCGGGTGATGAGCGCGATGCCGATCGCGACGGCGAGCACGGCCCAGACGAGGGCGAAGACGAAGCCGGGTTCCACGCGGGCAGCCTACCGGCCGCCGGGTGCGAGAACCCCGGGTTCCGGGTTCCGCAGCCCCTCACCCCGCCGGTCGAGTAGCGAGGCACGAGCGTATCGAGACCCCGCCCTCACCCCGCCGGTCGAGGAGCGAGGCACGAGCGTATCGAGACCCCGCCCCTCACCCGACCCCGCCGGTCGAGTAGCGAGGCACGAGCGTATCGAGACCCCGCCCCCTCACCGCGCCCCGCGCGTCGCCTCCTCGAGCAGCTCGAGCACGTGCCGGTATTCGCGCCCGGTCGCGCGGGTCATCCCGAGCTCGCAGGTGCGGTTGCAGGAGGCGTGCGCCGCGGCATCCGCACCCGCGACCTCGGCCGCTTCGGCTGCCGTCGCCGACGCCGTCAGCTCGGGGTGCAGCATGCCGCGGTCGCCGGCGAAGCCGCAGCAGTTCCAGGCGTCGGGGACGGTGACGGCGGCGGCGACCGCGCCGCCGACTTCGAGCAGTGCCGGGTTCAGGCCGAGCTGCGTCGACGAGCAGGTGGGGTGCAGCACGAGCGAGTCGACGACGGGGGCGATCTCACCGAGCCGCGGCAGCACCTCGCGCGCCACGAAGGCGACGGCGTCTTCGGTGCGCACCTCGAGCCCGGCGTCGGCGAAGAGGTGCACGAAGCCTTCGGTGCAGCTCGAGGCGTCGCTGATGACGGGCAGCCGGCCGCCGTCGCTCGCCTCGCGCACGGCGTCGACGACGCGCCGCTGCATCACCTCCCGCCCGCCCGGGTAGCCCTTCGAGGTCCACGGGGTGCTGCAGCAGAGGGATTCGATGCCGTCGGGCACGACGACGCGGATGCCGGCGCGGTCCAGCAGCCGCGTGAACGCCTCGGTCGCGCCGATGCCGTCGCCGGCGGTGCCGAACATGCTGTTCACGCAGGCGGGCAGGTAGACGGCGACGGGGTCGTGGATGCCGGATCCCGCCGGCCCCCGTCGGGCACGGCGCGCGGGGCCGCCGCGGGGCAGCTCGGGCGAGTAGGCGGGAACGGTGTCGGCGCCGAGCACGGCGCGGCCGACGGTAGTCGTCGCGGTGACGAGGCCGGCCGGCATCCCGTCCGCGACCGTGAGCGCGGCGGATCCGGCCCGCGTGACGGGCCCCCAGGCATGGGCAGCGGCCTTCCAGCCGGCGGCCAGCACGGGGTTCTGCTGTTCGCGCCGCAGTCGTTTGACGAGGGTGCCGGTGTCGATCTGCACGGGGCACGCGGTCACGCACATCCCGTCGACGGCGCAGGTGTCGATGCCTGCGTAGTCGTAGTCGCGGTCGAGTTCGCGGACGAGGGCGTCGTCGCCGCGGGCGGCGGCGCGGGCCATCTCGCGGCGCACGACGATGCGCTGCCGCGGGGTGAGGGTGAGATCCCTCGACGGGCAGACGGGTTCGCAGTACCCGCATTCCACGCAGCGGTCGGCTTCGTCCTCGATGGGTTCGGGATGCTTGAAGTTGGCCAGGTGGGCTGCGGGGTCGTCGTCGAGGATGACGCCGGGGTTCAGGATGCCGGCGGGGTCGCAGAGCCGTTTGAGTTCGCGCATGACGTCGGTGAGTTCGGCGCCGTACTGGCGTTCGACGTAGGGCGCCATGGCGCGGCCGGTGCCGTGCTCGGCCTTGAGGTTGCCGCCTTCGCCGAGGACGAGGTCGACCATGTCGTCGGTGAAGCCTGCGAGCCGGCCCATCGCCTCGTCGCCGACGAAGCGGTCGGTGAGCATGAAGTGGATGTTGCCGTCCTTCGCATGCCCGAAGATGACCGAGTCGCGGTATCCGTACCGTTCGAAGAGCCCCTGGAGCGCATCGCAGGTGGGTGCGAGCGACGGCACCGGCACGACGATGTCTTCGAGCAGGGCGGTGGTGCCGGGCGGCCTCGCGCCGGCGACGGAGGCGTAGAGGCCCTTGCGGAGCTTCCAGGCGAGTGCGCGTTCGGCTGGGTCGGTCGCGAGGGCGGTGGGGGAGCGGAGCGGCTGGTGGGCGAGCACCTCGTCGCCGCGCGCGGTGAGGGCGTCGAGTTCCTCGTCGGTGGATGCGTGGTATTCGACGAGCAGGGCGGCTTCGGCGGTGACGTCGAAGCCGAGGATCTGCGCGGGGGCGTCGGCGAGGGACTGCCCGACGCGGATGCTGGTCGAGTCCATGAGCTCGAGGGTCGCCGCGCCGGTCTCGACGAGGGCGGGGAGGGCGCGGGTGGCGTCATCGAGCGTCGGGAAGACGGCGAGGGCCGTCGTGATGCGCGATGAGACGGGCACGGTGCGGTAGGTGGCTTCGGCGACGAAGGCGAGGGTGCCCTCGCTGCCGATGATGAGGTGGGCGAGCACGTCGACGGGGGTGTCGTGGTCGAGGAAGGCGTTGACGCCGTAGCCCATGGTGTTCTTCATGGCGAAGCGGCTCGTGATGGTCGCGACCGATTCCGGGTTGGCCCGCACCCGTCGCTGCAGGCGCTGCAGCCCGTCGAAGAGTTCGGGTTCGAGCTCGCGCAGGCGCCGGTTCGCGTCGGCGTCGGCGGTGTCGACGATGGTGCCGGACGGCAGCACGAACACCATCGATTCGAGGGTGCGGTAGGTGTTCTCGGTGATGCCGCAGGCCATGCCGCTGGAGTTGTTGGCGACGACGCCGCCGATGGTGCAGGCGGCTTCGCTCGCCGGGTCGGGGCCGAGGCGGGTTCCGTGGCGGAGCAGACGCGTGTTCACCTGTCGCACGGTCGCGCCGGGCTGCACGCGCACCCTCCGGCCGCCGTCGAGGACGTCGATGCGGCGGAAGGCGCGCCGGGTGTCGATCAGCAGATCGCCGCCGGAGGCCTGCCCGGACAGGCTGGTGCCGCCGGAGCGGAAGGTGACGCGGGTGCCGGCGGCGCTCGCGGCGCGGAGCACGGCGGCGACCTCGGCGGCGTCGTCGGCGACGATGACGGCGCGGGGGGTGAGCAGGTAGTGCGATGCGTCGCTCGCATACGCGGCGCGGTCGATGGCGCGGGTCTTGATGCGGGCGGCGTCGGCGACGGCGCCGGCGACGCCGGGGTGCACGGACCCCGGCGTCGCGAGCGTCGCTGGTGCGATGAAGGTGCTCACGGTGCGGTCGGCACCATCCAGCCGAGCACCGGCGTCGACTGCAGGAACACGAAGACGGTGAACACGGCGAGCAGGCCGAGGCTCCACCAGATGAGCTTGCGGAACAGGTCGCCCTCCTTGCCGCCCATCGATGCGGCCGCGGCGGCGACGGCGAGGTTCTGCGGCGAGAGCATCTTGCCGAGCACGCCGGCGGACGAGTTGGCCGCGGCGGTGAGGATCGGGTTGATGCCGGCCTGCTCGGCGGCGGTGGCCTGCAGCAGGCCGAAGAGCGCGTTCGAGGAGGTGTCGGATCCGGTGATCGCGACGCCGAGCCAGCCGATGACGGGCGAGAGCACGGCGAAGAGCGCACCGGTCGCGGCGAGGGCGGCGCCGAGGC
This sequence comes from Agromyces archimandritae, assembly GCF_018024495.1. Lineage (NCBI taxonomy): Bacteria > Bacillati > Actinomycetota > Actinomycetes > Micrococcales > Microbacteriaceae > Agromyces > Agromyces archimandritae. Next base: position 1,852,916 of record NZ_CP071696.1, read on the forward strand.
TCTGCGTCTGCCCCGAGAGGTTCATGACGTAGGCCAGGGCGAGCACGGCGCTGACGGTGACGATCGTGAAGCGCAGCTGGTGGATCGTGGCGGAGTAGGCGCGGGCGGCGCGTTTGGCCGACAGCCGGTAGACGATCGCGACGATGACGCCCGACAGCAGGAGGAGCGTGCCGGCGGCGCCGCCGATGTTCAGTTTGTATTCGGTGGCGACGGCGTTGCCCGCGGCGTCCGTGATCGACAGGCCGGGCCACGGGAACTGGATCGTGGTGGCCGCCGCGAGGAACGCCTTGACGGCCGGGATCTGCGAGATCGAGAAGACGGCGATGATGACGACGTAGGGCATCAGGGCGTTCCAGGTCAGCCCGGCCTTCGAGTAGCGGGACTGGTCGATCTGCACGGCTTCGGCGACCTCCTTGACCGCGAGGCCGGTGCGCGTGCCGCGCGACCCCGCGCCGGCGCCGGTACCGGAGCCGGAGCCCGATCCACCCGTGGCGGTGTCGGCGTCGCCGGCTCCGTCCTCGGCCGCGAAGGTGACGACGTGCGCCGGCTTCCACACCCGCAGCATCAGCAGCACGGCGAGCACGGTGGCGACCGAGGCGACGACGTCGGTGATCTCGACGGCGATGAAGTTCGAGGTGACGAACTGCGCAAGGCCGAAGACGATGCCGGCGACGACGGCGACCGGCCAGGTCTCTTTGACACCGCGCTTGCCGTCGACGATGAAGACGAGGACGAGGGGGACGAAGAGCGCGAGGAACGGCGTCTGGCGGCCGGCCATCTGCGAGAGCAGGTGGATGTCGATGCCGGTGACCGACGACAGGGCGATGATCGGGGCGGCCATCGCGCCGAAGGCGACGGGGGCGGTGTTGGCCAGGAGCGAGACGATGGCGGCCTTGACGGGCTTCATGCCGGCGGCCATGAGCATCGCGATCGAGATGGCGACGGGGGCGCCGAAGCCGGCGAGCGATTCGAGCAGGGCGCCGAAGCAGAACGCGATGAGGATCGCGAGGATGCGCTGGTCGTCGCTGATGGCGCGGATCCGCTCGCCGAGCACCTCGAACCAGCCGGTCACCACGGTGAGGCGGTAGACCCAGAGGGCGTTCACGAGGATCCAGAGGATGGGGATGATGCCGTAGAGGGCGCCTTCGAGGGTCGCGCTCATCGTCTGGATCGGCGGCATCCGCCAGACGAGGATGGCGAGCACGATGGACAGGGCCAGCCCGACGAGGGAGGCCTTCCATGCGGACATGCGGAAGACGCCGAGCAGGACGAACAGCGTCGCGAGCGGGATCACCGCGACGAGCGCTGAGAGCCACAGCGACCCGAGGACCGGGTCGAGGATCTGCTGGAACATTGGATCGAACTCCTCATCGAGTTTCGAGCGGGGCCGCGTCGGTGCGGATCTCTGGGGGGCGCGGCATTGCGGACATCTAGATTGTTAGACAAGTAGACACGTCCGTCAAGAGTTCCGACTCGGAATCTCGAGAGGGTTTGTGCCGGGGTGTCTCCCAACAGGTTCCTGCTACACTCGTTCCATCACGATCGGCCCGCTCGCCTCCTGGCTCGGGCCGATTTTCTTGTCCCGAGGGGTCCGATGGCGGACTATGCCAAACCGTGGCTGTCGATCGATGAGCAGATCGACAGACTCAGTGCGCGCGGAGTCATCGTCACCGATCGAGCGAGGACGGCAGAGCTTCTGCGGACGGTCGGCTACTACCGGCTGACCGGCTACCTCTATCCGTCCCGCAGTTCCGAGACGTTCCTCGACGAGGGCGGACGCGAGCGCATACGCGTCCTGAATACGTATCGTGAGGGAACCACGGTCGAAGCTGCTGACCGGCTGATCGACTTCGATCGCGAACTCCGGCTTCTGGTGCTCGATGGGGTCGAGCGGATCGAGATCGCACTGCGCACCCAGATCGGGTACACGGTCGGGAGGCTCGGCGCTTTCGCCCATCAAGATGCCTCTGCGTTCGTCGCCGCATTCGATGAGCCGCGCATCGACACGGTGACAGGTGCGGCACGAGCCAGTCGTCTGGAGGAGTGGCTCGTGCGAGTTCAGGAGCGTCGAGACAGCTCCGATGAGGCGTTCGTGGCGCACTTCCGGACGAAGTACGACGATCAGATGCCGATCTGGGCGCTCACCGAGCTGCTCGAACTCGGGCACCTCTCGCGCCTCTACGCCGGGTTGCGGAATGACCTCGCGACGGAGATCGCCGGTGCATTCGGCGTTCCGACGAAGCGACTGATGGAGAGCTGGATCGCGACGATCAATTACGTCAGGAACATCGCGGCTCACCATGCACGACTCTTCAATCGCAAGCTCGTCACCGCCCCGAAGAGACCGAAACCCGCTCTGGTTCCGCTCTTGGCTCACCTCAGCGAGTCGGATGCGCCGAAGCAATTCGGTTCCTACAGTGCGCTCGCCGTCATGGCCTATCTCCTTCGCACGATCGATCCGGATGGTGGATGGGCGCCCCGGGCCGCAGAGCACCTCCGCGCGTTCCCGGAGCATGCGGTGCTCGACATCGGATCGATGGGGGTCGCTCCGGGATGGCTCGAGCAGCACCTCTGGAGGATCTGACCGCCCGCCGGCCGCTTATCATCGAGACATGCCAGCGAAACTCGCGGTCGTCTCCGTCATCGATGCCGTGACGGAGCAGCTGCGATCCCGCGTGCTCTCTGGGGAACTCGCCCCCGGGGCGCCCCTCGCCGAAGTCGAGGTCGCCGAGGCCTACGACGTCGCCCGCCCCACCGCGAAAGCCGCGATCGAGAACCTCGTCCGCGAACGCCTGCTCGACCGCAGCGCCCACAAGACCGCCCGGGTCGTGCGCCTCACCCCCGAGGATGTGCGCGACATCTACCGCACCCGCGAGATCGTCGAATCCGAAGTCCTCCGCCGCCTCGCCGCCGCAGGAGAAGCGCCGGCGGCGGCGCTGGCCGCCAACTCCGAGATCGCCGCGCTCGCCGACGGGTCGCCGAGCGAGATCGTCGACCCCGACATGCGCTTCCACCGCAGCCTCATCGACGCGGTCGGCAGCGAACGCGTGAGCCGGCTCTACGACTCCCTGGCCTCCGAGGTCGTCTTCTGCATGTCGCAGGTGCAGGGCGCGTCGCTCCTGCCGACGGCCGTCATCGCCGGCGAGCACGAGGAACTCCTCCGGCTCATCCGCGCCGGCGACGGGGACGCCGCAGCGGCGCTGCTGGCCGTGCACCTCGGCCGTGCCCGCGAGCGCCTCGTCGGGCGCCTGGGCGGCGACGCCGGCCCCGAGGCATCTCTGCCCTACACGCACGTCACGGTCGACGGCGAGGAAACCCCCGCCTGACGGGCGCCGCGCGAGCGCACCGGGCGGTGAGCGCTACCGCCCGCGCCTCCGCTCGGCTAGCGTGGCAGCAGGGCAGGCGCCGGGGGGCGGCGCGGATCGGGGGGATCATGCCGAACGGGAAGCCGAACATCCTCGTCATCTGGGGCGACGACATCGGCATCAGCAATCTGAGCTGCTACAGCGACGGCCTGATGGGGTATCGGACGCCGAACATCGACCGCATCGCCGAGGAGGGCATGCGGTTCACGGACTCGTACGGCGAGCAGAGCTGCACGGCCGGGCGCGCGTCGTTCATCACGGGGCAGAGCGTGTATCGCACGGGCCTCAGCAAGGTGGGGGTGCCGGGTGCGGATGTCGGGCTGCAGGCCGAGGATCCGACGATCGCGGAGCTGCTGAAGCCGCTCGGCTACGCCACCGGCCAGTTCGGCAAGAACCACCTGGGCGACAAGAACGAGTTCCTGCCGACGGTGCACGGCTTCGACGAGTTCTACGGCAACCTCTACCATCTGAACGCCGAGGAGGAGCCGGAGCTTCCGAACTGGCCGGATCCGGTCGAGTTCCCGGACTTCCAGGAGCAGGCGCGGCCTCGCGGCGTCATCCGTTCGTACGCGTCGGATGTGGACGACGACACGGTCGACGGGCGGTTCGGGCGGCGCGGCCGGCAGCGCGTGGAGGATACGGGGCCGCTGACCCGCACGCGCATGGAGACGATCGACGACGAGTTCGCGGATGCGGCGATGGATTTCATCGGGCGCCAGGCTGCGGCCGAGACGCCGTTCTTCGTGTGGATGAACACGACGCACATGCATCTGCGCACGCATCCGAAGCCGGAGAGCCTGGGCCGGGCGGGCCGGTGGCAGTCGCCGTACCACGACACGATGGTCGACCATGATGAGATCGTCGGGCGGCTGCTCGATCAGCTCGACGAGCTCGGCATCGCCGACGACACGATCGTCGTGTATTCGACCGACAACGGGCCGCACGTGAACTCGTGGCCGGACGGCGGCACGACCCCGTTCCGCAGCGAGAAGAACACGAACTGGGAGGGCGGCTTCCGGGTGCCGGAGCTGATCCGCTGGCCGGGGCGGATCCCCGCCGGGGTCGTCTCGAACGAGATCGTGCAGCACCACGACTGGTTGCCGACGTTCCTCGCGGCGGCCGGCGACACGACGACGGTCGAGGCGATGAAGCAGGGCGCCGAGGTCGGCGAGAAGACCTTCAAGGTGCATATCGACGGCTACGACCTGCTGCCGTATCTCACGGGCGAGACGGATCGCAGCCCGCGCGCCGGGCTCGTCTACATCTCCGACGACGGCGATGTGCTCGCGTTGCGCTACGACAACTGGAAGGCGGTGTTCATGGAGCAGCGCGCCCAGGGCACCCTGGCGATCTGGGCGGAACCGTTCGTGCCGCTGCGCATCCCGAAGCTGTTCAACCTGCGCACCGACCCGTACGAGCGGGCCGATGTGACCTCGAACACCTACTACGACTGGTTCCTCGACAACAATTACCTGATCTTCGCGGCGAACCGGATCATGACGGAGTTCGTGGCGACGTTCGCCGAGTTCCCGCCGAGGCAGCGCCCGGCGTCGTTCAGCATCGATCAGGCGATCGAGCGGCTCACGGCGCTCGCGGGCGGTGATTGACATCGCGGTCGGGGCCGGTTCGGGGGTGGATGCGCCTGCGGCGTCGGGTGCGGATGCCGCGACGCGCCCCGAGCGTCCGGGGGTGGATGCCGCGACGCGCCCCGACGGCTTCGTGGCGCTCGCCGGCGGCACGTTCCGCATGGGGTCCGATGCGCACTATCCGGAGGAGGCGCCGGCGCACCCCGCGCACGTCGCCCCGTTCCGCATCGCCGCCGCCCAGGTGACGAACCGCGAGTTCGCGCGCTTCGTCCGCGAGACCGGGTACCGCACGGTCGCCGAGCACCCGCTCGATCCGGCCGCCTACCCGGGCGCCCCGGCCGAGAACCTCGTGCCCGGTTCGATGGTGTTCACCGGCACGCCGGGCCCCGTCGACCTCCGGCATCTCAGCCAGTGGTGGGTGTGGATGCCGGGGGCGAATTGGCGGCGGCCCTTCGGCCCGGGTTCCTCGATCGGCGATCGTCCCGAGCATCCCGTCGTGCACGTCGCGGCGGAGGATGCGGAGGCGTACGCGGCCTGGGCGGGCGGGCGTCTCCCGAGCGAGGCGGAGTGGGAGTTCGCCGCACGCGGGGGCCTCGAGGGCGCCGTGTATACGTGGGGCGACGAGCCGGAGCGCGAGGGGCATCCGCTCGCGAACCACTGGCGCGGCGGCCGCTTCCCGTGGCGGCCCGACCGCGGCACGGGGTCGACGCTGCCGGTCGGCTCGTTCCCGCCGAACGGCTTCGGCCTCTTCGACACGGCCGGCAATGTGTGGGAGTGGACGTCGGACTGGTGGGCTCTGTTCGGCACCGGCTGCGGCTGCGGCCCGGGCGCGTGCACGTGCGATGCCGGCGGGTGCGGATGCGCCCCGGCATCCGCGTCCGGGTCCGCATCCGCATCCGCGTCCGGGCCCGCATCCGCGTCCGGTGGATGCTGCGGGCCCGATGCGAGGCGCGAGGCCAGCGTCGATGCGGCGCAACCGGGCGGCGTGCCGCGTCGCGTCGTGAAGGGCGGCTCCTTCCTCTGCGCCGACGAATACTGTCTGCGCTACCGGCCGGCGGCCCGCCGCCCCCAGGCGATCGACACCGGCATGAGCCACCTCGGCTTCCGCCTCGCCGCCGACGCGGCGCCCTGACGGCGCACCCGGCATCCGCCCGGCGGCGCTTCTGGGAACGCCGTATCCGCGTTCCGGGGGTCGAATCCCGCCACATCGATGCGCGAAATGCGTGTTCGATGGCGGGAAATGACCCCCGGAACGGAACCGGCGGGGTTCAGCGCGCGGTGCGGGCCCGTCGCCGCATGAGGGCGCCGGCCGCGAGGGCGAGCATCGCGATCGCGAGCGCACCGCCGAGGGACGGCCCCGTCGCCGGAAGCGATGCGTCGTCGCTCGGCGGCCGGGGGCCCGGCGGCACGGGCGTCGGCGAGGGAGTCGGGGTCGGCTCGGGCGTCGGCGTCGGCGTCGGCGTGGGCGTAGGCGTCGGCGTCGGCTCGGGCTCGCCGAGTCGCAGGACCGGCTCGCCGCATCCGTCCTCGGTGACGGTCGCCTCGAGCGGTCCGGCGACGAGCCCACCGGATTCGGCGCCGAGCGTCACGGCTCCGAGCGGGAGCCAGGTGTACGAGGTGCCGCCCGGCGCGGGCGCGAGGTAGTCGGCGCCGGCGGTGACGAGGGCGCCGTCGGCCGGCTCGCCGTCCTCGCCCACGACCCGCACGGTGCAGAGGTAGGCCGGGTCGCCGCCCGGCGTCGTCGGCCAGGCTTCGAGCGATGGATCGCCGCCGGCATCCATCGACCCGCTCGACACGGTCGTCGTCGCCGTGCTGATACCGCCGGTCGTGAGCGCGGCGGGGCCGTCGAGGGCGAACGCGACGGTGCCGGAGCCGGCGCCGCCGCCGATCGCGCGGCCGTTCGCGCCGGCGATCGCGTTCACCTCGCCGCCCGAGATCGTCACCGAGCCGCCGGTCAAGATGTCGCCGCCGCCGAGGGCGGACCCGAGGTCGCCCCCTCGTGCCGTGACCGTGCCGCCGGTGATCGTCACCGCGGCGTGCTCTGACAAGTAGCCGGCACCGATGGCAGCCCCCCGATCGCTGCCCGTGGCATCCACGACGCCGCCTTCGATGCTGATGTGCACCTCGCCCGCGCTGAAGAATGTGCTGCCGATGGCTGCCCCGCCGCCGCCCGCGCCGACCGTTGCGGTCACTTCGCCGCCGGTGATGCGGATATCGGGGGAATTGATGCCGGCGCGGAAGCCGCCGTTCGCGTGCACCGTGCCGCCCGCGATGAGGATCGACCCCTCGGCCGGCTTCAGGATGAGCGGATCGCCGATGGCAGCCCCGTTTTCGCTGCCGGTGGCGATCACGTCGCCGCTCTCGATGACGATGTGGCCTCCACCGGCCCGGCCCGTGCCGTCGCCGATGCCGGCACCCGCGTCGGTGCCGCTCGCGTCGGCGATGAGGGTGCCGGGGCCGGCCACGGTGATGCGATCACTGCCGCTGATCTGGAGGGCACTGCCGTTCACGGCTGCCGAGACGAGCTGCAGGGTGTGGCCGGCGAGGTCGAGCCGCACGTCGCCGACGACGGTCGCCGTCGGGCAGTCTCCGGCCGGGGTGCCGATGTCGGCGCCGAGCAGCACATCCTCCCCCGCGCCGAGCGCGGCGACGAGGCCGTCGCAGTCCGTCACCGTTGTGGCCGCGTTCGCCGGAGCGAGCGGCATCAGTACGAGGCCTCCAGCGGCGAGCATCGCCGCTCCGGCTTTCCAGACACGCATGGTTCCCCCAACCGTCCGTCGTCGTCAGGGTAGCGGTTCGGCGCGGCGCCGGCCGGAGGATTGCGCACGCTCGATGAATCAGATAATCTGATTCGATGAAAGTGATGAGTGCAACCGAGGCGAGCCGCTCGTTCGCGGCACTGCTCGACGGGGTCGAGCAGGGGGAGTCCGTGATCGTCACCCGGGCGGGGCGGCGGATCGCGGAGATCCGCCCGGCGGGGGCGGGCAACGGGCGCGTCTTCGCCGATTTCCTGTGGAGCACGGGCGTCGACCTCGAGTTCGCATCGGACGTCCGCGCGGCCCGTGAGGCGGTCCGACTCGACGAGCCGGCATGGCCCGCAGACTGATCGTCGACACCGGCGTGCTCATCGCGTCGGAGCGCGAGCGTCGGGCGATCGGGTCGTTCATCGAGCCCGACGACGACGTGGCGGTCGCCGCCGTCACCGTCGCCGAACTGCATACCGGCGTCGAGCTCGCCGCCGAACCCCGGCGCGCGTCACGGCTGGAGTTCGTGCGTGCGGCCCTCGAACTCCTGCCGGTCGAGGTGTACGACACGAAGGTCGCCGAAGCGCACGCCCGCCTGCTCGCCCACGTCCACCGGGCCGGTCGCCCCCGTGGCGCCCACGATCTCCTCATCGCCGCGACCGCGGTCGCCACCGATCGCACCGTGCTCACCACCGATCGCGCGGCGGGATTCGACGAGCTGCCGGGTGTGACGTGCCTCTTCGGGGGCGTGTGAGGCGGGCGAGGTGCCGGCACGCGCGTCGAGACCCCCGAACGGGGGCGGCTGCGTCCAGGTGATTCGCAAGGTCTCCGGCTTGCATGTGGCTCAGGGTGCGCATGCGGCATCCACTCGGGGGATACGAGGGGGAATATCGGGGGTCTCGACAGAGTTGAGTCAAGTACACTGAAGTTTCGAGGAGCGAGTTTGACACTCGAATGAGCGCCTGAAAAGCTTGAGCCGTCAGGGCTCAACTCTGACGGGCACGACTTTTCGGCTGCGGGTCGGGTACAGGCCGGGCCACACGCCGATGCGGTGCCGAACGGGCGAACGCATCGGAAAGAAGGAGAAACACACATGTCACGTGCAGTAGGAATCGACCTGGGCACGACCAACTCGGTCGTCTCGGTCCTCGAGGGCGGGGAGCCCGTCGTCATCGCCAACGCGGAAGGCTTCCGCACGACCCCGTCGGTCGTCGCCTTCACGAAGGACGGCGAGGTGCTCGTCGGCGAGACCGCCAAGCGCCAGGCCGTCACCAACGTCGACCGCACCATCTCGTCGGTCAAGCGCCACATGGGCACCGATTGGAAGACCGAGTCGATCGACGGCAAGCAGTACACGCCGCAGGAGATCTCGGCCCGCATCCTGCAGAAGCTGAAGCGCGACGCCGAGCAGTACCTCGGCGACACGGTGACGGATGCCGTCATCACCGTCCCCGCGTACTTCAACGACGCCGAGCGCCAGGCCACCAAGGAGGCCGGCGAGATCGCGGGTCTGAACGTGCTGCGCATCATCAACGAGCCGACCGCGGCCGCCCTGGCTTACGGCCTCGACAAGGGCAAGGAGGACGAGCTCATCCTCGTCTTCGACCTCGGCGGCGGCACCTTCGACGTCTCCCTCCTCGAGGTGGGCAAGGACGACGACTTCTCGACCATCCAGGTGCGCGCGACCTCCGGCGACAACCGCCTCGGCGGCGACGACTGGGACCAGCGCGTCGTCGAGTGGCTCATCAAGAAGTTCAAGGACACGAGCGGCGTCGACGTCTCGAACGACAAGATCGCCCTGCAGCGCCTCAAGGAGGCCGCCGAGCAGGCGAAGAAGGAGCTCTCCTCGGGCATGTCGGCGAGCATCCAGCTGCCGTACCTGTCGCTGACCGAATCGGGCCCGGCGAACCTCGACGAGAAGATCACGCGCGCCGAGTTCGAGAACATGACGAGCGACCTGCTCGACCGCACGAAGAAGCCCTTCGAAGACGTCATCCGCGAAGCGGGCATCAAGGTCTCCGACATCGCCCATGTGGTGCTCGTCGGCGGATCCACGCGTATGCCGGCCGTCTCCGAACTCGTGAAGAAGGAGACCGGCAAGGACCCGAACAAGGGCGTCAACCCCGATGAGGTCGTCGCCGTCGGCGCGGCCCTGCAGGCCGGTGTGCTGAAGGGCGAGCGCAAGGACGTGCTGCTCATCGACGTCACCCCGCTGAGCCTCGGCATCGAGACCAAGGGCGGCATGATGACCAAGCTCATCGAGCGCAACACGGCCATCCCGACGAAGCGGTCCGAGACCTTCACGACCGCCGACGACAACCAGCCGTCGGTCGCGATCCAGGTCTTCCAGGGCGAGCGCGAGTTCACCCGCGACAACAAGCCGCTCGGCACCTTCGAGCTGACCGGCATCGCCCCGGCCCCCCGCGGCATCCCGCAGATCGAGGTCACCTTCGACATCGACGCGAACGGCATCGTTCACGTCACCGCGAAGGACAAGGGCACCGGTCGCGAGCAGTCGATCCGCCTCTCGGGCGGTTCGAGCCTGCCGAAGGAGGATATCGACCGCATGGTGCGCGAGGCCGAGGAGCACGCCGCCGAAGACAAGAAGCGTCGCGAGACCGCCGAGACGCGCAACTCCGCCGAGCAGCTCGCCTACTCGGTCGAGAAGCTCATCAAGGACAACGAGGACAAGCTGCCCGGCGACGTGAAGTCCGAGGTGCAGGCCGACGTCGACGCCCTGAAGACGGCGCTCGCCGGCGACGACGACGACGCGGTGAAGACCGCGTTCGAGAAGCTCTCGCAGTCGCAGTCCAAGCTGGGCGAGGCCATCTACCAGCAGGGCCAGGCGGATGCCGCGGGCGCTGCCGGTGCCGAGGGCGGCGAGCCCGCCGGCGAGCAGCCGGCCGACTCCGATGAGGATGTCGTCGACGCCGAGGTCATCGACGACGAGGACGAGAAGAAGTAAGGCCATGACCGACGAGAACACCAACCCCGAAGAGCCGGTGATCCGCCCTGAGCCCTCTGAGGGTGCTGGGCGGCGCATCGACCCCGAGACGGGCGAGGTTCGTCAGCCTGCCGCCCCGGGTGCCGATGCGGCGCCCGGGGCCGCCCCGGATTCGGGTGCGGATGCCGCGGCACCGGATGCCGAGGGTGCGGATGCCGATGAGGCGCCCCTCACCGTCGAAGACATCCTGAACGCGGCCGATGCCGAGACGGCCGAGCCGAACGACGAGCACCTCGCCGATCTCAAGCGGGTCACCGCCGAGTATGCGAACTACCGCAAGCGCACCGAGGCGAACCGAGAGGTCGAACGCGAGCGTGCGGTCGGCTCCGCCGTCGCCGTGCTGCTGCCGGTGCTCGACGACCTCGACCGGGCCGAGAAGCACGGCGACCTCGAGGGCGACGCCCCGTTCGCGACGATCGCGGCGAAGCTGCGCGCGGCGGTCGGCAAGCTCGGGCTCGAGCCGTTCGGCGAGCCCGGCGAGCCCTTCGACCCGACCAGGCACGAGGCGATCTTCCAGCAGCCCTCGTCCGACGTCGAGGTCGACACCGTCGCCGAGGTGGTCGAGACGGGCTACACGCTCGGTTCGACGCTGCTTCGGGCGGCGAAGGTCGTCGTCAAGACGCCCGCGTAACCGCATCCCCTCCCGCCGGTCGAGGAGCGACCTCCGCCGGTCGAGTAGCGACCTCCGCCGGTCGAGTAGCGACCTCCGCCGGTCGAGTAGCGACCTCCGCCGGTCGAGTAGCGACCTCCGCCGGTCGAGTAGCGACGAAGGAGCGTATCGAGACCCCCTTTCCAGGGTCCCGCCCCACTTTCGCTCCTCGACCGGCGTCCACATACCAACGAACACACAGAAGGGGGTGCCGATGGCCAGCCAGGACTGGTTCGACAAGGACTTCTACCAGGTGCTCGGCGTCTCCAAAGACGCGAGCGACGCCGACATCAAGAAGGCGTACCGCAAACTCGCGCGCAAATACCACCCCGACCAGAACCCAGGCGATACGGCCGCCGAGGCGAAGTTCAAGGAGATCAGCGAGGCGAACTCGGTGCTCTCCGACGCCGAGCAGCGCAAGGAGTACGACCAGATCCGTGCCATGGGCTCGGGGGCGCGCTTCACCGCGCCCGGCGGCGGCGCCGGTGGGGCCGGCGGCTTCGAAGACGTCTTCGGCGGCATGTTCAACCAGGGCGGCGGCGGTCAGCGCTTCACCTTCCAGCAGGGCGGCGGCGGCGCCGACTACGACGACCTCTTCGGCGGCCTGTTCGGTTCGGGTCGCTTCGGCCAGTCCACCGGCGGCTACCGCGGTGCGGGCGGGCCGACCCCCGGCCGCGACGTCGCGGCGACCACGACGCTCGACTTCATCACCGCCACCAAGGGCGACCAGATCACCCTGCAGACCCCCGAGGGCAAGCCGATCACCGTGCGCATCCCCGCCGGCGTCGCCGACGGGCAGAAGATCCGCCTGCGCGGCAAGGGCCACCCCTCGCCCGACGGCGGCGCGAACGGCGACCTCGTGCTCACCGTCTCGGTGCGCAAGCACCCCGTCTTCGAACGCGACGGACTGAACCTCCGCGTGACGGTTCCGGTCACCTTCGCCGAGGCGGTGCTCGGCGCGACCATCCGCGTGCCGACCCTCGGCGGCGACCCGGTGAAGCTGAAGGTCGCCGCCGGCACCCCGAGCGGCCGCGTGCTGCGGGTCAAGGGTCGCGGCGTGAAGACCCAGAAGGGCACCGGCGACCTCCTCGCCGAGGTGCAGGTTGCGGTGCCGTCGCATCTGTCGAAGGATGCCGAGGAGAAGCTTCGCGCGTTCGACGCGGAACTGCCCGAGGAAGACCCGCGCGCCGAGCTGCTCGAGCGGGCCGAGGACTGAGCCGGCGGATGCCGGGCGGCGATGACTGCCGGACGGTACCCGCCGAGCGACGGCGCCGCTGAAGAACGGCGGCAACGAGAAGAACGGAGGACGACATGGATCGCGCAAGCCCCGTGTTCGTGATCTCCGTCGCCGCGGAACTCGCCGGCATGCACCCGCAGACGCTCCGCCAGTACGACCGGCTCGGGCTCGTCTCGCCGCGGCGCACCGCGGGCCGCTCCCGCCGTTACTCGATGCGCGACGTCGAACAACTCCGCGAGATCGCGCAGCTCTCCGCCGACGGCGTCGGCCTCGAGGGCATCCGCCGCGTGCTCGGCCTCGAAGACCGGGTCTCCGAGCTCGAAGCACGGGTGCGGGAACTCGAATCGGCGCTCGCCGACGAGATGCTGAACCGCCCCGGCCGGCGTGTCTTCGCGGCCGGAACCGAGGGCGAGGTCATCACGCTCCGCGCCGGCACCCGCACCCGCCGCGAGACCGCAGTCGTCGTCTGGCGGCCCCTCGAACGCGGCGACGACTGAGCTGCGGCGCGCCGGGGCATCCACACTCGGCAACGCCACAGGGGGCCGGCCCGAAGGCCGACCCCCTGCGAGGTGCGAGAGAGGTTACTTCTCCCAGCCCACGTTCTCCACGGGCTGGCGGCCGAAGCCGTCGAGACCGGTGTAGAACTCGGGCGTCAGGTTGGCCAGGCCCTCCTTGACCGTGAAGATCGAGGGGCCGGCGTACAGCGGGAAGATACCCCAGGTCTCGGCGAACGCCTCGGCCTCGAGCTTGTTGCCCTCCGCGATCTGCTCGGCGGGGTCGCCGATGGCCTCGAGCGCGTGGATCTTCTCGTCGAGCTCAGGCGTGCCGGAACCCGAGAGGTTCAGACCCGAGTCGGAGCACCACAGCTGGCAGAAGTACGCGAAGCCGAACGGGTCGGACGAGCTGAAGCCCAGCATCATGACGTCCCAGTTCTTCGAGCTGTAGTCGGTCGAGAAGTCCGACGACGGGCGCACGTCGATCTTGATGTCGACGCCGATCTCCTTGAGGAGCGCGTTGATGACCTTGCCGCGGGCTTCCACGATGGGGTCGTCGCCGAAGAGCGGCAGCGTGAGGGAGAGCTTCTCGCCGTCCTTCTCGCGGATGCCGTCTTCGCCCTCTTCCCAGCCGGCGTCCTCGAGGAGCTTCGCAGCAGCCTCGGGGTCGTACGACCAGCCGGCGGCGTCGAGGTTGTTCTCATAGCCCTCCTGGAAGGGGAACAGCGTGAACGAACCGGCCGGCTCCTCGCTGTAGTCGAGGCCGTCCCAGACGACCTCCTTCAGCGCGTCGCGGTCGATGCCCATGAAGATCGCCTTGCGGACGTCGAGGTCCGACAGCAGCGGGTTCTCGGCGTCGAGCGTGAAGAGGTTCGTCGCCGTGCGCATGGCGCGGTAGGTGACGACGCCGTCGAGGTCTTCGACCTGCGCGAGGCGGTCCTTCGTGCCCGTCGCGGCCATGTCGACCTCGCCGTTCTTGAAGGCGTTGATCTCGGCGGTGTCGTCGAGCATGCGGAAGGTGACCTTGTCGAGCAGGCCCTTCTCACCCCACCACTCGGGGTTCTGCACGAAGGTGATCGTGCCGCCCTTCGAGTCGAACTTGTCGATCGTGTACGGCCCGGCGCCCCACTGCTCGTTCGGCGTGTTCAGGTAGCCGGTGTTGTACACCTCGGGCGAGTTCACGGCCGGGTGCAGGATGTTGTTGAAGAGACCCTCGGGCCAGGCGTACTCCTGGCCGAAGGTGACGACGGCCTGCTTGTCGTCGGCGCCGGCCGCGACCGACTCGATCAGCTTGTAGCCGTCGGTCGAGGAGGCCTGGTAGGCCTCGTTCGTCGCGTTGCTGGCCTTCCACGTCGTGTCGATCGCGGTCCAGTCGATCGGCGTGCCGTCGTTGTAGTGCGCGTCGGGGTTGAACGTGAAGGTGACGACGGTCTTGCCGTCCTCGGTCTCGATGTCCCATCCGTCGAGGTAGGCGTCGTTCTTGTACGCCTCGCCCTCGGGGGTGAAGAGGATGAGCTGCGGGTTGTACCAGTCCCACAGGGTCGAGGTGTCGACCGAACCGTCCGCCTGGAACGGGTTCATCTGCGGCGGGATCTCGCCGATCGGGAAGGTGACCTCGCCGCCCTCCTGCAGCGCGTCGCGCTCCTGGGGGTTGTAGTCGGCGGTCTTCGTCTCGGCCGGGGCCTTGGACTCGGTGGCCTCGTTGCCGCCACCGCTGCTGCACGCGCTGACGGTGAGCACGAGTGCCGCGCCCGCCGCGATCGCGGCCAGATTCTTGAGCTTCATGATGTTCCTTTCACGCCTCGTGGGCGCTCCGGTTGGAATGGAATGTGTTGTCAGTGGGTCACGCTCAATGCTCTTCGCTCGTGCTCCTCTCGGGGGGAATGCCAGTGCAGGGGGTTCGCGGAGTGGATGCCCGGCGCCCGTCACCTCCAGTGACAGGCGTTCGTGTGCACCCCCTCCGCGCCGGTCAGTGCCGGGGTCTCGGTCTCGCAGCGCGCCTTCCGCGCGTCGTCGAGGGTCTGGTACAGCGGGCACCGGCTGACGAACTTGCAGCCGGGGCTGTCGTCGGTCGGGCTCGGCAGGTCGCCGGTGAGCACGATGCGCTCGCGCCCGCGTTCCGCGACCGGATCGGGGATCGGGATCGCCGAGAGCAGCGCCTCGGTGTACGGGTGCTGCGGGTTGTCGAATACGGCGTCGACATCGCCGTATTCGACGAAGGAGCCGAGGTACATGACCGCGACCCGGTCGGCGATGTGCCTGACGACGGAGAGGTCGTGGGCGACGAAGAGATAGGAGAGGCCGAGTTTGACCTTCAGCTCGTCGAGCAGGTTGATGACGCCGGCCTGGATCGACACGTCCAGCGCCGAGACCGGCTCGTCGAGCACGACGATCTTCGGTTCGCTCGCAAGCGCACGGGCGATGCCGATGCGCTGGCGCTGCCCGCCCGAGAACGCGGCCGGGAACCGGTCGGCGTGATCGGGGTTCAGGCCCACGAGCTCCATGAGCTCGTCGACGCGGCGCCCGGCCGGGTCGGTCTTCATCCCGATGGTCCGCAGCGGTTCGGCGATGACGTCGCCGACGGTCATGCGCGGGTCGAGCGCGCCCATCGGATCCTGGAAGACGATCTGCAGGTCGCGGCGCAGCTTGCGCTCGGCCGAACGGCTCTTCAGATCGGCGACGCTCACGCCGCCGATCTTGATGTCGCCGTGCTGCTGCTTGGCGAGATCCATGATCTCCAGCAGCGTCGTCGTCTTGCCCGAACCCGACTCGCCGACGATCGCCATCGTCTCGCCCTGGCGCACGTCGAAATCGAGCCCGTTGACCGCGTAGACCGTGCCGACGCGGCGCTTCAGGAACGCGCCCTTCAGCAGCGGGAACTCCTTGCGGAGGTTCTTCACCTCGAGGGTGATCGGGCGCTCCTCGCGGGGCGTGCGGGTCAGCTTGGACTCGGGGATCTCGGGCACCGGGAAGACCGGCTCGCCGTCGATGAGGCCGTCTTCGATGCCCGCGACGCGGATGCAGGCCGCCTTGTGGTCGGCGACGTGCGTGCCGGCCTCGACGAGCGAGGGCACCGGCAGCAGTTCGGGCTCGGCCTCGCGGCATGCGTCGATCGCGATCGGGCAGCGCGGGGCGAACGGGCAGCCCTTCGGCAGCTCGACGAGCGAGGGCGGGTTGCCCTTGATCGGCACGAGCGGGGTCTTCTCGGACTTGTCGACGCGCGGGATCGCGGCGAGCAGACCGATCGAATACGGCATCCGCGTGTGGGCGAACAGTTCGCCGACCGGGGCCTGCTCGACGGGCTTGCCCGCATACATGACGAGCACGTCGTCGGCGATGTTCGCGACGACGCCCATGTCGTGGGTGATCATGACGACCGCGGCACCGGTCTCCCGCTGCGCGGTGCGCAGCAGGTCGAGGATCTGGGCCTGGATGGTGACGTCGAGGGCCGTCGTCGGTTCGTCGGCGATGATGAGCTTCGGGTCGTTGGCCATCGCGATCGCGATGACGACGCGCTGGCGCATGCCGCCGGAGAACTCGTGCGGAAACGACTTCACGCGCTTGGATGCGTTCGGGATGCCGACGAGCTCGAGCAGTTCGATCGCACGCGCCCACGCCTGCCGCTTCGACATGCCCTTGTGGATGGTGAGGGCCTCGACGAGCTGGTCGCCGACCGTGAACACGGGGGTGAGCGAGGTCAGCGGATCCTGGAACACCATCGACATGCCGTTGCCGCGGATGCGCGACATCTGCTGGTCGGTGAGGCCGATGAGCTCTTTGCCGTCGAAGCGCACCGAACCCTCGACGTGGGCGGTGTCTGCGAGCAGGCCCATGATCGCGAGCGACGTGACCGACTTGCCGGAGCCCGACTCGCCGACGATGCCGAGCGTTCGCCCGGCCTCGAGGTCGAAGGAGACGCCGCGGACGGCATCCACCCGCCCCGCTTCGGAGGGGAAGGTGACCTGCAGGTCGCGGACGGAGAGGACGGGGGCGGTCATGCGCGACCTCCAGCCGCGGAGGTCGGGTCGAGGGCGTCGCGCAGGCCGTCGGCGACGAGCGCCATCGAGACGGTCAGCAGGGTCAGCACGCCGGCGGGGAAGTAGAACAGCCACGGCGAACTCGTGATCGAGCTCGCGCCGAGGCCGATGAGGGAGCCGAGCGAGACGTCGGGGGTCTTCACGCCGAAGCCGATGAACGACAGGCCCGTCTCGGTCATGACGGCGCTGACGACGCCGAGCGTGAACTGGATGACGAGGAGGGAGCCGATGTTCGGCAGCATGTGCCGCATGACGATCTTGAACCCGCCGACCCCGGTGTATCGGGCGGCGGCGATGTAGTCGCGTTCGCGGATCGACAGCGACAGCGTCCAGATCGTGCGGGCCGGGAAGAACCAGCCGATGATGATCAGCGCGAACGCGATCACCCGCCAGTCGCCGCCCGAGTCGTTCGAGATCATCGACAGCAGCAGGAAGGTCGGGATGACCATCAGGAAGTGGATGAGCAGCAGCATCGCCCGCTCGTACACCCCGCCGAAGAACGCGGCCGAGGCGCCGATGATCGCCGAGATCACGGTCGTGCCGATCGAGACGATGAGGGCGATCATGAGCGAGCGCTGCAGACCGTGCACGACCTGCGCGAAGGTGTCGTTGCCGACGTCGTTCGTGCCGAACCAGTGCTCGGCCGACGGCGGCTTCGAGATCGAGAGGAAGTCGAGATCCTGGTACGGGTACCGCGCGATGAGGTCGCCGAAGATCGCGAACAGGGCGATGATCACGAAGATGATCGCGCCGGCGACGGCGGGCCGGTTCCGCATGAAACGGCGCGTGTACAGCCGCCATTTCGACATGCGCTTGCGGGGGGACGGGCCGCCCTCGCCGAGCGGCTGGACCGCCGCGACGTCGGTGTCGCCGTGCTGCAGGGGATCGGTGGTCATATCGGACATGTCAGCTCACCCGCACTCGAGGATCGAGGATGACGACCGCGATGTCGGCGAGCAGGGCGCCGATCGCGGTGAGCACCGCGCCGAAGGCCGCGACGGCCACGACGCCGTGGACGTCGTTCGTCGCGATGGTCGTGATGAAGTAGCGACCCATGCCGTTCCAGCCGAAGATCGATTCGGTCAGGATCGCGCCCGTGAAGATCGCCGGGATCGAGAAGGCGACCTGCGTGGCGACCGGGATGAGCGAGGTGCGCAGCGCGTGCTTGCGGATCGCCTGCTGCTTCGTCAGGCCCTTGGCGCGGGCCGTGCGCACGTAGTCGGCGTTGATGTTGTCGAGCAGGAGCGAGCGCTGCAGGAAGTGCGTCGCCGCGTAGCCGGTGAGGACGAGCGCGAGCGTGGGCAGGATCAGGTGTTGCAGGACGTCGATGAGGGCGGGGAAGAAGCCGGTGATCTCGGGGTTCGCCGACCCGGTCACGTAGAAGATGCGGGTGCCGACTGCCTGGTTGATGTCGATCGCGATGATGACGATCGCGAGGGCGGCGACGATGATCGGGATGTTCATCGTGATGATCGAGGTCGCCTGGCCGATGCGGTCGGCGAGCTTGTACTGCCGCGAGGCGGTGTAGACGCCGAGGCCGATGCCGAGCACCGTCATGATGATCGTCGCCCCGAGCATGAGCTCGGCGCTGACCCACATGCGGTAGGCGATCTGGTCGTTCACGGAGTCGCCGACGGCGCTGACGCCCCAGTCCCACCGCAGGAAGATGCCGGTCAGCCACGTCCACCAGCGTTCGGCGAGGGGCACGGCGTCGCTCAGGTTGTGCGGTTCGAGCATCGCGGAGATCTGGTCGTAGCTGAGCGGGGGGCGCCGGCCGACGTAGTTGCTCCGCGGATCGAGGAATCCCCAGGCCAGGAAATACGTGACGTTGGTCGCGACGAAGATCAGCAGCAGCCAGCTGACCGTGCGTCGCAACAGGTACTTGATCACAGCCCGGGTACCCCCCTTTAGGGATCGCAGTGATGAATGTGTCGGGTTCCTGCGTCACGGCAGGATGAATCGGAGTCTAACCACACGTGGCGAGGATGTGCGATTCCTTCGCAAGATCGTGATCGAATCGCGTTTCCGACACGTTTCCGGCGCAATAATCTGCAGCACGGCGTGCGAGAGCGCGACTCATCGCCGCCAAAGCGAGTGGATCGGTGTCGCAATCACGCCACGATGTTCCGGGGTGGATGCGGTATGGTTCGCGCCCGCGCGTACGGCGCGTGGGGCATCCACTCGGGGATGCGGAACGCGCCGGGGCTCAGCCCCAGGCTTCGGCCGGCGCGGTCACGACCGGCACCGGCGTCGTCGACCAGTGCGTGCCGTTGCCGTAGTGGCTCGACGCCCACGGCGAGGCCCAGATCGCCGCCGCCGTGGCATCCGCGTCGTCGCCGTGTTCGAGGCCTGCGACGATGTCGGTATAGAAGGAACGCGCCTTCAGGTTGTCGGCGGCGTACCGGGCGGCATCCACCAGGGTGCCGTAGCTGCCCAGGCCCGAACCGCCGCCCGAACCGTAGCCGTTGTTCAACGGGTTGTTGCGGTTCCACCAGTTGTCGGGGCCGTTCTCCTGCCGCATCCACCGGGTGATCACCGCGACGTTCTCCTCGGTGACCGGCCAGCCGCCGTCGACGAGCACGAGCTTGGCCCAATCGTGGTTCGTGCCGCCTGCGCCCCCCATGCTGTGCGCCCCCCATGCTGTGCGCCTCCATACCCCCTGCGCAATGCAGGAGTGCGCGCGTGTCGCGGCCCCGTCTCCCGCATGGGCGCCGCGACACGCCGTGCGCGATCCTGCATTGCGCAGAGATTCCGGCGCCGAGGGTGGGGCGGAGCCTCGAGCGCCGTGACGACCCCGCGGGCAGCGTGCGATTACGGTCGGAGGGTGGACTTCGATCGACTGCGGCGGTGGCCCGACCCCGAGGGTGAGGGGCTGCGGGCCTGGGATGCCGCCGACGCGCTCATCCTGGACGAGGCCGCGCCGTGGCTCGCGGAGGCTGCGCCGGACGAGGTCGTGACCCTCGACGATGCATACGGCGCGCTCACGATCGGCGCCGTCGAGGCGGTGGCGGCGGATGCCGCGGGTGCGGTGGATGCCGCGGATGCGGCGGCGATGGGTGCGGCGGGGGCGGATGCTGCGCGTGCTGCGGGCGCAGCGGCGGCGGATGCCGCGGGTGCGGCGGGGGCGGATGCCGCGGGTGCGGCGGCGATGGGCGCGGCGGGTGCTGCGGCGCGCCACGGCATCCACTCGGGGCAGGGGGTTCGCGCGCATACCGACGCGATCACGGGGGAGCGGGCCATCGCGGCGAACGCCGAACGGGTCGGTGCTCGCGGCATCCGCACCCTGCCGCTCGGCCCCGAGCTGCTCGCCGGCGCGCGCCTCGTGCTGCTCCGGCTGCCGCGTTCCCTCGACCGCCTCGACGAGCTCGCCGCCCTCATCGCCCGCCATGCCGACCCCGGCGTCGCGGTCGTCGCCGGCGGTCGCCTCAAGCACATGACGACGGCGATGAACGAGGTGCTCGGCCGGCACTTCCGGCGCCTGGACGTCAGCCTCGCCCGGCAGAAATCGCGCGTGCTCATCGCGCGCGAGCCCGTGCCGGGCGCCGTGGCCTGGCCGAAGCGGAGCCGCGACGACGCCCTCGGCCTCGAGATCGTCGCCCACGGCGGCGTGTTCGCGGGCGCGTCCGTCGACATCGGCACGCGGTTCCTGCTCGAGCAGCTCGATGCCGCAGTGGATGCCGGGGCGCTCTCGCCCGGCCCGGCGCCGGATGCCGGGGCGCTTTCGCCCGGCCCGGCACCCGCTGCCGCAGGAGACACCGGGGGGCCGCCACCGATTCGGAGATCGCCACGGATTCGGATGAATGGGGCTGAATCCATCCGAATCGGTGGCGATCTCCGAAATGGTGGCGATCTCGGGAATGGTGGCGACGAGGCAGGGCGCGCGGACGGCCGCCGGGACGCGATGGATGCCGGGGCACGGCCCTGCCCCGCCGTCGACCTCGCCTGCGGCACCGGAATCGTCGCCGCATGGCTCGCCCGCCGCGGGTTCGACGTCGTCGCCGGCGATCGCTCGGCCGCCGCCGCCGCATCCGCCCGCGAGACCGCCGCCGCGAACGGAGTCGAGGTGCAGGTGCACCGCGCCGACGGGCTCGAGTTCCTGTCCGACGGCGCGGCCGGGCTCGTCGTGCTGAACCCGCCCTTCCACTCCGGCGCCGCCCTCAGCGAGGGGATCGCCGAGCACCTCTTCGCCGAAGCCGCCCGTGCCCTCGCGCCCGGCGCCGAGCTCTGGTGCGTCTGGAACTCGCACCTCCGCTACCGCGGCCGGCTCGAACGCATCGTGGGCCCCACCCGCCAGATCGCGCGCAACGCGAAGTTCACCGTCACCGCCTCGACGCGCGCTCGCTGAGGGGGCCCGGGGCTCGCCGCGCCCCGGGCATCCGCGCCGTGCCCCGGCATCGCCCCGGGCATCGCCCCCGGCATCCTCACTGTGCCTCGGCATCCGCACTGTCGCCCGGGCATCCGCGCCGTGCCCCGGCATCCGCACCGCGCCCCGGCATCCACCCCCGCCTGCTCTCTGCGCAATGCAGGAAGCCGCACGGCGTGTCGCCTCCCGGTATGCGGCAGAACCGCTCGCGACACGTGTGCGCTCCTGCATTGCGCAGAGAGACGGGAGGGAGCAGATGGGGAGGGAGCAGGCGAGGCGCGGCGGGGAGGCGCAGCGCGGGGAGGCTGGGAAAAGGGGGAAGAGGGGCGGCAAAGGCTCCCCGGCGCGGGGAATCGTGTCAATCTGGAAGGGTGACCGACACGCTCGAAGCCGTGGAGACGGAGGCCGAGGCATCCGCCCGCCGCGCCGTGCCGTGGAACGTCGTCGTCTGGGACGATCCGGTCAACCTCATGACCTACGTCTCCTATGTCTTCCGCAGCTACTTCGGATTCGGCGCCGACGAAGCCGAACGCCTCATGCTGTGCGTGCATCACGAGGGCCGCGCCGTCGTCGCCACCGGCGCCCGCGAGGCCATGGAACGCCACGTCGAGGCCATGCACGGCTACGGCCTGCAGGCCACCCTGCAGCGGAGCGGATCATGATCGTCGCCACGCGCCCCGGAGGCGAGGGCGTCAAGCTCGTCCTCGAATCCGAAGAGGCGCTGCTGCTGTCGGAACTCGCCGACCAGGTCGACTCGGTGCTGCTGCTCGGCGCCGAAGACGACCCCGCCCTCGGCCGGCTGCTGCCGAACGCCTACCCGGACGACCGCGAGGCCGCCGCCGAGTTCGCCCGGTACACGCGCGACGGGCTCCTCGACGGCAAACGCCAGGCGGCGCAGGCGGTGCGGGATGCGACCTCGCTCGACGAGGAGGCCGACGGCGTCGAGATCGTGCTCGACGAATCGCAGGCATGGGGTTGGCTGACCTTCCTCACCGACCTGCGCCTCATCCTCGCCGAACGCGTCGGACTCGACGAAGACACGGTCGTGGCCATCGACGGCGACACTCGCCGCGACGACTATCTGCGCGCCGCCTACGAGTGGGCCGGGTTCGTGCAGGGCTCGATGCTCGAGGTGCTCGACCCGACCGACGGGTAGGCGCGGGCGGCGAGTGGATGCCGTGGGGCCGCGGCAGCCGGTCTCGATACGCTCGCTGGCGCTCGCTACTCGACCGACGATCGCGTCGCTTGCGCTCGCTACTCGACCGACGACCGCCGGTCGAGTAGGCCGCTCGCGGCCGTATCGAGACCCGCCGACGACCGCACTGCCGGGTCTCGATACGCTCGCTGGCGCTCGCTACTCGACCGACGGCACCGCCGGGTCTCGATACGCCGCTACTCGACCGACGACCGCCGGTCGAGTAGGCCGCTCGCGGCCGTATCGAGACCCAGGCCGCCGTGCGGCAGCGCCCGCGGCCTCAGGCCGGCGTGCCCGTGCGCCTGAGGGCGTGCGCCTTGATCGAGGCGAACTCCTCGGGTGTGATCGTTCCGGCATCCAGCAGCGATTTGGCCTTGGCGATCTCGTCCGACGGGCTCGATCCGGCGACGTCGCGAATGTAGTCGTCGGTCGCCTTCTGCGCCTGACCGGCCTCTTTCGCGCTGCGCTCGGCCATGCCGGATCCGCGCGCGATGAGGTAGACGAGCACCGTGAGGAAGGGCACGAAGATCAGGAAGATGATCCACACGGCCTTCCACCACCCGTTCAATTTCTGATCGCGGAACAGGTCGATGATGACCGCGAACAGGGCGAACAGGTAGGCGATGAAGACGAACGCCCACAGGAACCACCAGATGACGTCCCAGAAACTCTGCCAGAAGCTCATGGTGCTCTCCCCCCGTGCGGAGCCGGGCTCCGCGTGCGCTCCCCCGAGCGCTCACTCGCGAATCTAGTGCAACGCCCGGCCCGGGTCCAGGGGGTGCGGCGGGGCGCTCAGCCCGAGAACGGCTGCGTCGAGACCGGCGGGGGTGCGGATGCCGGTGCGGATGCCGGCGCGGCCGCCGCGGGCGGGCCGGCCGGCCGGTGCGGCGCGCGGTGCTCGCGCGCGTACTCGGTTTCGTACCCGTGCGCGCCCCGGAGGTCGGCGTGGGCGGCGACGGCGCGGGCGGTGAAGCGCGCCTCGGGGTCGTCGATGCGCCATTCGGGGGCGTCGATCGTGCCCGGGCCGAAGAAGTCCACGTTGTAGTCGTGGGCGTGGATGCCGGGTGCCCATGCGTCCTGCACGGCGGTCTCGACCGCGAAGCGGCCCGCCTCGGCGCCGGCGATGAGGAATCGGCGCGTCGGCGCATCCAGCTGCGGGAACGGCGAGTCGGCATCGACCAGCCCGAGGTCGGCGAACGCCAGCGCGTACTCGACGTCGTGCTCGGCCGGCGGGTAGGCGAGCGACCAGCAGCGCGCCTGCTCCCAGAAGGTGAGCTCGGCATCCACCTCCTCGGGCAGGGCGATGCCTGCCGCCGGGGCGAAGCTCTCGCGCAGCTGCGAGAGCACGAGCTGCTCCTGCAGTGCGTGCACGGCCGGCAGGTCGGCGGGGCCGTCGCACGCGTATCGGCCGACGATCGAGACGATGCCGGTGGATGCCGGGATGACGATCGCATCGGCCGGGGCGCCGGCCGGCAGCGGCCCGGTGCGGCCGGGCGGCAGGATGACGGCGCTCACGGCATCCGCACCCGAACTCCTGGTGCCGAGGTAGGCGATGTCGTTCGTCCAGGCGTCGACGAATTGCAGTACGAAATAGCGGTCGCCGGCGGCGGGCACGTCGAGCAGCAGCGGGCCGACGGAGAGGTCGAGCTGCGCCATCGAGCGCGGGGTGTCGTCGGCGGGGCCGGCGAGCCCGCGCGCGTGCGAGAAGGCGTTGAAGCGGGCCGGCGGCATGGCGTCGAGCCCCGTGGTCACGAAGCGCTCGACCTGCCCGAGGTTGCGCACGAGCGGGAAATAGTAGCGGTAGGCGTTCGTCGCGAGCGCCTCTCCACTCGAGATGCCCTGGGCCATCGTCCCCCCTCGGTCGGCGCCCCCACGCCGTCGTTCTCAGGTAACCGGGTGGGGCGGTGGCGCGTCAAGAGGGGAGGGGTTCCCAGAGGGCCGAGACGGGCAATCCCCAGAGCCGTTCGGCGAAGCGGTACCCGGTCCTGCCGGTGTTCAGCACGATTCCCCCGGCGAAGCGATCGCCGAGCCGGTCGCGCAGCGTTCTCAGTCCCGAGAAGTGGTCGGGCCGGAACGTCTCGCCCGCCTTCACCTCGAGACCGAGGATCTGCCCGTCGGCGAACTCGAGCACGAGATCGACTTCATGACCGTCGCGGGTTCGGTAATGCGAGAGCTCGTACTCCTCGCTCGACCACGACCGTTGCTTCAGGAGCTCCCCGACGACGAACCCTTCGAGGAGGCCGCCCAGATGGTTCGCGGTGCCGTCGATCGGGAGCAGCTGTGCCGCGGTGACGTGCGAGAGGCGGGCGGCAAGTCCCGAATCCGCGACCGACGCCTTCACTCGGCCGACTTCACGGCTCGTCAGGTTCGCGGTGAACGGGCGAAGCACGTCTATGAGATAGAGGGTCTGGATCGCATCGAGGTACGCCGTGATCGAGGTCGGAGGGATGCCGGCCGCCCGCGCGAGGCGAGCCTTCACGAGTTCGCCGGCCTGGTTCGCGGCGAGGAGACGGAGCAGGGAGCCGAGTCGGCTCGGATCGGTGATGCCGGCGACTTCGGGGGCGTCGCGGGTCGCGAGCCGTTCCGCGTACGCATCGAACCAGGCGCCGCGGAGTTTCAGGGTGAGCCCCTGGACGTTCGCGTAACCGCCGGTGACGATCATCTGCGCGTATGCGGCGCGGTCGACTTCCGTCGTCACGTCGGAGAACGGGATGCCCGCGCGGAAGCGTGCGGCGAAATCATCGTGGACGCCGCGGATCTCGCCTTGCGAGAACGGTCGGAGGCGAACGGTGACCGCCCGACCCGCGAGACTGTCGCTCTGGCCGGCGAGTCGGAGGAGGTCGCTCGAGCCGGTGAGCAGAAAACGCCCCGGCCTGCGGTCGCGATCGATGGCGGCCTTGATCGAGAGGGTCAGGGATGGCAGGCGCTGCACCTCGTCGATGACGGTGAGGCCGTCGGGGTGCTGATTGACGAACCCTTCCGGGTCTTCGACGGCGGCGGCCCGGGTCCGTTCATCGTCGAGGGTGAAGAACCGGGCGTTGCGGGTGGCGCCGAGCTCCGCGGCGAGCGTCGACTTGCCGACCTGGCGTGCGCCCTGGATGACGGTTGCCGGGAAGGCGTCGAGGACCTCCTCGGCGAAGCCGGTGATGTGGCGCTTGATGAGCTCCATGGGGCCACCCTATCCGCCCGTCGTAGTTTCGCGGGGCGTCCGTCGTAGATTTGCCAGGGGGTGTTCGGTAGGTTCGCGGAGTGTTCGTCGTAGCTTTGCCAGGGGGTGATCCCGATTGCAGTATCAATAGTGATATCATCTTTGCATGCCGGGGATTGCGACGCTGCTGAGCAAGATGCGGAACAGTCCGAAGGGAATCCGGTTCGCGGACCTCGCGAAGGTATGCGATCACTACTTCGGAGAACCCCGGCAGCAGGGCACCTCGCATCGCGTGTATCGGATGCCGTGGAGAGGCGACCCGCGAGTGAACATCCAGAACGACCACGGATCGGCGAAGCCTTACCAGGTACGGCAGGTGCTCGCCGCGATCGACAAGCTGGAAGGAGAGGCATCGTGAACGCAGATCACTACACCTACCGGGTGCGCTGGTCGGCCGAGGACGACGAGTTCGTCGGCACGGTCGCCGAATTCCCCTCGCTGTCCTGGCTCGCCGAGGATCAGGCAGAAGCGTTCCAGGGCATCCGGGACCTCGTGGCGGAAGTGCTCGACGACATGCGCGACTCGGGGGAGATGCCGCCCGAGGCGCTGGCGGATCGTTCCTACTCGGGCAAGTTCATGGTGCGCGTGCCCCCCGAGGTGCACCGGCGGCTCGCGATCGATGCGGCCGAGCAGCAGGTCTCGCTCAATCGGCTCGCGGCGAGCCGGCTCGCGGGGTGAGTCGGCGCGTCGTGCTCGCGGCGCCGATGCGAGCCCGTCGTAGGTTCGCGGGGCGTTCGTCGTAGATTTGCCAGGCTGCGGAGCAGGCGGGTCAGCGGCCGGCGGCGGCCTCGCCGGTGAGGGCGGGGGCGGATGCCGGGCGGGCGCTGCGCTTGCGGCGGAGTTCACGGCGGCGGCCTCATCGTGCTCGCAATCCATTGACCGCCCACCCCGTCCGGGGTACGTTCCAGACAGGCGCACGAGTCGGGGGGACCACGTGAGCGAACAGACGGCGACGGCGAAACGGAACGCCATGGGGGCGCTCATCGCGACGTGCATCTCGGCGCTCGTCGTGAACGCCAACACCTCGGCGGTGGCCATCCTCATCCCCGCGATCGCCGACGACACCGGCACCCCGGCGACCACCCTGCAATGGGCCGTCACCGGCTACTCCCTCGTCGGCGCCGCCGTCATCGTGACCGCCGGATCCCTCGGCGACGTCTTCGGCCGCCGCAAGATCTTCCTCGGCGGGCTCGTGCTCTTCGTCGGCTCCTGCGTGCTCATCGCCCTCGCCCAGGACGGCATCACCGTCATCGCCGGCCGCTGCATCCAGGGCGCCGCCGGCGCCACGATCCTCGCCTGCGGCATGAGCCTCATCTCCGCGGCGAACACCGGCAAAGCCCAACTGCGCGCCGTGACCCTCTGGGGTGCGGCCTCGGCCGTCGGCGCGGCCGCAGGCCCCCTCGTCGGCGGCCTGCTGGCATCCACCCTCGGCTGGCAGGGACTGTTCTGGATCGACGCCGCCATCGGCGCCGCCTGCATCCCCGTCGCCCTCGCCGCCGTCGCCGAATCCAACGACCCCGACCGGCCCCGATCCATCGACTTCGCCGGCTCCGTGCTCATCGCCGCCGTGCTCGCTCCGCTCATCTTCGCCCTCACCAACGGCGACGTGTGGGGCTGGCTGTCGCTGCCGACGCTGCTCTGCTTCGCGATCACCGTCGCCGCCGCCATCGGATTCGTGCTCGTCGAACGACGCGTGAAGGCCCCGCTCATCGACCTGAAACTGCTGAAGAACCGGGTGCTCGTCGGCGCGACCCTGTCGATCCTGCTCGGCGCCGGCACCATCAACGCGATCATGTACGTCGTCAGCCGTACTTCCAAGACCCCGACGCGCTCGGCATGGACTCCTTCCAGGCGGGCCTGGCGACCCTGCCCGTCGCGGCCGCCGCCGTAGTGCTCTCGCCGCTCATCACCCCGATCGTCGCCAAGATCGGGGCACGCACCACGATCGGCGTCGGGTTCGTCATCATGACGGCAGCGTGCATCGTGCTCGCCTTCGTGCACGCCGGTTGGGGGTACGCCCTCTTCGTCGTGCCCCTCATCGCGCTCGCCGTCGGCATGAGCCTGCAGAACGGACCGTGCTCGTCGATCTCGACCTCCTGCGTCGAACCCCGCCAGGTCGCCGCCGCCTCCGGCATCTCGAACATGGCCCGCTACGTCGGCTCGGCCGTGATGACCGCCATCATCGCCTCCGTGTACGCCGGCGTCGACATGCGCCGCACGAATGCCGGCTGGGCCGACGCCGACGCGCTCGCCGCCGCATTCTCCTGGTCGATGATCTCGATGGGCATCTGGTGCGCCCTCGGCATCACCATGGTCTGGCTCTTCGGCCGCCTCAAGCCGAAGGCGCCCACCGAACTCGTGGTCGTGCAGGCGGCCGCCGGCACCACGCACACGATCACCCCGCCGGAGGGGCGCTGATGGCCGCACTGCTCCGAGGCATCGCCACCGTCGTCCCGCCGACGGTGCTCGTGCAGGACGAGGTGCGCGATGTGTTCCGCGACCAGCCGGGCCTCGGGCGCCTCGCCCAGCGCATCGTGACGACCGCGTTCGACGCCTCCGGCATCCGCACCCGCCGCACCGTGCTCGCCGAACTCGGCGGCGAGGCGCCGGGCGAACCCCTCTTCTTCGATCGCGCAATCGGGCTGCTGCTCTCGCCCGGAACCGCCGCCCGCAACGACCTCTACGCCGAACACGCGACCCGGATGTACGCGGACGCCGCGCGGGCCGCGATCGCGGCGACCCCCGGCATCCACCCGGGCGATCTGACCCACATCATCACCGTGTCGTGCACCGGCTTCTATGCGCCCGGCCCCGACTTCATGCTCGTGCGGGAGCTCGGGCTGGACTCCTCGGTGCAGCGCTTCCACCTCGGATTCATGGGCTGCTACGCGTCGATGCCCGCCCTCCGGCTCGCCGCGCAGCTCGTCGCCGCAGACCCCGACGCCGTCGTCCTCGTCGCGAGCGCCGAACTCTGCACCCTGCACCTGCGCAGCTCCGAGGACCCCGACTCGATCGTCGCCGCATCCCTCTTCGCCGACGGGGCCGCGGCCGGCATCGTCACCGCCCGCCCGCCGGAACCCGGCGAGAAAGCCCTGCAGCTCGACCGCTTCGAGACCCGCATCACGCCCGTCGGCGAGGGCGACATGGCCTGGCGCATCGGCGACCACGGCTTCGAGATGGTGCTCTCGAACGCGGTGCCGGCGATCATCGACGAATACATCACCCCCGCCCTCGAACCGCTGTTCGCCGGCGAACCGGCGCTCGCCGCGGCCCTCGCCGACACGCGTGCGGCCGACGAGGTGCGGCACTGGGCGATCCACCCCGGCGGGCGCAGCATCCTCGACCGCGTCGAGTCGACGCTCGCGCTGCGGCCCGAGCAGCTCGCACCGCCGCGCGCGGTGCTGCGCGACTACGGCAACATGTCGAGCGCGACCGTGCTCTTCGTGCTGCGGGCGGTGCTCGACGGGAGCGGCGGCGGCGAGGGCTCGGGTGCGGTGGATGCCGCGGGCGACCGCGGGTGCGGATGCCGGGGCGGCGCCCGACGCCGCCGTGCCGCGGGCGCGCCCCGTCGCCGACGGCGACCGCGTGGCGGCGATGGCCTTCGGGCCGGGTCTCACCGTCGAGACGGGGCTCATGACGGTGCGGGCGTGAGCGAGCCGGCGGGGCGGCGGCGGCCGGGCGCATCCGCCGGCCGCCTCGCCCGCACGGCGAGTCTCGCAATGCGGGCCGTGGATGCCGTGTGGCCGCCGCTCCGCACGCGCGACGCCGACGCGGTCGAACTCATGGACGCGGCCGACGCCGATCCGGCCGCCCTCGAACGCACCTACGCGCGCTTCGGCCTCGTCAACGCGTTCGTCTCCGGCTGGGGCGCCGTGTACCGGCGGGAGATCCGCCCCCGGCTCGCGGCGCGCCAGGGCATCCGCCCGGCGCAGCCCGCGCGCGGCATCCACCCGGCGCACCCCGCGCGGCCGCCGCACCACGCGCACCCGGCACACCCCGCGCACTCGGCGCACCACGGTTCCGGAGATCGCCACGGTTCCGGATGGATGCCGCTCGATTCATCCGAATCTGTGGCGATCTCCGAATCGGTGGCGGCCCGAGGGCCGGGCCGGCCAGGCCGGTC
This sequence comes from Agromyces archimandritae, assembly GCF_018024495.1. Taxonomy (NCBI): domain Bacteria; kingdom Bacillati; phylum Actinomycetota; class Actinomycetes; order Micrococcales; family Microbacteriaceae; genus Agromyces; species Agromyces archimandritae. The sequence goes on from NZ_CP071696.1 coordinate 1,882,921, forward strand.
TGGTCCGAGCGTCGGTCAGGCGGTGCCCGACGGCATCCATCCCGCGCACCCCGTGCTCGGCATCCACCCCGCGGACCCCGCGCACCCGGCGCACCCGGCGCACCACGGTTCCGGAGATCGCCACGGTTCCGGATGGATACCGCTCGATTCATCCGAATCCGTGGCGATCTCCGAATCGGCGGCGGGGCGGGATCGCCCGTCGAACCCATCGGCGTGCCAGGGCATCCACCCGGGCACGACGCCCCTGCGACTGCTCGACATCGGCACCGGCGGCGGCGACCTGCCCCGCGTTCTTGCCCGGCGCGCAGCCGCCGACGGATTCGCCCTCGATATCGTCGCCGCGGACCCCGACTCGCGTGCGATCGCCTGGGCTGAACGGCATCCGGCGCCCGGCGTCGCCTACCGCCGCGTCACGAGCCGCGAGCTCGCCGACGCCGGCGAAACCTTCGACATCGTCATCTCGAACCATGTGCTGCACCACCTCGACGCGGCCGCGCTCGGGGCGCTGCTCGCCGAATCCGAGCGCCTCGTGCGCCCCGGCGGCGTGATCGTGCACGCCGACATCGCCCGCAGCCGCTGGGGGCACCTCGCGTTCGCGGCGGCGACGGCCCCGTTCGAGGCGACGCTGCTCGCGGGCTCGTTCATCCGCGCCGACGGGCTCACCTCCATCCGGCGCAGCTTCACTCCCGCCGAGCTCGCCGCCGTGCTGCCGGCGGGCTGGCGGGTCCGGGCCGGGTTCCCGTCACGGCTCGAGGCGGTGCGGGATGCCTGAGCCGGGCCCGAGCTGCGACGTCGCGATCGTCGGCGGCGGGCCGGTCGGGCTGCTCGCCGGCTGCCTGCTCGCCGGGCACGGCCTCGAGATCGCCGTCATCGAACGCCGCACGACGCTGAGCCCGCACTCGCGTGCGATCGGCATCCACCCGCCGGGGTTCGCCGCGCTCGCCGCCGTCGGCCTCGGCGAGGCGGTGGATGCCGCAGCAGCCCCCATCCGCTCCGGCGCCGTCGTCTGCCGCGGTCGGCGCCTCGGCGGCATCGGCTTCTCCGGACCCGTGCGGTCGCTGCCGCAACGCGAAACCGAACGCCTGCTCGCCGAACGCCTCGCCGACATCGCCCCGGGCGCCCTGCGCCGCGGCCACGACGTCAGGCTCGTGCGGGAACGCGGTGCCGGCGTCGTGCTCGCCGGCACCGGCGGGCTCCACCTCGGCGCCCGCTACGCGGTGATCGCCGACGGAGTCCGCAGCCGCTCGCGGGCGCAGCTCGGCATCGGCTGGCGCCGTCGCCCCGGCTCCGGGCACTACGTCATGGCCGACGGGCCCGACCTCGGCAGCGTGCGCGAGGAGGCGATCATCGCCCTCGAACCCGACGGCGTCGTCGAATCGTTCCCGCTGCCCGGGGGCCGGCGCCGCTGGGTCGTCCGGCTCGACGCGCCGTGGGCGGGCGGCGAGGGAGGGCGGGTGCGGATGCCCTGGCACGCCTCGTCCGGGAGCGAACCGGCATCCACCCGCACCTCGACGAACCGAGCGCCTTCACCGTCCACCAGCACCTCGCCGCCGGCTTCGCGCGCGGCCGCATCGCCCTCCTCGGCGACGCCGCGCACGAGCTCAGCCCCATCGGCGGGCAGGGCATGAACCTCGGGTGGATGGATGCCCTGGCGCTCTGCCGCGCCGTGCTCGACGGCCTCGCTACGGCCGACCCCGAACCCTTCGGCGTCTCTGCGCGCGCCCGCCGCGCCGCCGCCGCCCGGGCGATCCGGCAGGCGGCGTTCAACACCGCGATGGGCGCTCCCGTGCACGGGGCGGCGCTGCACGCCCGGAACGCGCTCGTGCGCGCGCTCGCCGCCCCCGGTGCGCGCAGCCGCCTCGCCGACACCTTCGCGATGCGGCGCCTGTAGCGCGGGCGGCACCGCGCGTGCAGCCTCGCCGCGGGTGCGGACCCCGGGCGGCACCGCCCCCGGGCATCCATCGACCCGCCGCACGCGCTTCGCTAGGCTGACCGTGACGGAACGATCTGGGGGGATCATGTTCGGATCAGGGCAGCCGGGGCGCCGCGCCGGCATCCGCACCGCCGCCGTGCTGGCCGGGGCGTTCGCGCTCGCCGGCCTCGCCGGTTGCGCGGCGGAGTCGCAGCAGCACAACGTCGATCCGCCGGTCATCGTCGATCTCAACGAGGTCGACGGCACGACCGTCGAGGTGCAGCGGGGCGGCGCCGTCGACCTCATCGGCGACGACGAAACGTACACCGCCTGGGAGGCCGACATCGCCGACCCCGCGATCGTGACGTTCCTGCCCGGCCGCGACGACGGCAGCGCGCAGTACAACCCGGGCCTCACGGCCGAGTCCGTCGGCACGACCGACGTCACCCTCGACAACGCCGACTCGGGCGAGACGGTGACGTTCACGGTCGAGGTCACCGAGCACTGACGGCGAGTGGATGCCGCGGGGCGCCCTACGCGCCGGCGGCGGCCCCCGGCACGGTGCGCCGGGCGCCCGGGTGCGAGGCGGCATCCACACCCGAGGTCAGCATTGCAGCGAGCTCGTCGACCGTATCGGCCACGGCGATCGCGTCATGCGCCTCGATCGGCGACCCGTACCCCCACGCGACGAGGATCGTCGGAACCTCGTTCGCGGATGCGCCGACGACGTCGTACCCGCGGTCGCCGACCATGACCGGCCGGCTCGTGTCGACCTTCGCGGCGCGCAGCCGGGCGAGGGCGTCGGAGACGATGTCGGCTTTCGTGGAGCGCGTCTCGTCCTCGCTCGCACCCGCGATCACGGCGAACCGCGACGCCAGGCCGAGGTGTTCGAGGATGCGCCGCGCCATCGGCTCGGGCTTGCTCGTGGCGACCGCGAGCGGAATGCCGGCGTCGGCGAGCGCCCCGAGCAGCTCCGGCAGGCCCGCGAACGCCGGAGCATGCATCGCGACCTCGCCGTAGTGGTCGCGGTAGATGCTGAGCGCGTTCCAGGCATCCACATCGGTGAAGCCGCCCTGCATGCGCAGCGCCTCCAGCAGCGGCGGCCCGACGTACGAGCGCAGGATCTCCTCCGACGGAACCGCCGCCCCCATCGCCTCGAAGGTGTGCGCGAGCGACTCGACGATGCCCGCAGCCGAATCGACGATCGTGCCGTCGAGGTCGAAGAGGACGACGCTCCACGCGCGGCCGGGTCCGAGGGGCTTCACGCCCCCAATCGTAGGCGTTGCTGGACGGGGAGGGCCGTGGAGCAGGTGCGTGGATGCTTCGGGGCGGCCGCGTGGCCGGGGGTGGAGTCGCGTGCGCGGTTCGCCGGGGACGCCGCGAAACGCGACGCGCCGCCCGGCTGGGGCTGCCGCCTTTCGCGAGGACGCGTGTCGCGGGGCGCCACGCGGACCTCGCGCACGACGCTCCACGAGGCGGCGACTCGCTCGCCGCCGAACCCGGCCATCCACCCGGCCGACCGCGATGCGCTGGGCCGGGACCGGCGCAACAGTCAACTCAGAACAGCGTCGGCACCCCGCTGTCGACGCCGCGCATGTCGTCGTAGTCGAGGACGACGCAGCGGATGCCGCGGTCTTCGGCGAGGGTGCGGGCCTGCGGTTTGATCTCCTGCGCGGCGAAGACGCCCTGCACCGGGGCGAGCAGGGGGTCGCGGTTCATGAGTTCGAGGTAGCGGGTGAGCTGTTCGACGCCGTCGATGTCGCCGCGGCGTTTCAGTTCGACGGCGACGCTGGCGCCGTCGGCATCGGTCGCGAGGATGTCGACGGGACCGATGGCGGTCATGTATTCGCGGCGCACGAGACGGTAGCCGTCGCCGAGGCGTTCGATCTGCTCGGCGAGCAGCTTCTGCAGATGCGACTCGACGCCGTCCTTCTGCAGCCCGGGGTCGACGCCGAGTTCGTGCTCGGAATCGTGCAGCACCTCGTGGATCGAGACGGTGAGCCGGTCGGCGGTCTTCTTGTGGGTCACGGTCCACACGGCATCCACACCCGCCTCCCGGGCGTCGTCATCGGGGACGCCGACCTCGAGGGTGCAGGGCGGGCTCATCCAGTTCAGCGGCTTGTAACTGCCGCCGTCGGAGTGGATGAGGAGGCTGCCGTCGCCCTTGACCATGAGCAGGCGGGTCGCGAGCGGCAGGTGCGCCGACAGCCGGCCGGCGTAGTCGACGGAGCAACGGGCGATGACGAGACGCACCGTTCGAGTGTAGTTGCCGCGACGAGTGGATGCCGTGGGGCGGCGGATCAGCGCGCGGCGCGTTCCCGGGTCGCCGGTGCGGCCAGCCCGGCCAGCACCATGAGGCCGAGGATGACGAGCAGGGCGTTCAGGATGCCGAAGTGCTCGCCGAGGAAGCCGAGCAGCGGCGGGCCCGCGAGGAACGCGAAATAGCCGATGATCGCGACCGCGCTCACGCGCGCCGCCGAGTCCTTCGGGTCGTCGGCCGCGGCCGACATGCCGACGGGGAAGCCGAGCGAGGCGCCGAGGCCCCACAGCACGATCCCGACGACGGCGAGCCACACGGCCCCCGGCACGAGGCTCGGCCCCCAGATGAACAGGGAGAGGCCGATGATGCCGAGCACCGCCGAGATCTGCAGGATCCGCACCCTCCCGAAGCGGTCGATCACCGGGCCGCCGGCGACGCGTCCGACGGTCATCGCGGTGACGAACACCCCGAACATGACGGCGCCTTCGGTGTTCGACAGGCCGTGCCCGTCGACGGCGGCGAGGGCGATCCAGTCGTTCGCGGAGCCTTCGGCGAACGCCATCCCGAGCATGACGACGCCGATGAGCAGCAGTCGCACGTCGCCCCAGACGCGCAGGCCGTCGACGAAGCGTCGGCGCCACGGCTTGCGGGGCGAACCGGCATCCACTTCGTCGCCGACGGCCGCGCGAAGCGGCACGAACCGCACCGCGACGACGATGCCGGCCACGATGAGCACGGCGATCGCCGAGGCATGCCAGAGCACCGGGATGCCGGCAGCCGACGCGCCGGCGCCGACGGCGGCGCCCGTGACCGTGCCGAGGCTGAAGAAGGCGTGCATGAGCGGCATCAGCGTTTTGCCGATCTCGCGCTCGGCGGCCGCGCCTTCGACGTTCATCATGACGTCGACGGCGCCGTTGCCGAAGCCGAACGCGGCCATGCCGACGATGAGCACGGCCACCGAACCGAACACGGTCGAGCCCACGCCGACGACGACGAGCCCGCAGGCGACGAGGATGAGGCAGAGGACCATGCCGCGGTGCGCGCCGACGCGCGCGAGGAGCCAGGGGGCGGCGATGAGGCCGAGCACCGAGCCGGCCGACATGCCGAGGATGACGATGCCGACGACGTCGAGGGCGAGGCCGGCGTCGTCGCGGACGGCGGGGATCCGCGACACCCAGGTGGCCATGCTGAGCCCGCTGAGGAAGAAGATCGCGAACACGGCGTTGCGCCACGAGGTCAGCTCGCGTCGTGCGCGGGTGGGGGTGTCGGTCATGAGTGGATGCCCTCGGTCGGTCGTGCTGGGCGCGCATCGTCGGCGCGATCGCTCGACGGGCCGGCACGCCGGTGCGATCGAATCGATTCGACAACGCTATGCGATGCGCGCCGCCCGGCGCAACGGGCGCGCGGGCGGGGTCCGCATCCCGCACGCTGAACTTCGCATTCGCATCCGCCCGCCGCCACGGATTCGGAGATCGCCACGGTTCCGGACGTGGCACGCGTATCCATCCGATTCGGTGGCGATCTCCGGAACGGTGGCGCCGGCGCTCGGCGCGCCCGCGAGCCGGAGCACGGCAGTGCAACTGCGCCCGTCAACCACGGATCCGGAGATCGCCACGGTTCCGGACGTGGGCACGCCTATCCATCCGATTCGGTGGCGATCTCCGGAACGGTGGCGCCGGCGCTCGGCGCGCCCGCGCGCCCGCGAGCGGCAGCGCAAACTGCGCCCACTACGATTCCGGAGCGGCAGCGCGGCTCCGCCCGCCCGCCACGGATCCGGGGATCGCCACGGTTCCGGACGTGCGCACGCGCATCCATCCGATTCGGTGGTTTTCTCCGAATCTGCGGCGGGCCGCACGGCCCACTGGCGGGCGGCACGGCCACGGGCGGGCAGTGCGGCCCCAGCGGCGGGCGCGGGGCTGCAGCCCGCCGGGCGCGGCCCCGACTGCGCTCAGCGCCCCTTCTCGCCGACGCGCGCCGCGAGCGTCGGCGGCAGCACCCGCGTGAGCCCGACGAGCAGCTTGTATCGCAGCGACGGAACCGACACGGGCTTGCCGCGCGCCGCATCCCGCAGCCCCTCGGCGACGACCGTTCGTGCATCCAGCCACATCCACGCGGGGATCCCCTCCTGCCCCGGCGGCAGACCGAGCCGTTCGTGGAAGTTCGTGTGCGTGTATCCCGGGCACACCGCCGTGACGGTGACGCCGCGCGGGCCGTAGTACCCGTTCGCCCAGCGGCTGAAGCCGATGAGCCACCCCTTGCAGGCGCCGTACGTCGAGCGCGGGATGAAGCCGGCGACGGAGGCGACGTTCACGATGCGGCCGCGTCCGCGCGCGAGCATCGCCCCGAGCGCGGCGTGCATGAGCCGCATGGGGGCTTCGATGTGCACGCGCAGGTGGCGCACCTCGTCGTCGATGTCGTTGGCGGCGAAGTCGAGCGGCAGCCCGAAGCCGGCGTTGTTCACGAGCAGGTCGATCGGATGCTCGCGGTCGGCGACGCGGGCTTCGACGCGGGCGAGCTCATCGGGTTTCACGAGGTCGGCCGGCAGCACTTCGGTGCGGATGCCGTGGCGCGACCGCACCTCCTCGGCGACGGCGTCGAGGGCGTCGCGGTCGCGGCCGACGAGCACGAGGTCGGCGCCGGTGGCGGCGAGGTTGCGGGCGAACTCGACGCCGAGTCCGGAACTGGCACCGGTGATGAGGGCGGTTGGCATGCGCACAGCATAGGGGGCGGGCGCCTGGCGAGTGGATGCCGGTGGGCGCGGCCGGGGTGGGAGTGCCGGTTTCCTGTGGGAGTGCCGACTTCCCGGTACTCCGGCGGGAGGTCGGCACTTCTCGGGTGCCGGTGCCGGGCGCGGGGTCGGGCGGGCGCCTGGCGAGTGGATGCCGGTGGGCGCGGCCGGGGTAGGAGCGCCGGTTTCCTGTGGGAGTGCCGACTTCCCGGCACTCCGGCGGGAGGTCGGCACTTCTCGGGTGCCGGTGCCGGCCGCGGGGTCGGGTGCGCGGCGAGTGGATGCCGGTGGGCGCTGGCCGGCGGCCCTGGGGGTGGAGCCGCGTGGGTGGTCTGCCGGGGGCGGGTGACGCGATGCGTCGCCCGGCTGGGGGTGCCGCTTTTCGGGGGACGCGTGTCGCGGGGGCGCCGCGCGGACCCCGTGCGGACCTACAATCGGCGTGTCGGCGTCCGCCGGCGGCCGTCGTCCGAGGAGCGCCCGAGCATGTGCCCAGCGTCCGCGCCCCGCCACCCGACGCTCGCCGACGTCGCCGCCCGCGCCGGGGTATCCGCCTCCACCGCGTCGCTCGCGTTCAGCGGCTCGGGTCCGGTCAGCGATGCGACGAAGGAACGGGTGCTCGCCGCCGCCGAGGAGCTCGGCTACGCCGGGCCGGATCCGCGCGCCCGGTCGCTCCGCCGCGGCCGCAGCGGCATCGTCGGCGTCGTGCTCGAAGAACGCGTGCGCGACGCCTTCCTCGACCCGGTGAAGATCCGGATGCTCGACGGGATCGCCGAGGGCATCGCCCCGCTCGGCGCCGGTCTGCTGCTCCTGCCGGACACCGGCAACACCGCCGCCGGCAACACGGACACCGGCAACACCGCCGCCGGCAACACGGCCGCCGGCAACACGGCCGCCGGCGACACGGCCACCGGCAACACCGCCACCGGCAACACGGCCACCGGCAACACGGCCGCCGGCAACACCGCCGCCGGCGACACCGGAACGGCCAAGGCCGGCATCGCGGGCCTCGACGCCGCAGTCTCGGTCGAGGACGCCCCGGTCGACGCGGTCGTCCTCATCGGCTGCAGCCCCCGGCTCGGCGACACGGTCGCCGCTCTGGCCAGACGCGGCATCCCGACGGTCGCCGTCGAGGGGGCGGCGGGCGCCGGCATCCCCGAGATCTCGCTCGACAACCGCGACGCCACTCGCCGCGGCGCCGAGCATCTGCGGGGGCTCGGGCACGAACGGGTCGCGACGGTGACCCTGCCGATGGATGCCGCACGCACCCGCGGCCCGGTGACGCCCGAGACCGTGGCCGCCGCCACGGGCGACACGGCACGCGAACGTCTCCTCGGCGCCCGCGACGTGTATCCGGAGATCGGCGGCCGCATCGCCGCCGCCAGCTCGATCGAAGAGGGCATCCTGGCCGGCCGGGAACTCCTCGCCGACCCCGCCGAGCGCCCGACGGCGATCATCGCGCAGAGCGATCTGCTCGCCGCCGGCGTCATCATGGCGGCCGAGGAGCTCGGCCTGTCCGTTCCGGGCGAGCTCAGCGTCCTCGGATTCGACGGCATCCGCGTCGACGGTCTGCAGCACGATCTCACGACGCTCGTGCAGCCGAGCGTCGCCAAGGGGCGGGCGGCCGGCGAGTGCGTGGTGCGGATGCTCGGCGGCGAGGAGCCGGAGTCGGTGCGGTTCACGAGCGTGCTGCACATCGGCGACACGACGGCCCCCGCCCGGTAGGCGCGCGTCACGACCGGCTCGGCACGGGGCCCGACCACCCGGGCCGGTCACGACCGGCTCGGCTGGGCCCGACCACCCGGGCCGGTCACGACCGGCACGGAGCCGACCGCCCCGGCTCCCGCCCCTCTACCGCACCGCCCCCGTCACGATCCATCGCGAGCCGCGGGCGCGGAGGCCGAGTGTGACCGCGCGCGCCCCCAGGTACCCGAGTGCGAACGCGGCCATGAGCCATCCGAGGGCGGCGGCCCCGTCGGCGTCTCTCGCCGCCAACGCGACGGCGAGGGCGAGCGGCACGAAGACGGCGAGGTTCACGACCCCAGTCCAGGCGAGGTAGCGGGCGTCGCCGGCGCCGATGAGCACGCCGTCGAGCACGAACACGAGCCCGCCGAGCGGGGCGGAGATGCCGAGGACGACGAGTGCGGGCGGCAGCAGCCCGGCGACGTCGGCGGAGGAGGTGAACAGCGACGGCAGCACCCAGGCGAGGCCGGCGACGATCGCGCCGAGCACGACCCCGGCGCCCACGCCCCACAGCAGGCAGCGCCGCAGCACGAGCTGCACCCGTTCGACGTCGCCCGCGCCGAGCCATCGGCCGATCAGCGCCTGCGCGGCGATCGCGAGCGCGTCGAGGGCGAAACCGAGGGTCATGTACAGCGACATCGCGATCTGGAAGGCGGCGAGTTCGGCCGAGCCGAGCACGGTCGCCGACCAGGTCGCGAGCAGGAACGCGGCGCGCAGGCTCGCCGTGCGCAGGAACAGCCAGCCGCCCGAGTGGATGCCGCGGAGCACCCCCGCGTGATGCGGCATCCACGATGCGCCCGCCGCCGCCGCATGCCGCCCGATCACGACGAGGTAGACGGCGACCATGCCCCACTGGGCGACGACGGTGCCGATGGCCGAGCCGCCGATGCCGAGCCCGAGCACGTAGATGAAGAGGTAGTTGAGCAGGATGTTCGCGCCGAAGCCGCCGCCGGCGACGAAGAGCGGCGTGCGCGTGTCCTGCAGCCCGCGCAGGAGGCCGGTGGCGGCGAAGACGATGAGCATCGCCGGAAGCCCCGCCATCGAGATCGTCAGGTAGGTGCCCGCTTCGGCGGCGACGTCCGCGGCGGGGCCGAAGGCATCCACGAGCCACGGTGCGGCCGCCCACCCGGCCAGCCCGAGCACGACGCCGATGCCGAGGGCGAGCCAGAGCCCGTCGATGCCGGAGGAGATCGCGCCGCGACGGTCGCCGGCGCCGAGCAGCCGTGCGACCGCGGGGGTGGTCGAGTAGGCGAGGAACACCATGAGCCCGATGATGGTCTGCAGCACGGCGCTCGCGAGGCCGAGGCCGGCCAGTTGCGCGGTGCCGAGGTGGCCGACCATCGCGGTGTCGGCGAGGAGGAACAGGGGTTCGGCGACGAGCGCGCCGAACGCCGGCAGCGCCAGGCGCAGGATCTCGCGATCCACGCCGCGGCGCAGGGTCTGGTCGGCAGGGGTACTCATGGGCGGGATCAACGGTAGGTCATGCCGCCGACATGGGGCCGGGATCGCCGTGGACGTCGAGGCGGACGTCTGCGCGTTCACGGCGGACACGGAGGAGTCCGTCGCCGGATCCCTCACGCGATGTCGGCGGCGCGCCATAGGCTGGTGCCCATGACCAACGCCCCCCTCGCCTCCGGCATCGACCTCGACGAACTCGACCCGGCGGTCCGCCCGCAGGACGACCTGTTCCGGCATGTCAACGGCCGCTGGATCGCGCGCACCGAGATCCCGTCCGACAAGGCCCGCTACGGCTCCTTCATCATCCTGCACGAGGAGGCCGAGCAGGCCGTGCAGGACATCATCGTGGAGGCGCAGGGCGCCGAGCCGGGCACGGAGACGCGCAAGGTCGGCGACCTGTATGCGAGCTTCATGAACGTCGAGCGGATCGAGCTGCTCGGCAAGGCACCGCTGGCCGGTCAGCTCATCGAGGCCTCGCTGGCCGATTCGATCCCCGAGCTGCTCGCCGCCGTGGGCGGGCTCGAGCGGCAGGGCGTGCCGGGCTTCTTCGGCCTCTTCGTCGACAACGACCCGGGCGACCCGGAGCGCTACATCGTCCTCGTCGAGCAGGCCGGCATCGGGCTGCCGGATGAGAGCTACTACCGCGAGGAGCGCTTCGCGGAGATCCGTGCCGCGTACCAGGTGCACCTGGAGCGGATGCTCGGCCTCGCCGACCTCGACGACGCCGCGGTTCGCTCCGAGCGCGTCTTCGAGCTCGAGACGGCGATCGCGAACGTCCATTGGGACAATGTGGCCAGCCGTGACAGCACGAAGACGTACAACCTGCGTTCGTGGGCGGATGCCGCCGCGGCCTTCGCCGGCGACGACGCGGCCGGCCCCGAGCTCGCCGTGTGGCGTGATGCCCTCGGTGCCCCCGAGGGCGCGCTCGACGAGCTCGTGGTGCGCCAGCCCTCCTTCCTCGCGGGCCTCGGGCGGCTGCTCACCGAAGAGCGCCTGCAGGCGTGGAAGGACTGGCTGGCCTGGCAGGTCGTCCGCGCGAACGCGCCGTATCTCACCGAGGAGTTCGTGCAGGCGAACTTCGACTTCTACGGGCGCACGCTCACGGGCACGCCCGAGATCCGCGAACGGTGGAAGCGCGGGGTCTCCCTCGTCGAGGGCGCGATGGGCGAGGCCGTCGGCCGCGTGTACGTCGAACGGCACTTCCCGCCGCAGTCGAAGGATGCGATGGACGAGCTCGTCGGCAACCTCGTCGAGGCGTACCGTCAGTCGATCTCCGAGCTCGACTGGATGGGTGCCGAGACGCGGGCGAAGGCCCTCGACAAGCTTGCGAAGTTCACGCCGAAGATCGGCTACCCGGTGAAATGGCGCGACTATTCGGCGCTCGAGATCGACGCCGCGGACCTCGTCGGCAACGTGCGCCGCACGGCGGCGTTCGAGATGGATCGCGAGCTCGGCAAGATCGGCAAGCCGCTCGACCGCGACGAGTGGTTCATGACGCCGCAGACGATCAACGCGTACTACAACCCGGGGTTCAACGAGATCGTGTTCCCCGCGGCGATCCTGCAGTTCCCCTTCTTCACGCCCGATCGCGATCCGGCGGCGAACTACGGCGCGATCGGTGCCGTCATCGGGCATGAGATCGGGCACGGTTTCGATGACCAGGGTTCGAAGTACGACGGCGACGGCCGCCTCACCGACTGGTGGACGGAGGCCGACCGGGCCGCGTTCGAGGAGCGAACGGGTTCGCTCATCGCCCAGTACGACGCCCTCGTGCCCGAGCAGCTCGCGGCCGTGGCCGGCGGCGAGCACCATGTCAACGGCGCCCTCACGATCGGCGAGAACATCGGCGACCTCGGCGGACTCGCGATCGCCTGGAAGGCGTACCTGATCTCGCTGAACGGCGCCGAGCCGCCGGTCGTCGACGGGCTCACGGCGGCCCGCCGCTTCTTCCTGTCGTGGGCGCAGGCCTGGCAGCAGAAGGGCCGCGACGAAGAGATCATCAGGCTGCTGGCGATCGACCCGCACTCGCCGAACGAGTTCCGCTGCAACCAGATCGTGCGCAACATCGACGCGTTCTACGAGGCGTTCGGTGTGGCCGAGGGCGATGCGGCCTGGCTCGACGCGGAGGAGCGCGTCACGATCTGGTGACGTTGCGCCGGCCTGGCCCGGCCGGCGGCCGAGGCGGCTACGATGGCGGGAGTGCTCGGCGCCGGGGTGGATGCCACGGCGACGGGTGAGAACGCCGTCGGGGGCCGGCCGGAGAGCAGAATCAGAAGGACCGGATCCGAATTGGTGACGTCGCAGGAGTCTGAGCGCCGCGCGCGGCATGCCCTCCTGCGCCGCGGCCGACGTCAGGCCGACGATCCCTACGAGAACTTCGAGCGCGGGTTCCACGCTCTCGGCGAGCTCGCTCTCGCGGGCGTGCAGGTGTCGGCGCGTGCGACGGATCTGGCCAGCGGCCGCGTGCTGTTCTCGGTCGACGACCATGTGGTGATGCCGATGGCATCCATCGGCAAGGTGCTGCTGCTCGTCGAGGTCGCCGCGCGTCTCGTGGAGCCGTCGAGCGATGCGTTCGCGACGTTCGAGCGTGCGCCGCGGGATGCCGTGGGCGATTCGGGGGTCTGGCAGCATCTGCAGACGGCGTCGTTGCCGATGGCCGACCTCGCCGCGCTCGTCGGGGCGACGAGCGACAATCTGGCGACGAACGTGCTGATCCGCACGATCGGCCTCGAGGCGGTCCGCGCCCGCACCGAGGCGCTCGGCCTGACCCGCACCGCCTTGCTCGACCTGGTGCGAGACCATCGCGGGCCCGACGATGCCCCGCAGCTCTCGATCGGTTCGGCGAAGGAGCTGACCTGGCTGTTCGCGTCCCTCGCACGCGGCGAGATCGTCAGCCCGGAGGTGTCGCAGCGGGTCGTGGGCTGGCTGTCGCTGAACATGGATCTCTCGATGGTGGCGAGCGCGTTCGGGCTGGATCCGCTGGCCCACCGGCAACCCGATCACAGCGTGCTGCTGATGAACAAGACGGGCACCGACGGCGGGGTGCGCAGCGAGGTCGGGGTGCTCCGCGGCCCGAGGGCGAGCGTCTCGTATGCGGTGTCGATGTATTTCGCCGACACCTCGATGCCGGCGCGTCTGGCCGTGCTCGACGGGATGCGTCAGGTCGGCATCGACCTGCTCGAATACGTGCACTGACCGGCATCCGCCGCAGCACGGGCGAGCCGGCTGCCGAACGCCGCCGACGGCATCCATCCCGCTTTCAGGGGGCGCTCGGCGAAGTCCCGGGATGCGGTGAAGCCTCGCGTTCGGGGTAGGGTATCTGAGTTCCCCGCACGCATTCGAGGTTTCCTCATGCCTGCGTGCGCTGGGAGATCCACCCCGAAACAACCCGACAGGAGTACGCGTGACGACGACGTCGACAGCGGTCGAAACCCCGAAATGGAAGATCATCGGGCCGGGCCTCGTAGTAGCGGCCACCGGCGTCGGCTCGGCCGACATGGTGGCCACCCTCGTCGCCGGCTCGAACTACGGATACGCCCTGTTGTGGGCCGTCGTGCTCGGCGTCATCCTGAAGATCGTGCTCGTCGAAGGCGCCGGACGGTACACCGTCGCCACCGGCAAGACGATCTTCGAGGGCTGGCGCTCGCTCGGCCGCTGGCCGGTCTGGTACTTCGCCCCCTACATCGTGATCTGGGGCTTCGTCTACGCCGCCTCGGCGATGAGCTCGACGGCACTGCCGCTCGTCGCGCTCTTCGGCGGGGAAACCTGGATGTGGGCCGTCGGCACGGGCCTCGTCGCCTTCGTGCTCATCTGGTTCGGCCGCTACAAGATCTTCGAGAAGATCACCGCCCTGCTCGTGGGCCTCATGTTCGTCACGATCGTCGTGCTGGCCGTCATCGCCGCACCGAACGTGTGGAACGTCTTCACCGGCCTCGTGCCGCTCATCCCCGAGGGGGCGAACGGCATGTTCTACACGCTCGCCCTCGCGGGCGGCGTCGGCGGCACCATCACCCTCGCCGCGTACGGCTACTGGCTGCGCGAGAAGGGCTGGGACAAGCCGCAGTTCATGCGCGTCATGCGCATCGACAACACCGTCGCCTACATCGTCACCGGCGTTTTCGTCATCTCGATGCTCATCGTCGGCGTCGAGGTCGTGCAGGCGGCCGGCGTCGCGCTCTCCTCGGGCGACCAGGGTCTCCTCGACCTCGACCGCGTGCTGCGCGAGCGCTACGGCGACTTCGTCGGCGTCTGGTTCCTCGTCGGCTTCTGGGCTGCCGGCTTCTCGTCGGTGCTCGGCGTGTGGAACGGCGTCTCGCTCATGTTCGCCGACTTCATGGGCAACATCACCGGCAAGGGCAGCGACCACCCCGACTCGAAGGGCCACGGCAAGTGGTTCAAGGTCTACGTGCTCTGGCTGACCTTCCCGCCGATGCTCATGCTCTTCCTCGACCAGCCGATCTTCCTGGTTCTGCTGTACGGGTTCCTCGGGGCGCTGTTCATGCCGTTCCTGGCGATCACGCTGCTGCCGATCCTGAACACGGACCGGGTGCCGAAGGAGTTCCGCAACCGCTGGCACACGAACACGGCGCTCGTGATCACGGCGGTGCTGTTCATCGTGCTCGGCATCTACCAGGCGTGGAACGCGATCTCGAAGCTGTTCATGTAACGAACGGCCGAGGGTGGCGGGCGGATCGGGTCACCGGTCCGCCCGCCGTCGTCCGTGCGTACGGTAGGTTCGGGTGCCATGCTGATCCGTGGTGCCGTCCTGGAAGAGATCGGCCGTGAGCGCCCGTTCGGGCAGTCGCGTCCGATCACCGTCACCGAGCTCGAGCTCGACCCCCCGGGGCCCGGTGAGCTGCTCGTGCGCATCGAGGCGGCCGGCGTGTGCCATTCGGACCTCTCGGTCGTCGACGGGCATCGTGTGCGCCCGGTTCCGATGCTGCTCGGCCATGAGGCCGCCGGGATCGTCGAGGCGGTCGGCGAGGGCGTGGACGATATCGCGGTCGGGGCGCGGGTGGTGATGGCGTTCCTGCCGCGCTGCGGGGAGTGCGCCGGGTGCCGCACCGACGGCCGTCTGCCGTGCGAGCCGGGCACGCGCGCCAACAACGAGGGTGTGCTGATGTCGGGTGCGACCCGCCTGCATCGCGGCGGCGAACCCGTGCACCACCATCTCGGGGTGTCGGGTTTCGCCACGCATGCGGTCGTCGACCGGCGCTCGGCGGTCGAGGTGGGTCTCGACGTGCCGCCGGATGTCGCGGCGGTGCTCGGCTGCGCGGTGCTCACGGGCGGCGGGGCGGTGCTGAACGCGGGCCGGGCCGACCCGGACGACGACATCGCGATCGTCGGCCTCGGCGGGGTCGGGATGGCGGCCCTGATCACGGCGGTCGCGCGCCGGGACGGCGGCCGGGTGATCGGTGTGGATGCCGTGCCGGCCAAACTCGAGGCGGCCCGCGAGGCGGGGGCGGATGCCGTGTACACGCCCGATGAGGCCGTCGCGGCCGGCATCCGCACCCCCGTCGTGGTCGAGGCCGCGGGGCATCCGCGCGCCTTCGAGACGGCCTTCGCGCTCACCGCGCCCGGCGGCCGCACGGTCACCGTCGGACTGCCGGGGCCCGACGCCCGCTCGTCGATCTCGCCGCTGACGGTGACCGCCGAGGCCCGCACCGTCATCGGCAGTTACCTCGGCTCGGCGGTGCCGGCCCGCGACATCCCGGTGTACGCGGAGCTGTGGCGCGAGGGCCGTCTGCCGGTGGAGCGGCTCATCTCGGCCCATATCGGCCTCGACGAAGTGAACGAGGCGATGGATGCCCTCGCCGACGGGTCCGCGCTGCGCCAGATCATCGTGTTCTGATGCCCGCGGCCCTCGCGTTCGTCATCGGTCTGGTCGGCGTGATCGTGGGCGCCGAGTTCGTCGCGCGCGGCGGGGCCCGGTTCGCGGCGGGCCTCGGCATCCCGCCGCTGATCATCGGGGCGACGATCGTGGCGATCGGCACGAGCTTTCCCGAGCTGGCGATCGGCATCGAGGCGGCGCTCGCCGGCCACGCCGATCTCGCGGTGGCGAACATCGCGGGCACGAACACGCTGAACATCCTGTTGATCCTGGGGCTCGTGGCGGTGATGCGGCCGCTGCAACTCGGCCCGCACACCATCCGGCTCGACCTCGGCTCGATCGTCATCGCCTCGCTGCTGCTCGTCGTGCTGTGCCTCGACGGGGAGCTCAGCGTGTTCGACTCGTTCGTGCTGGTGGCGGCCGGCCTCGTCTATCTGGTCGTGCTCGTGCGTGCTGCGCGGCGGGAGCGGTCCGCGGTCATCGCGGAGGCCGCGGGGGAGTACCCGGAGCCCAAGCGCGACGGCAAGGTCGGCCCGATCCTGATCTCGGCGCTCGTGCTCGTGGCGGGTCTGGCGATCATCCTCCTCGGCGCCGACCTGCTCGTCGACGGCGCGGTCGGCATCGCGAGCGCGCTCGGCGTCTCGGAGGCGATCATCGGCCTCACGATCGTCGCGATCGGCACGTCGGCGCCCGAGCTGGCGACGGCGATCGTGTCGACGCTGCGCGGCCATCGCGATATCGCCGTCGGCAACCTCATCGGGTCTTCGGTGTTCAACATCGTCTTCATCCTGGGCATCACGGGGCTGGCGACGCCGGGGTCGTTCGAGATCCCGCCCGAGATCGTGTGGATCGACCTGCCGGTGATGCTGGCGGCGGCGCTCGTGTGCGTGCCGATCTTCCTGACGGGCCGGAACATCGTGCGCCGCTGGGAGGGGGCGCTGATGATGGCCCTGTACCTCGGCTATCTCACGACGATCGTGGTGCTGCGCACCTGAGGGGCGCGGTGGATGCCGGGGCGCGCCGCGGCATCCGCACCCGGGAATGCCGGTACTCGATGCTTGACTTTCCTCGCGGGCAAGTCGTAGTCTTTCCTCAACGGAAAGTTACATCTTTCCTCAAGGGAAAACACCGAAGGGGGCACCATGGAAATGACACCGGACGAAGCGCGACGCGCGCTCGCCGACACCGAAGCCGCACAACGCACCGTCGCCGTCGAGGTCGGCGCGCCGGCCGCCTACTGGTGGGGGCTCGGCATCGCCTGGGTCGCACTCGGCGCCATCGCCGACCTCGGCAACGCCTGGCTCACCGTCATCCTCACGTTCGCGATCGGCCTCGCCCATGCGATCGTCGGCGGCCGGCTCATGGGAGGCCGTCACCGCAGCGGCCGCGTGCAGCCGAGCGCCGCCACCGCCGGCCGCGACACCGGCCTCGTGGTCTGGATCTTCCTCGTCGTCCTCGTGCTCGTCACGGTCGGCCTGGCCCTGCTCCTGAACGCCGACGGAGCCGGCCACCCCGCGCTGTTCGCGAGCCTCGCGCCCGCGACGCTCCTCGTCGCCGGCGGTCCCCGCATCGCCATGTGGGCCTCGCAGCGCGCCGCCCGGAGGGCCGCCGCATGAGCCCCGCCGACATCGCCGGCGGGGCATCCACCCCGGACGAGGTGCTCCAGCCGGGCACGCGCCTCTCGGTCCTCGCCCTGCTCGCCGCCGCCGACTGGGCCGAGTTCGCGTTCATCCGCGATCGCCTCGGGCTCTCGGACTCGGCCCTCTCGAAGCAGCTGACCGCCCTCGAGACCGCCGGCTACGTCGTCACCGAACGCCGCAGCGTCGACAGCCGCCGGCGCATGCGCGCCCGCCTCACCGAAACCGGCCGCACCGCCCTGCAGGACTACGTCGACTCCCTCCGCGCGATCATCGCCGGGTAACCGGACGGGTGGATGCCGTGCCGGCCGGGCCGGGCGGCATCCCCCCGGGGCGCATCCCGCCGCGCCCTCCGATCGGGCTTCAGTCGATGAGGTCGGCGGCGACGAGCCGGCGCAGCACGTCGACGCCGGCGGGCGGGCAGCGGCCGGCGTCGACGGAGCTCGCCCAGTGCAGCGCCTCGACCTCGGCGGCCGGCGCGGGTTCGTCGTCGGTGGATGCCCGGAACACCGCCATCCGCACGATCCGCCCCTCGGGCTCGCCGTGAGCCTGCACGGCGACGTCGAAGAGGAACTCGAGGGCATCGGGGTCGAGCTCGAGCGAGACCTCCTCGCGGGCTTCGCGTGCGGCGGCTTCGGCAGGCGTCTCGCCGGGGTCGATCTTGCCGCCCGGCATGAAGTAGACGTCGCGGCCGCGCGCGGTGACCATGAGCACGCGCCGGTCGCGCACGAGCGCGATGGCGGCGGTGTGGATGTCGGGGAGCGTCACCGTCCGAGCCTACGCCCGGCATCCCGACCCTGACGCTCCGCCGCCGGCGGCCCGGCTGAAGAGCCTCGGCTTTCGCCTGGCCCGCGAACGGGGGATACCCCGGGTCATACGGATCGCATAGCTTTCAATCGCGCCATCCGCGCATCCCCGACCCGAAAGGCCCTTTCCCCGTGCCACTGACCCTGCCAGGGCGCCGTTTCGGGGCCCTCGCGGCGGCCGCGACCATCGCCCTGTTCGCGTTCTCCGCCGCACCCGCTTCCGCCGAGGAGCCGTCTATCGTCGAGACGTTCTCCGAGCCGGGCGACCCGAACGATACGGTCGACCCGCCCGTCGACGAGGATGAGTACGATATGGGCGACCCGAACGACACGCCCGATTTCCCGCCGGCTCCCGGCGGAGAGCCGGGCGACACCGATTACGACGTCGAGGAGAACGGCGACCCGGTCGAACCGGGCGAGGAGGAGCCGGTCGAACAGATCCCCGTGTTCCCGCCGCCGGTCATCGAGGTGGGCGTCACCGAGTTCGTCGAGGGCGGATGGGGAGACGGCATTCCCGTCCGCGGCAGCGGGTTCAACCCGGCGATCCCGGATGTGGCCGTGCAGATCTCGGCCGGCCAGGGAACGGTCGGCCTGTACTGGTTCCCGGTGGAGCCGGACGGCACGATCGATGTCGTCGTGCATCCTGTCGACCCGCTGTACGCGTTCCCGGGCATGCCGCGGATCGAACTCAGGGCTTGGCAGCCCTATCCCGACTGGAGCACCGTCTATTCGGACGCCGTCGAGCTGACGATTCTGCCTGCCGGGCTGACCAACCCCGATACCGGATCGACGTCGTCGCCGACACCGGCCGCACCCGCGGCACCGACCGCACCGGCTGAAACGCCGAAGGCGCCGGCTGCTGCCGTTGCGAAGACCGCATCCGGCCTCCCCGAGACGGGCATCGACACCGGCATCGGCGGTGTCGCGTTCGCGCTGCTCGTCTCCGGCGCGTTCGTGCTGCTGGCTGCCCGCCGGCGGGCGTCCGCCAGCTGATGCGCGGGCCCGCGCGCGGCGCGGGGCCGACGTAGGATGGGTGGATGCCGTGCCGGCCCGCGCCGGGCGGCATCCATCCGGGGCGCGCCCCGGCATCCACCCGCCAGCTGCACCATTGGAGCCACCGTGGCCGCACCCAGCCGTCTCGACGCCGTCATCGCCCTCGCCCAGCACCGGGGCTTCGTCTTCCAGGCCGGCGAGATCTACGGCGGATCCCGCTCCGCGTGGGACTACGGCCCCCTGGGCGTCGAGCTCAAGGAGAACATCAAGCGGCAGTGGTGGAAGTACATGGTCACCCGCCGCGACGACGTCGTCGGTCTCGACTCGAGCGTCATCCTGCCGAAGCAGGTGTGGGTCGCCTCGGGCCACGTCGGCGTCTTCACCGACCCGCTCGTCGAGTGCCTGCACTGCCACAAGCGCTTCCGCGAAGACCACATGATCGAGGCCTTCGAGGAGAAGAAGGGCCGCGCGCCCGAGAACGGCATGGCCGACATCGTCTGCCCGAACTGCGGCACCCGCGGTCAGTGGACCCCGCCGCGCGACTTCAACATGATGTTGCAGACCTACCTCGGCCCGGTCCAGGACGAGTCCGGCCTGCACTACCTGCGCCCCGAGACCGCGCAGGGCATCTTCACGAACTTCGCGAACGTGCTGCAGGCGGCGCGGATGAAGCCGCCGTTCGGCATCGGTCAGATCGGCAAGTCGTTCCGCAACGAGATCACGCCGGGCAACTTCATCTTCCGCACGCGCGAGTTCGAGCAGATGGAGCTCGAGTTCTTCGTGGAGCCCGGCACGGACGACGAATGGTTCCAGTACTGGGTCGACTACCGCTGGAACTGGTACACCGGCCTTGGCGTCGACCCCGAGAACCTCCGGCTCTACGAGCACCCGGAGGAGAAGCTCTCGCACTACTCGAAGCGCACCATCGACATCGAGTACCGCTTCGGCTTCACCGGCGGCGAATGGGGCGAGCTTGAGGGCGTCGCCAACCGCACCGACTTCGACCTGAAGACCCACTCGGAGCACTCCGGCAAGGAGCTGTCGTACTTCGACCAGGCCAAGAACGAACGCTGGATCCCCTATGTCATCGAGCCGGCGGCCGGTCTGACCCGCTCGCTCATGGCGTTCCTGGTGGATGCCTACCACGTCGAGCAGGTGCCGAACGCGAAGGGCGGCGTCGACGAGCGCACCGTGCTGAAGCTCGATCCGCGCCTGTCGCCGGTGAAGGCGGCCGTGCTGCCCCTCAGCCGCAACGAGAAGCTCTCCCCGATGGCGCGCGAGCTCGCCGCCAAACTCCGCGGCAACTGGAACGTGGACTTCGACGACGCCGGCGCGATCGGCCGCCGCTACCGCCGCCAGGACGAGATCGGTACGCCGTACTGCATCACGGTCGACTTCGATTCGCTCGACGACCAGGCCGTGACGGTGCGCGACCGCGACACCATGCAGCAGGAGCGCGTCCCGCTCGCCGAGATCGAGGGCTACCTGGCCCAGCGCCTCCTCGGCGCGTAAGCGCTACTCGGCGGCCGGGGCTGCCGCCGCGAAGGCGCGGCGTTCGGCGAGGGTGGGGCGCTGCCCCTTGATGATCGGGATCGGCGCCGTGATCGGTGCGACCTGCAGCGCCTCCTCCCAGGCGAGACCGCCGGCGACGAGGTGTGCGCGCTGCTTCGCCTTGAAGGCGCGCACGACCTGGAAGAACGCCTCCCCGCGCAGCGGTATCGCGCTCGCACGCGCGTGCGAGGCGAGCAGCACCGGCAGTTCCAGGCTCGCGCCGGCGTGCCGCACGCGCAGCAGCATCACCGGCACCGAACGGTCGCCGATCGCCATGGTGTCGCTGCGGATGGTGCGCACCTCGTCCCACGGAACGAGCAGCAGGCGCTTGGGCTTGCGCCCGCCGGCCCAGAAGCCGACGCCCTCGGCTTCGGCACGCAGCACGAAGCGGATGCCGATGCGCACGCCGAGCGCCTTCGCGTCCCCGCCGTAGAGCTCCGACACGGCCGCGAGCAGCGAACGGGTGCGACGCGCTCCCGCCGTCACGCCGCCGCCGGCCCGTTCCAGCGTCCGGAACGCGGCGGCGCTGCGGCCGAGGCGGCCGAGGCGGATGAAGAACACGAGCGGCACGAGCACGACGACGAGGGCGATGATCGCCGGGCCGGCGTACGGCGAGCCGCCCGGATCGGGCAGCCGGACGAGCACGCGCGCGATCGCATCGGGGAACAGGGCGATGGCGGCGATCACGGCGAGGCCTGCCGCCACGAAGAAGGTTTTCAGGGCACGGTCGCGGACGGTTCGGGACACGTCGACTCCAACGTCGGGGAGCGCGGCTGGGGCGGCCGCGCGGTCGCGCCGGGCAACGCGACGATCGCGAGTGTACTCCGCGCGGGCCTGTGCGAACACCCCGAAGGGTGCGAGATCCCGTCGACAACAGGGAGAATCGAGGGATGGACGTCGAACGCCCCGAAATCGAGCCGCGACGGCTCTCCGCCGACGTCGTCGTGATCGGCGGCGGCGTCGCCGGGCTCGTCGCGGCGCGCGAGTGCGCGAAGGTCGGCCTGTCGACGGTGATCGTCGAACGGCACCAGGGCGTCGGCGGATGCATGCGCCGCGTCGAGGTCGCCGAGCTCGCCGTCGACGGCGGAGCGACCTCGTTCCGGGCCGGCGTCGCCGGGCTCGCCGAACTCCTCGAAGAGCTCGGGCTCGACGACGATGCGGTGCGGCCGGCCGACGGCCGCGCGTGGATCGGCGGGGGCGACGCCCCGGTGCGGATGCCGGCCGACACCCTCTTCGGTGTGCCGGCGAATCCGCTCGCCGAAGACGTCCGCGAGGTCATCGGCGGCCGCGGCACGGTGCGCGCCTGGAGCGACCGCGTCCGCCCGATCCTCCGCATCGGCCCCGCCCGCAACTTCGGCGACCTGGTGCGCTCCCGCATGGGCGACGCCGTGCTCGACCGGCTCGTCGCCCCGGTCATCCGCGGCGCCTACCGCACCGACCCCGACCGTATCGACCTCGACGCCCTCGTCCCGGGCCTGAACCAGACGATGACGCGCACCGGTTCCCTCTCGGGCGGGGTCGCGCAGTACCTCCACGAGGGCCGCGAGCCCGAGCGCGCGAGCCTCCGCGGCGGCATGTCGCGCCTCGTCGACGCCCTCGTCGCCGACCTCGCGCGGCTGGGTGCGCGCCTGTTCCTCGAGCATCCCGTCGCGAGCCTCGAACGCGCGGTGGATGCCGGAGGCTCGCCGAGATGGCTGGTGCGCGCCGACTTCGAAGGCGCCATCGAGGTGCCCGGGCAGGGCGAAGTCGAGCCCGAACCGGCGACGGGGCCGACGGCATCCGCACCCCTCGAAGCTCCCGCCGACCCGCGCCTCGGTCCGCTCGAGGTCGAGGCGCGCTACGCGATCGTCGCCGCCGACGCCCGCACCGCGGTGCCGCTGCTCGAGCACGCCGACGAAGCCTGGCAGGCGCTGGCCGCCGAAACGTTCGAGACCGACGCCGTCGAGACGGTCGTGCTCGTCTGCGATGCGCCGGCACTGGATGCGGAACCGAAGGGCGTCGTCTTCGCCGCGCACGGTTCGCCCGTGCGGGCCTCGCTGCTCGTCGACGAGTCGGTGCGATGGGCGTGGCTCGGCGAGCAGGCCGGCCCCGGCATCCACGTGCTGCGCCTCTCCTACGACGTCGCCGCACAGCCCGATCTCGCCGAGCTCGACGACGATGCGTTGCTCGAACTCGCGTTCGGCGACGCCGAGGCGATGCTCGGGGCATCCATCGACCGGGCGAAGCTGCTCGGCTGGAGCCGCACCGCCGTCGGCGACAGTGCGAGCGAGCTGCTCCTCGGCGTCCGCGAACGCAACGAGCGGCTGCGGAGCATGTTCGAACTCGATCCGACGCTCGCCGTCACGGGTTCGTGGCTGGCCGGAACGGGCCTCGCCCGGGTCGTGCCCGACGCGCAGGCGGCCGCACATCGCATCCGCCGCGACGCCTTCCGGGTCGCGCCGGCCTGAGGCGGTCGCCGAACGGCCGGGCGAGCGAAGCGCCGGTCTCAGGCGCTCGCCGCGGGCCGCTCCTCGTCGTCCGCCTCGGAGGCGGCGGCATCCGCCGGCCGGTCGCCTGCGGCATCCGCCCGCACCCCGAAGAGCGCTTCGAGGCCCTCGACCCAGGCGCGGGCCTCGCCGCGGCGCACGTACTCGCGCGAACGGGCCATCGGAGTGTGCAGCAGCACGCCGGCCATGTGGCGCAGCGCCGCCTCGGCGGTGCCGTCGTCGCCGCGCGAACGGGCGCGGTCGATCTCGGCGTCGAGGATGTCGAAGACGTGGGAGCGCAAGGCGACGAGGGCCGGCGCGAGGTCGAGCTCCTCGGCGACCTCGCCGAAGGTGCGGGCGGCACGATGCACGATCTGGCGCGCGGCGTCGGCCTGGTCGAAGTCGCCGAGCGGCGCGTGCACCTTGATGGTCTCCAGGTCCAGCAGTTCGACGCCGGGCAGGTCGGCGACGGCCGGATCGATGTTCCGCGGCAGGCCGAGGTCGAGCAGCAGCCGGCGGTCGGCGACCCCTTCGCCGACCGCGTGCAGACCCGAGTGGATGCCGGCCGCGCGCCCGGTCTCGAGGAGCGCGGCATCCACCACGAAACGGTCGACCGTCGAGCAGGCGACGATGAGCTCGGCGGCGGCGGCCTCGGCGGCATAGTCGCCGCGGGCGACGGCCGGCAGTTCGTGCGAGGCGGCGAACTTCGCGCCGCGGCCGGAGGGGGAGTACACGCGAACGTCGGTGACCCCGCGTTCGCGGAGGGCGGCGAGGGAGGCGCCCGCGAAGCGGCCGGTGCCGACGAGGAGGACGCGGACGGCGGCCCAGTCGTCGATGCGGCTCTCGGCGAGGTCGAGGGCGAGGCGCACGAGCGAACGCCCTTCGCCGCCGAGCGCGGTCTCGTTCTTCACGCGGCGGGAGGTCTGCGAGGCGCGCTGGAAGAGGCGTTCGAGTTCGGGGCTCGTGGTGCCCTCGGCGCGGGCGGCTTCGAGCGATCGACGCACCTGCCCGGCGATCTCGCCCTCGCCGACGACGACGGATTCGAGGCCGGCGGCGACCGAGAAGAGGTGCTCGGCGACGGCGTTGCCGTGCTGGAAGCCGAAGGTGGCCCGCAGCTCGTCGGGGGTGAGGCCGGCGGCGTCTCCGACGACGCCGATCGCGGCGTGCACGGCGGGGACGGGGGAGGCGCCCTCGGGCGCGGGCAGGTCGAGGTAGGCCTCGAAACGGTTGCACGTGGCGACGACGACGGCCCCGTCGAAGGCGGGGTGGCGGTCGAGGATGCCGCGCGCGGCACCGCCGGAAGCGGCCTGCAGCTTCTCGAGCATGTCGAATCCGGCGTTCTGGTGGCTCGCGGTCAAGCAGATGAGCACCGGATGATTCTACCGGCCGTCGAAGGCGAGTCTGCGAAGACGCCCAGAGCGCCTCCACCCACGTCGGTCGAGTAGGCGCGGAGCGCCCCCTCCGTCGGTCGAGTAGGCGCGGAGCGCCGTATCGAGACCAGGCCCCGGGGTTTCGATACGGCGCCAACGGCGCCTACTCAACCGGCGACGCCGCCCACGTCGGTCGAGTAGGCGCGCAGCACCCCGTCGGTCGAGTAGGCGCGGAGCGCCGTATCGAGACCAGGCCCCGGGGTTTCGATACGGCGCCAACGGCGCCTACTCAACCGGCGACGCCGCCCACGTCGGTCGAGTAGGCGCGCAGCGCCCCCTCCGTCGGTCGAGTAGGCGCGCAGCGCCGTATCGAGACCATGCCGGGGTTTCGATACGGCGCCAACGGCGCCTACTCAACCGGCGACGCCGCCCACGTCGGTCGAGTAGGCGCGCAGCGCCGTATCGAGACCAGGCCGGGTTTCGATACGGCGCCAACGGCGCCTACTCAACCGGCGACTCCGCCAGGCATCGCACAGCGGCATGCGCGAGAATATCCCCGTGCGCCTCCCCACCGATCATCCGCTCGCCTCAGGCTCCACCGACCGCTCGCGTCTCATCCGCGCCTACCGCGGCGAGCGGGCCGACACCCTGCCCGTGTGGTTCATGCGGCAGGCGGGCCGTTCGCTGCCCGAGTACCGGGAGCTGCGCGTCGGCACGCGGATGCTGGACGCCTGCCTCGATCCGGCGCTCGCGAGCGAGATCACGATGCAGCCGGTGCGGCGGCACAAGGTGGATGCGGGCATCTTCTTCAGCGACATCGTCGTTCCCTTGAAGCTCCTCGGCGTCCCGGTCGAGATCCAGCCGGGCCGTGGGCCCGTGTTCGAGCGCGCGTACGGCGACTCCGTCGGCGTCGCCCGCCTCACCGAGCTCGACCCCGCCCGGCTCGACGAGGCCGCAGAACCCATCCGCGAGGCGGTGCGCCGCACGGTCGCCGAGCTCGCCGGCATCCCGAACGGCGAGGCGTCCGCGACCCCCCTGATCGGCTTCGCAGGCGCTCCGTTCACCCTCGCCGCCTACCTCGCCGAGGGCGGCCCCTCCAAGGACCACCTCGCCGCCCGCACCCTCATGCACACCGATTCGGGGGCATGGTCGGCGCTCATGGAGTGGACGGCCGAGGTCACCGGTCGGTTCCTGCGCACGCAGGTGCTCGCCGGCGCCTCGGCGGCGCAGCTGTTCGACTCGTGGGCCGGGGCGCTCTCGCTCGCCGACTACGAGCGTTTCGTGGCCCCCGCCTCGGCGCGGGCCCTCGCGCACGTCCGCGACCTCGAGTACGAGTCGGCCGACGGCATCCGCCGCGTGCCCGTCGTGCACTTCGGCGTCGGCACGGGCGAGCTGCTGCGCGAGATGCACGAGGTGGGTGCGGATGCCGTGGGCGTCGACTACCGGATCCCGCTCGACGTCGCCGCCGCCCGCATCGGCGAGGCGGTGCCGCTGCAGGGCAACCTCGACCCCGCCTATCTCGGGGCGCCGTGGTGGGCCCTCGAGCAGGCCGCGCGCGAGGTCGTCGAGGCCGGGCGGGCCGCGCCGGCGCACGTCTTCAACCTGGGGCACGGGGTGCCGCCGGCGACGGATGCGTCGGTGCTGACCCGCCTCGTCCGTCTCGTGCACGAACTCGGCGCATGAGCCGAGCGTCCCTTCCGGCATCCGTCGACCTCGTCGTGGCCGGCGGGGGCGTCGCGGGCCTGGTCGCCGCGGTGGATGCCGCACACGCCGGCGCCTCCGTGGCGCTGCTGGAGGCTTCCGACCGCTTCGGCGGATGCGTCGGCCGGGTGCGCCTGGGCGGCTTGACCCTCGATTCGGGGGCCGAATCGTTCGCGCTGCGCGGCGACGTCGTGCAGCCGTACCTCGAGGAGCTCGGCCTCGGGGCGGAGATCGTCGACCCGCGACCGGGCGGATCCTCGCTCGCGTTCCGCGACGCCGACGGCGCCCTGGGTGTGCGGCGGATGCCGAAGACCGGCCTCCTCGGCATCCCCGCCGATCCGCTCGCCGGCGACGTCGTCGCCCTCATCGGGGCTGAGGCCGCCGAGCGTGCGGCCGCCCTCGACGCCCGCCCGCTCGAGCTGCCCGAGGAGCCGACGGCGCTCGGCGCCCTCGTCCGGGGCCGGATGGGCGATGAGGTGCTCACCCGGCTCGTCGCGCCGATCTCCTCGGGCGTCTACTCGACCGACCCCGACGTGCTCGACGTGGATGCCGTGGCGCCCGGTCTGCCCGCCGCCGTCCGCGAGGCGGGCGCGCTCGGCCCCGCCGTCGGGCGGCTGCTCGCCGCACGGCGTGCCGGCTCGGCCGTGCGCGGCCTCCGCGGCGGCATGCACACCCTCGTCGACGCGCTCGTCGCCGAAGCGCGCCGCCTCGGCGTCGTCCTCGTGCCGGGCACGGCCGTCACGCGGCTCGACCGCGCCGGAACCGGCATCCGCGCGTCCGCCGGCAGCGCCGGCACCGTCTCCGCGCGCGCCGTCGTCCTCGCCGCGCCCGCCGCGGCATCCCGCGCCCTGCTCGCCGGTCTCGCCGAGCCTGCGGCATCCACCCCCTTCACCGAACCGTGGCCGGAGCCGGCCTCGGTCGAACTCGCGATCCTCGCCGTCGACGCCCCCGCCCTCGACGCGGCACCGCGCGGCACGGGCCTCCTCGTCTCCCGCGACGCCCCCGGCGTCACCGCGAAGGCCCTCACCCATGTCAGCGCGAAGTGGCCGTGGCTCGCCGAAGCGCTGCCCGCCGGCCGCCACATCGTGCGCCTCTCCTACGGCCGCGCCGGCGAAGCGAACCCGGCGGCGGACCTCGACGACGACGCGTTCACCGCGCTCGCCCTCGCCGACGCATCCGCCCTCCTCGGCGTCCGCCTCGACACCGCGGTGGATGCCGCGCGCGTCCGCTGGCGCGACGCGCTCTCCCACGCCGCGCTCGGCCAGCGCGACCGCGTCGACCGCCTGGAGCTCGCGCTCGCCGCGATGCCCGCCGCAGTGCCCGCCATCGGGGCGACGGGCTCATGGCTGGCCGGAACCGGCCTGGCCTCCGTCATCCCGCACGCCCGCGCGGCGGCCGCCCGCGCGCTCGCCGCGCTCGGCTGAGGCGCCGCCGCGGCAGCCGCCCGCGCCCCGGTGCCTCCGCGCCCCGCGCCCGTCAGCGTCGGGCGCGGTACACGCCCGCGAGCACCGCGGCCGCGACGATGCAGAGCGCGCCCTGCCAGAGTCCGGTGGGCCGCGCGGTGAGCAGCACGCCGAACAGCATGAGCGACACGCCCGCGACGAGCAGCACCGTGACGGCGGCCCAGAGGGCGGCGGTCAGCACGGCGGCGATCTCGCGGAGCGAGCGCGTCGCGGCATCCACCGCAGCCGGCCGCCCTGCCGCCCCCGGGGCGGACCGCCCCTCGGCATCCGCACCCGTCATCGTGTCGCTCGTCCGCTCGTCCGGCATCCTCGCCCTCCCGTCGCCTGCCGCGACGTTACCGTCACGCGCCCGGCCGCGCCAGTCCCCGCCCGGCCCGCCGCGCGGCGCCCGCCGGCCGGCGCCGATCCATAGCCGCAACGGCATATTCCCCGCACGCCCCGTTTGCACGAGCGCATGCGAGGTCTACGCTGGGAGGACGCCAACATGGAGAGGGGTGGACATGAAGGGCAAGCTCCTCTTCGTCGTGGGGCTCGGCATCGGCTACGTGCTCGGCACGCGCGCCGGGCGGCAGCGATACGAGCAGATCGCGTCCGCGGCGAAGAACGTCTGGAACACGCCCGCGGTGCAGCAGGGCGTCGAAACCGTCAAGGATTTCGCGCTCGAACGCGTCGGCGACGTGAGCGATTCGGTGCTCGACGGCGTCAAGCGCTTCGTCCGCAGCACCGCCGACTCCCAGCGCGACGCGAAGGCCGACGTCGGCAAGGCCGCCAAGGCCGCCAAACGTGCGGTCGACGATGCGGCCGACGAGCTCGAAGATGCGATCGACGCCGCCGCCGCATCGGCCGAGGCCGCCGCCGGCAAGGTGTCCTCGGCGGCGAAACAGGCGAAGCAGCGCTCGTCGTCCTCGAAGACGTCGTCGACGCGGGCGAAACCGGCCGGGCAGCGCGGCACGCGCAAGAACGACTGATCGGGGGCGCGGATGCCGTCAGACGAAGAACGTTCGCTCTTCACCCTCATCGGGGAGCTGCCGACGCGGGTCTCCGAACTCGTGCGCGCCGAGATCGCCCAGATCAAGGCCGAGATCAGCTACAAGGCCAAGCATTTCGGCATCGGCGCCGGGCTCATCGTCGCCGCCGCGTTCGTGGGCATCTTCCTGCTCGGCACGCTCATCGCCACGGCGATCCTCGCGCTCGCGCTCGTCATGCCCGCCTGGGCGGCGGCGCTGACCGTGAGCGGCGTGCTGCTGCTGCTCATCGCGATCCTCGTGTGGATCGCGGTCGTGAACTTCAAACGCGGCTCCGAACCGCTCGACACGATCGAATCGCTCAGGCAGGACATCGACGCCGCGAAGGGGGTGGGCGACTATGACCGCCGCTGATCCGGGTGCGTGGGGGCAGGAGCGGGCCGCGGCATCCGCTGCCGCCCCGCATCTCTCCAAGCGCGACGCGGCGACCCGCGAGCGCAACCTGAACCGCGCCCAGGCCCGCGCGAACGCCGAACTGGCCCGCGAGGCCTTCGCCGAGACCCTGAACGAGCTCGAAGACAAACTGAACGTGCCCAAGCAGGTGGGCATCAAGACCGAGCGGTTCCGGGCGAAGGCGCGCGCCTTCGCAGATGAGCATCCGACGGCCGTCGTCGTGATCGGTGCGGCCGCAGCGGCCGTCGTCGGCTTCGGGGTGTGGATGCTGGTGCGCCGCGCCGCCGACGACTGACGCTCCGGCGCACCCGCCCGGCGCGCGCCGCATCCGGCACGCCGCCGCTTCGGACTCGCTGAGAGCGGCCGCGACGTTTTGGCCGATCACGGGCACTGAGCGATCATGGAACCATGACTCCCCCTCCTGCCGAATCGGCAGAGAACGTTTCTGCACGCCCCGAAACCGACGCCGCGGCTGCGCCCTCCGGCGACGGGTTCACCCTCTTCGCGGTCTTCCGCCGCGACCCCGCCCGGCCCGACGACTTCGACGGCCGCGACGTCCCCAAGATCGTCGAGGAGCTCGACGGCACCGTCGCGATCATCGAGAACGAGCAGGTCGTCGTGCGCGGCTTCTACGACGTGTCGGGCCTGCGCGCCGACGCCGACCTCATGGTCTGGCTGCACGGCCCCGACGCGCAGGGGCTGCAGTGGGCGCTTCGCGAGCTGCGCCGCACACGGCTGTTCCGGGCGCTGCTGCCGACGTGGAACGCGATGGGCGTGCACCGCGATGCCGAGTTCAACAAGGCCCACGTGCCCGGCTTCCTCCGCGGCGTCGAGCCGAAGGGGTGGCTCACGATCTACCCCTTCGTGCGCAGCTACGACTGGTACCTGCTCGACCCGGCCGAACGCAGCCGCATGCTCGCCGACCACGGCCGCAAGGGCGCGGCGTTCCGCGGGGTCGTCGCCAACACGGTCGCCGCGTTCTCGCTCGGCGACTACGAGTGGCTGCTGCCGATGGAGGCCGACCGGCTCACCGATCTCGTCGACATGATGCGCGAGCTCCGGGCGACGGATGCCCGCATGCACGTGCGCGAGGAGGTCCCGTTCTACACGGGCCGACGCATCCAGACCGCCGAAATCGTGGAGGTATTGCAGTAATGGCCGGGTACGACGCGATTCTGCTGTCGAGCTTCGGAGGCCCCGAGGGTCAGGACGACGTCATCCCGTTCCTGCGGAACGTGACCGCCGGAAAGGGCATCCCCGACGAGCGCCTCGAAGAGGTCGCCCACCACTACCGCCACCACGGCGGGGTCAGCCCCATCAACGAGCAGAACCGGCAGCTGAAGGCCGCCCTCGAGGCCGAGCTGGCCGCGCGCGGCATCGAGCTGCCCGTCTACTGGGGCAACCGCAACTGGGCCCCGTACTTCCCCGATGCGATCCGCCAGGCGCACGCCGCCGGCGACCGGCGCCTGCTCGGCCTCGTCACGAGCGCGTACACCTCGTACTCCGGCGTCGGCCAGTACCGCGAGGACTTCGAGAAGGCGCTTGCGACCACGGGCCTCGGCGGAGAGGTCGCGATCGACCGCATCCGCGAGTACTTCGACCACCCCGGTTTCATCGTGCCCCTCGTCGAGGGGGTGGATGCCGCACGCGCCGAACTGCGCGCCGAGGGCATCGAGACCGGCGAGATCCACACGATGTTCGTCACGCACTCGATCCCGAACGCGGCCGCGCAGGCCTCGGGCCCCGAGTACGGAGAGGGCGGCGCGTACGTCGCACAGCACCTCGCGGTCGCCCAGGCGATCGTCGAGCAGGCCGCGGCCGACTCGCCGTGGTCCCTCGTCTACCAGTCGCGTTCGGGCGACCCGCGCACCCCGTGGCTCGAGCCCGACATCAACGATGCGATCGCCGAGCTCGCCGCCGGCGCGCGCACGAAGGCCATCGTGATCGTGCCGATCGGCTTCGTCAGCGACCACATGGAGGTCGTCTGGGATCTCGACAACGAGGCCGTCGCCACGGCCGGAGAGCACGGCCTCGCCGTGCGCCGTGTGGCGACCCCGGGCATCCACCCCGCCTTCGTCGCGGGCCTCGTCGACCTCGTCGAAGAACGCCTGAACGAGGTGCCCGACGCCGAGCGCGCGCACCTGACGGCCCTCGGCCCGTGGCCCGACCACGAGCGCGTGGGCGCGAGCGACGCCGAGATCGACGCCGCCGGGCAGGCCGGGTCGGCGGCCTGATGGCGGTCATCCGGGTCGGCACGCGGGGCAGCGCCCTCGCGCTCGCGCAGACCCGTCAGATCGCCGAGCGGCTCGGCAAGGCCGCAGGCGCCGACATCGAGGTGGTGCCGGTCACCACGCACGGCGACACCTCCCGCGCCTCGCTCTCGCAGATCGGCGGCACGGGCGTGTTCGCGACGGCGCTGCGCGAGTCGCTGCTCGCCGGCGACTGCGACGTCGTCGTGCACTCCCTGAAGGACCTGCCGACCGGCGACGCCGAGGGCCTGCGGATCGGGGCGATCCCGAAGCGGGCCGACGCGCGGGATGCCGTGTGCACCCTCGGCGGACGCACCCTCGCCGAGCTGCCGGAGGGCGCCCGCGTCGGCACCGGGTCGCCGCGCCGCATCGCCCAGCTCGGGGCGCTGCGCCCCGACATCCGTGCGATCGACATCCGCGGCAACGTGGACTCGCGTCTGGCCCGCCTCTCCGCCGAGGACGAGTCGGAACGGCTCGACGCCGTCATCCTCTCGGCCGCAGGCCTCGGCCGCCTCGGGCGTGCGGATGCCGCGAGCGAACTGCTGCCCCTCGAAGACTGGCCGACGGCCGCCGGGCAGGGCGCGCTCGCCCTCGAGGTGCGCGACGAACGCGGCAGCCGGGAGCTCGAACGCGGTCTCGCCGCCGTCGAGCACGCCACGACCCGCGCCTTCACGATCGCCGAACGGGGGGTGCTCGCCGGGCTCGAGGCCGGCTGCGCGGCCCCCGTGGGGGCGACGGCGTTCCTCGCCGACGAACTTCTGTTCCTCACGGCGAGCGTGTACAGTGCCGACGGGACGACGGCGTTGACGAGCTCGCACGCCGCGACCCCGGAAAGCCGCGCGGCCGCCGACCTGGCGGATGCGGCTCGCGATGTCGCCTCGCGCGTCGTCGCGGAACTGCTCGGCAACGGCGCCGCCGACCTCGCACCTCTGGAGGAGTCGCCGTGAGTGAATCCGAACCGATGACCGGGGCGCTCAGGCTGCCCGGATCGGGGGCCGCGAAGCCCCTGAGCGGCTGGCGCGTGCTCGTGCCGCGCGGCGGCCCCTGGGGCGACACGGTCGCGGCGAGCCTGCGCGCCCGCGGCGCCTCGCCGGTCGTTGCGCCCATGATCAACTTCGCGGCGACCGACGATGCCCCCGCCCTCGAAGCGGCCCTCGCCAAGCTCGCCGCAGGCGGCTTCGACTGGGTCACCGTGACGAGCGCGACCACCGTCGACGTGCTCTCCTCGCACGGCGCGGTCGTGCCCCCGACGACGAAGATCGCCGCCGTCGGCGAGACGACGGCATCCGCCCTGCTCGCCGCCGGCTACCACGTCGACACCGTCCCGTCGGAGGAGAACTCCGCGCAGGGCATGCTCGACGAGTGGGAGCGCGCGACCGGCGGCCAGAAGCCGCTGCGCGTGCTCGCCCTGCGCTCGGCGATCGCCAAGCAGGTGCTCTCGGTGGGCCTGGCCCGCATCGGCCACCAGGTCGAAGCCGTCGTCGCCTACCGCACTGTCGGCGTCCCCGTCGCGCAGAAGGTCGTCGACGACGTGCGCGACGGCCGCGTGCAGGCCCTCCTCGTGACCTCGGGAAGCGTCGCCGAGCAGGTGCAGAAGCAGCTCGCGCCCCTGCCCGAGTCGACCCTCATCGCCGCCATCGGCCCGCAGACCGAACAGGATGCCGCCAAGCACGGCCTGCACGTCGACGTCGTCGCCGAGGAGCGCAGCGCCGAATCCCTCATCGACGCGATCGCCAAGGTCGCCGTCGCCCGCCGCGACGCCGAGTAGGGCGCGCGGCGGCATCCACCCCCGGCATCCACCGCGACGCCCCCGGCCGCGGGGAAACGCCCAGGCGCCCCGGCATAGGCTTGACGGGTGAGCGCACCCCTTCCGAGCACACCCCGTTCGAACACACCGCTTCCGAGCATCCGCCCCCGGCGGCTCCGCACGACCCCGGCGATGCGCCGGCTCGTCGCCGAGACCCGCCTGGCACCCGCCGACCTCGTCCTGCCGGCCTTCGTGCGCGAGGGCGCGGCCGAGCCCGTGCCGATCGCATCCATGCCGGGTGTCGTGCAGCACAGCCTCGACACCCTCCGCCGCGCCGCCGCCGAAGCGGCCGAGCTCGGCCTCGGCGGCATCATGCTCTTCGGCGTGCCGCTCGTCCGCGACGCGACCGGCTCGCAGGCGACCGACCCGGCCGGCATCCTCAACGTCGCGACCCGTGCCGTTCGCGAGGAGGTCGGCGACGCCCTCGTCGTCCAGACCGACCTGTGCCTCGACGAATTCACCGACCACGGCCACTGCGGCGTGCTCGACGACCGCGGCATGGTCGACAACGACGCCACCCTCGAGCGCTACCGCGAGATGGCGCTCGCGCAGGCCGAGGCCGGCTCCGAGATCCTCGGCCTCTCGGGGATGATGGACGGCCAGGTCGCCGCCGTGCGCGACGCCCTCGACGCCGAAGGCCGCACCGACACCGCGGTGGTCGCCTACTCGGCGAAGTACGCGAGCGCCTTCTACGGGCCGTTCCGCGACGCGGTCGAGTCGACCCTGCAGGGCGACCGCCGCAGCTACCAGCTCGACCCCGGCAACCGCCGCGAGGGCCTCCGCGAGGCGCTCATCGACATCGCCGAGGGCGCCGACGCCGTCATGGTCAAGCCCGCCGGTTCGTACCTCGACGTGCTCGCCGACGTCGCGGCCGCCAGCGAGGTGCCCGTGTGGGCCTACCAGGTCTCGGGGGAGTACGCGATGATCGAGGCGGCCGCCGCCCACGGGTGGATCGACCGCGACCGGGCCGTCGCGGAATCCGTGCTCGCCATCAAGCGTGCGGGTGCGGATGCCGTGCTCACCTACTGGGCGGCCGAACTGGCCGCACGCATCCGACGCGGGGAGGCATGATGGGCGACACGAACGCCGCAGAATTCGACCGGGCGCGCGCCGCGATCCCGGGCGGGGTGAACTCCCCGGTGCGCGCGTACGGCTCCGTCGGGGGCACGCCCCGCTTCCTCACCGCCGCCCGCGGCGCCTACGTCACCGACGTCGAGGGGCGCGAATACGTCGACCTCGTCGCCTCGTGGGGCCCGGCGATCCTCGGGCATGCCGACGGGCGCGTCGTCCGGGCGGTGGTGGATGCCGCCGGCCGCGGCCTCTCCTTCGGCGCCTCCACCCCCACGGAGACCGAGCTCGCCGAGCTCGTCGAACAGCGCATCGGCCCCGTCGAACGCCTCCGGCTCGTCTCGACCGGCACGGAGGCGACGATGAGCGCGATCCGCCTCGCCCGCGGCTACACGGGCCGCGACGTGCTCGTGAAGTTCGCCGGGCACTACCACGGCCACTCCGACGGACTGCTCGCCGAAGCGGGATCGGGGCTGGCGACCTTCGCGCTCCCGGGATCGGCCGGGGTCCCGGCATCCATCGCGGCCCTCACCCTCGTCGTGCCCTACAACGACCCGGACGCGCTCCGCGCCGTGTTCGCGAGCCACGGCGACCGCATCGCCGCCGTCATCATGGAGGCCGCCGCCGCGAACATGGGCGTCGTCGCCCCCGACACCGGCTTCAACCGCGCCGTCGTCGACCTCGCCCACGAACACGGGGCCCTCGTCATCAGCGACGAGGTCCTCACCGGCTTCCGCGTCGGCCCCGCAGGCTGGTGGGGCCTCGAAGACGGCACCGAGACCGCCTACACCCCCGACCTCATGACCTTCGGCAAGGTCATCGGCGGCGGCATGCCCGTCGCCGCCCTCGGCGGGCGCGCCGACATCATGGATCGCCTCGCACCGCTCGGCCCCGTGTACCAGGCCGGCACGCTCTCCGGCAATCCCGTCGCCGTCGCCGCCGGCATCGCGACGCTCGGCGCCCTCGACTCGAGCGTCTACCGGCGCCTCGAGGAGGCCTCGCGCCACATCTCCGAGGGCGTCTCGGCGGCGCTCGCCGAGGCCGGCGTGCCGCACGCCGTGCAGCGCGCGGGCAACCTGTTCAGCTTCGTCTTCGGCGACGAGGTGCGCGCCGGCGTCCGCGACTACGCGGGCGCGCAGAGCCAGGAGGCGTGGCGCTACCCGCCGTTCTTCCACGCCATGCTGGATGCCGGGGTGTCGCTGCCGCCGAGCGTCTTCGAGGCCTGGTTCGTCACCGCCGCCCACGACGAGGCCGCCATCGACCGCGTCTTCGCCGCCCTGCCGGCCGCGGCGCGCGCCGCAGCGGAGGCCCGCCCTCCGGCGTGACCCGCCGGCCGCTGTGGATCCCCGACGACGGGGTCGTTACGGCTTCGTGGCCTGGCATGCCCCCTCGGGGGTACAGGGTCGGGCAGACTTGAGACATGGCGAATCTGCGGGTGCATGCGGATCGGCTCGAGGTGGAACTCACCGGGGCCGAGAAGACGCTCGCGTTCCGCGGCGGCGACCTCGTCGTGCAGCGCGACGACATCCGCTCGGCGACCATCACCGACGACCCGTGGATCTGGATCCGGGGCATCCGCACGCGCGGCACCGAGATCCCGCTCGTCGTCGCCGCCGGCGTCTGGAAATACCACGGCGGCAGCGACTTCGTCCTCGTGAAGGGCAAGCGCCAGGCCATCGTGCTCGACCTGTCGGCCGGAGAGTTCGCCCGCCTCATCCTCACCACCAACCACGCCGCAGAACTCGTCGAGCGGTTGCGGGTCGCCGCAGCCCCCGAGCCCGACGGCGACGCGTAGCCGCCGGGCGGCGGCAGCGGGCGGCACCGGCAGCGGGCGGATGCGCCGTTGCGAGTGTCGCGCGGCTCAGGTGATGTCGCGGCGCCAGCTCGTGAAGGAGCCGATGGCGGTGAGGACGATCGCGATCGCCGCGAGGACGAGGCCGCCGATCCACCACTCGAGGGGTTCGGACTGGCCCATGCCGGCGATCGAGTAGAAGCTCGGCCCGACGAGGGCGTCGCTCGCGGCGCCCGGCAGGAAGCGTCCGATGACGGCCGTCACGTCGTTCAGCGAGAACACGAGTCTGAGGATCGGTTCGAGGAACTGGGTGAACGCGATCACGATCACGATCGCCGCGACCTGGTTCGGCACGAGCACGCCGAGGCCGACGCCGATCGCCGCCCACAACGCCATCGCGAGCACGCCGCGCGCCGCCATCGCCCACGTCTCGGAGTCGCCGAAGCCGGGGTCGATGCCGAAGGCCGCGAGGGCGCCGCCGCCTGCGCCCATCGTCGCCGCGAACGCCGCGACGCCGAAGACCGCACCGAAGGCGATGAGCACCCCGAACTTCGCCCACAGCACCGTCGCGCGGTTGGGCGTCGCGAGGAACGTCGGCGTGAGGGTGGCGTGCCGGAACTCGCCGGTGACCGCGAGCGCCCCGAGCAGGAACGGGAAGACGAAGCCGATCGAGCTCGCGAAGGCGTACACGAGCGGCGCCGGATCGAGCCCAGACGGCATCTGCGTGCTCGCGCCCGCCGCCGCTCCGGGGTTCTCGGCGGCCCAGCCGAGGAAGGCGCCGAATCCGCCGGCCAGCAGCCCGACATAGGCGACGAGCAGGACGAGCATGATCCACCACGCGCGGGTCGTGACGACCTTCAGGTATTCGGAGGCGAGGGCGCGCATCAGCGTTCGCCTCCTTCCGGGGTGTCGTCCGAGTCGGCCGCGGCGCCGGGGCCGTCCGGTTCGTCGGCGCCCGGGGCGGGTTCGCCCGCGGGAGCTCCCGGTTCGTCGGCGTCGCCGCCCTCGGCTGCCGCTCCGGCCTCCGGCCGGTCCGCATCCGCCGCCTGCACCGAGGGCATGCCCGCCGGGACCTCCGGATGCTCGCCGACGAGGGCGAGGAACGATTCCTCGAGGCCCGAGCGCAGCCGGTAGAGCGCGGCCAGTTCGACGCCGGCGACGAACGCGGCATGACCGACGGCCGCCGGGTCGGGTTCGTCGACGATGAGGCCGTTGCGGCCGGCCGTGTGCGAGAGCCCCGCGGCATCCATCGCGGCCGACAGGGCGGCCCGGTCGGGCGAGTCGACGATCGTCTGCGGGGCGACGTCGAGTTCGAGGCTCGCGAGGGTGCCTGTGCGCACGAGGCGGCCCTTCGAGATGATGACGACGTCGTCGACCGACTGCTGCACCTCGCTCAGCAGGTGCGAGCTCACGAGCACCGTGCGGCCCTCGGCGGCCAGCTGCCTGAGGAAGCCGCGGATCCACTTGATGCCTTCGGGGTCGAGGCCGTTGATCGGCTCGTCGAGCACGAGCACGCCGGGGTCGCCGAGCATCGTGTACGAGAGGCCGAGGCGCTGGCGCATGCCGAGCGAGAAGCCGCCGACGCGGCGATCCGCGAAGGCGTGGATGCCCGTGGCCTCGAGCACTTCGTCGACGCGCGTCTTCGGGATTCCGGCCGCGGCCGCGGTGACCGCCAGGTGGTTGCGCGCCGTCCGCCCGGGGTGGAACGCCGTCTCGAGGGAGGCGCCGACCGACCGCAGCGGGTCGGCGAGCGATGCGTACGGCACGCCCGCGAACGTCGCCGAGCCGCTCGTGGGGCGGACGAGCCCGAGCAGCATGCGCAATGTCGTCGTCTTACCGGCGCCGTTCGGGCCGAGGAAGCCGGTGACCCGGCCCGGTTGCACGGTGAACGTCAGCCGCTCCACCGCGGTCACGGGCCCGAATTGCTTCGATAGCCGCTTGATCTCGATCGGCACACCGGTCGGCATCGCGAGCGCCCCTCTCGTCGTCCTCACCCTATCGGCCGATTGCTCCGGATCCGCGGAACCGTGCGAATTCGACCTGCTATCCCAGCCTGATGCGGAGCCCCTCGGCGCGGGCCGTCTCCGCCTGCCGCTCGTCGTACCTCACGAGGGCCTCGGCGCCGGCTGTGAGCGCTGTCGGCGGCCGGCGGTAGCCTCGCGACATGCGTATCCGCTTCACCGCCGAGGTCTACGAGTGGGCGGCGCGACCCAACTGGTTCTTCGTGGACGTGCCCTCCGAGCCGAGCGCCGACATCGCCGACCGCCCCCGCATGCCGCGCGGCTTCGGCGCCGTGCGCGTGACGGCGACCATCGGGGCGACGACGTGGTCGACGTCGATCTTCCCCGGCGGCGAGACCTACGCCCTGCCGCTGAAGCGCGCCGTGCTGCGGGCCGAGGGGCTCGAAGCGGGATCGACGGCGCGCGTCGAGCTCGAGGTGCACGACGGGTGAGGATGCGCGGGAGCATCCGCACCCGACGGATCAATGCGGGGCGTGGTAGCCGGCGTCGCCGCGCTTCCAGTACCCCTTGACGATCGTCTGCGCGGGCTCGAGCGCCCAGCGCTCGTGCAGCAGGGCGCGGCCCGGCTTCACGATGGCCTGCTCGGCCGCGATGAATCCGAAGACCTCGCCGGCGGGGCGGTCGGCCGGGGTCAGGGCCTCGATGAGGGGTGCGAGCCCGCCCGCATCGCGGTGCGCGCGCACGAGGCTGATGCCCGCGGGCACCTCGAGCGGCAGTTCGCCGGCCGCATCGGCCGACTCGAGGATGACGGTGCCCGCGGCATCCGCACCCGCGAGCTCGACGTAGCGCCGGATCGCCGGCATCGCCGTCTCGTCGCCCGCGAGGAACCAGGCGTCGGGCGTGCCGACGACGTGCATGGAGCCGCGCGGCCCGCCGACGGCCACCGGTGCGCCGACGGGTGCGGATGCCGCCCACGATGCCCCCGGCCCGTCGCCGTGCAGCAGGAACTCGAGCTCGAGCGCCGCATCGCCCCAGGCGACCGGGGTGTACTCACGGCTGCCGTGCTCGCGGAACTCGTCGGAGCTCGGCAGCTCGGCGCCGGACGGCAGCCCGCCGTCGGGGCCGAAGAAGACGCGGATGTGGTCGTCGGCGCCGGGGGAGTCGAAGCCGGTGAACTCCTCGCCCTCGATGCGGACACGCACGTAACCGGGCGCGAGTTCGGTGCGGGCGGCGAGGCGGCCGCGGCGGAACACGAGCTCGCGCGGGCGGCGTTCGAGGGTGAAGGTCATGGGGGCGACTCCAGGATCGGGACTTCAGCTTAGGCTACCCTAAGTTCGCGCCGGGCCTCCCGGGAGTGTCGATCTCCCCGCCGGAGCGCGGATCTCCCGCAGCGCCCTCCTATAGGAGTGCGGATCTCCTGCAGCGCCCTCCTATAGGAGTGCGGATCTCCTGCAGCGCCCGCCCGTAGGAGTGCGGATCTCCTGCAGCGTCCTCCCGTAGGAGTGCGGATCTCCCGCAGCGTCCTCCCATAGGAGTGCGGATCTCCCGCAGCGCCCTCCCGTAGGAGTGCCGAATTCCCGCCGGAGTGCCGAATTCCCGCCGGAGTGCCGCTCTCCCGCAGGAACCCCCTCAGGAGTGCCGGTTTCCTGCCGAAGTGCCGACTTCCCGGCACTCCCACGGGAGATCGGCACTTCTGCGAGTCCGCGGCGAGCGTGCCGCAGTTCGGGGGCGCCCCGCGGCGAGCGGGCTGCGGCTCGCGGCCTGCGCGGCGGGCGGGCTGCAGCTCGGGGGCGCTCCGGCATCCACACCCGTCGATACGATCGAGACATGGGGGAGACCGGGCCGCGGCCCGCGCGCGGCCGCACACGGCGGGCGCCCGGCGTGCGGCGCTGGCCCGTGCGCACGGCGCTCGACGGCTTCTTCTTCGGCTATGCGGGGCTCGCGGCGATCTGGCTCGCGGTGCTGCTGCTCGGCGAGACGTTCCACTGGGGCTGGGTCGGCATCCTCCTCTTCGTCGCGTTCTGGATCGTGCTCGCCTATCTCGTGCTGCCGCGGCTGCACCGCATCCTCACGACGATCTACGTGCCCGACTACTTCATGGGCCGCGCCCGCACGAGCGACGGGTTGCTCGGCGACCCGGTGAACCTCGCCCTGCAGGGCGGCGAGGCCGAACTGCATCGGGCGATGCGCGAGGCGGGGTGGACCCGCGCCGACGACGTCACCCCGGCATCCACCTGGCGCATCGTGGTCTCGACCCTGAGCCGCCGCAGCTACGACGAAGCGCCGGTCAGCCCCCTGTTCCTCTTCGGCCGCCGGCAGGATTTCGCCTACCAGCAGGAGGTCGCCGGCAACCCCGCCAGGCGCCACCACGTGCGGTTCTGGCGCACGCCCGACGGCTGGCTGCTGCCCGGCGGGCACCGCGTCGGCTGGCTCGCCGCCGGCACCTTCGACCGGCGGGTCGGGCTGTCGCTGTTCACCCTGCAGATCACGCACAAGATCGACGCCGACATCGACATCGAACGCGACCACATCGTCGAGACCCTGCGCGGGGTACCCGGGGTCGAGGTCGGGGTGCTGCGCGATTTCTCGACCGGATACCACTCCCGCAACGGCGGCGGCGACTCGATCCGCACGGACGGAGACCTGCCCGTGATCGACCTGCGCGGTCTCGGCGAGCCCGATGGAGGTCGCTTCTCCCGTTGGAGGTCGCGGATTCCATACCTCCAACGGGAGACGCGACTTCCATCGAGCGGGAGCAGGCGCGGGACCGGGAGCGGGGCAGGAGGGCGGCGACAGGCCAAAGCGGCGGCGGATGCCCGCAAGCGCACCGCCTTCGAACCGCCCACCGCACTCGTCGACGAGCAGGCGCCGCCCCCGCCGCCCAGCCGCCCCGGGCCGCTGGCCGCCGGCGTCTGGCTCATCGTGCTGCGCGTGCTCGCCGGCATCGTCTGGCTCGTCGCGCTCGGCGTCGAATGGGATCGCGTCGTGCGCGACGAGGCCGGTGCGATCATCGACGCCCTCGGCCCCGGCGAGGCGGCCGTCGCGAGCGGGCTCGCCCGGGCGGTCGTGCTCGGCGCCGGCGCCGGGGTGCTGGTCGTGCAGGCCGTGCTCGCGTTCCTCGTCTGGCGCGGGATCGACTGGGCGCGCATCGTCGTCATGGTCGTCGCCGCGCTCAGCATCACCGCGTTCGCCGTCGACTATTTCTTCGGCGGGCAGGACATCACGCTGCGCACGACCCTGCTCACCCTCGCCCTCGACATCCTCGTGCTGCTCGCCCTGTCGAGCCGGGCGTCCCGGGCCTGGTCGCGGCCGGCCCCGGCGACGTAGGCTGGGCGGCGGCGGGCGCCGGAGCCCGCCGGAAAGGCAGCGCATGTTCTCCTACGACCCGTATGCGGAACTCGCGACGCTCCGCGAGTTCGCACCCATGACGCTCACGAGCGACGACTTCGCCGGGGGCGAGCCCATGCCGAAGGCCCAGTGGGGTGCGGCCGGCGGCGGCGAGGACCGCTCGCCCCAGCTCGCCTGGACGGGCGCCCCGCCCGAGACGAAGAGCTTCGCGATCTCGTGCTTCGACCCCGACGCGCCGACCGGCTCGGGCTTCTGGCACTGGGCCGCCTACGACCTCCCGGCCGGGGCGAGCTCGCTCGCCGCGGGCGCGGGCAGCGCGGGCGGGCGGATGCCGGCCGGCACCGTCACCCTGCCGAACGAGCGACGGCTGACGAGCTTCATCGGCGCCGGCCCGCCGCCCGGCACGGGTGTGCACCGCTACTTCTTCGTCGTCGACGCCCTCGACGTGGAGCACCTCGAGCTCCCCGAGGATGCGACGCCGGCGATCCTCGGCTTCAACCGCCACTTCCATTCGCTCGCCCGCGGCGTGCTCGTCGGTACGGCGACGGCCGACTGACGAGCGCCGGGGTGGATGCCGGGGGCCCGGCATCCACGCGCCGCCGCCTGATGCCGGGGCATCCGCGCGCCGCCGCCGGTGCGTGGTCGCCGTGCCGACGCGTGCGGACGCTGCGAGCGCCGGCCCGGCTACCGCGCGCGTCGCCGGGCGAGGAGTGCGGCGATGCCGCGCCACCCGATGAGGAAGAGCCGAGCGTGACCGTCGCGACGATCACGAACGGCAGCGCCGTGCCCTGCCCCGACACGGCGCGCAGCAGCATCCCGCCGGCCACCGTGACGACCCACAGCGGCACCCCCGTGCGCAGCGGCGCGAGCGGCGCCCGCCAGGCGAGGCCGACGGCCCAGCCGACGACGAGGGCGACCGCGAAGGGCCACAGGGTGGTGAGCGCCCCGATGACGGGGTTCTCGTCGTGCGTGGCCCGGCCGATGAGCACGAACACGACGACGAGCACGAGGTCGGCGGCGAAGGCGAGCAGGGTCGTGCGGGGCGATGGATGCCGGGGCGCGGCGGAGGTCATGGCCTCACTGTACGACGGGGCGCCGACACGCCCGCATGCTCAGGCGTTCGCCGCGGCGGGAGCGGCGCCGCCTCCCGCTGCTCCGCCGGCCGCGCTTGCTGCCGCGCCCGCGCCTCCGGCACCCTCCGTTGCGCCGGCACCATCCGCAACGCCGCCCGCGTCGCCGGCACCGCCCGCCGCAGCGCCGGCATCCGCAACCCCGTCCGCGCCTCCGGCATCCACTCGATCCCCGTACCGCGGCAGGGCCCGCAGGGCCGCGACGATGCCGGAGAGATCCGCATCGGCGGTCTCTCGGGCGCGCTTCAGCTCCTCCCACACGGGCAGGCCGAGCAGCGCCTCGGGGTCGACCGCGACGGCGCGTTCCAGCCATTCGCGGGGCGGGTTCTGCGGGTCCGCCTGCTCGAAGGAGGCGAGTTCGGCGTCGTGGTCGGCCATGCCGTCGGTGTAGGACGGGTCGACGCCGACGACGACGGCGGTGCCGGTCGGGGCGGTGTTCACGAGCAGCACGACGAGGTCGGAGCGGCGGCGCATGAGCGCGTCGAGCGCCTTGTAGACGTCGCCGGCCCAGGCGTCGGTCTTGCGGTCGCGGGCGGCCTCGAGGCCGTTGCGCGGCAGCACGTCGTCGAAGACGACGACGGCGGTGCGCGCGAGATGGCGTTCGAGGTTCACGAAGTCGCGGAAGGCGAACTCCGACAGGTGCATGCCGTCGATGAACGCCAGGTCGACGGGCACGCCGTCGAAGTGCGCCACGGCATCCGCCCGGGCGAAGAAGTCGTCGCTCGTGGCCCGCACGAGCTGCACATCGGCATGCAGTTCGCGGCGCACGGCGAACGCGGGGTCGACGCCGATGGAACGCGTGTGCGAGAGCACGAGGCTGGAGCCGTCGTTCACGCCGACCTCGAGGTAGGTGCGCGGTTCGAGGCGTTCGTGCAGCGTCGCGAGCAGCTCGTGCCGTGTGACGACCGGGGCCGGATGCGCCGAGAACGGGTCGGAGGGCAGCCAACGGCCGGGTTTCGGGGCCGGTTTCGGCGCCGGTGCGGGTTTCGGCTCGGGATCGGCCAGCCGCCGTGCGACGCCGTTGCGGATGCGGCGCTCGCCCGTGCGCAGCTTCGCGGTGCGCTCGTCGCCGATGACGCGCCTGAGCGCGTTGCCGATGGAACTACGGACTCCCATGTGGGCCCTCTCGCCGGGTGATGTCGCATCACGGTAGCAAGTCGCATCGCCCGCGGGAAGGGGGATCGCGCAGCGGATGCCGCTCGCATCCCCGACCGGTGCTGCGGGGGTCGGCGGGTGCGGTTACCGTGGTCGGGTGACCGATGACATCCTCGCCGCTGTCGCCGACGGCGTCGGACATGCGACCCTGAACCGCCCGAAGGCCCTGAACGCCCTGAGCTTCGCGATGCTGCGCGAGCTCGCCGGCGTCATGAAGGCGTGGGTCGACGACCCCGAGGTCGGCCTCGTCGTCCTCGACGGGGCGGGCGAGCGCGGCTTCTCGGCCGGCGGCGACA
The DNA here is from genome assembly GCF_018024495.1 of Agromyces archimandritae. Taxonomy (NCBI): domain Bacteria; kingdom Bacillati; phylum Actinomycetota; class Actinomycetes; order Micrococcales; family Microbacteriaceae; genus Agromyces; species Agromyces archimandritae. Next base: position 1,927,059 of record NZ_CP071696.1, read on the forward strand.
TCCGCGAGCTGCGCGACTTCGCCCTCGAGGGGCGGCAGGAGGAGGCGCAGGCCTTCTTCCGCGCCGAGTACCGGTTGGACGACCTCATCGCCGAGTTCCCGAAGCCGGTCGTCGCCCTCATGGACGGCATCACGATGGGCGGCGGCATCGGCCTCACCGGGCATGCGACGGTGCGCGTGGTCACCGAGCGTTCGCGGCTCGCGATGCCCGAGACGCGCATCGGCTTCACCCCGGATGTCGGCGGCTCGTATCTGCTGTCGCGGGCGCCGGGCGAGCTCGGCACGTACCTCGGGCTGAACGCGGCGACGATGGATGCCGCCGACGCGATCCACGCGGGCTTCGCCGACGTCCTGGTGCCGAGCGAGCACCTCGGCCACCTCGTGCAGGCGCTCGCGGAGCGGGCCGACCCCGGCACTCCGGCCGAGATCGTCCGCCTCTTCGACGAGACGCCCGGGCAGTCGCGGCTCGCGCTGAAGCGCGACTGGATCGACGCCTGCTACTCGGCATCCACCGTCGCCGGGATCATCGAACGGCTGCGCGCCCTCGCGGCCGGCGAACGGGTCGGCGGGGTCGCCGCCGCGGAATCGGCCGACCCGGATGCGGCGGCGAACGCGGCATCCGCCGCCGACGAACTCGAGGCCCTCTCGCCGACGGGCCTCACCTTCACGCTCGCCGCGATCCGGCGAGCGCGCACGCTGCCCGAGTTGCGGGACGTCTTCGAGCAGGAGTTCCGGCTCGTGACGTGGTTCATGCGGCAGCACGACCTGCTCGAGGGCATCCGTGCGCAGGTCGTCGACAAGGACCGGAACCCCAAGTGGTCGCCCGCCTCGCTCGCCGAGGTGGATGCCGGGCTCGTGCAGCGGGTGCTCACCGAGGCGGTGGCCGAGCCCGTGTGGGCCGACCGGCCGGCGGCCTGAGCGGCGGCGCGGCCGTCCGGGGTCGCGTTCGCCGACGCGGCGGCGGGTGGATGCGGGCGGATCGCCCGGTCTGTGTATACAGAGCACGCCGAATAGGCGTAGGATCGGGCTTGAAATCAGTCCGGTGTATACAGAGGTCGAGCATGCGAGCCAGCGATCGCGCCTACGAGGCGCTGCGGGAAGAACTCCTCGCCGGCATCCTCGCCCCCGGCACCCTGCTCGCCGAGATCGAGCAGGCCGAACGCCTCGGCGTCTCGCGCACCCCCCTGCGGGAAGCCCTCGCCCGCCTCGCCGCCGACGGGCTCGTGCAGTCCTCCGGCCGCGGCACCATCGCCGCCCCCCTCTCGGCCGAGAGCGTCGTCGCCCTCTACGAATTCCGCGAACCCCTCGAGGCCGCCGCAGCCGCCCTCGCCGCCGGCCGGGCCGATCCCGACCCCTTCGAACGGCTCGCCCGGCGCTTCCGCGACGAAGCCCCCGCGCTCGCCGCAGACGGCCGCCTCGACGACTACTACGCGCTCACCGCCGAACTCGACACCGCCGTCGACGACGCCTGCGCGAACCCCTACTTCAGCCAGGCGCTCCGCAACGTCCGCCTGCACTCCGCCCGCGCCCGCCGCCTCGCCGCCGCCGACCCCGCCCGGCTCCGCGACGCCGCCGCCGAACACCTCGCGATCGCCCGCGCCATCGCCGACGGCGACGCCGCCCTCGCCGAAGCAGCCACCCACGTCCACCTCCGGCAGAGCCTGCGGCACGCGCTCGCAGCATCCGCCGGCTGAACCGCGCCGAACCGCACCGAACCGCCCAGGGAGGGTACCCATGCAGGTCCACCAGGTCCGCACCCATCGCAGCGACGAGAACCTCGAACGCGAAGGCCAGCTCGCCTGGAAGCTCGCCGGCGTCGCCACCGACCCCGTCGAAATCGACGACGCCGTCGCCGAGATGGTCGTGAACCGCGTCATCGACAATGCGGCCGTCGCCGCGGCATCCATCACCCGAGGCCCCGTCGTCTCGGCCCGCAGCCAGGCGCTCGCCCACCCCGTCTCGATCGGCGGCGACGGCTCCACCGTCTTCGGCGCCGCCCGCCGCACCTCGCCCGAATGGGCCGCATGGGCCAACGGCGTCGCCGTCCGCGAACTCGACTACCACGACACCTTCCTCGCCGCCGAGTATTCGCACCCCGGCGACAACATCCCGCCCGTGCTCGCCGTCGCCCAGCACCTCGCCGCCCGCCGCGGACTCACCGGCCGCGACCTGATCCGCGGCATCGCGACCGGCTACGAGATCCAGATCGACCTCGCCAAGGGCATCAGCCTGCACGCGCACAAGATCGACCACGTCGCCCACCTAGGCCCCTCGGCCGCCGGCGGCATCGGCACCCTCCTCGGCCTCGACCGGGAGACCGTCTTCCAGGCCATCGGGCAGGCGCTGCACACCACCACCGCCACCCGGCAGTCCCGCAAGGGCGAGATCTCGACGTGGAAGGCGCACGCCCCCGCCTTCGCCGGCAAGATGGCCGTCGAATCCGTCGACCGCGCCATGCGCGGCCAGACCAGCCCCGTGCCGATCTACGAGGGCGAAGACGGCGTCATCGCCTGGCTGCTCGACGGCCCCGACGGCCGATACGAGGTCTCGCTGCCCGAGCCGGGCGAGGCCAAGCGCGCCATCCTCGACTCCTACACCAAGGAGCACTCGGCCGAATACCAGGCGCAGGCGTGGATCGACCTCGCCCGCAAACTGCACGAGCAGTACCCGCTCATCCTCGACCCCGAGCACGTCGAATCCATCGTGCTGCACACCTCGCACCACACCCACTACGTGATCGGCTCCGGCGCGAACGATCCGCAGAAGTACGACCCGACGGCCTCGCGCGAGACCCTCGACCACTCGATCCCGTACATCTTCACCGTCGCCCTGCAGGACGGCGCGTGGCACCACGTCGACTCATACGCGCCCGAACGGGCCGCCCGCCCCGACACCGTCGCCCTCTGGCGCAAGGTCACCACGGTCGAAGACCCCGAATGGACGCGCCGCTACCACTCGCTCGACATGGACGAGAAGGCCTTCGGCGGCCGCGTCGTCATCACGCTCACCGACGGCGCCGAGATCGTCGAGGAGATCGCCGTCGCCGATGCGCACCCGCTCGGGGCGCGGCCGTTCGCACGCGAGCAGTACGTGCAGAAGTTCCGCACCCTCGCCGAGCACGTGCTCGAGGCCGCCGAGATCGAGCGCTTCCTCGACGTCGCCCAGCGCCTGCCCGAGCTCGGGCCGGACGAGCTCGGCGGCCTCACCTTCGCCGTCGCCCCCGGCGCGCTCGCCGCCGCCGACGTTCCGGAAGGGATCTTCTGATGCTGTACTCCGCCACCGCCCCCGCCGAGAAGCGCCGCCTCTTCCGCGAGCGCCTCGCCACCGGCGAGATCATGCGCTTCCCGGGCGCCTTCAACCCGCTGTCGGCCAAGCTCATCGGCCAGCGCGGCTTCGAGGGCGTCTACATCTCGGGCGCCGTGCTCTCCGCCGATCTCGGCCTGCCCGACATCGGCCTGACGACCCTCACGGAGGTCGCCGGCCGCGGCAAGCAGATCGCGCGCATGACCGAACTGCCGGCGATCATCGACGCCGACACCGGCTTCGGCGAGCCGATGAACGTCGCCCGCACCGTGCAGGAGATGGAGGACGCGGGCCTGGCCGGCCTCCACATCGAAGACCAGATCAACCCCAAGCGCTGCGGGCACCTCGACGGCAAGGCCGTCGTCGACGAATCGACCGCGCTGAAGCGGATCCGCGCCGCGGTCGACGCCCGGCGCGACCCGAACTTCCTCATCATGGCGCGCACCGACATCGCCGCCGTCGACGGGTTGGCCGCCGCCGTCGACCGCGCGAAGGCGCTCGTGGACGCCGGTGCCGACGCGATCTTCCCCGAGGCGATGCGCTCGCTCGAGGAGTTCGCGGCCGTCCGCGCCGCCGTCGACGTGCCGCTGCTCGCGAACATGACCGAGTTCGGCAAGTCCGAGCTGTTCACCGTTCAGCAGCTCGCCGACGTGGGCATGAACATCGTCATCTGGCCCGTGTCGCTGCTGCGCCTCGCCATGGGATCGGCGATGCGCGGCCTCGACGAACTCGAATCGGCCGGCTCGCTGACCGCCAAGCTCGGCGAGATGCAGCACCGCGCCGAGCTCTACGAGCTCATCGACTACGAGGCCTACAACCGCTTCGACACGAGCGTCTACAACTTCCACGTCGCCCGCTGATGCGCCCGCCCGCGCCCCGGCGCGCTTCGCGTGCCGGCCCGGCCCCTTCAGCGGGGCTCGGGTGCGCGGCGGGTGCGGCCGTGCGCGAGCAGGGTGCCGGCCAGGGCGAGCATCAGGCCGATGGATGCGCCGGGTTCGGGTTCGGGACCGGTCGCGGGAAGCGCTGCGGGGGTGGGGGTCGGCGTGGGCGTCGGCTCCTCGCACAGGGTCTCGAGCAGTCCCTCGGCATTCGCGAGTCCCGCACCGATCGCGTCCTCGTCGGCGAAACCGAACGGCGCGTACGGGTTCGTCATCGGCAGCGCCGTCGCGAAGAGCGCCGCGGCCGGCGCCGTTCCGCTCGGCGCTGCTCCGGCAGCCGCATCGGCCGTCGCTCCGCCGAACAGCAGCATGCCCGCCAGGAACACCGCGGCCCCGCCGCCCCGCGCGGCTGCCCCCGCGATCCGCACCCCTCGCATCCGACCCCCCAGTCGTTCGGTGTTCCACCTGTCCGCACGCTATCAGCCCGGCGAATGCGTCGCGCGGCGTCGCCCGGCGCCCTTCGCTCACCGGGCGGAACGGGCCAGGATGCGGGCGATCCGTCGGACGAGGGCGTGCGGATCGCGAAGGTCGAGGGCGGTGATGTCGATCACGCGGTAGCCGAGGGCTTCGAGCTCGGCTCGCCGTTGCAGGTCACGGCGCCATTGCGCCCGGTCGGTGCGATGGTGGTCGCCCTGGTACTCCAGGACGACGCGGTGTTCGGGGAACAGGAGATCGACGCGTGCGACGAAGCGGCCGCGCTCGTCGTAGATGCGCTGCTGGGGGATGAGCGCGGGGAGCCCCTCCAGGCAGAGGATGCAGCGCAGTTCGGACTCGGGCGGCGACTCGGAGCGAGCATCGCGGAGCCGGAGAGCGGTCTCGAGCCTGTCGCGGAACCGGCGGCCGCGGTGTCGGTCGAGGGCTGCCCGCAGTTCGGCCTCCGGCACGCGATCGGCGATCGCCACCAGCTGCGGGATCGTGAGGCTGCCGGCGAGATCGCACCACGTCCGGCCCGCGCCGGTGACGACGAGCCCGGCCGACCGCACGGTGTCGCCGTCGGAGAGTTCCAGGACGCGGCCGCGCACGCCGCGGCGGCGGATCGCGCGCCCGGGAGCAGGGGTGATGACGTGCACCTCGTCGTCGGATGCCAGGCCGTGCGGAAGGGGCAGACCGAGCAGACGTGCGGCACTCGCCCCGCCGATGACCGTGCCCGGCGGGCACGCGGCGAGCGCTGCGGCGGCTCTGAGCGGAAGCTCGCCGCCGGATGGGAACCGCGCGCCGATGAAGCGGCGATCGAGATCGCGCGCCATCAGTCGGCTGCGCGGGACGTCGGAGGCGTCCAGCAGGGAGAATGCGGCGCCGCGGAGGCGTTTCGGGAGTTCGGCGCGCGCAGTCACCCCTGGATCCTGCCGGCTCCGCACCGGCGTCCGCCGTGTTCGCCGGAACCCGTGGAACGCCCGCCTCCACCCGCGCCCTGTGGAGGACCATTCCTTCGGTGAGTGGACGAGAATGCAGGGTGTTCGGAGGTCCGCACCCTGCATACATGTCTAGTGAGGGAACCTCAGCATCGAGAGGAGAGGGCGGGGGAGAGGGAGAGGAGAGGGTGGGGGAGAGGGCGCGGGGGTGCGCCAGGGGAAGGGGGACGGGGGAGGACCGAATAGGCTGCACATCACACTCGACGAGGAGCAGGAACATGGAACAGCAGGAGATCTACAAGGGCCTGGCCGGGGTGCCGGTCGACTACACGGCGATCTCGAAGGTGAACCCGGAGACGAACTCGCTGCTCTACCGGGGGTACCCGGTGCAGGAGGTCGCCGCGAACTGCACCTTCGAGGAGGTCGCCTACCTGCTCTGGTTCGGCGAGCTGCCGGACGAGGGCGAACTCGCCGAGTTCGAGTCGCGCGAGCGCACCCTGCGCGGCCTCGACCACGAGGTCAAGCGCGTCATCGACGCCCTGCCGGCGACCTCGCATCCGATGGACGTGGTGCGCACCGCTGTCAGCTTCATCGGCGCCGCCGACCCCGCGACCCCCGACGACAGCGCCGAGGCGAACCTCGACAAAGCGATCCGCCTGTTCGCGAAGCTGCCCTCGATCGTCGCCTACGACCAGCGCCGCCGCCGCGGCGAGGCGTTCGTCGAACCGCGCGACGACCTGTCGTACTCGGCGAACTTCCTCTGGCAGACCTTCGGCGAGCTGCCCGACCTCGAGGTCGTCGAGGCCTTCGACGTGTCGATGATCCTCTACGCCGAGCACTCCTTCAACGCGTCGACGTTCACCGCCCGGGTCATCACGAGCACCCTCGCCGACCTGTACTCGGCGGTCACCGGCGCCATCGGGGCCCTGAAGGGGCCGCTGCACGGCGGAGCGAACGAGGCCGTCATGCACGCCTTCGCCGAGATCGAGCGCGCCGAGCGGGCTGCGTCGTGGCTCGACGAGGCGCTGACGGCCAAGCGCAAGATCATGGGCTTCGGGCACCGCGTGTACAAGAACGGCGACTCGCGGGTGCCGACGATGCGCGCCGCGTTCGAGCGGATGGCCGCCCACTACGAACGCCCCGACCTGCTCGAGCTGTACGTCGCGCTCGAAGAGGCGATGGGCGAGCGCAAGGGCATCAAGCCGAACCTGGATTACCCGGCCGGGCCCGCCTACCACCTCATGGGCTTCGACACGGAGACGTTCACGCCCCTCTTCGTCGCCTCGCGCGTGACGGGGTGGACGGCGCACATCCTCGAACAGCAGGCCGCGAACGCCCTCATCCGGCCGCTCTCCGTCTACAACGGCGTCGACCAGCGGCAGGTTCCGGTGCGGGCCGGGCGCGGGCAGGCCGCCGCGATGTGAGTGTCGCGGCGCCGGTCGAGGTGCGCGAAGCGCGTATCGAGACCCTCTCGCAAGGGGTCTCGATACGCTTCGCTACTCGACCGGCGGCTGGAGGATACGCTTCGCTACTCGACCGGCGGCTGGGGGATACGCTTCGCTACTCGACCGGCGGCTGGCGAGTGGATGCCGGGGTGCACCGGCATCCACTCGCCGCGCGAGCAGCCGCGGCCCAGCGGACCCCCCGCGAACGGGCGACGGCTCTCGCCGGCCCGCACAAGCATCCACCCGCCGAAGCACGGCCCTGCTGTGGATCACCGCCAACGGTTCGGCCGGGCGGCTGTGGGCGTTCTATCATCCATCGGGTGCATATGTTCTTCCGGACGCTGCTCCGTTTCCTCCTCGCCCGATTCGGCCCCCGGCTCGGTCACTACGACGTCGCCCGGTCGAACTTCATCACGCTGCCGACCGATCAGGACATCCTGCGGCACATGAACAACGGCGTGTACTTCTCGATCATGGACGTCGCCCGCTTCGACATGCTCGTGCGCACCGGCATCTGGCAGATCTTCAAGGAGCGCGACTGGTACCCGGTCGTCGCGAGCGAGACGATGACGTTCCGCAAGTCGCTGACGATGTGGCAGCGGTTCACGATCGAGTCGCGCATCATCGGCTTCGACGAGAAGGCCGTGTACATGGAGCAGCGGTTCGTGCGGCCCGGCGCCGACGGGCGGCCGGAACTGTACGCAGTCGGGCACATCCGTGCGCGGTTCCTCAGGCGCTCGGGCGGCACGGTGGGCGTCGCCGAGCTCATCGAGGCCGTCGGCGTGCCGCCCGAGGCCGGCGAGATCCCCGAGTGGATGCAGCGCTGGGGCAGCGATGTGGCGCTGCCCCCCACGCGCGCCGAGGCCCCGTCGATCTGGGACTGAGCGGGCCGCGGGCTGGTGGATGCCGGCCCGCGCCGCGAGGTGACGCAGATTGCTGTCCGGCGGTGCTGGGGACAGCAGGTTGCGTCACTTCGCCGGCAGGTGAGTGGATGCCGGGGCGCAGTGCGCCGGTGAATCCCGCGTCAGCGGCGAGTGGATGCGGCGGGGCGGCGGGAGCGGCGGCGGGCGGCGACCGCGAGCAGGGCGACGAGCGCTCCCGCGAGCAGCGCGGCGGCGGGGGCGAGTGCGGCGGCGGCATCCGCACCGGTCTCGGGGAGGGCGGCGGGCGCAGCGGTCGGCGACGGCCCCGGCGTCGGCCCCGGTGTGGGTGTCGGCGGCGCGAGCGCCGCGAGGAGCGCGTAGGCATCGGCGAGGCCCGCTCCGATGACGTGCTCGTCGGCGTATCCGAAGGCCGCGTAGGGGTTCGTCATCGGCAGCGCGGTCTCGGCGAGCAACCGGGTGAGTTCGTCGCGGGTCGCCTCGGGCGCGAGCGACTTGGCGAGGGCGAGCACGGCGGCGACGTTCGGGGCGGCCGCCGAGGTGCCGGAAAAGCGGTACCCGCCGTCGGCCGGCCGGCCGAAGAACGAGGTCAGGGTGCCGTCGACGCCGGTGATCTGCGGGGCGGCCGTGATGACGGGTTCGGGCAGCGGCGGCGCCGGCTGCTCGTCGAAGGGGCCGAACAGTTCGATGCCCGGGCCGATCGAGCTGAACGGTTCGGGGACGTCGGGCGTCGTCCACTCGGCGGCGGCGACGCCGATCGCCGAACCGTGCGCGGGATGCCCGCTGACGGTCGGCCCCACGGCATCCGCACCCGTGCTCACGGCGTACTCGGGCACGAGGTCGACGCGGCCGCTGCGGTCGAACGGCATCATCCACATCGCCGGCAGATCGCCGCCGTCGCGGGTGCGGGCGACGACGATGTCGTAGTCGCCCGGCGGGAGGTCAGCCGCGGGCGGGTCGGCCGGCAGCACCCAGGTGATCGGGAAGTTCGGCTGGTTCGCCGTCGAGGTCGCCACCCGGGTGTGCGTGGCGGCGTCGTAGATGCGCAGTTCGAACGCGCTCGGCACGGGCTCGAAGACGCGGGCCGCCTCGCCCCACTGCAGCATGCTGTGCTCGGCCGCGGCGGGCGTTCGCAGCTCGACCCCGTAGGAGGTGTCGCCGGTGCCGCTGAAGTCGAGGCAGTCGAGGTCGTCGGGCGTGCCGTCCGCCATCCACTCCGGGCAGCCGGCGGGCCGGTAGGCGGCGGTCTGCCAGGAGCCGACGGGGCGGCCGGCGACCTCGGTGCCGTCGGGGCCGACCAGGTTGTCGTTGCCCGCCGAGCTCAGGAACATGAGGCCGGCGTCGGCGGCGGTCAGTTCGTCCATCTGCACGGAGGTGACGCCGCGCTGGTAGTAGAGGTCGAGGTCGAACTCGCCGATGTCGTCGACGATGATGTCGGCGCCGGCCTCGGCGAGCGCCTGGGCGGCGGCGAACACGGCACGCGGTTCGGGCATGCCGGGAGGCACCGGCTGCGTCGCGAAGCTCGCGAAGATCAGGCGGGCGCCGGGGGCGATGCCGTGGATGAGCTGGGCCATCGCGCGACCCTCGTCTGCGCTGCCGTCGGGGCCTTCGACGAGCACCTCGACCGGCGTCTCGTAGCCGCAGGGGTTGCCGGGCCCCGGCAGCACGCCGAGCGCGACATCGTCGGCGGGCGTCGTCGGGTCGCTGACGAGGCCGAAGGAGTCGGAGATGATGCCGACGGTGACGCCCGTGCCGTCGACGCCGAAGGCCGCGCGGGCCTCGTCGGCGCGGTGCGGGCCGTCGGCCTCCGAGGGGAACGCGCGGCAGTCGGCCGGGGCTGCCGCGGCGGCGGTGGATGCCGCGGCGCGGTCGGCTGCGGCGGCGGTGGATGCCGTGGCGCGGTCGGCTGCGAGCGGCGCGGCGGCCGTGGTCGACGCCCGGTCAGCGGGTGTGGATGCCGCGGCGCCGAGCATCGGCGTCGAGATCGCGCCCGCCAGAACCGCGGCGAACACGAGTCGCGTCATTCGAAGCATCCGGTCCCCCAACCGTCGCCGGCTCGCAACGCCGGTCGGAACCAAGGGTAGGGCCTCTCGCGGAAGTCCGCACCCGTCGCGGCGCGCGTCGGGCGGGCGGGCGGCCTCGCGCCGCGGTGCCCGGCCGAACCGCCCTCTACTTCTTCGCCTGCCGCGGCACGACGATCTCGCGGATGATGAGCAGGATGCCCGCCGACACCGGGATCGCCACGAGCGCGCCGAGGAGGCCGAGGAGGGTTCCGCCGGCCAGCGCCGAGATGAGCACGATGGCCCCCGGCACCTGCACGGCCTTGCTCATGACCCGCGGGGTGAGCACGTAGGCCTCGACCTGCATGTAGACGAGCATCGCGGCGAGCACGACGACGGCCGAGACCGGTGAGACGAGCAGGGCGACGACGGTCATGATCGCGGTCGTGATGATCGTGCCGATCAGGGGGATGAGGGTGATGAAGAGCGCGAGGACGCCGATGATGAGGGCGTAGCGGACGCCGACGAGGCTCAGCAGGATCGTCGAGAACACGGCGTTCACGAAGGCGAGCACGGCCATGCCGCTGAGGTAGGAGCCGATGGATCGCATGATGCGTTCCGCATAGTCGGCGACGACGGGGCGGTGGGAGCCGGCGACGAGCGAGAGCATGGCCCGCTTGGTCTGGTCGAGGCTCGCGATGAAGTAGATCGTGAGGATGAACACGAAGATCCCGGTCGAGACGCCGTCGAGCACGGAGACGCCGAAGGCGAGCGCCCCGCCGCCGATGTCGGCCCACAGTTCCGGGTCCGCAAGCGCATCGCCGAGCCAGACGACGAAGCCGTCGGCGACCCCGTTCGTCGCCTCGTCGAGCTCGGTGAACCACGGCTGCGCCTCCAGGTCCGCGATCTGCGCCGGGACGGTCTGCACGAGCGTGACGATCTGGGTGACGACGGGCGGGACGATGATCCACACGACGATCGCGGCGGCCGCTGCGAACAGCAGGATGACCGTCGTCACCGCCGCCCCGCGGCGCATGCCGCGGCGCTGGAACCAGTGCACGAGCGGGTCGAGGCCGAGCGCGATGAACGCGGCGACGAACACCGAGACGAGCACCCCGGAGAGGTTGACGACCGCGTAGCCGATGAGGAGGGCCCCGAGCAGCCCGAGGGTGACGGTGAAGCCCCACCGCAGCGGGGCGCGTGCGAAGAGGGAGTCCCCCGCGCCCTGCTGGCCCCGATCGGCGGTGCGCACGCGCCCAGCCTAGGGTCGGCGGATGCGTCGTGTCGGTCGCCACGCGCTAGCCTCGGAGTGCGCGCCGCGTGCGCGCCGTGCGTCCGCAGGCGCCCGTCGCATCCGTCCCGCGTTCGCCGAGACCGAAGGAACCCCATGACCGCACACCGCCGCATCGTCCGGACCGTCGCGCTCGCCGCGGCATCCACGCTCGCGCTCGCCGGCTGCACGGCGGGCAGCACCTCCGACGACGAGGCGAAGACGGGCGTCGTCGTCGGCCTCACGGGCGAGCCGGCGAATCTCGACTTCACGACCACGGCGGGTTCGGCGATCCCGCAGGTGCTGATGAACAACGTGTACGAGGGGCTCGTGAAGATCGACCAGGAGGGGCGGATCCAGCCGCTGCTGGCCACCGACTGGCAGGTGAGCGACGACCGCACGACGTACGTCTTCGAACTGGCCGACGGGGTGACGTTCTCGAACGGCGACGAGTTCACGGCCGACGACGTCGCGTTCAGCATCGACCGGGTGAAGAACGACTGGACGCTGAGCCTGAAGGCGCAGATGGACGTCGTGGATCGCGTCGAGGTCGTCTCCGACACCGAGGTGCGGGTCGTGCTCGGCCGCCCGAGCAACTCGTGGCTGTTCGCGATGGGCACCTCGGTCGGTGCGATGTTCTCCGAGGGCGGGGTGGATGCCCTGGCCACCGATCCGGTCGGCACGGGCCCGTTCACGGTCGAGGAGTTCGTGCAGGGCGACCGCATCGAGCTCGCCGCCCGCGACGACTACTGGGGGGAGGCGCCCGGTATCGAGTCGGCGACGGTGCGGTACTTCGCCGACGCCGTGGCGCAGACGAACGCGCTGCGCGCCGGCGATATCGACATGGCCTGGAACATGCAGGCGCCCGATCTCGTCTCGCAGTTCGAGGCCGAAGACTTCCAGGTGATCGACGGGACGTCCACGGGCGAGATCCTGTTGTCGATGAACAACCGCGTCGCCCCCTTCGACGATGTGCGGGTGCGGCAGGCGGTCGCCTACGCGCTCGACCGGCAGGCGATCCTCGACGCCGCCTGGGGCGGCTACGGCACGCTCATCGGGGCGATGGTGCCGCCGACCGACCCGTATTACGAGGATCTCACGGGCGAGTACCCGTACGACCCGGAGCGGGCGAAGGCGCTGCTGGCCGAGGCCGGCGCCGAGGGCGTCTCGGTCACGTTCGACGTGCCGACCCGGCCGTATGCGAACGCCGTCTCCGAGATCGTCGTCGACCAGCTGGCCGCCGTCGGCATCGACGCGACGATCCGTTCGGCCGAGTTCCCGGCGGTGTGGCTCGACCGGGTCTTCACGAAGCACGACTTCGAGATGAGCGTCATCCTCGCGACCGAGGCGCGCGACTTCGCGACCGTCTTCAACGACCCCGACTACTACATCGGCTACGACAACACGCGCATCGCGCCGATCATCGCCGCCGCCGACCAGGGCACCGAGGAGGAGTTCGTCGACGGGATGAAGGAGGCCGTGCGCATCGTCACCGAGGATGCGGCGGCGGTGCCGCTGTTCCTGTTCCCGAACCTCGTCGTCGCCGACGCGGGCCTCACCGGCATCGCCGGCAACGCGGTGACCGAGTCGATGGATCTCACCGGGCTGAGCTGGGCGGACTGAGCCGGGCCGGCGAGCGCGGGAAGGAGGGCGGATGCTCCGGCGCATCCTCGTGAGCCTCGGGCAGTTCGCGATCACCGTCCTCGTCGCGACGATGATCGTCTTCCTGCTGCTCCGGGTGATGCCGGGCGACCCCGCGGTCGTCGCCCTCGGCATCAACGCGACCCCCGATGCGCTGGACGCGTGGCGGCACGAGCACGGCACCGACCGGCCCCTGTGGCTGCAGTACCTCGAGTGGATGGGCGGCCTCGTCACGGGCGACTTCGGCACCTCGTACGTGACCTCGCAGGAGCTCACCCCCCTCATCGCCGACCGGGTGCAGGTCACCCTCATCCTCGTCGGCTGCGCGATGCTCCTGGCCCTCGTCATCGCGGTGCCGATCGGCACGCTCGCGGCGGTGCGGCATCGGGATGCCGCGGGCGCCGTGCTCTCGGGCGCCTCGCAGATCGGGGTGGCGATCCCGAACTTCCTCGTCGGCGTGCTGCTCATCGCGTTCTTCTCGGTGCGGCTCGGCTGGTTCCCCTCGGGCGGCTGGGTGGCGCCCGCTGAGGATGTCGGGGCCTTCCTGCAGCGTCTCGTGCTGCCGGTGATCGCCCTCGGTTCGGTGCAGGCGGCGATCATCACCCGCTATGTGCGTTCGGCGGTGCTGGAGATCATGCGCGAGGACTTCCTGCGCACCGGGCGGGCGAAGGGCCTCACCTTCGGCGGCGCCCTCGTGCGGCACGGCCTGCGGAACGCGGGGGTGCCGGTGATCACGATCGTCGGCGTGCAGCTCGCAGCACTCCTCATCGGGGCCGTCGTCATCGAGCGGGTGTTCGCGATCCCGGGCCTCGGGAGCCTCCTCGTCGACTCGGTCGCCAACCGCGACCTGCTCGCCGTGCAGGCCGTCGTCGTCGTGCTCGTCCTGCTCGTCGTGCTCCTGAACCTCATCGTCGACGTCGTCTACGCCCTCGTGGACCCCAGGCTGCGGAGGGAGGCGGCATGACGGCATCCACTCCGCGAGACCTCGCCGCGAACCCGTTGCCGCCCGCGCCCCCGCGCGGCCGGCGGGCGAACGCGCAGCTCGTCATCGGCGCCGTGCTCATCGGCCTCGTCGTGGCGGTCGCGCTCGTCTCGCTCGTGTGGACGCCGCACGACCCGCTGGCCACGAACGCCGCCGACCGTCTGCAGGGCCCGAGCGGCGAGCACCCCTTCGGCACCGACCGCTACGGCCGCGACGTGCTCTCGAACGTGATGGCCGGCGCACAGGTCACCCTCGTGGTCGGCTTCATCGCCGTCGGCATCGCCGCCGTGGTCGGGGTGCCGCTCGGGGTCCTCGCCGCGATGCGGCCGGGCGCGCCGGGCATCGTCATCATGCGCGGCAGCGACATCCTGCTCGCGTTCCCCGGGCTGCTGCTCGCGCTCGTGTTCGGCGCCGTGTTCGGGGCGGGCACGGTGTCGGCGATGATCGCGCTCGGCATCGGGGCGATTCCCGCGTTCGCCCGCGTCGCCCGCAGCGGCGCCCTGCAGGTCATGAAGACCGACTACGTGCTCGCGGCGCGCGCGGCGAACCGTTCGGGGTTCCGCATCGCGCTCCGCCATGTGCTGCCGAACATCGGCGGCCTCGCGATCGTGCAGTGCTCGGTGAACTTCGCGCTCGCCGTGCTCGCCGAGGCGGGCCTGTCGTTCCTCGGGCTCGGCACGCAGCCGCCGACGCCGTCGTGGGGGCGGATGCTGCAGGAGTCGCAGCAGTATCTCGGCGTCGCCGATCATCTCGCGATCGCCCCGGGCATCGCGATCGCCATCGCCGTGCTCGGTTTCAACCTGTTCGGCGACGGGCTGCGCGACGTGTTCGATCCGAAGCTGCGGAGGCGGCGATGAGCGGGCAGGGCGGGCAGGGTGCACCGAGCATGCCGGGCGGGGTGGATGCCGGGTCGCACGGCGCGGGGCGGGGGCGCCCGCCCTCGAGGTCGCCGGCCTGACCGTGCGCGCCGGGGCATCCACCCTGGTGGAGGACGTCTCGTTCCGCGTCGAACGCGGCGAACGGGTGGGCCTCATCGGCGAATCGGGATCGGGCAAGTCGGTCACGGCGATGGCCGTGATGGGGCTGCTCTCCGACAGCCTCGACGTCGCCGGCGACATCCGCGTCGAGGGTTCGCCGAACCTCGTCGGCCGGACCGACCGGCAGATCGCGCCGCTCCGCGGGCAGCGCATGTCGATGGTGTTCCAGGAGCCGATGACCGCCCTCGACCCGCTGCAGCGCGTCGGCGCGCAGGTCGCCGAGGTCATGACGATCCACGGCACGGCCGGGCGCGCCGCGGCATCCGCCCGCGCCGTCGAACTGCTCGGCACCGTCGGCCTGCCCGACCCCGAGTACGCCGCCCGCGCCTACCCGCACCAGCTGTCGGGCGGGCAGCGGCAGCGGGTCATGATCGCGATGGCCCTCGCCAACGACCCCGCCCTGCTCGTCGCCGATGAACCGACGACCGCGCTCGACGTGACCGTGCAGCGGCAGGTGCTGGAACTGCTGCTCGACCTCGTGCGGGAGCGCGACACCGGGCTGCTGTTCATCACGCACGACCTCGCCGTCGTCGCGAGCGTCTGCGAGCGCGTGCTCGTCATGGAACGCGGCCGCATCGTCGAGCAGGGCCCGATCTCGCGCGTGTTCACGGCGCCCGAGCATCCGTACACGCGGGGGCTGCTGGCCGCCAGCGACCTCGAGGCGACAGATGCGGACGGGCGGCTGTTCACGGTCGCGACCGCGGGCGCGTACGTGCCGGGGCGACGGGTGGATGCCGCGGGGCGGCGTGCCGGCGGGGTGCCGGATGCGGGCGCGCGGGATGGCGCCACGCCGGGCGGGGGCGCCGCGGCATCCACGGCGGGGCATGCGCCCGCGCCCGTGGTGCGCGTCGCCGGCCTCACGAAGACGTACACGAGGCGCGGCCGGCTGCTGCGCGGCTCGAAGCGCATCGAGGCGCTCGGCGGGCTCGATCTCGAGATCGCCGCGGGGGAGCGGTTCGGCATCGTCGGCGAGTCGGGGTCGGGCAAGTCGACGCTGCTCCGGATCCTCGCCGGGCTGAGCCGCGCCGGTTCGGGCGAGGTCGAGGTCGCCGGGGTGCGGGTCGACGGGGCGAGCGAGCGCGAGCTCGGGATGCTCCGGCGCCAGCTGCAGATCGTGTTCCAGGATCCGATGGGCTCGCTCGACCCGCGCATGCGCGTGCGCGATATCGTCGCCGAGCCGCTGCTGAACCCGGCGAACCTGCGGGCGGGCGCCGGCGGCGAGGGGCGGCGGGAGCTCGTCGCGCGCGTGCTGGAGCAGGTGGGGTTGCCGGCCGACGCCGCCGAACGCTACCCGCACGAGTTCTCGGGCGGGCAGCGGCAGCGCATCTCGATCGCGCGCGCCCTCGTCTGCACACCGCGGGTGCTGCTCGCCGACGAGCCCGTCAGCGCCCTGGACGTCTCGGTGCGGGCGCAGGTGCTGAACCTGCTCGCCGACCTCATCGACGAGGCGCAGCTGACCCTCGTGTTCGTCTCGCACGACCTCGGCGTCGTGCGCTACCTCTGCGACCGGGTCGCCGTCATGCAGGCCGGCCGCATCGTCGAGATCGGCCCGACGGAGGAGATCTACGAGCGACCGCAGCACCCGTACACGCGCTCGCTCGTGCAGGCCTCCCCGTCGCTCGAGGCCGTGCTGGGGGAGCGATGAGCGGCCGCGGGGCAGGGCGCGAGCCGGCCGGTGTCGCCGGGGATTCCGACCGCGGGTCGGGTGCGGATGCCGGGGCGCGGCCCCTCCGCCCGGGCGCACGGCCGGCCCGGGAGCTCGGCGCCGCGTATCGTTCGGGGGAGCTCACCCCGGCCGAGGCCGCCGAGGACGTCCTCACGGCGATCGCGGTGCGGAACGGGGAGCTGAACGCCTTCGCCGAGCTCGACCCGGAGGCGGTGCGCGAGGCCGCTGCAGCGAGTGCGGCGCGCTTCGCGGCGGGTGCGCCGCGCGGACCGCTCGACGGCGTTCCGGTGACGGTGAAGGAGAACCTGCGGCGGCGCGGCATCCCGTACCGTGCCGGCACCGCCGCGGGCGACGCGTTCGTGCCCGAGCGGAACTCGCCGGCCGTCGACCGCCTGCTCGAGGCCGGTGCGATCATCGTCGGCTCGACGACGATGCCCGACTGGGGCATGCTCTCCTCGGGCGTGTCGAGTCTGCACGGCATCACCCGGAACCCCTGGAACCCCGCCTTGACGGCCGGCGGATCCTCGGCGGGCGCCGGCACCGCGGCGGCGGCCGGCTTCGGCGCGGTGCACCTCGGCAGCGACATCGGCGGTTCGGTGCGGTTCCCGGCGACGTGGGCCGGGCTCGCCTCGCTGAAGCCGAGCGCGGGCAGGGTGCCGCACGACGACCCGTACTTCGGCCGCGCCGTCGGGCCGATCGCCCGCACCGTCGACGACCTCGCGGTCGCGATGGCCGGGATCGCCCGCCCCGACGCGCGGGACTACACGGCGCTGCCCGGGGCATCCATCGACTGGTCGGCGCGCATGCCCGAGGTTCGCGGGCTCCGCCTCGGGCTCATGCTCGATGCCGGGGCTGGGATGCCGGTCGAAGAATCCACCCTCGCCGCGGTGCGCGCGGCCGCCGACCGTTTCGCCGCCGCCGGGGCCGAGATCGTGGAGGTGCCGCCGATCCTCGACGAGCCGATGCTCGCCGCCATCGACCGCTTCTGGCGGGTGCGCTTCTGGAACACCGCGCTCAAGCTGCCGACCGACGCCCGCGAACAGTTGCTGCCCTACATCGCCCGCTGGTGCGCGGGCGGGGCGTCCGTCGCCGGGCACGAGGCGCTCGACGCCTACGACACGATGCAGCAGGTGCGTCGCGTCGCGGTCGCGGCGATGGGTGCGGATGCCGGGTCGCCCCGGACCGGCGGGGCGAACCGCTCGGGGGTGCCGGGGCCGGTGGGGTCGGTGGGCCTGGGGTCGGTGGGTCCGGGGTCGGGGGCGCCGGGGCATCCACTCGGCTCGACGCCCTGCTTTCGCCGGTCGCGCCCGTCGCCGCGTTCCCCGCCGAGTGGCCGATGCCGTTCGGGGAGGAGGACCGCGGCATGGCGCACATCGCCTTCACCGTGCCGTTCAACCTGTCGGGTCAGCCCGCGGCGACCGTCAACTGCGGTTTCACCGCCGACGGCCGCACGATCGGACTGCAGATCGCCGGCGGCCCCCACGACGACGCCGGCGTGCTCGCCCTCGCCCGCTGGTACGAGGCGCACCGCCCGCCCGCCGCCGCGCCGGCGTTCCCGGTGTAGGGCGCCGCCCGCTGCACCGCTCCGGCCGCTGCGCCCGGTGTGGGGCGCTGTCCGCCGCTGCTCCCGGTGGGGCGCTGTCGGCCGGCGTTCCCGGTTGGGCGCCGCCGCCCGCTGCGCCGCTCCGCCGGCCCGCCCCCCCGGCTCGGCCGTCGCCAAAGCAGGCCGAATCGACTGCGCGGCACCGAAGGCAGGCCGAATGGGCGTGCTCGGCATCCCCGTGGCCTGTTTTCGGGACGCACACGGCCGGCTGAGTCGATGCGCGACCGGCTCAGTCCGTGAGCGGCCGGCTCAATCGATGCGCGACCCGCTCAGTCGGTGCGGGGCAGCGTGAGGAGGAAGACGTCCTCGTCGCCGAGGACGGTGAGGGTCTCACCGTCGAGGCGGCCCTCCTCGAGGCGGCTGAGGGGGGTGTCGACGCCCTCGCAGGCGCGCTGCGTCATGAAGACGTCGTCGAACTCGATGCCGCCGTCGTCCTCCGGGTCCCAGCGGCCGCCCATGCGGTTGCAGCCGTCGTAGCCGCTGAAGCGGCCGTCGCCGCCGATCATGAGATGCACGCCCTCCGGGTCGCCCCAGGTGCCGACATAGGCGTCCCACGGGGCCGGGATCGGCGCGGCGTCGGTCGGCGGTGCGGGCGTCGTGGCGGGTGCGGATGCCGCGGGCGTGGTGGCCGGCGGTGCGCTCGGCGGGGGCGCGTCGTCGGAACCGCCGCTCGTGCAGCCCGCGAGGGCGAGCGCCGCCACTGCGGCGAGCGCGACCGGCATCCACCCCCGAATAGCCATGCCGCCAGGTTACCCGCGCGGGCGGCCGCCGTCGAGGGTTCCGGTCGCGCCGAGGCCGGCGGGGAAGGAGGCGGCGGCGGCGCGGGCGAGAGCGTCGCGTACGGCGACGACGGCGGGCCGGGATGCCGAGGGCAGTCGCGCCGAAGAGAACACTTCGCGCTGCGGGTCGCCCGGCAGGGGCGCGAGGCGCACGCTCGGCTCCTCGCCGGCCCACACGAGGTCGGGCAGGAGCCCGACGGCGTTGCCGGAGCGGATGAGGCGGATGTGGGCCATGAGGTCGGCCGTCTCGAAGCGGACGTCGGGTTCGAAACCGGCGCCGCGGCACAGCTGCATCGCCCATTCGCGGGAGGCGGTGCCGGCGGGTTCCAGCACCCAGGGGCGGCCGGCGAAGTCGGCGAGCAGGGTCGCGAGCACGTTCGGGATCTGCCCGGTCGCCGGGGCTTCGGCGATCCGGGCCTCGGGGCCCGGGGCGGCCGTGGGCGCGGGGGTCGCGGAGCGGCCGGGGGTGCCCGCGGCGGCCGGCCGGACGGGCCCGCGGGGCGCACCCGGCCCGGGCGCCGGCAGCAGCGGTGGCAGGGCGAGGCGGATGGCGTCGCGGGCGAGCGGCACCCGGTCGAGGTCGGCGTGCAGCGGGCGGGTGTTGCCGGGGTACTGCTCGGCGATGACGAGGTCGAAGTCGCGGGCGGCGACCTCGAACAGGCCGACCTCGGGTTCGCGTTCGGTGACCTCGACGCGCAGGCCCGGGTGCTCGGCGGCGAGGATCGTGAGCGCCTGCGGCACGACGGCATGCGCGGCCGACTGGAACACGGCGATCCGCACGGTGCCGCCGACCGCGGTCAGGGAGCGGGCGAGGTCGGCCTCGGCCTCCTCGAGCTGGTCGAGCACGGCGCGGGCGTGCACGACGAGCAGCTCGGCCTGCGGGGTGAGCTGCAGGCGGCGGCCGACCTGGGTGAACAGGGCGACGCCGACCTCGCGTTCGAGCTGGGAGAGCTGTTGCGACACCGAGGAGGGGCTGTAGGCGAGGGCGTCGGCGACGGCGGCGATCGTGCCCCGCTGGGCGAACTCGGCGAGCAGGCGCAGGCGGCGGATCTCGAGCACGGCGACCTCCGGCATCCATTCGGCATAGGTGAACAGTATTCATCGTAAACGTTCGCTGTACACGAATGGATGCCGGATGGATGATGTCATTGAGCAGGCGCGCCGCCGCTTCGGCCCGCCCGCAGAAAGGGAAACTACAGTCGTGACCATGCCCGACGTCGCCCGCGGAACCCAGCACCACCCCCACGAAGACGCCGCCACCTCGCTCGTGCGCAGATGGCTCGCCGACAGTGCCGGCCACCCCGTCGACCCCGCAGCCGAACGCCTCGCCGGCGTGCTCAAAGACCCGAACGGGCTCGCCTTCACCGTCGGCTTCGTCGACGGCGTCATGCGCCCCGAAGACCTCCGCGTCGCCGGCCGCGCCCTCGCCCAGGTCGCCCGCCTCACGCCCGGGTTCCTGCCCTGGTATCTGAAGGCCGCCATCCGCCTCGGCGGCGTCGTCGCCCCCGTGCTGCCCTGGCCCGTCATTCCCATCGCCCGCCGCGTGCTGCGGCAGATGGTCGGCCACCTCGTCCTCGACGCCACCCCCGACAAGCTCGGCCCCGCAATCGCGAAGCTCCGCGAGAGCGGCAACCGGCTGAACCTCAACCTCCTCGGCGAGGCCGTGCTCGGCGAGCAGGAAGCCGACCGGCGCCTGGCCGGCACGAAGGAGTTCCTCGCCCGCGACGACGTCGACTACGTCTCCATCAAGGTCTCCAGCGTCGTCAGTCAGCTGAACATGTGGGCCTTCGACGAAGCCGTCGAGAAGGTGGTCGGCAAGCTCACCCCCCTCTACGAGCTCGCCGCCGCCAGCCGAACCCCCAAATTCATCAACCTCGACATGGAGGAGTACCGCGACCTCGACCTCACCGTCGCGGTCTTCACCCGACTCCTCGGCCAGCCGCAGCTCGCCCGCCTCGAAGCGGGCATCGTGCTGCAGACCTACCTGCCCGACGCCCTCGGCGCCATCCAGCACCTGAACGCCTGGGCCGCCGAACGCGTCGCCCGCGGCGGATCGGCCGTCAAGGTCCGCGTCGTCAAGGGCGCGAACCTCGCCATGGAACATGTGGATGCCGCGATCCACGGCTGGCCGCTGGCCACCTACGGCACCAAGCAGGACTCCGACACCAACTACAAGCGCGTGCTCGACTGGTCGATGACGCCCGAGCGCACGAAGGCCGTGAAGCTCGGCGTCGCCGGCCACAACCTCTTCGACGTCGCCCACGCATGGCTGCTCGCCAACGAACGCGGCGTCACCGACCGCGTCGAGTTCGAGATGCTCCTCGGCATGGCGACCGGCCAGGCCGAGGCCGTGCGCAAGGACGTCGGCCGGCTGCTGCTCTACACGCCCGTCGTGAACCCCGCCGAGTTCGACGTCGCGATCGCCTACCTCATCCGCCGCCTCGAAGAGAACGCCAGCTCCGACAACTTCATGTCGGCCGTCTTCGACCTGGACGACCCGAAGCTCTTCGACCGCGAACGCGAACGGTACCTGCGATCCCTCGCGATGCTCGAGCAGCCCGTCCGCACCCCGGCGCCGAACCGCACCCAGAACCGCCGCACCGAATGGGAGGGGATCTCGCTCGCCGACGTCACCGCCGAAGCCCCCGGCCCCGAACCTCTCGAAGGCTCGCTGACGTCGGCCGTGCTCGGCATCACCCGCGGCTCCGACGGCACCGCCGTGGCGCCCTTCGACCCGTCGCGCGACGCCATCGGCGCCACCCCCGGCTTCGGCAACGAACCCGACACCGACCCGGCCCTGGCCGCCAACCGGGACTGGGGGCGCCGCATCCTCGCGCGCGTCCCGGCATCCACCCTCGGCGTCGACACCATCGCCGCCTCGCGCATCGCCGACCCCACCACCCTCGACACCGTCATCGACGGCGTCGCCCGCGCCGGCGCCGCCTGGGGCGCCCGCCCCGCCGCCGAACGCGCCGCACTGCTGCACCGCGCCGGGCTCGCGCTCGCCGCCAACCGCGACCGCCTCATCGAGGTCGCCGCCGCCGAGACCGGCAAGACGATCGCCGAAGCCGACCCCGAGGTCAGCGAAGCCATCGACTTCGCCCACTACTACGCCGAACGCGCCCGCGAGCTCGACGTCGTACAGGGCGCCCGCTTCGTGCCCTCGCAGCTGACCGTCGTCACCCCGCCGTGGAACTTCCCCATCGCGATCCCCGCCGGCGGGGTGCTCGCCGCGCTCGCCGCCGGATCCGGCGTCATCATCAAGCCCGCGAAGCTCTCGCAGCGCACCGGCGCCGTCATGGTCGAAGCGCTCTGGGAGGCCGGCATCCCGCGCGACCTGCTCGTGCTCGCCGACCTCGCCGATCACGGACTCGGCACCCGCCTCGTCAGCCACCCCGCGGTCGACCGCGTCATCCTCACCGGCGCCTACGAGACGGCCGAGCTGTTCCGCTCGTTCCGGCCCGAACTGCCGCTGCTGGCCGAGACGAGCGGCAAGAACGCGATCATCGTCACCCCCTCGGCCGACCTCGACCTCGCGGCGAACGACGTCGTGAAGAGCGCCTTCGGCCACGCCGGCCAGAAATGCTCGGCGGCCTCGCTCGTCATCCTCGTCGGTTCCGTCGCAGACTCGGAGCGGTTCCACCGGCAGCTGCTCGACGCCGCCTCGTCGATGCGCGTCGACTGGCCCGAGAACCCGTCGGCGCAGATGGGCCCCATCGTCGAACCGGCGACCGGCAAGCTGCTGCACGCCCTCACCGAGCTCGGCCTCGGCGAGGAGTGGATGCTCGAACCCGAGCGCCTCGACGACAGCGGCCGCCTGTGGTCGCCCGGCATCCGCACGGGCGTCGCCGCCGGCTCCTACTTCCACCTCACCGAGTTCTTCGGCCCCGTGCTCGGCGTCATGCACGCCGAAGACCTCGACGAGGCCATCCGCATGCAGAACGCCGTCGACTACGGGCTGACCGCCGGCATCCACACCCTGGACTCCGACGAACTGGCCACCTGGCTCGACCGCGTCGAAGCCGGCAACCTCTACGTCAACCGCGGCATCACCGGCGCCATCGTGCAACGCCAGCCCTTCGGCGGCTGGAAGCGCTCCGCCGTCGGCGCGGGCACGAAGGCCGGCGGCCCCAGCTACCTCTTCGGCCTCGGGTCGTGGATGCCGGAGGAGGGCCGCATCTCGAACTCGCTGCACCTGCGCGGGCTCGAACGGCGCGTCACCGAACTCATCGAAGCCGCCCAGACCAGCCTCGACTTCGAGGACTTCGACCGGCTGCGCCGCTCGGCGCTCTCCGACGAGCTCGCGTGGGCCGAGGAGTACTCGCTCACCAAGGACGTCTCGCGCCTCGGCGTCGAACGGAACCTGTTCCGGTATCGGCCGGTGCCGGTGACCATCCGCGTCTCGGAGGACGCCGGCCTCGTCGACGGCCTCCGGCTGATCGCCGCCGGCCTGCTCGCCGAGTCGACGTTCGTCGTCTCCACCGCCCTCGACCTGCCGCCGGCCGTGCGCGCGATCCTCGCCGCCCATGAGGTTCGCGTCATCCGCGAGGGCGACCGTTCCTGGCTCGACCGGGTCCGCGGCGGCGGCCTCACCACCTCCCGGGTGCGCCTGGCCGGCGGGTCGGCGCGCGACCTCGCCGTCGCCCTCGGTGGCACGCCCGACGTCGCCGTGTGGTCGCACCCCGTGACCGCATCGGGCCGCGTCGAACTGCTGCCGTTCCTGCACGAGCAGGCGATCTCGATCACCAACCACCGCTTCGGCAACCCGACGGCCCTGTCGGAGGGTGTGATCTAAGGGGCGCGGCGCCAGGCCGGGCCCGTCGGAGTCTCCGGCGGGCCTTCGGCGTTTCCGGGCGGCCCCTACGCGCGGCCGCGGTTGCGGCGGCGCACCGCGCGGGGTGCGCGGCCGCCGAGGAACGACGCCCCCGGGTCGACGAGGAACCCCTGCCGCAGCGCCTCACGGCCGATGAGCATGCGGAATCCCATTTCGTCGCGGTTGGTGAGCGTCACCTCGGCATCCACCGCGCGGCCGAGCAGCACCACCGACAGACGCACGACGACGCGCTCGGCGACATGCCCCGAGGAGCTCCGCACCGAGCGGCGGCCGAGCACCGGCAGTTCCAGCTCCACGGCATCCGCATCCGAGTCCTGCCAGGGGTGGATGCTGAAGCGCACCCGCCCGCCGGCCGCCTCCTCGATGTCGAAGGCGTGCAGCGCCGAACTGCGGGCACCCGTGTCGAGCTTCGCCTTGATCCACGGCACGCCGGCATCCGGAAGCGACACCCATTCGCGCCAGCCGGCGACGGTTCCGGGATGCCGCGCCGCGGTGTTTGAATGGGGGAGCTCTTCCACCCGACCATCATCCCAGGGGTCCCATCATGAAACTCGCGATCCTCTCGCGCGCCCCGCAGTCCTACTCGACGCAGCGTCTGCGCGCCGCAGCCGAACAGCGCGGGCACCGGGTGAAAGTGCTGAACACCCTGCGATTCGCGATCGACCTCTCGGGCCCCGAACCCGACCTTCAGTTCCGCGGCCGGCCGCTCAGCGACTACGACGCGATCCTGCCGCGCATCGGCAACTCGATCACCTACTTCGGCACCGCCGTCGTCCGCCAGTTCGAGCAGATGGACGTGTACACGCCGAACACGGCGAACGGCATCGTCAACTCGCGCGACAAACTGCGCGCCAACCAGATCCTCTCCCGCCACGGCATCGCGATGCCCGCGACCGCGTTCGTCCGCAACCGCGCCGACGTGCGCCCGGCGATCGAACGCGTCGGCGGGGCGCCCGTCGTCATCAAGCTCATCGAAGGCACCCAGGGCATCGGCGTCATCCTCGCCCCCGAGGTCAAAGTCGCCGAAGCCATCATCGAAACCCTGCACTCGACGAAGCAGAACGTGCTCATCCAGTCGTTCATCTCCGAGAGCCGCGGCCGCGACATCCGCGCCCTCGTCGTCGGCGACCGCGTCGTCGCCGCGATGCGCCGGGTCGCCTCGGGCGACGAGTTCCGCTCGAACGTGCACCGCGGCGGCACCGTCGAACCCGTCACCCTCACCCCCGAATACGAGCAGGCCGCCGTGCGCTCGGCGCAGATCATGGGCCTCCGCGTCGCCGGTGTCGACATGCTCGAGGGCAACGAGGGCCCGCTCGTCATGGAGGTCAACTCCTCGCCCGGCCTCGAAGGCGTCGAGACGGCGACGAAGCTCGACGTCGCCGGCGCGATCATCGACTACATCGGCGGGCAGGTCGCGTTCCCCGAGATCGACGTGCGGCAGCGGCTCACCGTCTCGACCGGATACGGCGTCGCCGAGATCGTCGTGCACGGCGGCGTCGACCTCGTCGGCAAGACCCTCGGCGAATCCGGGCTGTGGGAGCGCGACATCACCGTGCTCACCCTGCACCGCGGCGCCACGGTCATCCCGAACCCGCGCAAGAACGTCGTGCTCGAAGCCGGCGACCGCCTGCTCTGCTTCGGCAAGCTCGAAGAGATGCGCTCGATGATCCCGGAACGGCGCCGCCGCCGCCCGAAGGTGCGCAAACTCCCGAAGGAGCCCATCCCGGAGGTGTGAGGGCTCGCAGCGCGCTGGGCGGGCGCGCGGCGCGGTCAGCGGTGGATGCCGAGGGCGCGACGCACGAGGGAGAGGGCCTCGCCGGCATCCACTCCGAGCTGGGCGATGCGTTCGGCGTACGCGGAGGCGGCGAGCTGCGCCTGCTGCTCGGTCGGGTCGCCGCTCGCGGAGACGAAGGTGCCGTTGCGGCCGCGGGTCTCGATGACGCCGTCGCGTTCGAGCTCGCGATAGGCCTTGGCGACCGTGTTGACGGCGAGGCCGAGGTCTTCGGCGAGCTTTCGGACCGTCGGCATGCGGGAGCCCGCGGCGAGCTCGCCCGAACGGACTTCGGCGAGCACCTGGGTGCGGATCTGCTCGTACGGCGGCGTCGCGCTCTGCGGGTCGATGACGAGCATCAGGCGGCTCCCCTCGGTGCGGCGGGCGGGGCGGATCGCGGCCGCCGCCCGGCCCGATCGTACCGCGGCGGCCGCCCCGGGACGAAGGCGGGGATGGATGCGCGGGTGCGGCTCATGCGGCTCCGTTCGCGGGCCAGAGCAGGCGCACGGCGCGCCGGCCCGGGCGGCGGAAGGCGAGGACGAACAACCATGCGGAATACGAGAACAAGGACGCGGATACGGCGAGCCCGGCCACGGGCGCCGCCCAGCTGCCGGGCGGCACGAGGCCCGCGAGATCGGGACCGGCGACCGTGATCGGCAGGAACACCATGAGCGCCGGGGCTTGGTACATCATCGTGACGGCGTGGGCGCGGAGCGCGTCGTCCCAGCGGAGCTCCTCATCGTCGCGGGCGGTCTGCGGCCGGGCCGAGAGCACGCCGGCGGCGATGTCGACGACGGCGAGCACGCCGATCGCGGCGAGCCCGACCACGGCGATCGCCGGCATGTTGCGCCCGAGGAGAGCAGAGGCGAGCGAGACGCACGCGCCGGCGAGCACCATGATGCGCGTCATCACGACGATGACCGGGTCGGCGTAGTCGCGGCGCGTGGGGCGGACGACGCGGGCGACCCTCGGCGCGTGGGGCGGACGACGCGGGCGACCCTCGGCTCGCCCGGATCCACCCGGAATCGCGTCGCGACCGCGGCGACCGAGAGACCGATCGACCAGCCGGCCATCACGAGGTACCCGGGCAGGAACATGAGCAGCCGGGATCCGCCGCCGGCGGCGAGGATCACCGGGATCGACAGCGGGATGGTCGCCGCGAGCGACCAGAGCGCGAGCCGGTTCTGCCGGCGGATCCTGGCCCCGATCCGGTCGCCGAGCTCCTTGCTCGTCACCGGCAGCCGCGCCGACTCGGCCCGGGCGATCACTGCACGGATGCGCCCGTCGGGGGTCACTCCGCCGGCCGTGAGCGAGACGATGACGACGAGGGCGCCTGCGGCGGCGAGCACCGCGGCGGCGATGATGTGGTCCACAGGGCCTCCCGGCATCCACTCGTTTGTCGCAATCATTGTGCTGCGACAAACGGGTGCTGTCAAGGGTGCGGTGGCGCCGGGAACGACGTGGGAGCATCCGCCCGCGCTCGATGTCTGCGTAATGCAGGAACGCACACGGCGTGTCGCCGCGGCCATGCGGGAGAACGGGGTGCGACACGCGCGCATTCCTGCGTTGCGCAGGGGTAGGAGGGGGTTCGACGCGGGATCGCCGGCGTCAGTCGCGGGGGCGGTTCACCAGGCGGGAGAGGACGATCGCGCTGCGGGTGTGATCGACGTTCGGGGCGACGCGGACCTGCTCGAGCGCATCCTCGAGGCTCGTGATGTCGCGGGCGCGCATGAGCACGACGGCGTCGGCCGAGCCGGTGACGGTGCCCGCGTAGACGACCTCGGGCACATCCTGCAGGATGCGACGCAGTTCATCGGGCGCGACGGTTCCGCGGCAGAAGAGCTCAACCCATGCTTCGGTGCTCATGCCGTCGACGGTCGGATCCACCTGGATCGTGAACGAGCGGATCACGCCGTCGGCCACGAGCCGGTCGACGCGGCGCTTCACCGCGGACGCCGACAGCCCCACCTGCGAGCCGATGTCGCCGTAGCCGGCGCGCGAATTCTGCCGGAGGTGATCGAGAATCGCGCGATCCAGATTGTCCATGCAGGGAGTCTAGGGGTGGATCGTTGCGCGAGCCGCACCGGGGACGCGCGAATCCGGCGCGGTCGGCATCGGTGCGCGCGTGCAGGCGGCGCGGCCGGCGACGGCTCGGGCGCCGCTCAGTCGGCTCCGGCCATGCGCAGCACGCCGTCCGGGCCGAAGGAGAGGTCGATGCTCGGCCCCGACCCCCCGCTGAGGCCGAGCACGATGCCCTGCTTCATGAAGTCGCCGATCTGCGCGCAGGATCCGCCGGAGGATCCCGTGACGAGCGCGGCGGTGAGGCAGATGCTGTCGTCGGGCAGCAGGCTCGCGTAGACGGTCGTACCGTCCGAGCGAGTCGCGAGCAGCCGCGAGACGAGCGCCTCGCTGCTCGCCGGGTTGCCGTCGCCGCCGGAGAGCATCTGGCGGAACTGCGGCGGCAGGATGTCGGCGTCGGCCGCCGGGCGTTCGAAGATGTCGGCGGCCGGGGTGTCGTCGAACGATCCGTAGTCGCCGGCGGATGCCGCGCGCGCGGGTTCCGCCAGCTCCGCCTGCGCGCCGGCGTCGCGGACCTGCCAGCCGCCGATGCCGCCGAGGACGAGCGCGGCGACGCCGACGAGCGCGGTGAGCGCCCAACGGCGCCCGGCGGGGCGGGCCGGCGGGTCCACCGGAGGCTCGACGGTTCCCGGCGGGGTGCCGACGGCGGGCAGGGCGACGCCCGGGAGCGCGGCGGCGAGCGCGACGCCGGGTGATTCGGGGTGCGGATCGCCGTCGGCTGCGCCCGCGACGTCGGGTGCGGATGCCGCAGCGCCGACCACCGGCAGCTCGGCCGACCACGGCGCGGCCTCGCGCACCGCACTCGCAGTGCGCACGGCATCCATCGCGGCGCGGTCTGCGCTCCCCGCGGCATCCACCGCGCGTGCGCGAGCATCGCCTCCGGCATCCATCGCCGAAACGGGGGCATCGCCTTCGGCATCCATCGCCGAAACGCGAACATCGCCTTCGGCATCCACCGCCGGGACAGGGGCACCGCCCGCGGCATCCACTCGCGCCAGGCTCGCGAGCTCTGCGAGCGCGAGCTGCCGCTCCTCATCACCCGTCTCCTGCCCGTATGCGAGGCGTTGGAGTTCGGCGATGCGGTCCGTCGTTCGGGTTTCGGTCATGACGTCCCCCTCGGGTTGGGTTGATCGTAGGCTGAACCCCATGTCTGCCGAAACCCCCATTCGCATCGGCGTGCAGGTCCAGCCTCAGCACGCGAGCTACGAGAAGATCCGCGAAACCGTGCTCCGCCTCGAAGAACTCGGGGTCGACATCGCCTTCAACTGGGACCATTTCTTCCCCCTCTCGGGTGACCCGGACGGCCTGCATTTCGAGGCGTGGACGATGCTCGGCGCCTGGGCCGAGCAGACCGAGCGCATCGAATTCGGCACCCTCGTCAACTGCAACTCGTACCGCAACGCCGACCTGCAGGCCGACATGGCCCGCACCCTCGACCACATCTCGGCGAAGGGCGGCACCGGGCGGTTCATCTTCGGAACCGGGGCCGGCTGGTTCCAGCGCGACTACGACGAGTACGGGTACGAGTTCGGCACGGCCGGCTCCAGGCTGCGGGCGCTCGCCGACGCCCTGCCGCGCATCGAGGCCCGCTGGGCGAAGCTGAACCCGGCGCCGACCCGCAAGATCCCCGTCATGATCGGCGGCAAGGGCGAGCAGAAGACCCTGCGGATCGTCGCGCAGCACGCCGACATCTGGCACTCCTTCGTCGAGCCCGACGAGGTCGCGCACAAGCTCGACGTGCTCGCCCGCTGGGGCGACGAGGTCGGCCGCGACGTCTCCGAGATCGTCGTGTCGAACGAGCTCGGGCGAGGCCGCACCGTCGAGGACGCCGAAGCGTTCCATGCTGCCGGCGTCCGCCTCTTCACCATCGGCATCTCGGGGCCCGACTACGACCTGGAACGCGTGCGCCGGTGGATCGCCTGGCGCGACGCGCAGAACGGGTGACGGATGGGGTGTCGAGTCCTCGCCGCTCGATATCGCAATCGCGCGCATCGCCGTCGGGTGACTAGGTGACGAACCAGCTACTTGCATATACACAAGACAGTACGACTTGCATTTACGCAATAGATGGGCAGAATGGGGACATGCCGACTGCTGCCCAGATCGTTCAGCGCATGCGTTTGACGCGTGGGCTCGCGAAGTCCGCGTTCGCGGATCTGGTCGGGGTGCCGGCATCCACCATCACGCGTATCGAGGCCGGCCAGGTCGAGCCGACCTGGCAGATGCTTCAGCGGATCGCGGAGGGGGCCGGCCTCGACCTCGAAGCCGATCTGCACGACCTCGCCGATGATGCGCGGTATGCGGCCGCTCTGGACGGCATCGCCGGAACGCAAGGCAGCGAGAAACGCAAGCGCGTCCGAAAGCTGTCGGGTGTGGCGGCGCTCGCTCCGGTCATGAAACGCTCCGGGGTGAAATCCTTCGAGCTCGACCGTCCGCTTTCGGACGTCGTCGCCCGATGGGAAGAAGCCGGGCTGCACCCGATCGTGTCGTCGCTCGAGGCCGTCGAGGGCGACGTCGCCTCGGGGGCGTCATTCATTCCCGTGGTCTATCTGGACGACCCCGCTGCAGCGGGGCTCGCGCCTGCGCGTCCGGCGTCGGGCTCCGTCGTCGCCGTCCTCCCCTCGACCGAGCACGTCCGGCGGTATTCGCAGCGTCTCCGCGGCACCATGATGGCGACCGTGGAGTGGGGGATCATGGATGCCCTCGCATCCCCTGGCAGGCAGGCCGATATCGCGCGGGAGTATCTTCCGATCCTCGCCGACCGGTCGGCGTAGGGCGCCGCATGTCCATCTCGCTCGCCGATGCCAGGCACGGCGCCCAAGCCTCTCGGAGGCTTCTGGTCCGCACCATTCGCGCCCTCGAGCCGTTCGCCGACAGCCTCACCGTCGTGGGAGCGCATGCGGTGCACGTTTGGGTCCAGCAGCAGTGGGGCCCCATCGATATGGAGGCGACGCGGGACGGCGACCTGGTGCTCAACCCGGTCTTCATCGCATCGACGCCGAAGGTGGTCGACCTGCTCGCCGGGATCGGACTCGAGGCGGCCCGCCCCGAACGCCCGGGGATATACGGCCTCCGCGACGAGCACGACCGTGCGTTCGGGGAACGCGTCACCGTCGACCTCATCGTGCCCGAAGCATTCGCCGGGCCGGGTCGGCGGGCCGCACGCGTCGACGGGCAACGGAACTCGCTCACACGCGCACATGGGCTCGAACTCGCCGTATACGATCGCCGCCTGATGCGCGTCTCGACCCTGGACGACGGGAGGCCCGACGAGGTCTCGGTGCACGTTGCCGGCCCGGCCGCGCTCATCGTCGCGAAGACCATCAAGGTGAGCGAGCGATTCGCGCAAGCGGTGGAGCGGCCGGATCGTCTGCGCCCGAAAGACTCGGGTGACATCGCACTGCTGATGATGACGTGCGACGGGGCAACGGCAGCGCAGGTGATGCGCCGAGAGGCCCACGCGCATCGGGAGATCCACGAGGTCGTCGACGAAGCGGCCCGAGCGGTCGTCGAGTTGTACGGCGAGCGGAACAGCCTCGTCCGTGACCACATGGCCGAGAGCCTGAGTGCAAGGTTCGCGGCGGTGGATGTGGTCGATGCGGTCGACGAGTGGCTCGCGTCCTTCGAATCCGCGTATCGCGGCTGAGCGCCTGCGCGGCGGCGCTGCCCGTGCGGCGAGACGGCAGCGCGCACACCGCCCATCACGCCCGAAAGCTGCGTCGCGCCCGGTGATGACGCAGCAAAGCTGCGTGTCGATCCGTGCATCGCAGGGCCAGGCGGGGTCACACTGGAAGTGGCGTCCCGCATCCGGCCCGGCCGGCTCGGGGCTCGTTCGCGAGTGACCTGGTCCGCCTGTTTCCATCGCACACAGAGCCAGCACCAGAGCCAGCACCAGCACTAGAGCCAGAACCAGAGCCAGGGCGAGGGGCCGAAGCGCCCCGCAGCCCGAGAGCCCCACCGCCGGCGGGCGGAGCATCGGGCGGGCGCCGCGGCATCCACTCGCCGCAGGCGGCCCCCGGGCATCCACCGTCGGAACGAACCGGAGGACCTGATGTCGACCGCACTCTCGACCCAGCCGCGGCAGCGGCCCCGCACGCCGCAAGCGCGCAGCGTGCTCATGTGCCGGCCCGCGCACTTCACCGTCGCGTACCGCATCAACCCGTGGATGAACCCCGCCGAACCCACCGACACCGGCCTCGCCGAGGCGCAGTGGCAGACCCTGTACGACACCTACGTGCGGCTCGGCTACGACGTGCGCCTCATCGATCCGCTGCCGGGCCTGCCCGACATGGTCTATGCGGCGAACGGCGGATTCGTGCTCGACGGCGTCGCGTACGGGGCGAAGTTCGCCTACCCGCAGCGGGCCGCCGAGGGCCCCGCGTACCTGTCGTGGCTCGCCGAGGCGGGCTTCCGTGCGCGCGAGCCGGAGGAGACGAACGAGGGCGAGGGTGACTTCCTGCTCGTCGGCGACACGATTCTCGCCGGCACGGGGTTCCGCAGCGATGCGCGTTCGCATGCCGAGCTCGGCCGCGTCTTCGGGCGGGATGTCGTGACCCTCCGCCTCGTGGACCCGAGCTTCTACCACCTCGACACGGCGCTCGCGGTGCTCGACCCGACGCCCGGCCGCGAGCACATCGCCTACCTGCCGCACGCATTCGACGAAGCGTCGCGCGCGTACCTCGCCGGGCGGTTCCCCGACGCGATCGTCGCGAACGACGCGGACGCCGCCGTCCTCGGCCTGAACGCGTTCAGCGACGGCTACCACGTCGTGATCGCCTCGCGGGCCCGCGATTTCGCGCGGCAGCTCGCCGAACACGGCTACGACCCCGTCGGCGTCGACCTCTCCGAGCTGTTGCTCGGCGGCGGCGGCGTCAAATGCTGCACCCTGGAGCTGCGATGAACGTCACGATCCCCGACCGCACCGAGGCCGCGATCCGCCTCGAAGACGAGCATGCGGCCCACAACTACCATCCGCTGCCCGTCGTCGTCGAACGCGGCGACGGTGCCTGGGTGGTGGATGTCGAGGGGCGTCGCTACCTCGACTGCCTCGCCGCGTACTCCGCGGTCAACTTCGGGCACGGCAACACCCGGCTCGTGGATGCCGCCCGCGCCCAGCTCGGCCGCATCACCCTCACGAGCCGCGCCTTCCACAACGACCGGCTCGGGCCGTTCGTCGCCGAGCTCGCCGAACTCGCCGGAACCGACATGGTGCTGCCGATGAACACGGGCGCCGAGGCGGTCGAGTCGGGCATCAAGGTCGCGCGCGCCTGGGGGTACCGGGTGAAGGGCGTGCCGGCGGATGCCGCGTACATCGTCGTGATGGCCGGCAACTTCCACGGCCGCACGACGACGATCGTGGGCTTCAGCGACGACCCCGACGCGCGCGACGGTTTCGGGCCGTTCGCGCCGGGGTTCCGCACCGTGCCGTACGGGGATGCGGATGCCGTGGCGCGCGCGATCGACGCGAACACGGTCGCGGTGCTCGTCGAACCGATCCAGGGCGAGGCGGGCGTCGTCATCCCACCGGCCGGGTACCTGCCGGCGCTCCGGGCGCTCTGCACCGAGGCGAACGTGCTGCTCATCGCCGACGAGATCCAGTCGGGTCTCGGCCGCACCGGGGCGACGTTCGCGTGCGACCTCGTCGGCGTCGTGCCCGATCTGCGGCTGCTCGGCAAGGCGCTCGGCGGTGGCATCGTGCCGGTGTCGGCCGTCGTCGGCCCGCGGGAGATCCTCGGGGTGCTGCGGCCCGGCGAGCACGGTTCGACGTTCGGCGGCAATCCGCTGGCCGCCGCCGTCGGCCTCGAAGTCGTGCGGATGCTCGCGACCGGCGAGTACCAGGAACGCGCCCGCCGCCTCGGCGCGGTGCTCGCCGAACGCCTCGACGCCCTGCGCGGCCACGGCGTCACCGAGGTGCGGTGCGTCGGCCTGTGGGCCGGCATCGACATCGATCCGGCGCTCGGCACCGGCCGGCGCGTGTGCGAACTCCTCGCCGAACGGGGCGTGCTCGCCAAGGACACGCACGGATCCACGATCCGCCTCGCCCCGCCCCTCGTCGTCGAGGAGGGCGACCTGGTGTGGGCCGTCGAGCAGCTGCGGGAGGTGCTCGCCGAGCTCGGGGCGGGCTAGGGACGCGGGCTACCGGCTGCTCGCGATCGCGGCCGACAGTTCCTCGGGGCGGTCTGAGCGCACGGTATAGCGTTTGCCGTCGAGCAGGACCAGGTCGATGGCGGAACCGGCATCCAAGAGGAGAACTCCGCCGCCGGGCGTCCACCGGTAGCCGATGCCGCCCGCAGCCGCCGGCGACGTCGTCGTATGCTCCGACGAGCGAACGGCGCCCAGGTCAACGTTCATGACTCTCAGCGGTGTGACGAATCCGTACAGCCGGCGGCCGCGCACGAGCACCCGGGTCGAGTTGCATATTCCCATGACCGCGGCACCGCCGACGGCCAAGACGAACACCGAGAATCCGAGAAGCAGGTTCACCGAACTCGGCGAACCCCAGGTTTCGACGATCCCCCACCAGAAAACGGGTGTCGCCGTGACGACCATGAGGCCGGAGAGGATCCCCAAGATGCGCAGCCAGGGCGGACCGCGCAACTCCTCGGAGAACGTCGCGGCCTCACGCGCGACGGGAGTGCCCACGGCGGTCAGTCTAGGGCTCGCCGAGCTCGGGGCGTAGGCTGCCCCTATGAGCAGTTCGGGGGGACTGGGCGATTCGGGGACGCCGGATCGCGGCGGGCCGGGCAGTGGCGGGCCGGGCGCCGAGCACGCAGGCGGGACGCCGTCGCGCGACTCCCACGGCTTCTTCGGGCAGCCGTGGGCGCTCGTGCACCTGTTCGGCGTCGAGATGTGGGAGCGCTTCAGCTTCTACGGCATGCAGGGCATCCTGCTCATCTACCTCTACTTCTCGGTCGCCGACGGCGGGCTCGGGATGGATCGCGCGGCCGCCGCGGGCATCGTCGGCGCGTACGGCGGCGGCGTCTACCTGTCGACGGTGCTCGCCGCGTGGATCGCCGACCGCCTGCTCGGTTCGGAACGCGTGCTGTTCATCAGCGCGATCGTCATCATGCTCGGCCATATCTCCCTGGCGCTGCTGCCCGGCTTCGTCGGGGTGGGCGTCGGCCTGATCCTCGTCGCGCTCGGTTCCGGCGGGGTGAAGGCGAACGCGACGAGCGTCGTCGGCACCTTGTACGGCGAGCACGACACGCGACGGGATGCCGGCTTCTCGCTCTTCTACCTCGGCATCAACCTGGGTGCGCTGCTCGGGCCGTTGCTGACGGGATTGCTGCAGACGAGCTTCGGCAGCGCGAACGGTTTCGACCCGGCCCTCGGGTTCCACCTCGGGTTCGGGCTCGCCGCGGTCGGCATGGCCGCCGGCCTCATCCAGTACTGGATCGGCCGGAAGGGTCTGCCGCCCGAGGCGTCGCGGGTGCCGAACCCGCTGCCGGGCAACCGTGCGGGCCTCGTCATCGGCATCGCCGTCGCCGCGGTGGTGCTCATCGTCATCGCCGTGCTCACGGGCCTCATCAACGCCGGCAACCTGGCGCTCGTCGTCATCGTCGCCACGGTCGTCGCCGCGGTCGCGTACTTCATCGTCATCCTCTCGAGCCGACGCATCCACGACACGGAACGCAGCCGCGTCTACGCGTTCATCCCGCTGTTCATCGCCTCGGTCGCGTTCTGGTCGCTGTACCAGCAGCAGTTCACGGTCCTCACGATCTACTCCGATTCGCGCCTGGATCGCAACCTGTTCGGCTGGGAGATGCCGATCCCGTGGGTGCAGTCGATCAACCCGGTCTTCATCATCATCCTCTCGGGCGTGTTCGCGGCGATCTGGACGAAGCTCGGCGCCCGCCAGCCGTCCACCCCGCTGAAGTTCGCCGCCGGCACCGCGATCATGGGCCTCGCGTTCTGGCTGTTCCTGCCGTTCGCCGGCGGCGGGCCGAACTCGACGCCGCTCATCGCGATGATCGGCATCCTGCTCGTGTTCACGATCGCCGAACTGCTGTTGTCGCCCGTCGGCCTGTCGGCGGCGACGAAGCTCGCGCCGAAGATCTTCCACACCCAGATGGTGGCCCTGTTCTTCCTGTCGGTCGCGCTCGGCACGGCGATCTCGGGCGAGCTCGCGAAGTTCTACTCCGAAGACACCGAAGGCGTGTACTTCGGCGTGCTGGGGGCGATCGCGGTGGTGCTCGGCGTGCTCCTCGGCATCGGCAGCCGCTGGGTGCTGAAGCTCATGAAGGGCGTGCGCTGAGCGTTGCCCGGGGCCTTGCCGGTTACGATGTCGGGACCGGATCGAGGAGGGGCATGAGCCGCACCGTGGTGGTCGTCCCCACCTACAACGAGCGCGAGAGCCTGCCCGGCCTCGTCGAGCGGGTGCGCGGATGCGTGCCGGACGCCGACGTCCTCGTCGTCGACGACGCCTCGCCCGACGGGACGGGGGCCGTCGCCGACGCCCTCGCCGCGGGCGACGAGCGCGTGTCGGTGCTGCACCGTGCCGGCAAGGAGGGGCTCGGCGCCGCATACCTCGACGCGTTCGCGCGGGTGCTGGATGCCGGGTACGACGTGGTCGTGCAGATGGATGCCGACGGCTCGCACCGCCCGGAGCACCTGCCCGCGATGCTCGCCCGCCTGGCGGGGCCGGGCCATCCCGGAGCCGACGTCGTCATCGGCAGCCGCTGGGTGCCGGGCGGCGGCGTGGAGAACTGGCCGTGGGCGCGCCGCTGGCTCTCCCGCACCGGCAGCGCGTACGCGCGCGGCATCCTGCGCCTGCCGACGCGGGACGCGACCGCAGGCTACCGGGTGTTCACCGCCGACGCGCTCCGGGCCATCCGCCTCGGAGACGTGCATACGAAGGGGTACGGGTTCCAGGTCGACATGCTGTGGCATGCGCACCGGGCCGGGCTCGACATCGTCGAGGAGCCGATCGTGTTCGTCGAACGCGAGCACGGTTCGTCGAAGATGAGCCTCGGCATCGTCGTCGAGGCGATGTGGCGCGTCACCGTCTGGGGCATCGGCGCGCTGTTCGCGCCGCAGACGTTCAGTGCGCGGGGAAGGCCTCGCTCAGCCGTTCGTCGATGATCCGCTCGCGGGCCGCCTGGCGGGCGCCCTGCAGGGCAGAGTCGGGGCCGGCGCTCGCGACGACGATCGGCGGAATGTCGGCCAGGGTCGTGTCGCCGAGCACGGGGCGGTTCGCGCGGAACGCCGCACGGATCTCGTCGGGCAGCTCCGCCCAGGTGCCGCCGAGCACGATCACCGAAGGGTCGACGGCGAGGGCGAGCATCTGCAGCGCCCGCCCGATCCACAGGCTCGCGTCCAGCCACGACCAGTTCGCGCGGTCGTCGCCGGCGCGCACGAGGTCGACGAACTCGTCGAGCGCCGCGAGCCGCCCGGCCTCTTCGGCGAAGGGTGCGAGGCCGGCGCGTTCGAGGACGATGTCGGGGCCGGCGACGGTGACGAGGCAGCCGCGCTGCCCGCATTCGCAGCGGACCCCGTCGTAGTCGACGGGCAGGTGCGCGAGGTCGCCGGCGAGGCCGTGCCCGCCGCGCACGAGGCGCCCGCCCGAGACGATCGCGCCCGTGATCGCCGCGTCGCTCGAGAGGTACAGCAGGTCGTCGACGGGCAGCCCGTCGAGTTCGGCACGGGCGGCGGCGGCGCCGAGCGACACCAGGCGGATGCCGGAGGGCAACGTGCCGGCCAGCTCGGCGAGGCCCGGGGCGCGCTCGGCGAGCCCGCCGATGACGTCGCAGGTGCCCCACCCGAACGCGGTGTCGTTCACGACGACCTGCGGGTCGCCGGCGACCGCGCTCGGCACGACGACGGACACGTCGACGACGCGCCCCTCGGCGCGTTCCACATGCGCGAGCGAGCGCCGCAGCACGGCAGCGAGCGCGTCGAGCGCATCCGGCGTCTGCCCGAGCGGTTCCAGGTATCGGACGAGCTCGGTGCCGTCGAACGCCGAGACGGTCGCGGTCGCGGCATCCACCCCCAGCACGAGCGTCACGAGGTCGCCCTCGGCGTCGACGTATTCGTACTGCGTGCTCCGCGTGCCCGTGCGGGCGTCGCCGGCGCGCAGCAGCCCCGCCTCGGCGAGCTTCGCCGTGATCGTGGCGATCGCGTGCCGGCTGAGGCCGGTCGCGGCCGCGACGTCGGTGCGTGCGGCCGGGCCCGCCGTCGCGAGGTGCATGAGCACGCGTCTCGCCTGCGTGCGGCGTGCGCCTTCGAGCGTCGCAGTGGTTCCGGATGACTCCCCCGAGGTCTCCATGGGCACAGTGTGCCATACCCTTGCCGCTGCCGACAGGCCCCCGCACCGGCCGCCGCCGCATCCGCCGCCGGCCGAGGAGCGAGGTACGAGCGTATCGAGACCCTCGGCTGGTCTCGATACGGCGCTGCGCGCCTACTCGACCGACGGCCGATGCCGTTCGCCGGTCGAGTAGCGAGGTACGAGCGTATCGAGACCCTCGGCTGGTCTCGATACGGCGCTGGCGCGCCTACTCGACCGACGGCCGATGCCGTTCGCCGGTCGAGTAGCGAGGCACGAGCGTATCGAGACCTTCGGCTGGTCTCGATACGGCGCTGGCGCGCCTACTCGACCGTCGGGGTGGCGCCCGTTCGCCGGTCGAGTAGCGAGGCACGAGCGTATCGAGACCCTCGGCCGGTCTCGATACGGCGCTGGCGCGCCTACTCGACCGACGGCGGGTCAGCGGGGGAGGAGGCGGGCGACGAGCTCGTCGACGATGTCGTCGATCGGGGTGTCGGGGTCGATGGGGGTGGTGAGGCGGTCGAAGAGGAGACCCTCGATCGCGTATCGGAACAGCGCGACATCGGTCCGGGTCGCCGGCAGGCCGGTCTGCTCGTTGAACGCGACATCGGCGGCGAAGCCGGCGCGCTGCCAGGCGCCGAGGCGTTCGGCGAGCTCGGGGCGCCGCGTCGCCTCGAGCCGCAGCTCGTAGAGGGCGATGGTGACCTCGCGGTCGTCGGCCATGCGCCGCACGATGTCGCGCAGATACCAGGCGAAGAGCTCCCGCGTCGGTGGATCGCGCCGCTCGAGCGTCTCGGGGGCGGGCGAGAGGCGCTCGCCGATGCGCTCCACGAGCCCGTCGATGAGGGCATCCCGGCTGCGGAAATAGTTCGACGTCGTGCCGGCCGGCACGCCGGCGGCTTGATCGACCGCCCGGTGCGTGAGCCCGCGTGAGCCCTCGTCTGCGAGCACGCGGACCCCGGCATCGGCGATCGCACGCCGTCGCTCCTCGTTTCGGACCATGCCGCAACCCTAGCGCGAACCACTACAGATGCTGTACATTCGCAAACAACAACAACTGTAGTGATTGGAACCACGTATGCGAGAACTCGTCTACTACGTCGCCGTCAGCCTCGACGGATTCATCGCCGGCCCGGACGGCCAATTCGACGCCTTCCTCATCGAGGGCGACCACATGGACGACCAGAACGAGCGCTTCGCCGATGCGATCCCCACGGCCGCGGCGGCGCACCTCGGCATCCACCAGCCGAAGACGACCTTCGACACCGTGCTGATGGGCTGGAACACCTACGCCGTCGGCCTGCCCGCCGGGGTGACGAGCCCGTACCCCCACCTGCGGCAGATCGTCTTCACCCGGACGCACGAGGCGAGCGGCGACCGCCTCGAGACCAGCGGCGAGGACCCCGTCGAGGTCGTTCGGCGGCTCAAAGCGGAACCGGGCGCCGACATCTGGCTGTGCGGCGGCGGAGCGCTCGCGGCGAGCCTCGCCGACGAGATCGACCGGCTCGTGCTGAAACGCCAGCCCCTGTTGTTCGGTGCCGGGGTCCCGCTGTTCGGACCGCGACCCTTCGCGCCGGAACTGCTCAAGCCCGTCGGCACGACGGCCTACGCATCCGGGGTCGTCATCTCGGAGTTCGTGCGCACCGGACATCCGCCGGTCGAGTAGCGAGACACGGGCGCTGGTCTCGATACGGCGCTGCGCGCCTACTCGACCGGCGGGATGGCGCCGGTTCGCCGGTCGAGTAGCGAGGCCCCTCGGTTGGTCTCGATACGGCGCTTGCGCGCCTACTCGACCGGCGGGGTGCGCCCGTTCGCCGGTCGAGTAGCGAGGCCCCTCGGTTGGTCTCGATACGGCGCTTGCGCGCCTACTCGACCGGCGGGGTGCGCCCGTTCGCCGGTCGAGTAGCGAGGCACGAGCGTATCGAGACCCCTCGGCTGGTCTCGATACGGCGCTTGCGCGCCTACTCGACCGGCGGGGTG
This sequence comes from Agromyces archimandritae, assembly GCF_018024495.1. Taxonomy (NCBI): domain Bacteria; kingdom Bacillati; phylum Actinomycetota; class Actinomycetes; order Micrococcales; family Microbacteriaceae; genus Agromyces; species Agromyces archimandritae. The sequence continues at coordinate 1,966,880 of NZ_CP071696.1, forward strand.
CGCCCATTCGCCGGTCGAGTAGCGAGGCACGAGCGTATCGAGGCCCCTCGGCTGGTCTCGATACGGCGCTGCGCGCCTACTCGACCGGCGGGGTGCGCCCGTTCGCCGGTCGAGTAGCGAGGCACGAGCGTATCGAGGCCCTCGAGCCCGCCGTTCGGTAGGCTCGGCCGGTGACACGCACCGCACTCGCAACGGCGTTCGCCGATTCCGGCCTCGGCGTGCGTCGCGGTGTCGTCGAGCTCGCGCCGTCGACTCCCGCATGGGCGGAGACCTTCGAACGGGTCGCCGGGGTGCTCCGAAACACCGCGCCCGCATGTGTGGCCGCGATCGAGCACATCGGCTCGACATCGGTCCCCGGGCTCACGGCGAAACCGCTTCTCGATGTCGCGGTCGCGCTGCGGCCCGGGACGGACTCCGCCGACGCCGACGTGGACGCCTGGCTCAGCGGACTCGGGATGCTGTTCCGCGGCGACCGCGATGAGATACGCCCGGATCGGATGTACGGGTTCGAGCTCGAGCCGATGGTGCGCCTCGCGAACATCCACGTCGTGCCGGTCGGATCGCCGGACCTGAGCCGGTACCTCGCGTTCCGTGATCGCCTGCGCGCCTCCCCGAGCGAGCGGGAAGCATACGCGGCGTTGAAGCTCCGCCTCGCGACCGAGCACCCGCGCGACCGGCTCGCCTACCTCGCCGGCAAGGAAGCTTTCATCGTCGCCCGGCGTGGGTCCTGACCGTCGGCGTTGTGGGCGGGTGCCCTCGCGATGGAGGTTCGTTCTCCCGGTGGAGTGCTCGAATTCACGACCTCCAACGGGAGGAGCGACCTCCAACGGGAGGAGCGACCTCCAACGGGCGTCGCGCGGACATCCGCCGGTCGAGTAGCGAGGCACGAGCGTATCGAGACCCCCGGTTGGTCTCGATACGGCGCTGCGCGCCTACTCGACCGGCGGGATGGCGCTGCGTGCCTACTCGACCGGCGGGATGGTGCTGCGCGCCTCCTCGACCGGCGGGATGGCGCTGCGTGCCTACTCGACCGGCGGGATGGTGCTGCGCGCCTCCTCGACCGGCGGAGCGCTACTCGGCGACGGGGGCCTTCACCGTCTTGCGGGCGGCGGGCTTCGCAGCCGCCTTCGAAGCGGCCTTCGAAGGGGCCTTGCGCGCGGCACCGCCGGCCGGGCGGCCGTTCGTCACCACGGTCGGCTGTGCCGATGCGGCGGCGGCCGCGGCATCCACCACGGGCTTGGCGATCGGCGTCAGACGCGAGAGCTGCGTGACGTGCTGCGGGCCGAGCTCGTCGAGCGAGGAGACCTCGAGCAGTTTCATCGTGCGCGTCAGCTGCGAGGAGAGGATCTGGATGGTCCGGTCGACGCCGCGGCGGCCGCCGGCCATCAGCCCGTACAGGTAGGCGCGGCCGACGAGGGTGAAGCGGGCGCCGAGGGCGACCGAGGCGACGATGTCGGCGCCGTTCATGATGCCGGTGTCGAGGTGGACCTCCATGTCGTCGCCGACCTCGCGGACGACGTCGGGCAGCAGGTGGAACGGGATCGGCGCACGGTCGAGCTGGCGGCCGCCGTGGTTGGAGAGCACCACGCCGTCGACGCCGTGGCCGGCGAGCTTCTTCGCATCCTCGACGGTCTGCACGCCCTTCACGACGATCTTGCCCGGCCACATGCTGCGGATCGTCGCGAGGTCGTCGAAGTTGATCGTCGGGTCGAACATCTTGTCGATGAGCTGGCCGACCGTGCCGCTCGTCGACGACAGCGACGCGAACGTCAGCGGCTCGGTGGTGAGGAAGTTGATCCACCACGCCGGCCGCGGGATCGCGTTGATGACGGTGCCGAGGGTCAGCTGCGGCGGGATCGAGAAGCCGTTGCGGGTGTCGCGCATGCGGTTGCCGGCGACGGGGGTGTCGACGGTGAAGAAGAGGGTGTCGAAGCCGGCGGCGGCGGCGCGGCGGACGAGCTCGTAGGAGCGTTCGCGTTCCTTCATGACGTACAGCTGGAACCAGTTTCGGCCGTTCGGGTTGGCCGCCTTCACGTTCTCGATCGAGGTCGTGCCCATCGTCGAGAGGGTGAACGGGATGCCGGCGGCGCCGGCCGCACCGGCGCCGGCGACCTCGCCCTCGGTCTGCATCATGCGCGTGAAGCCCGTCGGCGCGATGCCGAACGGCAGCGCGGTCGGCCCGCCGAGCACCTCGCGGCTCGTGTCGACGTCTTCGACGACGCGCAGGATCGACGGGTGGAACTCGACGTCCTCGAACGCCTGCCGGGCGCGCTTCAGCGAGATCTCGCCTTCGGCGGCGCCCTCGGTGTAGTCGAACGGCGCCTTCGGCGTGCGGCGCTTGGCGATATCGCGCAGGTCGTAGATCGTGAGGGCCTGCTCGAGCCGCCGATCCGTGGGGTTCAGGGTCGGCGTCTTGAAGCGCATGAGCGCGGCGAGATCTTTCGGGCTGGGGAACTGTCGCTTGACCATGGGTGCTCCTATGCGTGCTGCGGTCGGGGGTCGGCGGCGGATGCCGGTACGGCACCGCCAGGGAAGGTTTCGGCGTAGTAGCCCGTGATGTGGGCGCGGACGGCGGCTCGGGCGCGGTCGGCATCCGCCGCCGAGATGGCGTCGAGGATGCCGCGGTGCTCCTCGCGCAGGCGCGCGTTCGTGGCGGGCCAGTCGGCGATCGCGTCGAGGCCGGTGAGGGCGTAGCCCTCGATGCCGCTGCGGAGGCCGGCCATCGTGGCGACGACGACCTGGTTGCCGGCGGCTTCGGCCAGGGCGAGGTGGAACTCGGCGTCGAGGGCGAGGAAATCGGCGGCGGGCAGCTCGGGTGCGTCCATCGCGTCGAGCAGGGCGGCCGGCCGCGTCAGGTCCGGGTGCGGATGCCGTGCGGCGAGGAGGCCGGCGACATGCGTCTCCAGCAGCAGCCGGGTCTCGACGATGTCGGCGACGGGGAAGCCGCGGGCGGCGACCTGCAAGCGCATGAGGGCGGACATGCCGCCTTGCGGGGCGCCGACGATGACGGCCCCGGCGGTGGGGCCCGAGCCGGCCTGGGTGCGGATGAGGCCGAGCACTTCGAGCACGCGGAACGCCTCGCGGATGCTGGAGCGGCCGACGCCGAGCTCGGCCGAGAGGGCCCGTTCGCCGGGCAGGCGGTCGCCGGGGGCGAGGTCGCCGGTGAGCAGGCGCGATTCGACGTGTTCGAGGACGAGCTGCCAGGCGCGGGGGCTCGTGTCCGGCATCCGCACCCTCCTCTCGACCCGTCGCGACGGCATGGGCGCTGCTCGCCGCCGCTGTGGTCAGACCACACTAGCACGTGGTCAGACCACAGGGTTGCGGCGGGCATCCGTCCGCCGTTCCCTCGCGCACGGCGGCCCGGATGCGGCAGCATGAGGGCATGAGCGATTCCAGCGACCGTCTGCGCCTCAGCACCGCCGAGCGGGAGGCCGCGGTGCAGCGGCTCGCGGTCGCCCGGGGCGAGGGGCGTCTGAGCGAGGCCGAGTTCGCCGAGCGGGCGGATGCCGCACGCGCAGCCGTGTTCGGCGCCGACCTGCAGCCGCTCTTCGCCGACCTCCCGCCCGAGCCGCGCGTCGAGGCGCCGCTGCCGCCGGCGACGCCCGTCGCATCCGCAGGCGGGGGATGGGGCGGCGCCTCCAGCCGCGCCCTCGGCGGATCCGTCGGTGCGACGATCATGGCGCTCGTGCCGTTCATCGCCTTCGGCCTCTTCCTCGCCTTCGGCTTCGCCGGCGGCTGGGCGTGGTCGTGGCTGTTCTTCCTGCTCGTGCCGATCGCAGGCGTCATCGTCTACGGCCCCGGATCCGAAGACCGGGCCCGCCGGCGCCGGTAGGGGTGCTGCGGAAACGCGCTGCGGCTCCTTAAGGGCCCAGCGCGCCGATGGGTACGACGTGGATGCCGTCGGGTCGGGTGTAGGCGTAGGTGCCGCCGGTGATGATGACCATCGCCGCCGGCGGCGGTGTGCGCGCAGGGTCGAGGGCATCGACGAAACGTCGAAGCCCTGCGGCGGCGATCTCTTCGTGCGAGGAGGCGAGTTTCACCTCGCAGGCGATCCATGTTCCGTCGCGTCGTTCGATGATCGCGTCGACCTCTCGGCCTGCGGAATCGCGGTAGTGGCGGACTTCGGCGCCGAGGGGTTGCGCATAGATGCGGAGGTCGCGCACGACGAGCGATTCGAACGCCTGCCCGAAGAACGCGAGATCGGCCATGAGGCGTTCGGCGTTCCCGCCGACGGCGGCGACGGCGAGCGAAGGGTCGGTGAAATGGTGCTTCGGCGCCTTGCGCACGCGGTCGCGTGAACGCAGATGGGGGCCCCAGCTCGGCTGCTCCTCGATGACGAAGACGCGTTGGAGGGCGGCCAGATAGGCCGCGGCCGTCTCGGCGGCGAGGGGGGCATCGGGCGAGGAGTCGCGGGCGATGGATGCGATGCTCGCTTCCGTCGCGACGACGCGTCCCAGCGAGCGGAGGGTGCGCAGTACCCCGTCGGGGTTGCGCTCGGGTTCGCCGGCGAGGCGTGGGATGTCGACTCGGGCGACGTCGTCGAGGTAGGAGGACAGCAGCGTCGCGATCCGCTGAGGGGAGGCGCCGATGAGCGCAGGCCACCCGCCGCGCGCCGTCACACGGGCGAGTTCCTCGACGGTCGCGTTCGATCCGCCTGACACGGACGCCCCGGCGAACAGTGACGCGAGCGAGACGTCGGCGGTGGAGTCGCCGGACTCTGCCAGCGACATCGGGCGCATCCGCATCCGCACGATCCGCCCCGCGCCCGAATGCCGAGTGGCGTCGTCGGCGGGCACCGCCGAACCGGCGAGGAGGAAGGCGGCATCGGGGTCGTCGTCGACGGCGTGGCGGACGAGGTTCCACAGGATCGGTGCGAGCTGCCACTCATCGATGAAGCGCGGCTTGGCCCCCTCGAGCAGGAGCGCGGGTTCGACGTCGGCCAGCCTGAGCGACTGAGGGTCGCGGTCGAGCTGGACCATGCTCTTCGCGTGCCGGCGGCCCGTCGCCGACTTCCCGCACGCACGCGCGCCTTCGAGGAGCAGGGCCCCGCCCTCGCCCAGGTAGTCGGCGATCTCGGCGTCGACGATGCGCGGCAAGTAGCTGGTCGCCATACGGACGAGCCTATACCCAAGTGGATGTTTGCGGAGCTTTCAAGTGGACGTTTGTAGAGTTCTCAGACCGACGTTTGTGGAGCTCTCAGGTGGACGTTTGCGGAGCGTGTGCGGTCCGCCTGCTGGCGATCACCCTAGAATGGCTGGCGATAATGACGACGAACGCGCACGAGTCGGATGTGGGCCGTGCTGGCCGTACCCTCGACTGCCGCCTACCGCCCGATCAAGCATCGACGGGAGCTCAGCAGACCGAGGACGGAGAGGTCGGGTTCTTCATAGGAGTCGCCTTTCAGGTGCGCGCGGCCGACACGGATGCGATGCGCTCGGGCGCGGGAACCCCGTCACCGTCGACTGGGAGGCCGAGGCGACGGGGTTCTCTGTACGTGGTCGGAGCAGGGAGGGGTCGGGGGCAGCGAGTTAGATGCCGCAGTCCATTCCGGGAGGACAGCTGTAAAGTTCGCCGTCGTATTTGACGATGATGTGGCCGCCACCGATACCGGGAACGATGCCGCCCTCGATGACAGCGCCGCTGCCGCTGTCGCCGCCGCCACCACTGTCGCCGCCGTCCCAGCTTCCGTCGCTGTCTCCGCTCCAGTCGCCGCTGTCATCGACCCAGGCATCTGCTTCGGCCTGAGCGGCCGCTTCCTCGGCGGCGCGCTGTGCGGCGGCGGCTTCTTCGGCCGCTTTCTGCTCGGCTGCCACCGTGGCATCGTGGCTTGCGATCAGGCCGCGGGCGGCGGCGATGTAGCGTTCGATCGTCGGCACGTAGGCTGCCCGTTGGTCGGCGTCGGCGGTGATGCTGGTGTCTTCGGTCGCCTTGACCGGCTTGGTAGGGTCGACGCCCGCGATCTGCTCGACTGCTGCCGTGAACGCCGTGACGGCCTCTGCAGCCGCCTTCGGCTCGTTCTTCAGCAGGGCGGCGCTCTCATCGGGCACCGCCTCGGCCAGGTCGGCGTAGAGGGCGCTGGCCGCAGTGCTGACCGCCGAGAACGTCTCGGTGAGTTCCTTCGTGTCGGCGGTGAGAGCCCGGACCGTCTTCGTGTACGCGCGCAGCGCGTCTGCGGCGGCGGTGAACTCTTCGGTGCTCGACGGATCGGCCTTCGGACGTTTCAGGCTGTCGATCGACGGCTGCTTCACCTGCTCGGCCGCTGCCAGGGCCTTCGTCACTTCGCCGGCCGGCGCCAGCTGCTCGGCGGGGAAGAGCCCGCTCGCGTCGTGCCCGCCGTCTTTCTGCAGGTCGGCGGCGGCCTTGGCGAGGACGCGGGCGAGTTCGATCTCGGCCAGGCCCTCGGCCCCCGCGTCCCCGAACGCGGCTACGGCCTGATCGGCATCGGCCACGGCCGTCTCGTAGCCGGACCGTGCAGCACTGTGGGCGACGGCCAGGCCGGTGACGACCGCCGCGACGGCGAGCACGACCACCGCGATCGCGGCGATGATGAAGGGCTTCTTGGTGGGACGCTTCTTCGACGAGGCGAACACGGCCCGCTTGGACGGGGCGAGTGCTTCGTCGGCCGGCGGCTCAACGGAGGAGTCGTGGGTGGTCGTGGACATGGGGATGCGGTGTCCTTTCAAGACGCGAGCTCGGGCTCGGGCAACAGGGGTATGTACGAGTAGACGGGAAAGGGGTTGGTTCATGACGCTGTGCGCGCCGCGCTCTCAGACGAGGCCGTTTCGCCGGGCGATCTTCAGCCAGGCTGCGGCCTGGTCCCGGTCGATACCTGCGGCACGGGCTGTGGCCTTGACGGGGGCCTCGCCGGAGAGTTTCGCGAGCTGATAGACCGGCCATCTCGCTGTCGATGCGGACCGCGACGACGTGGTCGATGTACTGGACGAACTCGATGATCTCCCGAGTCCGGCTCGCGAGAGCATGTGCGAGCTCCTGAGCACGGTTCGCTGCGGACGTGAGCTGTTCGGTCATGCCACCCACATACCCGGTCGTCGGCACGGACGAAATAACACATAACTCTTGCACAAGGGTTATGTCACTGATACCTTGCGTTCAAGGGTTCAATCTATAGGGGATCACTCATGTCCATCAACTTCAAGCTCGACGATCGCCGCCTCGTTGACCACGAAGAAGACGCGTGGGATCGCACATGGATCGGATGGGCAGAGGACCTCACCGACGACGACGTCTACGAACAGAACCGGGGCGTGTGGCTCCTCGGGCGCCGCTCGCGGAACGAACGGCTCGCGACGTTCTCCTATCAGGGCGTGGTCAAGGTGGTCGTCGCCATCGACGACTTCGAGTACGTACCAGGTGGCAAGCAAGCCATCATCGGGCGAGTGCTGAGGTCAGGTGACCCCGACTACGACCGGCTCATCGGCACGACCGTCGACACCTTCCGGAACCCGGTCACGTACCAAGACGAAGGAGATCGCGAATGCGCGTGTGGCTGCGGCGCCAGCGTCACAGGGACGGTCACGTTCCTTCCGGGCCACGACCAGCGTGCCGTGCACGACAGGATCAGCAAACAGTGGGGGAGCACCCTGGCGTTCGTCCGCTGGTTCGACGAGACCTACGGCCGTCCGCAACAGGCATCGACCTCACGCCTCCTCTGACCAGTACGCAGCACATCCGTCGTGGCTGACGAACTGCATCCCTCCATAGACGTGCATGAGCAGAAGCTCCTCCCAGGTCGAGGGGCCGTCGGATCCGAAAGGGCTGCCGATCTCGACGACAGACTCGAAATCGCACATCGGTCCGATCATGCTTCCAGGGGCCAGGGGATGACGGCGCGTGATCGGCTCGTCGTCGCAGTGCTCGCAGGTCTCCAACGCCGCGAGCGGCAGAGCATTGAGGCTGCCCGTGTGCGGGAACTCATCATTGATCCAGGTATCCAGGGCCTCAAGCCGGGCGTCCTCATACCGGTCCACGCTGCTCCAGCTGACGAAGCTCGCCAGCTTCGGCGTCACGAACTCCCAGTACCGGACCTGCCTGACAGGCGTGCCGGCCTCGCGGAGTGAGATGCCCAGGCGAGGATCGAGCTCACCCGTGATCCGCTCCATCTCGGCATGGATGAGAGCGCTGTGACCTGTGAACCGTGAGAATGCCGCCTCGACGCTCAGGTAGGGCAGCACCCTGGTGACGAGTGCGCCTTCGGCGTTCACGAACCGGAACATGTCCCCGTTCACCCCGTCAGCGACATCGCCGTTGAGGAGGCCGGGCGCGGACGTGGCCGCCGAGGGCGTCGGGAACCGTTGGAGACCGCGTCCAGCCGTTCGGCACCCTCGGCTCGTCGTTCCAGGCGATCGGGTTGCCCCAGAGTGCGCCCCGGATCGGATCAAGAATGCGATGTGAGGCGTTACCGTGCGGGTCGCTATGCCAGCGCAGTGCTCCGCCTTCGACGTCGTGCGCGAAGAAGCCCCCGACGATGACATCGCCATCCTCGTGCGCAGCGGCCTTGGCTTCCGCCATCGTCGCGAATGCGGGGCCAACTGCGTCTGGAAAATAGTCGTACTGATCCCAGTTGAGAAGCATGTGCTTCGCCGGCTGATGCTCGCTCATCGGCGAGGGATATCCCAGGGCTCGCAACGCCTCGGTGTACTTCACAACGTGGTCTCGCATGTACGCGCGGACGATGGCCTTGTGGTTTGTGCTTGTCATTCAGGTGCTCCAAGAGACACGCGACTTCCCCGTGCCTGTCGCCGGTCCGTCAGGGTGCTAGGTGACACCGTCCCCGTGACATTACCCATGTGCAGCTCGGTCCATAAGTCGCCCAGACGGTGCGGGATCCTGTCGACGGGCAGGCGGTCACGACGACGTACGCGTATGAGGGTGCAGGCCCCCACCAAGTCACCGAGACGGTCACGGCCGGTGCGACCACCGCTCATCGCCGCTGCCGGTGCGGGGCCTTCCCTGGAGGGCGTCATCGATGAAGACGCGGGGCTGGCAGGTTCGGCCCTCCTGGATTGACCTGCCGAGACTTCGCTCGTCGCTGCCGGGCGAGCGCCAGGGGGGTGACCGATGTATCTGAACGGGGGAGCGGCAGCTCACGCGGCGACGTACTCCTGACGGACCTGGCCGTCCGTGGCCGCCTGGAGGTGGCCGAAGTCTCGGTTGGAGTTCAGGATGACGGCGTCGTTGACGACCGCGTAGGCGGCGATGAGGCAGTCGAAGGCCGCCGCGGCGCGCACCATCCCGTTCTGCCAGAGCGCGTGCTGGATGTCGAGCGCCTGCTGCTGGGAGGGGTGTTCCCATGCCGGAAGGAAGCCGTCCATGTCGTCTCGGAACTGGAGGTACTCCTCGGGCGATCTGGCCGAGTGGCAGTACTCGAGCACCTGCGGCGGGCAGGTGATGATGAGATGGCCCGGTGAGATCTCCCGCAGACGCTCGGCGATCCGGAGGCTCCGGCCGGCCTTCTGCCACACGCTGTTGTCGACGAGGAGGTCGTCACGCGTTCGTGTCGGTCGGGGCCTGTGTCGGTGCGTCGATCTGATCGGGCTCGAATCGGCGCGCGATGATGCGTTCTGCAGCCGAGGGCTGGCGGCGGCGCACCGCGATCAGGGTGCGAAGCGCCAGATCGACGACTTCTCGGTTCGAGGCGGCGCCGGTGAGCTCTTTGGCCTGCCGGAGGTCGTTCTGGTCGATGTCGATCGATGTGATGGCCATGACACCTCCTTCTCTATATAGCCACGTATATATCTGACTCGCGAAGGGGCGCCGGGCCACTCCCTACGGCACCACGACCGCGCGACCGCGGAGCTCGCCGTCGTGCAGTTTGCGGTAGGCCTCGGGGGCGTCGTCGAGCGAGAAGACCTCGGTTTCGACCTTCACGAGGCCCTTGCGGGCGAGCTCGAACACCTCGAACAGTTCCGAACGCGACCCCCAGTACGGCGCTCGCACCGTCGAATCGTAGGGTGCGGCCAGGATGCCGGCCGGCACCGCCCCCGCGCCCACGCCGACGACGACGTGGTCGCCCTCGACTGCGACGACCGCGTGCCCGAGGTCGAGGGTCGGCTGGATCGCGACGAAATCGAACACCGCCTGCACGCCCTGCGGGGCGACGCCGCGGATCTTCTCGGCCGCCGACGCATCCGAGGCGAACGCCTCGTGCGCGCCGACCTCCTTCGCGAGCGCAAGCTTCTCCTCGCCCACATCGAGGGCGATGACCGTCGCCGGCGTGATCGCCCTGAGGATCTGGATCGCGACATGCCCGAGGCCGCCGGCGCCGATGACGACCGCCGTCGAACCCGGCACGAGCTTCGGCAGCGACATCTTGATCGCGTGGTACGGCGTCAGCCCGGCATCCGTCAGCGCGACGTTCTGCACCGGATCCAGGTCGCCGAGCGGCAGCAGGAACCGCGCATCCGGCACGATCAGGTACTCCGCCATCGCCCCAGGCGCCCCCAGCCCGGGCGGGGCGATGCCGAGCTCCGCGGCCCGCTCGCAATAGTTCTCCTTGCCCTGCGCGCAGTGGTAGCAGCGCCCGCACCCCTGTGGCCCGTACACGGCGACCGAATCGCCGATCGCGACCCCGGTGACACTGGTGCCCACGGCATCCACGACCCCCGCACCCTCATGCCCCAGCGTCAGCGGCAACCCGTACCCGTACTGCTCGGCGGTCAGGCTCATCAGAAAGCTGTCGGAATGGCAGGCGCCGGCCGCGGTGATGCGCAACCGCACCTCGCCCGGGCCGGGCTCGGGTGTGTCGATCTCGACGAGTTCCGGCGCGGCGCCGATCTCGCGGTACTGGAGTGCTCTCATCGTGTCCCCCTCGGACGATTGCTTCCAGTCTGCCCGGGCGAGGCGCGAAGGGCCAGAGTCGGGTGGAATGCCGGGGCGAGTGGATGCCGGGCCGCGCCCTACGGCTTCAGCCGGATCGGCCGGGCGTCGCGCGTCTCGTCGAGCTCGACGAGGGCGTGCTGCGCCTTCACGAACGCCGAGAACGAGGAGTAGCCGAGGGCGCGCTCCTGGAACGACGGATCCATCCTGAGCATCTGGTTTTTCACCGCGCCCGACGGCTGCCAGTCCTCGTCGTTCTTCGACGCGAGCAGCTCGAGGGCGCGCGCCAAGAGGTCTGCGGCGGACTCGTCGGGCGTCGGCTTCTTGCGGGAACGGCGGCGCTTGCCGGCGGGGGTGGATGCGGCATCCACTGCGGGGGAAGCCGCCGCCTCGGCCTGTGCGCTCGCCCGCCGCGTCACCCCCGGCAGGGCGTCGTAGTCGGCGAACTCGTCGCACGCCGCCGCGAGCGCCCGGCTCGTCGACCCGGCCACGCCGACGCCGACGACATAGCGGCCGAGGAGGCGCGCCCGCTGCGCGAGTGCGATGTAGTCGCTGTCGCCGGCGACGATGACGACATGGGTGAGGTCGTCGAGGCGGAACAGGTCTTCGACGACGTCGATCGACAGGCGGATGTCGGCGCCGTTCTTGAACGAGGCGACGACGGGGAACAGCTGCACGAGATCCACCGCGCGGTCGATCAGCTGATTGCGGTACGACGCGTTCACCGGCACCGACCAGTCGGCATACGCACGACTGATCGCCAACGGCCCGAAACTCGTCGCGAAATCGAGGATCGCACCCACATCGACGGTGGCGGCATCGACCCGGTCGTCGAGCTGCGCATCGTCGTCGGCGGATGCCGGAGACCACCCGCGCGCGTTGTCGCGTCGCCACCGGTCGCGCCCGTGCAGCTGGTCGTAGCGCGAGATGACGATGTTGTCGAAGTCGATGTAGATCGCGACCCGCGCGTCGGCGGTGGATGCCGTCATGCTGCCCCCTCGGTGCGGCGCCGCCCGACGCCCGTTCCGAGCTTACGCGCCCGCGGCGGCTGCGTGTGGCAGCCCGGTACACGCCGCGATACCCCACTGGATCCTGTCGTGATGAGGGATCGCACGACCGAGTTCGACGCCCGGTAGAAAACCGGTTGAAAAGGGGTCGCTCAAGGGTGCCCCTGTCATGGGCTTCCGCAGAATGGATAGGAACAGCCTGAGGAATCTTCACGCTGTTCGGTGTGACAAGAACTCGAATCAGCTCACACCATTGTCGATGCGTTCGGCATCTGCAGCAAGTACCCCGTTCGCGCTGCAATCCCACCCCAGTACGAAGGACAGACATGGAAACCCCCAACACTCAGAAGTCCGCTGGCAAGAAGCGGATCCTCCTTGCCGGTGGCGCGGTTCTCGCTGCCGGCGCGCTCGCGACTGCTGCGGCCTTCACCGACTTCGCCAACCTGAACCTCGGTACTGGTGCCGACGGGTCGGGTATCGGTGGCGATAACCGATTCAACATCCAGGTCGTCGGTACGGATGCCGAGGGCAACCCGGAGCCGGGTACGTGGCAGGAGGCCAACACGGCCGAAGGTGTCGACATCCTGGTTCCGGGTGCGGACACCATCACGCCCGGTGACACCGTCTCGGTCGAGATCCCGTTCCGGAACGAGAGCCCGAAGCTGTCGGCCGATATCGCGTTCAGCATTCAGGAGATCACGGGTAAGACCTCGGGCGCCGGCATCCGCGACGCTCTGCGGTACACGGTGCTGCTTGATGGCGAGGATGTGGACCCGGCTGGGGCGCACACGCTGGCGAGCACTCAGAGCCTTGATCTGGGTCAGTTCGCAACCGGCGAGCAGGGCGTCATCGAGCTGGAGATCTCGCTTCCCGATCAGGGCAGTGCTGCGGCCAACAATGCTCTGAACGGGCAGACCGCGTACGTCCAGGCCCACTTCGACGCGACCTCGGTCACGCCGTAATCCGACCGGCGGAAGCGGGTCGCCCCCAAGGCCCGAGCGCTTCCGCCGCCTCGAGCAGGGCCGGCCGGACCAGCCCGGTGCACCGTGGTGCACGGTCCGGTCGGCCCTGCCCCTCCTCCAGGATCGATACCCCGAAAGGGTTCAGCTCCCTATGAAGTCTCCCCGTGCAGGTCTGGTGCGCACGCTGATCGCCGGTGGCGCGCTTGCCGCGTGCGGCGTCGCGTTGACGGCGGCCGCGTTGAGCGACAGTGCGAGCGTCGATGTCGAGATGGACGGTTCGGCGAACCGGTTCGACATCGTCGTGGCCGGTCGATACGGTGATGCCGCCAGCACGTGGGTGCCCTCGGCCGGGCAGTGGCGGCAGGGTAATCCGGGTGCGTATGAGATTCCGGTGGCAGGTGAGGATGCTCGTCTGCTGCTTCCCGGGTCCCATATCGATGGCAGGATCGCCGTGAAGAACGACAGCCCGCGGTTGACGGGTCTGCTGACGTTGTCGATCCTGGACCCGCAGCCTCGGGGGTCTGAGCTCGACCCGGGGACGGGGAACTTCGTCGAACTGTTCGACCAGCTCATCTTCACCGTCCGTGAGGGCCAGACGGTACGGATCGACCATGTTCCGGCCGATCAGCTCGCCTCGTATGTGTGGGCCGAACCCTTCGCGCCTGGCGAGGAGAAGATCCTGGACGTCTCGATCGAGATGTCCGAGGCTGCCGATAACCGTTGGCAGCTCGCTTCGACCGAGGTGCTCTTTGCTTTCGGGGCGGTGACGCCGTGAACCGTATGACCGGATCCCCACGCCCGAGCGGACGTATCCGTCTGCTCGTCGCCGGCGGCGGGGCGCTCCTGCTGGCCGGGATCGCGATGACGTCCGCGTCGTTCGCCGATCAGGCGAAGGTGAATGTCGGCGGCGCCACGGGAATCCGTGTCGATATCCCGGTACGGCTCGATATCGCCGTCCGTGACGGCCAAGGCGGCCTCCAGGACGCCATCGAGGCGGCAGAAGCGGTCGTGCTGCCCTCGTCCGGAGCCGCCGGATTCACCGAACACACCCCGGTCGTCTTCGAAGCCCGCTTCGAGAACCGCGACCCCGGCGTCACCGGCGACCTGCACGTCACGGTCTTCGACCCCGACGTCTCCGGGGCATACGACCTGTTCGGCCAGCTCCGCTTCACGGTCTACCTCCAGGGCTCCGCTACGCCGGCAGCTTCCGGACTCACCGCCGAGGAAGTGAACGCGGCCTCCATCGTCGAAACCGTCCACCCCGGCGGAAGCCTGGACGTCCGCATCGAGGCCGTGATCGCCGCCGGCGAGGCGGTCTCGGCGGCAGGCAAGTCGACCCAGCTCGGAATCCGAGTGGACGGAAACAGCCCATGAAGAAGCGAATGATCATCATCCTCGGTGTCGCCTTGGCAGCCGGAGCGGTACTGGCCCCGATCCCGGCCGCCGCCAGCGGCGAACTCATCGACGCGGCCCCGACCCTGGTCGAGTTGGCCGCCCCGGCACCTGGCCAGAGCCAGGAATGGACCATGTCCGTCCGCAACCTCACCGACGGCGAACTCCCGATCGCTCTGGCAGTGTCCGGATCCGCCGAGCGTCTCTTCGACGGCCCGTACCCGCTCGAACTCGAACTCACAGAGACCGGCTCGGGTCAACCCCTCTACATCGGCACCGCCGCGGCGGCCATCGACGAGGTGCTGCTGCTGCCGACGCTGGCCGGGCACGCCGACTACGAACTCTCCGGATCCGTCACCCTCCCCAGTGAGGCCGGTAACGAGTACCAGGAGGCCACCGGCCGGTTGAGCTTCGAGTTCCGCACCTCCGCAGACGACGCATCCGATGAAAGCGGGCTCGCTTCCACGGGCCCGAGCGTCTGGCCCTGGCTCTGGGCGGCGGGCATCGCCTTCCTGGCCGGCACCGTCGCGCTGATTCGCAGAAGGAGAACATCATGACCTCAATGCGACGACGCATCGGACACACCATCGCCGTGACCGGACTCACCCTCGGCATGATCGCCGCCGCCAGCGTGACCCCCACGGCAGCCGAATACACCGACACCTCCCACGCGCGCACGGACTCGATCGTGGCGCACGCCGCGAACGCCGTCCCGGAGGCCGCCCCCGGACTCTCGACCACCTCGCACCTGACCCGCACCGGGATCGGCCTCTCGACTACCGGCACCGTGTACTGGTGGGGCGGCCTCGACCAGGACGGAGGCTTGCTCATCGCCTCGCCGAGAGAGCTCTTGGCGGGCCCGCTGGTGCCGTTCAGATCTGTGGCCGAGGTCAGCCAGGTCAGTGCCGGCCGGTTCGGCTTCAACGCCCTCGCATCCGACGGCACCGTATGGGGCTGGGGAGCCGAGCATGCCCACGACGGCACCGAAACCGTCGGCGTGCTTGCCGAAGCGGCGCGGACCAACTGCGGCGTCGGGGCATTCCTCGCGATCCCGTGCCCGCGGCAGGTGCGCATCGGAACCGCCTGGAACGGTTCCGGTGCACTCCTCACGAACATCTTGAGCATCTCCTCGACTGCGGCAGCCGGCGCCGGAATCCGCGAAGACGGCACGATCTGGCATTGGGGCGCGTCGAGCGACGGCGGCAGCTCCGGTGCGGGCGCCGCGCAGCTGGGCGGGTTGCCCGACCCGTCGGTCGCCGGAAAGCCCGTGTACCTGAAGGGTGCCGCTTCCACCTTCTTCACGATCCTCGAGAACGGCGACGTCTACTACTGGGGCGGTGCCGAGGGAACGAGCAGCCTGCCGCCGGGAACGGCGAACGCCGCATCGACCGCGACCTACCTCGCGGAACTCGCGCCGTGGATGAAGGGCAACGTCGAGCCTGGAGACCCCTACATCGTCGCGGTCGACGGCGGCCAGAACATGGGAGCCGCCCTTCTGTCGGACGGACAGGTACTCAGCTGGTCCCGCACATCGGCCGACCGAACCGGCCGCGGGGCCCCGCTCACGCCTGCGCTCACGGGCCTGAGCGGCATCACATCGATGCAGTTCAGCTCCACCGGCGTCGCGCTGCTCGACAGCAACGGCACCCTGTGGGGATACGGGGCGCCCGGCGACGCGGGTGAGCTCAGCACCCTGCCGTCCGTTGTGGATACCGATGTCGTACAGTTCATCTCGAGCGGCGCCTTCTACGCTTGGCAGAAGCGCGACGGCACGTTCTGGGGGCGCGGTGATAACGTCAACGCGGCGCTCGGTCCGATGCCGAGCCTCTCGCCCGGCACCAATCGACAGATCAGCATTCCGCGAACGGACTGGGCATTGGAGATGCTTACGCGATGACCTCTGAAGATGCTCCCTCTGAGCTGGAAGACCGGCCTCGACCGCCTCTGTGGTTGCGCGTGCTGGGGGTCGTGCGGCAGATCGTGCTGACTGCCGCCGCAGCGCTCGGCGTCGTCTGCATCATCGTCTTCGTCGGCGGGTTCGCACTGGGCATACGCCCCGTCGTCGTGGTCTCCGGATCGATGGAGCCCACCCTGCCGGTGGGATCCGTCGCCCTGATCCAGCCGGTGAGCTACGACGACGTCGCAGTCGGCGACATCGTCACCGTCCAGCGTCCCCGCGGGCTCGGGCTGGTCACGCACCGTGTGATCGAGAAGACCACCGTCGACGGCGCGCCGGCGCTCGAGCTGCAGGGCGACGCGAATGCCGTTCCGGATCCCGAGCCCTATGTCGTCGACGAGATCTCGCGAACCGTGTTCCACATCCCGGGTCTCGGTCACCTCGCGATCTTCCTCCAGAACGGGAACGGGATCATCGCAGCAGTCGGCATTCTGCTCACGCTCGTCGCCGTCTACTTGCTCGACCCGGCGAAATTCGCCCCGCGCTCCGGAAAGGGAGCCTGAACGGGCGACGCCATCCTGCAGAACGGCAAGGGCTTGTCGCGGCCGCCGGCGTGCTCATCATGCTCGTGGCGGCATATCTCCTCGACCCCGACAAGCTGTACCATCGGCGGTGAGGCCGCCCCAAGGTCGCATACAGGAATGCTGCGCATACTGAGCTGGGGGAGGGCATGCAGAGCGAGAGACAGCGGGCCGACGCGCATCTGGTACGGATGCGCGCACTGGAAGGCGCGGCGGCTGCGGTGATCGAATCGTCGTTGTACGACGGGCACCCGGTCGGATATCCGCAGTACGATCTGCTGCGCGCGGTCAGCCCGGGCTCGATCCTCGACGTGCCCGTCGACGTGCGGTTGGAGATCCTCGCGGCCCGGGTCGTCATGTTCGTGCGAGGCGATCTCATGGACGAGGCCGTGCAGGCGGCCGAGGGACTGGATGCCGCGCTGGTGACGGCGGCCGGCGATGCCATCGCCTGCCGCACCCGGATGGCGGCGCTCGGGGCGGTCGCCGAGGCCCACATCGCCGCCGGCGATGCGGTGCGCGCGATGCGGTTCGCGGAGGCGATCATCTCGTATACGACCGTGGCGCCCGAATCCGATGCTCTCCAGGCCGCCAGGTGGCGGTATCGGGGCCTCGGCCTGCAGGCCGCCTCGTATGCGCTGAACGGTCGGCAGATGGAAGCCGATGCCATCCTCGACGAAATGGCCGGCCTCGCCGAAGCGCAGGGGTGGGATCCGGATCGTGCGGAGTTCATGGCCGCCATCGCCGAGGGCACGATCGCGTTCATGCGCCTGGATGCCGATCGCGCATCGAGGCTGTCGTCGCGGATACGCCGCCTGACCGTGTCCGAGCCGACCGCGCGCATGCTCGCCGATCTCCTGGAGGCGGTGGCGCTGGTGCTGAACGGCGACCCGTACCGGGCGTCGAAGCTCGCGGTTCTCGTCGCCCAAGGGGTGTCGCAGCCGACCGGATCGAGCCTGATCCGTTCGTACGGCCGCATGCTGGTGTCGTACATCTTCCTGTACGAGGGGCAGCCGGTGCGGGCACTGGCGCAGCTGGCCGACATGGAGCCGTCGGAACGGCACTGCGTCGACCCGAACGCGCCACGTGCGGCGGCCTACCTGAGCATGGCGGACTATCGTCAGGTGCTCACCGTGACCGCCGAGTGCGTGCGGATGCGCAGCCGGCACAACCTGTGGCTGTTCCCCCTCATCCTGATGTGCCGTTCGATCGCGCACCTCCGGCTCGGGCATCAGGTGATCGCTCTCCGCGAGGTAGGCGAGGCGATGGCGTATGCGCAGCGCGCGAATCTTTCGGCGGTGTTCTCGATGATCCCGGACGACGAGATCGAGCACATGCGGCAGTTCGTCGAACACCGGGCGCCGAGGTTCGCCGGCGATCTGCAACGGTATCGCGTCGCGGTCGCCGAGGCCGAGCAGCGCATGGGCGCGCGCGGCACGGTCTCCGAGAAGCTGCCGAAGATGTCGGAACGCGAGTCGGTCGTCGCGTCGATGCTGGGCGGGCCGATGACATTCGCGGCGATGGCCGCCGAGCTGCACGTCTCGACGGGGACGGTGAAGCGGCAGGCGGCCGCTGTGTACCACAAGCTCGGTGTGAAGACGCGCGAGGAGGCAGTGCTGCGCCTCGAGGAGCTCGGCTACCTCTGAGGGCGCCGAGCGGATGCCTCAGCCGCGCACCGCGGCGAGCGCCGCCGCGAAGAGCCGCGCCTTCCGTTCGACCTCGTCGTATCGGCCCGCCGCGAGGTCGGCGCCCGAGACGAGGTCGCCGCCGGCGCCGACCGCGACCGACCCGGCGGCGAACCACTCGGAGAGGTTTCCGGGGGTGACGCCGCCGGTCGGCATGAGGGGGGCGTCGGGGAAGGGGCCGCGCAGCGCCTTCAGGTAGCCGGGTCCGCCGAGGGAGGCGGGGAAGATCTTCACGACGTGCACGCCGAGTTCGGTCGCTTCCATGACCTCGCTCGGGGTGAGGGCGCCCGTCATCGTCGTGAGCCCGGTCGCGAGCATGGCGCGTGCGAGGTCGGGGCGCGTGCCGGGGGAGACGAGGAAGCGCGCCCCGGCTTCGGCAGCAGCCTCGGCCTGCGCGGGGGTGGTGACGGTGCCGGCGCCGATGTATGCGGCGTCGCCGAATCGGGCCGTGAGCTCGGCGATCACGGTCGGCGCGTCCGGCGTCGAATAGGTGATCTCGAGGCCGGTGACACCGCCGGCGACGAGCGCCTCGGACGCGCGCACGGCGGCCTCCGCGCTCGCCGCGCGCAGCACGGCGATCACCCCGGTGCGGCGGGCGGGAGCGAGCTGGTCGGTCATGGGGCCTCCGTGTGCATTTCGGGTGCGGATGCCGGAGCGCGGCCCGCCCGGCTCGCCGGCGGATGCCGTGGGGCGCCGCCGCGCATCCATTCTGCCGGGCATCCGCACCCCATTCCGCAGACGCCGCTGGACCCGCTACGATCACGATCGTGCGGGCGCGGCTTTCCGGTCGCGCGGGGGGCCGTGTTCCCCGGCGCACTCCCAACCCGAACCCTCCTGGAGAGACCGTGTCCGAAACGACTGGCCAGCTCAACCCGCCGCCCTCCTACTCCCAGCCGCCGACGCCGCCCGCCGCGCCGGCGACGTTCCCCGGCAAGGGCCTCGGCATCGGCGGCCTCGTCGCCGCCGTTTTCGCCCCGCTCGTCGGCCTGATCCTCAGCATCATCGCCTTCGTGCAGTCGAAGAACGCCGGCTACAAGAACACGCCCGCCTTCATCGGCATCATCCTGTCGATCGTGCTCGGGATCGTCTACACCGTGGTGATCGTGCTCCTCTTCGTCCTCGCGTTCAGCCTCGGCAACGCCGCGATCGAAGAAGCCTGCGCCCAGCTCGGCACCGGCGTGTGGAACCTCGAGGACGGCACGACGCTCACCTGCGACTGAGCCGCCCCGCGGGGCGGCCGGTTCCGGCCGCCCCGCTCAGCCGTGCGCCGCGAGCAGTGCATCGACCTCGGCGGATGCCGGCAGGCTCGGCGAGGCGCCGCGCTTCGTGACGGTCAGGGCGCCGGCCGCGCTCGCGCGACGCACGGCATCCGCTCGGGCAAGGCCCTGCGCGAGCCCGGCGGCGAGATACCCGGCGAACGCATCGCCCGCAGCCGTCGTATCGACCGCGTCGACCGGCAGCGCCGGGAAGTCCTGGACGCCGCCGGCATCCACCAGCACGGCCCCCGCACCCGCGAGGGTGATGAGGGCCGCACCGGCCCCCTTGCCGAGGAACCAGCGGCCGGCCTCGACCGCGCTGCCCCGATCGGCGACGCGGATGCCCGAGAGCAGCGCCGCCTCCGTCTCGTTCGGCGTGACGATGTCGACGAGCGGCCAGATCGCGTCGTCGAGCTCATGCGCCGGAGCCGGATCGAGCACGACCGTCATACCCGCATCGTGCGCGCGGCGAATCGCATGGCCGGTGACCGCGAACGGGATCTCCAACTGCGTGAGCAGCACGGCGCTGCGTTCGGCGAGCTCGGCGAACGCCCGGTCGATCTGCGCCTCATCGAGCGCCGCGTTCGCGAGCGGCACCACGACGATGTCGTTCTCGCCCGACTCATCCACCCGGATATGGGCGATACCCGTCGGCCCCGGCACCCGGCGCACCTGGGAGACGTCGACACCGGCATCCCGGAGCCCATCGGTCACGAGCCCCCGGAACAGGTCGCTGCCGACGCACCCCACCATGCGCGCCGGCGCCCCGGCGAGGCTCGCGGCGATCGCCTGATTGGCGCCCTTGCCGCCGAGCACGAGCGTGAAGCCGTCGCCGAGGATCGTCTCGCCGGGCGCCGGAAGCCGCCCCGCGAACGCCGTGAGGTCGGCCGAGATGCTGCCGACGACGAGCACGCCGTCGCGAGCGGATGCCCCGCCCGGCCTCTCCCGCATCGGCCCTCCTCCGCCTTGCATCCGGTCGCCCGTCGCACGTCCTCGCCGCGCACGGAGTTCCGCAACACAACCTAGCGGGGCCGGGCACCGGCATCCACCGCCTCACCACCACCTGCCTCGGGGCAGCACCACGGCGAGGTGACGCGATCTGCCCTTCGGGCGCGCTCGGAAGGAAGCTTCGCGTCACTTGGCGGGCGCCGGCGGCGAGCCGAGGCGGGTATCGCGTCGACGAGTCCTCCACAGGGGAACGTGGCGGGCACCCCATCCACGGAATCGCCGGATGGCGCCGCCGGCCGCCGCGACCGCGGCACACTGCTGGAATGCCCGGCCCTCGCATCCCGCTCCCCGTCGAACTCGCCGGTCGCCCGTTCTCGGTCGCCGTCGCAACGGCCGCCGGCATCGGCGCCGGGCGGCTCCGCGGCGCCGACCTGGTGCGTCCGTTCCACGGGGTGCGGATGCCGGCATCCACACCCCGTGAACTCGGGGAGCTCTGCCGCGCGAAGCTCGTCACCATGCGCCCTGGCGATGTCTTCAGCCATGTGACGGCGTGCCGGCTGTACGGGATCCCGGTGCCGCGCAGATGGAACGACCGCGAGCCGATCGACGTGGCCGCGTTCGTGCCCGCCGGAATCCCGCGGGGCGCCGGCGTGCGCGGTCACCGGCTCTCACCCGGGCGGGTGCTCGTGACGGGCCGATCGGGGCTGCCGTTGGTGTCGCCGGAGGACGCCTGGGCGCAGTTGGCGGCATCGGTCGGCGAACGCGACCTCGTCATCGCAGCGGATGCGCTCGTGCGCCGGAAGCATCCGCTTGCGACGCCCGAGCGTGTCGCGGACGCCGTCGACCGGCACGCCGGCGGGCGAGGCTGTCGCCTGCTCGCGGCGGCGCTCGAGGCGATGCGCCCCGGAACCGACTCGGCCCCCGAGAGCGAGGTGCGCCTCGACCTGGTCGCATACGGGCTGCCGGAACCCGAGGTCAACGGCGAAATCCGGGATTCGAACGGCCGGCTGGTCGCGATCGGCGACCTCGTGTACCGCGCGCAGCGGACGCTCGTCGAGTACGACGGGGACCAGCATCGCACCAGCCCGGCGCAGTATGCCCGGGACGTCGACCGGCTCGACGACCTCGCGCGGCTCGGGTGGCGGGTCATCCGCATCAACCGTTCGCACACGGGGACGCGCCGCATCGAGCGACTCGAGCGGGTCCGGGAAGCGTTGCTCGCGGCGGGGTGGCGGCCGTCCGACGCCTGAATCGGCGGTGGATGCCCCGGCGCACTGCCCTCCGGCATCCACCCTGCGCCGTCGCGCCCCACAGCTCCGGCCGTCGTCGGCCGATCGCCGTGCGATCCGTCATCGAGGTGACGCGAATCGCGCTGGACACCGCCTGGCAGCGACCGTTTGCGTCACCTCGGCAGTGGGGGAGTGGATGCCGCAGCGGTGAGGTGACGCGAATGGCGGTGCCGGCGGTGGATGAGGGACGGGTTGCGTCACTTCGATGGGTGAGGCGGCGGAGGGCGACGGGGCGGCGGCGGGGACGACAGCGGGGCGGCGCCGCAGCACCGCCCCCGCATGATCGCGCGGTCAGCCGCGGTGGGCGACCTTCTTGATGAAGAAGGAGGCGATGATCGACAGTGCCGCGCAGAACACGACGTAGAGGGCGATCGGCCACCACTGGCCGCCCGAGATCTCCAGCAGCCAGGCTGCGATGATCGGGGCGGTGCCGCCGAAGATCGCCGCGCCGAGCTGGTAGCCGAGGGTGGCGCCGGTGTAGCGGATCTCGGGCGGGAAGTTCTCGGCGATGAGGGTGCCGAGGATGGCGTTCACGGAGCCCCACAGCAGGCCGAAGCCGACGATGGTGCCGACGAAGAGCGCCCAGGTCTCGCCGGTGTTGATGAGCCAGTAGTAGGGGACGATGAGCACGACGGTGGCGATCGCCGACCAGCGGTAGAGCACGGCCCGGCCGACGGAGTCGGAGATGCGGCCGAACACCGGCATCCACACCGTGGCGACGACGGCCGCCGCCGCGACGGCGAGCAGGACGACGTTGTCGCGGGCCCCGAGGATGTTCGTGGCGTAGGCGATGATGTAGGTGCCGAAGATGTAGAAGGGGCCGGTCTCGGCGGCCTTCGCGCCGATGGAGACGAGCACGGCGCCCCAGTGCTTGGTGACGACCTCCTTGATGGGGAGCTTGTGCTGGGCTCCGGATGCCTGGACGCGCTTGAACTCGGGGGTCTCGTCGAGGCCGTTGCGGATCCAGAGGCCGATGAAGACGAGCACGATGCTCGCGATGAACGGGATGCGCCAGCCCCAGGCGAGGAACTGGTCGTCGGGCAGCGTGGTCAGCAGCGCGATGAGGCCGGATGCCAGCAGCATGCCGAGGCTGATGCCCATCTGCGGCACGGCGCCGTAGAGGCCGCGGCGGTTCTTCGGCGCGTACTCGTAGGAGAGCAGGAGCGCGCCGCCCCATTCGCCGCCGATGCCGAGGCCCTGCAGGATGCGGAACAGCAGGAGCAGCAGCGGTGCGGCGATGCCGATGGCGTTGTAGTCGGGCAGGAGGCCGATGGCGACGGTGCCGCCGCCCATGAGGGAGAGGGTGATGAAGAGGGTCTTCTTGCGGCCGATGCGGTCGCCGATGTGGCTGAAGATGATGCCGCCGATGGGGCGGAAGAAGAAGGTCAGCGAGAACGACACGTAGGCGAGGATCGTCGACAGGAACGCGTCGCCGGTGGGGAAGTAGATCTTGTTGAAGACGAGGGCGGCGACGGTTCCGTAGACGAGGAAGTCGAACCATTCGATGACGCTGCCGCTCAGGCTGCCGAGCAGCACGCGGTAGTTGAGTTTTTCTGCAGGTGGTGCCGCGTGCGGGGTCGTGGTCTGTGCCAAGGCTCGCTCCTTTGAGATCCGTGGTGGTGCGGGGGCTGATCGGGACGGGTTCTGTGGTCCTACCACTGTGGTAGGACCACAGGGCATCGTAAGCGCCCGGCGGCGGTGCCGCAACTTCGGGGGTGGATGCCGGGCCGCGCCGCCGCGGCGGAACGCGCCGAGCGGGGTGTGGATGCCGGACCCGCGCCCTGCGGCATCCGCACCCGAAGCTCAGGCCTGCGTCTCCAGGTAGTACCCGCGGATGTGCCGCTCCAGCAGGATCGCCGCCTCTTCGGCGTCGCCGGCGCGGAGCGCCTCGTAGACCGCCCGGTGCTCGGCGCGCAGCCGCTCCGAGGTCGCCGACCAGTCGGGCAGCGCCTTCGCCCGGCTCACGGTGTGGTCGAAGATCGACAGGCGCAGCGCCTCCATGAGGGTGCTGATCAGGGGGTTCGCCGCCGACCGCGACGCGGTGACGTGGAACTCGGCGTCGAGCTGCAGGAAGTCCTCGAGCGAGAGCGCCGGGTCGTCCATGCGCTCCAGCAGGTGGCCGGCCTGCTCCCAGTCGCCGAGCTCGGGGTCGGAGTGCGCGGCGGCCCAGGTCTCCAGCAGCAGCCGCACCTCGTAGATGTGGTCGTGGCCGACGTGGCTCGTCGCCAGTTGCAGATTCAGGGCGAGGGTCAGCGCCTGCTCGGGATCGGCGGTGATCATCGTGCCCGACTGCGGCCCCGACCCGGTCGAGGTGCGGATCGTGCCGAGCGCCTCGAGCACCCTGAGGGCCTCGCGCAGCGAGTTGCGCGAGACCTGCAGCGTCTCGGCGAGCTGGCGCTCACCGGGCAGGCGGTCGCCGATGTGCAGTCTGCCGCTGGTGAGTTCGTCGGTCACCCATTTCATGACCGCTTCGTGCGCCTTCATCGCGGACCAGTATCGCAAAGCGCGCCTGCGCGCCCGCCCGGCTCGTATCGGACGGGGGGCATGATGCGGGCGACGAGGGCGCGCAGGGTTTCGAGATCGCCGGCGAGGAAACCGGCCGCGCGGGCCTGCACGAGCACATTGCCGATCGCGGTCGCCTCGACGGGGCCGGCGAGCACCGGCATCCCGAGCCGATCGGCGACGGCCCGGCAGAGCAGGGCGTTCTGCGACCCGCCGCCGACGAGGTGGACGGTTCGCACCTCGGTGCCGGAGAGTTCGGCGGCCGCCCGCACGGTGCCGGCGAAGGCCTCGGCGAGGCTCTCGACGATCGAGCGGGCCAGTTCGGCGCGGGAGGCCGGCACCGGCACGCCGTGCTCGCGGTACCATTCGGCGATGCGGGCGGGCATGTCGCCGGGCGGCATGAAGCGGGCGTCGTCGACGTCGAAGACCGCCGGGCTCGTCGTGACGGCCTCGGCGGCGGCGAGGAGAGCCGGCAGGTCGACGGGGGATCCGTCCTCCCGCTCCCACTGCCGCACGGTCTCGCTCAGGATCCACAACCCCATCACGTTGCGCAGGAACCTGATGCGCCCGTCGACGCCGCCCTCGTTCGTGAAGTTCGCCTCGCGCGCCGCATCGCTCGTGACGGGCGCGTCGAGTTCGACGCCGACGAGCCCCCAGGTGCCGCACGAGATGTAGGCCGCGCCGGGCGACATGGGCACGCCGACGACGGCCGAGGCGGTGTCGTGCGAGCCGACCGCGACGACGCGGGTGGATGCCGTGGCGCCCAGCTCCGCCGCGAGCCCGGCCCGCAGCGGCCCGATCTCGGCACCCGGGTCGACGAGCTCGGGCATGAGGCCGCGGTGGATGCCGAGGCGCGCAATGAGCTCCTCGTCCCAGGCACCGGTGCGCACGCCGAGCAGCCCCGTCGTCGAGGCGTTCGTGCGTTCGGCGACGCGCGCCCCGGTCAGCTGGAACGCGATGAGATCGGGGATCAGCAGGGCGGTATCGGCCGCCTCCAGCAGCGCGGTCGGCTCGGCGGCGAGCTGGTACAGGGTGTTGAACGGCAGGAACTGCAGACCGTTGCGGCGGTACAGCTCGGCGAAGGGAACCCGTGCGTGCACGGCATCCACCCCCGCCTGCGTGCGCTCGTCGCGGTAGTGGAACGGCAGCCCGAGCATCCGCTCGCCGCGCATGAGCGCATAGTCGACCGCCCAGGAGTCGATGCCGATGCTCGCGACCGGCCCCGCCGCGAACGCGGCCCGCAAGCCCCCGAGCACGCCCCGGTACAGGCCCGGAAGATCCCAGTGCAGGCCGTCGGCCAGACGCACCGGATCGTTCGGGAAACGCGCGAGCTGCCGCATCGACAGTTCGTTCGACGAGACGCGGGCGGCGATGACGCGCCCGCTCGTCGCGCCGAGATCGACGGCGGCGACGGTGCCGGCACGCGCGGCGTGCGGGCGGCCGTGCGCCCCGGCATCCACCCCCGCCGTGCTCATCGCAGGAACGCCGCCGCCACGCCCGCGTCGACCGGCACGTGCAGGCCCGTCGTGCGGCTGAGCTCGGGCCCGGTGAGCACGATCACCGCGTTCGCGACATGCTCGGGCAGGACCTCCCGCTTCAGGATCGTGCGCTGCGCGTAGAACTCGCCGAGCTTCTCCTCCGGGATGCCGTAGGTCGCCGCCCGGTTCGCCCCCCAGCCGCTCGCGAAGATGCCGGAGCCCCGCACAACCCCGTCGGGGTTGATGCCGTTCACCCGGATGCCGTACTCGCCGAGCTCGACCGCCAGCAGGCGCACCTGGTGAGCCTGATCGGCCTTCGTCGCCGAATAGGCGATGTTGTTCGGGCCGGCGAACACCGAGTTCTTCGAGGAGATGTAGACGATGTCGCCGCCGAGGCCCTGGTCGATGAGCACCCGCGCGGCCGCCTTCGACACGAGGAAGGAACCCTTCGCCATGACGTCGTGCTGCAGATCCCAGTCGGCCTCCGTGGTCTCCAGCAGCGGCTTCGAGAGGGAGAGGCCCGCGTTGTTCACGACGAGGTCGAGGCCGCCGAAGGCGAGCACCGCCTCGTCGATCGCGCCCTGCACCGCCTGCGCGTCGGTGACGTTCGCCGCCACGCCGATCGCGACATCCGCGGTACCCAGCTCGGCCGCGGCCGCCTGCGCCTTCTCGAGATCGAGATCGGCGATCACGACGCACGCGCCCTCGGCCGCGAGCCGCTTCGCCGTCGCCAGGCCGATGCCGCTGGCCGCGCCCGTCACGAGCGCGATGCGCGTCGCATGCGGCTTCGGCTTCGGCATGCGCTGCAGCTTCGCCTCCTCGAGCGCCCAGTACTCGATGCGGAACTTCTCCGCCTCGTCGATCGGCGCATACGTCGACAGGGCCTCCGCGCCGCGCATCACGTTGATCGCGTTCACGTAGAACTCGCCGGCGACCCTGGCGGTCTGCTTGTCCTTGCCGAAGCTGAACATGCCGACGCCCGGCACGAGCACGATCGCCGGGTCGGCGCCGCGCATCGCGGGGGAGTCGGGGGTCGCGTGCCGCTCGTAGTAGGCGGCGTAGTCGGCCCGGTACGCCTCGTGCAGCTCCCGGAGGCGTGCCGCCGACTCCTCGATGGATGCGCCGGCGGGCAGGTCGAGCACCATCGGCTTCACCTTGGTGCGGAGGAAGTGGTCGGGGCAGCTCGTGCCGAGGGCGGCGAGCTCCGGCATCCGCTCGCGGGAGAGGAACTCGAGCACGACGTCGCTGTCGGTGAAGTGGCCGACGGTCGGCTTGTCGAAGCTCGCGAGGCCGCGGATCACCGGGGCCAGCGCCGCCGCCTTCGCGCGGCGCTCGGCCGGCTCGAGGGGCTCGAAGCCGGGCCGCACCGGGCCGAACGGCTCGGCCGCGCCGTGCTCGGCGATGTACGCGGCGGCCGTGTCGATGATCCACAGCGAGTTGCGCTCGCTCTCCTCCGACGTGTCGCCCCACGCCGTGATGCCGTGGCCGCCGAGGATGCAGCCGATCGCCTGCGGGTTCGCCCGCTTGATCTCGGCGATGTCGAGGCCCAGCTGGAAGCCCGGTCGCCGCCACGGCACCCACACGACCTCGTCGCCGAAGATCTTCGCCGTCAGCTCCTCGCCGTCGGCGGCCGTCGCGATCGCGATCCCCGAATCCGGGTGCAGATGGTCGACGTGCTTCGCATCCACGAGACCGTGCATGGCGGTGTCGATCGACGGGGCCGCCCCGCCCTTGCCGTGCAGGGCGTAATCGAACGCGGCCACCATCTCGTCTTCGCGATCCACACCCGGGTACACGTTCACGAGCGCACGCATGCGGTCCAGGCGCAGCACCGCGAGCCCCGACTCGGTCAGGGTGCCGAGGTCGCCGCCGGAGCCCTTCACCCAGAGCAGTTCGACCGGCTCGCCCGTGACCGGGTCGATGTCGGTGCCCTTCGCGGAGGTGTTGCCGCCCGCGTAGTTCGTGTTCTTCGGATCGGCGCCGAGTCGGTTCGACCGGGCGATGAGTTCGGCTGCGGTCTCGTTCATGGGAGTGGGTCCTTCATTCGATGGATGCTGGTACGGGTCTCGATACGGCGCTGCGCGCCTACTCGACCGGCGGTTGAGGAGGCGCCGCAGGCGCCGTATCGAAACCCCGGGCGGTGTCGGCGCTGGTTGAGGAGGCGCCGCAGGCGCCGTATCGAAACCCGGTGACGGGGTCTCGATACGGCGCTGCGCGCCTACTCGACCGGCGGCGGGGCATGGGCTTCACGCCCCCCAGGAGGCCTGGACGCCGCCGACCCGCTCGTCGGCGATCCGCTCGAAGTAGCCGGAATCGAGGTAGGCGCGCATCGGGTCCGCCGGCAGACCGCGCGACTCGCGCCACTCGGCCAGCGCCGGCCGCACATCCGTCTGGAACGCATCCATGAAGACGCGGTTCGCCTCGAGCACATCGTGCGAGAGCTGCGCCGCGCGCAGCGCCTCGTGGTCGACGAGGAGCGCCCGCGCCGTCATCTCCTGCACGTTCAGCACCGAGCGGATCTGGCCCGGGATCTTGTCCTCGACGTTGTGGCACTGGTCGAGCATGAACGCCACATCGGGGTTGTTCAGGCCGCCGCCGCGGATCACCTCGAACACGATGCGGAACAGCTGGTACGGGTCGGCGGCGCCCACGATGAGGTCGTCGTCGGCGTAGAACCGCGAGTTGAAATCGAACGAGCCGAGCTTGCCGAGGCGCAGCAGCTGCATGACGATGAACTCGATGTTCGTGCCGGGCGCGTGGTGGCCCGTGTCGAGGCACACCATCGCCTTCTCGCCGAGCGCCGCGGTCTGCGCGTAGCTCGTGCCCCAGTCCGGCACGTCCGTGTGGTAGAACGCGGGCTCGAAGAACTTGTACTCGAGCACGAGGCGCTGCTCGTCGCCGAGGCGCGCGTAGATCTCCTGCAGCGACTCGTGCAGGCGATCCTGCCGGCCGCGGATATCGGCCTGGCCGGGGTAGTTGGATCCGTCGGCGAGCCAGATCTTCAGATCCCGCGAGCCCGTCTCGTCCATGATGTCGATGCACTCGAGGTGGTGGTCGATCGCCTGCCGGCGCACCTTCGGGTCCTCGTGGGTGAGGGAGCCGAACTTGTACGCGTCCTCCTGGAACGTGTTCGAGTTGATCGTGCCGAGCTTCACTCCGAGCGACTCCGCGTGGCGGCGGAGGTCGGCGTAGTCGGGCACCTTGTCCCACGGGATGTGCAGGGCCACGGTCGGCGCGAGGGCCGTGTACCGGTTCACCTGGGCGGCGTCGGCGATCTTCTCGTACGGGTCGCGCGGGGTGCCGGCGGTGCCGAACACCTTGAAGCGCGTGCCGGAGTTGCCGAACGCCCAGCTGGGCAGCTCGATGGCCTGGGCCTCGAGTTCGGCGAGGACGTCATCGCGGAGGATGCTCATCGGTTTCAGCTTTCTGTGCGTGGATCGGTTCGCGAGTGGACGCAAATGCAGGGTGCGGGATGCCGCGGACCCTGCATTTGCGTCCAGTCACGGGGTATCGGGGTCGAGGGCGGCGAGCTGGTCCTCGAGGCGGAAGACCTCGGGCAGGTGCGGGGCGGACTGGTCGGCGCGTTCGCCGGGCAGGGCGACGAAGAAGCCGGCCATGTCGGCCTCCCAAGCGGCCGTGCGGGGGTCGGCGTCGAGCGCGGCCTGCGAGGCCGCATCGTCATCGGTGTCGTACACGCCGATGAGCAGCCCGTCCTCGCCGAGGAACAGCGAATAGTCGCGCCGCCCGCTCGCCTCGATCGCGCGCAGCATGTCCGGCCACACGGCCGCGTGCCGCTCGCGGTACTCGCCCAGCCTGGCCGGGTCGACCTGCAGCCGGAAGCAGATGCGTGCCATGGTGCGCCTTTCGCGGAGTTCGGGGGTGGATGCCGGGTCGCAGTGGATGCGCGGCATGGATGCCGGGTCGCAGTGGATGCCGGGGGCGCCGCCCCTCGGCATCCACTGCGGGGAAGGGGCCCGGCCGCAGCCGGGCCCCCGCGACTCAGAAGTCGAAGTCGCCGATGTTGTCCGCGTCGAACACGAACGGGTCGCCGAGGAGGACGACGCCGTCGGCGCCGACCTCGTACTCGCCGAGCTTGCCGGCCTCGAAGGTGTCGCCCTCGGCGCCGGTGATGTCGCCCTCGATGAGCGCCTTCGCCGCGAACGCGGCGAGGTAGCCGAGGTCGGCCGGGTTCCACAGCGCGAACGCGGTGACCGTGCCGTCTTCGACGTACTCGCGCATCTGGTTCGGGGTGCCGAGGCCGGTGACGGCCACCTTGCCCTGGTATTCGGAGGTCGACAGGTAGCGGGCGGCCGCGGCGATGCCGACGGTCGTCGGCGAGACGATGCCCTTCAGGTTCGGGTGGGTCTGCAGCAGCGCCGCCGTCTTGTCGAAGGAGGTCTGGTCGTCGTCGTCGCCGTAGACGGTCTCGACGAGCGTGATCTCCGGGTAGTCGGAGGCCAGGTACTCCTCCATGAGCTCGATCCACGCGTTCTGGTTCGTCGCGTTCGCCGCGGCGGAGAGGATCGCGATCTCGCCCGCGCCGCCGATCTGCTCGGCGATGAGGTCGATCTGCGTCTTCGCGATGCCCTCGGCATCCGCCTGGTTCACGAAGATGTCGCGGCAGTCGGTGTTCGTGTCGGAGTCGAAGGTGACGACCTTCACGCCCGCGTCGCGCGCCTCGTTCAGGGCGTCGCAGATGGCCTTCGGGTCGTTCGCCGACACGGCGATCGCGCCGACGCCCTGCTGGGTGAGGGTGTTGATGTAGCTCACCTGGCCGTCGGGGGTCGCCTCGGCCGGGCCGACCTCGTTGTAGCTGCCGCCGAATTCCTCGATGGCCTCCTCGCCGCCCGCGTTCGAGGTGTCGAAGTACGGGTTGCCGAGGTTCTTCGGCAGGAAGGTGATCGACAGATCGCCCGATCCGTCGCCGCCGTCGCCGCCGGCTGCGCAGCCGGTCGCGACCAGCGCGACGCTCACCGCGAGTGCGGCGAGGGCCCCTGCGCGGGTCTTCTTCTGAAACAACATCGTTGTTCTCCCTTGTCGTGTGGATGCCGGAAGCGGTGCGCCCCGGCGGTCGCGCGGTCTGGTTACCCTGCTGTGGAGACCGAGTCGCGCTGGGGTCCCCCGGCCGACCGGCGCTTGCGCGCCAGCCAGGCGAGGAGGCTGGACGACACCACCGAGATCACGAGCAGTGCCCCGGTGATGATGTTGATGACGTCGCTCGTGACGTTCGCCAGGCGCAGGGCGCTGGCGAGCACGCCGATGAGCAGCACGCCGGCGACGACGCCGTGCAGCGCGCCGCGGCCGCCGAAGACGCTCACGCCGCCGAGCACGACCGCTGCGATGACCTGCAGCTCCATGCCGGTCGCGTTGTCGCCGCGAGCGCTGCCGAAGCGCAGCGTGTAGTAGATGCCGGCGAGCGCCGAGACGAGGCCGGTGAGGACGAAGAGGATGAACTTCGTGCGCTCGACCTTGACGCCCGAGAAGTGGGCCGCCTCTTTGGCGAGGCCGATCGCGTAGATGCCGCGACCGAAGGGCGTGTAGTGCAGCACGATCGCGAAGACCGCGAGCAGCACGAGGAACGGGATGACGATGACCGGGATGCCGGTCTCGCCGATCTTCGCCTTCGCGAGGTCGGTCCAGAACTCCGGGAACTCGGTGACGGCCGTCGTGCCGAGCAGGCCGACCGCGAGGCCGCGGAAGAGCGCCAGCGTGCCGATCGTGACCGCGAGCGAGGGCAGCCCGACGACGGTGACGAGGAATCCGTTGAAGGCCCCGCCGAGGCCGCCGACGAGGAGCGCGATGAGCGCGGCGAGCTCGAACGGCATCCCGGACTGCGTGAGCACGCCGGTCGTGACGCTCGCCAGGCCCACCATGCTGCCGACCGACAGGTCGATCTCGCCGGTGATCATGACGAGCGTCATGGGCAGGGCGATGAGCAGGATCGGTGCGACGTCCAGCAGCAGGTAGGTCATCGTGATCGGCTGGCCGAAGCCGCGCACGGTCGCGCTCGCGACGATGACGACGATCACGAGCAGGGCGATGATCGCCATCTCGCGGGTCAGGAGGACGCGCTTCCACAGCGGCCTGGCGTATGCGGGGTAGCTGCGCGCGGGCGCGCCGGTCGTGATGCTCGTCATCAGCTGTCGTCCCTTGCCTCGAGGAGCTTTCGTTTCTGGCGCAGCGCGAGCACCCGGTCGAGCACGATCGCGCCGATGATGAGCACGCCGACGACGGCGCGTTGCCAGAAGTCGGGGATGCCGAGGATCGGCAGCGCCCGGTTGATCGTGAGCAGCAGCACGGCGCCGATCGCGGCCCCCCACACGCTGCCGACGCCGCCGACGATCGCGACGCCGCCGATGACGGCAGCGCCCACGGCATCCAGCTCCCAGCCCGAGCCGGCCTGCGAGTTGATCGTGCCGTAGCGGGCGGCGTACAGCACGCCGGCCAGACCCGACAGAGCGCCCGAGGCGACGAAGGCGGTGAGCAGGCGGCGGGTGACCCGCAGGCCGTAGAGTTCGGCGGCGGCCGGATCGGATCCGATCGCGTAGAACTCGCGACCGCTGCGCATGTTCTTCATCACCCAGGCGGCGACGATCAGCACGACGACGGCGATGATCGTGAGGATCGGGATGTACAGGATCTGCCCCGTGCCGAGGGCGAGGAACTCGCGCGGCAGGTCGGAGGCGTTCACCCGGTCGCTGCCCGTCCAGAGCACGTTGATGCCGCGGTAGGCGTACAGGGTGCCGAGGGTGATGACCATCGCTGGAACCTTCGCGAAGGCGACGAGGGCGCCGTTGACGAGGCCGAGGAGGCCGCCGAAGACGATGCCGATGAGGAAGACGGCGATGATCGGGATGCCCGGGATGTCGATGAACAGCCGGCCGGTGAGGTAGGCGGTGAGACCGAGGACCGACCCGACCGACAGGTCGACGTTCTTCGTGATGAGCACGATCGCCTGCCCGACGGCGACGAGCACGAGGATCGACGGCGTCAGCAGCAGGTCGCGGAACCCGTCGGAGGAGAACAGGAAGTTCGGGTTCGCGACCGTGGCCGCGACGACGACGATGACGAGCGCGAGGAGGATGCCGAGCTCGCGGGCCGCGCCGATGCGGTTCAGGCGCTTGGTGACGTCGGTCTTCGCGGGGGTCGGCGGCTGGGCGGTTGCGGCGGTCATGAGCGGTCTCCGGATGCGTGGGGCGCGGGGGTCGGGGCGCCGGGCGTGCCGTCTTCGGCGGCGTGCGTGGCGGCGAACATGACGTTCTCGCTCGTCGCCTGCTCGCGGTCGATCTCGGCGGTGATGCGGCCCTCGCGCATGACGAGGACGCGGTCGGCCATGCCGAGCACCTCGGGCAGCTCGGACGAGATCATGAGGATGCCCATGCCCTGCCCGGCGAGCTCGGAGAGCAGGCGGTGCACCTCGGACTTCGTTCCGACGTCGATGCCGCGGGTCGGCTCGTCGATGATGAGCACGTCCGGCTTCGTGGCGAGCCACTTGCCGAGCACGACCTTCTGCTGGTTGCCGCCCGAGAGCGTCCCGGCGATCGTGTCGAGCGCGTTGGCCTTGACCTCCAGCCGGCTCGCCCACAGCTGGGCGGCGGTGTTCTCGAAGCCGTTCGTGATGATGCCGGCCTTGGCGAGCTGGCCGCGGATCGCGAGGGTGATGTTGTGCGCGACCGAGGACTCGAGCACGAGGCCCTGCTTGCGGCGATCCTCGGGCACGAGCGCGATGCCCTGCCGCATCGCCGCCGACGGGTTCTTCGCGGGCACGGTCCTGCCGCGCATCCGCACCCGGCCGGTGTCGTAGCCGTCGACGCCGAACACGGCGCGGGCGACCTCGGAGCGGCCGGCGCCGACGAGTCCGGCGAGGCCGACGATCTCGCCGGCGTGCACGGTGAAGCGGATGTCGTGGAAGACCCCGGCGCTCGTGAGCCCGTCGACCTCGAGCAGCGGCTGCCCGATCTCGGCCTCCTGCTTGGGGAACAGCTCGGTGACCTCGCGGCCGACCATCTGCCGCACGATCTCGTCGACGCTCGTGTCGGCGATCGGGCTCGTCGCGATGTACGCGCCGTCGCGCATGACGGTGACGGTGTCGCAGAGTGCGAAGACCTCGTCGAAGCGATGCGAGATGAACACGAGCGCGCGGCCCTCGTCGCGCAGGCTCCGGGCGATGGCGAAGAGCCGGTCGACTTCGACGCCCGAGAGCGCGGCGGTCGGCTCGTCCATGATGAGCACCTTCGCGTCGAGCGAGACGGCCTTGGCGATTTCGATCACCTGCTGGTCGGCGATCGAGAGGCCCTCGGCGGGTCGTTCGGGGTCGATGCGCACGCCGAGTCGGGCGAACAGGGCATCCACTTCGCGGCGCATCGCCTTGCGGTCGATGCGGCCGAAGCGGCCCGTGGGCTGGCGGCCCATGAAGACGTTCTCGGTGACCGTGAGGTCGGGGAAGAGCGTCGGCTCCTGGTAGATGACGGCGACGCCGGCGGCCTTCGATTCCGCGGTGGATCCGAAATCGACCTCGCGGCCCTCGAGCCGGAACTCGCCCGAGTCTCGGCGGTAGAGGCCGGCGACGATCTTCACCAGGGTGGACTTGCCGGCGCCGTTCTCGCCGACGAGCGCGTGGATCGAGCCGGGCCGGACTTCGAGGGTGCCCGCGCGCAACGCGACGACGGAACCGAACGTCTTCCTGACGTCGCGCAGTTCCAGCGCCGGGGCGGGCTGTGGGGTGGTCGTCATTGATCCTGCTTACTTCTCGGATGGATGCCGGTGCCGTCGATTCCCGCGCGCCGCCCGTTCCGGCCGCGCTGCTCGCGCAGCCCGCCGGCGGCCTCGCCGTGTCGATGAATCGTTTCAAGACATCGTCGTCACTCTAATCACGCCCCCGCAGCGCGTCAAGTCCGCGGCGGGGCGCCCCGCCGCGGGCCCCTCCCTGCGCGCCCGCGCCCTGCACCCCGGCGCCCCGCCGGGGCCCTCCCTGCGCGCCCGCGCCCTGCACCCCGGCGCCCCGCGCCTTGCGTACCCCTTCTCGCTTCCGGGGGTCATATCCCGCCACATTCGGGGGCGGAACGCAGTTCAGGTGGCAGGATTTGACCCCCGGAACGGATGGGAACGGAACGGAACGGGGGGGGGCACCGCGCGCTGCGCCCCGGCATCCACTCGTCTTGCGCACCTCTTCTCGCTTGCGGGGGTCGTATCCCGCCATATTCGGGGGCGGAACGCGATCCGGATGGCGGGATTCGACCCCCGGAGCGGAGGGGCGTTCTGCACGCGGGCGATCGGTGCGGGGGTGGCGTGAAGCGGACCGGCGCGCCGCGGTGTGATTGGATCGGCGTCGAAGGAGGCGAGCAATGGCAGCGAGCGTGCGCGACGTCGCGGCACGGGCATCCGTATCGGTCGGCACCGTCTCGAACGTGCTGAACCGCCCCGAGAAGGTCGCCCCGGCGACCGTGGCCCGGGTGATGGATGCCATCGAGGCGCTCGGCTTCGTGCGCAACGATGCCGCGCGACAGCTGCGTGCCGGCCGCAGCAGATCCATCGGCCTCGTCGTGCTCGACGTGCGCAACCCCTTCTTCACCGACATCGCCCGCGGCGCCGAAGACCGGGCGGCGGGCGACGAACTCGCGGTGCTTCTCGGCAACAGCGACGAAGACGTCGGGCGCGAGGGTGCCTACCTCGATCTCTTCGAGGAGCAGCGCGTGCACGGGCTGCTCATCTCGCCGCTCGCCGACGACCTGCCGCGTCTCGAACGCCTGCGCTCGCGCGGCACGCCCGTCGTGCTCGTCGACCGGGAGGCCGGCGACCGCTCGTTCTCCTCGGTCGCCGTCGACGACCTCGTCGGCGGCGAGCTCGCCGTGCGTCACCTCATCGAGACCGGGCGCCGCCGCATCGCCTACGTCGGCGGACCCGACTCGATCCGCCAGGTCACCGACCGACTCGCCGGCGCCCGCCGCGCCGCCGAGGGCACGGCGGCGGCGATCGAGGTCATCCCGACGGCCTCGCTGACCGTCGCCGAAGGTCACCGGGCGGGCGCGGCGATCCGGTCACGGCCGCGCGGCGAACGCCCGGACGCCGTGTTCGCGGCGAACGACCTGCTCGCGATCGGCGTGCTGCAGGGGCTGCTCGCCGACCGCGACGTGCGTGTTCCCGACGAGATCGCCCTCATCGGATACGACGACATCGACTTCGCCGCCGCCGGCGTGGTGCCGCTCTCGTCGATCCGGCAGCCGGCGCAGCTCATCGGCAGCACCGCCGTCGACCTGCTGCTGCGCGAGGCCGCCGCCGGCCCGGGATTCGTGCGCGAGCAGATCGTCTTCCAGCCGGAGCTCGTCGTGCGGGAGTCGACCCGCGGGCGCTGATCGCCGTGCGGGCCTGCGGGCGCTGACCATCCGGTGGGCCGCGCCCTGCGTGCGGCGTTGCTTCCGAGGCGCGGGGCCTTCTTCTGCGCAATGCAGGAACGGAATCGTGTCGCGGGCGGTTCTGCCGCATGGGGCGGTACGACACGCCGTGCGCGCTCCTGCATTGCGGAGGAGCGGACGCGCGAGGAAGCGCTGTGCCTCGGGCGGTGCGGCGGTGGGTGCGCGGGCGACCCGGGCGGTGCGGGCGGTGGATGCGCGGGCGACTCGGGCGGTGCAGCGCTTTTTCTGCGCAATGCAGGAACGGAATCGTGTCGCGGGCGGTTCTGCCGCATGGGGCGGTACGACACGCCGTGCGCACTCCTGCATTGCGCAGGAGAGGGCGCGCGAGAGAGAGTGCTGTGCCTCGGGGGTGGGCGGTGGATGCGCGGGCGACCCGGGCGGCGCAGTGCTTTTTCTGCGCAATGCAGGAACGGAATCGTGTCGCGGGCGGTTCTGCCGCATGGGGCGGTGCGACACGCCGTGCGCACTCCTGCATTGCGGAGGAGCGGACGCGCGAGGAAGCGCTGTGCCTCGGGCGGTGCGGGCGGTGGGTGTGCGTGCGGCGCGGGTGGATGTGCGGGCGGTGGGTGTGCGTGCGGCGCGGGTGGATGCGCGGGCGGTGGGTGTGCGTGGATGCGCGGGCGACTCGGGCGGCGCGGGCGGTGGGTGTGCGTGGGGCGCGGGTGGATGCGCGGGCGGTGGGTGCGCGGCGACTCAGGCGGCGCGGGCGGTGGATGCGCGGGCGAGGCCGCCGAGGAAGCGTGCGATCGCGGTCGCGGCGGGCAGCGCGACGGAGGCTTCGACGTCGGGGCTGTAGTTCGTGTTCGTGTTCACGTCGTACGGCACGGTGCGGCCGTCGACGGTTTCGAAGAACTCGACGCCGGCGATCTCGGCGCCCTGTGCGGCCAGGAACGTCTCGAGGCGGCGGATCAGCGGGTGCTCGGCCGTGATCTCCGGCCGCACCCGGAACAGCGGTTCGGCCGGCCCGTCGCCGGGCACCGCGCATGCCTCTGCGGGGCACAGTTCGAAGCCGGTCGACGTGTCCACGCGCACCGCGTAATGGAAGCGGCCGCCGATGAACTCGGCGCGGGTGACGAAGGGTTCGGGTGCGATGAGGAGTTCCTGCAGCAGCGTGATTCCGTCGAGCGGATGCTCGAGCAGTCCGGCATCCACTGCGGCGGCCAGCTCGTCGGCGCTCTCGAAACGCCGCACGCCGAGGCCCTTGCCGCCGCGGTTGTGCTTCGTGATGAAGGGGCCGTCGAAGGCGCGAGCCGCCTCGGCGAGCCCCGCGGTGCCGGCGACCGCGATCGTGCGGGGCACGTCGAATCCGGCTGCGGCGAGCCGCGCGTACTGGCGCACCTTGCTGACCTCGAGTGCGGCGACCGGGCTGCCGTTCACCACGCGCCGGCCCGCAGCCTCGGCCCAGGCGAGCACCGCCGAGGCCGTATCGAAGGCGTGCGGAACGCCGCGCGTGTGCGCCGAGGCGCTGAGCCGCGACCAGAACACGGCGTCGGCCGGGGCTTCGCCGAGCGGGATCGTGCGCTCGCCGAGATGCCACGGCTCGAGGCGTACGCCCTCGGCGGCGAAGGCGCGCTCGAACGGCGGCAGCCAGTCGGCGTTGTCGTGCAGGACGATGACGGCGGGTTCGGTCATGCGGGCCTCTTTCTCGTGCGCTTCCAGCCTGCCCGCGCCGCCGGGGTGCGCTGCGGGATGTGACGAAGCGTGACCATGCTCGCACGGGCGCCTGGGCGAATGGATGCCGGCAGGGCGCCGTTGCGCGGGCATCGCCGCGGCCTACGCGCGCGGCGCCGCCGTCGACTCGCGCAGTTCGAGCCGCGGCTGGAACATGAGGTTGTGCCCGGGCGTCTCGCCCTCGATGAGGGCGTGCAGGCGTCGCCAGGATTCCGTGCCGAGTTCGCCGTGCGGGACGGATGCGGTCGTGAGCGACGGGGCGGTGAAGCGCGAGAAGGGGATGTCGTCGAATCCGGTCACGGAGATGTCGCCCGGCACGTTCGTGCCGGCTTCGGCCAGTCCGTTGACGAGCCCGATGGCGACGAGGTCGTTGAAGGCGAGGGCGGCGGTGGCACCGGTGTCGAGCACGGCGCGGGCCGCGGCGAGGCCGTCTTCGGCGTGGACGCCTCCCGGCATCCGCTCGAGGCGCACATCGCCGGCTTCGCGTTCGAACTCGGCGAGGCCGGCGAGGCGGTGGGCGTTCGAGGCGCTGCCCGGCGGGCCTTCGAGGTAGGCGAGGTGCCGGTGGCCGAGGCCGTGCAGTTGCCGGGCGAGGGCCTGGATGCCGGAGCGGTAGTCGATGGAGAGCAGCGGCGCGTCGATGGGGGCGGTGGGGCGGTTGATGACGACGAGCGGGTGCAGCGAGGGCGCGAGGGCGGCGAGTTCGTCGTCGGGCATGCGCGGTGCGCAGAGCACGATCGAGTCGCAGCGGCGGCGTACTTCGGCGGCGAGTCCGGCTTCGTCGCCGGGGGATTCGGCGGAGTCGGCGACGAGCACCCGGTATCCGTCGTGCGCGGCGGCTTTCGTGAGGCCGGCGAGCACGGCCTGGAAGGCGGGGTTCGCGAGGTCGGGCACGACGAAGGCGATGGTGCGGGTGCGGCCGAGCGCGAGGCTTCTGGCCAGGGGGCTGGGCACGTAGCCGAGTTCGGCGGCGGATGCCCTGACGCGCTCGGCGACGGCGGGCTCGCCCACGAATCGGCCGTTCATGACGCGCGAGACGGTCGCCTGCGAGACGCCGGCGTGCTCGGCGACCTCCGCGATCGTGGTGGAGGCTGATCGTCTGCCCACGGCGTTCCCCTTCTGCTCGGTCCACGGTACCGGCCGGATGCCGTCCGGGTCGTTGACGGAGCCGGTGCGCATCGCCATAATCGGAATCGAGAAAGCGCTTTCCCATGCACTGCGGGCACGGCACGGCACGGCACGCGGCGCACGCACCGCACCCGATCCGCCCGATCCACCCGAAGGAGCCGCATGACCACCCGATACGCCCTCGTCGGCGCCGGACACCGAGCCCGCAT
The DNA here is from genome assembly GCF_018024495.1 of Agromyces archimandritae. Classification (NCBI taxonomy): domain Bacteria; kingdom Bacillati; phylum Actinomycetota; class Actinomycetes; order Micrococcales; family Microbacteriaceae; genus Agromyces; species Agromyces archimandritae. The sequence goes on from NZ_CP071696.1 coordinate 2,006,130, forward strand.
GTACCTCGACGCCATCGCCGGCCCGCACGCCGACGTCGCCGAACTCGTCGCCTGGGCCGACCCGAACCCCGGCCGGCTCGACTGGTCCGAGGCGGCCCTGGGCGGCCGGCGCCCGCCGGCCCGCTTCGCCCCCGAAGCCCTCGCCGACGCCGTCCGGCGGCACCGCATCGACCGCGTCATCGTCACCGCCCCCGACCACGCCCACGCCGGCCTCGTCGCCGCCGCCCTCGACGCCGGCGCCGACGCGATCGTCGAGAAGCCCCTCACCACGAGCGAGGCCGGCGTGCGCGAGATCGCGGACGCCGCCGAACGCACCGGCCGCGACGTCGTCGTCACCTTCAACTACCGGTACTCGCCCCGCAACTCTGCGCTGAAGCGCGTCATCGCCTCCGGAGAGATCGGCGAGGTCACCTCGGTGCACTTCGAATGGGTGCTCGACACTGCGCACGGCGCCGACTACTTCCGCCGCTGGCACCGTGAGAAGCAGAACTCCGGCGGCCTCCTGATCCACAAGTCGTCGCACCATTTCGACCTCGTCAACTGGTGGCTGGGCGACACGCCCGCGCGGGTCTTCGCGAGCGGCGGGCTGCGCTTCTACGGCGCCGACAACGCCCGCCGCCGCGGCCTCGGCGCCCGGCCGGAACGCGGATCCGTCGACTCGCCGCTGCGCGACGCCTTCAGCCTCGACCTGCGCGAGGACCCGCAGCTGCGCGGCCTCTACTACGAGCAGGAGCACCACGACGGATACCTGCGCGATCGCGACGTCTTCGACGAGGGCATCACGATCGAAGACAACCTCGCGCTCATCGTCGACTACGGGCGCGGCGCGAGCATGTCGTACTCCCTGAACGCGCATGCCCCGTGGGAGGGCTATACCGTCGCCGTCAACGGCACCGCCGGCCGCGCCGAGCTCTCGGTCGTCGAACGCGGGGCGGTCGCCGCGCGCGGGCCCGCCGTCGACCCGAGCGCGAAGCCCGAGGCGCGAGCGGATGCCGGCGGCGCCGTGCGACCGGCCGGCACCCGCCTCGTCGTGCAGCGCCACTTCGAGGAGGCCTGGCTCGTGCCGATCCCGACGGGTTCCGGCGCGCACGGCGGCGGGGATGCGGTCATGCTGCGCGAGCTCTTCGTCGGCGCCGGCGACGACCCGCTCGGCCGTGCCGCCGGCTGGCGCGACGGCGTGCGCTCGGTCGCGGTCGGCCTCGCCGGCAACCGTTCGCTCGAGACCGGCCGGGCGGTGGCCGTCGCCGACTTGGATCTCGGCACGGCGGTGCCGAGCGCCCGGCGCGCGGGCTGAACCCGCGCGCGGGCTGAACCCGGGAGCGCGGGCCGAGCCCGGCGCGCCCGGCGTTCAGCCCACAGCCGCCGCGAGCCGCGGCGCGACCGACGCCTCGAAGGCCTCGGCGGTGCGGCGTGCGACCTCGGACCAGGGCGAAGCCCAGACCGCCTCGTTGAAGATCTCGACCTCGATGTCGCCGGAGTATCCGGCATCCACCGCGGCCGTCGTCAGCGCCCCGATGTCGATCACGCCGTCGCCCGGGTAGTGGCGGCCGAGCAGCACGTCCGCCGGCAGCGGGGTGGCCCAGTCGCACACCTGGAAACTCGCGATGCGGCCCTCGCGACCGGCGCGTGCGATCTGCGCCCGCGCCTCCGGGTCCCACCAGATGTGGAAGGTGTCGACCGTGACGCCGACGACGTCTGCCGGGAACGGCGCGGCCAGGTCGAGCGCCTGCGCGAGCGTCGAGACGACGGCACGGTCGGAGGCGTACATCGGGTGCAGCGGTTCGACGGCGAGCGTGACCCCGGCGCCGGCCGCGTGCGGGGCGAGCTCGGCGAGGGCGTCCGCGACGCGGGCGCGGGCCCCGGGCAGGTCGCGGGATCCGCCGGGCAGGCCGCCGGCGACGAGCACGAGCACGGCGCGGGATCCGTCTGCGCCGGCGGCAGCGAGCGTGGCCGTTTCGTCGATGGCGCGCCGGTTCTCGTCGATGGATGCGCGGCGTTCGGGGCTCTCGGGCATCGTGAAGAAGCCCTGCCGGCAGAGGGTCGACAGGCGCAGCCCGGAGTCGGCGAAGCGTGCGGCGGCCTCGGCGAGGCCGATCGCGGCGACGGGTTCGCGCCACAGGCCGGCCGCCTCGTAGCCGGCGCCGGTCATGACGGCCAGCGATTCGGCGAACGGTGCGTGACGAAGGGTGGCGACGTTCATCGACAGGCGCGGGTGGGTGCTCATGCTCGGGCCTCCTCGGGTGCGGCCGCGGGCTGCGGGTCGGGTTCGGCGGCGGATGCTGCGGGCCGCGGTTCGGGCCGTGCGGCGGATGCCGCGGGGCGCCCGGGCGCGGCGGGCGCCGCACCGGCATCCACTCGCGCCTCGATGCCGTTCACCGCGAGCAGGGCATGCCAGCGGGCCGCGGCCAGTTCGGGTCGTTCGAGGGCGCCGGCCCCGTTCGCGAGCTCCACGATGCGCGACAGATGCGGCAGGCTGCGTGCCGTATGGAGCCCGCCGACGAGCTGGAACGCCGGCTGGTGCCCGTTCAGCCAGGCGAGGAAGGCGATGCCCGTCTTGTAGTGGAACGTCGGCGCGGCGAACACGTGCTGCGAGAGGGCCTCGGTGGGCCCGAGCACGGCCCGGAAGCCGGCTTCGTCGCCCGCGTCGAGGGCCCGGATCGCCGCCGAGGCGTTCGGCGCGAGGGCCGCGAAGGCGCCGAGCAGGGCGTCCGAATGCCCGTGCCCGTCGCCGGCGATGAGATCGACGTAGTGGAAGTCGTCGCCCGTGAACATGCGGGAGGGCCCCGGCATCCGCCGCCGCACCGAGACCTCGGCGTCGGCGTCGAGCAGGCTCATCTTGACGCCCGCGACCCGCTCCGGCCGGCCGGCGATGATGCCGAGCAGGGTGCCCGCGGCCTCGGCGGTGTCGGCCGATCCGAAGTATCCGGCGAGCTCGGGGTCGAACGCCGGCCCCAGCCAGTGCAGGATGACGGGCGCCGAGGCGCGGGCCAGCACGGCGTCGTAGACGCGGCGGTAGTCGTCGGCGGATGCCGCGGCGCGCGCGAGATGCCGGCTCGCCATGAGCACGACGCCGGCCCCGGCGTCTTCGGCGTGGTGCAGCTGCTCGGTGTAGGCGTCGACGATCGTGTCGAGGCCGGGGCGCTGCTCGTCGAGGTGGTCGGTGTTGACGCCGACGACGAGGCGGCCGCCGGCGGATGCGGCCTCGGCGGCGCTGCGCGCGATGAGCTCGCGGGTGGCGGCGGGGTCGAGGCCCATATTGCGCTGGGCGGTGTCCATGGCGTCGGCGACGCCGAGGCCCCACGACCAGATGTGGTGGCGGAACGCGAGCGTCGCGTCCCAGTCGATGTCGGCCGGCCGGCCGGGCGTGTTGTCGGCGTGCGCCTTCGGCACGACGTGGGCGGCGGCGAACGCCGTGCGGCTCGTGAGCGGATGCCGCGGGCGGGCGAACACGGGTGCTTCGCGAAGCTCCGCCGTACGACGGGCGCCGTCGGCGTCGAGCAGGGTGAGCGCGGTCATCGGGCGCCCTCGGGTGCGGGGGCGGATGCGCCGGTGGATGCCGTGGCTCGGCCGGTCGGGTGCGCCCGGGCATCCACCGGCGCCGCGGCATCCACCGAGGTGTGCGTCGCGGCATCCGCACCCGTGACGAGCGGCAGCTCGACCCGCCGGCCCTCGGCCGAGGAACGCAGCCCCGCCTCGGCGAGCAGCACCCCGCGCGCGCCGGCGAGGAAGTCGTAGCGGTGCGGGGCGTCTTCGACGACGTGGCGGATGAACTCCTCCCACTGCGTCTTGAACCCGTTTGCGAAGTCGTCGTTGCCGGGGGATTCGATCCAGTCGGCGGCATAGTCGTGCGCGTCGGCGAGGTCGGGGTTCCACACGGGTTTCGGGGTGGCGTTGCGCGGCTGGATCCTGCAGCCGTGCAGGCCGACGACGGCCGAACCGTGCGTGCCGTCGACCTGGAACTCGACGAGCTCGTCGCGGTTCACCCGCGTCGTCCAGCTCGAATTGAGCTGCGCGGTGATGCCGCCGGCCAGCTCGAAGACCGCGTAGGCGGCGTCGTCGGCCGTCGCCGCATACGGCCGGCCGGCCTCGTCGACGCGCTCGGGGATCTCGGTCACGGCGCGGGCGTAGACCGACTCGACGCGGCCGAAGAGGTTCTCGAGCACGTAGTTCCAGTGCGGGAACATGTCGACGACGATGCCGCCGCCGTCTTCGGCGCGGTAGTTCCAGCTGGGCCGCTGGGCCCGCTGCCAGTCGCCCTCGAACACCCAGTAGCCGAACTCGCCGCGCACGCTCAGGATCCGCCCGAAGAACCCGCTGTCGATCAGTCGGCGCAGCTTCAGCAGCCCCGGGAGGTACAGCTTGTCGTGCACGACGCCGTTCTTCACCCCGGCGTCGCGGGCGAGGCGGGCGAGCTCGAGCGACTCGTCGAACGACTCGGCGATCGGCTTCTCGGTGTAGATCGCCTTGCCGGCGGCGATCGCCCGGCGGATCGCGCCGGCCCGCGCCCGCGTGACCTGGAAGTCTGCGTAGATCGCCCACCGCTCGTCGGAGAGGGCCGCGTCGAGGTCGCTCGTGTAGTGCTCGAGCCCGTGCCGTGCGGCGATGTCGGCGAGCTTGGCTTCGCTGCGGCCGACGAGCAGCGGTTCGAGCTGCACGCGGGTCTCGCCGTCGCCGAGGAGCACGCCGCCCTGCTCGCGGATCGCGAGGATCGAGCGCACGAGGTGCTGCCGGTAGCCCATGCGCCCGGAGACGCCGTTCATGATGATGCCGAGGGTCTGCTCTGCCACGGGGGTCCTCTTCGCTGGGGTGGATGCGGTCGCGCCCGGGTCTGGGAAAGCGCTTACCCAGGCGTTTCCGAGTGTGCCACGCCGCTGCACCGCCGCGCAAGGGTGCGGCCGGGCGCCGGGGCTGGGGGCCGGCGCCGGGGGCGGGGGCCTGGGGCCGGTGCCGGGTGTCGGGGGCCGGGGCCGGGTGCCGGGGGACCGCTCGCCGGGTGCCGGGGGCCGGGGCCGGGTGCCGGGGACCGCTCGCCGGGTGCCGGGGGCCGGGGTCCGGGTGCCGGGGGCCGGGTGCCGGGGACCGCTCGCCGGGCGCCGGGTGTGGATGCCGCCCGGTCACCCGATCCACTCACCGCTCGGCCCTGGCTGTCGGCCTACCTGTCCCGTGTTCTGCGCAATGCAGGAACGCGCCCGGCGTGTCGCGCCCGCCATGCGGGAGAACGCCCCGCGACACGGGTGCGCTCCTGCATTGCGCAGAACCGAGTGGGGGCTGGGCGATGCGGCGGATGCCGCGGGTGTGGATGCCGCGGATGTGGATGCCGGCCGATCACCCGATCCACTCGCCGCAGCCTCCCCTGCGCAATGCAGGAACGTACCCGGCGTGTCGCGCCCGCCATGCGGGAGAACGCCCCGCGACACGGGTGCGTTCCTGCATTGCGCAGGGAAGCAGCGGCTCGGCGGGCGGGGAGAGCAGGTGGGGAGAGCGGGTGGGGTGGGGCGAGCGGGTGGGGCGGGGACCGGATGCCGGTGCGAACGGATGCCGGTGCGAACGGATGCCGGTGCGTGTGGATGCCGGGGCGCGCGGATGCCGGTGCGTGTGGATGCCGGGGCGCGCGGCATCCACACCCGCACGGGGTACTGGGAAAGCGTTATCTGCCTGGATATCCTGGTGGTCGGCGGGCCGCGCAGCCGGCCTGGAGGACGCATGAGCGAGACGGAACCCGCACGCACCGCCGCCACCCTGCACGACGTCGCCCGCGAGGCCGGCGTGTCGCTCGCGACCGCATCGCGCTCGCTGAACGGCAGTACTCGCAAGGTCAACGACGAATACCGGCAGCGGGTGCTCGCCGCCGCCGCCCGCCTGAACTACACGACGAACCTCTCGGCGCAGGCCGTCGCGCGCGGGGCGACGACGACGGTCGCGCTGCTCGTCGCCGACATCGCCGACCCCTACTTCTCGTCCATCGCCTCGGGTGTCATCGCCGCCGCCGACGAGGCGAACCTCATCGTCACGATGGCCGCGACCGACCGCGACCCCGACCGCGAACTCGATCTCGTCCGGCAGCTGCGCGGGCAGCGGCCGCGCGTCATGATCCTCTCCGCCTCCCGGCCGGCCGACGACCCCACCGCCGACGCACTCGTCGCCGAACTGGCGGCATACGAGCGTTCCGGCGGGCACGTCGTCATCATCAGCCGGAACGAGCTCGGCTTCCGCACGGTTCCGCTCGACAACCGCGGCGGCGCCGAAGCCCTCGCCCGCACCCTCGTCGGCCTCGGCTACCGTCGGTTCGCCGCCGTCACCGGCGATGAGGGGTTGCGCGGCGCCGACGACCGGCTCGAGGGGTTCCGGGCCGGGCTCGCCGGGGCGGGCGGCGGGGCGGCGGGCGTGCCGGCGGGTGCGGATGCCTCGGTCGATGCCGGAGCGTCGGCGGGTGCGGATGCCTCGCGCGCGTCGGCGGATGCCGGAGCGGATGCCTCGGGTGCGGATGCCGGGGCCGCCCTGCCCGACTCGCGCATCGCGCGGGCCGCGTTCACCCGCGACGGCGGGTACGCCGCGATGCAGGAGCTGCTCGGGCGGGGGCTCGGCGGCGCCGAGCTCGTCTTCGCCGCGAACGACGTCATGGCGGTCGGTGCGCTCGCCGCGATCCGGGATGCCGGGCTCGCCCCCGGCCGCGACCTCGCCGTCGCCGGATTCGACGACATCCCCACCGTCCGCGATGTCACCCCGCCGCTCACGACGGTGCGCGTTCCCCTCGAGGAGCTCGGTCGGCGCGCACTGCGTCTCGCGCTCGGTGAAGACTCCGCCGGCGGCGTAACGGGCGGCGCCGATTCCGCTGGCGGCACAGCGGGCGCCGCCGATTCCGCCCGACCGGAGCGCGAGGCAGATCCCGGCCCTGCCCTCGAGGTCATCGTCCGCGACAGCACCCCGCCCCTTGCCTCGCCCCGCCCCTGACGGCGCCCCGGGCATCCACACCCTGATTCCCCGCTCTCATCTGCGCAATGCAGGAGTGCGTTCGTGTCGCGGGGGCTTCTGCCGTGTGGAGGGTGCGACACGCCGTGCGTGTTCCTGCATTGCGCAGAAAGGACGGGTGGCAGGCGATGCTGCGCCGAGTGGATCGGGTGATCGGCCGGGCATCCACACCTCGATTCCACCCTCTCATCTGCGCAATGCAGGAGTGCATTCGTGTCGCGGGGGCTTCTGCCGCATGGTGGGGTGCGACACGCCGTGCGTGTTCCTGCATTGCGCAGAAGAAGGACGGCAGAAAAGGGGCTCTTCGGACATCCGGTGGGGGTCATGGGGTGAGGCCGCCGGCGGCGAGGAGCATGCGGAGGCGGTAGTTGTGGCGGTTGCGGAAGCCTCTGGCGAGGCGGCGGTGGAGTTCGATGATGCCGTTCACGGCCTCGGTGCCGCCGTTGGATGAGCGGCCGGTGGTGAAGTAGGCCAGGAACGCGTCGCGCCACCGTCTCAGGGTGCGGCCCAAGCGGGCGATCTCGGGGATCGGGCAGGTGTGGAACGTGTCGACGACGGTGACGGCGATCCGTCGTCCTTGGGCCAGATCCTTCGCGTGGTAGGCGGCGCGGAGTTGCTGTGCACACTGCCAGGCGATGAAGACTTCCTCGTGGGCGGGGTCGGCGTTGATCGCGGCGACCAGACGTGCTCGTTGCTTGTCGGTGAGGTGCTCGGCCCCGGCGCGGAGGATGGTCTGGATCCCGTAGAGCGGGTCGCCCTTCCGGCCGCGATGGCCGAGGGTGTCCTGTTGGACCCGGCGGCGGACCTCGTCGACGGCGGCGGTAGCGAGCTTCACAACGTGGAACGCGTCCAGCACGGCGATCGCGTCGTGGAGCTTGTCGTCGATGGCGGCCTTGTAGCCGGCGAAGGGATCCAAGGCGGCCACTTTCACGTTCCGACGGAAGTCCTCGCCGCGTTGGTCCAGCCAGGCCTTGTAGACGCGCCCGGAACGGCCGGGCACGAGGTCCAGCAGCCTGGCGTGCGTCTTGCCGTGCTCGTCGCGGGTCAGGTCGACCATCCCGGTCAACTCCTTCCGGGCCGCGCATGCGGGATCGACGTGGTGCCAGATGTGTTCATCGACACCGAGGGTGCTGACCCCGTCGAACCGGGACTCGTCGGCGGCAAGCTGCTCGAGTTCGGGTTCGACGGCCCGCCAGAGCGTCTTCCACGACGTGTCGAGCTGACGAGCCAAGCCTTGGACGGTGGCGTGTTCGCGACGCAACTGCCCGATCGCCCAGACCACGGCACGGGCCGTGATCGATCCGCGTGGGGCGACCAACGACGGGAGCTGTTCCATGAACGTCTTCCGGCCGCAGTCGGTGTCCTCGCAGCGGAAGACGCGTTGCCGCCATACCAGGCGCACCCGGTCAGCGCCAGGCACGTCCCGCAGCACCCGGCGTCGGCGGCCACGACCGGTCGCGATCACCCCGCACGATGGGCACCCGGCAGGTCCCGGCGGGCTGGAGACCGTGACCGTCAGCAGGCCGTCACGGCGATCGACATGCTCGACGTGGACCCCGTCCAGGCCCAGCAGCAGGTCACAACGGTCACAGGGATCAGCAGCCGGACGCGCGTCAACGCGCCCCGAAGTAAGGTGAAGCACGTCGAGGTCCTCGGTCGGAATCAGGTGGTTAGCGCTTCTGATCCTCGGGGACCTCGACCCCTACACGCCAGTCACGCCCCGGACACCTCACCCCCACCAGATCTCCGAAGAGCCAGAAAAGGCCGGCGGCGGGATGGAGGGCGCACGGATTCGGGAGCATGGCGGTGCGAGCCGGGTAGATGGACCCGCGGCATCTACACCCTGATTCCGCGCTCTCATCTGCGCAATGCAGGAGAGCATTCGTGTCGCGGGGCCTTCTGCCGCATGGTGGGGTGCGACACGCCGTGCGCGTTCCTGCATTGCGCAAAAAAGGGAGGCGGAAAGGACGGGGCAGGACGGCGAGGCCGCCGGCAGGCGCCGCCGCTCAGAACACCGGAGCGGCGGCATCCACGAGCCGGATGCCGAGTCCGGCCTGCCCGGTGTCGCGCGCCCAACCGTGCTCGACGACGACCGGGGGCATTCCGTCGATCACGCCGAGCTCGTCGAACGACGCGCCCTCGGGCGCCTCGACGGGCGTGTCGGCGGTGCGGGCGAGCGCGAGCTGGGCGCTGAGCTCGGTCAGCAGGTGCGGCGCCACGGTCGCCCCGTGCTCGTCGGCGAGGGCGGCGATCTGCAGGAACGGGGTGATGCCGCCGACCCGCACGACGTTCGGCTGCACGACATCGGCGACGCCGGCGTCCAGGAACTCCCCGAATCGGTACCGGGTGTGCAGGTTCTCGCCGACGGCGATCGGCACGTCGATCGCCTCGCGCAGGCGGATGTGCCCGGCGAGGTCGTCGGCGCGCAGCGGCTCCTCGACCCAGTTCAGGTCGAACACGGCGAGTTCGTTCACCGCGCGCACGGCGTCGTCGACGCTCCACAGCTGGTTCGCGTCGATCATGAGCGCCCGGTCGGGGCCGATGATCTCGCGCACGGCGGCGACGCGGCGGATGTCGTCGGCGAGTTCGGGCAGGCCGACCTTCATCTTCACGGCGTCGAATCCGGCATCCACCCACCGTTCGGCCTGCGCGACGAGCTCGTCGAAAGAGTAGTGCCGGTTGATGCCGCTTCCGTAGGCGCGCACGCGCTGATGCGCGCGGCCGAGATGCTCGACCATCGGCCGGCCGGCACGGCCCGCATCGAGATCCCAGAGGGCGAGGTCGAGCCCGGCCATCGCGATGGTCGTGATGCCGCCGCCGCCGGCTTCGTGCAGGTGTCGCCACAGTGGATGCCAGAGCGCGCCGGCATCCGCCGGCCGCCCGATCGCCCACGCCCTGATGTCGTGGTCGAGCAGGGCCTGCACCGCCTCGGCGCCGATCGTCGGCGTCCATGACAGGCCGCGGCCGACGGAGCCGGCGTCGTCTTCGACCTCGACCGAGATGAACGCGAGCCGGTCGACCCCCGGCCCCCACGGGCGGCCGAGCGGGGCACGGAACAGGCGGGTGTCGAGCCGGCGGATCGGTGCGGTCATCGGCCGACCCTAGCAGCGGGTGCGGATGCCGTGGGGCGGCCGGCGGCATCCGCACCCGGCCCCGCGGTGCTCGCCGATCCGTCCGCCGCGGCGCCGGCGGCATCCGCACCCGCGCCCGCCTTCGCGCTCGCGGCGCCCACGGCATCCGCACCCGTCCCCGCCGCCCCGCCCAGCTCGGCGGCGAGTTCCAGCCCGCGTTCCAGGATGCCGGCGAGGCGCCGTTCCTGCTCGGGCGTGGGGTCGACGAGCGGAGGCCGCACCCCGCCGACGGGCAGCCCTCGCAGCCGCAGGCCGGCCTTCACGAGCGAGACGCCGAAGCCGGGCGTCTCGTCGCGCAGTGCGACGAGGGGGCGGTAGAAACCGTCGAGCAGGGCGAGGCGCACGGACTCGTCCCCGTTCGCGCAGGCGCGATAGTGCAGCGCCGCGACTTCGGGGATCATCGCGAATGCGGCAGAGGAGTACAGCGGAACGCCGATGCCGCGGTAGGCGCCCTGGGTGAGCTCGGCGGTCAGGAGCCCGTTGAAGAAAGCGAGGGGCCGCCCGGTGGTGCGGGCGATCTCGCCGGCGGCGAGCACGATCTCCTGCGTGCGGCCGATGTCGCCGGTGCCGTCTTTGAATCCGGCGACGAGGGGGTGGGCGGCCAGGCGGCGGATCGCGTCGGGCGTGTATCCGGCTGTGCCGCGATGGTAGACGATGACCGGAAGCGCGGCGGTCTCGGCGATCGTCTCGACCCAGGCGATGAGGCCGTCGGCGGTGCCGGTGACGAGCGCGGGCGGGAGCAGGAGCAGCCCGTCGGCGCCGGCATCGGCGGCGGATCGGGCGGTCTCGAGGGCGTCGCCGAGGCCGCCGCCGGATCCGGCGATCACCGGCATCCGCCCGCCCACCGTTTCGACGGCGACCGCGACGACCCGTGCGATCTCGGCCGTCGAAAGCGCATGGAACTCGCCGGTGCCGCACGCGGGGAACACCCCGCCGGGCCCGTACCCGAGCCGGCCGGCGATGTGCTCGCCGAGCAGGCCCGTGTCGACCCGGCCGGCGGCGTCGAAGGGGGTGACGGGGAAGAAGAGGACGCCGTCGAAGGCGAGGGTCATGCGAGGCTCGATTCGGTCGGAGCGGGTTGGGGTGCGGGGTTCGCGGCGGCGGGTGTGGATGCCGCGGGGGTGCCGGGCAGGGTCTCGATACGGCGCCGCGCGCCTACTCGACCGGCGGGTGCGGTGGATGCCGGGGGCGGTGCGGCAGGGGGAGCGGTGGATGCCGGGTCGCCCCCGCCGACATGCTCGTCGCGCCAGCTGCGGCGCGGCCGCCATCCGAGTCGGGCGGCCGCCTTCGCCGGGCTGAACACGGGGGCGGTGCCGGTGAGCGCGTCGGCCGCGGGCCCGAGCTCGGGGGCGAATTCGACTCGGAGCTCGGCGACCGGCCGCACGGCGAGCGCGTCGGCGGCGCCGACGAAGAAGGTCTCGCCGTCCACGGCGTCCACGGGTGCTGCGACCCAGGCAGCGGCGAAGTCGGCGGCGTCGCGGGCGTCGACGTAGTTGAAGAGGCTGACGGCTGCGAGCGCGGGGTCGGCGAGGCGTTCGGCGATGGTGTGGCCCTGCTGGGTGGGGGCGCCGGCCCATTCTTCGGGTGTGATGACGTAGCAGGGGCGGAACACGCCGAACGCGGTGGGGGTGGTGCGCGCGAACATGCGGGCGAGTTCTTCGATCGCGAGTTTGGAGGCGGCGTAGGCGTTGGCGGGGGCGACGGGGTGGGTTTCGTCGAGGGGGAGGGTGTGCGGATGCCAGTCGGCGATGCCGTAGCCGAGCACGGTGGGGCTGCTGGCGGCGAGCACCCGTTCGACGCCGGCGGCGGCGGCGGCCTCGAAGACGGTGTGGGCGATGGCGGTGTTGACGGCGAAGATGCGGCGTTCGGGGGCGCTGAACGGAACGGCGATCGCGGCGAGGTGAACGATCGCCTGGGGCCGGGTTGCGGCGAGCAGTTCGGCGACGGCGGTGTCGTCGGCGAGGTCGGCGAGGCGTTCGTCGATGCCGGGCAGGCCGGCGGATGCGCGGTCGGCGCCGGTGACCTGGTGGCCGGCTGCGGCGAGGCCGAGCGCCGTGCTGCGGCCGAGGCGCCCGGCCGATCCGGTGACGAGTATCCGCATCCGCATCCCTTCGCGCGGTCTGAGAAACCGCTTTCTCGAGCGAGCCTATCCAGATCGCCGCGCCCTCGGCAAGGGTCGAATGCCCGGGTGCAATGCATCGGCCGGCAGTGGATGCCGGGCCGCGCCCGGCCCGCCGCGGTACGCTGCAGATGGGCGGAAGGGGGAGCATGCGCGCCGTCATCCTGAGCGGGGCCGGCCGGACGGCCGACCCCTGGCATCCATACCCCGAGACGAGCGCCGCGCTCGCCGACATCGTGCGGGCCGCCGGGTTCGAACCCGAGATCGCCGACGGACCCCTCGAGGGCCTGGCCGATCTGGCCGGCGGGGCGCACCTCATCGTCGTGAACGCCGGCGACCCCGACGGGCCCATGCCGGAGGGTGCGGATGCCCCGCCGCCGTCGCCCGAGCTCGAAGACCGCGCCGCCGACGCGCTCGACGCCGCCCTGGAGCGCGGCGTCGGCGTGCTCGCGGTGCACTCGGCGGCATCCACGCTGCGCGAACTGCCCGCCTTCGGCGCGGCGCTCGGCGCGCGGTGGATCGACGGCCGTTCCTGGCACCCGCCGATCGGCGAGGCGCGCGTGCGCATCGTCGGCGACCACGAGATCGCCGACGGCCTCGCCGACTTCACGGTGTTCGACGAGCGCTACAGCGGGATGCCGCTGTCGGGCGTGATCGAGCCGATCGCCGAGCATGTCGAAGACGGCATCCGGCATCCGCTGATCTGGGCGCGGGAGCTCGCCCCGTCGCGGCTCGTGTACTCGGCGCTCGGCCACGACGCCCGCGCCTACGAGTCGGACGAGTACCGGGAGCTCCTCGGGCGTGCGCTCGCCTGGCTCGCCGAGGTGCCTGCGGCGACGTTCTTTTAGAGGGAGCGACCGGCGCGCGGCTACGGTTCGGATCGGCGTCCGTTCGGATCAGTGCCGATGCGGGTACGCTCATGCCACGCGCGCGCCGCGGCATCCACCGCGGGCATGCGCCCCGCCCGCCCGGCCCCGCCCGATCCGCACTCCGAGGACCTCATCGACCCCGCCGCCCGACACCGCCGCCGCCCGCACGCGCGGGCGCGCGCCGCCCGTGTGCTCGCACGCGTCGGCGCCGGTGCGGCCTGCCTGCTCATCGCCGGCGTGTCGACGGCGGCCTATTTCGCCTGGGATCTGCTGAACGCGGTGTCGTCGAACTCGGTCGACATCGGTTCGGGGGATGCGCCGCACATCACCGGCCTCGGCGCCGTCGACGGCGGGTTCGACATGCTCATCGTCGGCACCGACAACGACGCCGACCAGGGCGACGCCTACGGCGAACGCGACGCGACCCTGAACGATGTGAACATCTGGCTGCACGTCGCGGCCGATCATTCGCGGGCGGTTGCGATGAGTTTTCCGCGCGACCTCGTCATCCCGCATCCCGAATGCACCGACCCCGACACCGGCGAGACGTTCGACGCGATGTCGGCGCAACCGGTGAACGTCGCCTACGAACGCGGCGGCATCGCCTGCGTGGCGGCGACGCTCGGCACGTTGACGGGGGAGCCGTTCGAGTATGCGGCGGCGGTGTCGTTCGGCGGCGTCGTCGCGCTCAGCAACGCGGTCGGCGGGGTGGAGATCTGCGTGCAGGAGGCCATCGACGACCCGGATGCCGGCCTCGTGCTGCCGGCCGGCACGAGCGTCGTGCAGGGCGAGACGGCGCTCGGGTTCCTGCGCACCCGGCACGGCATCGGCGACGGCAGCGACCTGTCGCGCATCTCGAACCAGCAGTCGTTCCTGTCGTCGCTGATCCGCAAGGCGAAGTCGGACGAGACGCTCGGCGACCCCGGCAAGCTCGTCGCGCTCGGGCAGGTCGCCGCCGACCACATGAAGCTCTCGACGTCGATGGCGAACCCGTTGACGATGGCGTCGCTCGCGCTGACGCTGAAGGATGTGCCGCTCGAGAGCATCGTCTTCGTGCAGTACCCGGGTTCGACGGGGTCGGAGGAGTTCCCGGGCAAGGTCGTGCCGATCGAGTGGCAGGCCGAGGAGCTCATCGCGAAGATCGTCGCCGACGAACCGTTCGGGCTCGGCGAGGACGCCCTCGGGCCGGGTGTGGCGGAGGACCCGGCGTCGGGTGCGGATGCCGGGGGCGCGGTGGATTCCGGGGCTGCGGTGGATGCCGGTGGCTCCGCCGACGGTGAGCCCGCCGACGGTGAGCCCGCCGACGGTGAGCCCGCCGACGGTGCGGCCGACGCGGGCGCCGGCGCAGCCGACGGCGCCGATGCCGCGGCGCCCCCGGCATCCACCCCGCCCGAGACCCTCGACGGCATCCGCGGCCAGTCGGCCTCGCAGCGCACCTGCGCGGAGGCCTACAGCGGGTAGGGGTATGCCGGCGGCGCATGCGCACGCCCCGCAAAACGTAGATTCCACGTTAGGCAAAACGTAGATTTCGGACGGATCGCGTGATCTTCAGGTGAGCCGGCGACCCGCGGGAACCCTGCCTCTCGCGCCTCCTTCGGGCAGCCGCTAGCGTGGCGGCATGACGGCTTACGAAGTGCTCGAGATCGGCGCCCTCGACGAGTGGCGCGACCACCACGGCGGGTTCCGCCCCGACAGTGCGCGCGACGGGCGACGGGTCGTGGATCACGAACTCGAGTCGCAGTACATCGGCCTCACGGCCAACGCGCTCGAGCCCGGCGAGGAGGCCGGGTACTGGCACACGCATGCGCGCATCGAAGAGCTGTACGTGTTCCTCGGCGGCCGCGGGCAGATGGGTCTGGACGACGAGGTCGTCGAGGTCGGGCCGGGCACGGTCGTCCGTGTCGGCCCCGGCGTCGCCCGCACGTGGCGGGCCGCGCCGGGCGGCAGCGAGCAGCTGCGCTGGCTCTGCATCCGCGCCGGCGGCACCGAGCTGCCGCAGTTCCCCGACGACTCCGAGCGGCATCCTGAGCGGCCGATGCCGTGGACGGCGTGACCGTCGCCGAACCGTGACCGTCGAGACCAACTGGGCGGGCAACCTCGCATATCGGGGGCGCATCCGGCATCCATCGTCGGTGGATGAGCTGCGCGGCCTCGTCGCGGACGCGCCCGGCCCGATCCGCCCGCTCGGCACCCGGCACAGCTTCAACACGATCGTCGACACCGACGGAACCCTGATCGCCACCGACCGCCTGCCGACCGGGATCGCGGCCGGCGGCACGGTACCCGGACTGGGTGCTCTTCGCCGCTCTCCGCGAACGCCTCGACCCCGGCGGCCGCTTCATGAACCCGTTCCTCGCGGCACCTCACAGGCGAGAGCGGGGCGAAGGCCCGATGGCGGCACCCGGTACGGACTCGTTGGCGAAGAACCTTTTACGGCGTGCCTGCTTTCTGCGCCCTGGATGCATGATCTTCATGATCTGAACGAATTCAAGCGGTTCGCTTGACGTCTGCTGAAGGCCCCCCCAAGATGAATTGCATCAATACTCCACGTTCGCTGTTCACTGACGAACGGAAGGAACATACGATGAAACGCAAGCGTCTGTCAGCCTTGGCTGGTCTGGGAGTCGGCATTGCCGTTGTATTCGGCGGAGGGATGGCCGCCAACGCGACCACCGAGTACGTAGGGGGTGGGACATGGCGCTAGACGCTGTTGTGGCCGCCGGCTACAGTGGAAACCATTTCTACTGGTGGCACATCTAGTTCTATGCGCTACACAGTCGCGACCAGCACGGCAGCGGCCGTGCTGGTCGTCTTCGCAATGAGCTCGTGCTCTAGTGCACACTCTGCCCCGGCGCAGCGCACAGGCAGCATTGCTGAGATGCCTTCCTTCGACGGCCCGTACGCATCCGAGTTTCGCGACGCGTGGACGAACTACGGGAACCCGTTCGTGCACGGAGTGATCGCTGATGAGGAGATTTCGGACGCGGAGTTCGCTGAGATTCTGGCTCGACTCACGACGTGCGTCGAGGGTGCCGGCATGCTTGTCACGAGCCACGATGCTCACGGCTACCGAGTCGACATGAACGGTCGCGGCGAGGATCCTGAGCCCGCGAATGCAGACCTGGACGCATGTGACATGGAATCGGGATGGTTCCCATTGTCGATTATCCGTGCTCAGATGCAGAGTAATCCGCAGAACGAAGACATGAATGAGATCATGGCAGCATGCATGGTGCAGAACGGCGTTGTCGCGGACGGGTATACGGCGAAGGAATTCGCTCGCGACAATCCTGAACGTTCGTTCCCGTTCCTCGATCCGAAAACCGGGGATCGTGCATTCACGGAATGTCAGAATGACCCACTCGGACTGCTCTCGGGGGATGAGAAGTAGCTGAGATGCCGATGGCGATTCGCGGAAGCCTCAGGATGCTTGTTGCGTCCGTCGTCTTCGTGCTGGCCGGATGCGCGGCACAGGGGGAACTACCCGCTCCGGACGCGGCCGATACGGTCGACCCGGCGGCGGCCGCCCCCGCGTTCGAGGGGCCGTTCGCGGCCGAGTACACCACTGCGTGGCAGGAGACGGAGTCGCAGTTCGTGCGGGATGCGATTCTGGATGAGACGGTGTCCGACGCCGAACTCGCCGAGGCTGTCGAGCGGCTCAAAGCCTGCACTGAGCGACATGGCATGCACATCACCGAGTACAACGGCGGCAGGTACACGGTGGCTCCGAGCGACGTCGGCGGCGAAGAGGGCAATCAGATCCTCGGGGCGTGCGAGAAGGCCTCCGGTGAGCACCCGCTCGCGCTTCTGCACCGCAGCGCGATCATCAATCCGGAAAACCGGGACCGGAACGAGCTCAAAGCGGAATGCCTCATACGGAACGGGGCGGTCGCGACCTCATATACGGCCGAGGAGTTCGCACACGACAACACGACGCTCGACTTTCCGTTCCTCGACCCCGCATCGGGCGAGGCGATCTTCTGGCGATGCAACGACGACCCGCGCACCGGGCAGTGAGAGGCTGATAGCGTGCCGCACATGGGCGGGAACACCGGCGAGGCCGGGCGGGCGACGATGCGCAGGGGACTGCGGCGATGAGCCGCCGACCGTCCGCACGGGCCGGGCTCATCGTGCTCGGCGCGCTTCTGGCCGTCGGCGTCGGTGCGGGGGCGACGGCGCTCGCCCTGCAGCCGATCGTGCCGGCGAGCCTCGCCGAAGCGGATGCCCCGAAGGCGGCGCCGGTGGCGGCGCAGCGTTTCGCCGATGAGCGGGCCGTGCAGCTCATCGTCTCCGAACCGCAGCCGCTCGAAGTCGCCGCTCCGGCGGCCGGCACGCTGACGTCGTGGAGCTGTGCGCCGGGGGCCGAGCTCGCCTCGGGTGCCGGCATCGCCGTGATCGACGATCGACCGGTGATCGCGCTCGCGACGGGCATCCCGCTCTGGCGCGACCTCGCCCCGGGCGACGAGGGCGATGACGTCGCAGCCCTGCAGACCGAACTCGCGCGACTCGGCTTCGACGTCGCGGCCGACGGCGAACTCGGCGGCGGCACCCTCGACGCCCTCGGCGAACTGTTCGCACGCGCCGGCGGCGACGATGACGTCGACCGCGTCGAACGTGCACGCACCGTGTGGTCGCCCGCGGCAGCGGTGCCGATCCGCAGCTGCGACGCGACCGTGGGCCGGCAGCTCGCCCCCGGCGACGCGTTGCTCACCCTGGCATCCACCCCGGCATCCGCTCGCCTCGCCGAGATGCCCGCCGACCTCATCGAGGGCGAACGCGTGCTCGTGGTCGACGATCGCACCTTCCCGGTGGATGCCGAGGGCGTCGTCGCCTCGGCCGACGCCCGCATCGGCATCACGACCACGATCGCGTTCCGCACCGCACAGGCGAACGAGGGCACTCTCATGATCCCGGCGACGCTGGCGCTCGCCGAAGCCGCCGAGGTCTCGTCGGTGCCGCCGCAGTCGGTCTTCGGCATCGAGGGTGCCGATGGATGCGTGCTCGCCGACGGGGAGGCGCGCCCGGTTCACATCGTCGGTTCGCAGCTCGGGCAGACGTTCGTGACGTTCACCGGCGGCCCACCGCCGGGCGAGGTCGCCCTCGACCCCGGCGAGCACGCATGCGCGTGACGCTCACCGGCCTCGGGCACCGTTTTGCCGGCCAGCCCTGGTTGTTCCGTGGACTCGACGCCCTGCTGCGGCCGGGCGAGGTCACCGCCCTCACCGGCCCCTCGGGGTCCGGCAAGTCGACGCTGCTGAATCTCATCGCCGGCTGGGCGGACCCAGCCGAGGGCATCGTCGTGCGCGAGGGCGTCGATCGCATCGGCTGGGTGTTCCAGAACCCGTTCGGCCCGCCGCGGCGCACCGCGCTCGACCTCGTCGCCTACCCGCTGCTCGCCCGCGGAACGCCGCGGGCGACGGCCGCCGAAGAAGCGCTCGGCACGCTCGACCGATTCGGTCTCGCCGCGCTCGCCGACCGCGAGTTCCGCTCCCTCTCCGGCGGGGAGGCGCAACGGCTCATGCTCGCCCGGGCGATCGCCGCGGGCCCCGAACTGCTGCTCATCGACGAACCGACCGCGCAGCTCGACCCGGTCACCGCCGACACCGTCAACGCGGTCATCGGCCGCCTCGCCGAGCAGCGCACGATCATCGTCATCGCCACGCACGACCCGCGCACACGCGACGCGTGCACGGCGCACGTCGACCTCGGCGAACGGGTGGCGGGCGATCGGGCGGAACGGGTGCGGGTCGATGCGCGCCCGTGACATCGCCGGCGAGATCCGGCGCGGCGTCGCGAGCGGCACGGCACGTGTCGTGCTGCTCGCGCTGATGGCCGCCGTGGTGGGCATCGTGGCCGTCGCCGCAGACCTGGCGACCGTGCGGCAGCTCACCGCCGAGGCCGCCGCGTTCCACGCCGCCGGCGGTTCGACGATGATCATCATCGCGCCGGCCCGCGTCGACGGCGAGGCGTGCGAGCGGCTGACCGAGGTTCCCGGGGTCGAGGCAGCGGGGGCGCTGCGGCCGGCATCCACCCTCGCGACCGCCGTGCTGCCGTCCGCCCCGCTGACGGCCTACGACGTCACCCCCGCGTTCGCGAGGCTGTTCGACCGGGCGGCTGCGGGCGCCGGCACGTTCCTGTCGGCGGATGCCGCGGATGCGCTCGGTGCAGGCCCGGGCGCCGCCGTGGCGACCGCTGCCGGAGACATGCCCGTCGCGGCCGTGTACGACTACCCCTCCGACGGACGGCGACAGGGGCTCGGGTGGGCGGTCCTGCGCCCGGTGACGGCCGACACCGGATTCGACGAATGCTGGGCCCGCGCATGGCCGCCGCAGCCGCAACTGCGCGCCATGCTCGCCGGCACCTTGATGCCGGCGGCCGCCGGCCCCGACGCCGAGAACCCCGAATACGCCCAGCTGAACGCCGCATTCGGCGCCGAGTTCACCGGCCACGAACGTTTCCTCGCCCGCCCGACGGCGTGGGCGCCGCTCATGGCGGGCGGCGTCGCAGCGCTCATCGGCTTCGCGGCCGTACGCGCTCGGCGCCTCGAGTTCGCATCGAACCTGCACGTCGGAGCGACACGAGGCACGATCATGGTCACCGCCCTCGGCGAGGCTGCGGTATGGGCGGCATCCGCGGCGCTGCTCGTGGCATCCGCCGTCGCCGTGCTCGCCGCCGGCTTCGCCCCCGACGATGTGCCGGCCGTGCTCGGCGAGGGGATGAAGACCCCGATGCTCGTCTTCACCGGGGCATTGCTCGGAACCGCGGCCTCGCTCGCGCTCGTGCGCGAGCGGCACCTCTTCGCCTACTTCAAGGATCGCGCGTAACCCGCGGAAGCCGCACCGGCGAGGTCGCGCAAAGCGTCGCTTCGACCGTCTGCGAAGCGCAGTTCGCGTCACCTCGCGGCTGCGGTGGGAATCCGGCTACGACCCCCTGGTGTCGCAGCCCGGATCTTGGCTACGCTGGCATCGAACCGAAGGAGCCGGTATGGAACCCGTCGTCATCGTCGTCGCAGTGTCGGCGGTCGCGCTGTGGCTGGGGGCGCTGGCATTCGCGCTCACGCAGATCGCGAAGCACGAGGATCTCAACTCGATCGAGAAAACCGTGTGGGTCGTCGCGGTGCTGATGTTCCCGCTCGGCGGTTCGGTCGTCTGGTACGCCGCCGGCCCGCACCCGTTCGGCCTCCGCATCCAGGCCGGGCTCCGCTGAGACGGCCTAATGCGGCTGCGGCGCTCTACCCCTCCCGCCGGGGCAGCTTCGGGAGGCGGATGGGGGAGGTGAGCGCCGCCTCATCCGAGAAGTCCTCGGGGAGGACGTCGGCGGCTTCGGCGCGTTCGGTGACCTCGGCGAGCGGCCGACGGGTGATGGGGCCGGTGTCGGCTGTGCGGCGCGGTGCGGCGGGCTCGGCGCCCGCCGAGCCGGCCCCGGCATCCGCCGCACCGGCCTCACGCACGCGGGCCGCCTCGCCGGCGGGCGCGGCCCGCACGATGATCGGCGCCGGCGCCGTCACGGGCACCGCGATCGCGGCGGTGGGCGGTTCGAGGTAGCTGACCGACGGCATCCACTTGCGGGAGGGATGCCGCACCACGCGCATACCGCGCGAGAACACGAGCCAGCCGAGCCCGATGATGCAGGCGAGCACGCCGGCGACGGCGGCGATCCCGAGCCCCCATCGCGGGCCCCAGCCGTCGGCGACGGCGCCGACGATGGGCGCGCCGAGCGGCGTGCCGCCGGAGAGGATCGCCATATACAGCGCCATGACGCGCCCGCGCAGCAGGGGGTCGGTGGTGGTCTGCACGTACCCGTTCGCCGTGGTCAGCAGGGTGACCGAGCCGAAGCCGATGAGGATGGTGGATGCCGCGAACGTCCAGTACGTGGGCATCACCGACGACAGCAGTGCGGCGAGCCCGAAGAAGCCGGAGGCGAGGATGATGACGCGCATGCGGGCGCGTTCGCGGCGGGCGGCCATGAGGGCGCCGGCGAGCGAGCCGATCGCGAGGATCGAGTTCAGGATGCCGTATTCGCCGGCCCCGCGGCCGAACTCGACGGCCATCGTGGACGAGAAGATCGGGAAGTTCATGCCGAACGCGCCGATGAGGAAGACGATGACGAAGACGACGAGCAGGTCGGGTCTCGTCCACACGTAGCGGAAGCCGGCGACGAGCTGGCCGGGCTGGCGAGGCGCGCGGGCGGTGCGTTTCACGCCCTTGCGGAGGGCCATGAGCGCGGCGATGACGGCGATGAAGGTGACGGCGTTGATGACGAACACCCAGCCGGAGCCGACGAGGACGATGAGGAAGCCGCCGACGGCGGGGCCGATCATGCGGGCGGTGTTGAACGAGGCCGAGTTCAGGGCGACGGCGTTGGACATGTCGGAGCCCGAGACGAGGTCGGCGACGAAGGTCTGCCGGGCGGGGTTGTCGACGGCGTTCACGATGCCGAGGAGCAGTGCGAAGACGTAGAGGTGCCAGAGCTGGGCGTGGCCGAGGATGAGGAGGGCGCCGAGGGCGAGGGCGAGGATGCCGAGGGCGCTCTGCGTCGCGATGAGGATCTTGCGGCGGTCGAAGCGGTCGGCGATGAGGCCGGTGATGGGCACGAGGATGAACTGCGGGGCGAACTGGAGGGCCATGGTGATGCCGACCGCGAGCGCATCGTTGTCGCTGAGTTCGGTGAGCACGACCCAGTTCTGGGCGGTGGCCTGCATCCACGCCCCGACGTTGGAGACGAGGGCGCCGACGAACCAGATGCGGTAGTTGCGGTGGGCGAGGGAGCGGAACATGGCACTCACTGGGTGGCGATTCCTCCGATCAGTTCGACGGCGCGGGCGATGGTCTCCCGCTCTTCTTTGGACAGCTCCCGCAGGCGCTCGGTGAGCCAGGCGTCGCGTTTGCGCAGGGTGGCCTTGACGAGAGCGCGCCCGTCGTCGCTCAGCGAGATGTTGGTTTTGCGGCGGTCGGCGGCGTCGGGTTCGCGCACGAGGTAGCCGGCCTCTTCGAGGCAGTTGACCGTGCGGTTCATCGACGGGGCCGACACCTTCTCGCTCTCGGCGAGCTGGGTGAGCGTCTGCGTGCCGTGTCGGTTCAGGCCGCCCAGCACCGCGAACTGCGCGTCGGAGAGGGCCTGATCGGCTTTCTGGGCGCGGATGCGCCGGGAGAGCCGGAACACGGCCATGCGCAGTTCGGTGCTCTGCTCTGCGATCGTCTTGGCCATGAATTCCTTAGTCTAGCTTATTAGTCTTGCTAACAGAAATTCCCGAGTGGATGCCGTGGGGCGCCCGCCCCCGGCCGCGCGCCGGGGCATCCACTCGATGTACCGACCGGTACACGCGCAATGTACTTCCTGGTACATTGACGCGCATGCTGACCTCCATAGCCACCGTCTGCCTCTCCGGCGGCCTGGTCGAGAAACTCCACGCCTGCGCCGCCGCAGGCTTCGACGGAGTCGAGATCATGGACGCCGACCTCATCGCCGCCTACGAATCGCCCGAGGAGATCCGCGCCCTCTGCGACCGCCTCGGCCTCACGATCGACATGTTCCAGCCGATGCGCGACATCGAAGGCGTCAGCGACGACGTCTTCGCCGAGAACCTGCGCCGCGCCGAGGCCAAGTTCGACATCATGCAGCGCCTCGGCACCGACCTCGTGCTCGTCTGCAGCAACGTCGCCACGGCATCCGTCGACGACGACGCCGTCGCCGCCGCCCAACTCGGCCTCCTCGCCGACGCGGCAGCTGCCCGCGGCATCCGCATCGCCTACGAAGCCCTCGCCTGGGGCCGCTACGTCGACGACTACCGGCACGCCTGGCGCCTCGTCGAACTCGCCGACCGGCCGAACCTCGGCGTCTGCCTCGACAGCTTCCACATCCTCTCCCGCGGGCACGACCCCGCCGCCATCGAGGAGATCCCGGCCGAGAAGATCTTCTTCCTGCAACTGGCCGACGCTCCCCGCCTCGACATGGACGTGCTCTCGTGGAGCCGCCACCACCGCCTCTTCCCGGGCGAAGGCGACTTCGACCTCACCGGCTTCCTCGCCCACGTGCAGCGTGCCGGCTACACCGGGCCGCTCTCGCTCGAGGTCTTCAACGACACCTTCCGGCAGACCGACGTCACCCGCACCGCCGCCCACGCCCGCCGCTCGCTCAGCTGGCTCGCCGACCGCACCGCCCGCGAACGCGGCACCTGGGCCGACCGGCTGCCCGAACCCCAGCGGGCGCAGGGCATCGACTTCGTCGAGATCGGGGGAGGCGACCTCGACGCCGTGGATCGCCTGCTCGACCGGCTCGGCTTCGCCTTCCGCGGCAGGCACCGCACGAAGCCCGTCCGGCTCTGGACCGCCGGCGACGCCCGCATCATCCTGAACGAGCAGCTGCGCGCCGAACGCCCCCGCCTCTCGGCATTCGGGCTCGTCGTCGCCGACGCCGCCTCGGCCGCCGCCCGCGCCGACGCCCTCGGCGCACCGGCCGTCTACCGCCGCAGCTACGCCGGCGAGCAGGAGCTGCCGGCCGTCGCCTCGCCCGACGGCACCGAGGTGTACTGGAACGACGCCCCCGACGGCTGGCTGGCCGAGTTCGAAGGCGGCCGCGGGGTCGAATCGTTCGGCGGCCGCGTCGATCACATCAACGTCGCCTACCCCTGGCAGGACTTCGACGAAGCCGTGCTGTTCATGACGAGCGCCGTCGGCCTCGACGCCGAACCCCCCGCCGACGTGCCCGGCCCGCAAGGCCTCGTCCGCAGCCAGGTCATGCGATCCCGCGACGGCATCGTGCGCCTGCCGATGAACCTCGCCCCGCCGACCGCGCCCATGCCGAGCCGGCACATCGCGATCCGCACTGGCGACGTCATCGGCGTCGCCCGCGCCGCCCGCGCGCGCGGCCTCGACTTCCTGCCCGTGCCCGACAACTACTACGACGACCTCGCCGCCCGCTTCGCCCTCGACCCGGAGCTGCTGGCCACGCTCCGCGAGCTCGACCTGCTCTACGACCGCGACG
Source organism: Agromyces archimandritae (assembly GCF_018024495.1). Classification (NCBI taxonomy): domain Bacteria; kingdom Bacillati; phylum Actinomycetota; class Actinomycetes; order Micrococcales; family Microbacteriaceae; genus Agromyces; species Agromyces archimandritae. The sequence goes on from NZ_CP071696.1 coordinate 2,030,201, forward strand.
ACGCCGGCGAATTCATCCACTTCTACACGCCGACGATCGGCGACGTCTTCCTCGAGATCGTCGAACGGCGCGGCGGCTACGACGGGTACGGGGCGCTGAACGCGCCGGTGCGGCTCGCCGCGCAGCGCCGGGCGGGGGTCGGCGCATGAGCGGCGGCGGAACGGGCGCGCCCGGCGGGGCGGGGGTGCGGATGCCGCGGCCCCCGGCATCCACCGGCGCATCCTCGTGCTGAACGGCCCCAACCTGAACCTGCTCGGCACGCGCGAACCGGCCCTCTACGGCCGCGAGACCCTCGCCGATGCGGTCGCGCTCGCCGAGGCGGCCGCGGCGGGGGAGGGGTTCGCGATCCGTGCCGTGCAGCACAATTCGGAAGGGGCGCTGGTGGATGCCGTGCACGCCGCCCGCGAGGACTGCGATGCGATCGTCGTGAACGCCGGCGGGTACACGCATACCTCGGTGGCGCTCCGAGATGCGCTGACGGGGGTGGCGCTGCCGTTCGCCGAGGTGCACGTCACGAACGTGCATGCGCGCGAGCCGTTCCGGCACCACTCCTATCTGTCCGACGTCGCCGCGTGCGTCATCGTGGGTGCCGGCATCCAGGGCTACGCCTTCGCCGTGCAGCGGCTCGCGGCGGTGTTGCGCGCCTAATGTAATACCCGGTACGTTACTTATCGCCCCCACCGAGCCGTCGCTCGGAGCGCACGCCCGAAGCGCTCCGGCCGGCGGGCTCGACCCGACAAAGGAGTCCCGTCGTGACCGACGCCCCACCCCCGCGAGCGCGCATCCTGCGCCGCATCGCCGGCGCCATCGGCGTCGTCGAGATCACCATCGGCGTGATCGCGCTGCTGACGATCCTCGTGCTCGTCTTCATCCAGGCCCTGCAACGCTACCTGCCCGGCGACGGCATCGCCTGGTCGGGCGAGATCGCGAAGTTCTCGCTCATCTGGCTGACGTTCTCGGCCGCCGGCCTGCTCATCACCACCCGCGGCCACATCGCCCTCGAGATCATGGACTCGCTGCCGAACCCCATGGCCGTGCGCATCGTGCAGACCTTCGCCCTCGTCTGCGTCGCCGTCATCGGCTTCGGCCTCACCATGGAGGCCATCGCCCTCATCGAGACGCAGGGCATCGTGAAGTCGCCCGTGCTGCGCATCCCCATGTCCTGGATCTACATCCCCGTCCTCATCGGCATGGTGAGCACCACCATCCGCTCCGCCATCGCCGCCGTCGACATCGCGTGGCACGGCCCCGTGCTCGCCGACGTCGAAGACACCATCGAAGGAGCCTCCGCGTGAGCCTCGCCCTCCTCGGCATCGCCATCGCGGTGCTGCTCGTCCTCCGCGTGCCCGTCGCCTTCGCCTTCCTCGGGCCCTCCCTGGCCTACATGATCATCGAAGGCCAGTCGGCCGGCATGGCCCTGCGCTACGTCGGCAACGCCGCCGCCAGCTTCCCGCTGCTGGCCGTGCCGCTCTTCATCCTCCTCGGCGCCCTCGCCAACCACGCCGGCATCGCCGACCGCCTGTTCCGCTTCGCGATGGCCGTGCTCGCCAAGGTGCGCGGCAACCTCGGCTACGTCGCCGTCGGCACGAGCGTCGGCTTCTCGTGGATGAGCGGATCCGCCGTCGCCGACGCCGCAGCCCTCGGCAAGGTGCAGATCCCCGCGATGCTGAAGGCCGGCTACGGGCGCCGCTTCGCGACCGGCGTCTCGGCCTCCTCCTCCCTCATCGCCCCTGTGATGCCGCCGAGCATCCCCGCCGTCATCTTCTCGGGACTCGCGGCCGTGTCGACCGGGGCGCTGTTCGCGGCATCCGTCGTGCCCGCCATCCTCATGGCCGCAGGCCTCTGCATCGTCGTCTGGGTGCTCGTCCGGCGAAACCCCGCCATCCAGGCCGGCCGCTTCGACAAAGCCGAAGTGCTCGCCTCGCTGAAGGGCGTCGTGCTGCCGCTGTTCGCCCCGTTCATCATCCTCGGCGGCATCCTCGGCGGCTTCTTCACCCCCACCGAGGCGGCCGCGGTCGGCGTCGTCTACATCCTCCTCGTCGGCATCGTGCAGCGCTCGTTGTCGTTCAAGGGCTTCATCCGCAGCCTCGTCGAGACCGTGACGACGACCGCCGGCATCATGCTCATCGTCGCCAGCGCCTCGCTCCTCGGCTACATCCTCGCCAAGGAACGCCTGCCGCAGATGCTCACCGAGTTCATGTTCGGCATCACCTCGAACCCGACCGTGTTCCTCGCCCTCTGCGTCGTGCTCTGCCTCATCCTCGGCACCGTCATCGACGCGACCGCGATCCTCACCCTCATCGTGCCGATCCTCATGCCGATCGCGCTGCGCTACGAGGTCGACCCGATCGTGCTCGGCGTCATCATCATCATCTCGCTCATGATCGGCCTGCTCACCCCGCCCGTCGGCACCGTGCTGTTCGTCACAGCCGCGATCTCGAAAACCAGGATCGGCGAGGTGTTCCGCGGCTGCCTGCCGTTCATCATCCCCTCGCTCGTCATCGTGATCCTCGCCGTGCTGTTCCCCGACGCCGTGCTGTGGCTGCCGGAGGTGCTCGGCCTGTGAGTCTTCGCTCCACCGGCGCCTCGCCCGAGCGTCGCGCCGTGCTCATCGGCCTGATCGGCGAGGGCGTCACCCCCTCGCTGACCCCGCCCATGCACGAGCGCGAGGGCGCCCGGCACGGCATGCCCTACGTGTACCGCACGATCGACCTCGACCCCGCAGAAGCGACGCCCGACGCCGTCGAGGGCCTCCTGGCATCCGCCCAGCGCCTCGGCTTCGACGGGCTGAACATCACCCACCCGATCAAGCAGACGATCCTGCCGCTGCTCGACGAGCTCAGCCCCGCCGCCCGCCGCGTCGGCGCCGTGAACACCGTCGTCTTCGACGGCGGCCGCCGCATCGGCCACAACACCGACGTCACCGGGTTCGGGCAGGCCTTCGACGAGGCCATCGGCGCCGGCCCGCACGGCACGGTCGTGCTCGTCGGCGCGGGCGGCGCCGGGGCTGCGGTCGCCACGGCGCTCGCCGAACGCGACATCGCCGAGCTCGTCATCGTCGATCTCGACGCCCGGAGGGCCGGCGAGCTGGCATCCGCAGTGGATGCCGCCTCGCGCCCCAGCGTCCGCGCCGCCGCCCCCGACGCGCTCGCGGCCGAACTCGCCGCGGCCGACGGCGTCGTCAACGCGACGCCCTTCGGCATGGCCGCCCACCCCGGCACGGCCTTCGATCCGGCCCTGCTGGAGCCGCGCCTCTGGGTCGCCGACATCGTCTACCGGCCCGTCGAGACGGCGCTGCTGGCCGAGGCGGCCGCACGCGGCTGCCGGGTGATGCCGGGCCTCGGCATGGCGATGGGGCAGGCCGCCGACGCTTTCGAGATCTTCACGGGCGAAACAGCCGATCGGCGGGCGATGCTCGCCGATCTCCGAGACCTGGTCGCCGCAGAGGCGGCCGCCGCATCGGCGGACTCCCGCCGGTTGCACCGAAGAGAGGAAGAGCAATGAACGCACGACGCTCGAAGCGGGCGCTGTGGATCGCGACGGCCGCGATCCCCGCCATGCTCCTGACGGGCTGCTCCGGCGACGACGCCGGGGCCGAAGGCGGCGACGGCGCCGCCATCGAACTGACCCTCGCCCACAGCTACACCGAAGACCAGCCGCAGCACCGCTGCGGCGCGCAGGTCATCGCCGACGAGGTCGCCGCGGCCGATGTCGGCCTCGACGTCGAGATCTTCTCGTCGAGCCAGCTCGGCGGCGACGCCGACCGCATCGCCTCGGTCGCATCCGGCGACATCGACATCGACATCCAGGGCGCTTCGGCGCTCGGTGCGCTGTACGAGCCGATCAGCGTGCTCGACGCCGCCTACGCCTTCGACGACGCCGAGCACCTCGCCGCCTTCATGGCGAGCGATGAGGCGAAGCCCGTGCTCGAGGCGTTCGAGGAGCAGACCGGCGTGCACGTCATCGACGCCTGGTCGGCCGGCGCACGCCAGTTCACCGCGAACAAGGCCATCCGCGAGCCGGCCGACCTCGAGGGCCTCCGCGTCCGCTTCCCGGGCTCGCCGCAGTTCCTCATCAATGCGAAGGCGCTCGGCGCCGCCGCCACCGAGGTCGCCTACGAGGAGCTGTACCTCGCCCTGCAGCAGGGCACGGCCGACGGCCAGGAGAACCCGATCACCAACATCGACTCGCAGAACCTCGCCGAGGTGCAGGACTACCTGAGCCTCACCAGCCACCAGCTGAACACCAACCTCCTCATCGTCGGGCCCGTGTGGAACGAGCTGAACGGCGAGCAGCAGGATGCGCTGTCGGCCGCCGTCGAGACGGCCGTCGCCGAGGTCACGAGCTGCGTCGAAGAGGACGAAGCCGCCAAGCTCGACGAGTGGCGTGCCGGCGGCGAGTGGGAGATCGTCGACGACGTGGATGTCGACGCCTTCCGCGAGCAGGCCGTCGCCTACCTCGAGGAGAACCTCGACGACGACTCCCTCGAGGTCTTCCAGGCGATCCGCACCACCGCGAACTGAGGATGATGACGGAACGCACGGTCCCCACCTTCACCGGCGATGCGGCCGGGGCCGACCTCGGCCCCACCCTCCTGCACGAGCATGTGTTCGTGCGGGATCCGCAGCTCGACCGCGACCTCCCGCATCCCGAATGGGATGAGGAGGCCGCCGTCGAACGCGCCGTCGCCGGCTTCGAGCGCCTCTACGGGCTCGGCGTGCGCACCGTCGTCGACCTCACCGTGCCCGGCCTCGGCCGCGACGTCGCCCTCGTGCGGCGCGTGGCCGAGGCCACCCGCATCCGCCTGGTCGCCGCGACCGGGTACTACACGGCGGACGTGCTGCCGCCGTCGCTCCGCAGCCACGGACCGGGCCGCCTCGTCGGCGGGGCCGATCCGCTCGAAGACCTCTTCCTCCGCGACATCCGCGAAGGCATCGCCGGCACCGGCATCCGCGCCGGGATGCTGAAAGTCGTCTCGGAAGGCGAGGAGCTGCCGCCCGACGTGCAACGCGTCTTCGCCGCCGCAGCGGCCGCCCACTTCGAAACCGGGGTGCCGATCACAACCCACTCCTCGGGTCGCGGCGGCCTCGTCCAGCAGGCCTTCCTCGACCGCCACGGCGTCGCACCCGACCGCATCGTCATCGGCCACGCCGGCGACTCGGGCGACCTCGACTACCTGCGGGCGCTCGCCGACGCCGGCTCCTCCCTCGGCTTCGACCGCTTCGGCATGGCACACATGGGCAGCGACGAGCAACGCATCCGCACCCTGCTCGCCCTCCTCGAGGCCGGCTACCGCGACCGCATCGTGCTCTCGCACGACGCCTCCTTCTTCAGCCGCGTCACCCCGCCGTCGTGGCGGGCCGCCACCGCCCCCGACTGGCACATGGAGCACCTGCACACCGGCATCCTGCCCCGGCTGCGAGCAGCCGGCGCAACCGACGACGACCTCGCCGCGATGCTCGTCGACACCCCGCGCCACCTGCTCGCGGGCGGCTCCGCCGAACGGACGCCGGCCGCGTCTAGGGTTGACGCGTGAGCGATCCCGTGACGCGCCAACGCGATGCCGAACGCACCAAGGCCGAACTCCTCGACGTCGCCACCGAGGTCTTCGCCGACGCCGGCTACTCGGGCGCCCGCGTCGACGAGATCGCCGACCGCACCCGCACCACCAAGCGGATGATCTACTACTACTTCGGCGGCAAGGAACAGCTCTACCTCGCCGTGCTCGAAAAGGCCTACCGCGGCATCCGCGACGCCGAACGCACCCTCGAGGTCGGCGACCTCGCCCCCGTCGAAGCCGTGCGCCGCCTCGCCGAACTCACCTACGACCACCACGTGCGCCACAGCGAATTCATCCGCCTCGTCGCCATCGAGAACGTGCACCGCGGCGAGTTCATCCGCCGCATCGAATCGATCCGCGAACTCAGCCGCCCCGCCGTCGACATCCTCGACGACATCCTCGAACGCGGCCGCGCCGACGGCTCCTTCCGCACCGCCGTCGACGCCTTCGACGTGCACCTGCTGATCAGCTCCTACTGCGTCTTCCAGGTCGCCAACCAGCACACCTTCGGCTACCTCTTCGACCGCGACCTGCACGAACCCGCCCTCGCCGGCCACCTCCGCACCATGATCGGCGACGTCGTCGTCGGCTGGCTGACGTCGCCGGCGCGGTAGGGGTCGGGGGCCGGGTCGGGCCCAGGGGTGGATGCGGGTGCGCACCCGCATCCACCAGGACGTCGGCATGGTCGGCATGGACGGGATCGGCGTTCACCACGGCCGTCTATCCGCCCAGCGTGAACGCCTGGAACTCCACGGACTACGTGGCCGCCCCGGGTGGGTACACCACCTACCTCTCGGTCACCTGCGCCGCCGGGAACAACCCGGTCGGGGCAGGATCGTGGTGGGAGAGCGCAGGAACCTCCGGGTACGGGGGTGGGTACTACCACACCCCGGCATCGCACGGCGGCTACTGCCAGGGAGCGTGGCGAGGGTCCGGGCTCGTGGACTCCGCCTGGAGTTGGACACAGGCGGGATTGGTCTGGGTCGAGAACCCCCTGCCTCCGGCGCCTTCGGCTCCGAGTGGGGTGAGCGCCGGTACGGTGTTCCTTCAGTGCGATTCTCTAACCGGAGTCGCGATCGGCTTCAGTGGCTCTTCGGACATCCGGTGGGGGTCATGGGGTGAGGCCGCCGGCGGCGAGGAGCATGCGGAGGCGGTAGTTGTGGCGGTTGCGGAAGCCTCTGGCGAGGCGGCGGTGGAGTTCGATGATGCCGTTCACGGCCTCGGTGCCGCCGTTGGATGAGCGGCCGGTGGTGAAGTAGGCCAGGAACGCGTCGCGCCACCGTCTCAGGGTGCGGCCCAAGCGGGCGATCTCGGGGATCGGGCAGGTGTGGAACGTGTCGACGACGGTGACGGCGATCCGTCGTCCTTGGGCCAGATCCTTCGCGTGGTAGGCGGCGCGGAGTTGCTGTGCACACTGCCAGGCGATGAAGACTTCCTCGTGGGCGGGGTCGGCGTTGATCGCGGCGACCAGACGTGCTCGTTGCTTGTCGGTGAGGTGCTCGGCCCCGGCGCGGAGGATGGTCTGGATCCCGTAGAGCGGGTCGCCCTTCCGGCCGCGATGGCCGAGGGTGTCCTGTTGGACCCGGCGGCGGACCTCGTCGACGGCGGCGGTAGCGAGCTTCACAACGTGGAACGCGTCCAGCACGGCGATCGCGTCGTGGAGCTTGTCGTCGATGGCGGCCTTGTAGCCGGCGAAGGGATCCAAGGCGGCCACTTTCACGTTCCGACGGAAGTCCTCGCCGCGTTGGTCCAGCCAGGCCTTGTAGACGCGCCCGGAACGGCCGGGCACGAGGTCCAGCAGCCTGGCGTGCGTCTTGCCGTGCTCGTCGCGGGTCAGGTCGACCATCCCGGTCAACTCCTTCGGGCCGCGCATGCGGGGATCGACGTGGTGCCAGATGTGTTCATCGACACCGAGGGTGCTGACCCCGTCGAACCGGGACTCGTCGGCGGCAAGCTGCTCGAGTTCGGGTTCGACGGCCCGCCAGAGCGTCTTCCACGACGTGTCGAGCTGACGAGCCAAGCCTTGGACGGTGGCGTGTTCGCGACGCAACTGCCCGATCGCCCAGACCACGGCACGGGCCGTGATCGATCCGCGTGGGGCGACCAACGACGGGAGCTGTTCCATGAACGTCTTCCGGCCGCAGTCGGTGTCCTCGCAGCGGAAGACGCGTTGCCGCCATACCAGGCGCACCCGGTCAGCGCCAGGCACGTCCCGCAGCACCCGGCGTCGGCGGCCACGACCGGTCGCGATCACCCCGCACGATGGGCACCCGGCAGGTCCCGGCGGGCTGGAGACCGTGACCGTCAGCAGGCCGTCACGGCGATCGACATGCTCGACGTGGACCCCGTCCAGGCCCAGCAGCAGGTCACAACGGTCACAGGGATCAGCAGCCGGACGCGCGTCAACGCGCCCCGAAGTAAGGTGAAGCACGTCGAGGTCCTCGGTCGGAATCAGGTGGTTAGCGCTTCTGATCCTCGGGGACCTCGACCCCTACACGCCAGTCACGCCCCGGACACCTCACCCCCACCAGATCTCCGAAGAGCCTTAGCGGCTCTTCGGACATCCGGTGGGGGTCATGGGGTGAGGCCGCCGGCGGCGAGGAGCATGCGGAGGCGGTAGTTGTGGCGGTTGCGGAAGCCTCTGGCGAGGCGGCGGTGGAGTTCGATGATGCCGTTCACGGCCTCGGTGCCGCCGTTGGATGAGCGGCCGGTGGTGAAGTAGGCCAGGAACGCGTCGCGCCACCGTCTCAGGGTGCGGCCCAAGCGGGCGATCTCGGGGATCGGGCAGGTGTGGAACGTGTCGACGACGGTGACGGCGATCCGTCGTCCTTGGGCCAGATCCTTCGCGTGGTAGGCGGCGCGGAGTTGCTGTGCACACTGCCAGGCGATGAAGACTTCCTCGTGGGCGGGGTCGGCGTTGATCGCGGCGACCAGACGTGCTCGTTGCTTGTCGGTGAGGTGCTCGGCCCCGGCGCGGAGGATGGTCTGGATCCCGTAGAGCGGGTCGCCCTTCCGGCCGCGATGGCCGAGGGTGTCCTGTTGGACCCGGCGGCGGACCTCGTCGACGGCGGCGGTAGCGAGCTTCACAACGTGGAACGCGTCCAGCACGGCGATCGCGTCGTGGAGCTTGTCGTCGATGGCGGCCTTGTAGCCGGCGAAGGGATCCAAGGCGGCCACTTTCACGTTCCGACGGAAGTCCTCGCCGCGTTGGTCCAGCCAGGCCTTGTAGACGCGCCCGGAACGGCCGGGCACGAGGTCCAGCAGCCTGGCGTGCGTCTTGCCGTGCTCGTCGCGGGTCAGGTCGACCATCCCGGTCAACTCCTTCGGGCCGCGCATGCGGGATCGACGTGGTGCCAGATGTGTTCATCGACACCGAGGGTGCTGACCCCGTCGAACCGGGACTCGTCGGCGGCAAGCTGCTCGAGTTCGGGTTCGACGGCCCGCCAGAGCGTCTTCCACGACGTGTCGAGCTGACGAGCCAAGCCTTGGACGGTGGCGTGTTCGCGACGCAACTGCCCGATCGCCCAGACCACGGCACGGGCCGTGATCGATCCGCGTGGGGCGACCAACGACGGGAGCTGTTCCATGAACGTCTTCCGGCCGCAGTCGGTGTCCTCGCAGCGGAAGACGCGTTGCCGCCATACCAGGCGCACCCGGTCAGCGCCAGGCACGTCCCGCAGCACCCGGCGTCGGCGGCCACGACCGGTCGCGATCACCCCGCACGATGGGCACCCGGCAGGTCCCGGCGGGCTGGAGACCGTGACCGTCAGCAGGCCGTCACGGCGATCGACATGCTCGACGTGGACCCCGTCCAGGCCCAGCAGCAGGTCACAACGGTCACAGGGATCAGCAGCCGGACGCGCGTCAACGCGCCCCGAAGTAAGGTGAAGCACGTCGAGGTCCTCGGTCGGAATCAGGTGGTTAGCGCTTCTGATCCTCGGGGACCTCGACCCCTACACGCCAGTCACGCCCCGGACACCTCACCCCCACCAGATCTCCGAAGAGCCCGGTTAGCGGGCTTTCGACAGTAGAGAAGCAGATGCGGCGGTGGATGCCGGGTGCGCACCCGCATCCACCCCTGCCACACTGTGCTCATGCCGCACTTCACCGACGCGCACGGCGTGCACATCCACTACGAGGCGCACCGCGTGCCCGAGCCGAGCGCGGTCGTGCAGCTCGCGCACGGCGTCGGCGAGCACATCGGCCGGTATGCGTGGCTCATCGCCGAGCTCAACGCCACCGGGTACACGGTGTACGCGAACGACCACCGTGGGCACGGACAGACCGGCTTCGAGCAGCACGGCGGCGACCTCGACCGGATGGGGCGGCTCGGCCCGGGCGGCCTGCGCGCGGCGATCGACGCGGTGCGCGGCTTCACGGGCGTCATCCGCGACGCCGAACCGGACGTGCCGCTCGTGTTCCTCGGGCATTCCTGGGGTTCGCTGATGGGCCAGATCATCGTGAACCGGCATCCGCTCGATTATGACGGCGTCGTGTTCACCGGCACCGCCTACCGCACCCTGCGGCATATGGAATCGGGCGATCTGAACCGACGATTCCGGGCGACCGGCGACACCGGCATGGAGTGGCTGAGCCGCGACGCCGCCGTCGCGCAGGCCTTCATCGACGACCCGTACACGACGACCGTGCCCTTGCAGAAGCTCTTCGGCCTGCGCGACGCCGCACGCCTGCTCGGCCGCCCCGCCCGCGGGCTGCCGCCCGAACTGCCCCTCCTCATCCTCGTCGGCACCGACGACCCGCTCGGCGGCGCCGAGAGCGCCCGGTGCCTCGCCCTCGCCTACGAGCGCCGCGCCGGCCTCGTGGACGTCTCGCTCATCGCCTACGAGGGCGCCCGCCACGAGCTCTTCCAGGAGACGAACCGCGACGCGGTCATCGCCGACCTCGTGTGCTGGCTCGACGAACGCTTCGCCGTCGACTGAGGCCTGTGGGTATCGAGACGGTCCTTCACCGGTACCGAGAAGGGGCTGACCTCCCCGCACTCGCCGCTGAAGTCCGCCAGCGAAGGAACACACCGCGCTACCCCACATCACGGGACTTGCCCTCCGTGAGGTGGCGGTGCGGTTGATGCGGTGCGCTCTTCCAGGACCGCATGTCGCATCTTTTGGGGGTATGGACCCACCAGTGCCCCTCGATACGCTTTCGGCGTGAAGACACGGACCGTTCGAAGCGGCAGCAGCGCCACACGCACGATCGGCCTGTCTTTCGGAGCGACGCGTGCGCAGGTGGCCTCGAGCCTCAACGTCAGCTCGGCGGCGACGCAGAGCATCAGCGTTTCCTGCGAGTCGCCGGCCCTCTCGGCAGGCCAGTCCTGGCGGGCGAAGCCGATCGGGACCAAGCATACGTACAAGATCCGTGAGCTCACCTACGTGGACGCGATCATCGTCTCGGATCGCACGAGCGCATCCCTGTCCGCGTTCAACCCGACACCGAATTCGATCTATTGCTACTGAGAACGCTCGCCGGCGTCAGCCTACCTGTCGCCATGGTCCTCGGTCTCCTCGGGTGTGCGCAGCCCCGGACGACAGCGCCGTCGGACCTGGTCGGAGTGACGATGGCCGAAGCCGATCAGTACCTGCCGGAGGACGCGACCTACCTGCTACAGGATGTTTCGGTGCTGTTCGGCGGCGACAGCGACGATTTCGATTTCACTCGCGGTTCGCCTGAATGGACGGTGCTCGCGGCCTGCTCGGACGCGCCTTGGCTGGAGGACAGCGACACGATCGAGATCGCCGCGGCCCCAACGCAAGCCCTCACCGCCGGCACCATCCGGGCCGCCCGTGCAGGCAGGTACCGCGACACGGTCAGCTGCGAGTTCTGAAGGGCATGAGCGGGATCGCGAGCCCGGCGAAGGCTGCGAGTGGCCAGAGACTCGCCGTGGCGATCGAGGTCGCGATGTCGGCGAGGGCCAGGACGATCGCGGATCCCCATGCGACGAGCCGTGCCGAGTCGGGTCGTGCCGCGTTTCCCATGGCCCGGAGCCTATCGGCGCCGCCCGGGGCGCGGCCGCTTCCACATGCTTCTCCCAGGCAGTGAATACCCCCTCGGGTATTGTCGAGGGGTCGCGCATGCGACCGGTGCCCGGCGGCGCGAGCGCGCTCCGGCATCCACACCCGAGAGAACGAGGAACCCCACTATGTGCCGAGCCGTCACCTGCAAGACCTGCGGCAAGACCACCTGGGCCGGCTGCGGCCAGCACGTCGCCGACGTCAAGCGCACCGTTCCGGCCGGGCAGTGGTGCCCCGGCGACCACCCCAAGCAGGCCTCCACGGGCGGATTCTTCTCCCGCATCTTCGGGCGCTGAGCCTCCGCGGCTCCGGGCGGCGCGGCCCGGGAGCCGGGTCGCCGCCCCGCGCCGCGCCGAGTGTCGGAGGCCGGGCATAGCATGGTCGCCATGCACGGTGAGTACAAGGTTCCCGGCGGCAAGCTCGTCGTCGTCGACTTCGACGTCGACGATGGGGTGATCAGGAACTTCCGCCTGGCCGGCGACTTCTTCCTCGAACCCGACGAAGCCCTCGGCGACATCGACGCCGCCGTGAACGGGCTGCCGGCAGCATCCGACGCGAAATCCATCGCCGCCGCCATCAGCGGCAGCCTGCGTGACGACGCCGTCCTCCTCGGCTTCTCGGCCGAAGCCGTCGCCGTCGCCGTCCGCCGTGCCCTCACCGACGCTCGCAGTTGGGCGGACTTCGAATGGGAGCTCGTGCACGACGCCGCCGTGCCGCCGCGCGTGCACCTCGCGCTCGACGAAGTCCTCGCCACCCGCGTCGGCGAAGGCCGCCGCAAACCGACGCTCCGCATCTGGGAATGGGACGAATCGGCCGTCGTCATCGGCAGCTTCCAGTCCGTCAAGAACGAGGTCGACCCCGACGGCGCCGCGCGCCACGGCTTCGAGGTCGTGCGCCGCATCTCGGGCGGCGGCGCGATGATGATGGAGAAGGGCAACGTCGTCACCTACTCCCTGTACGTGCCCGCCGAACTCGTGCAGGGCATGAGCTTCGCCGACTCCTACGCGTTCCTCGACGACTGGGTGCTGCAGGGCCTCCGTACCCTCGGCATCGACGCCACGTACCAGCCCCTCAACGACATCGCGAGCCCCCTCGGCAAGATCGGCGGCGCCGCGCAGAAGCGGCTCGGCAACGGCGGCGTGCTCCACCACGTCACCATGTCGTACGACATCGACAACGCCAAACTCCTCGAGGTCCTGCGCATCGGCCGCGAGAAGCTCAGCGACAAGGGCATCGCCTCGGCCGACAAGCGGGTGGATCCGCTCCGCTCGCAAACCGGTCTCAGCCGCGCGGCCATCATCGAAAGCCTCAAGCAGACCTTCACCACCCTCTACGGAGCGACCCCCGGCCACGTCACGGACGACGAACTCGCCGAGGCCGAAGCGCTCGTCGCCTCGAAGTTCTCCACCCCGGAGTGGCTGAACCGGGTGCCCTGACGGCGGATCGGCCGTGACGGCGCGCCCCGGCATCCACACCCGGCACGAGGCGTTCGGTCGGCTCGGCTAGACTCGCCCGCGTGAATGGCTGGATCGTGTCGGCGATCATCGCGGGAGCGGTGGTGCTGGGCGCGGTCGCCATCCGGCTCGGCTGGATCGACCTCCGCGACAAACGGCGCGGAGGGGGAGGCGCCGGCGTCTTCGGCATCGGCGACGAAGTCTTCGCGCCCCGCAAGTACGAGGCGCAGGTCGAACTCGACCGGCAGTCGATGCTGCCCGCCCCCGCCCCGCTGCCCGGCGACGGCGACAAGGGCATCGCGTTCATCGACGACGAGGACGAACTCGCGGCGCCTCCGCGCAAACGCGGCGAGCGCACCGCGCCCCGCTACCGCGGTTCCATCCGCCTCGACCTGTAGGCGACGCGGCGTGCCGCGGCGGCGGCGCCCTGGCAGGATTGACGCATGCCCGCCGAATCCGGCCGCATCATCCATGCGGACTCCCTCGAGGCGCTGCGCGCGCTCGGCGCCGGGTCGGTCACCGTCGCCTACCTGCATCCGCCCGCGAACCCGCGACGCGACGCCCCGCTCGCCGCGCCCGCACGCGGGGCGACGGATGCCGTGTCGCGCCTGCGCGGCGGCACCGCCGACGAGGTGCGCGCCGCCCTCGCCCGCTACGACGACCGCTTCGACGACTACTGGGGCTTCCTCGAACCCCGCATCGCCGAAGTGTGGCGCCTGCTCGCCGCCGACGGAACCCTCTACCTCCGCCTCGACGCGCGCGAAGCGCACTACGCGAAGGTCATGCTCGATGCGCTCGTGGGCCGCGACGGCTTCATGAACGAGATCGTCTGGGTCACCGGTTTCGGCGAGCCCGCGACCGCCGCCTGGCCGCGCCGTCACGACACGATCCTCGTCTACGCGCGCGACCCGAAACGCGTCTGGTTCGACGCGTCGGCCGTCGATCGTGAGCCCTACATGGCTCCGGGGCTGGTCACGCCCGAAAAAGCTGCGCTCGGAAAGCTGCCTACCGATGTCTGGTGGCACACGATCGTCGGCGGCGACCGCGGGCAGGCCGCCGGCTCGGCCCGGGGTGCGGATGCTTCGGGTACGGATGCCGCGCGCGGTGCGACCGCGGAGTCGGCCGCGGGCGCGAGTGTCGCCGGTGCCGACGGCGCGAGTGCCGCCGCTCCCGACCCGGGTGCGGATGCCGCGGGCGGAGCTCCGGCCGCGCACGGCGACCGCACACCCGAGGGGGTCGTGCGCCGCATCCTGCAGGCGTCCAGCCGCGAAGGCGATCTCGTGCTCGATCCGTTCGCCGGCTCCGGAACGACCGGGGTCGTCGCCGCGACCCTCGGCCGCCGCTTCGTGCTGATCGAGGACGACGACGCATCGGTCGCCGTCATGCGCGCACGCTTCGCCGAGCTCGCCGGCGTCGAGTTCGACGACGGGCCGGGGCGCGCTCCGGCATCCACCCCCGACCCGGTCGTATCCACCACAGCCGTACCCGCCCCCGAGGAGCCCACCGTATGAAGTTCCGCATCTTCACCGAACCGCAGCAGGGCGCGAGCTATGCGCAGCAGCTCGCGATGGCGCGGCGCGCCGAGGCGCTCGGGTTCGACGCGTTCTTCCGCAGCGATCACCTGCTCGCGATGGGCGGCGACGGGATGCCGGGGCCGAGCGATTCCTGGGTCACGCTCGGCGCGATCGCGCGCGAGACCGAGACGATCCGGCTGGGCACGCTCGTCACGAGTGCGACGTTCCGGCACCCGGGCCTGCTCGCGGTGCAGGTCGCGCAGGTCGACGAGATGAGCGGCGGCCGCGTCGAGTTCGGCCTCGGCACGGGCTGGTTCGAGGCCGAGCACCGCGCGTACGGCATCCCGTTCCCGCCCAAGCGGTTCGGGATGCTCGAGGAGCAGCTTGCGGTCGTCACCGGGTTGTGGGGCACGCCGGCCGGCGAGCGGTTCTCGTTCGCCGGCGAGCACTACCTGCTCGAGGACTCGCCGGCGCTGCCGAAGCCCGTGCAGCAGCCGATCCCGCTGATCGTCGGCGGTGCGGGCAAGCAGCGCACGCCGGCGCTCGCGGCCCGGTTCGCGAGCGAGTTCAACGTGCCGTTCCGCTCCGACGCCGAGATCGCCGAGCTCTTCGGGCTCGTCCGGCAGGCCGCAGTGGATGCCGGACGCGACCCCGCATCCCTCGCCTACACGGCCGCGCTGACGACCACCGTCGGCGCGAGCGAGGCCGAGTACGCCCGCCGCGCCGACCGCATCGGCCGCGACGCCGCGGAACTCCGCCGTACCGGCATCGGCGGCACCCCCGCCGAGGCCGTCGACCGCATCGGCGGCCTCGCCGACATCGGGGTCGAGACCGTCTACCTGCAGGTGCTCGACTTCGACGACCTCGAATTGCTCGACCTGATCGCCGCCGAGGTCGTGCCGGCGTTCCGGTAGCCGCGCGCGGCTCCCGCCCCCGCCGCTCGCTCCCGCCTCGCGTGCTGGCTCGCTCCTGCTCCTCGTGCGCTGGCTCGCTCCCGTTCCTCGCGCGCTGGCTCGCTCCTGTTCCTCGTGCGCTGGCTCGCTCCTGCTCCTCGCGCGCCCGGCTCCTTGCTCCCTCCTCGCGCTCTCTCCTCACGTTCGTCGCCCCGCCGACTGCTGAGCCACCTGTCCTCTGCGCAATGCAGGAGTGCGCACGGCGTGTCGCGCTGCTCATGCGGCGGAACGCCCCGCGACACGCGCGCGGTCCTGCATTGCGCAGGGGGAGGGTGAGCTCTGCGCCGCAGCCACGTGGTTCGCGCCCCGGCATCCACTCGGCGCAGCGGGCTGGCCCCGGGCATCCACGCCACCCCGTTCATCGCTCCGCAGACCTCCGACCCGCGTCCTCCTCTGCGCAATGCAGGAGTGCGCACGGCGTGTCGCGCTGCTCATGCGGCAGAACGCCCCGCGACACGCGCGCGGTCCTGCATTGCGCAGGGGGAGGGTGAGAGTGCCGGCGGTGGGCGGGGTGCGGGGCGGCGGTGGATGCCGTGGGGCGCCCGTGCGGCGGTCGCCCGGCGCCAGGAGTGCCGATCTCCTGTGGGAGTGCCGACTTCCGGGCACTCCGGCGGGAGATCGGCACTCCTGGAGATGCGTTGGCGGGAGATCGGCACTTCCACGGGAGATCGGCACTTCTGACGGGGTTGGGGGACGATCGGACGAAGGGGTCGGCGGGGAATCGGCACGCCTGACGGGGTCGGCGGGGAATCGGTACGCCTGACGGGTCGGCGGGGAATCGGCATGCCTGACGGGGGCGCTGGCGGGAGACCGCGCGCGTTGGGCGTGCGGAGTGTCGGCATGCGGGGCAGGGGCGGGGTGCCGGCCGGCGGTGGATGCCGTGGGGCGCCCGTGCGGCGCCCTCAGGCGTGCCGCCTCAGCTCGAGGCGCGCACCACGAGGCGGGTGGGCAGCAGGGTGAGGCGGGGCACCTCTTCGCCCTCGATGAGGCGCACGAGGATGCGCGCCATCTCGGCGCCCATCTCGACGGAGGGCTGGTGCACCGTCGTGAGCGGCGGCGAGGCGGTCGCCGCCGAGAGGTCGTCGTCGAAGCCGACGACGGCGATGTCGCCGGGGACGGTGAGCCCGGCATCCCGGATCGCCGTGCACGCCCCGAGCGCCATCTGGTCGTTCGCGGTGAACACGGCGTCGATCGGCTCGCCGCGCTCGAGCAGGCGGCGCATCGCGGCGGCTCCGGATGCCGGTGAGAAGTCGCCGTATTCGACGAGCACCGCGGCACCGGACATGCCGGCCGCGCCGGCCGAAGCGGATGCCCCGGCGTCCTCTGCGCCAGCTGCGGCCGACGCCCCGGCGCCCGACGCGGCCCCGGCTCCCGCCCGGAACCCGGCGAGCCGGTCCACGCCCGGAGGCATGTCCTGCGGCCCGGCGATCGTCGCGAGGTGGCGGCGTCCGCGTGCGATGAGGTGGCGTGCGGCATCCGCCGCGGCCCCGACGTTGTCGACGTCGACGCTGTACCCCGACTCGGCGGAGGCGTCGAGCGGCCGGCCGCCGAAGACGACCGGCAGACTCCGGTTCAGTTCGGCGAAGGAGTGGTCGCCGGTGTGGTGCGAGACGACGATCGCGCCGTCGACGTTGCCGCCGGCGAGGTAGCGGCGGGTTTTGCCCGGGTCCTGCTCGGATTCGATGAGCATCGTCAGCGTGTAGTCGGTGGGCGCGAGGGCGAGCGCGACGCCCTGCACGATCGAGGCGAAGAAGGGGTCGGCGAAGACGCGGGCGACCGATTCGGGCACGACGAGCGCGATGGCCTGCGTGCGGCGGCTCGCGAGCGAGCGGGCGGCGCGGTTCGGCACGTAGCCGAGTTCGGCGATCGCGGCGTGGACGGCTTCGGCGGCGGCGGGCTTGACCTTCGGGGAGCCGTTGACGACGCGCGAGACGGTCGCCCGCGACACCCCGGCGAGGGCGGCGACGGCTTCCAGCGTCGGCGCGGCCGAGGGTTCGGGTGCGGATGCCGCAGCGCCCCCGCCCCCGGCACTACCCCCGCTCCGGGGTCGCCGGCGCTTCCGGCCGCGCTCGCACCCCCGGCGCCGGTCCGCCGGCGCCCCCGCCCCCGGCACCGCCGCCCGCAGCATCCCGCCCGGCGCCCGCGGCGCCCCGCACGGCCCTCTCCTCCTCGGTCATCGTTCCCCCTGGGTGAGCTGGCGCGTCAGGCGGCGGCGCGCGATCCGGCGATGATTCGAGCGTATGCCAGGGCGCTGTCCTTCGGGGTGCGCTGCATGGTCTCGTAGTCGACGCGGACGATCCCGAAGCGCTTGCCGTAGCCCCACGCCCATTCGAAGTTGTCGAGCAGCGACCATACGAAGTAGCCGCGCACGTCGGCGCCGTCTGCGATGGCGCGCGCCACGGCATCCACATGCGCTTCGAGGTATGCGACCCGTTCGGGGTCGTGCACGGCGCCGTCGGCGGCCACGACGTCGTCGTAAGCCGAACCGTTCTCGGTGACGTAGAGCGGCGGCAGCAGCTGCTCGTACTCCTCGCCGAGGCGTACGAGCAGGCGGCGGAGGCCGTCGGGGTTGACCTCCCAGTCCATCGCGGTGCGCGGCAGCCCGCGCGTCGGAAAGCCGAGGAACTCGCTGCCGACGAACGGCGAACGGCCCGGCTTGTCGGTGGGCCTGAGCGAGGCGCGCGCCGACGGCGGCAGCGGATGCCCCGACACCTGGTCGTCGTGGTAATGGTTGACGCCGAGGAAGTCGATGGGGGCGGAGATGATCTCGAGGTCGCCGGGCATGATGCGCGCTTCGAGCTCGTAACCGGCGACGTCCTGCAGCAGGTCGGCGGGGTATGCGCCGCGAAGCATGGGGTCGAGGAACATGCGGTTCCAGATCGCATCGAGGCGGCGGGCCGCGTCGAGGTCTGCGGGGTCTTCGGGGTCGGCGGGCACCGCGTTCGTGAGGTTCAGGGTGATCCCCAGATGGATGCCCCGGCCCGCCGCATCCGCGAGGCCCCGCAGCCGCGAGACCGCGAGCCCGTGCGCGAGGTGCTGGTGGTGCACCGCCGCGAGGCCGGCCCAGGGGTTGTTCAGCCCGGGGGCGTGTTCGCCGCCGACGTGCCCGATGAGGGAGGAGCACAGCGGTTCGTTGAAGGTCGTCCAGTGTTCGACGCGGTCGCCGAGGGCCTCGTAGACGACCTCGGCGTAGTCGGCGAAGCGGGCCGCGGTGGTGCGGTTCGCCCAGCCGCCCTCTTCCTGCAGGGTCTGCGGCAGGTCCCAGTGGTAGAGCGTCAGCCACGGCAGGATGCCGGCCGCGCGCAGTTCGTCGACGAGCCGCGAGTAGAACGCGAGCCCGGCGGGGTTGACGGTGCGCCCGTCGGGCATGATGCGTGCCCACGACACCGAGAAGCGGTACGAGTCGAGGCCGAGCTCGCGCATGAGCGCGACGTCTTCGGGCATGCGGTGGTAGTGGTCGACGGCGCGTTCGGGGGTGTCGCCGCCGGCGACGGCGTTCGGAACCCGCGCGAACGCGTCCCAGACCGAGTCGCCTTTGCCGTCTTCGTGCGCGGCGCCTTCGATCTGGGCAGCGGCGGTCGCCGAGCCCCAGATGAAGTCGCTCGGAAAATCGGTGCCGTTCATCAGCCCTTGACTGCTCCTGCCATGATTCCGGAGATGAGCTGCTTTCCGGCGACCACGAAGAGCACCAGCAGCGGGATGGTTGCGAGGATCGCACCGGTGAGCACGATCGAATAGTCGACGTAGAACCCCGACTGCAGCTGGCTGAGCGCCGTCTGCAGGGTGGGGTTGGTGGGGCCGAGCACGATGAGCGGCCACAGGTAGTCCGTCCACGCCGTCATGAACGTGAACAGCCCGAGGATCGCCATCGCGGGGCGCGCGGCCGGAAGCCCCACCGTCAGGAAGGTGCGGAACTGGTTCGCCCCGTCGACGCGGGCGGCTTCGATGAGCTCGTCGGGGATGACGTCGACGAGGTACTGCCGCATGAAGAACACGCCGAACGCGGTCACGAGGGTCGGCACGATGACGGCGCCGAGGGTGCCCGTCCAGCCGAGCTGGCGCATCACCATGAAGAGGGGGATGATGCCGAGCTGCGTCGGGATCGCCATCGTCGCGATCACGAACACCATGAGGCCGTCGCGGCCCCGGAAGCGGAGCTTCGCGAACGCGTACCCGGCGAGGGTCGAGAACGTCACGACCGACACCGTGATCACGGCCGAGACGAGCACCGAGTTGCCGAGCGCGAGCCAGAACGGGATGGCGTCGAAGACCTTCGCCGCGTTCGCGAGGAAGTTGCCGCCCGGGATGAGCGGCAGCGTCTCCCCGCGGGTCGCGTTCGTGCCGCTGCCGACGACGAACGACCACCACAGCGGATACATGCTGCCGATGAGGAAGGCGCTGAGGAGTCCGTAGATGAGGAAGCCGGGGCGGCTGCCGAGGCCGGCGGTGCCGGCGCCGCGGCGGCGACGGGCACGGGGCCGGCGACCGCCGGCGTCGGGGGTGGATGCCGCGGGGGCGCTGCTTCCGGCATCCACTGCGGATTCTGGCGTGAGCGTGCTCATCGCATGCCTCCTCTGGCCTGGGCGCGGCGGGTGCTGCGGTTCGGGCGGGTTGCGCGACGGGATGCGCGCGGCCCGTCGCCGGTGGCGATCCGCCGCGAGATGAGGAAGTTGACGACGCCGAAGCCGACGATCAGCAGGAACAGCAACCAGGCGACCGCCGATGCCTCGCCGAAGTCGCGGCGGAAGAACGCGAGCTCCCACAGGAACAGCACGGTCGTCTGGAACTGGCGGTCGCTGCCGCCGATGCCGCCGGCCGTCGACGGGTCGAAGAGCTTGGGCTCGGCGAAGATCTGCAGGCCCCCGATCGTCGCCGTGATGATGACGAAGATGAGGGTGGGGCGGATCGACGGAACCGTGATGGAGAAGAAGCGGCGGGCCGGCCCAGCGCCGTCGATCGCGGCCGACTCGTAGAGGTCGCGGGGCACGGCCTGCATGGCGGCGAGGAGGATGAGGGCGTTGTACCCGGTCCAGCGGAAGTTCACCATCGTCGCGATCGCGAGGTGGCTGAGGAAGGTGTCGTGCTTCCATTCCTGGTCGGGGATGCCGACGAGGTTCAGGAGGTTGTTCACGAGCCCGTCGGCCTCGTTGAAGGCGCTGGAGAAGATGAGCGCGGCGGCGACGGGGGTGACGATGTAGGGCACGAGCACGCCCATGCGCCAGAAGGTGGGTGCGCGCAGGCCCTGGTCGAGGAGGTAGGCGATGAGCAGGGCTGCCGCCAGCTGCGGGATCGCCGACAGCAGGAAGATGCTGATCGTGTTGCCGATCGAGTTCCAGAACATGCGGTCGCCGAGGATCGCCTGGAAGTTCTCGAGGCCGACGAAGTCGCCCTGGCCCTTCAGCAGATCCCAGTCGTGCAGCGAGACGAAGAGCGTGTAGACGAGGGGGAAGAGGCCGATCACCGCGAACAGGATGAAGAACGGCGACACGTAGAGGTAGGGGGAGGCCTTCTGGTCGAGGCGCGAGAGCCGCTGTCTGAACCCGATGCGTGCTGGCGCCTCGGTCCGCGGCGGGCGGAGCGTGGTGGTCATGGGGTGCCGTTCTGCTGCGTGGGTGGATGCCGGGGGCCGGCGCATGCCGGGTGTGGATGCCGGGGTGGCGATGCCGGGCCGGCGCATGCCGGGTGTGGATGCCGGGGGCCGGGCGACGTGCGCCCGGCCCCCGGCCGGTCTCACTCCTCGACGAGCTCGTGCAGCAGGCCGACCGCCTGCTCCCAGGCGCCGTCGGCGTCGGTCTCACCGCGGTCGAGGGCCTGCAGCGGCGGGCCGAAGACGTTCTCCTGGATGACGGAGTCGTCGGGGCCCTTGAACTGGGCCTTCACGCCCTCGGCGCGGGCCGCGAGGATCGCACCGGTCGGCGCGTCGTTGAACAGCTCGTTCGGCTCGGCCTCGTCGGCAAGCACCTTCTGCGCCTCGAGGGTCGACGGGAAGTTGCCGGCGGCCTTGGACTGCTTCACCTGCTGTTCGGGCTGGGTGAGCCAGTCGGCGAGCTCTGCGGCTTCCTCCTTGTGCTGGCTGGTCTCGGGGACCGACAGGAACGCACCGCCCCAGTTCGACGGGCCGCCGGGGAACACGTCGGCGAAGTCCCATCCGGCGGATGCGTCGCCGCCTGCGGCTTCGAGCTGGCCCTTGATCGTGCCGAGCATCCACCCGGGGCAGACCATGGTCGCGAAGGTGCCGTCGACGAACGACTTGCCGCCGTTCCAGTCCCACTGCGCCTGCTGGGCCGAGAGGCCGTCGCCGACCGCGGCGGCGAGCAGGTCGAAGTTCTTGCGGAGCTCCGCGTTGCCCTCGACGTTCAGCTCGCCGTCGGAGGTGTAGTAACCCTCGGGCATCTGGTTGACGATCGAGTTCCACACGAAGCCGGGCTGGTCGAACCATGCCTTGCCGGTCTTGGCGGTGTACTGGCGGCCGACGTCGAAGTAGTCGGCCCAGCTGCCCTCGAGCAGGGCGGCGACCTCGTCGCGGTCGCTCGGCAGGCCGGCGGCGGCGAAGGCCTTGCCGTTGTAGCAGATGCCGGTCGGGCCGATGTCGGTGCCGTAGCCGATGACGCGGCCGTCGGGGTCGGTGGCCTGGTCGTACTTCCAGTCGACCCAGTCTGCCTTGCGGTCCTCGATGCCGTATTCGGTGAGGTCGACGAACTGGTCGCTGACCTCCATGATGGCGCCGAGCCAGCCCTCTTCGATGGCGACGACGTCGCTGAGGCCGGAGCCCGCGGCGAGCTTCGTGAACACGTCCGTGCGGGCGTTGCCGCCGGTGTCGATGTTCGTCGCCTTGATGGTGACGCCCGGGTTGAGCTTCTCGTACTCCTTGTAGAGGTCCTCGTAGCCGAAGGTGCCGAAGGTGGTGACGGTCAGTTCGACGTCGCCCCCCTCGGATCCCTCGCCGCCGCCGGTGGCGCAAGCGGAGGCGAGGAGTGCGATGGATGCCGCGCCGGCAACGGCCGCCGCGGCTCTCGTGTGGCGTGAAAGCTTCACGGTCACTCCTTTGTGCGTGGGTGGGATTCGGGTGCGCGGGCTCCGCGCGGTGTGCGCGCGGTTCCCGTGCGGGGTGCTGCGGTGTGTGGATGCCACGGCTCGCTGCGCCCTCGTGTCGCTTTCGTGAGAGCGCTCTCACGAACCGGACGAGACTCTACGCACCTTCGAGCCGCCCTGTCAAGAGAGCGCTCTCACGGCGTATCCCCCGCGCCGCGCCGTCGTACCGGAGTGCCGGTCTCCGCCGGAGTGCCGATCTGTCGCAGTGGCTCCCGCAGGAGTGCCGATCTCCCGTGGGAGTGCCGGGATTTCCGCACTCCCACGGGAGATCGGCACTTCTGCGCGGGGCTCGGCCGCGCCCTGCGCGCCGCGCCACCCCGCCGCGCGCACTCCGCGCCGCGCCGTCGCGCCGCGCCGCCCCGTCGCGCCCACTCCGCGCCGCGCCCTGCGCGCCGCCCCGTCGCGCCCACTCCGCGCCGCGCCCTGCGCGGCGCGCCGTCGTACCGGAGTGCCGGTCTCCCGCAGGAGTGCCGATCTCCCGTCCCGCGCGTTGCAGGAGTGCCGATCTCCCGCGGGAGTGCCGGGATTTCCGCACTCCCACGGGAGATCGGCACTTCTGCGCGGGGCTCGGCCGCGCCCCGGCGGCGGCTCGGCGCCCGGCGGGCGCTCGGATAGGCTCGAACGGTGTCTGAAACGCCTCCGCCGGTCTCTCGCCGGGTTCGGCGGAACCGCACGATCCTCGTCGCCGGCATCCTCGTCGTCGCCCTGATCGTCGCGCTCGTCGTCGGCCTCCTGAGCGGCGGCGCCGGCCCGTCGGGCGAGCCCACGGCATCCACACCCGGGTCGACGCGGCCGACGCCGCGCGCCGCCCCGCCGACGAGCGAACCGCCCGCGAGCATCGACACCTTCGACAAGACCGCGCGATCCATCGACGACCCCGCGAGCATCTGGGTGGTCGTGAACCGCTTGCGCGCGCTGAACCCGATCGACTACATGCCGGACGATCTCGTCGAGGTGCCCGTCGAGCACACCTGGGAGCCGCTCATGCGGCAGGAGGCGGCGGATGCCGTGGTCGCGATGTTCGAGGCGGCGAGCGCTGAGCCGGGGTTCGCGCTCGCGTCCAACAGCGCGTTCCGCGACTACGAGACGCAGGTCGAGCTCTACGGCGACGGCAGCGATCCGACGACCGCGCCGCCCGGCCACAGCGAACACCAGACCGGGCTGACGATCGACATCGGCACCGTCGGCGGCTGCTCGTTCGAGTGCTTGGAGACGAGCCCCGAGGGCGCGTGGTTGCGCGACAACGGGTACCGCTTCGGCTTCATCCTGCGCTACCCCGCCGACAAGGTCGACGTGACGGGGTACCCGCCGGAGCCGTGGCACTTCCGCTACATCGGCGTCGACCTCGCGACCGAGATGCACGAGCAGGGCATCACCACCCTCGAGGAGTTCTTCGGCCTCCCCGCCGCCGGCTGACCTTCCCTTCCCCGAGTGGATGCCGCGGCGCGCCGCCCGCCCCGCCCGCCACTCTCCACCCTCACTCGCCCACCCGTCACCGCGCTCGCCCATCCGTCGCCGCGCTCGCCCATCCGTCGCCCCTCGCGCGCCCACCGCTCGCCCGTTTCTCTGCGCAATGCAGGAGCGCATCCGTGTCGCGCCCCGGTTTTCGCTGATGGGCACCCCCGACACGCCGTGTGGACTCCTGCATTGCGCAGAAGCCTCGGCTGGTGTCGGCGGCGGCCGCTCCGGCATCGCCCCTCCGGTTCGTCGCCCGTTTCTCTGCGCAATGCAGGAGCGCATCCGTGTCGCGCCCGGTTTTCGCTGATGGGCACCCCCGACACGCCGTGTGGACTCCTGCATTGCGCAGAAGCCTCGGCTGGTGTCGGCGGCGGCGGCTCCGGCATCGTCCCTCCGGTTCGTCGCCCGTTTCTCTGCGCAATGCAGGAGCGCATCCGTGTCGCGCCCGGTTTTCGCTGATGGGCACCCCCGACACGCCGTGTGGACTCCTGCATTGCGCAGAAGCCTCGGCTGGTGCCGGCGGCGGCCGGGTGCGGTGCCAGGGGCGGCGAATGCCGGGGCGCGGCCGACCGGGCGGATGCTGGGGCGCGGCCGAGCGGGCGGATGCGGGGGCGCGGCCGAATGAACAGACGCCGGGGCGCGGCCGAACGGACAGATGCCGGGGCGCGGCCGAACGAACAGATGCCGGGGCGCGGCCGACCGGGCGGATGTTGGGGCGCGGCCGGGCGGATGCCGCAGCGCGGCCGAACGGGTGGGGAATATCCGCGCCGGGGGCGGCCGAATCCGGCCTGATTCGGCGCGAAATGGGCCGTCGGCGGCCCGGATCCGCGAAAAGTGAGTGATTATCACTGGTTTCCCAGCGCTCGGCCACGACTTCTTCAAGCGAACATGATTAAGTGTCATTTCCTCGTTTGGCGATGGACGTCGCAAGACGGGGAGAACCCGAACCGAACCCGAACCGAAACCCGAACCATTGCTTACTCGAAACGTATTTTCTGCACGCCCGAACACGTCCGAAACCCAGACTTCCCCCGCATCCAAGGCCCGATTCCGCATCGTGCTCGCCTCGGGTGCCGCGGCCCTCATGGCCGTGACCGCCATCGGCGGCATCGCCGCCGGTGAGCAGGAGGCAGCCGCCAAGGCCGCCTCCGCCCAGCTCAGCGAGGCCTCGATCCAGTCGCTCGCTCCGGCCCTGACCGGCAAGGCGAACAAGCCGGCGACCGATGTCGTGAAGGACGAGCTCGTCGTCACCCCTGCCGCCGATCCCAAGATCACGACCGGCCCGTCGGCGACCGAGGTCAGCGTCCGCGGCGGCGCCCAGGTCAGCGTCTCCGGCGAAGGCCTCGACAAGGTCGCCAAGGTGACCGTCGGCGGCCAGGAGGCCGAGATCGTCAAGGCCGAGAACGAGCAGGTCACCTTCGCGGTGCCCGGCGTCTCGGATGCCGCCACCGGTGGAGCCGAGCTGGCCTTCACCGCGGCCGACGGCCAGCCCGTCGAGATCGATCCCGCTGCGACCGGCAGCGCCCAGCCCGCATCCGCGGAGGGCGAGGCCGCACCGACCACGCTCGGCGTCTCCTACGTGAGCGACCCCGGTGTCCAGAAGCAGATCGACTACGTCATGGCCCACTGGCAGAACTACAACAGCGACCACTACATGGTCCTGCCCGGTGTGGACTGCGCCAACTTCACCAGCCAGTCGCTCCTCGAGCGCGGCTGGGAAGAGGACGAAGGCTGGCACTACCGTGGCGGCAACGTCTCGTCCAGCTGGATCAGCTCGACCGCCATGCGCGACTACCTGAACTCGCGCCCCGACCGCGCGACCCCGCTCGACGACACCCAGCGCGACCTGGTCCGCGTCGGCGACGTCGCCCAGTTCGACTGGGACAACTCCGGTGACCGCGACCACACGGCCGTCGTGACCCAGGTCGAGCACACCGACGCCGGCACCAAGATCTGGGTCGGCGGCCACACCAAGGACATCGACTTCTGGGACGTCGACGAGGCCCTCGCCACCGGCGGCGGCACCGTGTCGTACTTCTCCATCAAGTAAGGCGACAGCCCACTCAGGCGACGCCTCTTCGAACGGCGCATCCCTCCGGGGGTGCGCCGTTCGGCGTCTCCGGGGGTTTCGGGTGTGGATGCCGGACCGCACCGCCCCCGATCGTCCGCCCGCGGCGCCCTACGAGCTCCCGCCGAGCGCGGCATCCACGATGGCCTGCGCCTCGTCCTGCACGAGCGCGAGGTGTTCGGGCCCGCGGAACGATTCGGCGTAGAGCTTGTACACGTTCTCGGTGCCCGAGGGGCGTGCGGCGAACCACGCGTCGGCCGTCGTGACCTTGACGCCGCCGATGGGCGCGTCGTTGCCGGGGGCCCGCGAGAGCTTCGCGGTGACGGGCTGCCCGGCGAGGGTGTCGGCGTCGATGGATGCCGCGTCCAGCGCCCCCAGGGCGGTTTTCTGCTCGGGGCTCGCCGGGGCGTCGCGCCGCGCGTAGGCGGGGTCGCCGAAGCGCTCGGCGAGGCCCCGGTAGAGCTCCGAGGGCGAGCGCCCGGTGACGGCGCGGATCTCGGAGGCGAGGAGCGCGAGCAGGATCCCGTCCTTGTCGGTCGTCCACACCGTGCCGTCGAAGCGCAGGAACGAGGCGCCGGCGCTCTCTTCGCCGCCGAAGCCGACCGAGCCGTCGACGAGCCCGGGCACGAACCATTTGAAGCCGACGGGCACCTCCCAGAGGCGTCGGCCCAGGGCATCCGCGACCCGGTCGATCATGGAGCTCGACACGAGCGTCTTGCCCACGGCGGCGTCGGCGCGCCAGCCCGGCCGGTGCCCGAAGAGGTACTCGATGGCGACCGCGAGGTAGTGGTTGGGGTTCATGAGGCCGCCGTCGGGCGTGATGATGCCGTGGCGGTCGGCGTCGGCGTCGTTGCCGGTGAGGATGTCGAAGCGGCCGGCCGCTTCGAGGGCGCCGGCCATCGCGGACGGGCTCGACGGGTCCATGCGGATCTTGCCGTCCCAGTCGAGGGTCATGAACCCCCAGGCGGGGTCGACGCGTTCGTTCACGACCTCGATCGGCAGCCCGTAGCGGTCGCGGATCGCCGCCCAGTACGACACGGATGCCCCGCCGAGCGGGTCGGCGCCGATGCGGAGCCCGGAGCGGCGGATCGCGTCGATGTCGATGACGTTCTCGAGGTCGTCGACGTAGCGGCCGCGGAAGTCGTACGTCTCCACGGCGCTCGGCTCGGCCCGGTTCACCCCGGCGAGGCCGGCTTCGATGAGCTCGTTCGCGCGCGCGGCGATCCACCCGGTCGCGTCGGAGTCGGCGGGGCCGCCGTGCGGCGGGTTGTATTTGAAGCCGCCGTCGGCCGGCGGGTTGTGCGAGGGGGTGACGACGATGCCGTCGGCTCGGCCCTCGGCATCCGCCCGCGGCGAGCGGTTCCAGGTGAGGATCGCGTGCGAGAGCGCCGGCGTCGGCACGTAGTCGTCGTATTCGTCGACGAGCACGCGCACCTCGTTGCCGACGAGCACCTCGAGGGCGGCGGTCATCGCGGGCGCCGACAGGGCGTGCGTGTCGGCGCCGATGAAGAGCGGCCCGCTCGTGCCCTGCCCGCGCCGGTAGTCGACGATGGCCTGCGTGATCGCGACGATATGCGTCTCGGTGAACGAGGAGGCGAGCGCGGAGCCGCGGTGGCCGGAGGTGCCGAAGGCGACGCGCTCGGCCGGAACGGCCGGGTCGGGCACGCGATCGTAGAAGGCGCGGACGAGCGCCTCGACGTCGACGAGGTCCTCGGGCCGGGCCGGGGTTCCTGCACGTTCATGCATGCCCTCAGTCTTCCACCGGCCGCCGACATCGTCACCCGCGTCGCGTCGCCGGCGCGGCATAGGCTTGCAGGGTGGATGCAGCGAACACGGGGGAGAGCTACTCGTACCTGGGGCCGGCGGGCACCTTCACCGAGGCTGCGCTGAAGCAGGTGCCCGAGGCCGCCGGCAAGCCGTGGCGGCCGGTCAACAACGTCGGCGAGGCGCTCGCGGACGTGACGAGCGGGAGATCCGTCGCGGCGATCATCGCCATCGAGAACTCGGTCGACGGCGGGGTGGGCGCGACCCTCGACGCCCTCGCCACGATGCCGGGCGTCCGGATCGTGGGGGAGTACCTCGTCCCGGTGAACTTCGTGCTCGTGGCCCGGCCCGGAACGACGCTCGCCGAGGTGCGCACGATCAACGCGCATCCCGTCGCCTATGCGCAGTGCCGCGGCTGGCTGGAGCGCGAGCTGCCCGCCCACGGCCACCTGCCGGCGACGAGCAACGTGCAGGCCGCCGCGGCCCTGTTCGAGGATGCGTCGGCGGATGCCGCGATCGCCCCGCCCGGCATCACGGAGCATCTCGAGCTCGACGTCCTGGCCCGCGACATCGGCGACAACCCGAATGCGGTGACCCGCTTCGTGCTCGTGAGCGCCTCGCGCCGCATCCCGGATCGCACGGGTGCCGACAAGACGAGCCTCATCGTCGAGCTGCCGAGCGACGAGCCGGGTGCGCTGCTGGCGATGCTGGAGCAGTTCTCGACGCGCGGCGTGAACATGAGCCAGCTGCAGTCGCGCCCGATCGGCGATGCCCTCGGCCGCTACCGATTCGTCATCGACCTCGACGGCCACCTCACCGACGAGCGCGTCGCCGACGCTCTCCTCGGCCTTCGCCGCACGAGCCCGAACGTCATATTCCTCGGATCGTATCCACGTGCCGACCGCCGCGAGGTCGAATACCCGTCGCGCTTCGACGACGCCGTCTTCATCGAGGCCCGCGACTGGCTGCGGGGCCTCATCACGGGCGAACCGGGCGCCTGACGGCGGTGTCCGCGGTGGATGCCGCGGCGCGTTGGGGGCGGCATGCGGTGGATGCCGCGGCGCGCCCTATTCCGCCGCGCGCACGATGAGGGCGGCGGGCTCGACGCGGAAGCGGGCGCGCACGATCTCGCCGAAGCCGTCGCCGTCGACCTCGAATTCCTCGGGCCCGTCGGGCATCTCGACGGTGATCTCGCGGCCGCGGAGGTACACGATCTCGGTGCGCCCGCCGGAGCGCTCCACGATGCGCCGGCCGAGGCGGCTGCGGCGCATGACGACGTTCTCCCAGCCGACCTTCCACCACACGAAGAACCAGCCGAACACGCTCCTCGGCTGCAGCAGGGCGACGTCGAGCTTGCCGTCGTCGTATTCCGCATCGGGAATGAGCTCGATGTTGCCGGGCAGCGAACCGAGGTTCGCGATGAGCACGCTCGATGCGCGGGCCCGCCGGGGGTGCGCCCCGTCGAGGCGGTAGTTCAAGTGGAAGGGTGCGGATGCCGGCAGCGCACGGAACCCGCCGTCGACGTAGGCGAGCCACCCGAAGCGGCGCTTCAGCGTCGGATTCGTCTTCTGGATCATCGCCGCGTCGATGCCGACGCCCGCGACGACCAGGGAGGCGAAGGCCTCTTCGGAGCCGTCGGCGCGTTCGACCTCGGCGACCACGACGTCGACGGCGCGATCCACCCCCGAGAAGGCGACGACGACCGCATCGGCGAGGTCGCCGACGGGCAGCTGCAGGTTGCGCGCGAAGAGGTTGCCGGTGCCGGCGGGCACGATGCCGAGGGGAACCCCGGTGCCGCGCAGCCCCGAGGCGACCGCGCGCACGGTGCCGTCGCCGCCGGCCGCCACGACGAGGGAGACGCCCGCCTCGACGGCTTCGCGGGCCTGGCCGACGCCCGGGTCGTCCGCGCTCGTGTCGATCCAGAGCGACGGCGCGAAGCCCTGACGGCGTTCGGCATGGGCGACGGCCTCGCGCAGGCGACGGATGCCGTCCTTCGACGGATTCGAGATGATCGCCGCCCGCGGCATGCCGGCGGCACCGGCATCCGCCCGCGATCGTTCGCCCCCCACCACGACTCAACGCTACGGCATCCGCCCGCAGAGGGGCGTGTCGGCGGCCGAGACTACACTCGGAAGGGTGATCGATCCCGTCCTCCTCCGCGAGAATCCCGAGCTCATCAAGCGTTCGCAGGCCGCCCGCGGCGAGTCCGTCGAGCTCGTCGACGAGGCGCTGGCCGCAGACGCCTCCCGGCGCCAGGCGATCACCGCGTTCGAGCAGCTGCGGGCCGAGCAGAACGCCTTCGGCAAGCAGGTCGCGAAGGCGCCGAAGGACGAGAAGGCCGGCCTCGTCGCCGAGGCCCAGCAGCTGGCCGTGCGCGTGAAAGAGGCCAATCAGGCCGCCGGCGAGGCCGGCGAGCGCTTCGATCAGACCGTGCAGCGCATCGGCAACGTCGTCATCGACGGGGTCCCGGCCGGCGGCGAAGACGACTACGTCGTGCTCCGCGAGGTCGGCGGCATCCCCGCGTTCGACTTCGAACCCCGCGACCACCTCGAACTCGGCGAGATGCTCGACGCGATCGACATGGCCCGCGGTGCGAAGGTCTCCGGCGCCCGCTTCGACTATCTGAAGGGCGTCGGCGCCAGGCTCGAGCTCGCGCTCATGAACCTCGGGCTCGACCGTGCCCTCGCCGCGGGCTTCACCCCGCTCATCACCCCGACCCTCGTGCGTCCCGAGATCATGCAGGGCACCGGTTTCCTCGGCTCGCACGCCGAAGAGGTCTACTACTTGCCGGCCGACGAGCTCTACCTCACCGGCACGAGCGAGGTCGCCCTCGCCGGCTACCACTCGGGCGAGATCATCGACCTGGCCGACGGTCCGCTGCGGTACGCGGGCTGGTCGACCTGCTACCGGCGCGAAGCCGGCAGCCACGGCAAAGACACGCGGGGCATCATCCGCGTGCACCAGTTCAACAAGCTCGAGATGTTCAGCTATGTGCACCCCGACGAGGCCGAGGCCGAGCACGAACGGCTGCTCGGCTGGCAGGAGGGGATGCTGCAGGACCTCGGCCTGTCGTACCGCGTGATCGACACGGCCGCCGGCGACCTCGGTTCGAGCGCGGCCCGCAAATACGACGTCGAGGCGTGGGTGCCGACGCAGCAGGCGTACCGCGAGCTCACGAGCACCTCGAACTGCACGACGTTCCAGGCGCGCCGGCTCGACATCCGCCACCGCACCGAGAGCGGGAAGACCGCACCGGTCGCCACCCTGAACGGCACGCTGGCCACGACCCGCTGGCTCGTCGCGATCCTCGAGACGCACCAGCAGGCCGACGGTTCGGTCATCGTGCCCGAGGTGCTGCGGCCCTTCCTCGGCGGCCTCGACGTGCTGCGGCCGGTCGCATGACGGGCGCGGACGGCGGTACGGAGCTCGGTACGCATCCCGCCGGCGCGAGCGCCGACGGCCCCGACGGCGCGCATCCCGCCGGCAGCGAGCTCGCCGGCCGCGTCCGCCTCGGCGAGGCCGGGCGCCCCGAGCGCGAGGATCCGTGGTTCGTCGCCCTCGACGTCGACGGCACCGTCATGCACGAAGACGGCACCATCGACGCGTCCGTCGCCGAGGCGATCCGCGCCGCCCGCGCCCGCGGCCACATCGTGACGCTCGCCACCGGCCGTTCCTGGTTCACCACGAAGCCGGTGCTCGACCGCCTCGGGCTCGAACCCGAGTACGTGGTCTGCGCGAACGGCGCCATCACGATGGGTCGCGACGGTGAGGGGCCGGGCGGCTACTCGCGCGTCGAGGTCGAGATCTTCGACCCGACCGAGGTGCTGCAGCGCATCCGCGAATTCCTGCCGACGGGCCGCTTCATGGTCGAGCTCGCGAACGAGCACCGCCTGTACACGGAGGACCCGGGCGGCTGGAACCTCGAAGACGCCCGCCAGGTCGCCTTCGAAGAGCTGTTCGGCGTCGAAGCGACCCGTGTCGTCGTCGTCTCACCCGGTCACGACCTCGACGACTTCCTCGGCGTCGTCGAAGAGATGGGCCTGCACCAGGTCAGTTACTCGATCGGCTGGACGGCGTGGCTCGACATCGCCCCCGAGGGCGTCAGCAAGGCGACCGCCCTCGAACGCGTGCGCGGCTGGCTCGGCGTGCCGAACCGGCGGGTGCTCGCCGCCGGCGACGGCCGCAACGACATCGAGATGTTCAGCTGGGCCGGTTCGGCCGGCCGCGCGGCGGCGATGGGGCAGGCCCCCGCTGATGTGCAGCGTGCCGCCAGCGAGGTGACCGGCACCGTCGAGGAGCACGGCCTGGCATCCGTCCTCGACTCGCTGCCCTGATCTCACGCCGAAACCGCAGCCTGCGGCGGTAGGATCGCGCCCATCGCGTATTGGGGGTGCGGATGCCGGCGGGGGACGGTTCGCGGGGGAAGAAGGCCGTGAGGCGCTCGGCGACGAACACGTCGTCGTCTCGAGCGTGCCCGGACCGGCCGAGCCCGTGCGGCACGGAAGACTGCCCGGTCGCGGCGGGTTCGCCGCAGCGGTGCGCGTGACGGCATCCATCGCGGCCGTCGCCGTCGTCAGCGTCGGAGCCGTCGGCGCCTATGCGGCGATCGACCTCTTCGCCGGCGTCGGGCCCGGCCTCGAGCTCGGAAGCGAGCATCTGCTCGACGACGTGCCCGACATCGGAGCGATGGAGGGCGGCCTGAATTTCCTGCTCGTCGGCAGCGACAAGCGGCCCGAAGACGGCTCGTTCGGCGACGCCGACGTCGACTCGGGCGTGCTGAACGACGTCACCATGCTGCTGCACATCTCGCAGGACCATTCGCATGTCGAGGTCGTGAGCTTTCCGCGCGACATGTACGTCGACGTACCCGAATGCCCCGACCCGCGCGAAGACGGCGAGATGCTCGACGAGCAGTGGGGAGTGCTGCTGAACAGCGTGTTCAGCCACGGCGGTTTCGGCTGCGTGGCGCGCACGATCGAAGAGCTCACGGGGGTGCAGATCCCCGTCGGCGGCATCGTGGAGTTCGAGGGGGTCGCGGCCCTGGCCGAGGCCGTCGGCGGCGTCGAGGTGTGTGTGAGCGAGCCGATCGACGACCCCGACGCGAACCTCGTGCTCGCGGCGGGCATGCAGAAGATCAGCGGATACGAGGCGCTCGGCTTCCTGCGGACGAGGCACGGCGTCGCCGACGGCAGCGACCTCGGGCGGATCGCGAACCAGCAGTCCTTCCTCGCCTCCCTCATGCGCACCCTGAAGAGCGACGGCACGCTCGGCGACCCCGTCAAGCTGTACTCGATCGCGAAGGCCGTGACGAAGAACATGCAGCTCTCGGAGCGGCTGCGCGACCCCGGCACCCTCATCCCGATCGCCCTCGCGCTCGCCGACACCGACCTGTCGAAAATCGCGTTCATCCAGTACCCGACGGTCTACGCGTACGACGGCGTGCACGTCGAACCGGCCGAATCGGCGGAGGAAGTGAACGCCGCGCTCGTCGCCGACCGGCCGGTGCTGCTCGATCCGGATGCTCTGTCGAACGCCTCGTTCGGAACGGTGGATCCGACCCGGCCGACGACGGACCCGCCGGACGGGTCGTCGGACGCCTCCGGGGAACCCGGCGGCGACGCGTCGAATGCGTCCGACGGCTCGGGGGCCTCCGACGGCTCGGATGCCTCGGACGGCTCGACCGCGGATGAGGGCGACGGCGACGCGCCCGCCGGCGTCGAGACGCCCGAGCCGACCGTCTCGCTGCCCTCCGACGTGACGGGGCAGGACGCGACGCAGCTGCGCTGCACCGCCGCGAGTACCGGCTGGTGAGCCGGCTTCAGCCCCTTCACAGGGTCGCTTGAAAAGCTCGCGAAGGCACCTTCGGTTAGAATCGGGGCCTGCCGGACGGCCGTGCACCGCGTGAGCGGATGCCCGGACGACGGCGAGGAGGGCTGTCCGAGCGGCCGATGGAGCCGGTCTTGAAAACCGGTGGGCAGAAATGCCTCGTGGGTTCGAATCCCACGCCCTCCGCTTCGAGACCGAGTACGACCCGAGTACCCCCGAGTACGCGAGAACCCGAAGCACGGCCCGCCGATGAACCCGATCACGGCGGGCGAGAGCCCGAACACCCGAGCTCAGAGAGGACCCGAGTGAGCCACCCCGTCACCCCGGAACCCCTCCCGTCGGCACCAGGCACGGTCGCCTGAAGCGCCACAGCACGTGGAAGTCCATCGCCAAGGTCGCCGGCGCCATGCTCGGCGTCGTCCTGGTGTCCGGATCGGCGGTCGGCGCATACGCCGCGTGGGATCTCGCCAACACCATCAAGCCCGGTGTCAAGCTCGGCAACGAGGAGCAGCTCGCGAACGTCCCCGACATCGGCGCGATCGACGGCGGCGTGAACGTCCTCCTCATCGGCAACGACAGCCGCGAGGGGCAGGGCGAAGGCTTCGGCGACCCGGACGAAGAGACCGCCGTGCTGAACGACGTCACGATGCTCTTCCACATCGCGCAGGACCACAGCCACGCCTCGGTCATCAGCTTCCCGCGCGACATGGTCGTCGACGTGCCCGAGTGCGTCGACCCCGAAGACCCGGGCGGCGATCCGCTCTGGGAGCTGTACGACGTCAAGATCAACTCGGTGCTGTCGTGGGGCGGGATGCCGTGCGTCGCCCGCACCGTCGAAGAGCTCACCGGCACGTCGATCCAGTTCGCCGGAAGCGTGCAGTTCCTGGGCGTCGCGGCGCTCTCCGAGGCCATCGGCGGCGTCGAGGTCTGCGTCGCCGAGCCCATCGAGGATGAGCACACCGACCTCTACCTGCCGGCGGGCATGAACGAGCTGAAGGGCCTGCCGGCGCTGCAGTTCCTGCGGACCAGGCACGGCGTCGGCGACGGCAGCGACCTCGGCCGCATCTCGAACCAGCAGGTGTTCCTCTCCGCCCTCGCCCGCAAGGTGCAGAACGACGGCACGCTCTCCGACCCGAGCAAGCTGTACGGCATCGCGAAGGCGGCCCTGCAGAACATGGAGCTCTCGGAGGGCCTGCTCGACCCGACGACGATGATCTCGATCGCGCTCGCGCTGAAGGACGTGGACCTCTCGAAGATCCAGTTCATCCAGTACCCGACCGTCGGCAACGGCTCGGGCGGGCAGGCGCCCACCGAGTCCGCCGAGGTCGTGAACCTCGCACTGCAGCAGGACAAGCCGGTCGTCTTCGACGCCGAGGCGCAGCAGGACGTCAGCTTCGGTTCGACCGTGACCCCGGCCCCGCCCGCCGAGGGCGAGGCCCCGGTCGAGGAGGCCCCGGTCGAAGAAGAGGCACCCGCCGAAGCGGGCGCCGCCGACCCCGCCGTGCCGACCCCGACGGAAGAGGCGCTGCCGAGCGACGTGTACGGTCAGACGGCCGCCGAGGAGCGCTGCTCCGCCGGCCGCACGCTCGAAGACCAGTAGCAGCCCGCCCATTCGCGGCGCCGTTCTCGTTCGCGAGTGGATGCCGGGCCGCCCTCGAATCGACCACGCAGCCGCGACCGGTTATGATGGCAGTCGCGTGTTCCGCGAGGAGCGCGCATGGAGACGTCGCATAGTCCGGTCGAGTGCACCACCCTGCTAAGGTGGAGTCCCCGTAAGGGGACCGCGGGTTCAAATCCCGCCGTCTCCGCACAATCTTCTCCGGCACACGCCGTGTTCCCTCTCCGGCGGCGTGCTCGCAGATCAATGCGTCGCTGTGTACGGCGCACCGGGCATCCACCGCCCGAGGCATCCACCGCCTCGAGGCCCACGGCCCCGATATCCACTGCCCGAGGCATCCGCCCCGCGCACCATGTTCTTCCGCAGGCATCGCCGCCTGCCGTACCGAATCGAATCCACTCATATGAACACCAGTCCTTCGCTGCGCTGGCAGCGCGCCGATCACGAGGTGCACAGCGCCACGCTCGACGGCGAGTACGCCGGGCACGTCGTCGCAGACGGCGCCGCCTTCACCGCCTACGACCGCATCGGCCGCAAGGTCGCCCGTCGCGGCACCCTGCGCGGCGCGCAGCGTGCGCTCGATGCGGCCGCCCGGCGGTCGGCCCGCATGCAGCTGACGGTGTAACTGGCGGCTCAGTCCCGGCCGGGACCGCGCGTCAAGGCTCGCCGTCTGCGGCGGCGTCCTCCTGCCAGGGGTCGATCAGTTCGACGCCGGTGGCTGCGAGGTCCCGGGCGTTCCGGGTGGCGACGGCGGCGATGTATCCGTCGGCGGTCGGAAGCGGGGTGCCGGCAGCGCGAGCGGCAACGGCCATGATCGCGTATCGCCGTGCGGACTCCTGATCGAAGGCGAGCACGCGTCCGGGGAAGAGGGCGAGCAGCCCGTCGAGTGCGTGTGCCAGACGCTCCTTCCTGGCGCCTGCCGGAAGGGCGCCGATGCCGAAGAGCAGTTCGGCGAGGGTCACGCTCGAGATGTACAGAGTGTCGGCCGCTTGCGCATTGAGCCAGCCTACGACCAGGTCGGGTTCGGGCCGCATCGCATTCGACGGGTCGGCACGAGGGCGGCGCTCAAGATCTTTCGTCTTGGTGGTCGGCGGCGGGCTGCTGTTGATCCAGGTGGCGCGGACCGCCGCGGCCGGGCGGCTGAAGCGGAAAGGAACGACCATTCGGAACTGCAGCGCGCCCTGCTGCCGGTTCCGTTCCCGATGATCGCGATCGGCGTGGTCGCCGCGATGGTCGCCGTGGTCGCCCTGACCGCGCACGGTGCCCGTGTCGGCACGAGGGCGGCGTTCGAGGTCGCGGCTATTGAACGAGCTCGCTCAAGAGACGAGCGCCACTGACGGCCCCGGCGCGTCGTAGCTTGGCGAGCATGGATGCGTCGGTCGCCCCGGTCAGCCGGGATACGACCGTGGCATGGACGGAGGTCATCTCGCCCGGGAACTCCTCGATGAGGAGCGAGAGCAGTGCGTCAGCGGTCAGCGCTTCGATGCCGATCGCTGCGAGCTCGGTTGGCGGGAAGTCCTTGGTGTTGTCGGTGCAGATGATGTCGGCTTCGGCGGCGATAGCAGCCTCGAGGACGTGCCGATCATCCTCGTCGGGGAGCGGGATCGCCGCGACGGCCCGGCGAGAGGCCTCGTCGCTCGCGACTTCGGCGCCGGGGAACGCCGAAGACATGGCGGCGATGAGGCGCCGACCGGATGCGGCGTCGAACCCGGAGAGGTTCTTCGTGAGATGCTCGATGACTTCCGCGAGGATCGCCGCGCTCCATCGAATGCTGATGAGCTCCGCATCAGCCGCGTAGAGCAGATAGTCGCGGAGGACGCGGGAATACAGCACGTTGGCATCCGCGAGGACGACTCGGATCGGGGCGCGTTCGGGTTCGCGGTGGAATGAGGTCACTCCAGCAGGCCCAGTTCGTTCTGCAGTCGGGAAAGTTCTTCCATGGCCACGCGGCGGTGAGCGCGCTGTGCGTCGCGGTACACCTGGAGCGACTCGAGCGTGACCCGATGGTGAGTGCCGACCTTTCGGAACCGCAGGGCCCCCTCGTCCATGAGCTTGCGCACCTGCGGTCGTGAAATGCCGAGCAGGGCCGCGGCTTCGGCGGGTGTGACCTCACCCCCGCCGCGGGTGAGCACGACCTCCTGGCCGTTGGCGCGGGCATCCACGATGCGGGCCAACCATTCGGCGGTCTCGCGGGACAGGCTGAGTTCGACTTCGTCGCCCGAGGTATCGAGCGCGCGATGCAGGGCGTCGGCGTCGCGCGAAAGTACGTCGCTCATCGTTCATCCCCCTTCCAAATGCAATAACTGTAACAAGTGATCTGCAATATCTGCAATATCCGCAGCACGAACGCCCGACGCGGACCGGTAGGCTCGCCGTGCCCGGGGCGGGTGCCGGTCGGCATCCACTCGGGAAAGAAGCACGAGTCGTGAGGGAGCGATGGACGTCGAAGCGGTGCGCACGGAGGACTACCACACGGGCGGCGAGCCGTTCCGGATCGTCGCGGAACCGCCCGTGCCGCTGCCCGGGGCGACGGTCGCCGAGCGGCGACAGGCGGCGATCGCGGATGCCGCGGCGCAGCGCCTGCGGCGGATCCTGTGCTTCGAACCGCGCGGCCACGCCGACATGTACGGCGGATTCATCACCCCGCCCGACGACGCCGGCGCGCACTTCGGCGTGCTGTTCTGGCACAAGGACGGCTTCTCGACGGCGTGCGGGCACGGCACGATCGCGCTCGGCGCGTGGGCCGTGGAGACCGGCCGCGTGCCGGCCGACCCCTCGGGGGTGACCGAGGTCGTCATCGACGTTCCATCGGGGCGGGTGACGGCGCGCGTGCACCACGAAGGCCGGCTCGTCACGGCCGTCGACTTCGTGAACGTGCCGAGCTACGTCATCGCGACGGACGTGCCGGTCGAGACCTCGCGCGGACCGCTCCTCGTCGACATCGCCTACGGCGGAGCGATCTACGCCCAGCTCGATGCGGCGACCGCCGGGCTTGCGATCGAGCCCGCCCGCGCCGACGAGATCATCGCCCTCGGCCGCGAGATGAAATTGGCCCTGAACGACTCCGAGCATGCCCGCCACTCGGGTGACGAGCGGCTGAGCGGGGTGTACGGCACGATCCTGTTCGAGCGGTCGGGCGCCGAGAGCGCCGATGCGTCGGGTGCGGATGCCCCGGCGCACGGTGACGTGTCGGGCGCGGATGCCGGTGCTCGCGGTACGGGCGCAGACGGCGCCCCGGCGCGCGGTGCGGGCGAACCCACGGCATCCCGCCGCCTGCGGCAGCGGAACGCGACCGTGTTCGCTGACGGCGAACTCGACCGATCGCCGTGCGGATCCGGCACCTGCGCGCGCATCGCGACCCTCGCCCACCGCGGCGAACTGGGCGACGGCGACGTGCTCGAGCACGGCTCGATCGTCGGCTCGGAGTTCACCGCTCGCATCGCGGCGCGCACCCGCATCCACTCCCGCGACGCCGTCGTGCCCGTCGTCACCGGCATGGCCTACCGCACCGGCACGAGCGAGTTCACCGTCGACCCGCGCGACCCGCTGACGCCCGGATTCGTGCTGCGATGACCGGCCCCGTCTTCCTCGACGCCGAGCGCGTCGCCCGGGCGCTCGCGCCCGATGCCGCAGTGGATGCCGTGCGCGCCGCCCTCGCCGACGGACTCGACCCGGCGCTCGACGCCGCACGCATCCAGGTGCCGCTGGCCTCCGGGGAGTTCCTCCTCATGCCCTCCGGCTCAGTCACCGCCGCCGGCGTCAAGGTGCTCACGGTTGCCCCCGCGAACCCCGCCGCCGGGCTCCCGCGCATCCAGGGCCTCTACCTGCTCGCCGACGCCGCCACGCTCAGCCCGCGCGCCGTGCTCGACGGCGCCGCCCTGACGACGCTCCGCACCCCCGCCGTCTCCTTCGCCGCCGTCCGCGAGCTCCTGCTCGCCCCATTGGAGGTCCCATCTCCCGTCGGAGGTCCCGAATTCGAGCACTCCAGCGGGAGATGGGGCCTCCAACGGGGTGCGGATGCCGGAGGGCGGGCGCAGGGCGCGGGCGCCGCGGCATCCGCTCCGCTCGACGTCGTCGTCTTCGGCGCCGGACCGCAGGCCGAGGCGCACCTCGCGACCCTCCGCGCCGTGCTCGACGGGCGCCGCGCGCTCGGAACCGTCACCCGCGTCGCACGCCGACCGCGGCGCGGCGCCGTGGTCGCAGGCAGCGCCGAGGCATCCACCGCGCTCGCCGCAGCCGGCCTCATCGTGTGCGCGACGACCGCGCGCGAACCGCTCTTCGACGGTTCCCTCGTGCGCGCCGATGCGGTCGTCATCGCCGTCGGCTCCCACGAACCCGACGCCCGCGAGCTCGACGCGGCACTCATGGGCCGTGCCTCCGTCATCGTCGAGGACCCGGCGACCGCCCTCCGCGAAGCCGGCGACGTGGTGCTCGCCGTCGCCGAGGGATTCCTCGACCCCGCGTCACTCATCCCGATGCGCGACGTCGTGCGCGGCGGCGCGCGCCTGCCCGCCGGCCTGCCCGTCGTCTTCAAGAGCACCGGCATGTCGTGGGAGGACCTCGCCATCGCCGAAGCCGTCGCGAACGCGGCCGGCGCCTGAGCCGCGAACAGCTGGAAGCCGATGCCGGCCGCCGCGATGCCGAACAGTGCGAGCCCCAGCCTGAAGACGAACACCCCGAGCGGCTTCGCGGTGTGCGCGGTGCGCGGCGGGTGCGCCGCGGGTGCGCGGTCAGCGCGCCGCGAGCTCGGCGAGGGTCGCGTCGAGGGCGGGGGTGCGGATGCCGTGGGCGCGCGCGGCCCGGGCGACGGCGCCGCCGATCGCGTCGAGCTCCGTGGGGCCGCCGGCGGCGAAGTCGTGCTGCAGGGAGGAGCGCATGCCGGCGGGCATGCCGTGGACGGAGGCGCGGAGCTCACCGGCATCCGTCGGCACCCCCTCGGCGCTCGCGACGGCGGCGATCTCTTCGATCAGCGCATCCGCGAGTCCCGGGTCGGCCGCGAGGGCCTCGCCGATGCCCGTCTCGGTGCGCGAGGTCAGCAGGGCGAAGGTCGCGAGGAAGCGGAGCTTCGTCCACAGCACCTCGGCGTCGGTGCCGGCCGCGGTCACGGCGACCCCGGCGTCTGCGAGCGCCGTCGCGATCGGCGAACCCGCCGCCCGCTCGGGTACCGTGACGCGCGCGAAGGAGCTGCGGTGCTCGAGCACCGTCGGCTCGGTGCGGGCCGCCTCGATCGTGATCGCGGCCCCGATGACGTCGGTGCCGGGCAGCGCCCCGGCGAGGGCCGGCAGGTGGTCGACGCCGTTCAGCAGCGTGAGGACCTCGGCCGGGTGCGCGGCGGCCAGCTGCGGGATCACCTCGCCCAGGGCATACGCCTTGACCGCGAGGATCACATGCGCGCCCGCCGGCACCTCGGTGACGGCGGGGACGTCGGAGATCCACTCGCCGTAGCGGCCGCTCGTGATCGTGAGCCCGCGCTCGGCGATGCGCCGCGCGGACGCCTCGCGTGCGACGACCACGACATCGGCACCGGCACGGCGGAGTAGGGCCGCGAGAAGGCCGCCCACGGCCCCCGGGCCGACGACGGCGAACACGGGCTGGGGCTGGGATTCGGGGGCGGGCATGCGGCCCAGTGTAACCGCGGCCACGAGGGGTGTCGGACGGCCGGTTTAGACTGGGCGGAGCACTGTATTTGGGGGAATCACATGCGATCCACACGACCCGTACTCGTGGCGCTCGCCATCGGCGGCGCATTCCTGCTGAGCTCGTGCGCGAGCGGGCAGCCGGCCGAGACCGCCGCACCCTGCGACGAACTGAAATCCGAGGTGCGCGACATCTCGAACGGCACGCAGAACATGCTCGCGGCGATGACCGATCCGGCCGAGGTCACCGAGTACCTCGAGACCGCCCAGGGCCGCATCGAGAAGCTCGCGCAGAAGTTCGGCGACGACGACCTCGTCTCGGGCGCGCTGTCGAAACTCGACGACGCCATCGCCGGGGCCGCCGAAGCCGTCGCCACGGCGCCCACCGTCGACCCCGACGCCGAGACGTCCGAACCGGTCGACTTCAGCGCCGAGGAGACCGCGATCCAGACCGCCGCCGCCGAAGCCTCGGAGGCCTGCGCCGGCTGAGCCCGCCGTGCGGGCACGCGGGCCGTGAGTGGATGCCGTGGGCGCGCCGAGCGCCAGGGGCGCCGCGCCCGGGCATCCACTCGCTCAGGCGCCCTTGCGCGATTTCGACTTCGGCTTCGACCCGCCCGACGTGCTCTTCGCACCGCGGTTCGACGCGATCGACTGCTTCAGGGCATCCATCAGGTCGATGACCTCGGCGCCCTCCTCCTCGGGCTGCTCCCCGAACGTCGCCGCCGTGTCGATCGCGTCGCCCTGCTCGAGCTTGGCGTCGATGAGGGTGCGCAGCTCCTGCTGGTATTCGTCGACGAAATCGTCGGGTTCGAAATCGCTCACGAGGCTCTCGACGAGCTGATTCGACAGGTCCAGCTCCTTCTTCGTGATCTTCGGCGTCTCGTCGAGTTCCGGGAACTCGGCCGCACGCACCTCGTCGCCCCACAAGAGCGTCTGCACCATCAGCACCTCGCCGCGCACCCGCAGGGCGGCGAGCCTCGTGCGCTGCCGCAGCGAGATGCGCACGATCGCGGTGCGGTCGGTGGACTCGAGGGTCTCGCGCAGCAGCGCGTACGCCTTCGTCGACTTCGAATCCGGGGCGAGATAGTAGGCGCGGTCGAAGAGGATCGGGTCGATCTGCTCGTTCGGCACGAACTCGACGACCTCGATCTCGCGGCTGCGTTCGACGGGCAGCTCCTTCAGATCGGCGTCGGTGAGGATGACGGTCTGCTCGCCGTCGTCGTACGCCTTGGCGATGTCCTTGTACTCGACCGTCTTGCCGTCGATCTCGCACTTGCGTTCGTAGCGGATGCGGCCGCCGTCGGCGGCGTGCACCTGATGCAGGGCCACGTCGTGGTCCTCCGTGGCGCTGAAGAGCTTGACGGGCACATTCACGAGTCCGAATGTGAGCGCCCCTTTCCAGATGGCTCTCATGGTTCCAGTACACACCGGTTCCGTCGCCGGCGGTAGGGGCGGTGCTCGCGGCATCCGCACCCGGCACTCGGCGCCGCCCGCGCCGAGCGGTGCTCGCGGCATCCACCCCCGCACGGCAAGATGAGGGTATGGCGGCGGTGCAGGGGGGCCCGCGCCTCGTCGACGTCGACGGCCGGCACCTCAGGCTGACGAACCTCGACAAGGTGATGTACCCCGAGACGGGAACGACCAAGGGGGAGGTGATCTCCTACTACGCGGAGATCGCCGCCGTGATGCTGCCGCACGTCGCCGGCCGGCCGGTGACGCAGAAGCGCTGGGTGCACGGCGTCGGCACGGCGGACGAGCCCCAGCAGCCGTTCTTCGAGAAGGCGATCGAGGCGTCGGCGCCGGAGTGGGTGCGGCGCGGCGTGATCCACCACTCGGACGGGCCGAAGACGTACCCGGTCGCCGGCGATCGGGCGACGCTCGTGTGGCTGGCGCAGCAGGCGGCGCTCGAACTGCACGTTCCGCAGTGGCGGTTCGGGCCGGACGGCGAGCCCGGCACCCCGGACCGGCTCGTGCTCGACCTCGACCCGGGGGAGGGGATGGGGCTCGCCGAATGCGCGGAGGTCGCGCGCCTGGCCCGGCCGATCCTCGACGGGATGGGGCTGGACCCGGTGCCGGTCACGAGCGGCAGCAAGGGCATCCACCTGTACGCACGGCTCGACGGCTCGTGGACGAGCGCGCACGTCTCGGAGGTCGCCAAGGAGCTCGCCCGCGCCCTCGAGGCCGACCATCCCGAGCTCATCGTGTCGAAGATGATCCGGGCGATCCGCGCCGGCCGCGTGTTCATCGACTGGAGCCAGAACAACGCGAAGAAGACGACGATCGCCCCGTACTCGCTGCGGGGGCGGCTGCGGCCGACGGTCGCCGCGCCGCGCACCTGGCGCGAACTCGCCTCGCCGAAGCTCAGGCATCTCGAGTTCGGCGAGGTGCTTTCGCGGGTGGATGCCCGGGGCGATCCGCTCGCCGCCGTCTCGGCCGGTGCGGGGCCGCTCGCGCCGTACCTCTCGATGCGCACGGCCGGCGTCACACCGGAGCCGATGCCCTCGTCGCCGGGCGCGGCCGGGGGCGGGGCGCCGGGTTTCGTCATCCAGGAGCATCACGCCAGGCGCCTGCACTACGACTTCCGGCTGGAGCGCGACGGGGTGCTGAAGAGCTGGGCGGTGCCGAAGGGCATCCCGGCCGACCCCGCCGAGAACCACCTCGCCGTCGAGGTCGAAGACCACCCCCTCGAGTACGGCTCCTTCGAGGGCACCATCCCGACGGGCGAGTACGGGGCCGGCACCGTCCACATCTGGGATTCGGGCACGTACGACACCGAGAAATGGCGCGACGACGAGATCATCGTCACCCTGCACGGCCGCACCGGGGGGCCGCTCGGCGACGCCCGCTTCGCGCTGATCCGCACGAGCGCGGGCGCGAAGCCGCAGTGGCTGCTGCACCGCACGAAGGAGCAGCCCGGCGCGGGGGCGGCGCGGTCGACCCGCGGCGG
The DNA here is from genome assembly GCF_018024495.1 of Agromyces archimandritae. Classification (NCBI taxonomy): domain Bacteria; kingdom Bacillati; phylum Actinomycetota; class Actinomycetes; order Micrococcales; family Microbacteriaceae; genus Agromyces; species Agromyces archimandritae. Next base: position 2,074,117 of record NZ_CP071696.1, read on the forward strand.
CGGTGCGTCGGGGAAATCGGGCGACACGCTGGGTTTGGATGCCGCGGGGCGGCGTGTCGGGGCGAGCCCCCGACGGAGCGGCGCGGGCGCGGGTGCTGCGTCGGGCGGCGCCGGCCGGGGCGGGCGCCCTGCGGCATCCACTGCGGGCACGCGCGTGCCGGCCGTCGGGCACCGGCCGATGCTCGCGAAAGCCGCCACGCTCGCCGAACTGCGCGGGCGCGAGTGGGCGCTGGAGTACAAGTGGGACGGCATCCGCGCCCTCACCCGCCTCGCCGGCGGGCGGGTGCGCGCGATCACACGCAACGGCAACGACGTCACGGCGGCCTACCCGGAGCTCGCGGCGCTCGCCGAGGTGCTCGACGCCGACGGCGTCGTCGACGGCGAGATCGTCGCGGTGGATGCCGCGGGGCACCCCGATTTCGGGCTCCTGCAGCAGCGCATGAACCTCGCCAGGCCGGGCGACGTCGAGCGGGTGCGGCGCACGGTTCCGGTGCGCTACTACCTCTTCGACGTGCTCGAGATCGCCGGCTCCGAGGTGACGGCGCTGCCGTACACGGAGCGGCGCGCACGCCTCGAGGCGCTCGTCGCCCGCACCGACGGGGTGATCGCGGTGCCGCAGCAGGCCGGCGGCAGCCCGCGCGCCGCGTTCGAGGAGGCGGCCCGGCTCGGCCTCGAGGGCATCGTCGCGAAGAACCCGGCGTCGCCGTACCGCGACGGGCAGCGTTCGGGGGAGTGGCTGAAGATCAAGCGCACGCGCACACAGGAGGTCGTCATCGGCGGGTACCGGCCGGGTCGCGGTGGACGATCCGGGCGCATCGGCTCGCTGCTCGTCGGCATCCCCGGCGCGGACGGGCTGGAGTTCGCCGGGCGCGTGGGCACGGGGTTCAGCGAACGGGAGCTCGACCGGCTCGGCGGGCTGCTCGAGCCGCTCGTGCGCGGGTCGAGCCCGTTCGTCCAGGTGCCGCGGGCCGAGGCCTCCGACGCGGTGTGGATCGAGCCCCGGCACGTCGGCGAGATCGAGTTCTCGGGGTGGACCCGCACCGGTTCGGCCAGGCAGCCGTCGTGGCGAGGGCTGCGCGGCGACAAGTCGCCCGACGAGGTCGTGCGGGAGTCGTGAGCCGCGGGCGGCCGGGATCGCGCCCCGGCCCCGGAGTCGGCTCCGGAGTCGGACCCGGACGCGGAGTCGGCGTCGGCCCCGGTCCCTGAGTCGGCCGCGGCCCCGGAGTCGGCCCCGGTCCCGGAGTCGGCCCCGGACGCGGATGCGGACTCGAGGCAAACTCGCAAACCTACTCCGCCGTGCGAGCGCGGGTCAACCCCTCGCGCGATCCGATTCCCCGTCGTACGCTGAAGGGGATACGGGGTGCGGCGGATCGGGGGGATCGCCGCACCCCGCTCTCATGCCCGGCGCCCCTCGGCGCTCTCATGCCCGGCCGCCCCTCGGCGCACCGCGCCCCGGCATCCACCCGCTTCGCGCACCCGCTTTCTTCTGCGCAATGCAGGAGTGCGATCGTGTCGTGGGCGGTCCTGCCGCATGGGTGGGTGCGACACGCCGTGCGCGTTCCTGCATTGCGCAGACCACAGTGCGGAAAGCAGGGGGTGCATGCGGGAGCAGCGGGCTCCGGCATCCACTCCGGTCGCACCGCGCCCCGGCATCCACTCCGGTCGCACCGCGCCCCGGCATCCACCCGCTTCGCGCACCCGCTTTCTTCTGCGCAATGCAGGAGTGCGATCGTGTCGTGGGCGGTCCTGCCGCATGGCGGGTGCGACACGCCGTACGCGTTCCTGCATTGCGCAGGAAATGGCTGAGGAGGCGGCGGCGCAGGGGAGGCGGCGCAGGAGCAGCGGCGGCGGTGCAGGGGAGGCGGCGGTGCAGGGGAGGAAGCGGCGGATGCCGCGGGGCGCAGCGGATGCCGCGGGGCGCAGCGGATGCCGCGGGGCGCGGCGGATGCCGCGGGCGCGGTCAGTGCTTGCGCAGCGCCGAGATGATCTCGTCCTTGCGCTTGTGGCTGACGCCGGTGACACCGAGTTCCTTCGCGCGCTTCTTCAGCTCGGGCACGGTCCAGCGGTCGTATGAGCCGGACCGGCCGCCGCGTCGGCCGACGGCGCTACGGCCCTGCTCGGCGGCCGCGTTCGAGATGCGTGCCGCTTTCTCCTTCGACGCGCCCTCTTCGCGGAGGTCCTCGTAGAGCTTCTCGTCCTTCAATTGCGGGGTGCGGGGCATGGGTGCTCCTCTCGCTCGAGAACGGCCAACGCTACGCGCAGCGGCCACGGATCGCGAGGGGGTTGACAGTCCTACTCGCCGTCCTCGAACGGCTCGTCGTGGTCGGGTTCGGGCACGGGCTGCAGACCGGCGGCGGTGTTGGCCTGCAGCATCAGCTGCTGGATCCAGAGCCGGTTCAGCCGCGGCGGCCGGTTGCCGCTGAACACGAACTGCAACGGGATCGCCGGGTGCAGCCAGAGCGTGGTGCGCCCGCTGCCGTGGTCGAGCCCGTGATCCCAGGTCATGGCGAAGCTCTCGCCGCGTCGCAGCTTGCCGAGGATCGCGACGCGGAGGTGCGCGAGGGTGCGGTCGTCGATGTCGAGTTCGCGCGGCGACGAGTTGTAGATCAGCTTCCCCATGTGTGGATGCTATCCGGCACCGCCGGGGTGCGGTCGGATGTGCCCCGGCCCGGTGGTCGAGGAGCTCGCCCGCGGTCGTGTCGGGAGCTTGTGCCGGGGGTCTCGATACGCTCGCTGGCGCTCGCTACTCGACCGGCGTATGCGGTGTCGGGGGTCTCGATACGCTCGCTGGCGCTCGCTACTCGACCGGCGTGCGCGCGGTCGTGTCGAGAGCCGGTGCCGGGGGTCTCGATACGCTCGCTGGCGCTCGCTACTCGACCGGCGTACGCTCGCTGGCGCTCGCTGGCGCTCGCTACTCGACCGGCGTACGCTCGCTGGCGCTCGCACCTCGACCGGCGTAGCTGCGCGAGCCTGTCGGATTCTTGCGCAAGGCCGTACGATATGCAGCATGTCGAAGCGTCTGGCCGATGTCGCCCGCAAGGTCGGCGTGAGCGAGGCGACCGTCAGTCGGGTGCTGAACGGCAAACCGGGCGTGTCGGCATCCACCCGCGATGCGGTGCTGACCGCCCTCGACGTGCTCGGCTACGAGCGCCCGACGAAGCTGCGCGGCGAGCGCGCCCGCCTCGTCGGCCTCGTCATGCCCGAGCTGCAGAACCCGATCTTCCCCGCCTTCGCCGAGGTCATCGGCGGCGGGCTCGCCCAGCGCGGCTACACGCCGGTGTTGTGTATCACGACGGCCGGCGGCATCGCCGAGGCAGAGTACGTCGAGCTGCTGCTGCACCAGCAGGTCTCGGGGGTGATCTTCGCCGGCGGCGCGTATGCACAGGGCGGCGCTTCGCACGCGCACTACGAGCGGCTGCGCGAGCTCGGCCTGCCGACCGTGCTCATCAATGCGGCCGTCGACGGGCTCGGCTTCGCGACCGTGACCTGCGACGACGGGGTGTCGATGGAGCTCGCGCTCGGGCATCTCGCCCAGCTCGGGCACGAGCGGATCGGGCTGCTGCTCGGCCCGGCCGACCACGCCCCCTCGCAGCGCAAGCTCGAGGCGGCCCGGCGGATCGCGGCGGGCCTCGGCGTCGAGCTCGGGCCGGAGCGGATCGAGCACGCCTTCTACTCGCTGGAGTCCGGCCAGACGGCTGCGGCGAAGCTGCTCGCGGCCGGGGGGACGGGCATCGTCGCGGCGAGCGACCCGATGGCGCTCGGCGCGGTGCGGGCCGCGCGGCGGGCGGGGCTCGCGGTGCCCGGCGACGTGTCGGTCATCGGCTACGACGACTCGGCGCTGATGAACTGCACCGAGCCGCCGCTCACGACGATCCGCCAGCCGATCGAGTCGATGGGGCGGATGGTGATCGAGCTGCTGATGCGGCAGATGTCGAGCGCGACGCCGGTGGGCGACGAGCTGTTCTTCGCGCCGGAGCTCGTGGTCCGCGGCTCCTCGGGGCCGGCGCCGGCCGCGTGATCGGCGCCCACGGGCATCCACCCGCCGCCCGGGTGATCGGCGCCCACGGGCATCCACTCGCCTGCCGGTCGTGTGCAAGCGTCTGACGCAACTTCAGCGAAAGAATCGCAAGATTGCGCGTGCTTGTTGAATAGTTGCGTCATTCTGTTGCACTCAATACCTTGAGGCCCACGACGTCGCGGTCCGAACGCGGCGCGCGAGGCCGAGGAGACCGCACCAGTGACCAGCCCGCTCGTGGATGCCGCGCCGCACCCGGCCATGTCCGACGCCGATTGGTGGCGCGACGCCGTCATCTACCAGGTGTACGTGCGCTCCTTCGCGGACTCCGACGGCGACGGCACCGGCGACCTCGAAGGCGTGCGCAGCCGCCTCGGGTACCTGAAGGAGCTCGGCGTCGACGCCCTCTGGTTCACCCCCTGGTACGACTCGCCCTTCGCCGACGGCGGCTACGACGTCGCCGACTACCGCACGATCCACCCCGCCTTCGGTCGGCTCGCCGACGCCGAACGCCTCATCGCCGAAGCGGCCGAGCTCGGCATCCGCACCATCGTCGACATCGTCCCGAACCACGTCAGCGACCGGCACCCCTGGTTCCGGGCGGCGCTGGCCGCAGGCCCCGGCAGCCCCGAACGCGAACGCTTCTGGTTCCGCCCCGGTCGCGGCCCGAACGGCGACGAAGCCCCCACCGACTGGGTCTCCGAGTTCCAGGGCGGCACCTGGACGCGCACGACGAACCCCGACGGCACGCCCGGCGACTGGTACCTGCACGTCTTCGCGCCCGAACAGCCCGACCTCAACTGGAACCACCCCGATGTGCGCCGCGAGCACGAGGAGATCCTGCGCTTCTGGTTCGACCGCGGCGTCGCCGGCGTCCGCATCGACTCGGCCGCGCAGCTCGTGAAGGACCCGGCGCTGCCCGAGGTGCCCGCGCACCCCGGCCCCGGCGAGCACCCCCACGTCGACCGCGACGAACTGCACGACATCTACCGCTCCTGGCGGCGCATCGCCGACGAATACGAGGGCACCCGCGTGCTCGTCGGCGAGGTGTGGCTGCCCGACGCCGAACGCTTCGCCGCCTACCTCCGCCCCGACGAGATGCACACCGCGTTCAACTTCGACTTCATGACGCGCGCCTGGGATGCCGGCGAGCTCCGGGCATCCATCGACCTCATGCTCGCCGCACACGCCCCCGTCGGCGCGCCGGCCACCTGGGTGCTCTCCAACCACGACGTGACCCGACCGGTCACCCGCTACGGCCGCGCCGACTCCGCCTTCGCGTTCGGCACGAAACGCTTCGGCACCCCCACCGATCAGGATCTCGGCACCCGTCGTGCCCGGGCCGCCGCCCTGCTGTCGGCCGCCCTGCCCGGCTCGCTGTACCTCTACCAGGGCGATGAGCTCGGCCTGCCCGAAGTCGAGCTGCCCCGCGAGCTGCTGCAGGATCCCATGCACGTCCGCAGCGGCGGCGTCGACCCCGGGCGCGACGGATGCCGGGTCCCGCTGCCCTGGCGCGGCACCCGCCCCCCGTTCGACTTCGGGCCGGGGCAGGGTGAGCCGTGGCTGCCGCAACCGGCCGACTGGGCCGGGCTCACCGTCGAGGCCGAGGAAGCCGACCCGTCGTCGATGCTCTGGCTGTACCGTCAGGCGCTCCGGCTGCGCCGGCGCGAACTCGTCGGCGGGGTCGGCGTGCTCGGCCGGGCGGCGCGCGACGCCTTCGCGTGGGCGGATGCCGGCGACGGCATCCTCGCCTTCACGCGCGGCCCGCACTTCACGAACCTCTCCAACCTCTCCGGGCGGCCCGTCGAACTGCCGCCCCACACCCGCATCCTGCTGTCGAGCTCGCCGCTCGAGCACGGGATGCTCCCCCCGGACTCCACGGTCTGGCTTCGCACCTGAGGCCGCCGTCGAGACCGCGACCCCGTCGCGGCGCACCACATCCAGCACATCCAGCACACACAGCTCCGAAAGGAACGGGACGATGAAGTCACCAGGAAAGGCCGTGATCGCCGGCATCGCCGCGATCGCGATGGCGGGCGCATTCGCCGGCTGCTCCGCCGGCGCCGACGCCTCCGGCAAGGTCGAACTGCGGGTCGGGACCTTCCCGCCCGGCGCCGACGCGGCCGCCTACGAAGCCTTCGAGGCGCAGGAGAAGCAGTTCGAGGAGGATCACCCCGACATCGACGTGATCGGGCTCGAATACGAGTGGGAGGGGCCGACCTTCGCCGTGCAGCTGGCCGGCGGCAGCCTGCCCGACGTGTTCACGGTGCCCTTCACCGACTCGAAGACGCTCCTCGAGAACGGCCAGCTCATGGACGTCACCGATGAGATCGACGAGCTCGGCTACACCGACAGCTTCAATCCCGTCATCCTCGACGGCGTCACCGACGCCGACGGCCGCATCTACGGCTTCCCGCGCCAGGCCTACGCGATGGGCCTGCACTACAACCGCGACCTGTTCGAGCAGGCCGGCCTCGACCCCGACGACCCGCCGCAGACGTGGGACGAGGTGCGGGCCGCAGCGAAGCAGATCGCCGAGAAGACCGGCAAAGCCGGCTACGCGCAGATGGCGATCAACAACACCGGCGGCTGGCAGCTGACCGCCGCCACCGCGGCGCGCGGCGGAAGCATCCAGACCGACGACGGCGACGGCGGCTACGAGGCGACGCTCGACAACGACGGCACGAAGGCCGCCCTGCAGTTCCTGCACGACGTGCGCTGGGAGGACAACGCGTTCGGCGCGAAGTTCGACCTCGACTGGGGCACCATCAACCAGGAGTTCGCCGCCGGCAACCTCGGCATGTACACCTCGGGCTCCGACGTGTACACGGCCCTCGTGCGCGACTTCGGCATGAAGCCCGAGCAGTACGGCCTCACCGTCATCCCCCTCGACGGCGACGAGGCCGGCACGCTCGGCGGCGGCGACATCGCCGTCATCAGCCCGAGCGTCGACGATGCGACGAAGGCAGCAGCCGTCGAGTGGATCGACTGGTACTACATGCAGAAGCTCCTCGACGAGGATGCGGCCAAGCTCGACGCGAAGACCCTCGCCGACTCCGACCAGGCCGTCGGCACGCCGCTGCTGCCGGTGCTGAGCCGGGAGCTCTACGAGGAGTCGCTCGTCTGGATCGAGGAGTACATCAACGTGCCCCGCGATCAGATGACGCCGTTCATCGACCGGATCTGGGAGCAGACCCCCGTCGGCGAGCCGAAGGGCAAGACGCAGGAGGTCTACGCCCTCCTCGACCCCGTCGTGCAGGCCGTGCTCACCGACCGGAACGCCGACATCGACGCCCTCCTCGCGCAGGCCGACGCCGACGCGCAGGCACTGCTCGACCAGTAAGCAGCCATGTCGACCGTCACCGAAACGGCGGCGGAGGCGGGGGTGGATGCCGTGAGCGCGGCATCCACCCCGGCACCGCGGCCGAGGCGCACCCCGCGCACCTGGCTGCGCGGGGGCGGCCTGTCGAACCTCGTGTTCGCCCTGCCCATGCTCGTCGTCTTCAGCCTGTTCAGCTGGTCGCCGATCGTGCAGTCCGTCGTGATGAGCCTGCAGAAGACGAACCTCGTCACCGATCCGCAGTTCGTCGGCCTCGACAACTTCGCGAACGTGCTCGCCGACCCGCTGCTCGGCAAGGCCGTGCTGAACACGCTCGCCTTCGCCGGCCTCGCCCTGCTCATGGGCTTCCCGCTCCCGTTGTTCATGGCGGTGCTCATGAGCGAGGTCAAGCGCATGAAGGGGCTGTACTCGGCGCTCGCCTACCTGCCGGTCGTCGTGCCGCCGGTCGTCGCGGTGCTGCTGTGGAAGGTGTTCTACGACGCGAGCCCCACCGGCGTCTTCAACACGGTGCTCGGCTGGGTCGGCATCCCGCCGCAGCCGTGGCTGCAATCGCCGGCGAGCGCCATGCCCTCCCTCGTGCTCGAGGCGACCTGGGCGGCCGCGGGCGGATCCATCATCATCTATCTCGCAGCCCTGCTCGCGGTGCCGCCGGAGCTGTACGACGCCGCCGAGGTCGACGGGGCCTCGATCTGGAAGAAGGTGTGGCACGTCACGCTGCCGCAGCTGCGCGGCATCCTCTTCATCATGCTCATCCTGCAGATCATCGCGACCGCGCAGGTGTTCCTCGAACCGTTCCTGTTCACCGGCGGCGGCCCGAACAATGCGACCGTGACGGTGCTGCTGCTCATCTACCGGTACGCGTTCCAGAACTCGCTCGGCGGCAACTACGGCGAGGCGACCGCCCTGTCGGTGATGCTCGCGATCGTGCTCGCCCTGCTCAGCTGGGCCTACTTCAAACTCACCGACCGTTGGAGCACGACATGAGCGCCGCCGCCCGCCCGGCCCGCCGCGCCCGCCGGGCCCGGCCCGAGGATGCGGCCGCCGACCGCGGCATCGTCAGCGACTTCGACCGGCGCCGCCCCGGCATCCGCTCGGGCATGGGGTTCGTGCACGTCTTCCTGCTCGGCGGCCTCGTCGTCGCCGGCCTCGGGCCGATCCTGTGGCTCGCGAAGGCCGCCGTCACCCCGACGCAGGACACGCTGCGGGAGCCGTTCGCACTCTGGCCGAACGGGATCGACTGGGCGAACCTCTCGCAGGCGTGGAACGACATCCACATCGACCAGTACTTCTGGAACACGCTCGTCATCGCCGCCGGCGCCTGGTTCTTCCAGTTGCTGGTCGCCACCACCGGCGGGTACGTGCTGTCGGTGCTGAAACCGGCCTACGGGCGGGTGCTGAACGCGCTCGTGCTGGCGACCCTGTTCATCCCGTCGGTCGTGCTGCTCGTACCTCTTTATATGACGATCGTGAACCCGCCGTTCTTCGGCCGCGACTTCTCGCTGCTGAACAACTACGCCGCCGTGTGGTTGCCGATGGCGGCGAACGCGTTCAACATCCTGCTCGTGCGGCGCTTCTTCGACAATCTGCCGCGGGAGGTGTTCGAGGCGGCGCGCGTCGACGGCGCCGGGCCGTTCCGCCTGTTCTGGTCGGTGGTGCTGCCGATGTCGCGGCCCATCCTCGGCGTCGTGTCGGTGTTCGCGATCATCGCCGCCTGGAAGGACTACCTGTGGCCGATGCTCGTGCTGCCCGACCCTGCGGTGCAGCCGCTGTCGGTACGGCTGCCGGCCGTACAGTCGCAGACCGAGCTCGACGTGTTCCTCGCGGCGCTGGCGATCGCGACGATCATCCCGATCGCGCTGTTCCTCGTGTTCCAGAGCGTGTTCCTGCGCTCGGCGGGGCTCGGCGGGGCGGTGAAGGGCTGATGCCGCGCGGGGTGGATGCCGGGCTGCGGCCCATGTGCCTGTGCGGTGGATGCCGGGGCGCGGCCCCGATTGGCGCCCGGCGTCGCGGTGGGATAGAGTATCGGGGTTGCCTGATGCGGATTCCGCAGGGGTGATACCAGCGCCCGTAGCTCAACGGATAGAGCATCTGACTACGGATCAGAAGGTTGGGGGTTCGAATCCCTCCGGGCGCACATCGCGTTCACCGCAACGAGAACTGTGTTGAGACAGTAGCCGAATGGCCCGCCGTGTGCGGGCCATTCGCGTATCCGGCGCCGGGCGCCCCCGCGCGGGCTCGCCGCTGTCTCGCTCCGCTCCGCGCCGGCCCGCCGTGCGCCGGGATTCCCCGACTCGGTGAGGCTCCTACCCTCATCCCCGCAGGTGAGTGGACAGGAATGCAGGGTGCGAGGGCCTCCGCACCCTGCATTCCTGTCCACTCACCCGGGGCGGCCGCGCGGCCGGCGCCGCTCAGGGGTGGCGAGGAAGAGGCGGCGGTGTGCCCGGTGCTAGCATTCGCAGCATGCCCGACCCTTGGATGTCCGGAATGCTCTTCGCCCTGTGGCTGACGGTGGCGATCCTCGCCGGCGGTTTCGCCAGGACCAGGAATCGGTCGGCGTGGACGTGGTTCGTCTTGACGCTGGTCCTCGGCCCGATCGCCGCGTACCTCCTGGTCGTGTGGCCCGTAGTCGGGCAGCCGGCCGCGCCCGCGCCGCGCCGGCCCGCCGCGCGCCAGGATTCCCCCGCCCGCTGAGGTTCCTGCCCTCATCCCGCAGGTGAGTGGACAGGAATGCAGGGTGCGAGGGCCTCCGCACCCTGCATTCCTGTCCACTCACCCGGGTGGCCGCCCGGCCGGAACCGCTCAGGGGGTGGCGAGGAAGGCGGTGATGCGGTCGAGGGCGCCGGGGGCGAGGGCGTAGTAGGCCCAGGTGCCGCGCTTGGAGCGGGTGAGGAAGCCGGCCTGGGTGAGGATCTTCAGGTGGTGCGACACCGTGGGCTGGCTGAGGCCGACGGGTGCGGTGAGGTCGCAGACGCACGCCTCCTGCCCGTCGCTGGCGGCGACGATCGAGAGCAGGCGCAGCCGGGTGGGGTCGGCGAGGGCACGCAGGGCGCCGGCGAGCTGCTCGGCGTCGGCCGCCCCCAGCGGTTCGCGGAGGAGCGGGGCGCAACAGGCGGCGCCGACGTCGGTGACCTCGAGCGTTCTCATGCATCGATGGTATTCGATATTGACAAGCTTCGATAGATGCGATTCGATCCATACATCGAAGTTCTTCAATACGTGGAGGCCAGCATGACGCTCGTCGAACTCACCCCCAGGCCGTCCGACCGCCTCGCGACGCTGCCGGTGGTCATCATCGGCGCCGGCCCGATCGGGCTCGCCGCCGCCGCGAATCTGGTCGAGCGCGGCATCGACTTCACCGTGCTCGAAGCCGGCGACGACATCGCCGACAGCATGCGCGCCTGGGGCCACACCCGGCTGTTCTCGCCGTGGAAGCACCTCGTCGACCCGGCATCCACCCGCCTCCTCGAAGCCGCCGGCTGGCAGGTGCCGAGCCCCGAACGCGCCCCCACCGGCACCGAACTGCGCGAGGGGTACCTCGCCCCGCTCGCCGCCCTCGACACGATCGCCGGGCGCATCCGCACCGGCACCGAGGTCGTCGGCGTCGCCCGCGAGGGCATGGACCGCACCCGCACCGCAGGCCGTGACCGAACCCCGTTCCTCGTGCGTATCCGCACCGCCGACGGCCTCGACGAGATCCCGGCCCGCGCCGTCATCGACGCCTCCGGCACCTACCGCAGCCCGAACCCGCTCGGTTCGGCCGGCCTCGAACCGCTCGGCCGGGCCGAGATCGAAGACCTCGCAGAACCCGCCCTGCCCGATGTGCTGGGCGTGGATCGCGCCCGCTTCGCCGGGCGGCACACGACCGTCGTCGGCGCCGGCCACTCCGCCGCGAACACGCTGCTCGCGCTCGTCCAGCTCGCCCGCGAGGCGCCCGGCACCCGCGTCGCCTGGCTCATCCGCAACGCGAGCGCGGTGCGCGTCTCCTCCTCCGACGACGACGGGCTGCCGGGCCGCGCGAGCCTCGGCGCCCGCGTCGAAGCGGCCGTGCGCCGCGGCGACATCGACGTCGTCGACCGGTTCGAGATCGAGCGGGTCCGGCGAGTGGATGCCGGTGCGCGCCTCATCGGCCGCCGCGCCGGCCGGGCGGCAGCCCACGACACCGACCGCATCGTCAATGCGACCGGGTTCCGCCCCGAGCTCGCGATGCTCCGCGAGATCCGCCTCGAGCTCGACGAGGTCGTCGAAGCCCCCGCGCGCCTCGCGCCGCTCATCGACCCCAACCTGCACTCGTGCGGAACCGTCGCCCCGCACGGTTTCGCCGAGCTCCGGCATCCCGAACCCGGCTTCTTCATCGTCGGCATGAAGTCGTACGGCCGCGCCCCCACCTTCCTGCTGAAGACCGGCTACGAGCAGGTGCGCTCGGTGACCGCCTGGCTGGGCGGCGACCTCGGCGCCGCGACGAACGTCGAGCTCGAGCTGCCCGCGACCGGCGTCTGCTCGACCTCGGGGGGCGCCGGCTGCTGCCGCTGACGGCGCGCCGCCTCAGCCCCTGGTGGGCGGATGCCGGAGGGCACTAGGGTGTGCCCTGACCGTTCTCTCGGGGGAGGCTGACCGGCATGGGTGGATCCGCGCACGGGGTGGAAGGCCGCACGACGAAGTGGAGCTCGCGCTGGCGTGCCTGGGCGGCCGCGGTCACGAGCATCGCGCTGGCCGTGCCGGCGACGCTCGTCATCGCGGCGCCCGCGCAGGCGCTCGAAACCGTCGAGATGGTCTTCACCGCGGACGGCACGTGGACCGTGCCGGCGGGGATCTCGAGCGTGGATGTGGCGGTGCAGGGCGGCGGCGGCGGTTCCGGCGGGCTGAACGCCGGTGCTCCCGGGCATGGAGCCCTCGTCACGGCAACGCTCTCGGTGTCGGGCGGCCAGGTGCTGGACGTGGTCGTCGGTGCCCAGGGCGGCGTCGCCGCCGCGGGCGCGGCGGGCGCAGGCGGAGGCGGCTATGCCTCGGGCGGTGCCGGGGGAGAGCAGCGCGAGAGCAACATCGGCACCCTGGGCGGCGGAGGCGGCGGCGGCGGCGGATCGTCCGCCGTCCTGGTCGACGGTGTGGCGGCGGTCATCGCCGGCGGCGGCGGCGGTTCGGGGGCTCGGGCGGCAACAACGGTACGAACTGCGCGGGCGGGGCAGGCGGAAACGCCGGGTCCGCCGGCGGGTCGTCCGCCGGCGGGGTGTGCTCCTCGCAGAGCGGAGGCGCGGCCGGAGCAGCGGCCGCGAGCGGCGGGCGGACCGGCGCCTCGGCGGGCGGAACCGCCCCGGTATACACGCGCGGCGGCGCCGGCGGCGGCGGCGGCGGGGACGGCTTCGGCGGTGCCGCGAGCTCGGGCGCGGCATTCGGCGCCGGAGGCGGAGGCGGCGGCGGAGGTGCCAGCAGCGGCGGCGACGTGGCCCTCGCGGCGACGATCGGTCACGGTGTCGTCACGATCACCTTCCAGGCATTCGAGACGACGACCGCGGTCGTGCTCGACGACTCGACGATCCCGTACGGCGGCACGCTGAGCGGTACGGTCACGGTCACCTCGGATGACGGTGCGAATGCCCCGACGGGGAGCGTCACGGTGTTCGGCGCGGGGTTCACGATCACTGTGGATCTCGTGCCCGGCCCGGCCGGAGTGTCGACGGGGACCTTCGAGGATGTCGCCCCCGACCCGGCTCAGGCGGTAGGAGGCCCCTACACCGTGGAGGCGAGTTACTCGCAGACGGGGGCGCACGGCGAGAGCTCCGGCAGTACCGAGTACACCGTCGAGCAGGCATCCACCACGACGATCGTCGAGCCGAGCGCCCCGGAGTTCTCGTTCGGAACCGAGGTCGGCGGCACGATCGAGCTCGAAACGGATTCCGCGACCCTGCCGACCGGGACCCTCGTCGTGACCCTCCTGAGCGGAGGCACTCCGGCGGCGACGCAGACCATCAGGCCGGTCTCCGCATCCAACGCTTTCGCGTTCGAACCGCCCATCGACACCGGCGAGTACACGGTGCATGCGGCCTTCGCCCCCGACTCGGGGAACTTCGCCGGCTCGAGCGGCACCGCCGCGATCGAGGTCGTGACGGCCACCGACACGGAGGTCGCTCTCGCCCTCGACGACCCGGAGGTCACCTGGAACGAGTCGTTCACGGGCACGATCACCGTGTCGGCCGGCGGCGCACTGTACGACGCCGCGGCGACGGCGGTCCATCTGGTCATCGACGGTTCGGCGTACGAGGTGACGCGCAGCGGCGTCGGCACTTATACCTTCGACGTCGCGTTGCCGGTGGGTCAGTACCTCCTCCAGGCGACCTTCGACGGCGACGCGAACGCCTCGGACGGCGTATCGGATTCCCTCGACGGCGAGGTCGTGCGAGCGTCGTCGGAGACCGTCGCGACCGTGTCGCCGACCGTGGCGGAGAACTATCCGGTGCCCGTGACCGGTGAGGTCACCGTCCACTCGGATGCCGGCAGTGCGTCGGGCGACGCGCAGTTGTTCGTGTTCGACGCGGCCGGGGAGCCCGTCGGCGCGCCGGTCGACGGCGAGGTCGTCGACGGGCAGGTGTCGTTCGAGATCCCGGCCGGCCTCGAAGCCGGGGACTACACGGTGCAGATCGTCTACGCGGGCACCGCCGACGTCGCCGGGTCGGCGAGCAGCCGTATGCCGTTCGAAGTCGTCGCCACGGCGGTGGCGTTCGACATCGACATCGCCGCCGGCCTCATCTTCAACGACCCGGTGAGCGGCACCGTCACACTGACGCTCCAGGGGCTCGCGACCGGCGACCCCGAAGGAACGGGATCGCTCACGATCACGGGCCCCGGCGGCCCCTACACCATCGACGGCCTCGATTACGTCGGTCAGGGTGACGGAACGGCCGTGGCCACGATTCCCACGGATCCGGCCGTGATCCTCGTACCCGGCAGCTATCACGCCGTCGCGGCCTACGATGGGCGCGACACCACCGTCCCGGCCAACACCAGCACGTCACAGCCGTTCACCGTCGCGAAGGCGGCGACGGAGACGAGCGGGCTCACCCTGCCGACGGATCCGACGTATGGCACCGATGTGATCGCGTCGGTGACCGTCACGAACGTTTCGGGGACCGCGGCCGGCCCCGGCGGGCCGGTGGTGTTCACCTTCGCACCGGAGACGGGCACCCCGATCACCGTGACGGGGCAGTTGAACGCAGCCGGCGTCGCTGTGTCGGACGCGGTGCGACTGGCCGCCGGCAACTATGAGGTGACGGCGGTCTACGCGGAGAACGGCGAGTTCCTCGGATCGAGCACGGGCCCTGTCGAGCTCGTCGTCGTGCAGGCGACCTCGAACGTCACGGTCGCCGCGACTCCGTCGAGCGTGGAGTGGAGCGGCAGCCCGACGCTCGAGGGGCTGGTCACGACCGATCCGTCCGGTATCTACCTGGCGCAGACGGACGGGGTGACGATCGCGGTCACCGGGCCCGTCACGGTTGCGCCCTTCACCGTGGACGTGGCCGATGACGGCACGTTCTCGGCCACGCCCGTCGCGCAGACGTTCCCGGTCGGCAGCTACTCCGTCACCGCCACCTACCGCGGTACCGGGGATATCGCCGGATCGAGTACGCAGCAGGCATCCGCCTTCGACGTTCTGCCCGCGCCCACCACGACGACGATATCGCCGGACGCAACGAGCTTCCCGTACGGCAGCGCCGTCACCGGACGCGTGAACGTGGCGGCCCAGGCTTCCGGAGTCGTTCCTCCGGTGGACGGGCACGCCGACGTCACGATCTCGGGCAACGGGATCCCGCCGGTCACGGTCCGGGTCTTCTCGGAAGGCCCCGGGGTCGCATCCTTCACGATCCCGGTGCAGAGTCCACCGTTGCCTCGGGGTGAGTACACGCTCGTCGCGACGTTCGCGGACTCGCAGAACTACGGGTCCTCGACCTCTGCGGAATCGACGATCACCATCGGCGCAGCCCCGACCGAGACCCTGATCACCTCGGTCGATCCGGACCCGGTCGACTACCCCCATTCCACACTCGTCGACGTCACGATCACCGCGCCGGACAGTGCGGTTCCGCCGTCGGGCGGCGAACTCGTGCTGCGCATCGGCACGGATGTCGTCCGAGTGGATGCCGGGACGGGGACGCCGACGGGCCACACGCTCGTCTTCGAGGACATCGTTCTTCCGACCGAAATCGCCGGCGCCGGCTCATGGCAGGTGACGGCGACGTACGAGCCGTCGGAGGGCTCGGACTTCGAGGGCTCCGAGGATGTGACGAACGTCGTCGTGAGCCCGGCGCCGACGACGACGACGCTGAACCTCGACCGGTCCGCGTATTTCGAGGGCCAGCTCGCCGAGGCCGACGGCCGCACGACGTCCGAAGCGCCTCTCGACCTCGACATCCCGGACGGATCCGAGGTGACGGTCGCGGTCTTCACCGTCGACGACACCGAGTACGAGAACCCGCTTCTCATCGAATACGTCGAGACGACGAGCGAGGGCGATGTGACGGGTCTCTTCGCGGCCGGACTCGACCTCGCGGGCCTCGCACCCGGCGACTACGTCGCCGTCGCACGCTTCACCGGTGCCCCGAACGTGAATTTCGCCCGGTCGGTGTCGGACCGTGTCGCATTCACGATCATCCCGTCGTTCACCACGACCACGACCGTGACGGCCGACGCCTCGGTCGTGTGGGGGCAGCCGATCGGCGCACGCGGCGAGGTCGTCGGCGAAGAGGGGACGCCGCAGGGCACGATGGTGTTCCGGCTGGTGGATGCCGCGGGCGATGTCGTCTACACCTTCCCCGCCGTGCCCGTGGTCGACGGCGACACCGGTCAGCTCACGCTCGTGCCCGACTGGAGCCTGGTGCCGCCGGGCGAGTACACGCTGACCGGCGAGTACGTGCCGGAGCCGCGCTCCGTGTGGGCGGGTTCGAGCGGCGAGGCGCCGGTCGCGGTCGTCGGGTGCGCGTCGCAGACGGTGCTCACGATCGACCCGAACCGCACCCGCGAGGGCGCGACGGTCACCGCGACCGCCGAGGTCACCGGCATCACGCCGGGTTGCACGGCCTCGCCCGAGGGCGGCACCGTCGAGTTCTTCCTCGACGGCGAGTCGATCGGCACGTCGACGGTGAACTCGCCGGCGGTGCTCGACTTCGAGGCCCCGGCCCCCGGCACCTACGAGGTCACCGCGCGCTTCCTCGGCACGACGGGCCTGGGCGCGAGCGCCTCGCTGCCGGTCGAGCTCGTCGTGATCGCCGCGCCGACGCCCGGCCCGACGCCGGGTCCGCTGCCAGGCACGGGCGTCGATCCGCTCGGCACGATCCTCGGCGCCGGCGTGCTGTTCCTCGGCGGCCTCGCCCTCGTGCTCGTCCGCCGGCGCCGCCGGCTCGGCTGAGCCCCGCCCCGCCGTGCCGGCATCCGCGAGTGGATGCCGGCACGGCGCTAGCCTGCAGGCACACCGTTCGGGGGAGGCCGGCCGCATGACGACACCAGTACGCACCGGCCGCCCGCCGCGGAAGCATCGCCGCCACGGCATCGCCGCAGCCCTCCTGAGCCTCGCACTCGCCGCACCGGCCGCCCTCGTCGTCGCCGAACCGGCCCAGGCGGCGACGCAGACGATCACCTTCGAGGAAGGGACCTCCGAGCGCTGGAGGGTGCCTTCCGGTGTCACGAGCCTCTCCGTGCTCGTCCGGGGAGCCGGCGGCGGTGCCGGCGGCTCGGTGGGAACCGGCAGCGGAGGTGCCGGTGGCTTCGGGGCCGAGATCTCCGGTGCCGTGTCCGCCACGCCCGGGAGTCTCGTTCTGGTGCAGGTCGGTCGGACGGGTGATGATGGGCGTGAAGGGGGTCTGGGAGGAGTCGGCGGCAGCGGCTCGCCGCGAGCGGGCTGGGGTGCAGCGGCAGGAAGCGGTGCTCCCCGCTGAACGGCGGCGGCGGGGGCGGGGGAGCGACCCGTCTCGTCTCCGGATCCACGGATGTCCGCGCCGGCGGTGGCGGTGGCGGCGGCGGGGCAGGAGGTGCCGGCGGAGTCTGCGACGGCGGTACCGGCGGTAACGGCGGCGCCACCCCGACGGGCGGAGGGTCCTCCGGCAGCGAGCTCCTGTGCGGCGTCGTCGCCGGCGGAGCGGCGGGCGCGGACCCTGATGCCGACGGAGTCAACGGGACGCCGAGCGAAGACGGGTTCATCCCGAACGGGGGCTCCGGCGGCGGAGGCGGCGGTGGCGGCGTCGGCGGCGCAGCGTCGAATGCCAATACCGGCGGCGGGGGTGGCGGCGGCGGTGCGAGCAGGGTTCCCGCGGGCGCGCAGATCCAGACGGCGCTCAGCCGCACCGCCCTCATCACGATCACCTATGAGGCCCCCGCGCCGACGACGACGGCCGTGCGGGTTCCGCCGAGCAGCGCCTTCGGCTTCGACACCGTCGGAGAGGGTGACGTGACGAGCGGGGAAGCCGGCCCGGTCGACGGCACGGCGACGCTCCGCGTGTACCGGGCCGGCGAGGACACGGTCTTGCTCACCATCGGCGACATTCCCGTCACAGCCGGGGACGTGGAGTTCACCATCCCGGGCGGCGAGTTGCAGACGGGAGCCTACGAGGTCGCGCTCGCCTTCGACGGCACTGACGAACTCGCATCGTCGATGAGCGAGCGGGTTCCGCTCGAAGTCGTCGCCTCGACCGTGACCTTCGCGTCCAGCGACCTCGACTCCGTCTACGACGACCGAACCTCGGGTACGATCACCGTGACGTTGGTGTCGACGACCTTCGCCCTCGACCCCGAGGGGCCCGGCAGCGTGACGCTCTACCGACCGGTCGGGGCGGACTACGAGCGCGTCGACGGACCCATTCCGCTCGCGTTCACCGCCGTCGAACCCGGCGGAACCGGCCAGGCTGCGGCATCGTTCACGAGCAACCTGAGCCTGCCCGTCGGCGACTATGTCGCTCAGGCCGTCTTCGACGGTGCGGGCGGCGTCAGCGGGAACACGAGCGGCATCATCCGCTTCGCCGTGACTCAGGCGGAGAGCGCCACGACCGTCACGGCAGCCCCGTCGAGCGGGCCGTACCCGGGGCCGGTGACCTTCACGGCGACCGTGGCGAACGACTCGGGAACGGCTGCGGTGCCGGACGGGACCGTGGACTTCTCGGTCGACGGCGTGCTCGTCGGCAGCGCGCCCCTCGTCGACGGTGTCGCCGAATGGACCGCATCCGACGTCGGCGCCGGCGACCACATCGTCTCGGCCGCGTACTCCGGCAGCAGCGGCTTCGCGGCATCCACCGGGCAGGCACCGTTCTCCTTCACGCCCGCCGAGGTCGAGGTCACCGTGACCCCGTCCACCGGCGAGTGGCCGTACGGCATCGGAGTCACGGGGACCGTTTCGGTCGACCCGACCGGCACCGCGCCGCCGCCGAGCCAGGGCACCGTCGACGTGACGCTCACCTCGACCCTGCCGCCCGATCGGACCATGACCGTCACCGACATCCCCGTGCAGGGCGGCATCGCGGACTTCGGGTTCCCGGCCGGCATCGTTCCGCAGACCGTCGGGGGCTACACGATCACGGCCGAATACTCCGGCGGCCCCGATTACGAACCCGCGGTCACGACCAGAGGGGCTCCGATCGCCGTCGTCCTGGCGCACACCTCCCTCGTCATCGACGCCCTCGAGCCGGCCCCCGTGCCCTACGGCGAGGGCGGCCTCGCGACCGTCACCATCCGCAACGACGACTCGCCGCTGCCGGTGCAGGAGGGCCGCATCGTCATCCTCGTGGACGGCATGCCCGCCCCCGGCGCCGAAGCCGAGGTGTTCGGCGGCGCCGTCTCGGGCAACGCCGTCACCGTCTCGGGCATCCCCGTGCCGATGGCCGGGTTCGCACCGGGCGAGCACGAACTCACCGCTGCATACGTGCCGGCGACGACCCCGCGACCGCCGGACCTGCCGCGGGTGCCGAACTTCTCCGCCTCGGTGAGCCCGCCGTTCACGGTGACGGTCGACCCGGCCCCGACGGTCACGACGGTGACCGCCGACCCCGCCGTCACCCGCGGGCAGCCCATCGGCGCGAGCGCGGCGGTCACCGCCGGCGGCGGCGTGCCCGAGGGCACGATCGTGTTCCGGCTCGTGGATGCCGCGGGCACCGTCGTCCACGAGTTCCCCGCCGCGGAGCTCGTCGCCGGCGAGACCGGCCTCCTCTCGCTCACCCCCGACTGGAGCCGCATCCCGACCGGCGACTACACCCTCACCGCGACGTTCACCGCAACACCCGGAACCGAGTGGGGCGCCTCGGAGGGGGCCGCGCCCGTCACGGTCGTCGCGCCGACACCGGGCCCGACGCCCGGCCCGACCCCCGGCCCGAAGCCCGGGCCGACGCCTTCGCCGGGCCCGCTGCCCGGCACGGGAGCGGATGCGGCCGGCCCGGCGCTCGCCGGCGGGCTGCTCCTCCTCGGCGGGCTCGCGCTCCTGCTGCGCCGGCGGCGCGCGGGCTGAGCCGACGACCGAAGGTGCCGCGGCATCCACCCGCGGAACGCTCCGAAACCCGCAGATCCTGCGAATCAGCCGAGGAGTCCGTCGTATTTCGTCGCCTCGATGGAAGGGCGTCGCCGGTGCCCGCTATGCTTCCGCTGAAAACTCACGCGGAACAGGGGAAATATGCGGGATACGAGGTTTCAGACGGATGGGGGCGATGGGCGGCCGCCGGGGAGTCGCCGTGAGCTCGGCTTCGAATCGAACCATCCTGCGCGTCTGCCAGGATGGTTTTCGCTTTTCCGGGGTGGATCGGCGGCCCGGGGCGCGCCGGCCGTTCCCGGCGTCCGCGACGCGCTGGCAGGCCGGGCGATCGTCGCGATCCGGCACGTGCTGACGCTCGTCATCGGCGCGAGCTTCGTGGTGACGGCGATCGGTGTCGCGACCGTCGCCGCCGACGCCCTCGGCGAGCGTGCCGTCGCCGCGGCCCCGGTCGTCGGCGTCATCGCGGGAGTGCTGGCCACGGCCCTGCTCGCGATCGCATCGGCGGCGCCGGGCCGGGGGATCGGTGATCCCGGCATCCACCCCCTCGTCGCGCTCGGCGCGCGCGGCCGTGCGATGCTGAACGGCGCCCTCTGGGGCGGTCTCATCGTCGCCGGGGTGCGCTTCTCGGCACCCGCCTTCGAACCGCTGCCCGGTGGCGCGACGCTCACCGCGGTGCTCCTCGGCACAGGCCTGGCGACCGGGATGTATCGCCTGCACCGCGACGCATCCGCCCATGGCGCCTATCGCACCTTCAATCTCGTCGCGATGGTGCTCGCGAGCGGTTCGGTCGCCGCGATGGGCGCGACCGGCACCGGCGCCTGGTGGGAGCTGAACTTCTCGACGCTCGGCACGAGCGACGACCTCGCCGCCGCCTGCTTCAACGTCGCGATCATCGCCGCGGGCGCCGGCATGGTGCTGATGGCGGGGCGGCTGAGCGCGGGTCTCGCCCGGGTGCGTTTCGGTACCCGACGTGGGGCGCTCACCATCGTGCGGGTCGGCATCTCGCTCCTCGGCGGCAGCCTCATGGGCGTCGGCTTCGTGCCGATCGACACCGACACCGACCTCCACAACCTCTTCGCCTGCGGCTCGGCCGGCGCGTTCGCGGTGCTCTCGCTCGGCGTGCAGCTGTGGGCCCGGCGGATGCCCCGCAGCCTCATCGTCATCTCGTACGCGTTCTTCGCGACCGAGGCGGCCGCCATGGTGCTCTACGACCGCGTCGGTCTGTTCAATCTGACGGTGTTCGAGATCGTCGCGTTCTCGCTCGTCGTCGCCTGGCTGATCGCGCTGCTGGTGTGCACGACGGGCGATTCGGGTGCGGATGCCGCGAGGACCCCCGCCGCCGAAGGCGCTGCCGCACCCGCGGGGCGCGCATCGCGCATCGTGCCCGTGCCCGCGCTCCTCGGGGCCGCCGGTCGCTTCGCGGACGCAGCCGCGGCCGTACGCGGCGACCCGCTGTTCGCCCCGGCGGCGCTCGCATCGTCCGGGTTCGCCCCGTTCGCGCCGGGGCGCCGGCATCCGTCCTCTTCGCGAAGACCGCAGCGAGGCCGCCCGGCCGATGCGCGCGTCGAGGACGAACCGCCCGACGGCTGCGCCGCGCGGCCCCTGGCGGTGCCCGCGCTCGCGACGTAGCCTCGAAACGGCGCCGTCGGCGCCGGAGGGGAGCTTGCGATGACGAGCGACGACCGCATCGAGGTGACGCGCGACGACGCCGCGTCGCGCTACGAGCTGCGCGTGAACGGCACGCCGGAGGGCTTCGCCGCCTACACGGCAGAGCCCGGCCGGATCACCTTCACGCACACCGAGGTGTTCCCGGGGCATGAGGGCGAGGGGCTCGGTTCGGCGCTCGCGAAGGCGGCGCTCGACGATGCCGTCGCGCGCGGGGAGCAGATCGTGCCGGTGTGCCCGTTCATCGCCGCGTACGTGAAGCGGCATCGCGAGTACGACGACGCGGTGCGCCCCGCGGACTGAGCCGCTACTCGGGCAGCGGCGTGCCCGGCGCGGCCGAGTCGTGCACGCCCGTACGGATCTTGTCGCTGAGTGCGGTGAGCTCGCGCAGCTCGTCGTCGTCGAGCGCCTGCATATGCGTGGTGATCGACTGCATGTGCGAGACGGCGACGCGGCGGAAGAGGTCGAACCCGGCATCCGTCAGCGAGACGATCGTGCCCCGGCCGTCGCTCGGGTCGTCGCGTTTGGCGAGCAGCCCGCGGGCGACGAGCCGGTCGACGAGGCGGCTGACGCTCGGCTGGGTGATGAGTGTCATGCGGTTGATGTCGCGCAGGCGCAGGCTCCGATCCTCCTGCCGCGACAGGATGAACATCACGTCGTACTCGTTCAGCGAGATGATCTCGGACGGGAACTCGGCGGTGAGGGCGCGCATGACGCTCACCTGGGCGCGGAACAGCGACTCCCAGGCGTTGACCGTGAGCTGGCGATCGGACACGTGGCTCCTTCCCCCACCCCACAATAGGGTGCTTGCCGCGGTGCGCACGGCAGCTGTGCCGCCATGCCGGAATATTCCCGCATCGCGCCATGCGGGAATATCCTCGGATCGTGTAATGTGGGGATATTCCTGCACGGGGAGGACTGCATGCCGACCGTACCCATTCGCAAGTACGCCGATCTCGGTGCCGTCATGAAGGCCGCCCGGGAGGGCCGGGGTCTCACGCAGGAGGAACTCGCGGAGTCGCTCGGTTTCGGTCGCGACTATCTCGGTTCGCTCGAGTCGGGCAAACCCGGAATCTTCGCGGCCAGGCTCTTCCGCACCCTGACCGCCCTCGGCGTCAAGGTCACCGTCAGCTATGAGCATCGGCCCCGCTGAGCTGCGGGTTCTTCTGCACGGCACGCCCCTCGGCGTGCTCACCCGCGCACCGCGCCGCGACCGGGCCCGGGTGCGGGTGACTTGGGACGAGTCGGCCGACCCGGCAGGTGTGCGGGTCTCGGAGAGCTTCACCGTCCTGCCCGGCCGAGCACCCGACGTCGACCTCGTCTCCGACTTCCTCGGCGGCTACGCACCCGAGGGCAACCAGCGGACGGCCTTGGCCGCCGAGCGCGGCATCGACCGCGACGACCTGTTCGCGCTGCTTCGCGAATACGGCGGATCCATCGCCGGCGCCCTGACCTTCGTCGACACCGAAGACGAGGGGCGCGCCGTTCCGCGCTACGAGCCGCTCCGCACATCCGCGCTGGGCCGTCTGCTGCGCCGCGCCGTCGAGGAACACGATCAGGGCGCCCGCCCCGACAGTCGATCGACCCTCCCGGGGTTCCAGCCGAAAGTCCTCGTGACCGCATTCGAGGACGGCCGTTGGCTGCAACCGCACGGCGGCGGGCATTCCACGCACATCCTGAAGCCGCAGCTGTCGTCGCAACCCTCACGCATCTACGACGAATTCGCCGGGCACGAACTGGCGCGGCATATGGGCCTCGCGATGTTCGCAAGCGAGATCCGCAGCGCGGGATCGATGCCGTACCTCTCCATCGAACGCTTCGATCGCATCGTCGAAGACGGGCGGGTCGACCTCGTCCACCAGGAGGATGCGGCGCAGGCGCTGGGCCTCGACTGGGTGAGCGACGAGGTGAAGTTCCAGAACCCCGCTCTGCCCCGCGACCCCAGGCGGGCGAGCGTGTTCCGGCTCGCAGAGATGGTCGCCGGGCTCAGCGATCAGGGCTCGCTGCGCATCTTCCTCGCACAGCTGGTCATGCGGATCCTCCTCGGCGACAACGACGGCCACGCGAAGAACACCGGTGTGCTCCACCTCGACGGGGCGGACCGCCTGACCGAGCTCTACGATGCGGTGCCCAATCCGTACCAGGAAGGTCGTATCGACTGGAACATGGCCATGGCCGTCGACGGCGTCTTCGACCATCGTAGGATCAGCCGCGATCGCATCGTCGCCGAAGCCCGCTCCTGGGGCGTGCTCGCCGAACGCGCGATCGAGGAGACCGTCACCGAGGTGATCGAGCGGTTCGGTGCCGCTCTGGATGCCGTCACGCTTCCGGCAGAAGCCTCGGACGGGCTCGAGGCCGGCCTGCGATGGAACCTCGAACGGCTCGGCTCGGGCAAGGAGATCAGCCGACCACGGCGGTGAGCGCCCGGATGAGGCCCCCGGACACGGTCGAGGGCCGGTCGTAGAGGCTGACGACCGGCCCTCTCCCTTGCACCAAGAGTGTCCTGCAATCACATTCCGCACCGGCCGCCACAGCAAACAACCGGTGCTGGAACGAATATATAACGGAACGGTAACGAGCGCCAGTTATCGGTTCGTAATCTTTCGACGCGTTGCGGAATCGCCCCGATCCACGATCGCATGGGCTGGATTCGCGGGGGCCCCGTCGGTACTGTTTGTTACGGATCCGCCGAACAGTAACGCAGAGCCGCGCTTCGTCGCCGCCTACCTCGACACGCTCGGCGACCTGCACGAGCACGGCGCCCGGGGAGCGCTGGAGCGCGTCGTCGGGGCATAGGCGGCCGCGTCGCGGCGGGCGTGGGATGCGTAGCGCGCGGCGGGCGCGCCGATCGCGCCGCCCGGTCCGCCGCCTCGGCTGCGCCGCCCGGTCAGGCCGCGCCGCCCCCGCGGAACTCCCGCGGGGTGCAGCCGTACTCGCGGCGGAACGCGCGGGCGAAGGTGGTGGGGTCGCTGAAGCCGGCGCGGAAGGCGACCTCCCCGACGGGGATGCTGCCGGCGGCCAGCAGGGTGCGCGCGAGGCCGAGGCGGTGCCGGCGCAGGTAGTCGGCCGGTGTCGTGCCGACCCGTTCGAAGAGCAGGTAGAGCTTGCGGCGGGAGATGTAGTGGCGGTGGGCGACCGCCTCGAGCGACAGGCCGGCATCCGTCGCATGATGCCTGAGGTGATCCTCGATCGTCGCGAGCAGCCCTGCAGAGGTCTGGGGCATGACGCCCGAGGCGGTGAACGAGGAGCGGATCATCGTCGCGGCGAGGTCGCGGGTCGTCTCGGCGAGCTCGTCGAGGCCGGTCGCGGTCGCGAGCGGCGCGCGGTCCTGCAGGGCGGAGGCGTAGGTGAACAGGGTGCGGGTGGATGCGTTCGAGGGCACCAGCAGCCGGCGGCAGGAATCGTCGATGAGCCGGTTCGGGATGCCGAGCGAGCTGCGGGAGACCTGCACGATGAGCTGGCGCTGCGCCGGCGCCGAGTAGTCGAGGTGGTAGGCCTCATCCGTCGCATACGTCGTCACCGACCCCGGCGAGACGCGCACCCGGCGTTCGTTCTGCGAGACGATGCCGGTCGAGTTGACCTGCAGGGAGAGGTGCAGGTCGTCGCTGTCGGCGTGGCTGGCCGTGCGGGCGGTGCGTTCGGCGCTCGTGCCGGCCGTCGTCACCGAGGCGATCGCGAGGCGGTCGTCCAGTTGCAGATGCGCCATGCGCCCGTAGAAGCGGTCTTCGAACGACAGGCACGACAGGGGGACGAAGAGCCGCGAGACGATGTCCTCCCAATCGTCGGCGGTCTGCACCTCCAGCACGTCCATCGCACGCCTCCTTGCGTCCGCATATATCTCGCTCGCTCGGCAACGTAACCCGGCAGGCCGGTGCTGTCAACGCGAGAAGGCCAGTTCAGAGGGCGGATCGGGCGATCGTGCACGAATCGTCGCCTGCGGCCGATCCGCCCGGCCGGCGTGCACGAAACGTCAGTCGGGCGGCCGCCGGCCGCTGTTAGCGTCCACGGTGCCGAGGCGAACACGTCGCCGCGGAAGACGGGGCGCGAGGCGCACAGGAGGAAGCAGCGATGACGTTCTTCGAACAGTCGACGTGGGACGGCCGCACGTGGATCGGCGGCTGGCAGGACGGCGGCACGGTCGCCGACGTCGTGAACCCGGCGACGGGGGAGCGGATCGCCGGCGTCGCGCTGACGACGCCGTCCGACGTCGACCGGGCCACGGGTCTCGCCGTCGACGCCCAGCGCGACTGGGCGGCCCGACCCGCAGAAGACCGCGCCGCCGTCATGCGCCGCGCCGCAGCCCTCGTCGAAGCGCATACGGACGTGCTCGCCGGCTGGCTCGTGCGCGAGGCGGGCTCGGGCGCCGGCAAGGCCGCCTTCGAAGCGGGCCTCGTCGCCGGCGAGTTCCACCTCGCGGCGGCGACGGCGACGATGCCGTACGGGCAGCTGCTGCGCAGCGGCAAACCGCGCCTGAGCTTCGAACGCCGTCGCCCCGTCGGCGTCGTCGGCGTCATCTCGCCGTTCAACTTCCCGGCGATCCTGTCGGCCCGATCCATCGCGCCCGCCCTCGCGCTCGGCAACGCCGTCGTGCACAAACCCGACCCGCGCACCAGCGTCACCGGCGGCCTCTTCTTCGCCGCCCTGCTCGAAGCGGCCGGGCTGCCCGCCGGCCTGTTCTCGGTGCTCGCCGGCCGCGCAGACGTCGGCGCCGCGATCGTCGACGAGCCCCGCATCCCGGTGATCTCGTTCACCGGATCGACCGAGGCCGGCCGTGTCATCGGGTCGCGGGCGGGCCAGCTGCTGAAGCGCGCCCACCTCGAACTCGGCGGCAACAGCGCCCTCGTCGTGCTCGACGACGTCGATGTGCCGGCCGCCGCATCCGCCGGGGCGTGGGGCTCGTTCCTGCACCAGGGGCAGATCTGCATGACCACCGGCCGCCACCTCGTGCATGAGCGCGTCTACGACGAATACGTGGGCCTCCTCGCCGAGAAGGCCGACGCGATCCCCGTCGGCGATCCGGCGACCGGCGCTCCGCTCGGCCCGCTCATCGACGCCCACCAACGCGACAAGGTGGCCGCGATCGTCGACGAGTCGGTGGATGCCGGGGCGCGCCTGGCCGCCGGCGGCACCCACGACGGCCTGTTCTACCGGCCGACGGTGCTCGCGGAGGTGACGCCGGCGCATCCGGCGTTCGCGAAGGAGATCTTCGGACCCGTCGCACCCGTGACCCGCTTCGGCTCGCTCGACGAACTCGTCGACCTCGCCAACGCGAGCGAGTACGGGCTCTCGCTCGGCATCCTCGCCCGCGACGCCCTGCGCGCCTACGAGCTGGCCGAGCGGATGCCGACGGGCATCCTCCACATCAACGACCAGACCGTCGACGACGAGTCCGAGGCGCCGTTCGGCGGCGTCGGCCTGTCGGGCACGGGCGCCCGCTTCGGCGGGCACGAGGCCAACATCGACGCGTTCACCGACACCCAGTGGGTGACGATGCAGTCGCGCATCCAGACGTACCCGTTCTGATTCCCGTTCGACACACACGCACCACCGACCAAGAGAAAGAGGACGTGCGATGAGGCACACACCGACGAGAAGAGCCGGCCGGGCGATGGCGCTCGCCGCCGCAGGCGCCCTGCTGCTGAGCTCGTGCTCGGGCGACGGCGGCGACGAGACCGCCGATGTCGCCGGGGGCGATGCCGACGCGGTCGCCGCGGCCGAGGAGTTCCTCGCCCCGTGGACGGGCGCCGGCGAGAAGGGCCTGCTGATCGACGAACCGCTGGCGGCACCCGTGAAGGCGGGGGCCCGCGTCGTCTATCTCGATGTGGGCACCCCGGTCTCGGCCGTCATGTGGCAGAACCTGCAGGCGCCGGCCGAGCTGCTCGGCATCGACCTCGAACGCGTCGAGACCGGCAAAGACGCCCAGTCGATCAACTCGGCCATGAACTCGGTCGTCGAACTCGCCCCCGACGGCATCATCAACATCACGCTCGACCCGATCTTCTTCGAGTCGCAGATCGAGCAGCTGGATGCCGCGGGCATCCCGATGGCGAGCGGATCCGTCATGAACACGGTCGAGTTCGGCCTGCCGGAGGCCTTCAACGGCCCCGAGTGGATGACCGCGAACGGAGAGGTGCTCGGCGCCGCGGCGATCGCCCGCTCCGGCGGGGCGAGCGACTTCGTGTTCTACAACGTCCCCGAGTTCCCGTTCTCCGAGTACGAGCTCGACGGCGCGAAGGCGAAGGTCGCCGAGCTGTGCGCCGACTGCGAGCTGCGCGTCGTCGACATCCCGATCGCCGAGCTCGGCTCGACGGCGGCCGACCGGGTCGTCAGCGACCTGCAGGCCAACCCGCAGACCGAGTACTTCATCGCCGCCGTCGACGAGGTGCAGATCGGCCTGCCCCAGAAGCTCGACCTCGCCGGCCTCGAGATCGACGGCATCGCGATGTGGCCGGCGCCGCCGAACTACGAGCAGATCGCCGCGGGCGAGCAGGATGCGACGCTCTCGGTCGACCTGAACCTCATGATGTGGACGGTGCTCGACCAGCTGCTCCGCGAGATGGGCGGGCAGGACTACGAGTGGCCGGACGTGGCCACGCGCGCCTCGACGCTCACGCGCATCACGGACGAGTCGAACGCGCCCGAGGACCCGGTCGTCGGCTACGTCGCGATCGAGGACTACCAGGACCGCTTCGCCGCGAACTGGCTGGTCGAGTAGGCGCCGCCCCCACCGCCGGTTGAGTAGGCGCGAAGCGCCGTATCGAAACCTCGTGGGTCTCGATACGCCCCTATCGGGGCTACTCGACCGACGCCGGTTGAGGAGGCGCGAAGCGCCGTATCGAAACCCCCCGTGGTCTCGATACGCCCTCCGGGCTACTCGACCGGCGCACACCGAACGAAAGGACGCTCCGTGGAGACAACCGCCCCGCTGCTGCGGGTCACCGGGCTCACCAAGACCTTCCCAGGGCTGGTGGCGCTCGACCGGGTGGATCTCGATGTCCACCCGGGCGAGATCGTCGCCGTCGTCGGCCACAACGGCTCCGGCAAGTCGACGCTCGTGAAGATCCTCGCCGGCGTGTACGCCGCCGACGAGGGCGAGGTGCGGCTCGCGGCGGATGCCGGGCTGCACTTCATCCACCAGGACCTCGCTCTGGTCGACGAGCTCACCGCGACCGAGAACCTCGCCCTCGCCCGGGGCACGGGCGCGGCCGGCCTCGCCCCCGACCGCGGGCGGCGGATGCGCGAGCGCACCCGCAAGCTCGTCGCACGCTTCGGCCCGGCGTTCGACGTCGACGTGCCCCTCACCCGGCTGAGCCCCGCGCAGCGCGCCGTCGTCGCGATCAGCCGCGCCCTCGACGGCTGGGAGCACCCCGGCAACGTGCTCGTGCTCGACGAACCCACCGAATCGCTGCACCGCAGCGAGGTCGAGGTGCTCTTCGAAGCCGTGCGGCGCCTCGCCGCCGAGGGCGCCGGCGTCATCTTCGTCTCGCACCGCCTCGACGAGGTGCGCGGCCTCGCCGACCGTATCGTCGTGCTCCGCGACGGCCGCAAGGTCGCCGACGAGCCGGTCGCCGAGGTCGACGAAGCGCGGCTCGTGGAACTCATCACGGGCGCGGATGCGGCCTCCGTCGTGCACACGCGTGCGGCTCGGGATGCCGGTGTCGCCGTGCTCGAGGTCCGCGGCCTCGCCGGGGGCAGCGTCGAATCCTTCGACCTGGCCCTCCGCGCCGGCGAGATCGTCGGCGTCGCCGGCGTGCTCGGCTCGGGCCGGGAGGCGGTGCCGTCGCTGCTGTACGGGGCGACGCCGGCCACGGCCGAGGTCTTCACCGTCGCAGGGCGCTCGGCCACGCCCGGCCCGCCGAAGGCGAGCCTGGCGTGCGGCATCGCGTTCGTGCCCGGCGACCGCGCCCGCTACGGCATGGTGCGCGAGCTCACCGCCCGTGAGAACCTCACCCTGCCGCAGCTGAAGAGCCTGACCCGCGCGTTCGGCCGCATCGACCTCGCCGGCGAACGCGAGGAGGCCGGGCGGCGGTTCGCGGAGGCATCCGTCCGCCCGAACCGCCCCGAGCAGCGCATCGCGCTCTTCAGCGGCGGCAACCAGCAGAAGATCGTCATGGCCCGCGCCCTCCGCGACCGCCCGGCCGTGCTGCTGCTCGACGAACCCACCCAGGGCGTCGACATCGGCGCGAAGGCCACCATCTACGCCGCCGTCGAACGCGCCGCCGAAGCCGGCACCGCCGTGCTCGTCGCCTCCTCCGACGCCAAGGAGCTCGCGACCGTCTGCGACCGCGTCATCGTCATGCGCGCCGGCCGCCCCGCCGCCGAACTCGCCGGCGACGACCTCACCGAACGCCGGCTCGTCGCCGCCGGCTACGGCATCCCGTGACCCGCCCAGCACCAGGAGCATCCATGACCGCACGCCGCGACCTCGCCCGCGCCCTGTCGTTCCGCAACATCAGCGCGATCTACATCTTCATCGTCATCTTCGCGGTGTTCTCGATCTGGATCCCCGAGAAGTTCTTGCAGGCCGGCGTCTGGCGATCCCTGCTCGACGCCGAAGCCCTCACCGGCATCGCCGCCATCGCCGCCCTCATCCCGCTCGTCGCCGGCAGCCTGAACCTCGCCATCGGCGCCCAGGTCGGCTTCACCGCCATCCTCTCGGCGTGGATGCTCGGCAAGGCCGGGCTGCCGATCGCGTTCCAGCTGCCGGCCGTCATCGTCGTCGGCGCCCTCATCGGCCTCGTCACGGGCCTCGTCATCACCCGCCTGAGGGTCGAACCCATCATCGCGACCCTCGGCATGAGCTCGATCCTGCTCGCCGGCATGGCGTGGGTCTCGGGCAGCCAGCAGATCCTCGGCCTGGACCCGGCCTACCGCGAGATCGCCTCGGCCCGCTTCGGCGGCCTCACCGTGCCCGTCTGGGTGCTGCTGGCCCTCGCCGTCATCAGCTGGTACGTGCTGGAGCGCACCCCGGTGGGGCGGCGGATGTACGCCGTCGGCTTCAACCCCGACGCCGCCCGCCTCGCCGGCGTGAACGTCGAGGCCCTCCGCATCGGCTCCCTCGTCGCGGGCGGGGCACTCGCCGCGCTCGCCGGGGCGCTGCTCACGAGCCGGCTGAACGCCGGCGACCCGACGGTGGGCCCGAGCTTCCTGCTGCCGGCGCTCACGGCGGTCTTCCTCGGCTCGACCCAGTTCCGCGGCGGGCGCTTCAACGTGCTCGGCACGGTCGTGGCGATGTACGTGCTTGCCGTCGGCATCAAGGGCCTGCAGCTGGCCGGCGCGCCGCGCTGGGTCAACGACCTCTTCTACGGGCTCTCGCTGCTGTTGGCGGTCGCCCTCTCGCAGTGGGAGAAGCGTTCCCGGCGGCGCGCCGCGGCATCCACCCCGCCCCCGACGTGCCCGCCGCACCCGACGCATCCACCCCCGACGCATCCGCCCCCGACGCATCCGCCCCCGCCCGCTGACGCGCTCTCTCGCGTTCCGGGGGTCGAATCCCGCCACGTTCATGCGGAAACGGCCGGGCGGATGGCGGGATTCGACCCCCGGAAGCGTTCGCGGGCATGGAAAAGGGGGCCGGGCCACGTGCGGTACCCGGCCCCCCGGTCAGGAAGGCTCAGATCAGGGATGCCCGGTCACGGGCGCCCGATCAGAACCAGGGCCACCACGGCCACCAGGGCCACGGGTCGCTGCCGTCATCGCCGTCGCCCGGGTCGGTCGGCTCGCCCGGCTCCTCGGGGTCGTTCGGCTCCTCGGGCTCGACGGCGCCGTTCTGCGCGAGATCGATCGCGGCGGCCACGTCGAGCTTGCCCTCGCCCCAGACGGCGTTGTCGTCGGCGGTTCCGCCGCAGGTGGTGTCGTCGACGTCGGTGGCCGAGTCGTCGAGCACGGCACGCGTGCCCTCGATGTCGCCGACGAGCGACGGCACCGCGCTCCACAGCAGCGCCACGGCGCCCGCGAGGTGCGGGGCGGCCATCGAGGTGCCCGACATCGAGCCGTAGCTGCCGTCGGAGTACGAGCTGCGGATGCCCTCGCCGGGGGCGGCGATGTTCGGCTTGATCTCGCCGTCCTGGCCCGGGCCGCGCGACGAGAACGAGGAGATCGACCCGGCCGAGTTGTACGCGCCGACCGAGTAGGCGATCGTGCGGCTGCCGGGCGCGCCCGACGTCGTGCACGAGGGCCCGCTGTTGCCGTTCGACCAGCTGGCGAAGATGCCGGCGGCCTCCCAGGCCTCCAGGACGTCCTCCATGAACGGGTCGTTCGTGGGCTGCGTCGTGCCCCACGAGTTGTTCACGATGTGCGGGCGCTGGGCGGGGTCGGCGTCGGTGCCGGCGACCGTGGTCGGGGCGAGGATCCATTCCCCGGCCGCGGTGAGGTCGGCGTCGGAGCAGGTCGCGCAACCGTTGGCGGCGATCCAGTTCGCGCCGGGGGCGACGCCGATCTGGTTGCCGGCGCCGTCGTCGCCGATCATCGTGCCCATGGTGTGCGAGCCGTGGTCGTCGCTGTCGCACGGCGAGCCGTCGCAGACGCCGGCGACGTCGAACCAGTTGTAGTCGTCATCGATCGTGCCGTCGGCCTGCAGGCCGCGGTAGTGCGGGGCGAGCGCCGGGTGGTCTCCGTCGACCCCCGAGTCGATGTTCGAGACGGTGATGCCCTCGCCGGTGTATCCGGCGGCCCAGGCGTCGTCGGCGTTGATGGCCTCGATGCCCCATTCGACGGCGTTGGGCGCCATGGACGAGGTTTCGGCCGGCGACTTCTCGACGGGTTCGTCGAGGGGCAGCACGCTGGTCTGGCGGATCTCGGCGACCTCGCGGTCGGCGGCGAGCTTCGTGGCGAGCTCCATCGAGCCGTCGCGGACGAGCACGGCGTTCGTGATCCAGTGCGGCTCGTAGGCGACGCCGGCGGCGTCGAGCTCGGCGATGACATCGGCCTGGGATGCGGTGGCGGCCTCGGTGAGGGCGTCGTAGACCGCCTGCCCGCGCTCGCCCCAGTCGGCGATGCCGGCGGCGGCGTCGAGCTCGGGCCGGTCGGCGAAGCGCACCCAGAAGTCGGCGGAACCGCTCTCGAGCTGCCGTTCGGCCGTGGTGGTGAACTTGCCGGCCGGGTCGTCGGCCGACTGGGCGAGGGCGGGCGTCGCCGCCGTCGCCGAACAGAGCAGGGCGGCGACCGCCGCTGTGGCGATCGCCGCCCTTCTCGTGGACGGATGCTGTCTGGTCACGGATCCTCCTTGCGTTCGGCGGCCGGCTCGTGACCGGCCGCAACGTACCCCCCGTTCGGGGGGCATAGCTCAGATTTCCGGTGCGCGCGGGTCGCCGCAAGAGCCCGCGACGGGCAATTCACGGTCGGAACACGGGCGAATCACGGTCGGAATACGGTCGGAACGCGGTCGGGCGACGGGCACGATGCCCGCGATGGATGCCGTGGCCCCCGGCATCCACTGCCCGAACGAACCCGGCGCGCTGCGGCATCCGCACCCGAACACGGCCGGCGACGCCCCGGCATCCGCACCCCGGACAGGCCGAAGGCCCGGCCCCCCCGAGGGGAACCGGGCCTCCGGACGACCCTGAGCGAACTCAGAGGTCGCCGCGCTCCTGGAGCTTCAGCGCGTTGATGATCGGGTAGTCGTAGCTGCGACGCTCCTTGAACTGCACGGTGAGGTCGCCCCCGTCGTGCTCGATCACGAGCTGGTGCTTGTCGGCGTACCGACCGCCCACCTCGGCTGCGACATCCTCTTCGATCAGCTGGTAGGTGCCGTTCACGAGGACGTCGAAGACGCGGTCGCGTTCCTTCGGCGTCTTCTGGAACTCGGCGAAGCCGAGATCGACCGTGTAGGTACCCGCCGGCACGTCGTCGAACACGTACGAGAAGCTGCCGGTGCGGCGCGTCTGGTACAGCGTGTCGTCGGTCGTGCCGCCGATGGCGACATCCTTCGCCTCGGCGTCGGAACGCTGGCCGATCCAGCCCCACGCACCGTCGCTCCACGCCTGGTCCGCAGACCATTCGAAGAGGTCGCCGGCCGTGTAGGCGCCGCCGCCCGCGTTCACGCCGACCTGGTAGGCCGACACGACGAGGGAGACCGGAACGCTCAGCTGCGAGACGCGGCCCGCACCCGTGGCGATCACGAGGTTCGCGCCGTACACGCCGGGGTCGATGCCCGTCGCGTCGATGTTCACGGTGATCGTCTTGGTCGCGCCGACCGGGACCTTGACCGAGGCGGGCTCGGCCGACAGCCACGGCACGTCGGTCTCCTGCGGGTCGCCCACGTCGATGAGGTAGGCCTCACCGGTGAGCTGATCCGTCGCCCACAGGGCACCCGAGGCGTCGACCTCGAGGCCGCCGCCGGGATACTCGCCCTGGTTCGGGAACGCCACGGTGCGAACCGTCGCGCAGTCGCCCGGGGTCAGCTGCGTGAGCGTCGTCGACGCCGCGCTGTCGACCATCCAGAGGGTTCCGGAGGTGGGGTTGTAGCCGAGACCGGCGATCTTGCTGTTCGACGGCGAGCACTGGGTGAGCAGCTCACCCGGCGTGCCGTGCGTCGAACCGGCGACCGTGTAGATCACGCCTTCGTTCCAGCCGCCCGTGTAGAACACGTCGTCGGCCGGGTTGTAGGCGAGGCCTCGCTGCGAGACGGCCGTCCAGCCCGAACCCGAGATCACCGAGGTCTCCTCGCCGGTCTCCTGGTCGAAGCAGTGGATGGCGTTGTCGCCGCCGACGTTGATCTGGCACATGTCACCCGTGCGGGTGTCCTGCGCCAGGTCGCCGGCCCACGTGCCGCCCCAGTTCGACGAGAACGAAGCGAGCTGCTCGCCCGCCGTGCTGAAGCGGGTGTTGGTGATCTCTTCGGGATCTGAGATCCACACGTCGCCGTCGAAGCCGACGCCCCACGGCACCGACAGCCCCGTCGCCCAGCTGGCGAGCACGTCGCCTTCGGCGTCGGGGGCGATGCTGCGCTTGGAGAGCTCCTTGCGCTGCGCGTCGGTGTAGAGGGCTTCGGCGGTGCGGGCGTTCGTGTCCGCCGCCTCGGTCGCGGCTTCGAGCTCGGCGAGCTCGGCCTCCGCGGCCGTCAGCGACATCCGCGACGACTGGAACCCGCCGTCGGCGCGCTCCTTGGCCGCGGCCTGCGACAGCGCCGGGGTCGGCGTGTCGGCGTTGGCCGCACGGGCGATCTCGCCGATCTCCAGCTGCAGCGGCGCCGTGCCCGAGTTGGTGACCTTGAGCTCGGCCTGGCGCTGCTCGCCCTCGCCCACGATCCACTCGAACGACTCGACGTCGATCGAGGCGATCCCGGTCTTCAGCTTCGAGTTGAACTTCGCCGTCTGGCCGTCCTCGGTGAACGAGATCGCCTTGCTCTTCGACTTGTACCCGTCGGCCGAGGCCGTCACGGTGTAGTCGCCGACGAGCAGCCGCAGCGCGTAGCTGCCGTCGGCGGCCGTCGTGGTCTCGGCGGCCTCACCTCCGGCGGTCGGCGTCGCGGTGATCGTGGCGCCCTCGATGGGCAGGGTGTCGTTGACGTCGGTGATCGCACCCGTCACGCGGCCGGCGGGCGGCAGCGAGTAGGTGATCGCGAGCCCGGGGGTCACGACCGCTTCGTTGAACGAGTACTGCGACGCGACCGCACCGGCGGCGTCCTCGAGACCGATGGTGGCCGAGGAGCCGGTCAGGCGGTCGGAGTCACCGGCCTGGTCGCCGTAGCCGAGGATGATCGCCCCGTTGGCCACCAGGGTCACCGAGAACGACAGGCGTGCCGTCTCGTCACCGAAGATGTGCGCGTTCCGCCACTCGATCACGAAGGCGTCCTGGCCGTCGACCGTGGTCTCGTCCGTGTACACGGCCGAGTTCGCGTCGAGCTTCAGGTCGTCCCAGAACGGGTAGATCACCGCGTTCGGGGCCGTCGAGCTCGGGATCGCCTTGTTCGAGTACACCGTCACTCCCGCGAGGAAGTTCACGTGACCGTTGCTCGAGATGTAGGCCGTGTCGTAGAACTCCCCGTACAGCTGGAAGTCGAACGGAAGCGCGACTTCGGCCTTGGCCTCGTCACCCGTGATGGAGACCAGGTCCGAACCCTCGCGGTACCCGTCGGTGCCGACCGCGCAGGAGTACCCGAAGGCGTCCTGCAGCGCGTCGAGCGCGACGTCGACCGACTCGGGGCCGTCCACGACGAGCTCGGTCGAGTACGGCGCCGCACATGCGCCGGCGGTCGCCGACAGCGTGTACGTGCCGGCCGGGACCTCGGCGAACGAGAAGGCGCCCGACGCATCGGTCGTGGCAGCCTCGATCGGGCCCGAGAGGCCGACGGTGGCGTTCGCCACTGCCGCGCCGCTGGCCGCGTCGGTCACCGTGCCGCTGACCGGGAAGCTCGTCGCCGCCTCGAGGGTGACGGGAACCTCGGTCGTCGCACCGGCATCGACCGTCGCACTGACGGTCGTGGTGGCGTACCCGAAGGCGCTGACGGTGATCGAGTAGTCGCCCGCGACGACGCCGACGGTGAAGGCACCGGCCGCATCCGTCGTGAGCGTGCGGGTGGTCGGGCCCTCGACGGCGACGGTGGCGCCGGAGACGGCGTCGCCTTCGGCGTCCACGACGGTGCCGGTGAGCTCACCGGCGTCGCCGACGGGTGCGGCGGCGATGAGCGCCGCCACGTCGAGCTTGCCCTCGCCCCAGACGTTGTTGTCTTCGGCGGTGCCGCCGCAGGTGGTGTCATCGACGTCGACCGCGGTCTCGTTCAGCAGCGCGCGGGTGCCTTCGATGTCGCCCACGAGCGACGGAGCGGCGCTCCACAGCAGGGCGACGGCTCCGGCGAGGTGCGGGGCGGCCATCGAGGTGCCCGACATGTTGCCGTAGGTGCCGTCCGAGTAGGCGCTGCGCACGTTCTCGCCCGGAGCCGAGATGTTCGGCTTGATCTCGCCGTCCTGGCCGGGGCCGCGCGACGAGTAGGACGAGATGTTGCCGGCCTGGTTGTACGAACCGACCGAGTAGTTCACGGTACGGCTGCCGGGCGAGCCCGACGTCGTGCAGGACGGGCCGTTGTTGCCGTTCGACCAGCTGGAGAAGATGCCGGCCGCCTCCCAGGCGATCAGCACGTCCTCCATGAACGGCGACGTCGACGGCGTGCGGGTGCCCCACGAGTTGTTCACGATGTGGGGGCGCTTCGTCGGGTCGGCGTTCGTGCCGGCGACCGTCGTCGGCGCGAGGATCCACTCGCCGCTGGCGATGAGGTCCGCGTCGGAACAGGTGTCGCAGCCGTTCGCTGCGATCCAGTTCGCACCGGGCGCGACGCCGATCTGGTTGCCGGCCCCGTCGTCGCCCAGCATGGTGCCCATGGTGTGCGAGCCGTGGTCGTCGGTGTCGCAGGGTGCGTCGCCGCAGGCCCCGCTGACGTCGAACCAGTTGTAGTCGTTGACGATCGAGCCGTCGGCCTGGAGGCCGCGGTACTTCGACGCGAGCGCCGGGTGGTCGCCGTCGACACCGGAGTCGATGTTCGACACGGTGATGCCCTGACCGGTGATGCCCTGCGCCCACACGTCGTCGGCGTTGATGGCCTGGACGCCCCATTCGACGGCGTGCAGGCCCATGCCCGCACCGCTGTCGGCCGGCGACTTCTCTACCGGCTCCTCGAGCGGCAGCGACTCGGTCTGGCGGATCTCGCTGACGCCCATGTCGGCGGCGAGCTGCGTCGCCAGGTCGAGCGAGCCGTCGCGCACGAGCACGGCGTTCGAGATCCAGTGGGCCTGGTAGTCGACGCCGGCGGCGTCGAGCGCCTTGACGACGTCGGCCTGCGAGGCGTCGGCGGTCGACTTCAGAGCGTCGTGGACGGCGACGCCGCGCTGGCCCCAGTCGGAGATGCTCGAAGCACCCGACAGGTCGGCGCGGTCGGCGAAGCGGACCCAGAAGTCGGCCGTCGCACCGCCGGCGAGCGCCTCTTGGGCCTCGGCGGTGAACTTGTCGGCCGGATCCTCGGGGACGGCGGGAGCCGCGAGCGCGGGGCTCGCGGTCACCGCCGACACCAGGAGGGCGGCGATCGCAGATGCTGCGACCACCGCCCTCTTGGCGAGCGGATGTTGTCTCTGCACGTGTTCTCCTTGTTCTGTCGGTCTGCGGATGGCAGGCCGATCCCGGACCCCCGGTCGGGGGATGCCTCCACGCTCCCGCCGGCAGTCGGGGGCGACAAGGGCCGCTCGCGGGCGGTTCGCGGGCGGTTCACGGTCGACTCGGAACGCCGCCCCCTGAACGGGGGGTGGCGATCCGGCGAGAGGCACGATCGCGCCAGCGGTGCGGGTGCGGGGCGGGTTTACGTCAGAACCCCCGTTCAGGGGGCCCGCGAACAGGCGACACGGCGCCACCCCCTGCCCGGAAGTGCGGGAATGCGATTGACTGTGCTGCATCTGAAAGAGACCTGTGCGACGGATCTGACGAGCCCGAGGGGGGCTGATGCCCGGAGAACCGGTGTTGGCGACAGAGCACGCGTTCGTGGTGTGCGTGGGGTTGCCGCTGCACGAGGTCGCCGAGATCGCGGCGATCATGCGGAACCGTGCCGCGGTGCTCGTGACGGCGGATGTGGATGGGGCCCGGGCGCTGCTCGGGCCGCCGGGCGGCCACCGCGGGCCGGTCGGCGCCGTGCGCCAGCCGGTGCGGCCGGCGACCGGGCCGGTGCCGACGGTGCGGCCCGTCGCCGGGGTGGGCACGATCGTGCGCGGCCCGCTCGTCATCGATCTCGCCGCCCGCGAGGTGACGATCGACGGCCGCGAGCTGCACCCCTCCATCCGCGAGTTCGACCTGCTCGCCGTGCTCGCGGCCGAGCCCGACCGGGTGTGGTCGTTCGAAGAACTCACCGAGCGCGTCTGGCACAGCGAATACCTCGGCGACACCGAGCCGATCATGTCGGCGGTGAAGCGCCTGCGCCGTCGGCTCACGGGAGTCGACGGCGTCGAGATCGCCTCGATCCGCGGGGTCGGCTACCGCCTGCGCTGGGCGGACGACATGCACGTGTCGGAGGTGCCTGCCAGACTGGCCGAATGAGCGTCGTCGGAGCCGTCTTCCAGCCGTCCTTCCCGCCCGAGCGCCTGCGCGAAGCGGTGACGACCGCCGAGGAGGCGGGGGTCGACGAGTTGTGGTTGTGGGAGGACTGCTTCCGCGAGTCGGGCATCGCGACGGCCGCCGCCGCGCTCGCGTGGACCTCCCGCATCTCCGTCGGTGTCGGGGTGCTGCCGATGCCGTTGCGGAACGTGGCGCTCACGGCGATGGAGGCGACGACGCTCGCCCGGCTCTTCCCCGGCCGCTTCGTGCTCGGCGTCGGCCACGGCGTGCAGAGCTGGATGGGGCAGGTCGGCGCCCGGCCCGCATCGCCGCTCGGGCTGATGCGCGAGTACGTGCCGGCGCTGCAGGCGCTGCTGGCGGGCGAGCGGGTGGATGCCGACGGCCGCTACGTGCACCTCGAGGGCGTCGAGCTCGAGTGGCCGCCGACGCTGCCCGTGCCGGTGCTCGCTGCGGGTGAGGGCGAGCGGACCCTGCGCCTGACCGGTGAGGTCGCCGACGGCACCGTGCTCACCGCCGGCACCTCGCCGGACGGGGTGCGGCGGGCGTGCGAGCTCATCGGCGAGGGGATGCGGGCGGCCGACCGCTACGGGGAACCGCACCGCGTCGTCGTCTACCTGCTCGCCGCGTTCGGTGCCGATGCGCGCGAGCGCGTCACCGCCGAGCAGGATGGCTGGCGCTTCGACGAGTCGCGTCGGGTCGCCGGCGCCGGCACGCCGGCCGACGTCGCGGCGGTCGCGAGCCGGTACCTGGAGGCGGGAGCGGATGCCGTCGTGCTGCAGCCCGTCGCCGACGAGGAGGATCTCGCGGCGTTCTCGGCCGGGTGCGGCGAGGTCGCGACGCTGCTGCGGTAGCGGGGTGGATGCCCGGGGGCGTTCACTCCGTGCCGGGCGCGGCGCGAGTGCGCGATCCCACGCGGGCGCGACTCGATCCCGCGCGCGCCTCAGAACACGTCGGGGCTCGGCGTCGAGGCCTGCCGGATCGACACGTCCGCGTGGCGGTCGAAACGGTAGCCGACGCCGCGCACGGTGCGCACGATGTCCTGGTAATCGCCGAGCTTCGAGCGGAGCCGGCGCACGTGCACGTCGACGGTGCGCTCGTTGGGCACGTCGTCGTCGTTCGCGTTCCAGAGACCCTCGATGAGCTCGTGGCGGTCGATGGTGCGCCCTTCGCGCAGCACGAGGTACTGCAGCAGTTCGAACTCCTTGAAGGTGAGGCCGGCCGGTTCGCCGTCGAGCAGCACGCGCTTGCGCGAGATGTCGACGATGACCCCGGCGGGGTGCCGGTCTTCGGCGGGCCGTTCGGCGTCGCGGTGCTTGGCGAGGGCCGACGGGTCCTGTAGGGCGAGGCGGACGACGTCGACGTCGCGCCCGCCGGCGCCCTCGGGGGCGAGGGCGACGGCCGCGTAGGTCTCGGAGGAGGGCGCGATGTCGGCGGCGAGGGCGCGGAGCGCTTCGACGACACGGTGCAGCGTGGTGCCGTCGGTGAGGGCCTTGTGCTCGTCGATGCCGACGTAGAGGACGAAGCCGCGGGCCTCGGTGCCTTCGGGCACGGCGCGGACGCGCGGGGCCGGGGCGGTGGGTGCGGCCTGGATGGAGGGGCGCGGGGCCGTGCGGCGGCCGGCGAGGTCGATGGGAGCGGCGGGCGCCGTGGTGCGGGCCGGCGTGTGCGGCCGGGCCGGTGCCTGGGTGCGAAGCGGGCTCTGCGTGCGGAGCGCGGACTGGCTGCGGACGGGAGCGGGAAGCGTGAGAGTCATGAGAAGTCCTCAGAAATGATGATGGTGCGCAAAAGACCCTGCGGGTCGAGGCGGCCCGCTGATCGGGCCGGTGAGCGGAGCGCTGCTCCGGGGAGTGCGCCCCGCGACGGGGGCGGCGAACTCGGCGGTGGTGCGGAGCGTCAGCTGTGCATTCGACAACACGCGATCGCCCGGCCGGCCATCATCATGCCGGCGGTCCCGTTCGCCTCGCAGGCGGTCAGGGGGCGCGTGTTCTCGGTCATGGGTGCGAGTCAAACCGATGCGACGCGATGTGTCAATTCATGACGTCCATATGACGTCATGGAACGCGAACCCCGTGCGACGGGGAGTGGATGCCGCCTCGGCACCGCCTCCCGGCATCCACTCGACGCGAAGCATCTGCGAGAATAGAGCGATTCAGCGAATCTTCCCGCACACTTTCACCGCGGGGCCCGCTCGAGCCGCAGATCCTGCATCATCACTTGGGATGCGCGGGAGCATGCCCGAACGAGGAGGGTCCGGCCGGGCGGCTCAGACCATGCCGTACAGCCTCAGACCGTGCCGTACAGCCGGTCGCCGGCGTCGCCGAGGCCCGGCACGATGAAGCCCTGCTCGTTCAGCCGCTCGTCGACGGCGCCGAGCACGATCGACGCCTCGCGCCCCTCGAGGGCCTGCTCGACGGCCGCGAGGCCCTCCGGCGTCGCGAGGATGCAGATCGCCGTGACATCGGTCGCGCCGCGGTCGAGGAGGAACTGGATGGCCGCCGTCAGCGAGCCGCCCGTGGCGAGCATCGGGTCGAGCACGAAGCACTGCCGATCCGAGAGGTCCTCGGGCAGCCGCTCGGCGTAGGTCGTCGGCTGCAGCGTCTCTTCGTCGCGGGCCATGCCGAGGAAGCCGACCTCGGCGGTCGGCAGCAGCTTCACCATGCCGTCGAGCATGCCGAGACCGGCGCGCAGGATCGGCACGATGAGCGGCTTCGGATCGGCGATCCGCACCCCCGTCGTCGGCGCGACCGGCGTCACGATGTCGACCGGCTCGACCCGCACGCCGCGCGTGCCCTCGTAGGCGAGCAGCGTCATCAGTTCGTCGACGAGCTGCCGGAAGATCGGCGAAGGCGTATCGGCGTCGCGGAGCACCGTCAGCTTGTGGGTGATGAGCGGGTGGTCGGCAACGTGGACGCGCATGGCACGATTCTACGGCGCCCGGCTGCTACGATGCCGCCGACGAGGAGGAGCGCGAGGAGGAGCGATGGGGGAGCTGCCCGAGCACCGTGAGTGGATGCGCCTCGCACTCGACGAGGCTTCCCTCGCCGAAGCCACCGGAGACGTGCCCGTCGGGGCCGTCGTCATCGGCCCCGACGGCGCCGTCGTCGCCGCCCGCCACAACGAGCGCGAGGCGACGAACGACCCGACCGCCCACGCCGAGGTCCTCGCGATCCGGGATGCCGCGCGGGCGCTCGGCGACCGCTACCTCGGCGGCTGCACCCTCGTCGTCACGCTGGAACCGTGCATCATGTGCGCCGGCGCCATCCTCGCCGCCCACGTGCCGACCGTCGTCTTCGGCGCCTGGGACGAGCAGGCCGGCGCCGCCGGCTCCCTCTACGACCTGCTGCGCGACCGCCGCCTGAACCACCGCGTCGAGGTGTTCGCGGGTGTGGATGCCGAGGCGGCATCCGCCCGCCTGCTCCGCTTCTTCGAGGCGCGCCGGCATCCGCCGGTCGAGTAGCGAGGCACGAGCGTATCGAGACCCTCCGATAAAGCGGGCACCGGGTCTCGATACGGCGCTGCGCGCCTACTCGACCGACGAGCGTCGCGCCCATCCGCCGGTCGAGTAGCGAGGCACGAGCGTATCGAGACCCTCCGATAAAGCGGGCACCGGGTCTCGATACGGCGCTGCGCGCCTACTCGACCGACGAGCGTCGCGCGCATCCGCCGGTCGAGTAGCGAGGCACGAGCGTATCGAGACCCCCTATGAAGCGGGTGCCGGGTCTCGATACGGCGCTGCGCGCCTACTCGACCGACGAGCGTCGCGCCCGTCCGCCGGTCGAGTAGCGAGCGCCAGCGAGCGTATCGAGACCCCCTATGAAGCGGGTGCCGGGTCTCGATACGGCGCTGCGCGCCTACTCGACCGACGAGCGTCGCGCCCGTCCGCCGGTCGAGTAGCGAGCGTCAGCGAGCGTATCGAGACCCCCTATGAAGCGGGTGCCGGGTCTCGATACGGCGCTGCGCGCCTACTCGACCGACGAGCGTCGCGCCCATCCGCCGGTCGAGTAGCGAGCGCGAGCGAGCGTATCGAGACCCTCCGATAAAGCGGGCACCGGGTCTCGATACGGCGCTGCGCGCCTACTCGACCGACGAGCGACGACGGATGAGGCCCGCCCCGAGGAGGATCGCGGCCAGGGCGAGCGCTGCCG
This sequence comes from Agromyces archimandritae, assembly GCF_018024495.1. Lineage (NCBI taxonomy): Bacteria > Bacillati > Actinomycetota > Actinomycetes > Micrococcales > Microbacteriaceae > Agromyces > Agromyces archimandritae. Next base: position 2,116,803 of record NZ_CP071696.1, read on the forward strand.
CCCCGCCGAGGAGGCCGCCGTCGAGGCCGGTGCTTGCGAGCCCGCCGGGGTGCGGGGTCGGGCCGGGGCCCGGCGTCGGTGCGGGCGGCGTCGGGGTGGGTGTCGGTGCGGGGTGCACGGTGATCGGCAGGTTCTCGGTCGCCGATCCGGCCCACTCGCCATCCGTGATGAACTCGACCCGGTACGTGTGCTCGCCCACGGTCGGGTTCGGCCAGCTCAGCGTTGCGTCGCCGTTCGCGTCGAGCGCGACGGGGTCGCCGATGGGTTGCCCGTCGATGAAGAGCTGCACGGATCCCATCGGTACCCCGGGGCCCGGACCGGCCGGGCCGACGTGCACGTCGAAGTCGAGCGGGACGCCCGCGATCGCATCGCCGGCGGGGGCCGCGGTCGTCACGGTCCCCGGGGTCCACTGGGCGTAGACGGTCGTGTCATCGGACCATAGGGTGCCGGCGGTGATGGTGTCGCCGGTGCCGTCCTCTTCGCTGTTCCACTCGGAGAACACGAAACCGTCACGGCTCGGGTTCGGCGGGAACTCGCGCGCCCCGAGTTCGAACGTCGTCGCGAACACCCGCACCTCCTGCTCGGGCTCGCCCCCGTTCGGGTCGAAGGCGATCAGGAAGTTGTGCGGCATCACACCGAGCAGGCTCCAGTCGACGTTGTCGGTCGGCTGCTGGATCGCCCCGTCGTTCACGACGGTCGCATCGGCACCGCCGGAACGGATGTACCCGTCCCCGGTGACGACTACACCGTCGGGAACCCGCAGCGTTCCACCGTCCGCGATGACCACCGTGCCGGGGGCGGTGATCGACAAGGAACCCCAGTCGGGTTCGGTCGATAACCAGTTGCCGCCGTACCCGATCGCCGACGCTTGATCGGAGTCCGCCGCGCCTTCCCTCACCGTCACCGTGCCCCCGGTGATCACGACATCCACGCCCGGCCCCCCGTTCCCGCCGCCGCCGATCCCGGCGCCGGCATACAGACTGGTGGCGGTCACGTCCCCACCGGCGATCTCGACGCGCATGCTCTGATCGGTGTTCCGCCAGCTTCGCGCGATTCCCGCGCTGTACTCGGAGGTCGCGACGACCGTGGGGCCTCCTGTCACGGTGATCGTCGCGCTTCCGCCGATGCCTGAAGCATTGCTCGTTCCCGATGCCGAAACACTCGAGCGCCCGGAGATCGATATCGAATCCGCCGGTGCGGTCTCCCTCGTGTCGCCGCCGATCGCGGCTGAGCCGGCAGAGACAGCGGTTACCTGCGCCTCGTCGGTGATCGTGATCACTCCCGCTGGTCCTCCAGGCCCGCCGCCGATGCCGGCTCCATTGCCGTCGACGGCGCCGGCGTCGACCAGGGCGCGATCGCGGATCGTGATCACCCCGCCGCCTCCCAGCGTCCCGCCGCCGATCCCGGCCCCGTTACGAGCGGTTGCGGTCACCTCCGCGTCGCCGCCGATCGTGGTCGTGCCGCCATTGCCATTCAGCCCTCCTCCGATACCGGCTCCCCCGGCGATGGATCCGTCGGCGTTGACGACGGCACTGCCATCGATGGTGATACTGCCTCCGTCGCCGCCTTGCGCCCCGCCGATGGCGGCGCCGTTGCCGACTCCCGAGTCGGCGGTCACCGTGGCGTCGCCGCCGATGCGGATCGTGCCGCCGTCGCCGCCGGTGTCGCCGCTGCCGCCTCCGCCGCCGATGGCAGCGCTTGCAAGACTCGTCGTGGCGGTGACGCTTGCGGAACCGTCGATCGTGATGTCCCCGCCGTCGCCTCCCTGTTCGGCGTTGAGGAATCCGCCGCCGCCGATCCCGGCACCCGAAGACGATGTCGCGGTCACGGTCGCCTCATCGGTGATGCGGATGGTCCCCCCCATCCGCGCCGGAGCCGCCGCCGATGGCCGTTCCGCTGCTGTTGCGCGCGGTGACGGCCGCCGTCCCTCCGAGCGTCACGGTCCCTCCGGGTGAGCCAGGGTCGCCGCCGATCGCGGCCGCGTCGGTCGAAGCCGTTACGGAGAGGACGACATCACCGTCGACGTTCAGGGTCGCGCCCGTCGTGCGGATGCGTGCCAGTGCAGGCGTGCCTCCCTGCACGGTGAGCGTGGACGCGGATGCGGATGTGATGGTGAGGTTCGATCCCGCGCCGAGCTGGATCGTAGGAACGGTGAACGACGCGCCGACGTCGAGCGTCAGCGTTTTCGACGCCGGAAGCTCGAGGACCTCGACTGTCTCTGTGAACTCGGAGTCGACCGCGACCGTGTCGTCGCTCGCGGCATCGGTGAACGCATTCTGCAGTTCCGCGAACGTTGAGACCGTGATGGTGTCCGCCATCGCCGGTGTCGCCGGCACGGCGACGAGTGCGCCGATGAGTGCCGCCCCGCCGAGGAACGCAGCCGTGCGCTTGGTTCGCATGTCCACCCCCATGGATCGCTCGAACCCTTCACAGGCTAGCGTTCGCCGAGGATTTGTCCAGCGTCATCGCAGGCGCGGTGGATGCGGCATCCGCTCGCCCCGCCCGCGGCATCCACCCGCCTCACGCCCGGCGGCGTCGGAGCATCCCGGCTCCGAGGAGGATCGCGGCCAGGGCGAGGGCTGCCGTGCCGCCCAGGAGGCCGCCGTCGGTTCCGGTGCTCGCCAGGCCGCCCGGATGCGGGGTCGGACCCGGCGGGGTCGGTGCGGGCGTCGGCGGAGTCGGCGTCGGCGTCGGGGTGGGCGCCAGCACCGTCAGCGGCAGCTCGGGCGTCTCCGAGAAGAGCCAAGGGGCTCCATCGGGGAAGTACCAGACGTTGTACGTGTGTTCGCCCAGGGTCGGGTTCGGCCACGTCACCGTTGCGCGGCCGTCGGCGTCGAGCTCGGCGATTCCGATGAACTCGCCGTCGATGAACAGTTCGGCCACGCCGCTCGGAATGCCCGGATTCGTGGGGTCCGCCGGGCTGACGGTCACGTCGAAGTCGAGCGGCACACCGGCCGTCGGCCGGCCGACCGGGGTCGCCGTCGTCACCGTGGCCAACGCCCACTGCGCGTACAGCGTGATGTCGCGGTCCCAATACGCGTACTCACCGGGGAAGACCCAGTCGCCGCTGCCGTCGGCCTCCGTGTTCCAATGCTCGAACACGAAGCCGTCACGCGTCGGATCCTCCGGAACGTCGCGGGCGCCCTCGAGGAACGTGTGCGCGAACACCCGCACCTCCTGCTCGGGCTCGCCGCCGTTGGGGTCGAGGGTGATCAGGAAGTTGTTCGGCTGCACGTCGAGCAGCCCCGCCTGCCAATCGACGTTATCGGCGGCCTGCTGGATCGCCCCGAAGTTCTCGACCTTCGCACCATCCCCGCCTGAGCGGATGGATCCGCCCCCGTTCTCATCCGACCAGACGGTGACGCCCTCCGGGACCGTGAGGGTCGAACCGGCGCCGACGACCACCGTGCCATCGCCGGTGACCTCCAAGAATCCCCATGCCGGTGCCTCGCCGTCGCCGGCACCCCAGCCGATCGCCGACGCCATCCGATCATGCACGTCCGGCCCGGCGACGGCGGTCACCGTGCCGCCGCTGACCGACACGTTCACCCCGGGCTGGTCGAAGCCGCCGCCGATGCCCGCGCCCGCCCCTTCGCTCTCGGCCGTCACGTCCCCATCGGTGATGGAGACCCAGAAGTCGGAGCTCCCGGTCGGCCCCGGGCCGATGCCGGGCCCGGTGCTGCTGGTCGCGGTCACGGATCCGCCGTCGACGGTGAGGTTTCCGACGTTTCCGATCCCCGGGCCGCTGGTGCTGGTGGCCGTCACGACCCCGCCGCTGATGACCGGCCACGTGCTCCCGCCGCCGATCCCCGGGCCGCTGGTGCTGGTCGCGGTCACGTCCCCGCCGCTGATGAGCGGACCGCTGCCGCCCGGCACGCCGCCGAGGCCCGGCCCCGAGGCGCTGGTCGCGGTGACCGTTCCGCCGGTGATGACCGGTCCCGCACCGCCGGATCCGGTGCCGCCGATACCCGGCCCGCTGTCGCTCGACGCGGTCACCATGCCACCGGCGATGGTGAGGCCGTCGAACGGATCCGACCCCTCCGTGCCGGTGCCGCCGATGCCGGGCCCGCTCACGCTGGTCGCCTGCACCGTGGGCGTGCCCTCGATGATGACGGGCTTTCGGGCCCACTCGTCACCGGGGTTGCCGATCGCCGGCCCGCTCGCCGCGGATGCCGTCACGTTCGCGTCGCCTGCGATGGTGACCGCCGTGCCCTCGGATGCCTGCCCGCCGATCGCGGAGCCCGTCCCCGTCGCGGATGCCGTGACCTGGGCGCCGTCGGTGATCACCACCGATCCGTCCTCTTCACCGACCCCGGCGCTCGCGCCGCCGATCGCGGAGCCCGTGCCGCTCGCCGTCGCCGAGACCGACGCGTCGCCGCTGATCTCGATCTGGCCGGCAGCGCCGCCGAAGCCGCCGCCGATGGCGCTCCCGTCCGTCGCGCTCGCGGTGACGACGGCTTGGTCGGCGATGAAGATCCGGCCGCCGGCGGAGAAGCGCCCGCCGCCGATGCCGGCCGATTGCGCACCGCCGGTTGCGCTGACGGTCGAGGTGCCGCCGATCGTGACCGTGCCCCCGATCGCTCCCGCATCTCCGCCGATCGCCGCTCCGTTCCCGGTCGAGGTCGCCGAGACCTGGACGTTTCCGCCGATGGTCAGTTTCGCGTCCGTGGTGCGGATGGCGGCGGAGTCTCCGCCCGATGACACGGTGAGCACCCTCCCGGCGGCCGAGGTGATCGTCAAGTCCGATCCCGGGCTGAGCCGGATGGTCGAGAGGGTGAACGATTCACCGACGTCGAGGATCAACGTTTTCCCTCCCGGCAGATCGAGGACGCCCGTGGTGTCGGTGAACTCGGCGGCGATCACGACGGTATCGCCGTCCGCGGCTTCGTTGAACGCCTGCTGCAGCTCATACGAGTTGTAGACCGGGATCGTCGCCGCCATCGCCGGCGTCGCCGGCACGGCGACCAGTGCTCCGATGAGTGCCGCCCCGCCGAGGAACGCAGCCGCGCGCTTGGCTCGCATGTCCACCCCCATGGATCGCCCGAACCCTTCACAGGCTAGCGTTCGCCGAGGATTTGTCCAGCGTCATCGCAGGCGCGGTGGATGCGGCATCCACCCGCCCCGCCCGCGGCATCCACTCGGCGAGGCGCGGGCGAGACCCCCTACTCGAGGCCCTTGATGACGATCGCGTCGGTCGGCGGTGCCTGGTGGTTCGGGTCGATCCAGATGTCGGGCTCGAGGTAGATGACGCGCGCGGCCGGCACGGCGGCGCGCACGCGACCCTCGATCGCATTCGTGTCGGCCGAGATCTCGGCGAGGCGGCGTTCGGCGGGGAAGGAGAGCTTCGCGGCGACGAGCAGCTCGTCGGGGCCGAGGTAGAGGGTTTTGATGTGGATGATGCGATCGACCTCGGGGCCGTCGAGGATGGCCCGTTCGATCGCCACGGCGTCGCGTTCGTTCGCGCCCTCGCCGACGAGCAGGCTCTTCGTCTCGATGCCGAGCACGATCGCGACGATGATGAGCAGCGTGCCGATCATGAGGGTGCCGACGGCATCCCACACCGCGTCGCCCGTGAGCACCGTGAGGCCGACGCCGAACAAGGCGAACACGAGACCGCAGAGAGCCGCGACGTCCTCCAGCAGCACCACGGGCAGCTCGGGCGCCTTCGCCCGGCGCACGAACTGCACCCAGCTCTGCCGCCCGCGCACCTGGTTCGACTCCTTCACCGCGGTGCGCAGCGAGAACGACTCGAGCACGATCGCGATGACGAGCACGAGCACCGGCAGCCACCAGTTCTCGAGCGCATGCGGATGCGTGAGCTTGTCGATGCCCTCGTAGATCGAGAACACACCGCCGACCGAGAACAGGATGATCGCGACGACGAACGCGTACACGTAGCGCTCGCGGCCGTAGCCGAACGGATGCTCGCGGTCGGCCGCCCGCTTCGCCTGCCGGCCGCCGAGGAGCAGCAGCAGCTGGTTGCCCGCATCCGCGACCGAGTGCACGCCCTCCGCGAGCATCGACGCCGACCCCGACACGGCCCACGCGATGAACTTCGTGATCGCGATGCCGAGGTTCGCGAGGAATGCCGCGATGATCGCCTTGGTGCCGCCGGATGCGCTCATGCAGCGATTCTACGGCCGTGCGGCGGGCGGCGGATGCCGGGCTGCGGGTGTAATTCTTCGCCGCCGATCGCGTGCGAGTCGCGTATGCCTTCAGGACGATGGCGATGCCGACAGCCGGCACGCGGGCGTCGAAGGCTCGGGTCGGCCCGTCGGTGAGCATGACGTCGATCTCGAGGTGGATGGGATCGTTCGAAAGCGCGAGCATCGTCGAACGCCGCAGTCGCCCGAGCGACATCGTGCAGCGCCAGAAATGCGGAGTCATCGGCCCGGGAGGTGGCGACCGTGGCGATGCGATGACGGGTCATCTCCACTCACCGCGCAGTGCGACGTCGCGGATATGCCGCGCGGCTTCGTCTGCGTCGGGGCCGCCGATCCGACGGACATCCCATCCTGTGATGGCGGGGTCGGCGGTCTGCGCAGGTTCGGACCCGGCCCACGCCTGCGCCGTCGCCCAGAGGGTGCGGTCCGCCGGGACGATGAGGTCGAGCGTTGCGCGATCGGTCGTGGTCTCCGCAAGGCCGCCCGGGGCGAGGTCCACTCCGGCCATCGCGTAGACGACCGCGCGCGACGGGATACGCCACGGCGCCATGGCATCCGCGCCAGAATCGCCGGAAGCGAGGGCGGTGACGCCGGCCGTCCGTGCCGCGTCGAGTGCGGTGGTCGTCTGTTCGGTGACCGGATCCAGCCCGTACCAGGACGCGGTGATGCCGCCGGCACCCCGGTATTCGGCATCGAAGCGGTCCCAGAGCGCCCCACGATCGACGGGTCGCCATCCTCGTCGCTCCGACCGCACGTCTTCGCCGAGCGACGAGAGGGTGTTGGAGACGGCCGGCTGCGAGATGCCCGCTTCGTGCGCGAGTTGCGCTTGCGTGCGCGGCTCATCGGTGCGGATGAGCGTGCGCAGAACCGCCCATCTGCCCCAAGGCGAACGCCGGTGCAGGGCCAGCGCCGTCGCAGTGCTTTGCGGCTGCGTGTGCGTGCGGCCGTTCCAGACCAGCAGCCCGTCGTCGATGGATGCCACGCTGAGGCGAGGGTGCTGCTTCGCGACATCGATGAGGGATGCGCTCGCGTGCGGCACGACGATAAGCAGACCCTCTTGAGCGGAACCGAGCATCTGCAGGGCGTCCCACTCATAGGTCGCATTCCGTCGGGTCTTCAGATCCACTCGGACGACCCGGTCGCCGTCGGTGATGTCGAGGGCGTTCGAGGAACGCACACGCACGCCGAGCCCGGCCTCCGCGAGCAGCATGATCGCGGCCGAGGCGAGCGCATCACGATCCGACATGTTCCCTCATAAATTTGGGCGAAGAATCTCACTCAAGCTTATAACGAGAGGGCGTCGCCCATCCACCCCCGCTCCTAGGATGGCTCTATGAGCGCCGACGCCACTCCCAGCCTGCCCCGCATCGCCTTCCTCGGAGCCGGATCCATGGCCCGGGCCGTCATGTCGGGTCTGCTGCAACCCGGCGTCGAAACCGGCGGCATCGTCGCCACGAACCGCAGCGCCGAACGCGCCGCCGAACTCGCCGGCACGCCCGGCGTCACCGCCCTCGCGACCGCCGACGACCCCGAGGCGAACCGCACAGCCGTCGCCGGCGCCGGCATCGTCGTCGTCGCCGTCAAACCGCACATGGTCGACGACCTGCTCCGCGAGATCGCCGACGCCCTCGAGCCCGGCACCGTCGTCGTCTCGGTCGCCGCGGGTATCACCGTCGCCGCATTCGAAGCGGCGCTGCCGGCCGGCATCCCCGTCATCCGCTCCATGCCGAACACGCCCGCCGTCGTCGGCCGGGCCGTCACGGGCATTTCGCCGGGCACCCGCTCGAGCGATGCGGATCTCGCGCTCGCGGTGGCGATGTTCGAGACCGTCGGCGAGGTGCTCGTCGTGCCCGAATCGCAGCTGGATGCGCTTTCGACGATCTCGGGGTCGGGCCCGGCGTACGTCTTCTACCTCATCGAGCAGCTCACGGCCACGGCGATCGACAAGGGGTTCACGCCCGAGCAGGCGGCGACGATGGTGCAGGGCACCTTCCGCGGCGCGAGCGAACTGCTCGCCGCCGGCGACGACGAGCCCGCCGAGCTCCGCCGCCGTGTCACGAGCCCGAAGGGCACCACCGAGCGGGCGATCGCCGTGCTCGAAGAGGCCGGCCTCAAGCAGACCTTCGACTCGGCGACGGATGCCGCGCTCGCCCGAGCTCGCGAGCTCGCCGCCGGGGCATGACGGCACCGACCCCCGCCGCCCCGGTCGCCCGCGGTCTGCGCCTCGAGGGCGAACCCCGCTTCGCCTGGCGCAGCGTCATGCTCGACGTCGCCCGCCGCTTCCGCCCCGTCTCCGAACTGCGACGCTTCATCGACCTCATCGCCGCACACGGACTGAACGTCCTGCAACTCCACCTCACCGACGATCAGGGCTGGCGCTTCGAGGTGCGCGCCTTCCCGCGCCTCACCGAGGTCGGCGCCGCCCGCTCCTCCTCGCAGCTCGGCCACGGACCGCACGCCACCCAGAACGGGGTGCCGCACGCGGGCTTCTACACGCAGGCCGAACTCCGCGACCTCGTCGCCTACGCGCGCGAGCGCGGCATCCGCCTCGTGCCCGAGATCGACGTGCCCGGGCATGCCCGGGCGGTCCTGGCCGCATATCCCGAGTACGGGGTGGGGGGTGCGGATGCCGTGGCGCGCCGCAACCCGGAACCCTGGACCGGCTACGGCATCTCCGACGAGGTGCTGAACGCCGAGGATGTGACGCTCGGGTTCGTCTGCGCCGTCTTCGACGAACTGTGCGAGGTGTTCGAGGACGAGGTCGTCGGCATCGGCGGCGACGAAGCGCAGAAGATCCGGTGGCGGTCCGACCCGCGCACGCAGGAAATCATGCGCGAACGCGGCATCGCCGACGAGGACGGCCTGCAGGCGTTCTTCCTCGCCCGGGTCGCCGCCCACCTCGCATCCCGCGGCCGACGCGTGCTCGGCTTCGACGAGATGCTCGAGGGCGGCGGCATCCCCGCCGACGCGATCGTCGCCTCGTGGCGGGGCCCCGTCGGTGCCGAGCTCGCGGCATCCCGAGGCCACGAGGTCGTGCTGTGCCCCGACCTGTTCTGCTACTTCGACTACCGGCAGTCCGACGACCCGCACGAACCGATCCCGATCGGCACGGTGCTCTCCCTCGACGACGTCGCCGCGTTCGATCCGCTCGCCGGAGCCTCGCCCGAGCTCGCCCGGCACGCCGCCGGCGTGCAGGCGAACGTCTGGTGCGAGCACCTCGACACCCGTGAGCGCCTCGACTACGCGGTGTTCCCGCGGCTCGGCGCCTTCGCCGAGGTCGCCTGGAACGGGCGACCCGCAGAGGGCTTCGCCGACCGCCTGCCCGACTACCTCGCCTGGCTCGGCGAGCAGGGCGTCGACTACCGGCCGCCCGCCGGCCCCCGCCCCGACCAGCAGCGCCCCGGGGTGCCGGGCATGCCGAAGAGCCGCGCCGCCCGCCTCACCGAGCTCGACGCCCTCACGGCGAACCTCCGCGCGCGCGGCGCGTAGGCGGGCGCCGCACTCCACCCCGCGCCCGGCGCGTAGGCGCGCGCGGGCGCCGCGCGCCCCCGGACGCGGGATAAGTTTGGCGCATGACCGCGCTCGAGATCGCCTCCCTCGTCGTCGAAGTGATCTCGTGGATCGCCCTCGGCACGGGGCTCGTCATCCTCGCCTGCGCGGGCGTCTTCCGGCTCGTCGACGGCAGCTGGGAGCCGGTGGATCTCGTCGTCGTCGACGGCGATGGCGGCGCGAGTGCGCGTTGGTTCGCCGAGGACGAGTTCTGGGATCGCTCCCTCAAGCCGGCCGAACGCGAACGCGTCGACGATGCCGAGGAGCACCGGGCGTTCTTCCGGCGGGGGGATGCCGGGCGGATGCGCTTCGAGCGCGTGCACCCGGGCCTGAAGGTCACCGGCATGCTGGGGTTCGTGCTCACCGGGGTCGGCGTGCTCGCCCTCATCGCCTCGTTCGTGCTGCTGTTCCTGCACTGACGGCCGGCCCCGGTGCGCCGGGGCATCCACGGCGTCGCAGCATCCACCGCGCCGCAGCATCGGCCGCGCCGGGGCATCCACGCACCTCGAAGCCGCGACCGCCGCGTCAGCCGAGCGCCGCGAACCGCTCGATATCGCCCTCGGTGCCCGAGACGATGATGAGGTCGTGATTCGAGACCACCGTCTGCTCGGTCGCATAGGTGAACTCGCGGCCCGGGCTCTTCACGCCCACGACCGTCACGTTGTACTTCGAGCGGACCCCGGATTCGGCGAGGTTCTTGCCGCGGATCGGCTTCGGCGGGTACATCTTCACGAGCGCGAAGTCGTCGTCGAATTCGATGAAGTCGAGCATGCGGCCGCTGACGAGGTGCGCGGTGCGTTCGCCGGCCTCGCGCTCGGGGTAGATGACGTGGTTCGCGCCGATACGGGTGAGGATCTTGCCGTGCGAGGCCGAGATCGCCTTCGCCCAGATCTGCGGGATCTTCAGGTCCACGAGGTTCGCGGTGATGAGCACGCTCGCCTCGATCGACGAGCCGACCGCGCACACGGCGATCGAGAAGTCCTGCGCGCCGATCTGCTTCAGCGATTCGATGGATCGCGCGTCGGCGACGACGGCGTGCGTGACCCGCTCCGCCCACTTCTGCACGAGCGGCTCGTCGGCGTCGACGGCGAGCACCTCGCGGCCGAGCCGGTCGAGCTGGCCGGCGGTCGCCGCGCCGAAGCGGCCGAGTCCGATGACGAGCACGGGCGTGTCGTGCTTGATCCGCTCAACCAACGATGGGCCTCTCTTCCGGGCGTTTGAAGAGCTGCCGGCGCTGGCTGGCCGCCAGAGCCGCAGCAAGGGTCACTGTACCAACGCGCCCCATGAACATCGTGGCGGCCATGACGTACACGCCCGACGGCGGCAGGTCGGCCGTGACCCCCGTCGACAGGCCGCATGTCGCGAACGCCGAGATCACGTCGAAGAGCACGAACTCGAACGGCAGCTTCGTGATCTGCAGGATCGCGATCGACGCGATCGCCACGATCGTCGCCCCCCACAGCACGACCGAGACGGCCAGGCGCAGGATGTCGCGCGGGATCCGCCGGCCGAACGCCTCCATCGAGGGCGCGCCGCGCGCCTCGGCGAAGGCGGCGAGGAAGAGCACCGCGAAGGTGGTCACCTTGATGCCGCCCGCAGTGGATGCCGAGCCGCCGCCGATGAACATGAGCATGCTCGAGACCAGCATGCTCGATCCGTTCAGATCGTCCATGGCGATCGTCGCGAAGCCGCCGGAGCGCGTCATCATCGACATGAAGAAGGACTGGAAGATCGTGTCGCCGGCATCCAGCGACCCGTACGTCCTCGGGTTCGCGTACTCGAGGAGGATGAACGCGCCGGCCCCGAGCACGAGCAGGATCGCCGTCGTGGTGAGCGTGAGCTTCACGTGCACCGACCAGCGGTGCGGGTTCCGCCAGCCGCGTGCGAGCGCGTAGATCACCGGGAAGCCGAGGCTGCCGAGGAAGACCCCGAGCATGAGCAGCGACTGGAACCAGTAGTCGTGCTCGAAGGCCGTGACGCCCGTCGCGTTCGGGCTGAAGCCCGTGTTGGTGAACGCCATCGCGGAGTAGTAGAAGCTCTCCCAGATCGACGTCCACCAGCCCGCGCCGGTGGCCAGCAGGCTCGGGATCATGCCGAGCGCGATGACGCCCTCGATGGTCAGGGCGCTGATCGCGACCGTCGTGAGCAGCCCGCCGACCTCGCCGAGCCTGACGGCCTGGCGTTCGGCGACGGGGCCGACGTGGATGCGCGAGGGGTTCGTGTCGCTTGCGGCGATGAGGCGTGCGCGCAGGCCGAGCCGGCGCGAGACGACGAAGCCGAGGAGGGAGGCGAGGGTCAGCACGCCGATGCCGCCGATGTTCACGCCGATGTAGACGAGCGCGTTGCCGAACGGCGACCAGTGGGTGGCCATGTCGACGGTCGACAGGCCGGTGACGCAGATGACCGACACGGCGGTGAAGAGGGCGTCGTGCAGGGTCGTCATGCGACCGGTGGCGCTGGCGATCGGCAGCGAGAACAGCAGCGTGAACACGAGGATGAGACCGGCGAAGACGACGATCGCGAAGCGCGACGGAGAGCTCTTCGCGAAGGCGTCGAGTTCATCGCGGATGCGCGCGGGCACGGACCTGCGATCCTGCCTGCGCGCCGCTGCTGCGTGCATGGATTCCCCTTCGCTCCTGCTGCGTCGCGCATGTCATGGTACTCCGCTGCACGAGTGGCTAGCCTTGACGCATGGCGGACATCTTCGACGTGGTAGCCGACTCGACCCGACGCGATATCCTCGCCGTGCTGCTCGATCGCGAGAACGCCGACGCCGGCCGCGGCGAGGAGGCGGGCGAGATCAGCGTGGGTGAGATCGTCGCCGAGCTCGGGCTCAGCCAGCCGACCGTGTCGAAGCATCTGAAGGTGCTGCGGGAGGCCGGCCTCGTCGGCGTCCGTGAGGAAGGGCAGCACCGGTTCTACCATCTCGTCCGCGAGCCGCTCGACGCCCTCGAGGACTGGCTGATCCCGTTCACCTCGCAGACGGCCGCGGTGGATGCCGCGCGCCTGGCCGACGCCGAGCGCGCCGAGGCCGCCCTGAACGAAGAGCAGCGCGCCCTGGCATCCGCCATCGGCAAGGCCTTCGCCGAAACCGCCCACCAGGTCACGACCGTCGTCACGCCGAAAAAGCGGCGCGGCAGCGCCGCTGAAGGGTAGGCGCCGAGCGGCGCGGCAGCGCCGCTGAAGGGTAGGCGCCGAGCGGCGCGGCGGCGCCGCTGAAGAGTAGGCGTTCAGCCTCCGGGCCGTCGCAGCGGCTTGATCATCTCGAGTTCCAGCCCGCCCGGCGGGAGTTCGTACGGCCGGCGCCGCCCGGTGAGGGTGAAGCCGTGCCGTTCGTAGAAGCGGATCGCCCGCGGGTTCTGCTCGTGCACTTCGAGGGTGAGCGCATCGCCCCAGCCGGCCGCCCAGCCCTCGATGCCCTCCAGCAGGGCAGCGGCGACGCCGGCGCGTTCGCCGCGGAAGTCGGGGGAGACGTAGACGCCGATGAGCATCGGGCCGGGATGCTCGGAGGGCAGATAGCCGCCCATGGTGCCGACCCAGCGGTCGCCGGACTCGGCGATGAGGTGCGCCTGCCGTGGGTCCTCGCCGCGGGCGGCGCGCTGCCGCCAGTAGCGTTCTTCGCGACGGCGGGCGTGCTCGAGGGTGTCGCCGAACGCGATCGGCGTGTCGGCGAGCATCTCGAGGCGGAGCTCGCGCACCGCCTCCCAGTCCGCTTCGGCGACGCTGCGGATGCGGAACGGCCGCGGCGCCCTCACGCGACGACCAGCGCGATCGCGTACCCGGCGGCCGCGGCCGCGCCGCCGAGCGTGCGCACGTGGTTCCAGCGCATCCACCGCGGCAGGTAGGCCCGCCAGGCGATCTCGTCGCGGTCGAGGGCGTTGTTCAGCGGCACGTTGGCGGCCCCGGTGGTGAGCACCGGCCCGAGGAGGTAGGCGATGCCGGCGGCGATGATCCACGGCGAGCCGGCGCCGGGCGCGATGAGCGCGAGCACGCCCGCGACGATCGCGACGAGCATCGTGCCGAAGAGCAGGAGCATGAGCGGCGGGCGCACCGCGGTCGCGTTGATGCCCTGCATGACGGGCGTGGCGGCGCCGTCTCCGGCGCGGTCCAGGCCCGCCATCACGAATGACGAGAACGCGAAGAACACGCCGCCGGCCAGCCCTGAGCCGATGGCGGCGACGACGGTGAGCACGGTCGTTGCGGCATCCATGGTCCGAGCCTATGGGCCCGCCCCGCCGCGCGCACCCGTCGCCCGCACGGGCCGCAAGGCCCGGGGAAGGGGCGCTCAGGCTGATCGGATAGACTACCCCTCGGCATTTCCGCCTTCCGGTCGCGGCACGCGCGATCGACTTGATCTTTCTGTGAGGTTTTGATGGGTTCCGTCATCAAGAAGCGTCGCAAGCGCATGGCGAAGAAGAAGCACCGCAAGCTGCTTCGCAAGACGCGCCACCAGCGTCGCAACAAGAAGTAGTCTCCGGACTGCAGCATCGAGCGCCGGGCCGCTGGTTCGGCGCTTTCGCTGTGCCCGAAACCGGCCGGGCCCGGATGCCGGCCGGCTCGCGCTACCAGGTGGGGCGGCCCGTGAGCGCCTTGCGCAACCGTTCGGGGTCGACCCGCCAATAGGCGTGCATCCGCCCGTCGACGAGCACGACCGGGATCTCCTCGGCGTACTTCGCGGCGAGGCCGGCGTCGTCCTCGATCGACCGCTCCTCGACGGTGATCGACGGTGCCCGCCGGCCCGCCCGTACTTCCTCGACGACCTCGCCGACGACGGCGCGCGCGTCATCGCACAGATGGCAGCCGGGCTTGCCGATGAGCGTCACCCGGACCTCGCGCGTGCGCGCCACCGTTCCCGCCTTACGGCGCGAGGCGCGTGGGCCCGCGGAACAGGAAGATGACCTCGCGGATCGACGCCTCGTGCAGCATGAGCATGAGCACCCGGGCCAGGCCCATCCCGAATCCGCCGTGCGGCGGCATCCCGTAGCGGAAGAAGTCGAGGTACGAGCCGAGCTCGGCCGTGTCGAGGCCCTTCTCGCGGGCCTGCGCCTCGAGCACCTCGATGCGGTGCTCGCGCTGGGCGCCGGTCGAGATCTCCGCCCCGTTGAAGACGAGGTCGTACGACTTCGTGATCGTCGGGTCCTCGTCGTGGACCATGTGGTAGAAGGGGCGGATGCCGGTGTCGTAGTCGGTGACGAAGACGAACTCGTGGCCGAGCTGCTCCTTGACGTAGGCGGAGATGCGGCGCTCGCCCTCGGGGTCGAGGTCGCCGTCGGTGCGGGGGATCGTGTAGCCGCCCTCTTCGACGATGCGTCGGGCCTCGGCGAGCGGGATGCGCGGGAACGGCAGGCTCGGCACGGTGACCTCGACGTCGAAGAGCTCGCGGATCTCGTCGCCGTGCTTGTCGGCGACGGCGCGGAAGCCGGCCGCGAGAAGCTCCTCGTGCATGCGCATGACGTCGTCGTGCGAGTCGACCCAGCTCATCTCGGCATCCACCGAGACGAACTCGGTCGCGTGCCGGGACGTGAAGGAGGGGTCGGCGCGGAAGGCGGGGCCGACCTCGAAGACCTTGCCGAAGCCGGCGGCCTGCGCCATCTGCTTGAAGTGCTGCGGGCTCTGGGCGAGGTAGGCCTTGGTGTCGAAGTACTCGACCTCGAAGAGCTCGGCGCGCGATTCGGAGGGCGAGGCCATGAGCTTCGGGGTGTGGATCTCGATGAAGCCGTGCTCGATCCAGTACTCGCGGAAGGCGGCGAGCAGCGTCGTCTGCACCCGGAAGATGAGGTTCTGCTTGGGGTTGCGCAGGTCGAGGAAGCGGTAGTCGAGGCGCTTGTCGAGGCTCGAGTCGGCCGCGATCGGCGGTTCGAGGGCTTCGGAGACGACCTCGAGGGAGGCGATCTTGACCTCGAGCCCGCCGAGCTTGACGCGTTCGTCGTGCTTCAGCTCGCCGGTGACCTTGACGAAGGTGCCGTGGCCGAGGGCGGAGATCTGCTCGGTGACGGCGAAGCGGTCGGCCGAGGCGGCGTCGGCGGTCTCGGGGTCGACCTCGCGCACGGCGGGGTTCACGAGCTGCACGGCGCCGGATTCGTCGCGGAGGATGACGAACTGCACCTTCTTCTGATCGCGCACCGTTTCCACCCATCCGGCGACGGTGACGGGGCCGTCCGGCAGGGCGGCGAGATCGGAGACGAGGGTGCGCGTGTTCACGAGGATCCATCCTACCCGGGGGTGCCGACACGGCCGCGTTCGGGTGCGGATGCCGCAGCACGCCGGAATCGGTCGCCCACCGGCACCTCCCACGGCGGTTTCCGAGGAACGCGCTGCCTAGACTGGGAGCCGTGCCCGCCGCCCAGATCCATCTCGTGCGCCACGGGGAGGTCGAGAACCCCCACGGTGTGCTCTACGGGCGCCTCGAGGGCTTCGGCCTCTCCGAACTCGGGCACCGCATGGCCGCCGCGGCCGCAGCCGACCTCGTCGGCCGCGAGCGCCCGATCGCGGCCCTCTATTCCTCCCCGCTGCAGCGCACCCGCGAGTCGGCTGCGCCGATCGCCGACGCCTTCGGCCTCGACCCGGTGATCGACGAGCGCCTCGTCGAACCCGAGAACCGCTTCGAGGGCACCCGTATGGCCGGCCGCGGCGGGGCGCTGCGCGACCCGCGCAACTGGCGCCACCTCGTGAACCCCTGGCGGCCGAGCTGGGGCGAACCGTTCCGCCTCATCGCCGAGCGCATGCTCCAGGCGATGGCGGATGCCGAACGCGGCGTCGACGCCGGCGACATCGTCATGGTGAGCCACCAGCTGCCGATCTGGATGGTGCACCGCCGCGTCGCCGGCGAGCCGCTCTCGCACGACCCGCGCCGCCGCCGCTGCGCCCTGTCGAGCATCACGACGTTCGAGCGCCGCGGCGATCTGCTCGTCGAGGTCGGCTACCGCGACCCCGCGGCATCCATCGGCGACGAGGCCCGAGACCTGGGGGCCGTGTGATGCGCCGTGGCTTCGCCGCGCTGGCTGCGGCATCCGTCCTCGTGCTCGCCGGCTGCACGCCCGACGACGGCCTCGCCGAGCAGTATCGCGAGGGCAGCGGCAAGAACTACATCGCCGGCGACGGAACCGTGCAGGAGTGGGCCGCCGGCAACCGCGACGAGCCCGTCGTGTTCGAGGGGGTCACGGTCGACGGCGACGCCTTCGACTCGACGGCGCTTGACGGCGAGGTGCTCGTCGTGAACTTCTGGTACGCGTCCTGCGCGCCGTGCCGCGCCGAGGCCCCGATCCTGCAGTCGGTGTCGGAGGACTTCGCCGGTGCCGGCGCGAGCGTGGTCGGGGTGAACGTGCGCGACCAGGCGGCCACGGCGGCATCCTTCGAGGGCGACTACGGCCTCGACTACCCGTCGATCATCGACATCGACAGCGGATCGGCCCAGCTCGCCTTCGCCGGCTCGGTGCGGCCGAACGCGGTGCCGACGACGATCGTGCTCGACGCCGAGCACCGGGTCGCGGCCCGCATCCTCGGGCAACTGCCGGAGGGCTCGGTGCTTCAGACCATCGTCGGCGACCTCGTCGAGGAAGCCGGCGGCGCCGGCGAGCAGGGCTGATCGTGGGCGAGATCGTCTACAGCGGGCAGCTGCTGGCCGCGGTGCCCATCG
The DNA here is from genome assembly GCF_018024495.1 of Agromyces archimandritae. Classification (NCBI taxonomy): domain Bacteria; kingdom Bacillati; phylum Actinomycetota; class Actinomycetes; order Micrococcales; family Microbacteriaceae; genus Agromyces; species Agromyces archimandritae. The sequence continues at coordinate 2,134,152 of NZ_CP071696.1, forward strand.
CGATCGCGGCGGGCCTCGTGTCCTTCCTCTCCCCGTGCGTGCTGCCGCTCGTGCCCGGCTACCTCGGGTATCTCGGCGGTTTCACCGAGGCGTCGGCGGATGCCGAGACCGCCCGCCGCGGCCGGCGCCGCCTGCTGCTCGGGGTGCTGCTGTTCATCGCCGGCTTCACGGTCGTGTTCATGACGTTCAACGTGCTCGCCGGGGCGGCCGGCGTCTGGTTCAAGGTCTACGGCGACCTCATCACGCGCCTCCTCGGCATCGTGCTGATCGGCCTCGGTCTCGTCTTCATCGGGCAGTTCACCTTCATGCAGCGCACCTTCAAGCCGAGCTGGCGCCCGGCGACGGGGCTCGTGGGGGCGCCGCTGCTCGGGGTCGTCTTCGGCCTGGGCTGGACCCCATGCATGGGACCGACGCTCGCGGTCGTCATGTCGCTCTCGTTCAACGGCGAGTCGGTGTGGCGGGCGGTGATCCTCGGCCTCGCGTACTGCATCGGCCTCGGCATCCCGTTCCTCATCGTCGCGCTCGGTTTCGGCTGGGTCGCCTCGTCGATGGCGTGGGTGCGGCGGCACATCCGGGCGATCAACATCGTCGGCGGTGCGCTCCTCATCGTCATCGGGGTGCTCATGCTCACGGGGCTCTGGAACATCTGGATCTATCAATTGCAGGCGGTGATCGACGGTTTTGTCACAGCGATCTGAGCCCGAAGGCGGACCCGACGACACGCACGTCGCCTCGGACCCGAAGCGCCCGGCCGACCACATCGACTCCGACGAGCGCGAGGTGCAGCAGCCGGCGCTCGGCGTCGTCGGCTGGCTGCGCTGGTTCTGGCGGCAGCTGACGAGCATGCGCACGGCGATCCTGCTGCTGCTGCTGCTCGCCGTCGCCGCGGTGCCGGGTTCGCTCGTGCCGCAGCGTTCGAGCGACCCGAACGGCGTCACGCAGTACTACCGCGACAACCCCGACCTCGCGCCCGTGCTCGACTGGTTCAGCATGTTCGACGTGTACACCTCGCCGTGGTTCTCGGCCGTGTACCTGCTGCTGTTCGTCTCGCTCATCGGCTGCATCATCCCGCGCACGAAGCATCACTGGCAGGCGTTGCGCGCCCGGCCGCCGCGGACGCCGGTGCGCCTGTCGCGCCTCGCGGGCCATCGCGAACTCCGGGTGGGTGCGGATGCCGCGGGCGTGGATGCCGCCCGGGCGATCGACGAGGCGGCGGTCGTGCTGAAGCAGCAGGGCTACCGTGTCGAGCGCTACGAGCTGCGCGGGCAGCCCTCGGTGTCGGCCGAGCGCGGCTACCTGCGCGAGACCGGCAACCTCGTCTTCCACACGGCGCTCGTCGGCATCCTCGTCGCGGTCGCCGTCGGCGGCGGCTGGGGGTTCTCGGGGCAGCGGGTGCTCGTGGAGGGGCAGTCGTTCGTGAACACCCTCTCGGCCTACGACTCCTTCAACCCGGGGCGGTTCTTCGACGATGCGGCGCTGGATCCGTACCGCCTCACCCTCGACGACCTCGACGCCGTGTACGAGACCGAGAACCTCGACGCCTACGGCCAGCCGATCGACTTCACGGCGACGGTCGAGGTCGAAAGCCGCGACGGAACCGTCGACCCGGGCACCGTCAAGGTGAACGAGCCGCTGCGCACGCACGGCACCGACGTGTTCCTGCTCGGCAACGGCTACGCGCCCACGGTGACGGTGCGCGACCCGGCCGGCGAGGTCGTCTTCAGCGACTCGATCCCGTTCCTGCCGCAGGATGCGAACCTCACCTCGACGGGCGTCATCAAGGTCACCGACGGCTTGGCCGAGCAGCTCGGCTTCATCGGCTTCTTCTACCCGACGCAGGAGGTCATGTCCTCCGGCGCGTACACCTCCAACTACCCCGACCTCGTCCTGCCGATGCTGACGCTGCGCGGCTGGTCGGGCGACCTCGGCATCGACGAGGGCACCCCGAAGTCGGTGTACGAGCTCGATCCCGAGGGCATGACGCCGATCGCGGGCGGCGACGCCGACGCCCCCTCGATCGAACTGATGCCCGGCGAGACGGCCGAACTGCCGGACGGCCTCGGCTCGATCACCTTCGAGCACGCCGACCCCGATGCCGTCGACGGCGACTTCTCGCACAGCGTCAAGCGCTTCGCGTCCTTCGACATCCACCACGACCCGGTGCAGGGATGGGTGCTGACCTTCGCGATCCTCATCCTCGGCGGTCTCATGGTCTCGCTCTTCGTGCCCCGCCGTCGCGTGTGGGTGAAGGCCCGCACCGAGGCCGACGGCGGATTCGTCCTCGAGTACGCGGGACTCGCCCGCGGCGAGGACCACCGCCTCGACGAGGCCGTCGCCGCCATCGCGGTCAAGCACGCCGAACGGCTCGGCATCGACCCGGCCGCCGGTGCCGAACCCGACGCCCGACCCGAGACATCTTCGACGTAAGGTAGAAATCGTGAACGCCACCCTCGACGAGATCTCGATCCTCGCGGTCTACTCCGCGATGGCCGTGTACGCCCTCGCGTTCGTCGCCTTCGCCATCGACCTCGCGAAACGCTCGGCTGCGGCGACGGCTGCGGCGGATGCCGCACGCACCGCAGACCGCGAGCTCGTCGCCGCGGGCGGGGCACGGGGGCGCGGCACGGCATCCACCGGCGGCACGGCATCCACCGCCGCCCCGGCCGCCAAGCCCGCCTACGGCCGCTCGGCGCCGCTGCGCGTCGGCGTCGCCCTCACCGTCATCGCCTGGCTCGTGCACCTGGCCGCCGACGTGCTCCGCGGCGTCGCCGCCGGCCGCGTGCCGTGGGCGAACATGTACGAGTTCGCCCTCACCGGCACCCTCATCGTCACGACCGTCTTCCTCGTCGTCATCGCCGTCTCCCGCAAGACCGACCTGCGCTTCCTCGGCACCTTCATCACCGGACTCGTGCTCGTGCTGCTCGGCATGGCCGCGGTCAACTTCTACGTCTCGGTCGTGCCGCTGCCGCCGGCGCTGCAGTCGATCTGGCTCGTCATCCACGTCTTCGTCGCGACCGCCTCGGTCGGCTTCTTCGCCCTCGGCTTCGCGCTCTCGCTCGTGCAGCTCCTGCAGTTCCGCCGCGAGCAGCTGCTGGCCGCCTCCAAGGCCGCCAAGCTCACGTTCCTGGCGACCCTGCCGTCGTCCGAGCAGCTCGAAACCCTCGCCTACCGGGTCAATATCGTCGGCTTCATCCTCTGGACCTTCACCCTCATGGCCGGCTCCATCTGGGCCGAATCGGCCTGGGGCCGCTATTGGGGCTGGGACACCAAGGAGGTGTGGACCTTCATCATCTGGGTGGTCTACGCCGGCTACATCCACGCCCGCGCCACGCGCGGCTGGCGCGGCAACCGCTCCGCCTGGCTGTCGATGATCGGCTTCGCGACGGTGCTGTTCAACTTCACCGTGGTGAACCTCTTCTTCAAGGGCCTGCACGCCTACTCGGGGCTCTGAGCCGACTCCCCGAGCGGATGCCGGGGCGCGCCCCGGCCCCGTAGGGTGGGGGCATGCGTTGGGGATGTCTGATCGGGGCCGCGGTTGCGGCATGCCTGCTCGCGGCCGGGCCGGCAGCGGCCGCCTCGCCCGCCTCGGCCGCCTCGCTCGGCTCGCCCGCCTCGCTCGGGGAGGGCGCCGCGTCCGGTGAGGCGCGCGCCGCGGCATCCGCTGCGGGAACCGTCGGGCGCGACCCGGCATCCACCGGGGGAGTCGAGGCGCTCGGCCCCGTCCGCGCCGACGTCGACGACTTCTCGTTCGCGTCGATGGATGCCGACTACACCCTCACCCGCGCCGACGACGGCACGAGCCGGCTGCGCGTCGTCGAGACCTTCGTCGCCGTCTTCCCCGACACCGACCAGAACCACGGGATGCGGCGGGCGATCCCCGACGAGTACAACGGGCAGCCGCTGTGGCCCGAGTTCGTCTCGGTCACCGACGAGCACGGCACCCCGCGGCCCGCGGAGGTCGAGCACGACGAGGGCGTCTTCCAGATCACGAGCCGCGACGACGCCTTCCTGCACGGCGCGCAGACCTTCGTCTTCACCTACGACGTCGAGAACGTCACCTGGGACTTCCCCGACACCGGGCTCGAGTTCTACTGGGACGTCAACGGCGTCGACTGGCCGCAGCATTTCGGCTCCGTCACCGCGACCGTGCATCTCGACGCCGGCCTGGCCGGGCAGCTGAGCGGTCGGCAGGCCTGCTACCAGGGGGTGCAGGACTCCACCGAGACGTGCGACATCGCGGTCGAATCCGCCGGGGACGGCGGGGCGACGATCACCGCCGGCACCGATGCGCTCGGCCCCCACGAGACCGTCTCGATCGCGATCGGCTTTTCCGACGGCGCCTTCCAGGTCTACGACACCTCGTATCTCGGCAGCGGATGGGGCTGGGCGCAGGGCGTCGCCGGCGCCGGCATGCTCGGCGTCGTCGGCTGGGCGGCCGTCGTGCGGCGCCGAAAGCTGCGCGACGAACCCGGGCGGCCGACGATCATCGCCGAGTATGAACCGCCCCGCGAGGTCGACGCCCTCGAGTCGGCGGTGCTGCTCGGCCGCACCGACAAAGCCATCCCGGCCGAGGTGCTCGAGCAGGCCATCGTCGGCTCGATCCGCATCGTCGAACTGCCGAAGAAGAGCCTCGGCAAGGCGAAGCTGCAGGCCGAGCTCGTCGACCGCTCCCTCGCCGACGGCGACGGCGAGCTGCTGCTCGCGGGACTCTTCCGCGAGGGCCCGCCCGGCGCCACATACACCTTCGGCAAACAGGACAGCCGTCTCTCCTCGGCGGCCCAGCGCATCCAGAAGGCGGCCGCGACCGAACTGGAGACGCGCGGCATCCGCCGCCGGGTGCCGGGCGGCGTTCGCGCCTGGCCGATCGTCGCCGCCGTCGTGCTCGGGATCGTCGTGGCCTTCTTCGGCATCATGGCCCTCGGCTCCTACGCCGGCGGCTTCGTGCCGATCGCCTTCATGATCGGCGCCGGCGTCGTGTTCTTCATCGTCGTCGCGATGCTCGCTCGCAAACCGCTCACCGCGAAGGGCGCCGAGGTCCGCGATCACCTGAAGGGCCTCGAGGAGTTCATCGACTGGGCCGAGGCCGACCGCATCCGCATGCTGCAGTCGCCCACGGGCGCCGAACGCCGCCCGGTCGACGTCGACGACCCCCGCCAACTGCTGAAGATCTACGAGCCGCTGCTGCCGTACGCCGTCGTCTTCGGGCAGGAGAAGGAGTGGTCGAAGCGCCTCATGCTGCTCTACACGGCCGCCGCGATCACCCCCGTCTGGTACTACGGCTCCGGCTCCTTCGATGCGGCCTCGTTCTCCTCGAGCATCTCATCGCTGTCGTCGGCGGCGAGCTCCTCCTCGTCGACGAGCGGCGGTTCCGCGGGCGGCGGCTCCGCCGGCGGGGGTGGCGGCGGAGGCGGCGGGGGCGGCGTATGAGAGCCGCCGACGCCGTCGAGGCCCGACTCGAGCTGGAACGCACCGGGCGTCTGCGCCGCCTTGCGAAGGTCATCGGGGCATTCGCGATCGAGGCCGTCGGCCTCGGCGGCTCCGACGCGCTACCCGGCTTCGACCTCGTCATCGTCCGCCGAGACTCCGGTGCTGAGATCCACCGCACGCGCGCCGGCGGCGAGGGCGAGGCGCAGCGCCTGCTCGCCTCCGTCGAGGCCGAGCTCGACGCCCTCCCGCTCGAGGACTTCCTCCGCGGCTGGCACCTCTTCGAGAACTGAGGGGGCGAGTGGATGCCGGTGCGCACTGCTCACCGCGCCGCCTCCCTCTCGTGCTCTTTGCGCAATGCAGGAGTGCGCACGTGTCGTGGGGGCTCTTGCCGCATGGTGGGGTGCGAAACGCCGGGTGCGTTCCTGCATTGCGCAGAAGGAGGGCGGGTCGAAGGAGCGGGTGGATGCCGGTGCGCGCCGCAACAGGGCGGATGCCGGTGCGCGCGCACCAGACCGGATGCCGGTGCGCCCCGCAACAGGGCGGATGCCGGTGCGCGCCGCCCCCTCAACGCACCGGCCGGAAGGCAGCGCGGACGGTGCCGGCGGTGAGTGCGGCGACGGCGATGAGCGCCAGCGCCGCCCACGGCAGCGCGCCGGCCCCGAGACCGTCGAGCACGGCGCCGCCGAGGAAGGCGCCGCCGGCGATCGATGCGTTCCAGACGGCGACCACCATCGACTGGGCGACGTCGGCCGCGTCACCGGCGATGCGCGCGGGGGCGGACTGCAGCAGGGTCGGCGCCGAGCCGTAGGCGGCTCCCCACACCACGAGCGCCGCGTAGACCGCGACCGGCCAGGCGCCGAGCAGGCCGAAGGCGAGCATCGCGGCTCCGAGGAGCGCGGCGGCACCGATCACGGCGCCCCGCGGCATCCGGTCGGCGAGGCGGCCTGCCGTGAGCACGCCCGCGACCGCCGAGATCCCGAACACGAGCAGTCCGAGGTCGAGCCGCGCGGCGACGCCCGAGGCGACCGTGAGCGGCGCGATGTACGTGTAGGCGACGTTGTGGGCGAGGACGAATGCGGCGATCGTCGCGAGCACGGCGGCGAGCCCCGGCATCCGCACCACCGCCGAAAGCGAGGGCCGGCGGGCGGATGCTTCGCCCGGCCGGGCGGGCAGCGCGATCGCGGCCCAGGCGGCGAGGGCGAGGCCGAGCGCGGCCATGATCGCGAAGGCCGCGCGCCACCCGAGGGCCGCGCCGATGGCGGTCGCGATGGGCGAGCCGAAGGCGAAGGCGAGCGGGGTGCCGATCATCGCGACCGAGAGCGCGCGGCCGGCGCGGTCAGGGGTGACGAGGCGCATCGCATAGCCGGGCGCGGTGGCCCAGATCAGGCCGGCGAGGGCGCCGCCGATCGTGCGGGCGACGAGGATGACGGTGTAGTCGTCGGCGACGGCGGTGACGAGGTTCGCGGCCGACAGTCCGATGACGGTCGTGAGCAGCAGCGGCCGCCGGGGGATGGATCGGGTGAGCGCGATGAGCGGGATCGCGGTGACGGCGGTCGCGACGGCGTAGACGGCGACGAGGGCGCCGATCTGCGACTCGCCGACGCCGAGTTCGGTGCTCATCGCCGGCAGCAGGCCCGCCGGGAGGATCTCGGTGACGACGGCAGTGAAGGCGACGGCGGCGAGGGCGAGCAGCCCGCCGAGGGGGAGGCGGCCGGTGGGTGCGGGCACGCGGGGTGCGGTGCGCTGAGCGGTCATGTGGACAGTGTGGAACCCTGACACTAATGTGAAGGTCAAGTCGTCGGGGGAGGACGAGATGCGCATCGGAGAGCTCGCCGCACGAACGGGAGTCTCGACGAGACTGCTGCGCTACTACGAAGAGCAGGGCCTGCTCGATGCGACGCGAACCGGCAACGGCTACCGCGACTACGACGAGGACGCCGTCGAACGCGTCGAACGCGTCCGCAGGCTCATCGACGCGGGCGTGCCGACCGCGGTCATCCACGACATGCTGCCTTGCCTGCTGAACGGCCTCGCGGCCACGCCCCGCATCGACGCCGACGTCGCCCGCACCCTCGAAGCGCATCGCGATCAGCTCGAGAGCCGCATCGCGTGTCTCTCGCGCAGCCGCGACGCCGTCGCCGACTACCTGCGGCGGGCCGAACCGCTCGGATGAGCCGGGCGTGCCTGCGGGGCGCCGATCATGCGGGTGCGGATGCCGCGAGCACCGCATGCACGCGGCCCAGCCGCTCCATCCACCAGTCGAAGCGCGCGGGGGGCGCCGCGTAGCGGTCGAGCAGCGTCGGCGCGGGCCGGCAGCGGCCCACGGGCAGGGCGCCGGCGACCGGCCGGAGCGGGGCATCCACCACGTCGCCGGTGAACAACGAAGCGGTGCCGAGCCCGCAGTCGTACGGCAGCTCCGGCATGGCCGCGGCCAGCCGGACCCCCATCGCGAGCCCGATGCTCGTGTCGAGGGCGCTTGAGACGACGACGGGCAGGCCCGTGCGCCGGGTCAGGTCCAGCACGCGGTGGATGCCGCCGAGCGGCTGCGCCTTGACGACGATCACATCGGCCGCACCGGCTTCGGCGACGGCGAGCGGGTCGTCGGCTTTGCGCACCGACTCGTCGGCGGCGACCGGCACGTCGAGGTAGGCGATGCGCTCCCGCAGTTCTGCGAGCTCCGGCACGCTCGCGCACGGCTGCTCGACGTACTCCAGGTCGAACGGTGCGAGGGCGTGCACGGCGCGCTCGGCGGCATCCACCCCCCACCCCGCATTCGCGTCGACCCGGACTCGGCCCTCCGGCCCGAGCGCTTCGCGGACGGCGGCGACGCGCGCCACATCCTGCGCGAGCGTCTGCCCGGGGTCGGCGACCTTCACCTTCGCCGTGCGGCAGCCCGGGAACCGTTCGAGCACGGCGGCGACCTCGTCGGCATCCACCGCGGGCACCGTCGCGTTCACCGGCACCGTGTCGCGCACAGGCTCCGGCGCCGCCCGCCACCCGTAATCGATCGCGCCGGCGAGCCACGCCGTCGCCTCCCGGTCGTCGTATTCGACGAAGGGCGAGAACTCGGTCCAGCCCTCCGGCCCCTCGAACAGCATCGCCTCGCGCACCGTGATGCCGCGGAACCGCGTCACCATCGGCAGCGCGACCACCCGCGCCGTCCGCGCGATCTCGCCGAGCTCGGGCACTGCATCCATGGCTTCAGTCTGGCAGGCGCGCGGCGCCCGCGGCCGGGTGCGTCGGCATCCGCCGCGAAAAACGCACGCAGGGCATGTCAGGATGCCTGGGTGACACCTACGGCAATGACGCGGACCGACGCACCGCTGCGGCGCAATCCCGGGTTTCGGCGACTCGTTGCGACGACGGTGTCGAACGAGTTCTCATCGGCGATCGGCGCGATCGTGCTTCCGCTGCTCGTGCTGGGCAGCACCGGCTCGGCGACACTTGCGGGAGCTGTGCTCTTCGTCACCCAGGCGGTCCTCATCGCATCGCAGGTGTTCGGCGGGGCCTTGGTCGACAGATACTCGGCCTCTCGGACCTTGCGCGCGTCGTCGGCGTTGCAGGCACTCGGATGGGCGGCGGTCCTTGCCGGCACACTGCTCGGCGGCGGTTGGCTGATCTTGCTCGGCGCAGCCCTGGCGGCGGCAGCCTCCGGGGTCGACGGCCCGAGCGAACACACCCTCATCAAGCATGTGGTGCCGCAGGCCGCCCTCGGGCGTGCGACGGCAGTCAGTCAGGGCCGTGAAGCCGCGGCGGGCCTCGCCGGCAAGCCCGTCGGCGGATTGCTCTTCGGCATCTCCGCCCAGCTTGCCCTCGGCGTTCAGGTCGTCCTGCATGTGGTCGCAGCGGTGTGCACGCCACGGGTGTCGGTGAACCGGGAGCGCACCGCACCGGAACCGTTCCTCGCTTCGTTGCGCGCCGGGTTCGGCATGGTCATCCGGCATCCAGGGCTTCGAGGCCTCGCCCTCGTGGCCGGCGTCGCGAATCTGCCGGTCATCATGATGCCGCTCACGCTGCTCGCGGACTACCAGGCCAACGGTGTTCCTGCCGGAATGATCGGCATCCTGTCGAGCGCCTTCGTGCTCGGGATGCTCGTCGGCGCGTTTCTCGCGGGGCCGCTTGCGTCGCGGATGCCGCTCGGCATCCTTGGCATCATCGGAATCGGGGCCTTCGCGATCGGCCAAGTCGTGGTCGTGTTCACCCACGCGAATTTCTGGGTGACGGTCGTCGTGCTCGCGGTTTCGGCGCTCCCTCTGCCTGCCTTCAACTCGGCCATCGGCGCGTATACGGCCGCCGTCACCCCGGCTGCAGCGATGGGGCGGGTCGTCGCGGCGAGCGGTGTGCCCGGGATGATCCTGATGCCGATCGGATCCCTGCTTGCAGGAGTGTTGTTCGACGCGCAGGGGGTGCTCGTACCGCTCATCGTATCGGCGTCCGCCGCCGTGGCCTCCGCGGTGCTCATGCTCGCGAGCCGGAGCATCCGGCGCATCCCGAAGGTGTCCGAGCTTCGAGAAGAGGTGCCCGCAGGAGCGTGATCAGCCCGCGGCCGGGTGCGCCCCGGCATCCACCGCGGAGTCTGCGGTCTGCGCCCCGGCATCCGCCGCCGCGTTGCGCTCGTCGCGCCAGGCGATGAGTTCGCGGATCGGCCCGAGATCCCAGTTCGGGGCCTCGAGGCCGACGGTGAAGAGGCGCGTGCCGACGGCATGGAGGGCCTCGGCGTGACCGGCGTAGTCGTCGAGATCCTCCGGGTAGCGGCCGGGCTTCGGGGAGACGCCCGCGCTGCGCTCGATGTCGGCGGGGTCGCGGCCGAGGCGCCGGCACCACTCGTCGAGCACGGCATGTTTGTGGGCGATCTGCTCCGCAGTGCCGAAGCCGTGCCAGATGTCGGCCTCGCGGGCGACGATCCGGAGCGTCACCTGCTCGCCGCCGCCGCCGATGAGCACCGGGATGTCGCGCGTCGGCGCCGGGTTCAGCTCCGCCCAGCGGCGGCGGATCACCGGCAGATCCGCATCCAGCTTGCGGAGCCGCCCGCCGGCCGTGCCGAAGTCGTACCCGTACTCCTCGAAGTCGCGCTCGAACCAGCCCGAGCCGATCCCGAGGATCAGCCGGCCCGCGCCGCCGCGCGCGCTGATGTGGTCGACCGTGCGGGCCATATCGGCCAGCAGCTGCGGGTTGCGGTACGCGGTGCACGTCACGAGCGTGCCGATCTCGACGCGCTCGGTCGCTTCGGCCCACGCGGCGAGCATCGACCACGCCTCGAAATGACGGCCGTCCGGGTCGCCCGAGAGGGGGAAGAAGTGGTCCCAGTTCAGCACCACGTCGGCGCCGGCCTCCTCGGCGGCCGCGACGGCGCGGCGGATCTCCGCATACTCGGCGTGCTGCGGCTTCACCTGCACCGCGATGCGGGCGCGGCGATCGGCGCGCGGACGGTGCGGGGCTTCGTCGGTCGGTGCGGCGTCGGGGGTCATGCGGCGAGCCTACGCGGGGTGGATGCCGCGGCGCGCCGCCGATTGAGTAGGCGGCGACGAAGTCGCCGCCGTATCGAAACCCCGCGAGACCGACTGGGGTCTCGATGCGGCGCCGGCGCGCCTCCTCGACCGGCGGGTGGTGGGCGCAGGATTCCCGGAGCTGTGGACGGTCGGTGCCGGGGGTGGATGCACCGGCGCGCCCGTTCCGCGTCGCTCGGAGTGCGGATCTCCCGCCGGAGTGCCGATCTCCCGCCGAAAGACCCGTAGGAGTGCCGATTTCCTGCTGGAGTGCCGGGAGGTCGGCACTCCAGCAGGAAATCGGCACTCCTGCATCCCGGGCCGACGGCATCCACCCCGGTTCCACGGGCGCCGGGGCATCCACCGCGAGAATGGACGCATGAGCGACGCGTCGAAGCCCTGGCCCGAGCCGCCTGCGGAGTGGCAGGCGCGAGTGGATGCCGTGTGGGCGGCCGATCCGCCCGCCGCCGAACTCCGCGAACGCATCGCGGCGCTCGCCGGCGAACTACTGGAGGGCCACCCCGTCGCGCTCTTCGAGCTCGGCGGCTCCTACGACTCCACCGGAGACCCCGAGACCGCCGTCCGCCACTACCGCGCCGCGATCGCCGGCGGCCTCGACCCGGATCGGCGCCGCCAGTGCGTCATCCAGCTCGCCAGCTCGCTCCGGAACCTCGGCGACGCCCCGCGCGCCGTCGAACTGCTCGCCGCCGAACTGCATCGCGCCGATGCGCCGTACGACGCGCAACTGCGCGCCTTCCTGGCGCTCGCGCTCGCCGACGAGGGGCGCGTGCGCGAAGCCGTCGGGGTCGCCGTCGGCGCGGTCGGCTCGCTCGCCGAGCGGTACCGCCGCTCCCTCACCTCCTACGGGGCAGAGCTCGCCCCCGGGTTCCCGGCGCCGCCGCCGGTCGAGTAGGCGCGCCGGCGCCGTATCGAGACCCCGTCGGTCTCACGCGGTTTCGATACGCCGGCGACTCCGTCGCCGGCTACTCAACCCGCGGGGCAGTCACCACCCGCCGGTCGAGTAGGCGCGTCAGCGCCGTATCGAGACCCCCGTCGCGCCCACGGGGTTTCGATACGCTCCTTCGTCGCTGCTCAACCCACGAGACGGGTGCGCCAGCGCCGCATCGAGACCCGCCGCGCCCCCGGGGTTTCGATACGCTCCTTCGTCGCTGCTCAACCCACGAGACGGGCGCCGGCGCCGTATCGAGACCCCCCGCCGCGCCCCGGCATCCACTCGCGGAATAGGCTTGAACGCATGGCGACCCAGGTTTCGGAACTGTTCGACGCGGACGAGTGGGAGGTCGCCCCGGCGGCCGCCGGCTTCACCGACCTCACCTATCACCTGAACCGCGACGGGCGCATCGCCCGCATCGCCTTCGACCGGCCGGAGGTGCGCAACGCGTTCCGCCCGCACACGGTCGACGAGCTCTACCGCGCCCTCGACGACGCCCGCCAGAACCCGCGCGTCGGCGTCGTGCTGCTCACCGGCAACGGTCCGAGCGCGAAGGACGGCGGCTGGGCGTTCTGCTCCGGCGGCGACCAGCGCATCCGCGGCCGCGACGGCTACAAGTACTCCGACGCCGAGACCGCGATCGTCGACGGATCCGGCGGCACCGCCGACGCCCCCGGCAGCCACGCCGCCGTCGGCCGCCTCCACATCCTCGAAGTGCAGCGCCTCATCCGCTTCATGCCGAAGGTCGTCATCGCCGTCGTTCCCGGCTGGGCGGCCGGCGGCGGCCACTCCCTGCACGTCGTCTGCGACCTCACGATCGCCAGCCGCGAGCACGGCCGTTTCAAGCAGACCGACGCCGATGTGGGCTCCTTCGATGCCGGGTATGGATCCGCGGGCTTCGCCCGCCAGGTCGGCCAGAAGTTCGCCCGCGAAGTGTTCTTCCTCGCCGAGGAGTATTCCGCCGACCGCGCCTACGAGATGGGCGCCGTGAACCGCGTCGTGCCCCACGCCGAGCTCGAACGCGAGGCGATCGCGATGGCGCGGACCATCCTCACGAAGTCTCCGACCGCGATCCGCATGCTGAAATTCGCATTCAACGCCGTCGACGACGGCCTCGTCGGCCAGCAGGTGTTCGCCGGCGAAGCCACCCGCCTCGCCTACGGAACCGACGAAGCCGTCGAGGGCCGCGACGCCTTCCTCGAGAAGCGCGACCCCGACTGGGCGCCGTACCCATGGCAGTACTGAGTCGTTTTGTCCGCCCGTCCCTGCCGGGCGGACCGCGGTCGGCTCGCGGGGCGCGCGGGTTCGGCGGCGAGCGAGTCGCCGCCGCGTGGAGCGTGGGACGTGGGGCGAGTGGATGCCCCGGCGCGCTCGGGGGTCCGCGATGAAACCGCTCGTGGCGGTCTCCGACGGGGACGTTCCGGCGCTGACGGCGGCGCTGCGGGCGGCGCTCGAGGGCGGGCCGGCGGTGTTCCCGCACCCGGAGGGGCGCGCCCCGGCATCCACTGCGGGCACCGTCGACGACGGTATCGCGCTCGTCGTCGAGACCAGCGGATCCACGAACCGCCCGAAGCGCGTCGCCCTCTCGGCCGAGGCGCTGCGCGCGAGCGGCGCCGCATCCGCCTCGGCCCTCGGCGGCCCCGGGCAGTGGTTGCTGGCGCTCCCGGCGCACTACATCGCCGGCGCGCAGGTGCTCATCCGATCCATCCTCGCCGGAACCGACCCCGTCGCCCTCGGCACCGAATCCTTCACCCCGGAACGGTTCGCGGACGCCGCCTCCCGGCTCGACGCGACCGGCCTCCGCTTCACCTCCCTCGTGCCCGTGCAGCTCGCCCGCCTCGTCGAAGCGGCCGCCCTCGACCCCGGCATCGCCCGGGCGGTCGCCGCGTTCAACGGCATCCTCGTCGGTGGGCAGGCGCTCGCGCCGTCGGTGCTGGGCGCGGCCGTCGCGCACGGCTGGCGGGTCGTGCGCACCTACGGATCCAGCGAGACCGCTGGCGGATGCGTCTACGACGGCGTGCCCCTCGAGGGCGTCCGCGCGCGCATCGCCCGCGGAGAGATCGAGCTCGGCGGCCCGAACCTGGCCGACGGGTACCTCGGCGACGCCGAGCGCACGGCCGCAGCGTTCCGAGTGGATGCCGGCACGCGCTGGTACCGCACCGGCGACCTCGGCACGATCGCCGACGGGGTCCTCACCGTCACCGGCCGCGCCGACGACGTCATCATCTCCGGCGGCGTCAAGGTCGTCCTCGGCGAGGTCGAGCAGGCCGTGCGCACCGTCCCCGGATTCGCCGACGCCGTCGTCGTCCCCGTCGCCGACGCTGAGTGGGGGGAGCGCCCGGGCGTCGCCGTCGCGGTGCCCGCCGCTCCGAGCGCGCCCGCCGTACCGAATGCCCCGCCCGCTGCGCCGCCCGCCGCTCCGAGCGCGGGCGCGCCCGCCGCACCGGATGCCCCGCCCGCCGCTCCCGGCGCGGACGCGGACACCGCCTCCCGCCTCGACGAGCTCGTCGCCGCCACCGACCGCGCCGGTCTCGGCCCGGCGGCGCGCCCCGTCCGCCTGCTCACCCTCCCGGAGCTGCCCCGCCTCGCCTCCGGCAAACCCGACCGCCGCGCCCTGGCCGCGCTCTTCACGGACTGACCGCTCACCGACGCGCCGATGCGGTGGATGCGCTCCCACACCTCGTCGAGCTGCTTGCGCACGGCCGCGGCGTGCTTCGTGCTCAGTCGGCCGATCCGTTCGGCTTGCGCGATCGCCGCCGCGGACTCGACATAGGCGAGCACCGACGCGACCGTCGTCTCGGCGGCGGCGACCAGTTGTCGCGCCGCCGGCGTTCCCGGCTCCTCGATGAGCAGGGGAACGAGTGCCGAGGTGTCGAGGGAGAGGATCATCCGCGCTGCTCGTCGAGCAGATCTGAAATCGTGACGTCCACGTGGATCGGCTCCGGCAGCGGCCCCGCCTGCTCGGGGCGCGAAACGAGCCCGGCGGCGAGGAGTCGTTCGAGCGGCGCCGCCTGCTCGTAGGGGGCGAGGCGTCGTTGGTACTCTCCACGGATGCGAATCCTGGATTGGGACGGGCTGCGGAACGTCCGGGACCTCGGCGAGCTGCCGACGCCGCTGTCGGCGAGCGGTGCGACCGTGCCGGGGCGGATCGCCCGGGGTCCGCGACGAGAGCTCCTCACCGCCGCCGGGTGGAAGAGCGCGAAGCGGTGGGGACTCAGGTCCGTCATCGACCTTCGGTGCGAATTCGAGATCGGCCGGCGACCGACGGACCCGGATGCGGTGCCGCCGGCGGAGGTGCGCATCGTCTCTGCGCCGACGGAGGACCAGGACCACCCGGAGTTCCGCGCGGTCTGCGTGCCGATCCTCGACTCGCCCGAGTACTGGCAGCACAACGTCCGGATCCTGCCGGAGCTCGTGCGAGCGGCGCTGATCGCGGTTGCGGAGGCCGGCCCCGGGGTCCTCGTGCACTGTTCGGCGGGTCGGGATCGCACCGGGATGATGAGCACGATCCTCCTGGCGAACGCCGGCGTCGCCGCCGACGACATCGTCGGGGACTACGAACTGTCCGTGCGCGCCATGGCCGGCACGGCAGCCCACGGCGGGTCGACGATCGACCGGCAAGCGAGCTGGACCGGCCCGGAAGTCGACGCCTGGCTCGGCGCGGTCACCCCCTTCGTGCGGGCCTTCGCGGCCGACCATGAGGCGGTGTTCGACACCCTCGGCGTCTCGCCCGCGACCAGAGTCGCGCTGCGCGACCTCCTCATCGCCTGACCGCCCGCCGGGTCGGGATCCACTCGCCGCTCGCAGGATCCGCTCAGGGCGCCGCCCGGCATCCACCGCACCCCCGGCATCCACCGCGCGCCCCGGCATCCACCGCACCCCCGGCATCCGCCGCGCCGCCCATAGGCGCCGCCGCGCGGCGCGGCCTACCATTGGAGGCGTGGCCCGACCGAAACCCCAGCGCATGAACCCGGCCGAACGCATCCGCGGCGGCGGCACCTCGGGCAACCCGGCCACGCGCGCGGCCGGCCGGCCGGCCGCGACCCGCACCGGCCCGACCGCTTCGGACTGGATCGCCGGCGCCCGCCTCCGCACGCTTCCGCTCGCGATCGCCCCGGTCGCGCTCGGCACCGGCGCCGGTGTGCTCGCGATCCCCGACGGCCCCTGGCATCCGGCCCGCGCCCTGCTCGCCCTCGTCGTCGCGCTCGCGCTGCAGATCGGCGTCAACTACTCGAACGACTACTCCGACGGCGTCCGCGGCACCGACGAGCACCGCGTCGGTCCGGCGCGCCTGACCGGTTCGGGCGTCGCGAAGCCGAAGCAGGTGCTCGCGGTCGCGCTCGCGTTCTTCGCGCTCGCGGCCCTCGCCGGGCTCGCGCTGACGGTCATCACGGGGCACTGGTGGTTCCTCGCGGTCGGCGCGGTCGCGATCGTCGCGGCGTGGTTCTACACGGGCGGCAAGCATCCGTACGGGTACTCCGGCCTCGGCGAGGTCTTCGTCTTCGTCTTCTTCGGCCTCGTCGCCACGGTCGGATCGGCCTATGTGCAGCAGCCGGTCGTCATGATCGAGTCGTGGCTCGGCGGCGTCGGCGCGGGCCTGTTGGCGTGCGCCGTGCTCATGTCGAACAATCTGCGCGATGTCGATCAGGACCGCGTCGCCGGCAAGCGCACGCTCGCGGTGCTCGTCGGTGCCGCGTGGGGACGGGCGTTGTACTGCGTGTTCATGCTCGCGCCGTTCGCGATCGTGGTCTTCTTCGGGCTGTTCTACCCGACGGCGTTCCTGGTGCTGTTCGTGCTGCTTGCGGCGCTGCCGGCGTGCGCGATCGTCGTGTTCGGCCGCACGCCGCGCGAACTGATCGTCGCGCTGCAGCTGACGAGCCTGACCGCGGTGCTCTACGGCGCGGGACTCGGCCTCGTCTTCGCCCTCTGACGCTTCCCCGAGTGGATGCCCCGGCGCCCTCCTCGGCGACCGCCGGTGGCGGCGCGCCCGCTCAGCGGTCGCCGGCGGCGTCGATGGCGGCGTCTTCGGCGGCGTCGTCGTCGCGCACCGGCTCGGCCGTCGGGTGGCGGAGGTCGTAGAGGTCCCGGCTCATGGATTCCCGCGCGCGGCGCAGGAAGAGGAAGGAGGCGCTGAAGCCGAACACGGCCGCGATGATCGTCGAGACCCACACGTTCACGCCGAACGCGAGCAGCACGCCGAGGGGCACCGCGAACAGCAGCACGCGCAGCACGGAGTACCAGACCCAGACCGGAACGGATTTCACCCTGCCAGTGTAGGCAGCGTGCCTGTACGCTCTCTCCCAGCCTCCGCGCGGCGGTGCGCCGTAGACTGATGCCATGGCTCGGCTGCTGTTCGTCCTCGGCATCGTCGCCGCAGTGTTCTGGGTGTATTCCATCGCGGACTGCGCGACCTTCGACCGCCGACGTGTGCGGGGTCTTTCGAAGGGGTGGTGGATCGCCGTCGTCCTGCTGCTGCCGGTGATCGGCGGGGTGCTGTGGTTCTTCATCGGCCGCGGCCGTCGCAGCGCACCGACGGTGCGGCCGGCCCGCTCGGTCGCCCCCGACGACGACCTCGACTTCCTGCGCCGTCTCGAGACGGACGCCGCAGCCGATGAGCGCATCCGCAAGCTCGAGCAGGAGCTCGCCGATCTCGACGACGAGACCCGCCGCAAGCGCGGCGACTCGCCGGAGCCTCCTCGCGCGAATGGCTGAGGCGAGCCCGGCCGGCGACGCCTGCCTCGCCCTCCTGACGGAGTTCGTGCGCCTCGGCATCCGCGACATCGTGATCGCGCCCGGTTCGCGCTCCCAGGCCCTGGCCCTCGTGGCGGCCGAGCTCGAACGGCACGGCGTCGTGCGCCTGCATGTGCGCATCGACGAGCGCAGCGCCGCGTTCCTCGCGCTGGGTCTCGCGCTCGAGTCGGGGCGCCCGGCGATCGTTGTGACGACCTCGGGCACGGCGGTCGCGAACCTGCACCCGGCGGTGCTCGAGGCCCACCACAGCGGTGTGCCGCTCATCGCGCTCACGGCCGACCGGCCGGAGGAGTTGCGCGGCATCCGCTCGAACCAGACGACGGTGCAGCCGGGCGTGTTCGCAGGCGCGGTGCGGCTGGAGCGCGACGTGCCGGCCCCCGAGGGCGACCCGGGCGAGGGTGAGCGGATGCGGGAGCTCGCCCGCATCGCGGTGCTCGCCGCGTCCGGGTGCGATGACGACGGCGCCCGGGTGCCGCACCCCGGCCCGGGCCCGGTGCATCTGAATCTGCAGTTGCGCGAGCCGCTCTCGGCGGCGGTGCGGATCGAGCAGGTGCCGGCGGCCGAACCGTTCACTCCGCTTCCGGAGCCGGCGGGCGGCACGGTCGTGCCGGCCGGTACGCCGACGATCGTCGTCGCGGGGGCGGGCGCCGGCCCCGGCGCCGAGGAGTTCGCCCGCGCCGGCGGCTGGCCGCTGATCGCGGAGGTCGTCTCGGGGGCGCACTTCGGCCCGAACCTCGTCGTCGCCTATCGCGAACTGCTCGCGGATCCGGACTTCGGCGGGGCGGTCGGACGGGTCGTGGTGTTCGGCATCCCGACGCTGTCGCGCGAGGTGCCGGCCCTCATCGGCCGCCCCGAGGTGGAGGCGATCGTCGTCGCCCCGAGCGGCATCGAGTGGTACAACCCGGCGCATCGGGTCGCGCGTTTCGAGCGCCGCGTCGTGGCCGGGCCGGCCGACGGCACGCCCGAGGCGCGCGCGTGGCTCGGCCGCTGGGTGATGACGAGCCGGCGGATGCTCGAGCTCGCCGAGGCCGAGGGCGACGCCGCCGAAACCGCCGACATCGAAACCGCCGACGCCGAGGGCGCCGACACCGAGGCCGCCGCACCCGAGGACGCGGAGCTCGCGGCATCCACCGCCCCCGCGGCATCCACTGCCCCCGAAACCCCCGCCGCCTTCGACGACTACGCCGCCCGCCGCGACTACATGCGCCGGAACCTCGCCGAGCTCCGCCGCCCGATCACCCGCGCCGGCCTCGCCCGCGCCGTGTGGGCGGCGAGCTGGCCGCACGACCGTCTCGTGCTCGGCGCTTCGCGGCTCGTGCGCGAACTCGACCGCGTCGCCGTCGGCAAGCGCATCGAGGTGCGCGCCAACCGCGGCCTCTCCGGCATCGACGGCACGGTCTCGACCGCGCTCGGCGTCGCGATCGCGAGCGGCGCCGTCACGCGCGCCCTCATCGGCGACCTCACCCTGCTGCACGACGTCGGCGGGCTGCTGCTCGGCGAGGGCGAGGCGGTGCCGCGGCTGCAGCTCGTCGTCGGCAACGATCACGGCGGCACGATCTTCGACTCCCTCGAGGTGGCCGCGTCGGCGGATCCTGCGGCGTTCCGGCGCGTGCAGTCGACGCCGCAGGCGGTGGATCTCGCGGCCCTCGCCTCCGCATACGGCTGGGCGTATGCGCGTGCGACGACGCGCGGCGAACTCGACGGTCTGCTCACCGCGCCGGCCCCGGGCGTGAGCATCGTCGAAGTGCCCCTCGACTGATCCGGCCCGGCACGGCAGGATGGCCATGGTCGAGGGGGATGGCGGAAGGGGACGCGATGGGGCGCGAGGCATTCTGGGGAGAGGATCCGACGCCGTTGCTGCGGGTCGGGCCGGGGTTCCGGCTGGTGGATGCCGCCAGCGATGCGACCCCGGGCTTCGACGGCGGCAAACGCGCCGGGCAGGCCGCGCTCGCCGAGGGCGCCGGCATCCTCGCCGACCAGCAGGAACTGCTCTTCGCCAACAGCCGCATGGGCGGCGACGAACGCCGCATCCTGCTCGTGCTGCAGGCGATGGACACCGCCGGCAAGGGCGGCATCGTGCGCCACGTCATGGGCGCCGTCGACCCGCAGGGCGTGCAGCTGGCCGCCTTCAAGAAGCCGACGCGGGCGGAACTCGCCCACGACTTCTTGTGGCGCATCCACGCGCGCGCGCCCGAGGCCGGCATGATCGGCGTCTTCGACCGTTCGCACTACGAGGACGTGCTGATCGGTCGGGTGCGGCACCTCGCCCCGCCCGAGGAGATCGAGCGGCGCTACGGCGCCATCGTCGACTTCGAGAACGAGCTGGTGGATGCCGGGACCACCGTCGTCAAGGTCATGCTGCACGTGTCGAAGGCCGAGCAGAAGGCGCGGCTCCGCGAACGCCTCGACCGGCCGGACAAGCACTGGAAGTATCAGCCGGGCGACGTCGACGAGCGGATGCTGTGGGACGACTACCGCGACGCCTACCAGACGGTGTTCGAGCGCACGTCGACCGAGCGGGCGCCGTGGTTCGCGGTGCCCGCCGACCGCAAGTGGTACGCGCGGCTGGCCGTGCAGCATCTGCTCATCGAGGCGCTGGAGGCGATGGACCTCGACTGGCCGAAGGCGGACTTCGACGTCGCGGCCGAGCGGGCCAGGCTCGAGGCGAGCTGACACCGGGGTGGATGCCGCGGCGCGCTGCGGTGCGGCCCGGCATCCGCTCGGCGAGGCGCCTCAGCCGCTTCAGCCGCCGAACGCGTCCACGATCGGGCGGAACTTCAGGACGGTCTCGGCGAGCTCGTCGGCCGGAACCGAGTCGTGCACGATGCCGCAGCCGGCGAACGCCGTCACCCGGCCGTCGTCGCCGACCTGCGCGCTGCGGAGGGCGATCGCCCATTCCCCGTCGCCGCCGCCGTCGATCCAGCCGACCGGCCCCGCATAGCGGCCGCGGTCGAAGCCTTCGAGTTCGGCGATCGCGGCGACCGCCTTCTTCCGCGGGGTGCCGGCGACGGCCGCCGTCGGGTGCACCGCGCGGACGAGGTCGAGGGCGTCGGATCCGTCGCCGAGCGTGCCCTTCAGATCGGTCGCGAGGTGCCACAGGTTCGGCAGCTGCAGGGTGAACGGTTCCGGGCTCGCGTCGAGCCGGGCGGTGTGCGGCTCCAGGCGCTTGACCGCCGAGGCGACGGCGAGCGCGTGCTCGGAGCGGCTCTTGGCGGATGCCGCGAGCTCGGCTGCGCTCACCCGGTCGGCCTCCTCGTCGCCGCCGCGGGGGGCGGTTCCGGCGAGCACGCGCGCCGATACGGTGCCGTGGTCGACGCGGACGAGCGTCTCCGGGCTCGCACCGATGAGGCCGTCGACGGCGAACACCCACGTGTCGGGGTAGTCGTCGGCGAGGCTGCCGAGTACGGCGCGCAGCCCGTCCTCCTCGTGCAGTTCCCCCTGCTGGGTGCGGGCGAGCACGACCTTCTCGAGCTCGCCGGCATCGATGCGCCGCACCGCTTCGGCGACGGCGGCCTCGTAGGCGGCGGGTGGCAGCGCAGCCGGCTCGAAGGCGATGCGCGGGGCCCGTCGGCGCGGGGCCGGCTCCGGGATGCCGGGGGCGTCGGTGTCGGTGTACGTGTCCGGCGAGTGGATGCCGCCGGGCGCCCCGGCCGGCTCGGGCGCCGCACCGGCATCCGCACCCGACCCCCGCCCGCCAGGCACGAGTTCGATGCGCGTCAGCCACGAGCGGCCGTCGCGTTTGCCGAGCACGAGCTCCGGCACCACGAGCACGCTCGTCGACGCGGAATCGTCGGCGAAGGCGAACGCGCCGAAGGCGATGAGACCGGTACCGGGCAGCCCCACCCGGTCGTCGACGTCGGCGAGCTCGGCGAGCTCGGCCCATGCGGCGCCGGCGTCGTCGATGCGGCCCGGCCCCGTCGATTCGATGCGGAGCGTCTCCCCGAGGCCGATCATGCCCTCGCCGCGGCGCAGCCACACGAGCGGCGTGCGAGGGTCGGCCCGGCGGAGCAGCGGATCGGCCTCGTCGATGGGCTCGGTGCGCACCCGGAGTCGTACAGCGGTCACCGCTCAAGGGTACGCCGCACCCCTGTCGGCGGGGCCGCCTACACTCGGAGGGTGACCCGCGCAGACCTCGAGAAGCAGCCCGAGCAGGTGTCGGCCATGTTCGACCAGGTCGCGGCCCGCTACGACTTCACCAACAACGTCCTCTCGGTCGGCAACGCCCCGCTCTGGCGTGTGGCGACGACCCGCGCCGTCGCGCCGAAGATGGGGGAACGGATCCTCGACGTCGCCGCAGGCACCGGCACCTCGAGCGCGAGCCTGGCATCCACCGGCGCCCACGTCGTCGCCGCCGACTTCTCGCCCGGCATGATCGAGGTCGGCCGGGCCCGGCAGGCCCACCGCGCGCACATCGAGTTCGTGCAGGCGGATGCCATGGCCCTCCCCTTCGACGACGACACGTTCGATGCCGTCACGATCTCCTTCGGGCTGCGGAACGTCGCCGACCCCGCCAGGGCGCTCGCCGAGTTCTTCCGCGTCACCAAGCCCGGCGGCCGCCTCGTCGTCTGCGAGTTCTCGAAGCCGCCGCACCCGCTCATCCGCACCGGGTACGGCCTCTGGCAGCGCTACGCGATGCCCGTGCTCACGCGGCTCGTCAGCTCGAACGACCAGGCCTACGACTACCTGAACGAGTCGATCGACGCGTGGCCCGACCAGGCCGCGCTCGCCCGCATGATCCAGGGCGCCGGCTACCGACGGGTCGCCTGGCGCAACCTCACCGGCGGTATCGTCGCGCTGCACCGGGGGTGGAAGCCCGCGAAGGCCGAGGAACCCGCAGCCGGCGGCGAGCCCGCGGCATCCACCGCCGACGGTTCGTAGCCCGGGCCGTGGCGCATGCGCCGCCGGGTAGGCTGGATGCTGTGAATCCCAGCCCTCCGGTCGCGCGTCGCGCCTCCTCGCTGGTCGCCAATCTCGGCCTCAGCGAACGGATCTTCGCCTCTGCGGCCGACAAGGCGATGGCCAGGGCGATCGACGCAGGCCTCGACCGGGTCGAGGCGGGCCTGGCCGAACAGGTGCGCTTCGCCGACCCGATCGCCGACGCATCCACCCGATACCTGCTCGAGGCCGGCGGCAAGCGCGTGCGGCCCATGCTCACCCTGCTCGCCGCCCAGCTCGGCGACGGCGTCACCGACGAGGTCGTCACCGCCGCCGAGGCGATCGAGATCACCCACCTCGCGAGCCTCTACCACGACGACGTCATGGACGAGGCCGAGCGGCGCCGCGGCGTGCCCAGCGCGCAGACCGTCTGGGGCAACTCCGTCGCGATCCTCACCGGCGACCTGCTCTTCGCACGCGCGAGCCAGCTCATGGCCGACCTCGGCGAGCGGGCCATCCGCATGCAGGCCGACACCTTCGAACGCCTCGTGCTCGGGCAGCTGCACGAAACCGTCGGCGCCCAGCCCGGCGACGACGCCATCGCCCACTACCTGCAGGTGCTCGCCGACAAGACCGGGTCGCTGATCGCCGCCGCCGCGCATTCCGGCGTCGTGTTCTCCAATGCCGACCCCGCCTACCGGCAGCCCATGGTCGACTTCGGCGAACGCGTCGGCGTCGCCTTCCAGCTCGTCGACGACGTCATCGACCTCTCGCCGAAACCCGCCGAGACCGGCAAGGTGCCCGGCACCGACCTGCGCGCCGGCGTCGTCACCCTGCCGCTGCTGCGCCTCCGCGAGCACGCCCGCTCCGACGCAGCATCCGCGAACCTGCTCGCCCGCATCGAACGCGGCATCCTCGCCTTCGCCGATCCCGTCACCGGCGAATCGGTCGACACGAACACCGCCGCAGCCCTCGCCGTGCCAGAGCCCGCCGCCGTCGATGCGCTCGTCGAAGAGCTCCGCGAGCACCCGGCCACCGCCGAGACCACGGCCGAAGCCCGCCGCTGGGCTCGCGACGCCGTCGCCGCCCTGGCCCCGCTTCCCGCCGGCGGCGTGAAGAAGGCGCTCACCCGATTCGCCGAGACCATCGTGGAAAGAACCAACTGACGTGACCGAACGCAACAAGCTCCGCCTCGCCATCGTCGGCGCCGGCCCCGCCGGCATCTACGCAGCCGACATCCTCCTGAAGGCCGAGCGCAACTTCGACGTGTCGATCGACCTCTTCGACCGTCTGCCCGCCCCCTACGGGCTCGTCCGCTACGGCGTCGCCCCCGACCACCCGCGCATCAAGGGCATCATCAACGCCCTCCGCGAGGTGCTCGACCGCGGCGACATCCGCATCTTCGGCAACGTCGAGTTCGGCAGCGACCTCACCGTCGACGACCTCAAGCGCCACTATCACGCCGTCATCTTCGCGACCGGCGCCGTGCGCGACGCCGAGCTCGGCATCCCCGGCATCGAACTGGGCGGCTCCTACGGCGCCGGCGACTTCGTCAGCTGGTACGACGGCCACCCCGACTACCCGCGCGAGTGGCCCCTCGACGCGAAGCAGGTCGCCGTCATTGGCAACGGCAACGTCGCCCTCGACGTGTCGCGCATCCTCGCCAAGCACGCCGAAGACCTCCTGCCGACCGAGATCCCCGACAACGTCTACGAGGGCCTGCAGGACTCGGCCGTCACCGACGTGCACGTCTTCGGCCGCCGCGGCCCCACCTCGGTCAAGTTCACCCCGCTCGAGCTCCGCGAACTCGGCGAACTGCGCGATGTCGACATGATCGTCTACGACGAGGACTTCGACTACGACGAGCAGGCGAAGGCCGCCGTCGCCGGCAACAAGCAGGTCTTCGTCATCGACAAGGTGCTGAACCAGTGGCGTCGGCGCGAGACCGGCCAGGCCTCCCGCCGCCTGCACCTGCACTTCTTCGCGAAGCCGATCGAGATCGTCGGCGACGACGTCGGGCAGGTCTCGGCCATCCGCTACGAGCGCACCGAGCCCGACGGCGAGGGCGGCGTCGTCGGCACCGGCGAGATCCGCGAACTGCCCGTGCAGGCCGTCTACCGCGCCGTCGGCTACTTCGGCTCGCCCCTTCCCGGCATCCCGTTCGACAAGCGCTACGGCATCATCCCGAACCACGAGGGACAGGTGCAGCTGCGCGACAAGGAGACCGGCGAGACCCGCCAGGCCTACGGCGTCTACGCCACCGGCTGGATCAAGCGCGGCCCCGTCGGCCTCATCGGACACACGAAGTCCGACGCGATGGAGACCGTCGCCCACCTCATCAACGACCTCGGCAACTGGTGGACCCCCGAGTCGCCCTCCGAGGAGTCGATCGTGGAACTCCTCGAGTCCCGCGGCATCCTCTGGACCGACCTCGAAGGCTGGCACCGCCTCGACGAGCACGAGATCGCCGCCGGGCAGCCCTTCGGCCGCGCCCGCATCAAGGTCGTCCCGCGCGACGACATGGTGCACATCTCGCGCGACGAGCTGCCCGACGAGGTCCGTGGTGCGGACGCCGGAGCGCAGGCCGATTCGGAGCGCGCGGGGGAGTAACGGGGGCGCCTTCGTCCGCGGTCGGCTGCGGGTTATCCACAGGTGGATGCCGGGTCGCGCCGCAGCCTTCGCGCGACGCACTAGGCTCGCCGACCATGACGGTCATCCTCCTCGGCGGCGCGACGGTCTTCGGCTGGGCCGCCGGATGGTGGCCGATCCGCACCGTCGCCAACGCGCACGCGCACGGCGCCCGGCTGCACCGCCCCGGTGTGCGCACGGCGATCGCCGTGGCCGCCGCCGCCGCGTTCGGCCTCGTCGCGTGGGGCGTCGGCTGGTCGCCGCTGCTGCCGGCCGCGCTGCTGTTCACCGCCGCAGGGGTCGCTGCCGCCGCCGTCGACCTCGTCGAGCACCGCCTGCCGAACGCGATCCTCGCCGCCGGAACCGTCACGGTGCTCGCCGCGATCGTCGTCGCCTCCTGGGTGCACGGCTGGGGGCTGCTGTTCGGCTCGCTCGCCGGCGGTGCGGCGATGCTCGCCAGCTACGCGGTGGTCGCCCTGATCTCGCCGCGCTCGATGGGCATGGGCGATGTCAAGCTCGCCGGCTTCATCGGCCTCACCCTCGGGGCGTTCGGCGTCACTCCGTGGCTCGTCGGCCTCGTCGCTGCGTTCATCCTCGGCGGCATCGTCGCCCTCGCCGCCCTCGTCTCGCGCCGCGCATCCCTCGCCTCGGTCATCCCCTTCGGCCCCTCGATGGTCGCCGGCGCGATCGTCGCCCTCGCCCTGGGCTGACGCCCGGCATCCACCGCGCGCTGCTCGCGTCGGCCGCGCCCGCCGCGCCGCGCCCGCCGCGCCCGCCGTTCCGCCGCGCCCGCCGTTCCGCCGCGCCCGCCGTTCCGCCGTGCCGGGCGCTCTCGCCGTTCCGCTGCGACCACTGCGCGCTGCCCGCCCGGCATCCACCGCGCGCTGGCTGCGCATGCCGCGTCCGCCGCGCTGCGCCCGCCCCGCCGCGCCCGGCATCCGCTCCCCCGTAGGAGTGCCGATCTCCCGAACAAAGCTCCGTAGGAGTGCCGATCTCCCGCCGGAGTACCGGGAAGTCGGAACTCCCACGGGAGATCGGCACTCCTAGGTCGTGTTGCGGAACTCCGCACGCGCTGCGGTGCACGACGGGCGGAGTTCCGCAACACTCCCGAGGCGGCCGCGCGTCCGGGCCGGGCGCAGCCTACGCGCGCGGGCGGTACCCGGTGAGCCACCGGGTGATCGCCGCATAGGCGGCCGCACGCGCAGCCTTCCGCGACAGGAAGATGTCGTGCAGGGCGCCGTCGATGCGGTCGACGGTGACCGACGGCCCGAGGTCCAGGGCGCGTTCGGCGATGTCGTCGACGACGAGCACGATGTCGCTCGTGCGCATCGCCTCGCTCCACCGGGTCTGGATCGTCGACCGGGCCGACACGAGCGCGAGCACCGGGCTTCCGACATCCACCCCCGCTGCGATCGCCGCCTGCCCCTTCAGGATCGCCGCCAGCCATGCGGCGTGCGTCGGGAAGCCGCGATCCATCCGCCACTCGTGGTTGTACTCCCATTCGCCGCCCTGCGCGCGGTCGATCGAACGGGCGTAGAAACCGAGGTCGACGTTCGGCAGCGGCCCGAGCGGGTTCACCCGCGCCCCGAGCGAGATCATCGGCGCCAGCGCCTCGCGGCCGATACGGCTCGTCTGGAACTCCAGCCACGGGCTGTTCAGCACGAGCGCGGCCGCCCGCCCGTGATGCCGCGCCGCCCAGAGGCTCAGCGTCAGCCCGCCCGTCGAATGCCCGAGGAGGATCAGCGGCCGCGCCGGCGCCGCCCCCTGCCCGTGGCCGATCTCCTCGAGCGCCGCCTCGATATCGGCGTCGTAGTCGCTGAGGTCGGCGATGAACCCGGGCGTCTGCCCGGGCCGCAGGCTGCGCCCGTACTTGCGGAGGTCGAGGGCGTGGAAGCGCGCCCCGGCATCCGCCCAGAACCGCGCGAGCTCGGGATTGAAGAAGTAGTCGTTCCAGCCGTGCACATACAGCACGTCGGCGCCCTGCGCGGCGCCCGCACGCAGCCGCAGGCGCGGGCCCGGCCGGTACCGCACGAGGGTCGCGACGATCGGCCCCTCGGCGTCCTCGCCGAGCGGCAGCGTCTTCTGCTCGAAACCGCCGCCGAGCACGTCCGGCCGCCAGTCTTCCCCCATCGTGGGCCTCCTCCCGGCCAGCGTATCGAGCGGCCGGGTGCGGATGCCCGAGCGCGCCCGAGACGTGCCGGCACCGATGTCGGGCCGGCACCGATGTCGGGTGGCACGGATGTCGGGTGGCACCGATGTCGGGGTGGCACCGATGTCGGGGCGCCCGCTACACCGGCCGCCCCGCCACCCTCCGGCCGCCGCCCCGGCACCACGGCCCGCGCCGGCGCCTGCCGCACCGGCCGCCCCGCCACCCGCTGCACCGGGTGCCCCGCCACCTGCTGCACCGGCCGCCCCGCCACCCGCCGCCCCGGCTGCCGCACCACGGCCCGCCGCGGCGCCTGCCGCACCGGCCGCCCCACCACCCGCCGCACCGGCTGCCCCGCCACCCGCCACGTGCTGGCAACGCTGCCGTGGCTGCCTGCACCGCTGCCGTGGCTGCCTGCACCGCTGCCGTGGCTGCCTGCACCGCTGCCGTGGCTGCCTGCACCGCTTCTACGGCGACCATCGCGCCGTGCCTCGGCCCCGGCGACCATCGCGCCGTGGCCCCGCCCCGGTGACCACCCAGGAGTGCCGATCTCCCGCCGGAGTGCCGGGAAGTCAGCACTCCTGCGGGAGGTCGGCCCTCCTAAGGCGCCGGATTCGGGAGGTCGGCCCTCCTACGGAGGCCCGCGCGGGAGATCCGCACGCTGCACACACCGGTCCTCCACAGGCGCGGCGGTGAATGAGGGCATCCACAGATCTGGGTTGACGTCGCCGCCCCGGACGTCGGCCTGGCAGCCTTTCCGTCATGACCGACTACGCGGCGAAGACCGCCTCCGACCTCATCCGGTTCCGCGACGTGGATGCCCTCGGGGAGCGCCATCAGCTGTACACGGAACTCGAGCGGGGCACGATCGAGCGTGTGCGGCACGGCGTGTACGTGCGGCGAATCAGCGGCCCCGGTTGGCACGTCGCTGCGGAACGGTACCGCTGCCGCGTGCTGGCCGCGTCGCTGGTCATGCCGGATGCCGTGTTCACCGGGTTCTCGGCAGCGGCGCTCGAAGGGCTGCCGATCTTCGGGGCGTGGCCGCGCGAGATCCACCTCCTGGCGAACGACGCCCAGGGGCATCGCCGGGGAGACCTCGTTCGGATCGGCCTGCCGAAGGTCGTCGATCCCGGCGGCGATGTCGTCGACGGATGCCGCACCACGTCGATCGAGTTCACGCTGATCCAGCTGTGCCGCCGCAGCACCCTCGCAGCCGGCGTGGTCGCGGTCGACGCCGCCGTGCATATCGATCGCCACGGTGGCGTTCCCCCGCGGACGACCTTGTCACGGCTGCGCGACATGCACGCCGCGCTTCTGCCGTATGCGGGCAGCCGCCGTGTCGAGGCGGTGCTCCAGCGTGCCCGGGAGCACTCCGGCAGCGTGCTGGAATCCGTCGACCGGCTGGCGTTCGAGGAACTCGGGTTCGAGGAACCAGAGCTGCAGCACGAGCTGTATCTCCCGGAGTTCGGAATGAGCGCGTTCCTGGACTTCTACTGGCGCTCGGTGAACGTCGGTGGCGAAGCGGACGGGCGCGGCAAGTACTTCATGACCGGTGTGGATGCCGACAGCGTCGCCGCCGCGGTGATCGACGAGAAGGATCGCGAGAACGCGATCCGACGCCGCTTGAACGATTTCGACCGGTGGGACTGGAGCGACTCGCTCGCGCTCGGACCGCTCGAGGCGAGGCTGGTGCGGATGGGGGTGCCGCGGATCCGGGGGCGTTCAGGGGTGCGGCTCGTTCCGGATCCGAAGGCACCGGCCGTTCGGGGAGTGGCGACGCGGAAGCGCTAGGAGTGCCGGTCTCCAGGATGCGGTGTCGTAGGAGTGCCGATCTCCCAAACAATGCGTCGTAGAAGTGCCGATCTCCCGTGGGAGTGCCGGGAAGTCAGCACTCCAGCGGGAGATCGGCACTTCTGCGGCGGCGGAGGGCGGCCGAGGTGGCGCGGGAGCGCGGGGCAGCGGCGCGTGGGGTGGGTGGCGCGGGAGCGCGGGGCGGCGGCGCGCGGGGTGGGTGGCGCAGGGCAGTGGGGCGGCGGCGCGCGGGGTGGGTGCGGATGCCCGAGTGCGGCCATATCGCGGCCGGCGGCGGGCGGGCGGCGGCGCGCGGGGCGGGGTGCGGATGCCCGAGTGCGGCCATCGCGGGCGGCGGCCGGCGGCTGGCGGCGGGCGGCGGTCAGCGCAGGCCGGCCTCGCGAGCGATGACGGCGAGCTGCATGCGGCTGGCGGCGCCGAGCTTGGCGAGGATGCGCGAGACGTGGGTCTTCGCGGTGGTCTCCGAGATCGAGAGCTCGGCGGCCAGTTCGGCGTTCGAGAGCCCGCGGCCGAGGGCGGCGAGCACCTCGCGTTCGCGCCCAGTGAGCTCGTCGAAACCGGCCGGGGGCGTGGGTTCGGGGGCACTCGCCAGGCGCGCGAGCACCCGCCGGGTGACCTCGGTGGCGAGCGCGCCCTCGCCCCGGGCGACGGCCCGCACTGCGTCGCGCAGCGTATCGGCGGTGGCCGACTTCAGCAGGAATCCGGCGGCACCGGCGCGCACGGCCCCGAACACGTAGTCGTCGACGTCGAAGGTCGTGAGCACGAGGACGTGCGCGATGGATTCCGCGGCGATGAGGCGGGTCGCCTCGATGCCGTCTTGCCCGGGCATCCGCACGTCCATGAGGACGACGTCGGGGCGCAGGGCCCGCGCGTTCCGTACGGCCGCTGCGCCGTCGGCCGCTTCGCCGACGACCTCGATGCCGTCGCCGTCGAGCATGGCGCGGAGGCCCGCCCGGATCGCGGCGTGGTCGTCGGCGATGAGGATGCGGATGCTCATGCGGCGCCCTCCGGCATCCCGGCGTCGCCGTGCGACCGCGGCGTCTGCCCGGCGTCGCCGTGCGGCTCCGGCCGCCCGCCGTGCGGCTCCGGCCGCCCGCCGTGCGGCTCCGGCCGCCCGCCGTGCGGCTCCGGCCGCTCGCCGCGCGACTCCGGCGTCCGCCCGGCCGGCGCGGCTCCGGCGCCCCCCGGCATCCGCACGGTCACGAGCCAGCCGTCGCCGTCGGGGCCGGCTTCCAGGCGCCCGCCGACGCGTTCGGCGCGTTCCCGCATCAGGTGGATGCCGTGTCCGGTTCCGGCCGCGGCCGGGTCGGCGGGGCGCCCGCCCGTCGAACGCACCTGCACGCGGTGCGCCTCGGCATCCACTGCGAAGGAGATGACGACCTGCGAGCCGGGCGCATGCCGGGCCGCGTTCCGCAGGCTCTCGGCGATGATGCGTGCGAGCGCCTGGTCGGCGGCGGTGGGCAGCTCGGGCGTCTCGCCGACGAGCGACACGGGGGCCTCGGAGGCGGCGACGATCGCGGGAAGGTCGGCGAGCCGCAGCGGTGCGCCCGGTGAGTCGTCGCCGGTGCGGAGCAGGGCGATCATCGAGCGCATCTGCTCGAGCCCCTCGACGCTCGCGGCGCGCACGGCGACGAGGGCCGCACGGTCGCGCGCGGGGTCGGGCGAGCGCGACAGGGCCGCCTCGGAGTGGATCGCGATGGCCGACAGGTCCCCGGCGATCGCGTCGTGCAGGTCCTGCGCCATGCGGGAGCGTTCGTCGCGGATCGCCTGCTGCCGGTCGAGGGCGGCGATCCGCTGGGCGTCGTCGGCGCGGGCCGCCTCGCTCGCGGCGAGTTCGCGGCCCTGCCGCACGGCCGCCGCCCACCAGTACGGGGTCGCGAGGATCGCGAAGTTCTGCAGGCCGAACAGCACGACGATCTGCACGGGCTCGCCGAGCACGACGGGCAGGGCGAAACTGATCGCGACGAGGCCGGCGATGATGCCGAGCAGCATGCGCCTGGCCCGGGGGCCCGCCCAGTAGGCGGCGGCGTAGATGAGGTCGAAGAGCACGATGAGCATGCCGAGGGTGCCGCCGAGGAGGATGTCGGCGGTGAAGAGGATCGTGCCGGCGCCGAGGGCGACGATCGGGTGCCGCCGTCGGAGGAGCAGTACGGGGAACGCGGCGGCGAGGATGAGGACATGCCAGGCGAGCGCGGTGTCGGGGCCGAAGATCGCGTAGTTCTGCCAGAGGCCGGTGATGCCGAGCGCGAGGAGGGCCGCGCCGACGGCGATCGTTCCGGCTGCCGAGACGATCACGGGGTGCCGTGCGTAGATCGCGTGGAGTCGCCGGGCGACCGGGTGGGCTCGGACGTCCATGCTTCCATCCCAGCACACGGGTGCCCCCGGCGGCTCCTTCGAAGGATGTACACCGGTGCCGTCGTTCGCCGGATGCCCCGTGCGGGCCCGCCGCGGAGGATCGTTCCATGGCCCCTGAACTGCTCGCGACCCTCGGCGTGCTCGCGCTCGTCGACAGCCTGAGCATCGGCACGCTGCTCATCCCGGTGTTCTTCCTCATCGCGCCCGGGCGGGTGCGGGCGGTGCGCATGCTCGGCTACCTCGGCACGATCGCCGTCTTCTACTTCCTGCTGGGCCTGGCGCTCGCGGGCGGCGCCGGCGTGCTGCTCACGGACGCGGCGGCGGTGTTCGAGCTGCCGGGGGTGCGTGTGGCGCAGCTCGTCATCGGCGCCGGGCTGCTCGTGTGGAGCTTCTTCATCGGCGGCAAGAAGCAGGAAACGCTTCCGCGAGCGGATGCCGCGAGCGCCCCGCCGACGGCCGTGCCCGAGCCCGTGGAGCGCGCGCAGGCCGGCCCGTGGGGCCCGCGCGTCGACGCGGAGTGGATGCCGCGAGTGGATGCCGGGCCGCGCCCCGACTCGGCGGCGCACGGCGAAGCCGGGCGCGCCGGCGAGCGCCGCGGGGCGAGCGTGCACCGGCATCCGCACCCCGCGAACGGCGGCGCCCCCGCGAACGGCGGCGGCCGGCTCGCGCGCTGGCGCGACCGCGCGATGGGCGACGGCCCGGCATCCACCGTGGTCGTGCTCGCGCTCGCCGCCGGCCTCATCGAAGCGGCGACGATGCTGCCCTACCTCGGGGCGGTCGGCATCATCACCGCGTCGGGTGCGGATGCGGCCACGGCGGCGCTCGTGCTCGCCGGCTACTGCGCGGTGATGATCGCGCCGGCGCTCGTGCTGCTCGCGCTGCGCATCGTCGCCCGCCCGCTCGTCGAACCCGCACTGCGCCGCCTCGCGGACTGGTTGCAGCGCAATGCGGCCGAGAACACGGCGTGGATCGTCGGCATCGCCGGTTTCCTCATCGCCCGGGATGCGTGGGTCGCCCTCGGCCTCGAGGTGCTCGGCATCCGGTTCGGCTGATGGCAGCGCGCCACGGCATCCACTCGGGGAAGCCGCGCGGGCACGCGCGAACGCGGCGTCAGCGGAAGTTGACGAACTGCAGGTCGACGTCGAGGTCGGCGCCCTTCAGCAGGGAGATCGTGGCCTGCAGGTCGTCGCGGCTCTTCGAGGAGACCCGCAGTTCGTCGCCCTGGATCTGCGACTTGACCGACTTCGGCGCCTCGTCGCGGATGATCTTGCCGATCTTCTTCGCGTGCTCCTGATCGATGCCGTTCTTCAGGCCGACCTCGATGCGGAACTCCTTGCCCGAGGCGTACGGTTCGCCCGAATCGAGGGACTTCAGCGAGATGCCGCGCTTGATGAACTTCGACTGCACGACGTCGAGGACGGCCGTGACCCGCTCCTCCGAAGACGCCTTCAACAGGATCTTCTCGCCCGACCACTCGACCGATGCGCCCACGCCCTTGAAGTCGTAGCGTTGCTCGATCTCCTTGCGGGCCTGGTTGACCGCGTTGTCGGCCTCCATCTTGTCGACCTTGCTGACGATGTCGAACGTCGAATCTGCCATGCGCGCCAGTCTACGCGGCGGCGTGGCCGCCGGCCTCGGCCGACACCGGGTCGCCGACGGCGAGTTCGGCGCTCGGGGCGGGGTGCGGGGCGGCATCCGCGCCCGAGGCATCCGCACCGCCTGCGAGGCCCGCAGTCCCGACCGGCAGCTCGGGCACGAGCCGGATGCCGAACCAGGTCTTGCCGTCGCGGCGGCGGTGCTGGGCGAGGACGCGGATCGGGTCCTTGCCGCGTTCGAGGGTGTCGGGGTCGATCGTCGTGACGACGCAGCGGTCGCAGACCATCGTGACCCGGTAGCGGAGGCCGCCGAGGCGCACATGCGACCAGCCCTCCTCGGCGAAGGGCTCCTCGCCGTCGATGACGACGTTCGGGCGGAAGCGGCGCATGTCCAGCGGCTCGACGTCGCCCGGGGTCCATTCGTCGAGCTGCGCGAGGGAGGCTTCGCTGGTCAGCAGCAGGGGTGCCGCGTCGGCGAAGGTGAGGGTGTCGCCGGGCAGGCCCCCGTCGTCCGGGTCGATGCTCCGCGCCCGCGGGTCGGGCTGCCAGACGAGGCGCAACGGCCGGTCGAATCGGGCGGTGAGCCAGGCGTCGGCCTCGGAGCCGGCGGGCAGCGCCGTGCCCTGGCGCGAGTGGCCGACGGGCATGGGGGAGGCATCCACCGGCGTGCGGACGGCGAGCTCGGCGCCGTCGCGGTCGGAGAGCACGAGCCCGTCGTCGGTGAGGCGGGCGCCGAGGCCGATGAGGCCGTTCACGCGGTCGGCGCGCACGGGCCGCGCGTCGGCGTCGATCACCCCCCAGCGGCGGTCGCCGGCGAGCCCCCAGGGCAGCACTTCGGCACGATCGACCGGCACCCCGGCGAACGCTTTGACGGGGTAGACGAAGAGCCGGGTCACGCGCATTCGTGCACCATACATCGCGCAGCAGTGGATGCCGGACCGCGCCCGACCGGCCGGGGCGCCGAGCGGGTCGCCCGCCCGACCCGGGCGCCGAGCGGGTCGCGCGCCCGCCCGCCCCGCTCAGGCCTCCTGCGCCCGCGCCGTCGAGGAGCGCACCCGCAGCTCGTACGGCAGCTGCGTCACGGCCGGCGCCCGCACCGCCCCGGGCTCCAGCTGCTCCATGAGCACGGAGACCGCCGTCTCGCCCTGCACGCGCGGGAACTGCGCCACGGTCGACAGTCCGAAGAACGGCGCGAGGTCGTGGTCGTCGATGCCGATCACCGAGACCTCGTCGGGCACGCGGATGCCGAGGTCGCGGGCGGCGAGGATCGCGCCGATCGCCATCTCGTCCGAGGCGGCGAAGATCGCCGTGGGGCGGTCGTGCGGGGCGCCGAGCAGCTGCTTTGCGGCATCGTAGGCGCCCTGCACGGTGAAGTCCGAGGCGGCGAACAGTCGCGGGTCGGGGGCGACGCCGGCATCCGCAAGGGCCTGCTCGTAGCCCTGCCGGCGGTTCGTCGGCAGGTGGAAGTCGACGTCGGATTCGCGGTCGCCGCCGATGTGCGCGATGCGGCGATGCCCGAGGCCGATGAGGTGCTCGGTGGCGAGCCGGGCGACGGCGACGTCGTCGATGGTGAGGGTGCGGACCCCGGGGATCGGCCCGCCGACGCCGACGAGCGGCTTGTCGAGTTCGTGCAGGCGGCGCACCTCGGCCTCGGTGAGTTCGAGGGAGACGGCGATCACGGCATCCACTCGCTTGCGGAGGAGGAACTGCTCGAAGACGCTGCGCCGCTCGGCCCCGTCGCCGGCGAGGTTGTAGAGGGTGAGGTCGTAGCCGCGGCGGAGCAGGGCCTGCTGGGCGCCCTCGAGCACCGAGGTGAAGAACCAGCGGTTCAGGAACGGCACGACGACGCCGATGTTGCGGGTGCGGCCGGTGGCGAGGCTCGACGCGTTCGAGGAGACGACGTAGCCGAGCCGGGCGGCCGCCTCCTCGACCTTCGCCTTCGCCGCTGGGGAGACGTGCCCGCGGCCGCTGAGGGCGCGCGAGACGGTCGCGGTGGAGACCCCCGCGAGCCTCGCGACCTCTTCGATGCCGGCCATGCTCCCTCGCCCGGGTCTCGTTCCGCCCGGAACGGCCGGGTTCACGGCATCCTATCGCCGCGCCCGATTCGGCGAGCGGATGCCGGGGCGCGCCGTACCGCTGCCCGCGACGGCCGCCCGTTGCCGTCAGAATGAGGACCGGGCTGTGGGGGCGGCTCTCCACCCCCGTCCGTCGTCTCGAAGGGAAACACGCCCCGTGAAGTGGATCCTGCGCATCGCCGTCACGCTCGCCGTCGTCTTCGGCCTCTTCTTCCTCATCACCCGCCCCGAGGACGCGGCCTCCGCGATCCAGGGCCTCGTCGGCGGCATCGTCGGCGTCGGCGACTCCGTCGGCCGCTTCTTCAGCTCGCTCGCCTCGGTGGAATGAGCATCTTCGCCTCCCGCGTCGAACGCCACCTGATCGCCGACGAGGGCGAGGTGATCGTCGACGAGGTCGTCAAGCATTGGATGGCCGGCGTGCGCCCCATCCTCGAACTCGTGCTCGCCGTCGCGCTGCTGATCGCGTCGATCTGGGTGTGGTCCACTCCGTGGCCGTGGCTGTCGTGGCTGCCGTGGATCGCCGCCGGGCTCCTCGTCGTGCACGGCGTCTGGCGGCTGCTGGACGTGCGCCTCGATCGCTTCGTCATCACGAACCTCCGCGTGTTCCGCGTGAACGGCATCCTGACCCGCCGCATCGCGACCATGCCGATCTCGCGGATCCTCGACATCTCGGTGCGCAAACCGCTCGGCGGGCGGATCTTCGGGTACGGGCATTTCGTGTTCGAATCGGCCGCGCAGGATCAGGGCCTGAAGGAGATCCGCTACGTCGGCGACCCCGACGAGCGGGGGCTGACGATCCAGCGCGTCATCCAGCGTTCGGGGCTGCGCGGCTCGGTGCCCAGGCCGCCCGGGGACCCGCAGGCGCCGTGGACGGGGCCGGCCGCGGGAGCCGGACTGGATGCCGGCCGGGCGCCGCGCAGGCCGCGCTGGCCGGCGACCGCGGTCGACGAACGCACACCGACGACCGAGCCGATCGAGCTGAACGGCTGGCCCTTCCGGCAGGGCTGAGCGCGGGCGCGCCGGCGGCGTCGGGGCGGGGGCCGCGCGCGTCGTGGCGGTGGCCGCGCGCGTCGTGGCGGTGGATGCCGCCCGCCCTGCACTAGCATCGCGCCCATGGACCACTTCGCGGGAACCCGTTCGGCCGTGCAGCTCGCAGAGACCGGCGCGAACGTGCTGCCGTGGCTCATCACGGCGCTCGTGCTCGTCGCGGCCGCCGTCATCGTGCTGGTGATCGTGGCGGTGCGCCGGCGTTCCGCAGGCGCGTCCGATGCTTCGGGTGCGGATGCCGCGGGCTCCGCCGCGGCCGGCACCGCCGGCGGCGCCCCCGACCTGTCGGCGACCGGGCCGTTCGCGAGCGGTGGGAGCGATGCCGGCGATGCTTCGGGCGACTCCGCCGGTACGGATTCCGGTGCCCCGGACGCCGGCGACGCGTCCGCCGACGGCGGCGACGACGAGCAGCCGCCGCCGAGCACCCCGCCCACGGTCTGAGCGAGCGCGGCATCCACTGCGCCCGGGGCCCGCACCGATTTCCGCGCCGCCGCTTCGCCGGGTATCCTTGTTCAGCCCCCGGTCGTGTGAAGAACGCGGTTGGGTGCAATGGCGAGTTACCCAAGCGGCCAAAGGGATCTGACTGTAAATCAGCTGTCTACGACTTCGGGGGTTCGAATCCCTCACTCGCCACCGTTTCTCGGCCCGCACCCGTGTCGGGGGTGCCGCGTAGGCTGAAGGCATGTGCGGACGGTTCGCCCTCAGCAACGAGATCAATGAGCTGATCACGGATTTCGTGGCGCAAGGCGGCGACTTCCGCGACTGGGAGCCGTCGTGGAACATCGCCCCGACCGACACGGTTCCGGTGCTCGTGTCGACGGTGCCGAAGGATGTGCCGAAGGACGAGGACGGGGTACGTCGCGGCGAGCCCGTGCGGCGGCTGGAGCCCGCGCGGTGGTCGCTCGTGCCGAGCTGGGCGAAGGAGCCGAAGCTGAAGTTCCCCACCTTCAACGCGCGATCCGAGGATCTCGCCGCCAAGGCGAGCTGGAAGGGGCCGCTCGCCTCGAAGCGGGCGATCGTGCCCGCCTCGGGCTACTACGAGTGGCACACCGACGAGGACGGCAGGAAGACCCCCTTCTACATCCACCTGCCCGGTGACGAGCTCATCGGCATGGCGGGGCTGTACTCGTGGTGGGCGGATCCGACGAAGGACCGCGACGACTCCTCGCGCTGGCTGCTGAGCGTCGCGATCCTCACCTCGGACGCCGTCGACGCGCTCATCGGCATCCACGACCGCAACCCCGTGCCGCTGCCGCGCGAGCTCTGGGACTGGTGGATGGACCCGACCGTCACCGGCGACCAGGACATGGCCGACCGCGCCGTCGAGGCGTCCCTGCCCGTCGCCGAGGCCCTCGAGGTGCGACAGGTCGCCCCCATCAAGCGCGGCGCCGACGGCCCGCAGCTCATCGCCCCGGTCGAGGAGTAGCGGCCCGGGCGGATTGTCGGACGCTGCCGCGTAGGGTGGCATGCCGTGGTGGAAGTGATCGTCGTGCACGACGGGTTCTGGCGGGTGCGGATGGGCGGCTCGCCCGTCGGCTGCATCCAGCGGTTCGCGGCGAGCGACGGCGAGCGCTTCCTCGCGCGCGTCATCGACGCCCGCGCCAGGCGCTGGACGAACGTCGGCGAGTACTGGGAGTTCGACGCGGCCGTCGACGCCCTCACGATGCGCTGACGCCGGGCGTGCTCGGCTTCCAGGCATCGCCGTCGTCGATGGCTTCGGCGATGCGCTTGGTGATCTCGCGCAGCTGCCTGGTCTGCGCCTTCGTCAGGCGATCGAGCACGAGGCGGTGGACGGTCTCGACGTGGCCGGGGGTGGCGTCGTCGACTTTCTCCCGGCCCGTTGCGGTGAGGACCGCAAGGGTGGATCGGCCGTCGGAGGGGTCCGGCATCCGCTGCACCCAGCCGCGGGTTTCGAACCGGACCTCGCTCCTCCAACGCTTCATCGAGCCCGCCGAGATCGCCCGCCTCGTGGGCTTCCTCGCGAGCCCGCTCTCCTCCGCGACGAACGGCGCCGCCCTTCGCGCAGACGGCGGAACCCTCACCGGCATCCTCTGAACGGTCTGCCGAATGCGGTTTCGGCTCGGGATGCCGTGGCCCGCGGCATCCACTCGCGGCACCGGGCCCGGCCGGCCTTCGCCTGCGGCACGCGGGCGCGCCCGCGGGTAGCGTGGCGGTATGGGTCACACGCTGCTCGAACTCGCCCGCGACATCGCCATCCACGCCGGGGAGTCCGCGCTCGAGGCCAGGCGCGGCGGCGTCGAGGTCGCGGCCACGAAATCGACGGCGACCGACATCGTGACCGCCGTCGACCGCGACACCGAGGCCCTCATCCGCTCGCTCATCGCCGACGCCCGGCCGGGCGACGGCGTGCTCGGCGAAGAGGGCGACACCATCGACGGCACGAGCGGGCTGAACTGGGTCGTCGACCCCATCGACGGCACCGTCAACTTCCTCTACGGCATCCCGTCGTGGTCGATCAGCGTCGCCGTCGTCGACGGGCCGCCCGTGCCGGGGGAATGGACGGCCCTCGCCGGGGTCGTCGTGAACCCCGTCACGGGCGAGGTGTTCGAGGCCTCGGCCGGCGGCGGGGCCCGCGGGAACGGCCGCGAACTGCACGTGAACGCCGGCATCGCGCTGGACCGCGCGCTCGTCGCGACGGGCTTCGGGTACTCCGCCGAACGCCGGCTCGAACAGGCGAAGACGCTCGTCGACCTGCTGCCGAAGCTGCGCGACATCCGCCGCATCGGCTCGGCCGCGCTCGACCTCTGCGCAGTCGCCTCGGGGCGGCTCGACGCCTTCTTCGAACGCGGGCTGAACCCGTGGGATCACGCCGCCGGCGGGCTCATCGTCGGCGAGGCCGGCGGCTTCGTCGGCGGGCTGCCCGGGATGCCCGAGAGCGATCGCATGTTCGTCGCCGCCGGCCCCGGGCTCTTCGAGACCCTGCAAACGGCGATCGCCGACGCCGAGCGGGCCGCCGGCATCGAATAGTGCTTCACATGGACGAACGGGCCTCGACGGGTTAGTCTTTACCAATCCGTTACCGGCTTCGGCCGCGTGGCGCGACCCGAAACACCCGAAACCGAAGCTGAGAGCCTCACACGTGCCCGAGTATCCTCTCGTGCCCGACGGCAGATTGCCGGGCAGCGATTCCGCCTCATCGGCGGATCGACCGCTGACCCGTCGCGAGCTTCGCGAACGCCAGCGCGCCCGTGAGGCGGCGCAGGCCGCATCGGCCCAGCCCACGAGCGGGCCGGCGGCCGGGGGGCCGGCCC
Organism: Agromyces archimandritae; assembly: GCF_018024495.1. NCBI lineage: Bacteria > Bacillati > Actinomycetota > Actinomycetes > Micrococcales > Microbacteriaceae > Agromyces > Agromyces archimandritae. The sequence goes on from NZ_CP071696.1 coordinate 2,173,573, forward strand.
AGCAGCCCGGCGGGCCTTCGTGGCGAGCGGATGCCGCAGCGCCGTCGACGTGGCAGGCGAACGGCGACGGCTCGCCCCAGGGTCGCCTGCCCGGGCCCTCGGCATCCCGCCCGGCACAGCGCCCGGCTCCGGCTTCCGGGGCTGCCCCGCGGCGGCCGGCACCCCCAGCCGCCTCGCCCCAGCGCCCCGCGAACGCACGATCGGTCGCCGCACCCTCGCGGCAACCCGGCCAGGACGGCGCCGCGGCGCCGCGCCGGACGCCGTCGCCCTCGAACCCACCGCAGCCCGCCGCGCCCGCATCGCGGCCCGGCGCAACGGCCCGCCAAGGCCTGCCGCAGGGGCGGCCCGCCACCGGAGCGCAGGGTGCACCGGCATCCACTCGCCGCCCTGCGAACACCGGCCTTCCCGAACACCCCCGCGCATCCACCCCGGCCGAGTCGACCGCCTCCCGCGAGGCGACCGCCTCGGCCGCCGCCGTTCCCGGCGCGGTCGACCCGTTCACCGCGGTGTTCGGCGACGCCTTCGTCCAGGTCGACGAGACCCGGGCTCCCGGCGCCGCCTCCTCTTCCTCCTCCGACACCGGCGCGACCTCCTTCGACTGGCTGCTCGGCGAGTTCACGGACGAGCCGGCACCCGCCCCCGCAGCGCCGCGCGCCGCACCCGGTCCCGCACGATCGACCGGCGAACAGCCGCGGCGTCCCGCGGCCCCGAGCGACACCGGCAAGAAGGGCCGCAAGGGCCGCCCCGCACCCGTCAGCGATGCCGCCGGCGGGCGCAAGCCCGTACGGGTGCGCGTCAAGCAGCGCCCCGCCGGTCGCGGCACGCCCCGCCGCACGGCCGCGAAGGTCGCGAGCCTGGCCGCGATGTCGTTCGTCGCCCTCATGACGGTTGCCACGACGATCCCGTCGCTGTCGCTCATGTCGACGCAGGACGTGCAGGCGATGGCGATGTCGGGGCTGCGCGAAACCCAGGGCCCGCAGCAGTCGGTCACGATCGACGGCGGAACCCAGATCGCCAGCACCGGCCACGAGGGCTACGAGTCGATGACGATCATGGAATACGCCGAGGCCGCCGGCATCCGCCCCGAGGCGACCTTCACGAACAACCCGCTCGGCACCATCCAGTGGCCCTTCGCCGTCGGCGTGCACATCGGCGACCGCTTCGGATACCGCGACTGCGCCGGCTGCTCGGTCGACCACGGCGGGCAGGACTTCAACCCCGGCTACGGCGCCGAGATCCAGGCGATCGCCGACGGCGTCGTCAGCGTCGCCGAGAACGGCGGCGGCTCGCTCGGCGTGCATATGATGATCGACCACGTCATCGACGGCGAGGTCGTCACGAGCGTCTACGCGCACATGCAGTACGACTCGATGCGCTTCGAGGCCGGCGACCACGTCTCCGTCGGCGACGTCCTCGGCCTGACCGGCTCGACCGGCATGTCGACCGGCCCCCACCTGCACTTCGAGATCCGCGTCGGCGGCGTCGAGGGCACCAAGGTCGACCCCCTCGACTGGCTGTACCTCTACACGAACTGAGCCGGCGCCCGCGGGCGCGCACGCGCCCGCCACGCGCAGGCGCGTGCGCGCCCCGCGCTCCCGCGCCCCGCGCCCCGCTCCCGCGCCCCGCGCTCCCGCTCCCGCGCACCGCGCCCGAGAACACCCTCGCATACCCGTTCCGGGGGTCATTTCCTGCCATGTTTTCGCGGGATCGCGCTGGAATGTGGCGGGATATGGCCCCCGCAAACGATGAGGGTGGGATGTTCGATCGCACGCACCTGCGGGCGGTGGGGTCGGCGACAGCGCGCCCGCGGGCGGTGGGTGCGCCCCGCATGTAGGGGTGCACTCGCGCCGGTGTGCGGCAGCAGTCGCGCACCGCGCACCGCGGCGCACGCGCACACGCGCACGGTGTACCGTGCTTGGGCCTCACACCGTTCCGGGGGTCATTTCCTGCCATGTTTTCGCGGAATCACGCTGGAATGTGGCGGGATATGGCCCCCGCAAACGATGGGGTGTCCGACGGGCCCCCGCGGGCGGTGGGAGCGCCCGGTCGCGCGCCCGCAGCGATGGGCATGTGGGCGCGCACTGGCGCCGGTGCGCGGTAGTTGGGCTGTGTCAAGTTCGGTGGACGGTCTGTTTGGTGTTCAGGCCGCGATCGCGGTCTGAGGGTCGTGCTGGGCTCGGACTTCGGCCGGGGTGCGGTATCCGAGGCTCGAGTGCAATCTGCGACGGTTGTAGAACACTTCGATGTACTGCATGACGTGGAACCGTGCCTGCGCTCGGGTCGTGAAGTGGTACCGGTGGTACATCTCGTTCTTCAGCATGCTGAAGAACGATTCGGCCACGGCGTTGTCCCAGCAAACCCCGGTGCGTCCGACCGATAGGCGCACTCCGAGACTGTCGGCGATGTCGGCGTAAGCCTGCGAGGTGTAGACGCTGCCGCGGTCGCTGTGGAAGATCGCCCCGTGCTCGACACGCCCGTGCGCGTGGGCCATGCGAAGGGCGTCGGCGACGAGTTCGGTGCGCATGTGATCGGCCATCGACCAACCCACGACCTCACGGTTGAACAAGTCGATGACGGTGGCCAGGTACAGCCATCCCTGCCCGGTACGCAGGTAGGTGATATCGCCCACCAACCGGGTCCCGGGGTGATCGGCGGTGAAGTCGCGGCAGAGCAGATCGGGGCGTTCGGCGGCGTCAGCGGCGGGGATCGTGGTTCGCTTCCTCGTACGCGGCTGAACGCCGAATAGTCCCGCCTCACGCATGAGTTTCCGGACCAGGCCTTCCGACGCGTGGATGCCGCGGCGGCCCAGTTCGGCCACTACTCGCCGGAACCCGCTGGTCTGGGCCGAGTCGTGATGGATCTGCATGATCAGTTCTGACAGGGCCGCTCGTCGCGTCGCCGCCGGCGAGGCCGTGCCCTGCCGCCGCGCCCACGCGTAGTAGCCGGCGCGAGTAACGCCGAGCATCGAGGCCATGAACTCGACCGTGTGGTTGGCCTTCTCCGCGTGGATCAGCGTGAACTTCACGCTCACCGCTGTTCCCGGGCGAAGAAGGCCGCGGCTTTTTTCAAGAACGCGTTCTCCTCGATCAACCGGCGATTCTCAGCCTCCAGACGAGCGATCCGTGCTGCATCGACCGGCATCGGCGCGGTCTGCGGATCAGGATGCTGCTGCCGGTATGCCTTGACCCAGTACCCCAGCGAGGACTCGTTGATACCCAACTCCCTGGCGACCTGCGCCACCGCACGCTTGCCCTGCACGACGAGCTGGACCGCGTCGGCCTTGAACTCATCCGTGAACTTCCTACGACTCGACGACATCTCGTGAAACTACTTCCTGGTAACAACCGTCAACAGAAAGTGTCACACCCCAAGTACCCTTGCACATCCCTTCCGGGGGTCGTTTCCTGCCAGGTTTGCGCGGTATCGCGCTGGAATGTGGCGGGATATGACCCCCGGAACGGTGTGAGGGTGGGCGGGGGACCGGGGCGCGCCCGAAGCGAGCGGGCGACCTACCGGGCGCCCGCGAGGGGCGTCAGGCGCGCAGCCAGACCGTGGTGTCGGGGGGCAGGGTGCCGTCGAGCGGGGCGCTTGCGAGGAGCAGCTCGCCGGCGGGCAGCTCGACGGGCGCGGTGCCGGCGTTCGTGACGACGCGCACCGATCCGTTGCGGAAGTCGAGCACTCCCTCGGGGGCGTCGGCCCACTCGAGGGCGCCTGCGGCGAGCCCGTGCTCGCGGCGGAGGCGGAGCGCCGCCCGGTACATCTCGAGCGTGGATGCCGGGTCGCCCTCCTGCCGGTCGCGGGCGAGCGCCGCCCAGGATGCCGGCTGCGGCAGCCATGACGCCGCGCCCGGGCCGAAGCCGTACGAGGGGGCGTCGCCGGACCAGGGGATCGGCACCCGGCATCCATCGCGGCCGTAGCGCTGCCCGTGCGTGCGGAACCACGTCGGATCCTGCCGGGCCGCGTCGGGGAGGTCGACGACCTCGGGCAGGCCGAGCTCTTCGCCCTGGTAGAGGTAGGCCGAGCCGGGCAGGGCGAGCATGAGCAGCGTCGCGGCGCGGGCGCGGCGGAGGCCGGCGGCCGGATCGGGCAGGCCCGTCGAGGCCGGGCCGAGGCCGTGCCCCTGCGGGTTGTCCTCGGTGAGGCCGAGGCGGGTCGCGTGCCGGACGACGTCGTGGTTCGACAGCACCCAGGTCGAGGGTGCGCCGACGGAGCCGAACGCGGCGATCGAGGCGTCGATGACGCGGCGGAGAAGCGTCGCATCCCACGGCGTCTCGAGGTAGGCGAAGTTGAACGCCTGGTGCATCTCGTCGGGTCGCACCCATTCGGCGAGCCGGCTCATCGGGTCGACCCAGGCTTCGGCGGTGAGGATCCGCTCGCCCGGGTACTCGTCGAGGACCCGCCGCCAGTCGCGGTAGATCTCATGCACGCCCGGCTGCGCCCAGTAGGGGGCGTGATCGGCCGGTTCGTCGCTGATCTCGGGTTCGAGGGCGAGGTCGACGCCGGCCCCGCCCATGCTGCCGGCGTCGGCGGGGGGACGGAAGTCGGGCAGGCCCTCGGCCTTCGCGAGCCCGTGCGCGACATCCACGCGGAAGCCGTCGACGCCGCGGTCGAGCCAGAAGCGCAGGATGCGGCGGAACTCCTCCCGCACCTCCTCGTTCGTCCAGTCGAAGTCGGGCTGGGAAGCGTCGAAGAGGTGCAGGTACCACTGGCCGGGCGTGCCGTCGGGCTCGGCGATGCGCGACCATGCGGGGCCGCCGAACACGGACTCCCAGTTGTTCGGGGGCTGGTCGCCGGCCGGGCCGCGGCCGTCGCGGAAGAGGTAGCGGGCGCGCTCGGGGCTTCCGGGTGCGGATGCGAGGGCGGCCTGGAACCAGGCGTGCCGGTCGGAGGAGTGGTTCGGCACGAGGTCGACGATGACGCGGAGGCCGAGGCGGTGCGCTTCGGCGAGCATGGCGTCGAAGTCGGCGAGGGTGCCGAATCGCGGATCGACGTCGCAGTAGTCGGCGACGTCGTAGCCGGCGTCCTTCTGCGGCGAGGTGAAGAACGGGGAGAGCCACACGGCATCCACCCCCAACGCCTGCAGGGAGCCGAGGCGCGAGGCGATGCCGGGCAGGTCGCCCATGCCGTCGCCGTTCCCGTCGGCGAACGAGCGCGGGTAGATCTGGTAGATCGCGGCGGTCCGCCACCATTCGGTCGTCATGAGCGCCACCCTACGCCAGAAAGCAAGCGCTTGCAGAATGGGCCGAGGGTCACGAATGCGTTACGACGGCGGGTCGCAACTTGGCAGTCATCCGGTCGAACGGGTATATCTGTAACCGCTTGCAATCGCAGGCCGCACCGGAGAACGGGCTCCCGACCGAATCGGCAGCCCGCCCGGAGCCGTACAGAGAGGGAAACCGATGAAGCAGATCCCGCGCCGAATCGCCGCCGGAGCGGCGATCGCCACCGTGGGCGCGCTCGCGTTCACGAGCTGCGCCGCCTCCGACGACGCCGGCGAGTCGAAGGGCGAGAGCACCCCCATCACCGTCTGGGTCGACATCGAGCGCAAGCCCGCGCTCGAAGACGTCGCCGCCGGCTTCACCGAAGACACCGGCATCGACGTCAAGCTCGTCACGAAGGACTTCGCGACCGTCGACCAGGACTTCATCAGCCAGGTGCCGACCGGCAAGGGCCCCGACATCATCGTCAGCCCCCACGACAAGCTCGGCGCCTACGTCGCCGCCGGCGTCGTCGCACCCCTCGAACTCGGCGACGTCGCCGACGGGTTCGCCGAATCCGCCGTCCAGGCCATGACCTACGAAGGCGCCGTCTACGGCGTGCCGTACTCGATCGAGAACGTCGCCCTCGTGCGCAACACCGCCCTCGCCCCCGAGCCCTCCGGCACCTTCGACGAGCTCATCGCCGCGGGCAAGGCCGCCGGAACCGAGTACCCCTTCCTGCTCGGCCTCTCGCCGGAACAGGGCGACCCCTACCACCTCTACCCGCTGCAGACCTCCTTCGGGTCGCAGGTCTTCGCCCAGAACGACGACGGATCCTACGACCCGTCCAAGCTCGTCATCGGCGACGAGGCCGGCATCGCCTTCGCCACCGCCCTCAAGCAGTGGGGCGCCGACGGCGTGCTGAACGCCAACATCGACGGCGACAAGGCCCGCGAGTTCTTCATCGACGGCAAGTCGCCGTACTACCTCACCGGCCCCTGGAACATCCCCGCGATCGCCGAGGCCGGCATCGACTACGCCATCGACCCCGTGCCGAGCGCCGGCGGGCAGGAGGCCAAGCCGTTCATCGGCGTCAACGGCTTCTTCCTCTCCAGCAAGTCGGGCAACGCCCTGGCCGCGACGAACTTCATCGTCAACTACCTCTCCACCGAAGACGCGCAGCTCTCCCTCTACGAGGTCGGCGGTCGGCCCCCGGCCCTCACCGCCGCCTACGAGACGGCCGCCGCCGAAGACCCCGACGTCGAGGCGTTCGGCGCGATCGGGCAGACCGGTGCGCCCATGCCCGCGATCCCCGAGATGGGCGCCGTGTGGTCGGACTGGGGCAACGCCGAGCTCCAGCTCATCAAGGGCGAGGGCGACCCCGCCGAGGTGTGGACGACCGCCGCGAAGAACATCGAGGCGAAGATCGCCGGATGAGCGCGGGCGGGCGGAGCCGCGGTTCCGCCCGCCCCCGGCATCCGCACCCGGACCCGCACGCGCACGCACGCGCGCCGGGCCGCGCGCATCCACCGCACTCGCGAAGAGGACCCATGACGAAGACCGCGCCGCCGGCATCCGCACCCCGGGCACGCCGGACCGCCCCGCGCACGCCCGCTCCCGAATTCGACGCCCGCGGCCGCCGGCTCACCTCGGGCGGGCTCGTCGCGCTCGCCGTCAAAGTCGTGCTGCTCGGCATCATCGACGCCGCAGCCGTCTACGCCGTGTTCGCCCTCATCGCCGCCGACGACTGGTTCATGGCCGCGGTCGTGGCCGCCGTCGTCATCCTCGTCAACGTCATCTACCTGAAGCGCGGGATGCTTCCGGCGAAATACCTGACGCCCGGCCTCGCCTTCCTCGCCGTCTTCCAGATCTTCGTCGTGCTCTACACCGGCTACATCGCGTTCACGAACTACGGCGACGAGCACAACAGCGACAAGCAGGACGCCGTCGAGCAGATCATCCGCACCTCGCAGGCCCGCGTGCCCGACTCGCCCCAGTACACCGTGCAGGTGCTGCGGCAGGGCGACGAGTACGGCCTCCTCGTCGCCGAACCCGGCGGCGGCCTCGGCTTCGGTACGAGCGAACAGCCCCTCGAGACCGTGCAGGCCGCCCCCGACGGCTGGGACGAGCTGCAGCTCGCCGAGATCGTGCAGCACCAGAACGAGATCCTCGCCGTGCAGGTGCCCATCTCCGACGACCCGAACGACGGCACCCTCCGCACCACCGACGGCACCAAGGCGTACGCCTTCGCCTCCTCCCTCGTCTACGACGAGCGGGCCGGCACCTTCACGAACACCGACACCGGCGTCGTCTACGCCGACGACGGCGACGGCACCTTCAGATCCGAAAGCGGCGAAGCCCTCACACCCGGTTGGCGGGTGTGGGTCGGCGTCGACAACTTCGTGGATGCCTTCACCAACGAACAGCTGCGGGATCCGCTGCTGCGGGTCATCGCCTGGACCTTCGCGTTCGCGTTCCTCTCGGTGCTCACGACCTTCGCGCTCGGGCTGTTCTTCGCGCTCATGTTCAACCATCCGCGGATGCGGGGGCGCAAGCTCTACCGGGCGCTCATCATCCTGCCGTACGCGTTCCCCGCCTTCCTCACCGGGCTCGTGTGGGCCGGCATGCTGAACCAGGAGTTCGGCTTCATCAACGAGGTCTTCTTCGGGGGCGCCGACATCCCCTGGCTCGCCGACCCCTGGCTCGCACGCTTCAGCGTGCTGCTGGTGAACCTCTGGCTCGGCTACCCCTACATGTTCCTCGTCTGCACGGGGGCGCTGCAGGCGCTGCCCGAGGACATCATCGAGGCCGCGAAGGTCGACGGGGCCAGCGCCTGGCGCATCTTCCGCTCCGTGAAACTGCCGCTGCTGTTCGTGAGCGTCGCACCGCTGCTCATCGCCTCGTTCGCGTTCAACTTCAACAACTTCAACGTCATCTACATGCTCACCCGCGGCTGGCCGCGCTTCACCGACACGACCCTCGACATCGGCGCCACGGACCTCCTCATCACCCTCGTCTACAAGATCGCCTTCGGCAGCGGCGGCGGTCGCGACTACGGCCTCGCCAGCGCCTTCGCGATCCTTATCTTCGTGATCGTCGCGATCGTCTCGGTGATCAGCTTCCGCCGCACCCGAGCCCTGGAGGACCTGAACTGATGAGCAGCACCACACCCGCGCGCTGGTTCGCCGACACCGGCTGGCGGCACCTGCTCGGCGTGCTCGCCGTCGCCTTCGCGCTCTTCCCGCTGCTGTACATCGTGTCGGTGTCGGTGAACCCGACCGGCACGCTCACCGGCTCGAACCAGCTGTTCCGCGCCTTCGACCTCGCCAACTACGAGAAACTGCTGTCGAACCCGAACCAGCCGTTCCTCGCCTGGTTCGCGAACACCCTCGTCATCGGCGTCGTCACGAGCGTCGCGACCGTCTTCCTCGGTGCACTCGCCGCATATGCCTTCTCGCGCATGCGATTCACGGGCCGGCGGCTCGGGCTCATGACCTTGCTGCTGGTGCAGATGTTCCCGCAGTTCCTCGCGGTCGTCGCGATCTTCCTGCTCATGGTCGGCATCTCCGACGTGTTCCCCGCGATCGGCCTCGGCACGCACATCGGGCTCATCATGATCTACCTCGGCGGCGCGCTCGGCGTGAACACCTTCCTCATGTACGGCTTCTTCAACACGATCCCCACCTCGATCGACGAGGCCGCCAAGATCGACGGCGCCGGCCACGCGCGCACCTTCTTCACGATCGTGCTGCCCCTCGTCATCCCGATCCTCGCCGTCGTCGGGCTCCTCTCGTTCATCGGCACGACCAGCGAATTCGTCATCGCGAGCATCATGCTCACCGACCCCGAATCGCAGACCCTCGCGGTCGGGCTGTACTCGCTCATCTCCGGCTTCCAGTCGCAGAACTGGGGGGTGTTCGCCGCCGGAGCGGTCATCGCGGCGCTACCCGTCATGCTGCTGTTCCTCTTCCTGCAGCGCTACATCGTCGGCGGGCTCACGGCCGGTGCGGTGAAATGAACGCGGCGGGGACGGATGCCGGGGAGCGCGGCGGCGGGGCAGCACCCGACGGCGCACACGCGAGGGTGGCCGGCGCGGTCGGCGGGCCGCACCACGACGGCTCCGCCCTGTACGTCTCGAACGAGCGACCCGGACTCGGCGAGACGGTCACGGTGCGGGTCCGCGTGCCCCGCGGCTGGGCGCCCGGCGGGGCTATGGATGCCGGCGCGGCGGATGCCGGGGCGCGCGGCGCGGGCACGGGGGTGGATGCGGTGTGGCTGCGATCCACACCCGACCGGGAACCCCGCTGGGCCCAGGCGCGCCGCCTCGGCGAGGCCGACGGCTGGGACTGGTGGGAGGCAACGCTCACCGCAGAGAACCCGCGAACCGGATACCGGTGGCTGTTGCTCGGGGCGGCCGGCGCCGCCGGGCACGGCGGCCGCGCGTGGCTGAACCAGGGCGGGCTCAGCACCCTCGAACCGCTCGACGCCGAAGACTACGCGCTGCTCGCGACCCCGGCGGCGCCGGCCTGGCTCGCCGAGTCCGTCATGTACCAGGTGTTCCCGGACCGCTTCGCGAGATCTGCGGCGGCGGATGCCCAGGAGACGCCCGAGTGGGCGATCCCGGCCGCCTGGGGCGATCCCGTCGACGCCGTCATGCCCGGCCGCTCGCAGCAGTTCTACGGCGGCGACCTCGACGGCATCCGCGAACACCTCGACCACCTCGTCGCGCTCGGCGTCGACCTGCTCTACCTGACGCCGGTGTTCCCGGCGGCGTCGAACCACCGCTACGACGCGACGAGCTTCGACCGCGTCGATCCGCTGCTCGGCGGCGACGAGGCGCTCGCCCGCCTCGTCACCGCCGCCCACGAACGCGGCATCCGCGTGATCGGCGACCTCACGACGAACCACACCGGCGACCGCCACGAATGGTTCCGCGCCGGCCACGGGCATCCCGAAGCCGCCGAAGCCGCCTTCTACCTCTTCGACGACGACGCCGACGACTACGTCTCCTGGCTCGGCGTGCCGAGCCTGCCGAAGCTCGACTGGCGCTCGCCGGAGCTGCGGCGCCGCTTCATCGAGGGCCCCGACTCCGTCGTCGGGCGATGGCTCGGCCCGCCGTTCGCCCTCGACGGCTGGCGCATCGACGTCGCGAACATGACGGGGCGCCACGGCGCGGTCGACCTGAACGCCGAGGTGCGCCGGGGCATCCGCCGCACGATGCTCGAGGCGAACCCCGACACGGTGCTGCTCGCCGAGTCGACGAACGACGCCGCCGCCGACTTCCAGGGCGATGCCTGGCACGGGGCGATGACGTACCCGTCGTTCACGCGGCCGCTGTGGGGGTGGCTGTCGGAGGAGGCGGGCCCGGCCGCCCCCGAACCCTGGTTCTTCGGCATGCCCGGCGGCATCCCGAGCCTCGACGGCCGCGACTTCGTCGAACAGCACCTGCGCTTCACGGCCGCGTACCCGTGGCGCATCCGCATCGGGAACATGAACGCCCTCGACACGCACGACACCGCCCGCTTCGCGACGCACGCGCGGCCCGGCGCGGTGCCCGTCGCGCTCGGCCTCTCGCTCGCACTGCCCGGCGTGCCCGTCGTCTTCGCCGGCGACGAGTTCGGCCTCACCGGTGCCGACGGCGAGGCCTCGCGCACGCCGATGCCGTGGGGGCTGCCCGTGCTCGGCGCATACCCCGAACTCATCGCGGCCCGCCGTGCCCACCCCGTGCTCGCGCGCGGCGGCATGCGGTGGCTGCACGTCGGCGCCGATGCGGTGGTGTTCGTGCGCGAGTCCGCCGAGGCGAGCGTGCTCGTGTTCGCCTCGCGCGCCGCGACGTCCCCGCTCGTGCGGGGTGTGGATGCCGCGGGCATCGGCCCGGGTGCGGATGCCGCGACGGCGCCCGACCTGATTGCCGCGATCGGCGAGGTCGCGCTCACGCGCGCCGACGGGGCGCTGCGGCTGACCGCCGGCGGGCCCGCGTTCGCGATGTGGGCGCTGCCCGGCATCCGCACCCCCTGACGCGGGCAGCCGTAGCGAACGCAGGCCACGAGTGCCGCCAACTTGCGGATTCGGCCTGCTTTCGGCGCGCGGGGTCGATTCGGCCTGCGTTCGCGACCCGTGCGGATGCGGGCGGGCGTGGCGCGCGGCGCGGCCAGCGCGTCGCGCCACGGCATCCACTCGCGGCAGGCAGCATGGGCCCATGCAGCAGGCGGCGCCGCGGGCGCGCATCACCGGCATCGATGCCGCGCGCGGGCTCGCCCTGCTCGGGATGTTCGTCGCGCACGTCGTGCCGGACGGCGACGGGGCGGCCGGCGACGCGCTGTTCGCGATCGCCACGGAACGTTCGCGGCTGCTGTTCGCGATCACCGCCGGCTTCGGCCTGGGGCTGCTGACCGGCGGCACCCGCCCGGCCCCGCCGGGGGAGCGGCGCGGACTGCGGAGGCAGATCGCCGTGCGGGCGCTGCTGCTACTCGCCCTCGGCCTCCTGCTGACCGCGATGGGGCCGCTCGTGTACGTCATCCTCGACGAGTACGGCATCGCCTTCGCGATCATGATCGCGCTCGTCTTCCTGCCGGCACGGGTGCTGCTCGCGGTGGGCGCACCGCTCGTCGTGCTGATGGCCGGGCTCACCGCGTGGGGGCCGCTGCGGGCGGCGCTCGGCATCGGCCCTGACCACCTGCTCGCGGACTGGTTCGCGACGGGCGCATACCCGGTGCTCGTGTGGGTTCCCGTCATGATGGTCGGCGTGGGCATCGTGCGGCTCGGCATCGACCGCCCGCGCGTCCTCGCCTGGGTCGGGAGTGCCGGGCTCGCGGTCGCGATCGCGGGGCTGGGCGTGTCGGTCGCGCTCGGCGGTGATCTGCTCGCGCCGACACGTGCCCCGGGTGCGGATGCCGTGGGTGCGGCCTGCTTCACCGCCGGCAACGTCGGCGTGGGGCTCGCGACGAGTGCCGCGCTCATCGCACTCACCGCGCGCACGCCCGCGCCGGTCGCGCGTGTCGCCGGCGGGATGCTCTCGCCGCTCGCCGCCGCCGGGTCGATGCCGCTGACGGTGTACACGGTGCAGCTCGTCGTGCTCCGCGCGACGACGCGGGTGGGGGCCGACGGCATCCCCACCGACGACTCGTGGGCGACGTTCTGGTGGTTGACGGTCGGCACGCTGATCGGCGCGTGGCTGTGGCGCCGCCATGTCGGCCGCGGGCCGCTCGAGTGGGTGGTCGCGGTCGCGAGCGGGCGGATCCGGTTCGGCGGGGCGTGAGGGTTCGGTGCCGATGCGCGGGCCGCGCGAGGCATACCGGCCTCGGTTCGGCGGCAGCCTCGCGGGATGGTATTCTCGTACGGTTGCCGGAGACGGCGGCACGCCCCGATAGCTCAGTGGTAGAGCACTTCCATGGTAAGGAAGGGGTCGTCAGTTCAATCCTGACTCGGGGCTCTGATTCCCGGTTCGAACGTTCGCGTTCGACCGGAAATCACGCGGCGGGGTAGCTCAGGTGGTTAGAGCACACGGCTCATAATCGTGGTGTCGCGGGTTCGAGTCCCGCCCTCGCTACAGACACGAAGCCCGGATCCGGATCGGATCCGGGCTTTTTCGCGCACGGACGTCTCCGCGCCGCGGCGACCACCGGCGCCGGGCGGCAGGCGGCGCTCACGTGCCCCTTCCGGCCGGGTGTGAATGGTCCGTTCGCCGGCTTCCGCGGCATCACCGCGCTGCACGTGCCCCTCGGGGTCGTCACGATCATCGCCGGCGTCTGGCTCGTCGTACGGGTGTGGATGCCCGGGCGCCTCCGCGCCTGAGCCGCTGCCGCGCAGCAGCCTGTACTTCAGATGTAGTTCTGAATTAGACTGGCGGCATGTCCGCCGCAACTCTCTCATCGAGATCGTTCAACTCTTCCGATCTCAGCCGCAATGCCCCACGGGTGTTCGAGGCCGCCGAGGATCACCCCGTCGCTGTGACCCGTCGCGACGGAGAAGATCTCGTATTGATGTCCAAGCGGGAGGCCGATGCCCGAGAGCAACTGCTCCAGCTCGCCGCCCAGCTCATCGCGGTCACGACCGATGACCGAGGCAGCCTCGCCGACCGCATGGCCGACCGCTTCCCGTGGATGCTCGCGCTCAGCCCGGCGGATCGCGCGAACTGCGCTCGCGAACTCGTCGATGCGGCACGGGCGTCGTTCGCGACGGGGCAAGCGCACCTGGCGGCATCCGAGCTGATCGCCTGGCAGGAGACGGCGAGCGCCGTTGCGGCAGGCCTCGGATTCACGCCGGTTGATTGGCTCGACGACGCAGAGCGAGTGGAGCGCCCGTAAGCCATGGCGAAAGCGGCACGGGTCGATCGGCCGACGAAGAAAAGCGAGTACGAGATCCGTTTCGCCTCGGTGTCGGCGCAACGAGGCTGGATGGATCTTCGTGCAACAGTGCTCGGCCCGCTGGCCGATGCATGGGACTTTCTGACACGAACGCCGCTGGAACGTACGCCGACGAACTACCCGCTGAAGGGTGCACTGCAGCGGGTGTCGCGGGGCGGCAAGGAGTTCGATCGCTGGCAGCACAAGCCGACCTTGCGCGGTGATGCACGGATCTGGTTCTACGTCGATGGGAACGTCGTCTACCTCGAACAGGTGCATACCCATCACCCGAACCAGACGAAGTAACGACGGGGGGCGCCGGCCGCGGCCGGCGCCCCCCGTCGCGATTCACCGCGTGGGGCTGATGTAGCTCTGACGCTGGATGGTCGGCTGCGGCGGGATGGCCGGCAGCCAGTTCGGCTCCTCGTCGGGGAACGCGTCCTCGGGGGAGGGCTCGGGTGCGGCGCCGTCGTCGGCGGGCGCCCCGGCGGCATCGCCGGCCTGCGGCAGCGTGCCGAGGCGGTCGACCTGCTCCGTGAGGGCGTCGAGCACCGAACGCAGCTGGATCTGCGCGACCTGCGCGTAGGTGCGCACGTAGTCGATCTCGGGCATCGCCGGAGGCGGGGTCTGCGTCACGGGGGCGGGCGCTGCGACACCGGCCGCGGCCGCCTCCTCGGCGGCCTGCTCCTGCGCCTCGCGGTACTGGGTGCGGGCGGCGATGACGAGGTCGCGGGCGTACTGCTCGGCGTCGGCGACGGCCTTGTCGGCGATCGACTGCGCCTGCGAGAGCAGGCCGACGGCGCCGAGGGTCACCTCCTGCTCGAGGTCGGCGCCGGCGTCGGCGGCGGCCTGCAGGCGGGTGTTCTCGGCGCGCAGCGCGGTCAGTTCGCGGCGGTCCTCCTCGAGGGCGGCGCGCACGTCGGCGACCGTGCGGGTGAGCTCGGCGAGGAAGGCGTCGACCTCGTTTCGGTCGTATCCGCCGCCCATATGGCGGAGGCTGAACGAGGTGCCGGTCTGCGGCAGCCGCGAGACTGCGCCGGCGAGGCTCTTCTCCTGGGTCGAATCGGGGAACGGGGGCAGATCGTCCGGGGTCATCGGGCACTTCCCATCTGCTCTGCAGCGACTGGCTGCGGGTCGTTGGCGGGGGCGGGGCGGTCGCCGGCGTCGAACGTGGCGAACTGCTCGAACTTGAGGTCGGCGTCTTCGATGCCGGCCTCGCGGAGCCGGGTCAGGGTGTGGCCGACCATGGTGGGGCCGCCGCTGACCATCGCGAGCACGCCGGGGCGGATGCCCTCGGCCGCCGCGACGTCGCCGACGTATCCCTTGCGGCCGGGGTAGGTGCGGTCGTCCGAGATCACGGGCGTGTACGTGAACCAGGGCCGGCCGGCGAGGCTCTGCAGCAGGCGCCGCTCGTACAGGTTCCACGGCACGCGGGCGCCGTGGAAGAGCTGCACGCGGGGGGCGTCGCCCGTCGTCTGCCAGAGCTGGTCGATGCGCTCGAGGTGCGAGCGGAGCGGGGCGAGGCCGGTGCCGCCCGAGACCATGAGCAGGTCGCGGCGGCGTTCCTCTTCGTTCAGGGTCAGCTCCTGGCCGACCGCGGCACCGAGGTGCAGCACGTCGCCGGCCTTCAGCAGCCGCACGATGGCGCTGGAGACCTGGCCGCCGGGCACGAGCTGCACGTGCAGCTCGATGGTGCCGTCGGGCCGGGGTGCGTTGGCGGCGCTGAAGTAGCGCCACAGGCGCGGCACCTGCGGGGTCTCGACGGCGAAGGACTGGCCGGGTTCGAAGGGCAGTTCGGGTTCGGGGCGCAGCTGCACGACGGCGACGTCCATGCTGCGGCGTTCGACCGAGAGCACGTGCCCGTCCCAGTAGGCCGGGCTCTCCATCTCGGATGCCTCGGCCGCCTGCACCATCGCGGTCGCGATGACGCCGTAGGCGGCCGCCCAGTCGCCGGCGAGGTCGTCGGTCCAAGCGTCGCCGAGGAAGTGTTTGAGCGTCGCCAGCAGCGACATGCCCACCGCGTCGTAGTGGCCGGCGACGACTTTGAAGCGGCGGTGGTCGCGGCCGAGCTGTGCGATGAACTCGGTCACGTTGTCGAGGTCGTCGACGTTGGAGACGATGCGGCCGAGGGCGCCGACGAGACGGTCGCGCTGCGTCGCCATCGACACGGGGAACATCGAGCGCACTTCGGGGTGCGTGTAGAACAGGTGCGAGTAGAAGAAGAGGGGGACCTCGTCGCCGAGCTGTTCGGCGGCCGCCCACGTGCGCTTCAGCGCGTCGGTATCCACCGCATCACCCCCGCACGGATTCGGATCGGCTGGATTCGGGCGGCTGATGGTGGGGGGACATCATGCGGGTTCCAATCGGGTCGGGGAGGCATACCAATGTACCCGCCCCGGCTATGGCGCGCCGCGCCCGGAGTGCTGCGGCACGCCCGGGCTCACCACCCTCCGCGGGTGGGGGTGCGGGACTCGCGGGCGTCGTCCGGCATGGGCATCTCGGCGCGGAGGCCGAGGAGGCGGATCGGCCGGCCCGGCTCGATGCGTTCGGCGACGAGCGCGTCGGAGTCCGCGTCGGCGAGCTCCGCGACGGAGGCGATGCCGAGGCCCGCGAGCCGTTTCGAGACGCGGGAGCCGACACCCCACAGCTCGATCACCGGCCGCGGCCCCATCTCCTCGGCCCAGTTCGCCTCGGTCAGCCGGAACACGCCGCGCGGTTTGCCGAAGCCGGTGGCGACCTTCGCGCGCACGAGGGTGTCGCCGATGCCGACGCTCGCGTGCAGCCCGGTGCGCTCGAGCACGGCCCGTTGCAGGCGGCGGGCGCAGCCCTCCGGGTCGTCGGCGTCGACGCCGATGAACGCCTCGTCCCAGCCGAGCACCTGCACGACGGCGCCCGGGCTCGCCTTCAGCGTCGACATGACCGCCTCGGAGGCGACGGCGAGCACCCAGGCGCTCACCCTTCCAGTGTGCCCCCGGCATCCACCCCGCTCATAGCCATTTGCGGGACTTGAAGACGAGGTACAGGGCGCCGGCGAAGCCGAACATGAGCACGAGCGCGAAGGGGTAGCCCCACAGCCAGTGCAGCTCGGGCATGTGGTCGAAATTCATGCCGTAGATGCCCGTGACGAGGCCCGGCGCGAAGATGATCGCCGCCCACGAGGAGATCTTCTTGACCTCTTCGTTCTGCACCAGCTGCGTCTCGGTCTGCCGTCGCGTCACGATCGCCGAGTGCACGGTGAGGGCGTTGTCGAGCAGGGTGCGGAACGCGTCGGCGCGCTCGTCGATGCGGATCGCGTGGTCGTGGACGTCGCGCAGGGCCCGCTGCAGCTCGACGTCGACCCGGTACTTCGCCGAGCCCCGCTGCAGGGCCTCCAGCATCGCCCGCAGCGGGTGCACGGCCCGCTGGAACTCGATGACCTCGCGGGAGAGGTCGTAGATGCGGCGGGCGAGGGCCTCGTCGTCGGCGTCGCCGAAGAGCTGATCCTCGATCTCGTCGATGTCGTTCTCGAGGCCGGCGACGACGGGCGCGTACTCGTCGACGACCTCGTCGAGCAGGGCGTACAGCACCGCCTCGGGGCCCTTGCCGAGGAGCTCGGGGTTGCCCTCCATGCGGCGGCGCACCTTCGAGAGGTCCGGCGACTCCGCATGCCGGACGGTGACGACGAAGTCGGGGCCGACGAACACATGCAGTTCGCCGAACTCGACCTCCTCGGGTTCGTCGAGGTAGCGGGCGGGGCGCAGCACCGCGAACAGGGTGTCGCCGTAGCGTTCGAGCTTCGCCCGCTGGTGGCCGGTCAGGGCGTCCTCGACGGCGAGGCCGTGCAGCCCGAACTCGTCGGCGACCGAGGCGATCTCGGCATCGCTCGGCCGGTACAGGCCGATCCAGGCGAGCCCGCCCTCGTGCTCGTGCAGGGTCTCGTAGGTGTCGTCGAGGCTCGTCGGGGTGGCGACGCGACGGCCGTCGACGTACACGCCGTTGTCCACGAGCGGCATCTCGGCTCCTTCCGCGAGTGGATGCCGGGACGCCCGCGCATCCGGGTGGATGCCGCGGCCCCGCGCACCCGGCCGACCCCGGCCCGAGCCTAGCCGACCGCCCGTGCGTGACGCGCCGTTACGCGCTCTTACGGCCGGTTGCCCTCTGTGTCCGGGCTCGTGGCGCGCCGGTGCAGGCCGTGCCAGCTTCGGAACATGTCGAATCCCGTCACGATCGTCGCCGTCTCAGGCAGCCTGCATACGCCGTCCCGCACGAGCGCGCTCGCCGCCGGCATCCTGGATCGATTCGCCCTCGCCCTCGAGACGGCCGACCTCGCCGTCGAGACCGAGCTCATCGAACTGTCGGGCATCGGCGGCGGCTTCGCCGGCGCGCTCACCCGCGAGGGCCTGGCCCCCGAGGTCGAGCAGGCGCTGCAACGCGTCGAACGCGCCGACCTGGTCGTCGCCGCGAGCCCCGTCTACCGGGCGAGCTTCACGGGCCTGTTCAAGCACTTCTTCGACTTCGTCGGCCAGTACGCCCTCATCGACACGCCCGTGCTGCTGGCCGCGACCGGCGGCAGCGAACGGCACGCGCTGAGCCTCGAGCACCAGTTCCGCCCGCTGTTCTCCTTCTTCCAGGCGGTGACGCTGCCGCTCGGGGTGTACGCCCGCGACACCGACTTCGACGGCGGCCGCATCGTCGACCCGGCCCTGGAGGAGCGCGTGTCGCAGGCCGTGGCACGCGGCATCCCGCTCGTGCGGGCCGGCCTCAGCGGCATCCCCGCCGGGAGCCTCGCATGAGCCGCCTCATCCTCGGCGCCATGGTCCGCGCCGTCGGCGCCTACCCGTCGGGCTGGCGGTTCCCGGGCGCGCACCGGCATCCGCTCGGGGATGCCGCGCTGCTGAAGCGGACGGCAGCGCTCGCCGAGGCCGCCCGGCTCGACTACCTGTTCTTCGGCGACTGGCTCGCCACGGGCAAGGACCTCGAGTACCGCGACCCGTATCTCGTGGCGCGGATCGACCCGCTGAGCGCGATCACCTTCCTCGCCGGGGTCACCGAGCGGATCGGCCTCATCGCGACGGCGAACACCACCTACGCCGACCCGTACACGCTCGCGCGGGCCACGGCATCCGTCGACATCCTCTCCGGCGGCCGGGCCGGCCTGAACCTCGTCACCGGCGCGGAGCCGCGCGCGGCCGGCAACCACGGCCTCGACTTCCATGCCGCCAACGAGTCCCGCTACGACCGGGCGGTCGAGTTCGAGATCGCCCTCCGGCGCCTCTGGGACTCCTTCGACGACGACGCGATCGTCGCCGACGCCGAAACGGGCGTGTTCCTCGACGAGGCGAAACTGCACACGACCGACTTCCACGGCGCGCACGTCTCGGTGACGGGGCCGCTGAACGTCGCCCGCCCGCCGCAGGGGCACCTGCCGATCGTGCACGCCGGCACCTCGCCGCGATCCCGGCTGTTCGCCGCGCAGTCGGCCGACCTCGCGCTCGTCGCCGTCGGCGGACTCGACCACGCCCTCGCCGTGCGCGAAGAACTGCGCTCGCTCGCCTTCGAATCGGGCCGCGACGACCGGGAGCTGAAGGTCATCGCCCCCGTGCTGCCCATCATCGGCGACACCCTCGCCGAGGCGCAGGGCATCGCCGACCGGCTCGCCGAACTGCTGCCGGTCGCCGAGGACTGGGCCGGCGGGCCGCCGCGCGGCTTCCCCGAGGCCCGAAGCATCCGTACCCTCTCGCAACTCGTCGAACTCGAACTCGACGGCCTCGGCCCCGATCGCGAGATCTCCCCGCGCCTCGCCGCCGACTTCGGCGCCGCCGGGCAGGCGCTCATCGAACTCGTCGCCGCACGCACCGGCCGCCGCCCCGGCGGGCCGAACCCGCCGCGCATCCGCCACCTCGTCGTGCAGCAGGCCGTGCCCGCGTCGATGATCGTCGGCACCGCGACCGACATCGCCGACGAGTTCGAGGCGTGGGCGGATGCCGGTGCCGTCGACGGCTTCAACGTGCTCTCGGCCGTGCAGCCCGCGCAGTTCGAGGCCTTCGCCCTCGGCGTCGTGCCCGAACTGCAGCGCCGCGGGGTGTTCCCGCGCGCGTACGAGACCGACACGCTGCGCGGCCACCTCGGCCTCGCGCGGCCGGCGAACGTGCACGCGCACGGCGCCGCGGAGGCCGGGCGCGCCCCGGCATCCACCCCCGAACCCGCCCACCTGAGCGAAAGCGACGTGAAATGACCGCCATCCGAATCCCGGCCGCCGCGGCCGCAGCCCTGGCCGCCGCCGCCCTGCTCGCCTCCTGCGCCGCGGCCGACGCCGCAGGAACGTCGAGCGACGGCGAACCCGTCGCCGGCGGCACCCTCGTCTACCTCGAGCACCAGGCGCACACGACGCTCTACCCGCCGCAGGCCGGCTTCTACCCGAACGGCGGCATCGTGAACAACATCACCGCCCGCCTCACCTGGCAGGACCCGGAATCGCTCGAGATCCAGCCGTGGGTCGCCACCGAATGGACCGTGAACGAGGACGCCACCGAGTACACCTTCGACCTCCGCGACGACGTCGTCTTCGCCGACGGCACCCCGCTCGACGCCGCCGCCGTCGCGAAGAACTTCGACACCTACGGCCTCGGCAACCCCGAGCTCGGCCTCACCGTCTCCGAGGCGATCAACAACTACGCCGGCAGCGAGGTCGTCGACGACGACACGGTCGTGTTCCGCTTCGACGCGCCGGCGCCCGGCTTCCTGCAGGCGACCGCGACGATCAACTCCGGCCTCGTCTCGCCCGAGACCCTGGACCGCAAGCTCGAGGACTGGGGCGCCGGCAACGCGACCGAGATCGTCGGCTCGGGCCCGTTCACGATCACCGAGGAGGAGATCGGGCAGCGCCTGCACCTCGAAGCCCGCGAGGACTACGACTGGGCGCCGCCCTCGTTCGAGCACCAGGGCCGGGCCTACCTCGACGGCATCGACCTCGTCGTCACCCCCGAGGACAGCGTGCGCATCGGATCCCTGCTGGCCGGGCAGGCCGACGTCGCCCGCTACGTGCAGGCCTTCGACGAGCAGCAGGTGGCGGATGCCGGGTTCCAGGTCATCGCCGAACCCACCCGAGGGGTGAACAACTCCATCGGCCTGCGCGCTGCGAACCCGCTGCTCGCGGATGTGAAGGTGCGACAGGCGCTCGTCGCCGCCGTCGACGCGCAGGAGGTCGTCGACACGATCTTCACCGAGAACTACCCGGTCGCGACCTCGCCGCTGGCATCCACCGCCGCCGGCTACGTCGACGAGTCCGACGCGCTCGCCTTCGACCCCGAGCACGCCGAATCCCTCCTCGACGAGGCCGGCTGGACGCCCGGAGCCGACGGGGTGCGCGAGAAGGACGGGCAGCGCCTCTCCCTCACCGTCTACGAGGCCGCCCCGCAGCCGCTGTCGAAGCAGACCCTCGAACTCGTCAGCCAGCAGCTCGCGAAGGTCGGCGTCGAACTGAAGGTCAAGCCCGCCGACGCCGGCAGCTACGCCGCCGACATCCTCGACCCGCTGAAGACGCCGCTCTACCACTCGATGGTGGGTCGCGCCGACCACGACGTCATCAAGAGCCAGTACCACACCGAGAACCGCGACACGCTGCTCTCCGAGGACGCGAAGCTCGACGGGCTGCTCGAGGCCGTCGCGAGCGAAGCCGACCCCGCCGCCCGCGACGCCGCATCCGCCGCCGTGCAGGACTATCTCGTCGCCCAGGCCTACGTCATCCCGCTGTTCGAGGAGCCGCAGGTCTACGGTGCATCGCCGACCGTGCACGGCTTCCGCACCGAAGCCGTCGCCCGCCCGCTCTTCTACGACACCTGGAAGGAGTGAGCCCGTGCCGTTCCTGGTGAGGCGCGCCCTGCAGGCCGTCGTCGTGCTCGCGGCCGCGTTCACCGGCGCGTTCGTGCTCATGCAGGCCCTGCCGGGGGATGCGATCCTCATCAAGTTCGAGAACCCCGAGCTCGGGCTGTCGGCCGCGCAGATCGCCGAGATCCGCGCCGCATACGGGGCCGACAGCACGCCGATCGAACAGTTCCTGCACACCCTCGCAGGCTTCCTCGCCGGCGACTTCGGGTACTCGATCCAGTACGGCACGGCCGTGCACGAGCTCATCGGCGAGGCCCTGCCCGGCACCGCGCTGCTCGCAGGCCTCGGCTTCGCGGCCGCCGTCGTGCTCGCGGTCGCCATCGCGTTCCTGTCGACGCTCGCGCCGTTCGCGTGGCTCGGGCAGGCGATCCGGGCGCTGCCGGGGCTGTTCGTGTCGGTGCCGGTGTTCTGGCTCGGGATCGTGCTCATCCAGGTGTTCTCGTTCCAGCTGAAGCTCGTGCCCCTCATCGGCGCGAGCGGGCCGGAGGCGCTCGTGCTGCCCGTGCTGACGCTGGCCGTGCCGATCGCGGCGCCCATCGCCCAGGTGCTCGTGCGGGCGATCGACGAGGCCTCGCTGTCGCCGTTCGTCGCCGTCGCCCGCGCCAAGGGCGCCGGGCCCGCACGGGTGCTCGTCCGAGACGTCGCCCGCAATGCGGCACTGCCCGCGCTCACGATCTCGGGCGTGCTCGTCGGCGAGCTCATCGGCGGCGCCGTCGTCACCGAGACCGTCTTCGGCCGGGCCGGCATCGGCCGCCTCACCGAACAGGCGGTGTCGAACCAGGACGTGCCGGTGCTGCAGGCGGTCGTCGTGCTCGCGGCGGTCGTGTTCGTCGTCGTGAGCCTCGCGGTGGATCTCGTCGCGCCGCTCATCGACCCCAGGCTCACGAGGAAGGCGGTTGCGGCATGACGACCCTGACCGACGGCGCGACGAGCGTCGAGACCCGGCCGGGCGAGGCATCGGGGGAGCCGGCCCCGTCGCACGGGCGAACCGGCGGGCCGGGCGGTGACCGGCGCGGCGCCCGCGCTCGCGCCGCCGCCCGCGGCATCCGCCCCGGCCTGCTGCTGGCCTGGCTCGTCATCGCCCTCGCCCTGCTGTGGGCGCTGGCGCCCGGTCTCTTCACGGGAGAGAACCCCATCGCGGGCGTGCCGGCCGAGAAGCTGCAGGCCCCCGGCATCCACCACCCGTTCGGTACGTTCCACCCCTTCGGCACCGATGCGCTCGGCCGCGACCTGTGGGCGCGCGTCGTGCACGGCGCCGTGCACTCCCTGTCGGGCGCGTTCGTCGCCGTCACCGTGGGCCTGGCCGGCGGGGTCGTCATCGGCGTCGTCGCCGGCGCCGTCGGCGGCTGGGCGGACGACGTGCTCATGCGCCTCGTCGACGTGCTGCTGGCGATCCCCGGCCTGCTGCTGGCGCTGTCGATCATCATCCTGCTCGGCTTCGGCACCGTGAACGCGGCGATCGCCGTCGGCATCGGATCCATCGCCTCCTTCGCCCGGCTCACCCGCTCCGAGGTCGTGCGGGTGCGGCGGAGCGACTACGTCGAGGCCGCGTTCGGCTCGGGCGGGCGGGTGCTCACCGTGCTCGCCCGGCATGTGCTGCCGAACTCGCTGACCGCCGTCATCGGGCTCGCCGCCCTGCAGTTCGGCAGCGCGATCCTCGCGATCTCGACCCTCGGCTTCCTCGGCTACGGGGCACCGCCGCCGACGCCCGAGTGGGGCCTGCTCATCTCGGAGGGGCGCAACTACATCGCCACGAGCTGGTGGCTGACGCTCTTGCCCGGGCTCGTCGTCGTCGCGGTCGTGCTCGCGGCGAACCGCATCAGCCAGTCGATCGGGAGGGGATGGCGATGAGCGCGCTGCTGGAACTCGACGGCCTCGCCGTCTCGTACGCGGCACGGGGCGGCGGGCGGCTGCCCGTCGTGCACGGGGTGTCGGTCGCGGTGGATGCCGGGGAGGTCGTCGCCCTCGTCGGCGAATCGGGGTCGGGCAAGACGACGACGGCCTCGGCCGTCATCGGCCTCCTGCCGGAGGGCGGGCGGGTGGATGCCGGGCAGATCCGCCTGAACGGCACCGACCTCGCCGGCTGGTCGGAGCGGCGCCTGCGGGCCGTGCGCGGCCGACGCATCGGCTACATCCCGCAGGATCCGGTGTCGTCGCTGAACCCCGTGCGCCCGATCGGCGCGCAACTGGCCGACGTGCTGCGCATCCACCGCGCCGCCGACCGGCCCGCCGCCCGACGTCGGGTCCTCGAACTGCTGGAGCGCGTCGGCATCGACGACCCGGCCCTGCGCGCCCGCCAGTACCCGCACGAGCTGTCCGGGGGCATGCGGCAGCGGGTCCTCATCGCCGGGGCGGTCGCGCTCGCCCCCGAGCTCATCATCGCCGACGAACCGACGAGCGCCCTCGATGTGACCGTGCAGCGCCGCATCCTCGACCTCGTCGACGAACTGCGCGCCGAGCACGGCACCGCCGTCCTCTTCGTCACCCACGACCTCGGGGTCGCCGCCGAACGCGCCGATCGCATCGCCGTCATGCGCGCCGGCCGCATCGTCGAGGAGGGGCCGGCGGGTCTCGTGCTCGACGGGCCGGCCGACCCGTATACCGGGCAGCTGCTCGCGGATGCTCCGGGCCTGGCCGACGTGCCGTTCCGCCCGGTGCCTGCGCCGCTGTACCTGCGGGATGCGTCGGCGGCCCCGGAACCGCCGGCGCTCGCCGTCGAGGGGCTCGTGAAGGTCTTCGGCGGGCGCGGGCGCGGCGAGCCGTTCCGCGCGGTCGACGACGTCTCCTTCGAGCTGCGCCGCGGCACCACGCACGCCCTCGTGGGCGAGTCGGGGTCGGGCAAGACGACGACGGCGCGCATCATCACCCGCTTCCAGGCGGCGGATGCCGGCCGCGTCCTCCTCGCCGGCGACGACGTGACCGCCCTCGCCGGGGCCGCCAGGCGGGCCTTCCGCCGCCGCGTGCAGCTCGTTTACCAGAACCCGTTCGCCTCGCTCGACCCCCGGCAGACGGTCGCGCAGATCGTCGCCGAACCCCTCGTGAACTTCGCCGTCGGAGACCGGGCCTCGCGGCGGGATGCCGCGGCCCGCCTCGTCGACAGGGTCGCCCTGCCGGCCGCGCTGCTCGGCCGGCATCCGCGGGAACTCTCCGGCGGGCAGCGTCAGCGCGTCGCCATCGCCCGCGCGCTCGCGATCGACCCCGAGATCGTCGTCCTCGACGAAGCCGTCTCGGCCCTCGACGTGACCGTGCAGGCCCGCATCCTCGAACTCCTCGAGGGCCTGCAAGACGAGCTCGGCCTCAGCTACCTCTTCATCTCCCACGATCTCGCCGTCGTCAGACGCCTGAGCCACACGGTGTCGGTCATGCGACGCGGTGCGATCGTGGAATCGGGGACGACCGAGCAGGTCTTCTCCGATCCGCACCACGACTACACCCGGGAACTGCTCGACGCCGTGCCCGGGAGGAAGGCCACCGCATGACCCGCATCGGATTCTTCACCCGCCTGCTCGACGACGCCCCGCCCGCCGAGCGCTACCGCATCGCCCTCGAGCAGATCGTGCACGCCGAACGGCACGGGTTCGCCTCGGCCTGGGTGGCGCAGCACCACTTCCACGAGGCCGAGGGCGGGCTGCCGTCGCCGTTCGTGCTGCTGGCCGCGGCCGCCGCCCGCACCACGGCGATCCGCCTCGGCACCGGCGTCGTGACGCTGCCCCTCGAAGACCCGGTGCGGGTCGCCGAGGACGCCGTCGTGCTCGACCTCCTCTCGGGCGGACGCGTCGAGCTCGGGCTCGGGTCCGGATCCACCCCCGCCTCGTTCCGCGCCTTCGGGCAGGAGCACGCCGACCGCGGCCCCGTCTTCGGGCGGAAGACCGACGAACTCGTCGCCGCGCTCGCCGGCGGAACCCTCGGCGACGACGCGAACCGCCTGCACCCGCCGGGCCGCGGCCTGCTCGGCCGCATCTGGCAGGCCACGTTCTCGCCGTTCGGCGGCACGCGCGCCGGGCAGGCCGGCCACGGTCTCATGCTCTCCCGCACGCAGCCGCGGGGTGCGGATGCCGTGGGCCGGCCCCTCTCCGAGGTGCAGCAACCCGTGGTCGACGCCTATCTCGAAGCCCTGCCCGGCGGTGTGCCGCCGCGGGTGCTCGCCTCGCGCACCCTCTTCGTCGCCGACGACCGCGACGAGGCGCGCCGCTTCGCCGAACGCGGGCTGCGCCGCGCCGCCGCATCCTTCGCCCGCATGGGCCAGCTGCCCGCCGGCGACTCGCTCGATGACCTCATCGCCGCCTTCGACACCCACGTCGGCACCCCCGAGGACGTCATCGAGTCCCTCTCGCGCGACACCGTCGCCAGCTCCGCAACCGAGGTCGCATTCCAGGTGCACTCGGTCGACCCGCCGCACGAACTCGTGCTGCGCTCGATCGAGCTCATCGCGAGCGAGGTCGCGCCGGCGCTCGGGTGGGCGGTCGCGGGCGCCGACCCGGCATCCACCCGAACCCTCGAAAGGACCTCGCTATGACCGACGTCATCGACCGCCTCGCCGGCATCCGCCCGGGCGACCGGCTCGACGCACTCCGGCGGCACCGCCCCGTCACCCGCGAACAGGCCGAGGCCTCGTACGAGGCGCTGTTCGGCCCGGGCGCACACGGCACCGTCACCCGCGACGAGCGGTTCGCCGTCGCCGCGTTCGTCGCCTCCCTGCACACCGACGAGACCGCCGCCCGGCACTATGCGGAGCCGCTGGATGCCGCGCTCGCCGCCCGCATCGCGGCGCTCGCCGCCGAGGCGCGCACCACGGGGCCGTACGGCGACCACCCCGCCGGGCCGCTCGCCGCCGAGAGCGAACCCGGCATCCGCTTCGCCCTCGACGCGACGGCCGTCGAAGCCCTCGGGCCGCGCCTGGCCGCAGCCCTCGAACACGCGCATCTGCTCGTGTTCCGCCCCCGCGAGTCCTCGCCCGAGGCGCTCGCCGCGCTCGCCGCCGCCGGATGGAGCACCGACGGCATCGTCACCCTCTCCCAGCTCGTGTCGTTCCTCGCGTTCCAGCTGCGCGTCGTCGCCGGGCTCCGACTGCTCGCCGCCGAGGAGGCCGCATGACCGACACCGCCATCACCACGGGCACCGCCCACCCGTCCGCGCCGGACGCCGCCGCCCGCGTCCTCCGTTACGACACTGACGACGTGCCGCGCGCCTTCACGCAGGACGAGCTCGGCTGGCGGCCGTGGCTCGAACCGGCCGATGAGGACGCGCTCACCGAGGAGCAGTGGGAAGGCCTCGTCGACCGATCCCGCGCGAAGAGCGACTATTTCCGGCTGCTCGTGCGCGACCCGGCGATCCTGCGGGCGCGCACGCTCACCGACAAGGACGTCTTCTACAACGCCGGCGACGGACTGCCCCGCGCCGAGCGCGAACTCGCGGCCGCGGCGACCAGCCGCGTCAACGGCTGCATCTTCTGCGCCTCGGTGCACGCGCGCTTCGCAAGCCACCGCTCGAAGCGGCCCGACGATGTGCAGCGTCTGCTCGACACGGGCGTCGGCGGCGAACAGGACGCCCGCTGGCGCGCCGTGATCGACGCCGCGGCCGCGCTCGCGGCGACCCCGCCGCGCCTGAACGCCGGCCACCTCGCCGCGCTCACCGCGGCGGGCTTCGACGAGCAGGCGGTCGCCGACGTCATCCACTCGTCGGCCTTCTTCAACTGGGCCAACCGCCTCATGCTCTCCCTCGGCGAGCCCGTCGCCCCGGCCGCCGACTGACCCGGCCCGCGCCCGCCCCTGCAGAGCCGTGAGTGGACAAGTATGCAGGGTGCGGATGCCCCCGCACCCTGCATACCTGTCCACTCACCGGGGCGGGCGAGCGCCCGGGCGGGCGAGCGCGGGGCGGGCGGGCGCCCGGGCGGACGGCGCCTTACTGCGGGTACGGCGTCTCGCCGCGGGCGAGCATGCCGACGAGCCGCTCGATGCGGCGGGCGCGGGTCGGCTCGGTGGCGGCGGTCGTGACGCGGTGCAGCACGGCGTAGCGGTTCTGGCCGCTCAGGCGCCCGAAGGTCTCCGTCGCCGCCGGGGAGGCGGCCAGGGCGGCGGCGAGGTCGGGCGGCACCTCTGAGAGCGTCGAGGCGCCGTAGGCGCGGTCCCAGCGGCCGTCGGCCTTGGCGAGGGCGATCTCGGCGTGGCCGCGCTCGCGCATCCGCCCCTCCGCGATGAGGCGTTCGACGCGGTCGACGTTCCGCAGGGACCAGATGCTGCGGCGGCGCCTCGGCGTGAAGCGCTGCCGCACGACCGCGTCGTCGATCGACTTCATCTGCCCGTCGATCCATCCGCTGCAGAGGGCCTCCTCGACCGCTTCGACGTACGCCAGGCTCGTCGCCGCCTCCTTGCCCTTCTTCACGAGCAGCAGCCACACCCCGTCGGAGGCGTCTTCGTTCGCGTCGAGCCAGGCCCGCCACGCCGCACGGTCGGCGACGACGAGCACTTCGGGTTCCTCGGTCATGGCGCGAGCCTACGGCCCGGCGTGCTCGCGATCCTTCGCCGAGGCCGTGATGTTGCGGATGAACACGATGAGCCAGGTGAAGATCAGCGCCGAAGCGATGAGCTCCACCGCGGTCAGGTTGTAATAGCCGAACGGGATGAACAGCAGCGCCGACACCGCGATGATCACGAGGAACCCGTACCCGGCGATGAGGAACGCGTTCGGGAAGCCCGGCAGCAGCCACCTGAGCCCGACGACGAGGGCGACGTAGACGAGCACCATGCCGGTCGCGAAGGTGTTGTGCACCGGCTCCGACAGATCCACCGGCACGAGGCCGACCCCGATCAGGCACACGCCGATCGCGATCAGCGCCCACGTCGTCAGGCGGATGCCGCGTGCCGTCGCGGGCCCGCGGCCGCGGCCCCACTCGTCGAGTTCGCCGCCGATGAAGCGCGCGAGGGTCGTCAGGATGATGCCGCCGAGCACCACGGTGACCGTGAACGAGTACCCGGAGAAGCCGCGGGCGATGCCGAGCGCGGAGATGTTCGCCTCCCACCAGTGCGGGTCGTCGGCGTTCAGCATGCTCGTGAGCACGCCGCCGACGAGGAAGACGGCGAGCAGGTTCGCCACGCTCGCCGCGTCGATGGCGGATGCTGAGAGGTACCCGTAGTAGGCGGTCACGGCGCCGACGCCGCCGGCGATGAGGGCCGACGGCAGCGTGTACAGGGTCGCTCCGATGAACGCCTCCTGCAGCACGAAGAACACACCCGTCGCGAGCATGACGACGAGGGCGGCGTGCGTGAGCGTCAGCGCGGTGACGTCGAGGATGCGCGCCGGCCGGCCCGTGCGCTGCGCGTATCGGCTGCCGCCCGAGCGGCCCTGCACGAGATAGCCGGCGACGAATCCGGCCGCCGACAGCAGCGCGCCGCCGATCGCGACGTACTCGCCGAGCGAATCGATGCCGCTGAGCGGCAGGCGCCGGCCCCAGGCGACGGCGAGGCCGCCGAGGAAGCCGAGCGCGGCCGCGACGGCGCCGGCGATGAGCGCCCCGGCTTCGACGCGGGACGCGGACTGCACGGTGCGGCGCACGACGGCGAGCGGTTCGACGGTGCGGATGCGTCGCCGGTGTTCAGATTCCTCCACCCGATCCCCCTCGGCGGGAGTCTATCGAGCGACGCCGAGCGGCTTCCCGGGTGTGGATTCCGCAGCGCTCCCGATCAGCGGATCGCGTCGACGACGGCGCGCACGCGCTCGGCCATGCCCTCCGAGAGGGGTGCCGATCCGGCATCCGCCGCGGCCTGCTGCTGCCCCTCTGCGGACGCAGCCCACTCGAGGTAGGCGCGCACGAGTTCGCCCTCGTCGGGGTCGGCGTACTCGCGGCAGGCGATGACGTAGCTGACGAGCACGAGCGGGTAGACCTCGCCCTCGCTGGCGTCGCGCTGCACGTCGACGACGAGGTCGTCGTCGGCGCGGCCCGCCTCCATGGGGGAGGCGTCGATGATCGCGGCGGCCGAGTCCGCGGTCGGGGCGACGAATCCGTCGCCGACGGCGAGCGAGGCGACGTCGAGGCCGACGGCGCGGGATGCGTCGACGTAGCCGATGACGCCGACCCCGTCGCGGATGACGGCGGCGATGCCGGAGTTGCCCTGCGCGGCTTCGCCGTTGGAGACGGGGAAGGCGTCGGCGGGCTCGTGCGGCCACGCCTCGGGTGCGGCGTCGGCGAGGTATTCGGTGAAGTTGCGGGTGGTGCCGGAGTCGTCGGAGCGGTGCACGGCCGAGATGCGGAGCTCGGGCAGGTCGGCGTCGGGGTTCAGGGCGGCCAGGGCCGGGTCGTTCCAGTATTCGATGTCGCCGGTGAAGATGCCGGCGACGGCGGCCGCGTCGAGGCGCAGCTCGTCGACGCCGGGCACGTGGTACGCGAGCGCTATGGGGGAGAGGTACAGCGGCAGGTTCACGGCGCCCGCCCCGCCGCGGCAGCGGGCGAGCTCGCCCTCCTGCTCCTTCGCGGAGAGCGCGGAGTCGCTGCCGGCGTAGCCGACGGCGCCGACGAGGAACTGCTCGCGGCCGGCGCCGGAACCCGCGGGGTCGTAGTTCACGGTGACGCGGGCGTTCTGCCGCTGGAAGCCGGCGATCCACGCGTCCTGCGCGGCGCCCTGCGCCGAGGAGCCGGCCCCGTCGAGCGTGCCTTCGAGTTCGCTCCACTGATCGCCCTGCTCGTTGACGGCGCAGCCGGCGAGCAGCAGGGTCGCCGCGACTGCGGCGAGGGCGGAACGTGTGCGGGCGGAACGACGGGCGCGAGACACCCCGTCATCGTAACCGAGGGCCCCGAGTGGATGCCGGGCGCCCGCCCGCGCCCGCCGGGCGATGGACGCGGTGCGCGCCCCCCGCCCGGGGTGCGCGGCGGCATCCGCACGCGCGTTCAGGCGGCGAAATCCGGGCGGGGGCGGTCGTCGTGCGCGGGGCGCCAGCCGTCCGGGCCGCGTTCGTAGGCGTGCCGGGGGCCGTCGGCGAGGAGCCCGCCGAGGGCGGTGAGGAAGCGGTCGACGTCGGCAGAAGAGGTGCCGACCCCGATGCTCGCCCGCAGCCCGTTCGAGCGGGCGGCGATGCGGTCGAAGAAGGGGTGCGCGCAGAAGCGCCCGGCCCGCACCGAGACGCCGTGCTCGGCGGCGAGGGCGCCGGCGATGAGGCCGACGCGGCCGCGCTCCAGTTCGACGGCGGCGATGCCGACGGCGTCTTCGGCGTCGTCGAATCCGCGGAGCAGCCGCACCCCGGGCAGTGCGGCGAGTCCGTCGCGGAGCCGCGCCGTGAGGGCTTCCTCGTGCGCGAGGCGGGCGTCGCCGAGGGCGGCGAGCTCGTCGAGGGCGCGCGCGAACGCGGTGATGCCGAGCACGTTCGGGGTGCCGGCCTCGTGGCGTTCCGGCCCGGTCTTCCATCTCGTGCGGTCGAGGTCGACGCGTTCGACGGCGCCGCCGCCGGCGAGGTAGGGCAGGGCGGCGTCGAGCCAGTCCGCGCGCCCGACGAGCACGCCGGCGCCGTAGGGCGCGTACGCCTTGTGGCCGGAGGCGGCGAGGTAGTCGATGCCGGCCGCGGCGAGGTCGACGGCACGGTGCGGGACGAGCTGGGCGGCATCCACCGCGAGGCGTGCACCGTGCGCGTGGGCGACGGCGGCGAAGCGCTCGAGCGGCAGCAGCTCGCCGGTGACGTTCGAGGCGCCGGTCACCGACACGAGCGCCGCGGGGCGGCGGGCGAGTTCGGCATCCACCGCGGCGAGGGTCTCTGCGATCGTCGGCGCGGCGCGCACGACGCGACGACCGTAGCGTTCCCACGGCAGCAGGTTCGCGTGGTGCTCGATGTCGAGCACCACGGTCTCGCCGGGCACGGCGCCGGCGAGCAGGGCGAGGGCGTCGGTGGTGTTCCGGGTGAAGACGACGAGGTCGTCGGGGCGGGCGCCGAGCCGTTCGCCGATGGATGCCCGTGCGCCCTCCACGAGCGCCGTTGCCGTCTCCGAGGCGAACCCCGACCCCCGGTGCACGCTGGAGTACCAGGGCAGCACGCTCGCGACGTGCCGGGCGACGCCGGCCAGGGCGGGGGCGGATGCCGCGAGGTCGAGGTTCGTGTGCTGCGCCGCCCCGCCGCCGAGCACCGGAACCTCGAGCCCCGAATCGGCGAGCACCGCGAGCGGCGTGATCGGCACTGCGGGCCGGCCCGCCGGGGCGCCGCCGGGCGGCGCGCTCCGCGCGGGTCCGCCGGGCGACGCGGGCATCCAGCGGCGCTCCTCCGCCCCGAGTCCCTGCCCGCTCGCGATCCCGATGCTGCCCATGCGGCGACGCTACGCGCGCACCGGAAGCACCGGAAGCACTCCCGTCACACCGCTCAACGCAGCGTCACACGAGGTCATCCGCCCCCGCTGGTGCCGCTTCCAGGGGCGGTGGAGAAGTGGAGCGGGAGCGCGCGGGCGCTCAGCCGGCCGCTTCGAGCTCCACCGGATCGAGCTCGGCGCGCTTGGCGGCGCGGCCGTCGCCTGAGGAGCGGCCGGTGAGGCGGCGGCCGATCCACGGCAGAACGTATTCGCGGTAGTAGGCGGCGGTGTTGCGCGCTTTCGGCCCCGGCGGTTCGGCGGCGACCTCGGCGACGCCCCACTCGGGCGGCACGGGCACGCCGAGGGCGGTGAGCACGTTCGAGGCGACGCGGGCGTGGCCGGCGGCGTTCAGGTGCAGCTTGTCGGCCGACCAGTAGCGGATGTCGCGGAGGCCGCGGTCCGAGAAGTTGTCGACGAAGGTGACGCCGGGCTGCTCCCCGACGTCGCGGAGCGCGGCGGTGAGCTCGTTTCCTCGCCCGTCGAAGACGCCGCCGAGCGGCAGGTTCGCCGACGGGTTCGCTCCCGAGAGCATGAGCACGTGGATGTCGGCGGCGCGGATGCGCTCGATCGCGTCGCGGAAGCGCCCGGCGACCGTCTCGACCGACATGCGCGGGCGCAGGATGTCGTTGCCGCCGCCGTTGAAGCTCAGTACCGCGGGCTTCAGGGCGATCGCCGCGTCGAGCTGTTCGTCGATGATGGGGCCGAGCTTCTTGCCGCGGATCGCGAGGTTCGCGTACCGCACCGGCTCGGGGGCGGCGGCCTGCGCGAGGCCGAGCGCGACGAGATCCGCCCAGCCGCGCACACTGCCGTCGGGCAGCTCGTCGCCGACGCCCTCGGTGAAACTGTCGCCGATGGCGACGTACGAGTCGAACATCCCTCCACGCTAGCCCGTCGGTCGAGTAGGCGCGCAGCGCCGTATCGAGACCCGGTGCCTGGGGGGTCTCGATACGCTCCTCCGTCGCTCCTCGACCGGCGGATGCGAACCCGTCGGTCGAGTAGGCCGCTCGCGGCCGTATCGAGACCTGGTGCCCCGGGGGTCTCGATACGCTCGTGCCTCGCTACTCGACCGGCGACACCCGTCGGTCGAGTAGGCCGCTCGCGGCCGTATCGAGACCCGGTGCCTGGGGGGTCTCGATACGCTCCTTCGTCGCTCCTCGACCGGCGACACCCGGCGGTCGAGTAGGCGCGCCAGCGCCGTATCGAGACCCGGTGCCCCGGGGGTCTCGATACGCTCCTTCGTCGCTCCTCGACCGGCGGATGCGTCAGCGCCGGTCGGCGAGGCGGTTGACCCAGGCGAAGAGCCGGTTGCGTTTCGTGTTCTGGAAGGCCGCGCACATCCACTCGCCGCCCCGGCGCACCATGACGAAGGTCTGCACCTTGTCGAAGCGACGCGGCGGGCGGGGGCCCGTGCCGACGTGCCCCTCGGTGAGGACGACGGCGACGTCGGCCGAGAGGAAACGCAGGTCGAGCACCCGCATCGTCATCCGTGACTCCTTCTGCCACTTGCCGAACACGGGCACATGCGTGCGGCGGATGCTCTCGCGCCCGAGGTCGTGGAGGCCCGCGAAGATGACGTAGCTCGCGTCCTCGGTGAAGCGCCCGGCGTAGGCGGATGCGTCGCCCGCGTCCCAGGCTGCGCGGATCTCGTCGAGGGCGGCGAGCACGCCGTCGGTGGATGCCGTGGGGCGCGCCAGGGCATCCGCACCCCCGGACTGCTGCGCGCTGTTCGCGCCGGTCTGCATGTCGTCCATGATCTCCTCCATGCGTACTGCATTAGTGCAATCTGCCATAATTTTAGCACCGACGATACACTGACGCCATGCCGCGGCAGCAGCTCAGCCGAACCGAACGCGACCTCGTCGCCCTCAGCGTGCTCGCGCTGCTCACGACCGGCCCCCGGCATCCGTACGACCTGCACCGTTTCCTCGTCGACACCCGCAAGGACTTCGTCACGGGGCTTCCGCGCAGCCTCTACCACGCGGTCGGCAAACTCGCCGACGCCGGGCTCATCGCCCCCGCCGGCACCGAGCAGCACGGCAGCCGCCCCGAACGCACCGTCTACGCCCTCACCGACGCCGGCCGCGCAGAACTCCGCCGGCGAGTCGCGCTGCTGCTGGCCACCCCGGACCCCGACGCGACGTTGACGTACGCCGCGCTCTCCTACATGGGCGTGCTCGGTCGGGGCGACGCCGTGACCGCGCTGCGGGCCCGCCTCGCATCCCTCGACCTCGCGCTCGCGCAACTGAAGACCGACCTCGCGGAGGCGGCCGAGCTGCCCGAGATCCTCCTCGTCGAAGCCGACTTCGAGGGCGCCCGCCTCCGCGCCGAGCGTGCCTGGGTCGCCCGCCTCATCGACCGCCTCGTCTCGGGCGAGCTCGCCTGGGCGCCGCCGCCCCCGCCGGTCGAGTAGGCCGCCTGCGGCCGTATCGTGACCCGGTGCCCCGGGGGTCTCGATACGCTCGTGCCTCGTGCCTCGTGCCTCGCTCCTCGACCGGCGACACCCGGCGGTCGAGTAGGCCGCCTGCGGCCGTATCGAGACCTGGTTCCAGGGGTCTCGATACGCTCCTTCGTCGCTCCTCGACCGGCGACACCCGGCGGTCGAGTAGGCCGCCTGCGGCCGTATCGAGACCCGGTGCCTGGGGGGTCTCGATACGCTCCTTCGTCGCTACTCGACCGGCGGCAGGGGCGGCGGGCCCGCGGCGACGAGCGCCGCCCAGAGCTCGGCGCGGGCGGGGAAGCTCGAGAGCTCGCGCCCGAGGGCGCGCTCGGCGGCTGCGACCCGGTTGCGCACGGTGTGGCGGTGCACCCCGAGCTCGCGCGCGGCGGCGTCGTACTGCGCGCCGTGCTCGAGCCAGGTGCGGAGCGTCCGCAGCAACACCCCGTCGGGGTCGGCCAGGGCGAGGGGGGCGAGTTCGGCGCGTGCGAGCCGTCGGGCTTCGGGGGTGGATGCCAGGGCGCGCAGCCCCCCGCCGGCCTCGTGCACGCCGGGGGCGCCGGCGGCCGCGAGGGCGCGCTCGGCCTCGTCGCGGGCGAGCGCGAGCCGTTCGCGGGGTTCGGCGCCCGAGACGCCGACGGCGGTGTCGAGTGCGGCGGCGAGGCGGGCGGGCGCATCGTCGCCGGGGGCGCAGACGAGGACGATGCGCCCGGCATCCCGAGCATGGAAGCGGCCCTCGCCCGAGCCGAGCCGCTCGAGCGCCGGCTCCGATTCGCCGGGGTCGGCGGCGACGGCGACCCGCAGCGGCCCGGGCGGCAGGGCGCCCCAGAGTTCGGCGGCGACGGCGTCGGCTGCGGCGTCGCCGGCGAGGATGCCGGGCAGCAGCCGGGTGCGCAGCCGGGTTTCGACGCGGCCGAGGTCGCGATGCTGTTCGAGGGCGAAGCCGGCGAGGGCGATCACGGCATCCACGAGGTCGCGGCCGGCGGCATCCAGTTCGGGGCTCTCGCCGACGGCGAGGACGCCGCGGAGGGCGTCGCCGGCGCCGAGGGTCTGCAGTTCGACGCGGACGCCGTCGGCGTCGATGACGCGGCTGCCGCGGCGGCGGCGGGCGAGCAGCTCGCGTGCGGCGTCGGTGACGGCGGTCAGCTGTGCGGCCGAGAGGCGCCCGGCGGGTGCTTCGCGGTCGATGCCGCCGCCGACGCCGACGAGGCCGACCCATGAGCCGAGCTGTCGGGCGAGCTCGTCGATCGTGGCCGAGAGCCCGTCGCGGCGCAGGGCGGCGCGCGAGATGGCGCGCTGGGCGGCCAGCGACCAGCGCTGCCGTTCGTGCCGGGCGTCGTCGATGAGGTCGGCGACGGTGCGCGCGATCGCGATGAACGGCACCCGGTAGGGCACTTCGACGAGCGGCAGCCCGTGCCGCAGGCACGCATCCACCAGCTCGGGCGGCACGGGTCGCACGACCCCCGAGCCGAAGCCGAGCGCGGCGACGCCGGCGGCGCGCAACCGCCGCACGTAGTCGTCGGCGAACTCGGCGTCGAGGTCGGGGCCGCCGCCTTCGCGGAACGCGGTGCCGGTGGTCAGCAGCAGATGCCCGGCGTCGAGGAACGGGGTGGGGTCGCCGAGTTCGGAGGGGTGCGCCCAGCCGACGGCGGCGTCGACGGCGCCCTCGGGCAGCTCGGCTTCGGGGGTGAGGAGCGCGAGGGCGAGCTCGGGGCGTGCGAGCAGGGTGCGGAGCGTGGGGAACATGGTTATACAGAGTGTCGAATCAGGATCGAGCTACTGTACACCGTGGCGAGGCGGCATCCACCCCGCGCGCGTAGCATGGCCGCATGGCCCTCAGCGAAACCGAGCAGAACGTGCTCGCCAACGTCCCGAACCGTCTCTTCATCGGCGGCGAATGGGTGGATGCCGAAGGCGGCGCCACCATGGAGGTCGCCGACCCCGCCACCGGCGAGGTCATCGCGACGATCGCGTCCGCAAGCCCCGCCGACGGCATCCGCGCCCTCGACGCCGCCGTCGCCGTGCAGGACGAGTGGGCCGCGACCGCCCCGCGCGAGCGCGGCGAACTGCTGCGCCGCGCCTTCGACGCGCTCATGGCGCGCAAGGAGGAGTTCGCGCTCCTCATGACGCTCGAGATGGGCAAGCCGCTCGCCGAGGCGCGCGGCGAGGTCGCCTACGGCGGCGAGTTCCTCCGCTGGTTCAGCGAGGAGGCGCCGCGCATCTCCGGCCGCTACGGCCTGAACCCCGAGGGCACGGGGCGGATGATCGTCTCGCAGCGGCCCGTCGGCCCCTCCTTCTTCATCACGCCGTGGAACTTCCCGCTCGCGATGGCGACCCGCAAGATCGCCCCCGCGCTCGCCGCCGGCTGCACCGTCGTCATCAAGCCGGCCTCGCTCACCCCGCTCACGACGATCGCGTTCGTCCGCCTCCTCGAAGAGGTCGGCTTGCCCAAGGGCGTCGTGAACGTCGTCACCTCCAAGAGCTCCGGCGCCCTCTCGGGACCGATCATCGCCGACCCGCGCCTGCGGAAGCTGAGCTTCACCGGCTCGACCGAGGTCGGCCGCAAGCTCATGGAGCAGTCCGCGCAGGGCATCCTCCGCACCAGCATGGAGCTCGGCGGCAACGCCCCGTTCGTCGTCTTCGACGACGCCGACCTCGACAAGGCCGTCGAAGGCGCGATGCTCGCGAAGTTCCGAAACATCGGCCAGGCCTGCACCGCCGCGAACCGCTTCATCGTGCACGCCGCGGTCGCCGAGGAGTTCGCCACGCGCGTCACCGAGCGCGTCGAGGCCATGAAGGTCGGCCGCGGCACCGAGGATGGCGTCTCGATCGGCCCGCTCATCGACGACGACGCCGTGCACACCACCGCCGAACTCGTCGCCGACGCCGTCGAGCGCGGTGCGACCGTGCGCATCGGCGGGCAGGCGCCCGACGGCGCGGGATCCTTCTACCTGCCGACGGTGCTCTCGGGCGTCGCGCCCGGCAGTCGCATCCTCAGCGAGGAGATCTTCGGACCGGTGCTCGGCATCGCGACCTTCGAGACCGAGGACGAGGCGGTCGCGCTGGCCAACTCCACCGAGTACGGCCTCGTCTCGTACGTGTTCACCGAATCGCTCGGCCGCGGCCACCGCATGATCGACCGCCTCGCCACCGGCATGATGGGCCTGAACACGGGCCTCGTCTCGAACGCGGCGGCCCCGTTCGGCGGCATCAAGCAGTCCGGCATCGGTCGCGAGGGCGGCCTCGAGGGCATCCACGAGTACCTCGACACGAAGTACACGCTCGTCCCCGTGTCGTGATCGCGGCGAGTGGATGCCGGTGGGCGGCGCTCCCGGCATCCACTCGCCCGGCATCCACTCGCCCGGCATCCACTCGCCCCGAACGTGCCCGGGCCGGGCCCGTAGACTGACGGGGTGTCAGTGAACCCAGCGCTCGTCGGCCGTGAGTTCCCGCCGACCGAACCGTATCTCGTGGGTCGTGAGAAGGTGCGCGAGTTCGCCCGCGCGGTCTTCGCGACCAGCCCCGTCAACTTCGACGTCGACGCCGCCCGCGAAGCCGGGCACGCCGACCTCGTCGCCCCGCCGACGTTCCCCGTCGTCATCCAGGAGGCGACCCTCGCGCAGCTGCTCGCCGAACCCGACGGCGGCATCGACTTCTCGCGCGTCGTGCACGGCGACCAGCAGTTCGCCTACACGCGACCCATCGTCGCCGGCGACGAACTGATCGCCCGGCTCGCCGTCACGGGCGTGAAGACCCTCGGCGGCAACGCGATGGTCACCGCCGAATCCACGATCACCGATCAGGACGGGGAGCACGTCGTGACCGCGATCTCGACGCTCGTCGTGCGGGGGGAGGCCTGATGCGCGCGCCCGGATCCGACCTTTCGGTCGGCGACATCATCGCCGAGGACTCGGTGCCGCTCACCCGCGACGCCCTCGTCCGCTACGCCGGCGCATCCGGCGACTTCAACCCGATCCACTACCGCGACGACGTCGCGAAGACCGTCGGCCTGCCCGGCGTCATCGCCCACGGCATGCTCACGATGGGCCTGGCCGTCCAGCCCGTCGTCGACTGGCTCGGCGACCCGGCCCGCATCCTCGACTACCGGGTGCGCTTCACCCGCCCGGTCGTCGTCGACCCCGAGATCGGCGTCGTCGTGTCGGTGCTCGCGAAGGTGGCCGTGCTCGACGAGGAGGCCGGCGAGGCCCGCATCGACCTGACCGTGAAGGTCGGCGAGGAGACCGTGCTCGGCAAGGCGCAGGTCCGCGTGCGGCTCGACTGATCGGGTGTGGATGCCGTGACGAACCTCTCCGAACTGACCACCCTGCGGGTCGGCGGCCCCGCCGCCCGCCTCGAGACCGCAACCGACCCGGCCGAGCTCGCCCGCCTCGCCGGCCGTGCCTGGGCCGACGGCGAACCGTTGCTCGTCGTCGGCGGCGGCTCGAATCTGCTCGTCGGCGACGACGGGTTCGACGGCACCGTGCTGCGGATCGCGACCCGCGGCATCGAGCGGGCGACCGGAGCCGCCGAGGGCCGGGTGCGGGTGCGGGTGCAGGCGGGGGAGTCGTGGGACGGGCTCGTCGCCTGGGCGGTGGAGCAGGGGCTCTCGGGCATCGAGGCGCTCTCGGGCATCCCGGGCCTGGCGGGCGGGGCGCCCGTGCAGAACATCGGCGCCTACGGGCAGGAGCTGTCGGAATCGCTCGTCGCGATCGATTTCCTCGCCGAGGGGGCCGACGCCCCCGTGCGGATGAGCGCCGCCGAGCTCGAACTCGGCTACCGCACCTCCGTGCTGAAGCAGGGCCTGGCCGGCATCGTCGTCTCGATCGAACTCGAGCTGCACGACACGGCCGCCGAACGCGAGGTGCTCGGTGACGCCCTCGGGCAGCCCATCGCCTACGCCCAGCTCGCCAACGCCCTCGGCGTGCAACTCGGCGACCGCGTGCCGCTCGCGCGCGTGCGCGAATCGGTGCTGGGGCTGCGTCGTTCGAAGGGCATGGTGCTGGACGCGGCCGACCCCGACACGGCCAGCGCCGGCTCGTTCTTCACGAACCCGATCGTCACCGAGCGCTTCGCCCGCACCCTGCCGGCCGATGCGCCCCGCTGGGTGCTCGCCGAGGAGACCCCGGACGAGATCGTGCCGCTCGATGCCGCCGATGCCGCCGACGCATCCCCGCTCGACGAGTTCCTCGCCTTCCAACGCGACGCCGAGGAGTCGGCCGCGCCGCCCGCTGGTGAGGAGCCGGCCGAGACGCTCGTGAAACTGTCGGCGGCCTGGCTCATCGAGCAGTCGGGCATCCACCGCGGCTTCGCCCTGCCGGCCTCGCGCGCGGGCGTCTCTTCGAAGCACACCCTCTCGATCACGAACCGCGGCGGGGCGACGGCCGCCGAGATCGCCGAGCTCGCCCGCTTCGTGCAGAACCGTGTGCATGCCGAGTTCGGTGTCGTGCTGCACCCCGAGCCGGTGCTCGTGGGCGTGTCGCTCTAGGCTCCGAGAGCCGCGAGGCGGCCTTCGAGGTAGCGGCGTTCGACGGCGGTCGGGGCGAGCCCGATCGCGCGGCGATAGCAGCGCCGTGCGGCAGTGGCGTCGCCGGCGCGGCGGTGGAAGTCGGCCTGCGCGGCCGGCAGCAGGTGGTAGGCGCCCAGGCCGCCGCCGGCTTCGAGGGCGGCGAGTTCTGCAAGGCCGCGCTCCGGGCCGTCGGCCATGCCGACGGCGATCGCCCGGTTCAGGGCGATGAACGGCGAATCGGAGCGGGCCGCGAGGCCGTCGTAGCAGGCGAGGATGCGGTGCCAGTCGGTGTCGGAGGCGGTCGCGGCGGATGCGTGGGCGCCCTGGATCTCGGCCTGCAGCCGGTATGCGCCGACCGGCCCGGAGCCGAGCCGGGTGAGGATCGCGAGGCCTTCGGTCAGGTCGGTGCGGTCCCAGCGGCTGCGGTCCTGGAGTTCGAGGGGGATGAGCCCGCCGTCGGGGGCCGCCCGCGCGGCCGTCCGCGCCCGCTGCAGCAGCATGAGGGCGAGCAGGGCCTCGGCCTCGGTCTCGTGCGGCAGCAGCCCGGCGACGAGCCGGGTCAGCCGGATCGCCTCGGTCGACAGGTCGACCCGCATGAGCCGTTCGCCGCTCGATGCGAGGTACCCCTCGTTGTGCACGAGGTACAGCACGGCGAGGACCGAGTCGAGGCGTTCGGGCAGGGCCTCGGGCGGCGGTACCCGGTACGGGATGCCGGCGGTGCGGATGCGGCGCTTGGCACGCACGAGGCGCTGCGCCATCGTCGCTTCGGGCACGAGGAATGCGCGGGCGATCTCGCCGGTCGCGAGCCCGCCGACCGTGCGGAGGGTGAGGGCGACCCGGGCATCCATCGCGAGCGCCGGATGCGCGCAGGTGAAGATCAGTCGCAGCCGGTCGTCGACCCACTCGGCGTCGGCGTCGGCTGCGACGGCGTCGGCCGGGTCGGGCGGGCCGCCGGGTTCTTCGACGTCGCGCCACTCGCGCAGTTTCTCGACCTCGACGCTGCGGCGGCGCAGCCGGTCGAGGGCGAGGTGGCGGGCCGTCGTCGTGAGCCAGGCGCCGGGCCGGCTCGGGATGCCGTCGCGCGGCCAGGTCCGGGCGGCGCGTTCGAATGCGGCCGCGCTCGCTTCCTCGGCGACGTCCCAGTCGCCGGTGGTGCGGATGAGCGTGGCGACGACGTGCGCCCACTCCTCGGTGAACGCCGCCCGCAGCGCGGCGTCGACCCCGGCGTCGGCCCCGGCATCCGGGGCCGACGCGTCCGGGGTCGACGCCTGCCGGCTCAGCGCCAGACCTCCGCGCGCGGGGCGGATGCGCCCGGGCCCGTTGTCAGGCGCGGTTCGGTGCGCTGCGCGGACTCGGCGGCTTCGCGGCGCGTGCGCTCGGCGTGGTCGGCGTGCACGTCGAGCGGCCAGAGCGGCCGCAGCTCGATCGTGCCCGCGCGTGCCATGGGGTGCCGGGCCGCGATCGAGACGGCGTCGGCCAGGCCTGCGGTGTCGAGCAGGTCGAGTCCGGCGATCCATTCCTTGGCCTCGGTCAGCGGCCCGTCGCTGACGACGAGCTCGCCGCCCCGCAGCATCACGCGCGTCGTCGCGTCGGGCGCCTGGAGCCGGTTGCCGAACAGGCGCTCGCCGTTCGCGCCGGTTTCGGCCACCCAGGCTTCGGGGGATTCGTCGACGTCCTCCCCGTTCGGGTCGGCGACGACGAGCAGCAGGTACCGGCTGCGGCCGGGCTTCGGTTCGGCGTCGAAGCCGTCCGGCACGAGCCGGTCGCCGTCGGCGACCACCCCGCCTTCGCCGCGCCAGAACGGCCGGATCTCGACCTCCCCGAAGCGGGCGACGGGATGCCGGGAGGCGATCTCGATGGCCTCGTCGAGGCTCGGCACGTCGATCACGTCGAAACCGCCGATCGCCTCCTTCGCCTCCGAGAACGGCCCGTCGGCGATGAGCAGTTCGCCGCCGCGCACCCGCACGGTCGTCGCGTCGTGCTCGGGCCGCAACCGCTCCCCGTACTCGAGGACGCCGCGGGCGATGCCGTCGGCATCCCATTCGGCGATGTCGTCGAGGGCGGGGTCGTAGGGCTGCGGGTCGGCACCCTGCGTGTAGAACAGCGCGTATTCCATGTCGGAATCCTCTCTCTCGGTCACGCTACGCACTGACGACGAACGGGGGAACCCGAAATCGACATCCGACCGCCGGTCGAGGAGCGACGAAGCAGCGTATCGAGGCCCACCCGCCGGTCGAGTAGCGAGCGTCAGCGAGCGTATCGAGACCTTTCCGCAGGGTCTCGGTACGGCGCTGCGCGCCTACTCGACCGTCGGCCCGTCCGCCGGTCGAGTAGCGAGCGTCAGCGAGCGTATCGAGACCTTCCCACCGGGTCTCGATACGGCGCTGCGCGCCTACTCGACCGACGACCCGTTCGCCGGTCGAGTAGCGAGCGTCAGCGAGCGTATCGAGACCATTCCACCGGGTCTCGATACGGCGCTGCGCGCCTACCCGACCCGACCCGACCGCCGGTCGAGTAGCGAGCGTCAGCGAGCGTATCGAGACCTTTCCGCAGGGTCTCGATACGGCGCTGCGCGCCTACTCGACCGTCGGGCGGCAGGCGGCCGTTCCCCCGCCGCCGAGCCACGCCGCCGAGGCCGGCCACAGGGTCTCGCGGAAGCGGTCGTGGAACAGGCCGAGGTGGCCGATCTTCGTCACGCCGACCGCGGCCGGATCCACGCGGCGCTGCTCGGCCCGCGCCCGCGGGAGGTAGCCGAGCAGGCGAGCCGTCGCCGCGTCGGTGGCGAACGGGTCGTCGCCGGCGGCGACGGCGAGCACGTCGGGTTCGAGCTCGGCGACCCGGGCCATGATCTCCTCTCCGCCCTGGCCGATAGTGCGGGCGAAGTCTTTCCGCCCGCGGGCCCAGTCGAGGGCGACGCCGCGGGGCACGTCCTCCATCCACCCGAGCCGACGCCCCGGAAAATACCCGCACAGGGCCGAAACGGCTGGCATCACCAGGTGCCACCGCCACACCATCAGGGCACGCTCGCCGCGCGCGTAGTCGGGCCAGTGCGCGTGCTGCGCGCCGACCGTGAGCAGCCGCGTGATCGTTCCGGCCTGCGGGGCGAGGCAGAGCGCCAAACCGCCGAAGCTGTGCCCGACCGCGACGATCTCCCGGCCCGCGCCCTCCGCGAGAGCGAAGCCGATCAGGGCGTCGGCGTCGAGCGTGCCCCACTCGTGCCAGCGTGCCGTCAGGCGGCGGAGATCCACGGCGCCGCGGCCCGGCGCCGACCGGCCGACGCCCCGGTAGTCGGCCACGAGCGCCCGGAATCCCTGCTCGGCGAGGAAGCCCGCATACCGCCAGTAATACGACGCCTTCGCCCCGGTCGCCGCCGTGATCACGACGGTGCGCTTCCGGTCGTTCGCCGGCTCCGGCCGGAACACCCGGGCCGCGAGCGGGTAGCCGTCGGCGCAGACGACCGTCACGTCCTCGTATGCGATGGGTGTGTTCACGATCCGGCCGCCTCCGTGACGTCTCCCGCCCGGCCGGGTTCTCGAGGATCCGCCCGGCGGCGTGCTTCCCGCCGCCCGGCCGCGCGGCCGCGGAGGGCGAGCGCCGCGCCGACCGCGGCCGCGAGCAGCGCGAGGGCGAGCGGCACCAGATAGTAGGGGTCGGCGGGGGCGTCGGCGAAGAACGCGGCACCGGCGGCGCGCACCTCGGCGACGGTGAGGGCGGTCGCGGCGGCGAGGGCGGCCAGCAGCAGCACGGTGCCGGCGACGACGGCGGCGAGTGGATGCCGGAGGGCGCCGAGCACGCGGGTCGCGGTGCGACCCGGCATCCACTCGGGGCCGACGACGCTCGCCGCGGCCGACGCACCGCCGATGACGAGCGCACCTGCCGCGAGGGTCTCGGCGATCGTCGACGCCCATGCTGCGCGCGCGATCGCCAGCGCCGCCTGCGAGACCAGCAGGGCGGCGCCGAAGGTGATCGCCGCGGGGCCGGCGAACCACCAGAACACGTTCGCGGCCGGGTGGCCGAGGCTTCGCAGCACGAGCGCCTCGTCGCGGCGGCGGCGGAGCCCGGCGAACTCGAATGCCGCGAGCCCCACGAGCGCCGCAGCGGCCGCGAGCCACGCGGTGCCCTGCACGAGCGGG
Source organism: Agromyces archimandritae (assembly GCF_018024495.1). Lineage (NCBI taxonomy): Bacteria > Bacillati > Actinomycetota > Actinomycetes > Micrococcales > Microbacteriaceae > Agromyces > Agromyces archimandritae. The sequence goes on from NZ_CP071696.1 coordinate 2,217,376, forward strand.
CCAGGGGCGGCATCGGTCGCGGCCAGTTCCGTCCACCTCTCCTGCACCGTGCCGAGGGTGCGGATGCCGTCGGCGTCGCGGTACCCGTCGAGCACGTACTCGCGTTCGATCTCACGCATCCCGGCCGCCGGGGTGACGACGAAGCCCGCGCGCTCGAGGCGGGTCGCGGTCTGCTCGATCGCCCGCACGGCTGCGGGGCGGCCGGCATCCGCACCCGCCACCCGCACCCGCACCGCGTGGATCGGATCGCGCGGCAGCATCGACCCGAGCGCATCGAACGAGACGATGAGCCCCGGCTCGCCGTCGCCCGCCCCGACGCCCGTGAGGCTCGAACGCAACCGCACCGGATCGATCGGTTCGCCGTCGGCGTCCGCGACGAGCGTGCGGCCGCCCGCGAGGGCCCCGTCGATCGCGAGCGTCTCGGGGTCGACGCTGCCGGCGTCGACGGGGAGGCGCATTTCGCTTCCGGACGAGAGGCGGGAAGCCCGGGGATCGGTCGTGAGGTATCCGGCGATCGCCGCGTCATCGGCGGCGTCGGCGGTCTCGGTGGGGTCGGACGAGTTCGCTATGGTCGCCGGCAACCTGAAGTACTGCGCAGGCGCACGATGCCCGGCGTCGTCGATCACGGGCGGGGCCGCGGGCATCGGTCGCCCGTCGATGCCGGTCATCCACACCGGCACGTCGCGGTCCGCCGGGGGCTCCGCGGGGGCATCCGGCCAGGGTCGGACGACGGGATCGGTCGCCTTGAAGGTGCTGACGCGGTCGTCGAGCGGGATGTCCGTCCACTGCATCGGGCCGGTCGCCGGTGCATCGCCCATGTCCCAAACGCGCATGTTGCCGCCGGCATCGACGGGTGCAGGGCCGAGCGGTTCGATGCCGATGCGCTGCCGCAGCGTGCCCGGGGCGGCGCTCTCGAGGGTGAGGACGGGCAGCATACTGTCGAGCCAACCCGGCCAGGAAGCTGCACCGGCTTCTTCGGCCTCATCGAGATAGGCGATGAGGCCGTCACGCTGTTCGCCGCCCATCGCGAGCACCCACGGTCTGAGATCACCGGCGTCCCGCGCGGCCTCGAAGTCGATGAGGCTCTGCAGCGGACCCGGCTCGCCGAGCAGCGCCGCCTCGGCGACCGGGTCGATGACCGCCGCCCATGTCGCCCGCCCGGGGAGCATCGAAAGGGAGAACTGCAGGGTACCGGCGTCGCTGGTGGCGTTGGTGGTGTACGTCGCGGTCGCGCTGGAGTTCTCGATGCTCATGATGAGGTGGTCGTACGGCATCGTCCGGCACGGCTCGGCGGCAGCGCTCTGAATGTCGACGACCACGCCGTCCACCGTGCAGGTGCCCTCACCGGCTTCCTCCGGCGGCAGGACCCGCCCCGGAACCTCCGAGCGGTCGAGAGACAGCGTCGCCACCGCGCGGTCGACCATCCGTTCGCCCGTCCCGTCATCGGCGTAGGTTTCGATGACGGCGCGGAACGCCTGCGGGTTCGGCTCGGTATTGCCGACATCGGCGGCGGCCACGAACTGCGGCTGCACCCAGTTCGACACGGGCGCCAGCAGCGTGCCGATCGGCGCGGCCACCTCGACCCCCTTGACGCCGCGGATCTGCTCGAGCGCTTCGAGACTCAGACGATGCCCGGTGACGAAGCCGGGCGGAATGAGGCCGCCGGGAAACGGGTCCGTCGCGTCCGCACCCCCGGTGGGCGCGTCCTCCGAAGCAGAGGCCTCCACCTCCTCGGCGCCCGCCGTGACGATGAGGTCGTACGGCCCGCGTTCGGCGTCGGCGCCGTGCAGGGCCCAGCCGAAGCCCGCCGGCAGGAGGCCGACGAGGAGGCCGGCGAGCGCGAGCGCTCCGGTGACGGCGATGTGGCCGCGGTCGCGTGCGAAGCGACGGAACGCGCCCGGCGGGGCCGGCCGTGCCGGCTCGCCGGGTCGTCCGACCGTGCCCGCTCGGCTCATGCCCGTCTCCGGCCGCGCACGGCCAGCAGCAGGCCGGCCGCGCCCGCGAGAACGGCGAGGGCGAGCGGCACGAGATAGTAGGCGTCGCCCGCGGCTTCGGCGAAGAACGCCGCGCCGGTCGCGCGGACCTCCTCGACCGTGAGCAGGGCGACGACGGCGATGGATGCCGCGATCAGCGTCCAGCCGGCAGCCACGACCAGGTGCGGCGCCCACCGAGGCATCCGGCGCGGCAGCCAGTGCGGCGCCGTGCCCGGTCGCGCGAGCCGCAGCACGGCCGTCACCGCGGCAGCCTCGACGAGCAGCACCGCGCCAGCGAACGCCTGGAGCGTTTCGGCGTGCCACGCACCCCCGCCGACGGCGAGCGCGGCCTGCGTCACGACGAGCACGATGCCGAAGGTGATCGTCGCGGGGCCGGCGAACCACCAGAACACGTTCGCGGTCGGGCGGCCGAGGCTCCGCAGTACGAGCGCCTCGTCCCGGTTGCGGCGGATGCGTCGTGCTTCGGCGAGCACGAGCAGGCCGAGCGCGGCGGTCAGCGCGAGGAGCGCGGCGGCGCTCGCCGGCGCATCCGGGCGCGCTGCGGCGGCGTCTGCCGCGGGCAGCTTCGTCCACGTCTCGCGGATCGTGCCGAGCACGCCGATCCGGTCGTCGCCGGCGGCGGCCACCCCGACTGAGCGGATGCTGCTCGCTGCAGCGCCCGTGCCGGCGCCCGAGCCGCCCGCGAGCCCGGCGGCGTCCGTGCCGTACGCGTATCCGTCGACGACGAACTCCCGCTCGACCTCGTGGGCGCCGGCGGCGACCGAGACGCCGAAGCCCGCCGCCCGGATGCGCTCGGCCGTGTCCTGCAGCGCCCGCAAACCTGCGGGAGTCGCCGGGTCGCCGTCGATGCGCACGCGGATCGCGTGGATCGGGTTCGGCGGCAGGGTCTCACCGAAAGCGGCGAAGGAGGTCACGACGCCGGGGGCGCCGCTGCCGATGCCGAGGCCGCTGAGACTCGGGAGGAGCTCGACGGCGTCGACGGGCGTGCCCTCGGCATCGGCGACGAGCCGGCGCGGGCCCGAGCCGAGGGCGCCGTCGATCGCGACGGCGGATGCGTCGGCATCCGCGACGGGCACGAAGCCCGTCGACGGTTGCACCGAACCGGCGGTGCCTCCGCCGAGGTCGAGCCCCTGGTATGCGGTCGTCCGCGCGTCGACGTCGAGCCAGGCCGAGCGCATCGCCGCCGGCTTCTGCGGCACGATCCGCTCGCCCTCGTACGCCATCGGTCGAGCCGGCAGCACGTCGTCGGCGAAGCTCCAGGATCGGAACGGCACGGGCTCCCCGTCGAGCACCGGGCCCGCCGGCCAGCGCACGCGCGGCACGTCCTGGGTCGCGAAGGGCGCGGTGCGGTCGCCGAGATCGAGGTCGATCGACCCCACCGGCTCGCTGGGGCGCTCGTCGAGGAGGGTGTAGCGGGGCGTGCCGTCGCCCAGCATCGCGGTCGGTCCGAGCGCGGCGATGTCGAGCGTGTGCCGGAGCACGGCCCGCGGCGTGTCGAGCACGATCGCCGGGCGGATCCTCGAGAGCGGCTCCTCGGTGTGCTCCACGTACCAGCGGATCGCCTCGGCCGCGTCGCCGTCGTGGTCCTCCGGCCACGAAGCCAGTTCGCCGGCCGCGGAGGCACGCTCGTAGGCGGCCAGCTCGTCGAGGGCCGTGCCCGGCCCGGCGAGTTCGGCCTCGGCGATCGGGTCGAGGAGGGCGACCCATTGCCCGGTCTGCGGCGTCATCGTGAGCGTGAAGAGGGCTTCGCCCTCCTCCATCCCGTTCACATATGTCGACGCGTTGCTCGCCGTGGGCTGGATCGCCACGTGGTACTGCGGTTCGGCGCAGGCGCCGGGTGCCGGCTTCTCCGAGGTGATGGTCCAGCCGCCGTCCGGGCGCACGCAGGTCCACTGGCCGTCCTGCAGGACCGGCTCGACCGGCGTCGGCGGTGCGTCCGAGCGGTCGACGGAGATGATGATCTCCTGCTCGCTGACGAGCCGTTCACCTGTTCCGTCATCTGTGGTGACGGTGAGGTTGGTGCGGAAGGCCTGCGGATCCGGCGTCGTCGAGTCGGTGAGCTCGACCGAATACCGCGGGTCGATGTTCGGCCAGTTCGCTGCGGCGACCAGCCCGAACGGCGCTGCGACCCCCACCCCCTCGATACCGCGGACGATGTCGAGTTCGTCAAGGCTCATCCGCTCCTCGGTGACGAAGCCCGGTGGGACGAGGCCGTCGGGGAACGCCTCCGCGCCCGCCGTGACGATGAGGTCGTACGGCCCGCGTTCGGCGTCGGAGCCGTGCAGGACCCAGCCGAAGCCCGCCGGCAGGAGGCCGACGAGGAGGCCGGCGAGCGCGAGCGCTCCGGTGACGGCGATGCGGCCGCGGTCGCGTGCGAAGCGGCGGAACGCGCCCGGCCGGGTCGGCCGTGCCGCAGGTGCCGTGGAGCGTCGGGTCGATCGGGGCATCGGCATCCATCCTCGGAAGATGCGATGACGCTATCGACGGCGACCGTCGCGCGCAAGGACGCCCCCGAACGGGGGACTGACCCGCCGGTGCGGCGCCGGATAGCATCCGGTCGGTGCTCCCCGACACCGCCCCCAGGAAGGCCCGACCGTGACCGTAGAACCCCCGCGCGCGCCCGCCGCGTCCGAACCGAGCCCGTTCCGTCGCGGAATGCCGTCATGGGGCTGGGCGCTGCTCGCCGCCGGCGTGCTCGGGGCGTCGGCGGCCTCGCTGTTCGGGGCGCTCGGCGGCATCACGGCCGGCGTCGTCGCACGCGGCGAGACGCCCGAAGGGCTGCTCGTCTGGCAGTGGGCGCTGGAGGAGTCGGCGCGCGAGGGCGTACAGGATGCCGCGCCGTACCGCGACCCGGACATCTTCGTTCCCGAAGAACCCGTCGAGCCCGGTGCTTTCCCGAAACGGCTGCCGCTCGAGGAGGACTTCCCGGGGCTCTCCGCGGACTGGCACCGGCCGCCGACGATCGCGGGCTGGGTCGAGGTCGATCCCGGCGACGACGTGCCCGGTTTCCAGCTCGAGCACGAATCCTGCCTGCTCTACGCCGAGACCGTGACCTTCGACCCTGCCCCGATCTCGGATGCGGCCGACACCGAGTCCTACCTCGACATGCTGCTCGCCGACTTCGAGGACCTCGTCTCGCACGGCACCGCCGTCGTGCGGGTGCCGGCGGCGACTCCGGACGGTTCGAGCGAGATCGAATTCTCGGAGGACCTCGTGCGGTATCGGCTGGACGGCGTCGAACACCTGATGCTCGTCCGAGCCCGCTCGATGCCGGACGCCGGCGTCGCCCCGGTCCTCACGATCGACTGCTACGCCGACGCCGTCGACAGCGGCTCCGTCGTCCCGCAGGCCGTCATCCGGCAGATCACCCTCGACGTCGACTGACGCGATCGCTCGATGTGCGGCCGCTCCGTGCGTGGAGGCGTGTGGATGCCGTGGATCCCCCGTGTATGCGCGCCTTGTCTTCCGAACTGTACACAGATACTATCTGCCTGCAGACAGTTAGGAGTTGATGATGTCCCTCGATCTGCCTGCTGCGTTCACGCTCGATGCCGCACGACGGAGCGGTGTGCGGAAGGACCAGGTGTACGGAATGCTCGATCGCGGAGAAATCGAACGCATCGGCCGAGGCGTCTTCATTCGGTCCGATGTCGTGGACCCCGCGTTCATCTCGCTCGCTGCGGCATCGGCGATACATCCGGCCTCGACCCTGTGCCTGACGAGCGCACTCGTGCACCACGACCTGAGTGACGCGATCCCGTTCGCAAGCGATATCGCCCTGCCCCGAGGCGTCCGACACCCCGCGGGCTTCGAGCATGTCGTGTGGCACAGCTTCGACGATGCGACCTTCGCGCTCGGCCGCGAGTTCATCGATGCCGGCGGCGGGGTCCGTGTCGCCGTGTATTCGGCGGAGCGAGCGATCGTCGACACGTTTCGTCTCATGCACCGTGAAGGAGACGACGTGGCGCACGAAGCCCTCCGTCGATGGCTGCGACGACGCGGAAGCTCGCCGTCGAAGCTGCTGAAAATCGCGGCGGCATTCCCGAAAGCACTCCCGAAGCTGAGGGTGGCACTGGCGGTGCTCCTGTGACCGCCCCTCCAGTACCGGCGCGCGATGACTCGGCCGGTCGGGCGTTCAACGATCTGCGGAACCTCGCCAAGCAGCGCGGGCGCGAACCGATGGAGTACTTCACCGTGTATGCGCTCGAAGGCTTCCTCGCGCGTTTGACGTCGTCGCCGTTCGCTCCCGACTTCGTGTTGAAGGGCGGCGTGCTGATGGCGGCGTTCGCGTCCCGGCGGCCGACTCGCGATATCGACCTCGCAGCGAGGGGCCTCTCGAACGACATCGCCGATGTGGAAGCGCGTGTTCGGAAGACTATCGAGATCGAGCGAGAAGATCGTCACCGCGATCGACCGCGGAGAGCAGAACACGCAGTGGCGGGACTTCGTGGACATCGTCGCGGTCTCGCGGAGCCGAAGCATCGACACCGTTGAACTGCGTCACGCGTTGACGGATGTGGCTGCCCACCGCGGCATCTCCCTCGAACCCTTGGGGCCGTTGCTGGTGCAGATGCCCGATCTTGCCCAGGCCAGATGGGCGGCCTGGCGCAGGAAGCAACGGCTCACGGACTCCACACCGGAGCAGTTCGGTGAGTTGATCGCCGAGTGCACGTCGTTCGTCGATGGGATCCTCGGTCGCTGACCGCGGCCGCTCAGTGCGCCCCGGCATCCACTGCGGAATCCTCGGCGGCGCGGCGGGCGGCGAACCGGCGCTCGGCGCCGCGGATGAGGCCGAGGAGACCGACGAGCAGCACGATGCCGCCGAGGATGAGCACGCCGTAGAGGGTCGCGAGGCCGGGGGAGAGGGCGCCGATCCACTCCGCGAAGGCGATGCGGCGCGGGGCGTCGAGCAGCACGGCCAGGCTCACCGCGGCGATGACGGCGAACACGGTGCCCCAGAGGATCGCGGCCCAGCGGATGCGCGGCCCGGCCGGGGCGGCCGGCGATGCGGCGGCCGATGCCGGGGAACCGTCGACCGGGGCTGCAGCGGATGCCGGGGTGCCGTCGAGCGCCGGAGCCCCGTCCGGCAGCGGGATCGTCGGGGTCGTGTCGCTCATTCCTGCTCCCAGATCGTGAAGGTGACATCGCCCTGCTGGCGGATGCGGACGGTGAGGGTTCCGACGGGTTCGGAGTCGCCGGCGGTGCGGATGCGGTAGCGGGTCACGCCGTCCTCCTCTGTGCCGGCGAGGGTCCGGTCGGTGGCCTCCCCGCTCGGCGTGATGTGCTGCATCCTGACCACGCCCGATCCGCCGAGCTCGACGACGACCTCGAGGGGGGTCGCCGCTTGCAGGTCGATGCCGACGTCGCCGAAGTTCTTGTCGATCGTGGTCGCGAACGGCCGGCCGGGGTCGAGGGTCCAGCCGTTGTCGCTGATCCACAGCGCACCGAAGGGTTGCGTGTACGAGGGCTCGATGCCCGGCAGCGACACATAGGCGCTCGGCCACAGCACCTCCGTGTTCCGCGGGATAGCGGCGGCCCCGATGCCGACGACGAGGGATGCCGCGGCCAGGAACGCGAGGAATCCGCTGCGTCGCCGCATGACGCCGGCGACGATCATGCCGAGCGAGACGACGAGCCCGGCGCCGACGAGGCCGACGCTCACGGCGTAGCTAGCGATCTCGGCGGTGCCGCGTGCCCCGATGGCGAGGAACGCACCGACGAGCAGCGCCGCTCCCACGAGCGTCGCGACGAACGCGAACCCGGCCCGCGGGCGGGCGGCGCGGCGGGCGCGTTTGGCCTCGGCGGACTGGCGGGCGAAGTCGGCGGCGCCGGCCCGGTACTCCTCGGCCCAGTGCTCCTTCGCGCGCCGGTCGGCCTCGGCGACATCGGCCTTCCAGGCGGCCCGCTCCGCCTTCCACGCCTCGTGCTGGCGGCGCCAGGCTTCGAGTTCGTCGTCGCTCGCGTTCACGGGGCGCACGGGCGGCGCCGGCGGCGGCCCGACGGGGAGGCGGGCGCGGCCGTCTCGGCCGGGTCGGCGATGCGCGCGGCCGGCGAGTCGGGGTGGGGCGGGTGGAAGAACGCCGCGGTGGATGCCGCGCTCGCCGCATCCGCGGAGCCCGATGCCGCGGTGCCCGCGGCATCCGCCTCCCGAGCGGGCCCCGCCCCGGCAGCAGCAGCGCCCGGCCCGGCGGCAGCGCCCGCCCCCGAGCGGCCCCCGCCCCCGCAGCGGCGCCCGCGGCATCCACCCCGAACGCGACGCCGGCCCGCGCTCGGCGCGCCGCGCGATCCACACCACGAGGACGACGAGGCCGGCCACGAGCAGGATGCCGACGACCGGCAGCGATACCGCCACGGCCGCAAGCGGCCACCAGAAGCTGTCGAGCCACATGCTCGCCGAGCCGATCAGGTTCTGCGTCGACAGGGCGAGGCTCGCGATGGCGAGCACGAGCAGGGCGATGTTCGTCGCGTCGAAGCGGGCGGCGAACAGCTCCTCGAGGTGGATGCGGCCGCGCCGATCGGGCAGCAGCATCCACCCCAGGAGGTAGACGAAGACCACCGGCGATGCGAAGATCGCCGCCACGACCACGATGCCGCGGACGATGAGCGGGTCGATGCCGATGCGGGCCGCGACCCCGGCGCAGACGCCGCCGAGCCAGCCGTCGCGGCGCTCGACGTCGAGCGTGCGCACCCAGTCGAAGAACCGCAGCCGTGCGCTCCCGTTCGCGGGCGCATCGCCCGTGTCGCCGCCCGGCCGGCCGGCGCCGCCGTCCTCACCCGAGATGGACGCGGGCACTCTCGCCAGACCGCGCAGCGGCGACGTGGGGGGATCGTTCGTCATGCCCTCGATCCTTCCGGCTCGGCCGCGCGGCCCGCTATGGGGGTTCGCCCTGACGCGTCCCTGATCCGCGCCCCGGGGATGTGCCGCCGCCGCCCGCGTCTGCTTGGATACCGGCATGCCCCCGCGCACGCCGCCGCCGACCAGGCCCCCGCTCGCCCGGCCGCGCGCGTGCCTGGCGACCGGCGTCGCCGAGGGCCTCGGCACCCACCTCGGCGTCCCCGCCGACGCGGTGCGCTTCGCCTTCGTCCTCCTCGTTCCGTTCGCCGGGGCGGGCGTGCTGCTCTACCTGTGGCTGTGGGCGACGATGCCGTGGGCGGATGCCGTGGCGCAGCCGGCCCCGGCGGCCGCGCCGACGCGCCGCGCCCCCGTCGCCTGGGTGCTGCTCGGCCTCGCCGCCGTATTCGCGGTGCTGACGGTCGCATCGATGGTGCTCGGCAGCGGGTGGATGCTGCTCGCCCCCGCCGCCGGGGCGTTCGCCGTCGCCGCCGCGAGCTGGACGACGTTCGTCGACCGCGTCGACCCGGCCCGCGGGCCCGCTGTGGAGCGCCTCGTGCGGCTGGCCGCGTTCGCCGTGCCGAGCGTGATGCTCGTGCTGCTGCTGTGGACGCAGGTGCTGCTGTCGACGGAGGGCGTCATCGTCGCGATGGTGCTCGTGGTCGAGGTCTGCTTGGTCTTCGCCCCGCCGCTCGCGGCCCGCGTCCGCGAACTCGGCGAGGAACGCACCCGGCGCGTCCGCGAGGAGCAGCGCAGCGAGATCGCCGCCCACCTGCACGATTCCGTGCTGCAGACCCTCGCGCTCATCCAGCGCCGCGCCGGGGCCTCCAGCGAGGTCGCCCGCATCGCCCGCGCGCAGGAGCGGGAGCTGCGCGACTGGCTGCACGCCGGCGACGTGCCCCGCGAGGCCGACCTCGGCACGGACGTGCGCGACTTCGCCGCAGCCCTCGAGATCGACTACCCCGTCACCTTCGACGTCGTCGAGGTCGGCGCCTCGGCCGAGGGCGCGCACGGCGAGCTCGCCGCGGCGACCCGCGAGGCGATGCTGAACGCCGCCCGCCATGCCGGCGGCGAGGTCTCCGTCTACCTCGAGGGCGGCCCCGATCGGGTCGACGTGTTCGTCCGCGATCGCGGCCCGGGCTTCGACCCGGCCGGGGTGCCGGGGGACCGCCTGGGCGTCCGCGAGTCCATCGTGGGGCGGATGCGCCGGGCCGGGGGTTCGGCGACGGTCGCGCCGGGCGCCGGCGGCGTCGGCACCGAGGTGCATCTCGCGTTCGGGGTCCGCGAGGCGGGCCGGGTGGATGCCGGGGGCGGTGCATCCGGCATCCACACCCCGCCTGCCCGCCCTGCGGGGGCCCGCGCCGCGTCGCGCCCGAACGAGGAGGTCGGCATTGCCTGAGCGCGTCCGCGTCGTCGTCGTCGACGACCATCCCGTGTTCCGTTCGGGGCTGCGCGCCGAACTCGACGACACGATCGAGGTCGTCGGCGAGGCCCATGACGTCGAGTCTGCCGTCACCGTCGTCTGCGGCGAGGCGCCGGGCGTCGTGCTCCTCGACGTGCACCTGCCCGGCGAGGGCGTGCCGGCCGGCTCGACCGGCGGCGCCGAGGTCATGCGGCGTGCGGCGGCATCCGTGCCCGGCACGCGGTTCCTCGCCCTCAGCGTCTCCGACAAGGCCGACGACGTCGTCGGCGTCATCCGCGCCGGCGCCCGCGGGTACATCACGAAGGGCTCCTCGGGGCAGGATGTGTCGCGGGCGATCCACGCGGTCGCCGGCGGGGATGCGGTCTTCTCGCCGCGCCTGGCCGGCTTCGTCCTCGACGCCTTCGGCGCCGCCCTCGGCGAGACCGCCGAGGCCTCCGACGAACTCGATCGCCTGTCGGCGCGCGAGCAGGAGGTGATGCGTCTCATCGCCCGCGGCTACGCCTACAAGGAGGTCGCCGCCGAGCTCTTCATCTCCACGAAGACGGTCGAGACCCACGTGTCGGCGGTGCTCCGCAAACTCCAGCTCTCGAACCGGCACGAGCTCACCGTCTGGGCGAGCAAGCGCCGCCTGCTGTAGTCGCGCACTCCACCCGCCGCTCGCACCAGCCGCCGCTCTCCCTGCCGCTCTCACCCCTGCCGCCCTCACCCCTGCCGCCTCGATCGCCTGCCGCCGCTCTCGCCAGCCGCCGCTCTCCCCGCCGCCGCCGCTCTCCCTGCCGCCGCTCTCCCTGCCGCCGCTCTCCCCGCCGCCGCTCTCCCCGCCGCCCTCACCCGTGCCGCCCTCACCCTGCTCTCGACCGTCGCCGTCCTTCCGGCCGCCACGGTTCCGGAGATCGCCACCGTTCCGGATGAAATCAGCCCTATCCATCCGATTCCGTGGCGATCTCCGATTCGGTGGGGCGGCGCCAGGCGGCCCCGCCGCCCCGGCTCGGTCGTCCCCTCAGTCGCTGCACCCTCACCGGCCGCCACGGTTCCGGAGATCGCCACCGTTCCGGATGGAATCAGCTCCATCCATCCGATTCCGTGGCGATCTCCGATTCGGTGGCGCGAACGCGCCGCCCGCGCCGACGCTGCCCGCCCGCCCGCCCGCGTCAGTGGAGCACGAGCGAGATGCCGAGCGCGATCATGACGACGGCGATGACCGTGTCCAGCACTCGCCAGGCGCGCGGGCTGGCGAGCACGCGCCCGAGCAGCCGAGCCCCGTAGGCGAGCGCGAAGAACCAGAGGATGCTCGCCGCCCCCGCGCCGGCCGCGAACGCCCAGCGCCCCTCGCCGTGCGAGTTCGCGATCGACCCGAGCATGAACACCGTGTCGAGGTACACGTGCGGGTTCAGCCACGTGAGCGCCAGGCACGTGCCGATCGCCGCCAGCAGCCCCCGGGTGCGGATGCCCCGGCGCGCCGACCCCGCGCTCGCCGTGCCCCCGGCGCTCGCCGTGCCCCCGGCATCCACCCCCGCCCCCGCATCCACCCCCGCCCCCGCATCCACCCTCGCCTCGGGCCCCCACCACTGCGCAATGCAGGAACGGATGGGCGTGTCGCCCCCGACTCGCCGATGGCGGCCGGCGACACGCCGACGCGTTCCTGCATTGCGCAGGAAACGGAAGCGGCCTCCGGGGCGGCGGGGACGGACCGGGAAGCGGCCTCCGGGGCGGCGGGGACGGACCGGGAAGCGGCCTCCGGGGCGGCGGGCGCAGACCCGGGCGCGGCCTCCGGGGCGGCGGCCGCGGCATCCAGCACGTTCCCGCTCGGCTTCCAGGCGCGTCGCGCGGCGAGCAGTCCGTACACGACGAGGAACGCCGCGCCCGCCCAGCGGATCGCCTCGACGAGCCACGGCACCGCGGCGATCACTGCGCCGACGCCGGCGACGCCTGCGGCGATGAGCACGAGGTCGCTGAGGGCGCAGATCGCGGCGATCGCGAAGACGTGCTCGCGCCGCACGCCCTGACGGAGCACGAAGAGGTTCTGGGCGCCGATGGCGATGATGAGGGAGAGGCCGAGGCCGAGGCCGGCCAGCGCGGGACTGAGCACGCCTTCGACGGTACGCAGCGGTCCGCCGACAGTCCAGCTCAGGATTCTTCAGTGGCGTTAGCATGGCTTCAGATGCAGATTCCGATGGATGCCGCCCGCACGCTCGTCGCCGCCGTCGACGAGGGCACCTTCGACGCGGCCGCCGCACGGCTCCGCATCACGCCGTCCGCCGTCTCGCAGCGCATCAAATCGCTCGAGCGGCAGCTCGGCCGGGTGCTCGTCGTCCGGCAGAAACCCGTGCGCCCGACCGAGGCCGGCGCCGCGATCGTCCGGCTCGCACGGCAGGCGGCTCTGCTCGAGCACGACGCCCTCGCCGCCCTCGGCCTCGACCCGGAGCCGGATCAGCCGGTGTCCCTGCCGCTCGCCGTGAACGCCGACTCGATGGGCACCTGGCTGCTGCCCGCGCTCGCCCGCGTCGCCGCCGGCCGCGCGGTCGTCTTCGACCTGCACCGCGACGACCAGGACTTCACCGCCGGCCTGCTCGAATCCGGCACGGTCATGGCCGCCGTCACCTCGCAGGAGCGCCCGGTCGCCGGCTGCGTCACCCGCCCGCTCGGCGTCATGCGGTACCTGCCGGTGGCGACGCCCGCCTTCGCCGAACGCTGGCGCCTGCCCCGAGTGGATGCCCGAGCGCACCCCGCCCGCCCGGCACCGCCCCCGCCGGCGGCGCCGGCGGCATCCGCGGCGCCCGCGGCATCCACCCGGCGCGACGCATCCAACGCCCCCGAGGCATCCGCCCCGCTCATCGACTTCGACCGCCGCGACGAACTGCAGGCCCAGTATCTCGCCGCCCGGGGCATCGACCCCGAGGCGCCGCCCAGGCACTACGTGCCGGCGTCGAACGATTTCGCCGAGGCCGTCAAGCTCGGGCTCGGGTGGGGGATGCTGCCGCGCATGCAGTGCGAGGCCGAGCTCGACGCAGGTGCGCTCGTGCGCCTGGCCGGGGATCCGATCGACGTGCCGCTGCACTGGCAGCAGTGGAACCTCGGCTCGCCGCTGCTCGACGCCGTCGCCGAGGCGGTCGTCGCCGAAGCCCGCGCCGTCCTGCGCTGAACGCCTACCCGAACAGCCGCTGCAGCCGCTGCACGCCCTCCAGCAGCGGTTCGTCGCCGAGGGCGTAGCTGAAGCGGAGGAACCCGCTCGGCCCGAACGCCTCGCCCGGCACCGCCGCGACGTCGGCGCGCTCGAGCATGAGGTCGGCGAGCTCGAGCGAGGTGCGCGGCGTCATACCGCCCCAGTCGCGCCCGAGCAGGCCCGACACGTCGGGGTACACGTAGAACGCGCCCTGCGGAACCGGCACCGAGAGCCCTTCGATCTTCGAGAGCTCGGCGACGATGGTGCGGCGCCGGCGGTCGAAGGCGCGACGCATCTCCTCGACGGGCTCCTGCGGCCCGGTGAGGGCGGCGATCGCGGCCCGCTGGGAGATGTTCGACACGTTCGAGGTGAGGTGCGACTGCAGGTCGGCGGCGCCCTTGATCGCGTCGGCGGGCCCGACCATCCATCCGAGCCGCCAGCCGGTCATCGCGTACGTCTTCGCGACGCCGTTGACGAGCAGGGCCTGCCCGGCGAGCTCGGGAACGGCTTCGACGATCGAGACCGCGCGCGGCGGCATGCCGTCGGGGTCGTCGGCGTAGGTGAGGTTCTGGTAGATCTCGTCGGCGATGACCCAGATGCCGTGCTCGAGCGCCCATTCGCCGATCTCGCGGACGCGGTCGGCGGGGTAGACGGCGCCGGTCGGGTTCGACGGCGAGACGAACAGCAGGGCGCGCGTGCGCTCGGTGCGGGCGGCTTCGAGCTGCTCGACGGTGACGAGGTAGCCCTGCTCGGAGCCGGCGAACACGTCGACCTGGGTGCCGCCGGCGAGCTTGATCGCCTCGGGGTAGGTCGTCCAGAACGGGGTCGGGACGATGACCTCGTCGCCGTCGTCGAGGATCGTCTGGAACGCCTCGTACACGGCCTGCTTGCCGCCGTTGGTGACGATGACCTGCGACGGCGAGACCTCGAGCCCCGAGTCGCGGAGCGTCTTCGCGGCGATCGCCTCGCGCAGCTCCGGCAGGCCGGCGGCGGGCGTGTACTTGTGGTTCTTCGGGTCGTGCACGGCGGCGAGGGCGGCCTCGACGATGTGCTCGGGCGTCGGGAAGTCGGGCTCCCCGGCGGCGTACGACACGATCGGGCGGCCCTCGGCCTTCAGGGCCTTCGCCTTGGCGTCGACCTTGAGCGTCGCGGACTCGGCGATACGTGAGATGCGGGCGGACAGGCGCGGGTGCAGGGTCACGTCACCGAGTCTACCGACGGCCCCATGCCCCGGGTGGATGCCCGGGGCCGCCCGTCCGGGGCGCAGCGTCTCGGCACCCACTCGCGGACAGGAGCGTATCGAGACCCCCGGGCACCGGGTCTCGATACGGCGCTGCGCGCCTGCTCGACCGACGTGCATCCGCATCCGCCGGTCGAGGAGCGACGCAGGAGCGTATCGAGACCCCCGGGCACCGGGTCTCGATACGGCGCTGCGCGCCTGCTCGACCGACGTGCATCCGCATCCGCCGGTCGAGGAGCGACGCAGGAGCGTATCGAGACCCCCGGGCACCGGGTCTCGATACGGCGCTACGCGCCTGCTCGACCGACGTGCATCCGCATCCGCCTGTCGAGTAGCGACGCTCAGAGGTTCTGCCCGATGTCCCACAGCCGGTCGGGGCGGCCGTCGATGGCTTCGGAGACGGCGAGGGCCTGGTCGTCGGAGAGCGAGGCGACGTAGTCGACGACGCCGCGGGCGACGGCGAGGCTCGGCACGTCGGCGCGGTCGGGCAGCGGGATGCCGTCGGGGCGTTCGTCGTGCAGTCGCGCGTAGCCGTCTGCGGCGATCTCGACGAGTTCGCGGAGGCGTTCGGGCACGCGCGTGCGGTCTTCTTCGTCGGTGATCCAGGCGGCGAGGCCCTTGACGGCGCGGGTCAGCACCCGGCTGAGGCCGCGCTGGTACATGACGATGTCGGCGCGGTCGAGGATGAAGTGCCGGTGCACGAACTTCAGCACCTCGACCTCGTGCCAGGCCCGCCGGTCGAGGGTGACGAGGCCGGATCGCACGACGCCCTCCGGCGCGGGGACGACGGAGGCCTGCAGGTGCGCGATCCAGCGGCCGGTGAAGGAGGAGAGGGCGCGTTCGGCGGAGATGGATCCGTCGAACGGGGTCGCGAGCAGGCCGTCGACGAGGTCGTCGGCGACGACGGAGACGGCGTCGGCGAAGGCATCGTCGTCCGCGATCCAGGGGTCGCTGCGGTGCAGCTTCCGGCGGAGGGCGTCGAGGGCGGCGCCGGGCGGGGCGCCGCGTTCGGCGAGGGCTTCGGCGTCGAGGGCGGCCAGTTCGCTCGAGGCCTCGGTCCAGCCGCGGAACTCGCGGGCGACCGCGCCCTGGCCGAGGAGGCCCGCCCGGTAGAAGTCGTCGACGTCGTGGATGGAGTAGGCGATGTCGTCGGCGAGGTCCATGATCGAGCATTCGAGGGACTGCTGCATGGGCGGCAGACCGGCGCGCGCGCCGAACAGGTCGGCGGCGTCGAGGTCGTACGCCGAGAACTTGGGGGCCTCGACGGTGCCGGGCGCCCCGCCGACGCCCGGGGTGCGCCGGAGGCCGCGCGGCAGCGGGCCGTCGCCGTAGGCGGCGGCGTCGACGAAGCGCGTCCACGGATACTTGGCGACGGCCGCCCGCACCGCGGCGGTGAGGTTCAGGCCGCGCGGCGCGGTCGCCGAGACGTCGAGGGTGGCGAGGATGCGATAGCTCTGCGCGTTGCCTTCGAACCCGTCGGCGAGGCCGAGGGTATCGCGGGCGAGCCGGTCGAGGACGCGTTCGCCGAGGTGGCCGAACGGGGGATGCCCGAGATCGTGGGCGCTTGCGGCGGCCTGGACGACGACGGCGTCGCAGCCCGAGGCCAGGGCGAGTTCGCGGGCCGGCGAGTCCGGGGCGGCGAGTTCCACGGCGATCGTGCGGGCGACGGCGGTGACCTTCACCGAGTGGGTGAGCCGGTTGTGGATGAGGGGCCCGGCTCCCGGCTGGGCGATGACCTGGGTGACGGCCGAGAGCCGGGAGAAGTACGGCGAGAAGCGGATGCGTTCGAGGTCGGCGCGGAATTCGGCGTGCTCGCCGCTCGGTTCGAGGCCGCGATTCGGTTCGGCGAAGCGGCGTGCGGCGCGTTCGGGCTGCATGCGTCCCCCTTCCGAGCGGCTGCTATCCACGAATCTATTGCGCCGCGGCGCCGTGCGCGAGCGGCTCCGGCCCCTGCCGAGGATTCCCGCGCCGGGCGGTTTGGCCGAGGGCCCGGCGTCACCTAGACTTGCTGAGGTTGCGAACGACGACCAAGCTCGACTGCGCCCGTTTTCACGGGTGCGGAACGGATCGGGCGTCGTGCAGCTTCAGGGGTTGATTCCCCTGAAGGGCGGTGGCTCAATTGGTAGAGCAGCGGTCTCCAAAACCGCAGGTTGCAGGTTCGAGTCCTGTCCGCCCTGCGAGTCGGCAGCGAATGCCGACCCATCCGAAAGGTGACGAGGTGGCTCGGAAAATCATCGACGAACCCAGTGAGGATGTCGTCGCCGACGCGAAGCGCCAGCGCGCTGCGCGCCGGAACCCGTTCTCGAGGATCGCGCTGTTCATCCGTCAGGTCGTCAACGAGCTCAAGAAGGTCGTCACCCCGACCCGCAAAGAGCTCTTCAGCTTCACCGGCGTGGTGCTCGTCTTCGTGGTCATCATGATGGCGATCGTCTGGGGCCTCGACCAGCTGTTCGGATGGGCCGTGCTCTGGACCTTCGGTCAACCGGGCGCCTGATCGGACCTTCCGGCGGGAGCCGGCCGGCGGTCGGGGCGCACGGCCGGGGGGCACAGACCAGCGAGAAGGATAGAGAAGTGGCAAAGAGCGAGTACGAGGACGCCGACTGGGCGACCGCCGCAGAGCAGTCGGCCGACGACGACGAGGCCCAGGAGGGCAACGTCCTCGAGCAGGCCGAGGATTCGGTCGAGCCCGCCGAGGAGCGCGCCATGCACGTCGACGGCGATGACGAGACCGACCTGCAGGCCGCGCTCGATTCCCTCGCCGAGGCGAAGGACGCCGAGGCCGATGCGGTCGTCGACGACGCGCTCGACATCGACTCCGCCGAGGAGGCGGAGGCCGCGGCCGACGCCGCGGAGGACGAGGCGGAAGAGGTCGACCCCTACGCCGACTTCCGTGCCGAACTGCGCTTCCAGCCCGGCAAGTGGTACGTCGTGCACTCGTATGCGGGCTTCGAGCGTCGTGTGAAGGCGAACATCGAACAGCGTCGCGAGTCGATGGGCATGGCCGACTACATCTACCAGGTCGAAGTGCCCATGGAAGACGTGGTCGAGATCAAGAACGGCCAGCGCAAGATGGTCACGCGCGTGCGCATCCCGAGCTATGTGCTCGTGCGCATGGAGCTGAACGAGGACTCCTGGTCGGTCATCCGTCACACCCCGGGCGTCACCGGCTTCGTCGGCAACGCCCACAACCCCACGCCGCTTCGCTTCGAAGAGGCCTTCAACATGCTGAAGAGCCTCGTCGAGCCCAAGGAGGTTCCGGCGGCCAAGGGCGGCAAGGCTCAGGCCGGCGGCGCGCAGGCTGCCCGCCCGGTCATCGCCGAGGTCGATTTCGAGATCGGCGAGACCATCACGATCAAGGACGGCTCCTTCGCGGGCCTGCCCGGCACGATCAACGAGATCAAGCCCGAGAGCGGCAAGCTCACGGTGCTCGTCTCGCTCTTCGAGCGCGAGACGCCGGTCGAGCTGAGCTTCGACCAGGTCACCAAGCTCTAACGATCCAGTCGGCGCGCAGGCGCATCCGCTATGCTTGAGCGGTTGTGCCTTCGCGCACATCCCCACCGCATCCCGGATCGACCGGGACCGCGGGAGAGTGCCCCGATGCGGGCGTTCGAACAGAAAGAGAGAAATCATGGCACCGAAGAAGAAGGTCACCGGTCTGATCAAGCTTCAGATCAAGGCCGGCGCCGCGAACCCCGCCCCGCCGATCGGCCCCGCCCTGGGTCAGCACGGCGTGAACATCATGGAGTTCTGCAAGGCCTACAACGCCGCGACCGAGTCGCAGCGCGGCAATGTGATCCCCGTCGAGATCACCGTCTACGAGGACCGCTCGTTCACCTTCGTCCTGAAGACCCCGCCCGCCGCGGAGCTCATCAAGAAGGCCGCCGGCGTCGCCAAGGGCTCGGGCGTCCCGCACACCACCAAGGTCGGCAAGATCAGCAACGACCAGGTGCGCGCGATCGCCGAGCAGAAGATGGCCGACCTGAACGCGAACGACCTCGACGCCGCGTCGAAGATCATCGCGGGCACCGCCCGTTCGATGGGCATCACGGTCGAATAACCGGCCGATCTCGTCGGTCGAGGAGCGCGAAGCGCGTCTCGAGGCCACGAGATCGAGGACGCCGCATCGCGCGGCATCCCGCACAGAACTCACATCGTGGCAGCGCCCGCCAGGCGCGATGACCACACTCTCTCAAGGAGAACCAACATGGCGAAGAAGTCCAAGGCCTACCGGGCCGCGGCCGAGAAGATCGAGGCCGGCAAGTACTACACCCCGTCGGAGGCCGTCGCCCTCGCCAAGCAGACGGGTTCGGCCAAGACCGACTCGACCGTCGAGGTCGCCGTCAAGCTCGGCGTCGACCCGCGCAAGGCGGACCAGATGGTGCGCGGCACCGTCATCCTCCCGCACGGCACCGGCAAGACCGCCCGCGTCATCGTCTTCGCGACCGGCCCCGCGGCCGAGGCCGCGATCGCCGCGGGCGCCGACGAGGTCGGCGGCGCCGAGCTCATCGAGAAGGTCGCCGGCGGCTACACCTCGTTCGACGCGGCTGTGGCCACGCCCGAGCTCATGGGCCAGGTCGGCCGTCTCGGCAAGGTGCTCGGCCCCCGCGGCCTGATGCCGAACCCGAAGACCGGCACGGTGACCCCGAACCCGGCCAAGGCCGTCGAGGACATCAAGGGCGGCAAGATCGAGTTCCGCGTCGACAAGCACGCCAACGTGCACTTCGTCGTCGGCAAGGCCTCGTTCTCCGAGCAGCAGCTCGACGACAACATCAAGGCCGCCCTCGAAGAGGTCGTGCGCCTGAAGCCGTCGAGCGCGAAGGGCCGCTACATCCAGAAGGGCGCTGTGTCGACCACGTTCGGCCCCGGCATCCCGCTGGACGTCAACGCGATCTGACGCACACCGCGTACACGAAGGGCCCGCCTCGGCGGGCCCTTCGTCGTTTCCGGGGGCGGGGAGGAGCGGGAGCGGAGGCGGCGCGCCGCGGCATCCGTTCGCCGCGGCGCGCGCCCGCTCAGCCGCCGATGCGGATGAGCTTCTTGTTGACGAACTCGTCGGCGCCGAGACGGCCGAGCTCGCGGCCCGAACCCGAACGCTTCACACCGCCGAAGGGCAGCTCGGCGCCCTCTGCGCCCACCGCGTTGATGAAGACCATGCCGGCCTCGATCGCATCCGCCACGCGCAGCGCCTGCTCGGGATCCGTCGTGAACACGTACGAGCCGAGGCCGAACGGGGTGTCGTTGGCGATCCGCACCGCCTCCGCCTCGTCGGCGGCGCGGTAGACGGCCGCGACCGGTCCGAAGAACTCCTCGCGGTACGCGTCGTTTCCGGCATCCACCTCGGTCAGCACCGTCGTCTCGAAGAAGTTGCCGCTGCGGCCGCCGCCGGCCACGAGCGTCGCCCCGCCGGCCACGGCCCGCTGCACCTGGCCCTCGAGCCGCTCGGCGGCCGCCGCCGACGACAGCGGGCCGATGACCGCATCCGGCGACGACGGATCCTTCGCCTCGACCGCGGTGAGCGCCGCCGTGAACTTCTCCAGGAACGCGTCGTACAGCCCGTCGACCACGATGAAACGCTTGGCGGCGTTGCACGACTGACCGCTGTTGTCGAGGCGGGCGGAGACGGCGGCATCCACCGTCGCATCGAGGTCGTCGGTCGAGAACAGCAGGAACGGATCCGAACCGCCGAGCTCGAGCACGACCTTCTTCAGGTGCCGGCCGGCGAGCTCGGCGACCGCCGTGCCGGCCCGCTCCGAGCCGGTGAGCGAGACGCCGCGCACCCGCGGGTCGGCGATGACGCCCTCGATCTGCTCGTTCGAGGCGAGGATGTTGACATAGGCGCCTGCGGGGAAGCCGGCGTCGCGGAAGATCTGCTCGATCGCGATCGCCGACTCGGGGCACTGCGGGGCGTGCTTCAGGACGATCGTGTTGCCGGTCACCAGGTTCGGCCCCGCGAAGCGGGCGACCTGGTAGTACGGGAAGTTCCACGGCATGATGCCGAGCAGCACCCCGAGCGAATCGCGGCGGATGAACGCCGAGCCCTCGCCGGCGAGCAGATCGATCGGCTCGTCGCGCATGATCGCCTCGGCGTTGTCGGCGTAGTACGTGTAGATCTCGGCGGCGAAATCGACCTCGCCGAGAGCCTGCTCGATCGGCTTGCCCATCTCGCGCACGATGATCTTCGCGAGCTGCTCGCGCCGCTCCGAATGCAGCTGCCCGACCCGGCGGATGAGGGCGCTGCGCTCGCCGACCGTCGAGGTCTTCGACCAGTCGCGATGCGCGGCGTCGGCCAGGCCCAGGGCCGCCTCGAGCTCGGCGTCGGTGATGGTGGGGTACTGCTCGATCGTTGCTCCGGTCGCGGGGTCGACGACGGCGTAGCTCATGAGGCTCCTTCCACGGGTATGCGAACGACGGGCCCCGCAGGTTCGGCGTCGGCGCCGTCGGGCACCAGCCTACGGGTATGGTGGCCGTGCACGGTGGCGCTGTTCGCGGCAACCGGCGACGACGGCGAGGAGGCCGAGGTGCAGGCAGTGCTCGCGGGCATCCGCGTCGCCGACTTCTCGCGGGTGCTCGCCGGCCCCTACGCGACGATGCTCATGGCCGACTTCGGCGCCGACGTGATCAAGGTCGAGCCGCCCGGCGGCGACGAGACGCGCGCATGGCGTCCGCCGGTGGATGCCCTGGGCCGATCCACCTACTTCGGCGCCGTGAACCGCGGCAAACGATCCGTCGTGCTCGACCTGACGACGGAGGCCGGGCTCGCCCGGGCGCGACGGCTCGCGGCATCCGCCGACGTCGTCGTCGAGAACTTCCGCCCGGGGGTGATGGCCCGCTTCGGGCTCGACCACGCCTCGCTCGCCGCCGGGAACCCCGCGATCATCAGCTGCTCGATCACCGGATTCGGCGCCGGGGCCGGGATGCCCGGCTACGACCTGCTCGTGCAGGCCGTCGGCGGCCTCATGTCGGTCACCGGGCACCCGGGCGGCGAGCCGGTGAAAGCCGGCGTCGCCCTCGTCGACGTCATCACCGCGCAGAACGCGCTGAGCGGCATCCTGCTCGCCCTCCGCGAGCGGGATCGAAGCGGCATCGGCCAGCACGTCGAGGTGAACCTGCTGCAGAGCCTGCTGTCGGCCCTCGTGAACCAGGCCTCCTCGACGCTGGCCACCGGGCAGGCGCCGGCGCGACTCGGCAACCGGCACCCCTCGATCGCGCCGTATGCCGTGTTCCGCGCCGCCGACCGGGAGCTCGTGCTCGCCGTCGGCAACGACCGCCAGTTCCGCACCCTCGCGCGTCTCATCGGCCGACCCGAGCTCGCCGACGACCCCCGCTATGCGACGAACCCGGCCCGCGTCGCCGCACGCGACGAGCTCGAACCCCTCCTCGAGGCCGCCTTCGCGACGCGGCCGGCGGCCGAGTGGGTGGGGGTGTGCACGGACGCCGGCGTTCCGGCCGGGCTCGTCAACGACATCGCCGAGGCCGTCGCGTTCGCCGAAGGGCTGGGGCTCGACCCCGTCGCCCCCGGCGGCGCCTCGATCGCGAACCCCGTCGGCCTCGGCCGCACGCCGGCCGCGTACACGGAGGGGCCGCCCGGGCTCGGCGAGCACGACGGCGCGGTATGGGCGGATGCCGGGGCGCGCCCGGGCGACGCCCCCGACGGGCGCGCCGGCGCGGCCGAGAACGCCGCGCCACGGCATCCGCACCCGAGAAAGGAACCCGCGTGACCGCGCTCGACCGCATCTTCGACCTCGACGCCCTGCTCAGCGAGGAGGAACGCGGCTGGCGCGACCGGGCGCGCGCCTTCGCCGCCGAACACATCGCCCCCGTCGTCGACGACGACTGGGAGCGCGCGCACTTCCGCCGCGAACTCGTTCCCGCGCTCGGCGAGGCCGGCTTCCTCGGCATGCACCTCACCGGGTACGGCTGCGCCGGCGCCGGCGCCGTCTCGTACGGGCTCGTGTGCAGCGAGATCGAGGCCGCCGACTCGGGGTGGCGCACCTTCGTCTCGGTGCAGGGCTCGCTCGCGATGAGCGCGATCGCCGAATACGGCACGGAGGCGCAGAAGGAGCAGTGGCTGCCCGGGATGGCCGCAG
This sequence comes from Agromyces archimandritae, assembly GCF_018024495.1. Lineage (NCBI taxonomy): Bacteria > Bacillati > Actinomycetota > Actinomycetes > Micrococcales > Microbacteriaceae > Agromyces > Agromyces archimandritae. The sequence continues at coordinate 2,240,115 of NZ_CP071696.1, forward strand.
GCACCCTCGTCGGATGCTTCGCGCTCACCGAACCGCAGGGCGGCAGCGACCCGGGCGCGATGACGACCGTCGCCCGGCGCGACGGCGGCGACTGGGTCATCGACGGCGCCAAGCGGTGGATCGGCCTCGCCTCGCTCGCCGACGTCGCCGTGGTGTGGGCGCGGGTCGAGGAGGACGGCTTCGGCACCGGTGCCCGGGCGGTGCGCGGCTTCCTCGTGCCGACCGCGACGGCCGGCTTCGAGGCGACGCCGATCACCGGAAAGCTCTCGATGCGCGCCTCGGTGCAGTGCGATGTGCGCCTGGACGGCGTGCGTCTGCCGGCCGAGGCGATGCTGCCGGATGCGGCGGGCCTGTCGGGCCCGTTCGGCTGCCTGAACGAGGCGCGCTTCGGGATCGTGTGGGGGGCGATGGGCGCGGCCAGATCCTGCTTCGACGCCGCCGTCGGCCGCGCGAGCGAACGCGAGGTGTTCGGCCGCCCCATCGGCGCCGCCCAGCTCACCCAGGCCAAGCTCGCCGATATGGCCGTCGAACTCGAGAAGGGGTACCTGCTCGCGCTGCACCTCGGGCGTGCGAAGGAGCGCGGGGCGCTCACGCCGGCGCAGATCTCGGTCGGCAAACTGAACGCGGTGCGCGAGGCGCTCGAGATCGCCCACCAGGCGCGCTCGATCCTGGCCGGCGACGGCATCACGAGCGCGTTCCCGGTGATGCGGCACGCTGCCAACCTCGAATCGGTCCGCACCTACGAGGGCACGGACGAGATCCACCAGCTCGTCATCGGCCGCGAGCTGACGGGCCTCGGCGCGTTCTGAGGGCGGATGCGGCCGGGGCCCCGCGCCGCGTCAGCCGAGGTGTGCGTCGGCGACATCGAGCGCCTCGTCGATGATGTCGAGGCCGTGGGCGAGCTCCTCCTCCGCGATGACGAGCGGCGGGGCCACGTGCACCCGGTTGAAATGCGTGAACGGCCAGAGCCCGGCGCGTTTGCAGGCGGCGGCCACTGCGGCGACGGGCGCTGCATCGGCACCGGAGGCGTTGAAGGGGACGAGCGGCTCGTGCGTGCCCTGATCCCGCACGAGCTCGATCGCCCAGAACAGGCCGCGCCCGCGGACCTCGCCGACCGAGGGATGCGCATCGGCGACGGCGGCCAGACGCGGGGCGACGATGCGCTCGCCGAGGTCGCGGACGTGTTCGAGGATGCGGTCCCGCTCGAAGACCTCGAACGTCGCCACGCCGGCCGCGCAGGCGAGCGGGTGCCCGGAGTAGGTGAGCCCGCCGGGGAACGGCCGCTCGTCGAAATACGCCGCGATCCACGGGGACATGATCACCCCGCCGAGCGGGACGTACCCCGAGTTCACGCCCTTCGCGAAGGTCACGAGATCGGGCACGACGCCGAAGCCGTTCACCGCGAACCACTCGCCGACCCGGCCGAACCCGACCATGACTTCGTCGGCGATGTAAACGATGCCGTACCGGTCGCACAGCTCGCGTACGCCGGCGAGGTATCCGGGCGGCGGCACGAGAACCCCGTTCGTGCCCACGATCGTCTCGAGGATGATCGCTGCGATCGTCTCCGCGCCCTCGAGGACGATGACCTGTTCGAGATGCGCGAGCGCACGATCGGCCTCCTCTTCCGGGGTGGACGAGTGGAACGCGGAACGATACGGGTACGGGCCGAAGAAGTGGGCGACGCTGCCGTCGCCGGGCTCGTTCGCCCAACGGCGCGGGTCTCCCGTGAGCGAGATCGCCGTGGCCGTCGCACCGTGGTAGCTGCGGTACGCCGAGAGCACCTTGCGCCGGCCCGTGACCAGGCGCGCCATCCGCACCGCGTATTCGTTCGCGTCGGCCCCGCCGTTCGTGAAGAAGACCCGGTCGAGATCACCCGGTGCGACCTCTGCGATGCGTCGCGCGAGCTCGCCGCGCACGTCGGACGCCATCGAGGGCTGGATCGTCGCCAGTCGTCCGGCCTGGTGCCGGATGGCTTCGACGAGGTCCGGATGCCCGTGGCCGAGGTTCAGGTTCACGAGCTGGCTCGAGAAGTCGAGATAGGCGTTGCCCTCGTAGTCCCAGAAGGTCGAGCCCGATCCGCCGGCGACGGGCAGCGGGTCGATGAGCGACTGCGCGCTCCAGGAGTGGAAGACGTGCGCGCGGTCGTCCGCGCGCACTGCGGCCCCGAGCTCAGGCGCCGGCAGCGGATGCCGGGTGCCTGTCGGGGCCGTGAACGGCATGGCATGCGCCGGTGCGCTCGTCGTATCGGTCATTCGTGCTCCTTCACGGTCTGGCGGTCGGTGGTCGGCACGGAGGGGGACGGGTGCGGCGGTGCCGCGAAGGCGGACCGCACCTCGTCATGCGGGAGGGCGAAGGCGACGTGCCCGTCACGGCCGACCGTGTCACGGGCGGCCACGAGAGCGTTGACCGTGGCCTCCTCGACCGCCTCGACGACGGCGGCGAAGAACGGATCGATCCGCCCCCATGGCACGAAGGCGAGCGTCTCGAGACCGCGGCCCTGCTCGTGGCCGAGCATCGAGGTCAGAGCGCCGGGGTTCGCGGTCGAGAAGGCGAGGAAGATGTCACCGGAGAAATGGCTCGCGGTGGTCCCGGTGCGGGCGAGGCCGAGGGGAACGCGCCGCGCGAGCGCGGCGCACTGACCGGGCAGCAAGGGGGCATCCGTTGCGACGACGACGATCACGCTGCCCGATCCCCCGGCGACTCGGGCGCGTTCCCCGTCGCGTTCGAGCCAGGCGGTCGTCTCCATGGGATTCGGTGCAGCCGAGGAACGGCCGAGGCGGCGCCCATCGATGCGCAGCTCGTCGCGGGAGCCGAAGTTCGCCTGCAGGAACACGCCGACCGTGTAGTGCTCACCGCCGACCTCGACGAGGCGGGACGCCGTGCCCGAACCTCCCTTGAAGCCGTAGCAGGTCATGCCGGTGCCGCCGCCCACGGAACCCTCGGAAATCGCTCCGCCGTGCGCGGCGTCGAGCGCGGCGCCGGCGTGCTCCGGCCGGACGTTGCCGGCGTTGATCGCGTTCAGGTATCCGTCCCAGGTCTCGCCGACGACGGGTAGCATCCACTGCGCGGAAAGGTCGGGGCGCGTGCGATGCACCCATTCGTCGACCCCGCGGTGCACGGCGCCGACCGCATGCGAGTTCGTGAGGGCGATCGGCAGGGTGAGCGCGCCGGACTCGTCGATCCAGGTGCGCCCGGTGAGCTCGCCGTTCCCGTTCAGCGAGAAGGTCCCCGCCGCGCAGGGCACGCCGATACCGTCCCTCCCTCGGGGGAGGATCGCCGTGACCCCCGTACGGGCGACGGACGCGGAGCCGGGGCCCGCCGGATCGCCGGACGCGATCGTCGCGTAGCCGACCTCGACGCCCGGAACGTCGGTGATCGCGTTCCAGCGCCCGGCGCGCCCGTCGAAGGGGATGCCGAGGTCTCTCGCGCGGGGTGCGGTGGTCGTCATCGACGCTCCTCAAAATGCTGAACAGACGTTCAAACCGTCTGCGGCACAACTTAGCACTCTTGACAGGCATTCTTACCTGTGGCTTGAATGGGCGTTCAAATCCAGGATCCCGTACCGGACGGGCCCCGAGCGGAGGAGACGACGATGTCCGAACAGACGGTCAACAGCGGCGAACGAGCTCCATCCACACGAAGAGGCGCACTCGCCGCCGGGCGGCTCGGCGTCGGCGACATCGTCTTCTTCGTCGTCTCGGCCGCGGCCCCGCTGACGGTGGTCGCGAGCGCCGCCCCGACCTCGATGCGCATGGGCGGCATCGGTGCGGCCGGTGCGATGCTCGTGTGCGCGGTCGTGCTCATCCTCTTCGCCTCGGGCTTCACGGCGATGTCGACGCACGTGCGCAACACGGGCGCCTTCTACGCCTACGTCGCCCGCGGCATCGGCAAGCCCGCCGGCACGGGCGTGGCCTTCGTCACGATCTTCGCCTACGCCATCCTCTCGGTCTGCTTCTACGGCTTCATCGGCTTCTTCGGCGAACTCACCTTCGGCGGGATCTTCGGCATCGAACTGCCGTGGGTGGTCTGGTCGCTCATCGCGGCCGCACTCGTCGCCGTCCTCGGGTACCGCAAGATCGACGTCGGGGCGAAGGTGCTCGGGGTCCTGCTCACGCTCGAAGTCGTGATCCTGCTCGCGCTCGCGATCGCCGTGCTCGGTCAGGGCGGACCAGAGCCGATCAGCGCGGCGCCCTTCGACCCGCGGGAGATCTTCTTCGCCGCCGGCTCCGGAAGCCTCTTCGTCGTCGGGTTCGGCGCATACCTCGGGTTCGAGGGCACCGCGATCTACGCCGAGGAGGCGAAGCGCCCGAAGCGCACGATCCCCATCGCGACGTACGTCGCCATCGCCTTCCTCGGCGTCTTCTACGCCTTCACGTTCTGGATGCTGACGGTCGCCTTCGGTGCCGACGGCGTCATCGAGATGGCCCGGTCCGACGCCTTCGAGACGATGGTCTTCGCCGCAGGCGAGGAGTACCTGGGCGCGTGGGCTGCCGTCGTCATGCAGGTGCTCATCGTGACGAGCTTCTTCGCCTGCGTCCTCGCGTTCCACAACGCCTCCAGTCGTTACCTCTACGCGCTCGGGCGGGAACGGCTGCTGCCGGCCGTCCTCGGCCGGACGCATGCGAAGACGAAGGCCCCGCACGCGGCGAGCGCCGTCATGAGCGTGCTCGCGCTCGTCGCCATCCTCGTGGCCTTCGCCCTCGGCGCCGACCCGTTCCTCCAGTTCGCGATCTGGACCTACGCGACCGGGGTCGCCGGGCTCGTCTTCGCACAGGGGGTCGCCGCCGTCGCCGTCGTCGGGTTCTTCGCACGGAACCGCCGCGGGCACAGCCCGTGGCGCGTGCTCGTCGCCCCGGCGCTCGGTGCCGCCGGCCTCATCACCGGGTTCCTGCTCATCGCCTTCAACTTCGAGATCGTCACGACCTTCACGGGGCCGATCAACTGGGTGCTCCTCGCGCCCACGCCCGTGCTGTTCATCGCCGGTATCGTCATGGGCATGGTCATCAGACGGCGCGATCCCGCACGGTATGCGGCGCTCGCCGAGAACCTCGACGACGCGGCTGCGGCCGGGCCCCGCGTGGGGGCCGAGTGACGCGGGGCGTGAAACGGACGGAGCGTCGCGGCGAACTCGTCGCGGCGCTGCGCCGTGTCGCCCGTGACCAGGGCCTCGCGCAGGCGAACGTGCGCGCGGTCGCCGCGGAGGCCGAGATGAGCGTCGGCAGCGTGTTGTACTACTTCGAGAACTTCGAACAGTTGCAGCTCGCCGCGGTGGAAGGCGTGCTGGAGGAGTTCTACGAGCGTCGCCGGGCGATCACCCTCCGCGAGCCCGACCCGGTCGCCCGCTTGCGCGCACTCATCGAAGCCGGGGTGCCGGACGAGATCAGCGGCGATCTCAGGATCGTCTACGAGAGCATCGGGCTCTTGCGCGAGAAGCCCAGCTACAAGCCCTTGCACCGTTCGATCGTCGAACGTCAGGTCATGCTGTACCGATCCACGATCGAGATCGGGGTCGCGCTCGGTGCCTTCCGCCCGAGGCAGGAACTGTCCATGGTCGCCCGGAACATCGTCGCGCTCGAGGACGCATACGATCTCTACCCGCTCGTCGGGGTGGATCTCGACCGTGGCGAATGCCGCGGGGCCGTGATCGGCTACGCCGAACTCGCCCTGGACTGCGATCTCGGCTGAAACCGGGGCGAAGCCGCCGGTCTGGGTCGGTGCCTCGGGTAGTTGATCGGCGGGGGTCTCGAGACGCTCGCTGCGCTCGCTCCTCGACCGGCGGAGGGGGGCTCGCTGCGCTCGCTCCTCGACCGGCGGAAGGGGGCTCGCTGCGCTCGCTCCTCGACCGGCGGAAGGGGGCTCGCTGCGCTCGCTCCTCGACCGGCGGAGGGGCGCCGCCCGTCGGTCGAGTAGGCCGCTGGCGGCCGTATCGAGACCAGCGAGCCCCCCTCCGTCGGTCGAGTAGGCCGCTGGCGGCCGTATCGAGACCAGCCCCGCGCGGTTACTCGGCGGGGGCGTGCGCCTCGAGGAACTCGTACACCTCGGTCTCGTCGACGCCCGGGAAGCCGCCCGTCGGCAGTGCCGCCAACAGGCTCGTCGGGGTGCGCGCGGCCGGCCATGCGGCATCCGCCCATCGCTCGGAGAGTCCGCCCGGCGCCCGCCGGCAGCACGACTCCTCGGGGCAGCGCGACACCGCCCGATTCGCGGTCTCGCGGCCCCGGAACCACTTCACATGCTGGAACGGCACCCCGACCGACACCGAGTACTCGCCCTCCTTCGCCTTCTCGATGCGGGAGGTGCACCAGAAGGTACCGGAGGGGGTGTCGGTGTACTGGTACCAGGGGCTGAAGCGGTCCTCGACGTCGAAGACGGTGCGCGCCGTCCAGTTGCGGCACACGGTCGTGCCCTCGATCGCACCGAGCGCGTCGGACGGGAAGCGCACCTGGTCGTTCTCGTACGCCTTGATGATCGTGCCCGACTCGTGCACCTTCATGAAGTGCACCGGGATGCCGAGGCGAGCGGTGGCGAGGTTCGTGAAGCGGTGCGCTGCGGTCTCGTAGGAGACGGCGTAGGCGTCGCGGAGGTCTTCCATCGAGATGCGCCGGAGGTTCTTCGCCTCGGTGAGGAAGCGGACCGTGGCCTCCTCGGGCAGCAGGATCGCCGCCGTCAGGTAGTTGGTCTCGACGCGCTGGCGGAGGAACTCGGCGTAGCTCTCGGGCTCCTCGTGGCCGAGCACCTGGCTCGCGAGGGCCTGCAGGATGGGGGAGCGGGAGTCGCGCGAGGGCGAGTGCGTCGTCGGCAGGTAGATGCGGCCGTTGCGTTTGTCGGTGACGGATCTCGTGGAGTGCGGCAGGTCGCCGACGTAGTGCAGCGAGAAGCCGAGATGGGCGGCCATGTCGCCGACGAGCTGGTGGGAGACGGGCCCGCCGGAGTGGCCGACGGCGGCCAGGAGTTCGGCGGCCTCGGCCTCGAGTTCGGGGAAGTGGTTGTCGCGGGCGCGCATCTCGTCGCGGAGTTCGGCGTTGGCCCGCCGGGCCTCCTCGGGCGTGGCGGCCCGCTCGCGGTGCAGGCGGTCGATCTCGTTGTGCAGGGCGAGCAGGGTCTGCAGGGTCTGGTCGCTGAGGCCCTTGCCGATGCGGAAGCGCGGCAGCCCGAGCGCTTCGAAGACGGGGCCGCGCTGGGCGCGTTCGACGGCGATCTCGAGCGCGGCCCGCTCGGAGGGCGGCTCTTCTTCGAGGAGTTCGTCGGCGCTCGTGCCGAGGGTCAGGGCGATCTGGCGGAGCATCGACAGGCGCGGTTCGCGCTTGCCGTTCTCGATCATCGAGATCTGGCTCGGTGCCCGGTCGACGCCGGCGGCGAGCTGGCCGAGGGTCATGCCGCGTGCGGTGCGGCGTTCGCGGATGCGGCGGCCGAGGGTGAGCGCATCGACGTCGTGCCCGTCGGCCTCGGCCTGCGCAGGCTGGTGCGCGGATGCGGTGAGCGTTCGACCCGAATCGACGATGACCATGGTTCATGCTCACACGAGCCTGCGTCGATGGCAAACAGAAGAACAAGAGAAGTTCTGCGAAGCAGGGGTGTGGATGCCGGTACGCGCGGCATCCCGGCATCCACACCCGGAAAAAACCGCGGGTGTTGCGAAAATCGCACTCAGGCGCCGACGCGCGCCTTCGCCGCGTCGAGGATCTCCACCAGGCGCGGCTGCGCCGCCGTCAGCTCGCCCTCGTCCATCGTCTCGAGCTGCTCGGGGGAGAAGAAGATCATCTCCGGCAGTTCCACGCCGGCATCCCGGGCCGCACGCTCGACGCCGGCCGTGCCCGTGTGATAGCCCGTGAACTCGAGCTCGGCGAGCGAATGCGGAGGCTCCAGCACCCAGTCGATGAACGCGTGCGCCGCGTCCGGGTTCGCCGCATCGGCCGGGATCGCCCAGCAGTCCATCCACAGCTCCGTGCGCGGGGCTCCGAGCACCCAGCGCCACCGCTCCGGCTCATCGCTCGCGAGGATGCCGAAGCGCGCATCGCCGTTCCAGTCCTGCACGAGCGCACTCGTGGCATCCGGGATCCGCGCCTCGCTCGGCGCCGAATCGAACCCCTGCAGATGCGGTGCGAGCGTGTTCACCAGGAAGTCCTCGGCGGCCGCGAGCTCGGCCTCGTCCGTCGTCATCCAGTCGATGCCGTTCGCCCAGAAATACGCGCCCGCGACGTCCTCCTTCGCATCCAGCATCGTCGTCGCCCCGCTCGCCTCGCGCTGGGCGGCATCGAGGAAGTCCGCCCACGTCGACAGCTCACGGCGGATGACCGTCGTGTCGTACAGGAAGCCCGTCGTGCCCCACGCCTTGCAGACCGAGAACTCGTCGTCCGGATCCCACGGCATGCCGCGGTATGCCGCGTCGACGTTCGCGAGATTCGGGATGCGGTCGCGGTCGAGACGCCGCAGGCGCCCCCGGGCGATCATGGGCGGCAGATACGTGCTCGTCGGCACCACGAGATCGTAGGCGGCGCCCGCGTCGAGCTTGGCCAGCATCTCCTCGTTCGACCCGTAGGAATCCAGCGTCACCGCCGGGCCGAACGTCTGCGTGAACGACTCCAGCACCTCGGGGGCGTCGTAGGCGCCCCAGGTGCCGATCGACAGGCCGCCGGCGATCCGCCGATCGGTGCCCGACGGCGCCGGACTCGGGCCGCGGCCGCTCGGCGTGCAGGCCGCCAACAGCCCCGTCGCCCCCGCGACCGCCGCCATGCCGAGGAAGCGCCGGCGCGAGAGATCGCGCCCGATCCGCTCGGCCGCCGACTCGCCGGCCAGCACCCGCACGGGTCGGCCCGCACCCCAAGGACTCCGCACGACAACCTCCCCCGTGCGCCATTCAACCGCCGCCCGCGCACGGGGCGCAAGAGGGGCGACGCTGGCCCGACCCATAGGAATCGGGATATGCTCATCCCACGTGCGCCGCTTCGGGGGGAGCGGCCGTCGCCTCCGGGGGGAGCGGGCGAATGGAGATCTTTCTCGCGATCGTGCAAGCGTGCGTGGTGCTCGGCGCCATCGTGCTCGGCGTTCGAATGGGCGGAATCGGCCTCGGCCTCTGGGGCGTCGTCGGCACCGGCGTGCTCGTGTTCGGCTTCGGCCTGGCACCGGGCGATCTGCCCATCGACGCGTTCTTCATCATCATCGCGGTCATCACGGCATCCGCCGCGATGCAGGCCGCAGGCGGCATCGACTACCTCGTCGGCATCGCCTCGAAGATCATCCGGGCCAACCCGAAACGCCTCACCTACGTCGCCCCGCTCGTCGCCTTCGCGTTCACCGCGCTCTCGGGCACCTCGAACATCTTCTTCGCGCTCATCCCGGTCATCTACGAGACCGCCTACCGCAACGGGCAACGGCCCGAACGCTCGCTGGCGGCATCCACCGTGACCAGCGGACTCGGCATCACCGCGAGCCCCGTGTCGGCCGCGATGGCCGCCTACCTCGTGCTCGTCGAACCGCAGGGGTTCCCGCTGCCTCGCATCCTCATGATCACCGTGCCCGCCGCCATCGTCGCGTGCATCGTCACCTCCTTCGTGCAGCAGCGCATCGGCAAGGAACTCATCGACGACCCGAAGTTCCTGAAGCGCGTCGAAGCCGGCGAGGTCGAGATGCCGCCCGTGCTCGCCGCGAAGTACCGTGCGAAGCTGGCCGCCGAGGGCGGTGCGGGCGGGGGCGTCGGCGGCTCGTCGTCGGCGGATGCCGCGGGCAGTGCGACGGCGACGGACGCCGGGAACGATACGAGCAGCGGATCGGGCGGCTCCCCGGCATCCACCGTGGAGGCCACGGCTCCGCACGAGCAGCCCGTGCCGAAGGGCGGCCGATCCTCCGCCTGGGTCTTCATCGCCGCGATCATCGTGATCGTCGCCCTCGGCCTGTTCCCCTCGATCCGGCCGCAGGTGCCCACCGGCGACGACGGCGAGACCGAGGCCATCAGCATGTCGATCGTCATCGAGATCCTGATGTTCACGGCCGCGCTCGTCATCATGATCATGCGCAAGGTCAAGCCCGCCAAGGTCCTCGACCAGTCCCTCATGGCCTCCGGCTTCATCGCCGCGATCGCCCTCTTCGGTATCGCCTGGATGGCCGACACCTTCATCGGCGGCAACCAGGAGACGATCATCGACCCGCTCGGCGACCTCATCACGCACGCGCCGCTGCTCCTGGCCGTCGCCCTCTTCATCGTCTGCGGCCTCACGACCAGCCAGTCCGCGACGACGAACATGATCGTGCCCATCGCGATCGCCGCCGCCGTCGCACCCGGCGTCATCACGGCGATGTGGCCCTCGCTCATCGGCGTCTGGCTGTTCCCCGCGAACGGCTCGCAGATCGCCGCCGTCGAAACCGACCGCACCGGCACGACGAAACTCTCGCCCGTGCCGATCTGGCACTCCTTCACGATCCCGATGCTCGTGTCGTGGGTGGCCGTCGTCGGCGTCGGACTGCTCATCCAATTGATCCCGTGAGCGGATGCCCGGGCGCGTCCGCCGCGCGCCACGGCATCCACCGCAGCACAGGCATCCATCGCAGCACAGGCATCCACCGCCGGCCGGGCCGGCACCGCAGGAAAGGCGAACCATGACCGACGCAGCCGAACTCATGCAGAAACTCGACGCACTCATGCCCGACGTGCTCGACCGGCACGCGAAACTCGTCCGCATCCCGTCCATCGCGTTCCCCGGCTTCGACGAGAAACCCGTGCACGAGATGGGGCAGGCCGTCGTCGACATGCTCCGCGACGCCGGCGCGGCCGACGCCGAACTGCTCGCCGTGCCGGACGGCTACCCGTGCGTCTACGCCGACATCCCCGGCCCCGAAGGCTCGCCGACCGTGCTGCTCTACGCCCACTACGACGTGCAGCCCGCCCCCAAGGAGCAAGGCTGGACGAGCGACCCGTGGGAGCCGACGAAGAAGGCCGACGGGCGCATCTACGGACGCGGCGCCGCCGACGACAAATCCGGCCTCGCCATGCACTACGGCACCCTGAAACTGCTCGCGGCGAACCCGCCGTGCCGCATCAAGATCCTCGTCGAAGGCGAAGAGGAGACCATCTCGCACCTCGAACCCTTCGTCGAAGCCAACCCCGAACGCTTCGCGTGCGACGTGGCCGTCATCGCCGACATCGGCCCGCAAGCCGTGAACCGGCCCGGCCTCACCACCGCGCTCCGCGGCGACGTGTCCTGCACCATCACCGTCTCGACGCTCGCGAACCCCGTCCACTCCGGCCTGTTCGGCGGCGCGGCGCCCGACGCGATGACCGCCATGATCCGCATCCTCGCCGGCCTCCACGACGACGCCGGCGACACCGTCATCCCCGGCGTCGACAGCGGCACCTGGCCGGGCGCCGCCATGGACGAACCCGTCTACCGCGCCGGATCGGCCATCCTCGACGGCGTCGACTACCTCGGCACCGGCTCGCTCTCCGACCGCATCTGGGCCAAGCCCTCCGTCACCGTCATCGGCATGGACGTGCCGAACACCGTGGAGGGCTCCAACGTGCTGCTGCCCTCGGTGAAGGCGCGACTCTCGCTCCGCATCGCCCCCGGCTCCGACGCCGACGCCCAGCTCGACGCGCTCATGTCGCACCTGCGGGCGCAGACGCCGTGGAACTGCAAGGTCGAGGTCGAGAAGGTCAAGACCGGCCACGCCTTCGCCGTCGACACCTCCGCCTCGGCCATCAAGGCCGCCGAAGACGCGCTCTCGGAGGTCTACGGCAAGAACGTCGAAGCGATCGGCTCGGGCGGATCCATCCCCCTCGTCGCCTCGATCCAGAAGGTCGCGCCGAAGGCGGCGATCGTGCTGTGGGGGGTGCAGGACACCGAACACGCCCGCATCCACGCCTCCGACGAATCGGTCGACCCCGCCGAACTGCAGCGCATGACCGCCGCGCAGGCGCTGCTGCTCACGAAGCTGGGCGCGTAGCGCGCTGCCGCGCCGCCCGCGCCACCCCGCTCCTCATCGAGTTGCCACCTTTCGCGGGAATGGGTGGGTCATTCCCGCAAAAGATGGCATCTCGGTGGGGTGGCCGTTGGGGGCGGTGGCGGCGCGTCGAGGGCGCACCGGTCCTCCACAGCGGCGGCCGGGCGGGTAAGGGTCCACAGATTCCGTGAGAGGCGACCGTGGATGCCGGGGGCTTGCCACGCTCGTCGAATGCGATCTCCGAGCCCGTTGCCGACGCCTTTCCGCGCTCAGCCCTTCTCGACCCGCGACGCGCTCGCGGCCGGCGTGCGGTCGACGCGCCTGCGCGCCGGAGACCTCCGGGCGCCGTTCAGCGGAACGCGCGTGCCGTCCCGCGCGGATCCGTCGTTCGTCCAGCGATGCCGGGCGCTCGCCGCGGTGATGGAGGAGCACCACGTGTTCGCCGGACCGACCGCGGCGCGGCTGTATGGGATCCCGTTGCCGGCACATGTCGATCGCGACGAGACCCTGCACGTCCTCTCCATCGGGGGCCGGCGGGCGATGTGCCGCAACGGCGTCGCCGGGAGCACCACGGCGGCGGTGCCGGCGACCGTGCCGGCGCCCGGCATCCGCACCCGGATGACGACGGCTGCCGACACATGGTGCGCGCTGGGGGCGATGCTCGCGCAGGAGGACCTCGTGATCGCCGGCGATCGCCTCATCGGCCTGCCGCGCCCGCTCGCCGACCCGCGGCAGATCGATGCCGCGATCGAGCGTCACGGCTCCCGCCGCGGGTCGCGGGCGCTCGCCGCGGCGAGGGGTGCGATGCGCGCGGGCTCCTTCTCGCCGAGGGAGAGTCGTACCCGGCTGCGGATCGCACGGGCCGGCCTGCCGGAGCCGGAGCTGAACGCGCGCATCGTGCTCTCGACCGGCCGATGGGTCCGCGGCGATCTCGTGTTCCGCGTCTTCCGCGTGCTGCTGGAGTACGAGGGCGAGCACCATCTGACTGACGCACGGCAGTGGGCGATCGATATCGAGCGGTACAACGACCTCGTCGCTGACGGGTGGCAGGTCATCCGGGTGACGAAGGCGATGAGCGAGACGGAACTCGTCGCGCGCGTCACTCGGGCGCTGCGCGTTCAGGGCTGGCCGCCGGCATCGAGATGACGTTTTCTGCAGGAATGGCGAGGGTTATTCCCGCAAAAGGTGGCATCTCGACGGGGAGGCGGGCGGGTGGATGCGTGCGGGCGGCGGGAGGGGGAGAGCAGGAGGGGAGGGTGAGAGGGGGCGAGGCGGCGACGGACGGCCGGAGTTCCGCGGCGCAGAAGAACGCCGGAAGTTCACCCCACGAAATGTCGGGTGAGGGGGCCCGGGCGCCCGCAGAGTGGATGCCACAGCACATCCGCACCACTCACGAGGAGCCGAACCGATGAGCACCACCCGCCCCGGAGACCAGACCCAGACCGCCGCCGAACTCGAGCTCGAGTGGCAGGCCGACCCGCGCTGGACCGACGTCAAGCGCGACTACACCGCCGAAGACGTCATCGCCCTCCGCGGCCCCGTCCGCGAGGAGCGCACGCTCGCCCGTCGCGGCGCCGAGAAGCTGTGGGAGCAGATCCAGCAGAACACCGGCACCGCCCTCGCCCCGCAGGACGACCCGGAGTGGTCGTACGCGCTCGGCGCCCTCACCGGCAACCAGGCCGTCCAGCAGGTCCGCGCGGGCCTGAAGGCCATCTACCTGTCGGGCTGGCAGGTCGCCGCCGACGCGAACCTCTCCGGCCAGACCTACCCCGACCAGTCGCTGTACCCGGCGAACTCGGTGCCCGCCGTCGTCCGCCGCATCAACAACGCGCTGCTGCGCACCGGCCAGATCGAGCAGGGGGTTTCGACAGGCTCAACCGACGAGAAGGACTGGATGGCGCCGATCGTCGCCGACGCCGAGGCCGGCTTCGGCGGCCCGCTGAACGCCTACGAGCTCATGCACCAGATGATCGAGGCCGGCGCCGCAGGCGTGCACTGGGAGGACCAGCTCGCCAGCGAGAAGAAGTGCGGCCACATGGGCGGCAAGGTGCTCGTGCCGACGAGCCAGCACATCCGCACCATCAACGCGGCCCGTCTCGCGGCCGACGTCGCCGGCGTCCCGTCGATCATCATCGCGCGGACGGATGCCCTCGCCGCGACGCTCCTGACGAGCGACCACGACGAGCGCGACCGCCCCTTCGTGACCGGCGAGCGCACCGCCGAAGGCTTCTACGAGGTGCAGAACGGCATCGAGCCGGTCATCGCCCGCGGCCTCGCCTACGCCGAATACGCCGACCTGCTGTGGGTCGAGTCGGCCGAGCCCGACCTGGCGCTCGCCCGCCGCTTCGCCGAGGCGGTGCACGCGAAGTTCCCCGGCAAGCGCCTCGCCTACAACTGCTCGCCGTCGTTCAACTGGAAGCGCCACCTCGACGACGACCAGATCGCGAAGTTCCAGCGCGAACTGGCATCCATGGGCTACGCGTTCCAGTTCATCACCCTCGCGGGCTTCCACGCGCTGAACCACTCGATGTTCGAGCTGGCCAGCGGCTACCGCGACCGTCAGATGTCGGCCTACGTCGAACTGCAGGAGGCCGAGTTCGCCTCGGAGGCGAACGGGTACACCGCCACCCGCCACCAGCGCGAGGTCGGCACCGGCTACTTCGACAAGATCGCCACCGCCCTGAACCCGTCGAGCGCGACCCTCGCCCTCGTCGGATCCACCGAAGAAGCCCAGTTCTGAACAGCAGTGAGGAGCAGACGATGAACACCACGCCCAGCGCCACGCTCGAGGAGCGCGAGACGGCATCCGTCTCCGAGAGCTTCGAGACCGTCGCCTCGCGCATCGAGGTCACCGAGCCGTACGGCGAGCGCTACGAGGAGATCCTGACGCCCGCCGCCCTCGACTTCCTCGCCGCCCTGCACGACCGCTTCGCCGGCACCCGGCACGAGCTGCTCGCCGCCCGCCTGCAGACGCGGATCGACACGGCCAACGGCCGCGACCCGAAGTTCCTGCCCGAAACCGAGTGGATTCGCCTCGACCCCGAATGGCGGGTCGCCGGCGCGGCCCCCGGCCTCGAAGACCGCCGGGTCGAGATCACCGGCCCGACCGACCGCAAGATGGCCATCAACGCGCTGAACTCCGACGCGAAGGTGTGGCTCGCCGACCAGGAGGACGCCACGAGCCCCACCTGGGCGAACGTCATCGAAGGGCAGCTGTCGCTCTTCGACGCGCTGCGCGGGCGGCTGTCGTACACGAGCCCCGAGGGCAAGGAATACCGCGTCGCACGCGACATCATCGAGACCCCGACGATCGTGCTGCGCCCGCGCGGCTGGCACCTCGTCGAGAAGCACATCCGCTTCCACGACCGGGCGGGCCGCGACATGCACGCCTCCGGCTCGCTCGTCGACTTCGGCCTGTACTTCTTCCACAACGCCGCCCGGCTCATCGAGCTCGGCCGCGGGCCGTACTTCTACCTGCCGAAGCTCGAGCACCACCTCGAGGCACGGCTGTGGAACGACATCTTCGTGTTCGCGCAGGAGTACCTCGGGATCCCGCAGGGCACGATCCGGGCGACCGTGCTCATCGAGACCATCCAGGCCGCGTTCCAGATGGAGGAGATCCTCTACGAGCTCCGCGAGCACTGCGCGGGCCTGAACGCCGGGCGCTGGGACTACATCTTCTCGATCGTGAAGACGTTCCGCTGCCGCGGCCGCCGCTGGGTGCTGCCGAACCGCACCGACATCACGATGACGGTGCCGTTCATGCGGGCCTACACCGAACTGCTCGTCGCGAGCTGCCACAAGCGCGGGGCGCATGCCATCGGCGGCATGAGCGCGTTCATCCCGAACCGTCGCGACCCCGAGGTCACGGAGCGTGCCTTCGCGGCGGTCACGGCCGACAAGCGCCGCGAGGCCGGTGACGGCTTCGACGGCACCTGGGTGGCCCACCCCGACCTCATCCCGGTCGCGCGGGCCGAGTTCGACGCGGTGCTCGGCGAAGCGCCGAACCAGGTCGGGCGCCTCCGCGACGACGTGTCGGTGAGCGCCGCGGACCTCCTCGACATCCCGTCGGCCGGTGGGTCGGTGACGGATGCCGGGGTCGTCGACAACGTCTCGGTCGCGATCCGCTACCTCGAGTCGTGGTTGCGGGGCATCGGCGCCGCGGCGATCGACAACCTCATGGAGGACGCGGCGACCGCCGAGATCTCGCGCTCGCAGATCTGGCAGTGGCTGCACGAGAACACCGTCACCGCCGAGGGGCGCACCATCGACCAGGCGTACATCGTCGCGGCGATGGGCGAGGCCGTCGCAGCCCTGCAGCGGTTCGACGGCGACCGTTTCGACGATGCGATCCAGGTGTTCCGCACCGTCGCGCTCGAGCCGGAGTTCCCGACGTTCCTCACGGTCGGGGCGTACGCGCGCTACCTCTGAGGCGCGAACCGGGGCGGGCGATGGGATGCGGATCCCGCCGAACCCGGGACGGGGTGCGGATGCCGCGGGGCGACCTGCGGCATCCGCACCCCTTCGTCATGCGCCGCGCCTTCGCGTGCCTTGCCCGTGCCGCCGTCCCATGCCCGCGCCGTCGCCGCTTGCGTGCCGCCGCCCTGGCGCGACGCTTCGCTGCGCATGATCCGCCGCGATCGGCCGCCGTCCACCCCTGCCGCTCCGGGCCGGCGTCTGCGACAATGTCGCGTGATGCCCCCGCACACCACTCGTCCCAACCCGCCCGTGCAGATCCCCACCCCGTTCCGTTCCCTGTCGCTCGTGCTCGCCATCGCCTTCGCCGGCGTCCTCGCCGGATGCGCGCCGACGCCCGACGCGCCGGCCGCGTCGACCCCCGCCGAAACCGGCCGGGCCGCCGAACTCGAGCCGACCCCCATCCCCACCCCCGAGGCGTGCGCCGCACTCGACTTCGCGCCCGGTTCCGCGATCGCCGGCACCTCGCTCGCCGACTGCCTCATGGCCGCGATGAGCGCCGCCGGCACCGGGGCGCAGCGCGTCGACACCGACGTCGACGGCCTGGGTGCGACGAGCGCATCGTTCCGCTGGCAGCCGGCCTTCGGCATGCTCGTGCAGCGCGCCGGCGTCGAGATGGTCATCGACGACCAGCGCGGCTGGCTCTACGACGGCGCCCGCTGGGTCGCCGCCGACCCGAACTCCGACGACGAGGCCCTCGCCACCGCGGCGATGATCGGCCAGTCGTTGCGCCCCTTCGCCGACCCGCGCAACCTCGGCCAGTCGCTCGCGATGGTCGAGACGTGGACGGTGCTCGCCGAGGACGAGGTGCCCGCAGCCGACGCCGCCCGCACGACCGCCTGGCACCTCGAGCCGGCCGCCCCGATCCCGCTCGAAGACGTCGTGCTCACCGACGTGGCCCTGTGGATCGGCGCCGACGGGCTGCCCGCGTACTACACGGCGACCGAGGGCTACGAGGGGCAGACGGCGACGACGAGCAACACCTTCCTGCAGTGGGGCGGGCCCGTCGACATCCCGACGCCGTCGGAGGAGTAGGCGCGAGTGGATGCCGGGGCGGGCGGATGCCGGCAGCCACGCATCCCGACGCCGTCGGAGGAATGAGGGCGTGTGGATGCCGGGGGTCGGCGGTTGCCGGGCGGCGGCCGTGCGACTGCGGTGCCCCCGAGCATCCACACCCGGCCCGGCGGTAGCCTGAGGGGATGACCGAACCGCGCCCCCTCACCCTCGGATACAAGGCATCGGCGGAGCAGTTCGCCCCGCGCGAGCTCGTCGAGATCGCCGTCGCCGCAGAGGGCAACGGCTTCGAATCCGTCTTCACGAGCGATCACTTCCAGCCCTGGCGGCACGACGGCGGGCATGCGCCGTTCTCGCTCGCGTGGATGGCGGCCGTCGGCGAGCGCACGAGCGGCATCCGCATCGGCACGAGCGTGATGACGCCCACGTTCCGCTACAACCCGGCGGTCGTCGCACAGGCCTTCGCGACCCTCGGCTGCCTCTCGCCCGGGCGGATCGTCGCCGGGTTCGGCACCGGCGAAGCGCTGAACGAGATCGCGACCGGCTTCCGCGGCGCGGGCGATCAGGAGTGGCCCGAGTTCAAGGAGCGCTTCGCGAGGCTCCGCGAGTCGGTGCGGCTCATGCGCGAACTGTGGCGCGGCGACCGGGTGAGCTTCGCCGGCGACTACTACTCGACGCACGACGCGTCGATCTACGACGTGCCCGAGGGCGGCGTCCCCGTCTACATCGCCGCCGGCGGGCCGACCGTCGCGAAGTACGCCGGCCGCGTCGGCGACGGCTTCATCGCGACGAGCGGCAAGGGCGCGGAGCTCTACACCGACAAGCTCATCCCGGCGGTCAAGGAGGGCGCGGAGGCCGCTGGCCGCGACTTCGACTCGATCGACCGGATGATCGAGATCAAGCTGAGCTACGAGGAGAGCGAGGAGGCCGCGCTCGAGAACACGCGCTTCTGGTCGCCGCTGTCGCTCACGCCCGAGCAGAAGCACTCCATCACCGACCCGATCGAGATGGAACGCGCCGCCGACGCCCTGCCGATCGAGCAGATCGCCAAGCGCTGGATCGTCGGCACCGACCCCGACGCCGTCGCCGACGAGATCGGGCAGTATCTCGATTGGGGCTTCAACCACCTCGTCTTCCATGCCCCGGGAGCCGATCAGCTGCGCTTCCAGGAGCTCTTCGCCCGCGACCTCGCACCCCGGCTGCGCGCGCGTGGCCTCCCCGGCTGAGCCTGCGCGCGGCGCCGGCACGGGTCACTGGAGCGCGAGGTCGGATTCGATGCGTGCGGCGGTGTCGCGGAGGGCGTCGAGCAGCGGGCCGGCGAGCTCGTCGAGCGGGGTGCGGGTGCTCACGGCGACGTTGACGGCCGCGACGACCTCGCCGCCGCGGGCATGAACGGGCACGGCGACCGAGCGCAGCCCGGGCTCGAGTTCGCCGTCGACCAGGGCGAATCCGTCGGCGGCGGCGCGGGCGACCGCCGCAGCGACGTCCAGGGTTCCGGGGGCGGAGCCCGCGGCATCCACGGCGGCCGCCCCGGCATCCACCGCTCCCGCGGGACCTGCTGCTCCTACGGCATCCACTCCGGCATCCGCCGCGCGCCCGGCGAGGAGCACGCGGCCCATCGCGGTGGTCGCCGCGGGCATCCGGGTGCCGATCATGATGTCGACGCGCATGATGCGTCGGGTGGATGCGCGGGCGATGTAGACGATGTCGTCGCCGTCGAGCACTGAGGCTGATGACGATTCGCCGATGCGCCGGGAGAGGTCGGCGAGATGCGGCTGGATGATCTCCGGCAGCCGTAGCGCCGACAGGTACGCGTACCCGAGTTCGAGCACGCGCGGCGTGAGCTCGAAGCGGCCGTCCTCGGCGCGAACGTAGCCGAGCGTCGCGAGCGTGAGCAGGAATCGGCGCGCGGTCGCCCGGGTCAGCCCGGTGCGGGAGGCGACCTCGCTGAGCGTCATGCGCGTGTGCTCGGCGTCGAAGGCGCGCACGACGGCGAGACCACGGGCCAGCGACTGGACGAATCCGTCGCCGGGCATCGCCTCGAGCGCCATCCGAGCGGATGCCTCGATCGGGGACTCCGCTCCGGGGGGTTCGGAGGCCGCGCGCCTCGGGGCGTCGCCGGCGGCATCCACTCGCTCGTTCATCCTGCTCAGCGTATCGGCGCGTTCATCGTTCCAGTACGACCGCGAGGCCCTGCCCGACGCCGATGCAGATCGCGGCGACGCCGACGCGCCCGCCCGTGCGGGCCAGTTCGTGGGCGAGGTGACCGACGATACGCCCGCCCGATGCCCCGAGCGGATGCCCGAGCGCGATCGCCCCGCCGTGCACGTTGAGCTTCTCGGGGTCGAGCTCGGGCCAGAGTCGGAGGCACGCGAGGCTCTGCGCCGCGAAGGCCTCGTTCAGTTCCACGAGGTCGACGTCGGCCCAGCTGCGTCCGGCGCGCGCGAGGGCACGGTTCGCGGCCTCGACGGGGGCGATGCCGAAGACGTCGGGGTCGTTGCCGGCGATGCCACGGCCGGTGATACGGGCAAGGGGTTCGACAGCGGAGCCGGGCAGCGTTTCGCCGCCGACGAGCAGCGCCGAGGCGCCGTCGCTGAGGGGCGAGGAGTTGCCGGCGGTGACGGTTCCGTCGGCGCGGAACGCGGGCTTCAACGGGGCCAGGGTCTCGAGGGTGGATGCCGGGCGGATGCCCTCGTCGCGCTCGAGCGCGGTGCCCGGCACCGGAACCGACTCGGCGTCATAGGCACCGGTGTCCCAGGCGGCGGCCGCGTTTCGGTGGCTACGCACCGCGAAGGCGTCCTGCTCCTCGCGCGAGATGCCGAAACGGTCGGCGAGGATCTCGGCCGACTCCCCGTTCGGGATCGTCCACCGGGCATCCATCCGCGGGTTCACGAAGCGCCAGCCCAGCGTCGAGGAGTGCATGACCTGGTCGCCGTGCGGGTACGGCCGGGAGGGCTTGCCGACGACCCACGGCGCCCGGCTCATCGACTCGACCCCGCCGGCCACGACGACCCCGGCATCGCCGGTCTCGATCGCCCGGCTCGCCTGGATCACCGACTCGACGCTCGACCCGCAGAGACGGTTCACCGTCACGGCCGGCACCGAGGTGGGCAGCCCGGCGAGCAGCCCCGACATGCGGGCGACGTTGCGGTTGTCTTCGCCGGCCTGGTTCGCGTCGCCGAAGGACACCTCGTCGATCGTGGCCGGGTCGATGCCGCTGCGCTCGACGAGCGCAGCGATCACGTGCGCGCCGAGGTCGTCGGGGCGGATGCCGGCGAGCCCGCCGCCGAGCTTGCCGAAGGGGGTGCGGACGGCGTCGTAGACGTACGCGGCGCTCATCGTGCGGTCTCCTCGGGGGCGGCGGCCGCGCCCGCGCCGCCCGTGGCATCCACGAGCCGAAGCCCGGTGCGCTCGGAGAGCTCGGCGACCGTGTTGCAGGCGAACAGCTCCGTCACAGCGAAACCCGCCTCGGTGACGTCGAAGACCGCGTGGTCGGTGTAGACGCGGGTCACGCAACCGAGGCCGGTCACCGGGTAGCCGCACGTCTCGACGAGCTTCGGCTCCCCGGCCCGCGTGAACAGGTCGGTCATGACGTAGACGGCTTTCGCGCCGATCGCGAGATCCATCGCGCCGCCGACGGCGGGGATCGCCCCGGGCTCGCCTGTCGACCAGTTCGCGAGGTCGCCGCGCTCCGAGACCTGGAACGCGCCGAGCACGCACACGTCGAGGTGCCCGCCGCGCATCATCCCGAACGAGTCGGCGTGATGGAAGTACGCAGCACCCGTCAGCTCGGTCACGGGCTGCTTGCCGGCGTTGATGAGGTCCGGATCCTCGTGCCCCGGCTCGGGCGCCGGGCCCATGCCGAGCATGCCGTTCTCGGTGTGCAGGATGATCTCGCGGTCGGCCGGCAGCTGATCGGCGACGAGGGTGGGGGCTCCGATGCCGAGGTTCACGATCGCGCCCTCGGGGATGTCGGCTGCGATGCGCGCGGCCAGTTCGGTGCGTCCGATGCGGCCGCTCATGCGTGCTGCTCCTTCGAGGTCGAGGTCGAGGTGGGTGTCGGGGGTTCGTGAGTGGATGCCGGACCGGCGCTCGCGGCATCCGCACCGGCATCCGTATCCCGCAGCCACGGGCGCACGCCGACTTCGACGACGCGGTCCACGAAGATGCCGGGCGTGACGACGCGCTCGGGGTCGAGCTCGCCGAGGGGGACGATGCGGTCGACCTGCGCGATCGTCATCGCCGCCGCAGACGCCATGATCGGGCCGAAGTTGCGCGCCGTCTTGCGGTAGACGAGATTGCCCCAGCGGTCGCCGGCGAGCGCCGAGATGAGAGCGACGTCGGCGCGCAGCGGGTGCTCGAGGACGTAGTCGCGGCCGTCGATCGTGCGGGTCTCCTTGCCGACGGCGAGCTCCGTGCCGAAGCCCGTCGGCGTGTAGAAGGCGCCGATGCCGGCGCCGGCCGCGCGGATCCGCTCGGCGAGATTTCCCTGCGGCACCAGCTCGAGCTCGATGTCGCCGGCCCGGTAGAGGGCGTCGAACACCTGCGAGTCGGACTGCCTGGGGAACGAGCAGATGATCTTCCGCACGCGACGGGCGGCGAGGAGCGCGGCCAGGCCGGTCTCGCCGTTGCCCGCGTTGTTGTTGACGATCGTGAGGTCGCGCGCACCCTGGGCGATGAGCGCGTCGATGAGCTCGACCGGCTGGCCGGCGCGGCCGAATCCGCCGATCATGACGGTCGCCCCGTCGGGGATGTCGGCGACGGCGGCGTCGATGCTGCCTGCGGTTTTCTGGATCATGCGGCCTTCTCGGTCTCGGCGTGCGCGGGCTTCGGGTGTGGATGCCGGGGCGCGCCGCTCAGCGCATCCGGCTCCGATCCGGTTCGCGATGCGAACAGAACTCCGCAATACGAACACCTCCAGTATGCGCGCACCCTCCGCCCTCGGCAACCCCCACCGCATCCGCCGCCCACCGCATCCGCACCGGCATTCGCCCGCGCTTTCTGCGCAATGCAGGAACGCACCCGGCGTGTCGTCCCCGCCCATGCGGGAGAACGCCCCGCGACACGGTTGCACTCCTGCATTGCGCAAGGGCTGCCGCTGTAGATGCAGCCGGCATCCACCGCCCCCGGCATCCGCCCCCGGCATCCGCCCCCGGCATCCGCCGCCCCCAGATGCCGCCCGCTGCACCCGGCCCCGAATTCGCTCCCGCTTTCTGCGCAATGCAGGAACGCACCCGGCGTGTCGTCCCCGCCATGCGGGAGAACGCCCCGCGACACGGTTGCACTCCTGCATTGCGCAGGGAGAGAGGGAGCAGAGCAGAGCAGGGGAGGGGGAGTGCAAGGGCCGAACAGAGAGAGCAGGGCGGAAAGCAGGGGGCGGAGGAGCGCGGAGGGGTGGGTCAGGGGCGGGCGGCACGGATGCCGACCGCGGCGAGGCCGAGGCCGGAGACCAGGAAGATCGCGGCCAGCAGTGCCCAGCCGGCGAATCCCATCGACAGGGCCGTCGCGTTCACGAGCAGCGGCGATGCCAGCGACGCCAGCGAATACCCCATCGAGAACACCCCCTGATAGGCACCAGGGCGTTCCGGGTCGGCGAGCTCGAAGCTCATGCCCCAGCCGCCGGCCTGCGAGAGCACCTCCGCGAAGCCGTGGGCGAGGGCGCCGGCGACGATGCACGCGACCGCCCACCACACCGGACCGTCGGCGGCGATCGCGTAGACGAGGCACGCGACTCCCATGAGCACGGCGGCGATGCCGCTGACTCGCCCCGCGACGCGGAGGTCGTGGGTTCCGCGCGAGAGCGGAACCTGGAAGACGATCACGACGATCGTGTTCAGAATGAGCACGGCCGACACGAGCACCTCGGGCGCCGCCGTGTCGTGGGCGATCCAGAGGGGCACGGCGACCTCGCCGACGCCGAACTGCATGCCGAACACCGCGCTCAGCAGCGTCAGCAGCAGGTAGCGAGGGTCGCGCCAGGGCGAGCGTCCGGGTGTGGATGCCCCGGCCCGCTGCCGTGCCGCGGCGCCCGCCGCCCGGGCGGTGCTCGCGGGGCTCGCGGTGCCCGCCGTGTCGTCGCCGTCGGCCGAGTCCGCGGCATCCACCGCGGCATCCACCCCGTCGTCCCGGGCGCCGGCATCGTCCACCGCGTCCGCACCGTCGCCCGCCGCACCGCCGTCGCCCGCCGCACCGCCGCCGGCCCCCGCGGCCCGCGGCGCATCCACTCGTGCCGGCAGCCGCACGAGCTGCGTGATCCCGGCGAGGAACACGACGCCCGCCCCCGCGAGGGCGATGCGGTACGCCTCGCCGGTGCCGACCGCCAGGGCGATGGCGCCGGCGCCGCTGCCGATCGCGATGGCGAGGTTGGTCACCGTGCGCAGGATCGCGCGCGCGTTCACACGTTCGGGGCCGTCGAAGGCGCGGGCGATGATCGCCATGCGGGCCGAGTTCGATCCCTGGTCGGTGACGCCGAGGAAGACGGCGACGATGAGCGCCGATACGAAGTCGCCGGCGAACACGTAGCCGATCAGGCCGATGCCGCTTGCGGCGGTGAAGCCGATGAGCATACGGCGGGCGCTGAAGCGGTCGGCGGCCTGCCCGGCGAGTACCGAGGTGACGAGGCCTGCGGCGCTCGTCGCGGCGAGGATCAGTGCCACCTCGCCCGCTGTGAGCCCGACGACGAGGGTGAAGTACAGCACCGTGACGGTGAGGAAGACGCCCCGGCCGGTGCGGCTGATCGCGGTCGCGAGCACGAGGACGCGCAGCACGGGGTCGGCGATGGATGCCGAGATCCGCCCGATGAGGTTGCGCGTGCGAGGGGTGGGGGCCCCGCTCACGAGGGTTCGGCGGCGACGCGCAGCACGAGCTTGCCGCGCACATGCCCGGCCTCGAGCAGGCGGTGGGCCTCGGCGCCGTCTTCGAGCGGGAACTCGCGTTCGACGTGCACTCGCAGTTCGCCGTCTTCGATGAGGCGGGTGACGGTCTGCAGGGTGCGGGCGTCGGGGGCGACCGAGTACCCGGTGGCGCGGATGCCGCGGGCGGCGGCCTCCTCGGCCATCGTCGGCCAGCTGCCGGTGGGCACGTTGACGATGATGCCGTCGGTGCCGAGGAGCGAGAGGGAGCGGGTGCCGGTGTCGTCGGCGACGTTGCCGATGAGGTCGATGACGGCGTCCTGCTCGCCGGCGACGTCTTCGAAGCGTTCGCTGCGGTAGTCGATGACGCGTTCGGCGCCGAGCTCGCGCAGGAACTCCGCGTTCCGTGCCGAGCCGGTCGCCGTGACCCGCGCGCCGAAGATGCGGGCGAACTGCACCGCGAAGTGGCCGACCCCGCCGGCCCCGGCGTGGATCAGCATCCGCTGCCCGTCGTGCACCTTGGCCGTTTCGACGACCGCACCCCAGGCGGTCAGGGCGGCCAAGGGCACCGCGGCCGCCTCGCCGAAGCCGAGCCCGGCGGGCATCGGCGCGACGCTCAGGCTGCTGACCGAGACGAGTTCGGCGTAGCTGCCGCCGGTGCGCGGCACACGTGCCATGCCGTAGACCCGGTCGCCGGGCTGCAGCGGATGCGCGGCGTACGGCACGGCCTCGACGACGCCGGCGAAGTCGCCGCCGAGCACGACGGGGTAGTCGCGGATCGCAGCCGAGACCCCGCGCCCGGCGCGCGTCTTCGCGTCGATGGGGTTCACGCCCGCGGCGATGACGCGCACGAGCACCTCGTCGCTCACACGGACGGGGTCGGGCACCTCGCCGATCGTGAGTTCCTCGGGCCCGCCGGTGCGGTCGATCGTCAGTGCGCGCATGATGTCCTCTCGTCCGCTGCCTATGCTGCCACGGACCGCCGACGCCGGGCGCCCGGCGATCCGCGCGTGCGACCCACGCGTGCGCCGAGCTGGTCGGCGACCCGTGCGCCGAACGTGTCGGCGACCGCCCTTACGCCCCCGAGCCGAGCCAGTCGGCGATGCGCTCGCGCATCCACGTCTGCTGGGCGGCGGGGCCGTCGTCGCGGGCGGGGGCGAGGCCGAAGGCGGCGCCGAGGCCGCCGGCCCAGCGTTCGCCGAGCTCGAGGGGGTGCACGGGATCGCGCGGGGCGGCGATGACGAGGCTGCGGATGCCGCGGGCGGCGAGCCCGGCGAGTTCGGCGTCGTCGTCGAAGGCGCGGTTGCGGGGGATCTCGACGAGGCGGATCGCGCGTGCGGCGGCGGCGGGGGCCGCGAACTGGGAGAGGAGTCCCAGCCCGCCGGACGGCGAGACGGCATCCACCGCATGGAACACGCTCGTCTCGCGGAAGCGGTCGACGGCCGCCGGCCCGCCGGTGCGCAGGAACTCGCCGATCACGGGGAAGGGCCGCAGATTCGGCGGCAGGCTCCGGTCGCCGAAGGCGGGGCGGACGAAGACGGCGCGTTCGATCGGCAGCAGCCCGCGCAGGGCGATGCGCAGCGCGATCGCGGCGCCCATCGACAGGCCCATGACGGTCACCGGTTCGCCTCGCGGGCGGCCGGCGGCGTCGGCGGCCTCGAGCGTTTCGAGCACGACCTCGTCGGCGAGCCGGTCGAGTGCGAAGTCGGCCGGATCGCCGATCGCGGTGGATGCCCCGTGCGCCCGCACATCGGGGGAGACCATGAGTTCGTCTTCGCCGAACACGGCGCGCACCGCAGGTGCGAAGAGTTCGAGGCTCTGGCGGCGGTCGGCGCCGAGGCCGTGCAGCAGCAGGGTCGTCACCGGCCGCTCCCGAGGGCCGCCAGCAGCTGCCCGGCGAGGCCGACGAGCACGGCGATCTGGTCGTCGTCGCGGTCGACCCAGCGGCATTCGGGGTCGCCGACGGGCACGAAGTCCTCGTGCCGTTCCCAGACGACGAGGGTGCGTTCGGCGCCGAGCACGTACTGCTGCCACCACACCTGCCGCAGGTAGTTGCGGGGGATGGCCCGCCACGGCTTCGAGGTCGTTTTGATCTCGCAGAGTTCGAGCCGGCCGCCGGCGTCGACGCGGAGGCCGTCGGGTGTGGCGAGGTGGCGGCGTTCTGTTTCGGCGTGGAAGAGCAGCGTGGATCCGGCGATGCCGTGCTCGCGCAGCACCCACTTCGCGATCTCGGGTTCGCGCGCCCGGCCGTGGTCGGTGTAGGCGCTGCCGCCGAAGCGGGTGCCGTGGCGTTTCTCCCAGACGGCCCCGCGGACGGATGCCGGCGAGGCGAGCTTGGCGGCATCCGTCGCCGTGATGCCCTGCGATCTCGCCCGGAGCCAGGCGACGCGGTCGCCCGAGTCGGCGACGATGCGCCGTTCGTGGGGCAGCCGCCGATCGGCTCCGGCGGCCTCGGCCTTCACGCCCGCCTCGCCGTCGAGCTCGAAGAGGGCGAAGGGCGTGTCGGTCACCCTTCGAGGGTACTCGGGCCCGGCGACGCGGGCGCGCGGGCGTGTCGGAGTCGCGGGTGGCGAACGAGGCTCCGCCTCGCCCTCGGCTCACCGCTCGCTGACGCGCCCCGCCTTCAGGTGCAGGCGCCGGTCGGCGCGCCGGGCGACGGCCGAGTCGTGGGTGACGACGACCAGGGTGAGGCCGCGGTCGGCGCGGAGCCGTTCGAGCAGCGCCATGATGTCGTCGCGGGTGTCTTCGTCGAG
Organism: Agromyces archimandritae; assembly: GCF_018024495.1. NCBI lineage: Bacteria > Bacillati > Actinomycetota > Actinomycetes > Micrococcales > Microbacteriaceae > Agromyces > Agromyces archimandritae. Next base: position 2,267,143 of record NZ_CP071696.1, read on the forward strand.
GGCGCCGGTGGGTTCGTCGGCGAGGAGCACGCCCGGGTCCTTCACGATGGCACGGGCGATGGCGACGCGCTGCTGCTGCCCGCCGGAGAGCTCGGCGGGTCGGTGCGTGACCCGGTCGGCGAGCCCGACCGAGGCGAGCGCGGCGGCGGCCCGCTCGGCCCGGTCGGCGGGCGTCGCGTCGAGCGGAACGAGGGCGGCTTCGACGTTCTCCTGCGCGGTGAGGGTGGGCACGAGGTTGAAGTTCTGGAAGACGAAGCCGATGCGTTCGGCGCGGACGCGCGTGAGCTGCCGGTCGCCGATGCGGGAGAGTTCGACGTCGCCGAGCCGGACGGTGCCCGAGCTCGGCCGGTCGAGTGCGCCGAGCATCTGCAGCAGGGTGGATTTGCCGCCGCCGGTCGGGCCCTGGATCGCCACGTGCTCGCCGGCGCCGATGCGGAGCGTGACGTCGTTCAGCGCGGTCACGGTGCGGCCGTTCTGCGGGTAGCGCTTGGTGACGGCGTCGAGTTCGTAGGCGGTCTGCGGCCGGGGTGCGGATGCCGCGGGCGAGGCCGCGTCGGCGGCGAGGCCTGCGGCGGCGGCGGTGTCGGTCATGGCGTTCTCCGTTGGGGGTGCGGTGGGTGCGGGGGAGGGCTGCGCGGTCACTGGATGCTCCGGAGCGCTGCGGCCGGCCGGAGTCGGGCGGCGCGCCATCCGCCGAAGGCGCCGGCGATGAGCCCGCCGGCGATCGCGATGGCGACGGCGATGGCGATGACCCAGGGGGTGACGGGGGCGCTCAGCACGATCTCGGCGCTCGCCAGGGTGCTGCCGCCGCCCTGCCCGAAGCCGGGCATCCCGCCGGGCATCCCGCCGCCCATCCCGTCCGCCATGCCGCCGTCCGGCATCCCCGCCGGCCCGCCGGCGCTCACGTCCCCGCCGCCGATGGTCGGCCGCACGAGGTTCACGATCCAGATGCCCGCGAGGCCGAGCGCGAGGCCTGCGGCGCCGCCGATGAGGCCCTGCACGAGCGATTCGCCGGCGACCTGGCCGACGATGCGGCCGTTCGACCAGCCGATCGCCTTGAGGGTGCCGAACTCGCGGGTGCGGCGCGAGACCGACTGCAGCGTGAGCAGCACGGCGATGAGGAAGGCGGCGACGAGCACCGCGACCGACAGCCACAGGCCCAGGGAGGAGACGAGCGTCGAGGCCGAGCCGAGCGAGCCCGACACGGTCTCGGCGAGCTCGGACTGGGTGGCGACGTCGAGTTCGGGCAGTGCGGCCTCGATGGCGGCCTGCACCTCGCCGATGGATGCCGCGGAGGCGGCCGACACCGAGACGGTCGAGATCATCGCCTCCTCGCCCGAGACGAGCTGGGCGATGTCGAGGGGGATGTAGGCGTTCGCGGCGGTGTCGGCGTCGGCCGAGGTGCTCGCGACGGTGCCGACGATCTCGAAGTCCGTGCCGCCGATGTCGATCGTGTCGCCGACGGCGAGCTCGGCGCTGGTCGCGTAGCCGGCGTCGAGCACGGCGACCTCGGAGCCGGCGTCCGATGCGTCGAGGCCGCGGCCGTCGGCGAGTTCGACGGCAGAGAGCGGGCCGACGGACTCCTGGGCCGGGTCGAGGCCGATGACCGAGAACGTGTCGACGTCGAAGGCGGATCCGCCCCGGCCGTCGAAGCCGCCGCGCCCGCCCTCGTTCGCCGTTTCGTCGCCGGCCCCGCCGGCGCCCGGCGCGGCGGGCGCCTCGCCCTGCTGCATGGCGGAGAAGTCGGGCAGCTCGCCCGAGAAGCTCGTGTTCTGCAGTTCGAGGATGCCGGCGGCCGCCTGCACTCCGTCGATGCCGGCGACGGTCTCGGCCGCGGCCGCGTCGAAGGTCTGCGAGCCGAAGCCGGCCGTCAGGCGCGAGGTCGACAGGCTCGTCGAGTCGCCGTCGCTCGTGCCGTCGCCGGAGCCGAACTCGAAGCGGCCGGGGCCGCCCTCGCCGCGGCCGCCGTCCGCGGAGGGCTCGGGGGTCGCCGCGGTGACGGTGAGGTCGGTGCCGACGCCGTAGACCGAGGCGAGGGCGGATGCCTGGGCGTCCTTCACCCCGGTGGCGATCGAGTTGACGAGGATGACGAGGGCGACGGCGAGCGCGGTGCCGAGGGCGATGACGATCGTCTGGCGCCGTCGGCCGGCGAGCTCGCGCCGGAGCAGGGTCGGGAACATGGCCGTCACGGTATGCCGCGCGGCTATGGCATCCACGCCGCGGCGCTATGGCGGCGCTATGAAACATGAAGGGCTTCTTCGTGGAATCCATAGGAATTGCAAAGTGGAATCGCAATACTGGAGACATGACTCCTTCCCCCGCTCGCGCACAGGCCATCGAGAAGGCCGACGGAACCCCCGTGCGCGTCCTCGTCGTCGATGACGAGGCATCCCTCACCGACCTGCTCAAGATGGCCCTCCGCTACGAAGGCTGGGAGGTGCGCACCGCCGCCGACGGCCTCGGCGCGGTCCGCGCCGCCCGCGAGTTCCGCCCCGACGCCATCGTGCTGGACATCATGCTGCCCGACATCGACGGACTCGAGGTGCTGCAGCGGGTGCGCTCGGACGGCTCCGAGGTGCCCGTTCTCTTCCTCACCGCCAAGGACTCCCTCGACGACCGCATCGCCGGCCTCACCGCCGGCGGCGACGACTACGTCACGAAACCCTTCAGCCTCGAAGAGGTCGTCGCACGCCTGCGCGGCCTCATCCGCCGCTCGACGCTCATGCTCGCCAAGGAGCACGACCCGCGCATCGTCGTCGGCGACCTCGTGCTCGACGAGGACGCCTACGAGGTCACCCGCGACGGCGACGAGATCGACCTCACCGCGACCGAATTCGAACTGCTCCGCTATCTCATGCGCAACCCCCGCCGCGTGCTCTCGAAGGCGCAGATCCTCGACCGCGTCTGGAACTACGATTTCGGCGGCCGCGAGAGCGTCGTCGAGCTCTACATCTCCTACCTGCGCAAGAAGATCGACGCCGGCCGCACGCCCATGATCCACACGGTCCGCGGGGCCGGATACGTGCTGAAAGCCGCCGGATGACGAAACCGGGCGAGCCGGGCCACGCCGCCGCCGCGCGGGCGGCGCGCGAGGCGGCGGTGCGCGAGGGCGACGCGGCGGCGGTGGATGCCGGCTCGCGCGCCCCCTGGACGCTCCGCCGACGCCTGCTCGTCCTCATCGCCGCCCTGCTGATCGCCGTGAGCGCGGCGATCGGCGTCGTCGGCGTGCTGCTCTTCCACGCCTCATCCGTCGGCCGGCTCGACGCGAGCCTCGGGGCCGCATCCGACCGGGCCACGGCCGTCGCCCCCTCGGGGGCGCCGGCCGACCCGCTGCAGACCGTGCGCCAGTTCCTCGGCGTGCCCGGCCAGCCCAACGGTACGCTCGCCGGCCTCCGCTACGACGGGCGGACCGTCGCCGCCGTCATCGACAACGGCGTCATCGTCGATCTCGGCACCGAATCGCGGGCCGCCCTCGCCGCGCTCGCCGACGTCGCCGCCGACCGGCGGCCGCACACGATCACGGCGCGCGGCTACGGCGAATACCGGGCGCTGGCCGTGCAGACCGACCCCGGTGTCACCGTCATCCTCGCGCTGCCCCTGGCCGATGTCGCCGCCCAGACCAGGCAGCTGGCGGTCACGGTCGCCGTGGTCGCCCTCGGCGGGGTCGTCGTCGCGCTCGTGGCCGGTTCGCTCATCGTACGGCGTGCGCTCGAACCGCTCGAGCGGGTCACCGCCACCGCGCAGGCGGTCTCGGAACTGCCGCTCGACCGCGGCGACGTCGACCTCGACGAACGGGTGCCGACGGGCGATCCGCGCACCGAGGTCGGCCGCCTCGGCACCGCGTTCAACCGCATGCTCGGGCACGTCTCGACGGCGCTGAACGCGCGCGAACGCAGCGAACGCCAGGTGCGCCGCTTCGTGGCCGACGCGAGCCACGAACTGCGCACACCCCTCGCGTCCATCCGCGGCTACTCGGAGCTCATGCGCCTGCACGGCGGCGAACTGCCGGAGGACGTCCGCCGCGCCCTCGGCCGCATCGAGTCGGAGTCGGTGCGCATGACGACCCTCGTCGAAGAGCTGCTGCTGCTCGCCAGGCTCGACGAGGGCCGTGAGCTCGAACGCCGGCCGGTGGATCTCGGCGCCCTCGTGGCCGACGCCGTCGGCGACGCGCAGGTCTCCGGCCCCGACCACGACTGGTCGTTGGAGGCGCCGGAGGAGGGCGTGCACGTCTCGGGCGACGACGGGAGGCTGCGGCAGCTCGTGGCGAACCTGCTCGCGAACGCCCGCCTGCATACGCCCGAGGGCACCCGGGTGCGCGTCTCGGTGACGGCGGATGCGGGCGAGGCGCGCCTCGTCGTCGCGGACGACGGCCCCGGCATCCCGGCCGAACTCCGCGACACCCTCTTCGAGCGTTTCGCCCGCGGCGACTCCTCGCGCTCGCGCCGGGCCGGCAGCACCGGCCTCGGGCTCTCGATCGTGCGCGCGGTCGCCGAGGGGCACGGCGGCCGGGTGGAGGTCGACAGCGAACCGGGCTCCACGGTGTTCACGGTGGTGCTGCCGCTGGGCGAGGCGGGCGACGGCCGGGATGCCGGTGACGCCCCGGCCGGCGCGTAGCGGCTATCGCCCGAGGCGGCCGAGCAGCTCGCTGAACCGGGCCAGATCCTCCTCAGACCAGTCGCGCAGGCGGTCGCCCATGTTCGACTGGTACTTCGCCCGCGCCCGGGTGATGCGTTCGCGGGCGAGCGGGGTCGCCGCGAGGATGCGGGCGCGCCGGTCGGCCGGGTCGGGCACGCTCTCGACGAGGCCGAGCTCTTCGAGGCGGCGCACCTGACGGCTCACGGTCGACTTGTCGGTCTGCAGGCGCTCCATGATCGCCCCGGCCGTGGTCGCCCGGCCGCTCTCGATCGAGGTCAGCACCTGGTAGCCGAAGGGCTGCAGTTCGGGGTGCACGGTCGAGGACGCTTCGCGCCAACCGCTGCGGATGCGTGCGAACAGCGCACCGAGCTCCTGCTCGACGCGGCGGACGGCCGTCTCGAGATCGTCCGGAGTGTCGCCGGCGAGGGGGCCGGCGGTTTCGGCGGGGCGTTGGGCGTCGGCGGGCGGTTCGCCCGGCGCGGCGTCGACGGTCATGCCCGCAAGTGTACGACGGTCGCCGGATGCCGGTGCGGGCGCGCGGCGCGGGATGCCGGGCGTACCGCGCTCGGCCGGCATCCGCTCAGCTCTCGGCCATGCGGCGGAAGACCTTCGCGGCCGCCGCGAGCTCTTCGGGCCGGAGCTCGCCGAGCACCTCGTGGAAGCGCGCGCGGTTGCGTTCGTGCGCGCGGGCGATGCAGGCGCTCGCCGTGGGGGTGGCCGTGAGGATGCGCTGACGGCCGTCGTGCTCGTCGGCGCGCGAGACGATGAGGCCGAGCTCCTCGAGCATCCGCACCTGACGGCTGACGACGGACTTGTCCATCTCGAAGACCTCTGCGAGCTGGTGCGCGTTCGCCTCGCCGGCCCGGGCGATGTAGGAGAGCAGCTTGTAGCCGGCCGGCTGCAGTTCGGGTGCGATCTCGGCCGCCGACTCCTTCCAGCGCAGCCGTGCCCGGTTGAAGGCGAGGTTCATGCCGAGTTCGACTTCGACGATCGCCGCCTCGATCTCTTCGGCCGGCAGGGCGGAGACGTCGCCGCTTCCGCCGAGGGCGGTGCCCTCGACGGAAGCGCGCGCCGCGGTGGTCATCTCAGCGGGTCCGCTCCTCGTCGTCCGGCCGCTCGAGCACGGCGACCGATCCGGTCGCCGGCGATCCGTCCGATCCGCCGGCGTGGACGGTGGCGATCGAGCCGGTCGCCGACGCGCCGATCTCGGCCTCGGCGACCTCGATGGCCGACGCCTCGGCCTGCTCGCGCAGCTCCTCGGCGGCGTTCTTCGTCGACAGCGGCTTGTTCTTGATGAAGAGGATCGCCACGAGGCTCAGCACCGCCAGCGGGATGGCGAGCAGGAACACGTCGCCGATCCCGTGCCCGTAGGCGCTCTCGACGATCACGCGGATGCGTTCGGGCAGCGCGCTGACCGTGGGCACGGCGCCCGAGGAGAGGCCCTTCAGCGCCTCGATCTCCTCCGGCGACTTCGGCACGAAGCCGTCGAAGCCGTTCGTGATGTGCTCGGTGACCTGGCTGGCCAGCGCCGAGCCCATGATCGTCACGCCGACCGTGCCCATGACGGTGCGGAAGAAGTTCACGTTCGAGCTGGCGACGCCCAGGTGCTTGGCCGGGGTGTCGTTCTGGACGATGAGCGTGAGGTTCTGCATGACCATGCCGAGGCCGGCGCCGAGGACGACCATGTAGATCGCGACGAACACGTAGGGGGTGTCGTGCCGCATGGTCGACATGAGGCTGACGCCGGCGATCGCGAGCACGCTGCCGAAGATCATCCACCCCTTCCACTTGCCGAAGCGGCTGATGACCTGGCCGATGACGATCGAGGCGCCCATCTGCCCGACGATCATCGGGATCTGGAGGAGCCCCGACTCGGTGGGCGTGGCGCCGCGGGCGAGCTGGAAGTACTGGGCGAGGTAGATCGCGGTGGCGAACATCGCCACGCCGATGCCGATGGAGGCGACGACCGAGAGCGTGAAGGTGCGGTTCGCGAAGAGCGACATCGGCACGATGGGCTCCTTCACGAAGAACTCGGTCACCACGAAGGCGATGATGCCGGCGCCGGCGACGGCGGCGAGGGCGTAGCTCGTCGTCGAGTCCCAGTCGAACTGGTTGCCGCCGAGCGAGACCCAGATGAGCAGGGTCGAGATGCCGACGACGAGGAACACGATGCCGAGGTAGTCGATCCGGACCTTGCCGTTCGGGTTCGGCAGGTGCAGGGTGATCTGGATCAGGATGAGGGCCGCGATGGCGAAGGGGACGCCGACGAAGAAGTTGGCCCGCCAGCCGAGCCAGTCGGTGATGACGCCGCCGAGGAGGGGGCCGCCGATGGTGGCCAGGGCCATGATGCCGCCGACGAAGCCCATGTACTTGCCGCGTTCGCGCGGCGAGATGATGAGGGCGATGGCGATCATGACGAGCGACATGAGGCCGCCGGCGCCGATGCCCTGCACGACGCGCATGGAGATGAGCCACTCGATGTTCTGCGAGAGGCCGGCGATGACGGTGCCGACGGCGAAGAGCGAGAGGGCGACCTGCAAGAGGATCTTGCGGTTGACGAGGTCGGCGAGCTTGCCCCAGATCGGGGTGGTGACGCCGGTGGCCAGGAGGTTGGCCGTGACGACCCAGGTGTAGGCGGTCTGGTCGCCGCCGAGGTCGCCGACGATGATCGGCATGGAGGTGGAGACGACGGTGCCGGAGATGACGGCGACGAACATGCCCATGACGAGGCCGGAGATCGCGGTGAGGACCTCGCGGTGCGAGCGTTTCGTCTCGGCTTCAGGTGGAGTGACAGTCAAGTGTGGAGAACCCCTCAGAAAAAAGTTGACGAAGATCAACGATACCTGATCGTTGAGAGATGTCAACTATGGACGTCGGTCAACTATTCCCGACCCGCGTCCGGGGGTATTTGACCTCGCCCGGCCGAGCGGGGAGGCTGGATCGGATGAGCAGTGCGTCCACGTCCCAGCCGCCGAGGGAGCAGTTCACCGGCCAGCTCGGATTCATCCTGTCGGCGATCGGCTCGGCCGTCGGCCTCGGCAACATCTGGCGCTTCCCCGGCGTCGCCTACGAGAACGGCGGCGGCGCCTTCCTGCTGCCGTACATCATCGCGCTGCTGACCGCCGGCATCCCGATCCTCTTCCTCGACTACGCGATCGGCCACCGCTTCCGCGGCGGACCGCCCATGGCCCTCCGCCGCATCCGCCGCTGGCTCGAGGGCCTCGGCTGGTTCCAGGTGATGATCTGCCTGGTCATCGCGATCTACTACGCGGTCATCATCGGCTGGGCGCTGAGCTTCTTCGTCTACTCCTTCGACCTGCGCTGGGGCGCCGACACGGCCGCCTTCTTCACGGGGGAGTACCTGCGCCTGTCCGACACCGCCGCCGGCGAGCCGTGGTTCACGCTCGACTTCGTGCCGGCCGTGCTCATCCCGCTCGCGATCGTCTGGATCGCCACGATCGCCGTCCTCGCCGCCGGCGTCGCCAAGGGCATCGAGAAGGCGAACATCGTCTTCCTGCCGATCCTCGTCATCGCCTTCGGCATCCTCGTCGTCCGCTCCCTCTTCCTCGACGGCGCCGTCGACGGGCTGAACGCGCTCTTCACGCCCGACTGGGGCGCCCTCGGCGACCCGAACGTGTGGATCGCCGCCTACTCGCAGATCTTCTTCTCGCTTTCGGTGGCCTTCGGCATCATGATCACCTACTCCTCCTACCGGGCGCGGCGGGCGAACCTCACCTCGCCCGGCCTCGTCGTGGCGTTCTCGAACTCCGGCTTCGAACTGCTGGCCGGCATCGGCGTGTTCTCCGCCCTCGGCTTCCTCGCCCACGAGCAGGGCGTCGGCGTCGCCGAGCTCGAGGGCATCACCGGGCCGATCCTGTCGTTCGTGACCTTCCCGGCGGTCGTCTCGCAGATGCCGGCCGGCCAGATCTTCGGCGCGCTCTTCTTCCTCTCGCTCGCCGTGGCCGGCTTCACCTCGCTCATCTCGATCCTGCAGGTGGTGATGGCCTCCTTCCAGGAGAAGTTCGGCCTCACGCGCCTCCAGGCCGTGTTCTGGATCGGCGGAGTCGCCGCGGTGCTCTCGATCGCCGGCTTCGCGACGACGACGGGCCTCATCGCCCTCGACACGATCGACAACTGGGCGAACAACATCGGCATCGTCGCCTCGGCGGTGGTCATGACGATCCTGCTCGTCTGGGTGCTGCGGAAGGGCCCCGAGCTGCGCGCCCACCTGAACGCCGTCTCGACGTTCCAGGTCGGCCGCTGGTGGTACGTGTGCGTCGGCGTCGTCGTGCCGGCGATCCTCGGCTACATGCTCGTCTCGCGGGTGGTGGATCTCATCGTGAACGGCTATGAGGGATACGACGCGGGATACCTGCTCATCGCCGGATGGGGCACGATCGTCGTGCTGCTCGCCGGGGCGCTCCTGCTCTCGGCCATGCGCTGGCGGCGGGATCCGGATCGCTTCACCGCATGGCCGCCGTACCCGCCGGCCGTGCCGGAGGGGAAGGAGGCGACGCGATGAACGCTGCGGCCATCGCCCTCATGGTGTTCGCGCTCCTCGTCGTGTGGGGCGGCATGATCGCGAGCATGATCGCGCTCGGCCGCCGCCCCGGACGGAAAGACTACCCGCCCGGCGGCACCGACGACCACCGCGAGGACGACGCCATCCCCGAACGCGACACTTGAGCCGGGGCATGTGCCGGGTGCGGATGCCGGGCTGCCGCCGATTTGGCGGTGCGCCCGGTATGTCGTAAGCTGATCCGAGCCGAAGACCGCCGGTCGTTCGTGCGCGCGCAAGCCCCGCTTGTTCGCCGCGACCGAAGTCTCGTGAGGAACGAGAGGCCTGCGCAGGTGTGACGAAGACTTCCCGGGAGACCGGGCCGAAGCTCCGCGCAACTGCGTCGGAGCTTTTTTTGATGTCACGGGCCCGTCGTGTCGAGGCCGTGCACCGCCGCTGCGGTGCACGTGGAAGATACAAGGAGTGGCCATGGCGAACAAGGAAGCCTCGGTTGCCGAACTCACGACGCTGTTCGAGAGCTCGACCGCCGTTCTGCTGACCGAATACCGCGGCCTCACTGTTGCCCAGCTCAAGGAGCTGCGCAAGTCCATCAGTGGGGACGCGAGCTACGCCGTGGTGAAGAACACGCTGACCAAGATCGCGGCCAACAAGGCCGGGATCACCGCGTTCGACGACGACCTCAAGGGCCCGTCGGCGATCGCGTTCGTGCACGGCGACCCCGTCGCCGTCGCGAAGGGCCTGCGCGACTTCGCCAAGGCGAACCCTCTCCTCGTGGTCAAGGGCGGCTTCTTCGACGGCAAGCCCCTGACCGCTGAAGAGGTAGGCAAGCTCGCCGACCTCGAGTCCCGCGAAGTGCTCCTGGCGAAGCTCGCCGGCGCCTTCAAGGCCTCGCTGTTCGGAGCCGCATATCTGTTCAACGCACCGCTCTCGAAGGCCGTCCGCACGGTCGACGCGCTGCGTGAGAAGCAGGAGTCCGCGGCGTAGGCGAGAGCCCGCACGCGGTGAGTACCCAGAAACAAGGAGAAGACATTATGGCAAAGCTGTCCACTGAGGAGCTGCTCGAGCAGTTCAAGGGCCTGACCCTCATCGAGCTCTCGGAGTTCGTCAAGGCGTTCGAGGAGACCTTCGAGGTCACCGCCGCCGCCCCCGTCGCGGTTGCCGCCGCGGGTGCCCCGGCCGCCGGCGGCGACGCCCCGGCCGAGGAGGAGAAGGACTCGTTCGACGTCATCCTCGAGGCCGCCGGCGACAAGAAGATCCAGGTCATCAAGGTCGTCCGCGAGCTCACCTCGCTCGGCCTCGGCGAGGCCAAGGCCGTCGTCGACGGTGCTCCCAAGGCCGTCATCGAAGGCGCCAACAAGGAGACCGCCGACAAGGCGAAGGAAGCCCTCGAGGGCGCCGGCGCCACCGTCACCCTCAAGTGATCCGGCGCCCGCGTTCCGCGGGCATCGGTGTGAGGGGCGGCAGCCTCCAGCAACGCACGAACGGGCGTCGCATCTTCGGATGCGGCGCCCGTTCGCCGCACCCGGGGCTACCTCGGCTCGGCCACGGCCCACGGAGCCCCGAGCTCGGCGAAGGTGCGGCCCTCGGCGACGGCGCGGCGGCTCCAGTGCTCGATGCCGTCGACGACGAGATGGGGGCCGTCGGGCGAGTCGATGCGCCTGGCGTACGGGGCCGCGATCGGGCGCGGATCCGTCCCCGTCCGCACGGCCTCGAGCACGCGCATGAACGCGCCCGCATCCTCGAGCGGGGCGACGAGCGCCGCACCGTTCGACACATGGTCGACGAGGTTGTCGAGCAGCCCCGTACGCGGGTGCACGCTCGTCACGGGCGCGGTACCGGGGCCATCGAACTGCACCGTGTCCAGCGTGTACCAGAGCACGATGCGCCCGGCCTCGCCGTGCACGACGATGTACGGCTCGCTGCGGCGAGGGGCGGTGAGGCTGAGCGCGGCAGTGAGCGGTGCGCGGCCGGCCAGCCCGACGACGAGGGACGAGGTGTCGTCGGCCTCGATCGCATTGGCCCGGTACAGGTCGAGCCGCACTCCGGAGACGTCGTCGACGGTGCGCGCGCCCGCGATCGCGAAGGCGGTGGCGATCGCGTGCGCGAGCGGGTTCGTCACGGCGCCGTCCACGACCGGCACCCCGCCGAGGCTCCGGCGCCCCGCCCAGGCCGAGCGGGCCCAGTACGCCTCCGTGCGAAGCCAGGTGCCGAGCGCCCCGTAGCGCGTGACGGTGCCGATCGCCCCGCCGGCGATGAGCTCGCGGACGGCGCCGATCGCCTGCGAACCGAGGCTCTGGAACCCGGTCTGCACCGAACGCCCGGCGGCTTCGGCGGCGGCGGTGAGCCGTTCGAAATCGGCGAGGGTCGCCGTCGGCGGTTTCTCGAGCAGCACGTGCCGGCCGCGGGCGAGGGCGGTGAGCGCGAGCGGCAGATGGGTGTGGATCGGCGTGGAGAGCACCACGATGTCGAGCTCGGCGCGCTCGATCATCTCGGCGGCGTCCGCGAAGCGTGCCGCGCCCGGTACGGGGGTCGCACCCGCCAGCGGGTCGGCGACCGCCGCGAGCCGGGCGCGCCCGGCCGATTCGAGGGAGCGGGCGGCACGCACATGGTTCGCGCCGTGCCCGTGGATGCCGGCGACGCCGATGCGGGGGAGTCCGGCGCTCATGCGGCCGGCTCCCAGGAGGCGGCGCGCCGCGCGGCCAGTTCGGCGGCGAGCCCGGCCAGCCGCTCCGGGTCGGTGACGGCCTCGTCGAGCATCAGGGCGTCGAGGCCGAGCTCGACCGAGCCGCCTGCCGGCACCCGCACCGTCTCGTCCCAGGCGAGCGCCGGGCCCACGCCGAGATACTCGGCGACGCGCACGAACCAGGGGCGCGGCACGCCCGGCTGGGCGAGCAGCACGCTCGCTCCGCGCGCGGCATCCACCACCGCAAGCCATGGCGAGCGGGAACCGTGCGCGACGGCCTCGCCGGTGCCGTCGGCGGTCACGACGAGCGCCGCATCCACCGCGGGGAAGCGCCAGAACACGCCCCCGTACCCGGCGCCGGGCCGGCCGTTCGTCGCCGGCGAGCCGAACGTCAGCGGGCCGTGGGCCGCCGTCAGGCGGCTGCGCCAGCCGAGCATCCAACCCGGCCCGCCTGGGCCCTGCCAAGCGCGGCCGCGCACCGTGCGCCGCTCGTCGACGAGCGGTGCGCCGCCGGCATCCACCCACGTCAGCCGTTCGGAGAGCCCGTCGCCGTCGAGCTCGAGGCCGTCGCGCCGTTGCCGGCCGTGGTTGTCGAGCATGACCGAACCGGTGCCGGCCACGAAGCTGCGCCCGCCCCAGGTCGAGGTGCCGTTCACGTCGGCGATCGCGAGCCCGAGCCCGAAATGATGCGGATGGTCGCCCGGTGCGATCGCCGTGAGCGGAGTGCCCGCCGACGTGGTGATCGGGTGCAGGTAGGGCCGCGGCGAGGACTCGTCGGGCACCGCGGCGCCGTCCGCGTAGCGGGCGAGCGTGCGCCCGCCGATGCGGAGGGCCGGATGCCGGGGCGCGATCCACCCGTCGCCGGCCGGTGCCGGGCCCGTGCTCGCACGCGCCCGCAGCACCGTGCGGAGCGAGAGGGGATGCGCCGCCGGCTCCCCGGCGATCGCGTCGCGCAGCCGCCGCCATGCCAGCACGCCGAGTTCGACGTGCGGAACCGACACCGTCGTGAGCGACGGTGCGGCGAAGCGGGCGAGCGGGATGTCGTCGAAGCCGGCCACCGAGAGTTCGCCGGGCACGTCGATGCCGAGCTCCCGCAGGCGTGCGATGAGGCCGAGGGCGACGAGGTCGTTGAAGCAGGCGACGGCCGTCGCGCCCGAGGCGAGCACCGCCTCGGCGGCGCGGAAGCCGTCTTCCAGCTGCGAGCCGGCGTCGACCTCGTGCACGTGGGCGCCCGGATGCGCCGCGGTCAGCGCCGCGAAGCCCCGGCGGCGGAGGCCGTCGGCGTGCGCATGCGGGGGGCCGGCGAGGAAGACGATGCGGCGGTGCCCGAGCCCCAGCAGGTGCTCGCCGAGCGTGCGGGCCGCGTGCTCGAAGTCGACGGAGAGCTCGGCGGCCGGATCGGCTGCGACGGGACGGTTCACGACGACCGCGGGACGGGTGCGGGCGATGAGCGCATCGAGGCGTTCGGCTGGCATGCGCGGTGAGACGATGACGAGGGCGTCGCAGCGGAACCTCGCCTCGGTCGCGACGGCCTCTTCGTCCTCGACGCGTTCGGCGGTGTCGGCGACGAGCACGCGGGTGCCGTCGCGTGCGGCCTCGCGGCTGAGCCCGCCGAGCACGCCCTGGAACACGGGGTTCTCGAGGTCGGGCACCACGAGGGCGACGGTGTTGCTGCGGCCGCGTGCGAGGCTGCGGGCGGTCTGACTCGGAGCGTAGCCGAGCTCGTCGATCGCGGCGCGCACGCGTGCGGCGATCGCGGGATCGACCCGCTGATTGCGGTTCAGCACGCGTGAGACGGATGCCTGCGAGACGCCGGCTCGGGCGGCGACCTGCGCGATGGTGACGTGTCGCCGGGTGGCGTCTGGCACGGATCCTCCGGGGGTGGTGGATGTCGGGGGTGGATGCGGCGGCGCGCCGCCGGCGCCCGGTCGCCTCGGGCACCGGCGGCGCGCCGCCTCGGGTCAGAACGCGGCGTCGTCGAGGGCCTGCTGCAGCTCGGCGATGAAGCTCTTCGCCGCATCCTCGGGGCTCAGCTCGCCGAAGAGCACCTTCTGGGTGTGCTGCTCGACGATGGTCTCGATCTCGCCGCCGCCCGGCGGCGTCGCCGGCGGGGCGTCGCCGATCTCGGGGGCGAGGTCGTCGAGGTAGGCGACGACGGACTGGTTGGCCTCGTCGAGCTTCGGCGTCAGGTAGGCGCGGATGGTCTCGTTGGCCGGCACGCCGCGCTCGGCGAGCAGGATGTCGGCGGCCTCCTCGCTGTTGCCGAGGAAGTCGAGGAACGCCGCCACCTCGGCGGGGTGCTCGGTCTTGGCCGAGGCCGACCAGAACATCGACGGCTTGTAGTACTGCCAGCCGTCTTCGGCGCCCTCGATCGCGGGCACGTGCAGGGCGACGAGGTTCTGCCCGCTCGCTTCGCGGAGAGCCTGGACCTGGTTCGACCACCAGGGCCCGAATGCCGACTCGTTGGTCGCCGTGAACGACTCGGCCAGCCCGCCGGCCTCGCGTTCGACCGTCGCAGCCGGGTCGGGCATCGCGCCCGATTCCGTCGACTCGAGCAGGAACCGCCACCAGCCGGCCAGGTCGTCCTCGGTGGCGGCGACCTTGCCGTCGGTCGAGTAGAGCGAGCCGCCGTGCTGGCGCAGCCAGTTGTTGAGGCCTCCGTCTTCGAAGCCCCAGGACTGGGTGCCGACGACGGTGCCGCCGGAGGCCTTCGAGATCTGCTCGGAGGCCGCGCGCAGGTCGTCCCAGGTCCAGCTCGCGTCGTCGGGCGCTTCGACGCCGTACTGCTCGAGCAGGTCGAGGTTCGCCATGATCGTGTACGAGTTGATGCCGACGGGCACGCCGTAGAGGGCGCCGTCGAGCATGCCGGTGCCGAGGACGGCCTCGGGGATGTCGTCGGTCGGCAGGGCTTCGGCCAGGGTGGTGAGATCCATGAGCACGCCGTTGGAGGCGTAGGTGGTCAGCTGCTTCTCATCCATCTGGATGATGTCGGGGATGTCGCCGGCGGCCACCGAGGTCGAGAGCTTGTCCCAATAGCCCGACCAGTCCGTGTACTGAGGCTCGATGGTGATGTTCGGGTGCTCCTTCTCGAAGGCGGCGATGACCTCCTCCGTCATGGCGTGGCGGGTGTCGTTGCCCCACCAGGTGAACGAGAGCGTCACCTCCTCGTCGCCGAGTTCGAGCGACTGCTCGCCGGCGCCGTTGCCGGCGCAGGCCGTGAGGGCGAGGGCTGCCGCCCCGACGCCGGCGACGATGCCGAGCCGGCGCCTGCTGTTGCTTCGCATGTGCGTTCCTTCCTGGTGCTGTCGTGGTGCGAAGGGGTGGTGCCGACCGGCGGCGCCGGTCACTTGATCCCCGTCGTCGCGATGCCCTTGATGAGGAACCGCTGGCCGAAGAGGAAGACGAGGAAGATCGGGATGAGCGAGACGACGCTCATCGCGAACATCTCGCCGTAGTCGGTGGCGCTCTGCGCGTCCTGGAAGGCGTTCAGGGCCAGCGGCACCGTGTACAGGCCGGGTTTGGTGAGGTAGATGAGCTGGCTGAAGAAGTCGTTCCAGGTCCAGATGAAGGTGAAGATCGTCGTCGTGGCCAGGGCCGGCACCATGAGCGGCAGGATGATCTGCAGGAAGATGCGCGGATGCCCGGCTCCGTCGATGCGGGCGGCCTCGTCGAGTTCGCGCGGGATGCCGCGGATGAACTGCACCATGAGGAACACGAAGAAGGCGTCGGTGGCCAGCAGTTTCGGCACGATGAGCGGCAGGAAGGTGTTCACCCAGCCGAGCTGGCTGAACATGACGTACTGCGGCACGATGATGACGTGGATCGGCAGCATGATGCTGACGAGCATGATCGCGAACCAGATGCGCTTGCCGGTGAACTCGAGCCTCGCGAAGGCGTAGGCGGCCAGCGAGCATGAGACGAGGTTGCCGATGATCGAGCCGAGCACGACGAGGCCCGAGTTCACGAGGTACACGTTGAACGGGTAGCTGAGCGCCTCCCACCCCTCGGTGTAGTTCGAGATCTCGAAACTGTCGAGGATGATGCCCTGCTCGCGGAAGATGATCTCGTTCGGCCGGAGGGAGCTTGCGACCATCCAGATCACCGGGTAGAGCATGAGCACCGCGGCGGCGATGAGGATCGCGTGCCGGATGAGGCTCGTCACGGGCGTGCGGAGCGGATGCCGGCGCGGGGGCCGTTGCGCCACGGCATCCACCGCGGCGTCGTGGGGCCCTGCGGGCGGAGCGGATGCCGGCCGGGCGGTGTTCGCGGGGGCGGCGGGGTCAGTCTTGGTCATCGTAGAACACCCAGAATCTCGAGGCCCAGAAGTTGACGGCGGTGAACGCGGCGATGATGACGAGCAGGAGCCACGCCATCGCGGAGGCGTAGCCCATGTCGAGGTTCGCGAAGCCGCGCTGGTAGAGGTACAGCGTGTAGAAGAGGGTGGAGTCGACCGGGCCGCCGCTGCCGCCCGAGACGATGTAGGCCTGCGTGAACGACTGGAAGGCGCCGATGATCTGCAGGATGAGGTTGAAGAAGATGATCGGCGTGAGCATCGGCATCGTGATGCGCCAGAACTGCTGACGCCGGTTCGCACCGTCGACGGCGGCGGCCTCGTAGTACATGGCGGGGATCTGGCGGAGGCCGGCGAGGAAGATGACCATGGGGGAGCCGAAGGTCCACACGTTCAGCACCATGAGCGTGCCGAGCGCCGTGTCGGGGCTCGAGATCCACCCCTGGCCTTCGATGCCGAACCAGCCGAGCACGGCGTTCACGAGCCCGTCGACGCCGAAGATCTGCCGCCAGAGCATCGCGATGGCCACGCTCGCACCGAGCAGGCTCGGCAGGTAGAACGCGGATCGGTAGAAGGAGAGCCCGCGCAGGCCCCGGTCGAGCACGACGGCGAGCAGGAGCGCGAGGGCCAGCTGCAGCGGCACCGAGATGAAGACGTACTGGAAGGTGACGGCCAGGGATTTCATCAGCCGCTCGTCTTCGAACATGCGCGCGAAGTTGTCGATGCCGGTGAAGCGCGGCGGGCTCAGCAGGTTGTATCGCGTGAACGAGAGCGCGAAGGAGGCCGCCATGGGGCCGAGGGTGATGAGTGCGAGGCCGAGGAACCAGGGCGCGAGGAAGAGGAAGGCGGCACGGTTCTGCTTGCGCTGGCGGCCCGGCGGCTTGCCCTTGAGCGCGCGGAGCTCGCCGAGGGCGCTCATCGGCGGGCCCGTCGATCGGGGCCCGCGGGGCGGGGGGTCGTGGATGGCACGAGTCCTCCAGACATCGTCGTCGCATCGAGCGGAGAGCGTTCGGCCGGGATTGGGAAAGCGCTATCCCATCCGGTGTCCTCGTTTCTACCGCAAGATCGCCCGGCTCCGCAAGCGCTTCGGGCAGATCGCCGCGCCGTGAACGCGCGTTCACGAGAAAGGGCTTTCAGGGACGCGCACGGGCGCCCGAGGGGTCGTGTCGATTCGGCGGATAGATAGCCTGGCTATATAATCGACGGATGCCTCGGACCGACTCCTCCCAGCCCGCCGAAGAGCCGGCCGCCAGGCTCCACCGGCTGCTCGGGGAACTCGTCGCCGTCAACAACCGACTCACGCGCCTGGCCGTCTCGGCCGTGGGGGAGACCGAATCGCCCGCCGTCTGGCGCACCCTCGGCGTGCTGCGCGACCTCGGACCCATGCGCCTCGGCGCCCTCGCCCGCGCCAGCCGCGTCAGCCAGCCCACCATGACCAAGCTCGTGCACACCCTCGACGAACGCGGGTGGATCCGCCGCACCCCCGACCCGGAAGACGCCCGCGCCTGGCTCATCGCCGCCGACCCGAAGGGGCTCGCCGCCGTCGCAGCATGGCGCGAGTCCGTCGCCACGGCCCTCGCCCCCCGCTTCGCCGGGCTCGCCGAGGCCGACCTCGACGCCCTCGACCGCGCCGTCGCCATCGTGCACGAACGCGCCGGCCTCGGCGAGGTCTCCGGCGAGGGGCGCACGCCGGCATCCGCCGCGGAACCGGCATCCGCCCCCGAATCGTCCGTATCCGAACCCGAACACCCCCAGGAGCACCCCGCCGAATGAGTACCGCGCACGACACCGGATCCATCCTCAAGCAGCCGAAGGCGGTGTGGGCCGTCGCCTTCGCCGCCGTCGTCTCGTTCATGGGCATCGGCCTCGTCGACCCGATCCTGCCCGCCATCGCCCGCGACCTGCACGCGAGCCCCGTCGAGACGCAACTGCTGTTCACGACCTACCTCGCCGTCACCGGCCTCGCGATGTTCTTCACGAGCTGGCTGTCGACCCGCATCGGCGCCAAGCGCACCCTGCTCATCGGCCTCGCCGTCATCGTCGTCTTCGCCGCCCTCGCGGGCCTTGCCGGCTCCGTCTACGGCGTCATCGGCTTCCGCGCCGGCTGGGGCCTCGGCAACGCCCTCTTCATCTCCACCGCGCTCGCGACCATCGTCGGCGCGGCATCCGGCGGCGCGGCATCCGCGATCATCCTCTACGAAGCCGCCCTCGGCCTCGGCATCGCGATCGGGCCGCTGCTCGGCGGGCTCCTCGGCTCCGTGTCGTGGAAGGCGCCGTTCTTCGGCACCGCCGGCCTCATGGCGATCGGCTTCATCGCGATCGTCGTGATGCTGCAGAAGGAGCCCGAGCGCCCCGAACCCACCAAGCTCTCCGCCCCCTTCAAAGCCCTCGCCACCCCCGGGCTCGGCGTCATGGCCGGCACCGCGATCTTCTACAACATGGGCTTCTTCGTGCTGCTGGCCTACACGCCCTTCGCCCTCGAAGCGCTCGGCATGGGCTCGGCCATCACCCTCGGGCTCATCTTCTTCGGCTGGGGCGTCGCGCTCGCCGTCACCTCGGTGTGGGCCGCGCCGTGGCTGACCGCCAGGATGCGGCGCACCACGGTGCTCCGCATCGTGCTGCCGCTGCTCGCCGTCGTCCTGCTCGGCGCCGCCCTGCTCGTGAACTCGGTCGTCGGGCTCATCGTCTGCGTCATCGTCGGCGGCCTGCTCCTCGGCATCCTGAACACCGTGCTCACCGAATGCTCGATGGAGGCGACGGATCTGCCCCGCCCCGTCGCATCCTCCGCCTACTCCGGCGTGCGCTTCATCGGCGGCGCGATCGCCCCGCCGCTGTCGACCTGGATCGGCGCGCAGTTCGGCGGCGCCTGGCCGTTCGTCTTCGGCGCAGCCGTCGTCGTCGTCGCATTCCTCGTCGTCACGATCGGCCGCAAGGCGCTCGTGCGCGCCGACGCCGCCGAAGAGCACACCGAGGAGGTCGGCGAGGCGATCGCCCTCGGCGACGCCGCCTGACCCCGATCCCGATCCCTTCCCGTTCCGGGGGTCGTATCCCGCCACCTTTCCGCGGTTTCCGCGATTCGGATGGCGGGATACGACCCCCGGAATGATCCGACTACCCTGGAGCACCATGCGCGCACTCACCGAAACCGACATCCGCGGCTCGTTCGTGAACGCATCGCGAAAAGAGATCGCCGACCTCGCCCTGCCGCTCGACTTCGCCGAGACCGACTGGGCCTCGCGCGACTTCTACGGCTGGCGCGACCGCAAGGCGCCCATGCGCGGCGCCGTCGTCGTCGAACTCGGCGACCGGCTCGTGGGCGTCTCGCTCCGCCGCGCCGACGCGAAACCCCGCACCCGCGCCCAGTGCTCCTGGTGCCAGGACGTCGAGCTGACCCGCGAGGTCGTCTTCTACGCAGCCAAGCGGGCCGGGGATGCCGGGCGCCGCGGCGATACCGTCGGCACGCTCGTCTGCGCCGACTTCGGCTGCCCGGCGAACGTGCGACGCAACCCCTCGGTCGCCTACGTCGGCTTCGACGTCGAGGCGGCGCGCGGTGCGCGCATCGAGGGCCTCGCCGAGCGCGTGCGCGGCTTCGCGGCCTCCGTGCTGGGGGAGTAGGCCCGCGGCGGATCGTTCCCGTCCCGTGACCCGGCGTGTCTTGTGAGCGCTCCCTCGGCGACGTAGCGTTGGAAAACGGGGACCGGGTCCGGATGCGGATCCGCATGACTCGACGAGGAGATGACATGAAACTCACACGGCATCGCCGATGGATCGTGCCGGCGGCCGCCGTCGCGGCCCTCGGCCTCACGCTCACGGCCTGCACGGGCGACATCGCCGCCGACGACGCGGCCGACGTCGACTGCGGGCCTTACGAGGAATACGGCACATTCGAGGGCGAGACCGTCACGATCGGCGGAACGATCCAGGACGTCGAGGCCGACCGGCTCATCGAGTCCTGGAAGGACTTCGAGAGCTGCACCGGCATCACCATCGACTATCAGGGCTCGAAGGAGTTCGAGGCGCAGATCGCCGTGCAGGCCGAGGGCGGCAACGCCCCCGACATCGGCATCGTCCCGCAGCCGGGCCTCCTGCAGCGCCTCGCCGCGGGCGACTGGCTCGTGCCGGCGTCCGAGGCCGTCGAGGCCAACGCCGACGAATTCTGGTCCGAAGACTGGAAGACCTACGGCACGGTCGACGACACCTTCTACGCCGCACCGCTCATGGCGAGCGTCAAGGGCTTCATCTGGTACTCGCCGACCGAGTTCGAGGAGAACGGATACGAGGTTCCGACGACCCTCGACGAGCTGAACGCCCTCGCCGACCAGATCGCCGCCGACAGCGGCCGGCAGCCCTGGTGCGCCGGCATGGGCTCCGGCGACGCGACCGGTTGGCCCGGCACCGACTGGATCGAGGACTATGTGCTCCGCCAGGCGGGCGCCGACTTCTACGACCAGTGGGTGACGCACGAAGTGCCGTTCAACTCGCCCGAGGTCGTCACCGCCTTCGACACCGTCGGCGACGTGCTGAAGAACCCGGAGATGGTCAACGGCGGCCTCGGCGACGTGTCCACCGTCATCTCCACCGAGTTCGGCGACGCCGGTCTGCCGATCCTCGACGGCGAATGCTCGCTGCACCACCAGGCCTCCTTCTACGAGGGCTTCTGGCCCGAGGGCACGGAGGTGGCCGAGGACGGCGACGTGTATGCGTTCCTGCTGCCGCCGGTGAACGCCGACGACCCGCAGGCTGTCACGGGCGGCGGCGAGTTCCCCGTCGCGTTCACCGATTCCGAGACGGTCGAAGCCGTGCGCGCCTACCTCTCCAGCGACACCTGGGCGAACAACCGGGTGGAGCTCGGCGGCGTCATCAGCGCGAACTCGGGCCTGGACCCCGAGGTCGCCTCCAGCGAGGTGCTGAAGCAGTCGATCGAGATCCTGCAGGACGAGAACACCACCTTCCGCTTCGACGGCTCCGACCTCATGCCGGGCGCCGTGGGCAGCGACTCGTTCTGGAAGGGCATCATCAACTGGCTCGGCGGCGAGTCGACCCAGCAGACGGTCGACACGATCGAATCCAGCTGGCCGAAAGACTAGGCCGCACACGCCCGAACGGGCATGATCGAGGGGCGGGGCCGGTTTCGGTCCCGCCCCTCGACGGGCCCGATCCATCGTCGCAATCGGGAGGCGCGCATGACCACCGCCGATCTCATCGGCAAGATCCTGCAGATCCTCATGGGTCTCGCGGTGTTCGCCGCGATCATCGGGCTCATCATCTTCTTCATCGACAAGGCGCCGAAGAAGGGCCGCGACTACTGGCAGCTCGTCGGCTTCCTCGCCCCGGCGATGGTGCTGCTCGCCTTCGGCCTCATCTACCCGGCCGTGCGCACCGCGCTCCTCGCGTTCCAGAACGGCGACGGCGAGTTCACCTTCGACCACTTCGTGTGGATGTTCACGCAACCGGCCGCGATCCGCACCCTGATCAACACGATCATCTGGGTCGTGCTCGTGCCGACGGTCTCGACGATCGTGGGCCTGGCGTATTCGGTCTTCATCGACAAGTCCCGCGGCGAGAAGTACTACAAGGCGCTCGTGTTCATGCCGATGGCGATCTCCTTCGTCGGCGCCGGCATCATCTGGAAGTTCGTCTACGAGTACCGCTCGGGCGGCCGTGAGCAGATCGGCCTGCTGAACGCGATCGTGGTCGCCTTCGGCGGCGAGCCCGTGCAGTGGATCCAGACCGACCCCGTCAACACCTTCCTGCTGATCATCGTCATGATCTGGATCCAGACCGGGTTCGCGATGGTCGTGCTCTCGGCGGCGATCAAGGGCATCCCGACCGAACAGCTCGAGGCCGCCGAGCTCGACGGCACGAACGCGTGGCAGCGCTTCCGCAACGTCACCCTGCCGGGCATCCAGGGCTCCCTCGTCGTCGTCGTCACGACGATCTCGATCGCCACACTCAAGGTCTTCGACATCGTCCGCACCATGACCGCCGGCAACTTCAACACCTCGGTCGTGGCGAACGAGATGTATACGCAGGCATTCCGCGCGAGCGAATACGGGCGGGGCGCAGCGCTCGCGCTGATCCTCTTCGTGCTCGTGCTGCCGATCGTGGTCTACAACGTCAGAGTGCTCCGCAAGCAGAGGGAGATCCGATGAGCGACGACATCGTCGACCTGCCGACGCCGGGCACCCGGGGCGGGAGCGACACGGCATCCATCGTCGCGCAGGGTTCGAAGACGCACCGCGTCAAGCGCCGTCTCACCTCCCGCACCGCCACGGTCGTCTCCCTCGTCATCGCCGTGATCTGGACGATCCCGACCTTCGGCCTGCTCGTCTCCTCGTTCCGGCCCGCCGAGCAGATCCAGTCGACCGGCTGGTGGACGGTCTTCCAGAACTGGGGCTGGACCCTCGACAACTACGCCGAGGTGCTGTTCTCGCCCTCGCAGTCGTCGCCGCAGCTCGGCGCGTACTTCGTGAACTCGCTCGCCATCGCGATCCCGGCGACCCTGTTCCCGCTGGTGATCGCCTGCATGGCCGCGTACGCCTTCGCGTGGATCAAGTTCAAGGGCGCCGGCGCCCTGTTCGTGTTCGTGTTCGCGCTGCAGATCGTGCCGCTGCAGATGGCGCTCATCCCGCTGCTGCAGATCTTCACCGCGTGGCTGCGGCCCATGCAGGCGTGGCTGCACGACATCGTGCCGATCATCCCCGAGCAGAACTACCTGCCGGTGTGGATCGCGCACACGATCTTCGCGCTGCCGCTCGCGATCTTCCTGCTGCACAACTTCATCTCCGAGATCCCGACCGACGTCATCGAGGCCGCCCGCGTCGACGGCGCCACGCACGGGCAGATCTTCTTCCGCATCGTGCTGCCGCTGTCGATCCCGGCGATCGCCTCGTTCGCCATCTTCCAGTTCCTGTGGGTGTGGAACGACCTGCTGGTCGCCCTGATCTTCTCGGGCGGCACGCAGGACGTCGCGCCGCTCACCCAGCGATTGGCGGAGCTCACCGGCACCCGCGGGCAGGACTGGGAGCGCCTCACGGCCGCCGCCTTCGTCTCCCTCATCATCCCCCTCATCGTCTTCTTCAGCCTGCAGAGATACTTCGTGCGCGGCCTTCTGGCCGGTTCCACGAAGGGTTGAGCCGGGTGGATGCCGGCGCGCGCTGCATCCACCGGCGCGCGCCGCATCCCGGTGCGCGCTGCATCCACCGGCGCGCGCCGCATCCCGGTGCGCGCTGCATCCACCGGTGCTCGCCGCATCCGCATCCACCGGTGCTCGCCGCATCCCGGTGCGCCTTGCATCCCGTGCGCCCCGTTCCCTGCGCAATGCAGGAACGCACCCGTGTCGCGGCCGGTTCCGCCGCATGGCCGGGGGCGACACGCCGTGCGCGTTCCTGCATTGCGCAGAGCCGAGGGGTGGATGCCGGGGTGCGCCCATCGCGGTGACCGCGGCCGTCTCAGGCCGGCGCCCGGCCGGCGCCGTCGAGCGAGGCGCGCACGGCCGCGATGACGAGGTACCAGGAATCCATCACCGTGCGGTAGTCGAAGCGCAGCACCCGGTACCCCATCGCGGTGAGCATGGCATCCCGTCGGCGGTCCTCGGCGTACTGCTCGGCCGTGCGATGCGTCGAACCGTCCCATTCGACGACGAGCCAGCCGTCGATGACGAGGTCGACACGGCCGACGCCGGCGATCTCGACCTGATGCCGGCCGCGGATGCCGCACCGTTCGAGCCGGACGCGGCCGATCGTCTCGAGGAAGCTGTGGCAGAGGGCCTCGAGCTCGGGAAGGGCGGCGCGGATGTGCGGCGGCAGCTTCGACATCCACTGTTCGAGCAGGACGTCACGCCCGCGCCCCTGAGCGAGGAAGGAATCGAACGCGGCGGCGGTGTGCTCGGGGCTCGCGCAGCGGGCGATCTGCATGAGCGTTTCGAACCATGAGGTGACGAGGCGCGTGCTGCGCTCCGTCGTGCTCCAGTGCACGACGGTGCCCGGCGGTTCGTCGGCGCGGCGCAGGCGGGATGCAGTGGCCGGCACGGTCACGTGCAGTCCGTGGTGTTCGGGCGTCGCCCATCCGTGGTGGGCGGCGGCGGAGACGCAGCCGAGCCGGCCGCCGATGCGGATCGCCTCGCGGATGCCGGGGTCGAGGGCGGGCAGCGCGTACCACCCGCGGCGGATGCGTTCGATGTCGCCTGCGTGCATCGCCGCGGCGAGGGCGGAGCGGTCGACGCCGAGCGCACGGAGCTCCGCGGTCGTGGCCGCGCCGTCGAGGCGTCGCAGGGCGTGACGGGGCGGGATTCGGGTGTGGGCCATGCGGAGATCTTCGGGCCCGCGGGGGCCTCGGATCGGCTGCGGCGAGAATCTGTGGATTCGGCGGCGGCTCAGGATGCCGGTGGAGGAGACGTCGCGGGGCGGCGGAGCGGATGCCGGTCGGCAGCGGGGACCCCTTCGAGCTCCTCCGGGTTCCCCCGGATTCGTCCGCGGTTCTCGGGGCGCCTTCTGCGCAATGCAGGAACGCGCACGGCGTGTCGGGCTCGCCATGCGGCGGGAGGGGTCGCGACACGGGTGCGTTCCTGCATTGCGCAGGAGTGGATGCGCGGGGGTGGATGCGCAGGGTGGGTGCGGCGGGGTGGATGCGCAGGAGCGGGTGCGCGGGGGCGGGTGCGGCGGGGTGGATGCGCAGGGGGTGGATGGGGCGGAGCGGATGCCCGGGCGCCGGTGGATGCGGTGCGCGGCGTAGGGTGAGGGCATGAGCATGGGCGGCGGTGGGGGCCGCGCGGCGCGTGCCGCAGGGGTGCCGCCGGGCGGCGGGCACGGCGGCGGGCGCGGGCGTGTCGGGGCGGCCGACGAGGACGCGCAGCGTGCGCTGAACGCCGAGGCGCCGAAGATCCCGAACCTGCTCGGGCGTATCGCCGGGCTGTTCCGGGCCCACCGGGGGCCGCTCATCACGGTCGTGGTGCTCGTGCTCGTCGGTGCGGCGCTCAGCGTGGTGCCGCCGCTGCTCACGCAGCGCGCCTTCGACGACGGGCTCTTCCCCGAGACCGGGCCGGATCTGCCGGTGCTCGGCGGCCTGGTCGCGGCGATGATCGTGGTGTTCGTCGTGTCGGCGCTCATCGGCGTGTGGCAGACGTGGCTGACCTCGCGCATCGGCAACCGGGTGATGGGCGAGCTCAGGGTGCGGCTGTTCACGCATCTGCAGGCGATGGAGCTGAGCTTCTTCACCCGCACGAAGACGGGCGTCATCCAGTCGCGGCTGCAGAACGACGTCGGCGGGGTCGCGAACGTGCTGACGAACACGGTGTCGAGCGTGCTCGGCAACACCGTGACGGTGATCTCGGCGTTCGTGGCGATGGTGCTCCTGAACTGGCAGCTGACCCTGATCGCGGTCGTGCTGATGCCGTTCATGGTGATCGCCCAGCGCAGGGTGGGGCAGGTGCGGGCTCGCATCGCGGCGAAGACGCAGGAGTCCTTGTCGGAGATGACGGCGATCACGCAGGAGACGCTGTCGGTCTCGGGCATCCTGCTGTCGAAGTCGTTCAGCCGCCAGCAGTCGGAGATCGACCGCTACGCCGACGAGAACCGGAACCAGATCCGTCTGCAGGTCAAGCAGCAGATGACCGGGCAGTGGTTCTTCGCGATGGTGAACATCTTCCTGTCGTCGATCCCGGCGATCGTGTACCTCTTGTCGGGCTGGCTGATCACGGGCGGGGCGACGGATGTCACGGCGGGCACGATCGTCGCGTTCACGACCGTGCAGGGCCGGCTGCTGTTCCCGCTGATGGGCCTGATGCGGGTCGCCCTCGACCTGCAGACCTCGGGGGCGCTGTTCGCGCGCATCTTCGAGTACCTCGATCTGAAGCCCGCGATCACGGACGCGTCGGATGCGGTGGATGTGCCGCCCGGCGCCCCGGTCGGCCGCATCGAGTTCGACCACGTCTCGTTCCGTTATCCCGATGCCGAGGCGGATGCCCGGCCGACCCTCGACGACGTGTCGTTCACCGTGGAGCCGGGGCAGTTCGCGGCGTTCGTGGGGCCGAGCGGGGCGGGCAAGACGACGGTGTCGTACCTCGTGCCGAGGCTGTACGAGGCGTCGAGCGGATCGGTGCGGTTCGCCGGCGTGGACGTGCGGGACCTCAGGCGCGAGTCGCTCATGGAGCACATCGGCATCGTGAGCCAGGAGACCTACCTCTTCCACGCATCCATCGCCGAGAATCTGCGGTACGCGAAACCCGACGCGAGCGATGCCGAGCTCGAGGCGGCGGCACGGGCGGCGAACATCCACGAGACGATAGCCTCGTTCCCCGATGGCTACGACACCCTCGTCGGCGAACGCGGGTACCGGCTCTCGGGCGGCGAGAAGCAGCGGATCGCGATCGCGCGGGTGCTGCTGAAGGACCCGGAGGTGCTCGTGCTCGACGAGGCGACGAGCGCCCTCGACACGATCTCGGAGCGCGTCGTGCAGTCCGCGATCGACGACGCGTCGAAGGGGCGGACGACGATCGCGATCGCCCACCGGCTGACGACGGTGATCGCCGCGGACGTGATCTTCGTGATCGTGGCGGGGCGGATCACCGAGCGCGGCACGCATGCGGACCTCCTCGCGGCCGGCGGCGTGTACGCGAGCCTGTACGCGCAGCAGGCCGAGCAGCCCGCCGACTGAACGGCGGGGTGGATGCCCGGGCGCGCCGTCAGGGGCGCCCGCGTACACTGGCGGGGCCATGCAGTGCGCCTATTTCGATGCGGGGGAGTGCCGTTCGTGCACCCTCATGGGCGTGCCGTACCCGGAGCAGCTCCGGGGCAAGGAGGAGGCGCTGCGCGGGCTGCTCGCGGCGCATGAGGGCATCCACTGGCTGCCGACCGTCGCGAGCCGCGAATCCGGCTACCGCAACAAGGCGAAGATGGTGATCGGCGGCACGATCGAGGCGCCGACGATCGGCCTGCTCGGGCCGGGCGCCCGCGGCGTCGACATCCGCGAGTGCGGGATCTGCGAACCCGGCCTCGTCGACGTGTTCCCGGCGCTCGCGCGCTTCATCGGCCTCGCCCGCCTCGAACCCTACGATGTGCCGGCCCGCCGCGGCGAGCTGAAGGCGGTGCTCGTCACCGAGTCGGCCGTCGGCGAACTCATGCTGCGCTTCGTGCTGCGCTCCGAGGAAGCCCTCGCCCGCATCCGCAAGCACCTCCCGGCGCTGCTCGCGGAGGTGCCGCGGCTCGCGGTCGTCACCGTGAACCTGCAGCCGAAGCCCGCCGCGATCCTCGAGGGGGAGCGCGAGATCGTCCTCACCGAGTCGAGTCTGCTGCGGATGCCGGTCGGCGGCCTCGACCTCGCGCTCCGGCCGCAGGGCTTCTTCCAGACGAACACGGCGATCGCCGAGGCGCTGTACGGGCAGGCGGCCGAGTGGGCGGGCGAGCTCGACCCGGCGAGCGTGTGGGACCTCTACAGCGGGGTCGGCGGGTTCGCGCTCGCCACCGCGGACGGACGCCGCGAGGTCCTCGGCATCGAGGTCAGCGCGGACGCGGTCGAGGCGGCCCGGGCGGCCGCCCGCGAGGCCGGTCTCGAGCGGGTGCGCTTCGAGGCGGGCGATGCGACGGAGTTCGCGGAGCAGGCGGCATCCGCCCCCGAACTCGTCATCGTGAACCCGCCGCGTCGCGGCATCGGGCCGCGCCTGGCGGCCTGGCTCGAAGCATCCACCGCACGCTACGTCGTCTACTCGAGCTGCAACGCCGAAACGCTCGCGAGCGACCTCGCGGCGATGCCGTCGCTCGTGCCGACGCGGGTGCGGATGCTCGACATGTTCCCGCAGACCGCCCACTTCGAGGCGATCGCGCTGCTCGAACGCGCCTGAGCGCTACCCGCGCTCGGCGTGACTGCGGTCGAACGCGGCCTCTCCTGGGCCGACGACGGCGGTTGCGGTCGCAGGCCCGTCCTGAGGCAGGAGAGGCTCGGGAATACCGCCCAGGTCAAGTGATCGGTTTGGTTGCGGCCGGAACGAAATACCGTCGATGTCGACTCTGCGGAGCGGCCGTCGCTTCGACCCATCCGTCGTCGACGAGTCGGCGCAGGCGCACTCTCAACGCACCGACTGAATAGCCGCTCCACTCAGAAATCTCATGGATGCTCTGCGGCTCGGTACTCGACAACCCACGGATGATCTCCGCGTCCGCACCGCGGGGAAGCGGTGATCCAGTGGCGGTGACATACGCTCCGCCGCCGATCCCCCGGAGGATGCCTTCGCTGCGCAGTTTCGCGAGGATCTGCCTTGCCTCGTCCGAGTCAATCCGGAGTGCTTCGCGCAGGCTCTCTACCGAGACTCGTCCTTCACGGCGCGAAATCAGTAGTGCGGTGTCTTCGTCGGAGAGAGCTCTCGATCTGCCAACGCACGAAGCCATGCGCGATGCTCGGGAATCTCTGCGCCGTGACGCCTGAGTGTGACCTTGACCTGATCTGCAGAAGCCGTGAAAAGCGGCCGATCGAGGGCATGCGCCTCCATCTCGGTGAACATCGAGCGCACCCCGCCACCCTGTCCTTCTACGGTGAATCCGGATTGTCCGCGCGGAGAAACGTGCTGCATGAGCGGCAGGAGCACCTGGTTCCTGCATCGGGAGGTCCCGTCGTCGAGATTGTCGGTGGTCTTCCCGCCCCAGAGCCCACCGGGGTTCGTGACCTCGACCCGGTCCGAGAAGACATCGACCGAGACCGGCTGGCCGAGGAAGATCGGAGAGTATTCGCGATGCAGTACTGCGTTCGCGATCGCTTCACGAATGACCGCGACAGGAATCTCGGGGACATCGTGTCGTGTGGCTCCATCAACGGTCGAGTACGTTCGCAGATTCCGGACGACCGCATTGACGGCGTCTTCGACGACGTCGGCGAGCATGCCGACGCACTCCGCGCGGTCGAGGAAGCGGAGTGCTGTGCCGGTGGCCGACTTCTCCCTCCCCGGGTGCGTCGTGACATCGACGAGAAGCCTGGGGAAGAATTGCTGGGGGTAGTGCCCAGTCGCAAGCAGACCTGCGAGCCGGACGCCTCCGCGCTTATCGACCACGTTCAGCCGTGCGAGTTGCTCGCGGCGGGTGACTGCACCGTGGAGGACCTTGGAAGCGGACCGCCGTGCAATGAGTTCGTCCAGCACTTGCCTGTCGAGATCGCTCTCCTCCGCATCCGGCACGATCCGGCGGTCGGCGCCCGAGGGTACCAGCTCGTGCTGCAACCCTGCGTGTCAGGGTTGGGTGAGTCCACCGGTTCATAGCAAGTTCGCCTGCGGGGCGTGAAGGATCACCCAATCTGATGAGTTCGAGTTCTCTGGCCACGGTTCCCGCGGCCACCGATGATGGAGTGGTGTCTGCCCCGTCGAATCCTGCCGGTCGCGCCCGTCGCCGTACGTTCACGCCGGCGCAGAAGCTGAAGTACCTGTCCGAGTATGAGACCGCGTGCGAGACCGGTGGGGGGAACGCGTTCCTGCGGGGCGAGGGCCTGTACTCGTCGTTGATCTCGGAATGGCGCAAGCAGCGCGACGCGGGTCTTCTCGAAGGCAAGCAGCCCGGCGAGGCGGTGGGGCGGCCCTCGCGTGAGCAGGCCGAGATCGCGGCGCTGCGCCGGCAACTCGCGAAAGCGGAACAGAAACTCGCGACGACCGAGATGGCGTTGCAGATCATGGGAAAAGCACACGCGCTCTTGGAACAGCTCTCCGAGAGCGCGGACACCGACCCGACGCCGAAACGCCGCTGATGGACGCGTACCGGGAGCTGGCCTTGGCTGGCACGCCGACCCGGGATGCGGCTGCACTGACCGGGGTTCCACGGGCGAGCGCGGTTCGACGGACTGGTCGTGAGCGGCGCCCTGACCGGGAGCCTCCGCTGCCGCGTCCGGCGCCGGCGAACAAGCTCGACTGCGACGAGCGGGCCCGCGTGCTCGCGGTGCTCAACAGCGACGAGTTCGTCGATAAGCCGCCGTTGCAGGTCTACGCGATCCTCCTCGAACAAGGCCAGTACATCGGCTCGGTCTCGACGATGTACCGGGTACTGCGGGAGAACACGCAGGTGCGGGAACGGCGACGGCTTGCCACACACCCGCCGCGGAAGATCCCGGAGCTGATCGCGACCGGGCCCGGGCAGGTGTACTCGTGGGACATCACGAAACTCGCCGGCCCCGTGAAAGGCGTCTACTACGACGCGTACGTGATGATCGACATCTTTTCCCGGTACATCGTCGGCGCGATCGTGCATGCCACCGAGGACGGCATCCTCGCGAAAGAGATGATGCTGGACGCGTTCGGGATCCACGGCACCCCGCAGGTCGTGCACTCCGATGGTGGCCCGTCGATGACCTCGAAGACCGTGACCACGCTGCTGTCCGATCTCGGTGTCACGAAGTCGAGGTCGCGCCCGCACGTCAGCAACGACAACCCGTACTCCGAGGCACTGTTCAAGACGATGAAATACCTGCCCGACTTCCCCGAACGATTCAGTTCCCTCACCGCGGCCCGCGAGTTCCTGGACGAATTCGTCAACGCGTACAACCACCATCACCGGCACACCGGGATCGGGATGCACACCCCCGCCGACGTCCACTACGGCCACGCGGACGCCATCGACCGTGACCGTGACACCGCGCTCGATCAGGCCCGCCGCGCGCACCCCGAACGCTTCGGCACCCGCGCTCAGACCCGCCCGAAGATCCTCGACCGCGACCCAGCCGCCTGGATCAACCAGCCACCAGCGGACGAGCTCCAACTCGCCGCATAACACCCACCGGCCTCATCCGCCTTGACAAATTCCGCAACTCGAAGACCTCGGCCGCCGAGAGCTTGATGTCTTTGTCGTCGATCCGTTTGTATGCGCCACCCGGCAATCCTTTGGCGGTGACGAAGCATGGTCTATTGCCCGGTGCGTTCGCTGCGATGGTGATGAGGAGAACGGGTTGCTCGTCGACCGTTTCTCGGATCATCCCATAGGCGGGAGGGTTGCTGATCTTCGCTCCTGTCGCACCGCCGTCGCCGATGCCTTCGACGAACTGATCGCGTACCCCGTC
Organism: Agromyces archimandritae; assembly: GCF_018024495.1. Lineage (NCBI taxonomy): Bacteria > Bacillati > Actinomycetota > Actinomycetes > Micrococcales > Microbacteriaceae > Agromyces > Agromyces archimandritae. Next base: position 2,298,292 of record NZ_CP071696.1, read on the forward strand.
GATGTCGAACCCCTGGGCCGGACGGAATCCGTCTTGTTCGGACAGGCCGAGGATGATGTGCCCGCCTGCTGTGTTGGCGAATGCACTCACACTGTCCCAGATGTCGGAACTCAGCTTCCTGGCGCTGGTTTTGACCTCAACGAGTGCGTCGTCGGTTCCCTGCGCACGTATGCGGTCGATCGTTTCGCTGAAACTGGTGTCCATCAGTGCTCCTCACTTCGCTCAGTGAACATCACTAGCGATCAGTGTATGTCACTGTTGTTCAGTGTGGTGCAGTCTTCGTCAGTCGATCCCTATCCGGCAGTCGCTTGCGGAAGCCTGCGAAGATCCTCCACGGTCAGCCCGTCCGTTCGGACACGGCCTCGGTTCAGCCGCGCTCGGCGAGCATGTCCTCCATGAGGGCGATCTCGGCCAGCTGGCTCGTGACGACGGCGCGGGCGAAGGCGGTGACCGTGGGGCGGTCGCCGATGTCGAGGTAGGCCTCGGCCATCTCGAGGGCGCCGCGGTGGTGGGCGATCATGAGCTCGAGGAAGAGACGCTCCGCGTCGATGCCGGATGCGTTCCGCAACTCTTCGAGTTCGGCGGGCGTCGCCATGCCGGGCATGAGGGCACCGCCCGGCGACGCGGGCGTGCCGCCGTGCTCGTGACCGCCCTCGGCCATCCACGTCATCGGCGGTTCGGAGCCGGCCTGCGGCAGCCCCCATTCGGCGAGCCAGCCGTACATCTGCCCCGACTGCTGCGATTGGGTGCGGGCGATGTCGTAGGCGAGCAGGCGCACTGCCTCGTCGTCGGTGCGGTCGCGGACGATGAACGCCATCTCGACGCCCTGATCGTGGTGGACCTGCATGTCGCGGGCGAAACCGGCCTCGGCGCTCGTGCCCGACGGCGGGGCGTCGACGGTCGCGGTGAGCCGGCCGAGCGAAAAGGCCACGAGGGTGGCGGCGACGACCGCGACGAGCGCGACCACGGCGACGAGGGCCCGCCCGCGGCGGTCGGGCGCCGGATGCGGGGCGCCCGCGGCATCCACTGCGGCCTCGGCGTGCGTGCCGGCGACCCCGGCGCCCGCAGCATCCGTGCCGGCGGCCCCCGCGCCCGCGGCCTCGGGCGTCACCGTCAGGACACCTTGCCCGGTCCGTCGTAGGCACCGGTGCAGGCGGCGCCGACCTCGGGCACGTTCTGGCTCTTCCAGTACTCCTCGAAGAACTCGGCGATGCGGGGGTCGTCGGCCGAGTCGACCTTGAGCTGCGCGTTCCAGGCGCTCAGCGCGATGGGGGTGTCGAGCCCCTCGAAGGGCGAGAGGATGACGTAGGTGCCCGGCAGTTTCGCACGCAGCGTCGAGAGCTCCTCGTCGCTCAGGGCGTCGGCGTCGTAGGTGACCCAGACGGCGCCGTGCTCCAGGGAGTGCACGGCCGCCTCGCTCGGCACGACCTCCTCGTAGACGCCGCAGTTCAGCCAGACCGGGTTGTGCGGGCCGCCGGCGGGCGGGGTCTGCGGGTAGTCGACCTCGGTCTCGACGTGGTCGGAGACGTTGTCGAAGGTTTCGACGCCTTCGATCTCGGCCCCGGTGCCGCCCTCGGAGTAGCTCGCGGGCTTCGGCGCGAGCACGAACGAGGCCACGAGCAGGGCGGCGACCGCGACGACTGCGGTGACGCCGCCCCAGATGCCGATGAGGCGGTTGCGGCGGCGGCGGGCCTCGCGCTTCTTGAACTCGGCGGTCTTCATCGCACGGGATGCGGCGCGCTGCTGCTTGACGGTGAGCGGTCGCTCGGGGGACTCGGGGGTCACGTCGGGCCTCTCGTTCGGGGGACACCTCTATACGAGCGCATCGAGCACAGGTGCGCGCCCCCGGGATGACACCTCGCAGGGCATTCCCAGGCGGAGAGCGGATGCCGGGCCGCCGCCAGCCTGCTCGCCCGTGTCGGCTGCTGCCGCTACGCTGAACGGGTGACTGTGCGCCTCGGCTGTCGTTGTCGTTCCTAGACGACCACCGATCCATGCCCGGCGCCCGGATCGCGCCGGCGCGGTACGACCCGAGGAAGGCCAGCATGAAGTACGCAGAGACCATCGTCGATCTCGTCGGCGACACCCCGCTCGTCAAGCTCACCCGCGTGACGGAGGGCGTCACGCAGGCGACGGTGCTCGTCAAGCTCGAATACCTGAACCCGGGCGGCAGTTCGAAGGACCGCATCGCGGCCCGCATCATCGACGCCGCCGAGGCCGAAGGCAAGCTGAAACCGGGCGGCACGATCGTCGAGCCGACGAGCGGCAACACGGGCGTCGGGCTCGCCCTCATCGCCCAGCAGCGCGGCTACCGCTGCGTGTTCGTCTGCCCCGACAAGGTCGGCGAGGACAAGCGCAACGTGCTCACCGCCTACGGCGCCGAGGTCGTGGTGACGCCGACGGCGGTCGCCCCCGACAGCCCCGAGTCGTACTACGGCGTCTCCGACCGGCTCGCCCGCGAGATCCCGGGCGCGTTCAAACCGAACCAGTATGCGAACCCGAATGGTCCGCGCAGTCACTACGAGACCACCGGCCCCGAGATCTGGCGCGACACGGAGGGCAAGGTGACGCATTTCGTCGCCGGCGTCGGCACGGGCGGCACGATCACCGGCACCGGCCGGTACCTCCGCGAGGTGTCGGACGACCGGGTGCGGATCATCGGCGCCGACCCCGAGGGCTCCGTCTACTCGGGCGGCACGGGCCGGCCGTACCTCGTCGAGGGCGTCGGCGAGGACTTCTGGCCGAGCGCCTACGACCCGGACGTGCCGCACGAGATCATCGCGGTCAGCGACGCCGACTCGTTCGCGATGACCCGCCGCCTCGCGCGGGAAGAGGGCATCCTCGTCGGCGGTTCGAGCGGCATGGCGGTCGTCGCCGCGCTCGAGGCGGCGAAGGATGCGGGCCCCGACGACGTGTTCGTCGTGCTGCTGCCCGACGGCGGCCGCGGCTACCTCGGCAAGATCTTCAACGACAAGTGGATGCGCGCCTACGGCTTCTCGAACGCGCCCGCCGGCCACACGGTCGCAGACGTGCTGCGCGCGAAGGCCGACCGCACCGCGCCCCTCCTGTACGTGCACCCGAGCGACACGATCCGCGAGGCCATCGACCGGATGACCGGGGCGGGCGTCTCGCAGCTGCTCGTGCTGTCGGCCGAGCCGCCGGTCGTGCTCGGCGAGGTCGTCGGCGCCGTGCACGAGGAGTCGCTCATGGAGCTCGTCTTCTCCGGCGGCGCGCAGCTGACCGACAAGATCGAGACCGTCGTCGGCGACGCCCTGCCCCTCATCGGCGTGAACGAGCCGGTCGCCGCCGTACGGCAGGCCTTCGCGTCGACGCCCGCGCTGCTCGTCACCGACGGCGGCAAGGCGCTCGGCGTCATCAGCCGGGCCGACCTGCTCGGCTACCTCGCGACCGCATGATCCGACCGTACGGCCCGAGTGGATGCCCCGGGGCATCCACCGCGCCACGGCATCCACACCCGAGAACCACACGGAAGGCCACCCCATGAGCCACGGCTTCGACACCACCGCCATCCACGCCGGCCAGGACTTCGACCCCACGACGGGCGCCGTCATCCCGCCGATCTACCAGACCTCGACGTTCGTGCAGGACGGCATCGGGGGCCTCCGCGGAGGCTACGAGTACTCGCGCGGCGGCAACCCCACCCGCACCGCCCTCGAAACCCAGCTCGCCGCGATCGAGGGCGCAGCCCACGGGCTCTCCTTCGCCTCGGGGCTCGCCGCCGAGGATGCACTGCTGCGCACCGTGCTCGCCCCCGGCGACCACGTCGTCATCGGCAACGACGTCTACGGCGGCACGCACCGGCTCATCCGCCTCATCCACGGCGCCTGGGGCATCGAGCACACCACCGCCGACACGAGCGATGCGGATGCCGTGCGCGCCGCCATCCGCCCCGAGACGAAAGTGCTCTGGGTCGAAACCCCCTCGAACCCGCTCATGAAGGTCACCGACATCGCCGCCGCGGCCGCCCTCGCCCGCGAGGCCGGCATCCTGCTGGTCGTCGACAACACTTTCGCGAGCCCCGCGCTGCAGCAGCCGATCGCGCTCGGCGCCGATGTCGTCGTGCACTCGACGACGAAGTACCTCGGCGGCCACTCCGATGTCGTCGGCGGCGCCGTCGTGCTGAACGACGAGGAGCTCGCCGCGAAGGTGCGCTTCACCCAGTTCGCGGCCGGCGCCGTGTCGGGGCCGTTCGACGCGTTCCTCACCTCCCGCGGCATCAAGACCCTCGGGGTGCGGATGCAGCGGCACTCGTCGAACGCCCTCGAGATCGCCCGCCGCCTCGATGAGCATCCCGCGGTCGTCCGCGTCTACTATCCGGGGCTCGAATCGCACCCCGGGCACGAGCTCGCCGCCCGCCAGATGTCGGGCTTCGGCGGCATGCTCTCGCTCGAGCTCGCCGACGGCGCCGCCGCCCGGCGTTTCGCGGAATCCACGCAGCTGTTCCAGCTCGCCGAGTCGCTCGGCGGCGTCGAATCGCTCGTGAACCACCCGTGGTCGATGACGCACGCCTCGGTGCGCGGCACCGACGCGGAGGTGCCGGAGGCGATCGTGCGCCTTTCGGTCGGCATCGAGGATGCCGCCGATCTGCTCGCCGACATCGACGGAGCGCTCGCGGCCGTGTGACGGGGCGGCGCGGCTCGACTCCGCCCGGCTCCGCCGTAGCGGGCGGGCGGGCCTCAGGCGTCGTCGCGACGTGCCCGCGTGTGTCGGGTGTCGTCGTGAAGCGCCCGCGGGAGGAAGGCCCGCCGTCGCTCGCGCACGAACTGTGAAACGATCCCTGCCGCTGTGCATGACACGGCGAATACGACGGGCACCAGCCACTCGCGAACGCCGGACGGCGTCTGCCCGGCGAGCGCGACGAGCACCATGACGACGACGCCGATGAACAGCGGCGTCGTCAGCCTCTCCACCATGACATGCCTCCTCTCGGGAAGCGTACCACCGCGCGATGGCAGGATTTCGACGAACCTTGTCGTAACTGCCAGCGGCGCCGCTGGTGCGGGGTGGTGATGATCGAGACATGACCATCACCGAAAGCGAAGCGAGCATGACCGAAGCGGCCCCCGCCCGCGGCGGCGCCCTCGGGCTCGGCCGTGGCACCGCCCTCTACGTCGCCGCCGTGCTCGGCACCGGCATCCTCGTGCTGCCGGGGCTGGCCGCATCGGCCGCCGGCCCGGCATCCATCGTCGCCGTCGCCGCCGTGCTCGCCCTCTCGATCCCGCTCGCCGGAACCTTCGCCGCGCTCGCCGCGCGGTTCCCGGATGCCGGGGGCGTCGCGAGCTTCGTGCGCCGCGCCCTCGGCGACACGGCCGCCCGCATGACCGGGTACTGGTTCTTCTTCGGCGTCTGCGTCGGCTACCCCGTCGTCGGCATGCTCGGCGGCGAATACGTCGTCGCCGTGCTCGGCGTCGATCGCGCGGCCGTGCCGATCGTGGGGCTGGCGATCCTCGTCCCGCCGTTCATCGTCAACTGGTTCGGGGTGCGGGTGGCCGGGTGGCTGCAGTTCGCCCTCACCGGGCTGCTGCTCACCGTCGTCATCGGCACGGTCGCCGTCGCGTTCCCGCACGTCGAACCCGGCAACCTCACCCCGTTCCTGCCGAACGGCTGGGGCGGCGTCGGCACCGCGATCGGCCTCTTCGTGTGGGCCTTCGCCGGCTGGGAGGTCGGCACCCACATCGCCGGCGAATTCAAGAACCCCCGCCGCACCATCCCGATCGCCACCGGCATCGCGATCGTCGTCGTCGGCGCCGGCTACCTCGCGCTGCAGTTCATGACCGTCGGGGTGCTGGGGGTGGATGCCGGCGGCAGCGCCGTTCCCCTGCTCGACCTCGCCGCCGTCGCCGCGCCCGGCGTCGGGCCGGTGCTCGTCGCGATCATCGCGGCGGTCGTGACCCTCGGCGTCCTGAACTCCTACATGCCCGCATTCGGCAAGCTCGGCGCGGCGCTCGCCCGCGACGGCGACCTGCCCCGACCCCTCGCGCGCGGCGCCGAGGAGGGCGGGATCCCGCGCCCGGCGCTCGCCGTCACCGGCGTGCTGATCCTCGTCTACACGGCTCTCATGATCGGCAACGGGCTCGACCTGACCGCCTTCATCCTCATCCACACGAGCAACATGGTCGCCATCTACGCCGCCGGCATGGTCGCCGCCGTGCTGCTGCTGCGCCGCGGCAGCGCCGGCTGGTGGCTCGCCGTCGTCGCCGCCGCCTGCACCGCCGCCCTGCTCCTCCTCGCCTGGCAGAATCTCGCCGTGCCGCTCGCCCTCGCCGCCGCGGCGCTCGTCGTGGCCGCCGTGAAGCGCCGCCGGGCGGCGACCCCGGAAACCGAGCTGCGGAAGGACCCCGCATGACCGGGCCCGCCGCCCGCACCTCCGCGCCCCGCCCCGCCGCCCCCTGGGCGCGAGGGGCGCGGTTCCTCGCCATGCCGTTGCCGATCTGCGAGACTGAACGCATGGAGGCGGTCGCGTTCCTCGATACCGAGGCGATCCGGCGCGCCTGCGAGCGTCACGGAGTGGAACGGCTTCGCGTTTTCGGCTCGGTGCTCACCGATCGGTTCGACCCCGAGACGAGCGACGTCGATTTCCTCGTCGCTTTCCGGCCCGGGAGGCAGAACCTGTATGACGACTTCTTCGGGCTGAAAGCCGAACTCGAGCGGATCGTCGGCAGAGGCGTGGATCTCGTCGTCGAGCGGTCGATGAAGAACCCCTTCTTCCGGGCTTCGGTCCTCGGGAGCGCGCAGGACCTCTATGCGGCCTGAATCCGGTGCCCATCTCTGGGACGCTGCCGAGGCGGCTCGGCTGGTCCGCGACATCGATTACGAGATCGTGTGGCGGGCGGCGACGACCAGCATTCCCGCGCTGATCCCGGTCCTGGACGGACTCGTCGACGAGGCGAAGGGCGCCGCCGGGCTGTGACGGCGACGCGCCGGATCGCGGCGAGGGGTCGCGCGCAGGGCGCCGGGTGCGCGAGCATGGAAGGATGAGCGTCCCCTCGTATTCACTCCGCGACGGCAACTCCATTCCGGCCATCGGGCTCGGCACCTACGGTTTGAACGGGCCGGCTGGCACCGAGGCGATCGAGTCGGGCATCCAGGCCGGCTACCGCCTCGTCGATACCGCGGTGAACTACGGCAACGAGGCCGAGGTTGGGCAGGCGATCGCCGGCAGCGGGGTGGATCGGGGCGAACTCTTCCTGACGACGAAGCTGCCGGGCCGCCACCACGGCTACGACGAGACGCTCGCGAGCTTCGAGGAGTCGCGCGAGAAGCTCGACGTCGACTGGGTCGACCTGTACCTCATCCACTGGCCGAACCCGTCCGTCGACAAGTACGTCGAGAGCTGGCGGGCGATGATCAACCTGCGCGAGCGGGGCCTGGCCCGATCCATCGGGGTGTCGAACTTCACGGCCCCGATGCTCTCGCGCCTCATCGACGAGACGGGTGTCGTGCCGGTCGTGAACCAGGTAGAACTGCACCCGTACTTCCCGCAGGAGGAGTTGCGCGCCTTCCACGACGAGCACGAGATCCGCACCGAGGCGTGGAGCCCGCTCGGGCGCAAGAGCGATCTGCTCGCCGAGCCCGTGCTCGCCGAGATCGCCGCCGAGCACGGGGTGAGCGTCGCCCAGACGGTGCTCCGGTGGGACGTCGAGCACGAGGTCATCCCGATCCCGAAGTCCGCGCACGCCGCTCGGCAGCGCGAGAACCTCGACGTCTTCGGCTTCACTCTGCGCACCGAGGAGGTCGAGGCGATCTCCGCGCTCGCACGCGGGCGCATCTGGGGCGCCGACCCCGACGTGCACGAGGAGATGTAGGCCACGTCGGTGGATGCCGTGGCCCGCGGCATCCACCCGCGTCAGTCCTCCTCGGTCCACCGCCTGGGGCCGGGGCCCGCGGCGGCCAGCCGATCGGCGGGGTTCTCGAGGGTGCAGACGCCGAGGCTCAGGCAGCCGCAGCCGATGCAGGTCGCGAGGTCGTCGCGCAGGTGCTCGAGGTCGGCGATGCGGCGTTCGAGGGCTTCGTGCCAGCGCGCCGAGAGGTGCATCCAGTCGCGGCGGGTCGGGATGCGCCGATCGGGCAGGCCGTCGAGGGCGTCGCGGATCTCGGCCAGGGGGATGCCGACACGCTGCGCGACCCGGATGAAGCTGATGCGGCGCAGCTCGGCCCGGCGGTACCGGCGGCGGTTGGCGTCGTCGCGCTCGGGGGCGAGAAGGCCCTCGCGCTCGTAGAAGTGCAGCGTCGAGATCGGCACGCCGCTGCGTGCGGCGACCTCGCCGACGGTGAGGCGGTCGTCTTTGCTGGGATGCACCGTGTCCATTGACCTCAACAATACTTGAGGTTCTACGCTCGGGAAACGTGATGACCGAAGACGCCGGCGCGCCGGCCGCGACCCGCCCTCCCGGCCCGCTCGCCCCCGAGGTCCGCTGGCTGTCGATCGGCATGTGCGCCCTCGTGTTCCTCGCCGCCTTCGAACAGCTCGCGGTGACGACCTCGATGCCGCTCGTCGCCCGCGAGCTCGGCGGCGAATCGCTCTACGCGCTCGCCTTCGCCGGGCCGCTGGCGATCGGGGTCGTCGGCACCGTCGTCGCCGGCAACTGGTGCGACCGCGCTGCCGTGCGCGCACCGCTGCTCGTCGGCGTCGGTCTCTTCGTCGCCGGGCTCCTCATCGCCGGCCTGGCCGTCACGATGCCGATGCTCGTCGTCGGCCGGCTCGTGCACGGCATCGGCGGCGGTGCGATCACGGTACCCCTCTACGTGCTCGTCGCGCGCGCCTACGCGCCGGCCGTTCGCCCGCGCATCCTCGCCGGCTTCGCCGCCGCCTGGGTCGTTCCGGCCCTCATCGGGCCGGCGATCGCCGGCATCGTCGCCGACACAATCGGCTGGCGCTGGGTGTTCCTCGGCGTGATCCTGCTCGTGCTGCCGGCGCTCGCCGTCGTGCTGCCGGCGCTTCGGGGCCGGGATGCCGGGCCCGAAGCCGCGTCCGCGCCCTGGAACGCGCGGGCGATCGCCTGGTCGGCGGTCGCGGCCGTCACGGTCCTCGCGCTGACCTTGTCGGCCGAGCTGCCGCGGCCGGCTTCCTTCGTCGTCGGCGGGCTCGCCTTCGCCGCAGTGCTCGCCGCGATCCGCCCGCTGCTCCCGGCCGGCGTGCTCACCGCCCGGCGGGGCATGCCGTCGGTGGTGCTGCTGCGCCTGCTCATCGGCGGCGCGTTCGTCGGCACCGAGGTGTACCTGCCGTACCTGCTGACCGGGCACTACCGCCTCGACGCCGCCGTCGCCGGCATCGCCCTGACGGGGTCGGGGCTCGCCTGGTCTGCGGCGTCGTGGCTGCAGGGGCGGGCGGGCGAGCGCCTGTCGAACGAGGCCGCGTTCCGCATCGGGACGGCTTCGCTCGCGCTCGCGATCGTCTGCTCGCTGGCGACGACGGTGTTCGCGTGGCCGGCGTGGGTCGCGATCGTCGGGTGGATCTTCGCCGGCTCCGGCATGGGACTCATGTTCCCGCGGACGATGGTCGCCGTGCTCGCCGATGCGGATCCGGCCGCGCAGGGGTTCGTGAGCTCGGCGGTGCAGGTGGTGGATGCCGTCGGACCGGCGCTCGCGCTCGCCCTCACTGCGGCGATCACCGCCGTCGTCGGTCACGGCGGCACGACATCGATCGTCCTCGGCTTCTGCCTGACGCTGGGGATCATGCTCGCCGCCGGCGCGCTCGCCTGGTCGGGCCGTACACGCCCCGCCTCGCACTGAGCGCGGCGCGCACCCCTCCGCGCGCACTCCTCGGCACGCGCCGCGCACCCCCGCCCGCCCCGCAACCACGCTTCCGGAGATAACCCCGGTTTCGGATGGAATGAGCTGGATCCATCCGGAACGGTGGCGATCTCCGGAACGGTGGCGGTGCGGGGGCCGCGCCGGACTCGCCCGTTCGGGGTCCTTGACACCGGGCGGTTGCACGATGAGAATCGCGATGTGAACGGTCACACGAGGACGGCGAGGTCCGGGTGAACGCAAGGCATGGGGCAGCACCGCTCCTCGAGATGCGCGGCATCACGAAGGAGTTCCCCGGCGTGCGCGCGCTCGCCGACGTGACGCTGACCGTGCGGCGCGGGGAGATCCACGCGATCTGCGGCGAGAACGGCGCCGGCAAGTCCACCCTCATGAACGTGCTCTCGGGCGTGTACCCCTTCGGCACCTATACGGGCGACATCGTCGTGGACGGCGAGGTGATGCGCTTCGCCGGCATCCGCGCCTCCGAACAGGCCGGCATCGCGATCATCCACCAGGAGCTCGCGCTCATCCCCGAGCTGTCGATCACCGAGAACATCTTCCTCGGCAACGAGGTCGCAACCGGCGGCCGGATCGACTGGGTCGAGGCGACGTCCCGAGCCCGCGAACTGCTCGAACGCGTCGGCCTCCGCGAGGACCCGGACACGCAGATCAAGCACCTCGGCGTCGGCAAGCAGCAGCTCGTCGAGATCGCCAAGGCGCTCTCGCGCGATGTCGAACTGCTCATCCTCGACGAACCGACCGCCGCCCTGAACGAGGGCGACTCGCGGCACCTCCTCGACATCATCCGCACCCTGCAGGGCCGCGGAATGACCTCCATCATCATCAGCCACAAGCTCGCCGAGATCGAGGCGATCGCCGACTCCATCACGATCATCCGCGACGGCCGCGTCGTCGAGACCCTCGACGTCGGTGCGGGCGGCGTCGACGAGGACCGCATCATCCGCGGGATGGTCGGCCGCAGCCTCGACCGCCGCTTCCCCGACCGCACGCCCGACATCGGCGAGGTGTTCTTCGAGATCCGCGACTGGACGGTGCAGCACCCGGCCATCCCCGAACGGCTCGTCGCGAAGAGCGCGAGCCTCACCGTGCGCCGCGGCGAGATCGTCGGCCTCGCCGGGCTCATGGGCGCCGGCCGCACCGAGCTGGCGATGAGCATCTTCGGACGCAGTTACGGCACCTACCTGTCGGGCACGATGTTCAAGGACGGCCGTCCCATCGTGCTGCACAACGTGCAGTCCGCCATCGACCACGGGCTCGCCTACGTCAGCGAGGACCGCAAGCAGCTCGGCCTGAACCTGCTCGACACCGTCAAGCGTTCGATCGTCTCGGCGGGGCTCGGCAAGATCGCGCGTGCCGGCGTCGTCGACGACACCCGCGAGTTCCGCGTCGCCGAGGACTACCGGCAGCAGCTCCGGATCAAGACGCCGAGCGTCGACGACGGCGTCGGTACGCTCTCGGGCGGCAACCAGCAGAAGGTCGTCCTCGCCAAGTGGATGTTCACGGATCCCGAACTGCTCATCCTCGATGAACCCACCCGCGGCATCGACGTCGGCGCGAAGTACGAGATCTACACGATCATCCAGGCCCTCGCGGCCGCCGGCAAGGGCGTGCTGCTCATCTCGAGCGAGCTGCCCGAGCTGCTCGGGATCGCCGACCGCATCTACACCGTCTTCGAGGGGCGCATCACCGACTGCATCGATGCGGCCGGAGCGAGCCCGGAGGCCCTCATGCGCAGCATGACCCGGACGAGGAAGAAGGACGTAGCGTGAGCGAGCAGGGCAAGCGCGGCGGCTTCGCCGACATCCGCAAGATGTTCGGCGGCGGCCAGTCGACGCTCAGGCAGTTCGGCATCCTCGGCAGCCTGATCGTCATCATCGTGATCTTCCAGATCTGGACCGACGGGCTGACCCTGTCGCCGACGAACCTCATCAACGTCGTCAACCAGTACAGCTACATCCTGATCCTCGCCATCGGCATGGTGATGGTCATCATCATGGGCCACATCGACCTCTCGGTCGGATCCATCGCCGCGTTCGTCGGCATCGTCGTGGCGACCTCGATGGCCGACTGGGGGCTGCCGTGGTGGGCGGCGATCATCCTCGGCCTCGTCGTCGGGGCGATCATCGGCGCCTGGCAGGGCTTCTGGGTCGCCGTCGTCGGGGTGCCGGCGTTCATCGTGACCCTGGCGGGCATGCTCATCTTCCGCGGCGCGAACCAGTACTGGGGCAACTCGACGACGGTGGCCGTGCCCGAGGAGTTCTGGGTGATCGGCTCGGGCTACCTGCCCGAGCTGGACGTGCCGTTGGACTTCAACGTGCTGACGATGGTGCTCGGCATCCTCGGGGCCGGATGGATCGTCTTCCACGAGTGGAATCAGCGGCGCGTGCAGAAGAAGATGGGATCCGAACGCGCACCCGTCTGGGTGAGCGTCGTGAAGGTCGTCGTCGTCGCCGGCGTCATCCTCTGGGCGGCGTGGCTGTTCGCGACCGGCCGGCCCGGCACGAGTTTCCCGGTCTCGGGCATCATCCTCGTCGCCCTCATCATCGTGTACTCCTTCATCACCCGCCGCACGGTGCTCGGCCGGCATATCTACGCGGTCGGCGGCAACCGCGCCGCCGCGACCCTGTCGGGTGTGAAGGATCGCTGGGTCGACTTCTTCGTCATGATGAACATGTCGGTGCTGGCGGCCCTGGCCGGCATGATCTTCGTGGCGCGCGCCCGGGCATCCGGCCCGCAGGACGGCAACGGCTGGGAGCTCGACGCGATCGCCTCGGTCTTCATCGGCGGCGCGGCCGTCTCGGGCGGTATCGGCACCGTGATCGGCTCGATCGTCGGCGGCCTCGTGATGGCGTTCCTGAACAACGGCCTGCAGCTCATCGGTGCCGGCGCCGACGTCGTGTCGATGGTCAAGGGCCTCGTGCTGCTCCTGGCCGTGGGGGTGGATGTGCTGAGCAAGCGGCAGGGCCGCCCCTCGATCCTCGGGATCTGGAGCCGGCGCCGACGTGCGCGCCTGTTGTCGGGCGCGCCCGAAGAACCTCCGCTCGTCGAACCGACGAGCGGAACCCCGGAGACGGTCGAACCGGCCGACGTGCCTCGCAACAGCTAGCGCGCGACCGCCTCCACGAGCAGAAAGTGACGGATCGATGAAGAGAATCGCATTTCCCGCGCTCGTCGTCGTCGCGGCGGCCGCCCTGGCCCTCTCGGGCTGCTCCGGCGAACGCGGCGGCGGCGCATCCACCGACGACGCGACCGGCTCGGCCGGTTTCGCCGCAGACGCCCTGATCGGCGTCGCCCTGCCCGACAAGACGAGCGAGAACTGGGTGCTCGCCGGCGCGCTCTTCGAGGACGGCCTCGCCGAGGCCGGCTTCGACGCCGATGTGCAGTACGCACCGGCATCCAACACCGTCGCCGAGCAGCAGAACCAGATCTCGGCGATGGTCACCAACGGCGCCAAGGTCATCGTCATCGGCGCGAAGGACGGCAAGCAGCTCGGCGATCAGTTGCAGCAGGCGGCGGATGCCGGGGTGAAGATCATCGCCTACGATCGCCTCATCGAGAACACGGAGAACGTCGACTACTACGTCGCGTTCGACAACTTCGAGGTCGGCCGGTTGCAGGGGCAGGCCCTGCTCGACGGCCTCGAGGCACGCTCGGCCCACGGTGCGCCGTGGAACATCGAGCTGTTCTCGGGCTCGCCGGACGACGCGAACTCCGCCGTGTTCTTCGGCGGGGCGATGGAGGTGCTGCAGCCGAAGATCGACGACGGAACCCTGGTCGTCGCCAGCGGCCAGACCGAGATCGCCCAGACCGCCACCCAGGGCTGGGAGGCGGAGAATGCGCAGAGCCGTATGGACTCGATCCTCACCTCGGCATACGCCGACCAGGAGGTCGACGGCGTGCTCTCGCCGAACGACACCCTCGCCCGCGCCATCCTCACCTCGGTGAAGCAGGCCGGCAAGGACGTCTCGAAGTTCACCGTCACCGGGCAGGACTCCGAGGTCGAGTCGGTCAAGTCGATCATGGCCGGCGAGCAGTACTCGACGATCAACAAGGACACGACGCTGCTCGTCGAGCAGACCATCAAGATGATCCAGGCGCTGCAGGCCGGGGAGGACCCGGAGGTCAACGACACCGAGCAGTACGACAACGGCGTGAAGGTCGTGCCCGCGTACCTGCTGCCGCCGGTGATCGTGACGAAGGAGAACGCCGCGGAGGCCTATGCGAACGTGCCGAACCTGCTGGAGATCGTGGAGGGAGCGCAGTAGGAGCCGGGTGAGGATGCCCGGTGCCGGCCTCAGGCGCCGGGCGTCCCGCCGTTGCGGGGCGCGGCGGGCCTCGGCGCGGTGTCGCTGCGACCGGCGAGGAAGCGGATGAGGTCGGCTGCCGGGGCTTCGAGCACGGGACCGCGGCCGAATTCCCAGCCGGCGTCGCTCGCGCGGAGCGCGTGCCCGCCGATGACGGCGCGGATCTCGGTGGGCGCCTTGGCTGCGAGGAAGAGGGCGACGGCGCCGCTCGTGCCGGATGCGAGTTCGGCGGGTGCGGATGCCTCGCGGGCGAGCTCGAGGTATTCGAGCACGGCGCGGGCGAGGATGCGCACCGGGACGCGCCGGCCGCCCCGGGCGTCGGCCGCGAGGGTGTGGAGCCGGGCGGCCTCGCCGGCGTCCGGCTCGCCCGCGTCGCTCCGAAGCGCGGCGGTTTGCTCGAGCACTTCGGCGTATTCGAGGCGCCGATCGGAGTGCACGCCCGACTCGTCGACGCGTCCACGCCGGCTCAGCGGCAGTTCGTCCATGAAGTCCGGCACGCCTCCATTGTGCGCGCTCAGCGATGTGACGGTCACATTTGTGACGGTCACATGCCGCAAGGCGACTGCGGCATACTGGAGCGGCACAGTGTGACCGTGCACATTCCGGAACGGGGGTGACGTGACCGAGGAGACGCGCCGGGGCCGGGCCCCGAGCATCCGCGACGTCGCGCGCCTGGCCGGCGTCTCGCACCAGACGGTGTCGCGCGTCCTGAACCATCACCCGAGCATCCGCCCCGAGACGAAGCAGCGCGTGCTCGACGTCATGGGCGAGCTGCAGTACAAGCCGAACCGGGCGGCGCGCGCCCTCGTCACGAGCCGTTCGCGCACCTTCGGCATCCTGTCGGCGTCGAGCACCGAGTACGGGCCGGCGTCGACGATCGCCGCGATCGAGGAGGCCGCGCGCGAGGCCGGCTACTGGGTGACGACGGCGAACATCGAGTCGCAGGATGCCGCGTCGATCGCCGAGGGCCTCGCGCATCTGGCCGCACAGGGCATCGAGGGCCTCGTCGTCATCGCCCCGCAGGTGCGCGTCTTCGACACCCTCGCCGAGCTGCAGATCGACGTGCCGTGGGTGACGATGCAGTCCACCGGCCGGGACGACGCGCACGCCCTCTCGGTCGACCAGATCGCCGGCGCCCGCATGGCGACCCGGCACCTCATCGAGCTCGGCCACCGCAACATCTACCATCTCGCCGGGCCGCAGGACTGGATCGAGGCGGAGGCGCGGATGCGCGGCTTCCTCGAGGAGATGAGCGCGCAGGATGTGGCCACGACGGCGCCGATCCTCGGCGACTGGACGGCCGGCTTCGGCTACCACGCCGGCCGCGAGCTGCTCACGGTGCGCGACTTCACGGCGATCTTCGCCTCGAACGACCAGATGGCCCTCGGGCTCATGCACGCCGTGCACGACGCCGGGCTCTCGATCCCGGGGGACGTGTCGATCATCGGATTCGACGACATCCCCGAGGCGGCGCACTTCTGGCCGCCGCTCACGACGATCCGGCAGGACTTCGCCGAGCTCGGGCGGCGGTGCGTGGGCATCCTGCTCGGCGAGGTGGATCCGGCCTCGCCCGAGCATCGCTGGACGATCGAGCCCGAACTCGTGCTGCGCGCCTCGACGGGCCCCGCGGCGTTCTGAGCGGGCCGAGCCCGCAGCATCCCGGGCCGTCGGGCGCTCCCGGTTGACACGGATGCGCGGCGTGTGCGTACTATTGGCAGCGCCATGTGAACGGTCACATCGAAACATCCCGACCGGCACGCACGCAGTACCGCGCAGACGGCAGTACCGCACAGACGAAGGAGTCAGCCCGATGAGCACGTTCGGCCCGCAGATCGAGGTCGCGATCGCACGCGTCCGGGCCGACGTCGCGAAGCTGCACGGCGAACTCGTGCGCGCCGGCCTCGTCGTGTGGACCGGCGGCAACGTCTCGGGCCGCGTGCCCGGCGCCGAACTCTTCGTCATCAAGCCGAGCGGCGTCGCCTACGACGAGCTCGCCCCCGAGAACATGATCCTCTGCGACCTGGGCGGCGAGGTCGTGGCCGGCACGCCCGGCTCCGAACGCGCATCCTCCTCGGACACCGCGGCGCACGCCCACGTGTACCGGCACATGCCCGAGGTCGGCGGCGTCGTGCACACCCACTCGACGTACGCGACGGCCTGGGCGGCCCGCGGCGAGGAGATCCCCTGCGTCCTCACGGCCATGGCCGACGAGTTCGGCGGCCCGATCCCGGTCGGCCCTTTCGCGATCATCGGCGACGACTCCATCGGCCGCGGCATCGTCGAGACCCTCGCCGGGCACCGCTCCCGGGCCGTGCTCATGCAGAACCACGGCCCCTTCACGATCGGCGTCACCCCGAAGGACGCGGTGAAGGCCGCCGTCATGGTCGAAGACGTCGCCCGCACCGTGCACCTCGCGCGCGCGCAGGGCGAGCCGATCCCGATCCCGCAGGCGTCGATCGACGCGCTCTACGAGCGCTACCAGAACGTGTACGGGCAGACCGGGGATGCCCGGCGCCCCGAAGCCGGGCGCGACCCGGCATCCACCGCATGAACTTCCCGCAGCCCCACGGCGGGCGGAAGACGAGGCCGGCGAGGACGCCGCCGGGCCCCGGTCACCAGAGGACGACGTCCACCGACACAGTGAAAGGACACACCGTGAAGAACGCGAAGAAGGCGCTCCTCGCGACGATCGCGGCCGGCTCGATGCTCGCGCTCGCCGCGTGCGCGGGCGGCAGCGGCGGCGGAGAGGGCGACGGCGGCCTCATCGGCGTGGCGATGCCGACGAAGAGCTCGGAGCGCTGGATCCAGGACGGCAAGGCCGTCAAGGAGCAGCTCGAGGAGCAGGGCTTCAAGGTCGACCTGCAGTACGCGGAGGACGACATCCCCACGCAGGTCTCGCAGATCGAGAACATGATCACCAAGGGCGCCGAAGCCCTCATCATCGCCTCGATCGACGGCACGACGCTTTCGGAGGTGCTGCAGCAGGCCGCCGACAGCGACATCCCCGTGATCGCCTACGACCGGCTCATCCGCGACTCCGAGAACGTCGACTACTACGCCTCGTTCGACAACTACCTCGTCGGCGTGCAGCAGGCGACCTCGGTGCTGAACGGCCTCGGGCTCGTCGACCTCGACGGCGAGGCGCTGCCGGATGCGCCGAAGGGCCCGTTCAACATCGAACTGTTCGCCGGTTCGCCCGACGACAACAACGCGACGTTCTTCTGGAACGGCGCGATGGACACGCTGAAGCCCTACCTGGACGACGGCACGCTCGTCGTCGCGAGCGGGCAGACCGGCTTCGAGCAGGCCGCCATCCTGCGCTGGGACGGCGAGACCGCCCAGAGCCGCATGGAGGACATCCTCACCGCCAAGTACTCGGACGGCACCAAGGTCAACGCGGTGCTCTCGCCCTACGACGGCATCTCGCGCGGCATCATCTCGGCCCTCACGGACGCCGGGTACACGGTCGGCGAGGGCTGGCCGGTCATCTCGGGGCAGGACGCCGAGATCGACTCGGTGAAGGCGATCAACCGCGGCGAGCAGTTCGCGACGATCTTCAAGGACACCCGTGAGCTCGCCACCGTCGCCGTCGACATGGCCACGGCCGTGCTGAACGGCGAGGAGCCCGAGGTCAACAACACGAAGGACTACGACAACGGCGTGAAGGTCGTGCCCTCGTACCTGCTCGACCCGGTCATCGTCGTGAAGGACAACATCACCGAGACCCTCGTCGACACGGGGTACTGGACCGAAGAGGAGATCGCGGGCTAGTCCCTCGATCGACCGCGCCGCCGGGGCCGGCGCATGCGGCGGAGCAGGAGCAAGGATGACCAGCAACATTCTCGAGATGCGTGGCATCACGAAGACCTTCCCGGGCGTGAAGGCGCTGCAGAACGTGAACCTCGAGGTGCGCCGGGGCGAGGTGCACGCGATCTGCGGTGAGAACGGCGCCGGCAAGTCGACCCTCATGAAGGTGCTCTCGGGGGTGCACCCGTTCGGCACCTACCTCGGCGACATCGTCTTCGAGAACGAGGTCGTGGAGTTCAAGGACCTCACCGACTCGGAGGCGAAGGGGATCGTCATCATCCACCAGGAGCTGGCCCTCAGCCCCTACCTCTCGATCGCCGAGAACATCTTCCTGAACAACGAGCGGCGCGGCCGGGGCGGCTTCATCGACTGGAACGAGACGAACTCGCGTGCCGCGGAGCTGCTGGCCCGGGTCGGTCTCCGGGAGAACCCGACGACGCGGATCATGGACATCGGCGTCGGCAAGCAGCAGCTCGTCGAGATCGCCAAGGCCCTCTCGAAGGAGGTGAAGCTGCTCATCCTCGACGAGCCGACGGCGGCCCTGAACGACGAGGATTCGGATCATCTGCTCGAGCTCATCCTGCAGTTGAAGGAGCAGGGCATCACCTCGATCATCATCAGCCACAAGCTGAACGAGATCAAGAAGGTCGCCGATTCGGTCACCGTGATCCGCGACGGCAAGACGATCGAGACGATCTCGCGCGGCGACGTCACCGAAGACCGCATCATCAAGGACATGGTCGGCCGCGACCTCGAGCACCGCTATCCCGACCACACGCCGAAGCTCGGCGAGGAGCTGCTCCGGGTCGAGGAGTGGACGGCGCACCACCCGCAGGACCCGACGCGCGTCATCGTCGATGCCGTGGACCTGCACGTGCGCGCCGGCGAGATCGTCGGCATCGCCGGGCTCATGGGCGCCGGCCGCACCGAGTTCGCGATGAGCCTGTTCGGCCACTCCTATGGCACGAAGATTTCGGGCCGCGTGTACCTGCGCGGGCAGGAGATCCGCACCCGCACCGTGTCGGAGGCGATCGGCAACGGCATCGCCTACGTCACCGAGGACCGCAAGACCTACGGCCTGAACCTCATCGAGGACATCAAGCGGAACATCTCGATGGCGTCGCTGAGGAAGCTCGAGGCCGGCGGGCTCGTCAACGACAACGAGGAGTACCGGGTCGCGACCGAGTTCCGGCAGTCGATGAACATCAAGGCGCCGAACGTGCTCGTGAAGACGGGCAAGCTCTCGGGCGGCAACCAGCAGAAGGTCGTGCTGTCCAAGTGGATCTACGCCGACCCGGAGGTGCTCATCCTCGACGAGCCGACCCGCGGCATCGACGTGGGCGCGAAGTACGAGATCTACACGATCATCAACCGGCTCGCCGCCGAGGGGAAGGGCATCATCGTCATCTCCTCGGAACTGCCCGAGCTGCTCGGCATCTGCGACCGCCTCTACGCCCTCTCGGAGGGGCGCATCACGGGCGAGCTGCCCGTCGCCGACGCCGACCCCGAGTCGATGCTCAAACTCATGACCATGGAAAAGCAGCGCTGACCGGCGCGAACACAGGAGACCCCATGTCGAACACCCAGGCTCCCGCCCCCGCACCCGCCGGCGAGTCCCAGGCCGTCGGCGGCAACATCAACCCGCCCGACAACCGTTTCACCCGCTGGCTCGGGCATGTGCTCGGCGACCTCGGCAAGAACGGCATCTTCATCGCGCTGCTCGCCGTCGTCGTGCTGTTCTCGATCCTCACCGACGGCATCCTGCTCCGGCCCCAGAACATCTCGAACCTGATCGTGCAGAACGGGTACATCCTCGTCCTCGCGATCGGCATGGTGATGGTCATCATCGCCGGCCATATCGACCTGTCGGTGGGTTCGGTCGCCGCGTTCGTCGGCGCCTGCTCGGGCGTCTTCGCCGTCCAGCTCGGGATGCCGTGGTGGCTCTCGATCATCCTGTCGCTCGCGATCGGCGCACTCGTCGGCGCGTGGCAGGGGTTCTGGATCGCCTACGTCGGCATCCCGGCGTTCATCGTGACGCTGGCCGGCATGCTCATCTTCCGCGGCCTCGCGCTCGTCGTGCTCGGCAACGCGAACATCGGCTCCTTCCCGACCGAGTACCGGGCGCTCGGCAACGGCTTCCTGTCGAACGTGTTCGGCGAATTCGAGCTGGATCCGCTCACCCTCGGCGTCGGCGCGATCGCGATCGTCGCACTCGTCGTGCAGCAGACCCGCACCCGCCGCGGCCGGCAGAAGTACAGCCAGGACGTGGAGCCGGCCGTGTGGTTCGTCACGAAGCTCGTGCTGGTGTCGGCGGCGATCGCGTTCTTCGCCTACGCCCTCGCCTCGTACAAGGGCATCCCGGTCACCCTCATCATCCTCGCCGTCCTCGTGCTCGTGTACGGCGTCGTGATGAACCGAACCGTCTTCGGCCGCCACATCTACGCGATCGGCGGCAACCGGCACGCGGCCGAGCTGAGCGGCATCAAGACCCGCTGGGTGGACTTCTGGCTGTTCGTGAACATGGGCGTGCTCGCCGCGCTCGCCGGCCTCATCTTCACCGCCCGGCTGAACCTCGCCGGCCCGAAGGCGGGCGATGGCTTCGAGCTCGAGGCGATCTCGGCGGCGTTCATCGGCGGCGCGGCGGTGCAGGGCGGCGTCGGCACCATCGGCGGGGCGATCATCGGCGGTCTCATCATCGGCGTGTTGAACAACGGCATGTCGATCATGGGCATCGGCATCGAATGGCAGCAGGCCGTCAAGGGCCTCGTGCTGCTGCTCGCGGTCGCGTTCGACGTGTACAACAAGCGGCGCAACGGCGGCCGGTGACGGCATAGTGGATGCCGTGGGGCGGCGGCGCGGGCGACGCGGGGCGACCCCCGGCATCCACCTGGACGAAGGAGTCACCCCGATGCAACCCGACCGTTCCGATACGGCCGCCGACATCCTCGCGGGGCGCACCGCGCTCGGCATCGAACTCGGCTCGACCCGCATCAAGGCCTGCCTCGTCGGCGCCGACCCGGGCGAGGTGCTCGCCGTCGGCGGCTGCGAATGGGAGAACGAGTACGCCGACCGGCGCTGGACGTATTCGCTCGACGCCGTGCACGCCGGCCTCCGGGCCGCCTACGCCGACCTCGTCGCCGAGGTGCGGCGCCGCTACGACGTCACCCCCGAGACCTTCGGCGCGATCGGGGTGTCGGCGATGATGCACGGCTACCTCGCCTTCGACGCCGCAGACCGGCTGCTCGTCCCGTTCCGCACCTGGCGGAACACCTCGACCGGGCCGGCCGCCGCGGAACTGTCGGAGCTGTTCGGCGTGAACATCCCGCTGCGCTGGTCGGTCGCGCATCTGCACCAGGCGGTGCTCGACGGCGAAGCCCATGTGCCCGACGTCGCCTCGATCACGACCCTCGCCGGCTACGTGCACCGGCGGCTCACGGGGGAGCGGGTGCTCGGCGTCGGCGACGCCTCCGGCATGTTCCCCATCGACGCGGCCGGCACCGACTACGACGCCGAACTGCTCGCCCGCTACGACCGGCGCACGGCAGGCACGGCGCTCACCGCGCCCCTGCGGCGGCTGCTGCCCGAGGTGCGGGTCGCCGGGCAGGCGGCCGGGCGGCTCACCGCCGACGGCGCCGCACTCCTCGACCCGAGCGGGGCGCTCGCCCCCGGAATCCCGTGCTGCCCGCCTGAGGGCGACGCCGGCACCGGCATGGTCGCCACGAACGCCGTCGCCCCCCGTACCGGCAACGTCAGCGCCGGCACGAGCATCTTCGCGATGGTCGTGCTCGAGCGCCCCCTCGCGCATCCGCACCCCGAACTCGACCTCGTCACCACGCCCGCCGGCGACCCGGTCGCGATGGTGCACTGCAACAACGGGGCGAGCGAACTGGCCGCCTGGGCCGGGCTCTTCGGCCGCTTCGCCGAGGCCGCCGGCGTGCCGCTGGAACCCGACGCCGTCTACGAGACGCTCTTCCGCGAAGCCCTCACCGGCGACGCCGACGGCGGCGGCCTGCTCGCCTACAACACCCTCGCCGGCGAACCGATCGCCGGCCTCGACGAGGGCCGGCCGATGGTCGTCCGCACCCCCGACAGCCGCCTCACCCTCGGCAACTTCATGCGCGCCCAGCTCTACGGCATGTACGGCGCCCTCGCGCTCGGCATGCGCGTGCTCGCCGAAGAGGGCGTCGGCATCGACCGCATGTTCGGCCACGGCGGCGTGTTCCGCACCGCCGGGGTCGCCCAGCGCTTCCTCGCCGGGGCGCTTGCCGCGCCCGTCGCCGTCGGCGAGACCGCCTCGGAGGGCGGCGCATGGGGCATCGCGGTGCTCGCCGCCTACCTTCGGGATGCGGGCGGGGCGGATGCCCGTGGTGCCGCCGGCGTTGCTCCCGCCGCGGGCGGGGCGGATGTGCGCGGCGCCGCCGCCGGCGGTGCTCCCGCCGTGGGCGGGGCCGAGGCGCTGTCCGCCTACCTCGCCGAGCACGTCTTCGCCGGCGCCGCCGTCGACACCGTCGACCCCGACCCGGCCGACGTCGCCGGGTTCGCCGCCTACCTCGAACGCTTCCGCGCCGGCCTCGCCGCCGAGGAGGCGGCCGCCCGGGCGCTGTGACCGCCGGCGGCGGGCGCGGCGGCGCCGGGCCGGGCGGGCCGCCCTCCGGCATCCGCACCCGGCAACAGCACCCCGGCATCCAGACCGGCATCCGCACCCGGCATCGACGCCCCGGCATCCGCACCCGGCATCGACGGCCCGGCATCCACCCGCGAAAGGACCAGCCCATGACCCGCACCCCGCTCACCACCTCGCTCGACGCGTACGAGGTGTGGTTCCTCACCGGCAGCCAGCACCTCTACGGGGAAGAGACGCTCCGGCAGGTCGCCGAGCAATCGCGCGCCGTCGCCGCCCTGCTCGGCGAGGCCGAGGAGGTGCCCGTGCGGGTCGTGTGGATGCCCGTGCTCACCGACTCCGCCGCCATCGCACGCGTGATGCGCGAGGCGAACGCCGCCCCGAACGTCATCGGCGTCGTCGCGTGGATGCACACCTTCAGCCCCGCCAAGATGTGGATCGCCGGCCTCGACGCCCTGCGGAAGCCGCTCGCCCACCTGCACACGCAGGCGAACGTCGCACTGCCCTACGACGACATCGACTTCGACTTCATGAACCTCAACCAGGCCGCGCACGGCGACCGGGAGTTCGGCTACATCCAGACCCGCCTCGGCGTGGCGCGGAAGACGATCGTCGGCCATGCCTCCGACCCCCGCGTGCGGCGCGAGTTCGGAACCTGGCAGCGGGCGGCGGCCGGCCTCGCCGCATCCCGGGACCTGAAGCTCGCCCGCTTCGGCGACAACATGCGCTACGTCGCCGTCACCGAGGGCGACAAGACCGAGGCCGAGTTGCGCTTCGGCGTGCAGGTGAACACGTGGGGCGTCACCGAGCTCGCGGATGCCGTGCACGCCGCATCCGACGCCGAGATCGACGAACTCGTCGCCCTCTACGACGAGCTCTACGACGTCGCGCCCGAACTGCGGCGCGGCGGCGAACGGCACGCCTCGCTGCGATACGGGGCGGCGATCGAGCTCGGGCTGCGCGCGTTCCTCGAAACGGGCGGGTTCGGGGCGTTCACGACCTCGTTCGAAGACCTCGGGGGGCTCAGGCAGCTGCCCGGGCTCGCCGTGCAGCGTCTGCAGGCCGACGGCTACGGCTTCGGCGCCGAAGGCGACTGGAAGACCGCCGTGCTCGTGCGGATCGCGAACGTCATGGGCGCGGGCCTGCCCGGCGGCGCCTCCCTCATGGAGGACTACACCTACGACCTCACCCCGGGCGACGAGCTCATCCTCGGCGCGCACATGCTCGAGGTCTCGCCGTCGCTGACGACCTCCCGGCCCTCGCTCGAGATCCACCCGCTCGGCATCGGCGGCCGCGAAGACCCCGTCCGCCTCGTCTTCACCGCCGATCCGGGGCCGGCCGTCGTCGTCGCCCTCTCCGACATGCGCGACCGGTTCCGGCTCACGGCGAACGCCGTCGAGAACGTCACGCCGCCGCGCGCCCTGCCGAAGCTGCCCGTCGGGCGGGCCGTCTGGCGCCCCGCGCCCGACTTCCGCACCTCGACGACGGCCTGGCTCGAGGCCGGCGCCGCCCACCACACGGTCATGTCGACCGCGGTCGGCCTCGACGTCTTCCGCGACTTCGCCGACATGGCCGGCGTCGAGCTCCTCGCGATCGACGACGACACCACCGTGCGCGGTTTCGCCCGCGAGCTGCGCTGGAACGCCGCCTACTACCGCCTCGCCCAGGGGCTGTAGGGGCGGCGGGGCCGTGCCGGCCGCGCCGCTCATCGCTGCATTCGCGATGGAGGTCGCGTATCCCGCACCTCCAACGGGAGAACGACCTCCATCGAGCGGCAGCCGCCGTGCGCACCCGCATCCCGTCTCCTCGCGTGTCAGGAGTGCCGATCTCCCGCCGGAGTTCCGACTTCCCGACACTCCGGCGGGAGATCGGCACTTCTGGGGCGTCGTATTCGGGAGATCGGCACTCCTATGCGGATGCGGCGGGGTGGATGCGTGGTGGCAGCCGTGCTCGGCGACACCGATGCGGCACCGCCCGCCGCGGGCGTGCCGGTGCTCGTCGAACGGGCGTCGACCCGCCGGCTCGACTGATATGTAGTTCTGTTTGTCAAGTGGGCAGGGTGAAGCGCCGCCGGGCTGGCTGCCTGGCGGCGCTTCGTCGTCCGTCCCTGGGGCATTGGTGCGTGGATGCGGCGTGTCTAGTGACGCGTGGTCAGTCTGATATGCGCGGGTTGGGTACCGCATGACCCTGTTTCGGTGGGAGCGTTCGAGCGTGTCTGAGGTCGAGCGTGGCCTTGCGGCTGCTCACAGCCGAACCGCTGGTTTGCTCCTCACGCTGCATGCGTTCACGTACCGGTGTGCCGGGGCGGACGAGTCTGGTGGGTTCAGTCCATGACGGCCAACGACCAGCACCAGCCGGCCAGTTCACGGGCGATCGCAGTGTTGGCGACGGTGTGCTTCTTTCGGTGGCCGGCCAGTACCTGCCACCGGTGATGCAGGCGGCGGTTGCCGGCACCGCCGCGCGCGGCGGCCTCGGCGGGTGCGGCGGCCCACCGGTCGGTCATGGTCTTGCCCGGCGTGTAGCGGGGCTTGTGGTGCCAGGCCGCTTCGATCAGCAGACGCCGGGCGTGGGTGTTGCCGGTCTTGGTGATCGCCCCGAGCGAGCGCGACTGCCCGGATGAATGCTCCGATGGCACGAGGCCGAGGTACGCGGCGATGCTGCGGCCGGTGAAACGATCCCAGTCGCCGAGTTCAACGGCCAACCCGAACCCGGTGAGGGTGTTGATGCCCCGCAAGCAGCACAACCGTCTGGTGACCGCGGTGAACTGCGAATCGGCAGCCATCGCCGTGATGTCCCGGTCCAGGCGCTCCCGTCGCGCCAGCGTCATCGTGACCGTGTCGTAGGCGGCGTCGAAGGCCGCCAGCGTGCCGGGCCCGGCCGCGGCCAACCCTTCCCGGCGGGCCGCACGCAGCCACGCGTCGTGGGCGCCCGTCCACGCCCGGCCGTCGTACA
Source organism: Agromyces archimandritae (assembly GCF_018024495.1). Lineage (NCBI taxonomy): Bacteria > Bacillati > Actinomycetota > Actinomycetes > Micrococcales > Microbacteriaceae > Agromyces > Agromyces archimandritae. The sequence continues at coordinate 2,323,768 of NZ_CP071696.1, forward strand.
CGAACCCGTGTCGCAGCAGCAGCTTGGACAACCGGTGCCGGGCCGCCATCAAGTCCGTGCGGACATCATCACGGGCACGCACGAGATCCCGGGCCGCTTCCTCGGCGATCGTGGGCACCCGCACGGCGGTCAGTTCGTCCATACGCAGCAGCCGGGCCAGCAGGATCGCGTCGCGGGCGTCGGTCTTGACCCGGTCCCCGGACGGCCGGACGATCTTCGACGGTGCCGCGACCGTGCACGGGATGCCCGCGGTACTCAGCGACCGTGCCAGGCCGAACCCCGTCGGCCCGGCCTCGTAGACCACGCCCACCGGGCCGAGCCGGTCGGCGATCCCGGCGACCCACGCCAAAGCCGCGTCCGTGCTGCCGGGCAAGCGCGCTTGGACGAGCTCGCCCGTGACCGTATCCAGGGCTGCCGCCCGTATCGATCGGGCATGCACGTCCAACCCGATCGCCGTACGCTCGTTGAACACCAGGGCCTCCAATGCATGTCGGCACCCCGACGGCCCATACCGCCGGGAATGATCCACGAATCTGCACTGCGAGGCCCTGGGCCACAACCCCCACCAGAACCCCACCCTCATAGGGTCTGAGCGCGGCATCCACTCGCCGGCGCAGCCTGCGAACCCCGCTTTCAGTCGCGCGGCGGCAGCTGCTGGAAGGTGAGCCGGTTGCCGTCGGGGTCGGCCACCGTCACGAAGCGGCCCCACGGCTGCTCGTCGACGCCCTCGGCCGCGACCCCCTTCGCGCGCAGCTCGGCGAGGAACGCGTCGGCGTCGTCGATCACGGCCTGGATGACGTGGAGCGTGCCCGGCTCCTGATCGCTGCCGATGCCCTCGCCGATCGCGATCGAACACGCCGAGCCGGGCGGCGTCAGCTGCACGAAGCGGATGTCGTCGCTCACGCGGTGGTCGAAGTCGGCGTTGAAGCCGAGCCGGTCGACGTAGAAGGCCTTGGCCCGGTCGATATCGCTGACGGGCACGAAGATGAGTTCGATGCGGATGTCCATGCTGCGAGTCTGCGCCCGACCACCGACACACCGGGAACGCCGCTGCGGCCGGACGCACGTCGGGCCGGGGTGGATGCCCGAGCGCACCGGTGCTTGGATGGAGGCATGGCACTGCACATCACGGGGGACGAGGCCGCCGACCGGTTGCTCGGAGACGATGCGTTCGCGCTCATGGTCGGGATGCTGCTCGACCAGCAGATCGCGATGGAGACGGCCTTCGCCGGCCCCGAGAAGATCCGGGAGCGGACGGGCACCATCGACCCGGCCGAGATCGCCGCGTACGACCCCGAGGCGTTCGCCGCCGTGTTCAAGGAGTCGCCGGCCGTGCACCGCTTCCCGGGGTCGATGGCCGCGCGCGTGCAGGCACTCGCGGCCGCGGTCCGCGACGACTGGCACGACGATGCCGCCGCCATCTGGACGGACGGCGAGCCGAGCGGCGCCGAGGTGCTGAAGCGGCTGAAGGCGCTGCCCGGCTTCGGCGAGCAGAAGGCGAAGATCTTTCTCGCGCTGCTCGGCAAGCAGTGCGGGCTCACCGCGCCCGGCTGGCGCGAGGCGGCGGGCGCGTACGGCGAGGAGGGCTCGTTCCGCTCGGTCGCCGATATCGTCGACCCGGGATCGCTCGCGAAGGTGCGCGAGACGAAGCGCGCCGCGAAGGCGGCGGCCAAGGCAGCGAAGGGCTGACCGGGGACCGTTCGCGCGGTGAGATGAGGCCGGCTCGGCTCCGTGTCGGTGGGTGCTGCGAGCATGGAAGCATGACGGCATCCACTCGAGGAATCGGGACTCGCGCAGGGCGGAACCGCGGCCCGCACAGGGCGCTCGCGCCCGCGCCCGGAGGTGCCTTGCGCGACACGCCGCGACACGCCCGGGAATCGTCCACAGCGACGAACGGCCGTGTTCGCCGGGGTGTGGATAAGGCGTCGGGCGCCCGCGGAAAACCGCCGGTCGGAGGCGCGTGGCCTGTTGATGGATCGGTGGAGAAGCCGTGGATAACTACACGAATGTAACTACAGCATGTTGTGCCCGTTCTGTTTGCCAGGCACTAGATGTAGTATTGGAAGTCCAGTGAGGTACTGGGGGAGCGGCTCCTCCGGGAGCCAGGGAACAAGGGGAAAAACATGACGGTCACGGTCTACACGAAGCCATCCTGCGTCCAGTGCGCGGCGACGTATCGGGCGCTCGACAGCAAGGGCATCGAGTACGACGTGCTCGACGTCTCGGCCGACGAGCACGCGCTCGAACAGGTCAAGGAACTCGGCTATCTGCAGGCCCCGGTCGTCATCACGGACGAGGGCCACTGGTCCGGGTTCCGGCCCGACAAGATCGACGAGCTCGCCGCTCGCCTCGCGTAAGGCTCGGATCGCGGGCGGCCCGGCCGCCGCATCTCGGCCCCCGACCGAGGCACGACGGCTCAGCCGCCCGCATCCGCAGCACGACCGCCGAGGAGGAACCATGACGGATCTGGTCTACTTCTCGAGCGTCTCAGGCAACACCGACCGCTTCATCCGGAAACTCGGCCGCCCGGCCGCGCGCATCCCGCTGTACCCGAGCGAGGCACCGCTCCGGGTCGACGAACCCTATGTGCTCGTCGTCCCCACCTACGGCGGCGGCGACGGCAAGGGCGCGGTTCCGAAGCAGGTCATCCGCTTCCTGAACGACGAGAAGAACCGCTCGCTCATCCGGGGCGTCATCAGCGCCGGGAACACCAATTTCGGGACGGCCTTCGGCCTCGCCGGCGACATCGTCGCCGCCAAGACCGGGGTGCCGCACCTCTACCGCTTCGAAGTATTCGGAACCCCCGACGACGTCCGCGCCGTCGACGAAGGATTGGACGCATTTTGGTCACGACAAGCACGGCATCCGCAGCCGACGGCGTAGCGCTCATGGAGAAGCCGCGCACGGGGATGGACTACCACTCGCTGAACGCGATGCTGAACCTCTACGGCGCGAACGGCGAGATCCAGTTCGACAAGGACCGCGAGGCCGCGCGCGAGTACTTCCTGCAGCACGTCAACCAGAACACGGTCTTCTTCCACTCCCTGAAGGAGCGCCTCGACTACCTCGTCGAGAAGGAGTACTACGAGCCCGAGGTGCTCGAGCAGTACTCGTTCGAGTTCATCCAGAAGCTGAACGACCTGGCGTACTCGAAGAAGTTCCGCTTCGAGACCTTCCTCGGCGCGTTCAAGTACTACACGAGCTACACGCTGAAGACCTTCGACGGCAAGCGCTACCTCGAGCGCTTCGAGGACCGCGTCGTGATGACCGCCCTCGGTCTCGCGCAGGGTGACGAGCAGCTCGCGATCGACCTCGTCGAGGAGATCATCGGCGGCCGGTTCCAGCCGGCGACGCCGACGTTCCTGAACACGGGCAAGGCGCAGCGCGGCGAGCTCGTCAGCTGCTTCCTGCTGCGCATCGAAGACAACATGGAGTCGATCTCGCGCGGCATCAACTCCGCCCTGCAGCTCTCCAAGCGCGGCGGCGGCGTCGCCCTGCTGTTGTCGAACATCCGCGAGGCCGGCGCCCCGATCAAGCAGATCGAGAACCAGTCCAGCGGCATCATCCCGGTCATGAAGCTGCTCGAGGACTCGTTCAGCTACGCGAACCAGCTCGGCGCACGGCAGGGCGCCGGCGCCGTGTACCTGTCGGCGCACCACCCCGACATCATGAAGTTCCTCGACACCAAGCGCGAGAACGCGGACGAGAAGATCCGCATCAAGACCCTCTCGCTCGGCGTCGTGATCCCCGACATCACCTTCGAGCTCGCCAAGAACAACGAGGACATGTACCTCTTCAGCCCGTACGACGTCGAGCGCGTCTACGGCAAGCCCTTCGGCGACGTGCCGATCAGCGAGCACTACCGCGAGATGGTCGACGACGCGCGCATCAAGAAGACGAAGATCAACGCGCGCGCCTTCTTCCAGACCCTCGCCGAGATCCAGTTCGAGTCGGGCTACCCGTACATCGTGTTCGAAGACACGGTGAACAAGGCCAACCCGATCAAGGGCCGGATCAACATGTCGAACCTGTGCTCCGAGATCCTGCAGGTGAACACGCCGACGACGTACCACGAGGACCTCTCGTACGACGTCATCGGCAAGGACATCTCCTGCAACCTCGGCTCGCTGAACATCGCGCGCACGATGGACTCGCCCGACTTCGGCAAGACCGTCGAGACCGCCATCCGCGGCCTCACCTCGGTGTCGAACCAGTCGCACATCTCCTCGGTGCGCTCGATCGAGGACGGCAACGACAAGTCGCACGCCATCGGCCTCGGGCAGATGAACCTGCACGGCTACCTCGCGCGCGAACGGATCTTCTACGGCAGCGAAGAGGGCATCGATTTCACGAACCTCTACTTCTACACCGTGCTGTTCCACGCGCTGCGCGCCTCGAACCGCATCGCGATCGAGCGCGGCGAGGTCTTCGACGGCTTCGCCGAGTCGAAGTACGCGTCGGGCGAGTTCTTCGACAAGTACACCGACGCGGAGTGGATGCCGGCTACCGAGCGTGTCTCGGAGCTCTTCGCGACCGCCGGCGTCCGCATCCCGACGCAGGACGACTGGCGCGAGCTGAAGGCATCCGTCCAGGAGCACGGGATCTACAACCAGAACCTGCAGGCCGTGCCGCCGACCGGATCCATCTCGTACATCAACAACTCGACGGCCTCGATCCACCCGATCGCCTCGAAGATCGAGATCCGCAAGGAGGGCAAGCTCGGTCGCGTGTACTACCCGGCGGCGTACATGACGAACGACAACCTGGAGTACTACCAGGACGCCTACGAGATCGGCTACGAGAAGATCATCGACACCTATGCTGCGGCGACGCAGCACGTCGACCAGGGCCTCTCGCTCACGCTCTTCTTCAAGGACACGGCGACGACGCGAGACATCAACAAGGCGCAGATCTACGCCTGGCGCAAGGGCATCAAGACGATCTACTACATCCGCCTGCGGCAGATGGCGCTCGAGGGCACGGAGCTCGACATGTGCGTCAGCTGCATGCTGTGACCGTCTGATCAGGCATTTTTCGAGAACAGGAACAAGTGGGAATGACTCCTCCCGAGAAGCTCAGGCTGATCGACCACGTGCAGGCGATCAACTGGAACCGCATCCAGGACGACAAGGACGTCGAGGTGTGGAACCGCCTCGTCAACAACTTCTGGCTGCCGGAGAAGGTGCCGCTGTCGAACGACGTGCAGTCGTGGAACACGCTCACCCCCGATGAGCAGACGCTCACGATGCGCGTGTTCACCGGCCTCACCCTGCTCGACACGATCCAGGGCACCGTCGGCGCCGTCTCGCTCATCCCCGATGCGCTGACCCCGCACGAAGAGGCCGTGTACACCAACATCGCCTTCATGGAGTCGGTGCACGCGAAGAGCTACTCGTCGATCTTCTCGACGCTGTGCTCGACGAAGGAGATCGACGACGCATTCCGCTGGTCGATCGAGAACGAGAACCTGCAGCGCAAGGCCGCGATCGTCATGGAGTACTACCGCGGCGACGAACCCCTGAAGCGCAAGGTCGCCTCGACGCTGCTCGAGTCGTTCCTGTTCTATTCGGGCTTCTACCTGCCGATGTACTGGTCGAGCCGGGCGAAGCTCACCAACACGGCCGACCTGATCCGCCTCATCATCCGCGACGAGGCCGTGCACGGGTACTACATCGGCTACAAGTTCCAGCGCGGCCTCGAACGCCTCGGCGAGCAGGAGAAGCAGGACATCAAGGACTACACCTTCAGTCTGCTCTACGAGCTCTACGACAACGAGGTGCAGTACACGCAGGACCTCTACGACGGCGTCGGCCTCACCGAGGACGTCAAGAAGTTCCTGCACTACAACGCCAACAAGGCCCTCATGAACCTCGGCTACGAGGCCATGTTCCCCTCGACCGTGACCGATGTGAACCCGGCGATCCTCTCGGCGCTCTCCCCGAACGCCGACGAGAACCACGACTTCTTCTCGGGCTCGGGATCCTCCTACGTCATCGGCAAGGCCGTCAACACGGAAGACGAGGACTGGGACTTCTGAGTCGCACGAATCGATGATCGGGACGAGCCCCGGACCTTGCAACCCTGCGGATCCGGGGCTCGTCCGTCTGCTGCGGCGAGTACTCCCTCCGGTACCGTGATGAGCTGACAGGAGATCCGCATGCGCATTGTCGAGACCGTCGACATCGATGCGGCGCCCGAAGCCGTCTGGCGGGTGCTCACCGAATTCGGCGAGTACGCGTCGTGGAACCCGTTCATCGTCGCGTGCGCCAGCACCCTGGTGCCCGGCGATCCGATCGACATGCATGTGCGACTCGGCCCGGGAGAGCCGCGCGAGCAGCGCGAGTGGATCACCTCGTACGCCGCAGGGGCAGGCTTCGCGTACTCGATGAAGCCGATCCCGTTCGGGGCACTGCGGAGCCATCGCTCCCACGAGATCGTTCCGCTCGGCGACGGACGCAGCCGGTACACCTCCCGCTTCGAGGTGCACGGGTGGCTCGCCCCGCTCGTCGTCGCCATGCAAGGCGCCGCCCTGCGGCGCGGTTTCGCCGGGATGACGGACGGCCTCCGCCGCCGCGCCGAGACGCTGGCCGCGGGCGAGGGATAGCGATGCCGGTTTCCCGCCGGAGTGTCGGTTTCCCGAACGGCGCATCCTTGGAGTGCCGGTTTCCCGAATGCCGCACCCTTGGAGTGCCGGTTTCCCGCTGGAGTGCCGGGAAGTCGGCACTCCAGCGGGAGATCGGTACTCCTCTGGCCACCGGGCGCCGCTCGTTCTTCGCGCCCGGGTCCCACCAGCACCGCGACGACCGAGCTGTGGATGCCGGTCGAACCCGCCTGACGCGCGAACTCGCGCCGATGCGCGATGCGTGCGACTGCCGCCACCGTCGCGCTGGATTTTATCATCGGCGCCCGCTCGGCGCGTGTTTCGTTGCGTGACGCCGGGATTCGGCATTCGGTGGGGCGTGAGGTGGACTCGTTCGGTGATCGAAGTACAGAACCTCACCAAGGTGTTCGGTGAGCCGCCGAACCGGGTTCGCGCGCTCGATGACGTCAGCCTGCGGGTGGAGCCGGGGGAGATCCTCGCCGTGGTCGGGGCGAGCGGATCCGGCAAATCCACGCTCGTGCGCTGCCTGACCCTGCTCGAGCAGCCGACGAGCGGCACCGTGATCGTCGGCGGGAACGCGATCACCGAACTCGACGAGCGGCGGCTGCGCGAGGCACGCCGTGCGATCGGCCAGGTGTTCCAGCACGCCAACCTGCTCGACAACCGCACCGCGAAGCGCAACGTCGAATACCCGCTCGAGGTCGCCGGCTGGGGCAAGAAGGAGCGCGAGGCGCGGGCGAGCGAACTGCTCGCGCTCGTCGGCCTCGCCGACCGTCAGCACACCTATCCGTCGCAGCTCTCCGGCGGGCAGCAGCAGCGCGTCGGCATTGCCCGGGCGCTCGCCTCGAACCCCGAGGTGCTGCTGTGCGACGAGCCGACCTCGGCGCTGGATCCGACCACCACACGGGGCCTGCTCGACCTGCTCGCGCGCCTCCGCGACGAACTCGGCGTCACGATCCTCATCATCACCCACGACCTCGGCGTCGTGCGGCGCATCGCCGACCGGGTCGCCGTGCTCGATTCCGGCCGCATCACCGACATCGGCCGCGTCGACGAGGTCGCCACCCGCCTCTCCTCGACGCTGCTCAGCGACCTCTCCGCCGACGGCGAGCTCGGCGAGACCGAGCTGCGCGTCATCGGCGGCAGCGGGCAGGCATCCATCCCGTTCATCTCGCGGCTGACCGCCGAGCTCGGCGTCGAGGTCCGCCTGATCTCGGGTGGATCCCACGCCATCGGCGAGCACCACGTCGTCAAGGCCGACCTCGGATTCGGCACCCGCGAGGAACGCGACCGCGCCGGCGCCTGGCTGCAGGAGAACGAGTTCACGGTGGTGACGGCCGCATGACCGCGAAGGACGACGACTTCTGGAACGACCTCGTCACGAACCCCGTCATCGCCCACGCCGTGCCGCAGGCCACCGGCGAAACCCTGTACATGGTGCTCGTCGCCCTGGTCATCGCGATCGTCTTCGGCGTGCCGCTCGGCGTCTACCTGTGGAACAGCAGCGCCGTCGGCCTCGACCCGAACCGCGGGCCGAACCGCATCGTCGGCGCGATCGTCAACGTGGTGCGCTCGCTGCCGTTCGTGATCCTCATGGTGCTGCTGCTGCCGTTCACCCGCCTCGTCGCCGGCACGACGCTCGGGCCGACGGCATCCATCGTGCCGCTCGCGATCGGCGCGATCCCTTTCCTCGCCCGCCTCGTCGAGGCCTCCCTCCGCGAGGTGCCCGCCGGCAAACTCGAGGCATCCATCGTCTGCGGCGCCGGCAAACGCCGGACCATCGTCAAAGCCCTGCTGCCCGAGGCGCTGCCGAGCATCGTCTCCGCCTTCACGACCACCGCCATCACCCTCGTCGCATACTCGGCGATGGCCGGCCTCGTCGGCGGCGGCGGGCTCGGCTACCTCGCCGACGCATACGGGTACAAACGGTTCGACCTGCCCGTGCTCATCGTCGCGACCATCCTGCTGATCGTCATCGTGCAGCTCATCCAGACCATCGGCGACCGTGTCTCGCGCAGCCTCGATCACCGTTCGACCGCGTCGGGCAGCGCATCCCGTCGACCCGCTCGCCTGTTCGCCGGGTTCCGCATCCCGAACCCCGCCCAACCGAAGTAGAAGGAACACCCATGTCACCGAAACCGTCCACCCGCCTGCGCATCCTCGGGCTCGGCGCCGCAGCGACCCTCGCCCTCGGGCTCTCGGCCTGCGCCTCGACCGACGACACGGCCGGCGGCGGCGAAGTCGAGCTGTCGACGCCGTTCAAGGTCGCCGCGACCGACGTGCCGCACGGCGACATCCTCGCCTTCGTCAAGGAGAACCTCGCCGAGGACGCCGGCATCGACTTCGAGATCGTGTCGTTCACCGACTACCCGCTCGGCAACCAGTGGCTGTCGGAGGGCGAGGTCGACGCCAACTACTTCCAGCACCGCCCCTACCTCGACGCGCAGATCGAGGAGTTCGGCTATGAGATCGAACCCCTGAGCGACGTGCACGTCGAACCGTACGCGGCGTTCTCGGAGAAATACGACTCGGTCGCCGACCTCCCCGATGGGGCGAAGATCAGCGTCACCAACGACGCCTCGAACCAGGAGCGCGCACTCGACCTGCTCGCGCAGGAGGGCCTCATCGAGCTGCCCGAAGACGGCGAGGTCAGCGCCCTCGTCATCGAGAACAGCGCCGAGTACAACCCGCACGGCTTCGACTTCATCGAGGCCGACCCCGCCTCGCAGGCCCGCGCCCTGCCCGACGTCGACCTCGGCATCCTGAACGGCAACTACTTCCTCGACGCCGGCTACAGCCTCGAAGACGCCCTCATCGTCGAACCGCTCGAGGGCAACGTCTACGCGAACTTCCTCGCGGCACGCACCGACAACGCCGACGACCCGCGCATCCAGAAGCTCGACGAACTCCTCACCTCGCCCGAGGTGAAGGCGTACATCGAGGAGACCTGGCCGGGCGGCGACGTCTCGCCGGCGTTCTGAGTCGTGCGATTTCGAGGGGCGTCCGGATCGGGCGCCTCTCGGTCGTGCGCGGCGCGAGCGGCCGGGCCACGGCGGGCGGCCGGGCACGGGTGTCAGCGGCGCGCCGAGTAGAGCAGTTCCGGCCTGCCCGGCCCGCCGTACCTGGGCGCGCGATCGGCGAGGTCCGACTCGACGAGGCGTTCGAGGTAGCGGCGAGCGCTCACCCGTGACATCCCGAGGGCGTCGGCGACCTCGGCGGCCGACACGCGCCCGGCGGCGTCGGCGAGTACCTGGGCGACCGTCTCGAGCGTGACCGACGAGACCCCCTTCCGGGAGCCGGCGGCGGCGATCGCGTCTCGGCGGAGGATGGCGTCCACCTCGGTCTGATCGAGTTCGCCTTCGGCGCGCAGGCGCTGGTCGCGCATGTGGGTCTTCCAGACGTCGTCCAGCCGTTCGTGCAGCAGCTGGATGCGGAACGGCTTGACCAGATAGTGGTGCACCCCGTGCGCGCGGGCGAAGCGGACCGTCTCCAGGTCGCGTGCCGCAGTGACCGCGATCACCTCCGCGCGGGATCCGGCGGCCCGCGCGCGAGCCAGCACGGCGGTGCCCGACATGTCCGGCAGGTACATGTCGAGCAGCACCGCATCCGGGTGGATCTCGCCGATCAGCTTCAGCGCGTCGGCTCCGGTGCCGGCGACGGCGACGGCCTCGAAACGGGGATGCTGCTCGACGAAGCGCCTGGTGACGTGTGCGACGGCGAAGTCGTCTTCCACGATCAGCGCGCGCAGCGCGTGGGTCATCGGAGCACCTCCGTCGGGACGATGGGAAGCCGTGCCGTGATGCGGGCGCCGCCCGACGGGGAATCGGCGACGGTCGTGGCTCCTCCGCGACGGGACGCGACACGTGCGACGAGCGTGAGCCCGTACCCGCGCGGACGGTCGCCGGGCTTCGTGGAGTAACCCTGGTCGAACACCCGGTCGCGGTCGGCGGCGGCGACGCCGGGCCCGTCGTCGTCGACGCGGATGACGACGGCATCCGGGGTCTGCTCGAGATCGATCTCGATCCGCCCGTGCGCGCCGGCGGCATCGAGCGCGTTGTCGATCAGGTTGCCGAGCACCGTGACGAGGTCGACGCCGTCGACGTCGTCGGAGAGGGAGGAGGTCGGGGTGACCGCCAGGTCCACCCCGAGCTCGCGGGCGCGGGCGCGTTTGGCGAGCAGGAGCGCGGCGACTTCGGGGTGCCCGATCCCGGAATCCCGGGTCGCGTGCGTCAGCGCACCGCCGTCGCTTGCGCGTTCGACGACCCGGCGTGCCGCATCCGCTTCGCCGAGATCGATGAGCCCGCCGATCGTGTGCAGGGTGTTCGCGAACTCGTGCTGCTGCGCGCGCAGGCTCTCGGCGAGGCTCTGGGCGCCGGCCAGTTGCCGCAGCGCATGATCGACCTCGGTGCGGTCCATGAGGATCACCACGGTGCCGGCGACCTCGCCGCGGATGCGGAGGGGCGTCGCCCGGGCGAGCAGCGCGCGCTCGCCCGCCAGGACGATCCGCTGCGGGGCGGAGGGCGACGGCTCGGTGTCGGCGGTCTCGCCGACGAGCGCGACGAGTCCGCCGTCGGCGAGGGAGGAGACGGGGGAGCCGACCACGGATCCCGGGTCGTCGACGGCGAGCAGGGCCGCGGCCGCATCGTTGCAGAGTGAGACGCGCCCCTGCGGATCGAACGCGATGAGGCCCTCGTGGATGCCGTGGAGGGCCGCGTCGCGGGTCTCCAGGAGCGCGCGGATGTCTTCCGGCTCGAGGCCGTAGATGCGCCGCCGCACCAGTCGCGTGACCCCTTCGGCGGCGACGATCGCGACCAGGGTGGCGGCACCGAGCACGAGCATGAGCACCGTGGCATCGCCCGCGAAGTCCTCGGCGATGTCGGACTCGAGGATCCCGACGGAGACCTGGCCGATCACCTCCCCGTCACGGTGCACGGGCACTTTGACGCGCCACGACTCGCCGAGCGTTCCGGTCTGGGTGCCGATGTAGATATCGCCGGTGAGCACGGCATCCGGCGGCGTCGACGCGACCTCGCCGATGTTGTCCGGGTTCGGATGCGAGAAGCGGACGCCGTCGGCATCGGTGACGACGATGTAGGTCACGTCCGAGGCGCTGCGGATGAGCTCGGCCAGCGGCTGGATGGTCACGGCGGGGTCGGGGTCGTCGTACGCATCGATCACGACCGGCAGCTGGGCGACCGATTGGGCGACGGCGATCATCCGGTCACGGGATGCCTCGCGGATCTGCTCGCTCTGCATCCACAGGGCGGCCAGGCCCGCCGTGATGACGATGACGAGGACGACGACGACCTGCAGCAGCAGCATCTGCATGCGGAGCGACATCGCCTTCCTCATGGAGTCGAGCCTAAGCGGCGCCGAGGGCGGCCGTGAGCCCGCCCCCTGGCGGAGGGTGGCCGGCCGTGAACAGAACGACCGAAACCCGATCCCGTGACCAGAATCTGGCCCTCCGCCGATCGGGCTCATAGCATCGGCGAGGCCCGGCGGAGCGCCGGCCACGGACTCGAGGAGGAGCCCATGTCACCGCAGCCCATCATCCGTCGCATCGCATTCGGCGGTATCGCCGCCGTCGCCGCGCTCGCGCTCGCCGCCTGCTCGGGCGGCGGATCCGCCGATGCAGGATCGTCCGCGATCGACTCGGTCGACATCATCGTGCCGGCAGACCCGGGCGGCGGCTGGGACCAGACCGGGCGCGCCCTCGGGCAGGCGGCGACCGGCTCGGGCACGGTCAAGTCGGCGCCCGTCAGCAACATCGGCGGTGCGGGCGGCACCGTGGGCCTCGCGTCGCTGGCCACCGAGAAGGACCCGAACACGCTGATGATCACCGGCAGCGTCATGGTCGGCGCCGTCGAGACGAACGCGTCGGCCGACCGCATCGAAGACATGACGCCGATCGCGAAGCTCACCGAGGAGCCGCTCGTCGTCGTCGTCCCGGCCGACTCGCCCTATGAGAGCATCGGCGACCTGCTCGACGGCTGGGTCGAGGAGGGTGCCGGCATGGCGATCACCGGCGGCTCGGCCGGCGGCATCGACCACATCCTCGCAGGCATGCTGCTGCTCGAAGCCGGCGTCACCGCCGACGAGGTGCCCGACACCCTGAACTACATCGCGAACTCCGGCGGCGGCGAAGCCCTCACGATGCTGCTCGGCGGCCAGGTCGACGCCGGCATCTCGGGCGTCGGCGAGTTCGCCGAGCAGGTCGAGGCCGGCAAGCTCCGGGCGCTCGCGGTCTCATCCGGCGAACCGGCCGAGCTGCTCCCGGACGTGCCCACCCTCACCGACGAGGGCGTCGCGATCGAACTCACCAACTGGCGCGGCCTGATCGCACCCGGCGGCATCGGCGACGACGAGAAGGCGGCGCTCGTCGAGACCGTGGACGCCATCCACTCGAGCGATGAGTGGACGGAACTGGTCGAGACGAACGGCTGGACCGACGCCTACCTGACGGGGTCGGACTTCGACGAGTTCCTCGCCGCCGACATCGCGACCACGCAGGAGACCCTGCACACGATCGGTCTGCTCGAATGACGTCCTCCCCGGACATCGCCGGTGCGGCGGGCGCGGAAGCACGCGCCCGCCGCACCGGCGAACTCGTCTTCGTCGGGGTGCTGTTCGCGTTCGCGGTGTTCGCGCTCGCCCTGAGCTTCACGATCCGCGAGCCGATCGGCTCGTCGAACGTGCTCGGCGCCCGCGTGCTGCCGATCATCGTGACCGTGTTCATGGCGGTCACCTCGGCGATCGCGTTCATCGCCGTGCTGCGCGGCGACGTCGGCGAAGCAGACGAGGGCGAAGACGTCGACCCGGACGTGCGCACCTCGTGGCGGACCGTGCTGTTCATCGTGCTCGCCTTCGCCTCGCTGATCGTGGTGATCCCGCTCGCGGGGTGGCCCCTGGCGGTCGTCGTCCTCTTCACCTGCTCCTCGCTCGCGCTCGGCGGGAAGAGCTGGTGGAAAGCCGCGCTGATCGGCCTCGGCCTCGGCCTGCTCACGCAGATCCTGTTCGGAACGCTGCTCGGGCTCTCCCTGCCGGCGTTCGGCGACTACCTGCCGGAGGTGTTCGGTGGATAGCGTCCAGCTGCTCATCGACGGATTCGCCCAGGCGCTGCAGCCGCAGTACCTGATGTTCGCGTTCCTCGGCGCCATCCTCGGCACCGCGGTGGGCGTACTGCCGGGCATCGGTCCGGCCATGACGGTGGCCCTGCTGCTGCCGCTCACCTACACGCTCGACGTCACCAGCGCGATCATCATGTTCGCCGGGATCTACTACGGCGGCATGTACGGCGGATCCACGACGTCGATCCTGCTCAACACCCCCGGCGAGTCCGCCTCGATCGTGACGGCCCTCGAGGGCAACAAGATGGCGCGGATGGGCCGCGCGACGGCGGCACTGGCGACGGCGGCGATCGGCTCGTTCATCGCCGGAACGCTCGCGACCGTCCTGCTGACCCTGGCGGCGCCGTGGATCGCGGACTTCGCGGTCACCCTCGGCCCCGCCGACTACTTCGCCCTGATGGTCCTCGCCTTCCTGACGGTCGGCGCGCTGTTGTCCGGCAGCGCCGTCCGCGGGCTGATCTCGCTGTCGCTCGGCCTGTTCCTCGGACTGGTCGGCACGGATACCCTCACCGGTCAGGCACGGTTCACCTTCGGCATCCCGAACCTCGGCGACGGGATCGACGTCGTGATCATCGCCGTGGGCCTGTTCGCGGTCGGCGAGGCGCTCTACGTCGGGTCGCGACTGCGGCACGGAGCGCTGCCGCTGATCCCCGTGTCGGGGAAGTGGCGCACGTGGATGACCCGGAACGACTGGAAGCGGTCGTGGAAGCCGTGGCTGCGCGGCACCGCGATCGGCTTCCCCATCGGGTCGGTGCCGGCCGGCGGTGCGGATGTGGCGACGTTCCTGTCGTACGCGACCGAGCGCAAGCTCGCCGAGGAGCCGTACAAGAAGCAGTTCGGCAAGGGCGCCATCGAAGGCGTGGCCGGACCGGAAGCGGCCAACAACGCGGCCGCCGCCGGCGTCCTGGTGCCGCTGCTGACGCTCGGGCTGCCGACGACGGCGACCGCGGCGATCATCATCTCCGCGTTCCAGACCTACGGGATCCGCCCCGGGCCGCTGCTCTTCGAGACGCAGCCGGCCCTGGTGTGGGCCCTCATCGCGAGCCTCTACATCGGCAACGTGGTGCTCGTCATCCTGAACCTGCCGCTGGTCGGCATCTGGGCGAAGGTGCTGCAGATCCCGCGGCCGTACCTCTACTCGGGCATCCTCGTCTTCGCCGGCCTCGGTGCGTATGCGGCGAACTTCACCGTCTTCGACATCGGGGTGCTGCTCGTGCTCGGCATCATCGGCTTCCTGATGCGCCGGCACGGGTACCCGGTCTCGCCGATGGTGGTCGGGGCGATCCTGGGGCCGATGGCCGAGGAGCAGTTGCGCAAGGCGATGGCGATCAGCCAGGGCGACCCGATCATCCTGGTGCAGGGCGCCCCGTCGATCGTGATCTACGCGGCCCTGGCGGTGTTCCTCGTCGGCGGCCTCTGGCTCAAGCGGCGTCGACGTCGCTTCGAGGAGGTCGATATGGCGGCCGACACCGACACGAGCACGATGCACGCCGTCGAGGCCGACATCGAGGCGGAGACCCGGCGCGACTGAGTGAGGCCCGTCACCCCTCCCCGTCGAACTCCCGGCGCAGGTACTTCGGCGCCTGCACGCGCCAGGCCTCGGTGACGAGTTCGGCGAGGTGATCGAGCTCGATGCCGGCCATGCGGAACGAGACCTTCGGTTCGTTCCACGGCGTGGTGGTGCGGAGGAACACCGCCGGCTCCATCTGCACGAGGGCGAGGGCGTCGATGGGCCGCTCGACCATCACCGAGACGACGAGTTCGCGTGCGACGATCTCGCGGATGTCGTCGGGGATGCTCGGCCACGGGCGGCATTCCCATGCGTACGGTTTGCGGCGGACGAGCCATGAGGCGCCGCTGCTCGACGTCCGCTCCTCGCTGCCGGGCAGCTCGGCGGCGATGCGGCGCACATCATCCAGGGTGGGCACGCGGCGAGCCTACGCGGACCCGCCGACACCCGGGGCCGCACTCAGCCCGGGTCGGGCAGGTCGGCCGGGTAGACGACCTCGATGTCGGTGATCGTGCGGGGGAAGTCCTTCGTGTTGTTCGTGAGGAAGCGGTCGGCGCCGGCGACGACCGCGGTCGCGAGGTGGGCGGCATCGGCGGCGCGGAGCCCGTAGTCGGCGGCCAGCACCGTCGCCAGGCGGGCGGTCGCCTCGTCGAACGGGCGCAGTTCGAGGCGCGCGATGAGACCGAGCAGGGCAGCCGCCTCCGCCGATTCGGGATCGCGTCGCACCGGCTTCGCAAGCACCTCCGGCAGCAGGAGCGTCGATCCGATGCCGATAGGCGCCTCGTCGACCGTGTCGAAGAGGGGAAGGATGCGTCGCCCGAGCGGATGGCCGGCGTTCGCCGTGTAGATCAGAACGTCGGCGTCGAAGGCCGTGAGCACGGTCATCGCGGTGCGCGGTCGTCGCGCACCGCCTGCGCGAGGCGATCGATGCGGCGACGGTTGGCGGCAACGGGGCGCACCGGCTGCCGCCTGCTCTGCTCGAGGCGGGTTCCGAGTTCGTCCGCACGTGCTGTCCGCTCGGAAGACCGGCGAAGGCGCAGAGCGTCGGGGCTCACGAGCACGGCGACCACTCGGCCGTGCCGCGTGATCTCGATCTCCTCGCCGCGCTCGACACGGTCGAGTTGCGCCGGCAGGGATTGGCGGGCCTCCGAGGCCGATACGGCAGACATGTACACCATTGTACGTGTATGTACGAAGTTCGTTCGTTCGCGCGGCTGCTGAGCGAACGCCTACCCCCAGATCAGCGGCAGGGCGCTGAAGGCGGCCCAGAACGCGGCGGCGACGAGCACGGCGCCGCCGGCGGCCAGGATCGCGTCGCCGAGGCGGCGCCGGCCGAGTGCGGCAAGAGCCACGGCCAGTGCGAGCGCGGCACCGAGGGCGAGTTCGATCCACCACCACACCGGGCTCGTCGTCTCGGAGACGACGGTGAGGCCGTACACGCCCTCGCCGAGGAGGATGCCGCCGAGGATCGCGGCGCCGGCCGCACGGCGGCGAGGCCGTCGCAGGGCGAACGCCGACAGGCCGACGACGGGCCCGGCGACGACGCCGATGAGGCTCCACGCGAGCGGATCGAAGGGGAAGCCGCGCGCGGTGGATGCCAGCGCGTAGCCGAGCGTGAGGGCGACGAACGCGAGCGCACCGCCGACCGCGGCCTCGCCGCGACCGCGCGCGAGCAGGCCGACGACGATCGCCGTGGGGATGGTCCATCCGCCTGCCGAGTTCGCCAAGGACGCCAGGGCGTCCGGCAGCGCCGCCTGCCCGAACGACGTCAGTGCGCCCAGCACGAGGGCGATCGCGAAGGCGGCGGCCAGCCGGCCGACGGTGCGCAGAGCCGGGCGGGCGGATGCCCGGGCCGATGCCCGGGGCGGCGCAGAGGTCATGCGGCAACGTTAGGGCCTGTGGCACGCAGCGTGCGTGCACGGGGTGCTATCCAGCATTGAACTGCCAGATCGCGGAGATGGGCGCGCCGAAAAGCCGGTCGGCATAGCGATAGCCTTGCGAACCCGAGTTCAAGACGATTCCTGCCTGGAAGCGATCGCCGAGACGTTCTCGGAGCCGGGCGAGCCCTGTGAAGTGCCGCGAGCTGAAGGATGTCGATGCCTTGACCTCGAGAGCGATGACCGCTCCATCGTCGAACTCGAGGATGATATCGACCTCGTCCGTATTGCGTTCGCGGTAGTGGAAGAGGTCGAATCGTCGCTGTGACCAGGTGCGCTGCCGAAGGAGCTCTGCGGCGACGAACCCTTCGAGCATGGCGCCGAAAGCCTCGCCGTATTCGATCCTGGTGAGCTGAGCGGGTGTGAGGCGTGCGAGCCACATCGCCACGGCGGAGTCGATGACGAATGTCTTCGATCGGCCGATCTCCCGCTTCGAGATGTTGGGGGTCCACGGAGGGATGCTTGCAATAAGGCCGACATCGTGAAGGAGATCGAGGTATCCCGTGATGGTTCGGGGCGGCACCGCGGTTTCTTCGGCGAGCCTGCTTTTCACGAGCTCCGCGGACTGGCGGCCTGCGAGCGTCCGGAGAACTGCCATGGCGCGGCCTGGTTGAACCTCCCGGCGCAGCTCCACCATGTCGCGCCCGATGATGCCTTGAAGGTAGGCGTCGATCCACGCAGCCCTGATCGATGGTCGCGCATCTCGGATCTCCGGATATGCGCCGGCGGCGAGGATCTCGGTGTACCCGGCTCGGCTGTCGATTGACGTGAACGTCGGGAGCTCGTCGAGGCGATCGCCGAGCGCAGTGGCGAAATCATCGCGGGTTCCAGCGGCCTCTCCGCGGCTGAGCCCGTACAGGGGGAGGCGTGCAACGCGGCCGGCGAGGCTATCGGCGGTGCCTTTCACCCGAAGCAGGCTTGAGGATCCCGTGATGATGAAACGAGCAGCTCGTCGGTCGGCGTCGATGGCGGACTTGACGGCGAGGGTGAGTTCGGGAACGCGTTGGATCTCGTCAATGACGAGCTGGGCCCCTTCCGCTTGCGCCACGAATCCGCTCGGATCCGCTTCTGCTGCGGCGCGCGTCTGTCGATCGTCGAGGTTCAGGATGCGCGCGTCAGGGCGCGCGAGTCGTCGCGCGATCGTGCTCTTCCCGACCTGGCGGGCACCTTCGATGATCAATCCCGGGAAGAACTCGAGGAGTTCGTGCCCGATGGGGGTCGCATGTCGGTCCAGAAGGGCGGCCATGCAGGGAGTATACGGTTTCGCGGATCGAATCGGAGCAAAGAACTCGCCGATTTGCTGCCTCCAATCCGCCGATTTGCTTCATCTGGTTCGCCGATTTGCTGCCGGCGATCCGCCGAATCGCTTCGCCCGATGCGGTGATCCGCATCCGCGTGCGGTTGCGAGCAGCTCACGCGCACGCCCCGTGCGGCGCGGGGCGCCGGAGCGGGTGGGATCCGGCATCCGCACCCGGCGAAGAACCGTTAGCGTGGTGCAGGTGAATTCCCCTGTCAATGCCGAGGTCGTCGGTCGGCTCGGCCGCCTCGGCCTCAACCGACCCGACTCGATCAACGCCATCGACCTCGAGATGATGCACGCCCTGACCGAGACGCTCGACGCGTGGGCGACGGACCCGGCCGTGTCGGCGATCCTGCTCGAGGGCCTCGGCGACTACGGCTTCTGCGCCGGCGGCGACTTCCGTGAGATCCTGACCCGCGCGGCCGAGGGCATGACGATCGGCACCGTGTTCTTCCGCGACGAGTACCGCCTCATCGCCAAGCTCGCCGAGCACCCCAAGCCGATCGTGTCGATCATGCACGGCATGACGATGGGCGGCGGCATCTCGCTGGCCGGTCATGTGGGCCTCAGGGTCGTCAGCGACCGCGTCAAGCTCGGCCAGCCCGAGACCGGCTACGGCTTCGTGCCCGACGGCGGGGCGACCTGGCGCCTCGCGCGCACGCCCGGCGAGATCGGCACGTATCTCGCCCTGAACTCGGCAGATATGGCGGCGGCGGATGCCGTGGCGCTCGGCTTCGCGGATGCCGTCGTGCCCGCGGCGCGCATCGGGGAGCTGACCGCCGCCCTCGCCGATGCGGTGGATACGGCCGCTCCCGAGGAGAAGGTGCGGCGTTTCGCCGTCTCGCCGGGGGAGTCGGCGGTGATGGCCCGCCGCGACTGGATCGACGCCTGCTATTCGGCCGACACCGTGCAGGAGATCCTGGAGCGCCTGTGGGTGTTCTCGAGCGGCCGCGAGGTCGGGGGGCTGCGGGCATCGGAGTCGATGGATCCGGATGCCGCCGCGCACGCGACCGAAGCCGCCGACACGCTGCTCGGGCTCTCGCCGACGGCGCTCGTGGCGACCCTGCGCTCGGTGCGGGCCGCGCGCGACGGCGAGACCCTGCGCGAGGCGCTCGAACGCGAGCTCCGCCTCGCCCGCTGGTTCACCACGCAGCCCGACATGTTCACCGGCGTCCAGGCCCTCGTCGCGCAGAACACCGAGACGCTGCACCAGGCGGTCGTGCCCGACTGGAAGCCGGCCGACCTCTCCGCCGTCGACGTCACCGACATCGTCGCCGCGATGGAGACCCCGCTGCGGCACAGCGTGTTCCCGCGCGGGCTCGGCATCCCCGAGGATGAGCAGGCCGCGGCCGCGGCCGCCGGGCGGGGGGCGCGCCGGGCGTAGAGGCGGTCGAGGCGGGGCGCGCCGGCGGGCTGCGCCCCGGTTTCGCGCGCCCCGGCATCCGCTCACGATCGGCGATTCCGCGCGCCGCTCTTGTGAACCTGCATTCACTTCCGTAAGTTAACGCACGTTCACCAGTGCGGATGGATTCGCGGGTTCCACGGTGCCGCCCCGACGACGGCGCTTGCGGGACCGTCCGCTGTTCACAAGCAGGAGGCAACGTGGCCGACATGAACCGACGCACCGTCTTGACGCTGGGAGCAGCCCTCGGGCTGGGCGGCGTCTTCGCACCGCAGGCCGCACAGGCCGCGCAGGCAGGCAGGTCCCCGTGGACCTGGTCGCCGACGCGATCCGTGCTCGGCAGCGGATCAGGAACCGACCCGCAGTGGGTCTGGGACGACGACATCGACCGCATCATGGCGAACGTCATCGACAGCGGCCAGGTGCCGGCCGTCAACCAGGCGATCCTGCCGTGGGTGCACAACAACCAGCCCCTGCCCACGGGGCTGCCGCCCGAACTGTCGACCTGGCTGCAGTCGAGCACGCAGATGCCCGAGTGGGCCGACATGACCAAGCTCCGCCGTGCGGCCGACTTCAACCGGCGCAAAGACCTCTACCTCTTCGTCATCTACGGCATCGGCGGCGGCATCATGTCGACCGTCATCCCCCGCGAGGCGAAGTCGGTGTACTGGTCCAAGGGCGGCGCCGACATGCAGGACCGCGCGGCGAAGACCTTCTCCTTCGGGTACGACCTGAGCGACATCGACGCCTTCGAGCAGAGCGGCGAATTCGTGGTCACCTCGAACAAGACGCGCATGGTGCACGCCGCCGTGCGGCATCTGCTGCCGCAGTCGCCGCACTGGCAGGCGGTCGCCGACGAGGAGATCCCGATCTCGAACCAGGACATCCTCGTCACCTTCCACTCCACGGGCACCTTCGCGCACCGGAAGCTCCGCGAGTGGCGGGTGCCGATGACGCGCGCCGACGAGGAGGCCTTCCTGCACTCGTGGCAGGTCGCCCTGCACTTCCTCGGCGTGCGCGACGAGTACATCCCGGCGACGTGGGATGCCGCGCATGCGCAGGCCGCCGAGATCCTCACCCCGCAGCTGACCTGGACCCAGGAGGGGCAGGAGCTCGCCGAGGTGCTCCTCGGGCTGACCGCGCAGGTCGACCTGGGCGTCACGCGCGGCTTCCTGAACGAGTTCGTGCGCTACCAGCTCGGCAACGAGGTCGGCGACTGGCTCGGGCTGCGCCGCGACTACGTGGCCGCGGCGACCATCCGCGCCGGGTGGCCGACGTACATCGCCTTCCGCGAGGGGCTGCTGCCGGTCGCGCCGGTGAGCTTCTACATGTTCGACCAGTTCGTGCGTGCGCTCGCGATGGCGTTCCTGAACCGCGGGGAGTCGGGGACGACGACGCCCATCACGATCCCCGACATGAACCGCCCGTGAAGACGACGGGGCGGGTGGATGCCGTGCGGCACGGCATCCACCCGCCCCGTCTGTTCGACGACCCGACCCAAAAAGTGAATCCGGATTCACGTTTTCGGCTTGACCGCGCGGCCGCCGATGGCAGAATGGCCGCGAGGCGACCCGACGGTCGCCCTGATCCCGAAGGAGTGATCGCGTGAGCACGGCACCGGCGGCGAAGGCGGCCCCCTACGGCGGGCCCGCCGCGCCGGGCGCGGCATCCGCCGGGGAACCGGCCGCCCGGCCCGCTGCACGGACCGCGGCATCCGCCCGGGAGTCGGCCGCAGGCCCGACACCCCTCGCCGGCATCCGCGTCGTCGAGTTCGCCGGCGCCGGCCCCGCCCCCTTCGCCGCGATGCTCCTCGCCGATCTCGGCGCCGACGTCGTGCGCATCGAGCGCCCCGAGCCCGGCGAACTGCCCGCCGACCCGGCCGACACCATGCTCCGCCGCCGCACGATCGTCGTCGCCGATCTGAAGGACGCCGACGACCTCGCCCGGGTGCGCGCGCTCGCCGCAAGCGCCGACGTGCTCGTCGAGGGCTTCCGGCCCGGCGTCATGGAACGCCTCGGGCTCGGCCCCGAAGAACTGCGGACCGCCAACCCCCGGCTCGTCTACGGCCGCATGACCGGCTGGGGGCAGAGCGGGCCGTGGGCGGATCGCGTCGGCCACGACCTCGGCTACCTCTCGATCACGGGGATGCTGCACGCCATCGGCCCCGCCGAGCACCCGGTCGTGCCGCTGAACCTCGTCGCCGACTACGGCGGCGGCGCCATGTTCCTCGTCACCGGCATCCTCGCCGCCCTCCTCGAACGCACCCGCACCGGGCGCGGCCGCACCATCGACGCCGCCATGATCGACGGCGTCGCCCAGCTCGGCCACGCCCAGTTCTCCCTCGCCGCTTCCGGGCGGTGGCGCGACGAACGGGCCGCGAACCTCATCGACGGCGGCGCCCCCTTCTACACCGTGTACGCGTGCGCCGACGGCCGGCACGTCGCCGTCGCCGCCCTCGAGGCACGCTTCTACGGTGCCCTGCTCGACGGTCTCGGCCTCGACGCGGCAACCCTGCCGGCGCGCGACGACCCCGCGAACTGGCCCGAGCTGCGGGGCCGCCTCGCCGCCGCGTTCGCGAGCCGCACCCGCGACGAGTGGGCCGCCGCCTTCGACGGCACCGAGGCGTGCGTGACGCCCGTGCTGTCGATGCGCGAGGCCCCGGCGCACCCGCAGGCCGTCGCCCGCGGCATCCACCTCGACCATCACGGTCGGCTCGCGCCGGCCGCCGCCCCGCGCTTCGACGGCGCCGCACCCGGCCGGACCCCCGCCCGGCCCGCGCGCAGCACCCTCGACGACGCCCTCGCCGCCTGGACCATGGAGGAAGCATGAGAATCCTGGTGCTCGTCAAAGACGTGCCCGACACCTACGGCGCCCGCGCCCTGCACCTCGAGACGGGGCTCGCCGAACGCGAGGCCGGCGAGCGGGTGATCGACGAGATCGACGAACGCGCCCTGGAGCTCGCGCTGCGCCACCGCGACGAACACCCCGGCACCGAGGTGGTCGCCCTCGCCATGGGGCCGGCCGCCGCCGCGTCGAGCCTGCGCCGCGCCCTCGCGATGGGCGCCGGGCGGGCCGTGCACGTCGTCGACGAGGCCCTGCTCGGGGCCGACCTCGGCCTCACCGCCGAGACCCTCGCCCGCGCGATCGACCGCATCGGCGCCGAGCTCGTCATCGCCGGCGACCGGTCCACCGACGGGGGAGGCGGCGTCGTGCCGGCGATGATCGCCGAACACCTCGGCATCGCCCAGCTCACCGGGCTCGACTCCGTCGAGATCGGCGACGGCCGCGTCGACGGCGTACGCGCGACCGAATACGGGGCCGTGGCCGCGGGCGCCGAACTGCCCGCGATCGTCTCGGTCACCGAGAAGCTGCCCGACGCCCGACTCGCGAGCTTCAAGGGCATCATGGCCGCCAAGAAGCAGACCATCGAGACCCTGGACCTCGCCGAGCTCGGCATCGACGCCGACGACCACGCATCCGCCCGATCGATCATGATCGCCGTCGCGCCGCGGCCGCCGCGCGCAGCCGGCGTGAAGATCATCGACGAAGGCGACGCCGGCGAACGCCTCGCCGAGTTCCTCGCCGCCGAACGCCTCGCCTGAGCACCGGACGCCGACCACCGCCAGCCCCGCCCGCTCGCGGGCCCAGCCCCACCCATGAAGGAAGCCGAGATGCCAGACCCAGCCCCCGTCCTCGTGCTGCTCGACGTCGCCCCCGACGGCGGCCTCGCCGGCACGGCGGCCGGCCTCCTCGCCGCCGCCGACGCGATCGGCGAGCCCGTCGCCCTCATCGCCCCCGCCGACGAGTCCGCCGGCGATGCCCTCGCCGCCGCGGCCGCCGCCCTCGGCGCGGCACGCGTGCTGCTCGCCGCCGGGGCTGCGCCCGTCGCCGGCGGCACCGTCGCCGTGCCGCTCGCCGACGCCCTGGACACCGCCGCCGCGGCCGTCGGACCGGTCGCCGTGCTCGCGGCGCACACGCTCGACGCGCGCGAGGCCGCCGCCCGCTACGCCGTGCGGGCACGGGCGGCGCTCGCCGTCGACGCCGTCGGAGTCGACCGCGACGAGGAAGGCGTCATCGTCCGGCACTCCGCATTCGGCGGCGCCTACGACGTCGTCTCGGCGGCCACCCACGGCGCCCCCGTCATCACGATCCGCCCCGGTGCGGTCACGGCCCGTGCGGCGGCGCGCCCGACCGTCGCCGAACGTCTCGCGGTGCCGCCGAGCGGTCGGCCCGCGGCCCGTATCGCCTCGGTCGAACCACGCGTCGCCGACAGCACCCGCCCCGAACTCCGCGGTGCCGAGAAGGTCGTCTCGGGCGGACGCGGGCTCGGCTCCGCCGAGGGCTTCGCGCTCGTCGAACGGCTCGCGGATGCGCTCGGCGCCGCGGTCGGCGCCTCGCGCGCGGCCGTCGACGCCGGCTACGTCGCCCAGCAGAGCCAGGTCGGTCAGACCGGCGTCTCGGTGTCGCCGCGCCTGTACATGGCCCTCGGCATCTCGGGCGCGATCCAGCACCGTGCCGGCATGCAGACCTCGCAGACCATCGTCGCGATCAACACCGACGCCGACGCGCCCATCTTCGACATCGCGGACTTCGGCATCGTCGGCGACGTGTTCCGGGTGGTTCCCCAGCTCATCGCCGCCCTCGAATCGGAGCGGGTGTCCTCGTGAGCGCTCCGACGCTCCGCCGCGGGCTGCCGCGGGTGCCGGGCGGCGAGCCGTGGCCGCCGGTGGGGGAGGTGCCGGGGTCGGCCGCTTCAGGCCTCGACGCGGAGTCCGCTGCGGTGGATGCCTCGGGCACCGTTGCTGCGGGCGCCGCCGGTGTCGCGGCGGTCGATGCCGCGGGCGCGGTCGCGGTGCCTGCATCGGGGCCTGCGGGGGTGGACGACCCTGGTGCCGGTGCTGCCGCCGATTCTTCGGGGGTGGATGCCGCGGGCGCCGTCGCAGGTATCGCCGGCCCGGACGTCGCGGTCTCCGCATCGGCGGGGTCCGCCGGGGCCCCGCTCCGTCGCGGACTGCCGCGGGTGCCCGGCGGCGAGCCGTGGCCGCCCGCCGGATTCGCGCCGGCGCCGCCGGTCTCGGGCGCGCCCGCCGTCGCACCTGCGGCATCCACCGCCCCTGAGGCATCCACCGCCCCAACGGCATCCACTGCGCCCCCGGCATCCACTGCGCTCTCGGCATCCACCGCCCCCGAAGCCACTGCCCGCCGCCGGGCCGCCCGCTGGGCGCTGGTGGCCGCGGGCGTCGTCGTCGCCGTGCTCGCGGTGGTGCTGCTCGCGCGCTGGCTGCGCGGCCTCGAGCCCGTGCAGGCGTTCCTCGCCGAATACCCCGGCGAGGCGCCGCTGCCGGCCGCGGCGCCCGTCGGCATCCCGGCCTGGCTCGGCTGGCAGCACTTCTGCAACGTGTTCCTCATGGTCCTGATCGTGCGTTCGGGCCTGCAGGTGCGCCGCGAACGGCGGCCGGCGGCGTACTGGGCGTCGCGTCGCCGGCCCGAGCGGAAGATCCCGCTGAACGCGTGGTTCCACCAGAGCCTCGACGTGCTGTGGCTGGCGAACGGCCTCGTGTTCGTCGTGCTGCTCGCGGTGACGGGGCAGTGGATGCGGATCGTGCCGAGCGACTGGGCCGTCGTGCCGAACGCGGCGTCTGCGCTCCTGCAGTACGCCTCGCTCGACTGGCCGGTCGAGCACGGCTGGACGAACTACAACGCCCTGCAGCAGCTCGCGTACTTCGCGACGGTGTTCCTGGCGGCGCCGCTCGCGGCCGTGACGGGGGTGCGGATGTCGGGCTGGTGGCCGGCACGTGCCGAACGGCTGAACCGGGCGTATCCGATCGAGCTCGCGCGGGCGATCCACTTCCCGGTCATGCTGTATTTCGTCGCGTTCGTCGTGATGCACGTCGGCCTCGTGTTCGCGACCGGGGCGTTGCGCAACCTGAACCACATGTACGGCGGGCAGGATGCGGTGAACTGGGTCGGCTTCGCCGTCTTCTGCGCCTCCCTGCTCGTCATCGCGGCCGCGTGGATCGCCGCCCGTCCGCTCGTGCTCGCGCCCATCGCGGGCCTGTTCGGGCGGGTGAGCCGGCGATGAGCGAGCAGACGCGCGAGGCCGGGCCGGTGCTCACCGAGCGGCCCGACGGCCGCGACGTCGCGGCGACCGCGGAAGAGGCGGCGCGGATGCCGGTGCCGCCGCTGCTCGTCCTCGACGCCGTGACCGCCTTCCTCGACGAGCGCGGCCTCGGCGACGGTCCGGTGGAGTGGGCGCGGATCGGCGACGGGCAGTCGAATGCGACCTTCCTGCTGCGCCGCGGCGGCGTCGAGGCGGTGCTGCGTCGCGGCCCGCGGCCGCCGCTGCCGCCGTCGGCGCACGACATGCTGCGCGAGGCGCGCATCCAGCTGCTGCTCCGGGATGCCGGGGCGTCGGTCGCCGAGGTGCTCGCCGTCTGCGAGGACCCGGAGCCCCTCGGGGTGCCGTTCTACCTCATGCGCCGTCTGCACGGCGACGTCATCACCGACGAGGTGCCGGCCCGTTTCGACACCGCCCGGGACCGCCGCGGCGTCGCCGAGGCCGCCGTCGATGCGCTCGCCGCCCTGCACGCGATCGACGTCCGCGAGGGTCCGCTCGCCGGTTACGGTCGGCCCGAGGGGTACCTCGAACGGCAGGTGTCGCGCTTCGCGGGCCTGTGGGGCAAGGTGTCGCGCCGCGAGCTGCCGCTCGTCGGCGAGCTCGCCGAACGGCTGGCGGCGACGATGCCGGCGACGCAGCGCCACGCGCTCGTGCACGGCGATTTCCGGCTCGGCAATCTCATGTTCGGCACCGGGCGGCGGCCCGAGGTGGCCGCCGTGCTCGACTGGGAGCTGTCGACGCTCGGCGATCCGCTCGCCGATCTCGGGTATCTCGTCGCGACCTGGTCCGAGGCGTCGGGCGGCGTGCCGACGACGATGGAGCTCTCGCCGGTGACGGCCCGCCCGGGCTTCCTCGACCGGGCGGGGCTCGCAGAGCGCTACGAGCGGCTGACGGGTGCGGATGCGAGCCGGCTCGGCTGGTACCGCGCGCTCGCACTGTGGAAGTCGGCGGTGTTCAGCGAGGCGATCTACACGCGTTGGCTGGACGGGGAGCGCCCGGACGACACGACGTTCGCCCCGGGCCTCGAGGCCGGCGTGCCGCGTCTGCTCGAGGTCGCCGCCGAGGCGCTCGCCGAACGCTGAGGGCGCGCCTCTTGCCGCAGGGGCCGCCGCACGGCTAATGTGAATCAGCATTCACTTGATGCCGGATCCACACCAGCCCACCCGTTCAACGTCGAAGGGACGGCCATGACCCTCATCGCCGACGGCTCCGCCGAACTGACCTCCACCGATCCCCGCGACGGCTCCGTCGTCGCCGCATACCCGCTCGCGTCGCCTGCCGACGTCGAACGTGCCGTCTCCGAGGCCCGCGCGGCCGCGGAGAGCTGGCGCGCACTCGGCCCCGGCGGCCGCCGCGAGGCACTCCTCGCCTGGAAGGCCGAGATCGCCGCCGGCGCCCGCGAACTCGCCGGCGTCATCTCCCGCGAGACCGGCAAGACGCCCGACGACGGCGTGCTCGAGATCACCCTCGCCCTCACCCACCTCGACTGGGCCGCCAAGCATGCCGAGAAGGTGCTCGCCCGCCGGAAGGTGCCCTCGGGGCTCGCCAGCTACAACCAGTCGGCGAGCGTCGGCTACGAGCCCTACGGCGTCGTCGGCGTCATCGGGCCGTGGAACTACCCCGTCTACACCCCCATGGGATCCATCTCCTACGCGCTGGCCGCCGGCAACGCGATCGTCTTCAAGCCGAGCGAGCTCTCCCCGGCCACCGGCCGCTGGCTCGCCGACGCCTGGCGCCGCGCCGTACCGCAGAGGGCCGCGTTCACCGTCGTCATCGGCGACGGGGCCACCGGTGCGGCCCTCGCCGCATCCGACGTCGACAAGATCGCCTTCACCGGTTCGCCCGGCACCGCCCGGCGCGTCATGGCCGCCTGCGCCGAACGCCTCACGCCGGTCGTCATCGAGGCCGGCGGCAAGGACGCCATGATCGTCGCCCGCGACGCCGACCTCGACCAGGCCGTCGCCTTCGCCGTATTCGGCGGCATGGGCAACGCCGGCCAGACCTGCGCCGGCGTCGAACGCGTCTACGTCGAAGCGCCCGTCCACGACGAGTTCCTCGAGCGCCTCGCCGCTGCGGTCGCGGCGCTGAAGCCCGGCCCCGAGGCATCCGCGAGCTACGGGCCGATGACCATGTCGAAGCAGCTCGGCATCGTCTCCGCCCACATCGGCGAAGCCATCGAACGCGGGGCCCGGGCCGTCGCCGGCGGCGCCGACGCCGTGCAGGGCGCCTACGTCGCCCCCGTCGTGCTCACCGAGGTGCCCGGGGACTGCGCGGTCGTGCGCGAAGAGACCTTCGGGCCGGTGCTCGTCGTCGAGCGCGCCGCCTCCCTGGACGACGCCGTCGCGAAGGCGAACGACACCGCCTACGGTCTGGCCGCATCCGTCTTCACCCGCGATCTGAAGCAGGGGCGGCGGATCGCCCTCCGGCTGCGGGCCGGCGCCGTCAGCGTGAACTCCGTGCTCGGCTTCGCCGGCATCCCCTCGCTGCCGTTCGGCGGCCGCGGCGAGTCGGGCTTCGGCCGCATCCACGGCGCCGACGGCCTGCGCGAGTTCTCGGTCGCGAAGTCGGTGGCCGTGCAGACGAGCAAGCCCTTCATCGATCTGCTGCGCATCGACCGCTCGGCACGCGACATGCACCTCGCCGAGCGGATGCTGCACATGCTGCACGCCAAGCGGAAGTGAGGCTCAGCGACCCAGCGCCGCTCGCACCAGGCATGCGACCCGCGCCCGCGTCGCCGGCGCGTCGTCGAAGTGCACGAGCCGGCCGAGGTCGACGACGACGTTGAGCCCGGCGTGCACCCGGAACCTCGCCGCCTGCGCGGTGAGATCCGGGTGTACGGCCCGCAGCAGGCCGACCCACTCGTCGACGTGCCGGCGCTGGATGCCCCGCAGCCGCTCCTGCTCGTCGCCCGGCAGCGCGCCGATGTCGGAGAAGTACACGCTCATGAGCTCGTGGTGCGTGAAGCTGTGGGCGATGTAGCCGTCGATGAGGCGGTCGAGGGCCTCGGCGGGGCCCGCGGCGCCCTCGAGGGCGTCGGCGGTCGTCGCCCCGAGGCGTTCGGCGGCCCGCACGCAGGCCTCGAGCAGCAGCTCGGACTTGCTCGCGAAATGCCGGTAGAAGCCCGACTGGGTGAGGCCGACGGCGGCGCTCAGTTCCTCGATCGAGGTCTCGTGGTAGCCGCGCTGCTGGAACAGGCGGAGCCCTTCGCGCACGATCAGCTCGCGCTTGGATGCCGGCGGAACGCCGGGGGTGTCGGGCGCGGCGGATCCGGCCGGCGCGGGAAGGCGGGCGTCGGCGACGTCACGGGCCGAATCGCCGAGCAGTTCGGCGAGCTGGCGGCGCCCCAGGCTCGCGTGGTGCGAGGTGATCGAGGCGACGACGCTGAGCGCGGCGGCTGCGATCATGCGCGCGTCGTCCTCGCCGAGCCCCGGCCGCATCCGCTGCACGGCGCGGCGGACGCGCGCGCCGAGCTCGGCGAAGTCCCCGCCGAGCCGACGCCGGTCGTCGGGGTGCAGGTAGCGGCCCTCCCAGCGGTAGAGGCCGCCGGTGCGGCGGTTGTCGATCGTGGCCTCGACGAGGGCGTGGACGAGGGCGTCGTAGTCGGCGCCGGCCGGGTCGGTGCGGGCGGGATCGGTGCTCGCGGCATCCACTGCGGGCCCCTCGCCGCCCGCGAAGGGCTCGGTGACCTCGAGGAGCCCGTGCACGAGGCGCTCGGCGGCATCGAGGAAGAGGGCGTACTTGTTCGGGAAATGCCGGTAGAGGGCCGGGGCCGAGATGCCCACCTCGGCGGCGACCTCGCCGAGGCTCACCTGGTGGTAGCCGCGTTCCGAGAACAGGGTCGCGGCGGCCATCGCGATGCGCTGCTTGCGGTCCTTCGGGCGGGTGCGGCGGGGCGCGGCGGTGGATGCGGTCGCCGACGTCGTGCCCATCCCGACAGGCTAGCGCAGGCCGCTCGGCCCGCCATGAGCGGCAACGATGTGATTCCGGATTAACAAAAGTCGTGACATCCGGCCCGCGGCCGTGCATACTGGGGCCACCTGCGTCGCCCGCGAGCGGCGACGGTACAGCGTCGTACGAAGGGATTCCGAATGAGCACCGAAGCCCCGCCCCTCGCCGAGGCGGCACCCCGCACAGAAACCGCACCCGGCCCCGGGCCCTCCGCCATCCCGGCGGCCGCCCGCCGCAACCACTGGATGAACCAGGTCGCCGCCCACGCCGCCAACCGGCCCGACTCCCTCGCGTTCCGCTACCTCGACCGCGACACGAGCTGGGGGCAGGTGCACGAGCACGTCAACGCCCTGGCCGCAGCCCTCCGCCGCCGCGGCGTCGAACACGGCGACCGGGTCCTCCTCCTCACCCTGAACAGCCCCGAGGTCGTCGAAGCGGTCTTCGCGATCAACACCCTCGGCGCCATGGCCGTGCCGATCAACATCCGCCTCTCGCCCGCCGAGATCGCCTACATCGTCGACGACGCCGACGCCGGCGTCATCCTCGTGGATGCCCCGCTCGCGCCCCTCGTCGGCGCCGTCGCCGCCCTCACCACGCGCATCGAGCAGGTCCTCGTCTTCGGCGAAGCCGGCGACGGGCAGGAATCCGTCGCGGACCTCGTCGCCGAAGACCCCGGCGACTTCACCGCCCCCGACGTCGCCGAAGACACCACCGCGCTCATCATGTACACCTCGGGCACCACCGGGCGGCCCAAGGGCGCCATGCTCGACCACCTGAACCTGTACGCGCAGGCCATCACCTGCATCCGCGCGAACGGCATCGTCGACGAGAGCGACATCGCCTTCCTCACCGCACCGCTCTTCCACATCGCCGGCCTCGGTTCGATCGCACCGAACTTCATCATCGGCATCCCGACGATCTTCCACCCCCTCGGCGCCTTCGATCCCGCCGCGATCGTCGACGCCTGGGAGCAGTCGCGCGCGACGATCGTCTTCAACGTGCCCCAGCAGTGGCAGGCGATCTGCGCCCTGCCCGGCATCGAGGACAGGGACCTCGCGCTCCGCATCATCAGCTGGGGCGCCGCGCCGGCCACCGACGGCGTGCTGCGGGCGATGGAGGAGAAGTTCCCGGACGCGATGAACGTCGCCGTCTTCGGCCAGACCGAGATGTCGCCGATCACCTGCGTGCTGCGCGGCGCCGACTCGCGCCGCAAGATCGGCTCCGTCGGCAAGCCGATCCCCACCATCCAGACCCGCGTCGTCGACGAGGACTTCCACGACGTCCCCGTCGGGGAGGTCGGCGAGATCGTCTACCGGGGGCCGACGCTCATGAAGGGGTACTGGCGGAAGCCCGATGAGACCGCGGCGGCCTTCGAGGGCGGCTGGTTCCACTCCGGCGACCTCGTTCGGCAGGACGAGGAGGGCTTCGTCTGGGTCGTCGACCGCAAGAAGGACATGATCATCTCCGGCGGCGAGAACGTCTACTGCGCCGAGGTCGAGAACGCCCTCGACGCCCACCCCGACATCCTCGAGGTCGCCGTCTACGGTCGAGCCGACGAGCGCTGGGGCGAGGTCCCGGTCGCGGCGATCGCGCCGATGCCGGGCGCGGCGGCGCCGACCGTCGACGAGCTCGAGGCCTTCCTCGACGGCCGCCTCGGCCGTTTCAAGCGGCCCAAGCACGTCGTCGTGGTCGAGGCGCTGCCCCGCAACGGCGGCGGCAAGGTCGACAAGGGCGTGCTGCGCGCAAGCGACCCGGTGACCGCCCGGTGACCGCTGCGCTCGCCGCCGTCGTCGCCGGGCGGGGGCACGCGCCCGTGCCCTCGCCCGTGCGCCTCGACGAACTCCGGGACGACGAGGTGCTCGTGCGCATCGCCGCCTCGGGGATCTGCCACACCGACCTCACGGCGATCGACGGCGCGGTGCCGTTCGGCTTCCCCGCCGTGTTCGGGCACGAGGGCGCCGGCGTCGTCGAGGCGACCGGATCGGCGGCGGCGGGCGTGGAACCGGGCGACCGGGTCGTGCTCACCTTCGATTCGTGCGGGGTGTGCGCGCGCTGCGCGAGCGGGCACCCCGCGTACTGCGAGCAGTTCGGGCGGCGGAACTCGGCCGGGGCCAGGCCCGACGGCTCGGCGACCCTGCGGGGCGAGGGCGGCGAGGTCATCTCCGGGTCGTGGATGGCGCAGTCCTCCTGGGCGACCTTCGCGATCGCACGGGCCTCGAACGTCGTGCCGATCGACGACGACGTTCCCTTCGCGATCGCCGCGCCTCTCGGCTGCGGGGTGCTGACGGGCGCCGGCACGGTGCTCGGCACCCTGCGGCCCGGCCCCGGCGACCGGCTCGTCGTCCTCGGTGCCGGCGCCGTCGGGCTCTCGGGGATGCTCGCCGCCCACGTGAGCGGATGCGGCGATGTCGTCGTCGTCGAACCCGATGCCGGACGACGGACGCTCGCCCTCGAACTCGGGGCGACGGCCGCCGTCGAACCCGAGGAGCTCGCCGCCCTCCTCCGCGCCACGCGGCCGGCCGACCGGGTGCTGGACACCGTCGGCACCCCGGCCGCGGTCGAGGCGGCGCTCGCCGCGCTGGCCTCGCCGGGCGCCTGCGCGACGGTCGCCCTGCGGTCCGGCGCGAATCCCGTGACCGTGAGCCAGTCGCGCCTGCTCTGGGGGCGCTCGATCTCGGGTGTCATCGAGGGCGACGCGCGGCCCGCCGCATTGGTCCCGATGCTCGCCCGGCTCTGGCGGGCCGGGCTCTTCCCGGTCGACCGCTTCATCCGCACCTTCGCCTTCGGAGACGTCGACGAGGCGGTCGCCGCCGCGCGCTCGGGGTCGGCGGTGAAGCCGGTGCTCGTCATGGACCCCGCCGATGCGGTGCCGCCGGCACCGGCCCCGACCACCGTCCCCGCACGCCTTCGGGCGCTCGCGGCGCCCGGTGTGCGGGCCGACGTCGACGAGCTGCTCGCGATCTGGGACGTGCTGCCGACCGTCGGCCCGGCCGAGCTCCGCGGGTTCTGGCGCGGGCGTGCGTTCGACACCGGGCACGGGATGCTCCGCACGCTCGAGCGGGCCGCGTGGGTCGGCAAGCATTTCGTCTCGGACGAGACGGTGCGGCCTATCGTGTGCGACGACGGCGCCGGCGGCCTCGTGGCCGACCTGCGCCTTTCCCGCGGCGGCGGGGCGAGCCTCGTGCGCATGGAGCATCGCGGCCGCGTGACGGCGACGATGCTCTACGACCGGATGCCGGTGCACGACCATTTCGTGCGGGTCGACGCCGACACGCTGCTCGGCGTCATGGCGGGGGAGGGCACGCTCGACGCCGGGCGCCCGTTCCTCTTCCTGCTCGAGCGTGCGGAGGACCCGGGCGAGATCCCGAGCCGCGGCTGACGGCTGGGCGCCCGGCCCCGGTGACGCGGTGCCCGCTCAGGCCTGGAACAGGCTGCCCGGCCGGTTCACCGCCAGGCGGGGCACGGCGGCGTGCCGCGAGAGCCGGGTGAGGGCGACGGCGAGCTCGGCGATGTCGTCGGCGCGGATCATCTCCTCGGCGGGGATCTCGTCGGTCTTCCAGGCGGCGAGTTCGGTGTCGACGTATCCCGGGCAGATCGCCGTGGCGCTCACGCCGCGGGTGCCCTCTTCGAGGCACACCGATTCGCAGAGGGAGACGAGTGCGGCCTTCGTCGCGGAGTATGCGGCGAGGTCGGGTTCGGGCATGAGGCCGGCGAGCGAGGCGAGCGCGATGATGCGGGCGCCGCGCGCGTCGAGTGCGGCGGTGCGGCGCAAGAGCGGCAGCGCGGCTGAGACGAGGGCGAACGGGCCGCGGAAGTTCAGGGCGACGTGTTTGTCGACGCGGCGCAGCGGGGTCTCTGCGATGGGGCTGCCGAAGCCCATGCCGGCGTTCAGCACGAGGGCGTCGAGGCGGCCGTGCTCCGCTTCGTGCCGGGCGAGGAGCGCGGCGAGGGCATCGGGGTCGGCGGCGTCGGCGGGCACCGCGACGACGCGGGTGCCGGGGCCGGCGAGCTCGGCGGCGGCTGCTTCGAGGGGTTCCGGGGTGCGGGCCGAGAGGGTGAGCGCGTAGCCTTCGGCGGCCAGCCGCCGGGCGACGGCGAGGCCGATGCCGCGCGAGGCGCCGGTGATGAGTGCGGCGCGCGGGGCGGGCTCAGCGGGCGAGGTCATGGCGGCGTCCTTCCTCATGGGCGCGCACGGCGCGCCGGGCGATCGACCAGCGATGGGTTTCGCTGGATCCGTCGTAGATGCGGAACGGGCGCACCTCGCGCCAGTACCGGGACAGCAGGAGTTCCTCCGAGACCCCCTGGCCGCCGGCCAGCTGCACGCTGCGGTCGACGATGCGGCCGACGGCTTCGGCCACGAAGGTCTTGGCGATGGATGACGCCGTGCCGGCGTCCTGCCCGGCGTCGAGCAGGCGGGCGGCGTCGCGGATGAGGGCACGCGAGGCGGCGAGGTCGATCTCGGTGTCGGCGATGTGCTGCTGGGCGAGGCCGAGGTCGGCCAGCCGCGCGCCGAACCCGCGGCGTGCGGTGACGTGGGCGAGCGCGAGGTCCTGCGCGCGGCCGGCGAGGCCGAGCCAGCGCATGCAGTGGGTGAGGCGGGCCGGCGCCAGCCGCACCTGTGCTGCGCGGAAACCCTCGTCGACGTCGCCGAGCACGCCGTCGTCGGGCACGAAGCATCCGTCGAAGCGGAGCAGGCTGTGCCCGCCGTAGAGGCCGGCGTCGAGGGTGTGCACGTCGCGTTCGACGGTGAGGCCGTCGGCGTCGCCGGGCACGAGGAACATGGTCGCCCCGCCGGCGTCGCCCGGCTCGCCGGAGGTGCGGGCGAGCACGATGACGAGGCCGGCTTCGCGGGCGCCGGTGATGAACCACTTCTCGCCGCTCAGGCGCCAGCCGCCGGGCACGCGTTCGGCGCGGGCGGTGAGGGCGCGAGGGTCGCTGCCGGTGCCCGGCGGCGGTTCGGTCATGCCGAAGGCGGAGTGGATGCGGCCGGCCGCCAGCGGCCGGAGCCAGCGTTCGCGCTGCTCGGGCGAGGCGGCGTGCAGCAGCAGGTGCATGTTGCCCTCGTCGGGGGCGGCGATGTTCAGGGCGATCGGGCCGAAGAGCGAGTAGCCGGCCGCCTCGAACACGGCCGCCTGCTCGAGTGCGGTGAGACCGAGGCCGCCCCATTCGACCGGCAGCTGCGGGGTGGCCAGGCCGGCATCGCGGCCGGCGTCCTGCAGTTCGGCGCGGAGCGCGCGTTCCCGCGGGTGGATGCCGGGCCCGTCGTACGGGCGGTGGAGTTCGCCGTGTTCGCGTTCTTCGACGGGGATGACGGTCTCGCGCACGAAGTCGCGCACGCGTTCGGTGGGTTCGGTGGCCATGCGCGTCCTTGCGTCGGTGGTGCTCTTTCATGGCGATTCAAAAACGCCCGGGTCGATTCTCCGATACCACACGGCGGGCGGCAAGGGTCTCGCGCATTTTTTTCTAATCTGTTGTAAAAAATGCGGTTCCGCCATACACTCGACCGCAACGGGGAGACCAATCGGATCGAAGGAGATCGACATATGCCTGAGACGCTGCAGGCCGCGGACCGGGTCCGGGCCGTCTACGACGAAGAACACGAGGGGTTCCGCGAACTCGTCCGCGACTTCGTCGAACGCCATGCCCGCCCGAACGCCGACCGTTGGGACGCCGAGGGCCGGGTGGACCGGCGGCTCTTCGAGCTCGCCGCCGAGACCGGGATCCTCGGTTTCACGATCCCCGAGGAGTTCGGCGGCGGCGGCGCGAACGACTTCCGCTTCAACGCCGTCATGGGCGAAGAACTCGCCCGCAACCCCGTCTCGAGCGGCATGGCCGGCATCGCCCTCTCCAACGACATCGTCATCCCCTACTTCCTGGAACTCACGAATGACGAGCAGAAGGCGCGCTGGCTGCCCGGCATCGCCGCCGGCACCCTCATCACGGCCGTCGCCATGACCGAGCCCGGCACCGGCAGCGACCTCGCCGGCATCCGCACCTCCGCCGTGCGCGACGGCGACGACTACGTCGTCAACGGTTCGAAGATCTTCATCTCCAACGGGCAGAACGCCGACCTCGTCGTCACCGCCGTCCGCACCGGCGACGACCCGCACAAGGGCCTCAGCCTCCTCGTCGTCGAAACCGACCGGCCCGGCTTCAGCCGAGGCCGCAACCTCGAGAAGGTCGGCCTGCACGCGCAGGACACGAGCGAGCTCGTCTTCGAGAACGTGCGCGTGCCCGCCGGCAACCTCCTCGGCGAAGAGGGCCAGGGCTTCCTCGGCCTCATGCGCAACCTGCCCCAGGAACGCCTCTCGATCGCGGCGGCCGCCGTGGCATCCACCGAGGGCGTCGTCGAACGCACCATCGCCTACGTCACCGAACGCCACGCCTTCGGCAAGCCCGTCGGCTCCTTCCAGAACACCCGCTTCGAACTCGCCGAGATGCACACCGCCGCCCAGGTGAGCCGCGCATACATCGACCAGTGCATCCTGCGCCACACCCGCGGCGAACTGTCGGCCGAAGACGCCGCGGCCGCGAAGTTCTGGACCACCGAACAGTACGTGCAGACCGTGAACCGCTGCCTGCAACTCCACGGCGGCTACGGCTACATGCGCGAATACCGCATCGCGCGCGACTACGAGGACGCGCGGATCACCACCATCTACGGCGGCACGACCGAGATCATGAAAGAGATCGTCGGCCGGAGCCTCGGACTCTGACAGGACGCACATGACCGACGCATACATCTACGACACCGTCCGCACCCCCCGCGGCCGCAACCGCGGCGGCGCGCTGCACGGCACCAAACCCGTCGACCTCGTGGTCGGCCTGATCCACGCCCTCCTCGAACGGAACCCCGGCCTCGACCCCGCCGTCGTCGACGACATCGTGCTCGGCGTCGTCTCGCCCATCGGCGAACAGGGCGGCGACATCGCCCGCACCGCCGCGCTCGTCGCCGGCCTGCCCGAAACCGTCGCCGGCGTGCAGGTCAATCGCTTCTGCGCCTCCGGGCTCGAAGCCGTGAACCTCGCCGCGCAGAAGGTCGCCTCCGGCTTCGAAGACCTCGTGCTGGCCGGCGGCGTCGAATCCATGTCGCGCGTGCCGATCGGCAGCGACGGCGGCGCGTACGCCCAAGACCCGACCACGAACTACGACCTGTACTTCGTGCCGCAGGGCATCGGCGCCGACCTCATCGCCACCCTCGACGGCTTCGACCGCTCCGACGTCGACGCCTACGCCGCCGAATCGCAGCGCCGCGCCGAACAGGCCTGGAGCGAAGGACGCTTCGCCCGCTCGGTCGTGCCCGTCCGCGACGCCAACGGCGTCCTGGTGCTCGACACCGACGAGCACCGCCGCCCCGGCACCACCGCCACAGCCCTCGCCGAACTGCCCGCGGCCTTCGCCCGCCCCGGAGCCGAAGCCGGCTTCGACGCCGTCGCCCTGCAGAAATACCACGCCGTCGAACGCATCGACCACGTGCACACCGCCGGCAACTCCTCGGGCATCGTCGACGGCGCCGCCCTCATGATCATCGGCAGCGCCGAAGTGGGCGAGCGCCTCGGCCTCACCCCCCGCGCCCGCATCGTGGCCACGGCCGTCACCGGCTCCGAACCCACGATCATGCTCACCGGCCCCGCTCCCGCCACCCGGAAAGCCCTCGACCGCGCCGGCCTCGACGCCCGCGACATCGACCTCTTCGAACTCAACGAAGCCTTCGCGGCCGTCGTCATGCGCTGGGAGAAGGAACTCGACATCCCGCACGACAAGGTCAACGTCAACGGCGGGGCCATCGCCCTCGGGCATCCGCTCGGCGCCACCGGCGCGATGATCCTCGGCACCCTCCTCGACGAACTCGAACGACGCGAACTGCGACGCGGCCTCGCGACCCTCTGCGTCGGCGCCGGCATGGGCATCGCCACCGTCATCGAGCGGGTGTGAACGGCACGGAACGACAGGAGCGAACGAACATGACCGACACCATCGAACGGGCCGACGTCGACACGTCCGGCGCCTACACCGGCTACGCCTGGCACCGAGGCGACGACGGCATCGTCGTCGTCACCCTCGACGACCCCGACCACGCCGTCATCACCATGAACCCGCACTACGTCGCCGCCATGCGGGCGACCGTCGACCGCCTCGAGGCCGAACGCGACACCATCACCGGCGTCGTCCTCGCCTCGGCCAAACGCAGCTGGTTCGCCGGCGGCGACCTGAACCTGCTGCGCGCCGCCGACCCCGACAAGGCCGCCGAAGAGACCGCGCACATCGACGCCGTCAAGGCCGACCTGCGCCGCCTCGAACTCCTCGGCAAGCCCGTCGTCGCCGCACTGCACGGCACCGCCCTCGGCGGCGGCTTCGAGGTCGCCCTCGCCTGCCACCATCGCATCGCGCTCGACGCGACGGGCGTGCGCTTCGGCCTGCCCGAGGTCTCGCTCGGGCTCCTGCCCGGCGGCGGCGGCATCACCCGCACCGTCCGTATGCTGGGGCTCCAGCGCGCCCTGTCCGAGGTGATCCTGCCGGCGACCAAGTTCACCCCCGCAGACGCGCTCGCCGCAGGCCTCGTCGACGGGCTCGTCGCCACGGCCGACGAGCTCATACCGGCCGCCAGGGCGTGGATCGCCGCGAACCCGGCACCGGTCAAACCCTGGGACGAACACGGGTTCCGCCTGCCCGGCGGCGCGCCGACCTCGCCG
This sequence comes from Agromyces archimandritae, assembly GCF_018024495.1. NCBI lineage: Bacteria > Bacillati > Actinomycetota > Actinomycetes > Micrococcales > Microbacteriaceae > Agromyces > Agromyces archimandritae. Next base: position 2,362,404 of record NZ_CP071696.1, read on the forward strand.
GCCCTGGCCGGCATGCTGCCGGCGATCCCGGCGATGCTCCGCAAGCAGACCAAGGGCGCCCCGATGCCGGCCCCGCGGGCGGCGATGGCCGCCGCCGTCGAAGGCGCCTACGTCGACTTCGAGACCGCCTCGAAGGTCGAGACCCGTGCGCTCGTCGGCCTCACCCACGGGCAGGTCGCGAAGAACATGATCAAGGCGTTCTTCTTCGACCTGCAGCACATCAACGCCGGCGGCTCGCGCCCCGCGGGCATCCCGAAGCGTGCCGTGACGAAGCTCGGCGTGCTCGGCGCCGGCATGATGGGCGCCGCGATCGCCTACGTGTCGGCGAAGGCCGGCATCGAGGTCGTGCTGAAAGACGTCTCGGCCGACGCCGCCGACCGGGGCAAGGACTACGCCCGCGGCCTCGAGGCCAAGGCGCTCGCGCGAGGAAAGACGAGCCCCGAGGCGTCCGAGGCGCTCCTCGCACGCATCCACCCGACAGGCGATGCCGCCGACTTCGCCGGCGTCGACTTCGTCATCGAGGCCGTCTTCGAGTCGCCCGAGGTCAAGCAGGGGGTGTTCCGAGAGATCCAGGATCTCGTGGAGCCCGACGCCGTGCTCGGCTCGAACACCTCGACCCTGCCGATCACCCTCCTCGCCGAGGGCGTCGAGCGCAGCGCCGATTTCATCGGCGTGCACTTCTTCTCGCCCGTCGACAAGATGCCGCTCGTCGAGATCGTGCGGGGCGCCGCGACGAGCGACGAGACCCTCGCACGCGCCTTCGACTACGTGCTGCAGATCAAGAAGACCCCGATCGTCGTGAACGACCGGCGCGGCTTCTTCACCTCGCGGGTCATCGGGCAGTTCATCGCCGAGGCCGTCGCCGCCGTCGGCGAGGGCGTCGAACCCGCCTCGGTCGAGCAGGCCGCACTGCAGGCCGGGTACCCCGCCGGAGCCCTGCAGTTGCTCGACGAGCTGACGATCTCACTGTCGCGCAAGATCCGCCTCGAGACCCGCGCGGCCGAGGAGGCCGAGGGCCGCACCTGGGTCGAGCACCCCTCCGAGGCCGTCATGGACTGGATGGTGGTGGATGCCGACCGGCCCGGCCGCAAGGCGGGCGCCGGGTTCTACGACTACGACGAGCAGGGCAAGCGGATGCGGCTGTGGCCTGGGCTGCGCGAACGATACGGATCCGGCCGAACCGTGCTGCCGCTCATCGACCTGCAGGAGCGGATGCTCTTCGCCGAGGCCCTCGACGCGATCGACTGCCTCGACAGCGGGGTGCTGACGAGCGTGCCCGACGCGAACATCGGCTCGATCTACGGCATCGGCTTCCCCGCCTGGACAGGCGGGGTGCTGCAGTACGTCAACCAGTACGAGGGGGGCCTGGCCGGATTCGTCGCCCGCGCCCGCGAGCTCGCCGCCGTCTACGGCGACCGCTTCCTGCCGCCGGCCTCCCTCGTGGCCCGCGCCGAGACCGGGGAGGTCTACGAATGAGCCTCACGACGCGCTTCACCGAGGCGATCGGCATCGAGCATCCGATCGTGCAGGGCGGCATGATGTGGGTCGGCCGCGCCGAGCTGGCCGGGGCCGTCTCGGAGGCCGGCGGCCTCGGCATCATCACGGCCCTCACCCAGCCGACCCCCGCCGACCTCGTGAAGGAGGTCGAGCGGGCCCGGCGCCTGACCGACAAGCCGATCGGCGTGAACCTCACGATCCTCCCCTCGATCAACCCGCCGCCCTACGACGAATACCGGCGGGCGATCGTGGATGCGGGCGTCACCATCGTCGAGACCGCCGGGTCGAGCCCCGAGCCGCACATGGAGATGTTCCGGGAGCACGGCATCAAGGTCATCCACAAGTGCACGAGCGTGCGGCACGCCCTGAAGGCCGAGAAGCTCGGCGTGACCGCCGTCTCGATCGACGGTTTCGAATGCGCCGGGCATCCGGGCGAAGACGACGTGCCCGGCCTCGTCCTCATCCCGGCCGCGGCCGACGCCCTCTCCATCCCGTTCATTGCCTCCGGCGGCTTCGGCGACGGGCGCGGCCTGGCCGCAGCCCTCGCGCTCGGCGCCGACGGCGTCAACATGGGCTCGCGCTTCATGTGCACCGTCGAATCGCCCATCTCGCAGACGGTGAAAGAGCGCATCGTCGAGGCGAGCGAGCTCGACACGAACCTGATTTTCCGGAGCCTCCGCAATACCGCCCGGGTCGCGAAGAACGCCGTCAGCGACGAGGTCGTGGAGATCCTGGCCGCCGGCGGGCAGTTCCCGGACGTGCAGCCGCTCGTCGCCGGTGCCCGCGGCCGCAAGGTCTTCGAGGACGGCGATCTCGACGCCGGCATCTGGACCGTCGGCCTCGTGCAGGGCCTCATCCGCGACATCCCGAACGCGGGCGAGGTCGTGCGACGCATCGTCGCCGACGCCGAGGCGGTGCTTCGGGCCAAGCTCGCCCTCTTCGGCGAACCGGCGGTCGCCCCCGTCGGTTGAGGAGGCGCGAAGCGCCGTATCGCCGGTTGAGTAGGCGCGAAGCGCCGTATCGAAACCCCTTGGTCTCGATACGCTCCTGCGTCGCTACTCGACCGGCGGACCGCGCCGACCCCGCTGGTTGAGTAGGCGCGCAGCGCCGTATCGAAACCCTCGGTCTCGATACGCGACTGCGTCGCTACTCGACCGGCGGACCGCGCCCACCCGCTGGTTGAGTAGGCGCGCTAGCGCCGTATCGAAACCCGGTGCCGCGGGGGTCTCGATACGCGACTGCGTCGCTACTCGACCGGCGAGGGCGCGCCCACCCCGCCGGTTGAGGAGGCGCGCTAGCGCCGTATCGAAACCCGGTGCCGTGGGGGTCTCGATACGCGACTGCGTCGCTACTCGACCGGCGAGGGCGCGCCCACCCGCCGGTTGAGGAGGCGCGCTAGCGCCGTATCGAAACCCGGTGCCGTGGGGGTCTCGATACGCGACTGCGTCGCTACTCAACCGGCGGGGGTGCGCCGAGGCCGTGCCGGACGAGTTCCTGGGTGGCGGCGACGAGGTCTTCGAGGGTGCGGTGCCTGGGGTTCCACCATTCCGCCGCCCAGTTCATCGCGCCGAGCAGCAGGAACCGCGACACGGTCACATCCAGATCCGCCCGCAGCTGCCCGGCCTCCTGCGCCGCGATGAGCAGATCGCGCCAGAGCCGCGCGTATGCGGCCTCCTCGGCCGCCGATTTCGCGCGCAGCTCCTCGGGCACCTGGTTCGCGTTGCGGATGGATGCCGTCGTGTAGTCCGAGATCGCCAGCTCGTAACGCAGGTGCTCCTCGACGGCCTTCAGGATGCGCTCCAGCGGGGTCGCCTCGGTCGGCAGCGCGTCGAGTTCGGCGACGACATGCGCGTGCACGCGCGCCGCACCGACCCACATGACCTCTTCGATGAGTTCGTCGCGCGAGGCGAAGTGGTAGTAGATCGCCGGCGCCTGCACGCCGGCGTGCGCGGCGACGTCGGCGAGGCGCGTGCCGGCGTAGCCTTTGCGGCTCAGGACGTGCGCGGCGGCGTCGAGGATGCGTTCGCGGGTGCGGGCGGATTTCGTGGGGGCGGGCTTGGCGGCATCGGGTGCGGATGCCGCGGCGCCCCGCACCTCGGGGGCGTCACCGGCATCCACTCGCGCTCGCTCCATGGTTTCGAATCTTAGTTAAATTCGATGCCGGCCGCACCGTCTGGCGCAGGATTCAGGGGCCTGCGCTCCAGGGCGGCACGTCGTAGCCGAGGAGGCGGATGCGGGGCCGGTGCACCGCGCGCGACTCCGTCGCCCACGGGTAGACGACCGTGGTGACGGTGCAGTTGCCGAGCACGGGCAGCAGGTCGCGGTAGCCGTCCGGATCCATGCCGGCGAGTTCGCAGAACAGCAGCCGGATGAGGGTGGCGTGGGCCACGATGAGCACCCGCCCGTCGGGGAACTCCTCGGCGAGTTCGTTGAAGACCGGCAGTGCGCGGGCGACGCCGTCGCGCCCGCTCTCGCCGCCGGGGAACGGCTGCGTGGCCGGCGCTTCGCGGAACGCAGCCCACGCTTCCGGAAGCCGCGCTTCCAGTTCGGCGGGGGAGAGCCCCTCGGCCTCGCCGAAGTCGATCTCGGTGAGCCGGGCATCCACTCGCAGCTCGAGGCCGGTGGTCTCGGCGGACGGGGCCGCCGAGCGCTTCGCGCGACTGAGGGGCGAGGCGACGATCGCGTCGAGCGCGGCATCCACCGCCCACGCCCCGAGGGCGGCCGCCTGCCCGAGGCCGTGCCGGGTGAGCGCCACGTCCGAGTTGCCCGCGTAGCGATGCTCGGCGTGCCAGACCGTCTCGCCGTGCCGTGCGAGGAAGAAGGTCGTCATTCCGCCAGGCTACGCCCCGGCGCCCACGGCATCCGCGCACGGGCATCCACCGCGTCGCATCCGTGCGCGGCATCCGGCCCCGCCGCCTGGTGCCCGCCGCTTGCTACGGCGGTCGCGCCTGCGCTCCGCCGGGGGAACCGGCCGAGACGCCGCGCGCATCCGCCGCACGACGGCGTTTCGGCCGGGTTCCCCGACGGGCGGATGCCGCGCCGGCCGGAGCGTCAGGGGCCGACGGCTCGCGGCGGTGGGACCCGCACCGGTGTTCCCACAGGGCGAGCGACTACCGTTGAGTGCATGAGCGCAATGGATGCCCAGAACGAGGCGGATGCGCCACAGAACGATGCGGCGACCGCCGAGCCGGCGGAGGCTACGTCGGCCGAGCCGACTACCGAGCCGACGAGCGAGTCGACGAGCGAGTCGACCGCTGGGCCGACCGAGGCCGCGCCGGCCGAGTCGACCGAGCCGGCGGCGACCGACGCCGAACCGTCCGACGCGGAGTCGTCGCCCGCTGAACCTGCCGCGACCCAGGATGCGCCGCCCGCGTCCGAGTCGCCGTCCGTGCCCGAGGACGCCGGCTTCGCCGGCCTCGGCCTCGACGACCGCGTCCTGAAGGCCCTGAAGGACGTCGGCTACGAGACGCCGTCGGCGATCCAGGCCGCGACGATCCCGCCGCTGCTCGCCGGCCGCGACGTGCTCGGCACCGCCCAGACCGGCACGGGCAAGACGGCCGCGTTCGCGCTGCCGATCCTGTCGCGACTGGATCCCGCGCAGAAGGCCCCGCAGGCCCTCGTCCTCGCGCCCACCCGCGAGCTCGCCCTGCAGGTGTGCGAGGCGTTCGAGCGGTACGCCGCACACCTTCGCGGCGTGCACGTGCTGCCCGTGTACGGCGGCCAGGGCTACGGCGTGCAGCTGTCGGCGCTCCGGCGCGGCGTGCAGATCGTCGTCGGCACCCCGGGCCGCATCATGGACCACCTGGACAAGGGCACCCTGGATCTCTCCGAGCTGAAGTACCTCGTGCTCGACGAGGCCGACGAGATGCTGAAGATGGGCTTCGCCGAGGACGTCGAGACGATCCTCGCCGACACCCCCGACGACAAGCAGGTCGCCCTGTTCTCGGCGACGATGCCCCCGGCGATCCGCCGCATCTCGTCGCGGTATCTGAACGACCCCGAAGAGATCAACGTCAAGGCGAAGACGACGACCTCGGCGAACATCGCCCAGCGCTACCTCGTCGTCTCGTACGCCCAGAAGGTGGATGCCCTGACGCGCATCCTCGAGGTCGAACCCTTCGACGGGGTGATCGTCTTCGTCCGCACGAAGAACGAGACCGAGACGCTCGCCGAGAAGCTGCGGGCGCGCGGCTACTCCGCCGCCGCGATCTCGGGCGATGTCGCGCAGGCGCAGCGCGAGCGCACCGTGAACCAGCTGAAGGCCGGCAAACTCGACATCCTCGTCGCCACCGACGTCGCCGCCCGCGGCCTCGACGTCGACCGCATCAGCCATGTCGTCAACTACGACATCCCCATCGACACCGAGTCCTACGTCCACCGCATCGGCCGCACGGGCCGCGCCGGCCGCTCGGGCGAGGCGATCAGCTTCGTCACGCCTCGCGAGCGCCGCCTGCTGAACTCGATCGAGCGGGCGACTCGGCAGCCGCTCACGCAGATGCAGCTGCCGAGCGTCGACGAGGTCAACGCGACCCGCCTGGCGCGTTTCGACGACGGCATCACCGCCGCGCTCGGCGAGACGAACCGCATCGAACGGTTCCGCGAGATCATCGCTCACTACGTCGAGCACCACGACGTTCCGGAGGCGGATGTCGCAGCCGCCCTCGCCGTGCTCGCCCAGGGCGAGGAGCCGCTGCTGCTCTCGCCGGAGGACGACCGCCCGTTCCGCGAGCAGCGCCGACGCGACGACCGCGCCGGCGGCCGCGACGACCGCTTCGACCGCGGCGACCGCTTCGATCGCGACGACCGCGACCGCCGACCGGACCGCCGTGCCCGGCCCGCGTCGGGCTTCGCGAACTACCGCATCGCCGTCGGCCGGCGCCAGCGGGTGGATCCGCGCCAGATCGTCGGCGCCCTCGCCAACGAGGGGGGCCTGCGCCGCGAGGACTTCGGCGCGATCGACATCCGCCAGGACTTCTCGCTCGTCGAGCTGCCCGCCGACCTCCCGCAGGAGGTCTTCGACCGGCTCGGCGGCACGCGCATCAACGGCCGGCCCATCGAGCTGCGTGTGGATCGCGGCCGCCCCTCGCGGGCCGACCGCGGCGGGCGTTCCGACCGGGATCGTTCCGACCGCGACGGGGATCGCGGAGGCCGATACGGGCGCGACGGCGACCGCGGGGGCCGATACGACCGGGATGCGGATCGCGGCGGCCGATACGGCCGGGATCGCGACGGGGACCGCGGCGACCGATACGGCCGGGATCGCGACGGCGACCGGGGCGGCCGATACGGCCGGGATCGCGACGGGGACCGCGGCGACCGGTACGATCGCGGGGGCCGATTCGAACGCGACGACCGCCGTCGCGACGACCGGAGCGACCGCGACGATCGCGCCGACCGCCGGGACGACCGGGATCGCCCCGAGGCCCGCGACCACGATGACCGCCCGGCCCGCAAGCCCCGGCACAAGCCCTCGCGCGACGCCTGAGCGGGCCGTTCGCGCGACCCGCCATCCACCCGCCCCGATCCACCCGACCCCCAGGAGCACCTGTGACGATCACCGCAGCCGCCGACGGATCCGCCCTCGGCAACCCCGGGCCCGCCGGCTGGGCCTGGTACGTCGACGAGGGCACGTGGGCGGCCGGCGGCTGGCGGCACGGCACGAACAACATCGGCGAACTGACGGCGGTGCTCGAGCTCTTCCGCGCGACCGCCCACCGCGACGAGGACCTCGTCATCCTCTGCGACAGCCAGTACGTCATCAACTCGGTCACGAAGTGGATGCCGGGCTGGAAGCGCAAGGGCTGGCGCAAGGCAGACGGCAAGCCCGTCATGAACGTCGAGATCCTGAAGCAGCTCGACGAGGCGATCCAGGGGCGCCGCTACCGCTTCGAGTGGATCCGCGGCCACACCGGACACCCGCTGAACGAAGCCGCCGACGAGCGTGCCCGCGGGGCGGCGATCGCCTACCAGCGCGGTTCTGCGGTGGATGCCGGACCGGGCTTTCCGGGCGAGCCGCGCAGGGCGGTCGCGCCGGGCGGAGCGGATGCCGGTGCGCAGCCGCATGCCGCCGCGCCGGATGCCGCCGCTCCGGGCGCCGGTCGTACCGGCGGCCCGTCGGCCCCCGCGGCGACGCTCTTCTGAGCGGGCGCCCGCGGCATCCGCACTCCGCGGCGCACGGAGTGCGAGCCGGTACCTTCGGAGTATGGATGCGAGCCAACGCGATGACGAGGTCGATCTGCTGATCGACGCCTGGTCGCGGCGACTGCCCGCCGTCGACCTCACGCCCCTCGACGTCATGTCGCGCCTGCGCCGTGCGGCGAACCGTCTCGCGAAGCTGCGCGGCGAGGCGTTCAAGTCCGCCGGGCTCGCCGCATGGGAGTTCGACGTGCTCGCCGCCCTCCGTCGTGAGGAGCCGCCGCACGAACTCAGCCCGGCCCAACTGATCGCGGCGACGATGATCGGCAGCGCCGCGATGACGAACCGCATCGAGAACCTCGTGCGCCGCGGGCTCGTCGAACGCCGCCCGAACCCCCGCGATGGGCGCAGCGTGCTCGTCCGCATCACCGCCGAGGGAGTGACGCGGGTCGACGAGGCGATGCGCGGACTCGCCGAACGCGAAGCGATCGAGCTCGCCGAACTCACCGCCCAGGAGCAGGCGACGCTCGCCGCCCTCCTCCGTCGCCTCGCGTAGGCAAGCTGCTCGCGCAGGCACCTGCTCGCGCACGCACCCGCTCGCGCAGTAGGCGTCGCGTCGGCGGCGGTCCGCGTGGACGGCGGCTCGGCGCGGCTGCGCCCTATCGCGCCCAGTCGAGCACGCGTAGCGCGCGCAGGGTGTTCCACGGGCTGGGGCGGCCTTCCGGGGCATCCACCGCGAAGTAGACCTCGCCCTCCCACGGCGCACCGGCCGGCCATGGTCCGTCGGCGTCGCGGGCGTGCAGGAGGAGTTCGATGGCCGGGCCGATGCGGGGGTCGGGCGGATCGCCGGTGCCGCGGAAGTAGTCGAGGGCGCGCAGCACGTCGTACGTCCAGTACGGCGGGAACGCGAAGTTCGCGTACCGCGGCAGCACGATCTCGCCCGTGCTGAGCCGGCGGTAGAGGTTGCGTTCCAGCAGGTACTCCTCGCCGCGGCGGCGTGCCGTCTCGACGTCGGGGCGGGTGGATGCCGTGGCCCGCTCGAACTCGGCGAGCCCTTCGAGCACGCACAGCGTCGAGTCGAACGAGGAGCGTTGCGACTCGGGGGCGTCGCAGTTCCATCCGCCGTCATCGAGCTGCTCCGACAGCAGCACGTCGATGAGACGGTCGGCGCCGTCCAGCACCCCGAAATACGCGCCGAGGGCGAGCACGCCGCCGTTGATGCAGGCTTCGACCTCGCCCTCGAAGTACGGGAGCCCGCCCTCCTGCTCGCGCCAGTGCACGCCGGTGCGCACGCGTTCCACGGCCTCGCGCACCGGCGCTTGGGCGGGGTCGATCCCGAGGCGGCGCAGCAGGTGCAGGGTCCAGGTGACGCTCCGCCGGTCGCCGTTCTCGCCGTAGACGTCGCCGCCCCAGCATCCATCGGCCGGCTGCAGGGCGAGCAGACGCGCACCCCAGCCCTCCGTGGCGACCTTCGCCCGTTCGGCGGCCACCTCGGCCGGCGGCGAACCGCCCAGGTCGCGCATCGCCTGCCACCGGATCGAGGGGTCCTCCGCCTCGAGCAACCACGCCACGGTATCCATGCGCCCATCCTGCCCGCCCCCACCGACACTCCCCGCCCGCCCCGCCGCCCGCGCTCGCCCCGCCGCCCTCTCCTCCTGCGCATTCGCCGCCCCTTCCTCCTGCGCAATGCAGGAGCGCAGTCGTGTCGCGGGCGGTGCTGCCGCATCGCAGGGTGCGACACACCGTGTGCGTTCCTGCATTGCGCAGAAGTGCGACGCCCGGAGTGCCGGCCCGACCACCGCGCCGCCGGATGCCGGTGGTGGCCCGGCGGAGGTCGACCGGCGGCGGCCCGTCCGGCGGCGGCCCGTCCGACGGCAGCCCGTCCGGCGGCGGCCCGACCGGCGGCCGACCGGTGCCCGGAGGTGCCCGACCGGCGCCCGGAGGTGCCCGACCGGCGCCTGGCCGATGCCCGACCGGCGCCCGGCCATTTGGCCGAACCGCACAACGGGTTCGCACCGGCATCCATTCGCGGGCATGATCGTGCCCATGCGCATGACCCCGAGACGACTCGCCGTCGGCATGAGCCTGTGGATCCCGAACCTGTTCAGCGGCATCCGCGTCAGGCGGTTCGCCGACGACTGGACGAGCGCCGACGTCGAACTGCACGTCAACGTCTTCACCCGCAACTTCGTGAAGACCGCGTTCGGCGGTTCGATGTCGGCGATGACCGACCCGTACTACTTCATGCTCGTCATGCACCAGCTCGGCCGCGACTACATGGTGTGGGACACGCGCGGTGAGATCGAGTTCGTCAAGCCGGGCCGCGGTGTGCTGTCGGCGCATTTCGAGGTGCCCCGAGCCAAGGCCGAGGAACTGCGCGAGCGTGCCCGCGGGGGCGCGAAAGTCCTCGAATGGTTCGAGACCGAGATCACCGACCGGGAGGGCGACGTCGTCGCCCGCGTGCGACGAGAGGTCTACGTCCGCGAGAAGCGTCGCGCCTGACGCGGCCGAGGCGGCGAGACGCGAGGTCTACGTCCGCGAGAAGCGTCGCGCCTGACGCGGCCGAGGCGGGCGGAACGTCGCGCGTGACGCGGCCGACCGGGCTTCGGTGGGCGGCCGGGCCTGACGCGCCCGGGGTCTCGCGGAGCGCCCGGCTTCAGGGCCCGGTGCGGGTCTCGCGGAGCGCCCGGCTTCAGCGCTCGGCGCGGGCCTCGCGAGCGTAGCGGCCGGGCGGCACGCCGATGACCGTGCGGAACTCGCGCGTGAAATGCGCCTGATCGGCGTATCCGATGGATGCGGCGAGTTCGGCCAGCGGCGGATGCCCGGGCTCGGCGAGCCGCGCGGACGCCTCCTGCAAGCGGTAGCGGCGGATCAGCCACTTCGGTGTGAGCCCGAGCTCCTCGCGGACGAGGCGTTCGAGCCGGCGCACCCCCGTCCCGGCGATCTCCGCGAGCTGCTCGACCCGCACGATGCCGCGGTCGTCCTCGGCGCGCGCCACGAGCTCGCGTACGAGCCGCGCCCGGGGCGCCGGTTCGAGACCCAGCCCGCCGAGCCAGCGCTCGAACGTCGCGATCGCGGCATCGTCGTCGCCGCCCGCTATGGATGCCGCGACGCCCGCCGCCATCCGCTCCGCGCCGGGGGCGGACACCGGCGCCGATCGGCCGATCAGCTCGCGCGGCGCGATGCCGAGCAGCGCGCGGGCCGTGCCGGGTTGCAGCAGCACGCCGAACGCCCACCCGTCGCCCTCGAGTGCCCGGGTCGACATCCCGGGCGAGGGGCCGTGCACGATCGCGCGCCGATCGCCCGATTCGACGACGAGGTTCGTCGACGGATACTCGAGCACCCGCTGCGCGACGCTCGCCCCGGGCGGCAGCCGCCAGCGGGGGATCCAGACGTGCCGCACGAGCTCCGCGAGCCCGGGCGCGGGCGGGCGCCGGCTCATGCGCACCGGCTGCCGGTCGTCGCCGTCGACGGCGAGCGCGGGCTGCCCCGGCTGTGCGGCAAGCACCCCGCGACTCCTCGGCGCGCCCGCGCGCGCCCGCCAGTGCCGGTCGTCCATGGCCCCAGTATGGATACCCCCACCGACATCGCCCGCCGCGCCCGGCGGCATCCACTCGCGCCGCCACGACAGGCTGGGACGCGCCCCACCGTCACGGAAGCAGGCCATCCCGTCGCCGGTGCGGTCGATTCGGCCTGTTTCGGTGCCACCCGGTCGATTCGGCCTGCCTTTCGCGCCGCCCGCCCCGCGCCGCCGCCCGGCCCCGCGGCCCCCGCCGCCCGACACCGCCCCCGCTGTCGCGTTCGTGCAAGACGGGCGCCCCGCGGCATCCATACCGTCGGAGCATGACCGAAATCGCAGAAGACACCGCATTCGAATCCACCTTCTTCGTCGCCGCCGAGCCGCAGACCGTGTGGGACGCGATCACGGGCGACGCCGGCAATCGCGCCGTCATGTGGGGCAGCGTGCTGCGCGGCGAACTCGCCCCCGGCGGTCGCTACGAGTACGTCGGCCCGGGCGAGGACGGCGCGGAGACCGTGCACGTCTACGGCGAGGTGCTGCAGGCCGAGGCGCCGCGCATCCTGCAGCTCGTCGAGCACCCCGGGCCGAGTTACCGCGACAACCACGCCGAACTCACCAGCCGGATGACCTGGCGGATCGAGCCGGCCGGGCCCGGCCTGTCGAAGGTCGTGTTCACGAACGACGAGTGGAGCCCCGGCAACCCCGCCCGCGAGCATACGAGCGAATCGTGGCCGCTCGTGCTGTCGAGCTGGAAGAGCTACATCGAGACGGGCCGCGCCCTGCCGATGGGCTGAGTTCCGGGGTGTGGATGCCGTGGCGCGCGGCCGCGTCGGCGCGCCGCTGCCCGGTCGGCGACCCGCAGGAGTGCCGATCTCCCGTGAACGCTCGCCCAGGAGTGCCGATCTCCCGTGAACGCTCGCCCAGGAGTGCCGATCTCCCGTGAACGCTCGCCCAGGAGTGCCGATCTCCCGTGAACGCTCGCGTAGGAGTGCCGATCTCCCGCAGGAGTACCGAAATCCCGGCACTCCTGCGGGAGGTTCGCACTCCTGCATGCTGAGGTCGGGACGTGGTGCGCGGGTCCAGGTGTGGATGCCGGAGGGCACGGACGCCGAGCGTCGAAGCCCGAGCGCATGGCTGCCCCGGCGCGCCGATGCCAGGTCGGCGACCCGCAGGAGCGCCGATCTCCCGGTGGAGTTCTCGAATCCCGGCACCAGGAGATCGGGCCTTCGAGGGCGAGTTCGGCCGCGCCCCAGCGGCGCCGCCTAGCATCGAGGGCGTGCATCCGGCATCCACCCCCGAACCCGCGCAGGCGCCCACAGGCGGCCCCGACCCCTCGCGCGGCATCGTGCGGGTGCCGAATCCGCCGATCGCGGAGGCCGGCCCGCCGCGCATCGGGGAACGCGTCGTGCGAGGCGGGCGTGCGTACCGCGCGGTGACGTTCTCGTGGGCGGATGCCGACCCGCGCGCCCGCGTGCTGCTCCACGTCAACGGGCTCACCGATCAGCATCGTGCCGATGTGACGCCGGCGCTTCTGGAACGGGTCGCGCCGGGGGTGCTCGCGGCGACCGTCCTCATCGACGAGCGGGCGGCGGCCAGCTACCGCTTCGCGAGCGATCCGGAGCTGCCGGTGGATGCCGGCCGCACGCGCGACGGCTGGCGCCGGGTGCACCGTCTCGGCGTCCCAGATCCGCATGGCGCCGAGCGCATCCCGAACCCCCTCGGCGACGCCTCGTCCGTGCTTACGATGCCGGCCGCGCCCGTGCACCCGGCCTGGGCGGCCGGCGCGCCCGTGCGCACACCCGGCACGCTCCGAACGCTCGTCGCGCACGACCCCGAGCACGGCCCGCGCAGCATCCGGGTGTGGATGCCGGAGGGCGCCCGCCCCGGCCGCCTGCTCGTCCTGTTCGACGGCGAGACCTGGCATGGGCTGGGCATCGCCGACGCCCTCGTGCGCCGCGAGGGTCCGCCGTTCGCCGTCGCCCTGGTCGATGCGATCTCGCTCGATGTGCGCGCCCGCCAACTGCCCGATCCGGTCGCCGCCGCCGCGCTGCTCGAGACGCAGGTGCTGCCCGCGCTCGCCGGGGCGGGCATCCGGTACGCCGCGGAGCACACGGTCGTGTCGGGGGAGAGTTTCGGCGGGCTCGCCGCAGCGGGCATCGCCATCACGCGCCCGGATCTCGCCGGCACGGCGATCGCCCGCAGCGGCTCCTTCCACTTCCGGGCCGACGCCGCGGATCCGGGCGGGCGCCCGGGCGCCGCGGGGGAGCCGGGCACGGGCGACCTCGCCGCGCGGCTCGACCGGCATCCGCCCGCCGCACGGCTCATGCTGAGCGCCGGCGACTGGGAACCGGTCATCGCCCCGCACGCCCGCCGCTTCGCGGAGCTCGCCGCCGCGCGCGGCTTCGACGCCGCCTTCACGCCCTATGCCGGCGGGCACGACTACGCGTGGTGGCGGCACGAACTCTTCCGCAGCCTCGACGCCCTCCGCTGACGCGCACCCGGGCGCGCGTCCGCGCCGCACCCCGCGGAACGTGAGTGGACAAGAATGCAGGGTGCGGGCGCGGCGCAACCCTGCATTCTTGTCCACTCACGGTGCGATGGGCGTCGTCGTCGATTCGTCACCGAGGAACAGTGCGAGTGGGCGTCGACTGTCGAGAGTGACGAATCGACAGCGGCCAGGGCGCGGCGTAGGGACGCGCGCCGCGCCCGGCCCGCTATGCGCCGGTGTACACGGCCGGGGCGTCCGCCCAGGCGGCGCGTTCCTCGGTGCTGGGCGCGCGAGGGATGCGCCCGGCGCCGTCCGGTTCGGGCACCGCCGCGAGCAGGGCCCGAGTGTACGGATGCGTCGCGCCGGCCCAGACGCGGTCGGTCGGCCCCGACTCGACGACGCGGCCCGCGTACATCACGTGGACGTCGTCGGCGATGCGGCGGACGACCGCGAGGTCGTGCGAGATGAACAGCATGCCCGCGCCGATCTCGGCGACGAGGTCGCGCATGAGCTGCGCGACGCTCGCCTGCGTCGACGCGTCGAGGGCGGAAATGGGTTCGTCGGCGACGAGGAGGCGGGGTCGGGCGGCGAGCGCACGGGCGATCGCGATGCGCTGCTTCTGCCCACCGGAGAACGCGTGCGGGTAGCTGGCGACGGCCGCCGCCGGAAGGCCGACGCGTTCGAGCCACTCCTCGGGGGTGCCCGGCTGCTGTCCTCGCGCCGCGGCTGCGCGGGCGCCGTCGGCGATCTGATCGCCGATGCGGCGCCTGGGGTTCAAGGAGGTCGACGGGTCCTGGAACACCATCTGGATACCGGTGAACGCACCCGTCCGGCGTCGCAGCCCGAGCGGCGGCACGGGGGCGCCGTCGAAGCGCACCTGGCCCTCGGCGGGCCGTTCGATGCCGACGACGGCGCGTGCGAGGCTCGACTTGCCCGATCCGCTCTCCCCGACGAGGGCGACGGTGCGACCGGTGCCGACTTCGAGGGAGACGCCGTCGACGGCGGTCACGGGCGGGTGCCCGGGGTAGCGGACGACGAGCCGTTCCACGTCGAGGACCCGGGTCCCGGTCATCGGCCGGCCTCCTGTTCGCTGCCGTCGCTCCCGCCCCGGCCCGAGCCGGGCAGGGCGGCGAGCAGCTGACGGGTGTAGTCGTGCTCCGGCGCGGTGAAGAGGGCCGCGCGCGGTTGCGACTCGACGATGCGGCCGTCGCGCATGACGGCGACGTCGTCGGCGATCGCGCTCATCACGCCGAGGTCGTGGGTGACGAGGAGCATGGCGAGCGAGCGTTCGACGGCGAGTTCGCGCAGCAGGGCGAGGATGCCGGCCTGCACGGTCACGTCGAGGGCGGTCGTCGGTTCGTCGGCGAGCAGCACGTCGGGGTCGCAGGCGAGCGCGGACGCGATGGCGATGCGCTGACGCTGCCCGCCCGAGAACTGGTGCGGGTACCTCCGCAGCGCCGCTGCCGGATCGGGCAGCTGCACCCGGTCGAGGAGCGCCTCGGCGCGGGAGCGAGCGGCGGCCCGACCGAGCCCGAGGTGGGTACGGATGTGGTCGGTCAGCTGGTGGCCGACGGTGAGCTGCGGGTGCAGCGCTGACGAGGGATCCTGGAACACCATCGCGATGCGGCGCCCGCGGATCGCGTTCAGGCGTCGCCCGGGCAGACCGAGCAGTTCGGTCTCGTCGAGGCGGATCGAGCCCGACACCCGCATGCCCCGCGGGAGCAGCCCGAGCACGGCGAGGGAAGTGAGGGTCTTGCCCGATCCGGATTCACCGGCGAGGCCCTGCACCCGACCGGGCCGCAGCTCGAGGTCGACACCGCGGACGAGGGGGCGGCCGCCGTGCTCGATGCGGAGGTCGTCTATGACGAGTGCGCTCATGAACGACCTCCGTCGGGTCCGGCCGCCGGCAGCCCGGGCGCGAGCGGCGAGGCGCCGGCGGACTCGGCGGCCTCGACCGCCCCGTCCGAAGCCGGCCCGGTCGCGATCTCGCGTGCAACTTCGGAGGCGGGGTCGAGCACGTCGCGCAGCGCATCGCCCAGGAAGTTGAACGCCAGGACGACGGTGAGGATCGCCAGGCCCGGGAAGAGGCCGAGCCACCAAGCGTCGAAGTTCTGCATGGCCGAGGAGATCATCGAGCCCCACTCCGCCGTCGGCGGTTGCGCGCCGAGGCCCAGGAAGGAGAGCCCGGAGAGCAGCAGGATGGCAGTGCCGACGTCGAGGGTTGCGAGCACGACCACCGGGCCGGCGATGTTCGGCAGGATGTCGCTCCAGAGGCTGCGGAGCGGCGAGTGCCCGAGGAGGCGACCGGCGACGACGTAGTTCTGTGAGCGGAGCGAGAGCACGATACTCCGGGTGAGTCTCGCATATTGCGGCCACGACACGACGACCGCCGCGATGACGGCGTTGTACAGCGACGGCCCGAGCGACGCCGTGACGACCATCGCGAGGATCACGGTGGGGAAAGCCATTACGAGGTCGGTGACGCGCATGAGCACCTCGTCGATCCAGGCGCCGAAGTAGCCGGCGACGGCCCCGACGACCGTGCCGATGACGAGGGCGGCGACGACGAGGATGAGTGAGAGCGGAATCGTGACGGTCGCTCCGCTCATGAGGCGCGAGAAGACATCGCGTCCGGTGCCGTCGGTTCCGAGGATCGTGGCGACGCCGGGCTCCTGCAGGCGCGGCAGCACCTGTGCGTTCGGCGGGTACGGCACCCACCACTGCGCGGTGAAGGCGATCACGATCCATACGATGACGATGACGGCCCCGATGATGCCGAGGGGGCTGCGCCAGGCTTGGGGCCAGCGGCGAGCGGTCCAGCGTGCCGGGCGGGCGGGACGAGTGGTCATGCGAGTCTCACCCTCGGGTCGAGCACGCCGTAGAGGAGGTCCACGATGAGGTTGATGACGAGGTAGACGAGCCCGACGACGAGGCCGACGCCCATGATGGCGCTGAGGTCGAGGTTCGCGGCCGCGTTGTACGCGTACGTGCCGAGGCCGGGCCAGGCGAACACCGATTCGACGAGCACCGTTCCCGACAGCAGCGCCCCGAAGGCGACGCCGGTGACGGTCAGGATGGGCAGGGCCGCTCCTCGGAGCACGTAGTCGAAGACGACGCGGGCGCCCGAGAGCCCCTTGGCCCGTGCGGCCCGCACGTAGTCGCTCGAAAGCACCTCGAGCACGGCGGTGCGGATGAAGCGGGTCAGCAGCCCGGTGGTGACGAGCGAGAGCACGAGCACGGGCAGGGCGAGGTGTGCGAGGGCGTCGAGGAAGCCCACCGGGTCGCCGTTCAGCAGGTAGTCGACCGTGTAGAGGCCGGTGATCGTCGGCGGTGGCGTGATCGCGGGTGAGATGCGGCCGGAGCCGGGCGCGATGCCGAGCTGGAGGAAGAAGAACGAGAAGCACAGCAGCGCGAGCCAGAACGTCGGGATGCTGAGGCCGACGAGGGTCACGACGCGAACGATCTGGTCGGTGACGAGCCCGCGGCGATAGGCGGCCAGGGTGCCGAGGAGGATGCTCAGGGCGAGGCTCACGACGATGGCGCAGACGGCGATCTCGAGGGTCGCCGGCACCGCGGTCGCGAGGTCGGCGGAGACGGGCCGACCGGTCACGATCGAGCGGCCGAGGTCGCCCTGCAGGAGATTGCCCATGTACAGGAAGTATTGGGCGACGGCTGGCTGATCGAGCCCGTGCTCGCGGATGAAGGCCTCGCGCGTGGCCGGGTTCTGGGATGCGCCCTCGCCGAGCGCGGCCGAGACCGGGTCGCCCGGCACAAGATTCGTCAGCGCGAAGGTCACGATCGTCACGCCCACCATGAGCAGGATCGACGTTCCGAGCCGGCGCAGGAGGAACCCGGCCAGGGGAGACCCGGCCGGGCGCCTGCGCGTCGTGGGTGCGGCGGTGCTCACGCGAGCTCAGCCGGCGGGCGTGATCTCGGCGATGTCCACGTCCCAGACCGAGTTGTACACGGCTCCCGCGACGGTGTCGGCCGTGGCGATGTTGCGTCCCGGGACGATGAGCGGTACGAACGGGCCGTCCGCCTGCATGGCCTCGGCGAACGCCGTGAAATCGGCGGTGCGCGTCTCGGGGTCGGTCGCCGAGGCGGCGGTCGCAGCCAGGCCGGCGATCTCGGGGTTCGCGTCGGCGGCCCAGCCGGCGCGGAGACCGACCTTCAGACCCGGAGCGAACGGCAGGAAGTTCGCCGAGTCCGCATAGTCGGGGCCCCAGAACCAGAGGCCGAATCCCTCGGTGCCGTTGACGTAGGCGTCGAGCTCCGTCGCGAACGGGGCAGGCGCCAGTTCGACGTCGAGGCCGATGCCGGCGAGCTGGTCTTGGATCCGCTCGGCGAGCGGGGTGAATTCGACGCCGCCGACGGGGTAGTCGTTCGGGAACTGGAGGGTGAGCTTCTGACCCGCGTAGCCGGATTCGGCCAGGGCCGCCTTCGCACGCTCGAGGTCCTGGGCGACGCCGTCCTCGAGGGCGCCTTCGAAGCCGGTCGGGATGACGCCGGTGGCCTGCGTGGCGCCGGCCCCGGCGAGCTCGAGGAGCGCGTCATAGTCGAGGCCGTAGCGGATCGCCTCCGCGATCTTCACGTTCGCCAGTTCGCCGGCGATATCGGCCGACTGGTTCAGCAGCAGGAAGATCGTCTGGCCCGACGGCACCGAGTCGACCGTGAAGCCGTCGCCGAGGCCCTCGACCTGGTCGCCGTTCAGGTCGAGTGCGACCATCGAGTCGCCGCCTTGCAGGTTGATGAGCTGCGTGGCGCTCTCGGTGACGTTGCGGATGACGACGCGGTCGTAGGCCGACTCCTCGTCGCCGTTGTACTTCTCGTTCTTCGTGAGTACGATCTGCGAGGTCAGGTCGAGCGAGTCGAGCACGAACGGACCGGAGCCGGCCGACTCGCCGTCGAGGAACGACTGGGCGCTGTCGTCGGCGTCGCCGCTGCCGCCGTTGGCCTGGGCGACTCCGGCGTTGACGATACCGAGGGCCGGGTTGGCGAGGATCGCCGGCAGCTGCAACAGCGGCGTCTCGGTCGTGAAGCGAACGGTCTGCTCGTCGACGGCCTCGATGGTGATGCCGTTCAGCAGGAAGTTCGGCTTCGCCTCGGCCATCCCCTGTACGCGGGTGAGCGAGTAGACGACGTCGTCGGCGGTGATGGGGCTGCCGTCCGAGAAGACCCGTCCGTCTTCGAGGGTGAAGGTGAACTCGGTGGCCGCGTCGTTCTCCGTCCAAGTCGCGAGCCCGGGCACCGGGGTGGACACGTCGGAGCCTTCGAAGTCGACGAGGGTCTCGTAGAGCGCTTTGGCGAGCATGTTGCCCGTCGGGTCGTACGTGTGGCCCGGGTCGGCGGTCTCGATGGAGAACGCGGTGTCGATGACGAGGGAGCCGGCGGCGGCTCCTTCGTCGTCCTTCGTGGCCGAGTTGCCGCCGGAGCAGCCGGCGAGGACGAGAGCCGTGGCCGCAGCGAAGGCCACGGCGGCGGCGGAGCGGGTGCGGAAGCGGGCGGAAGCGCGCATGGGACCTCCTGGTGCAGGGTCGACGTCGCCGATGGATGCTGTGGACGACGAGCGTTAGAGTGTCACGAACCGACGCGATATGTCCAATATCAGCCGTCATCATGTGAAGCGATGTCGCGGCGGAGGGGAGAAGGCGGCAGAATGTCCACTCGCGAACCGGGTACGGGTCAGGTTCCTGGACGAAGTGCGCAGGCCCTCGACGACGTCGCGTACGAGATCCTCGGCGTGCTCCGCGAGCACGGGCGGATCTCGATCGCCGCCCTCGCCGAGCGCGTCGGCATCTCGCGCGCCAGCGCGTATGCGCGCGTCGAGGCCCTCACCCGCGACGGCGTCATCACGGGCTTCTCGGCCCGGGTCGACCCGGGCCGCGCCGGTCTGGCGATCTGCGCGCTCGTCTTCGTCACGATCCATCCGCAGGCCTGGGGCGTCTTCCGCGCTGCGCTGGCCGAAATGCCCGAGGTCGAGTACTGCGCGATCACGACCGGCGAACACGATGCGATGCTGCTCGTGCGTGCGACCGATGTCGCCGGAATCCACGATTTCGCGACGGGGGTGGTCGCGCAGGTGCCGGCGGTGAAGGCGGTCGTCAGCGTCGTCGTCCTCGACGAGGTGATCCGCTTGCCGTACGTGCTGCCGACGGATGTTCCGGCGCGGCCGGACATCGCGCGGCTCGGCATGACGAGATGGACCCCCGCGGCCGCGGGCCGCGACGGGTTCCCGCCGCGGGGGGCGTAGCCGTCAGGCGACTTCGACGCACACGCTCAGCTGCGGCCTGCCGTCCGCCTCGTAGTGCTCGACGAGGCGCAGTACCCCGGCCTCCGACTCGATGTCGCTCTCCCCGGTGCCGGTGACGACTTCGCCGCCGGCGGCGAGCACGTGGCCGAAGCTGATGGCGATGCGGTCGCCCTCGCGGCGCCCGACGAAGCGCCCGAGAGCGACGGTGTCGCCCGTGTATTCGCCCCAGACGAGGCCGTCGCGTTCGCGGTAGCGGAAGATGCTCGGGGCGTCGGGGTCGACGGCCGAGGTCGTCGACGAGACCATGCGGAACCGGCGGCCGTCCAGCGACGGCTGTCGTGCAGAAGCGTTCACCCAGCCGATTATGCCCGCATGACGCGGTCGCCTCCCGCGCCGCCCCCCTGTGCCCGGCACCCCGCGGAACGTGAGTGGACAAGAATGCAGGGTGCGGGCGCGGCGCAACCCTGCATTCTTGTCCACTCACCTGCGGGGGCGCGGTGAGCGGGGGCGGGCGGGGCGGGAGGAGGGGAGAGAGCGCGCCTACGCGGCGCGGCCCGCCTCGGCCTTCGCGCGCTGGATCTCCTCGAAGACGTGGGTGCGCAGCTCGGCGAACTCGGGCAGGGAACGGGTGCGGAGCTGGTCGCGCTCGCCGGGCAGCTCGATGCGCACGTCGTCCTGCACGACGGTGGGGGCCGCCGAGAGCACGATGACGCGCTGGCCGAGGTAGACGGACTCGTCGATGTCGTGGGTGACGAAGAGGATGGTGATGCCGAGCTCGCGCCAGATCTTCAGGACGAGGTCTTCGAGGTCGGCGCGGGTCTGCGCATCCACTGCGGCGAAGGGCTCGTCCATCAGCAGCACTTCGGGGCGGTAGGCGACGGCGCGGGCGATCGCGACGCGTTGCTGCATGCCGCCGGAGAGCTGCCACGGGTATTTGGCGCCGGCGTCGGCGAGGCCGACCTGTTCGAGGGCTTCGGCGGCGCGCGCCCGGCGTTCGGCCTTCGGCACGCCCGCGCTCTTCAGGGGGAGCTCGACGTTGGCCGACACGCTCATCCACGGGAAGAGGCTGCGGCCGTACTCCTGGAACACGACGGCCATCGTCTTCGGCGGGGCCGTGATGTCCTTGCCGTGGAGTTCGAGCACGCCCGCGGTGCGCGGCAGGAGGCCGGCGACGCATTTCAGGAGCGTCGTCTTGCCGGCGCCGGAGGGGCCGACGATGCAGGCGAGCTGGCCGGCGGGCACCTCGAAGGTGAGGTCGCGGATGGCTTCGAAACCGCCGCCGGCGGTCGGGTACACCTTGCGGAGCCCGGCGACCTTGAGCATGGCCCCCTCGTGGGCGGGGGTGGACGTCGTGTCAGCTTTCACGCTGCACCTCTCTCAGACCGTAGTACCAGCGCAGGATGCGTCGTTCGACGACGCGGAAGACGAGGGCCAGCCCGAGCCCGATGAGCCCGAGCACGAGGATGCCCGACCACATCTCGGGCACCGCGAAGGTGCGCTGGAACTGCACGATCGTGAAGCCGAGGCCGGAGGAGCTGTAGAACATCTCCGAGATGACCATGAGGATGAGGGCGATCGACAGGGACTGCCGCACGCCCGCGAGGATCTGCGGGCTCGCGGCCGGCAGGGTGAGGTAGCGGAGCCGGTCGAGGCGGCGGATGCCGTAGCTCGCGCACGTGTCGCGTTGCACCTCGTCGGTGGCGCGCACGCCTTCGACGGTGTTCAGCAGGATCGGCCAGATCGATCCGGAGACGATCACGATGACCTTCATGAAGTCGTTGATGCCGAGGAAGAGCATGAGCAGCGGGATGAGCACGACGGGCGGCACGGCGCGGAAGAACTCGAGCAGGGGCTCGGTGAGCTGCCGCAGCCGTTTGACCGAGCCGATGAGGATGCCGAGGCCGACGCCGAGCACGATCGCGAGGACGATGCCGACGAGGAGGCGCCCGAGGCTCGGCAGGATGTCCTGCTGGAATCGGGGGCCGAACCAGGTGTCGACGAAGGTGGTGACGAGTTCGCCGGGGGTCGGCGCGAAGAAGCTCGTGGTGCCGATGGTCGCCCACCACCACCAGAGGATGAGGAGGACGGGCAGGGCGAGCAGGTAGGCGAGGTTCTTCAGGGCGGTCATCACACGAGCTCCGTCCGCACCGAGGTGTGCCATTTCAGCGCTCGTCGTTCGACGAGGCGGGCCAGGAGGTTGATCGCCACGCCGATGAGGCCGGTGGCGAGGATGAGCGCGTACATCGCGGTCACGTCGCCGCCGTCTTTGGTGTCGGCGATCTGCTTGCCGAGGCCGGGGGTGCCGATGACGAGTTCGGCGGTGATCGCGAGGACGAGGGCGACGGTCGCGGCAAGGCGGATGCCGGTCATGAGGTAGGGCAGGGAGGTCGGCCAGACGACGTGGACGATGCGCTGCCAGCGGTTCAGGCCGTAGCTCTTCGCGGTGGCGTCGGCGACGGGGTCGACGTCTTGCGTGCCGTAGATGACCTGGATGAGCACCTGCCAGAACGAGGCGTAGACGATGAGCAGCAGGCTGGATTCGATCTTGATGCCGAACAGCAGCACGGCCAGGGGGATGAGGGCGACGGAGGGGATGGGGCGCAGGAACTCGATCGTCGAGCGGGTGGCGTGCTCGAGGAAGCGGCTGGATCCGATGGCGAAGCCGAGCACGGCGCCGGCGACGATCGAGATGGCCAGGCCGATCGCCCAGGCGGTCATGGTTTCGCCGACGTCGCGCCAGAAGGCGAGGTCGCGCAGGTATTCGGCGAAGCGGATGACGACGCTGTGGGCGGGCGGGAGGAACCGGGGGTCGACGAGGCCGGTGAGGCTGACGAGTTCCCAGACGAGGAGGAAGACGATGACGCCGGCGAGGCCGAGGAGGCTGCCGAGGGCGGCGCCCGGGCGGCGGCGCGATGGCCGTCGCTCGGGCGCCGCGGGGGCGACCGTCGGGGGTTCGGTCGTGCTCACGGTCAAGGCAGCAGGGCGTCCAGGTCGGGTGCGGCGGTGAGGGCGCCGTACTTCACGGCGTCGTCGCCGAGCTTGGCTGCGGCGTCGCGGTCGATCTCGCTCGGGTACTTCGGCAGCACCATCTTCGCCAGCACCTCGGCGTCGGTCTTCGTGTAGGTGCCGATGATGTCGCGCACGGCGTCGGAGTCGTCCTGCGCGGCCTTCAGGGACTTGGCCATCGCCTGCTGGAAGGCTTCGACGATCTCGGGGTTCTCGTCGGCGTAGGCCGCGGTGGTGAAGTAACTGGCGATGTCGAGGCTGTCGTCGAATTCGGCGTAGGCGTAGCTGACCACCCGGTCGCCGGCTTCGAGGGCGGCGGTGACGAAGGGTTCGACGACGAATCCGGCGTCGACCTGGCCGTTCTCGACGGCGGCGATGGTGTCGGGGAAGGCGACTTCGACGAATTCGGCGGTGGATCCGTCGCCGCCTGCGGCGTCGATGGCGGCGCGGGTGACGACCTCGTTGATGTTGCCGACGGTGTTGCTGGAGATCTTCTTGCCGGCGAGGTCGGCGGGGGACTGGATGGGGCTGTCGGCTGTGACGATGACGGCGCCCATGTCGGCGGAGGTGTCGCCGGTGGTGGCCACGGCCGCCGAGACCGACTTCAGGCCGAGGCCCTTCTCGTTGGCGACCATGAGCGAGAGCATGTTGCTGAAGCCGAACTGGTAGTCGCCGGCGACGACGGCGGGGGCGATGGCCGCGCCGCCGGTGGCGGTTTCGATGGTGAGGTCGAGGCCGGCGTCTTCGAAGTAGCCGAGGGATTCGCCGAGGTAGAGGGCTGCGGTGTCGGCGACCGGCATGAGCCCGACGGTGATGGGCGTGAGCTCGCCGCCGCCGTCGGAGGGCGCGGCGGAGCCGCCGGCGTCGGAGTCGGTGCAGCCGGACAGGGCCAGGACGGCGGCTGCCGCGACCGCGAGGGTGCGCAGGGTGTGCTTCATGTCACTCCGTTGTGATCGGACGGCCGGCGGGTGCCGGGCCGTGGTGCGAACCGAACTGGGGCGACCTTACGACCACCGAGGAATCGCTGTCAATTCCGGCGACGAAATTGTCAGCAATCCGGGGAACGCCGGTCCTGACGAGACTACGACGGGCCGGCCGACGCCGTCCCGCGCGAGCGGAAGGGATGCACGAATCGCCGGATCCGGCGATTGAGGAGGCGCGCCAGTGCCGTATCCGCCGGTTGAGGAGGCGCGCAAGCGCCGTATCGAAACCTCGCACGGATCGCCGGGAGCGCGCGATCCGCCGGTTGAGGAGGCGCGCCAGCGCCGTATCGAAACCTCGTGAGCGTGCTCGCCGGAGCCGGGCAGGCGCCTCGCCGGGTTTCGATACGCTCGTTCCTCGCTACTCAACCGCCGGGTTTCGATACGGCGCCGGGGGCGCCTACTCAACCGGCGGGTTTCGATACGGCGCCGGGGGCGCCTACTCAACCGGCGGGTTTCGATACGGCGCCGGGGGCGCCTCCTCAACCGGCGGGTGGGGGAGGCGACCGGCGGGGTCAGCGGTCGCCGGTGGCGAGGGTCTCGATGACGCTCCGCACATGCGCCGACATCGCGGCGGCGGCGGCCTCGGGGTCGCGTGCGCACACGGCATCCACGATCGCGAGGTGCTCGGGCAGGGAGACGGCGGGCCGCCCGGGGTAGAGGGAGAGGCGGAACTGGTGCCGGACCATCTGCCCGTTCAGCTGCTCGAGGATGCGGGCGGCCGTCGCATGGTCGGCGATCTCGCGCACGCGCGAGTGCAGTGCGGCGTTCAGGTCGGAGTAGCGCATGAGCTCGCCGGCGGCGACGGCCTCGCTCATCTGCGCGCCGAGATCCCGGAGCTCGGCGATCTGCTCGTCGTCGATGCGTTCGGCGGCGCGGGCGGCGACGAGCCCCTCGACCGTCTGGCGGATCTCGGTGATCTCGATGGCCTCGTCGACGCCGATCTCGCGCACGCGGGCCCCGCGGTTCGGCTGCAGCTCGACGAGCCCGTCGGCGGCGAGCTGGATGAGGGCGTTGCGGATCGCGAACCTGCTGGCGTCGTACTCCTCGGCGAGGTCGGCCTCGATGAGGCGCTGCCGGGGCGCGTAGTCCCCGCGGAGGATGGCACTGCGCAGCCTCGTCCGCACGTCCTGCACATCGGTCACGGGTCATCCTCTCGTCGGATATCCGCTATTCTGTCGCAGCGCATGTCGTCAGCAAAATTGTTGACAATCATGGTGACGACGTGCATAGCATGTTCCGACACGTACTTGGAGGTTCAATGTCGAATCAGTCGCCGCTTCTCGTCGTCACGGCGCACCCCGGTGATTTCGTCTGGCGCGCGGGCGGGGCGATCGCCCTGGCCGCACACCGCGGTCAGCGCGCCGTCATCGCCTGCCTGAGCTTCGGGGAGCGCGGCGAATCCGCCAGTGCCTGGCGCGCCGGCAAGACGCTCGAGGAGATCAAGGAGCTGCGCCGCACCGAGGGGCAGACCGCCGCCGACGCGCTCGGCGCCGAGGTGCGCTTCTTCGACGCCGGCGACTACCCCCTCGTCGAGACGCCCGAACTCGTCCAGCAGCTCATCGACCTCTACCGCGAGCTGCAGCCCTCGGTCGTGCTCACCCACGCCGCAGCCGACCCCTACAACATGGACCATCCGAAGGCCGCCGAGATCGCCATGCGCGCCCGCGTCCTCGCCCAGGCGCCCGGCGTCGCCGGCCCCGGCGAGGTCATCGGCGCCCCGCCCGTCTTCTGCTTCGAACCCCACCAGAGCGAGGTGTGCGGCTTCACACCCGACGTGCTCCTCGACATCACCGAGGTGTGGGATCGCAAAGTCGCCGCGATGAACGCCCTCGGCGCTCAGGGCCACCTCGTCGAGTACTACACCGACCTCGGCAAGCGCCGCGGCGTGCAGGCCAAGCGCAACAGCGGCCCGAACCTCGGCCTGCCGGTGAACACCCGCGCCGAAGCCTTCCAGCGCGTCTACCCGCAGGTCGCCTCGGAGCTGGCCTGATGCCCGCCCGCCACCTCGTCGTCCGCGAGATCGACCGGGCCGAGGCCGCCGTCATCGACCGCCTCGGAGCCGCCGGGGTCGCCACGGCCCACGAGGCCGCCGGCCGCATCGGCCTCCTCGGCCCGCACGTCCTGCCCCGCCAGCAGGGCGCCGCCATCGCCGGCAGCGCCGTCACCGTGCTCTGCCAGCCGGGCGACAACCTCATGATCCACGCCGCCGTCGAGGTCTGCCGCCCCGGCGACGTGCTCGTCGTGGCCACCACGAGCGAGTCGGTCACGGGCATGTTCGGCGACCTGCTGGCGACCTCGCTCGCCGCCCGCGGCGTCCGCGGCCTCGTCACCGACTCGGGCGTGCGCGACATCGCCGTGCTCCGCGAGGCCGGCTTCCCCGTCTGGGCGCGCGGCGTGCACGCCCAGGGCACGGTCAAAGCCAGCGCCGGTTCGGTGAACGTGCCCGTCGTCGTCGACGGATGCCCCGTCCGCCCCGGCGACATCGTCGTCGCCGACGACGACGGGGTGCTCGTGCTGCCGATCGAACGCGGCGCCGAGGTCGCCGACGCCGCCGAGGCCCGAATCGCGGGCGAAGAGGCCAAGCGCGCGCAGTTCGCCGGCGGCGCCCTCGGCGTCGAGCTCTACGGGCTCCGGCCCCTGCTGGAGCGCCTCGGCGTCGAATACGTCGACCGCCTGCCCGAGGGGGAGCGATGACGCGCGTCGCGATCCTCGGCCTCGGCGAGGCGGGGCGGATGTTCGCCCGCGCCCTCGCCGGCACGGCCGAGGTGACCGCCTGGGATCCGTTCGCCGCCCCCGAGATCGACGGGGTGCGGCTCGCCGCCGACGCGGCCGAGGCGGTGTCGGGTGCGGATGCCGTACTCGCCCTCACGACGGCCGCCCACTCCGCCGAGGCCCTGGCATCCACCCGCGAACACGCCCCCGCCGGCGCCCTGCACGGCGACTTCGCCACCGGCGGCCCCGCCGGCAAACGGGACCTCGCCGAACGCGCCGCGGCCGGCGGCATCCGCTTCGCCGACGCGGCCATCATGGCGCCCGTGCGCCGCGGCGCTGCAGGTACCCCCGTGTTGGTCTCGGGGGATGGGGCCGGCGATCTCGCGGCGATCCTCACCGCCGCGGGCCTGCCCGTCGAGGTCCTGCCCGGCCCGCCCGGCACCGCCGCCGCCCGCAAACTCCTCCGCAGCCTGCTCGTGAAGGGGCTCACGGGCGTCATGATCGAATCCCTCCGCGCCGCCGAACGCGAGGGGCTCGGCGACTGGTTCGGCGAGCACCTCGTCGACACCCTCACCGGCCTCGACCGGGCAGCCCTCGCCGGCTTCCTCGACGGCACGGCCACGCACGCCGGCCGCCGTATCGAGGAGATGGAGGCCGCCGCCGACATGGCCGAGGCCGCAGGCGGCCGCGCCGACATCGCCCGCGCCGTCGCCCGCGTGCTCGCCCTGGTCGCCGGCGACCCGGCGGCCGGCGAGGGCGGCGAGGCCGTGCCGAGGCTCGCACCGTGACCGCCGGCATCCCGTGCATGCTCATGCGCGGCGGCACCTCGAAAGGGGCCTACTTCCTCGCCGACGAACTGCCGGCCGACCCCGCCGAACGCGACGGGCTGCTGCTCCGCATCATGGGCTCGCCCGACGCGCGCGAGATCGACGGGCTCGGCGGCGGGCATCCGCTCACCAGCAAGGTCGCCGTCGTCTCGCCCTCGGCAGACCCGGACGCCGACGTCGACTACCTCTTCCTGCAGGTCGTGCCCGACCGCCCGATCGTCTCCGACGCGCAGACCTGCGGCAACCTGCTCGCCGGCGTCGGCGCCTTCGCGATCGAACGCGGCCTCGTCGCCGCCGGCCCCGAGACGACGACCGTGCGCATCCGCCGCGTGAACCCCTCGCCGGCGCTCGTCGTCGCGACCGTGCAGACCCCCGGCGGCCGGGTCGACTACGACGGTGCCGAGGAGATGAGCGGCGTCCCGTTCCCCGCCGCGCCGGTGCGGCTCGAGTTCCCCGGCGACGGCACGCCGTTGTTCCCGACGGGGCGGCTCGTCGACCGTTTCGACGGCCTCGAGGTGTCGTGCGTGGATGCCGGGATGCCGGTCGTCCTCATCCGCGCCGCCGACCTCGGGCTCGCCGGCGACGAGGCGCCCGCCGTGCTCGAGGGCGACGCGGCCCTGCGCAGCCGCCTCGAAACCGTGCGCCTGGCCGCAGGAACGGAGATGGGCCTCGGCGACGTGACCCGGCAGACCGTCCCCAAGCTCTCCATCTGCTCGCCCGCCCGCCACGGCGGCCTCGTCGCCACCCGCACCTTCATCCCGCACCGCGTGCACGAAGCCATCGGGGTGCTCGGCGCCGTCTCGGTCGTCGCCGGCGTCCG
This sequence comes from Agromyces archimandritae, assembly GCF_018024495.1. NCBI lineage: Bacteria > Bacillati > Actinomycetota > Actinomycetes > Micrococcales > Microbacteriaceae > Agromyces > Agromyces archimandritae. Next base: position 2,390,642 of record NZ_CP071696.1, read on the forward strand.
CACCCCCGGCACCGTCGTGTTCGACCCGGCCGCAGCAGGCCGCCCCGCGCTCGTCGAGCACCCCACCGGAGCCTTCGCCGCCGAGGTGACGCTCGCCGGGAGCGGGCCGGAGACCTCGCTCGCGGCATCCACCGTCGTCAGAACCGCCCGCAAGATCATGGACGGGCGCGTCTTCCCGCGCCCGCCGGAACCCGAGGAGGCGCAGGCGGCGCCATCCACTCCCTGACCCGCCGCGCCCCGGCATCCACACCCGAATCACGCACCCCAGGAGCACCATGAACGTCGAAGCAGCCCTCACCCACGACCCCGAACGCCGCCGGGATCTCGCCCATGTCGGCCCCGTCGAGCTGTACACGCCCGTGCTCGAGGCCAGCCGCGACTTCTTCGTGAACCAGATGGCGCTCACCGAGGTCGGCCGCGACGAGCGCTCCGTGTACCTGCACGCCTGGGACGATTACCAGTCGTGGACGCTGCGCCTCATCGAACGCGAGCAGGCCGGCGTCGGCACGACGTTCCTGCGGGCGGCGAGCGCCGGGGCGTACGAGCGGATGCGCGCCGCGATCGAGGCGAGCGGGCAGCGCGTCGACCTCGACGACGGCGTGCGCGGGCTGGGGGAGGTGACCCGCTTCGCCGACCCGGACGGGCACCCGATGGCCGTGTACTGGGACGTCGACTGGTACGAAGCGGGCGATGGCGACCGGCCGTCGCTGAAGAACCAGGCCGCAGCCTTCCCGGGCCGCGGGGCGAACGTGCGCCGCCTCGACCACGTCAACTACCTCACGAAGGACGTGCCGAACACGAGCCGCTTCCTCTCCGAGGTGCTCGGCGCCCGGTGCACCGAACGCATCGTCACCGATGAGGGCGAGGATGCGGCGATCTGGTACAGCCTCGGCAACAAGAGCTACGACCTCGTCTACACCGAGGATTGGACGGGCGCGAACGGGCGCCTCCACCACATCGCCTTCGCGACCGATACGCGCGAGGACATCCTGCGCGCCGCCGACGTCATGCTCGAAGCGGGCATCCACATCGAGACGGGGCCGCACAAGCACGCCATCCAGCAGACCTTCTTCCTGTACGTGTGGGAGCCGGGCGGCAACCGCATCGAGCTGTGCAACGCGGGCGCGCGCCTCATCCTCGCCCCCGACTGGAAGACGATCTCGTGGACGGCCGCCGAACGCGCGAAGGGTCAGGCGTGGGGGTTGAAGACGATCGACACCTTCCACACGCACGGCACGCCCCTCGTGTGAGGGCTGTTGCGCCGGTACGCATGTCGGCTAAGGTGAGGCTTACCTAAAGAGGAGGCCCGGATGGCGTCGAGCAACATCACCATCACCCACGCCGAGACCGGCGTCGTCACGGCCGAGGTCGTCGAGGCCCGGCGGATCTCGCCGAATTTCGTGCGCCTCACCCTCGCCGGCGAGCAGCTCGCCGACTGGCGCCACGTCGGCTTCGACCAGTGGTTCCGGCTCGCGGTGCCGACGAACGACGGCACCCGCTTCGACAACCTCTCCGGCACCTACGACATGGCCGGCTACCTCCGCTATCTCACGCTGCCGCGTGCGACACGCCCCGTCATCCGCAACTACACCGTCCGCGAGTTCCGCGCCGAGGCCGGCGAGCTCGACATCGACTTCGTGGTGCACGGGTCCGATGGCGTCGCCGGGCCGTGGGCGGCGGGCCTGCCGCTCGGTGCGCACGTCGCGCTCATCGACCAGGGCGCGGGTTTCTCCCCGGTGGATGCCGCACGCACCCTCCTCGTCGGCGACGAGTCGGCGATGCCGGCCGTGCTCGGCATCCTCCGCGACCTGCCCCGCGACACCGCCGGCGACGCCCTCATCGAGCTCGCCGACGAGGGCGACCGGCAGCCCGACGAAGCCCCCGACGGCGTCGAGGTGCACTGGATCGTCCGCGAGCCCGGGCAGGCGCCAGGCGTCGCAGCCCTCGAGCATCTGCGCGAGCTGGCCGTCGACGAGTCCGTCACCGCCTTCGCCGCCGGGGAGTCGAAGCTCGCCACCGGCGCCCGCCGCCACCTCGTCGGCGAGCGCGGTGTGCCGAAGCAGGCCGTCACCTTCTGCGGGTACTGGCGGGCCCACTGACCGAACGTCGCCGGGCCCCGCGCGCCTCGATCAGAGCAGCACGTACACGAGGCTCTGCAGCCCGACCACGATCCCGTCGAAGACGATGACGGCGCCGAGCACCGTCGCCGCGGCCGGCCAGCCCTTCGGGGCGCCCGTACGGGTGAGGGCGACGATGCCGAGCACGAGGCCGATGAGGCCGAGCGCCGTCGCGATCGCGAACAGCACCGACTGCACGTTCGCGGCGATCGCCAGCTGCTCGTAGCCCTGCATGAGCAGTGCCGCATAGACGAGGCTGCCGACCGCGTTCAGCAGCACGCCGAGCACGCCGAGGGCGAAGCCGACGAGCGCGAGGACCCGGCCGGGTTTCGGCGCGCCGGCGGTTCCGGATGCCGGGACGGATGCCGGCACACCTGCCGGCTCTGACTGCTGCGGAGTGCTCATATCCCCATCGTGCCGGAGTCGCGGGATCCGCGCACCGTTCCCACCGCGACCCCCGAATCGGGTCTAAGGTGTGAGGCGGTCACGCGGCCGGCTCGGTGCCGGCGGCGGCGATGAGAGGAGCACGCGGTGAGGATCGCGGTCGCCGGGGGAACCGGCACCATCGGAGCCCACGCGGTGGATGCGGCACGCGCCGCAGGGCATGACACGGTCGTCCTGGCCCGTTCGGCGGGCGTCGATCTCATGTCGGGCGCCGGCCTCGACGAGGCCCTCGAGGGCGTCTACGCCGTCATCGACACGAGCAATCTGAAGACGCTGTCGGAGCGCGCCGCGAGCGAGTTCTTCACGACGGCGAGCTGCCGTCTGCTCGCCGCGGAGGGCCGGCACGGCGTCGGCCATCATGTGGCGCTGTCGATCGTCGGCATCGACCGGGCCCCGTACGGATACTACGAGGCGAAGCTCGCGCAGGAGCACGTCATCGAGGCCGGCGACCGGCCGTGGACGATCCTCCGGGCCACGCAGTTCCACGAGTTCGCCGAGCAGATGCTCGCCGGGTACGGGTTCGCCGGCATCCACTTCGCCCCGAAGGCGCGCTCGCAGCCCGTCGCCGCACGCGAGGTCGGCGAGCGGCTCGTCGCCCTGGCCGCGGCGGATGCCGTGGGGCATGCCCGCGACCTCGCCGGGCCGCGCGAGGAGCAGATCGACGACATGGTGCGGCGGCTGGCGAAGGCGAAGGGGCTGCGCGGGCCCGTGGTCGGCGTGTCGCTGCCGGGCAAGCAGTACCGGGCGATGCGCGAGGGCGCGGTGCTGCCGGGGCCGGATGCGGATCTCGGCACGCAGACCTTCGAGGAGTGGCTCGGCGAGGCCGTGCCGGCCCGATGACCCGCTACGACGTCGTCGTCGTGGGAGCGGGCGCCTCGGGGGCGCCGCTCGCGGCGCGCCTGTCGGAGGACCCGGATCGCAGCGTGCTGCTGCTGGAGGCGGGTGCGGATGCCGCCGCGCGCCGCGACTACCCGCGGGAGCTGCTCGACGCCTCGGTCATGAGCGCGGCGATGCCCGGCCACCCGGCGAACTGGGGCTTCACCGCCGAGCTCGCGCCGGGGCTGCCGTACACGGTCGCGCGCGGCCGGGTGCTCGGCGGGTCCACGGCGCTGAACGGCGGCTACTTCATCCGCGCCCGCGACACCGACCTCGCCCGCTGGGCGGCCGCCGGCAACCCCGCGTGGGCGCCCGAACGCGTGCTGCCGGTCTTCCGCGCCCTGGAGCGCGACCTGGATTACGGCGAGACGGGCATCCACGGCGGCAGCGGGCCGATGCCCGTGCGGCGCGAGCTGGCCCGCCCGGCCCGCCTCACGACCCTCTTCGACGCCGCCGCCCGCGAGCTCGGCTTCGCCGACGACCCCGACAAGAACGACCCGTCGACCCTGGAGGGCATCGGCCCGCTGCCGGTGAACATCGTCGACGGCGTGCGTATCAACACGGGTCTCGGCTATGTGGATGCCGTGCGGGCGACCCGCCCGAACCTCACCGTGCAGGGCGGCACGCTCGTGCACCGGGTGCGGATCGCCGGCGGCCGCGCGATCGGCGTCGTCGCCGAGACCGACGGGCGCCTCGAGGAGATCGACGCGGGCGAGGTGGTGCTCGCAGGCGGCGCGATCAAGTCGGCGCACCTGCTGATGCTCTCGGGGGTGGGGCCGGCCGGGCAGCTGGGCGGGGTCGGCGTGCCCGTCGTCATGGACGCGCCCGTGGGGGCCGCCTTCAGCGACCATCCCGACATCACCCTGAACTTCCGGCCGGCCGGGCGCCTCGACGCGGCCCGGCCGGCGCAGCTCTTCGAGAGCGTGCTGCACCTGACCGCTTCGGGCTCGCCGACGCCCGGCGACCTCGAGATCATGCCGATGCTCAGGCCCCTCGGCCGGGCGATGGCCGCAGGCGGCGGCATCGCCGGGGCGCTCTCCCGCCCGTTGGAGACCCTGAAGGGCTTGCGGGGCGTGTCGAAGAAGCGGCTCGCGCAGCAGGCCATCCACGCCGACGATCTCAGCCTCATCGTCGCCGTGCAGCAAGCGGTCGGGCGCGGGGTCCTGGAGCTCGTCTCCTCCGACCCGCACGCGATGCCGGCGATCGCCTACCGCTATCTCGAAGAGGAACGCGACCGCACCCGCATGCGCGAGGCCCTGCGCACGGGCGCGCGGCTCCTGGCCGCCGACGCATTCGCGGAGCACGTCGCCCGCCTCACCGAACTCGACGAGGCGACCCTCGGCGACGACGCGGCGCTGGATGCCTGGGCGCGCGGGCACCTGGGCACCGCGATCCACATGTGCGGCACCGCGCCCATGGGGCCGTCCGGCGACCCTGCGGCCGTCGTCGACCAGTTCGGGCGGGTGCACGGGGTGACCGGCCTCCGCGTGGCCGACACCTCGATCCTGCCCGATACGCCGAGCCGCGGCCCGGCCGCCACGGCCGTCATGATCGGCGAGTTCATCGCCGCCGCGATGCGGCGCGGGGACTGACCGGGCGCGCGCCGGCATCCGCTCGGGGCACGATGCGGGCGCGCTCGGGCATCCACTCGGGGCACGATGCGGGCGCGCTCGGGCATCCACTCGGGGCACGATCTGGTGGCGGGCATCGCCGGTCCTCTATGCTTCCGCCATGCCGATCGTGCTGGGGCTTCTGCCGCTCGTCCTCATGCTCGCCGCGCTCATCGACCTCATCATGCGGGGCGATGAGCAGGTGCGGCACATGCCGAAGTTCGTGTGGATCCTGCTCGTCGTGCTGCTGCCGCTGATCGGTTCGATCCTGTGGTTCGCGATCGGCCGTGAATACGGCGGCTCCGACGGCGGTGCGCGGATGCCGTGGGGCCGCGACCGGGCATCCGCACCCGCGCCCATGCGCGCCCCGGCGCCCGCCCGCACCACCGAGGAGCAGCTCGCCGACCTCGACCGCGAGATCGAGGAGGAGCGGTTGCGTCGCGCGATCGCCGAACGCCGCCGGGAGCTCGAAGGCCAGCCCGGCGACGGCTGAGCTCGGTCCGGCGGCGCGGTCCGCTATCCGGCGGCCGCCGGATTGCTCGCCGCGCCGTCGAGCCAGAGCGTGTCGGAGGCGTCGCCGTGCGGCCCGGCCTTGCCGACGTGCTTCGCGCCGATCTTCGGGCCCTTCGTGATGACGTGCGCGAGGGCGGCGGCGTGGCCGTGGCCGAGCCCGTGAGCCTCCTTCAGCCAGGCGATGACGGGGCCGGCCTTCGCGCCCTCCGCGAATCCCTGTTCGCGGGCGAGCGCGATGAACTGCCGGGGGGTGAGACCGGTCTGGGCCTCGGCATTGTCGAGATACGCCTGGAACGACATGACTACTCCTGTGCGTCTGCGAAGGTCTGGATGATGACGGGGGAGGCGTGGATGCAGAGCATCCGCAGCCGGCCGGGGCCCGCGTTCACGAAGCGGTGCCAGATGCCGGCCGGAGCCGTGACGGTGTCGCCGACGGCGGCGGTGAGCTCGTGCTCGCCGATCGTGATGCGCGGGGTGCCGCCGAGCACCACCCACGTTTCGGCGTACGGGTGCCAGTGCAGCGTCGGGCCGAAACCGATCTCCTCGTAGTCGACGAAGAAGTACGAGGCCCCGGCGCCGTGGTCGCGGCCGACGAAGCGGCGGGTGCCGCGGTCGCCGACGGCGAGCGCCTCGGCCGGGATGACCTCGGGCGGTGGCGTCTCGAAGCTCGGTTCGATGAGGATCTGCGTCGTGTAGTCCATGACTCGTCTTTCGCCGGTGGATGCCGCCCCGCCGGCATCCGGTGGATGCCGCGTGCCCGGCATGCGCTGCCGGTCCCCTCAGGCTCGCGCCCCGGCATCCACCCCCGATACCTTTTCGATGTGGATCGAAACGTGGTGGAGTTCCGGCTCGCGCCGGACGATGTGTCGGCGATCCGGTTCGGGCTCTCGCCCGGGCACGAGCTCGCCCATGCGGTGCGGGTGCTGCAGCGCCCCGCCGAGCATCCGATGCAGTGGGGGTGGCTGCGCGCCGTGCGCGGCCGGGTGCCGCAAGGCGCGTTCGACACCCTCGCGGTGCTGATCGGCCCGAGCGGGTACTTCCCCGACTTCCTCACCGCCGAACCGGAGTGGGATCTGGATGCCGCTGGCGAACTGGAGCGCTTGCGTGCGGCATCCATCGACGGGATGCGGGTCGACCTCGGCAAGATGCTCGTGCGCACGACCGGCGCCCGGCACGATGCGGTGCGGGGGATGCTCGCCGACCCGGTCGTCTGGCGGGCGCGCATCGCCGACGCGTGGGAGGCGGTCTGGGCGGCGCTGCTCACCCCCGTCTGGACGCAGCTCGAACGCATCCTCCGCGCCGACGTCGCCGTGCGTTCGCGGCGCATCGCCCTCGGCGGCATCGCCGCGATGGCCGCCGAACTGCACCCGCGGGTGTCGTGGTCGGCCGACGCCGTCCGCGTCGAACTCGCCGCCCACCGGGAGATCGTCGACTGCCGCGGCAGCGGGCTGCGGCTCGTGCCGTCGGTGTTCTCCGGCGGATGCTCGGTGCTCACCGAAGCGCCCGTGCAGCCGACCCTGTTCTACCCGGCCGAGGGGGTGACCGAGTCGTGGGCGCGCCGGACGGCATCCGCCGCCGCCGCGCTCGCCGCCCTGCTCGGCCCGGCTCGCGCCGGCATCCTGCTGGCCTCGGGGGAGCCGCGGACGACGAGCCGGGTCGCAGCGGATGCCGGCCTCGCGGCCTCGACCGCCTCGCACCACCTGAGCGTGCTCCGCGACGCCGGCCTCATCGCGAGCCGCCGCGACGGCCCGCGCGTGCTGCACCTGCGCACACCCCTCGGCGAGGCCGTCATCGGCGCGCGGCTGTGACCGGCGCCACGCGACGCGTGCCCGCTATTCGAGGTTGTCGACGGGCGTCGTCGGGTCGAGGGCGTCGCCCTCGCTCGCACTGGTGACCTGCGTGCCGTCGGCGGCGTCCGGGCTCGGGCCGGGGCGGGTCTCGGCGGCCTCGTTCTCGGCCTCGCGCCGCTCGGCCTCGCGGCGCGCCTCGAAGGCCTCCTCGGCCCCGGCGTCGGGCGGGGTCGCCGCAGCCCGGTCGGCGGCGTAGGGCTCTTCGAGCGGGTCGACGAAATCGGTCATGGTCTGCTCCCCTCTGCAGGCTTCCACGCTAACCCGGTCGCCGCGGCGCCGCCCGATTCGGTGGACGGATGCCGTCGGTCGCGCCCGGGCATCCATCCCGGTCACCGAGAGCCACGGCGCGTAGAATCGAGTCGACACCCGGGTCATCCCGAGAGAAGGAGACAGGCATGGCCGAGCACAAGGCGCTCACCGCGAACAGCACGATCGGGGAATGGCTCGATCACCCGGACGGCGGCCCGCTCGTGCGCGGCCTCCTCGCCCAGAGCGGCGCCTCGGAAGAGACGCTCGAGCCGATCAAGGGGCTGCCGCTGCAGCAGCTCGTCGCCCTCAGCCAGGGGCAGATGCCGCAGTCGGTCGTCGACGATCTGGTGCTGAAGGTCAACGGCGGCGTCATGCCCGAGGAGACCGAGTCGGGCGCTTGGACCGAACAGGTCACCGCGGGCCGCTTCTCGGGCCGCACGATCATCGTCACGGGCGCCGCCTCCGGCATCGGCCGCGCCACGGCATCCCGGATCGCCCGGGAAGGCGGCACGGTCGTCGCCGTCGACATCTCGGCCGACAAGCTGCAGGAGTTCGCCGGCACCTTCCCCGAGGGGCAGGTCGTGCCCGTCGCCGCCGACGTCACGAAGCAGGACGACCTCGACCGCGTCATCGCCGCGGCCGGCGACCGCATCGACGGCCTCGCGAACGTCGCCGGCGTCAACGACGACTTCTCTCCGCTGCACGAGACGAGCGACCAGATCTGGGACCGCGTCATCGGCATCAACCTCACCGGCGTCTTCAAGCTCACCCGCGCGGTGCTGCCGAAGATGCTCGAAGCCGGCCGCGGCTCGGTCGTGAACGTCGCCTCCGAAGCCGGCATCCGCGGCAACGCCTCCGGCAACGCCTACACGGTCTCCAAGCACGGCGTCGTCGGCCTGACCCGCAGCGCCGCCTTCATGTACGGCCCCAAGGGCATCCGCGTGAACGCCGTCGCCCCCGGCGGCGTCGCCACCGGCATCCCGTTCCCGCCGAACGTCTCCGAGGCCGGCAGTGCCCGCCTGGCACCGTTCCAGCAGATGATCCCGGGCCTGGCGACCGCCGAGCAGCTGGCCGCCTCGATCACCTTCCTGCTGAGCGAGGACGGCACGAACATCAACGGCGTCGTGCTGCCCTCCGACGGCGGCTGGTCGGTGCAGTAACCCCGCACGCGGGTTCGCGGGTGGATGCCGGTGCGCACCGGCATCCACCCGCGCTGTGTTTCCGGGGCGCGCGGCGCCGCGCGCTCCGCCCTTCGCGCGCCCCGTCGCGTCGTTCGTGCGCGCCGCCGCGCGCCATCCTTCGCACGCCCCGTCCGGCAGTCGCCCCCTGCGCCCCCACGATGTGCTTCCGGGGGTCATATCCTGCCACCTGCATCACGGTTTCGGCGTGGATGTGGCAGGAAACGACCCCCGGAACGGAATCGACGTCCAGGAGTACCGATCTCCCGCCGGAGTACCGGGAAGTGCGTACTCCGGCGGGAGATCGGCACTCCTGCGGGAGGGCCGGGCGTGAGATCGGCACTCCTGCGGGAGGGTCGCGCGGGAGATCGGCACTCCTGCGGGAGGGCCGGGCGTGAGATCGGCGCCGCCCCCCTGCGCCCCCATGATCCGCTTCCGGGGGCCATTTCCCGCCATCCGCCTCACGGATTCGGCCTGGAGGTGGCAGGAAACGACCCCCGGAAAGATCGGGGCCCCGGTGCG